>NZ_BBQM01000016.1 GCF_000876015.1 Cupriavidus basilensis | reverse complement strand
CAGCCGTTGACGTTAAGAAGTGGCCATTGACATTAAGCCATTAACATTAAGCCATTAAAATTGAAATAACCTTCCAAAAAATCAAACAATCCCCTCAATCTGCTCCTGCAACTCCAGCCAACGCTCCTCCAGCGTATCAAGTTCCCCCCCCACTTCCCCCTGCCGCTTGAGCATCTCCATCAACTTCCCCTTGTTACCCTCCGCATAACTGCTCTCGTCGGCCATGAACGCATCGATCTCGCTCTTGGCCTGCTGCAGCACGGCCATGCGCTTTTCCACCTTTTCCAGTTCCTTGGTCAGCGGCTTGCGCAACTGCGTCAGGCGCTGGCGTTCGTCGGCTTCGGCGCGGCGCTGGTCGCGGCGGTTGACCGCGGCGGCGCCGTCGCCCGCGGCGGGGGCCTGCGCGGCGCTGGCGGCGTTGCGCTTGGCCGCCGCCTGTTGCAGCAGCCAGTCGCGGTAGTCGTCGAGGTCGCCGTCGAACGGCTTCATGGTGCCGTCGCCGACCAGCATGAACTGGTCGGTGGTGGCGCGCAGCAGGTGGCGGTCGTGGGAGACCACGATCAGGGTGCCTTCGAACTGCGCCAGCGCCATCGTCAGCGCTTCGCGGGTGTCGAGGTCGAGGTGGTTGGTCGGTTCGTCGAGCAGCAGCAGGTTGGGCTTCTGCCAGACGATCAGCGACAGCGCCAGGCGCGCCTTCTCGCCGCCGGAGAACGGCTCGATCGGCGCGGTGGCCATGTCGCCGCGGAAGTTGAAGCTGCCGAGGAAGTCGCGCAGTTCCTGCTCGCGCGTGTCGGGCGCCAGGCGCGCCAGGTGCTGCAGCGGGGAGTCCTGGTCGCGCAGCGTCTCCAGCTGGTGCTGGGCGAAGTAGCCGATCTGCAGGCCCTTGCCCTGGCGCAGCTTGCCGGCCAGCGGTTCTTGCGTGGCCGCCAGCGTCTTCACCAGCGTGGACTTGCCCTGGCCGTTGGCGCCGAGCAGGCCGATGCGCTGGCCGGTCTGGATCGACAGCGACAGGTTGTGCAGGATGGTCACGGGCGGCGCGCCGGGCGCGGGCGGCGGATAACCGCAGTCCACGCCTTCGAGCACCATCATCGGGTTGGGCGCCGAGTCCGGCTCGCGGAACTCGAAGGCGAAGCCGGCGGCGATGTGCACCGGCGCCAGCCGTTCCATCTTTTCCAGCGCCTTGACCCGGCTCTGCGCCTGGCGCGCCTTGGTGGCCTTGGCCTTGAAGCGCGTGATGAACGATTCGAGGTGGGCGATCTCTTTCTGCTGGCGCGAGTAGGCCGACTGCTGCAGCGCCATCTGCTGCAGGCGCAGCGTCTCGAACTGGGTGTAGTTGCCGCCGTAGCGGCGCAGTTGCTGGTTTTCGATGTGCACGGTGACGTTGCAGATCGCGTCGAGGAATTCGCGGTCGTGCGAAATCATCACCAGCGTGCCGGGATAGCGCGCCAGCCAGTCTTCCAGCCAGACGATGGCGTCGAGGTCCAGGTGGTTGGTCGGTTCGTCGAGCAGCAGCAGGTCGGACGGGCACATCAGCGCCTGCGCCAGGTTCAGCCGCATGCGCCAGCCGCCCGAGAACGACGCCACCGGCTGCGACACCTGCGCCAGCGTGAAGCCCAGCCCCAGCAGCAGCGCCTCGGCGCGCGCCGGCGCGGTGTAGCCGTCGGCGTCGGCGAAGGCGGCGTGGGCGTCGGCCTCGGCGGTGCCGTCGCCGCTGGCCTGGGCCGCGGCGATGCGCGCCTCGATCTCGCGCAGGCGGGTGTCGCCGTCGATGGTGTATTCCACCGCGCTGCGCGCGACCGCCGGGGTTTCCTGCGCCACGTGGGCGATGCGCCACTGCGGCGGGATGGCGACGTCGCCGCCGTCCGGATGCAGCTCGCCGCGCAGCATGGCGAACAGGGTCGACTTGCCGCTGCCGTTGGCGCCGACGAGGCCGACGCGCTCGCCGGGGTTCAGCGTCACGCTGGTGTGGTCGAACAGCACCTTGGTGCCGCGCTGGAGGACTAGCTGGTCGATTCGGATCACGGGAGGGGAAAGCTGGAGATAAAGCCGCCGGAGATGAGCGATGGCCGGCCCGGCATGGCACGGGTCAACCCGGCATTGTAGCCGCTTCGCATGATGCTGCCCGTCAAATGGCGGCGCGCGGCGGCGTATGGCGGAGGATGGCGGCGAGGTTCGGTTGGCCGCCGCGCGCGGGTTCCGGCGGTGGCCGCGCAGGGACGGCAAAGGGATGGCAAGGAGACGGCAGCCTAGGTATAAACCCTTGCCCGCGTAAAACTCTATTTTCATGGTACGCGTTTTGCGTGTAAATTAATTTACATAGATGCGCACCGCCTGCATGCTTTTTTTTCGTGCATGGCTTCGCGGCGGCGCATCCCGTCAACCAGAACCGCACCCATGTCCCTCGGCAACTCCGGCAATTCCGGCACCAACGGATCCTCCGGCAAGAACGGCAACGGCTCGATCACCGAGCGCATCGCCCGCGCCCTGCCCACGCTGACGCCCGCGCACCAGCGCATGGCCGAATACGTGCTGGGCAACCCGTTCCGCGCCGCCACCATGCGCATCGACGAACTGGCGGCGGCGGTGGAGGTCTCGGTGGCCACCGCCAACCGCTTCGCGCACGCGCTCGGCTTCGAGGGCTATCCGCAGTTCCGCACCGAACTGGTGCGCGGTTTCGAGGCCACGCTGGCGCCGGTCGAGAAGCTGCGCACCGAACTGGAGCGCCCGGCCACGGTGGCGGCGGTCATCGCCGCCTCGCTCGACGAGGACGTGCGCAACCTCGAGGCCACGCGCCGCGGGCTCGATGCCGAATCCTGCGAGCGCGCGGTGGAAGCCATCCTGTCGGCCGAGCGCGTGTTCGTGGTGGGCTTCGGCGCGAGCGGTTTCCTGGCCGGGCTGCTGCAGCACGGGCTGGACCTGTCGTGCCGCACCGTGATCTCGGTGTCGGGCGCGGGCGGCGCGTCGACCGCGGCGCGCGCGCTGTTCAAGCTGCAGCCCAGCGACCTGCTGATCGTGATCGGCTTTCCGCGCTACGTGTACGACACCGTGACCATCGCGCGGCGCGCGCGCGCGCACGGCGCGCGCATCGTGGCGCTGACCGACGGGCCGACCTCGCCGCTGGCGGCGCTGGCCGACATCGCGCTGTACGCGCACACCGGCCGCCAGCTTTCCGCCAACTCGGACACTGCCGTGCTGGCTTTCATCGAAGGCCTGTGCGGCGCCGTGGCGCACCGCGCCGCGCACGCCGTCAAGGCCGCCGCCGAGATGACCGAATTCCTGCTGCCGTGGCTGCACGGCGCGCCGCCCGGCCAGGGCCGCGACGCGCGCGAGCGCCACGACGAAGCAGCCGAAGGCCGCGCCAAGGGCGCGCCCGCGCGCCGCAAGAAACCCACTCCCGACGCATCGTGAACCCCAACCTTACCCCTGTGATCGCCATCCACGGCGGCGCCGGCACCATCACCCGTGCCGCCATGAGCCCCGCCCGGGAGGCGGAATACACCGCCGCGCTGAGCGGCGTGCTGCAAGCCGGCCAGCGCGTGCTGGCCGACGGCGGCAGCGCGCTCGACGCCGTCACCGAAGCCGTGCGCCTGCTCGAGAACTGCCCGCTGTTCAATGCCGGCCGCGGCGCCGTGCTGACCCGCGCCGGCACCTACGAGCTCGACGCCGCCATCATGGACGGCGCCACCCGCGCCGCCGGCGCGGTGGCCTGCGTCAAGTGCCTGCGCAATCCGGTGCTGGCCGCGCGCGCGGTGATGGAGCAGAGCGAGCACGTGCTGTTCGCCAGCGACGGCGCCGAGGCTTTCGCGCGCGCGCGGGGCCTGGAACTGGTGGAGCCCGCCTACTACTTCACCGAGGCGCGCCGCGAGCAATGGGAGCGCGCGCGCGGCACCGCCGGCACGGCGCTCGACCACGACGCCGCCAGCCGCGCGGCCGAGCCCATCGACCCCGACAGCAAGTTCGGCACCGTGGGCGCGGTGGCCTGCGACGCGCAGGGGCGCCTGGCCGCGGCCACCTCCACCGGCGGCGTCACCAACAAGCAGGTCGGCCGCGTCGGCGACACGCCCATCATCGGCGCCGGCTGTTATGCCGACGACGTGGCCGCGGTGTCGGCCACCGGCACCGGCGAGATGTTCATCCGCGCGGTGGCGGCCTACGACGTGGCCGCGCAGATGCGCTACGCGGGCCTGCCGCTCGGCGAGGCCGCGCGCCGCGTGGTGATGGAGAAGCTGCCGGCCATCGACGGCCGCGGCGGCCTGATCGCGGTGGACCGCGCCGGCAACGTCGCGCTGCCGTTCAACACCGAAGGCATGTACCGCGGTTTCGCCCGGGTGGGCGAGGCGGTCAACGTGTGGATCTACGGTTGAGCCGGCAGGCGCGGCATCGATCCATCCCGGCATCAACAGCATCAACAGGCATCAAGGGGTCCAAGTGGCTGCAGCATCCTCTTCCCGGTCGGCCCAAGCGGGCATCGTCCTGCCACCGCAGCGGGTGGTTTCCGTCAACGATCTCACCGTGCGCTTTTCCACCTCGGAGCGCACCGTGGAGGCCGTGCGCGGCCTGAGCTTCCACGTCGACCGCGGCGAGACGCTGGCCGTGGTGGGCGAGTCGGGCTCGGGCAAGTCGGTGACGTCGCTGGCGCTGATGCGGCTGGTCGAGCACGGCGGCGGCAAGATCGCCGGCGGCAGCATGGCGCTGCGCCGGCGCGGCGGCGAGGTGATCGATCTCGCCCGCGCCGACAACGCCACCATGCGCGGCGTGCGCGGCAGCGACGTGGCCATGATCTTCCAGGAGCCGATGACCTCGCTCAACCCGGTGTTCCCGGTGGGCGAGCAGATCGCCGAGTCGATCCGCCTGCACCAGGGCAAGGGCCGCGCCGAGGCGCGCGCCGAAGCGCTGCGCATGCTGGAGATCGTGCGCATTCCCGAGGCGCGCCGCGTGCTGGACCGCTTCCCGCACCAGCTCTCGGGCGGCATGCGCCAGCGCGTGATGATCGCGATGGCGCTGTCGTGCAAGCCGGCGCTGCTGATCGCCGACGAGCCGACCACCGCGCTCGACGTGACCATCCAGGCCGAGATCCTGCAGCTGATCCGCAACCTGCAGGCCGAGATGGACATGGGCGTGGTCTTCATCACCCACGACATGGGCGTGGTGGCCGAGGTGGCCGACCGCGTGCTGGTGATGTACCGCGGCGAACGCGTGGAGGAGGGCACCGCCGAGCAGGTCTTCGCCGCGCCCGCGCATCCGTACACGCGCGCGCTGCTGTCGGCCGTGCCCAAGCTCGGCGCCATGCAGGGCACCGACTGGCCCGCCAAGTTCCCGCTGCTGCAGCTCGACCAGTCCGCGCCGGCCGCGCCCGAGGCGCCGCAGGACACCGTGCCGGCCGGCGCCGCGCCGATCCTGCGCGTGCGCGACCTGGTGACTCGCTTCGACGTGCCGGGCGGCCTGCTGGGCCGCGTGGCGCGCCGCGTGCACGCGGTCGAGCGCGTGAGCTTCGACCTCCATCCCGGCGAGACGCTGGCGCTGGTGGGCGAGTCCGGCTGCGGCAAGTCCACCACCGGCCGCTCGCTGCTGCGCCTGGTCGACAGCCAGAGCGGCACCATCGAATTCAACGGCCAGGACATCAGCCAGATGAAGGGCGGCGCGCTGCAGACCCTGCGCCGCAATATCCAGTTCATCTTCCAGGACCCGTTCGCCTCGCTCGACCCGCGCGTGCCGGTGGGCTACTCCATCATGGAGCCGCTGCTGGTGCACAAGGTGGCCAGCGGCAAGGAGGCCGAGCAGCGCGTGGCCTGGCTGCTGGAAAAGGTGGGCCTGAGCGCGGCGCACGCCTCGCGCTACCCGCATGAATTCTCGGGCGGCCAGCGCCAGCGCATCTGCATCGCGCGCGCGCTCGCGCTCAACCCCAAGGTGGTGGTGGCCGACGAGTCGGTGTCCGCGCTCGACGTGTCCATCCAGGCGCAGATCGTCAACCTGATGCTGGACCTGCAGCGCGAGATGGGCATCGCCTTCCTGTTCATCTCGCACGACATGGCGGTGGTGGAGCGCGTGAGCCACCGCGTGGCGGTGATGTACCTGGGCCAGATCGTGGAGATCGGCCCGCGCCGCGCGATCTTCGAGAACCCGCAGCACCCGTACACCAGGAAGCTGATGTCGGCGGTGCCGATCGCCGATCCGGCGCGCCGCCACCTCAAGCGCGAGCCGCTCAACGACGAGATCCCTAGCCCCATCCGGCTGCTCGGCGACGAGCCGCTGGTGCAGCCGCTGGTGGCCGTCGGCGGCAGCGCCGCCTCGCAGCATTTCGTAGCCCGGCACGCCATCGGCGGTGCCTACTAACCGACGCCTTTCCAAGGAGAATCGATGATGACCCGGATGATGTTCCGCTTGGCCCCCTCGAAGCTGATCGCCGGCGGCCTGGCCCTGGCCGCGCTCGGCGCCGGCCCCGCCTTCGCCGCCAAGGATGCCGTGATGGCGGTGTATTCCACCTTCACCACGCTCGACCCGTACGACGCGAACGACACGCTGTCGCAGGCCGCCAGCAAGTCCTTCTACCAGGGCCTGTTCGGCTTCGACAAGGACATGAAGCTGGTCAACGTGCTGGCCGAAAGCTATGAAGCCAGCAAGGACGGCCTGACCTACACCATCAAGCTCAAGAAGGGCGTGAAGTTCCACGACGGCACCACCTTCGACGCCGCCGCCGTCAAGGCCAACTTCGACCGCGTCACCAACCCGGCCAACAAGCTCAAGCGCTACACGCTGTTCAACCGCGTGGCCAGGACCGACGTGGTGGACGCCAGCACCGTCAAGGTCACGCTGAAAGAGCCGTTCTCGCCGTTCATCAACGTGCTGGCCCATCCGTCGGCGGTGATGATCTCGCCGGCCGCGCTGCAGAAGTACGGCAAGGACATCGCGTTCCACCCGGTCGGCACCGGCCCGTTCGAGTTCGTCGAGTGGAAGCAGCCCGATCACCTCAAGGGCAAGAAGTTCGCCGGCTTCTGGAAGACCGGCTACCCGAAGATCGACACCATCACCTGGAAGCCGGTGGTGGACAACAACACGCGCGCGGCCATCATGCAGACCGGCGAAGCGGACTTCGCCTTCAGCATCCCGTTCGAGCAGGCCGCCGTGCTCAAGGGCAATCCCAAGGTGGACCTGATCGACGCGCCGTCGATCATCCAGCGCTACCTGAGCCTGAACACCACGGTCAAGCCGTTCAACGACCCCAAGGTGCGCCAGGCCATCAACTACGCCATCAACAAGGACGCGCTGGCCAAGGTGGCCTTCGCCGGCTACGCCACGCCTTCCGACGGCGTGGTGCCCGCGGGCGTGGACTATGCCGAGAAGCTGGGCCCGTGGCCGTACGACCCGGCCAAGGCGCGCGCGCTGCTCAAGGAAGCCGGCTACCCGAACGGCTTCGAGACCACGCTGTGGTCGGCCTACAACCACACCACCGCGCAGAAGGTGATCCAGTTCGTGCAGCAGCAGCTGCAGCAGGTCGGCATCAAGGCGCAGGTGCAGGCGCTCGAAGCCGGCCAGCGCGTGGAGAAGGTCGAGAGCGTGCAGAAGCCCGAAGACGCCGGCGTGCGCATGTACTACGTGGGCTGGTCGTCCTCGACCGGCGAGTCGGACTGGGCGCTGCGCCCGCTGCTGGCCTCCGAGTCGATGCCGCCCAAGCTGCTCAACACCGCGTACTACAAGAACGACCAGGTCGACGCCGACATCGCCAACGCGCTGCGCACCACCGACCGCGCCGAGAAGGCCCGCCTGTACAAGGACGCGCAGCAGCAGATCTGGAAGGACGCGCCGTGGGCCTTCCTGGTGACGGAGAAGGTGCTGTTCGCGCGCGCCAAGCGCCTGAGCGGCGCCTACGTGATGCCCGACGGCTCGTTCAACTTCGACGAGATCGACATCAAGCAATAAGGGCTGCGGGCTGCCGGGCGCAGGCGGCCCGGCCCGGCGGCAGGCGGTACCAAGCAGTACCAAGCAGTACCAAGCAGTACCAGGCAGTACCCGCAGGCAGTACGGCGCAGCAAGCCGTGCATGACCGCCCGCCCGCGGATGCGGGGGCAGGGCGGGCGGCCCGCGGTCTTTTTCTTTCCGGTGCATCATGCTGAATTATTTTCTCAAACGATTCCTGGGCGTGATTCCCACACTGCTGATCGTGGCGGTGCTGGTCTTCATGTTCGTCCACCTGCTGCCCGGCGATCCCGCCCGGCTCGCGGCCGGCCCCGAGGCCGACCAGGCCACGGTGGAGCTGGTGCGCCGCGACCTCGGCCTGGACAAGCCGCTGCCCGAGCAGTTCGCGCAGTTCTTCTCGAACGCGCTGCGCTGGGAATTCGGCAACTCGCTGCGCACCAAGCGCCCGGTCGGCGAGGAGATCGGCGACCGCTTCATGCCCACGCTGTACCTGACGCTGGCCTCGATGGTGTGGGCGGTGGTCTTCGGCATGGCGATCGGCGTGACCTCCGCGGTGTGGCGCAACCGCTGGCCCGACCGCCTCGGCATGACGCTGGCGGTGTCCGGCATCTCGTTCCCGGCCTTCGCCCTGGGCATGCTGCTGATGGAAGTGTTCTCGGTGCAGCTGGGCTGGCTGCCGTCGATCGGCGCCGATTCCTGGAAGCACTACATCCTGCCCTCGCTCACGCTGGGCGCCGCGGTGGCCGCCGTGATGGCCCGCTTCACGCGCGCGTCCTTCGTCGAGGTGCTGCAGGAAGATTTCGTGCGCACCGCGCGCGCCAAGGGCGTGGGCGAGCTGCTGGTGGTGGCCAAGCACTGCCTGCGCAACGCCATGATTCCCGTGGTCACCATGATGGGCCTGCAGTTCGGCTTCCTGCTGGGCGGCTCGATCGTGGTCGAGAAGGTCTTCAACTGGCCCGGCCTCGGCCGCCTGCTGGTGGACGCCGTGGAGATGCGCGACTACCCGGTCATCCAGGCCGAGGTGCTGCTGTTCTCGCTCGAGTTCATCCTGATCAACCTGGTGGTCGACGTGCTGTACACCGTCATCAACCCCGCCATCCGCTACAAGTAAGGAGAGGCCGGCATGACCCAGCTTTCCACGTCCGCCGGCGGCAACGCCGCCGCGCCCGCCGCCGCGCCGGAAGCGGTGCGCACGCCCTGGACCGAGTTCTGGCGCAAATTCCGCAAGCAGCACCTGGCGCTGGGCGCCGGCGTGTTCGTGCTGCTGCTGGTGGCGGTGGCGGTCTTCGCGCCGTACCTGGTGCCCTACGACCCCGAGAACTTCTTCGACTACGACGCGCTCAACGCCGGCCCCTCGGCCGCGCACTGGTTCGGCGTGGACTCGCTCGGGCGCGACATCTTCAGCCGCATCCTGGCCGGCACCCGCATCTCGCTGGCGGCGGGCTTCTTCTCCGTCATCATCGGCGCCATCGTCGGCACCGTGCTGGGCCTGCTGGCCGGCTACTACGAAGGCTGGTGGGACCGCATCGTCAGCCGCATCTCGGACGTGCTGTTCGCGTTTCCCGGCATCCTGCTGGCGATCGGCATCGTCGCCATCCTCGGCAACGGCATGACCAACGTGATCTTCGCCGTGGCCATCTTCAGCATCCCCGCGTTCGCGCGCCTGGTGCGCGGCAACACGCTGATGCTCAAGCGCCTGACCTACGTGGAGGCCGCGCGCAGCATCGGCGCGTCCGACTGGACCATCCTGATGCGGCACATCCTGCCGGGCACGATCTCGTCCATCGTGGTGTATTTCTCGATGCGCATCGGCACCTCGATCATCACCGCCGCCAGCCTCTCGTTCCTCGGCCTGGGCGCGCAGCCGCCCACGCCCGAGTGGGGCGCCATGCTCAACGAGGCGCGCGCCGACATGGTCACGGCGCCGCACGTGGCGATCTTCCCCAGCCTGGCGATCTTCCTCACGGTGCTCGCCTTCAACCTGCTCGGCGACGGCCTGCGCGACGCGCTCGACCCGAAGATCGACCGCCGCTGAGCGCGAGCCGCACATGCGCCAGGAACCGATCCACGAGCTGACCCACATCGGCGCGCTGCCGGCCGGCGCGCGCGGCACCATCGCCGACGTGCCCGGCGTGACCGTGGGCCACTGCACGCTGGCGCGCGGCGCGTGCCAGACCGGCGTGACGGTGGTGCTGCCGCACGCCGGCAACCTGTTCGCCGACAAGGTGCCGGCCGCCGCCACCGTGCTCAACGGCTTCGGCAAGAGCGTGGGGCTGGTGCAGGTGGAAGAGCTCGGCGTGCTGGAGACGCCGATCGCGCTCACCAACACCTTCGCCGTGGGCGCGCTGGCGCAGGCGCAGATCCGCCAGGCCATCGCCGCCAACCCGGAGATCGGCCGCGCCTGGCCGACCGTCAACCCGCTGGTGTTCGAGTGCAACGACGGCTATCTCAACGACATCCAGGCCATGCCGGTGCGGGAGGCGCACTACGCGCAGGCCTGCGCGGCGGCGGCCGCGGATTTCGCGCAGGGCGCGGTGGGGGCGGGGCGCGGCATGTCCTCGTTCGGGCTCAAGGGCGGCATCGGCTCGGCCTCGCGCCGGGCGGGCGCATACCACGTGGGCGCGCTGGTGCAATCCAACTTCGGCGTGCTGCCCAACCTCACCGTGGCCGGCGCGCGCCTGGGCGGCAGGCTGGCCGCGCGCCTGCAGGCGCGGGCGCACGCCGAAGCGCAGGCCGGGCCGGAGAAGGGCTCGATCATCATGATCGTCGCCACCGACGCCCCGCTCGACGCGCGCCAGCTGCGCCGCCTGTCGCTGCGCGCCGGCGCCGGGCTGGCCCGCACCGGCTCGGTGTTCGGCCACGGCTCGGGCGACATCGCGCTGGCGTTCTCCACCGCCTGCACCGTGCCGCAGCAGGCCGACGCGCCCATGCCGGCGCTGGCCATGCTGCACGAGAGCCGGCTCGACGCGCTGTTCCAGGCCGCCGCCGACAGCGTCGAGCAGGCCATCCTCAACGCGCTGTGGCGGGCCGAAAGCGTGAGCGGCCGCGACGGCCACCGCCGCATCGCGCTGCGCGAGCTGATGCCCGAACTGCCACAATGGCTGGCGCGCCACGCGGCGCCCGCCGACTGATCCCGGAGCGCGATGAAGATCCTGATTTCCACCGACATCGAAGGCGTCGCCGGCGTCTTCCACGCCGAGCAGGCCCGCGCCGGCAACGGCGAATACGAGCGCGCGCGCGCCTGGATGACCGCCGAGGCCAACGCCGCGGTGCAGGGCGCCTTCGCCGGCGGCGCCACCGAAGTGCTGGTCAACGACTCGCACGGCGGCTTTCGCAACCTGCTGCCCGACCAGCTCGACCCGCGCGCGCGCCTGGTGCTGGGCAAGCCGCGCTATCTCGGCATGATGGCCGGCGTGGAAGGCTGCGACGGCGTGTTCATGGTCGGCTACCACGGCCGCGCGCAGAGCCGCGGCATCCTGGCCCACACCATCAACAGCAGCGCCTTCGCCCGCGTCTGGCTGGGCGGGCAGGAGATGGGCGAGGCCGGCTTGTATGGCGCGCTGGCCGGCGAGTTCGGCGTGCCGGTGCTGATGGCCAGCGGCGACGACGTGTTCGTCGAAGAGACGCGGCCGCTCATGCCGTGGGTGCGCTACGTGCGGACCAAGCAAGCCGGCGGCCACGGCAGCGGCACCACGCTGTCGCCGGCGGCCGCGCGCGAGGCCATCGCCGCCGCCGCCGGGCAGGCCGTGCGCGAGGCCGGCGGACAGCCGCTGCGCATTCCCGGCCCGGTGCGGTGCCGCCTGCAGGCGCACAGCCCCGCCTATGCCGACCTGTTCTGCCAGTGGCCCGCGCTCGAGCGCGTGGACGGCGTCACGCTGGTGTTCGACGCCGCCTCGGTGCAGGCGGCGGTGCGCATGCTCAACTGCCTGTCGGCGATGTCGTTCATGCTCAGGTAGGCGCGCCGGCCGGCGCGGCCGCGATTGGAGGACAATAGCGGCCTGGCCGCGGCAAGGATGCCGCGGCCAGGCTGTCCTGCATTCACTCATCGTGCCGCGCGCGGCGGCCATCACGCGCAGATTCATGACCGCAGTCAACGGCGAAAGCTGGACCCCAGTACGCAAGGATTTCGTCGACCCCGCCACGCGCTGCCACCAGCACGTGGGGCGCGCGCGCCATCACGGCTTCGGCAACGGGCAGGCCTACATCCTGCGCGACGCGCACGGCCACGAGCACCCGTTCGGCGAGGCCTGCGCGCGCGCCGTGCTGGCCGAGCCGGCCGGGCTCGACCTGGTGCCCGACTACACCGAGCGCGACGCCGGCCCCGCCGCCGCCGTGCCCGCGGCCACGCCGCCGTCGGCCGAGGAATTCGAGCTGACCGCCCCGGCCCCGCTCCGCGCGCGCCGCGCCGGCGTCCGCCGCGATGCCTCCGCCGACGCCGCCCGGCGCCGCGCCGACGCCATCCGCTACCTGGTGCTGCGCATGGAGAAGGTGGCCGGCGTGCCGCGCGTGCAGCCCACGGTGCGCTTCCCGGCGCTGGAGGAGGTCTACCAGGACTACCTGCGCAGCGGCGACCTGCCCGAGGCGCAGGTGCGGCGCATCCTCGCCATCGAGCGCAGCGCCACCACGCCGGCCAAGCTCAAGAGCCTCAATCTGCTCGACGTCTACACCGCCCACGTCAAGCTCGAACGCGCCATCCGCGAATCCAGCCGGCTGGAGCAGCAGCGCTTCCTGCGCAGCCTCCACGACTGGCTCGCGCGCCACCTGGTGCTGTCCGCCGCGCAGCTTGCCGCGGCGGGCATCGAGATGCATCCGCATGCGTTCCGCTCGCCGCTGCTGCGCGAGGCCGGCGCGGACAAGGCGGGCGCGGGCCGGGGCTGAGCCGCGTCGGGCCTCCGGGAAGGCCCGATGGCAATAGCCGCCCGGTTGGCGTCTAATACCGGCACCTCCACTGCTCGCCAGGCGCGAAATACGCTGTCATGTCCGTGCATACCGGCTTTTCCCGCAGCTACGCCGAAGCCCGGCGGAAATTTCTCGACGCGGCGCGCGCCGCCGGCGCCACGCTGGCCGGTTTCCCGCACCCGACCATGCGCGGCAGCGCCGGCGAGGAGCTGGCCATCGACGTGGCCTGGGCCGGCGCCGCCGAGGCCCGGCGCGTGCTACTGGTGACGTCGGGCGTGCACGGCGTGGAGGGCTTCTGCGGCTCCGGCGCGCAGGTCGCGCTGCTCGGCGACGCGGACCTGCGCGCGGCGTGCGCCGGGGCCGGCGTGGCGCTGATGCTGGTGCACGCGGTCAATCCCTACGGCTTTTCGCATCTGCGGCGCGTCAACGAGGACAACGTCGACCTCAACCGCAATTTCATGGATTTCACCCGGCCCCTGCCCGAGAACGCGCCCTACGCGCAGATCGCGCCGCTGCTGCTGCCCGCGCAGTGGCCGCCCTCGGAGGCCGACCAGGCGGCGCTGATGCGGTCGGTGATGGCGAAAGGCCTGCCGTGGTACCAGGCGGCCGTCAGCGCGGGCCAGTACCACGCGCCGGACGGCTTGTTCTTCGGCGGCGGCAAGGCCACCTGGAGCAACTACACGCTGCGCCGCATCCTGGCCCGCTACGGCGCCGGGCGCGAGGCGCTGCGCTGGCTGGACATCCATACCGGCCTGGGCCCGCGCGGCTACGGCGAGCCCATCTACATGGGCCCGGACGCGGCCGCGCCGGTCGCCCGCGCGCGCGCCATCTGGGGCAGCCACGTCACCTCCATCCACGACGGCTCGTCGGCCTCGGCCAACCTCACGGGCATGGCCTGGCAGGCGGTGCCGCAGACGCTGCCCGCGGTGGACTACAGCGGCATCGCGCTGGAGTTCGGCACCTTGCCCGTGACCGAGGTGCTCGAGGCGCTGCGCGGCGACCACTGGCTGCACCTGCATCCCGAGGCCGACGAAGGCCAGCGCGAGCTGATCCACCAGGCGATGTGGCGCGCGTTCTATGGCGACGCCGATGACTGGCGCGAAGGCGTGGTCGAGCAGGTGCGCGAGGCCGCGGGCAGGGCGCTGGCCGGCTGGTAGCTGGCAGCGGCCGGCGGGCAGGCAAGGAAACCGCCGCGCGGCGGCGCTGCATCCGGCGCTTGCCGTATACAATCCGGCACAGCCAAATTCGCCGGTGCCGCCGGCTTTCCCGCTCATGCCGAATCCAACCCGGGCCTTCCTGCTCGGTCCGCTGCTCAAGGGCGTATCGCGCTCTTTCTATCTCACGCTGCGCATCCTCCCCGCGGGCATGCGCGATCCGATCGGGCTGGCCTATCTGCTCGCGCGCGCGGCCGACACCATCGCCGACACCTCGCTGATCCCGCCGGCGCAGCGGCTGGCCCTGCTGCTGTCGTTCCGCGACCAGGTCAACGGCGCCGCCGGCGACGCGGCGCTGATGCGCCGCATGGCGCAGGAGGTCGGCGCGCAGCAACAGCAGTCCGACGAAAAGGTCCTGCTCGAATCGCTCGGCCCCGCGCTGGCGATCCTGCCGCAGTTGAGCGAGTCTGACCGCGAGGCCGTGCGCGGCATCGTCTCGACGCTGGCCAGCGGCATGGAATTCGACCTGCGCACGTTTCCCGACGAAGCCTCCGGCCGCCTCGTCGCGCTGCGCACGCTGGACGAGCTGGACCGCTACACCTACCTGGTGGCGGGCTGCGTGGGCGAGTTCTGGACCACCATGACCTATGCGCACATGCCGGGCGTGCTCAAGGCCGGCCCCGACACCATGCTGGCGCTGGGCGTGCGCTTCGGCAAGGCGCTGCAGATGACCAACGTGCTGCGCGACTGCGGCAAGGACCTGCGCATCGGCCGCTGCTACCTGCCGGCGGCGCTGCTGGCGCGCCACGGCCTGGCGCCGCAGGACCTGCTGGCGCCGGCCAGCGCGGCGCGCGCGCGGCCGCTGCTGTTCGAGCTGGTGCATCACGCGCTCGGGCATTTCCGCGCGGCGCTCGACTACACGCTGGCCATTCCCGGCTCGGCCGTGCGGCTGCGGCTGGCCTGCATCTGGCCCATCGTCATCGGGCTGGAGACCTTGCTGCTGCTGGTGGACAACCCGGCGTGGCCGGACCCGGCCAGGATCTCCAAGGTGCGGCGCAAGGCGGTGTACCGGGTGATGGCGTATTCGCTGCCGGCGGTGGCGTCGGACCGGCTGGTGCGGCGCTGGGTCGAGGGGCTGCTGGCGCGCATCGAGGCCAGGATGGCGCCCGCGCGCGCCGGCTGACGGCCGGGCGCCGCCGCTTCACTCGGGCTGCCGGCCGCGCGTCTTCCTCGCGCGCCGGCGCCCGCGTGGTCCGTCAGCCCGGCAGTCCTTCGTAGGTCACCAGGAACACCTGTTCCTCGCCGGCGCTGACCGGCAGCCAGATCAGTTCCAGTTCCGGGAACGCCGCTTCCACGTTGGCGTGCTCGTTGCCGATCTCCACCACCAGCACGCCGCCCGGGTTGAGGCGCGCCTTGGCGCCGGCGATGATCCGCCGCACCACGTCCATGCCGTCGTCGCCGCCGGCCAGCGCGATGCGCGGCTCGGCCAGGTATTCGGCGGGCAGCGCCTGCATCGAGGTCTCGTTGACGTAGGGCGGGTTGGTGAGGATCACGTCGTATTTCGCGCCGGCCGGCAGCGGGGCGTAGAGATCGCCCTGGTACAGGCTGATGCGGTCGGCCATCTTGTAGTCGGCCACGTTGCGGCGCGCGACTTCGAGCGCGTCGGGCGAGATGTCGACCGCGTCGATGCGCGCCTGCGGCCAGACGTGGGCGGCGACGATGGGCAGGCAGCCCGAGCCGGTGCACAGCTCGAGCACCGGGCCGATCTCGGCGATGTCGCCGACCCACGGTTCCAGCCCTTCCTGCAGCAGCTCGCCGAGGAAGCTGCGCGGCACGATCACGCGCGAGTCCACGTAGAAGCGCAGGCCGTGCATGAAGGCTTCGTTGGTGAGGTAGGCGGCGGGCACGCGCTCGCTGACGCGGCGCTCGATGACGTTGAGCACGGCCTCGATTTCCTCGGGCAGCAGGCGGGCGTCGAGGAACGGGTCGAGCGTGTCGAGCGGCAGGTCGAGCGTGTGCAGGACCAGGTAGGCGGCTTCGTCGTAGGCGTTGGCGCTGCCGTGGCCGAACGACAGCCTGGCCCTGGTGAAGCGCGAGACGGCCAGGCGCAGCAGGTCGCGCACGGTTTGCAGGGGGGAGGGCGTTGCCATTGCGGTGGTCCTAGTGTTTCTGCGTTCAGTCGATCGGGCGTTCAGCCGATCAGGCGATCAATCGTTCCAGCACGCCGCGGTAGACATTCTTGAGCGGCTCGACGAAGCGCACTTCGACGTGCTCGTCGATCTTGTGGATGCTGGCGTTGGGTGGGCCGAACTCGATGACCTGCGGGCAGATCCTGGCGATGAAGCGGCCGTCGGAGGTGCCGCCGGTGGTGGAGAGCTCGGTCCTGACGCCGGTCTCGGCCTCGATGGCGCCGGCCAGCGCTTCGGACAGCTCGCCGCGCGCGGTCAGGAACGGTTCGCCGCCGAGGGTCCAGGCCAGCTCGTAGTCGAGGCCGTGGCGGTCGAGGATGGCATGCACGCGCGCCTTCAGGCCCTCGGGCGTGCTGGCGGTGGAGAAGCGGAAGTTGAAGTCGACCGTGACGTGGCCCGGGATCACGTTGGTGGCGCCGGTGCCGCCGTGGATGTTCGACATCTGCCAGCTGGTGGCGGGGAAGTATTCGTTGCCTTCGTCCCAGCGTTCGCCCACCAGTTCGGCCAGCGCGGGCGCGGCCAGGTGGATCGGGTTCTTCGCCAGGTGCGGGTAGGCGATGTGGCCCTGCACGCCCTTGACGGTGAGCTTGCCCGAGAGCGAGCCGCGGCGGCCGTTCTTGACCATGTCGCCGAGCGTGTCGACCGAGGTCGGCTCGCCGATCACGCAGTAGTCCAGGCGCTCGCCGCGCGCCTTGAGCGCCTCGACCACCTTGACGGTGCCGTCGTGCGCGGGGCCTTCCTCGTCGCTGGTGATGAGGAAGGCGATCGAGCCGGCGTGGTCCGGGTGCTGCCGCACGAACTCTTCCGACGCCACCACGAAGCCGGCGATCGAGGTCTTCATGTCGGCCGCGCCGCGGCCGTACAGCTTGCCGTCGCGGTGGCTGGGCTGGAACGGGTCGGAGCCCCATTGCTCGAGCGGGCCGGTGGGCACCACGTCGGTGTGGCCGGCGAAGGCCAGCAGCTTGCCGTCCTTGCCCTGCGTGCCGCGCCTGACGGCCCACAGGTTGGTGACGCGGAAGTCGTCGGGGCCGCTGACGATCCACTCGCATTCGAAGCCGATGGCCTTGAGGCGGGTTTCGAGCACGGCCTGGCAGCCTTCGTCGGCGGGCGTGACGGAGCGGCGGCGGATCAGGTCTTCGGTGAGGGCGAGGGTCGGATTCATGGTGGCGTGTGCGCGGCCTCGGGGCCGGCGCTGCAGTACAGGGGGTTGGGCGGGGAGTTTACGCTTTCCGGGGGCGGTGGCCGATGTTCTTGCGTTGGGTGGTGCCGGCGGGCGCACCCCGGGAGCCGCCGGCACGCAACCTGCCGCCAGCCCCGCAAGAACGTCAGAACAACCCGGCGTAACCATCCGCCGAAAAACCGACGGAAATCTTCCCGCCGCGGTCGAGCACCGGCCGCTTGATCAGCGACGGGCTCTGCTGCATCAGCGCGATCGCGCCCGCTTCGCTCTCGGCGCGGGCCTTGTCGGCGTCCGACAGCGCGCGGTACGTGGTGCCCTTGCGGTTGAGCAGCGTGGCCAGCGGCACATGCTTGAGCCAGCCGCGCAGCAGCGTTTCGTCCACGCCTTGCTTCTTGAAGTCGTGGAAGGTGTAGGCCACGCCGTTGGCGTCGAGCCAGGTGCGGGCCTTCTTGACGGTGTCGCAGTTGGGAATGCCGTAGAGCAGGACGGTCATGGTGTGCGGTGCGCCTTGTCGGCGCTTAGCGGAACAGCAGGTTCAGGGCGACGACCAGCGCGCCCAGGCCCAGCGCCACGCCGGCCATCGCCACGCTGGTCATCAGGCGCAGGCGGCGGTCCAGCCGCGCGGCTTCCTTGCGCAGCGCCTCGATGGTGATGGCGTGCTGCTCGGCCAGCAGCTTGACCGCTTCGGCCTGCTGCACGGCGGCGGCTTCGAGCTCGGCGATGCGGGCGGCGGCGGAACCGTCGCGCGCTTCGATGGATTCGGGTCCGGCGTTCTCCGGCGCGCCGTCCTTGCGCCGGCCTTTCTTGATCTTCTCGATGGTCTTGTTGGCCTGCTCGAGAATGGTCGGCAGAAGGGACAGCACGGTGCTGACGGTGGCGGGATCCAGGGCCATGAGTCGCTTGCGGAGGGAGGGCATCGGTCTGACGGCGGGGCGGCGGCGGGAATTTTCCCGCCGCCGCCCCGGGCAAGGCGCGATCAGTCGCCGCGCAGCAGGTCGTTCAGGCTGGTCTTGGCGCGGGTCTGCGCGTCCACCTTCTTGACGATCACGGCGCAGTACAGGCTGTACTTGCCGTCCTTGGAGGGCAGGTTGCCGGCCACCACCACCGAGCCCGCCGGCACGCGGCCGTAGTGGACCTCGCCGGTTTCGCGGTCGTAGATCTTGGTCGACTGGCCGAGATACACGCCCATCGAGATCACCGAATTCTCCTCGATGATGACGCCCTCGACCACTTCCGAGCGCGCGCCGATGAAGCAGTTGTCCTCGATGATGACCGGGTTGGCCTGCAGCGGCTCGAGCACGCCGCCGATGCCGACGCCGCCGGACAGGTGGACGTTCTTGCCGATCTGCGCGCACGAGCCGACGGTGGCCCAGGTGTCGACCATCGTGCCTTCGTCGACGTAGGCGCCGATGTTGACGTAGGAGGGCATCAGCACCGCGTTCCTGGCGATGAACGAGCCGCGGCGGGCCACGGCCGGGGGCACCACGCGGAAGCCACCCTTGGCAAAGTCGTCGGCGCTCCAGCCGGCGAACTTGGTCGGCACCTTGTCGTAGAACTGGGCGAAGCCGCCGGCGCTCATCGGCGCGTTGTCTTCCAGGCGGAACGACAGCAGCACGGCCTTCTTGATCCACTGGTTGACGACCCAGTCGCGGCCTTGCTTCTCGGCCACGCGCAGCGCGCCGGCGTCGAGCTGGCCGATCACGTTGGCCACGGCTTCGCGGATGTCGTTGGGAGCCGACTTGGGCGAGAGGCTGGCGCGGTCTTCCCATGCCTGGTCGATCAGGGCTTGCAGTGCTTGCGTCATATGCGTGTTTTCAGTGGTTGATCGTTGTCTACGGTGAAATCCGGGGGCGCGGCGTTCAGCCGAGCGAGCGGCAGAAGGCGACGATGCGGCGCGCGCCTTCCAGGCATTCCTCGGGCGTGGCCACCAGCGCCATGCGCACGCGGTTGGCGCCGGGATTGACGCCGCCGGCCTCGCGCGCCAGGTAGCTGCCGGGCAGCACGGTGACGTTCTGCTCGGCCAGCAGGCGGGTGGCGAACTCGGTGTCGCTCAGGCCGGTGCGCGAGACGTCGGCCCACAGGTAGAAGCCGGCGTCGGGCAGGGCCACGTCCAGCACCTCGGCCAGCATCGGCGTGACCTCGGCGAACTTGCGCACGTAGGCGGCGCGGTTGTCGCGCACGTGGGCCTCGTCGTTCCAGGCCGCCACGCTGGCGGCCTGCACCGCCGGGTTCATGGCGCCGCCGTGATAGGTACGGTATAGCAGGAATTTCTTCAGCAGGGCGGCGTCGCCGGCCACGAAGCCCGAGCGCAGGCCCGGCACGTTGGAGCGCTTGGACAGGCTGGAGAACATCACCAGCCGCTCGAACGGATGCGCGCCTTCGGCGCGGCCCAGCTCGCGCGCGGCTTCGAGCGCGCCCAGCGGCGGCTCGCCTTCCTTGAAATAGATTTCCGAATAGCACTCGTCGGAGGCGATCACGAAACCGTGGCGGTCCGACAGCGCGAACAGTTCGCGCCAGTCGTCGAGCGACAGCACCGCGCCGGTCGGGTTGCCGGGCGAGCACACGTAGACCAGTTGCACGCGGGCCCAGGTCTCGGCCGGAATGCGGTCGAAGGCCGGGGCGAAGTTGCGCGCCGGGTCGCTGTTGGCGAACACCGGGGTGGCGCCGGCCAGCAGCGCCGCGCCTTCGTAGATCTGGTAGAACGGGTTCGGGCACAGCACCAGCGCGCCGGGGCGGCTGGCGTCGACCACGGTCTGGGCGAACGCGAACAGCGCCTCGCGCGAGCCGGTCACGGGCAGCACCTCGGTGGCCGGGTTGACCGCGGGCAGGCCGTAGCGGCGCTGGAGCCACGCGGCGATGCACTGCCGCAGGGCGTCGGAACCGGCCGTCGTGGGATAATTCGCCAGCCCGCCGAGCGCGTCCGCCAGCGCCTGCTTGATGAACGCGGGCGTGGGATGCTTGGGTTCGCCGATACCGAAACTGATCGCGGGCAACGCGGCGTTCGGCTTCACGTTGGCCACCAGCACGCGCAGTTTCTCGAACGGGTAGGGCTGGAGCAGGTCGAGTCGGGGGTTCACGGTCAGGTTCGGGCCGCCAGGGCCAAGGCTCAAAGCCGGACATTATAGAGGATTGGCGGGCGTTCCCGCGCGCGGGGCGCGGGCCTGGCGGGCTTTTCCGGCCGGCCCGCCCAAGTGGCCGCGGCCCGTTCCCTCCCGCATTTTCCCTGCCGTTTTTCCTTTGCCATCATCGACCGGCCGCCATGCCGGCGGTCTTTTCCGCGTTCATGCGTAACCTGCCCGCCGCATCTGTCCCTGTTTCCATTAGGGCGGGCGCCGGGCCGCGTTCAGTGCAGCACGGCCCGCGACACCAGCGCCACCAGCGGCTTGCGGATGGCGCGCTCGACACCGGCGTGCAGGTCCAGCGGGCGCAGCAGCATCTTCACCGTCATCTCGATCGGCAGGTTGCGACGGATCACCGCGCTGACGCGGGAATTGAGCCGGCGCACGTCCTTCTGCGGAATGTCCTCGGTGCCGCGCTCGATGCGCAGCACGTTGCGCAGCGCGATCTCCGCGTCCTCGTTCTTGATTTCCAGCAGGCGGCGCACCAGCGCGCCCAGCACGCGCCAGCGGCCGAGCCGCTCGACGCCGTTGAAGGTGTTGAAGTAGCGGTAGAAATGCTTGTAGTGGCGCACCTCGTCGTTGGCGATGCGGCGCGTCAGGTCGCGCAGCACGGGCTCGTCGCTGGCCTGCTCGAGCGAGCGGTAGAGCGCCGCGGTGCCGGTCTCGACCACGCAGCGCGCGGCCATCTCCAGCGCTTCGGAGGGCTCGAAGTTGTCGACCGAGCAGGTGTGGCGGTATTCCTCGAAGAAGCGCGCGTAGCCGCGCTCCCAGTCGAATTCGGGCCACACGTGCTCGACATAGCGCCGCAGCGCCAGGCCGTGCTGCAGCTCCTCGGCTTCCCAGTGCTCGGCCAGCCAGCCGGAGGCTTCCGGGTTGGCGGCGTAGTAGGTGGCGAGGTTGCCGGCGTAGGTGTCGGAGCCGCTCTCGACAAAGGAGGCGGACACCAGCAGGTAGAACAGTTCGCGGTCCGGGCGCACGCGCGCCACGTCGATGGCGGCGAAGTCGATCTCGCCGATGGACCAGGGCATCCGTTTTCTTGCATCGCCGGCGGCGGGGCCGGTCACGCTTTCGTCTGAGTTCGCCGGAATAGAGGCGGTCATGCTGAACACTCCCAGGAGAAGCGCGGAGCAGGGCTCCGCGTTGGGCCGGAGACGCCGTCTGCGTCACCTGCCCGCCGGACAGGGGTTGACTGCAATGGGGCTGACTGCAACGGGGGCTGACTAGTGGGCTGACTGCAATGGGCATCAGGGATCACGCTGACAAGGGAGAGACTAGCACTAACCCTCGGAAGTTTCCCGCCGGTTCCGCGCCGTGCGTTGCCGCCACGCACGGGCGGCCCGCGCCGGGCGCGCGATGTCTGCTCTGAGTGTAGGGCGCGGACCGCACAAAGTGAATCGGAAGGGGTGCAAAGCCGCCGGGGAAACGGCCTCTTCCGCGGCGCCGAAAGGTCGCTGAAAGGTCCCTGAAAGCGCCCGGGCGCGGAAGGGGCGATGGTATGATTAGCGCCAACTATCGGGCACAAGAGCCCGGCGCGCGCCCCAATGCGGCCCGCGCCGCCCGCCTCTGCGCTGGCCCGGCCTCCCTGAACGCTGCAATACCCTAGATACCCCACGACCAACCGTGCGACTGTCCTCGATCAAACTGGCGGGCTTCAAGTCCTTCGTCGATCCCACCAATTTTCAAGTGCCCGGCCAGCTGGTCGGCATCGTCGGTCCCAACGGCTGCGGCAAATCGAACATCATCGATGCGGTGCGCTGGGTGCTGGGCGAGTCACGCGCTTCCGAGCTGCGCGGCGAGTCCATGCAGGACGTCATCTTCAACGGCTCGACCGCCCGCAAGCAGGCCGGGCGCGCCAGCGTGGAGCTGGTGTTCGACAATCCCGACGGCCGCGCCGCCGGGCAATGGAGCCAGTACGCCGAGATCGCCGTCAAGCGCGTGCTCACGCGCGACGGCACCTCCTCGTACTACATCAACAACCAGGCGGTGCGCCGGCGCGACATCCAGGACATCTTCCTGGGCACCGGCCTGGGCCCGCGCGCCTACGCCATCATCGGGCAGGGCATGATCTCGCGCATCATCGAGGCCAAGCCCGATGACATGCGCATCTTCCTCGAGGAAGCCGCCGGCGTGTCCAAGTACAAGGAACGCCGCCGCGAGACCGAGAACCGCCTGTCCGACACCCGCGAGAACCTGACCCGCGTCGAGGACATCCTGCGCGAGCTCGGCGCCAACCTCGAGAAGCTCGAAGGCCAGGCCGAGGTGGCCCAGCGCTTCAAGACCCTGCAGGCCGACGGCGAGGAAAAGCAGCACCTGCTGTGGCTGCTGCGCAAGCGCGAGGCGCAGGCCGAGCAGGAACGCCACCAGCGCGCCATCGAGCAGGCCCAGATCGACCTCGAGGCGCAGACCGCGCAGTTGCGCCACGTCGAGGCCGAGCTCGAAACCATGCGCGCCGCGCATTACGCGGCATCCGACAATATGCACAGCGCGCAGGGCGCGTTGTACGAGGCCAACGGCGAAGTCAGCAAGCTCGAGGCCGAGATCCGCTACGTGGTCGAGTCGCGCAACCGCGTGCAGGCGCAGATCGCCGCGCTCACCGCGCAGCGCGAGCAGTGGCAGGGCAAGTCCGAGCAGGCCACCGACGACCTCGCGCGGGCCGAGGAAGAGCTCGCCGTGGCCGAGGGCCGCACGGTGGAGGCGCAGGAAGCCGTGGCGCACAAGACCGACGAGCTGCCCACGCTGGAAGCCCAGTGGCGCGACGCCCAGGCGCTGTCCAACGAGCAGCGCGCCAGCATCATGCAGGCCGAGCAGGCGCTCAAGCTCGAAGCCGCGCAGCAGCGCAGCGCCGACCAGATGCTGCAGCAGCTCGAGCAGCGCCGCGAGCGCCTGTCCGGCGAGGAAAAGGGTCTCGACCGCCCCGACGAAATCCGTCTTGAAGAACTGCGTGCCGAGCTGGCCGAGCAGGAAGCCGTGCAGGAAGAAACGCAGGCGATCCTGGCCGACGCCGAGGAAAGCGTGCCGCGCCTGGACGGCGAGCGCCGCGCCGCGCAGGAGCGCGTGCAGGGCGAGGCCGCCGCCATCGCCGCGCTGGAAGCGCGCCTGTCCGCGCTCAAGCAGTTGCAGGAAAGCGTGCAGACCGAAGGCAAGGTGCAGCCGTGGCTGGAAAAGCACGGCCTGGCCGAGCTGCCGCGCCTGTGGAAGAAGCTCCATATCGAGCCGGGCTGGGAAAACGCGCTGGAATCCGTGCTGCGCGAGAAGCTCGCCGCGCTCGAAGTCTCCAACCTGGACTGGATCCAGTCCTTCCTGTCCGACGCGCCGCCCGCCAAGCTGGCCTTCTATTCGCCGCCGCCGGCCGCGCGCCCGCAGGACACCCCGGCCGGCCTGCGCCCGCTGATGGCGCTGGTGCAGATCACCGAGCCCGGCATCCGCGCCGTGATGCAGGACTGGCTGGCCGACATCTACACCGCCACCGACATGGCCCAGGCGATGGCCGCGCGCGCCACGCTGCCCGAGGGCGCCAGCTTCGTGGTGGCCGAAGGGCACCTGGTGGGGCGCAACGCGGTGCAGTTGTACGCCGCCGATTCCGAGCAGGCCGGCATGCTGGCGCGCGAGCAGGAGATCGAGAACCTGCAGAAGCAGGCGCGCGCGCAGATGCTGCTGTCCGACGAGGCCAGGAGCCAGTCGGTGCGCGCCGACGCGGCCTACACGCACGCCAGCGCGCTGCTGATCGACGCGCGCAGCCGCAGCGAGCAGGCCACGCGCCGCGTGCACGCGCTGCAGATGGACGTGCTCAAGCTGTCGCAGGCGATGGAGCGCTACGCCGCGCGCAGCGGCCAGATCCGCGAGGAACTGGAAGAAATCCGCGCGCAGATCGAGGAGCAGCGCGCCATCCGCGCCGAATCCGAAGCCAGCTTCGAGCAGCACGACGCCGCGCTGGCCGAGATGCAGGCCACCCACGAAGACCACCAGATGGCCTTCGAGGCGCTCGACAGCAAGCTGTCGTCGGCGCGCCACCAGCTGCGCGATTTCGAGCGCGCCGCGCAGGAAGCGCTGTTCGCCGAGCGCAACCTGGCCAGCCGCATCGAGGAGCTGCGCCGCAACATCCAGACCGCCGCCGACCAGTCCGAGCGGCTCGAGCAGTCGCTCGAGGACGCGCGCGCCGAACTCGAGACCATCAACGAGCAGACCGCCCACACCGGCCTGCAGGAAGCGCTGGAGCGCCGCGCCGAGAAGGAGGAGAAGCTCCAGGCCGCGCGCACCGAGCTCGACGCGCTGTCGGCGCAACTGCGCCAGTTCGACGACCAGCGCCTGGCCGCCGAGCGCAGCCTGCAGCCGCTGCGCGACCGCATCACCGAGTACCAGCTCAAGGAACAGGCCGCGCGCCTGAACCAGGAGCAGTTCACCGAGCAGCTGACCACCGCCGAGGTCGACGAGGCCGTGCTGGCCGAGAAGCTCACGCCGGACCTCAAGCCGTCCTACCTGCAAGGCGAGGTCACGCGCCTGAACAACGCCATCAACGCGCTCGGGCCCGTCAACATGGCCGCGCTCGACGAACTGGCCGCGGCGCGCGAGCGCAAGACCTTCCTCGACGCGCAGTCGGCCGACCTGGTCGACGCCATCACCACGCTGGAAGACGCGATCCACAAGATCGACCAGGAAACGCGGGCCATGCTGCAAGGCACCTTCGACCAGGTCAACCACCACTTCGGCGAGCTGTTCCCGTCGCTGTTCGGCGGCGGCCAGGCCAAGCTCATCATGACCGGCGACGAAATCCTCGACGCCGGCGTGCAGGTGATGGCGCAGCCCCCGGGCAAGAAGAACTCCACCATCCACCTGCTCTCGGGCGGCGAGAAGGCGCTCACCGCGATCGCGCTGGTGTTCGCCATGTTCCAGCTCAACCCGGCGCCGTTCTGCCTGCTCGACGAGGTGGACGCGCCGCTGGACGACGCCAACACGGAGCGCTACGCCAACATGGTGGCGCGCATGTCCGACAAGACCCAGTTTGTCTTCATTTCCCACAACAAGATCGCAATGGAAATGGCACACCAGTTGATCGGCGTGACGATGCAGGAACAAGGCGTGTCGCGCATCGTCGCGGTCGACATGGACGCAGCGATCTCGATGGCGGAGGCAGCATGACGCTACAGACCGCCCTCATCGTCGCAGGCATCGTCCTGCTGCTGCTGGTCGTGGCCTACAACCAGTGGCAGATCCGCAAGGCGCGCCGCCCGCGCGCGCTGCAGCCCGAAGACGATCTGCCGCCGATGCGCGAGCCGGTGGTCAGCCCGGCGGTGACGCCCGAAGTCCACGCCAGGCTGCACGAGCCGGCCGCCGACCGCCAGCCCGAGCGGCGCGAGCCCACGCTGTCGGCCTCGCCGCTGGACGCGGCCTCGGTGGCCGCCGGCATGGCGGCCGCCTCGGCGGGTTCCGCCGACGCCGACCAGAGCCTGGCGGACGAAGTCGCGCTGGCCGCCTCGCCTGCCGCCGGCAAGGCTGCCCGGCACAAGCCGGCCGATGCCACGGATGCCGCCCATGCTGCCGAGGCGCAGCGCGAGACCGCGGACGCGGAACAATCGGCCGGGCATGCCGAAGATGCCGGCGCCGCCGAATCGCATGCGCAAGCCCATGCCGAGGCACATGCGCAAGCCGGCGCGCAGGCCGGCAGCGCGCGCGCGCCGCTCCAGCCCGAGCCGCTGGTGCCCGAAGGCCAGCCCGCGCCGGCCGTGATCGATCCGCTGATCGACTGCATCGTGCCGCTGCACCTGGAGCGCAAGCAGTCCGGCGACCGCATCCTGCCGCTGACCGGCCGCCTGCGCCGCGCCGGGACCAAGCAGGTGCACCTCGAAGGCCTGCGCGCCGAGGCCAACGCCTGGGAAGCCGTCACCGCCGGCCACCAGTACGAAGACCTGCAGGTGGCGGTGCAACTGGCCAACCGCGGCGGCGCGCTCAACGCGCTGGAATTCTCCGAGTTCGTCAACGCGGTGGAAGCGCTGGCCGAGTCGCTCGACGCCTCCGCCGAGCTGCCCGACATGAGCGAGACCGTGGCCAACGGCCGCGAGCTCGATGCCTTCGCCGCCGGCTGCGACGTGCAGCTCGGCGTCAATGTGATTTCCGACGGCGCGCCGTGGTCGGCCGCCTACGTGCAGACCGTGGCCACCCAGGACGGCCTGGTGCTGTCGCGCGACGGCACCCGCTTCACGCGCTACCAGGCGGGCGCGGACGGCGTGCAGCGCGCGCTGTTCACGCTGCAGTTCGGCGACACCAACTTCCTGCGCGACGATCTCACGGCCAAGGCCGGGCGCCAGATCACGCTGCTGCTCGACGTGCCGTCCGCGGCACAGGCCACCAAGCCGTTCAAGACCGTGTGCGAATACGGCTACAGCCTGGCGCAGCGCATGGGCGCACAATTGGTGGACGACAACATGCGGCCGCTGAGCGAGGCCTCCTTCGTCGCCATCTTCGGCCAGTTGCAGGCGCTCTACGACAAGCTCGACGCGCGCGGCATGCCGGCCGGCTCGCCGGTGGCGCTGCGCCTGTTCAGCCTGTGATATTTGCCCGCTGATCGGCAGCGGGTCCGGAAACACAATATGAGTCCCAAGCAAGACGGTGCGGCGGCGCAAGCCCCCGCACCCGCCGGCGATGCCCCCGCCGCGCGCGCCGCATGGCTGCGCGCGGAAATCGATCGCCACAATTACCGGTATTACGTGCTCGACGAACCGTCGATTCCCGATGCGGACTACGACGCGCTGTACCGCGAGCTGCAGGCCATCGAGGCCGCGCATCCCGAGCTGCTGACGCCCGACTCGCCCACCCAGCGCGTGGGCGGCCAGGCGCTGTCGGCCTTCACCACGGTGCGCCACGTCGTGCCGATGCTGTCGATCCGCACCGAGACCGACACCGAGAGCACCGGCGCCGAAGCCTTCGACGCGCGCGTGCGCCGCGAGCTCGGCCTGGGCGAGGACGGCGCGCCGGTGGAATACATGGCCGAGCTCAAGTTCGACGGCCTCGCGCTGAGCCTGCGCTACGAAAACGGCCTGCTGGTGCAGGCCGCCACGCGCGGCGACGGCACCAACGGCGAGGACGTCACCGCCAACGTCAGGACCATCAAGAGCATCCCGATGCGGCTCAAGGGCGACGCGCCGCCGGTGCTGGAGGCGCGCGGCGAGGCCTACATGCGCCGCGACGATTTCGACCGCCTCAACGCGCGCCAGCGCGAGGCCGGCGAGAAGATCTTCGTCAACCCGCGCAACACCGCCGCCGGCGCGATCCGCCAGCTCGATTCGGCCATCGCCGCGCAGCGCCCGCTGCGCTTCTTCGCCTACGGGCTGGGCGAGACCGCGGGCTGGGACATTCCGCCCACGCACAGCGGCATGCTCGACGCGCTCGAAGCGTTCGGCCTGCCGGTCAACAAGGACCGCCGCGTGGTGCGGGGCGCCGAGGGGCTGGTGGCCTTCCACCGCGAGATCGGCGAGCGCCGCGAGGCCCTGCCGTTCGACATCGACGGCGTGGTCTACAAGGTCAACCGGCTCGACCTGCAGCGCCGGCTCGGCTTCGTCTCGCGCGAGCCGCGCTGGGCGGTGGCGCACAAGTACCCGGCGCAGGAGCGCACCACCACCGTGCTCGGCATCGACGTGCAGGTCGGCCGCACCGGCGCCATCACGCCGGTGGCGCGGCTGGCGCCGGTGTTCGTCGGCGGCGCGATGGTGTCCAACGTCACGCTGCACAACCAGGACGAGATCGAGCGCCTGGGCGTGCTGATCGGCGACACCGTGATCGTGCGGCGCGCCGGCGACGTGATTCCCGAAGTGGTGGCGGTGGTCGCGGAGCAGCGCCCGCCCGGATTCGATCCGCTCGCGGCGGAGCTGCCCGAGCCGTACCGCCGCTTCGTCATGCCGGACAAATGCCCGGTGTGCCAGTCGCACGTGGTGCGCGAGGAAGGCGAGGCGGTGGCGCGCTGCACCGGCGGGCTGACCTGCAAGGCGCAGCGCAAGGAGTCGATCCGGCATTTCGCCGCGCGCCGCGCGATGGACATCGAAGGGCTGGGCGAGCGCCACATCGACAACCTCGTCGAGTTCGAGCGCATCGCCAGCGTGGCCGACCTGTACCGCCTGACGCGCGACGACTTCCTCGACGTCAAGCGCCTGGCCGACGAGCGCGACGACGTGGTGCCCGAGACCGTGGCGCAGGGCAAGATCGCCACCAAGTGGGCCGACAACATCCTCGAAGGCATCGCCGCCAGCAAGGAACGGCCGCTGGCGCGCTTCCTGTTCGCGCTCGGCGCGCGCCACGTCGGCGAGTCCACCGCCAAGACCCTGGCCGACTGGCTGGGCCGGCTGGCCTGGGTGCGGCGCGCGCCGCTGCCGCTGCTGCGCGTGCTGCCGGACGTGGGCGAGGTGGTGGCCGAGTCGATCTACGAATTCTTCAAGGAGCCGCGCAACGAGACGGTCATCGACGACCTGCTGCGCTACGGCGTGGTGCCGGTCGAAGGCGGCCGCCCGCTGCCGGCGCTGGCCGACAAGCTCGCGCTGCCGGTTTTGCTGGCGGCGCTGGGCGTGCCCAAGCTCACGGCGCTGCGCGCCGAGCAGCTCGCGCAGGACCTCGACAGCCTGGACCAGCTCGCCGACGCCAGCGCCGAATGGCTGGCCGAGCGCAAGCTGCCGGCCGACGCGCTGGCCTCGCTGCAGGAATTTCTCGGGCGCGAAGGCGCGCGCGGGCAGCTGCGCGATCTCTCGGCGCTGCGCGCCGAACTGCTGGCCGAACTGCCCGCGCCCGACGAGGTCGCGCAATCGCCGCTGGCCGGCAAGACCTTCGTGCTGACCGGCTCGCTGCCGACGCTGTCGCGCGACGAGGCCAAGGACAAGCTGGAAGCCGCCGGCGCCAAGGTGGCCGGCTCGGTGTCGAAGAAGACCGATTACGTGGTGGCCGGCGCCGAAGCCGGCAGCAAGCTGGAGAAAGCGCTCGCGCTCGGCGTCACGGTGCTCGACGAGGCCGCGATGCTGGCGCTGCTCGCCGGCGCCGCCAACGAAGCAGAACCCAACGGAGAACAATCATGATCCGCGACATCCTCAAGATGGGCGATCCGCGGCTGCTGCAGGTGGCGCGGCCCGTCACGCGCTTCAACACGCCCGAGCTGCGCACGCTGATCGACGACATGTTCGACACGATGGACCACGCCAACGGCGCCGGCCTCGCCGCGCCGCAGATCGGCGTGGACCTGCAGGTGGTGATCTTCGGCTTCGACCGCAACCCGCGCTATCCCGACGCGCCGACCGTGCCCAAGACGGTGCTGATCAACCCGGTGCTGACGCCGCTCGGCGACGAGCAGGAAGAAGGCTGGGAAGGCTGCCTGTCCGTGCCAGGCCTGCGCGGCGTGGTGCCGCGCTTCACGCGGTTGAAATACACCGGCTTCGACATGATGGGCGCGCCCATCGAGCGCGTGGCCGAGGATTTCCACGCGCGCGTGGTGCAGCACGAATGCGATCACCTGCAGGGGATCCTGTACCCGATGCGGGTGAAGGACTTCACGCGGTTCGGCTTCACCGAAGTGCTGTTTCCCGAGCTGCCGCCGAACAGCGACGACTGAGCGGAAAACCCGCTGCCCGCGGGGGCGCTCTGCATTCCCCGCAAACCTTCGTCAGCCACAGGTTTGCTCCCCTCTCCCGCGAAGTGGGAGAGGGGCCGGGGGAGAGGGGCCGGGGAGAGGGCGGGCGCTTGCGAATGCCGCCGTGCCGGAAAAACCGTCGGCTCCGTTTCTCGCCCCGGAGACCGCGAAAAGCCAGGCCCCGCCGCTTTTCCATATCTGTTGGATATGGAAAAGCCAATTTCCATATATTTTACCTGCGCCCCGCGCGGTGCTACCGTCTCGCTCCACATCCCGGGCCATTTCAACCGGGAGCCTAGGAGGAGACAAGATGAAGACCGTTCGTTGCGGCCGCGCATTGGCGTGGCCGGTATTGGCTGCCGCGCTGTCGGCCAGCCTGCTGCTCGGCGGCTGCGGCGGGGACGATGCCGCCAGCGCCGGCCCGGCCGTGCCGGGCGGCACGGCGGGCAACGGCTCGCCCGCCACGCCGGTGGATCCCGGCTCGCCCTCGCTGTCGCCGCAGGATGCCTGCACGGCGCTGGCCAGCGCCACGCTGCCGGCTTCCGCGCTGGCGCTGTCCAATGGCGGCGTGCAGGTGGCCTCGGCCACGCTGATCGCCGCCGATGCCGCCGGCAACACGCTGGGCGAGTACTGCGCGGTGCGCGGCCAGATCCGGCCCGTGGACGCCAGCGCGCCCAGCATCAACTTCGCGCTCAACCTGCCCACGGCCTGGAACGGCAAGGCCATCCAGTTCGGCGGCGGCGGCTTCGACGGCAAGCTGATCGACGGCACCGAGACCGTGCGCTTCGCGCTGCCGGACGACCCGGCGCCGCTGGCGCGCGGCTACGCCACCTGGGGCGACGATTCCGGCCACCAGAGCGGCAGCATCACCGACGGCACCTTCGCCGCCAATGACGAGGCGCTGGCCAACTACGGCGGCGACACCCTCAAGAAGACCCACGACGCCGCGCTCGCACTGCTCAGGCAGCGCTACGGCCGCGCGCCGGACCGCGCGTATTTCCTCGGCACCTCCACCGGCGGGCGCGACGCGCTGAGCTACATCCAGCGCTGGCCGGCCGACTACGACGGCGTGATCGCCAACGAGCCGGCGCTCAACTACACCGGCACGCGCCTGTCGAACGTGGCGGTGGGCCGCGCGCTCTACCTCAACGGCGGCGCCGGCTGGCTCAACATCAACAAGACGCTGCTGGTGCAGAGCGCGGCGATGGCCGCCTGCGACCGGCTCGACGGCGCGGCCGACCAGGTGGTCAGCAACGTGGAAGGCTGCCGCGTGGGCGCCATGCAGGTGCTGGCCGGCCTGCGCTGCCCGGGCGGCACCGATGCCGGCGACACCTGCCTGTCCGATGCGCAGATCGACACCGTCAAGACCATCGAGAACCCGCTGCAGTTGAGCTACCCGATCGCCAACGGCGTCACCGTGGCGGGCGGCTACAACCTGCTCGAAGGCGCGCTGGTGGCGGGGCCGTTCACCACGCGCGACCTCGGCACGCGGGCGGTGCCGGGCAATCCGGCCACCACGGCGGACGCCAATGTCTACCTGACCGGCGACCAGTGGGTGAAGTATTTCGTCACGCGCGTGGCCAGCTTCGACTCGCTCACCTTCGACCCCGCCAGCCCGGGCGCCTACACCGCGCGCGTGCAGCAGGTCTCGGCGCTGACCGACGCCACCAACCCGGACCTGTCCGGCTTCCTCGGCCACGGCGGCCGGCTGATCCTGCTGCACGGCCTGGCCGACGAGGTGATCAGCCCCAACTCCACCATCGCGTGGTTCCAGGCCGTGACCGGGCGCGTGGGGCAGGCCGCGGTGGACCAGGGCATCCGCTTCTACACCGTGCCCGGCATGGGCCACGGCACCGGCAGCTTCCTGCCGGCGTGGAACTCGCTGACCGCGCTGGAGAACTGGGTGGAGCAGGGCGTGGCGCCGGGCACCCGCACGGTGATGGACACCAATGCGCAGACCTATGGCCGCGCGCGGCCGCTGTGCCAGTACCCCTCGTGGCCCAAGTACAAGGGCTCGGGCAGTCTCGACGCCGCCATCAACTACAGTTGCGCCGGCAGCAGCGGGCCGCCGCAGTCGTGCCTGAACCTGCCTGCGGCCGCGACCAGCTACAAGGGCGGCAACATGCTCGGCGAGGAACTGACGGTGCGCCTCGACCCGGCCACGCTGAACTACACCGTGACCATCGACGCCAGCCTGCAGCGCGCCGGCGGCACCGCGCGCAGCGGCACGCTGGTGGCGCAGGGCGGCTGCACCTTCTCCAGCGGCGAGAACGGGGCCTTGTTCACGCTGACCGGCGGCGGCGTGATGCTGGGCGGCGTGGCCAACGCCACCGGCGCGGGCTTCGCGCCGCTGCTGGCCTTCGAGAACGTCAGCAGCGACTACAAGGCGGTGGCCGACATCTACAACGTCAACGGCATCCAGTACGCGGTGGCGGGCGGCGCGGCCAGCGTGGTGAACGGCTCGGCGCGGCTGCGCTCGTCGGCGGCGACGTGGCAGACCTGCGCGGACCCCGTCACCGGCGGCTTCATCACCTACGACGCGGGCTGCACCGCGACCACCAAGGGCTATATCGCCTGGAACAGCGCACGCAATGCCTTCGACTACTTCGTCGGCGGCTCGCCCACCGCGGGCGGCGGCACGCTGAGCGGCTCGCTGATCAGCGGCATGGTCAACGGCAAGCCGGTGCCGCTGGTGCTGACGCGCTCGGCCACGGCCTACGGCATGCACTTCTACGCGCCGCAGCCGGCCACGCTGCCGCTGGCCGCGGGCGCCGCGGACGGCGCCTACCGCGTCAGCGTGAGCGACGGCACGCAGCTCAACGCCGACCTCGCGGGCCTGGCCATCACGCGCGGCAGCGCCAGCGGCACGCTGACCTACAACCAGCCGGTGCTGGGCGTGATCGGCGCGGCCGGCGCGGTGAGCGGGGCGTACACGGTGAGCGGCGGGGTGCTGTCCGGCACCGGCACCGGCACCGGCAGTTTCGAGCTGGGCTTGCTGTACTGAGCCGGGCGCGCGCCGCGGGCTTCAGGCGGCGCCCGCGGCCGGCTTGCCGCGGCGGCGGTAGCGCGCCGCGGTGCGGTGGGTCAGCGCGACCAGCGCGGCGCAGGCGGGATTGTCGTCGTTCTCGCGGTAGACCAGCGTGAGCGGGGCGCGCAGGCGGTCGGTTTCCTGCATCGGCAGGTAGGCCACGCCGTGCGGGTTGAGGCCGGCCATCGAGGCCGGCACCACGCTCACGCCGGCGCCGGCCGCCACCAGATTGAGGTTGCTCAGCATGCGCTCGACCTCCACGCCGATGCGCGGCGTGAAGCCGAGCTGCTCGCACACGTTGAGCAGGTCGCCGTACATGCCCGGCGCGCCGGGCCGGCGCACCAGGATGAAATCGTCGCCGGCCAGCGCGCGCAGCGAGACCGGCCCCTGCGCCGCCGCGCCGCGCTGGCGCAGCAGCGGATGGTCCAGCGGCAGCGCGATCACCATTTCTTCTTCCAGCAGCAGATCGAAGCGCAGCCCGGCGGGCCGTTCCACCGGCGCGCGCAGCAGCGCCACGTCCAGGTTGCCCGAGGCCAGCTGCTCGGTGACTTCGGCGGCGTTGCTCTCGCCCAGCTTGAGCGCGATGCCGGGGTGCTGGCGGCGGCAGGCGCGCAGCACCTCGGGCGTGAGCTTGTGGGCGGCGGCCGAGCTGGTGAAGCCGACCGAGAGCGAGCCTTCCTCGCCGCGCGCCATGCGCTGCATGCGCTGGCGGGCCTGCTCCAGGCGCGCGAAGATGTCGAGCACGTCGGCGCGCAGCGCGCGGCCGGCGGCGGTCAGCGCCACGCCGCGCGGCTGGCGCTCGAACAGGATCACGCCCAGCTCGGTTTCCAGCGCCTTGAGCTGCTGCGACAGCGGCGGCTGCTGGATGCCGAGCTGCTCCGCGGCGCGCGTGATGTGGCCGGTTTCGGCCACCGTGAGGAAATAGCGGAGGTGTCTCAGTTCCATTGCCGGGTCCGGTGGTTCTTGTGCCAGGACATATTCATGAAATATGCCGTAGCGAGAAAGCATATATTTTACATTCGGTGGCGGCCGGCTTAGCATGATCCGGTGCGCTTTTGCGAAGTAAGGTCCGCAAGGACGGAAAGCGGCGGAAAGGTCGGAAAGGTCGGAAAGCGGGCGCCCGTGCGCCGCTGCATCGGGAGACAGGACATGAAGAGCTTGCGTCGCGCGCTGTGCGCATTGGGCCTGCTGGCCGCCGCTGCCCAGTTCGGCTGCGCCGCGCCCGGGCCGGACGGCGCCACCGTGGCCTCCGCGGTGTCCGCTGCCGCGGACGCGGAAGAGACCGAGGGCCCGGTCGACAGGGCCGCGGCGGCGGCCGTGCACTGGCAGCGCGTGCGGCTCGGCAGCGGGGCGCGGGCCTACGATTTCCCGGTCTACGCCAACCATGCGCTGGACGGCGACCTGCGCCGCATCCGCGAGGTCGTCTTCGTGCAGCACGGCTTGCAGCGCAACGGCGACGATTATTTCGTGGCCGGCGCGGCGCTGCTCAGGCAGACCGGGCGCAACCCCGACGAAGTGCTGCTGCTGGCGCCCAACTTCCCCGGCACGCCCGACCGCGACAAGGGCTTCGGCAATATGCCGGTGTGGAGCGTGCAGGGCTGGATGAGCGGCGAGAATGCCGTCGGCGGGCCGGTCCCGGTCAGTTCGCTGCAGGTGCTGGACGACCTCGTCGGGCTGGTCACGGACAAGTCCCGCCTGCCCGCCGTGACGCGCGTCACGGTGGCCGGGCACTCGGGCGGCGGCCAGCTGGTGCACCGCTACGCGGTGCTCAACAATGTCGACGAGCGCATCCGCGCGTCCGGCATCGACCTGCGCTACGTGGTGGCCAACCCGTCGTCGTATCTCTATTTCACGCCCGAGCGCCCGAGCGGCAGCGGCTTCGCGCCGTATGACACCGCCGTCTGCGCGGACTACGACAAATATCGCTACGGCATGCGCGACATCGTGCCCTACGCGCAGGGCGCCACCGGCGACGCGCTGTTCCGCCGCTACCGGCAGCGCCAGGTGACTTACCTGGTCGGCGCGGACGACAACGATCCCAACCAGCGCGTGCTCGACAAGGCCTGCGGCGCCGAGGCCGAGGGGCCGACGCGCCTGGCGCGCGCGCGCGGCTACCTGCGCTACGAAGCCTGGCTGGGCGCGAGGCCGGGCGGCCCGGCGGCGCCGGCGCATCACCAGGCGTTCGAGGTGATCGGCGTGGGCCACAACCAGAGCCGCATGCTTGGCTCGCAGTGCGGGGCCAGGGCCGTGTTCGGGCTGGCGGAGTCGGCCAATGCCGGGGGCGCGGCTTGCCGCGCGCCGCGGCTGTAGCGCGTCTCCGGCCACCTGATTTTCTGGCCGCCGGGTTTGCCCGGGCGGCCAGGACGGCCGCGCGGTGCTAGCATGACGCCTCGTGCCGTCCCGATGTCCGGTGCCGGCCGCACTTTTCCGTCGCCGTCATGCCTTTCTCCTGGGGCCCGGGCGCTGGCGATCCACCGCCGCGCACCTGCCCGTCCCGCTTTTCCCCGTTTCCCGCCTCGCTGCCGCCGGCCGACGCCGCGCGGCGGCGCCAGCTTGGCGCGCTGGCCGGCCTGTCGGCGGCCGCCGCGCTGGGCCTGTACCGCGCTCCCGCCCATGCCGCCGAGCCGGCCTGCCGGCTGCTGGTCGGCTATGGCGCCGGCGGCGGCGCCGACCACGTGGCGCGGCTGGTGGCCGACGCCCTCAGCCAGGACGGCAGCCTCACCGTGGTGGAGAACCGTCCCGGCGCGGCCGGGCAGATCGCGCTGCACGAGGCGGCCCGCGCGAGCGCCGCGCGGCCCACGCTGCTGCTCGGCACGGTGGGCTCGGTCAGCATCGCGCCGCTGCTGGCGCAGGCTCAGCCACTGTCCTTGATGCCGCTGGCCATCATCGCCAGCACGCCGCACGTGCTGCTGTCCTCGGCCTCGGCGCCGGCCATGCACCTGCCCGCCTTGCTGGAGGACGCGCGCAGGCACCCCGGCGAGATCGGCTACGCCTCGCTCGGCATCGGCTCGAGCGCGCACCTGGTCGGCGAGCTGCTGTGCCGCCAGGCGGGCGTGCAGATGACGCACATCCCGTATCCGGGCAGCGCCCGCGCCATGACCGACCTGCAGGGCGGCTACGTGCCGGTGCTGGTCAGCACGCTGCAGGCCTCGCTGCCGCTGATGCGCCAGGGCCGGCTGCGCGCGCTGGCCGTGACCGGCACGCGGCGCAGCGCGCTGGCGCCGCAGGTGGCGACGTTCGGGGAGTTCGGCATTGCCGGCATGGCGCAGCAGGCCTGGTATGGCGTGCTGGCGCCGTCCAGCTGGACGGCGCCGCAGCGCACGGCGCTGGTCGAGCGGCTCGGCCGCGTGCTGGCGGCGCCCGCGCTGCACGAGCGCCTGCACGCGGACGGCGCCGAGCCGGTCGCGCTGACCGGCATGGCCGCGCAGGACTACCTGGCCGGGCAGCGCGAGGTGTGGCAGCAGGCCGTGGCGCTGGTCGGCGCGCGGCTGGGCTGAAGATGCGCTGACGGCCCGTCCGGTTCCGGGGGGCGTTTCAAGATGAAGCGGTCCTGGCTGGGGCGGAGCAGGGAACTCGGATCGCATCGCGATCCGCCTGCGCAGCGGTGCGCGCGGCAGTACAGGCAGTACTTGCCGTGCCACGCAACGACGCCAGGATCTTTTCTTGAAACGACTTCTTATGCCGATCCCGCGGGCCGTGGCGGGCGCCGGGCATCAGCGCGCAAGCCATTGCGCCTTGTCGCCGCCGAGCCGGGGCGTCGTGCCGAACCAGCGGGGCGGGGTTTCGGACATGCGGATCACCGGCCCCAGGCTCTTCAGATCGCCCCAGCAGGTACTGTCGTCGCATACCGAGAGCGCTTCGAATTCCTCGCGCGACAGGCGGCCCGGCGCATGGTCGAAATGCTGCAGGAGTCCCTGCCGCTGCAACAGCATGGCGGACTGGCACAGCGACACCTGCACCCGATAGGTTCCGCCTTCCCGGGCACGGCGCGCCAGCGCGATCATCGCGCCGAACGTGCCGAGGAAGCCGGTGAGGAAGTCGCACATGAAGACCGGTGTCAGCCTGGGCTGCCCGGCCCCGGTGGCGATGCCCTGGGTGTGGCAGATGCCGGTCACTGCCTGGGCCACCTGGTCCCAGCCCGCGCGGTCGGCAAACGGGCCGCCGGAGCCGTAGCAGTTGACGCTGACGTGCACGAGTCCGGGACGCAGCCGCGCCAGTTCGTCGACGCCGAAGCCGTGGGCTTCGAGCCGGCGCGGCCGATAACCGTCGATGAAGACGTCGGCTTCCCGCACCAGCTCCCGCAGCCGCCGGGCCTCGTCGGCGCGGTCGAAGTCGAGGAAGCAACTGCGCTTGCCGTGGCTGGTGTCGCGCACGAAGGCCGGCACCTGGGGCAGCGACGGCGCCGTGACCATCAGCACGTCGGCGCCGTGCTCGGCCATGCCGAGGCCGGCCGTCGGGCCGGCCAGGATGCGCGTCAGGTCCAGCACCCGGATGCCCGAGGCCGGCTGGCTGCCGGCCGGCAGCGGCTGCGGGGCGCCGTCCGCCAGCTTGGTGATCTCCACGACCGGGCGCGATGCCAGGTAGGCCCCGTGCGGGTGTGCCAGCCATTCCTGCGGCGTGCGGATCTTGCCGGCGCAAGCCAGCGCTCGCGCGATGGCGTCCTCCAGTTCGTCCGAGTTCCAGCGGCCCACGCCCGCGGCGACCGACGCCGGGGTGCTCTCGCAGTCCAGCACGTCCAGCACGCGCCGCTCCAGATGGGGCAGGTTGGTGTGCGGCAAGACCCAGCGGCCATCGGCGGCGCGCCAGGGTTGCGTGAGCGAGATCATGTGCCTGAGTTCCGGCGACGAGGGTATCGGCTGATAGCGGCCTTGCGCATCGCGCCTGAGCGTCATGTCGCCCCCGGCCAGCGAGGTTGCGGCGGCGGCCCGCACGTCCACGCCGATGGACTGGCGCCGGCCGGTCCGAAGTTCCCACAGGTCGTTGGCGGCCACCGCGCGGGCCGCCAGGACGTCGGCGGACGTTGCGCCGATGCGGAACGGGGACTGGAACAGCGGATCTTCTCCGGTGATCGTCACCTCCCCTTGTGTCAGCGGTTGTCCGGCGCGAATGGCCATGAGTTCCGCGAAGGCGCCCGTGCGCCCGTTTCCGCTGTCGATGTCTGCATTGCTCATGCTGTGTGTTCCTTCTTTTTTCAGTTTGCGGTTCGAGCCGTCATGCACGTCCAGGCAGGGCTGGTCCCGATGCAGTCGATGGCTGTCGGCCATCCTTCCTGCGCAGGAAGGATGGCGGGTTCGGAAGCCTGCCGGCGGCGGGCGCTTCAGGCCGCGGCTTCAAGCCGTTGCCGCACCGGACGCTGCGTCGCCAGGGAGGCGATGACGCATGCCGCGAAGGCAAGCGGTACGGTGATCAGTGCCGGCGGGTCGATGGGAAAGGCCGGCTGCGCGTGGCCCAATACCTTCACCCACACGGACGGCCCGAGGATGGTGAGCAGCAGCGACGACGCCAGGCCGATACCGCCGCCCACGACCGCGCCGGCCGAGGTCATCTTCTTCCAGTAGATGGCCAGGATCAGCACCGGGAATGTCGAAGAGCACGCAATCGAGAACGCGAGACTGATCATGTAGGCCACGTTCTGGTTGCGGAAAGCGATGCCGAGCAGGATCGCCAGCGCGCCGAGCACGACGCTTGCCACCCGCACGATCCGGATTTCGTCCGGCGAGTCGGAGCCCGGCTTCCTGAACAGCGCGCCGTAGATGTCGTGGCTGATCGCGCAGGCGCCGGAAAGCGTGAGCCCGGCGACGACGGCCAGAATCGTGGCGAAGGCGATGGCCGACACCGCCCCGAACATGATGTCGCCCCCGAGCAGGTGCGACAGGTGGAGTGCCGCGGTGTTGCCCCCGCCGATCAGCGCGCCCTTCGCATCCAGATATTCAGGATGCTGGCGCAGCAGCGCCAGTGCCCCGAAACCGATGATGAACATCATGGCGTAGAAGCTGTTCATGAACACGGTGGCCCACAACACCGAACTGCGCGCCGCCCTGGCATCGGGCACGGTGAAGAAGCGCATGAGAACATGCGGAAGTCCCGCGGTGCCCAGCATCAGCGCGATGCCCAGCGAGAGGCCGGAGACGGGGTCCCGCGCCAGGGCCTGCGGGATCAGGATGCCGTCCTTGCCCGGATGCACGGCGACGGACTTCTGCAACAGTTCGCTCATGCTGAAGCCGAACCGGGACATCACGAGCACGCAGATCATCACGCCGACGCTCAGCATCAGCACGGCCTTGACGATCTGTACCCAGGTGGTGGCCATCATTCCGCCGAACACGACATACATGACCATCAGCACGCCGACCAGGAGGATGGCGTAGGTATAGTCGATGCCGAACAGCAACTGCACGAGTTGCCCCGCGCCGACCATCTGCGCGATGAGATAAAAGGCGACGATGATCAGCGAGGCGCAGGCCGAGAAGACCCGTACCGCATTGCCGCTGAGCCTGGCGCAGACCACATCGGTGAAGGTGTACTTGCCGAGCTTGCGCAGCTTGCCGGCCATCAGGAAGACCACGATGGGCAAGCCGGTGGTGTAGCCGATCGCGTAGACCAGGCCGTCGAAGCCGCTGGAAAAAACCAGGCCGGTCAGGCCCAGCAAGGCGCCGGCGGAGAGCGCGTCGCCGGTGATGGCCAGCCCGTTCTGGAACCCGGAGATGCGGCCGCCGGCGGCATAGAAATCGCTGGCCGACTTCGTCTGCCTTGCCGCCCACCAGGTGATGCCAAGGGTCATGGCAATGACTGCCACGAACAGGGCGAGCGAAGTGATGCTGGCCGTGCCCACGGAGGCGGATTGCGCTGCCACGGCACGGGTCGCGGCGGCGGCGAGAAATATCGCGAGTATTCGCTTTTTCATTTTTTCTCTCCGCTCGCGCTCGCATCGATGCGCCGGACGTAGACGACCGTCAGCAGGGTGCCGCAGGCGATCACCAGCAGCCCGGCGACGAACGACGCGGGCAGGCCGGTCCCCGGCACGGTCGCCCGCAGCGAATCCGCGGCAAAACAACTCGTCAGGAGAAAGGTGAAATAGACGAGCACCTGCAATGCCGTCAATGACAGGCTGAAACCCAGGGGCTCCTCAGCCTCGGCCGCGGCAAGATTGTCCATATGAAGACCTCCATAGATACAACAGTGGCTAGATCGGGAACGCAGATCCGGAACGCCGGTCCCGGGAGGCAATCCGGCATTCGCGGCACGCGATGCCGTTGCCCGGCAGGTCCGCCCTTCCGTACCTGACGTTGAGCGACATCATGGGCAAGGTCCCGGGGTTCGGAGAAACGGTTAAATTCGATGGAAGCGATCTGCCAAAGAGATGACACGCAACCGTGCGCAAGCAGGAACCAAGATGGGGCGCGTCAAGGCAGCTGCGGGCACTTGCGCACCAAAAAGCGAAGCCGCGCGTCGCGCGGCGTTCGGCCATCCGCGCGGCAGCCTGTACGGCGAAGGGCCGGCCGGCCCTGGAAGAAAGAATTGGCATGCCGTTTGCTTCCCATCTCCGAAACAGTCTTCGCTCGAAGCCTCGCAATCTGTTTGAGGAATGCCGGACCATGGAAGTCAACGACCTGATCACGTTCGCCACGGTTGCGCGCCATGCGAGCATTACGCGCGCGGCCAGGGAGCTGCACACGGTTCAGTCCAACGTCACGAACCGGGTCAAGAGTCTCGAGGAAGAGGTGGGGCTGCCGCTGTTCGAGCGGCACAGCCGCGGTGTCGCGCTGACCAGTGCCGGCATGCGGCTCCTGCCGTATGCGGCACGCGCCGTGGCGTTGCTTCAGGAAGCGACGAAGGCCGCGCGCGACGACGGCGAGGCGCGGGGACGCCTGGCCATTGGCACGATGGAAACCACCGTGGCGGTCCGCCTGCCCGAAGTGCTGGCGGCCTATCACGCGAAATGTCCCGCCGTGGAACTCGAAGTGTGGACCGGCCCGACCGCCGAACTGGTCCGCAAGGTGCTGGACAACGAAGTAGAGGGCGCCTTCGTCGCCGGTCCGATCGACCACCCGTTACTGGCGGCGGAGCAGGCCTACGAGGAGAAGCTGGTGCTGGTGACGTCGCGGCGCTGCCGCGGCCTATCCGACCTTCACGATGAGTCGGTCCCGTTGACGGCACTCATGTTCAGGATGGGCTGCTCCTATCGGCAGCGCCTCGAACAACTGCTCGCGCAGCTTGGCAGGCCGAGCTATCAGCGCCTTGAATTCGGAACGCTGGAAGGGATACTCGGATGCGTGGGGGCCGATGTCGGCATCACGGTCCTTCCCCTCAGCGTGGTCGAGAAATCGTCGCTAAGGGAGCGGCTCGCGGTGCATGAGATCGCCCCGGAGATCGCCAGGGCTCCGACGCTGTTCATCCGGCGCAAGAGCGTTCATGAATCGACCGCGATGCGGCTGTTCCGGGCGTGCTTCGCCGAGGCTGCCGATGCGACCGAGGCTGCCGATGCGACCGATTCCGCCGGGTGCCGCGCGGCCGGCGAACCCGCTTTTCCGGACCTCGGGCTGCCGCCCGACGAGGACCGGGGCCCGAGGCCGGCAGGTCTGCCGGCGGACATCCTGCTGCCGGCATACCCGCTGCGTGGCGCCGATGCGGTTGCCGGCGCGGCGCAGGACCAGGCGGCATACGTATAAGCCGCCTCGCCGGCAGCCGCCGCCATCGGGTTCCGGCCGCGCGGCTCAGAACTTCTCGAACGGGCCGAGGAAGCGCCACTGGCCGACCGGCAGGTCGCCCAGCACGATGCGGCCCATGCGCACGCGCTTGAGGCCGACCACCTTGAGCCCGACCTGCTCGCACATGCGGCGGATCTGGCGTTTCTTGCCTTCGCGCAGCACGAAGCGCAGCTGCTCCTCGTTCTGCCAGCTAACCTTGGCCGGCTTGAGCGCCTCGCCGTCGAGCGACAGGCCGTGGCGCAGCTTCTCGATCAGCTCGGCGGGGAAGAGGTTCGAGATATTGCGCTCGACCAGGCCCTGCGGCGATTCCCACTGCACGCGCACCAGGTATTCCTTCTCCACGGTGGAGTCTTCGCCGATCAGGTGGCGCGCCACGCGGCCGTCCTGGGTCAGCACCAGCAGGCCGGTGGAGTCGATGTCGAGCCGGCCGGCGGGGGCCAGGCTCTTGCGCTGCCACGGCGCGAGGCGCTTGCGGGTGGGGTCCTGCTCCCACTGGTTCTCGGGCGCGAACAGCACCGCGGCCGGCTCGTAGCCGTCCTCGGCCTGGCCCGACACATAGCCTACCGGCTTGTGCAGCAGCACGGTCACGCGCTCGCCCTGCTCGGAGCGCGCGGCCTGGTGGATCTCGATATTGGCGTCCGGGCCGACGCGCGAGCCGAGCTCGGTCACGGGCTGGCCGTCGACCAGCACCCAGCCGCGCGGAATCCATTCGTCGGCTTCGCGGCGCGAGCACAGGCCCAGTTCCGACATGCGCTTGGACAGCCGCACCAGGCCGTCGGCGCCGTCTTCGGCGCGCGGCGCCTGCGGCGCGGGCGCGGGGCGCTCGGCGCGCACCGGACGCTCGGTCTGCTGCGCGCGTTCCGGCCGGCCGCCGCGGTAGTCGCGCTGGCCGCCGTCGTGCGGGCGGCGCGGGCGGTCATTGTTCTCGCCGGGGGCGAAACGGCGCGGCCGGTCCTGGCCTTCGCCCGGAGCAAAGCGGCGCGGCCGGTCGTCGCCCTCGCGCGGGCCGAAGCCGCGCTGGCGGTTGTCGCCTTCGCCGCCGAAGCGGCGCGGGCGGTCCTGGCCTTCGCCCGGGCCAAAGCGGCGCGGCCGGTCGTCGCCCTCGCGCGGGCCGAAGTTACGCTGGCGGTTGTCGCCTTCGCCGCCGAAACGGCGCGGGCGGTCCTGGCCTTCGCCGGGCGTGAAACGGCGCGGCCGGTCGTCGCCCTCGCGCGGGCCGAAGTTACGCTGGCGGTTGTCGCCTTCGCCGGGCGTGAAACGGCGCGGCCGGTCGTCGCCCTCGCGCGGGCCAAAGTTGCGTTGGCGGTTGTCGCCTTCGCCACCAAAGCGGCGCGGGCGGTCCTGGCCGTCGCCGGTGCGCGGGCCGCGCGCGGGGCGCTGCGCGCCGTCCTCGGGTTTCCTGCGCGCGCCGCCGGCGCGCTCCTGGGCCTGCTTGATGCCGTCGACCACGGCGCGCACGCGCTGGCGGTTCAGGTCGGACACCCGCACCGGCCGGGTGGGCTTGCGGGTGTTGCCGGCGGGCGCGGTCTTGATGCCCAGCGTCTTGCGCTTGGGCGAAGTGTCATCGGTCATATCTTCAATGCGGGGCGTCCGGCCTAGATGGCCAGCGCCGCCAGCAGGTCCTGTTCAAGCTGTAGCTGCAATTTGTTGTCCGAGGCGAGGCGGCTGCCGTCGACCAGGAAAACGTCTTCCACCCGCTCGCCGAGCGTGTTGATGCGGGCGGTATGCACCGAGATGCGGTGCTTGGCCAGTACGCGCGAGATCGCGTACAGCAGGCCGGTGCGGTCGTTGGCCGAGAGCGACAGCAGGTAGTACTGGCCGCGCTCGTCGGGGCGCAGGTCCACGCGCGGCTTGATCGGGAAGCTGCGCGACTGGCGCGACAGCCGCCCTTGCGAGGGTTCCGGCAGCGGCGCGTTCGGGCGCAGGCGCTCGGCCAGCTCGTGCTCGACCAGCGCGATGATGTCGCGGTAGTTGCCGCTGGCCGCGCTGCCGATGCCGGGGTCGGTGACCTGGAAAGTGTCGAGCGCGTAGCCGTGGCGGGTGGTGTGGATCTTGGCTTCCTGGATGGAGAAGCTCTTGCGTTCGAAATAGCCGCAGATGCGCGTGAACACGTCGGGCTGGTCCTTGACGTAGACCGCCACCTGCATGCCTTCGCCGGCGGCGGACACGCGCGCCTTGACCACCGGGGCGTCGCCGTCGACCTTGTCGTAGAGGTGGCGCGTGAGCCAGGCGATGTCGCGCGCGTCGTGGCGCAGGAAGAAGGCCACGTCGAGCTGGGCCCACAGCGGCTTGCCCAGTTCGGGGTCGAAGGCCTTCAGGCGCAGCTGCGCGATGGTGTCTTCCTTGCGCTGCGACCACAGCGAGTGCGGGTCGACGCGGGCGCCGCCGAGCACGCGCAGCGTGATGCGGTAGAGGTCTTCGAGCAGCTTGCCCTTCCACGCGTTCCACACCTTGGGGCTGGTGCCGCGGATGTCGGCCACGGTCAGCAGGTAGAGCGCGGTCAGGTAGCGCTCGCTGCCGACCACGCGGGCGAAGGCGTGGATCACGTCCGGGTCGGTCAGGTCCTGCTTCTGCGCCACGTGGCTCATGGTCAGGTGGTGCTCGACCAGCCAGGCGATCAGGTCGGTGTCCTCGCGCGCGATGCCGTGCTGCTTGCAGAAGCGGCGCGCGTCGGTGGTGCCGAGCTTGGAGTGGTCGCCGCCGCGGCCCTTGGCGATGTCGTGGAACAGCGCCGCCACCCACAGCACCCAGGGGCGGTCGAAGGTGGCCATCAGCCGGCTGCAGAACGGGAACTCGTGGGTGTGCTCGACCACGGCGAAGCGCCGCATGTTGCGCACCACCATGAGGATGTGCTGGTCCACCGTGTAGACGTGGAACAGGTCGTGCTGCATCTGGCCGACGATGCGGCGGAAATTGCTCAGGTAGCGGCCCAGCACGCTGGTCTGGTTCATCAGGCGCAGCGCGTGCGTGATGCCCTGCGGCTCCTGCACGATGGCCAGGAACAGGCGGCGGTTCTCGGGGTCGTTGCGCCAGTGCGCGTCCATCACCGTGCGCGCGTTGTACAGGCCGCGCAGCGTGCGCGGCGACAGGCCCTTGACGCCGGGCGTGCGCTCGTACACCAGGAAGGTTTCGAGGATGGCGTGCGGCTCGCGCTCGTAGAGGTCGTCGCTGGTGATCTCCAGCATGCCCTGGCGTTCCACGAAGCGCTCGTTGATGACGCGCGTCACCTTGGATTCGCTGGGGAACAGCATCGCCTCGATGTTGAGCAGCAGCACGCTGTTGAGCTGGGTGACCGCCTTGGCGGCCCAGTAGTAGCGCCGCATCAGCTGCTCGCTGGCGCGCTTGTTGTTGTTCTGGCGGTAGCCGAACGATTCGGCCAGCGCGGTCTGCAGGTCGAACACCAGCACGTCCTGGCGGCGCCCGGCCACCAGGTGCAGGCGCGCGCGGATGGTCTTGAGCAGGCGCTCGTTGCGCTGCAGTTCCTGCGCCTCGCGCTCGCTCAGCAGGCCGCGCTCGAACAGCTCCTTCCAGCTGTCGCCGAAGCCGGCCGCCTTGGTCATCCACAGGATCACCTGCAGGTCGCGCAGGCCGCCCGGGCTTTCCTTGCTGTTGGGCTCGAGCGCGTAGGGCGTGTCCTGGTACTTGGCGTGGCGCTGGCGCATTTCCAGCAGCTTGGCCTGGAAGAACGCGCGCGGGTCGAGGTCGGCCTGGTAGCGCGTCTGCAGCTCGGCGAACAGCTTGCGGTTGCCGGTCAGCAGGCGCGCCTCGAGCAGCGAGGTTTGGATGGTGACGTCCTGGCGCGACTCGCGGATGCAGTCGTCCACGGTGCGCACGGCCGAGCCGATCTCCAGCCCGAGGTCCCAGCACAGGCCGATGAATTTCTCCAGCCGGCGCGCGGTGTCGTCGTCGGGCTCGGCCGGCAGCAGCAGCAGCACGTCCACGTCCGAGTACGGGAACAGCTCGCCGCGCCCGTAGCCGCCCACGGCCACCAGCGCGCACTGCGCCGGCAGGGCCAGCCCGCGCCAGGCCTCGACCAGCGCGGCGTCCACCGCGCGCCGCAGGCGCGTGAGCAGGTGGCCGACGTGGCCGTGCGCGCTGAAGTCGTCGAACACGGCCTGCTTGCCGGCTTTCAGCTGATCGCGAACACGGGTGGCGAGGATGAGTTCCGGCGTGGCGTCCATGACTTGGGCTTGGGACATCGAAAGGGCGATGGGTTGCTGGGGAGCGACGAAGAAACGGCGAAACGATGAAGCGGCGAAACAGCGAAGCGGCGGCTGAAACAAGAAGGGCGCCAACTTGGCGCCCGGGGTAGCGTCAGGCTGCGACGGAATCGGTGACGAAGGCCGGCGGCGCCTGCGTGCCCGCCGAGACGGTGAGCACGTCGTAGCCGGTCTCCGTCACCAGGATGGTGTGCTCCCACTGCGCGGACAGGCTGCGGTCGCGCGTCTTGACGGTCCAGTGGTCGGGCATGGTGCGGATCTCGCGCTTGCCGGCGTTGACCATCGGCTCGATCGTGAAGATCATGCCGGGCTGGATCTCCATGCCGGTGCCGGGGCGGCCGTAGTGCAGCACCTGCGGGTCTTCGTGGAAGTTCTTGCCGATGCCGTGGCCGCAGTATTCGCGCACCACGCTGTAGCCGGCGCCTTCCGCGTGGACCTGGATCACGTGGCCGATGTCGCCGAGGTGGGCGCCGGGGCGCACCTGCATGATGCCCTTCCACATGCATTCGAACGTGACCTGGGCCAGGCGCTTGGCCAGGATCGAGCCTTCGCCGACGATGAACATGCGGCTGGTGTCGCCGTAGTAGCCTTCCTTGGTGATGACGGTGATGTCCAGGTTGATCGCGTCGCCGGACTTCAGCACGCGCTCGCCCGGGATGCCGTGGCAGATCACGTCGTTGACCGAGGTGCAGATCGCGCCGGGGAAGGGCGGGTAGCCGGGCGGGGCGTAGTTCAGCGGCGCCGGCACGGTGCCCTGCACGTCGCGCATGTAGGCGTGGCACAGCCGGTCGATCTCGCCGGTGGTGATGCCGGGCTTGACGAAGGGCGTGATGTAGTCGAGGACCTCGGAGGCCAGCCGGCACGCTACCCGCATCTGGGCGATATCGTCGGCGTTCTTGATATGGATGCTCATGCTGCTCGCAAAAGTGGCGGCGAAGCCACTGGCTGCGCCTCAAGTCGAATCTGAAAGACGGGATTATCGCACCATCGCGCCCCTGCCGCAGCCAAAATGGGCCGCCGGGGCGCCCCGGCCGGGCCTGGCGGGCGCGGGGGCGGGGCGCATGCCGGACGCATCGGCCCGGCACCGCCACCGTGCCGTCACAGTACCGGCCCCCTTGAGCGAAGTCCGGTTTTGTTGCTACAATCTTGGGCTGGCTTTCTCATGACCGCCTTCGGGCGTGGCAATGCCGTCGTTTGCAGTCGTTCTGCTCGCGCCGGGTATTGTCGGATGTATTGTCAAATGCACGTCGAATGTGCGTTCGGCGCTGCATCTGGAAGCCAGAGATCGTGAAATCGCGAGTCCGTCCATCCGGGGTGTTCCTGTTGAGGAATGTCGGGGCGGACTTCAGACCTAACCCTTTTGGAGAATTTTCATGTCCGTTACCATGCGCGAAATGCTGGAAGCCGGTTGCCACTTCGGCCACCAGACCCGCTTCTGGAACCCCAAGATGGCACCGTTCATCTTCGGCCATCGCAACAAGATCCACATCATCAACCTCGAAAAGACGTTGCCGATGTTCCAGGACGCGCTGAAGTACGTGCGTCAGCTGGCAGCCAACCGCGGCACCGTGCTGTTCGTGGGCACCAAGCGCCAGTCGCGCGAAATCCTCGCTGAAGAAGCCGGCCGCGCCGGCATGCCCTACGTCGACGCCCGCTGGCTCGGCGGCATGCTGACCAACTTCAAGACCGTCAAGATCTCGATCAAGCGCCTCAAGGACATGGAAGCCGCCAAGGAAGCCGGCGCGCTGGAAACCATGAGCAAGAAGGAAGCGCTGATGTTCGAGCGCGAAATGGACAAGCTGCAGAAGTCCATCGGCGGCATCAAGGACATGGGCGGCGTGCCTGACGCCATCTTCGTGGTGGACGTCGGCTACCACAAGATCGCCGTGACCGAAGCCAACAAGCTGGGCATCCCCGTGATCGGCGTGGTCGACACCAACCACTCGCCCGAAGGCATCGACTACGTGATCCCCGGCAACGACGACTCGAGCAAGGCCGTGGCCCTGTACGTGCGCGGCGTGGCCGACGCGATCCTGGAAGGCCGCGCCAACGCGGTGCAGGACGTGGTTGAAGCCGCCCGCGGCGGCGACGAATTCGTCGAAGTCGAAGAAGCCTGAAGCCCGCTGCCGAAAGGACCCCGCGCGCAAAAGTAGCCGACCATCATCGCTAGCCGACCGGCCCGGAGCCGGTTCTGCGCGCAGCCGGGGCTTTCCGGCACACAAGGGGGCGGAAGTTACGCCCCCTTTTTTTGAATTGTTGTCATCCGCCGCAGGCATGATCCGTCGCGGGTGAAGTTTGAGCATACCGCCGGCCGGGGCCCGCCAGACCCAGCGGGGCAGGCCGGTGCGAACCATTCAAGGAGTGACAAATGGCGGCAATTACCGCAAGCATGGTGGCAGAACTGCGCGCGAAGACCGACGCGCCGATGATGGAATGCAAGAAGGCCCTGACCGAGGCCGACGGCAACCTGGAAAAGGCTGAAGAACTGCTGCGCGTCAAGCTCGGCAACAAGGCCAGCAAGGCCGCTTCGCGCGTGACCGCCGAAGGCGTGGTGGTGTCCTTCATCGACGGCACCACCGGCGCGCTGGTCGAACTGAACTGCGAAACCGACTTCGTGTCGAAGAACGACGACTTCCTGGCCTTCTCGGCCAAAGTCGCCGAGCTGGTCGCCAAGCAGAACCCGGCCGACGTGGCCGCCCTGTCGGCGCTGGAAATCGACGGCGTGTCGGTGGAAGCCACCCGCACCGCGCTGATCGGCAAGATCGGCGAGAACCTGGCGATCCGCCGTTTCGCCCGCTATGCCAACGGCGGCAAGCTGGCCGCCTACCTGCACGGCACCCGCATCGGCGTGATGGTCGAGTTCGACGGCGACGAAGTGGCCGCCAAGGACGTGGCCATGCACGTGGCGGCGATGAAGCCGGTGTCGCTGTCGTCGGCCGACGTGCCCGCCGAGCTGATCGCCAAGGAGCGCAGCATCGCCGAGCAGAAGGCCGCCGAATCGGGCAAGCCGGCCGAGATCGTCGCCAAGATGGTGGACGGCTCGGTGCAGAAGTACCTGAAGGAAGTGTCGCTGCTGAACCAGACCTTCGTGAAGAACGACAAGCAGACCGTCGAGCAGATGCTCAAGGCCGCCAACACCGCGGTCAAGGGCTTCACCCTGTACGTGGTCGGCGAAGGCATCGAGAAGAAGCAGGACGATTTCGCCGCCGAAGTGGCCGCCCAGGTGGCAGCCGCCCAGAAGGGCTGAAGTCCGGGCGGTCCGCCCCGGCCGCGCCACGGTGCGGCAGGGCACGAAAGGGCCGCCGTATAATGCCGAGGGGCACCGCGAGGTGCCCCTCGGCACAAATGACGGCCGCGGCGCGCGCACTGGCGCGGGCGGCGGCCGCCACGGTTGGTTTTCATAGCCTGTTTCCGCAGTCGTCTGGCCTGCCATGCCGCAGCCAGGCTACCCCGAAAACCGGCTTTCCTGGCGGCGGCGCGCCGGTTGGCGCCGTCCGCCTGCATCAAGTCTGCATCCAAAATATCCGGCTCGACAGAACGAGCCGGACCAGCTCCGGGAATCCCTATGCCTGCCTATAAGCGCGTCCTACTGAAATTGTCCGGCGAGGCCCTGATGGGCGACGATGCCTTCGGCATCAACCGCTCCACCATCGAAGGCATGGTCAACGACATTGCCGAGATCGTGAAGCTCGGCGTGCAGGTCGCGGTGGTGATCGGCGGCGGCAACATCTTCCGCGGCGTGGCCGGCGGGGCGGCGGGCATGGACCGCGCCACGGCCGACTACATGGGCATGCTGGCCACCATGATGAACGCGCTGGCGCTGCAGGACGCCATGCGCCACGCCAACATCGAAGGCCGCGTGCAGTCCGCGCTGCGCATGGACCAGGTGGTCGAGCCCTATATCCGCCCGCGCGCCATCCGCCAGCTCGAGGAGGGCAAGGTGGTGATCTTCGCCGCGGGCACCGGCAACCCGTTCTTCACCACCGACACCGCCGCGGCGCTGCGCGGCGCCGAGATCGGCGCCGAGATCGTGCTCAAGGCGACCAAGGTGGACGGCGTCTACACCGCCGACCCCAAGAAAGACCCGAGCGCCACGCGCTACACCACGATTTCCTTCGACGAGGCCATCTCGCGCAACCTGCAGGTGATGGACGCCACCGCGTTCGCCCTGTGCCGCGACCAGAAGCTGCCGATCAAGGTGTTCTCGATCGTCAAGCCCGGCGCGCTCAGGAGCGTCATCCTGGGCGAGGACGAAGGCACGCTGGTGCACGTGTAAAAGGCTGCCCGGCGCCGCGGGCAGGGCGCTACCCCGCGGGGTAGCGCGGGCCGCGGCAAAGAGTAGAATGATTCATTTTCGATCCCGGCATCCGGGGTCATGATTACCCGTTTTTCCCGGAGGTAAAGATGAGCGTCGCCGACACCAAGAAGAGCGTCGAGCAGAAGATGCAGAAGACCATCGAAGCGTTCAAGGCCGACCTGGCCAAGATTCGCACTGGTCGCGCGCACACGGGTCTGCTCGACCACGTGCAGGTCGATTATTACGGATCGCCGGTGCCGATCAGCCAGGTGGCCAATGTGGGCCTGGCCGATGCCCGTACCATCAGCGTGCAGCCGTGGGAAAAGAAGATGGTGGGCGCGGTCGAGAAGGCGATCCGCGATGCCGACCTGGGCCTGAACCCGTCCACGATGGGCGACGTCATCCGCGTGCCGATGCCCATGCTGACCGAGGAGCGCCGCAAGGAACTGACCAAGGTCGTCAAGGGCGAGGCCGAGGGCGCCAAGGTCGCCGTGCGCAACCTGCGCCGCGACGCCAACGAGCAGTTCAAGAAGCTGGTCAAGGACAAGGCCATCTCCGAGGACGACGAGCGCCGCGGCCAGGACGAGGTGCAGAAGCTGACCGACAAGTTCGTCGCCGAGATCGACAGGATGGTCGCCGAGAAGGACAAGGAGATCATGACGGTGTGACGCGCCCGGTGGCGGCTTGCCAGCCGCCGCCGTGTCCGGTACCGTTTCCCACCATGCATCACATCAGTTCCACGCTCGGCGTCCCCGAAGCCACCTATGTGCCCCGCCACGTTGCCATCATCATGGATGGCAACGGCCGCTGGGCGACCCAGCGGCACCTGCCGCGCGTTGCCGGCCACAGCCGTGGCCTGGATGCAGTCCGGGCGGTGGTCGAGGCGTGCGCGGCGCGGGGCGTGCAATACCTGACCCTGTTCGCCTTCAGCTCGGAGAACTGGCGCCGCCCGGCCGACGAGGTCTCGTTCCTGATGCGGCTGTTCATGACCGCCCTGCGCCGCGAGGTGGTCAAGATGCACGCCAACAACATCCGCGTGCGCGTGGTGGGCGACCTGGCCCGCTTCAGCCCGCGCATCCAGCAGCTGATCGCCGACGCCGAGGCGCGCACGGCCGGCAATACCGGCCTGACCGTGACCATCGCCGCCAACTACGGCGGCCGCTGGGACCTGCTGCAGGCCATGCGCAAGATGCTGCAGCGCTCGCCCATGCTCGACCCCGAGGCGGTCGACGAATCCGTGCTGGCGCCGCACCTGGCGATGGCCTACGCGCCCGAGCCGGACCTGTTCATCCGTACCGGCGGCGAGCAGCGCATCAGCAATTTCCTGCTGTGGCAGCTTGCCTACTCGGAGCTTTATTTCACCGAAGTGTTCTGGCCCGATTTCGACGCCGCCGAGCTCGACAAGGCCTTCGCCTCGTACCGCCAGCGCGAACGCCGCTTCGGCCGCACCAGCGCGCAGGTGGTGGCGCCATCCGGGTTGTCGGGCACGGCCTGAAGCCGCCGCCCGGACCTCATTCATCCTCTACCGGGACTCCCGCAGCGCATGCTCCTTACCCGTGTCATCACCGCCGTATGCCTGTTGCTGCTGATCCTGCCGATCCTGTTCCTGGCGCCGCCGTCGGCGCTGGCCGGCCTGGTGGCGGTGATCGTGCTGCTCGGGGGCTGGGAGTTCGGCCGCCTGATCGGGCTGCGCGGGTTCTGGCCCTACGTCTACGCGCTGGCCTGCCTGCTGGCGCTGGCCGGCTGGCAGGCGCTGTCCGGCCCCGATGCGCTCACCCGCCTGCTGCAGATCGGCGTGGCCTGCTGGGGCGTGGCCGTGGTGCTGCTGGCGCGCGGCGTGCGCCGCGCCACGCCGGGTTTCACGGCGCTGGGCGTGGTGCTCGGCCTGTTCATGCTGCCGGCCTTCGGCCATGCCACCCTGGTCCTGCGCGGGCTGGGCATCGGCGTGCTGCTGTCGGTGGCGGTGCTGGTGTGGGCGGCCGACATCGGCGCCTATTTCGTCGGCAAGGCCGTCGGGCGGCGCAAGCTGGCGCCGTCCATCAGCCCGGGCAAGTCCTGGGAGGGCGCGCTCGGCGGCTGGGCGCTGGCGCTGGCGATCTCGCTCGCGCTGGCCGCCACCCACGCATTTTCCCCGACCTGGTTCTCGCGCATGGCCGACCACGGCGGCCTGGCCATCGTGGCGCTGCTGGCCACGCTGCTGGTGATCGCCAGCGTGGTCGGCGACCTGTTCGAATCGCTGCTCAAGCGCCAGGTCGGCATGAAGGACAGCAGCCGGCTGCTGCCCGGCCACGGCGGCGTGCTCGACCGCATCGACGCGCTGCTTCCCGTTTTCCCGCTGGCCGCCTTGCTGGCCATCTATCTTTGAGTTGATCTGATATGCGTCGTATTACCGTCCTGGGTGCCACCGGCTCGATCGGGGACAGCACGCTTGATGTCATCAAGCGCCATCCCGAGCGCTACGCCGTGCATGCGCTGACGGCGCACCGGCAAGTGGACAAGCTGGCGGCCCTGTGCCGCGAGTTCCGTCCGGCGCATGCCGTGATGGGCACGGCCGAGGCCGCCGCCGCACTGCAGGCGCTGCTGCGCGCCGACGGCATCAAGACCGAGGTCGGCTACGGCGAGGCCGCGCTGGAGGCGGTGGCCACCGACGCCGCGGTGGACGCGGTGATGGCCGCCATCGTCGGCGCCGCCGGCCTGCGCCCGTCGCTGGCCGCCGCGCGCGCGGGCAAGCGCGTGCTGCTGGCCAACAAGGAAGCGCTGGTGATGTCCGGGCGCATCTTCATGGACGCCGTGCGCGAGCACGGCGCCACGCTGCTGCCGATCGACAGCGAGCACAACGCCATCTTCCAGTGCCTGCCGGCCGACGACCCGCGCTACCGCGCCGGCGTGGCCAAGGTGGTGCTGACCGCCTCGGGCGGGCCGTTCCGCACGCGCGACCCGGACTCGCTGCACGACATCACGCCCGACGAGGCCTGCGCCCACCCGAACTGGGTGATGGGCCGCAAGATCTCGGTGGACTCCGCCACCATGATGAACAAGGGCCTGGAGGTGATCGAGGCGCACTGGCTGTTCGGCGCGCCGGCCGAGCGCATCGAGGTGCTGATCCACCCGCAGAGCATCGTGCACTCGATGGTGTCGTATGCCGACGGCTCGGTGCTGGCGCAGCTCGGCAACCCCGACATGCGCACGCCGATCGCCTACGGCATGGCCTATCCCGAGCGCATCGACGCGGGCGTGTCGCCGCTGAACCTGGCCACCGCCGGCGCGCTCAGCTTCGAGATCCCGGACCTCGTGCGCTTCCCGTGCCTGGGCCTGGCGTTCGACGCGCTGCGCGCGGGCGGGCTGGCGCCGGCGGTGCTGAACGCGGCCAACGAGGTCGCGGTCGAGGCCTTCCTGCAGGGCCGGATCCGCTTCACCGACATCGCGCGCGTGGTCGCGGGCGTGCTCGAGCGCGCCCCGGGCGGCAATGCCGGCACGCTGGAAGCCGTGCTGGGCGCGGACCAGGACGCGCGCCGCCGCGCCGGCGAGCTGCTGGAAAACCGGGGCTCGTGCTGAGTTTGGCGGGGCTGCCGGCGGGATCGGCGACAATAGCGGCAAGCCGGCCGCCACCGGCCACCCGCCGCCGCCGGGCAGCGGGGTGCCGGGCCGGCGGCCCGGCGTATCCTTCACGCCATCGGGGCCCGCGCCCCTGACGACAAGCTGCCTGCCATGCAAACCGTAATCGCCTTTGTCGTTGCCCTGTGCATCCTGATCTATTTCCATGAAATGGGTCACTACCTGGCCGCGCGCCTGTGCGGCGTCAAGGTGCTGCGCTTCTCGATCGGCTTCGGCCGGCCGCTGCTGCGCTGGGTCTCCGGCAGCCGCGACCGCACCGAGTGGACCATCGCCGCGATCCCGCTGGGCGGCTACGTCAAGATGCTCGACGAGCGCGAGCGCGATCCCGCGCAGGACCCCGCCATCGACCCGGCCGACCTGCCGCGCGCGTTCAACCGCCAGCCGGTAGGCAAGCGCTTCATCATCGTGGCGGCCGGCCCGCTGGCCAATTTCGCGCTGGCGATCGTGCTGTATTTCGTGCTGTTCGCCGGCGGCATGCGCGAGCCGGCGCCGGTGGTGGCCGCGCCGCCGGCCGGCACGGCCGCGGCCCAGGCCGGGCTGCGCGAGGGCGACCGTGTGCTGTCGCTGCGGGCCAATGGCGAGACCGAGCAGGTGCGCTCCTGGAACGACCTGCGCATGGCGGTGTTCGCCCAGGGCTTCGGCGACGCCAGCGCGGTGCTGCGCGTGCGCGCGCCCGACGGCGCCGAGCGCGACCTCAGGCTGGCGCGGCTGCCCAACACCGGCGGCAATCCCGAGGAAGACCCGCTGGCCATCCTGGGCCTGGCGCTCAAGGGCGGCCCGGTGACGATCACCGAGGTGCTGCCCGATTCCGCCGCGCAGCGCGCCGGCCTGCGCAAGGACGACCGCGTGGTGGCCTGGCAGGGCGGCCCGCTGACCCAGGCCGGCGAGCTGATCCGCGGCGTGCGGGCCCGGCCCGGCGCCGAGGTGGTGCTCGGCATCGAGCGCGGCGGCCAGCGCCTGGACGTGCCGGTGAAGCTGGACGCGGTGGCGCCCCCGGACGGCGCCAGCGCCGGCGCGGCGGCCACCGGCAAGCTCGGCGCGGCGCTGAGCCAGTCGGTGGAAATGGAGACCGTGCGCTACCAGCCGGCCGAGGCCATCAGCCGCGCGGCGGGGCAGGTCTGGAGCACCAGCGCGCTGTCGCTCAAGCTGCTCGGCAAGATGCTGGTGGGGCAGGCTTCGCTGCAGAACCTGAGCGGTCCGCTGACCGTGGCGGACTACGCCGGGCGTGCCGCCCACCTCGGCTGGCAGCCCTTCGTCGGCTTCCTGGCGCTGGTCAGCGTCAGCCTCGGTGTGTTGAATTTGTTACCCATTCCGGTATTGGATGGGGGGCATTTGCTGTATTATTGCGTTGAATTTTTGACTGGCAGGCCCGTACCAGACCACTGGCAGGCTGTGCTGCAGAAGGTCGGCATCGCCTGCGTCTTGCTCCTGACTTCGCTCGCCTTGTTCAACGACGTCAGCCGGCTGTTTCTTGCGCGCGGCTAGACGCACGTTGCCGGCGGCGGTCCGCAGGTGTCACCGGCACCTCGCGCGCCGCATGCCGACAGGGCGCGGCCCCGTGAAGCATCGGAGCGCAATCCTGCATGGAATCAAAGAGGGGATCAAGATTGATCAGACATAAGCGCATCTCGCTGAGCGTGCTGGCGAGTGCCATCATCGCGGCCTGGACCCCCGTCGGTTGGGCCGCGGAGCCATTCGTGGTCAAGGACATCCGCGTCGAGGGCCTGCAGCGGGTCGAGCCCGGCACGGTGTTCGGCTACCTGCCGGTCAAGGTCGGCGAGACCTTCAGCGACGACAAGGGCGCGGAAGCGATTCGCGCGCTCTACAACACCGGCTTCTTCAAGGACGTCCAGATCCGCTCCGAAGACGGCGTGCTGGTGGTCCAGGTCGAGGAGCGCCCGGCCATTTCCCAGCTCGAGTTCGTCGGCATCAAGGAATTCGACAAGGACACCCTGCGCCGCTCGCTGCGCGCGGTCGGCGTGGCCGAGGCCCGGTACTACGACAAGGCGCTGATCGACAAGGCCGAGCAGGAGCTCAAGCGCCAGTACGTGGCGCGCGGCTACTACGCGGCCGACGTGCAGACCACGATCACCCCGGTGGACCGCAATCGCGTGTCGGTGGTGTTCAACGTGGACGAAGGCCCGGTCGCCAAGATCCGCCAGATCAATATCGTCGGCAACAAGGCTTTCAAGGAAAGCACGCTGCGCGACGAAATGCAGCTGTCGACGCCGAACTGGCTGTCCTGGTACACCAAGAACGACCTCTATTCCAAGCAGAAGCTCACCGCCGACCTGGAAGCGCTGCGCTCGTACTACCTGAACCGCGGCTACCTCGAGTTCGCCATCGAGTCCACCCAGGTCTCGATTACGCCGGACAAGAAGGACATCTTCCTGACGCTGAACATCAAGGAAGGCGAGCAGTACAAGGTGTCCGACGTGCGCCTGGCCGGCGAGCTGCTCGGCAAGCAGCCCGAGATGGAAAAGCTGCTCCAGCTCAAGAAGGGCGAGATCTTCTCGTCGGAGAAGCTGACCCAGAGCACCAAGGCCATCACCGACCTGCTGGGCACCTACGGCTACGCCTTCACCACCATCAACCCGCAGCCGGCGATCGACAAGGAAAAGCGCGAAGTCGCGCTGACCCTGCTGGTCGACCCGGGCCGCCGCGTCTACGTGCGCCGCGTCAACGTGGTGGGCAACAGCAAGACCCGCGACGAAGTGGTGCGCCGCGAGATGCGCCAGATGGAAAGTTCGTGGTTCGACAGCGAGAAGCTGACGCAGTCGCAGGCCCGCATCAACCGCACCGGTTACTTCACCGACACCAACATCACCACCGAGGACGTGCCCGGCGCGCCCGACCAGGTGGACGTGAACGTCAACGTGACCGAGAAGCCGACCGGCCAGATCAGCCTGGGCCTGGGCTTCTCCTCGACCGACAAGCTGGTGCTGCAGGCCGGCCTGCGCCAGGACAACGTGTTCGGCTCCGGCACCAGCCTGGGCCTGGACGTAAACACCGCCAAGTCCTTCCGCACCATCTCGCTGACGCAGTACGACCCGTATTTCACGGTGGACGGCATCAGCCGCTCGACCGACGTGTTCTACCGCACGTCCCGCCCGCTGTACTACACCGGCGACCAGGACTACAAGATCGTGTCGATGGGCGGCGGCTTCAAGTTCGGCGTGCCGTTCTCGGAAACCGACACCGTGTTCTTCGGCATCGGCTACGAGCGCTCGCAGGTGTACACCTCGCAGAACACGCCGAGCCAGTACACGGCGTGGCTGCAGAAGGTCGGCAAGAGCAGCGGCGACCCGATCAACAACTTCCCGTTCACGATCGGCTGGGCACGCGACCGCCGCGACAGCGCGCTGGTCCCGACCAAGGGCCCCTACACGCAGGCCAACCTCGAAGTGGGCGTGCCGGGCGGCGATACGCAGTACTACCGCGCCAGCGTCCAGCAGCAGTACTTCTACCCGCTGTCGAAGGCCTTCACGCTGGCCTTCAACGGCGAGGTCGCCTACGGCCACGGCTACGGCGCCACGCCGTTCCCGGTGTTCAAGAACTTCTACGCCGGCGGTATCGGCTCGGTGCGCGGCTACCAGACCAGCACGCTGGGCAAGAAGGACCAGAACGGCAACCCGGTGGGCGGCGCGTCCAAGATGATCGGCAACGTCGAGTTCATCTTCCCGCTGCCGGGCTCGGGCGTGGACCGCACGCTGCGCCTGTTCACCTTCTTCGACTTCGGCAACGTGTACGAGGAAGGCGCGCCGCTGCTGTTCAGCGAACTGAAGTATTCGACCGGCCTGGGCATGTCCTGGCTGTCGCCGATCGGTCCGCTCAAGGTCAGCGTGGGCTTCCCGCTGAAGAAGTCCACGGACGACCAGGTGCAGCGCTTCCAGTTCCAGATCGGTACCGCGTTCTGACGGCGGACGGAACCAGAGCACGGCGGACATCGAATAGCGGGTAGCAGGCAGCGGACAGCAGATTGCGGCAAGACCGGGAAGGCCGGCAAAGACCGGAAGACCGGAAGTTCGACAAGACAGGATAGAGAGAGCCAAGAGGATTGAGGATCCGATTCATGAAAACAGCATTCCCACTGATCAAGAGCCTGGCCACGGCCGCGCTGGCCGCCGGCACGCTGCTGGCCGCCGCCCCGGCGATGGCGCAGGAAGCCCGCATCGCGGCGGTCAACTCCGAACGCATCCTGCGCGACTCGGTGCCCGCCAAGCAGGCCCAGGTCAAGCTGGAGCAGGAATTCTCCAAGCGCGACCGCGACCTGCAGGACATGGCGCAGAAGATCAAGGGCATCGCCGACAAGCTCGACAAGGACACCGCCGTGCTGGCCGATGCCGACCGCCAGCGCCGCCAGCGCGAGGTGGCCGACCTCGACCGCGAATTCCAGCGCAAGCAGCGTGAATTCCGCGAAGACCTGAACCAGCGCCGCAACGAGGAACTGGCCCAGGTGCTCGAGCGCGCCAACCGCGTGATCCGCCAGCTCGCCGAGCAGCGCAAGTACGACCTGATCGTGCAGGAAGCGGTCTACGTCAATCCTCGCATCGACATTACCGACGATGTGATGAAGGCGCTCAACAGCGCCGCCGCCAGCAAGTAAGCTGGCTGCCCGTTTTACCGCCGCTCCAGGAAGTACTGCCATGCAAACACCCACACTGGGTCAGCTCGCCACCGATACCGGCGCGCAGGTTGTGGGTGATCCCGACCTGGCCGTGCACGGTCTCGCGCCGCTCGACCAGGCCGGCCCCGGCCAGCTCTCGTTCCTCTCCAACCCGCTCTACCTGGCGCAGGCGCTGGCCTCGCGGGCCGGCGCCGTGATCGTCTCGGCCGCCGACCTCGAGCGCATCCGCGCCGAAGGCCAGGCCGACGGCCGCAACTGGCTGGTCGCGCGCAATCCCTACGTGTGCTTCGCCCGCATCGCGCAGGGCTTCGAGCGCCGCGCCAACACCGACCACCGCACCGGCATCGACCCGCGCGCCAGCGTGGCGGCCGACGCGGTGGTGCCGCCGTCGTGCTTCATCGGCCCCAACGTGGTGATCGAGAGCGGCGCGCGGCTGGGCGAGCGCGTGCGCATCCTGGCCAACGGTTTCGTCGGTGCCGGCGCGCAGATCGGCGACGACACGCTGATCTACGCCAACGTCTCGGTCTACCACCAGTGCGTGGTCGGTATGCGCTGCATACTGCACAGCGGCGTGGTGCTGGGCGCCGACGGCTTCGGCTTCGCGCCCGACATCGGCCCGGCCGGCGTCGAGTACGTCAAGATTCCCCAGACCGGCCGCGCGGTGCTCGGCAACGACGTGGAGGTCGGCGCCAACACCGCGATCGACCGCGGCGCGATGGCCGACACCGTGGTCGAGGACGGCTGCAAGCTCGACAACCAGGTGCAGATCGCCCATAACGTCAGGGTGGGCGCGCATACTGTGATCGCGGGTTGCGCGGCCATCGCCGGCAGCACCAAGGTGGGCCGTTTCTGCGTGATCGGCGGTTCGGCCAATTTTGCCGGCCACCTGAACATCGCGGACCGCACCACGGTGTCCGGCGGCACGTCGATCACCAAATCCATTACCAAGCCCGGCGGCCATTTCACCAGCGTGTTCCCGTTCCTGCCGCACGGCGACTGGGAGCGCAACGCGGCCATCGTGCGCGGGCTCACCAAGTTGCGCGAGCGCGTGGTGCAGCTCGAGAAACGCCTGCGTGGCCAAGCCGGCAATCCTACACAGCATACCGAAGAGAAATCATCATGACCGCAGCCGACATCGATATCCAGAAGATCCTCAAGCTGCTGCCGCATCGCTACCCGTTCCTGCTGGTGGACCGCGTGCTCGAGCTCGAGCCGCAGAAGCGCATCAAGACGCTCAAGAACGTCACGATCAACGAACCCTATTTCCAGGGCCATTTCCCCGGCCATCCCGTGATGCCGGGCGTGATGATCCTGGAGGCGCTGGCGCAGTCGGCCGGCCTGCTGACCTTCGGCGCCGAGATGGAGCGCAAGGAAGGCGCGCTGTACTACTTCGTCGGCATCGACGGCGCCCGCTTCAAGCAGGTGGTGACGCCGGGCGACCAGTTGCACATGAACGTGTCGGTGGAGCGCTACATCCGCGGCATCTGGAAGTTCAAGGCGTTCGCCACCGTGGACGACAAGGTGGCTTGCGAAGCTGAGCTGATGTGTACCGTCAAGCAGGCCGAGTGATCGCGCCTCGCCGGGGCGCCCGCGCCCCGGCAGCGCGCGCCGTCCGGCGCCGCCGGGCAGTCCCGGCACCGGCCTTGACCGTTCCATCTCTCCCACTCAGACCATAGGACAGGACGCATGACGCAAATCCATCCCAGCGCACTGGTCGACCCCAAGGCCGAGCTCGCCACCGACGTGACCGTCGGGCCGTTCTCGATCATTGGTCCCAACGTGCGTCTCGGCAGCGGCACCCAGGTGGGCGCGCACACCACCATCGAAGGCCACACCACGGTGGGCGCGGACAATCGCATCGGGCCGTATGCCTCGGTAGGCGGCATGCCGCAGGACATGAAGTACCGCAACGAGCCGACCCGGCTCGAGATCGGCGACCGCAACACCATCCGCGAATTCACCACCATCCACACCGGCACGGTGCAGGACCGCGGCGTGACCAGCATCGGCGACGACAACTGGATCATGGCCTACGTGCATATCGCGCACGACTGCCGCGTGGGCAACCACACGGTGTTCTCGAGCAACGCGCAGATCGCCGGCCACGTGCAGGTGGGCGACTGGGCCATCCTCGGCGGCATGAGCGGCGTGCACCAGTTCGTGCGCATCGGCGCCCATGCCATGCTGGGCGGCGCCTCGGCGCTGGTGCAGGACCTGCCGCCGTTCGTGATCGCCGCCGGCGACAAGGGCGGCAACAAGGCCACGCCGCACGGCATCAATGTCGAAGGCATGCGCCGCCGCGGCTTCGACGCCGCGCAGATCGCCGCGCTGCGCCAGGCCTACAAGGTGCTCTACAAGTCGGACCTGAGCTTCGAGGCCGCGCGCGGCGAGATCGCGCAACTGATCGCCCAGTCGGACGGCAGCGCCAGCACGCCGCTGCAGGGCTTCCTCGACTTCATTGCCGCCACCCAGCGCGGCATCGTGCGCTGAAGCCGCACCACGCCATGGTCGACGGTGTCCTGCCGGCCCCGGACGGCGCGCCGCGCGCAGCAGGCGCGGCGGATGCGCGCGGCACCATCGCGATGGTGGCCGGCGAGAATTCCGGCGACCTGCTGGCTTCGCTGCTGATGGGCGGCCTGAAGGCGCGCCTGGCCGACACCGTGCGCTACGCCGGCATCGGCGGCGCGCGCATGATGGCGCAGGGGTTCGAGTCGCAGTGGCCGATGGACACGCTGTCGGTCAACGGCTACGTGGAGGTGCTGGGCTCGCTGCGCGAGATCCTGGCCACGCGCCGCGCCATCCGCGAGTCGCTGCTGGCAAGGCCGCCGCTGTGCTTCATCGGCGTCGACGCGCCCGATTTCAACTTCGGCCTGGAAGTGCCGCTGCGCCGCGCCGGCATTCCCGTGGTGCACTTCGTCAGCCCCTCGATCTGGGCCTGGCGCGGCGGGCGCATCCGCACCATCGCGCGCGCGGTGGACCACATCCTGTGCCTGTTCCCGTTCGAGCCCGAGATCTACACGCGGGCCGGCATTCCCGCGACCTACGTCGGCCACCCGCTGGCCGACGTGATCCCGATGGTGCCGGACAGCGAGGGCGCGCGCGCCCGGCTCGGCCTGCCGGCCGGCAGCCGCGTGGTGGCGGTGCTGCCGGGCAGCCGGCAGTCCGAGGTGCGCAACCTCGGCCCGACCTTCTTCGGCGCGATGGCGCGCATGCACAGCATGGACGGCAACCTCGTCTTCGTGCTGCCCGCGGCCAGCCCCGCGCTGCGCGAGGCCGTGGAAAACCTGCACCGGCAGCATCCGCAGATCCCGCTGACCATCGTCGACGGCCAGTCGCACCTGGCGATGGAGGCGGCCGACGTGATCCTGCTGGCCAGCGGCACCGCCACGCTGGAGGCGGCGCTGTACAAGAAGCCGATGGTGATCTCCTACAAGGTGCCCTGGCTGACCGCGCAGATCATGAAGCGACAGGGCTATTTGCCCTACGTGGGCCTGCCCAACATCCTGTCGGGGCGCTTCGTCGTGCCCGAGCTGCTGCAGGACGACGCCACGCCCGAGGCGCTGGCGCGCGAGACGCTGCTGCAGCTCAACGACGAAGGCAATACCGCGTTCCTGCGCGAACATTTCACCCAGATGCACCAGACGCTCAAGCGCAATACCGCCGAGATCGCCTCGGCCGTGGTCGCGGACCTGATCCGCCAGCGGAGGGGCGTGTAATGGCGCGCCGCAAGACGACCCCGGACGAGGCCCAGCTCGGCTTCGAGCTGACCGCCAGCGCGGCCCGCGCGCGCTGCCTGTGCGGCGTGGACGAGGCGGGCAGGGGACCGCTGGCCGGCCCGGTCTATGCCGCGGCGGTGGTGCTCGACCCGGCACGGCCCATCAAGGGCCTGGCCGATTCCAAGGTGCTGACCGCGCGCCGCCGCGAGGTGCTGTTCGACGAGATCCGCGAGCGCGCGCTGGGCTGGCACATCGCCTTCGCCACGGTGGAAGAGATCGACACCATCAACATCCTGCACGCCACCATGCTGGCCATGCAGCGCGCGGTGCACGGGCTGGCCGACGCCGGGCTGGAGCCGGACCTAGTGCAGGTCGACGGCAACCGCTGCCCGCAGGTGCGCTTCGCGGTGGAGGCCATCGTCAAGGGCGATGCCAAGGTGCAGGCGATCTCGGCCGCGTCGATCCTGGCCAAGGTGGCGCGCGACCGCGAACTGCTGACGCTGCATGCCGCGTACCCGCAGTACGGCTTCGACGCGCACGCCGGCTACGGCACGCCGCAGCACCTCGCCGCGCTGGCCGAGTTCGGCGCCACGCCGCACCACCGGCGCTCGTTCGCGCCGGTGCGCGAGGCGATCGCGCTCGGGCGCATCGCGCCGGCGCCCGTGCCGGCAAGGGGCGCATCGGCGGAGCAGGCATCGTGAAGCACGTCACCTCGCGCGAGAACGCGCTGTTCAAGCACCTGAAGGCGCTGACCACCTCGACGCATGCGCGCCGCAAGGCGGGCCAGTCCGTGCTCGACGGCGTGCACCTGGCGCAGGCCTACCTGGCCGCGCTGGGCCAGCCGGTGCAATGCGTGGTGTCGGAGCGGCACTACGACCACGCCGAGGTGGCGCCGCTGCTGGCGCAGATCGCCTCCGAGCGCGTGGTGCTGCTGTCCGACGCGCTGTTCGCGCAGGTCGCCGGCGTGGTCAACGGCATCGACCTGATGCTGGTGATCGAGACTCCGTCCGGGCACCTGCCGTCGCGCATCGACACCGACTGCATCATCCTCGACGGCGTGCAGGATGCCGGCAACGTCGGCTCGATCCTGCGCAGCGCCGCCGCGGCCGGCATCGGCCATGCGTTCCTCGTCACCGGCAGCGCCTTCGCGTGGTCCACCAAGACCCTGCGCGCTGCGATGGGCGCCAATTTCCACCTCAACATCGTCGAGCACTGCACCTTCGACATGCTGGCGCCGCGCCTGGTGGTGCCGCTGCTGGCGACTTCCTCGCATGCGCAGGCGGACGTGTTCGACACTGACCTGCGCGCGCCGGTCGCGTGGGTGGTCGGCAACGAGGGCAGCGGCGTGAGCCGCGAGTGGATGGAGCGGGTCGACCGCACCGTGGGCATCCCGCAGCCCGGCGGCCTAGAGTCGCTCAACGTGGCGGCGGCCACGGCCATCTGCCTGTTCGAGGCGGTGCGGCAGCGGCGAGCGGGCTGACGGGCGCCGGCGCGCCGCGCCTCAATAATTGCTGTCCCGCTCCACCTTGATCTCCTGCAGGATCGTGGTGGCGATCTCCTCGATCGACTTGTGGGTGGAGGACAGCCACTTGATGCCTTCGCGGCGCATCATGCCCTCGGCTTCGTTGACCTCGTAGCGGCAGTTCTCCAGCGCGGCGTATTTGCTGCCGGGGCGGCGCTCGTTGCGGATCTCGGCCAGGCGCTGCGGGTTGATCGACAGGCCGAAGATCTTCTGCTTGAACTGGTACAGCGCGGTGGGCAGCTTGCCGCGCTCGAAGTCGTCGGGGATCAGCGGGTAGTTGGCGGCCTTGAGCCCGTACTGCATCGCCAGGTAGAGGCTGGTCGGGGTCTTGCCGCTGCGCGACACGCCGACCAGGATCACGTCGGCCTCGGCCAGGTTCTTGTGCGACTGGCCGTCGTCGTGCGCGAGCGAGAAATTGATCGCCTCGATGCGGTTCTGGTAGGCCTCGGTGTCGGCGTTCTGGTGGAAGCGGCCGATGGCGTGCGTGGACTTCAGTCCCAGTTCCTTTTCCAGCGGCTCGATGAAGGTCTGGAACATGTCCAGGATCATGGCCTTGGCGCGGCGGATCGCCTTGTTCGACTCCTGGTTGACCAGGGTGGTGAAGACGATGGGCGGCACGCCCTCGGCGTAGAAGGCCTCGTTGATCTTGCCGACCGCGATATGTGCCTTCTCCGGGGTGTCGACGAACGGCATGCGCACCTTGCGGAAACGCATCTCGAACTGTGCCAGGATGGAGTGGCTGAAGGTTTCCGCGGTGATGCCGGTGCCGTCCGAGACGATGAAAACGGTGCGCACGGCGGGGCGCTCCTCGTTGCGCGGTACCTGGGGTTGCAGCGGCTCAAGGGGCGCGGCGGGAGCGGCGGGCTGGGACATGTATGGACAATTTTTTTGAAACCGTGCGCCGCGAAAGTGCGGTGCGGCACGGTAGAATAGCGGCGATCTTTTCGCTAAGCAATTCCGCCAACGCTGTCGGGAGAACGATCCGGCCCCGGATTGTCGACAATGTGCGCTGCAGCAATCACGGTCGAACTCCGGTCCCCACCAGCGTGGGAATGCGCGGGACTGTTTAGCCAAGCGATCCGTCCGGTAGCAGAACTCCAACAAGATTCCGGGCGTCAGCAACAAGTTTCTTACTTTGTTTTTGAGGCTTTTATGAACAACCCGGCAATTGACGGCGCCTACGTGCTGCCGTTCGAGCAGTTGCGCAAGGAAGATGTGGAAACCGTGGGGGGCAAGAACTCGTCGCTCGGCGAGATGATCTCCCAGCTGGCCGAGGCCGGCGTGCGCGTTCCCGGCGGCTTTGCGACCACCTCGCTCGCGTTCCGCGACTTCCTCACCCACAACAACCTGACCCAGCGCATCTCCGAGCGCCTCAAGGCGCTCGACGTCGACGACGTCAAGGCGCTGGCCGAGGCCGGCGCCGAGATCCGCGACTGGGTCGCCAAGGCCCCGTTCCAGCCCCGCCTCGAGCAGGAAATCCGCGAGTTCTACGCGCGCGCGGCCGAGCGCGAAGGCGCCGAGGCCTCGTTCGCGGTGCGCTCGTCGGCCACCGCCGAAGACCTGCCCGACGCCTCGTTCGCCGGCCAGCAGGAGTCCTACCTCAACGTCAGCGGCATCGACGACGTGCTGGACAAGATCCGCCACGTGTTCGCCTCGCTGTACAACGACCGCGCCATCTCCTACCGCGTGCACAAGGGCTTCGCCCATGACGTGGTGGCGCTGTCGGCCGGCGTGCAGCGCATGGTGCGCTCGGACGTGGGCGCCTCGGGCGTGATGTTCACCATCGACACCGAGTCCGGCTTCCAGGAAGTGGTCTTCATCACCTCCAGCTACGGCCTCGGCGAAACGGTGGTGCAGGGCGCGGTCAACCCGGACGAGTTCTACGTCTTCAAGCCGACGCTGCAGGCCGGCAAGTACCCGATCATCCGCCGCTCGATCGGCTCCAAGCTGATCAAGATGGAATTCACCGCGCCCGGCGAAGCCGGCCGCGTGAAGACCGTGGACGTGCCCATCGAGCTGCGCAACCGCTACTCGATCACCGATGCCGACGTGGCCGAGCTGGCCAAGTACGCCGTCATCATCGAGAAGCACTACGGCCGCCCGATGGACATCGAATGGGGTAAGGACGGCCGCGACGGCAAGATCTACATCCTGCAGGCGCGCCCCGAGACCGTGAAGAGCCAGTCCGTCGGCAAGGCCGAGCAGCGCTTCAAGCTCAAGGGCACCGCGCCCGTGCTGACCAGCGGCCGCGCGATCGGCCAGAAGATCGGCACCGGCCGCGTGCGCGTGATTAACGACCCGGCCGAGATGGAGCGCGTGCAGCCCGGCGACGTGCTGGTCGCCGACATGACCGATCCCAACTGGGAGCCGGTGATGAAGCGCGCCGCCGCCATCGTCACCAACCGCGGCGGCCGCACCTGCCACGCCGCCATCATCGCGCGCGAGCTGGGCGTGCCGGCCGTGGTCGGCTGCGGCGACGCCACCGACCTGCTCAAGGACGGCACGCTGGTCACGGTGTCGTGCGCCGAGGGCGACGAAGGCCGCATCTACGACGGCCTGCTCGAGACCGAAGTCACCGAAGTGCAGCGCGGCGAAATGCCGGAGATCGACGTCAAGATCATGATGAACGTCGGCAACCCGCAACTGGCCTTCGACTTCTGCCAGATCCCGAACCAGGGCGTGGGCCTGGCGCGCCTCGAATTCATCATCAACAACAACATCGGCGTCCACCCGAAGGCCATCCTCGACTATCCGCAGGTCGACGCCGACCTGAAGAAGGCCGTGGAAAGCGTGGCCCGCGGCCACGCCAGCCCGCGCGCGTTCTACGTGGACAAGCTGGCCGAAGGCATCGCCACCATCGGCGCGGCGTTCTATCCGAAGCCCGTGATCGTGCGCCTGTCGGACTTCAAGTCCAACGAGTACAAGAAGCTGATCGGCGGCTCGCGCTACGAGCCGGACGAGGAAAACCCGATGCTGGGCTTCCGCGGCGCCTCGCGCTACATCGCCGACGACTTCGCCGAAGCGTTCGAGATGGAATGCAAGGCCATGAAGCGCGTGCGCGACGACATGGGCCTGACCAACGTCGAGATCATGGTGCCGTTCGTGCGCACGCTCGGCCAGGCCGAGAAGGTCATCGAGCTGCTGGCCAAGCACGGCCTGAAGCGCGGCGAGAACGGCCTGCGCATCATCATGATGTGCGAAGTGCCGTCCAATGCCATCCTGGCCGAGGAATTCCTGCAGTTCTTCGACGGCTTCTCGATCGGCTCGAACGACCTGACCCAGCTCACGCTGGGCCTGGACCGCGACTCCGGCATGGAGCTGCTGGCCAAGGACTTCGACGAGCGCGACCCGGCCGTCAAGTTCATGCTGTCGCGCGCGATCTCCACGGCGCTGCGCCTGGACAAGTACGTCGGCATCTGCGGCCAGGGCCCTTCGGACCACCCGGACTTCGCCGCGTGGCTGGCCAAGGAAGGCATCAAGTCGATCTCGCTGAATCCCGACTCGGTGATCGATACGTGGAAGCAACTGGCTTCCTGAGGCATTTGACGTCACAATAGCGGTACACCGGCCCTGCGCCAGGTGTTCCGAACCCCCGCAGGCGCCCTGGCGCTGCGGGGGTTTTTCATTTTTGGGTCCGCCCGCCCGCGCGGTGGCGGCGGGCAGGCAAGGGGGAGCGAGATGGCGCCGTACTACATCTGGTTTGCGCTGGCCGCGGTGCTGGTGATCGCGGAACTGGGGCTCGGCACCTTGTACCTGCTGATGGTGGCGCTGGGCGCGGCCGCCGGCGGCCTGGGCGCGCTGGCCGGGCTCGGGCCCGCCAGTCAGACCGTGCTCGCCGCGCTGGTGGGGCTGGCCGGCTTCGTGGTGCTGCGGCGTTCCCGCTATGGCCGCACGCGGCGCGACGCGGCGGAGCGCGATCCCAACGTCAACCCGGACATCGGCCAGGAGCTGGAAGTGCCGGCCTGGGGCGAGGGCGGCCGCGCGCGGGTGCGCTACCGCGGCACGGAGTGGGACGTCGAGCTGCAGAGCGGCGCCGCCGCGCCGGGGCGCTTTCGCATCGTCGAGGTGCACGGCAACACGCTGTTCGTCAGCCCGCGCTAGGCGCCCGGCTTTCCCCGGTTTTTCAGGCGCTTTCCGGATTTTTTCGGCTTTTCGCGCTTCTTTGCGGCTTTTCGGAATCCTTTTTCAACCCGTCCTGGAGGTCCCATGTTCGAATTCTTCGGCAGCCTGCTGCCCCTGCTGGTCCTGGTCGCGGTGATCGTGCTGGTGGCGCAGAGCTTCAAGATCGTGCCGCAGCAGCACGCCTGGGTGCTGGAGCGCCTGGGCAAGTACCGCGCGACGCTGACGCCAGGGCTTACCGTGGTGCTGCCCTTCGTCGACCGGGTGGCCTACAAGCACGTGCTCAAGGAAATCCCGCTCGACGTGCCGAGCCAGGTCTGCATCACGCGCGACAACACGCAGTTGCAGGTCGACGGCGTGCTGTACTTCCAGGTCACCGATCCGATGAAGGCGTCCTACGGCTCGAGCAATTTCGTGGTGGCCATCACCCAGCTCTCGCAGACCACGCTGCGCTCGGTGATCGGCAAGCTGGAGCTCGACAAGACCTTCGAGGAGCGCGACTACATCAACCACAGCGTGGTCAACGCGCTGGACGAGGCCGCCGCGAGCTGGGGCGTGAAGGTGCTGCGCTACGAGATCAAGGACCTCACGCCGCCCAAGGAGATCCTGCACGCCATGCAGGCCCAGATCACCGCCGAGCGCGAGAAGCGCGCGCTGATCGCGGCGTCCGAGGGCAAGCGGCAGGAGCAGATCAACCTGGCCACCGGCGCGCGCGAGGCCGCCATCCAGAAGTCGGAGGGCGACCGCCAGGCCGCCATCAACCGCGCCCAGGGCGAGGCCTCGGCGATCCTGGCGGTGGCGGAAGCCAACGCGCAGGCCATCGAGAAGATCGGGCGGGCCATCCGCACCGATGGCGGCATGGAAGCGGTCAACCTGAAGGTGGCCGAGGAATACGTGGGCGCCTTCGGCAACCTGGCCAAGCAGGGCAACACGCTGATCGTGCCGGGCAACCTCGGCGACATGAGCAGCATGGTGGCCGCCGCGCTGCAGATCGTGAAGGGGCAGAAGGCTTAGGGCGCCGGGGAGGGCTGCGCGGGAGCGCGCAAGGGCGTCGGGAAGTACGCCGGGAAGTAGGCCGGGAAGGGCGCGCAGGCAGGGCAGGAGGGCAGGAGAGCGGCGCCGCTCATGCGAGCCGCGGCAGGCGCGGCCCGTAGTGACCTATAGTGGCCTACTCCTTCGTCGCGCCCTTCATGATGCGCGCCTTCTCGCGCTGCCAGTCGCGGTCCTTCTCGGTCTCGCGCTTGTCGAACTGCTTCTTGCCCTTGGCCAGGCCAATCTCGCATTTGACGCGGCCGCGCGTGTAGTGCAGGTTCAGTGGCACGATGGTAAAGCCGCGTTGCTCCACCTTGCCGATCAGCCGCTTGATTTCCTCGGCCTTGAGCAGCAGCTTGCGGGTGCGCACCGCGTCCGGGTTGACGTGGGTGGAAGCGCTCTGCAGCGGGCTGACGTGGGCGCCGATCAGGAACAGCTCGGCGTCGCGCACGACCACGTAGCCTTCCTTGATCTGCACGCGACCGGCGCGGATCGCCTTGACTTCCCAGCCCTCGAGCACGATCCCCGCCTCGTATCGCTCTTCGATGAAGTAGTCGAAAAAGGCTTTCTTGTTGTCTGCGATGGTCATGCGGTCCGGGTAAAGGAAATAACGGTAGGAAAAAACAAAAAACCAGAATAACGAAGGGAGGGGGCGGGCTGGCGCGCCGCGCCGCAGGGCGCCGGGGAGGCCGCCACGCGCCTCGCGGGCGCGGCCGGGATGCCGCCGGGCCGCGCGTGGGCTAAAATTGCGATTCTAGCAAACCGGCCGCTCCCGGTGGATCCCGCAGTGCATCATGGCGCAGGCGGGATTTGCGCGGGCCTTGCCGCGCTTCCCGATATTCCCGATTTCCCGATACATGGCAGACGTCCATAAATCCGTGCTGCTTGGCTACTCGGCCGAGCAGATGTACAACCTGGTCACCCAGGTCGAGGACTATCCCAAGTTCCTCCCCTGGTGCGGTGGCGTGGAGGTGTTCGAGCAGACCGAGACCCTGCTCGACGCCAAGATCCACATCCACTTCAACGGCATCAAGCAGTATTTCCACACCCGCAACACGCAGGAGCGGCCCGTGCGCATCGATATGGTGTTCGAGGACGGCCCCTTCAAGGTCTTCAGCGGTTCCTGGCGCTTCACGCCGCTGCGCGAGGACGCCTGCAAGATCGAGTTCCACCTGCACTACGAATTCTCCAGCTTCCTGCTGGAAAAGATCATCGGACCGGTGTTCAGCATGATTGCCAATACGTTCGTCGATGCCTTCGTCAAGCGCGCCGAGGTGGTCTATGGCAACCGCTGAAGCCGTGCCCGCGCTGCGCGTGCTGGTCTGCTACGCGCGCCCGGAAGGCGCCTTCCTGAAGGAAACCGAGGTGGCGCCGGGCACCACCATCGTCGGCGCGATCGGCGCATCGGGGCTGCTGCGGGCCTGCCCGGAAGTGGACCCGGCCACGCTGCGCGTGGGCATCTTCAACAAGCTCAAGACGCCCGACACGGTGGTGCGCGAGGGCGACCGCATCGAGGTCTATCGCCCGCTGGTGGCGGACCCCAAGTCGGCGCGCCGCAAGCGCGTGCTCAAGACCCGCCGCGGCGGCACCCGCGAAGGCCAGAAATGGCTGCGCGGCGGTGGCTGACCCAGCGGCTGAACCGGCGGTCGATCCGGCCGCGCGGCCCGCTCAGACGCAGTTCTCGGCGAGGCTGGCGTTGGTGCGCTGCAGTTCGGCCTGGCGCTGGTCGTCGTCGAGGTGCTGCGGCGAGCCGTCCGGCGCCGGCACGGTGATGCGCCGGTTCTGCTGCAGGGCCGCGGCGTAGCCGCGCAAGCCGGCGCAGCGCGCCTCGCGCTCCTGCGCGGCCTTGTCCTTGGCGGCCTGGTCGGCCTCGGCCTTGAGCGTTTCGGCGCGGCGCTTCTGGAAGGCATCCTCGGAGCCGGTGGCGGTCTCCGCGCGGGCTTCCGCCTTTGCTTCCCCCTTCGCTTCGGGCCTGGCCGCGGCGGCATCCGAGGCGGGCGCCGCGTCGGCGGGCCGCAGCATGCCGGCAAAGCGACCGGGCGCCTTGATGACGCTGGCGACCGGCACCGAGGGCGGCGGCGGGACGTCGCTGAACACGGTGCGGCCGGCGGCGTCGCGCCACTGCCATTGCGCCTGCGCGGCGGCGGGGTGGCAGAGGCAGGCCAGGGCGGCGAGCGTGAGGGTCGCGATCGGGTGCGCGGCGAGGTGCGCGGTCAGGCGCGCAAACATGGGTTTCATTGGCTCGGGTCGTCGGGTCGGGGTGACAGCCTGCGGGGAGCAACGGGAATCGGCGAATCGGAATATCGCGGCCGCGCGGCCGGACCGCCGCGACTGCGGCGCTAGTTTAGGCAGACTTGCCGGTGGCGTGCAAGCGCACCGACCACGCCACGCCGACCATCAGCAACACAATGGCGGCGATCTCCAGCGGGCGCGGCAGGCGGTGGTCGAACACGAAGCCGTAGGCCAGCGCGAACAGCGTCTCGAACACGATCATCTGGCCCGACAGCGTGAGCGGCAGGCGGCGGCTCGAGATGTTCCACAGGTTGTTGCCGATCAGCGACGCGCCCAGCGCCACCGCCGCGTTGACCATCCAGAACCATTGCCAGTCGCGCCCGCTGCCGGCGTCGCCCAGGCGGTCGCCGGCTAGCAGCCAGCCGGCGATGGCCAGCACCACCGAGACCACGCCGGTGGAGATGCCGTACAGCGCCGACCACTCGTTGCCGCTGTACTGGGGGTTGCGCTGCAGGTAGCGCGCGTTGTCGACCGCATAGAGCGTCCAGCACACCAGCGCGCCGGCCGCGCACATCACGCCGGCCACGCGCTCCCACACCGTGCGCGCGGCCTCGCCGGCGGCCGGCCCGTGCGCGCCGGCGCCGCCGCCGAACAGGTCGAGGTTGATGCAGGCGATGCCCGCGGCCACCACCAGCAGCGGCCAGATCAGCCGCGCCAGCGGCACCGCGCCGTGGTCGCGCCGCCCCATGATGGTCACGGAGATGGGCAGGATGCCGATGATCAGCGAGGTCGGGCCGACCCCGGCGAGCTGCACGCCGAAGGCCAGCAGCACGTAGTAGAGCAGGTTGCCGGTGAAGGCCTGGCGCAGCAGCGCCACGCAGTCGGCGCGGGTGAGCTTGCGCGCGATGCGCGTCATCAGCGGCAGCGCGGCGGCGAACGCCACCAGCCCGTAGGCCAGGTAGCGGCCGATGGCCAGCTCCCACGGCGAGAAGACCGGCAGCAGCTTGGGCGCGATGAACACCATGCCCCAGAACGCGCCGGCCAGCAGGCCGCACAGTACGCCGATCCCCATCGTGGTCCGCCTATGCCGGAAAAAAGACAAAGAGCATAGCAGACTCGCACAAGGGCACTCGCAGGCGCATCAAGAAACGTGCCATTCCTGTATAATTCGGTTTTGCGCCTAGAGGAATTGCTATGCGTCTTGTCCAGAAAGCACTCACATTCGATGACGTGCTGCTCGTGCCGGCCTATTCGTCGGTACTGCCCCGTGATGTCTCCCTCCGCACCCGCCTGACCCGTTCGATCGAACTGAACATTCCGCTGGTATCCGCCGCAATGGATACCGTCACGGAAGCCCGCCTGGCCATTGCAATGGCGCAGGCCGGCGGCATCGGCATCGTCCACAAGAACCTGAAGCCGGCCGACCAGGCCCGCGAGGTGGCGCGCGTCAAGCGCTACGAGTCGGGCGTGCTGCGCGACCCGATCACCATCCCGCCGGACATGAAGATCCGCGATGTGATTGCATTGTCACATCAATACGGCATCTCCGGCTTCCCCGTGCTGGAAGGCAAGTCCGTGGTGGGCATCATCACCAACCGCGACCTGCGCTTCGAGGAAGACCTCGACGCACCGGCGCGCGCCAAGATGACCCCGCGCGAGAAGCTCGTCACGGTGGGCGAGGACGCCTCGCTGGAAGACGCCAAGCGCCTGATGAACCGCCACCGCCTCGAGCGCGTGCTGGTGGTCAACCAGGCCTTCGAGCTGCGCGGCCTGATCACCGTCAAGGATATCCAGAAGGCCGTGGAACACCCGCTGGCCAGCAAGGACGACCGCGGCCAGTTGCGCGTGGGCGCGGCGGTGGGCGTGGGCCCCGACAACGACGAGCGCGTCGACCTGCTGGTCAAGGCCGGCGTCGACGTGATCGTGGTCGACACCGCCCACGGCCACAGCCAGGGCGTGCTCGACCGCGTGCGCTGGGTCAAGCAGAACTACCCGCAGGTGCAGGTGATCGGCGGCAACATCGCCACCGGCGCCGCCGCGCGCGCGCTGGTCGACCACGGCGCCGACGGCGTCAAGGTCGGCATCGGCCCCGGCTCCATCTGCACCACCCGCATCGTCGCCGGCGTGGGCGTGCCGCAGATCACCGCGGTGGCCAACGTGGCCGAGGCGCTCCAGGGCACCGGCGTGCCGCTGGTGGCCGACGGCGGCATCCGCTACTCGGGCGACATCGCCAAGGCACTCGCAGCCGGCGCGCACGTGGTCATGATGGGTGGCATGTTCTCCGGCACCGAGGAAGCGCCGGGCGAGGTGTTCCTGTACCAGGGCCGCTCGTTCAAGAGCTACCGCGGCATGGGCTCGGTGGGCGCGATGAAGGACGGCGCGGCCGACCGCTACTTCCAGGAAGACAACACCGCCAACGTCGACAAGCTGGTCCCCGAAGGGATCGAAGGCCGCGTGCCCTACAAGGGCTCGGTCACGGCCATCATCCACCAGCTTTGCGGCGGCGTGCGCGCCTCGATGGGCTACTGCGGCAGCAGCTCCATCGCCAGCTGGCACGAGACTTCCGAGTTCGTGCAGATCACCGCCGCCGGCATGCGCGAATCGCACGTGCACGACGTGCAGATCACCAAGGAAGCGCCGAACTACTACATCGACTAAGTCGATTCGACCAGTGGCTGCGCGGGGCGCGACGCCCCGCCAGCCGCGCGGCCCGGTACAGGTTTCCCCCGGGCCGAGCCGGCCGCGCCCCCAGGCCGGGCCCACGCCTGACCGGAGGAGATTTCATGAAAGTATTGCTGCGAGCTGTGCTGTTCCTCGATGCCCTGCTGCAGTTGCTGCTCGGCGCCGTCCTGCTGCTGTCGCCTTTCACGACGCTCTACAGTGCGCTGCAACTGCCGCAGCCCCAGCCCCCGCTCTACGGGCAACTGCTCGGCGTCGCGCTGATCGGCCTGGCGCTGCTGCTGTGGCAGGCCACCATCAACGGCCAGCTCACGGTCGCGGTGGCGCGCACGGTCGGGCAGGTCAACCTCGTCAGCGCGATCCTGATCGTGGCCTGGATGCTCATGCTCGACCTGCCGGTGCAGGGCGCGGGCAAGATCTGGCTGCCGGTGCTGGCCGCGGTCCTCGCTTTCTTCGCGGCCGTGCAGCTGCCCGCCGCCAAGCGCGTGCGCGTGCGCGAGCGCGCCGAACGCGACAAGCGCGAACTGCAGAAAGACGCGCAGAACAAAGATGCCGGCACGCCGCCCGCGGCACGCCGGCCGCAATCACCCGAATACCGGCAAGAGCCCGGTATCACCCCGCCGCCCGGCTATGGCCCGGGCACCGAGGTGATGCCCGAGCCCGCGCTGGACGACACGCCATCCGCCCATCATGCACGACAAAATCCTCATCCTTGACTTCGGCTCGCAGGTAACGCAGCTGATCGCCCGCCGCGTGCGCGAAGCGCACGTCTACTGCGAGATCCACCCGAACGACGTGTCGGACGAATTCGTGCGCGAGTATGCGCCCAAGGGCGTCATCCTGTCCGGCAGCCACGCCAGCACCTACGAAGACCACCAGCTGCGCGCGCCGCAGGCCGTGTGGGACCTCGGCGTGCCGGTGCTCGGCATCTGCTACGGCATGCAGACGATGGCCGTGCAGCTGGGCGGCAAGGTGGAATGGAGCGACCACCGCGAATTCGGCTACGCCGAAGTGCGCGCGCATGGCCACACCGCGCTGCTCAAGGACCTGGAAGACTTCGCCACGCCCGAAGGCCACGGCATGCTCAAGGTCTGGATGAGCCACGGCGACAAGGTCGCCGAGCTGCCGCCCGGCTTCAAGCTCATGGCCTCCACGCCGAGCTGCCCGATCGCCGGCATGGCCGACGAAGCGCGCGGCTACTACGCCGTGCAGTTCCACCCCGAAGTCACGCACACCGCCAAGGGCCGCGACATCCTCGAACGCTTCGTGCTCAAGATCGCCGCCGCCCGGCCCGACTGGGTCATGCGCGACCACATCGCCGAAGCCGTCGCCAGGATCCGCGAACAGGTCGGCGACGAAGAAGTCATCCTCGGCCTGTCCGGCGGCGTCGACTCGTCCGTGGCCGCCGCCCTGATCCACCGCGCCATCGGCGACCAGCTCACCTGCGTGTTCGTCGACCACGGCCTGCTGCGCCTCAACGAAGGCAAGATGGTCATGGAAATGTTCGCCGGCCGCCTGCACGCCAAGGTCGTCCACATCGACGCCGCCGAACAGTTCCTCGGCCACCTCGCCGGCGTCACCGACCCCGAAGCCAAGCGCAAGATCATCGGCCGCGAATTCGTCGAAGTGTTCCAGGCCGAAGCCAAGAAGCTCAGCAAGGCCAAATGGCTCGCGCAAGGCACCATCTACCCCGACGTGGTCGAATCCGGCGGCACCAAGACCAAGAAAGCCACCACCATCAAGAGCCACCACAACGTCGGCGGCCTGCCCGAGACGCTCGGCCTCAAACTGCTCGAACCGCTGCGCGACCTGTTCAAGGACGAAGTGCGCGAACTCGGCGTCGAACTCGGCCTGCCGCCCGAGATGGTCTACCGCCACCCGTTCCCCGGCCCGGGCCTGGGCGTGCGCATCCTCGGCGAAGTCAAGCGCGACTACGCCGAACTGCTGCGCCGCGCCGACGCCATCTTCATCGAAGAACTGCGCGCCACCATCGCCACCGAACAGGACGCCGCCGCCGGCCTGTGCGAACCCGCCCAGGTCGGCAAGAGCTGGTACGACCTGACCAGCCAGGCCTTCGCCGTGTTCCTGCCGGTCAAGTCCGTCGGCGTGATGGGCGACGGCCGCACCTACGACTACGTCGTCGCGCTGCGCGCGGTGCAGACCACCGACTTCATGACGGCGCATTGGGCGCATTTGCCTTATGCGTTGCTGGGGCGTTGCTCGAACCGGATTATCAACGAGGTACGTGGCTTGAACCGGGTGGTGTATGACGTTTCGGGGAAGCCGCCGGCTACGATTGAGTGGGAGTGATTCGGCGTCTGGCATCGGCTGGCACCGAGTAGCATGAAAACACACCTAAGCCCGCGTCACTGCGGGCTTTTTTATGATTTGGTTCGGCACCGTCAGGCAATATTTGGCATCGCCAAGCACCGTTTTTTCATGGCATGATGAATGGCATTGAACGCTTCAATGCCATGAGATGCCGCCAATACCATGCAGCCACCTTCCGGGTGTTCATGGTATTGATATGGCGTAACACAATGATTTTATTGTGTTTTTACGCCATGATAGGATGGGCTGCGAATCATGGTATTGGAGCCGAATCAGGGCGAAAACCATGCTGACCGATACCAAGCTGCGCAACCTCAAGCCGAGGGACAAGCTCTACAAGGAAAACGACCGTGACGGCCTCTATGTGGCCGTCACGCCCGCCGGGGCGATCTCGTTCCGCTACAACTACTCGATCCACGGCCGGCAGGAGACCATCACCTTCGGCCGCTATGGCGTCGGCGGCATCACCCTTGCGGAAGCCCGCGAGCGGTTGGGCGAGGCCAAGAAGATGATCGCGGCTGGGAAGTCGCCGGCCAAAGAGAAGGCGCGGGACAAGGCTCGCATCAAGGATGCGGAGACGTTCGGGGCATGGGCGGAAAAGTGGCTGCGCGGCTACCAGATGGCCGACTCCACCCGCGACATGCGCCGTTCAGTCTACGAGCGCGAGCTGAAGCCGAAATTCAGCAACCAGAAGCTGGTGGAGATCACCCACGAGGACTTGCGGGCGCTGACCGATGCCATCGTGGAGCGCGGTGCACCGGCGACCGCAGTGCATGCTCGCGAGGTGGTGTTGCAGGTCTTTCGCTGGGCCATCGAGCGCGGCCAGAAGGTTGAGAACCCGGCAGAGCTGGTGCGGCCGACGACTATCGCCAAGTTCGAGCCGCGCGACCGTGCGCTGACGCCCGACGAGATCGGTCTGATGTACCAGTACATGGAGCGCATCGGCACAACGCCATCCATTCGGGCTGCCGCCAAGTTGTTGCTGCTGACGATGGTGCGCAAGAGCGAGCTGACCAACGCGACCTGGAGCGAGATCAACTTCAGCGAGGCGCTTTGGACCATCCCGAAGGAGCGGATGAAGCGACGCAATCCGCACCTGGTTTTCCTGTCCCGGCAGGCGCTGGACATCTTCATTGCCCTCAAGACCTTTGCCGGCGGATCGGACTACGTGTTGCCGTCGCGGTACGACTCGGACTTGCCCATGAGCAGCGCCACGCTCAACCAGGTGCTGACGCTGACGTATCGGCTGGCGCAGAAGGAAGGGAAGTCACTCGCCAAGTTCGGGCCACATGACTTGCGGCGCACAGCTAGCACGTTGCTGCATGAGGCCGGCTACAACACGGACTGGATTGAGAAGTGCCTGGCGCACGAGCAGCGAGGCGTCAGGGCCGTCTACAACAAGGCCGAGTACCGCGAGCAGCGGACGGCGATGTTGCAAGACTGGGCGGACATGATCGACGAATGGACACTGAAGCGGCCGAAGGCGTAAGCCAGAAGATGACAGTTCGCTCGCCTGCCCGAACATCGAGGCATGGCCCCGGGTTTCATTGACACTTGAGGGGCGCTGCGTTTTAGCCGCTAAAAAGTGGCTGCTGCGACCGACGGGGTGAAGCCGGGACGCATGGCCTGAGTGCCCGATGCCTTGCGCGCCTCGATCCATTCCTCGACCTCTGCCAAGTCCCAGGCGACGTTTCGGCTGGTGAGTGCGATCCGGCGCGGGAATTCCCCACGCTGCTCCATGTTGAAAATCGTGCGCTCAGACAGCGGGATCATCGCCAGTAGCTTCTTGCGGTTGATAAGCGTCTTGCTTGTCGTTGCTTGCATCTCCTGGCCTCTTTCAGTCACTTGCGAACATGTGCCTGATGGTGCCTGGCGAAGCAGGTTGATTCGGTCCAATTGTTGGCGATTATGGTTGACAAGATGGGCGTCAAAAAACGAAGTGCCTATTGGGTTTCCTCAGGTCGAATATTTCGGAAATCGATGTCAGTGCTTTAGATACCGCTTGGCGGGTCAGGGATTTTTGTCCATGGCCTTGCAACTTGCTTGCGATCACTGATTGATTGAACCCGGAATGTAGAAGAACCAGCATTTTTTTCTTGGTGTCCGACAGCTTATTGTCCACCATCAATCGGGCCAGATTGCGCAGCGCGGCTTTGTCTGCCGGCTGCACTCCCTTGTGCAGCAAATAGCGGTAGTAATAGCTATCTACCAGTGGATCGCCCGACGCCGCTGCCTGTGGTGAGGACGGCCTGGCGCATTGGCGGCTGAGCCTCGCTACTTCGACTTCAAACTGGCTGAGCGACCGCTTCGCTTGTCTGTATACAGGGTTCCATTCGCCATTCGGAAGTTTGGGGCGATGCCTGTTGCAATACTGATGGCTGAGTTCAAGCTTCTTGCGGTTTTCAAGCTCCACATCATTGACCTTCTCCTCGGCGACTATGGCCATGAAGGCTGAAAACTCCGAAAGATTTCCGCAGAGATCGCAAAAGCCATGTTTGCGTTCTGCATTGAGACTGACGCCCCTGACGGCAGTTGAGGTCTTTGGACGCTTTCGGCCACAGTCACTAACCAAGTCGATTAATGATTCGAACGAGGCAACAAAGCGTTGATCTCTGGCTGTTTGCGTGTCTTCCGTCTTGATGAACTGGCGTAGCAACTGCCGTTGAACACGAACCATCGCATCAAACCCAACCAGTCGAATAATTGCGCTGAAGCCGATTCCTGTTCCCGCGCCGGGGACGTAACCAGAATAGCGTGCCGGTAGAGTTGCCAAGTACGCGCTCACGGCGGGGTCGACCACTTCGTGGATCAGTCGCCAGATGGGGTAGCGTCTTGAGGATATGGAGTATGGCTTCCAGCGTTCGCGAAAGTCTTTGATAGCCTGAGAAACGCCAGGCGCACATCCTTCCCAGATGGAAATGTAGTAAGGGCCAAGGCGTTTCTGCGCGTCTTCTTCGCTTTCCATGTCAACCATTATCGACAACAAATAGGCTCCAAGCAAGCCTGGCGCTGCGTAACCTTCGTTGCAATTCAGTTGATAACGGAGGTTTACGCAATGACGATGGAAGACACGCTGCTGCAACGCTTCGGCCCGCTGCTGAGCATGGCACAGCTCGCCTCTGTCCTGGATCGATCGCCGGATGGATTACGGATCAGCCTGCGCGCACCGAGCGAGTGGGCGGGGCGGATCAACAAGTCCCGCTTGAAGATCGGCCGGCGGGTCTACTTCCGAACTTCGCAGATCGCCGAGGTGTTGAGCGACGAGTCCCTGTACTGAGCGGGGAACAGCGTCATGGCGATTGATGTACTGGCGGCCTTCGAGCAAGAACCGCCGGTGCTTGACTTCATATGGCCCGGCTTCCTTGCGGGCACTGTGGGCGCGCTGGTCGCCCCGGGGGCCACAGGCAAGAGCTTCTGGGCGCTGGAAGCGGCCATGAGCATTGCATGCAGCGTTGCCGGCGGCGACCTCGTGGGCCTGGCCCCCGCACACACCGGGCGCGTGGTCTATCTGGCCGGGGAAGACCCGCCGCCCGCGCTTGTACGGCGCATTCACGCCATCGGCCAGCACCTCGGGCATGCAGCCCGCGAAGCCATAGCGGAGAACCTTGCGCTTGAGCCGATCATGGGCAAGCGCCTGAACATCATGGAAAAGGTTCAGTTGCGCCGCGTCATCGAATACAGCGCCGAAGCGAGGCTGATCGTACTGGATACCCTGAGCCGCATCCACGCCCTCGATGAGAACAGCAACGGCGATATGGCCCGCCTCGTGGCTGTGCTGGAGCAGGTCGCGGCTACCACGGGCGCATCCGTGCTCTACCTGCATCACGTCAGCAAGGGAAGTGCTCGCGAAGGGCAGACCGACCAGCAACAGGCCGCACGTGGTGCGTCCGCGCTGATCGATAACGCCAGGTGGTGCGGTTACGTCGCGCGCATGACTGAGGACGAGGCGAAGCGCCTCAGCGACCGCGCTCATGACCGGCAGCCCATCGGCGATGAGCGGCGTGGCTACTTCGTGCGCTTCGGCGTCAGCAAGCAGAACTACGACGCCACGCCGCTTGATCGCTGGTACATGCGGCACGCCGGCGGCGTGCTGTTGCCGGTGGAGCTGTATGAGGCCCGCAGAAATGAGGAAAAGGGACGTGATGGTCGGAGGCGAGGCGATGGCTTTTGACCTCACCCATGCCAGGCACGACCCAATGCACTGTTTGGTTCCCGGTTTGTTCCGCAGTCTCAAGCGCGGCGAACGAAAGAAGTTCAAGCTCGATGTGACGTATCACTATGCCGAGAATGAACAAGCGCGATTCGTCGGCTTTGAGCCTCTTGGCGCTGACGATATGCGATTGCTGCAAGGCCTTGTGGCTCTTGGAGGGCCGAAGGGCATCATCCTGACGCCACAGCCAACAGCGGATTTGCCGAGGCAACTCCGTCTATTCCTGGAGCCGAAGTTCGACGCGGTTGGGCAGGATGCGCTTGTCGTACGCGAGAGCATGACAAGCCTACTGGCCGAAATCGGCTTGACCGATGGCGGCGACAACATCAGGGCGATCAAGGCGTGCTTGCTCCGCATGGCGAACGTGACGGTGGTAGTCACAAAAGGAAGCCGGCAAAGGTCCTTTCACCTGATGAGCTATGCCTTCGACGACGAAGACGGGCGGCTATTCGTTGCGCTGAATCCCCAGATTGCGGAGGCGATTCTTGGGCGGCGCCCCTACACCCGCATCGAGATGGCCGAGGTGCGGGCGCTCCAAACCGACCCGGCTCGCCTGATTCATCAACGGCTGTGCGGCTGGATCGACCCTGGCAAAGCCGGGCGCGCAGAACTCGATACGCTTTGCGGTTACGTCTGGCCGGACGAAGCGAACGCCGAGGCCATGAAGAAGCGCCGGCAGAAGGCTCGCAAGGCCCTGGCCGAGCTTGATGCCGTGGGCTGGAAGGTGAACGAGTATGCAGAAGGAAAGTGGGAAATCGGGAGGCCGAGGCCCGTAGCAACGTTCCCCAATCTCCGTAGCAACGTTCCCCTTCACCCGTAGCAACGTTCCCTGCCAAAAACTGGAAAACACAGTAACGGCGCGGGCTTGCGGTCAGTCCGCAAATTCCATCCATGATCTTCCAAGATCATCCACTAGGCGCGGCATTTGCCGCCGCCCTGTAGGGCGACGCCAAGCCATTGCCTGCGGCCTTCGGCCGTTGAGTTGTACGCCAGAAAGGTGGTCAGCTCCTGGTTGATCTTTTTAGCGGCTAAAACATAGCGCCCCTCAAGTGTCGATAGGCAGGCGTTGTATGTTGTATGTTGTATGTTGTAGCGCGCTACAACATACAACAGTTCAATGCGATTCCCGGCCACGTCATAAGGGCGGCCTTCTTTTCGCGCGCACGTCGAAGCTGCAGCATCGTCACTTCCGGCGAGGCTGGCCACATCCCGGCCACGGTCGACCATCGCCACATCCAGCGATGCACCGAGGGCCATCGCCACATTCGACGATGACGGCCGCCGGCGCTGGATCTCGCATCGCCACTTCCGACGATGAGATCCCACTCTTTGACACTTGAGGGGCGGAGCTGCGGGGATTCTTCCGGCCTTTTCCTCTTGGCGTTGAAACTTTTTCGGCGTTGCTGAATGGCGTCTACCGCATTTTCTGTCGCGTCGAGTCCTTCATGTCAACCAATTCGGCCAACTATTGGAATGTTGTGTAGGCTGCCAGTTCGTAACCTTCGGAGTAGTTCAGTTGATAACGGAGGTTTACGGAAATGACGACAAGGATTGAGCAGGAACTGGCCGCTCGTCTCAAGCGCGAGCAGAAAAGCGGGCGGCTGACGCGGAAGGACTACTTGCCAGCGTTCATGGCGGCGCGCTCGAACGTGATGGAGGCGATGGCCGCAGGCTTTGCGCTAAAGATCATCTGGGAGCACATGCACGAGATCGGGCGCATTCCGTTTCGCTACGAAACGTTCCTGAAATACGTCCAACAGCACATCACCAATGCGCCGGCCGACCTGACGATGCCAAGTTCAGAAGGTAAGGCCGCTGGTCCGGCGAAGCGGACTTGAGCCAGCACGCTTGCTATGAAGAACGTCCAACAAGGTCCGTATTCAATCGCTGTAAGCAGTCTTGTGAAACGCTGCAACCGCCCGGGTGAATCGCAGCAAGCGCACGTAAACCGGCAACTTTTATCTGTTTTCCCGCGGTTGGCGTGCCATTGCGCGTCAATGGCGTGCTTATCGCGTGAGATTAGGTGAGTCGATTGTCGAGAATCAACGCGATGGTGCGGGCAGGATGTGTGAAGTTAGCTAACCGGCGAGCCGGTTATCTATCTTCACTATCCCTTATTCGCGCCGGGGGCGCTCAACGGGTCATCCTGCTCTGCGAGGCAGCCGGCTACCGCCGGAGTGGTTCAGCCGAGGGCCGAGCCTTGAGCTTTTTAGCGGCTAAAAAGCCCGGAGGCCGGCCATGATCGCCAAGCACGTGCCGATGCGCTCGCTTGGCAAGAGCGACTTCGCGGGTCTTGCGAACTACATCACCGACGCGCAAAGCAAAGACCACCGGCTGGGCCAGGTGCAGGCGACGAACTGCGAAGCCGGTTCCATCCAGGACGCCATCACGGAGGTGCTGGCGACCCAGCACACGAACACCCGCGCGAAGGGCGACAAGACCTACCACCTGATCGTCAGCTTCCGGGCCGGCGAGCAGCCGAGCGCCGACACCTTGCGCGCGATTGAGGAACGCATCTGCGTCGGGCTGGGCTATGGCGAGCATCAGCGAATCAGTGCCGTCCACAACGACACCGACAACCTGCACATCCACATCGCCATCAACAAGATTCATCTTTCGCGCCGGCAACTCGGCTGTGCGCGATGATGGCGAGCGTCTGGCCGTGTCCAGCCAAGCCGACCGCGCCGGCGTGGCGGCGGCGCTGCGCCTGGCGATGGAACGCTATGGCGAGCGCATCGCCGTCAGCGGCAGCGTGGCGTTCAAGGCCGCCGTGATCCGAGCGGCGGTCGATGCGCAGCTTCCTATCACCTTCGCCGATCCAGCCCTGGAAAGCCGGCGGCAGGCCGAGACCACGAAGGCCGAGGTCAAGCGCCGGCCAGGCGTGCCGGCAGCCGGCCCGGAACCACCGCCGCATCGCCGGCATGGCCTGCGCACGCTTGGCCAGCTCGACAACCTGCACATTGAGGGCGAGGCCCAACGGCCGGCGCAAGTGCCGACCACCTCGGCCCCGAAGCCGTCCAGGGTCCAGAAGTCGGCACCGTCCGAGTTGGAGCAGCGCGAGGCCCGGATACGGGCGCAGATGGAAGCCAAGAGGGCGAGACGCCAGGGCAGGAAGGGGCGTGGAGCTTGATGGGGTCGCCTCAGAAAACGGAAAATAAAGCACGCTAAGCCGGTTGCAGCGGTCGTAGCGGCCTGAACTTGCCCGCGCCGATCTTGGCGCTGCTGCGCCAGAGGTAATCGCCGGTGAGGTTGATGTGCTCCCAACCGAGCGGCGACAGGTACTGCAACAGCGCGTCATCAACGGCATGGCCGTTGCCACGCAGCGCGTGCGCAGCCCGTTCCAGATAGACCGTGTTCCACAACACGACGGCAGCCGTTACCAGATTGAGGCCGCTAGCCCGGTAGCGCTGCTGCTCGAAACTGCGGTCGCGGATTTCACCCAGGCGGTTGAAAAACACTGCCCTGGCCAGCGCATTGCGCGCCTCGCCCTTGTTCAGGCCGGCATGCACGCGGCGGCGCAGTTCCACGCTTTGCAGCCAGTCCAGGATGAACAGCGTGCGCTCGATGCGGCCCAGCTCGCGGAGCGCCACGGCCAGGCCGTTCTGGCGTGGGTAGCTGCCGAGCTTTCGGAGCATCAGGGAGGCCGTCACCGTGCCCTGCTTGATCGAGGTGGCCAGCCGCAGGATTTCGTCCCAATGGGCGCGGACGTGCTTGATGTTGAGCGTGCCGCCGATCATGGGTTTCAGCGCGTCATAGGCGGCGTCGCCCTTCGGGATGTAGAGCTTGGTGTCGCCCAGGTCGCGGATGCGCGGCGCGAAGCGGAAGCCCAGGAGGTGCATCAGGGCGAAGACGTGATCGGTGAAGCCCGCCGTGTCGGTGTAATGCTCCTCGATCCGCAAGTCGGACTCGTGGTACAGCAGGCCGTCGAGCACGTAGGTCGAATCGCGCACGCCGACGTTCACGACCTTGGTGTGAAATGGCGCGTACTGGTCAGAAATGTGGGTGTAGAACGTCCGCCCTGGGCTGCTCCCGTATTTCGGGTTGATGTGGCCGGTGCTCTCGGCCTTGCTGCCGGTGCGGAAGTTCTGGCCGTCCGACGATGAGGTGGTGCCGTCGCCCCAGTGCTCGGCGAAGGGATGGCGGAACTGTGCGTTGACCAGATCGGCCAGCGCCGCCCCGTAGGTTTCGTCGCGGATGTGCCAGGCTTGCAGCCAAGCCAGCTTGGCGTAGGTCGTGCCGGGGCAAGACTCCGCCATCTTGGTCAGGCCCAGGTTGATCGCGTCGGCGAGGATCGTGGTCAGCAACAGGTTCTTGTCTTTGGCCGGGTCGCCCGATTTCAGATGCGCGAAATGCCGAGTGAAGCCCGTCCATTCGTCCACCTCCAGCAGCAGTTCGGTGATCTTGACGTGCGGCAGGATCATTGCCGTCTGGTCGATCAGCGCTTGGGCGGTGTCGGGTACCGCCGCGTCGAGCGGCGTGATCTTCAAGCCTGACTCGGTGATGATGGCGTCACCAAACGCGACCGATTCGGTCAGCTCGATTTCGAGATACTCGGCGGGCAACTCGGCATCAGCCAGCACGCCCTTTACCCACCCGTCGAAGTCCGGTCCCACTTGGCTCGCCGAAACATTGACGGCCAGCCGGAACGGTCGCCATGCCAGCATTCGCCAGTCACGCATCTGGCGGCAGGCTTCGCCCAGCACCCAAGCGCCGATTTCAGGCATCAGGCCGGACGATTCGACCACGGGCAGGAACTGGCCCGGTGGCAATAGTCCAAGCGTCGGATGACGCCAGCGCAACAGGGCTTCCGCGCCGACAATCCCACCACTGCGCAGATCGACGACGGGCTGGTAGTGCAGTTCAAGCTGCCCGCGCTCGACCGCTTGGGCCAGTTCCGGCGTCGTCCATCCATCCGGCCGGAAAGCGCTCATTCTCTTTCCCTGAATGCCCGCAACGCCCGCGACAGGGACAGAAGGAACAGGCCGGTCAAACCGAGCGCCGCGATGACCCAATGCTCGCCGAGGAAAGCACCGGCGGTTGTGCCGGCCAGCACGACAGCGAGGATGGGCAGGTGGCAGGGGCAAGTCAGCACAGCCAGTCCGCCCCACAGGTAGCCGGTGATCGGTTTGTGCGTCTCGGACGGCAAGCGCTCGGGGTTGTTCATGGCAGACTCTCCGCGTGCTGTGCCGGCTCGGTCGGCAGGGTGGCCAACTGCACTTCCAGATCGGCCAACGCTTCGCGCCGACGCTCGACGAACTGACGCAGCAGGGCAAGCTGCGCGGCCGCTTCGTCGCCGTCCGCCGCATCCAGCGCCCGGCACAGCCGCGCCAGCGCGTCGAGGCCGATGCCCGCCTCGAAGGCCGCCCGCACGAAGCACAGCCGTTGCAAGGCGGCGTCATCGAACAAGCCGTAGCCGCCTGGTGTGCACGCCACCGGGCGCAGCAATCCGCGCAGCAGGTAGTCGCGCACGATATGCACGCTCACCCCGGCATCAAGAGCCAGCCGGGACACCGTGTAGGCGTTCATTGAACACCTCCTTTTTCTCACCCGGCGCAGCAGGAAAGCTGCTTCACATCCTTGTTGAAGGTCTGCGCCGCGAGCTTCAACCCCTCGACCATCGTCAGGTAGGGGAACAACTGGTCGGCCAGTTCCTGCACCGTCATGCGGTTGCGAATGGCCAGAGCCGCCGTCTGGATCAGTTCACCCGCTTCCGGCGCGACCGCCTGTACGCCGATCAGCCGATGGCTGCCTTCCTCGATAACCAACTTGATGAAGCCGCGTGTGTCGAAGTTGGCGAGCGCACGCGGCACGTTGTCCAAGGTCAAGGTGCGGCTGTCGGTCTCGATCCCGTCGTGGTGGGCTTCCGCCTCGCTGTAGCCCACGGTCGCCACTTGCGGATCGGTGAACACCACGGCCGGCATTGCGGTCAGGTCGAGCGCCGCATCGCCGCCGGTCATGTTGATCGCGGCACGGGTGCCGGCCGCTGCCGCCACATAGACGAACTGCGGCTGGTCGGTGCAGTCGCCGGCCGCGTAGATGTTCGGGTTGCTCGTGCGCATGCCTTGGTCGATGGCGATGGCACCTTGCGCATTGACAGTGACCCCCGCTGCGTCCAGCGCGAGGCTGCGCGTGTTCGGTGTCCGACCGGTGGCAACCAGCAGTTTGTCGGCGCGCAATTCACCGTGCGTGGTGGTCAGCACGAATTCACCGTCCATATGGGCGACCTGGCTGGCTTGCGTGTGCTCCAGCACCTCGATGCCCTCGGCACGGAAAGCGGCTGTCACCGCCTCGCCGATGGCCGGGTCTTCACGGAAGAACAAGGTATTGCGCGCCAGGACCGTGACCTTGCTGCCCAGCCGGGCAAAGGCTTGCGCCAGCTCCAGCGCCACCACCGACGAGCCGATTACGGCAAGGCGTTCGGGAATGGTGTCGCTCGCCAGGGCCTCGGTGGAAGTCCAGTAGGGTGACTCTTTCAAGCCCGGAATCGGCGGGACCGCCGGGCTGGCACCCGTGGCGACCAGGCAGCGGTCGAACATCACGACGCGCTCGCCACCCTCGTTCAAACGGACGGTAAGGCTCTGGTCGTCCTTGAAGCGCGCCTCACCGTGCACAACGGTGATGGCCGGATTACCGCCCAGGATGCCTTCGTACTTGGCGTGCCGCAGTTCGTCGACGCGGGCCTGCTGCTGGGCCAGCAGCTTACTGCGGTCAATCGTAGGCACAGTTGCCGCAATACCGCCATCGAACGGGCTTTCCCGGCGCAGATGGGCGATGTGGGCGGCGCGGATCATGATCTTGGACGGCACACAGCCGACATTGACGCAGGTGCCGCCGATGGTGCCGCGCTCGATCAGCGTGACCTGCGCGCCTTGCTCGACGGCTTTCAGCGCCGCCGCCATCGCGGCTCCACCGCTGCCAATGACCGCTACCTGCACCGGGGGCTCGTTGCCACTGTGCTTTTCGGCGGCGGCCATCCATCCCCGCACCTTGTCGAGCAGTCCGACGCGGTTGTCCGCCAGTGGCGCATCGGCTAGCGTTGCCTTGTAGCCCAGTCCGGCCACGGCGGCAGTCAGCGCGTCCGGCGATGTGCCCGGCACGATGGCGAGTTGCGCTGTGCCCTTCGGATAGGACACCAGCGCCGACTGCACGCCTGGCACTTTTTCCAGCGCTTCCTTGACGTGCGCCGCGCACGAGTCGCAAGTCATGCCGGTGATTTTTAGATGGGTCATGCAACAGATCCTTTATCGTTTGTGGCGCCAGACAATGACGTCCGTTGTGCTGCGGTGCCGTTTTCAGTGACTCACTGCTTGACGCTGGACGGATAGCCCGCGTCTGCGGTTGCCTTGATCAGCTTCTGCACGCTGGTCTTGGCATCGTCGAAGGTGACGACCGCTTGGCGTGTCTCGAAAGTCACGTCAACTTTGCTGACGCCTTCGACCTTGGAAATCGCCTTCTTGACAGTGATCGGGCAGGCGGAGCAGGTCATGCCCGGTACGGACAGCGTGACGGTCTGGGTGGCGGCCCAGACGGGGGCAACAACGGCGGCGAGGGCGAGGGAGGCAAACAGTTTCTTCATGGTGAACTCCGATCAGTAGAAAAATGGCATGACGTAGGGAAATCCGAGCGCGACCAGAACCAGCGCGGCCACGATCCAGAAAATGAGCTTGTAAGTAGCTCGCACTTGGGGAATCGCGCAGACCTCACCCGGTTTGCAGGCCGCTGCCTGCCGGTAGATGCGCCGCCAGGCGAAGAACAACGCCACCAGCGCCACGCCGATAAAGATGGGGCGATAGGGTTCCAACACCGCCAAGTTGCCGATCCAAGCGCCGCTGAACCCCAAGGCGATCAGAACCAACGGCCCGAGGCAGCAAGCCGAGGCGAGGATGGCGGCAAGCCCTCCAGTGAAGAGCGCGCCGCGCCCGGTTTTTGGTTCAGACATGCGCTTGTCCTTTCGAATTGAAATTGGATAGCGTAACCTTACTTCCGTACTCATGTACGGAGTCAAGCGATATGGAAAACAATTTGGAGAACCTGACCATTGGCGTTTTCGCCAAGGCGGCCGGGGTCAATGTGGAGACCATCCGTTTCTATCAGCGCAAGGGCTTGTTGCTGGAGCCTGACAAGCCCTATGGCAGCATCCGCCGCTATGGCGAGGCGGATGTAACGCGGGTGCGCTTCGTGAAATCAGCCCAGCGGCTGGGCTTCAGCCTGGATGAGATCGCCGAGCTGCTGCGGCTGGAGGATGGCACCCATTGCGAGGAAGCCAGCAGTCTGGCCGAGCACAAGCTCAAGGACGTGCGCGAGAAAATGGCTGACCTGGCGCGCATGGAGGCCGTGCTGTCTGAGTTGGTGTGCGCCTGCCATGCGCGAAGGGGGAACGTTTCCTGCCCGCTGATCGCGTCACTACAGGGTGGAGCAAGCTTGGCAGGTTCGGCTATGCCTTAGCGTGCTTTATTTTCCGTTTTCTGAGACGACCCCTTGATGCTTGCGCAGGTGACTGCATTTATCTATGATTGCAGTCATGGACAGCAAATGAGAGGTTTTGAATTATGGCAATCTTGACTGTAAGGAACGTGCCTGATGACGTGCATCGCGCTTTGCGCGTGCGGGCGGCTCAGCACGGCCGCAGCACGGAAGCGGAGGTGCGCGAGATTCTGGCGGCTGTGGTCAAGCCAGAGAAGCGCGTGCGCGTGGGCGAAGCCTTGGCCGCCATCGGTCGCAAGATCGGGCTGACCAATGAAGATTTCGCTGTGTTCGAGAGCGTGCGCGACAAGACGCCGGCCAAACCGTTGAGCTTTGACTGAATGATCGTCCTGGATACCAACGTCGTTTCTGAGGCGATGAAGCCAGAGCCAGACGCGGGCGTAAGGGCCTGGCTGAACGACCAGGCGGCGGAAACCTTGTATCTGTCGAGCGTCACGCTGGCCGAGTTGCTGTTTGGCATCCGGGCGCTGCCAGCAGGCAAGCGCAAGAACATGCTCGACCGCGCCCTGAACGAACTGCTGGAGCTGTTCAAAGATCGGGTGCTGCCGTTCGACACGGATGCAGCGCGCCACTACGCCGACCTGGCCGTGACGGCCAAGAACGGCGGGCGTGGCTTCCCGACGCCAGACGGCTACATCGCGGCCGTTGCCGCATCGCGGGGCTTTATCGTGGCATCACGCGACACATCGCCCTATGAAGCGGCCGGTGTGACTGTCATCAATCCTTGGGAGGGCGTGTAGGGCCAGCGACACCCCGTAAGGGCCAAGAACAGAATCACAGAAGTCCGGGCCTCAGTGCCCAGGGCGATACCGATCAGCTAGTGGCGTAGCTCTTCGATGAAACCTTGCCATGGGCAAGCGCGAGCTTGGTCAGGGCATTGCCTTTCTTTCATCGAATGGAGATTACGCTCATGAAGCACGTTCGTTTTTTAGCGGCTAAAACCGCGCTCGCCGCCGCCCTGGCCGGCAGCATCGTCATCACGCCTGTGCAGGCTGGTATTCCCGTCATCGACGGCACCAACCTGTCGCAAAACATCATGACGGCCATCGAGTCGGTGGCTCAAACGCTCAAGCAAATTGAGCAGTACGGCACCCAGCTCCAGCAGTATCAGAACCAGCTCCAGAACACGATGGCCCCGGCCGCGTATATCTGGGATCAGGCGCAATCGACCATCAACGGGTTGATGAACGCCACCAACACGCTGAACTACTACAAGAACCAGCTCGGCAGCCTGGACAGCTACATCGGCAAGTTCCAGGACGTGAACTACTACAAGGGGTCGCCGTGCTTCTCGGCCACCGGCTGCTCGGCCGCTGAGTGGACGGCCATGAAGAACGTGCAGCAGCTCGCCAGCGAGTCGCAGAAGAAGGCCAACGATGCCTTGTTCAAGGGCCTCGACAAGCAGCAAGACAACCTGACCGCCGACGCCGCGACGTTGCAGCGGCTCCAGTCCTCGGCGCAGGGTGCAACCGGGCAGATGCAGGCAATCGGCTACGCCAACCAGCTCGCCAGCCAGCAGGCCAACCAGCTCTTGCAGATTCGCGGCCTGTTGATCGCGCAGCAGAACGCGGTGGCGACCAAGATGCAGGCCGACGCCGACAAGGAAGCCCAGCAGGCGGCGGCCGGGGCAACTTCCAGGGAATCGAGGATCGAGCGCACGGCCACCCCGAAAAACTGGCTCGAACTGACCCGCTGACGGAGGCCCAGCACCATGAAAAAGACGATGCTGCTTGCCGGCCTCGCGGCGGCGATGCTGGCCGGCTGCGACAACAAGCCGGCCATTCCGCCCATGCCCGAGGTCAATGACACCAATTGCCAGATCGAGGCGATCAAGAAGATCGAGGATAGGGCTACGCGCGAAACCTTCGCCGGGTTGTGCTCGCGCCGGTCGCCGGCCGGCGGCGGCATCGCCCCGACCGAGCGGCCGATGAACTGGCTGGAGCTGGCCGATCCGAAAGGCTCGAAGGGGCAGGAGGTGAAACCATGAAAGCACTGCACAAGGCGGCGCTGATCGGCGTCACTCTCGCGCTTTACTCCACCGCTGCGTCGGCTCAGCTCACCAACCAGGGGATGCTTGACCAAGTGGTGACGGAGTTCGCCACGCGGGCCACGGCCTGGCAGACAGTGGTGATGAACGCCGCGACGTTCTTGTTCTGGACGCTGGGCACGATCTCGCTCGTCTGGACGTTCGGCTTCATGGCGATGCGCAAGGCTGACATTGGCGAGTTCTTCGCCGAGTTCATCCGCTTCATTCTGTTCTTCGGCTTCTTCCTCTGGCTACTGCGCAACGGCCCGGCCTTCGCCAACTCGATCATCCAGTCACTGGCCCGGATCGGTGAGCAGGCATCCGGGGTGGCGTCGGTGACACCCTCGGGCATCGTGGATATCGGTTTCATGATCTTGAAGCAGGCATTCACGAACTCGTCGATCTGGTCGCCCGTGGATAGCTTCATTGGTGTGGCCTTGAGCGTCGGCATCCTGATCCTGCTGGCAGTTGTCGCCGTGAACATGCTTCTGCTGCTCGTGTCAGGGTGGTTGCTGATGTACGCCGGCATCTTCTTCCTCGGCTTCGGTGGCTCTCGTTGGACTTCCGACATGGCGATCAACTACTACAAGACGGTGCTGGGCGTGGCCGTGCAGATCATGACGATGGTGCTCCTGGTCGGCATCGGGAACGACCTGCTTTCCAGCTTCTACGCCAGGATGAACACCGGCACGCTGAACTTTGAAGAGCTGGGCGTGATGCTGGTTTTCTGCGTGGCGTTGCTGATGCTGGTCAATCGTGTGCCGCCACTGATCGCCGGCATCATTTCTGGCACGGGCATTGGAAACGCCGGCGGCATCGGCAACTTCGGCGCGGGCGCTGCTGTAGGTGCTGCGATGGGCGCGGCCAGTGTTGCGGCCGGTGCTGCAAGCATGGCCGGTGCTGCCGTGATGAGTGGCGCGGCCAACCTCGCCGGCGGGGCTTCGGCCGTTAAGGCCGCTTTTGAGAAGGCCCAGGGCAACGCGACGAGCGATGCCGGCGCAGGCGTGGACATGATGGCGAGCATGGGCGGCGCGAATACATCGAGCGGTCAGGATTCGGCCGGCGCAGGGGCATCACCGTTCGCGCAGGCGGCAGGCTTTGGCGGTTCGTCGTCGGGTGGCAATAGCACGTCACTCGGCAGCAGCTCGGCCAGCGCGAAGGGTGACGACAAGGCCAGCGCCGGCGACAAGGGCGGCAGCTCGACGGCCAGTAGTGGCAACGGTGCCGACAAGGCGGCCAAAAGCGAACCCAAGTCCGCTGCCGGCGGGGCAGGACAAGGGCAGCAGGGCAGCCATCAGGCCGCGCCAGGCAGCACCGGCCCTAGTGGTTTGACTCGTGCCGCAGCATTGACAGCGGGCACCGCCGGCGAGCTGGCGAAAGGCGCAGGTGCTGTGCTCAAGGGCAAGGCCGTGCAGCTCGCAGAGGGCTTCCAGGAGCGCATGGGCCAAACGATCGGCGGACAGGTGGCAACGGCGATCCGGGCTGGCGCGGCAGCCGAGCCTCTGGCTTTCGATGGCAACAGCTTGGCCGGCGAGCAGGCCGGCAATCAGGCTGCCGATCCAGATGATGAAGTCGCTGCTTTCGTGAATCGCTCGACGCCAGCATGAAAGGCGCGTCGGCCGGCGTGGGGCCGGCCGACACTTCCACTAACCCACCTGATGGAGAGGTGAATCATGGCAACTCTGAATCCTACCAACGCAACCCAGGCAGTTCACCATGCGGCCGCGCAACTCGCGGCCTTGGACTGGATCGATCAGGACGCAGCCCGGCAGCTCGGGCCGCTGGCCGAGGCGGTCGCCAATGCCTTCATGGTCGTGTTCTACCAAGCCGAGACGGGTCGCGCGACACCGACCGACTTCCGTGAGGCGCTGGATGCCGTGCGCCAGTCGCTTCCCACCGCGTAAGGCACGCGCCAGGAACAGCAAGGGCGGCCAATGGCCGCCCTTGTCGCTTCCGGGCCTCCATCGTCGGAAGTGGCGATGTGTGCCGGCGCTCGAGCATCGCCAGATCGGGCGATGACGGCCGCTTCACTCTTCCGGCGATGTGGATCTCGCATCGTTGCTTCTGGCGATGAGATCCACCTGCAGCACCGCTAGGAATGGCGATGCTGGCCCGCGTCGTTCATGACGCGATGTTGTGCCTGATTCGCGCACGTGCCGCGACTTGATGTGCGCGCTCGATATAGGCCGAGTCGCCCGTAGCCTCGGCGTCGGCCAGAAATGTGGCCACGGCTTCAGCGGTGGTCAATTCCTCGGCCGGGTCAAAGGGTGTAAGGGGCTCCAGGCCCGCATCGGCGCGGCGGGCCAGTTCGATAGCTTGAGCGACGTCAGCCAGCCGGGCGCGCACCTGGTCAGCAGTAACGGCGCGGCCTGGGTCGGCCTTCAACGCATCGTAGGCCGGACCGATTCGCTCATGCAGCCAGTGTTCCATGTCCACCTTCTCTGTTTTCTCTTTGCCCATCGCACACCTTACGCTGACGTTGCTCAACCTGTCCCATCCAGAAGAGGTCGCAGGCTACTACGCGGCCTGCTTTTCCCTGGAGTGAAAGACGCTGACCACCTTCTTGGCGTCAACCATCTGCACCCTGATGGCTAAAGCACATGGCTTTGCCGTCGCACCGGTGACGCGAGCCTGCCGCAACGCGCGGTGCCGGCCGAATCTATTGTCTCCTGCCCATGAGATTCGGGGTTCATTTGGGTAGATCGGATGGTAAACTTGGCCAAACTTTGGAAGACTTCGCCGCGCGACACCAAGCGAGCCGCCTGACATGAACCAACCTGATAGCGAAATTCTCACGCTGGACGAAGTGGCGGCCTACCTCAAGGCAGGGAAGAAGACCGTTTACCGGCTGGCCCAGCAGGGGGGGATACCGGGATTCAAGCTGGGCGGCACCTGGCGGTTTCGTCGCAGCGAATTGGATCGCTGGATTGCCGCGCAGATAGCCGAGAAGACGCAGGACAAGACATGAGCGCCCCGAAAGACGATAGCAACCAGGCGGCCTCGCCCCGAGAGGGGGCTGCACGCCCATGAACGCCGTAGAAATCGAACAGGCCATCACAGACCTTGCGGAGCAGCCCTTTGACCCCGCAGAGTTCCCCTACGCCTTCCTCGAAGCCTTTGGCAACAAGGCGACGACCATCAAGCGCCTGCGCGCGGGGGCGTCGAACAAGTCCGACCTCGGTGGTGTTCTCCAGACCAGCAACATCCACATTCTGACCTGCGACGCCGGGGGGGTGACGCAGACGCTGGCCGCTCTCAAGGCCAGCCCGGCTACGGCCAAGGCCAAGGCGAAGTTCATCCTCGCCACGGACGGGGCGGACTTCGAGGCCGAAGACCTGACCAGCGGCGAGACCGTCGCCTGTGCCTTCAAGGACTTTCCCGACCATTTCGGCTTCTTCCTGCCGCTGGCGGGCATCAGCACTGTCCGCCAGATCAGTGAGAACGCCTTCGACATCCGGGCCACCAGCCGCCTGAACCGTCTGTATGTCGAACTGCTGAAGGACAACCCGGAATGGGGCACGGCGGAGCGTCGGCACGACATGAACAAGCTCATGGCGCGGCTGATCTTCTGCTTCTTCGCCGAGGACACCGACATCTTCGTTGGCAGGGGCCGTTTCACCGAAACCATCGCTCAGATGAGCGCCAAAGACTCGTCCAACACGCACGACGTCATCGCCACGCTGTTCCGCACCATGAACACCAAGCGCGAGGACCGGGCCGCCGCCAAGATTCCCCGATGGGCCGAAGACTTCCCATACGTCAACGGGCAGTTGTTCTCTGGTGGCGACGAGGTGCCGCGATTCAGCAAGATCGCCCGGTCCTATTTGCTGCATGTCGGCGGATTGGACTGGACCAAGATCAACCCTGACATCTTCGGGTCGATGATCCAGGCCGTCGCCGAGGATGAGGAGCGCGGCGAGTTGGGCATGCACTACACCAGCGTCCCCAACATCCTGAAGGTGCTGAATCCACTGTTCCTCGATGACTTACGCTCCAAGCTGGAAGAGGCGGGCGACAACCCTCGCATGTTGCTGAACCTGCGCAAGCGCATGGCGAAGATCAGGGTCTTCGACCCGGCCTGCGGTTCGGGCAATTTCCTAGTTATTGCCTACAAGGAAATGCGTGCCATCGAGGCCGAGATCAACCGGCGGCGCGGTGAACCGGATCGCGCATCGGAAATCCCGCTCACCAACTTTCGCGGGATCGAGCTGCGCGACTTCCCGGCGGAGATCGCCCGTCTTGCACTGGTTATCGCCGAGTACCAGTGCGACGTGCTGTACCGAGGGCAGAAGCTGGCCTTGGCCGAGTTCCTGCCTCTGCGCAACGAAAACTGGATCACCTGCGGCAACGCGCTGCGACTCGACTGGCTGGCGATTTGCCCGCCGACAGGGACGGGCGTGAAGGTGCAGACCGACGACCTCTTTCAGACGCCACTTGACCAAGCCGAGATCGACTTCGTGAACGAGGGAGGCGAGACCTACATCTGCGGCAATCCGCCATACAAGGGGAGCCAAGACCAGACACCAAGCCAGAAAGCCGACCTTGCTGCTGCCTTCGCTGGTCGCATCAAGTCCACCAAGTCGGCGGACTACGTTTCTGGCTGGTTCATCCTCGCACACGACTACATCATTAGGTCAGAGGCTACGTCAGCTTTCGTGACAACCAACAGCCTGAATCAAGGGCGACAGGTTTCTCTCTTGTGGCCTGCAATCCTTTCGACCGACCTAGAGATCAGGTTTGCAAGGCCATCCTTCCCGTGGAGCAACCTTGCATCCAAGAAGGCCGCTGTCACCGTCTCTATCGTTGGGTTGGGGAGGAGATCGGCTACGCCGAAATTGGTCTTCACCGAGAACGCCGTCCAACAGGCAGCGTACATCGGCCCCTATCTCGTACCTGACCACGCCACGGTAGTCTCCCCGTCACGGAGCCTGCTTTCCTCTCTGAGTTCCATGACCAATGGATCAATGCCCAATGATGGTGGAGGCTTGCTGTTGGATGCGGACGAGTACCGAGAACTCGTTCGAGCGCGTCCGGCTGCTGCCGCCTTTTGCCGAAAGTTCCTTGGTTCTCACGACAGTATTCAAGGTGAGACGCGGTATTGTCTTTGGATCGCGGATGCGGACGTGTCCAGCGCGTGCGCCAATCCAGAGATAGCAAAACGTGTTCAAGATGTTCGCGCACATCGAAAAGGCAGTGACCGCCCGGAAACCAACGCCCTTGCATCCATACCTCACGCATTCGGCGAGCGGCGTCATCAGGAAGGTCGGGCATTGTTGATCCCTCGACACAGTTCTGAGAGCCGACCTTATCTTCCATCGGTGCTTGTCAACGATGACACCGTGATTGGCGACAGCGCCATTGCAATGTACGGCTTCACGATGCCTGACGTAGCCATCTATTCGTCGCGGCTTCACTTGGTGTGGATCGCAACGGTTTGCGGCAAGATCAAGGAAGACTACCGATACTCAAACTCGCTCGGCTGGAACACCTTCCCCATACCGCAGCTGACGGACAAGAACAAGGCTGACCTCACGCGCTGTGCCGAGGATATCTTGCTGGCGCGGGAGCATCACTTTCCGGCGACCATCGCTGACCTATACGACCCCGAGAACATGCCCGCTGACCTGCGCGCCGCCCATGATCGCAACGACGAAGTACTGGAGCGCATCTACATCGGTCGGCGCTTCAAGAACGATACCGAGCGGCTGGAAAAGCTGTTTGACCTCTATACCAAGATGACCGCTTCGGCTGCACCGGCCAAGGGTAAGAAGCGCAAAGCGGGAGCCAACGCATGAGCGACAAGATCAAGTCCGTACCGTCCGTTTCGGTCACCTACGCCCGAAACGGCGCATCGACCAAGGCCAATGCGCTTGGGATGCGGCCCATGCAGGAGCGCGCCTACGAGAAACGGGGCGAGCAATACCTGCTCATCAAGTCGCCGCCTGCATCGGGCAAGAGCCGTGCGCTGATGTTCGTGGCACTCGACAAGCTCACGAACCAGGGCATCAAGCAGGCCATCATCGTTGTGCCGGAGAAGTCCATCGGGGCCAGCTTCAACGATGAACCGCTGTCGAAGTACGGCTTCTGGTCCGACTGGCAGGTCGAACCCAAGTGGAATCTGTGCAACGCGCCGGGCAACGACAACGGCGGCAAGGTCAAGTCGCTGGGCGCGTTCCTCGAAGGCGACGACAAGGTGCTGGTCTGCACCCACGCGACCTTCCGCTTCGCGGTCGATGCCTACGGTGTGGAGGCATTCGACGACCGTCTGATCGCGGTCGATGAGTTCCACCACGTCTCAGCGAATCCGGACAACAAGCTCGGCTTGCACCTCGGGCAGTTCTTCGCGCGTGGCAAGACCCACATCGTCGCCATGACCGGCTCCTACTTCCGTGGCGACGCCGAGGCCGTGCTCGCGCCTCAGGACGAGTCGAAGTTCGATACCGTCACCTACACGTATTACGAGCAACTGAACGGCTACGAGTACCTCAAGCAACTCGACATCGGCTACTTCTTCTACAGCGGGCCTTACGTCGATGACATCCTCAACGTCCTCGATCCCGCCGAGAAGACCATCATCCACATCCCCAACGTCAATTCGCGTGAAAGCACGAAGGACAAGATGCGCGAGGTAGAGCACATCCTCGAGGCGCTGGGCGAATGGCAAGGCATCGACCCAGCGACCGGCTTCCAGCGCGTCAAGCGTCCCGATGGCCGCGTGCTGCGCATCGCTGATCTTGTCGATGACGATGCCGCCAAGCGTGACCGCGTGTCCGCCGCGCTCAAGGACCCGGCGCAGAAGAACAACCGCGACCATGTGGACATCATCATCGCGCTGGGCATGGCGAAGGAAGGCTTCGACTGGATTTGGTGCGAACACGCGCTGACCGTGGGCTACCGCGCCAGCCTGACCGAGATCGTGCAGATCATCGGCCGAGCTACCCGCGACGCGCCCGGCAAGACCCGCGCGAGGTTCACCAACCTGATCGCCGAGCCGGATGCGGCCGAGGAAGCTGTCACCGAGGCCGTCAACGATACGTTGAAGGCCATCGCGGCAAGTCTGCTGATGGAGCAGGTTCTTGCTCCACGCTTCGAGTTCAAGCCCAAGAACCCCGACAGCGGCCCGACGCCGGGATTTAACTACGGCGAGGGTGGCTACGACGCGGACCGTTGCAATGTCGGTGTCAATGAGCAGACAGGGGCTTACCAGATCGAGATCAAGGGCCTCGCCGAGCCCAAGAGCAAGGAGGCGGCGCGAATCTGTCAGGAAGACCTGAACGAAGTCATTGCGGCCTTCGTGCAGGACAAGCCCACCATCGAGCGCGGCCTGTTCGATGAGGAGCTGGTGCCCGAGGAACTGACGCAGGTTCGCATGGGCAAGATCATCAAGGACAAATATCCCGAGCTTGACGCCGAAGATCAGGAGGCCGTGCGTCAGCACGCCATTGCTGCCCTCAACCTCACGCAGCAGGCCAAGCGGCTGGTCACCGAAGGCGAGAGAGATGGGTCGCTCAACACCGCGCTGATCGACGGCGTGCGCCGCTTCGCGATGGACGTGCGCGAGTTGGACATCGACTTGATCGACCGCATCAACCCCTTTGGGGAAGCCTACGCCATCCTTGCCAAGACCATGAGCGAGGACAGCTTGAAGCAGGTCGCGGCGGCCATCTCGGCCAAGCGCACGAGCCTGACGCCGGACGAGGCGAAGGAGATGGCCGTTCGGGCTGTTCAGTTCAAGAAGGAGCGCGGTCGCATTCCGGCGCTCGATTCCCAGGATGCCTGGGAGCGACGCATGGCCGAAGGCGCGGCCGCCTTCATGCGCTTCAAGGCGGAGGGACGCTATGAGTAACTCTGATCTTGACGAACTCGCTGCGGAGCTTGCCGAGTTCGCACCTCCTGAGAAGAAGGGCGGACGGCCGGCCAGTGAGGAGCGCGTCATCGCGGGCTTCGAGGAAATCCAACGCTTCACCGAAAAGCACGGCCGTGCGCCGCAGCACGGTGAGGACCGCGACATATTCGAGCGCCTTTACGCCGTGCGTCTGGACCGTTTGCGCGCGCTCCCGGACTGCCGCGCCCTGCTAGAGCCGCTGGACCATCAGGGCTTGCTTGCCGCTGCGCCTGCCGTTGCCGCTTCGGCAGATGAAGCCATCGACATCGACGACCTGGCTGCAGAGCTGGCGGGCGTAGCGGAAGCGGACGACATCACAGTTCTACGCCATGTCCGCACCAGCGCCGACAAGCGTGCCGCCGAGGAGATCGCGGATCGCAAGCCCTGCGAGGACTTCGAGACCTTTCGACCCTTGTTCGAGCGCGTGCAAGCGGAGGTCAAAACCGGTATGCGCCAGTCCCAGCCCATCGAAGCGGGCCGCCGCGCGATTGAAGCCGGGGACTTTTTCGTTCTCGATGGCATCACGCTCTACGTTGCCGAGGTCGGCGAGCCGTTGAAGACCACCGCCGGGGAAGTGGACCGCCGCCTGCGCCTCATCTTCTCCAACGGAACCGAGAGCAATCTGCTGCTGCGCTCGCTCCAGCGAGCGTTCTACAACGACCCCGCCGCGCGGCGGCTGGCCTCGCCCGAGAGCGGGCAACTCTCTTTCGGCGGTGAGCTTGAGGCCGATGATGTCGAAAGCGGCACGATCTACGTCCTGCGCTCCCTCTCCGATCATCCCTATGTCGCGCAGTACCGCGACATCATTCACAAGATGGGCGTGACCGGTGGCAGGGTGGAGACGCGCATTGCCAACGCCGAACACGACTCCACCTACCTTCTGGCGAAGGTCGAAGTGGTGGCGACCTACAAGCTCGCGGGCATCAACCGCACTCGGATGGAGAACCTGTTCCACAGGCTATTCGCGCCCGCGCGGTTGAACATCACCATCAACGACCGCTTCGGTCACCCCGTGCAGCCCGAGGAATGGTTTCTCGTTCCGCTGTTCGTGATCGACGAGGCCGTCGCGCGCATCAAGGATGGCAGCATCACCGGCTACGTCTACGACCCCAAGGCTGCGAAGCTGGTGAAGGTGACGTAGATCGAACTCACCTCCGCCGCCCCGTTCGTCTGAAATTAGCCAAAGATTGGAGCAATTATGAAGCTGAAGAGGGAAGCCAAGACGCTGAAGGCCAAGGCTATAGCTTCGTTAAAGCGTGGGTTGGAGGCATTCAATAACCACGACGACGATGGGAGGCCGGAAACAGTCCTTCTTATGCTTCAGCACGCGAGCGAAATGTTGGCTAAGGCGTTGTTGGTTCAGAAGGGGCAGGACGTCTTTGACAAAGAAAAGGGAACCTCGATTGGTATCGAGAAGGCGTTGAACATTGCTCAGTCCAAAGGGTGGATGAGCGCATCACAAGCTGGGGCTATCCGAGTCGTCGACGCGCTGCGTGACCAAGCCCAGCACTGGATGATCGTGGTTCCCGAAGACGCTCTCTACATCAACGCGAGGGCGTTGATAACGGTGTTGGATGAAATCCTGACAGCGCACTTCCAGGACACGATCGCAGATAACCTTCCGGTACGGGTTCTGCCTCTGTCTACCCAACCGCTGCCTGATTTCTTAATGCTGGTGAATCGGGAATACGCACAGATTAGAGACCTGCTTGCTCCGGGCCGAAGGGCGAGAGACGAGGCTAGAGGCCGAATCACGGCACTCCTGGCGATGGAAGCCCATGTCAGTGAAGAGGTTGCAGTTTCCAAACGAGATCTGGATCGAATTGAAGAGGCGATCAAAGACGACACTCCCGTGGAGCAGGTATTTCCACGATTGATGACCCTAGCAACGAACATTGAAGGAGACGGTCCGACGATTCGAGTCCGAATCACCCGAGCCGCAGACGCTCCAGCGGTTCGCTTCGTGTCGGGTGATGACCCAGAGGGTGCGGCGGCTATCCGCGACGTAGATCTCCAGAAAAAATACCACTGGAGTCCGAGTGCGTTGGCGGAAAAGCTGGGGTTGACAATCAATAAGGCCAAGGCTGTCCGCGACTTCCTGCGTATAGACGAAGATCAAGCCAACGTCATGGTGTTTGAGTTCGGGTCTCAAAAACACCCGAGGTATTCCGACAACGCACTGCGCGTGCTTCGGGAAGCTATCACCCCGGAATTGGTCGAGGAAGCATGGCAGGCACGCCCGCGGGGTCGCGGGAGATAGCCTTGTTGCGCAATGTTCGTTTTCGGCAAGGCCGTCGCGCGCTTGATTTGCCCTGGCCGCAGGCCAAATGAACGCCAAGAGGAAAGAGAATGACGAAGCTGCACCAGGACAACCAAACCGAGCCATGTTTCATAACCGACGGCCCGCCGTCCAATGACCTGCCGCCCCCTCCACACCGGACCATGAACCTGCCGCAAATCCTGGCGGGCCTCACCAATGAAGAGTTGGCGGGGTGGCCCGGCGACTTGGCCGACGCCGAGCGGGAGAAGCGGCGCAAGGCCGGAGGTTGGACCGCATCCGATGGTGGCTAACTCAATCTGCCTTGGCGTCACATGGTATTTATCATGGCATCAGGCGAATGGTCATAAGTAACATGTTGATGTGAAAAGATATTTTTCTCTTGATGACAATCAATGGGAGTGAGGGGCGAAAAAACCCCTTATAAATCAAAAACTTACGACATGTTGTGCATGTGCAAGTTGATGAAATATAGCCGGTGAGCTGCCTCTAAGCTATTGATTTAAAAGGGTAATCGTCTTCTTGATCCTCTCGTGGTTGATTGTTGCTAGACGCTGAACTCGACGGTATCGGCGACGGTAGAAATGGCGCTCTCAGCTTAGGCCCAAGCTAGGCTAAGTGCCATACCGTCTGCCGATACCGTGCGACACGGTATGCTGCGGTCAAAAAAGTCAGGTTTCATGCGGGTTGGCGGGCAGGTGTACGTCGTCTGGCTGGAAGGCATTTGTCTCTTTCAGATATTCATCGTGGTTCTTTGGTTTTAAGTAGCTTAGGGCGCCATGCCCCTGCATACAAGCTGGCAAAAGGCCGGGAGCTGTTTTTCGGCCAGGTTGCCGGTTGTTTTCGGGTGGCGATGTTGAAGGCTGTGGCTTGAGACCGTATGAGGCAGGGTCTGGTGCTCAAGCAAGTGGTTAGACGCTCAGCGTTGAGTGGAAATCTGTAGGTTTCGCGATTGGTGATGGCAACCGGCCGTCTCAATTTAGGAAATCTACATGCTTACAGACTTCACCCTTCGGAACCTCAAGCCTCGCTCGTCCCTCTACAAAGTCTTTGATCGTGAAGGGATGTACGTGGCCATCTCACCGGCAGGGTCCATCTCCTTTCGATACGACTACAGCATCAATGGTCGGCGCGAAACACTGACTATCGGCCGTTATGGCTTCGGCGGAATTTCGCTCGCCGCTGCGCGGGACAAGCTGTCGGCAGCTAAGCGGTTGGTGCGCGATGGAATCTCCCCAGCCATCCAGAAACAGCGCGAGAAAGCTCGTGGGCCTGAGATCAAGACCTTCGGTGATCATGCTGTTCATTGGCTTTACGGGGCTACCATGGCTCCTTCAACTCGGGCAATGCGCAAGAGCGTGCTGGATCGCGACATCCTGCCGATTTTTAAAAAGCGTCTCCTGAGCGAGGTCCAAGCGGAGGATCTTCGTGCTCTATGCCTGCGTGTGAAGGGGCGAGGAGCGCCCACGGTGGCCGTTCACATTCGTGACATCATCAAACAGATCTATGGCTACGCGAACCTTCATGGAGAGAAGGTGAGCAATCCAGCTGATGATGTTAGCGCAGCGTCTATTGCCACGTGTGTGCCGAAAGATCGAGCGTTATCTCCTGAGGAAATTCAGCTGATGTGTCGGCAGTTGGAGCTTGCCTCGACTCATCCGGCAATTCGACTCGCGTTGAGGCTGATTCTGCTGACCTTGGTTCGCAAGAGCGAATTGATCGAGGCGACCTGGGATGAGGTTGATTTCGAGACGGCCGTATGGACCATTCCAAAGAGCCGTATGAAGGGGAGGAGGGCGCACAACGTGTATCTGTCTTCCCAGGCTCTGGACATCATGATTGCGCTGCGCACGTATTCAGCCGGGTCAAGGTATGTATTGCCCTCGCGTTATAGCGCGGATCGATGCATGTCCAAAGCAACTTTGAATCGAGTGACGCAGCTCATTTCAGAGCGGGCGAAGGCCGCAGGGCTGCCATTAGATTCATTCACGGTCCATGATTTGAGGCGAACGGGGTCTACATTGCTTAATGAGGCCGGTTTCAATGGTGACTGGATTGAGAAATGCCTCGCGCATGAGAGCGGGCGATCTTCGCGATCGATTTATAACAAGGCAGAGTATGCGGAGCAACGGCGCCATATGCTGCAAGAATGGGCGAATATGGTCGATGCATGGGCGACCGGCGAAAGGTATACACCGACGTTGTATTTATTGGCGGTCGCTATGAGAGGTACTGGTATTTGATGACTCAATCCTGAAATTGGGGGCTAGGGTGTTAGCGTCGCGATGTAAGGTATGGGAGATCTCTCGATTGCAGAAAATGACACGTCACGGAGGCACGCTCCCAGAAGGGTGTAGTAGCATTATGTAACAATAAGCTCCACGAGCGCCTTACTCAATCACGCGGCGCGACGAACGTGAAGAACCAGGGAGGGAGAGGGTATGTACTTGAAGCACATCCGGGCGCGCAACTACCGCGCGTTTGGGGACGGCACGTCTGCGCCTGCACTGGATTGGGAACTCAATCCCGGACTCAATATCCTTGTCGGTGAAAACGATGCGGGAAAGACCGGCATCGTCGACGCCATCCGCCAGGTACTGCTGACGACCAGCTACGAGCCCATCCGGCTCTTTGAGCAGGACTTTCACATCCAGGACGCAAATCGCGCTCATATCCTTAATATCGAGGCCACGCTGTGTGGGCTGAGCCCCGATCAGGAGGCTTCCGTTCTTGAGTGGCTGACCCTTGGGATGGACGGCACATGCTCGCTCATCCTTCATCTCGAAGCGCGCTACCACCCGCCACAGGCGACGAAACGGGCCCGGGTCGACACTATCGTTCGGACCGGAGCCAACGGCACTGGCCCAGAGGTTGGCTATGCGGTCAGGGAACTGGTGCGAGCAACCTACTTGAGGCCGTTGCGCGACGCAGAAGCTGAGCTTCGGCCGGGCCGCCAATCGCGGCTGTCTCAGATTCTTGGCGCTCACAACAGCATCGCCGGCCAGGAGATGAACGACTTCGACAGGGCATTGCCCAAAAACATCCCTGAGCGGTTGGTTGGCCTGATGGCGTTCGCTCAGCACCACCTGGGGGAGCATGAGGTCGTCAAGAGTGTTGAGAAGGACATCAACGAGAACTACTTGAGCCAGTTCGCGTTCTCTGGTGATGATCTTCAGTCGCGCATCCGCATCGCCCCCGACCTCGCTCTGACGCCCATCCTTGAGAAGTTCGAGTTGTCTCTGTTGCCCGGAGCACATATCGATCCTGACGCCCGCTGTGCGAGAGGTCTTGGCTACAACAACGCGCTGTTTATGGCCACGGAACTAGTGCTGCTGCGCGATGGCGAGGAACTAGCCCTGCTGCTCGTCGAGGAGCCTGAGGCTCACCTTCATCCTCAACTGCAAGAGCGCGTGATGGACCTCTTGAAGGAGCATTCGAACGAGGATCAGGCACAGAAACGAGTGCAGGTCATCCTGACAACCCATAGCCCCTCGCTGGTATCGACTGCGCGCATCGAAGACATGACACTGGTGCACAAGGCGCAGACCTTCCCGCTGGCCGCAGGCAAGACCAAACTCAAGCGAACCGACTATTCCTTCCTGCGACGGTTCATCGACGCGACCAAGGCGAACCTCTTCTTCGCTCGCGGCGTCATGATGGTGGAGGGGCCTGCTGAAGCCATCTTGTTGCCCGCCATCGCCGAGATGTGCGGTCGGTCGTTCTCCAAGCATGGTGTGTCAATGGTCAACGTTGGACACACAGGCCTGTACCACTATGCCCGTATCCTCCAGCGCGAAGGCGCCGGCCCGGATATCCCGATTCCGGTCGTCTGTCTGACGGATCGAGATATCGTGCCCGACGTCGCAAAGGGCTACGTCTCGAAGCCCGGCAAGGGGCCGCGCTTCGATTCCGATTACACGGCGCTCGAGATCGCTCAAGTGGTGAAGAACAAAAAGGACAGGGCAGAAGGTGGGCGGACCATTGTCTGCGTGTCCGATCGTTGGACGCTTGAGTACGACCTTGCACTCCACGGCTGCGCGAAGCTGATGCACTTGGCGATTTCTCTGGCCGTGAAGGCTAAGTCGCGCGATGAGCGCCTAGAAGAGAAGGATGAAATTTCGGTGCTCGCCTCGGCCGAGGCGAGCTGGACAAAGTTGGAGAGTGAGGGACATACTCCCGAGGCTCTCGCGGCAATCATCTATAGGCCGCTGAAGGTGGATGAGGCTTCGAAGGCCATCGCTGCTCAGTATGCAGCTCATCTAGTCTGCACTGGTGCATATGGCACGGGCGAGGATTTGTTTAAAAAGCTGCCTCTATACCTACAAGCAGCCCTCTCGCATCTGACCACAACTGCGGCTCCGAAGTCCGCGGCGGCATCCGGTACTGCTTCTGGCGCGACTATTCCAGTTGGGGGCACTGTGCCCGAAGCAGCGGTCGTCGTTCATCCGATGGCGGTGTCTGATTCAATGGCAACTGCACCGGCAGTTCAAGCAGTTTCGCCCGGCGCGGCAGAAAACGGCACACAGTGGGGTGGCAGGTGAACGCGGTCAGACTCTTGCCAGAAGACCTAGCCGAGTTGACGACGCTAGCCAAGGACTTGCACTTCGACGATGCGGAGCGTCGCAGCGCGCTGCTAGAGAACGGCTCGCGCGATTTCAACGCGGTGCCTGGCAGCGGGAAGACATCGCTGCTCGCGGTTAAGCTTTTGCTACTTGCAAAGAAGTGGCCGCATGCTCGCCGCGGCATCTGTGTCCTCAGCCACACCAATGTGGCCCGCGATGAGATTGCCCAGCGTTTGGCGGAGACGGCTGAGGGCGCGCAACTTCTGAGTTATCCCCATTTCATCGGAACCATCCACGGCTTCGTCAACCAGTTCTTTGCCGTGCCTATGCTGCGGAGCTTGGGAGAGAAGATCGACGTCATCGATGACCTGGTGTTCGCCGAGAAGGCTAAGTCTTTGCTTCAACTGGGACAGTTCTCCGGCCTTCGCGTGTATCTGGGAAATCAGAATAACGGAGAGGGCATCGCTACCACGCTGTTCTATCGGACTGCAGAGATGGAGGTGCAGGTTGAGAGCGGCCGCCTGCCGGCGGCGCAGACGGCCTCGTATAAGTCCTTGATGAGCCTCAAGAAGATGCTAACTAAGTCGGGCATCTTTCGGCATCGCGATATGTTCGCGTATGCGGACTTGGCTCTCAAGATTTGCCCCCATCTGGTCGATGTCGTGCATCGACGGTTCCCCATGGTGTTCATCGACGAGATGCAGGACACGTCTTGGGACCAGGAGTCCTTCCTGAATCGAATCTTTGATAGTAAGTCTGTAATGCAGCGATTCGGGGATATTGACCAGAAGATTCTTTCGGATGAGGAGAACGTCGATCTCCTCACGTTCCCTCGGGATGGGCACGGCTGCATCAGCACCAGCAAGCGATTTGGCGCAGCGATTGCAGATGCTGTGGGCAGCGTCCGCGTGAGCGGTGAGGCGGTTGTCGGTGAAGGTTCTGACACCCTTCCTCCAGTCCTTCTCCTGTATGCCACAGGCGATGTAACAAAGGTGGCCTCGCACTATGGTCGCCTGGTCATCGAACGGCTATCCACGGACGACATCGGCATCCGTGAAGTGAAGGCAATGAGCGCTCGCAAGACCGGTGAGGGCAAGGTCGACGCTGGACGTCATCTTGTGGATTACTGGCCGGCCTATGGAGAGGGTCAGCAAAGCACGGGTATGCGTTCCGAACGCTTCTGGGAACTCGTCGGCGACGCTAAGAAGTCTCTTCAGGAGGCATCGCTTAGCGCACGTGTCTCCGACGTCCGTAGGGCATTGCTGCATGTTCTTCGCGCAGCGAAGGCCCCGTTGGTACAAGACGTTCGAGATGCTCGAGGGCTGCCTCGAGCCATAAGCGCCGTCACACCTTCCGGGTCAATTGAATGGCTCACCCGGAAACTCGCACTGTCTGGCGAGGATCTCTGTGAGGTCGGTCAGCGCGATACGCTCCTGCAGCTTCTGTACGCAGAACTTAAGCCGTACCTGCCTAACGGAATCGAGTTCGATGCGTTCAAGATGCTAAGCGTTTTCGAGGCAACAGAGCCACCAAGGGCGACGACCACTGCAGCTACGACAAAGTGCCAGGTTTTCCACCAAGGTAGGAATCTAGAGTTTGGCCTTGGAACGGTTGCAGGCATGAAGGGCGAGACGCATGCCGCATCCCTGGTCCTTGAGTCCTACGGAGGGAACAGCAAAAAGTTCGATGTCGCACTCGGTCTTGAGTTCATCGCAGGGGTAGCGTCGAAGAAGCTCGCAAAGCTTCCTAAGACGCAGCAGGCGCAAATGCGGAACCTTTACGTTGCGATGTCTAGACCAACAAAGTTGCTATGCCTTGCGGCGAATGAAAGCCGAGTCCCGCAGAATCTGAGAGACGCTCTTGCAAGCAAGGGGTGGCATATCGAGATGGTGACCTAACTTTCGATCAAATCTTGCGTAATAGCTGCGCCCGTTTTTTCACAGATTTCTCCAAGGAGTCCAAAACTTTCCGGATCGGATGTTACTTGATCGGGGACGAGGGGAAGAGTCCGCACAAGTTGCGGGTTGCTCTGCTTTGGGATGCAGAAACCGAGATGGTGAATAAGGGAGCTCGCTCAAGAAAATTACCCAACTTTTGACGGCCATGCCATTCCATGTCTGAAGAGATCAAAAACACTGCGATAACTGCCGCGGGCTACGTCTATCAAAATCGGCAGGGACTGAGGCTCCTGTGCGACTGGCTCGATGCGCCCACGCGCTACGCCAGGGTGAAGTTCGAATGCGACGACGAGGCCTTTGCGCCGAAGGGACTGGACGACATCGTCGCAGAGCGCGCCGACGGCCTCGTCGATCTTGAGCAGGTCAAGTACACGCCGAACCCGGCCGTGCACGCGCTGAGTTGGGAGTGGATGCTCGGAAAGGCCGGCACGACGGCGCGGTCGAGGTCGATGCTGCGGAAGTGGTTTGACGCCTTCGCCGCGTTGGACCCGGCTCGTGTTGGAGTACTCTCGCTGAAGACCAATCGCCGGCCGGATGCTGAAATTGAGGTGTGCCTGGCTGGCGGAAAGATCGACTTCGCCAAAGTTCCCGAGCTGCGGCGCTCAGCGGTGATCGCAGAGCTGGGCGACGAGAAGAAGTGCAAAGCCTTCTTCAGTCAGCTGCAGATTTTTCACAGCGACAAGGGCTTCGAATCGCTGGAATACGAGGTCGATGCGCGACTGCGCCTGCACGGCACGCCCGAGGGCATTGCGAACCTCAAGAACGTCGCCTTGAACTGGGCGATTCGGAAGAATTTCCCGCCGCCGGACGGATGGATTTCCCTGGAGCAGGTCCGCACCATCTTGCGGGCCACGCCGCCGGCGCCCCTGCCAGAAGATTTTTTCGTGCCGCTTGGATATGAGGTGCCAGACGAGACGTTCCACCGGGAGTTCGTGCGCGATACCGCTGCCGGTGCTGGGCTGGCATTCGTGCTGACAGGCCCGCCTGGTCGTGGGAAAAGCACGTACTTGAGCGCGCTGTGCGACAAGCTTGCTGATTTGAGCGTCCCGACGGTGCGGCACCATTACTTCCTCTCGACGACTGAGCGAGGGCGTGACCGCGTGCACAGCTATGTGGTTGAGCAGTCCATCGCGGCTCAAGTCAAGCAGTTCCATCCTGATGTTCATGCCCCCGGCGGCGACTTGCGAGGACTCCTCGAAGCTTGCGCGGCCTATTACAAGGAGCAGGGCAAGCCGTTTGTGCTGGTTCTGGACGGGCTGGACCACGTCTGGCGTATCAACGACGCCGACAAGCGGCCGTTGGATGATGTGTTCTCCCAGGTCATTCCGTGCCCGGACAACATGGTCCTGTTGGTGGGCACGCAGCCGGTCGACGACACCCAGCTGCCCAGAGACCTCCTGGCGGTAGCACCGAAGGCCAATTGGCGAGAGTTGCCGCCGATGTCCGAGAGCGCGGTCCTATCGTACCTGCGCAAGGCGGTTGACGAGGGCAGGCTGTCGACCCGATTCGACGATGAGGAGCAGTCGGAACGCCAGTTGCAGGAGGCGGCGACCGCGCTTCGCAAGAAGACCAACGGCCACCCACTGCACGTCATCTATGCCACCGCGGAGCTCGAGCACGCCGGGAGTGACTTGGCAAGCTGGGATATCGAACGGCTACAGGGGGACATGACCAAGGAGGCAAAGTTCTACTACGCGTCGCTGTGGGAAGAGCTGCCACCGAGTCTCAAGGACACGCTGCGCTTGGTATGTGCGTTTCCCTTCTTCTGGCCGAAGGCTGCGTTCTTGGAGATCGCGGCGAAGCTCGGCACCGCGCAGCCCGATGTCGCAAAGGTGGAGTACCTGCTGCACTCTTCGGCTGCCGGCTCGAAGGTCTTCCACGAGAGCCTGGCAGTCTTTGTGCGCTCAACGGCGGGCTACGACGAGCGCATCAAGGAGCTGATGCCGGCGGTGGCGAACTGGCTGGAAACATCGGCGCCGGTCTCCTTGCGTGTCAACTGGCTCTGGACGGTTCAGGCAAGGCTGGGTGACCCCAAGAACCTTATTGCCGGGATGACCCGCGACTGGATTATGCTCCGCCTGGAGGAGGGCTATCCAGAGTCGCTGTTTGACACTTTGCTGTTGGAGGCCCTGGTCGCGGCGCTGGAGACCAACGCGTTTGCCGACGCCTATCGCCTTGATCATCTCAGAGCGCGAATGGTCCGCGGCAGCGAATTTCAAATGCAGAGCGACGACATGGCCCGACTGGTGTCGTTCACGTTGAGGCTGACGGCCGATGATGGGGTCGTCCGAGAGGCCGTGGCCTCGCGGCACGAGACAGACATCCTGCGCGTGGCCGCACTTGGCTTGGCCTTGCAGGCTCGAGGACAGGTGGTACTGGCCGAGACCTGCGGTGACGAGGCGCTGCGGCGTTTTAAAGGTCTTAGCCGCTTTTCGACCCGCTACTATTCCAACGCAGGTTCTGCCGATTTCAAGTTCTTGGTCGACGCGTTCGCGCGCCTTGGTGCTATCGGTGTGACCCCGGAGGCGTTTGCCAAGCTGGTTCGTGAAAACGGCCCCGTCGTATGGATGCCAAGAGCCCGGATGCTGGTTGACGAGGGCAACCTGGACGATCTGATGGACGCGGCCACCCCGCTACCGCTCGACCCGGACAAGGGTGTTCTCAGCGACGTCTGCATCCGTGCTGCTGCAACGACAGGAGTGAGCATCGTCGACCGCGATGACTTCAGCAAGCTCGCGCGAACCCCCTTCGTTGCGGCGGTTGAGGTTGCTTGTAAGAAGGTGTCGAAACCGCTGAACGAGCCCATCCCCATCGAGTGGCTCAAGGGTGATTACTACGAGCGCAAGGATGACTTGAACGCGCTCGTGCACCATTGGTTCTTCAGCGGCGTACACCTGAGCATGTGTATGGAAGCCGAAGAGCAAACCGGCTTCGAGTTCGTGCGGGCTCCCACCTACGAGGACAGGAGGAACATTAGTTACTTCCTGAATGCCCTCTCAGCGATTGGAGCTCAGGTTGCCAAGCGTTGGTGGCGTGGGGAGTTCGTGGACTTTCATGAGCTGTTCGAACTGCTCAAACCGGTCGAGTTTAGGAGCTTCAGGCAAGATTACGACGCGAGCTCGGCTGCGGAGGACTTCCGCGCAGGATTGCATCGCGTTGCCTGTGACATCCGGCTGGGGAGCTGCCTGCTCGCCAGTCGCGACGATGTGGACCTCACGGTGGCGACCATGGCGGCGGCAGGCGCTTGCGAGTGGTTTGACAGTGCATCTTTCCGCACCCAGTACGCGGCAGGGTTGCTGATAAGGATGAGCGATGAAGCCGCAGAGGCCTTCGTCCAGTCTCAACGCGTCCTGCTGGATGCTGAGATCCGCCAGGAGACCAGCGTCCATCTGCAGACGCCGCTGCAACTCTGTGGCATCGCCTTGCGCCACGGTTTGAATGCCAGCGCCCGGAAGCTCTGCAAGCAGACCTGGGAGCTGACGACCGGCTATGGGCATCGCAAGGACCCCACGTTGAACAACACTGTCGATGCTATTGACTACCTGGTGGAGGTCGCGCCAGACGACGCTCGACGGCTGCTCAGCCTGATTTCGCCCCAGGTCCACCATGTGCTGGACTATACGGACGGAAAGGGCACGAGGCACGTGCTCTCAGCCGCGGACCACCTGCTGGCGAAGCTGTGCCCCGCAGCCCTGGTTGTTAAGTATGAGGAACACACGCACGCGGGCGATTGGTCCCATGCTGAGGACAGTTTGCGGGCGTATGTAGAGCAGGGCGTGCGGGACGGCTGGCCGCTGGATGCGCTCATGCGCACGGGTGTGCACCCTGAAATTCAGGACGCATTGATGCAGCTTGAAGGCAATGGCCAGGGTGGCGCCGCAGAGCGGCTGCGTGTTCTTAGGGAGCATGCAGGCTGGGACGTTGGCGTGCTGCAGCGTACAGATTCGCCTAGCAGCGATAGCGACAACAATCCGTACACGAGCGACGTCACCACATTTTCGCCGGAGCAGCTAGACGACCTGCTGGCAAGTCTGTCGACCAGCTACAACGAGAAGAGGCGGCTGCTTCGAGCCTGGTATGAACACTGGGATCAAGCTGGGCAGGGCAAGCGTCTACTAGTCGCGCTGGACGGTCTGCTGCAGTCAGACGAGGGGCGGCATAAGGGCATCCTCGAATTGTCTGACCTTGCCTTTGAGACGAGGCGCAAGCTGAGCGGCCCGAAGGCGGCTTGGATGTATCTGGTCCAGGCACAGATCCGGAATGGTGCATGGGTGGGTTTTGCAGAGAACGAGGAGAAGACCCGCAAGCGGCTGGATATGGTCGTGAAGCACTTCCCGAGCCGCTGCGACGAGTTCGTCGGGGCGACGACGTACGCCATGTTCGGAGAGCCCGAGCCGCCGCGTGTGGCGCCGACAGAGCTGATGGTCTATTTCTATGCGCGGCAGAAGCGTGTTGCTGACGCTGTGAAGTTTGCCGAGACGATGGTCAACTGCGTGCTTGAAGACACCCGAACTCTTCCGTTGGAACGCCCGCGTTGGGCCGCAGAACTCGACGCTTCGAGGACGACGGAAAATTGATGGAAGACCTTCGCATCCTCATAGCCAGGCTCGGTTGGCCCTCGACCGCTGCAAGGTGGTGGACCATGCAGGAACTTGCCGCTCGGCTAGGTGATCCGTCGTCAAGAGATGCAACGGAGGCTGCGCTGCTTGGGTTTCTCGGCTCGCGAAAGCTTGAGGCCGAAGTAGTGGAAGCGCTCTACGTCTTCTGGATAGCCGCGCAGGCTCATGGCTACGAGGCCCGCCCGAAACTGGCTGAGAGCATTCTCAAGCCGTCCATCCTCTCGGAGCTGCTGCTGGAGAGCCTTGGTCTATGGCCTGATACGCCGGTCGCTGGCCTGGAGGAGGTGGCAGAGGACTTCGAGATCCCACAGGATTTCAGTGGTGTGCATGGTGCGGACCTTCCGCGGATGTTCCGTACCTCCATGGCGGAAATCGGGCGCGCCACGGGCCTTCCATTCGTCCGTCAGATGGCTTTCGAGTGGTCGGTCAACAAAGGCGTCTACCCGGATGCCCCTTTCCAGGGCGACCCTTGGCACTTCTCGCGCCCCTTGGGCGAAGGGTTCATCGGTCAAATCTCATCTCGGACCGCCTTGCGGATGATCTCCGCCTACCTGCGGACGTTGGCGGTAGCTGAGGAGTTTTGGGGCATGCCTCCCGATCGGGCGGAAGACAGGGCACTGTTGGCTTTGCCGGTTCACCCGACGCTTGCGTTCCTCAGACCTAGGCGCCCAGCTTGGTTTTCGGGCCAAACCGACTTCGATGGTGATGACAAAGTAATGGAAGGGGCCGTCCGCAGCCTCGTTGAACGGGTTCAGCGGGAGCGTCCGGGCGACGAACTGATGGCCTTCTCGTCGCCCGTTGTGATTTCGATGGACCGTTGCGTAGAGGTCTCAGTCGTCCGATGGGCGCAGGCGGCAGGTGGCAGCGTCGCTGATGAAGGCTTGGCTGAACACCTGAGGGACGTGTGGAGAACCGGACGGCTGCTCCCGAGTGATTCTCCAGAGCCTCTAGGCACGACGACCATCCTGGTGTTGCCAGCTTCTCACGCAATTGCAGATGAAAAAAGCAAGGCCTGGCCGCTGGCCAAGCCGCTCGACTTCGATCGCCTAGGTTACCTGCAGCACGATCTTTATCCCGGCCGCCTCTTCTTGCCCACGATGCCTGGTCACGGCCAGTTGGAGGCTACGCCTCGTGATGGGATGCTGGAGGTCAAATCAGGCAGTGAGGTCGTCGCTGACCTTAGCTACTGGAACGCGGGCTGGGGTCCGGTTCGCCCGGTGCAGTTCGATGGAAATTGCGGCACGGCTCTAGTTTCCAGAGGCACGGCCTATCGCGCCACACCTGGGTCGACAGCTTCAGATGTAAGGTCGTTCTACTTCTGGCGTGTGCGAGCGCTCCACAGAAAAAGCAGCTTCGACCGCTTTGACGAGAAACTGACGTTTGGCGTCACGTTCGTGTGACGCAACTGGGCTACGACTTGTCTTCACCGTCTCCGTCGTCGCTGTCGCCTCGTTCCGCCATCGTCCTGAGCATGTCCCCCATTGGCGTCGCAATCATCTGATGGCTCATATTCGCGTTCAGGCGGACCATTTCGTTCACGCTGAGCATGTCGATCCGACCGTTCGGCAGGTGTCGCACGTCCAGCAAGCCGTCTAAGCCATTGGGGTGCAGCTTTCCGGTGTGGATCTGCTCATGGGTGAGATTGATGCGCTCTTCGAACTCACCGCGAGTCATCGGCTGCTTCATCCTCGTCAGTTTTGGAAACATGGTCAGTGCGCCTTATTCAGTACTGCTTGGACTTTGCCGTCGACTCTCAATATCCATAGCATGCGCCAGCCTGGAGGTAGTGCCAGTGCTTCGCGTTGGATTGCGAGTATCGAGAGCTCATGAATTCGGCTCGTTCCGGGCGTTCGGACAGTGCTCCCATCCCTCCAGTGGTATCTGACCATTGCAGAGGCGGGTGCATGCAGGAGCTCGTGAAATTGCGGGTTGGCGATGGAAGGCGTGAGAGATCCGAAGTGCGCCAGTCCCGGTTTCACACGACTGCAAACCGCAACTTGATCGCGTGGGACCGGTCGCGGCAGCTCAGTCGGCCTGAAGGTGCCCAGCTCTATGGGGTGAGGATCCCGCTGCCCGGGCGATAGCAGGTGCGAAGTAATGTCCACTCTGACTACCTGCCGTCTGTGCTCGAGGTACCCCTGGACGTCCAGGAACACTAGGTCGCCGCTCGAAGGAAGGAAGCGAGCCGCATTTCCTGAGCCAATGGCTTCGATCAGGCCCGAGATGAGCCGCCTTCCGTCTGGCGGTTCGACGAGGGGCTCGGGGTTGTGGATGCGCAGTGCAGCTTCAATCTTGATCAACTGCTCGATCGACGCAGGTCCGAAGAGCGCGACATTGAGTGCAAACCGTAGCCTCGCAGCCCAACGGTCCGGGATGAAATTTGCGTTCGCTTTGTATCTTGCTGCTGCCAAGGACTCCAGTTGTTGAACGTCATCGAAGGAGTGTTGTCCACACAACTCCCTGAGAACCGACGCGACTCCAATCCGAGTTGCCTCGTCCAAAACCCCAAAGCTTTGCAGTTCCCTCCAAGCAGCAGCCAAGCTTGAATGCACATGGCTTGCATGCAGGGTTTCTTCCGGCCGAACGGATGGGCTCGAGCCTGTCGATGCCTTAGCTCGAAGAATCGTGGCGGCGTCGGCGGCCGAAGCAACGCCTTTGGAATTGGCGCGGTCAGCTATCCGCAGAAGCGTTGCATATCTGCTTGCGTGTGCGCACGCCTGCGCTACTTCGCTAACGTCAATGAAGCGAACGACGCGTTCCCAAAGGGCGGCTGGGTTCTCACGCGAAAGGACGTCCAGTGACGCGGTGGCAATGTCGGCGCGGTTGCCGCTCTCCATGGAGAAGGCGAGAGGAACCAATCTCTCCATCCAAGCGTCATCGCTTCGCAAAAGCCAGAGCACCATTGCCGCGGCTGAGTCTCGTCGCTCCCAGCTCGGATGATCAAGTGCCCAACTGCCTCAAATCGGGTGCGATGTGGTCATTGAAGGTGCTCGCAAAGCCTGCGTCGATGAGGACGTGGGAGCCTGAAATATCGACAAGAAAGGCATCGCCATTTCTAGCTGGGTACATTTTTAGTCTGGGCATGCACGCTATCGCTATCTCGTGAATGGGGTCTTGAGGCCGAAGCGTTTGGCGTGCAGAACACACAGCAGTGACCAATATTGGAAGCGATTAGCCGAAGCCAGTGGCGCGAAAAGGCGGTCGGGCAGGCGTTTGAAGAGCGGCGGATAGCGTTCAGCCACCTTCTCTTGGCGAATTTGGTCTGTTAAGTCATGAACAGCCATTGCCGGCACTCCTCTGTGTTTTCAATCGCCAGTTGATAGTCGGGAGGAGCCTGTCGACTCACGTCCGTGGCTGCCATGATCTCCTGCACCATGTAGTTCAGGAGGGCAGCCCTACAGCTTTCTACGCGCGCTGATGCCCCGTTGAAGTACTCGTTTCTGACGATCAGTTGCTGCGCAGGGCTGAGGCCAGGGTGAGCGGTAATCCTGACTTGGAGGACTGTGGACCAGGCAGCATCGGCGGCGATGTCTGCCAAGCTGGGCTCCGTGAGCAGTGTGACCTTGCTCATTCGCCCTAATACGAAGTCACGGAAGGCTCGCCTCTGCAGACAGTAGCCGCGGACGTGCCACCGTCGTCCTGCCCGTAACAGGCTGTGCGGCTCGACGGTTCGCTCGTGCGGTTCCGGGTTGTTCATGGAGCAGTAGACGAACCTCACCCTGAGACGATCTGCGATGGCCAAGTTCAGTCGGGAGAAGGTGCGAGGCGAGATGTGGGCGAAGTCCCATGAGATGGAGAGCGGCTTGCCTGGGACGTTCAGCGCATACGGGACCAGCATGGCGCTGATAGCGCCCGGCCACGAGGTATTCGCCGCCTGTTCGGCGTCCGCATACGCGATGGAGGTGGCCACATCTGCTTTGAGCTTGCTGTCCCATGCTACCCACTCCGGGTATGACTCCCGGAAATCGCGCAGCCACTCGCTGGCCCGTATAGGGCTCAACCCATACTCGGAGATAAGTCGAGCGCGGCTAACCCGCCCCTCCCAGAGAAGGATTCGGCCAACTTTGGTATCTCTTTCCTGCCGGCCCGCGTTAGGCATGGGTGTCGCCTTGTGATGAATGTCTATATGGTATGAAAAAACATATGATATGTAAATCCATATGATTTGGCGTAGCCAGCGATGATTATTGTCATGCGCTAGAGACCTCTTCCAGCGGGTACGTCCACAGGACGCATCGAGAGATTGGCGGTGACCCTTTGGACACTTTTTTGGGGCTGACGTAGTCGGCAGAATGCGATAAAATGCATGAAATTTCAATGATAAATTAGACGTGCCTACAGCTACTCTATCCGCCGTTGAGCCTCTTCGAGGGGCCGCAGCTCATCTTGCGGATGAGTTGCAAGCCGGTCGTGTCTATCGGCGCGAGGACCTGGCACGTCTGTCCACCGCAGTGGATAGGCATCTCCGTGAGCTGGTAGCCACAGGAAAGCTGAAAAAACTTGCTCAGGGCCTCTACCACGCGCCGAAGCAGTCCAGCTTTGGCCCGCTGCCACCAACTGATGACCAAGTGGTGGGGGGCTTTCTTCGTGACAAGGACTTTTTGGTGTTTTCACCCTCGGCCTACAACGCCGTGGGTCTTGGTACCACTCAGCTCTATAACCGCACGCTGGTCTACAACCACAAGCGCCATGGTGTTTTCCAACTTGGCAACCGGCAGTTCGATTTTCGAATGAAGCCGCGTTTCCCGAAGAAGCTGACCCCCGAGTTTCTGTATGTCGATCTGCTAAACAACCTTGAAGAGTTGGCCGAGGATCGTGATGCCGTTTTGCGCCAAGCGCGCAGCAAGCTGTCCTCGTTCGACTCAGTCCGGCTGCAGCGGGCCGCAGACAGTTTTGGCAATGTGGCGACGCGCAAGCGCCTGCGGGAGTGGATGAGTGCCTGATTTCCTGCACGCGCGGAAGGACTTTGATCAGTTGCTTGCTCTTGTCGCTGACGAACGAGGGCTTGATCCTATGTTGGTCGAGAAGGACTACTGGATCATGCATTGCCTGTGGGGTTTGCAGGCACAGGGCTTCCAGTTCGAACTAAAGGGAGGGACGTCGCTCTCGAAGGGCTTTGGCGTTATCCACCGTTTTTCCGAAGACATCGACATTCGCATCGAGCCGCCCGCCGACATGGATGTGAAGACGGGGCGCAATCAAGACAAGCCAGCGCACGTCCTTTCGCGCCGTACGTATTACGACGAACTGGCGGCGCGTATCCGTATCCCAGGCATCGGTAACGTTGAGCGCGACACGCAATTTGACGACGACAAGATGCGCAGCGCCGGCATCCGCTTGATATACACGCCGCGCGTATCGGCATTGGTAGGCGTCAAAGATGGAATTTTGTTGGAGCTTGGGTTTGACGACACAGCACCCAATCGAGCTGTCACGATCTCGTCATGGGCTTTCGATGTTGCCAGAGATCGCGGCGTAGACGTGTTCGACAACCGTGCAGTCGCGGTACCTTGCTATGCGCCGACGCACACTTTCGTCGAGAAGCTTCAGACAATTTCCACCAAGTACCGTCGCTTGGGTGAGTCGGAGGCGTTTCCGGGAAATTTCCTTCGGCACTACTATGACGTGTACTGCCTTCTGGGTTTGGAGGAGGTGCAGGCATTCATGCGGGAACCGGCCTACCAAGAGCGCAAGGCGCAGCGCTTTCGGAGCGGTGATGAGCAGGTGATTGCACGAAACCAGGCCTTTGTCCTTGCTGACGCTGCACAACGTGAGCGCTTTGCGTTGGAGTACCGCAAGACGCAAGCGCTGTATTACCAGGGTCAGCCAGATTTTGATGCGCTGGTGGCTCGGATTCATCAATACATCGACGTAATGTGAGACGCGCCGTGTATGACTAAATTCAGTGAAGTCTCGCCAGTTCATCTCGCTTCGGCTATCCCGACCACGGACGTAGCGTATTTCATTGAAGATCTTGCCCGACGCTGCAATGTGACTTATGTCCCCACCGCGATGGATAGTTGGGCAAATACAGTGACCTGCCTTTCGGGAGACGAGGTGCAGTCAGGCCATGTGCAGGATTTGCTGATTGCGCTGAGGCGGGCGGGCAAGCTGTCTACCAACGAGATGATGTCGCTGTTAGTCAACTATCTGCGTGAATGTCAGCAACACAGATGATCTGGCAATGTCGTTTCGAGTCGGTAGGAAAAAATAGCTGATGAGGTGTCGAGCACATGGCAACCAGAATCTCTCGTCGGAGTTACGAACAGGCGTTGGCGCGTGGCTATCAGGCGTTAGAGGCGCCTCATGCTGTGTCGGCGCGGTATTTGGCAACGGCTCATGTGCTGGAGCTCGTGTACAGCAACGGGCGGGTGCTGCGCATTGACCCGCAAGATGTCGCGACGCTGAGGGAACTGCCTCACAGCGTGCTTTCGATAGCTTACGTGACACCGGGTGGCGATGGTTTGTTGTTTGGCGAGAGCGGGGAGGTCGCGGTTAGCATTCCTGGCTTGATGGAAAGCCTGAGAGGCTAGGTTTGCCGAGCTGCTGGTGCTAGTTATCCCTAAGCGCGGTGAGGGAAGCAATTGAAGTTTCGCGTCTGCCGCAATGGGTTCGCGATTCCAAGGAACAATTCGATGGCGAGCCTTGGTCAACGAGCGAGTTCTTCGCACATCAGAAGAGCGTGTCGGTGGGCTTTGGTGGCACGCTATGGGACGACTTGGTACTGACTCACCGGTATCGGGGTGGGGGACTCAGGTTGCTGCAGAAGCTAATCCGCCAAAGCATGGACACTTTCTTCGTGCCGATACCGTAAGCCCCTCTGAAGAAGCCATTTCTGATACCGTCAGAACATCGGTGAAAGTCGCCGCTGATACCGCTGGACTCTGATCTTCGGAGTGGATTTTCCTGTTGGAAGACCCCTGTCACGTCCTCCGTGGGACGGTTAAGGGGCGGCCGGGGGACTCGATTGGTTTGATGGGTCGATATGGGCCTACATGAAACCACTCAGGTAGCCTCATCTAAGCAAGACTCACCCGTCGGTATTTCTGACGGTACCAAGCTCTCAGCGTCAACCCGAAACCCTTGCGGCACAACGCTCTCCGCGGTGCCATTGACAATCGAGTGGGGGAGTGATTTAAGGTCCTTCGGGGACTATCGTCAGCTATCGAGAAACCGCCGTAACATGTTGATTTAACAAGAAATACGTCACGGCAGCTATCGGTGGCTATCGCCGGCCAGCGGAACAGGTTGGCGGTAAAAGTGGCGGTAAGAACCGGAGGCCGGATTAAGACCCTCCCGTTTACTATTGAGACCAAACCGGTCTTTGACGGTAAAAGTCTCCTCTGGAAAGCATGATTTCATGCGGCTTTCCGGGCATCAGCAGGTCTCCTGGTCCCTGACGGTAAATGCCGTCAAGAAACAGGAGGAAAGCCTCGTATTTCCCGACGCTGCATTGCGCGTCCTCAAGCCCAACTCCAAGATTTACAGGGCTTCTGACTGCGAAGGGATGTACGTGACGGTATCGCCTACCGGTACCTTCAGGCCAAGTCACAAGGACTCGGAGACTTGACCTGGATATGGTGTGGCTTCAAAGCGTATAGCCACCGTCGGCCAGGAAGTCCGGGCCGGTCACGAAGGTGCTTTCGTTCGAGATCAGAGTCCGAGCCATAAGCGGCTCGGACTCGGTTGAAAGATGGCGGCGTGAGATGCTCGCGCAGGCCTCAGGAGGTGCTGGCCGCTGACCACAGATCGACAGGGCCCAGCCGGTCGGCACCTTGGGTATTCAACATCCAGCCTGGATACTCCGGCGGCAGCGCGCTGACTTCGTCGAGCTGGCGCAATTCATCCTCGGTCAGCTTCAGGTCGATAGCCGCGAGGTTGTCCTCGAGCTGGTCCATGCGTTTCGCGCCCATGATCACGGAGGTAACGACTGGCCGGGACAGCAGCCAGGCAAGCGCGACGCGCGCCGGGCTGCAACCGTGGGCCTGCGCGATGGGTACGAGGGCGTCGATGATGTTCCAGGCCCTCTCCCGGTCGACGATTGGGAAGTCGAACTCGGAGCGTCGCGAATCCCCGGGTTTCTGGTTGTTGCGGTTGAACTTGCCGGAGAGCAGGCCGCCGGCGAGTGGGCTCCAGACCAGCAGGCCAATCTTCTCCGCTTCCAGCAACGGGCCAAGCTCTCGTTCGAGATCACGGCCAGCGAGCGAGTAGTAGGCTTGCAAAGTCTCGAAACGTGCCAAGTTCAGATGCCCGGAGATCCCCAGCGAACGAGCGATCTTCCAGGCTTGCCAGTTCGAGACGCCGATATAGCGGATCTTGCCCTGCCGGAGCAGGTCGTCGAGCGCGCGCAGCGTCTCTTCCACCGGCGTCACGATGTCGTTGGCATGGATCTGGTACAGGTCGATATGATCGGTCTGCAGCCGCTTCAGGCTCGCTTCGACGGCGTCCATGATGTGCCCGCGCGACGCGCCCACGTCGTTGCGCCCCTGGCCCATGCGGCTGTACACCTTGGTGGCGAGGACGAAGTCCTTGCGCGCAATGCCAAGATTCTTGAAGGCATGGCCCAGCACCTGTTCGCTGGCGCCGTTGGAGTAGACATCGGCGGTGTCGAAGAAATTTACGCCAGCCTCCAGGGCGGCCTTGACGAGATCGTCGGCCTCTTTCTGTCCGGACGCGCCGATGTGTTTGTAGATGCCGCTGCCGTCGCCAAACGTCATGGTGCCCAGGCACAGGCGGGACACGAGCAGGCCGGTGTTGCCCAGAGTCTTGTATTTCATGATGTATCTCCAGTCGGAAGGATGTTGATGAAAAGACTGCCTGACAGGTGGCGTGGCGGTATGGATATCCGGTAAGTCCTGGATGCATCCATCCGACGCATCGCGGCCACCGGCTCAGACCGTTGACGGTTGTGCGCGCCATGCCGCCGGATCTTCACCTCCGACAGATGGTATTGCCCGAGCCGGAGCGTATGTTTGCGGCGTGTCACCATCCATCGTCCACGTGGATTGGGCGAGAGGTGATTCCAACGCCGGCAGCTATCCGCACTATCCGGTAAACCAGCCTGGTTGAGCTGTCTGTTCTTCCGGAGTTAGTGCACAAAAATCCGAATGTTGGACAAGGACAAGCGAGCCTGCGACGGCCGCCGATGGCCAAGGGCGTCACGATTGTTCTTCAAGTGGATTCGGATTTTTGTGCATCATTAATCGCCGATCGTGCATCGCGATGGATGGGGTGGGGGAAGATAATTGGTCAGCCAGAGCCGCGACCGCCTTTCTTTCATGCGCTATCCGTGATCGCGGCCAGATACCGCAGCGGCACTGCCGTGCCGCGCCCATTGCGGTTTCGCCGCTGTTATCCAAGCCCCCCAATCCCCCCATTTGCTAGGACCACCATGAGTCAAAATGAGAAAACCTGGTTTGTCACCGGCGCCTCGAAAGGAATCGGCCTGTCGCTCGTGCGCAAGCTTCTGGACGGCGGCGCCAACGTGGTTGCCACCTCGCGCACGCTGGCTTCGCTCGTCGATCTGATCGGACCCGCTTCGGATACGTTTCTGCCTGTACAGGTGGATCTCGTCGATGAACGCAGCGTGCAGGCCAGCATCGCGCAAGCCATTTCCCGATTCGGGCGGATCGATGCCGTCGTCAACAACGCTGGCTATGGCCTGCAGGGCACCCTGGAGGGAATATCCGACGAGGAATTGCGTCGCAACTTCGAAGTCAACGTCTTCGCGCCGGCGCATGTCCTCCGCCACGTACTGCCTCATATGCGTCGGCAGCGCGGCGGGCACGTCTTCAATGTCGGTTCGATTGCCGGCTTTCAGGGCGGCTATGCAGGATGGGGCATCTACGCGGCCACCAAGTTCGCTCTTGCGGGGCTTACGGAAGCGCTCGCGGCCGAGGTTGCGGAATTCGGCATCAAGGCAACCCTGGTCTATCCGGGGCCTGTTCGTACCGAGTTCCTGTCGTCGGGCTCGCTGGTCATCGCACAGCACAACATTCGGGAATACACCGCCGCACAGGCTTTGCTCGACGTGCACCTGGATGAGATGGCTGGAAAGCAGGCCGGGGATCCGGACAAGCTGGCCTCGATGATCGTTCAAGCCGCAGGCGCGTCCGAGCCCCCGCTGCATCTGTTCGCGGGAAAGATTGCGAACGGCCTTGCACTCCAGAAACTGGCCGCGGTGGAGAGGGATCTGGCCGCATGGCGCGAAATTTCGGACGCCACCGATTATCCTGATTGAGCGTGGTGCATGTCCCGATAAGTTTTACCCAGGGCAGGCATTCACCGGCCGCAATGATGATTCCGGTGCGCCGTCAGGAATAAAACGGAACGGATGCCATGAAATATCGCCGACTCGGCGGTAGCAATCTGCGGGGCCGGGTGTTGGCCAATCCACTGGCATATCGATGGCGCAACTGTCCACCGCCTGGCCGTGGCGCAACCTTATGCTTTCATCGCCTCGATCAACGCTCTAAGCCCTGCCGATTGATGCTTGCGGCTTGGGAAATAGAGAAATACGCTTTCGTCGACGGTACACCAGTCTTCGAGGCAGCGCTGGAGCCGGCCGTCGCGAAGATATGGCGCCGCCCGGTTCTCCCATATGTATGCCAGGCCCAGCCCCCGCGCCGCGGCGTCAGCCATCAATTCCTGGCTATCGACCGTCAAGGGGCCGGCAACCTCGACCTTTACCTCTTCTCCGTCCTTGACGAATTCCCAATTCAAGATCGTCCCGCTGGGAAATGCGTATCGGATGCAATCGTGGCTATGCAGATCGTGGGGCGTCATGGGCGCCCGATTTTTCTCAAAATAGCGCGGTGAGCCAACGACGGCGAATCGGAATTTCGGCTTGATTCGTACCGCGATCATGTCCTGCGACAGGCGTTCGCCGAAGCGGATACCGGCATCGAATCCTTCCTGCACGATATCGACCAGCGAGTCGGTGGCGACGACTTCCAGCTTGAGCCCGGCATGGCTTGCCAGGAGTTCCATCGCATCGCCCAGGACGTAGAGCGCAATCGAGTTTGGAACATTGAGTCTGATGGTGCCAAACGGCGTGGCGCGGAACGAGTTCAATCCATCCAGGGCGGCTCGCATACCGGCCATCGCCGGCTCCAACCGGGTGTACAGCGCTTCTCCGGCTTCGGTCAGGGACACGCTGCGCGTGGTGCGATGGAACAGGCGCACGCCCACGCGGCTTTCGAGGCTACGTATCGAATGACTTACCGCCGAGGCGGACGTACCCCGTTCGGTGGCCGCCTGACGGAAGCTCAGGTGCCTCGCCACCGACGCAAACACGGCCAGCTCAGCGAGTTCCGCGGTTTCCATTGGTGAACCTCATTCATCATAGTAAGAAACATTGACTACTTTATCATATCAATTAAACGCTCCAGAATGGTCTTCAAGACATGAGCAGGAAACAGGATCTCTTTCTTCTTGCGAGTCCAACACGTTGAATCTGGAGAAACAAATGAGCATTCAAGCCTCGCCGCAAACGCTTTCCGGGAAAGTCGCGCTGGTGACCGGAGCAAGCTCTGGCATTGGCCGGGCCACGGCCATCGAACTCGCCCGCCGAGGTGCCAAAGTCGTCGTCAGTGCACGCCGCCGCGCCGAAATCGAGGCGCTCGCCGCCGAGATCAGGAACGGCGGCTACGAAGTGACGGCTGCTGTCGCCGACATCAACGTCGAACAGGACGTGATCAACTTGGTCGCAACGACGATCTCGACCTATGGGCGGATCGACGTGGCTTTCAATAACGCGGGCACCGAAGGCGAGTTCACGCCGTTCGTCGACCAGTCGAATGAGGTCTACGAGACGATCTTCAACGCCAACGTCCGCGGCGTCTTCTGGTCGATGAAGCACGAAGCGAAAGCCATGCTGGCGCAAGGCGGCGGCACCATCATCAACAATGCATCGATGGGCGGCGTGATCGGCTTTGCCAACGCTGGCCTCTATATCGCCAGCAAGCATGCGGTGCTGGGCCTGACCAAGACCGCATCGATCGAACTGTTCAAGCAGGGCGTGCGCGTCAATGCCGTCAATCCCGGCATCATCGACACGCCGTTCCAGGACCGCATCTGGCCGAGCGCCGAAGCGAAGGACGCTTTCGCGGCTTCGACCGTACCCGGCCGGGCGGGTTCTCCGGAAGAGGTCGCGACGGTGGTGGCGTTCCTGGCTTCCGATGACGCTTCGTTCGTATCGGGCCACGGTCTGCTGGTCGACGCCGGCTACTCGATTGCCTGATCGAAGACGGCGTCGATAAATATCGAAACCTGGCGCGTCCGCTCGCCGAAGGCGCAGGCGGTCCGCACTTCGTTGCCGACCTCGATCCGCCGCCGTCGCCGAATGCCGTTGAGTCGAGGGGCGAGCGCGAAGCGGGGGTGCTGGATACGCCCGTGCACATTGCCCCGACCAAGGGCCGCGGGATGTCGCAACCTGGACTGCCCGCGGCGTCATTTCCCTGATCTGGAACGCTAACCCATGACCGCACAATCCTCCCACGCCATACCGGCTCCGGCCAACGGCGCGCAACTTACGCTCATCGCATTCATCCGGGCAAAGCCCGGCCGCGGCGACGAGCTGGGACGCCGTCTCGGCGCCCTGGTCGAGCCCTCGCGCGCCGAGGCCGGCAACATCAACTACGACCTGCACCGCTCGAACGACGACCCGGATGTCTGGGTGCTATACGAAAACTGGCAGACCGCCGCCGATCTGACTTCGCATTTCGAGCAACCCTACATGAAAGCATTCGTCGCGGCGCTTCCCGAGGTGCTGGACGGCGAAATGGATCTGCGCCGTTGCGCGATGGTCACCAAGGTCGCCGCATAGGCTTGGCGACGGCAAACGTCATTCAAAGGACCAGTAACGTGAAACTTTTCGAACCTGTCGCGCTGCGTGACGTCACACTGCGCAACCGCCTGCTCGTTTCTCCCATGTGCCAGTACTCGGCGCGGGACGGCCATGTCAACGATCATCACCTGATCAACCTCGGCCGATTCGCGATGGGCGGCTTTGGCTTGGTCATCGTCGAAGCGACCGGAGTCGTGCCCGAGGGCCGCATTACCCACGGCGATCTTGGCATCTGGTCGGACGACCACATACCTGGCCTGCGACGCATCGCGGATGCACTCAAGATGTATGGTGCTGTGGCCGGCATTCAGATTGCCCACGCCGGACCGAAGGCTGCCAGCCAGCGGCCTTGGCAGGGCAATGGGGCGCTCGACGACGACGATGTCCGGCGCGGCGAGCGGCCTTGGCCTGTGGTTTCCGCTTCCGGCAAGCCGTACGCCGATGGCTGGCTCAAGCCTGCGGCGTTGTCGAGCACAACGATGGCGGAGGTGAAACGAGCTTTCGTCGACGCGGCCCGGCGTGCCGATGCGGCCGGCTTCGATGTGATCGAGGTGCATTGCGCGCACGGTTATCTGCTCAACAGCTTTCTGTCACCCGTGACCAACGACCGAAAGGACGAATACGGCGGAGATCTCGACGGCAGGATGCGCTTTCCCCTGGAAGTCGTGCAGGCGGTGCGGGCGGCATGGCCACAGGGTAAGCCGCTTTTCGTGCGGGTCTCCGCCGTCGATGGCCTGCGCGAGGGCATGTCCATCGAGGACACGGTGGTCTTTTCGCGTCGCCTCAAGGCGCTCGACGTAGATATCGTCGACTGCTCGTCGGGCGGCATCGCGCCGCGCTACGAGTACCCGTCCAGGTATGGCTATCAGGTTCCATACGCGCAGAAGGTGCGTAGCGAAGCAGGCATCGGCACCGCTGCGGTCGGTCTGATCGTCAACGGTCGTCAGGCCGAGGCTATCGTGGCGAGCGGCCAGGCAGACCTTGTCGCGATCGGCCGCGAGGCGCTGGCCGATCCGAATTTCGCCCTTCATGCGGAAGCCGAACTTGGCGCTGTCGATCCGGAAGTCCCGTTTGCGTCGTGGCCAACGCAGGTCGGCTGGTGGCTGCAGGGCCGGGCCGCGCAGATCCGGACATTCAGTGCGCAGTCGTGAGCGGCTACGTGACCGGGCTACACCCGCTGCGTAACCGAATCTTCCACCAGGAGTAGCAAAATGAAAGCATGGCAACTGAAGGGCTTCGGCCTCAACAACCTCGTCCTCGGTGAAACAGAAACCCCTCGACCCAAGGCTGGCGAACTGCTGGTCAAGGTGGGTGCGGTGTCACTGAACTTCCGCGACAAGGCCATCGTCGATGGCATCTACGAGCCGCATCTGGTCCCACGGGACCTGATCCCGGTCAGCGACGCCGCAGGAACGGTCGTGGCGGTGGGCGAGGGCGTGACGCGTTTCCAGGTCGGTGACCGCGTCAATTCGCACCTGTACTCCCGCTGGCTCGATGGCGCTCCCGGTCCGGACGAACCGGCCTACTGCGTCGGCTCGCCGCTACCCGGCGGGCTGGCCGAGTACATGATCATTCATGAGCAAGGCGCGGTTCGGGCGCCCGGTTCGATGTCCGATGAGGAGGCATCGACGCTCCCGATCGCCGCATTGACCGCCTGGTACTCGCTGGTGGACTTCGGTCAAATCCAGTCGGGCCAGAGTGTTCTGGTTCAGGGTACCGGCGGCGTTTCGATTTTCGCCGTCCAGATGGCTCGCGCCATGGGGGCCAAGGTGATTGCGACCTCCAGCCGGGACGAAAACCTGCAGGCCGCAATGGAGCTCGGCGCTTCCGCCGGCATCAACTATCGCAGGACGCCGAACTGGGAAACCGAGGTGCTGGCGCTCACGGACGGCAAGGGCGTGGACCTTACTCTCGATGTGGCAGGGGGTGAAGGCATCAATCAATCGGTCGCAGCCACCAAGGCGGCCGGTCGTATCGCTCAGATCGGCTTTCTCGCCGGCCAGACGACGCAATTGAATCTGATGCCCCTGATCTTTCGCCAGACCACCTTGCGAGGCATCGCGGTCGCGCCGCGTTCCTCGTTCGACCGCATGAATCCGTTCTTGGACGAGCACCGCATTCGCCCCGTCATCGATCATGTCTACCCGTTCGGGCAGGCGCGCGAAGCGTTCGAGCACCTCGCGCGCGGTCCCTTCGGCAAGGTCGTCATAAAGGTGTGAGCCGCCGACGCGCACGGCTATGGCGTCTCACGCCTCACGCCTCACACTGGCCTGGTTGTTTTCCACGCGCGCAGTGAGCTTCCGCCATCGTTGTTGTGATGCTGCGCCAGCGAACTGGCCCCGCGGCTCCGGGTGGCGCGGCTAGGCCGAGTCGGTGCGCAACCGCACGGCATCCTGGATCGGCGGTGCTCCGAACAGGCGCTTGTATTCGCGGTGGAATTGCGACAGGTTATCGTAGCCAACGGCCGAGGCGACGATGCCCACGTCGCTCGCGCGCTTCAGCAACAGGCGACGTGCCTCGAACAGGCGCAGGCGTTTCTGGTATTGCAGCGGGCTCAGTCCGGTGGCGTCCTTGAAATGCTGGTGCAGCGAGGAAACGCTCATGTTGACGTGCCGGGCAAGTTCGTCGATGCGCATGGGCATCTCGTAATGGGCCTTGATCCATTCGACCGCGCGGGTAATCTTGAATGCACGGCTGTCCGCCACCAGGGCTTGCCTGAGGCGCAGGCCCTGGCTGCTCATCAGCAGGCGATAGATGATCTCCTGTTCGATCAAGGGCGCCAGCACCGGGATGTGCTTGGGTGTGTCAAGCAGCCGCGTCAGCCGGTAGGCCGCCTCAAGCAGGTCCAGCGACAGCTCTCCTGCGCTGATGCCCAATCCGGTCGACGATTCGTCCGGCGGCGGCAATTCGTGCGCCGCGACCAGATCGGCGACCTGCCGCAGGTCGATCTCGAAATTGAAACAGAGATAGGGATGCTCGCGGCTGGCCTGTTCTACCTTGCCGATGACCGGCATATCGATCGACGTGAGCAGGTAGTGCTCCGTGTCGTAGTGATAAGAAGCGTCGCCGGCGATGACGGTCTTGGCGCCCTGTGCGGCGAAGATCAGCGCCACCTTGCTGAAGGATGCTTCCTCCTTGCTCGGCGCCGAATAGCGGAAGAATCTCAGTGATGGAATCGCGGCCATCTGGTGCTCGCCGTCGATCGGCGTGAAGCGACCGGCGATGGCGGCGAGCGCGGCGGTGATGCCGGCCCGGGTCATTGGCAGCGGCGGCGTCGGGGGTGTCGTGTCCATATCCATGGCGTCCAGAAAGGTGTCGCCACTATCGGCTGTTTACCTGTGTCTTGTGAATCGTCCCACACGCATGTTCGGAGAATCGTACACAAAATAAAGAGGAACATGGATCCGGTCGGAGCGCGCCCGATGAAGAATGTTGCCGCTGTGCCACGCCATGCCGGACAGCGCGCGCCATCGGTTCCCATGCCCCCACGCTGCCGGCTAACCGCGGGTCCAACCGCTCGCGGAAGACACAGGCGCCACAGCCTGGCTCCGGCACTTGCATCAACCGCAACCCCGCCAGCCCCGCCCGGAAATCCAGACTCAAAGATCCAGCACCAGCCTGGCCGACCGGCAGCCGGACACGCACACCAGCATGGTGTTGCCCGCGGCGCGCTCCTCGGCGGACAGCAGGCAATCCCGGTGGTCGATGTCGCCGGCCAGCACGGCGGTCTCGCACGAGCCGCACGCGCCTTCCTGGCAGCTGTAGGCGACGTCGATGCCGGCCTTCAGCAGCACGTCGAGCAGCGACTGGCCGGCGTGCACGGTCAGGTGGCGCCCCGAGCGGGCCAGTTCGACTTCATAGTCCGCGTCCCGGGCCGCGGGGCTCGGCGTTTCCGCGCCGAACCGTTCGATGAAGCTGTTCTTGCAGCCGAGCGCCGAGCATGCTTTCTCGAAGGCGTCCAGCATGCCGGCGGGGCCGCAGCAATAGTAGTTGGCGTCCGGGTCGCCGCCGGCGAGCAGCTTGCGCAGGTCCGGCGGGCCGGCGGCGTCGTCGAAGCAGGTTTCCACCCGCGCGGCCTTCGCATTGGCGAGCGCCTCGATTTCCCGGAGGAACGCGGCATGCTCGCGGGATCTGGCGCAGTAGATGAGCCGGACCTGCTCGCCGCGCGCGGCCAGGGTCTGGAGCATGGCGTAGATGGGGGTGATGCCGATGCCGCCGGCCACCAGCACGCTGTTGCCGCGGCCGGCGCGCAGGGCGAAGTGGTTGCGCGGCGCGCTGATGGTCAGTTCGTCGCCTTCGCGGATGCGGTCGTGCACGTGGCGCGAGCCGCCCCGGCCGGCGGCTTCCCGCTGTACCGCGATGCCGTAGGCGGAGCCGTCGGACGGGCGATACAGGGAGTAGCTGCGGTGCAGGCCGTCGGCGAGCAGCAGGTCGACGTGCGAGCCGCTGTCCGCCGGGGGCAGCGGCCGCGCGGCGTCCACCGGCACGAGTTCGAGGCTGACGATGCCGGTCGCTTCGGTGCGAATCCGCGCGACCTTGATCTGATGGGTGGCATGCATGGACAGGTCTTCTCCGTCTTCGATTGCTAGGCCGCCCGCGGGAGGGACCGCTGCGAGAGAAGCTCCACGGCCTGCACCAGCGCGGCGTGGTCCTGGTCGCCCAGGCCGAGCGCCTTGGCCGTGGACATGAGCTGCATCACGCCGGCGGTCTGGGGCAATGCCACGCCGAGGCCGCGGGCGGCCTCCAGGGCGATGGAGAGGTCCTTGCGGTGCAGGTCGATGCGAAAGCCCGGATCGAAGGCGCGGCTGACCATGCGCTCGCCGTGCACCTCCAGCACGCGCGAGGCGGCAAAGCCGCCCAGCAGCGCCTGGCGCACCGTCGCCGGGTCGGCGCCGGCGCCGGCCGCGAAGACCAGCGCTTCGGCGACGGCGGCGATGTTCAGCGCCACGATCATCTGGTTCGCGGCCTTGCAGACCTGCCCGGCGCCGGGGCCGCCCACGAGGTTGATGTTCTTGCCCATGCGCTCGAACAAGGGCCTGGCGCGCGCGAACGCCGCGGGCGATCCGCCCACCATGAAGGTCAGGCTGGCCGCCTTTGCGCCGACCTCGCCGCCCGAGACCGGCGCATCGAGATAGTCGCAGCCGAGCGCCTGCACCGCTTCGGCGAAGCGCCGCGTCGCCACCGGCGAGATGGTGCTCATGTCGATCACGAGCTTGCCGGGCGCCAGTCCCGCCGCCACGCCGCGCTCGCCCCACAGCACGGCCTCCACGTCGGGCGTGTCGGGCAGCATCAGCAGCACGATGTCGGACTGCCGCGCGACCGCCTCGCTGGAGTCGCAGGGGGCAAGGCCGTCCGCCAGCAGGGCCGCCGGCAGGCCCTTCCTGCCATATGCGCACAGCGGGTATCCGGCGCGCAGGAGGTGGCCGGCCATCGGCGCGCCCATCACGCCCAGGCCGATGAAGCCGAGCCGCGGCGTGGCCGTCATGCCTGGCCTCCCGCGCCGGGGCGGCGCGCGACCATGTCGATCTCGATGAGCGCGTCCTTGGCCAGTCCCGTCACGCCCACGCAGGTGCGGGCGGGGCGCCTGCCGGCGGGGAAGTAGGAGGCATAGACCGCGTTCATGCGGTCGTAGTCGCGCTGGAATTCCGTGAGGTACACCCGGACCTGCAGCACGTGTTCGAGGCCGAGTCCGCAACCTTCCAGCACGGTCGCGAGATTCTTCATGACCTGGTGCGTCTGCGCCTCGATGCCGTCGGGATAGCCGGATTCCAGCCCCGTGCCGAGAAACGGCATCTGGCCGGTGACGAGGACCCAGCCGTCCGACTCGACGGCGTGGCTGAACGGCGCCACGGGATCGGGGGCGCCGGCGAGCATGTGAAAAACGGGTGCGTTCATGTCTGTGTCTACCTGGAGTATTCGGTGAAATATTCGGTGGGCGGGCGGGATGCCTGCCTGTTCAGTAGCCTTGCGCGCGGTCGACCTGGTTGCGCAGCGCTTCGCCTGCCCGCAGGCGGCGGAAGTTGTCGAACCACAGGTCGAGGACGCGCTGGCCGTAGTCAGGGGCATCGCAGGTGATGTGCGGCGTCACCACGAGCCGGGGCACGTCCCAGTACGCGGATTCGGGCGGCAGCGGCTCGTTGTCGAAGACGTCCAGCACCGCGCCGCCCAGCAGGCCGTCGCGCAGGCGCTGCGCCAGCGCCGGGTAGTCCACCAGCGCGGCCCGGGCCATGTTCACGATGCCGGCATGGGGCGGCAGCAGCGCCAGCCGCGCCGCGCTCATCAGGTTGCGCGTCTCTTCGGTCAGCGGCGCCGTCACCACGACGAAGTCCGCCGTGGGCAGCAGCGCGTCCAGCCTCGCGGTGGGCGCGACGGGAATGCCGGGCGCTTCCGCCTTGGGCGTTCCGCTGCGCGTGACCGCCGTCACCGCCAGCCCCAGGTTCTGCGCCGCCAGGCCCACGGCCTGGCCGATGTCGCCGAAGCCGATCAGCACGAGCCGCTTGCCGCGGATCGGCCCGGTCATGAGGCTGTGCCAGGCGCGCGCGCGCTGGTTCGCCATGACTTCGGGCATGCGCGCGTTGAGCATCAGCAGGGCCATCAGGGCGGACTCGCCGGCTTTGTCACTGTGGATGCCGCTGCTGTTGGTCAGCGCGAGGTCCGGCCGGAAGTCGGAGATCGGCATCAGGTGGTCCACGCCGGCGCCCGTCGTATGGATCCAGCGCAGCCGCGGCGCCGCATTGACGGCCTTCCGGTCGAAGCCGGAGGCGATCAGCGCATCCGCCGAGGACAAATGCTCGTGGAGCCGCTCGCCGTCCCAGCTGAACGAGACGTCGACCAGCGCGGCCAGTTCGGGATGCCGCGCGGCAGCCTTGGCCCACGCGGCCGCGTCCAGGTGGAAAGCCGGCGGCTTGGCGCGCTTGCTGTCGAGGTGCAATCGAAACGTCACGTGCGCCCCTCAGATCGGAAGGGCGACCAGCGTGTCGAAGCGCGCCGAATCGGCCACCACGACGCGCGAGCGCAGCAGCGCCTGGCCGCCCTCGAAAACCAGATGGTCGACATAGCGGCCGGCGCTGAACACGGTCATGTCGCCATCCACATCGGTCCGCACGACGAGGTAGCTGGTCTCGCAGCGGACTTCCTCGCCGCCCAGGCTCAGCACCTCGGTGGCGCCGGTCATGTGCCGGTAGACGTGCGGCTCGTAGATGTTCACGCCGCGGATCGCCTGGACGCGGTCTTCGAGCATGCCGCGGTTGTTGCAGTACCAGACGCCGAAGTCGCGTCCCGCCTCGTAGTCGGTCCGCGTCGTGATGCGGTAGACGCCATCCTCGGTAAACAGCGTTGGCCAGACTTCGTACTCGCCGTTGTCGATGGCCGATGCGTAGCGCGCCATCAGCCGGTCGATGCTCGTTTTCGTGGCCGTCGGCAATTCCAGCGCCGGATCCCTGGTGATGCTAGACATTCATCAACTCCCGATAGAACTCCCAGAAACCGCGCACCGAGGTCTCGGTCGCGCGCGTGGGCATGGAACCCGTGCCCTTGCCCCCCATCTCGATCACCGCCGATTCGTCCTCGGAGCCCTTGATCCCCTTCTCGACGAGGTAGCCGATCATGCCGTCCTCCATCGACACCAGCCCGGCCGGCCCGACGAGGTTGTTCTGCTTGCGGCGCACCTGCGTCTGCTCGGGCGTGTCTTCCTCGAAGCCGATCTGGGTCCAGACCAGCTCGCACTTGTCCGGGCCGAGCGGGATGCACTGGCGCACGCCCAGCGCGTTCATGATCTGGTGCAGCACGAAGCCGGGGAAGAGGCTCTGGATTGCGTTGGTGATGTTGTCCGGGTATTCCATCCACTGGTCGATCAGCGACGGGTCCCGCAGCCCGACGTCGTCCTTCATCGCGCGCAGGATGCCCGAGTCGTAGGCCTGGTGGCCCACGTCGGTGAAGCGCTTGGTGAAGCTGATGTGGTGGCGGCTGTGATCGTCCTGGATGGTGCCGCCTTCGGCGGACAGCCGGTTGATCTTGAAGGTGGCGAAGAACGCATGCAGCAGGCTGGGGTGGTAGTTGTCGCGGCTGTTCTCGATGTACAGCTTCCAGTTGTTGTGCATGATCTGGCTGCTGCGCCCGAGGATCTTGACCTTCCCGTACAGCGTGCGCTCGATGTGGGCCACCATCTCCGGCCCGAGATAGGTGCGCAGGTCCGCGACGGTGTCGCTGAAGGTGCCGAACACCAGCCCGCGGATGGTTTCCACGCGCAGCGCCTTGAGGCCGTGGTTCTTTTTGTCGAAGTCCTCCGGCATGCCGCCGCCGCCGGCGATGCCGTGCTCGAAGGCGACGCCGGTCAGTCGGCCGTTGAGGTCATAGACCCAGTTGTGGTACGGGCACACCAGGTTCGGGCGCTTGCGGTTGCCGCGCGCTTCGTGGCACAGCACGGAGCCCTTGTGGATGCACTTGTTGACCAGGGACTTGATCGCGCCGTCCGGGCTGCGGATGACCACGACGGACGAATGGCCCACCTTGGTGGTGACGTAGTCGCCCACGTTGGGGATGTCGGCCTCGAGGCAGAGGAAGTTCCACACCGGCCCGCGGAAGATGGCCTGCTGCTCCTTCATGTAGGTGTCCTGGTCCGAATAGATGCGGTACGGCACGCGTGTCGCGCCCGCTTCGGGCCATCGGATGGTTTGCTCTTGAACAGTGCTCATTTCAGTGCCTTTGCATCGTTGTAGGGTCGGGCCAGGAAGATGTCGGCGGGCATGTTGCCCTTGAGGATGCCTTCGGCCTTGAAGATGTCGAAGGTCCGCTTGAGGGTGTCGATGTCGGCCGGCTCCAGGGACACCGCGTTCATGCCCAGCCACCGGTCGGCATACATCCTGGCGCCCGATTCCGGCAGGTTGCCGGCCTTCTTGAGGATCTCGACGACGGCTGCGCCGTTCTTGGCGCCGAAGTTCAGCGTGTCGCGCATGGCGGCCACGGCCCGGGCCGCGCCGTCCGGGTACTTCTTCATCCAGTCGTCGCGCATGATGGCCACCCCGATGTACGGCAGCGACTTGGACTTCGTCATGGTCTGCCACTCGTCGCGGAACGTGGCGAGCGTGCGCAGCTTGCCCACGTCATGCCCCAGCTGGGCGATGGTGGTGGAGCGCAGCGCCGCGGCGTCGACGTCCTTTTGCAGCACGAATTGCACGAGGCGCGATTCGTTGCCGGGCACGAAGCTGTAGTCCTTGGGGGACAGGCCGTGATTGGCCTGCAGCGTGGCCGTGCCGACCGAGGTCGTGGCGCTGCCGGTCGGCGCCATGCCGATCTTCTTGCCCTTGAGATCGGCCATTGTCTTGATGGGCGAGTCGGCCGGCACGACGAACTCGGCCTCGACGATCTGCGTGGCCAGGATGATCTTCACCGGCACGCCCTGGTCGCCCAGGCTGAAGGCGCCGGCCAGGCTGGCGCCGAAGGCCAGGTCGATGGTGTTGGCCGCGATCGCCTTGGTGGGACCGTTGACGTCGGGGAAGTAGACGAACTCCGGTTCGAAGCCGCGCGCCTGCAACTGTTTCTGCGCTTCCATCACGGCGCCGAAGCCGAGGCTGACGCCGCTGGTCCAGTAGCCGACGCGGATCGGCGTGGCGGCCGACGCGCCGGCCGCCGACATGGCCAGACCGAGCGCGCAGGCACTCATGCGGATGAGTTGGGAGAATTTCATGCGGAACTCCATTGGGGGCGGTGGGGGGAGGGGGACGGTACGGCGATGCGTCTGTTCAGACGTCTTTTTTCCAGCGGAAGAGATGGCGCTCCAGCGGTTTGAGCAGGCCCAGTTCGATGACCAGCATCATCGCCACCAGGGTGAAGGTCCAGGCGAAGACCTGATCGGTCAGCACGAGGTCGGCGGCCTGCCGCAGGCGATAGCCGATCCCGCTGGTGGAGCCGATCGTCTCGGCCACCAGGCTGACCCGCCAGCCGAAGCCGAAGGCCAGCCGCGCGCCGGCGAAGAAGTGGGGCAGCACGGTGGGCAGGTAGACCTTCCAGAGCACCTGGCGGCCCGACATGCGGAAGGCGCGGGCCAGCTCCACGAAGTCCGCGTTCACGGTGCGCGTGCCCTGCCAGACGTTGGTCAGGATCAGCGGCATGGCGGTCATGAACACGACGAAGATGGTCGTCATGTTGGAGATGCCGAACCAGATCAGCGCGAAGATCGCCCAGATGGCCGACGACACGGTGTTGACCACCGCCAGGATGGGCTCGAAGAAATCGGCGAGCCGCTTGTTGGCGCCCAGCACGATGCCCAGCGGCACGCCGACGACCACGGCCATCAGGAAGCCGGAGACGACGCGGCCGAAGGTCATGCGGATGTCGGTGAAGAAGCTGCCGTTGTCGATCATGGTCCGCATGGCGTCCAGCGTGCGCTGGGGGCTCGGGAAGACGTAGGCGGGCGCCTTGAGCGAGGCGACCCACCAGCCGGCGAGCAGCAGCAGCGCGAGCGCGAGGCGCTGGGTGGCGAGGCCGGCGGACGGCCGCGCCTTCGCGGGGGCTTCGGCGATATCGGAGGGAGGGGAGTTGGACGCGGTGGTGGACATGGCGGGGGCCTCAGAGCAGTTGGCGCAGTTCACGAACCTTGTCCACGAACGGTTGGCCGAGATAGTTGCGGGGGCGCGGGATGTCGATGTCGACGATCTCCTTGACGCGCCCGGGGCGCGGGGACAGCACGACCACCCTGTCGGCCAGCACCACGGCTTCTTCCACGTCGTGCGTGACGAACACGACCGTCAGGTGCTTGAGCCGGTGGATGCGCAGGATTTCCTCGTGCATCTGTGTGCGGATGGAGGGGTCGAGCTTCGAGAACGGCTCGTCCATCAGCAGGATCTTCGGCTCGCCGATCAGGCTGCGCGCCAGCGCCACGCGGCTGCGCATGCCGCCGGAGAGTTGGTGCGGATAGGCGTCGGCGAACGCCTGCAGCCCGACCAGCTCGAGCAGCGCGCCCGCCCGCTCGCGGCGCTCGCGCTTGGGCATGGACCCGGCTTCGAGGCCGAAGGCGACGTTGTCGATCGTCGTGCGCCACGGCAGCAGGCGGTCTTCCTGGAACATGTAGGTGACCTTGCTCCAGTCATCGAAGTCCTTGCCCACCTTGCCGTCGTAGGTGATGCTGCCGCGGTCGGCCTTGATCAGGCCCGAGACGATGTTCAGCAAGGTGCTCTTGCCGCAGCCGGAGGTGCCCACCAGGGCCACCACGGAGCCGCGCGGCACCTCGAAGCTGATGTCCTTGAGCACGGTCAGCCCGTTGGGCTCGTGGGTGTCGAACCACTTGCTCACGTTCTCGACGCGCACCGCGACATCCGCCTGCTTCGACGGCTCGCAGGCCTGCGTCTTCGCCGCGGCCATCGCGATCACCGCGTTCATTGCCCGCCCCCGAGATGCACGTTGGCCAGCGACATGGACTCGCTCTGCGCGCGGATGCTCTTCATGACCTTGTCCAGCGTCATGTCGCGGAAGGTCTGGATATGCCGCTTGACGATCCGCTCGGCGGCGGTGCCATCGCCGCGTTCGAGCGCGGCGATCAGCTCCATGTGGTCGTGGTCGATCTCGGCGCTGCCGCCCTGCCGGCCGAAGCCGAGCGCCACCAGGCGCTTCATCTCGTCGAGCAGGACGGAGATGTTCTGCGCCAGCCGGCCGTTGCCGGATGCCGTGGCGATTGCCAGGTGGAACTCGCGGTTGGCGTCGAGGAAGAAGCCCATGCGGTTTCCGGCATCGCGCGAAGCCGTGTTGTTGCGCGCCGAGCCCTCGATCTGCCGGAGCAGCCGGATGTCCGCCTTGCCCGCGGCCAGCTTGGCGGCGGCCGACTCCAGCAGCAGGCGCATGGCGAACAGTTCCTCGACGTCCTTGAGCGTGATCGGCGTGACGATGTAGCCGTGGCGCGGCACGGAGCGCACGAACCCCTCCTGGACCAGCCGGGCCAGCGCGAGGCGGCAGGTGGCCCGGCCGACCTTGTACTTCTCCATCAGGGAGGCTTCGGTCAGCGAACTGCCCATCGCCAGCTTGCACGAGAGGATTTCCTGCCGCAGGCTGTGATAGGTCGATTCGCCGAGCGAGGGGTGAACGGATACCAGTTGTCCCGACTGTCCATCTCTGTCTGAATCGCTCTTCGTGGTCACTGTGAGCACCTCAAAATGTATTGGTGATAGGTTCACCAGAAGATCAAGCATGATCTGTGCCAGTGTTGACCAAAGGCAAAACACGGAGAAGTCCCCTGGTGTAGGAGGGGCAAGGCGCGAAATCCCGTGCATGCCGGCCCGCCTCGCACCATGACGATGCGGGGGCGTGCCCGCGCGCGCACTGGAATGGGTAGGCCGTGCTGCGCGGCGATCCGGTGGCGGGGCCGCGACGCAGCCTTGTTGCAGATAGATGGTGATCGCCATATAATTGGCCGCATCGCTCAACCGGAGAACCCCATGAGAGTCAGCCGTGCCCAGGCGGAAGAGAACCGGCGCACCGTCATCGAGGCGGCCGGGCGGCTGTTCCGCGAACATGGTTTCGATGGCGTGGGCCTGAACGACCTGATGGGGGCCGCGGGCCTGACCCAGGGGGGCTTCTACAAGCAGTTCCGGTCGAAGGACGATCTCGCGGCGCAGGCCTGCGACCGCGCGATGGCCGACAGCGCCCGGGAATGGGCGCACACGGTGGAAAGCGGCGGCGACGAGGCGCTGGCCAGGCTGGTCGGCAAGTACCTGTCGTGCGGCCACCGCGACCATATCGGCGAGGGCTGCGCGTTCGCGGCGCTCGGCCCCGATGCCGCCCGGCACAGCCCGGAACTGGTCCGCAGTTTCGAGGCGGGCCTCAGGTCGCATCTCGAGATCCTCGGCCACGCCATGCGCGCCGCGCCTGCTCCCGCGGACCAAGGGCAGGGCGATCCCGTCGTCGTGCTCTCGACGATGGTGGGCGCGCTGCTCTTGTCCCGCATCGTCGAGGACGAGGCCCTTTCCCGGCGAATACTCGACTCCGCGGTCGGCAGCGTGCTCGGCCGCGAGGGCGCGGCCAGCCACGCCAGCCACGCCAGCCACGCCAGCCACGCCGGCCACGCCGGCGAGCCGCCGGACTCATAAGCGTCCGGCCGCTGTCATCACCATCGTTGTTCCAGGCAGTGCGTTACGCGGTAACGCCGCTGCGTCCTTGTTCGCCTTGTTCTTGTCCGCCTTCACGTCGGACTCGACGTTTCACATCAATGGAGATGGATCCATGCGCTACAAACTCTTCGGCAAACACAGCGGCCTGCGGGTCTCCGAGCTGGTGCTGGGAACCGGGAATTTCGGGACCAGATGGGGTCATGGCACCGAACCCGGCGAGGCACGCCGCATCTTCGATGCCTACGCGGACGCGGGCGGCAATTTCATCGACACGGCCAACAGCTACCAGTTCGGCCAGTCCGAGGAAATCCTGGGCGAGCTGCTGGCCGGACGGCGCGACGATTTCGTGCTGGCGACGAAGTTCACGCTGGGGACCGATCCCAAGGCCGGCCTCTTTACCACCGGCAACAGCCGCAAGGCGATGATCGCGTCGGTCGAGATGAGCCTGAAGCGGCTCAAGACCGACCGGATCGACCTTTACTGGGCCCACATGGCCGATGGCGTGACCCCGATCGAGGAAATCGTGCGGGGCTTCGACGATCTCGCGCGGGCCGGCAAGATCCTCTACGCGGGTCTTTCGGACTTTCCGGCGTGGCGGGTGGCGCGGGCCGCGACCATCGCCGAGCTGCGCGGCGCGGTGCCCATCGCCGGTCTCCAGGTCGAGCACAGCCTGGTCGAGCGCACCACCGAGCAGGAGCTCCTGCCGGCCGGCGAAGCGCTCGGCCTTGGCGTGGTGGCCTGGTCGCCGCTCGGCGGCGGCATGCTGACCGGCAAGTACCGGCAGGGCGAGAAGGGCCGCGCCGAAGGCTTCGGCGGCAAGGTATTCCAGCCGGAGAATTCGCCGCAGCGCACCGCGATTCTCGACACGCTGATCGCGGTCGCCCAGGAGGCCGGCGTCACGCCCGGCGAGATTGCCATCGCCTGGGTCGCGGCCAAGGGCTCGCTGCCGATCATCGGGCCGCGCACGCTGGCCCATCTGGAGAACAATCTCGCCGCGGCAAAGGTGGCGCTGTCGCCCGCGCAGATCGCGCGGCTCGACGCGGTGAGCGCGATCCCGGCGGTCTTCCCGTACTCGGTCATCAACGATCCGGGAACGCGGCAAGGCTTCGCCGGCGGAAAGTCAGATCGGTTCGATTTCCCGGCCGGACCCGTGGTCTGATCCTGGCCGCGCGTTGCCTGGCGCGCGTGGCTGCATGGCTGCGCACGCCTGACGAACTTCCCCCTGGATAGCCTCCGTCCTCCGGAGCGCCGTCAGAAATACCCGGCCCGCAGCAGCGCGAGCATGTCCCGGGCCGCGCCTTTCACCCGCGCCGCGATGTCGTCCTCCGACGGCTGGCGAATCCCCAGCAGCACGTCGTCGAACAGCCCCGCCTTCAACAGTCCGGCGAAGGCCTGGGCGGCGGCGCGCTGGTCGCCGACGCGCCAGCCTTCGCGCGCGCTCCACAGGTCCAGGTAGCCGGCGAACCTGGCGTCCCGCACGCCCGCCGTCTGCTCGAGGTAGCGCTGTCCCAGCTCGGGAAAGCGGTGCGCATCGCGCACCACGACCCGGTAGAGCGCCAGCTGCTCCGGCGACAGGACATGGCGCAGGTATTCCTCGCCGGCCAGCGGCAGCGCCTCGGCGGGCGCGGCGGCATACCAGGCCGGCGGCGCCTCGTCATGTCCGGCGTGGGCCGTGCCCGGCATCTTGCCGCACGCCGCCTGCATCACGGCGCTGAACAGGTCGTCCTTGCTTTCGAAGTGCCGGTACAGGGTCTTGATCGACACGCCGGCGTCGGCGGCGATGCGGTTGACCGACGCCTGCGCGTAGCCCGCTTCCAGGAATGCCTTGAGCGCGGCCCCGACGATGAGGGCCTGCTTGCGTGCCATCAGCGCCGCTTTCGGATTGTCCGTTGACCAGGTTTTTGCCATGTGCCTCCCTGTTGCCTCTTGACAGTTTATACGACAGCGATCATTGTCGTATATACGACAGCGATTGCTGTCGAATTGAGGCGGCTGCTGCCGTTCACGCCGCTTTCTCCGTTATCGCCACCGCTCTCGCCACTTCGTACACGCCATGACGATTTCTCTCGACCAGTCGCTTGACCTGCCCTGCGGCGCCACGCTCGCCAACCGTCTTGCCAAGGCGGCGATGAGCGAAGGGCTCGCCGATGCCGCCAACCATGCCACGCCGCGGCTGGAGGCGCTGTACCGCCGCTGGGCGGGCTCGGGCGCGGCCCTCTTGCTGACCGGCAACATCCAGGTCGACCGCTGGCACCTGGAGCGCCCGAACAACATCGTGATCGACGACGGCGGCGGGCGCCGCCAGCTTGCCGCGCTCGCGCGGGCGGGCACGGCGCGGGGCGCGCATTTCTGGGCGCAGCTCAGCCATACCGGGCGCCAGGTCAGCAGCCACATCAATCCCGCGCCGCTGTCGTGCTCGGACGTGGAGATCGACGTGATCCGCAGCGCCGGCTTCAGCTTCGCCAGGCCCAGGCCGATGACCGAGGCGGAGATCGCCCACGCCATCGGCCAGTTCGCCTTCGCCGCGAAGGCGGTGAAGGACGCCGGCTTCACCGGCCTGTCGCTCCATGCCGCGCACGGCTACCTGATTTCGCAGTTCCTCAGCCCGCTGTCCAACCGCCGCGGCGATGGCTGGGGCGGCAGCCTCGAGAACCGCGCGCGCTTCCTGGTCGAGGTGATCGCCGCCGTGCGCGGCGCGGTCGGGCCGCGCTTTCCGGTCGGCATCAAGCTCAATGCCTCGGACTTCCAGCGCGGCGGCTTTACCCATGCCGAATGCGTCGAGCTGGTGAAACGGCTTGACGATACCGGCCTCGACCTGCTGGAACTGTCGGGCGGGTCGCTGGAGCAGCCCAAGGTGGTCGGCGTCGCGGTGAAGGACGAGGGCGAGGACGGCCCCCGCGCCGGCAGCGCCGCGCGCGAAGCGTATTTCGTGGCGTTCGCGGGCGCGGTGCGCAAGGTCGCCAGGATGCCGGTGATGGTCACTGGCGGCTTCCGCGGCGCCGCGGCGATGCGGGAGGCCCTGGCAGCGGGCGACCTCGACGTGGTCGGCCTCGGCCGCCCGCTGATCGCCGATCCCGAGGCGCCGCGGCGCCTGCTCGCCGGCGAGATCGACCGGCTGGCGGCGCCGGAAGCCGCGCTGAACCTGTTCCATATCCTGCCGTGGAACAACATGCAGCTCGAGCGGCTCGGCGATGGCCTCGATCCCGACCTCCTGATGACCGGCGAGGCCGCCGCGGCCGCGTTCGCCGAGCTGGAAGGCCGGAACATGGCGGCACTGCTGGAGCATCGCCGGCGCCTGGCGGGCGCGAATTCCTCCCAACCCTCTGCAAGCGGAGCAGCAGCATGAAGATCTTCATTACCGGCGCAGCCGGCTACATCGGCGGCTCGGTCGCCGCCAAGCTCGTGGCCGCGGGCCATGACGTGACGGGCCTGGCGAGGTCGGCGGAACAGGTTCCGCTGCTGGAAGCGCGCGGCATCCGCGCGGTGGCCGGCACGCTGGACGACGCCGAGGTGCTCGCCGCGGCCGCCCGCGCCGCCGATGCCGTGATCCACGCGGCGAACGCCGACCACGCCGGCGCGCTGCTGACCCTGGCCGCGGCGCTGGAGCGCAGCGGCAAGCTGCTGATCCACACCACCGGCTCGGCCATCGTCGCGGACCATGCCGACGGCGCCTGTGCCGCGCAGACGCCGCTCACCGAGGACGACGCCTTCGAGCCGGTTCCCTACCGGCGCCCGCGCGTCGACATGAACCGCTACGTGCGCCAGGCGGCGATCGAGAAGGGCATCCGCTCCGTGGTCATCTGCCCGGGCATGGTCTACGGCGCCGGGCGCGGCATCCAGGCCGACAGCGACCAGATTCCGAAGCTGGTCGCGCTGTCCCGGCAGGCCGGCGCGGGCGTCTATTTCGGCCAGGGCCTCAACCGCTATTCGAACGTCCACATCGACGACCTCGTGGATCTTTACCTGCTGGCAATGGAAAAGGCGCCGGGCGGGTCCTTCTTCTTTGCCGAGAACGGCCACGCCGCCTTCAACGAGATCGCCGCGCTGATCAGCGACCATCTCGGCTTCGGCGGCAAGACCATCGGCCTGCCCATCGAGCACGTGATCCGCGAGTACGGCGAGGCCGGCCGCCTGGGCGTCGGCTCGAACAGTTTCGTGCGCGCCGCCAATGCGCGGCGCCTGGGCTGGTCGCCGCGGGCGCCTTCGCTGGCGGCATGGTTCCGGGCGCTGCCGGCGGCCTGACGGCGCGGCCGCGCCGGTGAAATGGGGCGCGCGGGCTACTCCCGCGTGCCGCCCAGCAGGTCGTGCGCGTCGAGAATCGCATACGCGATCTCGGGCCTGGCATCCAGGCAGCGGCGGATGGCCGCGGGAATGGCCTGCCGGGTCTTGCGGCACAAGCCGGGCTGGTCTTCCACCCGGATGCTGATCCCGCGCGTGGTGCGCACTTCGTGGATGCTGGGCGTGATGGTGACGACGATGCCCAGCAGCGCCCGCATGCGCTCTTCCATCTTGCGCAGGTCGGCAAGGCTGGCGAGGCTTTCCAGGCGCGCCACCAGCCTTTTTTCTTCTTCCTGCGTGAGCTGCAGGATGCGGATGTCGGCGCGCGGGTCGCTCAGCAGCGCCTCGCGATTGCAGTTGCAGGCGCCAGGCGGGCATTCCTTGCGAATCGGAAACGGGGCGTTCATGTGGTCGTCGGGGCGGCGCGTGCCTCAGCCGGGGGGGCGGTAGCCGCCTATCTTAAATCAGGATGCCGGCAGGGCCTCGGCCCGTTCGGCGGCGCCGGGCTCCCGCTCCGGCGCCGCCGCGCCGCGGCCGACCAGCAGTTCCAGGAAGGCGCCCGGCGCCGCATCGAGGCCGTGGCCGTCCGTCTTGCCGTGCTCGGTGTAGGCCACCACCAGTTCCCAGCAGATCTCGGGCGCCGCGAGGGGGACGAAGGACAGCGTCGCGCCGCGCGCCTCGGCCACCGCCTGCGGCACCAGCGCCACGCCGAGCCCGCGCGCCACCAGCGCCAGCAGGGTGTCGAGATCGCTGACCTCGAAGGCGATGCGCCGCTCCACGCCGGCTTCGCCGAAGCCGCGGTCGGCCAGCCGGCGCGTGCCGTGCGCCGGCTCGAAGTCGACGAAGGGCTCGCCGGCGAGCGTGGCCAGCGAGACTTCCTCCATGCCCGCCAGCCGGTGGCCGCGCGCGCACGCGAGCACCAGGCTTTCGCAGGCGATCTGCGTGGTCGCGAGCTGGGCCGGCGGCTCGCCGATCGGCAGGATGGCGAAGTCGAGCTTGCCGGCGCGCACCTTGTCCATCAGGTGCGAGGCGCTGCCCTGGCACAGGTGGACCTCGATGTCCGGGTACTGGCCGTGAAAGCGCGCCAGCAGCGCCGGCAGGTCGACGAAGGCGGGCAGGCTCTGGACCGTGCCGATGCTGAGCTTGCCGCGCCGCAGCGCCGCGATGTCGGCGACCATCTCGCGGCCCTGGCGGATCGCGTCGAGCGCTTCCCTGGTCTTGCCGAGGAAGGCGCGCCCGGCGGCGGTCAGGCGCACGTGGCGCGTGGTGCGGGCGAACAGTTTCGCGTCCAGTTCGTCCTCGAGCGAGCGGACCGAGGTCGACAGCGCCGACTGCACGATGTTCATGCGCTGCGCGGCGACGGTGAAGCTGCCTTCCTCGGCGACCGCCACGAAATGCCGCAACTGTCTAAGCTCCATGCGTTTCCTTGCTTTCCAGTGATTTATCTCCGTATGGGATAAATCGAATCTCTATCTTCTATTGGAAAGATAAGCGCGCAGCGGGCATATTGCAACGGTGCGGCGGGTTTGCCCCTTGACCGAAGGGGCGGCCGGCTCGCAGCCACACTTGACGGAGTCATGCATGGAACAGATTGAAATCGGCAGCTCGGGCATCCGGGCCTCGCGCATCGGCCTCGGCACCTGGGCCATCGGCGGCTGGATGTGGGGCGGCATCGACGAGCGCGAGGCCATCGCGACGATCCAGCGCGCGGTGGAGCTGGGCGTGACGCTGATCGATACCGCGCCGGTCTACGGCTTCGGCCGCTCGGAAGAGATCGTCGGCAAGGCGCTGAAGGAGGCCGGCCTGCGCGGCAAGGTGCAGATCGCCACCAAGGCCGGGCTCGACTGGAAGGACGGCAAGGTCTTTCGCGATTCGCGCGCCGCGCGCCTGCGCACGGAGGTCGAGGACTCGCTGCGCCGGCTGCAGACCGACGTGCTCGACGTCTACCAGATCCACTGGCCCGACCTCGAAACCCCGCTCGAGGAAACCGCGCGCGTGCTGGAAGACCTGCGCCGCGAGGGCAAGATCCGCGCGATCGGCGTGAGCAACTTCTCGCCGGCGCAGATGGACGCGTTCCGCGCCGTCGCCACGCTGGACGCCGTGCAGCCGCCGTACAACCTGTTCGAGCGCGACATCGAGGCCGACGTGCTGCCCTACGCCGCGCGGACCGGGCTGACGGTGCTGAGCTACGGCGCGATCTGCCGCGGCCTGCTGTCGGGCAGGATCGACGCGTCGACCACGTATGAAGGCGACGACCTGCGCAAGATCGACCCTAAGTTCTCGGGCGAGCGCTTCCAGGAATACCTGGCCGCGGTGCAGGCGCTCGAGGCGCTGGCGCGCGAGCGCTTCGGCAAGTCGGTGCTGGCGCTGGCGGTGCGCTGGGTGCTCGACAAGGGCCCGACCATCGCGCTGTGGGGCGCGCGCCGCCCGCAGCAGCTCGATCCGGTCGGCGAGATCCTTGGCTGGCACATCGACGCGCAGAGCATGGCCGACATCGACGCGATCCTGGCGCGCTGCGTCCGCGAGCCGATCGCGCCGACCTACATGGCGCCGCCGGTGAAGCGGCCCTGAGGCAGGGGAAGGCGCGGGAGCGGGGAGGGCGCCGGCGCGGCCCTGCGCAAAGCCGGCAAACGGTTTATGCTCGCGGTCGCGCGTCCGCCCCGGTGCGGGCGCCAGCCAACCCCAGCCAAGGACACCCCCATGTCACTTTCCATGTATGAAGCTTCGATCCCGGTATTCCTGCGGGCCTTCGGCAATCTGTCGGCCATCCTGGACAAGGGCGCCGCGTTCGCGCAGGCGCAGGGCATGGACCCGTCGGACCTGATCCAGACCCGCCTGGTGGCGGACATGGACCCGCTGCCGGCCCAGGTGCAGCGCGCCAGCGACAGCGCCAAGGGCTGCGCGGCGCGGCTGGCCGGCATCGAGATGCCGTCGTTCGCCGACAACGAGGCCACGTTCCCGGAACTGCAGGAGCGCATCGCCAGGACGGTCGCTTTCCTGAAGACCATCCAGCCGGCGCAGCTGGAAGGCAGCGACACCCGCATCGTCGAGCTCAAGCTGCGGCCCGAGCCGGTCAAGTTCGACGGCAAGTCCTACCTGCTGGGCTTCGCGCTGCCGAACTTCTTTTTCCACGTGACCACGGCCTACGACATCCTGCGCCACAAGGGCGTGCCGATCGGCAAGCGCGACTATCTCGGCCTGCCCTGAGCCGCCGGCATGGCCCGGACCCGAATACGGCGGCGCCGCTTCGGCGCGCTAGTATTCGGGAATGAAGATCACACTCGAAGAACTCCAGGCCTTCGCCACCGTGGTGGACAGCGGCTCCATCACCGCCGCCGCCGAGCAACTGGGGCAGACCGTGTCCGGCATCAGCCGGGCGCTCGGCCGCCTCGAGGACAAGGTCGGCACCACCTTGCTGCACCGGACCACGCGCCGGCTGGCGCTGAGCGAGGAGGGCGAGGCGCTGCTGGCCCACGCGCGCAGCATCCTGGCCTCGGTGGAGCTGGCCGAGGAGCAGATGGCGGTGCGCCGCGAGCGGCCCGCCGGGCGGCTGCGGGTGAACGCGGCGTCGCCGTTCATGCTCCACGTGGTGGTGCCGCTGGTGGGCGAGTTCCGCCGCGCCTACCCGGAGATCGAGCTGGAGCTCAACACCAACGACCAGATCATCGACCTGCTCGAGCACCGCACCGACGTGGCCATCCGCATTGGCACGCTGCGCGACTCCACGCTGCACGCGCGTCCGCTGGCCAGCAGCCGCGTGCGCGTGCTGGCCAGTCCGGCCTATCTCAAGGCGCGCGGGCGGCCCGAATCGGTGGACGACCTCGCCGGCCACAGCCTGATCGGCTTCAACCAGCCCGAGTCGCTCAACCGCTGGCCGCTGCGCGGCGCGATGGGCGAGGAAGTGCACGTCACGCCGCACCTGACCGCATCGAGCGGCGAGACCCTGCGCCAGCTCGCGCTCGCCGGCGAGGGGCTGGTCTGCCTGTCGGACTTCATGACCGAGGAGGACCGCCGGCGCGGCGACCTGGTGCAGGTGCTGATGCGCGACACCATCGAGGAGCGGCAGTCGATCAACGCGGTCTACTACCTCAATACGCAGCTGTCGGCGCGCATCGCCTGTTTCCTGGACTTCGTCGGCGCGCGGCTGCGGGTGGCGCAGTGGGCCAAGGTGCCGCCGGGAGCGCGCCGCGCGGCCGGCACGGCTGGAGCCGATCCGCTACCTGTGCGAAAATAGCGAGTTAGCCGCAGTAGCCTGGCCATTGGCCATCGATTCCGGGTGGCCGCCAGCTTGCCGGCCGCCCGCGCGGGATTGCCGTTCCGGCATCGCCGCCCGCCGGCCCGATCCGTCCGCCGGCTTTCCGCCGCCGCCCGTATCCGCAGCCACGCACGTCTGCCGCGAATGGCTGCCGCGCACCCGCAAAGACACACGACAGACTCACAACCGCCTTACCATCGCATCGCCATCAGCATGACTTACGCCGTCAAGGAAATCTTCTACACACTGCAGGGCGAAGGCGCCAACGCCGGCCGCGCCGCGGTGTTCTGCCGCTTCTCCGGATGCAACCTCTGGAGCGGGCGCGAAGAAGACCGGGCCGGCGCGGTCTGCCAGTTCTGCGACACCGATTTCGTCGGCACCGACGGCACCGAGGGCGGCAAGTACCGCACCGCCGAGGCGCTCGCCGACAAGGTCGCGGCGCACTGGCCGCGGGACGTGGAGGCCGGCGCCGCCGGCCGTCCGCTGGTGGTCTGCACCGGCGGCGAGCCGCTGCTGCAGCTCGACGCGCCGCTGATCGGCGCGCTGCACGCGCGCGGCTTCGAGATCGCCATCGAGACCAACGGCACGCTGCCGGTGCCGGACGGCGTGGACTGGGTCTGCGTCAGCCCCAAGACGGGCGCCGAGCTGGTGGTCACGCGCGGCGACGAGCTCAAGGTGGTGATCCCGCAGGACGGCCAGGATTTCGCCGCATACGAGCGGCTCGATTTCCGCCATTTCCTGGTGCAGGCGATGGACGGCCCGCTGGCGCGGCAGAATACCGCGCTGGCGGTGGCGTTCTGCCAGCGCCGCCCGCGCTGGCGCCTGTCGCTGCAGACCCACAAGCTGCTAGGTATCCGGTGATCCCGGCCAATCGTCCAGACCCTCGTCCCGAACGTTTCGTCCGCCCCGATCACCGCACCTGCACATACCGGCATCCATGAACAAGCAAGTCTCCATCACCCGCCGGCTGGAATTCGATTCCGGCCACCGCATTCCCAACCACGGCGGCCAGTGCCGCAACATCCACGGCCACCGCTATCGCTTGGACCTCACGCTGTCGGGCGAAGTGCTGCGCAGCGCGGGCGCCTCGGACGAAGGCATGATCCTGGACTTCGGCGACATCAAGGCGCTGGCCAACGCGCACCTGGTCGACAAGTGGGACCACGCCTTCCTGATCCATCGCGGCGATACCGCGCTGCTGAATTTCCTGCAGTCGATGGAAGGGCACAAGACGGTCGTGCTGGAAGCCGTTCCCACCGTGGAAAACCTGGCGCAGATCGCCTTCGACATCCTCGCGCCGGTGTTCAAGGACTGCTTCGGCCACCAGTTGCAGCTCACGCGCCTGGTGCTGTTCGAGACGCCGAACTGCTGGGCCGAGGTCAGCGCCGCGTTCAGCCTGCCCGCGCAGGACTGAGGCGCCGCGCCGCGCATGCCAGACCCGAAAGATCCGACCGACCCGACCGATCCGATGAACGCGCCGCTACCGCCCGCAGCCGGGCAGCCCGACCAAGCCGCCGATCCCGCCGCCGAGCGCGACCGCCGCTACATGCGGGCCGCGCTGGCCGAGGCGCGCCTGGCCGAGGCCGCCGGCGAGGTGCCGGTGGGCGCGGTGGTGGTGTGGAACGACGCCATCATCGCGCGCGGCCACAACCTGCCGATCCGCTCGGTCGATCCTTCGGCGCACGCCGAGATGCAGGCGCTGCGCGCCGCCGCGCAGGTGGTCGGCAACTACCGCATGCCGGAGTGCGAGTTGTACGTGACGCTGGAGCCGTGCGTGATGTGCAGCGGCGCGATTCTCCACGCGCGCATCCGCCACGTGGTGTTCGGCGCGGCCGACCCCAAGACCGGCGCGGCCGGCAGCGTGCTCGACCTGTTCGGGCAGGCGCAGCTGAACCACCAGACCACCATCGCCGGCGGCGTGCTGGCCGACGAATGCGGCGGCATGCTCAAGGCGTTCTTCGGGGCGAAGCGGCGCGCGCAGAAGGCGGCGCAGAAGGATGCGCAGCAGTCTGCCCAATCCACCGGACAACCGGCGCCACAACCGGAGCCACAACCGGAGCCACAGCCGGCGGCACAGGAGCCCGATGCCGCGCCCACGGCCTGCGCGCGCTGTGGTACAACCACCGGCGACAACCCAAGCCACCCCGACCCCAGCCCGGATCCAGACGCATGAGCCCGTCGATGCCGAACCCAGCGCAACCAGCCAACTCCGCCACGCCGCCGACCGAGGTCCGCCTGATCGCCTCGTCGGGGTATCCGCACGACGTCGCCATCGCCGCGCGCGGCTGCGCCTGGCTCCGGCAGCATGGCTTCCACGTCGGCAACCCGGACGTGCTGGCGCGCCGCTACCTGCGCTTCGGCGGCACCGACGACGAGCGCCTCGCGGACCTGCACGCCATCGGCACCGGCGCGCCGCGCGAGCTGACGCTGGCCGTGCGCGGCGGCTACGGCATCGCGCGGCTGCTGGAGCGCGTGGACTTCGCCCGCATCGCGGAGCAGGCGCGCGCCGCCGGCACGCCCATCGTCGGCCACAGCGACTTCACCGCGTTCCAGCTGGCCTACCTGGCGGCCACCGGCGGCGTGACCTTCGCCGGGCCGATGCTGCTGGCGGACTTCGGCACCGAGGTGGTCGACCCCTTCATGTGGGAACACTTCGCCGGCGTGATGCACGATGCGGCCTACACCATCGGCGTGGACGCGCCGCAGGCCGGCGGCCAGCCGTTCAGCGGCACCGTGTCCGGCACGCTGTGGGGCGGCAACATGGCCATGCTGTGCAGCCTGCTGGGCACGCGCTTCATGCCGGCCATCGAGGGCGGCATCCTGTTCCTGGAGGACGTCAACGAGCCGCCGTACCGCGTCGAGCGCATGCTGCTGCAGCTCGACCAGGCCGGCGTGCTGGGCGCGCAGCGCGCCATCGTGCTGGGCGACTTCTCCAGCTACCGCGTGACCGACTACGACAACGGCTACGACCTGCCCGCGGTGGTGGCCTACCTGCGCGAGCGCCTGGCGGTGCCGGTGCTGACCGGCCTGCCGTTCGGCCACTGCCCGCGCAAGCTGACGCTGCCGGTGGGCGGCCAGGCGCAGTTGAGCGCACGCGCGGACGGCTTCTCGCTGGCGCTGTCGGGTTATCCGGTGTTGAAAGCGGCCGCTTCCGCCCCTATCTGATGCCCATCGGCGGCTGATCGCTTCTTTCCCGGGCCTGCGGATGGTAAAATCGCGGGTTATTTCCCGGTCTCCGGCCGGGATTCTGTCGGGCTTCCCGGCCGCATGCCGGGACCGCGCACCGCGCCCTTCGCCGCGTGCGCGCGTTCCGCGGCATCGCCGCGCCGGTTCCGTGCCGTGCGCACCGGTGCCGCGCCGCCCGCGCCCCCTCATTCATACAAGGTTCCAGACGTGCTTTCTACCGCAAACATCACCATGCAGTTCGGCCCCAAGCCGTTGTTCGAGAATATCTCGGTCAAGTTCGGCGAGGGCAACCGCTACGGCTTGATCGGCGCGAACGGCTGCGGCAAGTCCACCTTCATGAAGATCCTCGGCGGCGACCTCGAGCCGTCCTCGGGCAACGTCATCCTCGAGCCGGGCGTGCGCCTGGGCAAGCTGCGCCAGGACCAGTTCGCCTATGAAGACATGCGCGTGCTGGACGTGGTCATGATGGGGCACACCGAGATGTGGGCCGCCGCCGCCGAGCGCGACGCCATCTACGCCAACCCGGACGCCACCGACGAGGACTACATGAAGGCCGCCGACCTGGAGGCCAAGTATGCCGAGTACGACGGCTACACCGCCGAGGCCCGCGCCGGCGAGTTGCTGCTGGGCGTGGGCATTCCCACCGACCAGCACCAGGGCACCATGAGCAGCGTCGCGCCGGGCTGGAAGCTGCGCGTGCTGCTGGCGCAGGCGCTGTTCTCGAACCCGGACGTACTGCTGCTCGACGAGCCGACCAACAACCTCGACATCAACACCATCCGCTGGCTGGAGGACGTGCTCAACGAGCGCAACTCCACCATGATCATCATTTCCCACGATCGCCACTTCCTGAACTCCGTGTGCACCCACATGGCGGACATGGACTACGGCACGCTCAAGGTCTACCCGGGCAACTACGACGACTACATGGAAGCCTCCATGCAGGCGCGCGAGCGCCAGATGGCGGCCAACGCGCGCGCCAAGGAGCGCATCGGCGAACTGCAGGACTTCGTGCGCCGCTTCTCGGCCAACAAGTCCAAGGCGCGCCAGGCTACCTCGCGCCTCAAGCAGATCGACAAGATCAAGGTCGAGGACCTCAAGCCGTCGTCGCGCCAGAACCCGTTCATCCGCTTCGAGTTCGAGAAGAAGCTGCACAACCTCGCGGTGGAAGCGGACGGCGTCACCAAGACCTACGACCGCAAGATCATCGACAACCTGTCGATGGCGATCCAGGCCGGCGAGCGCGTGGCCATCATCGGCGAGAACGGCGCCGGCAAGACCACGCTGCTGCGCAGCCTGCTCAACCAGGCCGTGCAGAACGGCGTGCAGCGCGGCGTGGAAGTCGACCGCGGCGCCATCAAGTGGGCCGAGAACGCCAACGTCGGCTACATGCCGCAGGACACCTACGAGGAATTCCCGGACGACCGCGACCTGATGGACTGGATGAGCCAGTGGACCCAGGCCGGCGACGACGACCAGTCGCTGCGCGGCACGATGGGCCGCCTGCTGTTCTCGGCCGACGACATCAAGAAGTCGGTCAAGGTGCTGTCGGGCGGCGAGAAGGGCCGCATGATCTGGGGCAAGCTGATGCTGGGCCGCCACAACGTGCTGGCGCTCGACGAGCCGACCAACCACATGGACATGGAGTCGATCGAGTCGCTGCAGATCGCGCTGGACAAGTTCACCGGCACGCTGATCTTCGTCTCGCACGACCGCGTGTTCGTCAGCGGCCTGGCCACGCGCGTGATCGAAGTGCGCACCGACGGCACGCTGACCGACTACCTGGGCACGTATGACGAGTACCTGGAGTCGCAGGGCATCGCGGGCTGAGTTGCCTTGACCGGTTGATGGAAGAAGAGGGCCGCCGTGTGCGGCCCTTTTTTCTTTTGCCCGTTCAGATCTGCATCCGCCCCTCGCCGCCCACCATCCTGTCGAGCTGGTCGATGATGGCGGCCGCGGTGATCTCTCCCCTGGCCTTGTGCAGGGCCGCGTACAGCGGGCCGCGCAGCGCGGCGAGTTCGGCCGTGCCGGCGGCTTTCTCGACCTTGACCTGCAGCATGTAGCCGCGCAGGCCGAGATGATGGCCGATGACGTCCGTGTAGAAGTGATAGAGCTGCTGGTAGGTCGCGGGGCCGGCGTCGTCATCGCCTACGCCGCGCGCGGCGTAGGCCGGGAACACGCTGCCGGCCGCTTCCGGCCCGGCGCGGCGCGCGGCGGCCGGGGCGGCCGGTGCGGCGATATCCGGCGGCGCGGCGGCGCCCGCGTGGATCAGCCCGGCCTCCAGCAGCGCCTCGATGGCTTCCGGGCCTACGCCCATGCCGCTGGTCTGCGCCAGCAGTTCGCTGCGCCGGCGCTCGCCGTTGACGATCAGCAGCAGCGCGCGCGTCCTGTGGTCCAGCTTGCGCGCGCGCGTGCGGATTTCGTCCTGGCCCTGCTCGGTCTTGTGGAACACCGGGTCGGTCATGTCTGCTCCCTTGTTATGCGCCGGCAGCGGCGAGCGGCGCGCTGTTCCCGGATTCGGCTCATGCTCGGCCGATTATCGCCACGTTGTTCGGGTGGCTGGCGCACCGCAAAAAAACGAGGCGCCAAACCGCTCTACAATGTGGAGCACCATAAAAGTAACAAAAATTTTGCAATCGCCTGTTCAACAACTGAAAACTGTGGCCATGCAACAACGAGACAAGCTCTTCATCAACGGTAAGTGGGTCGTGCCCCACGGCACCGGCCAGATCGACGTCATCCACTCCACCACCGAAGCCGTCATGGGCCGCATCCCCGAAGGGCATGCGCGCGACGCCGAGGACGCCATCCAGGCCGCCCGCGCCGCCTTCGACGCCTGGTCGGCCACGCCGCCGGCGGTGCGCGCCAGTTATATCCGCAAGATCGCGGACGGGCTCAAGGAGCGCAGCGAGGAACTGGCGCAACTGATCGCCGGCGAAGTCGGCATGCCGATCAAGCTGGCCCGCGCCATCCAGGTCGGCGGCCCGGTCTACAACTGGGCGCAGGCGGCCAAGCTGGTGGAGAACTTCACGTTCGAGGAAGAGGTCGGCAATTCTCTGGTGGTGCGCGAGCCGGTGGGCGTGGTGGGTGCCATCACGCCGTGGAACTACCCGCTCAACCAGATCACGCTGAAGGTGGCGCCGGCGCTGGCCGCTGGCTGCACCGTGGTGCTCAAGCCGTCCGAGGTGGCGCCGCTCAACGCCTTCGTGCTGGCCGAGGTGATCGAGGCCGCCGGCCTGCCGCCGGGCGTGTTCAACCTCGTGACCGGCTACGGCCCGGTGGTGGGCGAGGTGCTGGCCAGCCATCCGGAAGTGGACATGGTGTCGTTTACCGGCTCCACGCGCGCCGGCAAGCGCGTCTCCGAGCTGGGCGCGCAGAGCGTCAAGCGCGTGGCGCTGGAGCTTGGCGGCAAGTCCGCCTCGGTGATCCTCGACGACGCGGACCTGCCGGCCGCGGTCAAGGGCACCGTCAGTGCCTGTTTCCTCAACTCCGGGCAGACCTGCTCGGCCCATACCCGCATGCTGGTGCCGCGCGGCCGCTACGAGGAGGCCAAGGCCATCGCCAAGCAGGTGGCCGATGCCTTCACCGTGGGCGACCCGCTGCAGGAAACCACCCGCCTGGGCCCGCTGATCTCCGCCGCGCAGCGTGAGCGCGTGACCAGCTACATCCAGCGCGGCCTGAACGAGGGCGCCGAACTGGTGACGGGCGGCCCGGAAGCGCCCGCGGGGCTGGACAAGGGCTTCTTCGTCAAGCCGACCGTGCTTGGCAACGTCGATCCCCGGGCCACCGTGGCGCAGGAAGAGATCTTCGGCCCGGTGCTGTCGATCATCTGCTACGACACCGAGGAAGACGCCGTGCGCATCGCCAACGACAGCATCTACGGGCTGGGCGGCGGCGTGTGGTCGGGCGACGAAGCGCGCGCCATCCGCGTGGCGCGCCGCATCCGCACCGGCCAGGTCGACATCAACGGCGGCCCGTTCAACATGCAGGCGCCGTTCGGCGGCTACAAGCAGTCCGGCAACGGGCGCGAGGCCGGCAAGTACGGGCTCGAGGAATTCCTCGAGTACAAGGCGCTGCAGCTGAAGAAGCCGGCCGCCTGACGCGCGGCGGGCGCGGCGGCGGCGGGCGGGGTGGATCGTTCCGCGCGCCGCCGCCCGCCGCACCGCGGTCACGCAGGATGCCCGGCAAGCCCGGGCATTTTTCATGCGCGGGCGCTTCGGCGATAATGCGCAATCCCGCCGGCCCGCGCCGCGCGGAACCGGTCCGGCGCGGCGCGGGCGGGCCGGGAGCACGCAGTACCGAGACAGCAGTGCCGAGACAGCAGTACGGGACAAAAAACAGACAACACCGCGGGCGCATGCCGCCACGCGGGGGAGAGCGATCGATGCGCTGGTTCAAACGGCTGGCCTGGCTGGTACTGACGCTGGTGGCGCTGCTGCTGGCGGGCGCGCTGGGCGGGTATGCGTGGTACCGGCAGGCGTCGCAGCCGCAGACGGCGGGCACGCTGAGCCTGCCGGGGCTGCGCGAGCGCGTCTCCATCGTCCGCGACCGCCACGACGTGCCGCACATCAAGGCGGCCAATCCGCTCGACGCCTATTTCGCGCTTGGTTTCGTGCACGGGCAGGACCGCCTGTGGCAGTTGCAGATGAACAAGCGCATCGCCTCGGGCCGGCTGGCCGAGATCCTCGGGCCGCCGGCGCTCGATACCGACCGCTTCCTGCGCACGCTCGGCGTGCGGCGCAACGCCGAGGCCATCCTGGCGCAGGCCACGCCCGAGACGCGCGCCGCGCTGCAGGCCTACGCGGACGGCGTCAACGCCTACATCGACACGCGCAAGGGCCCGCTGCCGCCCGAGTTCCTGCTCCTGCGCACCAGGCCGGAGCACTGGGAGCCGGCCGATACGCTGGCCTGGCAGACCATGATGGCCTGGGACCTGAGCGCCAACTGGACGCAGGAGACGCTGCGCATGCGGCTGGCGCAGGTGCTGCCGGTGGCGCGCATCAACGAGCTGCTGGCGCCGTATCCCGGCGAGCGCTCGCCGCGCACGATGGACTACGGCAGCCTCTACCGGCATCTCGCCCCGCTGGCCACGGCGATGGCGCGCGTCGAGCGGCAGGCGCCGCCCGGCTACGTGGAGGGCATGGGATCGAACAACTGGGTGGTGTCCGGCGCCCGCACGCGCTCGGGCAAGCCGCTGCTGGCCAACGATCCGCACCTGGGCCTGCAGGCGCCGGCGCTCTGGTACTTCGTCCACATGCAGGCGCCCGGGCTGGACGTGGCCGGCGCCTCGCTGCCGGGCATGCCGCTGGTGGTGCTGGGGCACAACCAGCGCATCGCGTGGGGTTTCACCAATACCGCGCCCGACGTGCAGGACCTGTACATCGAGCGCCTGCAGCCGGGCAGCGCGCAACGCTACCAGACCCCGGACGGCTGGGCCGAGTTCAGGACCCGCAGCGAGACCATCCACGTGAAGGGCGCGCCCGACGTGACCCTGACCGTGCGCGAGACCCGCCACGGCCCGGTGATCTCCGACGCCGCCGAGCCCGTCGCCACGGCCGCCGCGCCGCTCGGCGCGCGGTACGTGGTGGCCTTCCAGTGGACCGCGCTGCGCGCCGACGACCGCACCTTCCAGGCCGGGCTCTTGCTCAACCGCGCCACCGACTGGGCCACGTTCCTGGCGGCCATGCGCGATTTCCACTCGCCCCAGCAGAGCATCGTCTATGCGGACGTGGACGGCAACATCGGCTTCATCGCCCCCGGCCGCGTGCCGCTGCGGCGCGCCGACAACGACCTCAAGGGGCTGGCGCCGGCGCCGGGCTGGGATGCGCGCTACGACTGGAACGGCTTCATCCCGTTCGAGCAGTTGCCGCGCAGCTTCAACCCGCCGGAGGGCGTCATCGCCACCGCCAACCAGAAGATCGTCGGCGACGACTACCCGTATTTCCTGACCAGCGAATGGACCGTGCCGTACCGCTACCAGCGCATCCGCACCTTGCTCGACGCCACCGCGCGGCACACCCCGGACAGCTTCGGCGCGATCCAGAAGGACACGCTCTCGCTGGCCGTGCGCGACGCGCTGCCGCTGCTGCTGGCGGCCCCGGTCGCCAGCGATCCGGCGCTGCCCGAGCACGAGCGCGCGCTGATCGCCGCGCTGCGCAAGTGGGATGGCGACATGCAGCCCCGGCTGGCCGAGCCGCTGGTGGCGACGGCGTGGCTGCGCGAACTGTCGCGCGCGCTGTTCGAGGACAAGGTGGGCGAGCCGCTGTTTGGCCGCATGTGGGAGCAGCGCAACGTGCAGCAGCCCATGCTCAACGTGCTGCGCAATCCGCGCGGCCTCGGCGCGTTCTGGTGCGACGACAGCACCACGCCGGCGCGGGAAGACTGCGACGACGCCATCGCCACGGCCTGGCACCGCGCCATTGCCGACCTCGGCCAGCGCTACGGCGACAAGCCGGAGCGCTGGCGCTGGGGCAGCGCCCACGCCGCGCGCATGGAGCACAAGCCGTTCGGCAGGCAGCCCTACCTGGCCAGCCTGTTCAACGTCAAGGTGCCCAGCGGCGGCGACACCTACACCGTCAACGCGGGGCGCCACAACCTGCGCGACGAGGCGGCGCCGTTCGAAAGCGTGCACGCGGCCAGCCTGCGCGCCATCTACGACCTCTCCGACCTGGCCGGCTCGCGCTTCATGGATTCGACCGGGCAGTCGGGCAACGTGATGTCCACGCACTACCGCGACTGGACCGACAAATGGGTCGCGGTGCAGTACATCACCCTGGCGCCGGCGCGCCGCGGGCAGGGCAACGAGGCATTCGACACGCTGGTGCTCAAGCCCGCCGGCGCGCGCTGACGGCGCGCTGACGGTGCGGTGCGGCGCGCGCGATATGTCATGGCGTGACCGTTTGCCCGGCATGCCCGGATGCCAGTAAGATCGAAGCTTTGCATCGACCGGACAGGCCCGCCATGACCCAAGCCAGGTTCACCACCCATGTGATCCAGCACGTTGCGTTCGAGGACGCCGGCGTGCTGGGCGACGTCCTGCGCGAGCGCGGCCACGCGCTGTACGTGCTGCGCGCCGGCATCGACGACCTGAGCGTGGTCGGCGCGCATCCCGCCGACCTGCTGGTCGTGCTCGGCGGCCCGATCGGCGTGTACGAGAACGAGACCTATCCGTGGCTCGACGCCGAGATCGACGTCATCCGCGCGCGGCTCGCGGCGCGCCGGCCGGTGATCGGCGTCTGCCTGGGCGCGCAGCTGATCGCCCGCGCCAGCGGCGCGCGCGTCTATCCCGGCACGCGCGAGATCGGCTGGGCGCCGATCCGGCCTACCGAGGCAGGCCGCGCCTCCGCGCTGGCCGAGCTGGAAAGCGCCGACTGGAACGTGCTGCACTGGCACGGCGACACCTTCGACCTGCCCGCCGGCGCGCAACTGCTGGCTTCCACGGCGGCCGTGCCGCACCAGGCCTACGCCATCGACCGCCACGTGCTGGCGCTGCAGTTCCATCCCGAGGTGCGTCCGGCCGAGCTGGAAGGCTGGCTGGTCGGGCATACGGTCGAGCTTGGCAAGGCCGGCATCGACCCGCGCGAGATCCGCGCGCGCACGGCGCAGATCGGCACGGCGGTGGCCGCGGCCGGCCGCCGCATGTTCGCGCGCTGGCTGGAGGCGGCCGGGCTGTGAGCAGCGGGTTTGCCACGGCCATCGACAGCGTGCTGCTCGGCGCCGTGCGCCCGTTCGGGCCCGGGGCCGTGCCCAGCGGCATCGACAAGCAGCCGGCGCGCCGCGAGGTGGAGGACATGGAGCGCCGGCTGGCCGGCGGCTGAGCGGCGCGGCCTGTATGGCCAGTGTGGTCGGTGCGGCCGGCTCCGGGGCTACTCCGGGCGGAAGCGCCGCGCCGTGCCCTCGCGCGTGATGCGCTCCCACACCGCCTGCTTTTCCGCGTCGTCCATGAAGACCCAGTTGCTGACCTCCATCGCGGTGCGGCCGCAGCCCTGGCAGATTTCGTCGAACAAGGTCGAGCAGATGCCGATGCAGGGGCTGTCGGGCCGGTCGAACAGGCCTTCGTCGCGCTGGCCCTCGTCGCGCTGCGGCGTGGCGGCGGGGGAGCGCGCGGAAAGCGGGTTGGTGTCTGGCGGGTCTGACAGGTCTGACGGCATGCGGCGGCGAGGCGGGGCGGACGGGCGCACATTATAAACGGCGACCGGCCCGGCCCCGGCCCGCCCGGTGCCTGCGGCGCAACATCGCCGCGCGGAAGTTTGCCGCGCGGAAGTCCGCCGATTACCCGTCAGGTAATTGAGCGCCGGCGGCGCGCGGGTCTACGCTGCTCCTGTTGCCACGATCCCGATCCAGGAGAACACGATGCCGATTCTCGTTGCCGCCTTGTCCGGCGCGGGCGCCGCTGCCGCTGCCGGCTCCCATGCCGCCGCACCCGTCGACCCGCGTATCCGCCAGACCGTCGAGCAGGTCCTGATGGGCTCGCCCGTGGCCCGCGCGCTGGGCATCGCGCTGGACGTGCTGGCGGTGGACCACGTCGAGCTGCTGCTGCCGTTCAGCCCCGCCAACGTCACGGTCGGCGAGATCGTCCACGGCGGCGTGATCGCCACGCTGATCGACGTGGCCGGCGCGGCCGCGGCGGCCTCGGGCTGCGAGGCCGGCAGCATGCGCGGCGGCGCCACCGGTTCGCTCAACATCCAGTATCTCGAAGCGGCCAGGGCGGCCAGCCTGCGCGCGGTGGCCAGCGTGCTCCGGCGCGGGCGCCGGCAGGTGGTGAGCGAGGTGTCGGTCTACGCGGAAAGCGCCGACGAGGCCGAGCTCGTGGCCAGGGCGCTGATGAGCAGCGTGCTGTTCTAGCACGGCGCGCCGGCCGGCCGCGCCGCCTTCAATCCGGCCGCATGAGCGGGAATGCCTTGTAACGCAATTAACGGCCGATCTTTGCCGCCACCAATCCATGTTCCGCCGAGGCCTGGCGGCATGGCGGCCGCATCGGCTTCGAGGACTACCTGGCTTGCAAGGGGAGGGCTGGCATGAAGTGAAAAAACGGCTGGCGAGGTCGCGTGCGGCCAGCCAGCCGCGAGGGCGGGGCGTGCTCCGCCGCCGCCCGGAATGCCCGCGGCTACGCCGCGGCCGTCAGTATTTCCACAGGATCTTCTGCAGTTCCTTGCTGTCGCTGGTCTTGGTCAGCGCCAGCGCCATCAGGATGCGGGCCTTCTGCGGCAGCTGGTCGTCCGTCACCAGCCAGTCGTACTTGTCGTCGGGCTGCTCGGCGTTGCGGATCACCACGCCGCTGCCGGTGCGCGACGCGCGCACGATCTGCACGCCCTTGGCGCGCGCGGCCTTGAGCGGCTCGACCATGTAGTCGCCCACGCTGCCGTTGCCGGTGGCGGCGTAGACGATGGCCTTGGCGCCGTTCTTCACGGCGGCGTCGACCGCGCCCGGGTTCACGTTGCCGTAGGCGTAGACCACCGCCACTTCGGGCAGCTTGTCGAGCTTGTCGATGTCCCACTCGGTCTGCGTGGTATGCGGGCGCGCCGGCAGGCGGAAGTACAGCGTGCGGCCTTCCACCACGTAGCCCAGCGGGCCGAACGGCGAGCGGAAGGTTTCGGTCTTGAAGGTGTTGGTCTTGGTGACGTCGCGGCCGGTGTGGATCTCGTCGTTGAGCACGGCCAGCGTGCCCTTGCCGCGCGATTCGGGGCTGGACGCCACCAGCACCGCGTCGTACAGGTTGAGCGCGCCGTCGGCGCCGAGCGCGGTGCCCGGGCGCATCGAGCCAACCACCACCACGGGCTTGTCGCTCTTGAGCGTGAGGTTGAGGAAATAGCTGGTTTCCTCGATGGTGTCGGTGCCGTGCGTGATCACGATGCCGTCCACGTCCGGCTGCTTGAGCAGTTCGGAGACCCGCTTGCCGAGCTTGAGCAGGCGCTCGTTGTTGAAGCTCTCGGAGCCGATCTGGAACACCTGCTCGCCCTTGACGTTGGCGATCTTCGAGATCTCCGGCACCGAGGCGATGATCTTGTCCACCGGCACCACGGCCGACTGGTAAGCCGCGGTGTTGGTGGCCGCCGCGCCGGCGCCGGCAATGGTGCCGCCGGTGCCGATGATGACGATGTTGGCCTTGCGGGCCTCCGCCGGCGCGCTGGCCTGGGCCGGCGTGGCGGCGGACGGGGCGAGCTGGGCGTGGGCGGCGCCAGTGGTCAGGCTGGCGGCGAGCAGCAGGGTGCTGAGCGTGGTGAGACGGGCGAAACGCTTCATGATGTTCCTCATATAGGCACGACTGGGCAGCCCCTTTTGGGTGGCTGCGTCGTCTATCGGTCTACGCAATCCGCGCGGCGGCGCCTGTCTTACAGGCGGGGCCGCGGCGGACGAGAACTATACGAGAGGGGTCCTGAATGTGTCGACATTTACTGCTTTGGGGTTTTCCCGGGGGGGAGTCTGGCGGGGAGGGCCGGCCAGATGGCATTGAGTCATCGCCTCGTTCCTGCCATGACGGCTACCCGCCTTGGCCGCGCGCGCATCGATGACCTCGATGCCTTGCTGCGGCTGCGGCCTTCGAGGGGCCGCGCGCCGGGAAGGCGGCCGGTGCCAGCGAATGGCAAAGGCTCTCGCTTCGTGGCGAATCCTGCCTTCTCCCGCAAGCGGGAGAGGGGAGACCGCAATCGGCAAGTTGACTCGTTGCCGGCAGCCTTTTGTCATTGATGGTTTGCTCCCCTCTCCCGCGAAGTGGGAGAGGGGCCGGGGGAGAGGGCAAGCGCCGGCAAATGGCGAAAGCCGTTCCCTCATCGAGACCACCGGCGGCAAGCAGGACCTCCATGCCGCCGCAACCGGAACCGAGTCCCGCTGCGCCGTGCCGCCGGTTCCTCAGAACGTGTCGCCCGGCACGCGCACCCAGCCTTCCATCAGCACGCGCGCGCTGCGGCTCATGATGGCCTTGGTCACGGCCCATTCGCCGTCGACGAGATTGGCTTCGGCGCCCACGCGCAGCGTGCCCGAGGGGTGGCCGAAGCGCACCGCGTTGCGTTCGCCGCCGCCGGCGGCGAGGTTGACCAGCGTGCCGGGGATCGCCGCGGCGGTGCCGATGGCCACGGCGGCGGTGCCCATCATGGCGTGGTGCAGCTTGCCCATCGACAGCGCGCGCACCAGCAGGTCGACGTCGCCGGCGCCGACCTGCTTGCCGCTGGAGGCAACGTAGCCGGCCGGCTTCGCCACGAAGGCCACCTTCGGCGTGTGCTGGCGCTTGGCCGCTTCGTCGACGTTCTTGATCAGGCCCATGCGCAGCGCGCCGTAGGCGCGGATGGTCTCGAACCTGGCCAGCGCGGCGGGGTCGCCGTTGATGTCGTCCTGCAGCTCGGTGCCGGTGTAGCCGATCTCTTCCGCGTTGAGGAAGATGGTCGGGATGCCGGCGTTGATCATGGTGGCCTTGAAGGTGCCCACGCCCGGCACCTCGAGGTCGTCGACGAGGTGGCCGGTCGGGAACATGGCGCCGCCGGCGCCTTCTTCCTCGGCGGCCGGGTCCATGAACTCGAGCTGGACTTCGGCGGCGGGAAAGGTCACGCCGTCGAGCTCGAAGTCGCCGGTTTCCTGCACGGCGCCATCGGTGATGGGCACGTGGCCGATGATGGTCTTGCCGATGTTGGCCTGCCAGATGCGCACGGTGGCCACGCCGTTTTGCGGGATGCGGCTCGGGTCGACCAGCCCGGCGCCGATGGCGAACGGGCCGACGGCGGCGGACAGGTTGCCGCAGTTGCCGCTCCAGTCGATGAACGGCTGGTCGATGGAGACCTGGCCGAACAGGTAGTCGACGTCGTGGCCGGGCCGGCTGCTTTTCGAGATGATGACGGTCTTGCTGGTGCTGGACGTTGCCGCGCCCATGCCGTCGATCTGCTTGCCGTAGGGGTCGGGGCTGCCGATCACGCGCATCAGCAGCTTGTCGCGCGCCGCGCCGGGGACCTGCGCGGCCGCGGGCAGGTCCTGCAGGCGGAAGAACACGCCTTTGCTGGTGCCGCCACGCAGGTAGGTGGCGGGAATCTTGATCTGGGGTACGTGGGCCATGGGATTTCGTCCTGGTGAGGCCGGGCGGCATGCCGCCCGGCGCGCGCTATATTGCCTCAGGCCGCGGCCTTAGACGATTCGAGGAAGTCCTGCGCGAAGCGCTGCAGCACGCCGCCGGCGTCGTAGATGGAGACTTCTTCCGCGGTGTCGAGGCGGCAGGTCACGGGCACTTCCACGCGCTCGCCGCTCTTGCGGCGGATGACCAGCGTAAGCTCCGCGCGCGGCTTGCGCGCGCCGATCACGTCGAAGGTCTCGGTGCCGTCGATGCCGAGCGTCAGGCGGTTGGTGCCGGGCTTGAACTCCAGCGGCAGCACGCCCATGCCGATCAGGTTGGTGCGGTGGATGCGCTCGAAGCCTTCGGCCACGATGACTTCCACGCCCGCCAGCCGCACGCCCTTGGCCGCCCAGTCGCGCGAGGAGCCCTGGCCGTAGTCCGCGCCGGCCACGATGATCAGCGGCTGCTTGCGGTCCATGTAGGTCTCGATCGCTTCCCACATGCGCACCACCTTGCCCTCGGGCTCGATGCGCGCCAGCGAACCCTTCTTGACCTTGCCGTCCACCACGGCCATCTCGTTGACCAGCGTGGGGTTGGCGAAGGTGGCGCGCTGCGCGGTGAGGTGGTCGCCGCGGTGCGTGGCGTAGGAGTTGAAGTCTTCCTCGGGCAGGCCCATCCTGGCCAGGTATTCGCCGGCCGCGCTGTCGAGCATGATGGCGTTCGACGGCGACAGGTGGTCGGTGGTGATGTTGTCGCCGAGCACCGCCAGCGGACGCAGGCCCTGGAGCGTGCGCTCGCCGGCCAGCGCGCCTTCCCAGTACGGCGGGCGGCGGATGTAGGTGCTCTGCGGGCGCCAGTCGTACAGCGGGCTGATCTGCTCGCCGCTGTCCACGGCGAAGTTGAACATCGGCTCGTAGACCTTGCGGAACTGCTCGGGCTTGACGCTCCTGGCCACGATGGCGTCGATTTCCTCGTCGCTCGGCCAGATGTCCTTGAGCCGCACCGGCTTGCCGTCGGCGTCGGTGCCCAGCACGTCCTGCTCGATGTCGAAGCGGATGGTGCCGGCGATGGCGTAGGCCACCACTAGCGGCGGCGAGGCCAGAAAGGCCTGCTTGGCGTACGGGTGGATGCGGCCGTCGAAGTTGCGGTTGCCCGAGAGCACGGCGGTGGCGTACAGGTCGCGCTCGATGATCTCCTTCTGGATCACCGGGTCGAGCGCGCCGGACATGCCGTTGCAGGTGGTGCAGGCGAACGCCACGATGCCGAAGCCGAGCCGCTCCAGGTCCGGCAGCAGGCCGGCTTCTTCCAGGTACAGCTGCACGGCCTTGGAGCCGGGCGCGAGCGAGCTCTTCACCCACGGCTTGCGGGTCAGCCCGCGCGCGTTGGCGTTGCGCGCCAGCAGCGCGGCGGCGATCACGTTGCGCGGGTTGCTGGTGTTGGTGCAGCTGGTGATGGCGGCGATGATGACGGCGCCGTCGGGCATCTGGCCCGGCGTGTCTTCCCACTTGCCGGCGATGCCGCGCGCGGCCAGGTCGGAGGTCGGCAGCCGCTTGTGCGGGTTGGACGGGCCGGCCATGTTGCGCACCACGGTGGACAGGTCGAAGCGCAGCACGCGCTCGTATTCGGCGTGCTGCAGCGTGTCGGCCCACAGGCCCGCGGCCTTGGCGTAGGTTTCCACCAGCCTGACCTGCGCGTCGTCGCGGCCGGTCAGCTTCAGGTAGTCGATGGTCTGGCCGTCGATGAAGAACATCGCCGCGGTGGCGCCGTATTCCGGCGCCATGTTGGAGATGGTGGCGCGGTCGCCGAGCGTCAGGCTCGCGGCGCCTTCGCCGCGGAACTCCAGGTAGGCGCCGACCACCTTTTCCTTGCGCAGGAACTCGGTCAGCGCCAGCACGATGTCGGTGGCGGTGATGCCGGGCTGGCGCTTGCCGGAAAGCTCCACGCCGACGATGTCGGGCAGGCGCATCCACGAGGCGCGCCCCAGCATCACGTTCTCGGCTTCCAGCCCGCCCACGCCGACGGCGATCACGCCGAGCGCGTCGACGTGCGGCGTGTGGCTGTCGGTGCCGACCAGCGTGTCGGGGTAGGCCACGCCGTTCACGGCGTGGATCACCGGCGACATCCGCTCCAGGTTGATCTGGTGCATGATGCCGTTGCCCGGCGGGATCACCTCGACGTTCTTGAACGCCTTCTTGGTCCAGTTGATGAAGTCGAAGCGGTCTTCGTTGCGGCGGTCCTCGATGGCGCGGTTCTTGGCGAACGCATCGGGGTCGAAGCCGCCGCATTCCACGGCCAGCGAGTGGTCCACGATCAGCTGCACCGGCACCACCGGGTTGACCTTGGCCGGGTCGCCGCCCTGGGCGGTGATCGCGTCGCGCAGGCCGGCCAGGTCCACCAGCGCGGTCTGGCCGAGGATGTCATGGCAAACCACGCGCGCCGGGAACCACGGGAAATCGAGGTCGCGCCGGCGCTCGATGAGCTGCGTCAGCGAGGCGTCCAGCGTGGCCGGGTCGCAGCGGCGCACCAGGTTCTCGGCCAGCACGCGCGACGTGTACGGCAATTTGTCATAGGCGCCCGGCTGGATCGCCTCGACGGCGGCGCGCGCGTCGAAGAAATCCAGCTTGGTGCCCGGCAGCGGCTTGCGGTTTGCAGTGTTCATTTCGTAGGGAATAGAGAAAGTCATGATCCGGGGGCGGCGGCCGTGCTTTGCGGCCGCCGGCCCCCGCTCCCGCGGGCCGCGCTGCGCGCGGTCCCGGGAGCAGGCCGGCGGGCCGGTATTACTTGCGGTCCTTGATCGGCACGAACTTCAGGTTCTCCGGCCCGGTGTAGTTGGCGCTGGGGCGGATGATCTTGTTGTCGATGCGCTGCTCGATGATGTGCGCGGCCCAGCCCGAGGTACGCGCGATCACGAACAGCGGCGTGAACATGGCCGTGGGCACGCCCATCATGTGATAGCTCACCGCGCTGAACCAGTCCAGGTTCGGGAACATCTTCTTGGCGTCCCACATGACCGTCTCCAGCCGCTCGGCGATGTCGAACATCTTCAGCGAGCCGGCGTCCTTCGACAGGCGCTTGGCCACGTCCTTGATGACCTGGTTGCGCGGGTCGCCCGTGGTGTACACCGGGTGGCCGAAGCCGATCACCACTTCCTTGTTCTCCACGCGGCGCTTGATGTCGGCCTCGGCCTCGGCCGGGTTGTCGTAGCGCTTCTGGATCTCGAAGGCCACCTCGTTGGCGCCGCCGTGCTTGGGGCCGCGCAGCGCGCCGATGGCGCCGGCGATCGACGAGTACATGTCCGAGCCGGTGCCGGCGATCACGCGCGCGGTGAAGGTCGAGGCGTTGAACTCGTGCTCGGCGTACAGGTTGAGCGAGGTCTGCATGGCGCGCTCCCACAGCGCCGAGGGCTTCTGGCCGTGCAGCAGGTGCAGGAAGTGGGCGCCGATGGAGTCGTCGTCGGTCTCGACCTCGATGCGGCGGCCGTTCTGGCTGTAGTGGTACCAGTACAGCAGCATGGAGCCGAGGCTGGCCATGAGGCGGTCGGCGATGTCGCGCGCGCCCGGGGTGTTGTGGTCGTCCTTCTCGGGCAGCACGGTGCCGAGCACGGACACGCCGGTGCGCATCACGTCCATCGGGTGGGCGCTGGCGGGCACCCATTCGAGGGCGGCCTTGACGTTGGCGGGCAGGCCGCGCAAGGCCTTGAGCTTGGCCTTGTAGGCGGCCAGTTCGGCGCGGGTGGGCAGCTTGCCGTGCACCAGCAGGTGGGCGATTTCCTCGAATTCGCAGGTCTCGGCGATGTCGAGGATGTCGTAGCCGCGGTAATGCAGGTCGTTGCCGGTGCGGCCGACCGTGCACAGCGCGGTGTTGCCGGCGGCCACGCCCGACAGGGCGACGGATTTCTTCGGTTTCGGGGTGGCGAGCGGTTGCGCTTCGGACATGTTGGAGGTCTCCTTGGGGAATGCCGTGTGCTGACTGACTGCGTATTGACGTTGCTGACGTTGCTGACGTTGCCGGCGCTGGCCGTGGCGGCGCGCACGCGGTGCGCGCGCCGCGGGGGCGGCCCGCGCGGCTTACTTGGACTTGCCTTGCGCGAACAGCGCGTCGAGCTTCTGCTCGAAGGCGTGGTAGCCGATGCTCTCATAGAGTTCGGCGCGCGTCTGCATGGTGTCGACCACGTTTTTCTGCGTGCCGTCGCGGCGGATCGCCGCATAGACGTTCTCGGCGGCCTTGTTCATGGCGCGGAAGGCCGACAGCGGGTACAGCACCATCGCCACGCCGGTGCCGCCGAGCTCTTCGGTGGTGAACAGCGGGGTGGCGCCGAATTCGGTGATGTTGGCCAGCACCGGCACTTTCACTGCGTCGACGAACTTGCGGTACATGCCGAGATCGGTCATGGCTTCCGGGAAGATCGCGTCGGCGCCGGCTTCCACGCAGGCCACGGCGCGCTCGATGGCCTTGTCCAGGCCTTCCACGGCGAGCGCGTCGGTGCGCGCCATGATGACGAAGTGCTCGTCGGTGCGCGCGTCCACGGCGGCCTTGATGCGGTCGACCATCTCGCCCTGCGAGACGATTTCCTTGCCCGGGCGGTGGCCGCAGCGCTTGGCGCCGACCTGGTCCTCGATGTGCATGGCGCCGGCGCCGAACTTGATCAGCGAGCGGGTGGTGCGCGCCACGTTGAAGGCCGAGGCGCCGAAGCCGGTGTCGACGTCGACCAGCAGCGGCACGTCGCACACGTCGGTGATGCGGCGGATGTCGGTCAGGACGTCGTCGAGGTTGGAGATGCCCAGGTCGGGCAGGCCCAGCGAGCCGGCGGCCACGCCGCCGCCCGACAGGTAGATCGCGCGGTAGCCGGCGCGCTTGGCCAGCAGGGCGTGGTTGGCGTTGATGGTGCCGACCACCTGCAGCGGGTGTTCGTCGGCCAGGGCCTGGCGGAAGCGGGCGCCGGCGGAGCGGGCGAGGTCGGAAGTCGAAAAGGTCATGATCTTCGCTTGTGAAGTGGACGGATACCCAGCGCAAGGGGTGTGCCAGGCGGATCGCCGCCGCGCGCCGCGCCGGCCCCGGCTCCGGCGCGCGGCGGCCAGCCCTTGATGCGCCTGACCTGGCGGCGCATGGCGGGCATCCTGCGCGGCGATTGTGATGCGGGCGCTATCTCCGTTGCATTTCAATAGTGAAATCATTGCATTTCAATATTGAAATGCACGCCGGCCGCGCGCACAATCCCAAGATTAGTCCGCCCGCGGCGTTCTTGCTGCTTTCCCGCGCCGTTTTCCTTCACCAGTGTTTCCGCCGTCCATGAGTACCGTCCTCGCCGCGCCCGTCAACCCGCCCGCCGCCGGCACCGCGCGCCCGCGCATCTGGGCGGTCGGCATCAGCCGCCTGTCGCGCGCGTTCGCCGACCTGATTCCCGGCTACGCCGCGCAGGCGGACTTCCGCATCGTCGGCAAGGGTTTCGCCGCGGCCGCCAGCGCGATCGCGCGCGAGGCGCGCGAGGGCCGGCTCGACGCCGTGGTGGCGGGCGGCTCCAACGGCGCCTACCTGCGCCAGCACGTGGACGTGCCGGTGGTGCTGGTCAAGGTGACGGGCTTCGACGTGATGAGCGCGCTGTCGACCGCGCGCCGCATCTCGCCGCGCGTGGCGCTGGTCACGCACGCCGCGACCTATCCCGAGGTGGACGAGTTCGTGCGCACCTTCTCGCTGTCGATCCCGGCCTACACCTACCTGACCGAGGACGACGCCGCGGCGCGCGTGAAGGCGCTCAAGCAGGAGGGCGTGCAGGTGGTGGTGGGGCCGGGGCTGGTGACGGACCTGGCCGACCGCATCGGCCTGATCGGCGTGTTCCTGTACTCGGGCGTGTCGGTGCGCGGCGCGCTGGAGGACGTGATCGAGGCGGCCCGGCTGCGGCGCATCGAGTCCGGCCGGCGCGACTACGTCAACACCATCCTCGCGCATCTCAACGAGGGCGTGGCGGCGGTGGACGCGGAAGGGCGCATCCAGACCTACAACCCGGCGATGGAGCGCTTTCTCGGCATCGCGCCGCCGGCCGCGCTGGGGCGCAAGCTGCAGGCGCTGGCGCCCGCGCTGGCGCTGGACCACGTGATGCAGAGCGGCAGCAAGGAGCTCGAGGCCATCCACAAGCTCGGCGACAAGATGGTGGTGGTCAACCGCATCCCCATCGTCACCGACGCCGGCACCACCGGCGCGGTGCTGACGCTGCAGGACGCCAACGCCATCCACCGCGTGGACCGCAACCTGCGCTCGCGCAGCCGCGCGCGGCCGGCCGGGGTGCGCTACAGCCTGGACGACCTCGCCGGCGCCTCGCCCGTCATGCACAACCTGCGCGAGCTGGCGCGGCGCTACGCCGCGGTGGATTCCACCGTGCTGGTGGGCGGCGAGAGCGGCACCGGCAAGGAAGTGCTGGCGCAGGGCATGCACGACGCCAGCCCGCGCCGGGTGTTCCCGTTCGTTGCCGTCAATTGCGCGGCGTTCCCGGAAAGCCTGCTGGAAAGCGAGCTGTTCGGCTACGAGGAAGGCGCCTTCACCGGCGCGCGCCGCGGTGGCAAGGCCGGCCTGTTCGAGTCGGCCCACAACGGCACGCTGTTCCTCGACGAGGTGGGCGACATGCCGCCGGCGCTGCAGACCCGCCTGCTGCGCGTGCTGCAGGAAAAGCAGGTGCTGCCGATCGGCGGGCTCGACGCGGTGCCGGTCAACGTGCGCGTGATCGCCGCCACGCACCGCGACCTGGGCGAGCTGGTGCGGCAGGGCAGCTTCCGCCAGGACCTGTATTACCGCCTCAACATCCTGCGCATCGAGATGCCGCCGCTGCGCGAGCGCGCCGGCGACCTGCCCGAGCTGGCCGAACTGCTGTACCGGCGCGCCCAGGAGCGCCTGGGCCCGGCCCGGCCGCAGCCGCTGCCGCAGGCGGTGCGCGAGCGGCTGTCGGGTTATGCGTGGCCGGGCAATATCCGCGAGCTGGAGAACGTGACCGAGCGCATCGCGGTGCTGGTGGTGGGCCGCACGCTGGCGCCGCGCGACCTGCTGGAAGAGCTGCAGGCGGCCGCGCCGGAGCTGTTCGGCGTGGCCGAGGCGCCCGCGCCGGACGGGGCGCCGCCGGCGCCGGGCAGCCAGTCGCTCGCCGGCGTGGCGCGCGCCAGCCAGGCCGGGCATATCCGCCACGTGCTGGCGCAATGCGGCGGCAACCGCGCCGAAGCCTGCCATCTGCTGGGGATCAGCGCCACGACCTTGTGGCGGCGCCTGAAGGAGGGCGGGAAATGACCGAGGCCGGCGCAATCTCGCGGCCGATATAGCCGCGGCCGACATAATCGCCGCCGACACAGTCGCGGCCCGCGCCCGGCCGCGCGCCTAGGCCGCGTTCAGCCAGCGCAGCTGGAGGTCGCCCTCGAGGAAATCCTGCCGGCTGGCGTGGAAGTCGCGCACGTATTCGCTGTTCAGGTGCGATTCCAGCGCATGGCGGGAATTCCACTCCATGTAGAGCACGAACACCTCGGCATCCTCGGCGTCCTCGCCCACGTGGTAGCGCAGGCAGCCCGGCTCCTTGGCGCCGCGCGTGCGCAGCGCGTCGAGCCTGGCGCCGAGGACCTCGCGGCGCTCGGCCTTGGCGCGCGCGATACCGACAAGCGTGTACGTTCTGGACATGGTGTGACGGGCGAACAGGTGGCCGCGTATTGTAGCTTTGCGGCCCCCGCCAGGGCCGAATGCCTGAGGCGCAGGGGCGGATATTCGGGGTGCGCGGTTGACAAGGGGGCGGCTTTGGGTCTTGCCGCCCCTAAAGTTTTCCGGCGCGCCGCCGTTAAGCGGCCACGCCCCCATTTACCCTTCACCCGGAGAGCCGGCATGCTGAAACGCATCAAGACTCAACAGCTTCAAGTCGGCATGTTCGTCGCCAGGGTGGGCGGGCCGTGGCTGGAGCATCCTTTCTGGCGTTCGCGCTTCCCGGTGACGAGCCAGGAGCAGATCGACCAGATGATCGCCTCCAAGGTCGAGGAAGTGTGGATCGACCTGCTCAAGGGCAAGAGCGTGCCGCCGCCGTCGGCGGCGACCGGCTCGCTGACCGTCAACCCGGTGGCCGACGAGCCGCCGGGCGCGGTGCCGCAGTCGGGCGTGCCGCTGGAGGTGGAGCTGGTGCTGGCGCGCGACGTGATGCGCAACGGCAAGGCGGTGGTGGGCTCGATGTTTACCGACGCGCGCATGGGCCGCGCGCTGGAAGTGGAGGGCGCGCTGCTGCTGGTGGACTCGGTCTCCAATTCGCTGACCCGCCATTCGCAGGCGCTGATCGCGCTGGCGCGGCTCAAGGTGCGCGACGACTACACCTACCTGCATTCGTTCGCCGTCTGCGCGCTGATGATCGCGCTCGGGCGCACGCTCGGGCTGGACGCCGGCGAGGTGCAGCAGCTCGGCCTGGCGGGGCTGGTGCACGACATCGGCAAGGTCGCCATTCCCACCCACGTCCTGCACCGGGACGGCCCGCTGACCACGGCGGAGATGGAGGTCGTGCAGCGCCACCCCTCGATGGGCTACCGCATCCTCAACGAGGCCAGGCTCTACCGCAACATCCCGCTGGACGTCTGCATCCACCATCACGAGCGCATCGACGGGCGCGGTTATCCGTTCGGCCTGCGCGCCAGCGAGATCAGCGTGCACGCGAAGATCGCCGGGGTATGCGACACCTACGACGCGCTGACCTCCAACCGGCCCGGCCACCAGGCGTGGACGCCGGCGCGGGCGCTCGAATACATGGCGGTGCGGGTGGACACCCTGTTCGACCGCACCGTGTTCCAGGCCTTCACGCGCTCGATCGGCATCTACCCGCTGGGCACGGTGCTGCGCATGCGCTCGGGCCGGCTGGGCGTGGTCTGCGCGCAGAACGACAACGACCCGCTGCATCCGCGCGTCAAGCTGTTCTACTCGGTGAGCGAGGCCGCGCACATCGGCCCCGAAGAGATGGACCTGCGCGACACCGAGGACACCATCGTCAGCTTCGAGGACCCGGCGCAATGGGGCTTCCGCGACGAGCAGCTGCTGGAGCTGTGCGCGGTGGCCTCGGCCTGAGGCCGCGTCAGCCCGCCGTGCGCGCCGCGCCCGCCCTGGCCGCCGCCGTCAGTCCGGCCACGCCGCCGCGACGATGCGCGCGGCGTCTGCCGCGCCCGCGCTGATGCCCATCACCGCGCCCCATTCGGGGTCGAAGCGGCTGGCCAGGAAGGCCTGCGCGCTGGCCGCGCCGGCGTGCCGGAGCATCAGGCAGGCCTGGGCGGTCAGCACCAGCCGGGTGGTGGTGCGGCGCGCCTCGGCCTGCTGTTCTTCCGCTGGCAGGCGCAGCGCCTCGCGCAGCGCGGCCACGCTGGCCTCGATGCGCGGCTCGCCGGCGCCCATCGCGCTCATCTGCTCCAGCACGCGCAGGTAGTCGTCCGGGTTGCGGCCGATGGCGCGCAGCACGTCCAGGCACATCACGTTGCCCGAGCCTTCCCAGATCGAGTTGACCGGCGCATCGCGGAACAGGCGTCCCATCGGGCCGTCCTCGACGTAGCCGTTGCCGCCGAACACCTCCATCGCCTCGCCGGTCAGCTCCACCGCGCGCTTGCAGATCCAGAACTTCGAGGCCGGCGTGAGGATGCGGCGCCAGGCCAGCCGGGCGGGGTCGTCGGTGGCTTCGAACGCGGTGGCCAGGTCCATCGCCAGCAGCATCGCCGCCTCGGCCTCCAGCGCCATGTCGGCCAGCAGGCGGACCATCAGCGGCTGGCGCGCCAGCGGCCTGCCGAAGGCGCTGCGATGGCGCGCGTAGTGCAGCGCCTGCACGAAGGCCTGGCGCATGAAGCCGGCGCTGGACAGCGCGCAGTTCAGGCGGCTGTAGGTGGCCATCTCCAGGATGGTCGGAATGCCGCGGCCTTCCTCGCCCACCATGATGCCCCACGCATCGCGGAATTCCACCTCGCTGCTCGAGTTGGAGCGGTTGCCGACCTTGTCCTTCAGGCGCTGGATCTCGACCGGGTTCTTGCTGCCGTCGGGCCGCCAGCGCGGCACGAAGAAGCACGACGAGCCGGCTTCGGTATTGGCCAGCACGAGGTGGGCATCCGACATCGGCGACGAGAAGAACCACTTGTGCCCGGTGATCAGGTATTCGGCGCCGCGCCCCTCGCCGCGCGCGGGCAGCGCGCGCGTGGTGTTGGTGCGCACGTCGGAGCCGCCTTGCTTCTCGGTCATGCCCATGCCCACGTTGATCGACGGCTTGTCTCCGAGCGGGAGGTCGCGCGGATCGTAGCCGCGCGCGAGCAGCTTGTCGCCGAGTTGCGAGAACAGCGCCGGCTCCTTGCGCAGCACCGGAATGCAGGCCTGCGTCATGTTGGTCGGGCACAGCGAGCCGGATTCGATCTGGCTGTGCATGTAGAGCGAGGCGGCGTAGGCGGTCCAGGCCGAGGGGCGCGTGTCGGCGAACGGCAGGTTGGCCAGCCCGCTGGCGCGCGCGATGGCCATGATCGCGTGCCAGCCCGGATGGAAGCGCACCTGGTCGATGCGCTCGCCGGCGCGCGAATGCGTGTGCAGCTCGGGATGGTGGCGGTTGGCGTCCTCGGCGTGGCGGATGGTGTCTTCCGCGCCCAGCAACGCGCCCTGGCGCGCGAGCTCGGCCTCGCTCCAGCCCGCGCCGGCGCGTTCCACGGCGCGGCGCAGGCCGGGATCGCTGGCGTAGAGGTCGTAGTCCTTGAGCTCCGGCACCTGGTTGGTGATGGCGTGGGTGGTCCAGTTCATGGCAAGCTGTCTCCTTGGTTTTTTCCGCGCGGCGCCTGGCGCGCCCGCGCCCGGCTGCGTTGGAGACCATTCTAGGGACAACGTCCGGCCCTCATGTTCGGCTTTCGGAACCCCATGAACCTACCGCGCAAAGACCCGCCCAAGCCGCGCCGCAGGCCCGTGCAGTCACGCTCGTGGCAGACCTCGCTGGCCATCCAGGAAGCCTTTGTTCGGCTTTTGGCCGGGCAGGACTACGCCCAGGTGACCATCCGCGCCATCGTCGACCTGGCCGGCGTGGGGCTGGGCACGTTCTACGAATACTTCGGCAGCAAGGAAGAGCTGGCGCGGGTCTGCCTGCACCTGCGCGCCAAGCGCATCGTGCTGGCGATGGACGCCTGCCTGGCCGGCCATCGCGGCGCGCCGCTGGCGGCGATCGTGGACGCGCTGGTCGCGGTCAACGTGGACCATCATCGCGAGACGCCCGAGCGCTGGGGGCCGGTCTACCTGCTGGAGCGGCACTACTCGGGGCGCGCGGCCTACCGGAAGATGTACGGGCGCTTCGTCGCGGTGTGGCGCCGCGCGCTGGCGGGCGCCGCGGACGCGCCATGCGCCGAGGTGGCGGAGGAGGCGGCGGTGACGCTGCAGGCCATCGTGTACGGCCTGATCGCCCACGCCTGCATCGACGAGGGCGCGGCGGTGGATTTCGCGCGGCTGCGGCGCAGGCTGCGCAATGCGGTGTCGGGCTACCTGGGGACGATGGGCGCGGGCTGACGCGCGGGCGCCGGAACGGAAAACGGCGCCAGTGGCGCCGTTTCTTCGTGCTGCGCGCGAGGCGCGATCCTTACTGGATCTTCGCCTTTTCCTTCAGCGACTTCATCATGGCCTGGAACTGCTCGCGCTGCCAGTTCTGGTCGCCCATCAGCATCTGCGTGAGCTGCGGCTTGACTTCGTCGAACGTGGGCACCTTGGCGTCGCGCACGTCGTCGAGCTGGATGATGTGCCAGCCGAACTGGGTCTTGACCGGGGTGTCGGTCATCTGGCCCTTCTGCAGCGCGGTCATCGCGGCCGAGAACTCGGGCACGTAGCTGCTGCTGTTGGCCCAGTCCAGGTCGCCGCCGTTGGCCGCCGAGCCCGGGTCCTTGGACGAGGCCTTGGCCATGTCCTCGAACTTGGCGCCGGCCTTGATCTTGGCGATGATGGCGCGCGCGTCGGCTTCCTTCTCGACCAGGATGTGGCGGGCGTGGTATTCCTTGCCGCTGCCGAACTGCGACTTGATCTTTTCGTACTGCTTGCGCAGTTCTTCGTCGCTGGCGCCGTGGGTCTTGACGTAGTCCTCGAACACCGCGCCGGCCAGCACGTTGAGCTTGGCCTGTTCCAGCTGTTCCTGCAGGTCGTCGCGCTGGGTCAGGCCGCGCTTGTTGGCTTCCTGCAGCAGCAGCTCGCGGTCGATCAGCATGGTGCGGGCACGGTCGCGCAGTTCCGGGCTGGCCGGCTGGCCGGTGCCGGCGATGAGCTTGTCCAGCTTCGCCGAGGGGATCGCCTTGCCATTCACGACGGCGGCGTTCTGGGCCAGGGCGGGCAAGCTGCCAGCGGCAAGCACAGCCGCCAGGCTGAACGAGAGGACGGTGGTCTTCATGGAATCAGGTCTGAGAGTTGCTCGAGGAATCGCGGGAGGATTCGCGGGATTCAAGTTCTTGGTCGGTCAGCGCGGTAACGGCTAGCGCGTGGATTTGCGTGGGGAACAGTTCGCGCAGCGCATCATACACCATGCGGTGGCGCGCCACGCGGCTGCTGCCGGCAAAACGCCCGCTGACGATGGTCACGTGGTAGTGGCCGCCGCCGGAGGCCGCGCCGGCGTGGCCGGCGTGCTGCGCGCTGTCGTCGCGCACGGCGACGCTGGTGGGGGCAAGGGCTGCGCGCAGCAGCGCCTCGATATGTGCTGGATCAGCGGCCATCGGTCTTTGTCGGTCTCTGTGGTGGAGCGCGGGCGGGCCCGCGCCGGGTGGAGGCGGTGCGCGGCGCACCGCCGCGCCGTCATTCGGTGGGCGTTTCCTGCATGTGGCGCGACAGCCAGACGCTTTGCGCCAGGATGAACACCAGCATCAGCCCCATGCTGCCGAACAGCTTGAAATTGACCCAGGTATCGGTGGAGAACTGGTAGGCCACGTAGAGGTTGACCACGCCCATCACGGCGAAGAACGCGGCCCAGGCGGCATTGAGCTTGCCCCAGGCGCCGTCCGGCATGCTCACCTGCTTGCCGAGCATGGCGCGGATCAGGTTCTTGCGCCACAGCAGCGCGGACAGCGTCAGCGTGACGGCGAACAGCCAGTACAGCACGGTCGGCTTCCACTTGATGAAGGTCTCGTTGTGCAGCAGCAGCGTGGCGCCGCCGAACACCGAGATGATCGCCAGGCTGATCCACTGCATCGGATCGACCTTGCGGTGGCGCAGCCACACCCAGCCGATCTGCACCACGGTGGCGGCGATGGCCACCGCGGTGGCGGGAAAGATGCCCCACAGCTTGAAGGCGACGAAGAACAGGATGACCGGGAACAGGTCGAACAGGAATTTCATGCGGACAGGATAGATCGACGCGAAGGTCGGGGCTGGGTTGGCGACGGACCGCCGCGCGGGCGGTCCGGGCTTAGCGCGGCGTATCCGGCGATGTCGGCGCGGCATCACCCGCGTCGGTATCGGCATCGGCGGGATCGCGCTGGTCGAATTTTAGCGCAGCCGAGTTGATGCAGTAGCGCAAACCGGTGGGCGCGGGGCCGTCCTCGAACACATGGCCCAGATGGCTGCCGCATTCCTTGCAGCGGACTTCCACGCGCACCATGCCGTGCGAGCGGTCGGTGTGCTCGTCGATCACCTCGCCGTTGATCGGGCGGAAGTAGCTGGGCCAGCCGCAGCCGGCGTCGAACTTGGTGCTGGCTTCGAACAGCGGCGTGCCGCAGCCGACGCAGCGGTAGGTGCCGCGTTCCCAGTGGTCCCAGTAGCGGCCGGTGAAGGGGCGTTCGGTGGCCGCTTCGCGGGCGACGCGGTATTCGATGTCGGAGAGTTGCGCGCGCCACTCGGCGTCGGTTTTTTGCGTGGTCATGCTCGGCTTCCTCATTCTGGCGGGCCGGGCGGCGGGGCAGGCTGCCTTGCCTGCCTCGCGCCGCCCGATGCCCTTGGTCGTATCGTGGCTGTCGAACCTTACAGTACTTGCGTGGCGGGCGCCTTGGCACCGGCCTTGCGGTTTCCGCCGTCCTTGCTGGCCGGACGGCTCACGACGAACAGCTGACTTCGAGGCCCGCGGCCCAGTCCGGCGGCAGCGCGGCGTAGGCCTCGGCTTCGGGCTGCTCGTCGAAGGGACGCGACAGCACCGCCAGCAGACGCTCCACCTCGCCGAAATCCTTGTCGCGCGCGCGCCGGATGGCGGTTTCCGCCAGGTGGTTGCGCAGCACGTATTTCGGGTTCACCGCCAGCATGGCGGCCGCGCGCGCGGCATCGTCGGACTGCTCGGCGCGCAGCCGGGCGCGGTAGGTGCCGGCCCAGGCATCCCACGCCGCGCGGTCCAGGAACAGGTCGCGCACCGGCGCGTCGCGGCTGCCGTCTGCCGACGATATGCGGGCGAGGTTGCGCCAGAACAAGGTGTAGTCCACGCGTTGTTCGTGCAGCAGCTGGAACAGGCTGGTCAGCAGCGGCTCGTCGTCCTCGTCGCGCCCGGCCGGCGGGCGCAGGCCGAGCTTGTCGCGGTAGCGCCGGAAGAACGCGGCGGCGTAGCGCGCGCGGAACGGGTCGAGCGCGGCGCGCGCGGCTTCCACCGCGGCTTCCTTCCCCGCTTCCTTGCCCTCGTCGCCATCGCCATCGCCTTCGCGCCACAGCGGCATCAGCGCCTGGGCCAGGCAGTGCAGGTTCCAGAACGCCACCTGCGGCTGCTGGCTGTAGGCGTAGCGGCCCTGCGAGTCGGTGTGGTTGCAGATGTGGTTGGCGTCGAACGCATCGAGAAAGCCGAACGGGCCGTAGTCGATGGTCAGGCCGAGGATCGACATGTTGTCGGTGTTCATCACGCCGTGGCAGAAGCCCACCGCCTGCCATTGCGCCATCAGGTCGGCGGTGCGCAGCGAGACCTCGCGCAGCAGCGCCTGGTAGGGCTGGGCGTCGTCGCGGCAGGCCGGCATGAAGCGGTCGATGACGAAGTCCGCCAGCTGCCGCAGCGCGCCGGTGTCCTCGCGCGCGGCGAAATGCTCGAAATGGCCGAAGCGGATGAAGGTCGGCGCCAGGCGCGCGACCACGGCGGCGGTCTCGACGGTCTCGCGCCGGATCGGGGCGTCCGAGCCGACGATGCTCATGGCGCGCGTGGTCGGGATGCCCAGCGCCGCCATCGCCTCGGAGCACAAGTATTCGCGGATGGACGAGCGCAGCACCGCGCGGCCGTCGGCCATGCGCGAATAGGGCGTCATGCCGGCGCCCTTGAGCTGGATCTCCAGCGGGCCGCCGGCGGTCTGCGCCTCGGCCAGGCGGATCGCGCGGCCGTCGCCGAGCTGGCCGGCCCAGACCCCGAACTGATGGCCCGAATAGACGCTGGCGAGCGGATCGGCCCACGCCGGCACCTGGTTGCCCGCGAAGGTCTCGATGAAGCTGCGCTGCGTTGCCGCCTGCGCGTCCCAGCCGAGCAGGGCGGCGGCGGACGCCGACACGCCGACCAGGTAGGGCGAAGGCAGCGGCGTGGGCGCCAGCCGCGTGAAGAAGCGCGGGTCCAGCGCGGCGAAGCCGGGCGCCGTGGCGAACGGCGCGGCTGCGGCGCCGCTCGCGGGTGGCGAGTCTGGCGGGGAGGGAACGGCGGTCGGCTCGGGAGAATTCACTGGGGGGCGTCGTTGTGAAGTGGCTGGGCGGCGCAGCGCCGGCTCGCCGGATTTCCCGCAAGTGCGCTTGCAGGCTAGGGAAAACGACATGTTGAGGTGCAACATGGCAGGCGTTATTGTACTTCCACGCCGCCATTTCCATCTGTGACCGCCGTGGCCGCCGCACGGTTTCCGCAAGTCCTTCTCCAGCCCCTGTAGCGCACGCACCAGCGCAGGGCGCGGACCGGGTTTTTCCTGTCCGTGAGGAGCGGGGCCGCGCGCGAGCCGAAACACCGGCCGATACGGCAGCGCACAACGGATTCCCATTGACGTTTCACCGAAGGATGGGAACAATCGGCCAAAAAATAGAACGGTTGTTCGCTTTTTTGGCGAATTCCTAAAACTACAGGAGACTATTTCATGGCATTGATGGGTCAAATGATGAGCGAACCCCTGCTCATTTCCTCCATCATCAAGCACGCCGCCCGTCACTACGGCAGCACGGAAATCGTCTCGCGACGGACCGAAGGCGACCTGCACCGCTACACCTACCGCGACTGCGAGCTGCGCGCCCGCAAGCTCGCCCAGGCCATCGCCGCGCTGGGCGTGCGCCGGGGCGAGCGGGTCGGCACGCTGGCCTGGAACGGCTACCGCCACCTGGAGATCTACTACGCCGTGTCCGGCTCGGGCGCGGTGTGCCACACCGTCAACCCGCGCCTGTTCCCGGAGCAGGTGGCCTACATCATCAACCACGCCGAGGACCAGTACGTGTTCTTCGACGCCACCTTCCTGCCGCTGGTCGAGGGCGTGGCGCCGCATTGCCCGGGCGTGAAGGGCTGGGTGATGATGAGCGACCGCGCGCACATGCCGGCCGACGCCAAGGTCGCGCTGCTGTGCTACGAGGACCTGGTCGACGCGCAGGACGGCGACTACGCCTGGCCGCAGTTCGACGAGAACACCGCGTCCAGCCTCTGCTATACCTCCGGCACCACCGGCAACCCGAAGGGAGCGCTGTACTCGCACCGCTCCACGGTGCTGCATTCGTATGCGTCGGCGCTGCCGGACGCGCTGGGCTGCTCCGCGCAGGACGTGATCCTGCCGGTGGTGCCGATGTTCCACGTCAACGCCTGGGGCCTGCCGTACTCGGTGCCGCTGGTCGGCGCCAAGCTGGTGTTCCCGGGCGCCAAGCTGGACGGCGCCTCGCTGTACGAGCTGTTCGAGCAGGAGAAAGTGACCTTCTCCGCCGGCGTGCCCACGGTCTGGCTGGGCCTGCTGCAGTACGTGCAGGGCAACCACCTCAAGTTCTCCACGTTCCGCCGCACCGTGATCGGCGGCTCGGCCGCGCCGCCGGCCATGATCCGCGCGCTCAAGGCGCTGGGCGTGGAGACCATCCACGCCTGGGGCATGACCGAGATGTCGCCGCTGGGCACCTCGTGCAAGCTGCTGGCGCGCCACAACGACCTGCCGGAAGAGGAACAGCAGAAGATCCAGGAAAAGCAGGGCCGCGTGATCTACGGCGTGGACATGAAGATCGTGGACGGCGACGGCAACGAACTGCCGTGGGACGGCAAGGCCTTCGGCGACCTGCACGTGCGCGGGCCCTGGGTGATCGAGCACTACTACCGCAGCGAGAACTCGCCGCTGGTGGACGGCTGGTTCCCGACCGGCGACGTGGCCACCATCGACGCCGACGGCTACATGCAGATCACCGACCGCAGCAAGGACGTGATCAAGTCCGGCGGCGAATGGATTTCCTCCATCGACATCGAGAACGTGGCTTCCGCCCACCCGGCGGTCCACATGGCGGCCTGCATCTCCTGCTACCACCCCAAGTGGGACGAGCGCCCGCTGCTGGTGGTGGTCAGGCGCCCCGGCGCCGAGGTCTCGCGCGAGGACCTGCTGAAGTTCTTCGAAGGCAAGGTCGCCAAGTGGTGGATTCCCGACGACGTCGCCTTCGTCGCCGAGATCCCGCTCACCGCCACCGGCAAGATGCAGAAGCTCCGGCTGCGCGAGCAGTTCAAGGACTACCGGCTGCCGTCGTCTGCCTGACCCCGAGGCGGCCGCAGAGCCGCCATCCGCAGGACAGGCCCGAAATGCGCCGAGGTCAGGGGAGAGGGCGCCGCCGCGGGCCGGCATCAACCGAAGCCAACAAAAAAACCGAAGGAGACAAGCATGATCAGATTGCGTCCGCTCGTGGCCGCCACGGCCGCCGTGGCGATGTTCGGGGCGATGGGTTCCGGGGTCGCGGCTGCCGAGACGGTGAAGATCGCCTTTATCGATCCGCTGTCCGGGCTGATGGCGCCGGTCGGCCAGAACCAGCTCAAGAGCTGGCAGTTCGTCGCCGACCTCGCCAACCAGAAGGACTGGGGCGGCGGCAACAAGTTCGAGGTGATCGGCTTCGACAACAAGCTCTCGCCGCAGGAAAGCCTGACCATCCTCAAGCAGGCGGTGGACCAGGGCATCCGCTACATCGTGCAGGGCAACGGCTCCTCGGTGGGCCTGGCGCTGGAGGACGCGGTGGCCAAGCACAACGAGCGCAATCCGGGCAAGGAAATCGTCTACCTGAACTACGCCGCGGTGGACCCGGACATGACCAACAGCAAGTGCAACTACTGGCATTTCCGGCTCGACGCCAACTCCGACATGAAGATGGAGGCGCTGACCACCTTCCTGGCCAAGGACCCCAACGTCAAGAAGGTCTACCTGATCAACCAGAACTACTCGTTCGGCCACCAGGTGGCGCGCGCCGCCAAGGACTACCTCAAGCGCAAGCGCCCGGACGTGCAGATCGTCGGCGACGACCTGCACCCGCTGGCCCAGGTCAAGGACTTCGCGCCCTACGCGGCCAAGATCAAGGCGTCCGGCGCCGACACCGTGATCACCGGCAACTGGGGCAGCGACCTGGCGCTGCTGATCAAGGCGGGCAAGGACGCCGGCCTGAACGCCAACTACTACACCTACTACGGCGCCACCACCGGCGTGCCCACGGCGATGGGCGCGTCCGGCGCCGAGCGTGTCAAGTACGTGGGCTACTACAACGCCAACAACAACGGCTTCAAGGGCTCGGAAGTCATCGAAGGCTTCAAGAAGAAGTACAACGACGACTTCTACGTGATGGCCGCGTACACCGGCATCGCCATGCTGGGCAAGGCGTTCAAGGAGACCAAGTCGACCGATCCGGTCAAGGTGGCCAAGGCGCTCGAAGGCATCAAGGTCGAGAGCATGAACGGCACGACGGAGATGCGCGGCTCGGACCACCAGGTCCAGCAGTCGCTGGTGGTGGCCACCTGGACCAAGGTCGACGGCAAGGAAGTGAAGTACGACCAGGAGAACACGGGCTATGGCTGGAAGACCAATGCGCTGCTCGACCAGTACGTGGCCGCGCAGCCCACTTCCTGCCAGATGAAGCGCCCGTAGGCCCGCGTCCGGCGGACGGTGCGGCGGATGCCCGCGCGCCTTCCGATCCTGCATACTTCGGCCGGTCCGGCGCGGCTCCCGCCGTGCCGGGCGGGCGGCGCCCACCCGGGCGCGGCCCGTTGTGCCTTGTCACGGCCGGCAGGCGGCCGGCGGCCGCCTGGCTGGCCGGCGTCAGAATGAAGGACATGTTGTGGAATTCTTCGTCATCTCCCTCCTGAACGGCATCAGCTACGGGCTGCTGCTCTTCATGCTCTCTTCCGGGCTTACGCTGATCTTCAGCATGATGGGCGTGCTGAACTTCGCGCACGCCAGTTTCTACATGCTCGGTGCGTACTTCGCCTACACCATCGCCAGCAAGATCGGCTTCTGGCCGGCGCTGATCTTCGCGCCGCTGCTGGTGGCCGGCGCCGGCGCGCTGGTCGAACGCTTCGGGCTGCGCACCGTGCACAAGTACGGGCACGTGGCCGAGCTGCTGTTTACCTTCGGCCTGGCCTACCTGATCGAGGAAGGCGTCAAGCTGGTGTGGGGCCTGGCCGCCGTGCCGTACCGCATCCCGGCCGAGCTGGACGGGCCGCTGTTCACGGTGTTCACCTCGTCCTTCCCCAAGTACCGCGCGTTCATGATGCTGGTGTCGCTGGCCATGCTGGTGGCGATCTACCTGGTGCTCACGCGCACCCGCATCGGGCTGGTGATCCAGGCCGCGCTCACGCACCCCGAGATGGTCGAGGCGCTCGGCCACAACGTGCCGCGCGTGTTCATGATGGTGTTCGGCGGCGGCGCCGCGCTGGCCGGGCTGGCCGGCGTGATCGGCGGCAACGCCTTCGTCACCGAGCCGTCGATGGCCGCGGCGGTCGGGTCGATCGTGTTCGTGGTGGCGGTGGTGGGCGGCATGGGGTCGCTGGTGGGCGCGTTCATCGCCTCGCTGCTGATCGGCGTGCTGCAGACCTTCGCCGTCACGCTCGACGCGTCGCTGGCCGGGCTGCTCGGCATGGCCGGCATGCACGTCACCGACAGCACGCCGCTGTCGTCGCTGTGGAATCTCACGGTGGCCCAGGTCGCGCCTGTGCTGCCGTATCTGTTGCTGGTGGTGATGCTGATCTTCCGCCCGCGTGGTCTGATGGGTACCCGGGAGGGCTGACGGCATGGAGACGACAATGCAACAACGCCGCGAGCAGGCCGTGACCGGCCGCACCCTGCGCTACCGCCCGCTCAACCTCGCGCGCTGGCTGATCTGGGGCGGCACCGCGCTGCTGATGCTGGTGCTGCCGCTGGTGTTCTCGGGCGGCTTCGCCATCACGCTGATGTCGCAGATGGGCATCATGATCATTTTCGCGCTGTCCTACAACATGCTGCTCGGCCAGACCGGCATGCTGTCGTTCGGGCACGCGGTCTACGCGGGGCTGGGCGCCTTCATCGCCATCCACGTGCTCAACATGGCGGGCGCGGGCAAGGTGTGGCTGCCGGTGTCGCTGTTGCCCGTGGTGGGCGGGCTGGCCGGCGCCTTCTTCGGCGTGCTGTTCGGCTACGTCACTACCAAGAAGTCCGGCACCACCTTCGCCATGATCACGATGGGCATCGGCGAGATGGTGTTCGCCAGCTCGCTGATGTTCCCCGACTTCTTCGGCGGCGAGGGCGGCATCTCCACCAACCGCGTGGTGGGCGAGCCGGTGCTCGGCATCACCTTCGGCCCGGGCCGGCAGGTGTACTACCTGATCGCCGCCTGGTGCCTGCTGTCGATGGCGGCCATGTACGCGTGGACGCAGACGCCGCTGGGCCGCATCGCCAACGCCGTGCGCGACAACCCCGAGCGCGTGGAATTCATCGGCTACAACACCCAGCGCGTGCGCTACCTGGTGCTGATCCTGTCGGCGTTCTTCGCCGGCATCTCCGGTGCGCTGTCGGCCATCAACTTCGAGATCGTGTCGGCCGAGAACGTCAGCGCGGTGCGCTCCGGCGGCGTGCTGCTGGCGGCCTTCATCGGCGGCGCGGGCGTGTTCTTCGGCCCGGTGATCGGCGCCGTGGTGTTCATCCTGTTCGCGGTGGCGCTGTCGGACCTGACCAAGGCGTGGCTGCTCTACCTGGGCCTGTTCTTCGTGCTGATGGTCATGTTCGTGCCGGGCGGCATCGCCAGCCTGCTGATGATGCAGGTGCCGCTGCTCGCGCGCGGCAAGCTGCGCCGCATGCTGCCCGACTATGGCCGCGCCGCGGCCGCCGGGCTGGTGCTGCTGGCCGCGGTGATCCTCACCGTGGAGCTGGTCTACAAGGTGCAGGTCGACAGCGCCAACGGCACCGCCATGTCGCTGTTCGGCATCGGCTTCGACGCCGCCGCCGTGGCGCCGTGGCTGGTGGCCGCGGCATTGTGGGCGGGCGGGCTGCTGGCCTGCCGCGCCGCGCGTGCGCGCGTGCGCGCCACCTGGGACAAGATACAAGCCGAAATGGCCGGAGGTGCGGTATGAGCGCGGCACTGGAACTGAACGACGTGCGCAAGAAATTCGGCCAGACCGAGATCATCCGGGGCGTCAACCTGACCATCCCCAAGGGCGAGCGCCACGCGCTGATCGGTCCCAACGGCGCCGGCAAGTCGACCACCTTCAACCTGATCTCCGGCCGCTTCGCGCCCAGCTCGGGCACGGTCAGGCTCAACGGGCAGGACATCGGCGGGCTGCAGCCGTTCGTCATCAACCGCATGGGGCTGTCGCGCAGCTTCCAGATCACCAACATCTTCCACCGCCTGTCGGTGTTCGAGAACCTGCGCTGCGCCGTGCTCTGGTCGCTCGGCTACAAATACTCGTTCTGGCACCGCCTGTCCGAGCTGCGCGACGCGCGCGAGCGCGCCGAGGAAGTGCTGGAACTGATCGGCCTGCACCATCGCCGCAACAACCAGGCCAGCCTGCTCACCTATGCCGAGCAGCGCGCGCTGGAGATCGGCATCACCATCGCCGGCGGCGCCGAGGTCATCCTGCTCGACGAGCCCACCGCGGGCATGAGCCGTTCCGAGTCCGACCACGCCGTCGAACTGATCCGCCGCGTCACCGTGGGCAAGACCCTGGTGATGGTCGAGCACGACATGAGCGTGGTGTTCGGCCTCGCCGACCGCATCTCCGTGCTGGTCTACGGCGAGGTGATCGCCACCGATACGCCCGAAGCCATCCGCGCCAATCGCAAGGTCAAGGAAGCCTACCTCGGCACCACCCTTGACGAACCCGCCACCGAAGGAGCGCACTGATGGGCAAGCGCATGCTGGACGTGCAAGGGCTGCACGCCTACTACGGCAAGAGCCACATCCTCCACGGCGTGGACGCCCACATCGACGAAGGCGAGATCGTCGCGCTGCTCGGCCGCAACGGCGTGGGGCGCTCCACGATGGCCAAGGCCATTCTCGGCATGGTCAGGGCCGAAGGCTCGGTGCGCTTTCGCGACGAGGAAATCCTCGGCCGCCGCACCTTCGAGATCGCCCACCTCGGCGTGGGCTACGTGCCCGAGAACCGCGACATCTTCCCCACGCTCACGGTGCGCCAGAACCTGCTGCTGGGCGAAAAGCGCAACCCGCGCCAGCCCAGGCCGCGCTGGACCGTGCAGGACATGTATGACATGTTCCCCCGCCTCAAGGAACGCGAGCACACCGCCGCCGGCGTGCTCTCCGGCGGCGAACAGCAGATGCTCACGCTGTGCCGCACGCTGATGGGCGACCCCGACCTCGTGCTGATCGACGAGCCCACCGAAGGGCTGGCGCCGATGATCGTCACGCTGGTCGGCGACTACCTGAAGCGGCTCAAGGAGCGCGGCGTGTCGGTGCTGCTGATCGAGCAGAAACTCGCCATCGCGCTGGACATCTCGCAGCGCGTCTACGTGATGGGGCACGGCCACATCGTGTTCGAAGGCACGCCGCAGGACCTGAAGGCGAATGCGACGGTGCGCAAGGAGTGGCTGGAGGTGTAGGGCGGTTGGGGCGTCTTGCTTGCGGCCTGTGTGCGTGGCGCGCATGTCATACCGGGATCCCCCAGCTTGCTGGGGGGATTTGCTTTTTGGGGCGCTTGGGAGATGTCAGGGGCGAAATTGGCCCAGGTCAGCAGCGCCCGGGGGAATATCGTTCTGGAGCGGGAATGTGTTTCGCTTATCTGTGACGCGAAACCGGATAAATACTAATTCGAATGTGAATTTGGCGCGTGATCCAGGAATAATGAGCAGGTAATTGACGCGGGCGAATCAATAAAATAATGTCCGTCATTCCGGAAATAGAAAGGAGTGACGAATGTCCCGGCTATCCATGCCTCTCGTGCAGGACGCCCTCACGCAAATCGACGTCAACGAGAGCGGGGCGAGATACCGTGCCGGCCGCCCGTATTTCCGGGGGCTGCCGTCATGAGGGCGCGGCTTCGCATGCTGCTGCCGATGCTTGCGCTGCTGTCATCCGCATGCCCGGCAAAGGGCGAGCCGCCCGTCTCCCCGCAGGCAGCAACGCGCACGCATGCGCAAAACTACAAGGACATGGTTCTCGCGGCATGCGTGGCGCATGCCTACAAGGACGACAAGGGCGCGCCGGTCGATGCGGGAAGCAGCGCGAGCGCCTTGCGGGACTGGACTGTCTACGATATGGAGCAGAGTCCCGATGCGGTCCGGTCTCTGGTGGATGGCTACCTGTCGCGCGACTACACGAATCCGCTGGCCGAGGCGGAAATCAAGGGCATCCGGTTCGATTTTCTGAAATGCCTGGACATGTACCACGGCCCGGAACTGGATGCCCAAGCCAGGCGACTGGTGATCGATCCCGGGCGCGTCGACAGGCCGGGCAGCACTGCGCCGCCAAGACCGTGACCAGTTGACGATTAATCGGCAAAGACCCTTGGGCGCTTCTCTTCAACACAGAGAAGCGCCTCGTCATTTCTGGCAAGCCCGCCTTATTTCGCCTTCAGGAACTCGCTCACTTCCAGCAGCACCATTTCATTGTCGTCCGCCTTGTTGGGCTCGCGGCTGCTGGAGAAGGGCAGGTTGTTGTCGTTGCCGACCACGATGTGGGTGGGGTCCACCACGTCGACGTTCTCGATGGTGAAGAACGGGAACTTGAGCACGCCGTCGTTGAGCGGCTTGCGCGCGAGCTTGTCGGGGTCGGCGATGTTGAGCAGGTCGATGTAGCCGATCTTGCGCAGCGGGCCGCCGGCGTTGGCGTCGGTCAACTCGACCTTGTAGATGCGCTTGAACCTGGCGATGTCGGAGAAGCAGTCGTCGCGCTTCTGGCCTTCGGGGCAGGCCTTGTCCGCGGTGCCTTCGCCGTTGTCGCGCTCGATGATGAGGCCGGTGGTGGCGTCGATCATGTTGAAGTCGCCGATGGCGTTGCCGTTGGCTTCGAGCGGGTATTTCCACGAGCGGCCGGTCCATTTGCCGGCTTGCGTGTCGAACTCGAGCACGCGCAGCGCTTCCTTGCCGTCGACGCGCTCGTAGTCCTTGGCCTGGGCGTTCCACACCGGGCCTTCGAGCAGGGCGTAGAGCTTGCTGCCGTCCGGCGACGAGGCCATGCCTTCGAAGCCCTTGGAGCGCTTGACCTGGAAGTCGACCGCGCCGCCGGGCACGCCGGGCGTGGTCACGGCGGGGTGGTCGGGCGAGCGCGCCGGCTTGCCGTCGACCAGGGTCTCGAACACGGCGAGCACCTTGCCTTGCAGGTCGGCCTTGATCAGGAAGGGACCGAATTCGTCGCCGATCCACAGCGCGCCGCCGGCGAACTGGAAGCTCTCGGTGTCGAAGTCGGAGCCGGTCAGGTAGCGCTGCTTCGTGCCTTCGTGGACGATGCGGAACGGCACTTTCTTGTCGGGGTCGTGCAGGAAGACGGTGCCCAGACGCTGCAGCTTGCCGCCCTTGAAATCCACCTTGTAGTGGTTCAGGTAGAGCATGAAGTCGGGCGAGTTGGCCTTGCTGCCGGCGCCGTTGTCGGTCAGCACCCAGAAGCTGCCGTCGGCCATGTGCTTGATGCCGGAGTGGCCTTGCAGCGGCTGGCCCCTGAACGGCACGGACACGCCGGTGGGGCGGCCGTTCGACTTGCCTTCCACGCTGCCGAGCTTTTCCACGCGCTCGCCGGTGGTGAACTTGCCGCTGGCCTGCAGGTCCTGCGGCGCGTCCTTGGGCGCGGCGATGTAGCTCTGCGCGGGCAGGATGGCGTGGCCGGCGAGCGTGGCCGGATAGGCGGGCGCCGCGCTGGTCTGCGCTGCCGCGGGCAGCGCCCAGGCGGCGGCGGTGATGGCGATGACTGCGGTGACGTTCGCGGACGGAAGCATGCGCATACGGGCGGCGTGATCTGGTCGAAAGACCGCTACGATGCATGGCTCGCGTGACGGGCGCATGACAGTCACAGTTCTGTCGCCTGGCGCGGCCTTGCGTCTCCTCGGGTCTCCTTGCACCGCCGGCGGTCTCTGCGCGCGGGTCTTGCCGGGGTGGCCGGACGGCATGTTCCCGCACCTGCTAAGGGTAAATCCGAGGGGAACGGGCAAACGCGCCCGCCGTGCCCGAAAGGCTTCGTCGGCGCCGCCGGAAAGTGCAGCGCGGAGCATGGCGCATGCCGCGCAACCCCGTCCGCGGGCGGCTTCGCGGGCAGGGCATGCATGGCGGTGAGAGCCGTCATGAAGGCGGCGCATGGCGGCCCGGCGAGGCCGCCAAATTAAAATTGAACGACCGTGCTTTTCTGTGTATGCTTGACCCGCTTGTGCCGGCGGGGGGCGGTTTTCCCGGTAGCCGGGGCCGGCGCCGGGGCGGACAATGGGGCCGCCGCGCGGGTCCGGGCGGTGCGGGCGCGACGCAGAAAAACATAATTCGAGAATTCGAATCCCGAGACAACTTCCAGTACAAAGGAACCAGCATGACAGCGCAGTATCAGGTTCAGGACGGCGTCGCCGTCATCACGCTCGACAATCCCCCCGTGAATGGCCTGGGCTACAGCACCCGGCTCGGCATCGTCGAAGGCTTGACCCGTGCGCTGGACGATGCGGGCGTCAAGGCCGTCGTCATCACCGGCGCCGGCAAGGCTTTCTCGGGCGGCGCCGACATCCGTGAATTCAACACCCCCAAGGCTACCCAGGAACCCACGCTGCACTCGGTGATCCGCGCGATCGAGGCCTCGTCCAAGCCGGTCGTCGCCGCCATCCATTCGGTGGCGATGGGCGGCGGCCTGGAGCTGGCGCTGGGCTGCAACTACCGCGTGGCGGCGAAGGGCGCGCAGATCGCGCTGCCGGAAGTCAAGCTGGGCCTGCTGCCCGGCGCCGGCGGCACGCAGCGCCTGCCGCGCCTGATCGGCCTGGAGGCCGCGCTGAACATGATCGTGTCGGGCAACCCCGTCCCGAGCGAGAAGTTCGCCGGCACCAGGCTGTTCGACGAGATCGTCGACGGCGACGTGCTGCCCGCCGCCGTGGCCTTCGCCCGGAACGTGGCGGCCGCGCCCGGCCCGTACCCCAAGGTGCGCGACCTGAAGGTCAAGCACGAGAACGCCGAGGGCTTCCTCGCCGTCGCCCGCAACACGGTGGCCGCCGTGGCCAAGAACTTCCCGGCGCCGCTCAAGTGCGTGGATGCCGTGGCGGCATCGCTCAAGCCGTTCGAGGCCGGCCTGAAGGCCGAGCGCGAAGGCTTCATGGCGCTGGTGACGACGCCGGAATCGCGCGCGCTGCGCCATGCCTTCTTCGGCGAGCGCGCCGCCAGCAAGATCCCCGACGTGCCCGGCGACACCCCGGTGCGCAAGATCGAGAAGGTCGCCGTGATCGGCGCCGGCACGATGGGCGGCGGCATCACCATGAACTTCCTCAACGCGGGCATTCCGGTCACGATGCTGGAGACCAAGCAGGAAGCGCTGGACCGCGGCGTGGCCACGATCCGCAAGAACTACGAGAACAGCGCCAAGAAGGGCAAGCTCACGCAGGAGAAGGTCGAGCAGCGCATGGGCCTGCTGGCCACCACGCTGTCCTATGACGACATCAAGGACGCGGACCTGGTGATCGAAGCCGTGTTCGAGGAGATGGGCGTCAAGGAAATCGTCTTCAAGAAGCTGGACGAAGTCGTCAGGCCGGGCGCGATCCTGGCGTCCAACACCTCCACGCTCGACGTCAACAAGATCGCCTCGTTCACCAAACGCCCGCAGGACGTGGTCGGCATGCACTTCTTCAGCCCGGCCAACGTGATGAAGCTGCTCGAAGTGGTGCGCGGCGAGAAGACCGGCAAGGACGTGCTGGCCACGGTGATGCAGGTCGCCAAGAAGATCAAGAAGACCGCGGTGGTGTCGGGCGTGTGCGATGGCTTCATCGGCAACCGCATGATCGAGCAGTACAGCCGCCAGGCCGGCTATCTGCTGGACGAAGGCGCGCTGCCCGAGCAGGTCGACAAGGCCATCGAGAAGTTCGGCTTCGCGATGGGCCCGTTCCGCATGGGCGACCTGGCCGGCAACGACATCGGCTGGGCCATCCGCAAGCGCCGCGCGGTGGACAAGCCGGACATCCAGTATTCCAAGACCGCCGACCTGCTGTGCGAGCTGGGCCGCTTCGGCCAGAAGACCGGCGCGGGCTGGTACGACTACAAGGCGGGCGACCGCAAGCCGTATCCGAACCAGCAGGTCAACGAGATGATCGTGCAGCATTCGAAGGACCTCGGCATCGCGCGCCGCAAGATCTCCGACGAGGAGATCGTCGAGCGCCTGGTGTTCGCGCTGGTCAACGAAGGCGCCAAGATCCTGGAAGAGGGCATCGCTTCGAAGGCCTCGGACATCGACATGGTCTACCTGACCGGCTACGGCTTCCCGCTGTTCCGCGGCGGCCCGATGCTGTACGCGGACCAGGTCGGCCTGTACAACGTGGCGCAGGCGATGAAGCGCTACGCCAAGGGCTACCACGGCGAAGCCTGGAAGGCCGCGCCGCTGCTGGAGAAGCTGGCGGCCGAAGGCAAGGGCTTCAACGACTGAGCCGGACGCGAGGGCAATGGCAATGGCAAGGGCAACGCAGGGGCGGAAGCAACCATGAGCTACGGGGCGCAGGATTGCCTGCTGGTGATCGACGTGCAGAACGATTTCATGCCGGGCGGGGCGCTGGCCGTGCCGCGCGGCGACGAGGTCGTGCCGGTCATCAACCGGCTGGCGCAGGCGTTCGCGCACGTGGTGGTGACGCAGGACTGGCATCCGGCCGGCCATGCGTCGTTCGCCGCCAGCCACGCCGGCGCGCAGCCGTTCCAGGCCATCGCGCTGCCGTACGGCGAGCAGGTGCTGTGGCCCGTGCACTGCGTGCAGGACACGCCGGGCGCCGCGCTGCATGCGGGCCTGCGCGCGCCGCATGCCCGGCTGGTGATCCGCAAGGGCCACCACCGCGACGTGGACAGCTATTCCGCCTTCATGGAGGCGGACCGCGCCACGCGCACCGGGCTGGCCGGCTACCTGCGCGAGCACGGCGTGCGCCGCGTGTTCTGCGCGGGCCTGGCGACCGACTACTGCGTGGCCTGGAGCGCGCTCGACGCGCGCGCCGCCGGCTTCGAGGCGGCCGTGATCGAGGACGCCTGCCGCGCCATCGACCTGGACGGCTCGCTGGCCCGCGCGTGGCAGGAGCTTGCCGCCGCCGGCGTGCAGCGCGTGCAGTCGGCCGACGTGCTCGCCGCCGCGCCCGCGCGCTAGACAAACCGGCTGGACAAACCGAACAACGCGCAGGCGCGGCCTGCGCAGATACCAAGAATCCGAGGAGCAACAAATGAACGAGGCAGTCATCGTATCCACCGCACGGACCGGCCTGGCCAAGAGCTGGAAGGGTTCGTTCAACATGACCCACGGCGCCACCCTGGGCGGCCACGCGGTCCAGCACGCCATCGCGCGCGCCCGGATCGACGCCGGCGAGGTGGAAGACGTGCTGATGGGTTGTGCCAACCCGGAAGGCGCCACCGGCGCCAACATCGCGCGCCAGATCGCGCTGCGCGCGGGCTGCCCCGTCACCGTGCCCGGCGCCACCGTCAACCGTTTCTGCTCGTCCGGCCTGCAGACCATCGCGATGGCCGCGCAGCGCGTGATCGCCGACGAAGGCGACATCTTCGTGGCCGGCGGCGTGGAGTCGATCTCCTGCGTGCAGCAGGAAATGAATCGCCACATGATCCAGGAAAGCTGGCTGACCAAGAACAAGCCGGAAATCTACTGGAACATGCTGCAGACCGCCGAGAACGTGGCCAAGCGCTACAACATCTCGAAGGAGCGCCAGGACGAATACGGCGTGCGCAGCCAGCAGCGCGCGTTCGCCGCGCTGGAAGCGGGCAAGTTCAACGACGAGATCGTGCCGATCACGGTGCTCGCGGGCGTGGCCGACAAGGCCACCGGCCAGCTGATGACCAAGGAGGTCACGGTCTCCACCGACGAAGGCATCCGCGGCGACACCACGCTCGAAGGCGTGGCCAAGATCCGCACCGCCGTGCCCGGCGGCGTGATCTCGGCCGGCAACGCCTCGCAGTTCTCCGACGGCGCCTCGGCGGCCGTGGTGATGAACGGCAAGGTGGCGGCGGCCAAGGGCCTGCAGCCGCTGGGCGTGTTCCGCGGCTTCGCCGTGGCCGGCTGCGAGCCCGACGAAATGGGCATCGGCCCGGTGTTCGCGGTGCCCAAGCTGCTCAAGCGCGCGGGCCTGAAGGTCGACGACATCGGCCTGTGGGAACTGAACGAAGCGTTTGCCGTGCAGGTGCTGTACTGCGCCGACAAGCTGGGCATCCCGATGGACCGCCTCAACGTCAACGGCGGCGCCATCGCGGTGGGCCATCCCTACGGCGTGTCGGGCGCGCGCCTGGTCGGCCACGCGCTGATCGAAGGCAAGCGCCGCGGCGTGAAGTACGTGGTGGTGACCATGTGCATCGGCGGCGGCCAGGGCGCGGCGGGGCTGTTCGAGGTCCTGTAAGAAACCGCCTTGGCATTGCCGGCGGTTGGCTCCCCTCTCCCATTGCGTGGGAGAGGGAAGCCAACACGCGGAGTGCGGTCGTTTTCGCGCGGTCTGACGCGCGTCCTTGGCCGCGCTGCCGCAAGAACAAGAAAAGCGGCGCGCCACGCAGCGCGCCGCCGTGGAGACAGCGACGCCGCGGGCCGGCATGCCCGCGGCGCGCATCATCGATTTTCGCTTCCAGACCAGGAGCCCGTTCCTGCCATGTCGCTGATCCTTTCCCGCCGTGACCTGAACTTCATGCTGTACGAGTGGCTCAAGGTCGAGGAACTGGCGCGCATCCCGCGCTATGCCGATCACTCGCGCGAGACCTTCGACGCCGCGCTCGATACCTGCGAGAAGATCGCCGCCGACCTGTTCGCGCCGCACAACAAGAAGAACGACCAGCACGAACCGCATTTCGACGGCGAGACCGTCACCATCATCCCCGAGGTCAAGGCCGCGCTGAAGGCCTTCTGCGAGGCCGGGCTGATGGCAGCCGGGCAGGACTACGGGATCGGCGGCATGCAGTTGCCGGTGGTGGTCGAGAAGGCCGGCTTCGCCTACTTCAAGGGTGCCAACGTCGGCACCAGCTCCTATCCGTTCCTGACCATCGGCAACGCCAACCTGCTGCTCGCGCACGGCACGCCGGCGCAAGTGGAGACCTTCGTCAAGCCGGAGATGGAAGGGCGCTTCTTCGGCACCATGTGCCTGTCCGAGCCGCAGGCCGGCTCGTCGCTGTCGGACATCACCACGCGCGCCGACCACGAGGGCGAATCGCCGCTGGGCGCGCAATACCGCCTGCGCGGCAACAAGATGTGGATCTCGGCCGGCGAGCACGAACTCTCCGACAATATCGTGCACCTCGTGCTGGCCAAGATCCCCGGCCCGGACGGCAAGCTGATTCCCGGCGTGAAGGGCATCTCGCTGTTCATCGTGCCGAAGTACCTGGTCAACGCCGACGGCAGCCTCGGCGAGCACAACGACGTGGTGCTGGCCGGGCTGAACCACAAGATGGGCTATCGCGGCACCACCAACTGCCTGCTGAACTTCGGCGAGGGCATGAAGTACCGGCCCGGCGGCAAGGCCGGCGCGATCGGCTACCTGGTGGGCGAGCCGCACAAGGGCCTGGCCTGCATGTTCCACATGATGAACGAGGCGCGCATCGGCGTGGGCCTGGGCGCGGTGATGCTGGGCTACACCGGCTACCTGCACGCGCTGGACTACGCGCGCAACCGCCCGCAGGGCCGCCCGGTCGGCCCCGGCGGCAAGGACCCGGCCAGTCCGCAGGTGCGGCTGGTCGAGCATGCCGACATCCGCCGCATGCTGCTGGCGCAGAAGAGCTACGTGGAAGGCGGGCTGGCGCTCAACCTGTATTGCGCGCAACTGGTCGACCAGGAGCGCGCCGCCGCGGGCGCCGAGCACGAACGGCTGGCGCTGCTGCTCGACATCCTCACGCCGATCGCCAAGAGCTGGCCGTCGCAATGGTGCCTGGAGGCCAACAGCCTGGCCATCCAGGTGCACGGCGGCTACGGCTACACGCGCGAGTACAACGTCGAGCAGTTCTACCGCGACAACCGCCTCAACCCGATCCACGAAGGCACGCACGGCATCCAGGGCCTGGACCTGCTGGGCCGCAAGGTGGTGATGAAGGACGGCGCGGCGTTCAAGGCGCTGGGCGCGGAAATCCAGGCCACCATCGGCCGCGCGCTGGCCGGCGGCGACGCCGGACTGGCCAGCCACGCGCGCGCGCTGGGCGCCGCCGTCGGGCGCGTGGCCGAGGTCACGCAGGCGCTGTGGGCGGCGGGCGACGCCAGCGTGACGCTGGCCAACGCATCGGTCTACCTCGAGGCCTTCGGCCACGTGGTGGTGGCGTGGATCTGGCTGGAGCAGGCGCTGCTGGCGCAGGCCGCGCTGGCCACCGCCGGCGGCGACGACGACGTGGCGTTCTACCGCGGCAAGCTGGCCGCGGCGGCGTACTTTTTCCGCTGGGAGCTGCCCAAGGCCGGCCCGCAGCTGGACCTGCTGGCGTCGCTGGACCGCACCACGCTGGACATGCAGGACGCCTGGTTCTGACGCTCCGGCGCCATACCGGGCAGGCAAGACGGACAAGACCCGCGCGCGCCGGCTGCGGCGCGCGCCACGACAGATCGGGAGACAACATGCACACCATCCAGCAACTGTTCGACCTCACGGGCAAGACCGCGCTGATCACCGGCGGCTCGCGCGGGCTCGGCCTGCAGATCGCCGAGGCGCTCGGCGAGCAGGGCGCGCGCCTGGTGCTGTCGGCGCGCAAGGCCGACGAGCTGCAGTCGGCCCAGGCGCATCTCAAGGCGCGCGGCATCGACGCCGAATGGATCGCCGCCGACGGCGCGCGCGACGCGGACATCGCCCGCCTGGCCGACGAAGCGCTGGCCAGGCTCGGCCACGTCGACATCCTCATCAACAACGCCGGCGCCACCTGGGGCGCGCCCGCCGAGGACCATCCGGTGGAGGCCTGGGACAAGGTCATGAACCTCAACGTGCGCGGCCTGTTCCTGCTGTCGCAGCGCATCGGCAAGCTGTCGATGATCCCGCGCCGCTACGGCCGCATCATCAACGTGGCTTCCATCGCCGGGCTGGCGGGCAACCCGCCGGGGACGATGGAGACCATCGCCTACAACACCTCCAAGGGCGCCGTGGTCAATTTCACGCGCACGCTGGCGGCCGAGTGGGGCGAGCACAACATCACCGTCAACGCGCTGGCGCCGGGCTTCTTCCCCTCGAAGATGACGCAGGGCTCGCTCGACCGCCTGGGCGTGGACGCCATGTGCGCCGGCGTGCCGCTGCACCGCCTCGGCGACGACGAAGACCTGAAGGGCGCCGCGCTGCTGTTCGCCAGCGCGGCCGGCAAGCACATCACGGGCCAGGTGCTGGCGGTGGACGGGGGCGTCAGCGCGGTCTGAGCCATGCTTTAATGCAACCGGTGCGCGGCGGGCATGCCGCTTGCAGGTTTCCGCCGGCGCGCCGACCCCGTTTTCAGCCCTATTCACCATCCATGAACCAGACCAACGGCTTTCCCCTCAGGATTCCCTTCCTCGCCGCGCTCGGCGTGCAATGCAACCGCATGGACCGCGAAGGCAGCGAGATCGAACTGGCGCTCGAGGAGCGCCACCAGAACAGTTGGGACATGGCCCACGGCGGCGTGCTGATGACGCTGCTCGACGTGGCGATGGCGATTGCCGGGCGCGCGGCCGACGGCGACGGCCGCGGCGTGGTGACGATCGAGATGAAGACCGCCTTCATGGCGCCGGGCCGCGGCAGGCTGATCGCGCGCGGCCAGTGCGTGCACCGCACCAGCACGATGGCGTTCTGCGAGGCGGAGATCGTCGACGGCGACGGCAAGACCGTGTCGCGCGGCTCGGGCACGTTCAAGTACGTCAGGCGCGTGCCGCCGCAGCGCGCCAGCAGCGCCGCCGCCGACACCGGCGCCGACGGCTGAGGCCGGCGCGCCAGGAGGGGGAGCAGGCAAACGATACCCAGACCGGCGGCAAACGCCGGCACGCAGCACCGATAAAGACAACAGCGAACGGAGACAAGATGCAGCCTGCACGGACCGCCGCCGCCGCGTGGCGCCTGAGCCCGACCGCGCCTGCTGCGCTCGCCGCGCGCGCCGGCCGCGCCGCGCGCCCGCCCTGTTGAAACAAGCCGCGCCGCCGGCGCGTTCCACCGACAACGAAGGGCGGCGCGCATCCGCCATCGCCCGTTTCACTGCAAGGAAACCATCATGTCGAATACCTTCAAGCGCATCGTGCTGGCCTCGCGTCCCGCCGGCGCGGTCACGCCCGGCAATTTCCGCCTCGAGGAAGTGCCGGTGCCGGAAGTGGCGGACGGCCAGGTGCTGGTCCGCAATCACTACCTGTCGCTCGACCCGTACATGCGCGGGCGCATGAACGACAGCAAATCCTACGCCGCGCCGCAGCCGCTGGACCAGGTGATGATCGGCGGCACGGTGGGCGAGGTGATCGCCTCGAAGAACGCGAAATACGCCGTGGGCGACAAGGTGGTGGGCATGTTCGGCTGGCAGGAGCTCGGCGTGAGCGACGGCGCCGGCATCCAGAAAGTCGACACCACGCGCATCCCGCTGTCGGCCTATCTCGGCTCGGTCGGCATGCCGGGCGTGACGGCCTGGTACGGCCTGAACAAGATCATCGCGCCCAAGGCCGGCCAGACCGTGGCGGTCAGCGCGGCGTCGGGCGCGGTCGGCAGCGTGGTGGGCCAGCTCGCCAAGCTCAAGGGCTGCCGCGTGGTGGGCTTTGCCGGCGGCAAGGACAAGTGCGACTACGTGACCGGCGAGCTGGGCTTCGACGCCTGCATCGACTACAAGGCCGCGCGCGACGGCAAGGAACTCTACGCCATGCTCAAGGAAGCCACGCCCGACGGCGTGGACGGCTATTTCGAGAACGTCGGCGGCGAGATCCTCGACACCGTGCTGGCGCGCATGAACGCCTTCGGCCGCATCGCCGTGTGCGGCATGATCGCCGGCTACGACGGCCAGCCGATGCCGCTGAAGAACCCGCAACTGATCCTGGTGTCGCGCCTGACCGTGGAAGGCTTCATCGTGTCCGAGCACATGGAACTGTGGCCGCAGGCGCTGCAGGAACTGGGCGCGGCGGTGGCGCAGGGCAAGCTCAAGTTCCGCGAGAGCATCGCGCAGGGCCTGGCCAGCGCGCCCGAAGCCTTCATGGGCCTGCTCAAGGGCAGGAATTTCGGCAAGCAGCTCGTCAAGCTGGTGTAGGCGCGCCAGGGCGCGGCCAGCCAACCACATAAGAAAGGAGACTCCCCATGAACGCACCGGCAGACCACACCAAGCCGCAGGACAACCCCGACGACATCGCCGCCGGCCTCTCCGAGGAGGTCAAGGCACGGTACCGCATGTTGCCGCGCCCGCCGCAGTTCGACACGCCGGCCGCGGAGCGCCTGCACCGCAAGCAGCGCCTCGCGGCGGCGTTTCGCCTGTTCTCGAAGTTCGGCTTCGACGAGGGCGTGGCGGGCCACATCACCGCGCGCGATCCCGAGTTTCCCGATACGTTCTGGGTCAATCCGTTCGGCGTGCATTTCAGCCAGGTCAAGGTCTCCAACCTGATCCGCTGCGACCACCACGGCGACGTGGTGGAGGGCGCCCACCCGGTCAACGCCGCGGCCTTCGCCATCCACTCGCGCGTGCACCAGACCCGCACGGACGCCGTGGCCGCCGCGCACTCGCACAGCACGCACGGGCGCGCGTGGTCCACGCTGGGCCGCCCGCTCGACCCGCTCACGCAGGACGTGTGCGCGTTCTACAACGACCACGCGGTCTACGACGACTTCGGCGGCGTGGTGGTGGAGCTCGACGAAGGCCAGCGCATAGCCAACGCGCTCGGCGGCAACAAGGCGGCCATCCTGCAGAACCACGGCCTGCTGACCGTGGGCAAGACGGTGGACGAGGCCGCGTGGTGGTTCATCACGATGGAGCGCTCGTGCCAGGTGCAGCTGCTGGCCGAGGCCGCCGCCGCGCGCACCAACGCGCCGCTGAAGATGATCTCGGATGCCGCGGCGCGCCAGGCGTACTCGATCGTCGGCACCGCGCAGGCGGGCTGGTTCCAGTTCCAGCCGCTGTACGCGCGCATCGTCAAGGAACAGCCCGACCTGCTGGACTGACGGCATCCGGCAACGGCAGGGCCGCCGGAACGACATGGCTACGACATAACGGCGATGTCGCGGCGACATTGCGGCGACATCGCGACGACACAGGACGAGAGGCAGACGACATGAAGCAATTCCAGGGCAAGGTGGCGGTGATCACGGGCGGCGCGTCCGGCTTCGGCAAGGAGTTCGCCAGGATCGGCGCCGGCCTCGGCATGAAGCTGGTGCTGGCCGACGTGCAGGAAGACGCGCTGGACGCCACCGTGGCCGAGTTCAAGGCGCAGGGCGTGCCGGCGATCGGCGTGCGCGTGGACGTGTCCCGGGCCGAGCAGGTGCAGGCGCTGGCCGATGCCGCCATCGCCACCTTCGGCCAGGTCAACCTGCTGTTCAACAACGCCGGCGTGGGCGCCGGCGGCCTGCTGTGGGAGAACACCGAGCGCGACTGGGACTGGGTGCTCGGCGTCAATCTCCACGGCGTCATCCACGGCGTGCGCATCTTCACGCCGCTGATGCTGGCCGCGGCGCGGAAGGACCCGTCGTTCGAAGGCCATATCGTCAACACGGCTTCGATGGCCGGCCTGCTGAGCCCGCCGGCGATGGGCGTGTACAACGTGTCCAAGCACGCGGTGGTGGCGCTGTCCGAGTCGCTGTACCAGGACCTGAGCCTGGTCAGCGAGCAGGTGCGCTGCTCGGTGCTGTGCCCGTATTTCGTGCCGACCGGCATCACCAGGTCGGGCCGCAACCGGCCCGCGGAGCTCGCCAACGAGGGGCCGCTCACGCGTTCGCAACTGGTGTCGCAGGCGATGTCGGACAAGGCGGTCAGCTCGGGCAAGGTCACGGCCGCCGAGGTCGCGCAGATCACCTTCGACGCGATCCGCGACAACGGCTTCTACATCTACTCGCATCCGCAGCAGCTCGATCCGGTGCGGCAGCGTTTCGGGGACATCATCGGCCAGCGCAACCCCGGCGACCCGTTCGCGGACAAGCCCGAGGTGCGCGCCGGGCTGGTGGCGGCGCTGCGCGGATAGGCGGCGCGCGGGCACGGTTCGTGCGTTACCCCACGCTGCCGCGTGCCCGACGCAGACAAACTCATCGCGGCAAGGGAGGAGAAACCATGTCCAAGGCTGCAGTCATCCGTCACCTGCAGTACGCCACCTTGCCCAACGGCACGCGCCTGCACTACGCCAGCGCGGGCGAGCGGGGCAGGCCGCTGGTGCTGTTCGTGCACGGCTTTCCGGAGTTCTGGTACGAGTGGGAAGCGCAGCTCGCCGAATTCGGCAAGACGCACTTCGCGGTGGCGCCGGACCTGCGCGGCTTCAACCTGTCGAGCAAGCCGGCCGAAGTCGAGGCCTACCGGCCGCGCCATATCGTCGAGGACCTGGTGCAGCTGGTCAGCGCGCTCGGGTATTCGCGCTGCGTGGTGGTGGCGCACGACTGGGGCGGGGCGATCTGCTGGAACCTCGCGATCCAGTTCCCGCAACTGGTCGAGCGCCTGGTCATCATCAATTCGCCGCATCCCTATGTGTTCGCCAAGGCGCTGCTCGGCAGCCCCGAGCAGCAGAAGGCCTCGGCCTACATGAACTGGCTGCGCCAGCCCGGCGCCGAGGAGGCGCTGGCGGCGGACGGCTTCGCCAGGCTGGAGCGCTTCCTCCACGGGCCGGACGGGCAGCCGGCGCCGTGGTTCGGCGGGGAGACGCGCGAGAAATACCACGCGGCGTGGTCGCAGCCCGGCGCCCGCGGCTCGCATCCGCTGACCGGCGGCGTGAACTACTACCGCGCCTCGCCCATGCACCCGCCCGGCCCCGGCGAGACGCCGCCCGACATCTCCAGGCTGGACCCGGCCGCCTTCACGGTGCGCGTGCCCACGCTGGTGATCTGGGGCGAGCGCGACACCGCGCTGCCCAGGAGCCTGCTGGACGGGCTCGACCGGTTCGTGCCCGAGATGCGCCTCGAGCGCATTCCCGACGGCACGCACTGGGTGGTGCACGAGCAGCCCGAGCGCATCAACCTGCTGATCCGCAGCGCCTTGCCCTGACCGTCGGGGTGGCGCATACCGGCCGCATGCATGGCCGCATGCCGGCCGGCGCGGCGGCGCTGGCCCGGTCGGCGCGCGCGCGACTGTGCATGGGCCGCGGCGGCGGCGCCTGCTACAGTGGCGCCGGTTCGCACAGCGCCGGCGCGCGCGGGGAAGGCACGGAATGAAGACCATCGGACTGATCGGCGGCATGAGCTGGGAATCCTCGGCCGAGTACTACCGGCTCATCAACCAGGACATGAAGCGGCGGCTCGGCGGCCACCACAACGCGCGCAGCGTGATGGTCACGGTCAGCTTCGAGCAGGTCAAGGCGCTCCAGCATGCCGGGCGCTGGGACGAGCTTGCCGAAAGCATGCGCGAGGCGGCGCTGCAGGTGCAGGCCGCCGGTGCGGATTTCGTCGTGCTGTGCACCAACACCATGCACCGCGTGGCGCCCGCCATCGAGGCGGCGCTCGACATCCCGTTCCTCCACATCGTCGATCCCACCGCGCAGGCGCTGCGCGCGGCCGGCATCGCGCGCGTGGGCCTGCTCGGCACCGCCTTCACGATGGAGCAGGATTTCTACCGCGGCCGCATGCTGGACCGGCACGGCATCGAAGCGCTGGTGCCCGGGCCCGAGGCGCGCGCGCTGGTGCATCGCGTGATCTACGACGAGCTGTGCCACGGCATCGTGCGCGACGACTCGCGCGACGCATACCGGCGCGTGGTCGACGACCTGCGGGCACAAGGCGCGGGCGGCGTGATCCTGGGCTGCACCGAAATCGCGCTGCTGATCGGGCAGGACGACGTGCCGCTGCCGGTCTTCGACACCACCGCGCTGCACGCGCAGGCCGCGGTAAGCCGGGCGCTGGAAGGGGCGCTCGCGGCGAGTGCCGCGGCCGCCACGCCATAGCGCGGATCCCCCGGCGCGCGGCGCCGCCCGTGGTTCATTCCTCTGGCCGATGCCATCTCCTCCGGACGGCTTATAGCCGCCGTCGGCCTTCGCGGCGAATCCGGCTTGGCATGGCGCCGGCCTCGCGCCATGCTGAACGGCACGGAAAGCACACAGGCCGGGGGAAGGTATGCATACCATCATCAGTCCCGTCGGGACGGAGATCACGATTCCAGAAAGTGCCGAAGAGGGCGCCAGCTATTTCACGCTGGACCAGCTGGCCCAGGCCCGGCGCTACTACGACGAGAACGGCTACACGGTGATCCGCGGCGTGGTCGAGCCGGCCACCTGCGACGCCATACGCAACGCGTTCGCCCGGACCGTGAAGCCGTATCCGGGCTACATCTACCGGCAGGCCACGGCCAATCCCGAGAAGAACCGGATCAACGAGTTCGGCTTCGTGATGAACCCGATCCTCAACCTCCAGTCGCTCGGCCAGCTCGATTTCGCGCCGCTGAAGTCGCTGGCGGTCAGGGTCTTCGCCAGCGACCCGATCCGCAAGATCGGGCGGGCGCTGCTCGACGAGGAGGTCAAGCTGGTGCAGAGCATGTACTTCGAGGGCAACTCGGAGACCTGGCCGCACCAGGACAGCTACTACCTCGACAGCGAGCGCATCGGCAGCATGGCCGGCAGCTGGTACGCGCTGGAGGACATCGACGCGGGCGCCGGGCGCTTCTTCGTGGTGCCGGGCAGCCACCGGCTCGACATGGTGCGCAACGGCAAGGACTTCGACGTGGCCTTCAACCACGACAAGTACAAGGGGCTGATCCGCAAGGTGATCGCCGAGAACGGGCTGCGCTTCGAGGCGCCCGCGCTGCGCAAGGGCGACGTGCTGTTCTGGCACTCGATGACCATCCACGGCAGCCTGCGCACCACGCGCCCGCAGTTCTCGCGCAACTCGCTGACCGCGCACTACATCCCGCAGTCGCACCGCTTCCTGCAGTTCCAGTCGCGCATCAAGCCGCTGAACCTCAAGCAGTTCGACGGCATGCAGTTCCATTGCCCCAAGGACATGGACAGCCTCGGCAGCCGCGTCGTGCTGGGCGTGGAGACGCGCTTCCCGGTCATGTTCCAGATGACCAAGAAGCTGGCGATCAAGGCGCTGGTGAGATAGCGCAGGCGCGGCGCTGTCGCGGCCGGCTGCCGCGAAGGCGCCGTGGCCGCCCGCGTTCAGCTCAGGCGCTGCCGGTACAGCTGGTAGTTCTCCTCGTCGAAGCAGACGAAGCTGACCTGCTCGATGCTGGGCGCCGCGGCCAGGGCCTGGCGCACCGCGTCGATGGCGATGTCGACGGCGCGCTCGCGCGGAAAGCCGTAGATGCCGGTGCTGATGTTGGGAAAGGCGATGGTGCGCAGCTTGTGCTGCGCGGCCAGCGCCACGCTGGCCTGGTAGGCGCTGGCGAGCAGCGCGTCTTCGTTGCGGCTGCCGCCTTCCCAGACCGGGCCGACCGCGTGGATCACGTAGGGCGCGGGCAGCAGGCCGCCGGTGGTGATGACCGCCTGTCCGGTCGGGCAGCCGCCGCGGGTCTCGCGGATGCCGCGGCAGGCGGCCATGATGGCGGGCCCGCCGGCGCCGTGGATGGCGCCGTCGACGCCGCCGCCGCCGAGCAGGCCGCTGTTGGCCGCGTTGACGATGGCGTCAACTTCCATGCGGGTGATATCTCCGTGCAAGACCTGCAGGTGTTCCCCTGTCATGACGTCTCTCCGTGCTGGTGGGATGAAGCTGGATGAGCCTGGATGAAACCGGATCTTCTCGGCGGTCCCGCGCCACGCATTGCCTTGCTCTCGCCGGCCCGCCGCCGTACTTACATGGATTGCTCCAGCATGCGCCGGTAGTCCGCCGCGCTGGCCTCCTTCGGGTTGGTCTTGTGGCAGTGGTCCACCAGCGCGCCGGCGATCACCTTGTCGAACATGTCCTCGGTCACGCCCATCTGCCGCAGGCCGGTGGGCAGGCCCAGGCGCGCGGTCATGTCGTGCACCGCCTGCGCCACGTCGGCGCCTTCGGGCAGGCCCATCGCGCGGCGCAGGCGCGCGTAGCGGTCCTCGCGCACCACGCTCGGCGCATCGGCGTTGAAGCGCAGCACCGCCGGCATCACCACCGCGTTGAGCGTGCCGTGGTGCAGGCCGGTCTTGCCGTCGATCTTCAGGCCGCCGAGCGGATGCGACAGCGAATGCACGCAGCCCAGGCCCTTCTGGAACGCCATCGCGCCCTGCATGGAGGCGCTCATCATGTTCAGGCGCGCGTCGCGGTCCTGGCCGTCGCGGGTGGCGCGCTCGATATGCTTCCAGCCGCGCTCCAGGCCGTCCAGCGCGATGCCGTCGGCGGGCGGGTTGAAGGCCGGCGCCAGGAACGTCTCCACGCAATGCGCGATGGCGTCCATGCCGGTGGCGGCGGTCAGCCCCGCGGGCAAGCCGAGCGTGAGGCCGGGGTCGCAGATGGCGGAGCGGGGCAGCAGGTGCCACGAATGGAAGCCGAGCTTGCGGCCGTCCTCGAGGATGATGATGGCGCCGCGCGCCACCTCGCTGCCGGTGCCGGCGGTGGTGGGCACGGCGATCAGCGGCGCGGCGCGCTCGGTGATCTTCGCGCTGCCGCCTTCGATGGTGGCGTAGGTGGTCAGCTCGCCCGGGTGCGTGGCGAGGATGGCGATGCCCTTGGCGAGGTCGATGGAGGAGCCGCCGCCGACCGCCACCAGCCCGTCGCAGCCGCTCTCGCGGTACAGCGCGGCGGCCTTCTTGACCATCGCCTCGGTGGGGTTGGACGGGGTCTCGTCGAAGACCGCGTGCGGCAGGCCGGCGAGCGCGTCGATGGCCTGCCGCGCCACGCCGGCGGCGACCACGCCCTTGTCGGTCACCAGCAGCGGGCGGCGGATGCCGATGCGCGCGCACTCCGCCGGCAGCTGGCCGATGGCGCCGAAGTCGAGATGGATATGCGTCAGGTAGTAGATGAAGGCCATCTGGGTTGTCTCCGTCCGTGCGGTGTTGTATTTATCCGGCGATGACCGATGATCGCGCAAAAGCGGCCACCCTGGCCAGTCCCGCGGTAAATTTCCATTGTGTTGCTGCCGAAACATCCGGAATCATACTAAAATCGAACGACCGTTCACAATTTGAATTCCGGCTGCGCGCCGCTTCCGCGCCACCGGTTCCGCGCCACCGTTTCCGTGCCGCCGGAAATCCGGCCCCGCCGGAGATTCACCCAGCCCGCATCGACCGCCCATGACCGCCGTTCCCGCCTCGCCCCAGGGGTTCGCCCAGTCCGCTCCCGCCGCGTCCGGCATCCCCCACACGCGCGGCACGCCCGGCACGCCCGCGGCCGCGCTCGATCCGCAGGTGGCGGCGCTGCTGGACCTGATCCGGCGCGTCAAGCGGCCCGGCATTCACGAGCTCGACCCGATCGACGCCAAGACCGCCTACGAGAAGAGCGCGCCCATCATGGACATCGCGCCGACGCCGGTGCACAGCGTGGAAAACCTGACGGTGGCGGCGCGCGACGGCTACGAGATCCCGCTGCGCCTGTACGCGCCGCGCGCGGCAAGCTGGGTCGAGCCGCTGCCGCTGCTGCTGTACTTCCACGGCGGCGGCTTCACCGTGGGCAGCGTCAATTCGCACGACCCGCTGTGCCGCCTGCTGTGCGCGCGGGGCGACTGCATGGTGCTGTCGGTGGACTACCGGCTCGGGCCGGTATGGCAGTTTCCCTATGCCGCCAACGATGCGTTCGACGTCATGCAGTGGATCTTCCACGAGGCCGCCCACCTCGGCGCGGACCCGGCCCGCATCGCGCTCGGCGGCGACAGCGCGGGCGGCACGCTCGCCGCCGCCTGCGCCGTGCACGCGCGCGACGCGGGGCTGGCGCCGGTGCTGCAGATGCTGATCTACCCCGGCACCTGCGCGCGCCAGGACACGCCTTCGCACCGCGCGCTGGCCGAGGGCTACCTGCTGACCGCGCCGATGATCCAGTGGTTTTTCTCGCAGTACCTCGACAGCGAGGCCAGCCGCGACGACTGGCGCTTCGCCCCGCTCGACGGTGGCGGCCACGGCGCCGACGTGCGCGGCTGCTGCCCGGCCTGGATCGCCGTGGCCGGCTACGACCCGCTGCACGACGAGGGCGTGGCCTACGCGGCCAAGCTGCGCGCCGCCGGCGTGCCCGCCGCGCTGGCCGACTACCCGGGCATGATCCACGATTTCTTCAAGCTGGGACGTTTCGTCCCGGCCGTGGCGGACGCCCACGCGGACGCCGTCGCCGCCTTGCGCGCCGCCTTCGGCAGCGGTTGAGCGCGGCCGCCGGCCGACACCGGCAGCCGGATCGAAGCGGTCGCAGAACCACCGATTCATGGCTTTATCCCAATGCGCCGCGGGCGTTCCGCCCGCGGCGGTAGTCGTAGCAACAGTAGAAACAGGAGACACAGACTCATGCAACGCCGCCAATTCCTCGCCCAAGCGGGCGTGTTCGCCGCTACCGTGGCAACCCTCGGCCTGGCCAGCGCGCCGGTCCAGGCGCAGGCGGACAATTTCCCGCAGCGGCCGGTGCGCCTCATCATCGGCTATACCGCGGGCGGCTCGACCGACCTGCCGTTCCGCGTGCTGGCGGAAAACGCCTCCAAGATCCTCGGCCAGCCCGTCATCATCGAGAACAAGCCCGGCGCGGGCGGCGTGCTGCCGGCCCAGCTGATGCAGTCGACCCAGCCCGATGGCTACACGCTGGCGCAGGTGGCCATGCCGGTCTACCGCCTGCCGTACACCACCAAGATCAACTGGGACCCGGTCAAGGACCTGAGCTACGTGATCAACCTGGCCGGCTATTCGTTCGGCCTGGTGGTGCCGGTGGATTCGCCGATCAAGACCATGCAGGACTACATGGCCTACGCGCGCGCCAACCCGGGCAAGCTGACCTACGGCTCGCCGGGTTCGATGACCACGCTGCACCTGACGATGGAAGAGCTGGCCATGAAGCAGAACGTGCAGTTCTCGCATATCCCGTACAAGGGCAACTCGGAATCGATGCAGGCGCTGCTGGGCGGCCACGTGATGTCGGTGGCCGACACGCCGGCGTGGGCGCCCTACGTGGAGTCCGGCAAGCTGCGCCTGCTGTCGACCTGGGGCGAGAAGCGCTCGGCGCGCTTCCCCAACGTGCCCACGCTCAAGGAACTCGGCTACGGCATCGTGCAGACTTCGCCGTTCGGCATCGTGGCGCCCAAGGGCACCGACCCGAAGATCGTCAAGAAGCTGCATGACGCCTTCAAGAAAGCGATGGAAATGCCGAACTACCGCGAGTCGCTCGCCAAGTTCGACATGGAGCCGTACTACATGAGCAGCGAGCAGTACGCCCACTTCGCCGCCGACACGGTGAAGAAGGAAAAGGCCATCATCGACAAGCTGGGCCTGAACAAGCCGCAGTGAGGCGCGGGCGGGCTTCGGCCCGCCGCATCCGCCGCACTCGCCGCGGACATGCGCGCGGCGCCGGTCCCGCCAGGGCCGGCGCCGTTTTTCCATTCAGCAGGAGCTTTTTTTTTCATGGCCAAGGAACAATTCCGCCACAGCATGCCGCTGCGCGTGCGCTGGGCCGAGGTCGATCCGCAGTCGATCGTCTTCAACGCGCACTACCTGACCTATTGCGACATCTGCGTGACCGAATACTGGCGCGCGGTGGGCATCCGCTATCCCGAGGACGTGCTGCACGCGCATGGCGTGGACATCTTCGTGGTCAAGTCCACGCTCGAATACCACGCCTCGGCGCGCTTCGACGACGTGCTGGACATCCGCGGCCGGATCGCCCGCATGGGGCGCTCCAGCATGCTGTTCCGCGTGGAGATGTACCGCGGCGACGAGCACCTGATCACCGGCGAGATCGTCTACGTGTGCGCCGGTCCCGAGAGCCGCAAGTCGACGCCCGTGCCGGGCGCGGTGCGCGAGAAGATCCTGGCCTACGAGATGGTGACGCCGGAGGGCTGATCCGGCGTGCCACGCCTTGTCTACAGCGCGATCCCGGCGTCCTCGATATAGCCGCGGATCACGGCCTCGAAGCCGTCGTCGCCGGCGAAGCCCAGCGCCAGCGCGCGCTGCGTGTTCCACGCCGCCGGCCATGTGCCGACGATGTTCTCGATGCGCGCGTCGCGCTCCCAGGTCACGCGGTCGGCGACGGAATCGCCGGCCACCTCGCGCAGCGCCGCCACCATCTGCCGCGGCGTGACCGACAGCCCCGGCAGGTTGACCGCGCGGCGCTCGCCGAAGGCCTCGCCGCCGAGTTCCATGCCGCACACCAGCGCCGCGATGGCGCCGCGCGGCGACAGCAGCCACAGCGGCGTGTCCGGCGCCACCGGGCAGTTGGCCGCCTCGCCGGCGAGCGGCTCGCGGATGATGCCGCTGGCGAACGACGAGGCCGCCGCGTTGGGCTTGCCCGGGCGCACGCTGATGGTGGGCAGGCGCAGCACGCGCCCGTCGACGAAGCCGCGCCGGCTGTAGTCGGACAGCAGCAGCTCGCCGATGGCCTTCTGCGCGCCGTAGGACGACTGCGGGTTGAGCGCGGTGTCGTCCTGCACCAGCGCGGGCAGGGTGCCGCCGTACACCGCCACCGAACTGGTGAACACCACGCGCGGCCGGTGGCCGAGCGCGCGGCAGGTTTCCAGCAGCGCGCGCGCCGCGTCGAGGTTGACGCGCATGCCGAGCGCGAAGTCCGCCTCGGCCTGGCCGCTCACCACGGCCGCGAGATGGAACACGGCGCCGGTGCGCGCGTCGATGGCCCGCGCCAGCACGGCGGGATCGGACAGGTCGCCGGTGACCACGCGCACGCGCGCGTCGCCGAGCGGCGGCGGGGCCGCCACGTCGAGCAGCGTCAGGCCTTCGATGGCGACCGGCCGGCCGCCGATGTCGAGGGTGCCGCGCGCGAGCAGCAGGCGGGCGAGCCGCAGGCCGAGAAAGCCGGCGCCGCCGGTAATCAGTACGTGCATCGTTGTCCTCCGTCAGCGCCGCCCGGCGGCGGCATGCGTTGTGCCGGGAATCAGCCCTCGAGATACGGCCTGACCCAGCCCAGCCCGGCCGTGGTGCCGGCGCGCGGGCGGTATTCGCAGCCGATCCAGCCGTCGTAGCCGAGGCCGTCGATCACGTCGAACAGGTAGGGATAGTTGAGCTCGCCCAGGTCCGGCTCGTGCCGCTCGGGCACGCCGGCGATCTGGATGTGGCCGATGCCGGCCATGTCGCGCTTGAGCTTGACGGCGAGGTCGCCCTCCACGATCTGGCAGTGGTAACAGTCGAACTGCACCTTGAGGTTGGCCGCGCCGACCTCCTTGCAGATGGCCTGGCCGTCGTCCTGGCGGTTGAGGAAATAACCCGGCATGTCGCGGCCGTTGATCGGCTCGATCAGCACGGTCACGCCCTGCGCGGCGGCCGCGCGCGCGGCATGGGCCAGGTTTTCCAGGTAGCAGGCGCGGTGGCGCGCGCGGTCGGCGCCGGCCGGCACCATGCCGGCCATCACGTGGATGCGGTCGTTGCCGATCACCGCGGCGTATTCCAGCGCGCGCGCGATCGTGTCGCGGAACTCGGCCTCGCGCCCGGGCAGCGCGGCCATGCCGCGCTCGCCGGCGCGCCAGTCGCCGGGCGGCGCGTTGAACAGCGCCTGCGCGAGGCCGCTGGCGTCGAGGCGCGCGCGGATCTCGGCGGCGGGATGCTCGTAGGGGAACAGGAATTCCACCGCCTTGAAGCCGTCTGCCGCGGCGGCGGCGAAGCGGTCCAGGAAGGCGTGCTCGGTGTACATCATCGAGAGGTTGGCGGCAAAGCGCGGCATGCGGTGCTCCAGGAAAGATGCGGTTGTGGCCGGGCCGCCGTGCCCGGCCGCGCGCGCGCGGGGGGGCGCCGGGCGGCGCAGCGCATACGGTGCCACAAAGCGCGCCGGCCTGCCCGCCGGAACGCGAGGCGGCCGGCGCGGGCTACCAGCGCGCCTTGAAGGTGTCGCGCAGTTCCGCCAGCCCGTGTTCGTCGAGCGGCTCGGGCTTGTCCCCGGGCATCAGCCAGAGCCGGGCGGTCTCTTCCAGTTCCTCCAGCGCGAACGCGGCGCGCGAGACGGTGGACTCCCACACCACCGGCCCCAGGCGCGCCAGCAGCACGCCGCGCACCTCGGCGGCCAGCCCGGCCACGCGCGCGGCCACGGCGGGATCGCCGGGGCGGTGGTAGGGAATCAGCGGGATATGCCCGACCTTCATCACGTAGTAGGGCGTGATCGGCGGCAGCACGTCGTCGGGGCGCCACGCGCCCGCCAGGCTCAGCGCCACCAGGTGGGTGGAATGCGTGTGGACCACGCCGTGCGCCTGCGGGTTGTTGTCGTAGATGGCGCGGTGCAGGGTCAGCGTCTTGGACGGCTTGTCGCCCTCCACCCACGCGCCGGCGCCGTCCACCTTGGCGATGGCCGCCGGGTCCAGCATGCCGAGGCAGGCGTCGGTCGGCGTGATCAGCCAGCCGTCGTCGAGCCGCGCGCTGATGTTGCCGGCGCTGCCCACGGTATAGCCGCGCTGGTAGAGGCTGGCGCCGATGCGGCAGATCTCCTCGCGCAGGGTCGCTTCGCGGCTCATGCCTCGCCTCCCAGGCGGCGCAGCGCCTCGTCGAAGAAATCCGGGCCGCCGAAGTTGCCGGACTTGAGCGCCAGCGCCAGCGGCTGCGCCTCCAGCGTGACGGTGGCCGGCACGCCCGGCGCGATCTGCGCGCCGATGCGCAGCGCCTGCACGCCGAGCGCCTGCACCACCGCGCCGGAGGTCTCGCCGCCGGCCACCACGAAGCGGCGCGTGCCGCGCGCCTTCGCCGCCGCGGCGATGTCGGCCAGCGCCTGCTCGACCAGATGGCCGGCGCGCTCCACGCCCAGCGCCGCCTGCGCGGCCTTGACCTGCTCGGGCGAGGTGGTGGCGTAGACCAGCACCGGCTCGGCGTGCGCGGCGATCAGTGCCAGCGCCTGCTCGACCAGCGGCGCGCCTTCGGCCAGCGCCAGCGGATCGAGGCGCAGGGCGGGGCGCCGGTGCGCCAGCCACTGCGCGACCTGGGCGTTGGTCGCCTTCGACGCGCTGCCGGCCAGCACCAGCGCCGGGCCGGTCACGGGCGCCACGTTGTCCGCGTCGGCGCGCTCGGGCAGCAGGCCGGCGCGGCGGAAATTGGCCGGCAGGCCCAGCGCCAGGCCGGAGCCGCCGGTCAGCAGCGGCAGCGCGGCGCAGGCCTCGCCCAGCGTGTGCAGGTCGGCATCGCTGACCGCATCGGCGACGGCCATGCGCACGCCGTCGCCGCGCAGGGCGCCGTCGCCGCGCAGGGCGCCGATGGCGTGCTGCACGGCGACGCTGCCGCGCGCCACCGTGTCGTGGCGCAGCAGGCCCACTTTGCCCTTGCTCTGGCGCTGCAATACGCGCACCAGGTTGGCATCGTGCATCGGCGTGAGCGGGTGGTTCTCCATGCCCGACTCGCTGAGCAGCGCGTCGCCCACGAACAGGTGGCCGCGGAAGATGGTGCGGCCGTTCTCGGGGAAGGCCGGGCAGGCGATGGTGAAATCGCTGCCGAGCGCCGCCAGCAGCGCCTCCGCCACCGGGCCGATATTGCCCGCGTCGGTGGAGTCGAAGGTGGAGCAGTACTTGAAGAAGAACTGGCGGCAGCCCTGCGCCTGCAGCCAGCGCAGCGCGTCGAGCGATTGCGCGATGGCGTCGGCGGCGGGAATGGTGCGCGACTTCAGCGCCACCACCAGCGCGTCGGCCTGTTCCACGCCGGGCAGCGCGGCGCCGGCGGGCACGCCGATGGTCTGCACGGTGCGCATGCCGTTGCGCACCAGCGTGTTGGCGAGATCGGTGGCGCCGGTGGAATCGTCTGCGATGCAGCCGAGCAGGGCGCGCGGGGATTGGACGGATACGGTCATCTTGCTGTTTTTACTCCGACTTGCGTTGCGGCAGGCCGATGCCGGGGAATATCTTGATCACGGCGGAGTCGTCCTCCCCGCCATGCCCGGCGCTCGACGCCATCATGAACATCTGGTGCGCCGCGGCCGACAGCGGCAGCGGGAACTTGCTGGCGCGCGCGGTATCGAGCACCAGCCCGAGATCCTTGACGAAGATGTCCACCGCCGACAGCGGCGTGTAGTCGCCGGCCAGGATATGCGGCACGCGGTTCTCGAACATCCACGAGTTGCCCGCGCTGTGGGTGATGACCTCGTACAGCGCTGCGGCGTCCACGCCTTCGCGCAGGCCCAGCGCCATCGCCTCGGCCGCCGCGGCGATATGCACGCCGGCCAGCAACTGGTTGATGATCTTGACCTTGGAGCCCGCGCCATGCGCGTCGCCCAGCCGGTAGACCTTGCCCGCCATCGCCGCGAGCACGTCCTCGGCCAGCGCGTAGGCCTCGGCCGGGCCGGAAGTCATCATGGTCATCTCGCCGCTGGCCGCGCGCGCCGCGCCGCCGGATACCGGCGCGTCCAGCAGCAGGATGCCGTGCCCGGCGAGGCGCTGGCCCAGCGCCTCGGCAAAGCTGGGCGGCACCGTGGCGCTGGCGATCACCAGCGCGCCGGGCCGCATCGCGGCGGCCGCGCCATCCGCGCCGAACAGCACGGCCTCGGTCTGCGCGGCGTTGACCACCAGCGTCACCACCACGTCGCACAGCCGGCCCAGCTCGGCCGGGCTGGCGCAGGGCGTGCCGCCCGCGTCGGCAAAGCGTTGCAGCACCTCGGCCCGCAGGTCGCAGGCATGCACCTTGAAGCCGGCGCGCAGCAGGCTGCGCGCGACGCCGTTGCCCATCGCGCCAAGGCCGATGACGCCGATCGATTGACTCATTGAAACTCCTGCGAAAAAAGGCGGGATCAGTTGGACGGCCCGCGCGCGGTCTCGTCGGGACCGGGCTGGCTGCCCTGCGACAGGCGCCGCGCCGCGTTGTACATATGCGTCTGCGCCGCGTTGCGCGCGGCCAGCGCGTCGCCGGCGCGGATCGCCGCGACGATGGACTGGTGCTCCTCGCGCACCTGCCGCGAGAAATCCGCGCGGCGCGCCTCGTTGGTCCGCGTCACGCGCGTGGCGGTTTCCAGGTACTGGCTCAGGAACGCCAGCGTCTTGAGGAAATACGGGTTGCCGGTGGCCCCGGCAATGGCCCGGTGAAAGGCCACGTCGGCCGCCACGCCGTCGCCGCCCGCGGCTTCCTCCGCGTCGATGCGCGCCAGCGCCGCGTCGATCGCCGCCATGCTCGCGTCGGTGCGGCAACGCGCGGCCTGCGCCGCCACCTCGGCCTCGATCGCGCGGCGCAGCTCGACGATCTGCAGCACCGATTCCAGCGTGGCCGTATCGGTGTAGTCAATCCGCAGCGGCCGGATGCCGGCCTGCTCGGTGACGAACACGCCGCTGCCCTGGCGCGATTCCACCACCCCCTCATGCCGCAGCCGCGCGATGGCCTCGCGGATCACGGTGCGGCTCACGCCGAATTCCTCCGACAGCACCGCCTCGGTCGGCAGCTTGTCGCCGCGGGCGAAGGCGCCGTCGTTGATCTTCTCCAGCAATTGTTCTGCGACGGTATCGGTCAGCGCGCGGGCGGGGACTTTCTGGAACACGGAGGGGCCAAGTGGTTTGGTGATATGGTCATCATACAAATTTTGTGGCGAGGATGGTGATCGGGGATTACCCGGAGCCGCCAGAGATTGACGGTCAGCGGATGGCTGGGGAAATTTCCCGGCGCGACCGACCGACCCGCCGTCTCTTCCGTCCCGGTCAGGGCCGCCCGCCATGCCGCCGCCCCCTCCCGGCGGTATCATGGCGACCGCCCCGCCGGGGCGCCTTTTTCCTGCACTGCTCACGACACATCATGACCATCTCCATCCGCCTCGTCCCCTGGTCCGAAGCGCGCGAAACCGCGCGCGCCATCCGTTACGCCGTCTTCGTCGAGGAGCAGGGCGTGCCGGTGGAGATGGAGTGGGACGAATGGGACGAGCCGAGCTGGCACGCGCTGGCCGTGGCCGAGGATGGCACCGCGCTGGCCACCGGCCGCCTGCTGCCCGACGGCCATATCGGGCGCATGGCGGTGCTCAAGCGGGCGCGCGGCACCGGCGTGGGCGCCAGGGTGCTGGCGGCGCTGATGGACAAGGCGGCCGAGCTTGGTTATGCCGAGCTGGTGCTGAGCGCGCAGAGCCACGCGGCGCCGTTCTATGCGCGCGTGGGCTTCGCGCCGGTCGGCGAGCCGTTCGAGGAAGTCGGCATTCCGCACGTGGAGATGCGCAAGTCACTGCGCTGAGCGGCACTGAGCAACCCTGCGCGGCGACGCTGCGCGCGCGGGAACAGCGGCCTGGCCAGCAGCCGTGCCGCTCGGTCGTCGGCATGGAACCGGGCAGCTTCGCGCGCGCTGCCGCCGCGGTTGGCGGAAGCGGCCCGAGGAAGCGGTATCATCGCCGTCTTCTTTTTTCCGCCGCGTCATTCCCGACCTTGCGGCGGCCCCTGACCGCGCTTCACACCATGCCAGAGAACCGTTCCCGCCTGCTCCGGGCGCTTGCCGACGCCATCCCCGCCATCGACCCCGCCGCCGCGCCGGCCGGTGATCCGCCGGCCGGGGCCGCGCTGCTGCCGGCCTGGCTCGCGCCCTGGCTGGCCGGGCATTGCCTGGTGGCGGTGGACTGGCGCGAATTCAGCACGCACGGCGCCGGCGCCGTGGCGGGGCTGGCCGTGCTGCGCGCGGCGCGCGTGTCCAGCCTCGAGGTGGACGGCCTCTACGACGAGGACGGCATCCCGCTCGGCGGCGACGACGATGATTTCGACATGGAGCCCGCGGCGCTCTACCTGGCGCACCTCAACCGCGAGCTGGCGCCGCACGGCATGCAGTTGCTGGAACTCGGGCGCGGCGATCCCGCCTGGCTGCTGGCCGTGCGCAACGACCCGGCCGCGATCCGCGCGCTCGGCGCGGCGCTGCGGCCCTGGGGGCTGCAGGCGCGGCAATACTGAACGGAAGGAAGCGGGCGCCGGCGCGGCGCCCCGGGCTCAGGGTCTGAGGGTCTCAGGGCGCGGGCACCTGCCCGGCGTCGCGCGACACGCGCAGGCGGCCGCGGTAGGAGACTTCGCCGGTGCGGCCGTTGGCATCGAAGCTGCGCTCGCTCAGCTCGAAGCGGCCGTCGTGGCGTACCCGCAGCACGGTGCTGGCGCGTGTGCCGTAGCTGGGCGAGCGGATGAAGGCGGACGAGAGCAGCCGTTCCCATTCGGGCGTGACGCCCGTGCGGGGCAACTCGAAGTCCAGCGCCTGGCGCGTGTCGGCCAGCAGGTCGAAGTAGGGTTCGGCGCTGGCGCCGGTCTGGCCGGTGTCGGCCGCCAGCGTCTCGGCCAGCGCGCCGACGCGGCTGACCACCTTGGGCCAGGGCGTGTCGAGCAGGGCGTTGGACAAGCCGTACAGGCCGGCCTTGAGCCGCTGCGGCTGCGCCGCCGCGCCGCGGTTGCCGCGGTTGCTGTACCACCACAGCTCGTGCAGGTCGCAGGTCAGCAGGTTGAAGCCGTTGTAGACGCCGGCGCGCGGCGCCAGCCCGGCCAGGTAGGCGTGCGGGTCGCTGTCGCCGCGCAGGAAGCCGGCCACCAGTTCGCCGCGCGAGCGGGCATCGGTGCGCTTCTCGGACGGCGCGCGGTAATTGGTCAGGGCGGCGAAGCGGCCGTCGCCGGCCAGGCCCATCCAGGTGCCCGGCTCGCCGATCACTTCCGCCATGTCGCGGCCGGCCAGCACCTGCGGGGCGTCTTCCCACCAGTGCACCGGCGCCGCGGGGCGGGCGTAGAACTCGTCGCGGTTGCCGGCCACCACCAGGGCGTAGTCAGGGTGAGACTGCCAGGCGACCAGAATCAGGCACATAGTGCTTCCTTTACTGCATTTGCTGCATTCACTTCGTTCACTGCCTGTCCGTTCGCGGCCTGGTGCCGCGAGGCCGGTTCAGAGGGGGGCTCAAAGCTGGTCCAGGTCGACGAAGCGCTCGCTCTGGCGCTCGCCGCCGAGGAAACGCTGCAGGCCGCTTTGCCGCCACAGCCCGTCGAGCAGGATGTCGAAGGCGGGCGGCACGTCGGCGTAGGCTTCCATCCAGGTCTGCATGCCGTTGCGCGTCTCCGGCCTGCGTAAGAGCGTACCACCAATTCCGCCCGCTTCGGCAACGGTCTCCATCCATCGGTGCCAGTGCGGCAACGCCTCTTCGGCCAGGGTTTCCGGCACGCGGAAATAGACGTAGAGGTGATCGCTCATATGGTCCTGCCTGTGTCTTGCGGCGCGCCGGCGCTCAGGCGGCCTCGCCGACCGGCACCGCGTAGGGCAGCGCGCCGGCGCTCAGGCGGCCTCGCCGACCGGCACCGCGTAGGGCAGCTCGCCCGGGCGCACCGGGCTGCCGGTGGCGCTGCCCAGGTGCAGCGCGCCGGCGGCGGCGTCGATCTTCAGTTCGGCCAGGCCGTCCCAGCCGCCCTGCGGCGCGGCGGCGGCGTTGACCACCATGCCGCACGGCTGCGCGGGGTCCTCGGGGCGGAAGATCTCGGTGGCGGCGGCCGGCGCTTCGCCCTCGCCGTGGATCAGCCACATGCGGCGCTTGAGCGTGCCGCGGTACTGGCTGCGCGCGACGATTTCCTGGCCCGGGTAGCAGCCCTTGCGGAAGCTCACGCCGCCGACCAGCTCCAGGTTGATCATCTGCGGCACGAACTGTTCCTGCGTGGCCGCGGCGATGCGCGGCACGCCGGAGCGCACTTCCAGCCAGTCCCACACGGCGCTGTCGGCCGGCGCCAGCGTGGCCGCCAGCGCGGCCTGCCGGTCCGCGGCCTGCTCGGCGGGCAGCGCGATCTGCCAGCGCGGCAGGCCGTCGCCGTCGGGCAGGCGGATCACGGTGGCGCCGGCCGCGGCGGCGGCCTGCCAGGGGGCGTCCGGCGCGGGCAGGCCGGCGGCCCGCAGCGCGGCGGCAGCGCCGGGGCCGGCCACGCCGAGCAGCGCGACGGTCGGCGTCAGGTCGGACAGGCGCGCCTTGGCGCGCAGCACGAACATGCTCAGGCGCTTCTGGATGGCGGCCTGGAGGTCGGACGAGATCTGGAGCACGATGCCTTCGTCGTCGCGCCACACCAGGAAGCTGGCGAGCAGGCGGCCCTTGGGCGAGCAATAGCCGGCCAGGCGCGCGCTGCCGGCGCCGAGATCGTCGATGGCGTTGGTCAGCTGCGTGTGCAGGAAGCTGGCCGCGTCTTCGCCGGTGACCCGGATCAGGCCCAGGTGCGCGGGACGGCAGACGACGCCGCCCTGGCGCGCGGCTTCGAACTGGGTGGCAAGGTCGGGAGCAGGGGAGTTCATGGCAGGAATCTGGCTCGTTGTGGCACGTATCTGGACGGGCGGCGCGCGCGCGGGCGCGCCGGATGGCGGGTGCGGCAGGCGGCGCGCGCTCGTGGCGGCGCAAGGCTCCCGGTATTATATGGGGCTGTCGCCATTTCAGCCGGCGCGCCCGCGGCCCCTGCCGCGCGCCGCCGTCTTTGCCGCGGTGCGCGCGGGCGCACGCGGCGCCGCTACCTTCTGCCTACATGAAACGTATTTTCCTGCGGCTGCTGCTGGCCGCGCTGGTGTTTGCGATCGCCGCGGCCGGCGCCTTCGCCTGGTGGGCCAACCGCCCCCTCGAACTGCCGGCCACGCCGGTCGAAGTGGTGATCAAGCCCAATTCCAGCGTGGCCAGCGTCGGCCGCCAGATCCAGCGCGGCGGCGTGCCGATGGACGCGCGCCTGTTCGCCCTGCTGGCGCGGCTGACCGGCCACGGCGCCGACCTCAAGGCCGGCGGCTACGAGTTCGCGCGCGGCGCCTCGCCGCTGTCGGTGCTCGGCAAGATCGCCCGCGGCGAAGTCACCCACTACGTCCTGACCGTGATCGAAGGCTGGGAATTCCGCAAGATGCGCGCCGCCGTCGACGCCCATCCGGCGCTCAAGCACGACAGCCGCGGCCTGTCCGACGCCGAGCTGATGAAGGCCATCGGCGCGCCCGAGCCGGCCCCGGAAGGCATGTTCTTCCCGGACACCTACCTGTTCGCGCGCGGCAGCAGCGACCTGGAACTGTATCGCCACGCCTACCGCGCCATGCAGCGCCGCCTGACCGACGCCTGGAACGCGCGCGCGTCCGGCCTGCCGTACAAGACGCCCTACGAGGCGCTGGTGATGGCCTCCATCGTCGAGAAGGAAACCGGCCAGCCGGGCGAGCGCGCGATGATCGCCGCGGTATTCGTCAACCGGCTCAGGAAGGGCATGATGCTGCAGACCGATCCCACCGTGATCTACGGCATGGGCGAGGCCTTCGACGGCAATATCCGCAAGCGCGATCTGCTCGCCGACACCCCGTACAATACCTACACGCGCGCGGGCCTGCCGCCCACGCCGATCTCGCTGCCCGGGCTGGCCTCGCTGGCCGCGGCGACCGCGCCGGCGCCGTCGGACGCGCTGTACTTCGTGGCGCGCGGCGACGGCAGCAGCTATTTCTCCAACTCGCTTCCCGAACACAACCGCGCGGTCGACAAGTACCAGCGCGGCAAATAAGTCTCTCCCATGCGCGGAAAATTCATCACATTCGAGGGCATCGACGGTGCCGGCAAAAGCACCCACGTGGAGTGGGTGGCCGAGCGCCTGCGCGCGCGCCTGGCCGGCAGCGCGGCGGTGGTCACCACCCGCGAGCCCGGCGGCACGCCGCTGGGCGAGGACCTGCGCCAGATCCTCCTGCATTGCAAGATGCACCTGGAAACCGAGGCGCTGCTGATGTTCGCCGCCCGCCGCGAGCACATCGCCGAAGTCATCGAACCCGCGCTGGCGCGCGGCGACTGGGTGGTGTCCGACCGTTTCACCGATGCCACCTTCGCCTACCAGGGCGGCGGCAGGGGCCTGCCGCGCGCGCGCCTGGAGGTGCTGGAAGGCTGGGTGCAGGACGGCCTGCAGCCCGACCTGACGCTGCTGTTCGACGTACCGCTGGAAACCGCCAGCGCCCGCCTGGCCGGCGCGCGCGAGCCCGACAAGTTCGAGGCCGAGTCGCGCGCCTTCTTCGCGCGCACGCGCCAGGAATACCTGCGGCGCGCGGCGGAGGCGCCGCAGCGCTTCCGCGTGATCGACGCCACGCGCACCATCGCCGAGATTCAGGCCGAACTTGAGAAAATTCTCGCAACGCTTTGATTCGGCGGCACTATCATGGCAGGCTGATACCACCGGCAGCGCTCCACGCAGTGGATGAAGTTCACTCCCTAACTCCTTGATTCGCATGCTTTATCCCTGGCAGACAGAAGACTGGCAACGGCTGAACGGACTGCGCGAGCGGCTGCCGCATGCCTTGCTCATCCACGGCCAGCAAGGCATCGGCAAGCGCGACCTGGCGCTGCACTTCGCCCAGGGGCTGCTGTGCGACACGCCGCGCGCCGACGGGCAGCCGTGCGGCACGTGCGCGGCCTGCCACTGGTTCAGCCAGGGCAACCATCCCGATTTCACCGTGGTCCGCCCCGAGGCGCTGGAAGCCGCCGGCGACGCCGAGACCGACGACAGCGGCAAGAAGAAGGCGCCCAGCAAGGTCATCCGCATGGAGCAGGTGCGGGCGCTGATCGAGACCGTCGGCATCGGCACCCATCGCGCCGGCCTGCGGCTGGTGGTGGTGTACCCGCTCGACGCGCTGCAGAACGAGGGCGCCAACGCGCTGCTCAAGACGCTGGAGGAGCCGCCGCCGTCGACCGTGTTCCTGCTCGTCACCGACCGGCTCGACCGCGTGCTGCCGACCATCCTGTCGCGCTGCCGCCAGTTTTCCGTGCAGCGGCCCACGCAGGCCGACGCGCTGGCGTGGCTGCGCGGGCAGGGCGTGGGCGATGCCGAGGCGCAACTGGCGCTGGCCGGCGGCTCGCCGCTGACCGCGCTGCACGCCGCCGAGGCCGAGGAACAGCCGCTGCAGCGCTGGCTGGTGAGCCAGCTTGGCGGCGGCGCCGGCTTCGACGCGCTGGGCGCCGCCGAGCATGTGCAGAAGATGCCGGTGCCCGCGGTGCTTGGCATCCTGCAGCGCTGGACGTACGATCTGCTGTCGGCGTGCCTGGCGGCGGCGCAGGCGCCGCGCTATTTCCCGCGCGAGCAGGCCGCCGTCGCGCGCTGCGCGCAGGCTACCGATGCGCACCGGCTGCAGGCCTTCCTGGCGCGGCTGGTGAACCACCGGCGCAGCGAGAACCATCCGCTGGCCGCGCGCCTGGTGATGGAAGCGGTGTTCCTGGAATACCGGCAGTTGTTTCAGTAGTTGGCCTGGCAGTCATCTTGCTTGTGTTTGCCGGGTGGTGTCCGTTAGTCATACCGATAAGGCCTGAAGGCCACGGTCAGCAACAAGGGGTCAGTCATGAGTACAGCAGCAACAGGAAGCCGGGGCCCGGGCGTGCCCGGCGCCGCCGGCGCGGGCGCGCCCACGGCGGGCGGGATCGGCGCGGCGACGGTGCCGGGCGCGGCTTCGCGGCCGAACGTGCTTTCGCTTTCGATCAAGGACCAGGCGGGCCTGTACGCCGCCTACATGCCGTTCCTGCAGCGCGGCGGCATCTTCGTACCGAGCAACCGGCCGTTCCGGCTGGGCGAGCAGGTATTCCTCGTGCTGTCCCTGCTGGACCGGCCGCAGAAATACCAGATCGCGGGGCAGGTGGCATGGATCACGCCGGTCGGCACGCCCAACAAGACGCCCGGCATCGGCATCCACCTGCCGGACGACGACAACGGCCGCAACCTGCGCCGCGCGGTGGAAGAGATCCTGGGCAAGGCCATCGAGTCCAGCCGGCCCACGCAGACGCTGTAGGAAAGACCGGCGGGCCTGCCGGGCGGAGCATCGGGTGAAACATCAGGTGAAACATCGGGTTTCGCGTCCAGGCCATTGATTTACAAGCAGTCAGAGAAGAAGCAACAACATGAGTGAAAACGCTTTCACGGTGCGCGACGCCCAGCCGCGCGACCTGGCCGGCATCGTCGCCATCTACAACAGCACGGTCGCCTCGCGCATGGTCACGGCCGATACCGAGCCCGTCAGCGTGGCGTCGCGCCAGGCCTGGTTCGATGCCCATCCGCCCGCGCGCCGCCCGCTGTGGGTGGCGGAAGACGGCGCGGGCCGCATGGCGGGCTGGCTCAGCTTCTCCGATTTCTATGGCCGCCCGGCCTACGGCGCCACCGCCGAGGTCTCGATCTACCTGGATGCCGGCAGCCGCGGCCAGGGCCTGGGCCGGCACCTGCTGCAGCAGGCCATCGCCCATGCGCCGCAGATCGGCGTGCACACCGTGCTGGGCTTCATCTTCGGCCACAACGCGCCGAGCCTGGGCCTGTTCGCCTCGCTGGGGTTCGAGCGCTGGGGCCACCTGCCGCGCGTGGCCGTGCTCGACGGCATCGAGCGCGATCTCGTGATTCTTGGCCGGCACCTGACCAAGCCGGCAGGCTAGCCCGGGCCGGCCGCGCCTCCCGCGGCTTTCTCCGCCTTCTCTATCCCGGCCACCCGCGCCGCCAGCCTGGCGGCCGGTGGTATCCGCGGTTCCTCCTGCCGCGGCGAAGTCGCGCGACCGCCCGCGCGCCATGCGGGGCCGGGGATTGATTGAATCCCCATCTCGATCGTGCCAAAAACGCGATTGGACGGCGCAACGCCCGCCGCCCAGAATGGCTTCCGGCCCGGCCGCCCCCGCCGGCATCGCCGTGCGTTGCACGCCCATCCGCCACGATTCGCCAAGACCGGCCACGATCCGGCGCGCGCCTGGCCGCCAATCCCCGATCGTTCCCCGCCGGAGACCCCGATGCCGTTCCAGGCCAGCGACGCCGAATCCACCAGCCCCCGCCCGGCCGATGCCGGAACCGGCGCCCGCCATCTGGCGCCCGACTGCGCCGGCCTCGATGTTTTCGCGCTCGACCGCGGCGTGCAGGACTTGCTGGCGATCTACCTGCCGGCCGCCGAGCATCGCCACCTGCTGCCGCATTTCCGGTGCCTGGGCCAACTGGCCGGCGGGCGGCTGAGCGCGCTGGCGGCCGTGGCCGCCGGGCATGGCCCGGTGCTGCACGCGCGCACGCGCCTGGGCGAGGACCACGACTGGATCGAATACCACCCGGCCTGGCAGGAGATGGAGCACATCGCCCGCGGCGATTTCCAGCTCCACGCCATGAGCCACCGCGCCGGCGCGCTGGGCTGGGGCGCGCCGCTCTCGCCGGCGGCCAGGTACGCCTTCCAGTATCTGTTCGCGCAGTCCGGGGCCGCCCGGATGTGCGCGGTCGGCGCGACCGACGCCGCGATCCACCTGATCCGCGGATTCGGCAGCCCGGCCTTGCAGCAGTGGCTGCTGCCGCGCATGCTGGCGACCGATCCGGCCGTGCGGTGGAAAGGGACGATCGAGATGGCGGGCGGTCCGGACGCCGGCGCCATCGAGGCCGTGGCCCGCGAGGCGGGCGGGCAGTGGCGCCTGTACGGCGAGAAGGGATTCTGCCCGCCTGCCGATGCCGACGTGGCCCTGCTGCTGGCGCGGCCCGAAGGCGTGCCCGCCGGCACGCGCAGGCCGGCGCTGTTCGCGTTGCCGCGCCGGCTGGAGGATGGCAGCCGCAACGCCTGCCGCATCGTCCTCCTCGGGGGCCCGATGGCCGGCGGCGAGGTCCGGCTCGAAGGCGCGCTGGCCTATCCGGTCGGCGCGCTCGACCAGGGCCTCGGGCCGGTGATGGAGCAACTGGCCGGCCTGTCGCGCATGTCGCACGCGGTACGCGCCGCGGGCATGATGCGCCGCGGCCTGAACGAGGCTTTGCAGGCCGCGCGGCACCGCGGCGCGTTCGGGGGCGAGGTCATCGGCGATCCGCCGCTGCGCCGCCAGTTGCTCAAGCTGATGGTGCCCACGGAGGCCGCCTTGTCGATGGTGATGGCCACCGCCGACGCCATGCGGCGCGCCGGCGAGGGCGATGGCGGCGCGCGCCAGGCGGTGCGTCTGCTGACGCCGCTGATCCGGGTGCGCGCCGGCCGCGACCACGTCGCCGTGGCCGCCGGCGCGATGGAAGTGTACGGCGGCGGCGGCCATGTCGAGGATGCCGTCGGCGCGTGGCCGGAGGGCACCGGCAATATCGACGCGCTGGACGCCATCCGGCAGGCCGTCGGCAAGGCGCGCGCGCACCATGCGCTGCAAGCGCTGCTGGCCACCCGTCTGGAGCAGGCCGACATGCCCGCGCCGCTGCGCCAGGCCCTGTGGCAGGCCTGGCAGCGCGCCGCCCGCGCTGGCCGGAACGGCGGCGGCCGACGGCGCGCGCGAGGCCGACACCCGCCGGGCCGCCAGCGCGCTCTACCATGCCAGCGCCGCCATCCTGATGGCCTGGGAAGCCAGCCAGCCTGGCGCCGACGCGCGCCGGCTGCTGCTGGCCCATGCGCTGCTGCGGCACCGCCTGCTGCCGGCCGATCCACCGGCGGCCACCGATATGGCCGGCTTGGCCGACTTGGCCGATTCAGCCTGCGGCGACCTGCTGCTCGGCGACGCGCCGGTCACGCTCGGCCACGCCAGCGCCGCCATCGCGCTGGCCGGCTGAAACGGAACATCCGGCGGCGGGCAGCGGGGTGCGACCGGATACAATGGCAGGCGGCGCCGCCCCAGGCCGAACCCAGGCCCGATGGCGCCGCCGCTATCCGGATACCGTCCCCCATGTTTGTCGATTCCCACTGCCATCTAGATTTCCCCGACCTGGCCGCGCGCCTGCCCGAGCTGCTGGAGAACATGCGGGCCAACCAGGTCACGCACGCGCTGTGCATCTCGGTCACGCTGGAAGACTTCCCGCGCGTGCTGGCGCTGGCCGAGCAGCATCCGCACCTCTACGCCACGGTCGGCGTGCATCCCGACTACGAGGAAGGCGAGGACCCCACGCTCGAGCGCCTGCTCGCGCTCTCCGCGCACCCGCGCGTGGTCGGCACCGGCGAGACCGGGCTCGACTACTACCGCCTCAACGGCCGCAGCATCGCCGACATGGAATGGCAGCGCGAGCGCTTCCGCACCCATATCCGCGCCGCGCGGCAGACCGGCAAGCCGCTGGTCATCCATACCCGCTCGTCGGCCGACGACACGCTGCGCCTGATGCGCGAGGAAGACGCCGGCGCCGCGGGCGGCGTGATGCACTGCTTCACCGAGAGCTGGGAGATCGCCCGCCAGTCGCTCGACCAGGGTTTCCATATCTCGTTCTCCGGCATCGTCACCTTCAAGAACGCGGTGGAGCTGCAGGAAACCGCGCGCAAGGTGCCGCTGGACCGCATGCTGATCGAGACCGATTCGCCCTACCTGGCGCCGGTGCCGTACCGCGGCAAGACCAACCAGCCGGCCTGGGTGCGCCACGTGGGTGAGTTCATCGCCAACCTGCGCGGTATTCCCGCAGCACAGCTGGCGGAGCAAACGACCGATAATTTCTTCCGCCTTTTCAAGCATATAGACAGGAATTCTCATGCTTAACATGAAGTCACTGCGATGCCTGGCCGCGAGCGCGGCCCTGCTGGCCGGCTGCGCCGCCTGGGGCACGCCCGCCGACGACCTGCGCAAGGCGGTGGAATTCGACGATGCCAGCGCCGCGCAGAAGCTGCTCGCGCGCGGGGTCGACCCCAACGGGCTCGACGCCAAGGGCAACCCGATGCTGGTGGTGGCGCTGCGCGAGAAGTCGCTGAAGGTGGCGGCGGTGCTGATCCGCGCGAAGAACATCGATTTCGACAAGACCAACGCCGCCGGCGAGACGCCGCTGATGATGGCCAGCCTGCAGAACGAGTTCGACATGGTCAAGCTGATGGTCGACCAGATGGACGTCGAGATCAACAAGACCGGCTGGACGCCGCTGCACTACGCGGCGACCAACGGCAACAACGAGATCGTCAAGTACCTGGTCGACCACGCCGCCTACATCGACGCCGAAAGCCCCAACGGCAGCACCCCGCTGATGATGGCCGCGCGCGGCGGCCACATCGAGACGGTCAAGCTGCTGCTGGACGAGGGCGCGGACATGCGGCTGCGCAACCAGCAGGGCATGACCGTGATCGATTTCGCCGAGCGCTACAACCAGCCGGAGATCGCCAGCGGGCTGAAATCGCGCTGGCAGAAGCTGTATCCGCAGACGCCGATGGAGGCGCCGGCGCCGCGGAAGGGCGCGAACTGAGATCGCAGAAGGCCGCGATCCTGACGAGCCAGGCCGGCAAAACGACAAAGCGCCACGGCATATGCCGTGGCGCTTTGTCGTTTTGGGGCAAGGATACCGCGCTACCAAATCCAGTGGTGTCATTCTGGCACCACTGGTTGCACTTTGGCACCATATTGGCTATGCTGCAAGCTCCTTGGCAATAAAGAAGCGTCAGGTTGGCGCTTGGATGGGGCCGGTGGCCCCCAACGGGAATGGACGCCTCCGTGCGCCGTGACGGCGCCCGGAAAAGTCCGGGGAAAGGAAGGTAGCAAATGGCTAACAAGCACGAGAGCGCCCTGGAAGTTCCAGGTCGCGGGCGGATCACCGCCCGCTTGAGTGCAGACAAGCAAGCATTGCTGCAGCTAGCTGCGGATCTGTCGGGCAGTACCCTCAGTCAGTTCGTCGTGCAATCGGCGCTGCGCGCGGCGGAGCAGGTGATCGAGCAGGAGGATGCCATCCGGGCAATCAAGCTGACGGTGGACGAATCCAGGCGCTTTTTTGCGCTGCTCGATGAACCGGCAAAGCCGAACGAGGCGCTGACGCGCGCGATGGCGCGTTTCAGGAAGGCGAAAATTGAGAATTCAGATTCGACCTTTGAACTTGAAGGATGACCGCAGCACCTTTGATTGCGGGACTGGTTCGCTGAACGACTGGCTGCAAAAAACGGCCAGGCAGCACCAGGAAAAGAACCTGTCGCGGACATATGTCGCGGTTCCCGCCGACGATCCGGGCAGGGTCGTCGGGTACTACGCGCTGGCGGCGACCCTGGTGCAGACCGACGGGATGCAAGGCAGGAAGCTTCCCAGGGAGGTCTCCGCGGTGCTTCTGGCACGGCTTGCCGTCGACAAGAGCAGCAAAGGCCAGGGCCTTGGCGGCTGTCTGCTGATGCACGCGCTGGAAGCGGTGGTCGCCACGGGCGGCATCATCGGCGTGCAGTGTGTCGTGGTGGACGCCGTGGACGAGCCGGCGGCGAACTTCTACGAGAAATACGGCTTCGTGCCGCTCGCCAACCGGCCGCGGCGGCTTGTCCTGCCGTTGGATACGGTCCGGCAGTTGATCTAGGCGAGCGCGCAGCGGCGCCGGCTCCGGCCGGGCACCCGGCCGCCGCGCCTACGCATCGTCGGCCAGCCTCACCCCCGTGAACTGCCAGCGCTGGTGCGGATAGAAGAAGTTGCGGTAGCTCGCCCGGATGTGCGATTCCGGCGTCACGCACGAGCCGCCGCGCAGCACCATCTGGCTGCACATGAACTTGCCGTTGTATTCGCCCACCGCGCCGGCGCCCGGCCGGAAGCCCGGATAGGGCTGGAACGGGCTGGCGGTCCATTCCCACACGTCGCCGAACATCTGCCGCAGCGCGCCGGCCGTATTCTGGCGGTCCGGCAGCGGGCGCAGCACGCGGCCTTCGGCGAAGTTGCCGGTGGCCGGCAGGTTGCGCGCGGCGTGTTCCCATTCGGCCTCGGTCGGCAGGCGGCGCTCGGCCCAGCGCGCGAAGGCGTCGGCCTCGTAGAAGCTGATATGCGTGACCGGGCTGTCCGGGTCCACCGGCTGCATGCCGCGCAGGCTCATCTGCCACCACGTGCCTTCGCGCTCTTCCCAGTACAGCGGCGCTTCGATGCCCTGCTCGTTGACCCAGCGCCAGCCGTCCGACAGCCACAGCCCGGCGGTGCGGTAGGCGCCGTCTTCGATGAATTCGAACCACTGGCGGTTGCTGACCGGGTGCGAGCACAACTGGTACGGTTGCAGCAGCACGTTGTGGCGCGGTCCTTCGCAGTCGAAGGCAAAGCCGTCGCCGTCGTGGCCGATGGCGACCACGCCGCCGGCGAAGCGCAGCCACTCGGCGGCCGGGCGCGGGTCGGCGATCACCGGCGCCAGCAGCTCGGGCGCGAAGGCGGGCTTGAGCGGGTTCTGCGCGAACAGGTGCAGGATGTCGGTCAGCAGCAGTTCCTGGTGCTGCTGCTCATGGTTCAGGCCAAGCTCGATCAGCGCGGCCTCGGCATCGGTCTGCGCGTGCATCAGCAGGCCGAGCATGGTTTCGTCGACGGCCTCGCGGTAGGCCAGCACCTCGTCCAGCGACGGCCGCGTGAGCAGCCCGCGGCGCGGGCGCGGGTGGCGCGCGCCGACCGCTTCGTAATAGGAGTTGAACAGGTAGCGGTAGCGCTCGTCGACCGGCTCGTAGTCCGGCAGGCGCGCCGCCAGCACGAATTCCTCGAAGAACCACGTGGTATGCGCCAGGTGCCATTTGGCCGGGCTGGCGTCTTCCATCGACTGCACGGTGGCGTCGGCGTCGGTGAGGTCGGCCACCATCGCCTCGGTCGCCGCGCGCACGTGGCGGTACTGGGCGAGCAGGGCGGGTTCGTGCGGGGGATGCAGCGCGCTGGCAGGCAGCAGGGCAGAAGACATGCGGGCTCCCGGATCGGACGTGGCGTCTGCCGCGGGGCGGCCCGCGCATGCGGCCGGCCGTGGCTGGTGGAGGGCGGGCAGGCCGCTGCCCGGGCCCGTGCTGCCTGGCTGTGCGGGCTTGCCCCTGGGGGATCCGCGCCCAAAGCGGGCGCGTCCGGAACCATCATAGACCTGAAATGCGCGGCAGGTACAGCCGGCGAGCGTCCTGCAGCAAGGCGGGCCGGGCCGGGAGGCAGGCGCGCAGCGCGGGCCGGCCCGGCGCCGGTGTCCGTAACGCAGGACGCCCGCCGGCGGCATCGCGGGCGGGCGTCCTGTCTTGCGCATCCCCTGGCGGCGCCACGCCGCCGGGGCCGGGTCAGGCGGCCAGCGGGGCGCCGTCGTTGAGCGCCGCCACCTGGCCGCGCGCGGCCACCAGGGCGGCTTCGCGGGCGTCCGGGCCGAAGGCCAGGCCGTGGGCGCGCACGTAGGTGATGTCGGTGATGCCGAGGAAACGGAACACCACGTCGACGGTCTGCTCATGCAGGTCCAGCGCGGAAGCGTCCGCGCGCACGCCGCCGCGCGACGACACCACGATCACGCGCTTGCCGCCGGCCAGGCCTTCGGCGCCCTTCTCGGTGTAGCGGAAGGTGCGGCCGGCCTGGGCGATGCGGTCGATCCACGACTTGAGCTGGCTGGGGATGCCGAAGTTGTATTGCGGCACGCCGACCACCAGCACGTCGGCTTCCAGGAATTCCTTGAGGAAGGCTTCGGTGCGCTGCAGTTCGGCTTCCTGCACGGCGTCGAGACCATCCTTGGGGCCGCCCAGCACCGGCAGCAGCGCGCCGGACAGGTGGGCGGGCGCGTCCTGGTCGAGGTCGCGCACGGTCAGCTTCGCGGTGGGGTTCTTGGTGAGCAGGTCGGCCACGACCTGCGCGGTCAGGCTGCGGGAAGCGGAATGGCCGCCCAGGACGCTCGAGTCGATTTGCAGGATGTTCATGTTCAGCTCCACAGGTGGATCGGTGTTTCGGGATTAGGTGAAGCGAACGATAGCGGTCCGCCATTGATGCCGGTAGTGGTGCAAAATAGAAATTATTGTTCCAGTGCCGGAACGCACGACCGGCCCGCGGACATCCCGGAAACCCCGGTCCGCCGCCCCCAGCCACCGCAAGAGGCCGTCACGACGATGCAAGACCTGAACGATCTTTCGCTGTTTGCCCAGGTAGTCCAGCACGGCAGCTTTTCCGCCGCCAGCCGCGCCAGCGGCGTGCCCAAGTCGCGCCTGAGCCGGCGCATCGCCCAGCTGGAGCGCGAGCTGGGCGTGCAACTGCTGCGCCGGACCACGCGCCAGGTGCGCGTGACGCCGATCGGCGAGGCCTATTACGAACGCTGCCGCGCCATGCTGGCGGAGGCGGAAGGCGCGCGCGAGGTCATTGAGCAGGCGCGCGACCAGCCCGGCGGCACGCTGCGCGTGAGCTGCCCGGTGGCGATCGCGCAGAGCCTGCTGGCGCCGGAGATCGGCCGCTTCATGCAGGCCAACCCCGGCGTGCGGGTGGAGATCGAGGCCACCAACCGCCGCGTGGACGTGATCGGCGAAGGCTTCGACCTCGCGCTGCGGGTGCGCGAGGTGATGGACGATTCCTCGCTGGTGGTGCGCAACTTCGGCGAAAGCCCGCTCATGCTGGTGGCCAGCCCGGCGCTGCTCGACAGCATCGGCCGGCCGCGCACGCCGCAGGCGCTGGAAGGCATGCCCGGCGTCAACCAGAAGCCGCACGACGGCAAGCACGTCTGGACGCTGACCTGCGACAGCGGCCAGGCCATGCACATCGCCTACGATCCGCGCCTGATCACCGACGAATTCGCGCTGCTGCGCGAGGCGGCCATCGCCGGCATCGGCGTGGCCATGCTGCCGCGCATGTTCTGCCGCGATGCCATCGAGAGCGGCGAGCTGGAGCTGCTGCTGCCGCAGTGGATCACGCCGGTCGGCACGCTGCACGCGGTGTTTCCGTCGCGCAAGGGCATGCCGCCGGCGCTGCGGCGCTTCCTGGATTTCCTCGCCGAGATCCTGCCCGAGACCGCGCGCAAGGCCGGCATGCAGCTGCAGCAGCCGGGCATGCACCGGCGTCCCGTCGGCGCGGCCTGAGCCGTGGCGGCCTTTCCCGCGCCGCGGCGCGCCCGCAACTTGTGGCTTTACCTTCACGGTGCCGCGCACTAAGGTACATAGGCGCCCGGCGTGGCGCGAAAGGCGCATGGGCTGGCTGGCCCCGCCGGCGGCAGCCGGCGTTTCCGATACCGTGCAAGAGCGCGAACAAGAGCGGACAAGGAGTGACGACCATGAGCGGAACCCAGACATCCCAGGACCTCGGCAAGGCGGTGCTGCGCATCGTGCTCGGTGCGCTGATCCTTTTCCACGGCGTGTCCAAGCTGATCCACGGCCCCGGCTTCGTCACCCAGGTGGTGACGCAGGCCGGCCTGCCGCCGGCCGTGGCCTACCTGGTCTACGTCGGCGAAGTGGTGGCCCCGATCCTGCTGATCCTGGGCCTGTGGGCGCGTCTGGCGGCGCTGGTCGTGGCCGTCAACATGGTGGTGGCGATCGCGCTGGTGCATACCAGCCAGTTCGGGCTGGTCAACGATACCGGCGGCTGGGCGCTGGAGTTGCAGGCGATGTACCTGGCCAGCGCGCTGGCGGTGCTGCTGCTCGGCGCCGGGCGGCTGAGCGTGGGCGGCATCGCCGGGCGCTGGAACTGACGCCGCCGCGCGCGGCGGCTCAGGTGGTCCAGCGGCCCAGGGTCTCGGCCACGAACATGTCGGGCGGCAGCGCCGGCGACCACAGATAGCCCTGGCCCAGGTCGCAGCCCAGCGCCTGCAGCGCGTCGCGCTGCGCGGGCGTCTCGATGCCCTCGGCCACGCATTCCAGCTTGAGGTCGCGCGCCAGGTTGATGATGTTGCGGCAGATCGCCGCGCGCTGGCTGTTGCCGGGCAGCGCCACCACGAACGAGCGGTCCAGCTTGACCTGCGTGAAGGGCAGGTCGGCCAGCAGCTTGAGGGTGGCGATGCCGATGCCGAAATCGTCGATCGCCACGCCGTAGCCGAGCAGCCGCAGCCGGTTCAGCGCGATCGACAGCGCCCGCGGGTCCGGCACCGGATAGCCTTCGGTCAGCTCGATGATCAGCAACTGGCGCGGCATGCCGCTGGCCTCCACCATCGCATCGAAGGCGTCCAGCACGCCCGGCCGGCACAGCGTCTGCGCCGAGGCGTTGATGCTCAGGGCGATGCGCACGCCGCGCGCCAGCAACTGCCGCTGCACCGACAGGCATTGCTGCCCCGCCAGCTGGAACACCGCATCGGCCTTGCCCAGCATTTCCAGCCGCGGCACGAACAGGTCGGGCCGCACCAGCCCCAGCGACGGATGGCGCCAGCGGCAGAGCGCCTCGGCGCCGGCCAGCTTGCCGCTGACGATATGGAACTGCGGCTGCAGCATGATGAAGATGGCGCCGGGCGTCTGCAGCGCGTCCAGCAGGTCGGCATCGTCGGGCTGGTCGAGCGCGGCCATCGGCGGCGCGGCGGTCAGGTCGCGCGCCAGCGCGTCCTGCAGGATTTCCTCCAGCACCACCGCGGAGATCGGCTTGTGGACCGCGCGCACGTGGGCCAGGCCGACCGAGTCCGCCAGGCTCACGTGGGAATCGATGATGTCGTCCTCCAGCGCCGACACCCATACCCACAGCGGCTGCGCGCCGACGAAGGCCTGGCCGGCGCGCCGGGTCAGCTCGTCCATCATGGCCGGGCCGTTGATCCCCGGCATCTCGATGTCGCACAGCACCAGGTCGAACTTGCGCGCGGCCAGCAGGTCGAGCGCGACACGCCCGTCGGACGCGCAGCGTATGTCGGCGACGCCGAGCTGGCTCAGCAACTGCTCGGCCGCCAGCAGCTGGAAGGGGTGGTCATCGACCACCAGTGCCGACAGTCCGGCGTAGCGTGTCTGCATGGTTGGCTCGGCGGCGGCGGGCGCCCGGGGTTCGGCTGCGTGTGGGTCAGGCCGCGGCCGGTCGGGCCGTGGCGGGCATCGCCCATAGTAGCGCACATGCCGCGCGGCGGGCAGGTCCGCATGCGCGCCGCGGCCCCGCCGCGCCGGCGCGCGACTGCGGGGATTCCGCCACGGCCGCGCATCTTGCACGGCGCCGCGGCGCGCAGACCCGCTACAATCGCTGCCCGAGGTATTTGACGATGGCGTTTCGATAATGGGTTTTGGCTGGTTCGGTTATTCGACCTTGTGGCTGCTGCCGCTGCTGTGGCGCACGGTGGCGCGCCTGCTCGCCGGCGAGCGCCGGTTCTTCAGCGGGCGCGGCTCGCTGCGCGTCTGGGTGGGCACGCTGATCGTGCTGTGCGCGAGCGCTTCGCTGGAAGCCCTCACGGGCGCCGCGGGCGAGGGCGGCATGGCGGCGAGCACGTCGGGCGGCAGCGCCGGGCGCGCGCTCGGCGGGCTGCTGACCGGCATGCTCGGCTGGAGCGCCAGCCTGCTGGTCATGCTCGGGGTGCTCGCGCTGGCCGCGCCGATGGTGTTCGGCGAGACCTGGCGCAGCCTGTTCTCGCGCAAGCCGCAGGCGCCCGAACCGGACGAGGAAGATTTCGCGCCGCCACGCGCGCCCGCGCGCGCCGTGCGCGAGCCGGACAGCCGCGAGGCGGCCCGCCTCGGCGCCGCGCATGCGTCCATGCCGGGCGCGGTGGACTACGTGCCGCGCCACAAGGGCATCGAAGCGGTGTCGGCGCGGCGCCAGCCGGTCTGGCAGCCGCCCGCGCGCACGCGCAGCTCCCCGCCGCAGCCGGGCGAGATCTGGCTCCAGCAGGCCGCGCCGCCGGGCCCGGTCACGCCCGAACCCGCGGCGCCAGCCGTTGCCGCGCCCGCGCCGGCCGCGCGCGTGCCCGCCCGGCCGGCGCCGGAACGCCCGGCCGTGCGGCCGGAGGATGCCACGCGCGCCGCCGGCCGCGCCGCCGCGGTCGCGCAGGCGCGCGCCGCCGTGGGCCTGCCCGCCGCCGGCGCGCCGCGCGCGACCGTGGTCAGCAGCCCGTTCCGCCAGCCGAACCTGACGCCGCGCTCGGCCATCACCACGCTGCCCGAGGCCGCTGCGCTGGCGCAGCGGCCTGTCCCGGTCGCTCCGGCCGCTGCAAAGGAAGCGCCGCCGCCAGCGCCGCAGGAGACTGTCGAGCCAGCCGCCATCGCGCAGGAAGCGCCGGCCGCGATGCTCGCGGAGACTTCCCCGGCGCAGCCAGAGAAGGAAGCCGCCGCCGCGCCTGAAAGCGAGGTGGCGGTGGCCGAAAGCGACGCGCCGGTGGTTGAAGCCGCGCCCGCGCTGCCCGAAACGCCGCAGCCGGTCGCCGTGCTGTCCGCGGGCGACGTGGCCATCCCGGCCGCCGATGCCGCAGTCGATGCCGCCAATGCCGACGATGCCGACGACGAAGCCCGGCGCGCCACGCTGGCGCAGATCCGCCTGGAAGCCGAGACGCTGATGGCCGAACTGAAGGCCCTGGCCGCCGGCACGCCGGTGCCGCGCACGGCCGCCGCGCCGGATGCGCCGGCGGTTGCGCCAAGCGAGGCCGCTGACGTGGCCGAGGCCCCGGATGCGGTCGACGACGTGGTGATCCCCGACGCCGCCGCGCCCGCGGACGGCCTCGCCGAATCGCTCCACGCCAGCCTGCTTGCCGACGACGAGGAAACACCGGAACCGGAAATGGCGGTCCGCCCGGAGGCAGGCACGGAGGAGGGCGCCGAGAACGTGCTCGATGCCAACCTGCTGGTCGAGTCTTCCGGCGAGGCCGCCGGGGCCGATGAAGCCCTGCCGGCTGCCGATGCCGCCGTGGCGGAGATCCAGCCGGCCGGGCAGGCCGATGCGGACGCCGGCACGGAAAGCGAAACGGCAATCGAGGCAGCAATCGAGGCAGCAACCGGGACAGCAACCGAAGCCGAAGCCAGCCCGGAAGCCAACGCCCAACCGGAAGCGGAAGTCGCAGCAGCACCGGAACCGCCCCCCGAAACCGAACGCGCACCCGAGCCGGCAGCGGCATCCTTGCCCGAGCCGCAGCCCGGCAGCGCCGCCGCCGACTCCCGGTCCGGCGCCGAGCCGGAAATCGCCCACGCCGCCCCCGCCGCGCCCGCGCCCAAGCCGCGCATCGTGCTGCCCGCCGTGGTCGGCAAGACCGTGCCGCTTGGCGCCGCCGCCGCGCCCGCGCTGCCGCCCTCGCAGGCCATCGCCGTCACGCCGGCGCCCGCGCGCATCGCCGACTACCGCCTGCCGCGGCTCGAATTGCTGGAGGCCGCCACCGCCGACATCGAGCAGGTCAGCGAAGAGCGCCTGCAGGAAACCGGCAACCTGATCGCGCAGCGCCTGGCCGAGTTCAAGGTGCCGGTGTCGGTGGTCGGCGCCTCGGCCGGCCCGGTCATCACGCGCTTCGAGGTGGACCCCGCGATAGGCGTGCGCGGCGCGCAGGTGGTCGGCCTGATGAAGGACCTCGCGCGCGCGCTCGGCGTGACCTCGATCCGCGTGGTCGAGACCATTCCCGGCAAGACCTGCATGGGGCTGGAACTGCCCAACGCGCGGCGCCAGATGATCCGCCTGTCGGAGATCGTGGCCGCCTCGTCCTTCCTCGCGCACAGCTCGAACCTGGTGCTGGCGATGGGCAAGGACATCACCGGCAACCCGGTCGTGACCGACCTCGCGCGCGCGCCGCACCTGCTGGTGGCCGGCACCACCGGCTCGGGCAAGTCGGTGGCGGTCAACGCCATGATCCTGTCGGTGCTCTACAAGGCCACGCCCGACGACGTGCGCCTGATCATGATCGACCCCAAGATGCTGGAGCTGTCGGTCTACGAAGGCATCCCGCACCTGCTCGCGCCGGTCGTCACGGACATGAAGCAGGCCGCGCACGCGCTCAACTGGTGCGTGGGCGAGATGGAAAAGCGCTATCGCCTGATGTCCGCGCTGGGCGTGCGCAACCTGGCTGGCTTCAACCAGAAGATCCGCACCGCCGAGGCCGCGGGCGAGCACGTGCCCAACCCGTTCTCGCTCACCCCGGACGCACCCGAGCCGCTGCGCACGCTGCCGCTGATCGTGGTGGTGATCGACGAGCTGGCCGACCTGATGATGGTGGCCGGCAAGAAGATCGAAGAACTGATCGCCCGCCTGGCGCAGAAGGCGCGCGCCGCCGGCATCCACCTGATCCTGGCCACGCAGCGGCCCTCGGTGGACGTCATCACCGGCCTCATCAAGGCCAACATCCCCACGCGCGTGGCGTTCCAGGTCAGCAGCAAGATCGACTCGCGCACCATCCTCGACCAGATGGGCGCCGAGAGCCTGCTGGGGCAGGGCGACATGCTGTTCCTGCCGCCCGGCACCGGCTATCCGCAGCGCGTGCACGGCGCCTTCGTCGCCGACGAGGAAGTGCACCGCGTGGTCGAGCACTGGAAGCAGTTCGGCGAGCCCGACTACGACGAAGCCATCCTCGCTGGCGACCCCGGCGAAGCGGCCGCGGCCGACCTGTTCGGCGAAAGCGGCGACGCCGAGGCCGACCCGCTCTACGACGAAGCCGCCGCCTTCGTGCTCAACACGCGGCGCGCCTCGATCTCGGCCGTGCAGCGCCAGTTGCGCATCGGCTACAACCGCGCCGCGCGCCTGATCGAGCAGATGGAAGTGGCTGGCCTGGTCTCGCCGATGGGCCGCAACGGCGCGCGCGACGTGCTGGCGCCCGGGTCGGGGGACTAAGGGCGGACGAGGGGAGAAAGCCGCACAGCGGCAATCGGCGCCTCGCCGCCCACGCATGCCACAAGCCGCACATCCCGCGCGCAATGGCCGAATAACGCCGTCTTTCCCCCGCTAATGTCCGGCTGGATGCCGCGCCGCCTCCCCTATGCTGGAACGATCGAACTTCGGCAGGCCAGCATGGGCGAAGAACCAGTCCTCCCCGTTTCCCTTTCGCTCGACGAGCTCAAGGCGTTCGCCAGCGTGCTGACGCAGGGCTCGCTGCTGCAGGAGGCCACGCTGCGGGTGGTCGCCGAGTGCGAACAGAAGGCGGTCGCGGCAAGCCAGCAGCGCTGCGCGCTGCAGCGGCAGTGGGACTGACGCCCGCCTGGCCCATCCTCCATCGCGCGCAAGGAGCTCCAGTGAAGCAGATCGCCGAACCGTACATGGACGTGGACGCCGATGAGCCGTCCACGCTGAGGCAGATCCTCGGCGAAGCGCTCGCGGGCGCCGCCGCCGGGGCGGTCGAGAATATCGACACCCTGGACGCGGCCGATGCCATCGACGCCATCATCGGACCGGCGCAGCCCGCTCCGGGCCAGGCTGACGCGCGCGAAGGCCAGCGCCAGTTCCCGCGCCTGATGCCGGTGGCGTCCGCCGCCCAGCCGGGCGCGCGCGCCGTCAAGGTGGCGGACATCGCCGGCTTCGAGCGGCTTGCCGAGCAGGACGCGCTGACGGAATTCCGCGTGTTCCGCAGTTTCGGCTATTCGGTGGTGCTGTTTTTCCACGCCGCCGAGATGGTGTTCTACACCGTGCTCTACCAGGACGGCTCGCCGTGGCGCGTGATGGCCTGTCCCGACCACGAGACCAGCGAATCGGTGTTCACCCATTTCGAGGAGCGCGCGCGGCGCTGGGCCGAGGGCGAGGCGCGCTGCGCGCTGGTCAAGGCCCGCAACGCGCATCTCGCGCGCCTGTTCGAGCAGTCCGAGCAACGGGCGGAGCGGCTGCGCAGCGACCTGCAGCGCGTGGCGCTGCAGGAGCAGGCGCTGAACGCGCGCCAGCAGCAGGTGCGGCGGGAACTGACCCGGCTCGAAGGCCTGCGCGTCGCGGCGCAGGCCCAGCTCAACAAGTCGGCCCGCCAGGCCCACCAGCTCATGCTGGCGGAAAACGAAGGGCTGCCGCATCTGCCGGGCCGCTGAGCGCCGCGCCGTCGTCGCTGTCGCTGTCGCTGTCGCTGTCGCTGTCGCCGTCGCCGTCACCGTCACGCACGGCGCCGGCGCAAACCGGCACAATGGCGGAGGCCGGCGCCGCCGGCCAGTGCGGAGATGATGATGGACACCACCAACGAGCCGGCCGGCGGCGTGCCGCACGGCAATCTTCTGGCCGACGTGCCGGCGGACCGCGCCGCCGAGCGCTTCGACGCCTTGCTGGCGCGCCCCGGCCTCAAGATCGAGCGCATCGTCTCGAACGGGCAGGCCAGCCCGCCCGGCTTCTGGTACGACAGCGCGCAGGACGAATGGGTGCTGCTGCTCAGCGGCAGCGCCGGCCTGCATATCGAGGGCGAGGCGCAGGCGCGCCGCCTGCTGCCCGGCGACTGGCTGCACCTGCCCGCGCACTGCCGCCATCGCGTGGCGTGGACCGACGCGGCGCAGCCTTCGGTCTGGCTCGCCGTGCATTTCGACCCGGCCGCGCAGGGCTGATCCGCGCCCGCCTGGGCGCCGCCACGCGCGCCGCATCCGTGTTCGCATACCCATATGCGGACCGTGCCTCTATGCATAGACGAAATGCGCGCTTCGGCGCGGCGTGCCGCTCGGCTATCGTGTGAGCCTGGCAAGCCGGCCGGTCCGTGGCGGCTTGCGCCACGATGTCCCACGGCCGGCCCCCATCCCGAATCATGTTCTTCCCGCCCCCGGCGCGGCTGTGCGCCGCGCTCGCCGTTTTCCCTCGCCGCAGGCGCGCGCGCCCGCTGTTGCCGGCGCAACAGCGATTCAACAAGCTGTGCCCGCAGCCGCCGCGCGATGGCGGCGACGCTGCCGCGCGAAACCACGGATGGCCGCGAGAAAGGCCGGAAATGGTCGCGAACAGGGCCGCGAACGGCGCCGATCGCGGCCGCGCGCGCCGGGCTTGCTTCTTGCCTTGTCCACCCACAGGCGCTCGCGCAGGCGAGCCCGGCGGCGTTGCCGCCGCGCCCATCCGGATGCATTCCACAGGAGATTTTCCCAATGGCTAAACCGCTGAACGTAGTTGCCGTCAACGGCAGCGCGCAGCAACCCTCGCGTACCCTGGCGCTGGTCCAGGCCCTGCTGGCCGAGCTCGACACGCGGCTCGTGATCGAGAGCCGCATCGTCAACCTCGGCGACATCGCCCGCCCGCTGGGCGGCGCGCTGACGCGCGCGGAGCTGCCGGCCGAGATCGAGGCCGAGCTGGCGGCGATCGAGGCGGCGGACCTGCTGCTGGTGGCCGCGCCGGTCTACCGCGGCTCCTATCCGGGCCATTTCAAGCATCTGTTCGACCTGATCGGGCAGGAAGCGCTGGTCGACAAGCCGGTGCTGCTGGCCGCCACCGGCGGCAGCGACCGCCATGCGCTGGTGCTCGAGCACCAGTTGCGCCCGCTGTTCGGCTTCATGCAGGCGCTGACGCTGCCGATCGGCGTGTACGGCAGCCCGGGCGAGTTCGAGCACTACCAGGTGAGCAGCCCGGCGCTGGCCGAGCGCATCCGCCTGGCCGCCGACCGCGCGGCGCCGCTGTTCGCCGAGCACCGGCGCACGGCGCTGCAGCGCGTCGCCTGAGGAACGCACCGGCGATGAACGTATTCTGGTTCCTTCCCACGCATGGCGACGGACACTACCTCGGCACCACCGAGGGCGCGCGGCCGGTCTCGCTGCGCTACCTGAAGCAGATCGCGCAGGCCGCGGACGACCTCGGCTACTACGGCGTGCTGATTCCCACCGGCCGCTCCTGCGAGGACTCGTGGGTGATCGCCTCGGCGGTGGCGCCGTGGACCGAGCGGCTGCGCTACCTGGTGGCGATCCGCCCGGGCATCATCTCGCCCACGGTGTCGGCGCGCATGGCGGCCACGCTGGACCGCATCACCAACGGCCGCCTGCTGATCAACGTGGTGACCGGCGGCGACCCCGACGAGAACCGCGGCGACGGCCTCTACCTGGACCACAGCCAGCGCTACGCGGCCTCGGCCGAGTTCCTGCGCGTGTGGCGCCGCGTGCTCGAAGGCGAGGCGGTGCACTTCGAGGGCGAGCACATCAAGGTGGAGAACGCCAAGGCGCTCTATCCGCCGGTGCAGCGCCCGTATCCGCCGCTGTACTTCGGCGGCTCGTCGGAAGCAGCGCACGAACTGGCGGCCGAGCAGGTCGACGTCTACCTGAGCTGGGGCGAGCCGCCGGCCGCGGTGGCGCAGAAGATCGCCGACGTGCGCGAGCGCGCCGCGCGGCTCGGGCGCACGGTGCGCTTCGGCGTGCGGCTGCACGTGATCGTGCGCCATACCAGCGAGGAAGCGTGGCGCGCCGCGGACGAACTGATCGCGCGGATCTCGGACGAAACCATCGCCGCCGCGCAGAAGTCGTTCGCGCGCTTCGACTCGGTCGGCCAGCGCCGCATGGCGCAACTGCACGGCGGGCGCCGCGACCAGCTCGAGATCTATCCCAACCTGTGGGCCGGCGTGGGCCTGGTGCGCGGCGGCGCCGGCACCGCGCTGGTCGGCAATCCGCAGGAAGTCGCGGCGCGCATCAAGGAGTATGCCGACCTCGGCATCGAGAGCTTCATCTTCTCGGGCTACCCGCACCTGGAGGAAGCCTACCGCTTCGCCGAGCTGGTGTTCCCGCTGCTGCCCGAGCCGTATGCGAGCCTGGCGCGCGGCGGCGCCACCAACCTGACCGGGCCGTTCGGCGAGATGATCGCCAACGACGTGCTGCCCGGCGGCAAGGCCACGGCATGAGCGTGCGCCCCCGCGTGGTGCCGCTGGACCCGCGCCGCACGGCGCAGGCGCTGGCGCGCGACTTCGCCCAGACCGCGGCCGAGCGCGACGCGCGCGGCGGCACGCCCAAGGCCGAGCGCGACGCGCTGCGCGCCAGCGGCCTGCTGGCCCTGACCATTCCCGCGGAACTCGGCGGGCTGGGCGGCAACTGGGCCGACATGCTGGCCGTGGTGCGCACGCTGGCCCGCGCCGATGCCTCGCTGGCCCACGTCTACGGCTTCCACCACCTGACGCTGGCCACGCTGCGGCTGTTCGGCAACGCCGGCCAGTGGCGCCCGTGGTGGGAGCAGACCGCGCTGCGTGGCTGGTTCTGGGGCAACGCGCTGAACCCGCTCGACACGCGCACCGTGGCCAGCCGCGGCGAGGGCTGTCACGAGTTTTCCGGCAAGAAGAGTTTCTGCTCCGGCGCCATCGATTCCGAGATGCTGGTGGCCTCGGCGCTGGAAGAGGGCAGCCGCCGCCTGCTGATCGCGGCGCTGCCGACCAGCCGCAGCGGCATCACGCCGCACCACGACTGGGACAGCATCGGCCAGCGCCAGACCGACAGCGGTAGCATGTCGTTCGAGCGCGTGCGCGTGGAGCCGCAGGAACTGCTGCTCGACCCCGGCCCGCTGAGCACGCCGTTCGCGTGCCTGCGGCCGCTGCTGGCGCAACTGGTGTTCTGCCACACCTTCCTCGGCATCGCCGAAGGCGCTTTCGAGGAGGCGCGCGGCTACACGCTGACCGAGGCGCGCCCGTGGTTCCGCTCGGAGGCCGCGCACGTCACCGAGGATCCTTACGTGCTGGCGCGCTACGGCGAGTTCTGGGTCGGCCTGGAAGGCGTGCGGCTGCTGGTGGAGCGCGCCGCCGCGCACTTCGACCGGGCCTGGCAAGCCGGCGAGCGGCTCGATGCCGACGCGCGCGGCGCGCTCGCGGTCGACATCGCCGCGGCCAAGGTGGCCTCGACCCGCACCGGGCTCGACCTCGCCAGCCGCATCTTCGAAGTCACCGGCGCGCGCGCCACGCACGGCGCGCTGCGGCTCGACCGCCACTGGCGCAACCTGCGCACGCAGTCGCTGCACGACCCGCTCGACTACAAGCTCCACGAGCTTGGCGACTGGGCCCTGAATGGCGCCGCGCCCAGCCCATCCTTCTACTCATGAGCCCATGCAGCTAGTGTCCTGGCCACCGGCGCCGCGCCCGGCGCAGCATCTCTCGCACGTCTTCGCCGACCCGAAGTCGCTGGCGCTGCTCAGCCACGTGGAAAAGGTCGCGCCCAGCGAGGCCGGCATCCTGATCGTGGGCGAGACCGGCACCGGCAAGGAGATGATGGCGCGCCACGTCCACAACCTGAGCGCGCGCCGCCACCGGCGCTTCGTCGCGGTCAACTGCGGGGCGTTCTCCGAATCGCTGGTCGATGCCGAGCTGTTCGGCCACGAGAAGGGCGCCTTCACCGGCGCGCTCGGTGCCAAGCCGGGCTGGTTCGAGGAGGCCGACGGCGGCACGCTGTTCCTCGACGAGATCGGCGACCTGCCGATGTCGCTGCAGGTCAAGCTGCTGCGCGTGCTGCAGGAGCGCGAGGTGGTGCGGCTGGGCTCGCGCAAGCCGGTGCCGATCGACGTGCGCGTGCTGGCGGCCACCAACCGGCCGCTCGACGCGGCCATCCGCGACGGCAGCTTCCGCAAGGACCTGTTCTACCGCCTCAACGTGGTGACGCTGGAGATCTGCCCGCTGCACGAGCGCCCCGGCGACATCCTGCCGCTGGCGCAGCATTTCCTGCGCAAGTACGGCGAGCGGCTCGGCTACGGCGAGGTCGCGCTGAGCCCGGAGGCGCAGCACAAGCTGCAGCGCTACGCCTGGCCCGGCAATATCCGCGAACTGGAGAACGTGCTGCACCACGCCTTGCTGACCTGCCAGGACGACCGCATCGACGCGGACGACCTGCACGTGCGCGAGCCGGGCGCGGATACCCATGCGGCGCGGCCCGATGCCGCCGCCGCGCTGGCGGTGCCCGCCGAGGCCGGCGCCATGCCCGCCGCCGGCGAGCCTGCCGGCGAACTTGCCGACGAGCCCGCCGCCGCCCTGCTCGAGCGCGCGCTGCTGCGCCTGTTCGACGACGCGCCGGAGGGCGTGCACGAGACCGTGGAGCGCGCGCTGCTGCGCGCCGCCTTCCGCTACTGCCGCTACAACCAGGTCCACACCGCGGCACTGCTCGGGCTGAGCCGCAACATCACGCGCGCCCGGCTGATCCAGATCGGCGAGCTGCGCGTCAACCGGCGCAAGCCGGGCGAGGCCGAGGGGCCGGGAGGCGATGGCCCGGCCGCTACCGCCAATATCGCCGGCATGGCTGACATGGCTGGCATGGCTGACACCGCCGCCGCCGACACCGCGCAGCCCGGCGCGGCGAAAGTCTTCGCGATCGCCATCTGAGCCTCGCCGGCATTCCGCAACCATTCACTGGCGCAATACCACCATGCCTGAACCACTTGTCTACCCGGCCCCGGCCGAACTGGCCGCCCGCTTCCGCCCGCTGTTTGCCGAGATCGCCGAACGCGCGGCCGAGCGCGAGCACACGCGCGAACTGGCCTTCGATGCCGTGCAGCGGCTGCGCGCGGCCGGTTTCGGCGCGCTGCGGGTGCCGGTGGCGCTGGGCGGGCTCGGCGCCTCGCCCGAGCAACTGGCCGAACTGCTGATCGAGCTGGGCGAGGCGGATTCCAACCTGCCGCAGATCCTGCGCGCGCATTTCGGTTTCGTCGAACGCCTCCATGCCGAGGTGGCGCCCGCGCAGCGCGAGCGCTGGCTGCGGCTGGTGGCGCAGGGCGCGATCTTCGGCAACGCCACCACCGAGACCGGCGAGGGCGCGCTGGGCCGCCACCGCACCACGCTCGCGCGCGATGCGTCCAACGGACAGGGCTGGCGGCTCGACGGCGAGAAGTTCTACAGCACCGGCACGCTCTACGCGGACTGGATCGCGGTGGCGGCCAACCGCGTCGGCGACGCCGGCCAGCCCGATGTTGTCGATACGGTCAACGTGCTGGTGCCGGCCGATGCCGCCGGCATCGAGCGCGTCGACGACTGGCGCGGCTTCGGCCAGCGCCTGACCGGCTCGGGCACCACGCGCTTCGACGCCGTGGCGGTCGGCGACGACCAGGTGATCAGCTTCCCGCGCAATGTGCCCACGCCGATGACCGCCTTCTTCCAGCTCGTGCACCTCGCCACGCTGGCGGGCATCGCGCGCGCGGTGGAGCGCGACGCCGCCGCCTTCGTGCGCGCCCGCCGGCGCGTCTACAGCCACGGCAGCGGCGCCACGCCGGCCGAGGACCCGCTGGTGCAGCAGGTGGTGGGCCAGCTCGGCGGTACCGCTTTCGTCGCGGCCAGCACGGTGGCGGCGGTGGCGCAGGGCCTCGGCGAGGTGGAGCGCGCGCGCCTGCGCGGCGAACCGGCGTCCACGGCCCTGCTCGACGAGGTGGAGCTGCGCGCCGCCAAGGCCCAGGCGGTGATACCGGACCTCGTGCTGGCGGCCGCCACGCGCCTGTTCGACATCGGCGGCGCCTCGGCCCTCGACGAAAGCCGCCGGCTGGACCGCCATTGGCGCAACGCGCGCACGCTGGCCTCGCACAACCCGGCCATCTACAAGGCAAGGGCGGTCGGGGACAACGCCATCAACGGCGCCGCGCCGACCTATTACTGGTCGGTGGGGGCCAAGGCGGCCTGAGCGGGGGACGGGCGCGGTTCCCTGGCGGGCCGGCGGCCCGCGCGGTCAGGCCGCCAGCGGCACGACCTCGCGGGCGATCGCCTCGCCGGAGGCCGCCAGCGCCACGCGCAGGTCATAGGCCGCCTGCAGGCTGGCCCAGAATTCCGGCGTGGTGCCGAAGTACCGCGCCAGGCGCAGCGCCGTCTCGGGCGAGATGGCGCGACGGCAGCGCACGATGTCGTTGATGCGCGGCGCCGGTACGTGCAGGGCCATCGCCAGGGCATGCGCCGTCATGTTGTTGGGCACGAGGAAATCCTCGCGCAGGATCTCGCCGGGGTGGACCGGCTCGATGTTCTCGCCGGTGGCGATGTCCGAGAAATCGACCTTCTTCAGGTTCTCGCGCTTGATCGTCATGGTGGCCTCGATGGTCGGTGTAGTCGATATGGACGGCATGGCCGGCGTGGTCAGTGATAGTCGGTGATCTCTGCCTCGTAGACGTCGCCGTTGCCAAAGCGGAAACAGATCCGCCACTGGTCGTTGATCCGGATGCTCCACTGGCCCTGGCGGTCAGCCCTGAGCGCCTCCAGCCGGTTGGCCAGCGGCGCCCGCAGGTCCTCGAGCACGGCCGCCGCGTCGAGCATCTCGAGCTTGCGGAACGCGGCCCGCTGGATCTCGCGCGGGAGGCTGCTGACGAACTTGCCGGCGTACACCGCTGCGGTGGCCTTGCTGGCGAAGCTTCGAATCATGGTGACGATCCTATAATGCGTTGAGTTTAACGTCAAGTGTTATTCGTGTGGCGTTATGCGTGGCGACGACACTGCCGCGCCCGCATCCGCAATGCCGGAATGGCGCCCCGATGCGATGCCCGCCCAGGGCAGGCGTCGGAGACGCCGGCGGCGTGGCCGCCGGATGCGGAGGATGGAGGAGGTCAATGCCTGGCGGACCGTTCGCGGTCCTGCCGGAGAGCGTAGGCTGGCTCTCCCCGGGCATGCATGAGAGGATTCGCAAAAGCGCCCGGCCGAGGGATGGCGGGGCCGGCGGCGAGCCGGCCCGCCGGTCAGGCGGAGGCGCTCAGGGCGCCCGCAGCAGGCGCACGCAACGGTCGCCCAGCCACTGGATGATGCTGACCAGGCCGATCAGCAGCACGATCACCACCACCATCACGGTGGTGTCGAAGCGCTGGTAGCCGTAGCGGATGGCGATGTCGCCAAGCCCGCCCGCGCCCACCGCGCCGGCCATCGCCGAGGCGCCGACCAGCGACACCACGGTAATGGTGAAGCCGCCCACGATGCCGGGCAGCGCCTCGGGCAGCAGCACGTGCCAGACGATGTGGCGGCGCTGGCAGCCCATTGCCTGCGCGGCTTCCACCAGGCCGCGGTCCACCTCGCGCAGGCTGATCTCGGCGATGCGCGCGAAGAACGGCGTGGCGCTGATCGACAGCGGCACCACGGCCGCCCACACGCCGATGGTGGCGCCGACCACCAGCCGTGTGAACGGCAGCAGCGCCACCAGCAGCACGATGAAGGGCGTGGCGCGAAAGCCGTTGACCACGCTGCCCAGCACGCGGTGCAGCCGCGGCGCGGCCAGCACGCCGCCGGGCGCGCTCAGCACCAGCACCAGCGCCAGCGGCGTGCCCAGCGCCACCGCCACCAGCGCCGAGGCGCCGACCATCGTGAGCGTGTCGAACAGGCCTTGCCAGATGCGTTCAATGGTCAGCGGGGACATAGCCGATTACCTTGGCGTGTTGGGATCGGGTGGCGCCGGCCAGCGCTTCGGCGGACAGGCCGCCGGCGGGCGCGGCCAGCAGCATGCGGCCCTGGCTGTGGCCCTGGATGCGGTCGACGCCGGCGTGCAGCAGGCGCGCCTGCCCGCCCAGCGCGGCGGCGATGCCGGCCAGCTCGGGCGCGGCGCCGGCGCCGCTGTAGCGCAGCTCGACCAGTTGCTCGCAGGCGCCGTGCGCGGGCGGCGCGGCCAGCAGCCGGCGCGCGAGGTCGTCGGGCAGGCCGGCCTGCAGCGGCTGCAGCAGCGCCCGCGTGGCGGCGTGGCGCGGATTGCCGAACACCTCCCACACCAGGCCGTGCTCGGCGATGCGGCCGCCTTCGAGCACCAGCACGCGGTCGCAGATGTCGCGGATCACGCGCATCTCGTGCGTGATCAGCACGACGGTCAGGCCCAGGCGCCGGTTGATGTCGCGCAGCAGCGCCAGGATGGACTGCGTGGTCTCCGGGTCCAGCGCCGAGGTGGCCTCGTCGCACAGCAGGATCTCGGGCCGGTGCACCAGCGCGCGGGCGATGCCCACGCGCTGCTTCTGGCCGCCGGAGAGCTGGCCCGGATAGGCGCGCTGCTTGCCTTCCAGCCCGACTAGGCCGAGCAGTTCCTCCACGCGCGGCCCGATCTGGGCGCGCGGCACGCCGGCCACCTTGAGCGGCAGCGCCACGTTGTCCCACACGGTCTTGGCCGACAGCAGGTTGAAGTGCTGGAAGATCATGCCGATGCGGCGGCGCAGGGCCACCAGCGCGGCGGCGTCGAGCGTGGCGAGGTCGGTGCCGTCCACCAGCACGCGGCCGCTGCTGGGCGTCTCCAGCCGGTTGATGGTGCGCAGCAGGCTGGACTTGCCGGCGCCGCTGCGGCCGATGATGCCGAACACGCCGCCGGCGGGGATGTCGATGTCGATCTCGCGCAGCGCGTGCACGTCGCCGGCCGGCGTGCGGTAGACCTTGCCGACCTGCCGGAACGAGACCGAGCCGGCGGCCGCGCCGGGGCTGTCGTGCGGGCCATCGTGCTGGCCGCCGGCGCGGGCGGACGGCGGAGGTTCGAGCGGGCCGGGCGCGGCCTCGCGCCGGCGCAGGAAGGTCAGCGTGCCCATGACGTCACTGCTTGCGCCACGGCAGGCTGTAGAGCTTGTCGTTGTTGGCGTAGGACTCGCGCAGCTTCTGCAGCACCGCCGGCGACTCCTGGTAGAGCTTGACGAAGCGGGCGATGCGCGGGTCGCCGGCATTGTCCTGGCGGCTGACGAAGCGGATCGCGAAATAGACGTCGTCCACGCCCGAATAGAGCAGGCCGGAGCCGGCCACCTGCGGCTTGCCGGCGTTGACGAAGTGGGCCGGATAGCCCTGCGCGAGGTCCACGTCGTCGAGCGCGCGTACCAGCTGCGGGCCTTCGATCTCCACGAACTTGAGCTTCTTCGGGTTGGCCACGATGTCGTCGAGCCCGCCGCGCGCGCCCACGCCGTCGCGCAGCTTGAGCAGGCCGGCCTTCTGCAGCAGCAGCAGGCCGCGGCCCTGGTTGACCGGGTCGCTGGCCACGCCCACGCGCGCGCCGTCCTTGAGCTCGTCGAAGCGCTTGATGCGGCTGGAGTACAGGCCGATGTTGGGCAGCACGCCCACCGCCACGCTCTTGAAGGCGTAGCCGCGCTCCTTGATGGCGTTGTCGAGAAAGGCCTGGTGCTGGAAGTAGTTGAGGTCGAGGTCGCCGGAGGCCAGCGCCACGTTGGGCGTGGTCCAGTCGGTCAGCTCGACCACCTTGACGTCGAGGCCTTGCTTGCGCGCCTCGGCGGCGGCCACTTCGACCGAATCGGCGAGCGCGCCCGGCGTCACGCCGATGCGCAGCGGCGCGGCGTGCGCGAGGTGGGCGGCAGTGGCCAGGGAGAGCGTGGCGAGGGCGGAGATCAGCAGTCGCTTGAGTGTCGGCTTGCGTGTCATGGGGCGGGTGGAATGGTGTCTGGATGAATGTCGGGTGGTTCAATCGGCCGCGTGGCGGAACTGCGCCGCCGCGTGGCGCGCGGGCAGGCGGTTGCCTTCGCCGAACAGCTTGCCGCGCAGGCTGCCCTCGGCGTAGCTGGTCTTGTAGAGGCCGCGGTTCTGCAGCTCGGGCACCACCAGCTCGACGAAATCCTCGTAGCTTTCCGGCACCACGGTGCGGCTCAGGTTGAAACCGTCGATGCCGGTCTCGTCGATCCACGACTGCAGCTCGTCGGCCACCTGCGCCGCGTCGCCGACGATGGCCGGATAACGCCCGCCCAGCTCGAACAGCTCCAGCAGGCGCCGGCGCGTCCAGCCGTGCTGCTGGGCTGCGCGCGAGGCGGATTCGATGGCGTTGCCGCCGTAGTAGTCCACCGGCGCGTCGAGGTCGTAGCGGCCGAAGTCCACGCCGGTGCTGGCGGCGAAGTGGGCCAGGCCCGCCTCGCGGCTGGCGTAGTCCTTGTAGTCGGCATGCTTCTGGCGCGCCTCGGCACTGGTGCGGCCCGCTACCACGGCGGCGCCGGCGAACACCTTGATGTCGTCGGGACGGCGCCCGGCCGCCACCAGTTGCTCGCGCAGCGCGCGCACGGTCTCGCGCGCGGCTTCCTTGCTGGGCGGTGAGATGAACACGCATTCGGCGTGGCGCGCGGCGAAGCGCTGGCCGCGCCCCGAGCTGCCGGCCTGGAACAGCACCGGCGTGCGCTGCGGCGACGGCTCGGCGAGGTGGTAGCCCTCGACCTTGTAGTACTTGCCCTGGTGGTTCACCTTGTGCACGCGGCCGGGGTCGGCGAACACGCGCGCGGCCTTGTCGCGCCGCACCGCGCCGTCTTCCCAGCTGCCTTCCCACAGCTTGTAGAGCACCTCCAGGTATTCGTCGGCGCGGTCGTAGCGCTCGTCGTGGGCGATCTGGTTGTCCAGCCCCATCGCGCGCGCGGCGCTGTCGAGGTAGCCGGTGACGATGTTCCAGCCCACGCGCCCGCGCGTAAGGTGGTCCAGCGTGGAGAAGCGCCGCGCCAGCAGGTAGGGCTGCTCGTAGGTCAGGTTGACGGTCACGCCGAAGCCCAGGTGCCGCGTCACCGCGGCCATCGCCGAGACCAGCAGCAGCGGGTCGTTGACCGGCAGCTGGATCGATTCGCGCAGGGTCACGTCGACGTTGCCCTGGTAGATGTCGTAGACGCCCACGATGTCGGCGATGAACAGGCCGTCGAACAGGCCGCGCTCGAGCGTGCGCGCCTGGCCGGTCCAGTATTCGATGGTGTTGTAGTCGATGGAGCGGTCGCGCGGGTGCGTCCACAGGCCGTGGTTGATGTGGCCCACGCAGTTCATGTTGAAGGCGTTGAGCAGGATTTGCTTGCGTGCCATCACAGGGCTCCGTGCCGGGTGGGAAGGCGGTCGTTGAGGTAGTAGTTGCCGACCGCGTGGTATTTCCAGCGCACCGGGTCGTGCAGCGTGTGGGTGCGCGCGTTGCGCCAGAAGCGGTCCAGGCCCAGGCCGTCGAGCGTGGCGCCGGTGCCGGCCAGCTCGAACAGCTTGCTGCCGGCCAGCAGCGAGGCGGTGGTGGTGAGCGCGCGCGCCTCGGCCACGGCGATCGAGGCCGCGGCCACGCTGCGCTCGTCGGGCGCGGCCTGGGCCGCGTCGACGATGCGCCCGGCGCGGCGCACCAGCGCCGCCGCGGCGCGCAGGCGCACCGCCACGTTGCCGACTTCATGGATGGTCAGCGGGTCGTCCGCCGCGCGCTCGACGCCGGCGTCGAGCCACGGGCGCGACTGCTCGCGCACGAACGGCAGCGTGGCGTCGAACGCGCCGCGGCCGACGCCGAGGTCGATGGCCGCGTGCAGGATCTGCGCCACCGGGCCGATGGTGGTGGGCTGCTCGAACGAGGCCAGGAACGGCACCACCCAGTCGGCCTCCACGCGCACGTTGTCGAACGTGACCGAGCCGCTGCCGGTGATGCGCTGGCCGAAGCCGTCCCAGTCGTCGACGATGGCCACGCCGGGCGCGGTGCGCGGCACGATGGCCAGCAGCGTGACCTCGCGGCCGTCCTGCTCGGCCACCACCAGCGTGGGAATCCAGTGCGCGTAGAGCGCGCCGGTGCAGTAGAACTTCTTGCCGTCCACGCGCCAGCCGTCGCCGTCCGGGCTGAGCCGGGTGCGGCGCTTGAAGTCCTTGTGGCCGATCTCGGCCAGCGCGTTGCCGAAGCGCTCGCCGGCCAGCGCGCGCGCGTAGAAGAAGCGTTTCTGCGCCTCGCTGCCGCCCACGCGCAGCACTTCCAGCGCGTAGAAATGGTTCTGCGGGATCTGGCCCAGCGAGCCGTCGGCCGCGGCGATGGTGGAGATCACTTCGGCCAGCGTCACGGTGGACACGCCGGCGCCGCCGAACTCGCGCGGCACCGTGATGCCCCACAGGCCGCTCGCGCTGAAGGCGTCGAGCTCGGCCCAGGGCAGGCGGCGCTCGCGGTCGCGTAGCGCGGCCCCGGGCGCGAACTGCGCGGCCAGCCGGCGCGCGGTGGCGATGGCGTCGGCGTCGTCGCGGATCAGCGCGGGCGGCTGCGCCGGCGGCGCGGCGGGCGCGGGGCGGCTGGCGGGGCTGTTGTCGGCGGGAACCGGGGTAAGGAGCAGGGACATGTCAGTTCCAGGAATGGCGCGCGGGCAGCACGTGATTGAGGTAGTAGTTGCCGATCAGGTGGGTCTTCCAGCGCACCGGGTCGTGCAGCGTGTGGGTGCGCGCGTTGCGCCAGTGGCGGTCGAGGTTGTGGCGCGCGCGCGTGGCGGCGGAGCCGGCCAGCTCGAACAGCTTTTCGCTGGCGGACAGCGCCGCCTCGGTGGTCAGCACCTTGGCCTCGGCCACGGCCACCGAGGCGCGCGCGCTGGCCTCGGCGTCGAGCCCGCGCGGCGCGGCCGCGGCGGCGATGGCGTCGAGCGCGCGGCCGGCTTCGAGCAGCACCTCGCGCGCGGCGTGCACGTCGATCTGCACGCGGCCCACGTCGGCGATCAGGTGCGGGTCGTCGGTGGCGTGCTCCAGGCCCGAGTCGATCCACGGGCGCGCGTACTGGCGCACGAAGGCGATGGCGTCGGCCAGCGCGGCCTCGGCGATGCCCTGGTCGATGGCGGCCTGGATCAGTTGCGAGGTGGCGCCGTACAGGCCGGGGCGGTCCGCCAGCTGCCACACCGGCAGCACGTCGTCGGGCGAGACCGGCACGTTGTCGAACACCACGCTGCCGCTGGCGGTGGTGCGCTGGCCGAACGAGGACCAGTCGTCGACGATGGACAGGCCGCGCGCCTCGCGCGGCGACCATACCTGCACCGCGCGGCCCTGGCCGTCGAGCGCGCGCGCCGGCACGCGGTGCGCGAACAGCGCGCCGGTGGAATAGAAACGGTGCCCGTTCAGGCGCAGGCCCTGCGCGGTCTCGGTCAGGCGGGTGGTGCCTTGCAGCACGTTCTGGCTGTGCTCGGAGCGGCGCTCGGGGCCGGCGTTGCCGAGCCGCGCGCCGGACAGCACCTCGCTGTAGAAGCGGCGCTTCTGCGCCTCGGAGCCGGCTTCGCGCAGCACGCCCAGCAGGCCGAAATGGTTCTGCGGGATCTGGCCCAGCGCCGGGTCGGCCGCGCACAGGATCACGAAGACCTCGGCCAGCGTGGCGTAGGACACCTCGGCGCCGCCGTAGGCGCGCGGCACCGTGATGCCGCCCAGGCCGCTCGCGGACCACTGGTCCAGCTCCGCCCACGGCAGGCGGCGCGTGCGGTCGCGCTCGGACGCGCCCTCGGCGAAGCGGGCGGCAAGGTCGCGCGCGGCCTGCAGGGCCTGCGCGTCGTCGGCGATGCGCCGCACGTCGGCCGGGTCGGGCAGGTGCGCCGGCGCGGCCGGCAGGGCGGTGGCGGGGAAATCGGACAGTGTGGTCATGGCAGTCGGGGAAGATGGCCGGGGTTAAGGTGTTGTTTCAAAATGAAGCGAAGCGGTCCTGGCTAGGCGCGCGGCCGCAGACAGTACAAGTGGTACGGCAAGGCCGCGCAACGACGCCAGGATCTTTTTGAAACGACATCTAGGCGGCGCGCACGCGGCGCAGGCGCGGATTGAGCGCCGCTTGCAGGCCGTCGCTGAGCAGGTTGAGCGCGAGCACCGTCAGCACCACCGCCAGCCCGGGGATGGCGGTCATGTACCAGCCGGTGCGCAGCGCGTCGCGGCCGAGGCCGATCATCGAGCCCCAGCTCACCACGTTGGGGTCGCCCAGGCCGAGGAAGGCCAGCCCGGCCTCGGACAGGATGGCGTTGGCCACCAGCAGGCCGGTGGAGACGATGATCGGGGTCCAGGCGTTGGGCAGGATCTCGCGCAAGATCAGGTGCGCGTCGCTGGCGCCCACCGCCACCGCGGCGCGCACGTATTCGCGCTCGCGCAGCGACAGGAACTCCGCGCGCACCAGCCGCGCCACGCTGGTCCACGAGGTCACGCCGAGCGCGAACACGATGGTGCCCAGCGTGGGCTTGAGCACCGCCACCAGGATGATGGCCAGCAGGAACGCCGGGATGGTCTGGAAAAACTCGGTGATGCGGCTCAGCACCGCGTCGGTGCGGCCGCGGTAGAAGCCGGCCGCGGCGCCCACCGCGACGCCGATGGCCAGCGCCACCAGCGCCGACGACACGCCCACCAGCAGCGACACGCGCGCGCCGTGGGCGAGGCCGGCCAGCAGGTCGCGGCCCATCAGGTCGGTGCCGAGCGGCGTGGCCGGATCGGCGCCGGGCCAGGTGTAGGGCGCGCCGACCATGTCGAGCGGGTCGTCGGGGAACAGCACGCCGGCCAGCGCGGCGGCCGCGGCCACCACCAGCAGCACGGCGGCGCCGAGCCAGATCGAGGGTTGCAGGTACCAGCGTTTCATGCGGCGCTCCCGGTGGCGGCCGAAGGCTGGCGCGGCGGCTGCGCGGCGCGGCGCACGCGCGGATCGAGCGCGGCCTGCGCCAGGTCCACCAGCAGGTTGGCCAGCACCACCAGCACGCCGCTGCAGATCAGCACGGCCAGCAGCACCGGGATGTCGCGGCTCTTGATGGCCTCGAACGACAACTGCCCGAGGCCGGGCCAGGCGAACACGGTTTCCACCACGATCGAGCCGCCCAGCAGCGCGCTGCTCTGCACGCCCAGCATCGTGACCACCGGCAGCAGCGCGTTGCGCAGCGCATGGCGGAAGATCACCTGGTGCTCGCGCGCGCCCTTGGCGCGGGCGGTGCGGATGTAGTCCTCGGCCAGCGTCTCGATCATGGCCGCGCGCGCCAGCCGCGCGTACACCGCCACGTAGTAGATCGCCAGCGTCAGCACCGGCAGCGCCAGGTGCCGCAGGTAGTCCAGCCACAGGCGCGCGCCGTGGTAGCCGGCGTTGACCTCGCGCAGGCCGCCCACCGGCAGCCATTCGAGCTGCACGCCGAACAGCACGATCAGCATCAGCGAGGTCCAGAACATCGGCGCCGAATAGCCCACCGTGGCCAGCGCCGACAGCACCGTGTCGGTCAGCCCGTGCGGGCGCCGCGCCGCGGCCACGCCCAGCAGCACGCCGGCCACGGTGGACAGCAGCAGCGCCGCGCCGACCAGCGCCAGCGTGGGGCCGAGCCGGTCCAGCAGCAGGTTGAGCACCGGCTCGCCGAAGCGGAACGAATAGCCCAGGTCGCCCTGCGCGATGCGGCCCAGGTAGCCCAGCAGCTGTTCCGGCAGGCTGCGGTCCAGCCCGTAGAGCTGGCGCAGCTGCGCCACGTACTGGGGCGGCACGCTGCCGCTCTCGCTGGCGATCACGTCGACCAGGTCGCCCGGCAGCGCCTTGAGCAGGGCGAAGTCGAGCACGGCGGTGGCGAACACCACGCCCAGCAGTTGCAGCAGCCGCCGCAGCAGCGACCTGAGCAGGGATCTGGCTATGCGCACGGTGTCCTCGCGGTTACTTGGCGGCCAGCCAGACCCGGGCGAAATTGCTCTGGCTGTGGTCGAAGGTATCGGTGACGTTGCGCAGGCGCTTGTCCCACACGCCGAACCAGCGGAACTCGAACAGGTTGAGCAGCGCCAGGTCCTGCTGCGCCAGCTTCTGGAAGTCCTGGTAGAGCCGCACGCGGCGCGCCGGGTCCGGTTCCACCTGGGCCGCCTCGAGCAGGCGGTCCGCCTCCGGGCTGGCGTAGCCGGAGGCGTTCTGCCACGGCGTGCCCTTGGCCTCGGCCTTGGACCAGTAGTGCTGCTCCACGCCGATCTGCGGGTCCTGCCAGTTCAGGCCCCACGAGCTGACCAGCTGGAAGTTGTAGTCGGTGAACACGTTCTTGGTCCAGGTGGGCAGGTCCTGTCCGCGCAGGTTCACGTCGATGCCCACCGCGCGCAGCGACTGGCGGATGAACTCGCCGGTGCGGCGGTAGTCGTCGCCGAACGGGATGTAGTCGTGGTCGAGCTTGAAGCGCCAGCCGTCGGCCTTGCGCGGGAAGCCGGCTTCGTCGAGCAGGGCCTCGGCCTTCTTGCGGTCGTACGGGTATTGCTGGGTGTCGCGCGTGTAGAAGGTCTTGAGCAGCGACGACACCGGCCCGGTGGCGGGCACCGCGTAGCCGCCCCACACGGTCTTGACCAGCGTCTGGACGTTGATCGCGTGGAGGATGGCCTGGCGCACCTTGAGCTTGCCGATGATCGGGTCGCGCAGGTTGGGGATCAGCCACAGCCAGCCGGCGAAGCCGTTGTAGCCCTCGGTGCTGACCACCAGGTCGGGCGACTTGGCCAGGCGGTCGGCGTCGGCGAACGTCACCGGGTTGCGCTCGCCGTACTGCACCGCGCCGGTCTCCAGCGCGGTGGCGCGGCCGGCCACGTCGGGGATGATCTTGAAGGTGAGCTTGTCGAGGTAGGGCAGGCCCGGCGCCCAGTATTTGTCGAAGCGCTCCAGCGCGATGTGCTGGCCGCGCACCCACTCCTTGAACACGAACGGGCCGGTGCCGACCGGCTTGTTGTTGTACGGGTTGTTGGGGATGTCGGTGTTCTCGTACAGGTGGCGCGGCAGCACCGGCGCGGCCACCACGTCGAGCGCGTTGAGGATCACCGGGGTGGGCTTGGCCAGCGTGAGCACCACCGTGTAGTTGTCGGGCGTATCCACCTTGCGCAGGTGCTGGAACACGCGCCGCGCGGTCGGCGCGTACTTGGGCCAGATCTGCTCGGCGGAGAACTTGACGTCGGCCGCGGTGAAGGGCTTGCCGTCGTGCCACAGCGCGTTGCGGCGCAGCTTGATGCGCACGGTCAGGCCGTCGGGCGAGACGTCCACGCTCTCGGCCAGCTGCGGGCGCGGCTTGAGGTCGGGGCCGTAGTCGAGCAGGCCGTCGAAGATCTTGCTGACCACGGTGCGGCCCGGGGTCGAGGTATTGATGAAGAACGCCAGCGTGGGCGGCTCGGGGTGCACCACGGCATCAAGCGCGCCGCCGCGCTGCGCGCCTTGCTCGGTATTCGGCAGGGTCTTGTTGAGCGCCTGCGCCTCGGGCAGCAGGCCGCCGAACAGGCCGCCCGCCAGCAGCGCGCCGCCGGCGCCCAGCCACTGGCGGCGCTGCGGGCTCGGCAGATCGGCGGAAGCTGCGTCGGCAGCGGAGGTCGGAGCGGCGAAGGGATGGTCGGGTGCGGTCATGGGGCGTCTGTGTGGCCGGATGGCGAAGGTTGAGAGAGGCGAAGGAACGAAGACAGCAGGACGGAAGAACGAAGGCGGCGATCTCGCGGCGCGGCGGGTGGAGACGGACGGAGCGGCGTCAGCCGGCCAGCGCCAGCGGCGGCGCCGTGGCCTCGTCGCGGTCCGGCGGCGCGGTGCCCGGCACGGCGGCCAGCAGCGAGCGCGTGTACGGGTGGCGCGGGTTGTGCCAGAGCGACTCGGGCGTGCCGGTCTCGACGATGCGCCCGGCCTGCATCACGCACATGCGGTCGGCGATATAGCGCACCACCGACAGGTCGTGCGAGATGAACAGGTAGGTCAGGCCGTGCTCGGCCTTGAGGTCGGCCAGCAGGTTCAGGATCTGGGCCTGGACCGACACGTCCAGCGCCGACACCGGCTCGTCGCAGATCACCAGTTCCGGGCGCAGCACCAGCGCGCGCGCGATGGCGATGCGCTGGCGCTGCCCGCCCGAGAATTCGTGCGGATAGCGCCCGGCCGCGGCGCGGCCCAGGCCCACGTCGTCGAGGATGGCGGCGATGCGGCGCGCGCGCTCGGCGCGCTCGCGCACGCCGTGGATGGCCAGCGCGTGGCCGAGAATGTCTTCCACGCGCTGGCGCGGATTGAGCGAGCCGTAGGGATCCTGGAACACCATCTGCACGCGGCGGCGCCACGGCAGCAGCGCGGACGGCGCCAGCGCCAGCAGGTCCTGGCCGGCGAACAGCACGCGCCCGGCATCGGCCTGCGCGAGGCGCACGATGGCGCGCGACAGGCTGGACTTGCCGCAGCCAGATTCGCCCACCAGCCCGAGTGTCTCGCCGGCGGCGATGTCGAGCGACAGGCCGTCCACCGCGCGCACGCGCTGGTGGTCCGCGCCGGGGTAGGTCAGGGTCAGGTCCCGCACCGACAGCAGCGGCGCGGCGCCGGCGGCGGGGATGTGCGCCGCGGCGCGCGGCGCGGCGGGCGGCGTCACCAGCCGGAAGTCGCCATCGGCGCCGTCGGCGCCGGCGCGGATCTCGGCCAGCCGGTCGCGGCTGTAGTGCAGGCCGTTGGCGACGTGCAGCGAGGCGCCGAGCAGGCCGCGCGTGTAGGCATGGGCCGGCGCGGCGAACACGTCCGCGGTGGCGCCTTCCTCCAGCTTGCGCCCGCCGTGCATGACCGCCACGCGGTCGGCATAATCCGCCACCACGCCGAGGTCGTGCGTGATCAGCAGCACCGCCATGCCGAGCTCGCGGCGCAGGCCGTCGATCAGCGCCAGGATCTGCGCCTGGATGGTCACGTCGAGCGCGGTGGTGGGCTCGTCGGCGATCAGCAGGCGCGGCCCGCACGCCACCGCCATCGCGATCATGATGCGCTGGCGCTGCCCGCCGGAGAACTCGTGCGGATAGGCGTCGAAGCGGCGCGCGGGCTCGGGCAGGCGCACCAGTTCGAGCAGCTCGATGGCGCGCGCGCGCGCGGCGCGGCGCGACAGCGGCTGGTGCAGCGTGATGGCCTCGGCGACCTGCCGGCCCACGCTGAGCACCGGGTTCAGCGAGGTCATCGGCTCCTGGAAGATCATCGACACGCTGCGCCCGCGCTCGGCGCTCAGCGCGCGCTCGCCCAGGCCGATCAGCTCGCGGCCGTCCAGGCGCACGCTGCCGGTGCTGCGCGCATAGGCGGGCAGCAGGCCCATCAGCGCCAGCGCGGCGCTCGACTTGCCGCAGCCGGACTCGCCCACCAGCGCCAGCATCTCGCCGGCGGCGATCTGCAGGTCGAGCGCCTGCACGGCATGCTTGCCGGGAAAATGCACGTCGAGCCCGCGCACGGCAAGCAGCGGCGCGGTCAGGCTGGCGGCCTGGAGGGCCTCGGATCGGGGAGTCTGGACAGGGAAAACCATCCGTGCATTGCAGCATGGCACCCCGCGGTCTTCCCACGAATATTTGCGAAGATGCTTACTCGGATATGCGTTGGTGCCCGGCGGCGCGCCGTGCCAGCGCGGCGTGGCGGGACTGGCGGCGGGACTGGAGGGAGGCAGAGGACCCGCGGGTGCGCCGCGGCGCATGCCGGCGCCTGCTGGCCCGCGCACAGTTTGCGCGGGCACTGTTGGCCAGCGGGCAGCGCCGCGCGATACCGGCCCGCGCGCGGCGCGGGCCGGCCATCCTCATGCGGCCTGCTGCGCCGGGAACACCGGCTCGCCCAGGTTCAGCATCAGGCGGTTGGCCCACGCGAAGATGGCGATCGCGTGGATCAGGTCGAGCAGTTCGGCATCGTTCACGCCGGCCGCGCGCAGCGCGCGCAGGCTGCCCGGGCCGATCGCGTCGGGCCGCTCGGTGAGCGCGATCGAGAACTGCGCGATGGCCTGCTCGCGCGCGGTGGTGCCGGCGCCGCGCGGGTCGGCGAAGACCTGGACGATCACATCGTTGCGCCTGGCCAGTTGCTCGAAGCGCTGCGCGTGGACCGAGGCGCAGTACACACAGCCGTTGACGCGCGACACCACCGTGCTGGCCAGCTCGCGCTCGGCGCGCGCCATGCCGCCGGGCGCGTACATGATGGCGTTGAACGCGGCGGAGCGCTGGCGCAGGATCTCGGGCTGGTGCACCAGGAACAGGTAGTAGTCGGACACCTTGGCCTTGGGATGGCTTTCCTCCAGCACCGCGATCTGCTCGGGCGTGGCGTGGTCCAGTTGAACCACGTCGAGCCACGCTTTCCAGTCGAGCACTTCGTTGGTGAAGCCGTGGGACCGGATCGGCGCTTTGGTCAGCACCGTGTCGGCTACCTTGGCGGGAGCGGGCAGGGCGGGTTCCCCGCCCCCAGCCGGCGCGGCGGGCGCGTTCAGCGCTTTGAGGCCGGCCACCAGCCGCACCTGATAGGACAGGAAGGCGATCAGTTGCGCCAGCGTCACCACGTCCGGCGTGGACAGGCCCGCGGCCGGCAGCGTCCTGAGCGCCGCTTCGTCGCCGTCCACCGGCTTTTCGATCAGCGCGCGGGTGAAGTCCAGCATGGCGCGCAGGCGCGCGTCGGCCAGCGTGGCGGGGTCGCCGCGTTCGGCCACCTCGATCCGCGCGGTGTCGGCGCCCGCGGCCACCAGCCGCTGGCGGTAGTGCGCGGCCAGTTCGGGCGACGGCGCGAGGCGCGCGGCGTAGAGCGCCACCAGCAGGCGCTCGGCCAGCGGCAGGCCGGGCAGGGCGGGATCGAACAGGGCGTCGTAGCTGCCCTGGGTGGCCGCGGCCACCTTGTCGCGCTGGTGGCGCAGCGCATGCGTGGCGGAGCCGGGCACCAGGCCGGCTACCTGGTCGGCCACGTCGGCGTGGGGGTTGGCTTGGGTCATGGCTTGTCTTGCTCTCGGTACGGTTGACTCGGAAATCGGCGGGATCACGCGGATGGCGGCGGCGCGGGCACCCATTCGTCGCCGAACACCTCGGGCTCGGCATAGGCTTCGAGGTTGGCGAAGTGGGTCTCGATGTCTTCCTGGTAGAACAGCGCGGCGATGCCCTGGCCGAGCCGCCGGGCGCCGTCGCTGATGGCCGGGATGTCGCCGGACACGGTGCCGTGCGTGAGCGCCGCCGGGTAGTTGAAGCAGTGGATGCGCGACAGGCCCGGGCAGGCGCCCGGCGTGGCCTCCAGGAATTCGAAGGCGGGGCCGAGGTCCGGCGAGTCCGACAGTTCCTGGTCTTCCTGTCCCGCGCGCGGCGCGTAGCGGTCGCGCCAGTAGCGGATGTGCGGCGCGAACGCGGCGAACTCGGCGCGCGTGTCGAGCGCGATGCGAAAGCCCGTGGAGAACACCAGGAAGTCCAGCTCGAACGTGCCCCTGGTGGTGTGCACGCGCACGGCATCGCCGGCCGGCTCGACGCGCTCGATGGCGCAGCCGAGGTGGAAGCGCGCGTTCTCGTGGCGCGACACGCGCAGCGTGCTGCCGCGCGGCGGCGGCACCTGCTGCTCGTTGATGTAATGGCGGATGCGCCATTTCCAGGCGTCGGGCAGGCCGGCGTAGCCGTGCGTGAAGCCCGGGCTGCCGGCGCCCTTGCTCTTGTTGACGCGCGGGATGTCGGCGCGGCGGATCAGCAGGTCCACGCCGGCCGCGCCCGCTTCCAGCGCGGTGGCCGCGCTGTCCATCGCGGAGGCGCCGGCGCCGATCACGCCCACGCGCTTGCCGCGCAGCGTGCCGTAGTCGAAGGCGTCGCTCGAATGCGCCCACGCCGCGCGCGGCAGCGCCTGCGCGAACGGCGGCACGTAGGCGCCGCCGAGGCCGTCGCGGCCGGTGGCCAGCACCACGCGGCGCGCCAGCACGGTGCGCGCGCCGGCGGGCGTGCGCAGTTCCAGCGCCACCAGCCCGTCGGCGCGCGGCAGCACGCGCGTCACGTCGTGCCCGTTGCGGATGTCGAGGCCCAGCACGCGGCGGTACCAGCGCAGGTAGTCCATCCATTGCAGGCGCGGGATCTTGTCGAGCGCCTCCCACGCCGCCGCGCCGGACTGCGCTTCGAACCACGCGCGGAAGGTCAGCGCGGGCAGGCCGAGCGCGGGGCCGGTGAGCTGCTTGGGCGAGCGCAGCGTCTCCATGCGCGCGGTGGTGGCCCACGGGCCTTCGAAGCCCTCGGGAGAACGGTCGAAGATGCGCGCGCCGAGGCCGAGGTGCCCGAGCGTGGCGGCGGCGGCCATGCCGGCCATGCCGCCGCCGATCACGGCGACGTCCAGCACCGGCTGGCCCTCGTGCGTGCGCGGCGGGCTCCAGGGCCTGGCGGGCAGTTCCAGCCAGGCCAGGTCCTGGCGCAGGCGGGCTTCGAGCGCGGCCAGGCCTTCGGCGCCGGCGGCGGGGAGTGTGGTCAGGGTCATGATGGGTCGGTCTCTGTGTCGTCCGGCATGCCGGCGGCGCCGTAGAGCGCCTGCAGCAGCGCGCCGTGCTGCGCGGGGCCGCGCTGGGTGAAGTCGGGCAATAGCGCGCGCGCCGCGGCGGCCAGCGCGTCGATCAGCGCCAGCACCGCTGTGCTGGCGGGGCGGCCTTGCGGCGTGATCACGCCGAAATAGAACGGGATGTCGGCGTCGATGGGGCGCACCACGATGTCGGCCAGCGGCACGCCGCGCGCCGTCACCGGCTCCAGCACGGCGATGCCGAGGCCCGCGCGCACCGAGGTCAGCGCGTTGAACGACGAGTTGGTGTTGATCAGCGCGGCCGGCTTCACGCCCGCGCGGGCCAGGCCCTCGTCGAGGCGGCGGCGCAGCCGGTAGGGGTTGTGCATGGTGACGATGCGCCGGCCGCTGCACGCCGCCAGCGGGATGGTGGCGAGCGCGGCGAGCGGGTCGTCGGCGCGCACCGCGGCCACGCAGGCGGCCTGCCCGATCCAGTGCACGGTCACGCCGGGATGCTCCAGCGGCAGGCTGGTCACGCCGATCTCGGCGGCGCCGGTCAGCACCGCGTGCACCACCTTCTCGGGAAACAGGCTGTCGATATGGATCTGGCTGGACTGGCCGGCCACGCCGCGCTCGCTGCCCGCGCTGTCCTCGCGGTCGCGCGCATGGTCCGGCTGGCGCCCGGCCAGCGCCAGCGGCAGCAGCCCGGCCGCCAGCGCCGGGGTGGCGGCGATATGGAGCGGGCGGTGTTCGTCGCGCGCGATCTCGTCGGCGCGCGCGCGGATCTGCTTGAGGCCCACCAGCGCGTGCTCCACCTCCTCGTACAGCAGGAAGCCGCGTTCGGTCGGCGTCACGCGCGGGCCGCTGCGCACGAACAGCGCGAAGCCGATCTCCGCCTCCAGTTCCTGGATCAGCCGCGTGATGACGGGCTGCGAGCGGCCCAGCAGGCGGCCCGCGGCGGTGACGCTGCCGCTGGTGACGACTGCCGCGAAGGCTTCGAGTTGCCGGATTTCCATGCTGCGAGGCGGTGGGCGTGGCCTGCCGATGTATGCGATTATGGAATTCTCTGCCATCCAGTATTCTGATTGCAAATACTATTTTTGCATTCCATCATGCCACGCCGCATGGAACCGGCAGGCGCCGGGGCCAGCACGTATCATGCAAGGCACAGGCGCCAACCCCCGCGCGGCGCCGCTCAGGACAGTCCCGTTGACACAGGCACCACGCAGCGCCCGCGCAGGCCCATTCCATCCATCGCGCCCCTGGCTGGCGCTGGCCCTGTGCTGGGCGCTGGCGTGGCTGGCCGCGCCGGCGCAGGCCGACACCCTGCGCATCGGCTCCAAGCGCTTCACCGAGTCCTACATCCTCGGCGAGATCCTGACGCTGACCGCGGCTCCGCACGCCAGCGTGCAGAACACGCCGGGCCTGGGCAACACGGCCATCGTGTTCGAGGCGCTCAAGTCCGGCAGCATCGACCTCTACCCGGACTACACCGGCACCATCGCCGCCGAGATCCTCAAGCTGCCGCCCGGCGCCAGCCTGGAACAGATCAACCAGGCGCTGGCGCCGCTGGGGCTGGCCGCGGGCATCCGGCTCGGCTTCGACGACACCTACGCGCTGGCCATGAGCGCCGCCCGGGCGAGCCAGCTCCACATCGCCACGCTGGACGACCTGACCGCGCACCCGGCGCTGCACCTGGGGCTGTCGCAGGAATTCCTCGGGCGCGCCGACGGCTGGCCCGGGCTGGCGCGCAGCTACCATCTGCCGCAGCGCCCGACCGGGCTGGACCACGGCGTGGCCTACGAAGCGCTGGCCAGCGGGCAGGTCGACGTGATCGACATCTATTCCACCGACGCCAAGATCCGCAAATACGGCCTGCGCGTGCTGGCCGACGACCGCCATTACTTCCCCGGCTACGAAGCCGTGGTGCTCTACCGGCGCGACGTGCCGCGGCGCTTTCCCGCCGCGTGGCAGGCGCTGGCCGGGCTGGCCGGCAGGATCAGCACGGCGGACATGGTGGCGATGAACGCGGCCGCCGAGCTGGATGGCGATTCGTTCGCCACGGTGGCGCGCAATTTCCTCGCGCGCGGCATCGGCGGGGTGGTGTCGGCGGAGCGGGGCGCGCGCGCCGGGCTGGCCGGCATCCTGTTCAGCCGCGACACGCTGCGCCTGACCTGGCGCCACCTGGGGCTGGTGCTGGGCGCGGTCGGCGCGGCCACCCTGCTGGGCGTGCCGGCGGGCATCCTGGCCGCGCGGCGGCGGCGCCTGGGACCGGTGCTGCTGGCCACGGTAAGCGTGCTGCAGACGGTGCCGTCGCTGGCGCTGCTGGCGATGCTGATCCCGCTGCTGGGGCGCATCGGCGTGTGGCCGGCGCTGGTGGCGCTGTTCCTCTACGCGCTGCTGCCCATCGTCGGCAACACGCTGACCGGCCTGCGGCAGGTGCCGGCCGGCATGCGCGACGCGGCGCGCGCGCTGGGTTTCCGGCCCGCGCAGGTGCTGCGCCTGGTCGAGCTGCCGCTGGCCATGCCGGTGCTGCTGGCCGGCATCAAGACCGCCACCATCATCAGCGTGGGCACCGCCACCATCGCCGCCTTCGTCGGCGCGGGCGGCTACGGCGAGCGCATCGTCATGGGGCTGGCCCTGAACGACGACCGCCTGCTGATGGGCGGCGCGATCCCCGCCGCCGCGCTGGCGCTGGTGGCGCAGGGCGGCTTCGCGCTGGCCGAGCACTACCTCGGGCGGCACGGCCGCGCCGGCTAGCGCGACAACTGCGCCTTGGCCAGCGCGCCGAGCGTCACCACCGCGTTTTCCACGGCCTCGCTCCACAGGTGGCCATAGTTCAGGCGGATGCAGTTGCGGTAGCCCTGCCGCGCGGAGAAGATCGGCCCGGGCGCGATGCCGATGCCGTGCTCCAGCGCCGCGCGGTGCAGCGCCAGCGCGTCGAAGCCCTCGGGAAACTCCACCCATAGGAAATAACCGCCGTCCGGCTGCGAGACCCGCACCGAGTCCGGGAAATGCCGGCCGATGGCCGCGATCAGCTGCCCCTGCTGCATCTCCAGCACATGGCGCAGGCGCCGCAGGTGCTTGTCGTAGCCGCCGTGCTGCAGGTATTCGGCCAGCGCCACCTGGGTCGGCACGCCGGCCGACAGCGTGGTCATCAGGCGCAGCCGCTGGATGGCGTCGCCGAAGCGGCCCGGCGCCACCCAGCCCACGCGGAAGCCCGGCGCCAGCGTCTTGGAAAACGAGCTGCAATGCATCACCAGCCCTTCCTGGTCGAAGGCCTTGGCGGGCAGGGGGCAGCGGTTGCCGAAATACAGCTCGCCATACACGTCGTCCTCGATCAGCGGCACGCGGTGGCGCGCCAGCAGCTCCACCAGCGCCTGCTTGCGCGCCTCCGGCATGCTGGCGCCGAGCGGGTTCTGGAACTGCGTCATGAACCAGCAGGCCTTGATCGGGTGGCGTTCGAGCGCGCTTTCCAGCGCGTCGAGGTCGATGCCCTCGCGCGAATCCACCGGGATCTCCACCGCGCGCAGGCGCAGGCGCTCGAGCGCCTGCAGCGAGGCGTAGAAGCCCGGCGACTCGATCGCCACCACGTCGCCGGGCTCGGTCACGGCCATCAGGCACAGGTTGAGCGCCTCCAGCGCGCCGCTGGTGACGATGATCTCTTCGGTGGGCTGCGGCGCGCCCGCGCCGAGGTAGCGCAGCCCGATCTGCTGGCGCAGCGCGAGGTGCCCGGCCGCCATGTCGCTGACCGAATACCACGGATCGAGCTCGCGGCCCGCGCGCGCCAGCGACTTGCCCAGCCGCTCCCACGGGAACAGCTCTGGCGAAGGGAAGGCCGAGCCGAGCTGGATCAGCCCCGGGTCGCGCGCGGCGTCCAGCACCGAGAAGACCAGCTTGGAGATGTCGACGTCGGTGGAGACCTGCTGGGTGCGCCGCACCACCGGCTGGGGCAGCGGCAGCGTGCGCCCGACCGGCCCGGTCACGTAGTAGCCCGAGCGCTCGCGCGCGCGCACCAGCCCGCGCTCCTCCAGCCGGTAGTAGGCCTGGAACGCGGTGGCGGGACTCACGCTGTACTGCGCCACGGTCTTGCGGATGGACGGCATCTTGGTGCCGGGCGGCAGGCTGCCGTTGCGGATGTCCCTGGCCAGCGTTTCCGCCAGTTCTTCGTAGCGTTTCATGGGCGGGCGGGCCGGGCGCGCGGACCGGCAATCGAACTGATACGCAAAATTATCGCCGATCTGATGCTGTTATTGCTTGCCGGCTGCGGCGATAATCGCTACTGGCCCGCAGAGGCTTGGCTTCCGCTCCTCCCCGGCGGCACCGACAACAAGAAAACGACGACATGAGCGACGACCTGAGCCTATCCCCCGGGCGGCCTGCCGCTGCCGATGGTTTTGCCCGCCGCTGGTCCGGCTGCCTGCGCCGTGCTCTCGGCGCCATCCTGCTGCTGGCCGGCGGCGCCGGGCTGGCGCCGCCGGCCGCGGCCCAGCCCGCCGCCGCCGATGCCGTGCGCGTCGAGCGCGGCCGCTATCTCGCCAAGGTCGCCAACTGCGCGGCCTGCCACACCGCCCCCGGCGGCGCGCCGTTCGCGGGCGGCCTGCCGCTGCGCACTGGCGTGGGCACGGTCTATTCCACCAACATCACGCCCGACGCCGAGACCGGCATCGGCGGCTACAGCTTCGCGGAGTTCGACCGCGCGCTGCGCGAGGGCGTGGCGAAGCACGGCAAGCGGCTGTATCCGGCCATGCCTTACCCGTCCTACGCCAGGCTGGCCGAGCCGGACGTGCAGGCGCTCTACGCCTACCTGCGCGCCGAGGTGAAGCCGGTGCGCCGGGCCGCCGCCGCGCCCGAGATGCGCTGGCCGTTCGGCATGCGCTGGCTGCTGCGCGTGTGGAACTGGCTGTTCCTGGACAGCGGCCCGGCCGAGGCCGGCGCCGGCCAGAGCGCCGAATGGCGGCGCGGCGCCTACCTGGTGCAGGCCGTGGCCCACTGCGGCGCCTGCCACACGCCGCGCGGCACGCTGCTGGCCGAGCGCGGACTGGACGAGCGCAGCCGGCACTTCCTGGCCGGCGCCAGCGTGGACGGCTGGGCCTCCACCAGCCTGCGCGGCGACCCGCGCACCGGGCTGGGCGGCTGGTCGCGCGAGGACATCGCCGAATACCTGCACACCGGCCGCAACGCGCATGCCACCTCGTTCGGGCCGATGTCCGAGGTGATCGCCTCGTCCACGCAGTTCATGACCCGCCCGGACCTGGAGGCGGTCGCCACCTACCTCAAGTCCATTCCCGGCGCGCGCGGCGAGACGCCATACCGCTATGACGCCGCCACCGCCGAGCGGCTGGCCCAGGGCCGCTTCGACGCGACCGGCGCGCGCCAGTACGCGGAGTTCTGCATGCCGTGCCACGGCGCCGGCGGCAAGGGCTTCGCGCGGGTCTTCCCGCCGCTGGCGGGCAATCCGACCGTGATGGACCCGGACCCGTCCGCGCTGGCCAGCCTGCTGCTCGACGGCGCCGTCACGGCCCAGGTCGGCACCGCCGCCACCGACTATCACATGCCCGGCTACGGCTGGACCCTGGACAACCAGGAACTGGCCAACGTGCTGACCTTCATCCGCGCCGGCTGGGGCAACGACGCCAGCCCGGTCGGCGAGGCCGCCGTGGCCGCGCGCCGCGCCGAGCTCGACCGCCGCCGTCAGGCGGCCGGGCGCTGAGCCGCGCGGGCAGGGACACGCAGGGACCGGGCAAAGACAAGCAGCGACAAGCGAAGGCCACACCGACATGACCATCACGCGCAGGGATTTCCTCAACGGCGCCGCGCTCACCATCGCCGCCGGCCTCGCGCCGGGCCAGCTGCTGCGGGCCGCCGAGCGCGGCGCGGCGGTGTATCCGCCGGCGCTCACCGGGCTGCGCGGCAACCACGCCGGCACCTACACGCTGGCGCACAGCCTGGCGCGCGAAGGCGCCAGATACCCCGGCGTGCTCGCGCGCGAAGCGTTCGACCTCGTGGTGGTCGGCGGCGGCATCAGCGGGTTGGCGGCGGCGTGGTTCTACCAGCGCCGCTTCGGCGCCGGCAAGCGCATCCTGATCCTCGACAACCACGACGATTTCGGCGGCCACGCCAAGCGCAACGAATTCACCGTGCGCGGGCAGAAACTCGTCACCTACGGCGGCAGCGCCGACATGCCCGCGGCTGCGCTCGACAGCCGCGCGGTGGCCACGCTGCTGGCCGGGCTGGGCGTGGAGACCAAGCGCCCGCCGGCCGCGCCCGATCCCTACCGCGACCTCGGCATGGGCCGCGCGGTGTTCTTCGACGCCGAGCATTTCGGCCGCGACCAGCTGCTGGCCGGCGACCCGTTCGCCGATCTGACCGACGCGCGCAACGCCGGCAATACAGGCGCGGCGCCGCCGTCGACCGACGCCTTCAAGGCCTTCCTCGACAAGACGCCGCTGCCGCCGCAGGACCGCGCCGCGCTGGCGCGCCTGGCCGACGGCGGCACCGACTACCTCGCGGGCCTGGGCGAGGCCGAGCGGCTGGCCTACCTCAAGCGCACGCCGTATGCCGCCTTCCTGCGCGACAAGGCCGGCCTGGGGCTGGCCGGCCAGCGCTTCTTCCGCAGCCGCGGCAACGATGCCTACGCGCTCGACGCGGACGGCGTCTCCGTGTTCGACGCGCTCGCCATCGGCCTGCCGGGCGGCGCGAACATGCCGCGGCTGGGCCGCGACGCGCGCCTGGGCAAGTCGCCGGCTTCCACGCTGTGGTTTCCCGACGGCAACGCCACGCTGGCGCGCCTGCTGGTGCGCAGCCTGATTCCCGGCGTGGCCGGGGGCGCGGGCGCCGATGCCATCGGCGGCGCGGCCTTCGACTACAGCCGGCTCGATACCGACGACGCCAAGGTCAAGCTGCGCCTGAACAGCACCGCCATCGCCATCGAGCCCGACCAGCGCATCACGCGCGTGACCTACGGCTGGAGCGGCAACCTGCACCGCGTGGAAGCTGCGCACGTGGTGCTGGCGGGCTACAACATGATGATCCCGTTCATCATGCCCGGCCTGCCCGAGCCGCAGAAGCAGGCCCTGCGCGCCGACGTCAAGGCGCCGGTGGTCTACAGCAAGGTGGCGCTCGACAACTGGCGGGCCTTCGCCGCGCTCAAGGCCCGCCGCATCCACGCGCCGGCGATGGCCTACACCGACCTGTGGCTGGAAACCCCGGCCGGCGCGCGGCCATCCGACCCGGTGGTGCTGCACATGCTCTACGTGCCGACCGTGCCCGACAGCGGCATGTCCGCGCGCGACCGTTTCCGCGCCGGCCGCGCCTTCCTGCTCGGCACGCCGTTCGCCACGCTCGAAGCCGGCATCCGCGGCCAGCTCGACCGCATGCTGGCCGGCGGCGGCTTTGCCTCCGGCGACGTGATCCGCGGCATCACCGTCAACCGCTGGGCGCACGGCTACAGCTACCTGCCCAACAGCCTCTACGACGACGCGGCCGCGGCGCAGGCCGCGCTGGAACGGGCACGCGCGCCGGCGGGCAACGTGGTCATCGCCAATTGCGACAGCGCCGGCAGCCCGTCGCTGACGGCGGCGATCGAGCAGGCGTCGCGCGCGGTGGGCGAGCTGCCCGGCTAGGCGCGGCGGCCCGCGCGGTATCGCACCGGGCCGCGGGAAGTAGGGAGCCGCCGTCAGGCGCGCTGGCGCGCGCGCGCGGCCTGGACCAGCACGAGCAGGAGGCTGGCCGCGGCCAGCAGCGCGCCGACCACCGGCACGGCCTGGTAGCCGAAGCCGGACGAAATGGCGGCGCCGCCCGCGGCCGCGCCGAGCGCGTTGCCGAGGTTGAACGCGCCCACGTTGACCGAGGACGCCAGGCCCGGCGCCTCGGCCGCAGCGCGCATCACGCGCATCTGCAGCGGCGGCACGATGGCGAAGGTGGCGGTGCCCCATACCAGCAGGCCGGCGGCCACGCCCAGGTGCGTGGTGGCCAGCCACGGGAACACCAGCATGACCGCGCTCAGCAGGACCAGGAAGCCGATCAGGCTGCCTTCGAGCGAACGGTCGGCCAGGCGCCCGCCGGCCACGTTGCCGATCGAGAAGCCGATGCCGATCAGCATCAGCATCGCGGTGACGAAGCCGGGCGAGGCGCCGGTGATTTCCACCAGCGTCGGCGCGATATAGGTATAGAGCGTGAACATGGCGCCGGCGCCGAGCACGGTGGTGGCCATCGCGGCCAGCACCACGGGCCGCGTCAGCACGGCCAACTCGCCGCGCAGGTCGGGCGCCCGGCCGGCCTGGCCGCGCGGCAGCGCCGACCACAGCCCGATCATGGCGACGACGCCGAGCCCGGCGGTGGCCGCGAACGACATGCGCCAGCCGAGCACCTGCCCGAGCCAGGTCGCGGCCGGCACGCCGCCCACGTTGGCGATGGTCAGGCCCATGAACATGGTGGCCACGGCGCTGGCCTGCCGGTGGCGCGGCACCAGGCTGGCCGCGACGACCGAGCCCACGCCGAAGAACGCGCCGTGGTTCAGGCTCGTGACCAGCCGCGCGAGTAGCAGCGCCGTGTAGTTCGGCGCCAGCGCGGACAGCAGGTTGCCCACCGTGAAGATGCTCATCAGCGCGATCAGCGCCGAGCGCCGGGGCCAGCGCGACAGGAGCAGCGTCATCACCGGCGCGCCGAGCATGACGCCGATGGCGTAGGCGCTGATCAGCATGCCGGCGGTCGGGATCGACACGTGGACGCCGTCCGCGATCACGGGCAGCAGGCCCATCGGCGCGAACTCGGTGGTGCCGATGCTGAAGGCGCCGGCCGCGAGCGCGAGCAGCGGCAGGGCGGAACGGGGCGCGGCCTCGACGGCGGGGGCGCTGGACGCGGTCATGAAATTCTCCTCGGTTGGGGGCGGATGCGGGGCCATGCCGCGCGGCAGGCGCTCGCCGCGCGTGCTTCGGCGAGCAAAGCGATGAGGCGAAGTCTGCCTGGCCCGCTTCGATTGAAAAACAGGAGTATCGGTGAAAATCTTTTGATTTTCAGTCAACAGTCGGGGTGTGGCGGGCCGCGGCGGCATGCGTGTCCGGCTGGCGGCAGAGGCGAGAAGCGGGGTTTCCTGGCGGGCGCCAAGCATGCACGAGGAGGGTGGGCTGGGGCGAGGATAGCAGGCTGGCCGTGGCGTGTGCCCCGGCGGCACCGCCACGCCGGGCGGGAGATCAGTCGTCCTGCCGTGCGGGCGCGCCGTCGTCGCGGGCGGGCGCGAGCGGCGCGTCGGCCGCCTGGGGCCGGGCGGCATGGAGGTCGCGCGTATTCTTCTGCACGGCGATGGCGCCGAACAGGGCCAGCGCGAACGACATGCCGTAGAACCCCTTCTCGCTGAGGGCGAGGGTCGCGTTGAACAAGCCCACGCCGAGCAGCAGCACCGCCAGCAATACCGACACCCAGCACAATCCGTAGTAGATGCCGGTGACCGGGATGCCTTCGAGCCGGTCCCGCACGCTTTTCTGCACGGATACCGCGGCGAACAGGCCGTAGACGAGGACGGTGAAGTAATAGCCGCGCTCGTTCAGTTGCATGTCGGCATTGAACAGCCCCACCAGGAAAGCGATGAAGCCGGCGAGCAGGGCGGCCCACGAGGTGGCGACGAAAGCGAAAGACGGTTGCGGCGTGTGTTGATTCATATTGTCTGCGCGTTGAGTGGTCGGCTGAAAGAAGAACAGAGCCGGATAATCCGGCGCCAGCCGCAAGCGTAGTGAAAAAACCGCCGAGATTACTGTTTCTGACACAAAAGATGAATTTTCCGATGCCGCTCGCTCCGGCACCGGTCACCGGATGCTTGGGGTACGCAGTTTCGAAGATTGCGCGCACATGGGCAGTATTGAACCCGTCAACGCCGCGACAGCAAGGTATCGACTGGCGGCAACAGGCACCCGGGACGGTGTCGCCACAGGCTCAGCCCAAGTTATTGGTGAATGGTAGCGTGCGTGTCCAGCGCAATCAGCATGCAACCGCACGCGGTACGGTGTCCGTGCAGCGCAATCGGCCTGCCGTTGTCGGTCAGCATGTCCGAGCCTTCGATGATCGGATTGACGCCGTGGCCCGGCAGCGGGCACGACACCAGGTCGCCTTTGCGGGCGGCTTTGCGGTCCATGACGATCATCGTGTCGGAACCGGTGAGAATGACGCCACCGTGGGTTGTGGGGTCGCCTGCGTAAGCAATGGAAGTCATGGTGTTTCGCCTTTCGATGTGCTGGTTGTTTCAACTGCGGCGGCAGATTCCTAATGCAGCGGCACTGCCGTCCAGGCCGGCTTCCAGATCAACACACCGCCCGCCCGTTTCATACCCCGCCGTCGACGGCGTGCAGACAGGACAGCACTCCGCCACTGGAGCAGGAGATACGGTGCCATCTCGTGCCGCATCACCGGAGACACGCCGGCGATAGTGAGCGGGCGAATGACCGGGAAGTGTTCCTCGATATCTCGCCTTGCTGTATCGAAGTCTGAAGTGTTGGACACAGCAGCTAATCCGAGCGGATCAATCCACCCCGTCGTGTTCGGCGCGTACTGGTAGACGTTGATGCCACCAGCCAACCCGATCGGGTCCTTCGAGATAAAGCACCCACTGCCCGGATCATAATACCGATACCGGTTGTAATGCAGCCCCGTTTCTACTTACGCATCAACATTTCCCTGAGCCGCCTAATCTCAGCAACCAACAGCGGTATATCTTGTCTAGCATGCGCAATAAAATCTTGATCCGCGATGGTGGCGCCACTTAGCTCGATATCTTCACTGCGAGCATCTTCCGGACCAGTCATGATGAAATTTGAACCGCTTTCATGGTCTCTTCCCTCAACATAAGATACCCACGGCCCAGGCGTGGCCGCCTTACAGCGAGCCTCAATTTCATTCAGTTTTTCCTCGTTCATATTCCACCTACTTTCTTGCATTGGGATTGCGGACAGTCGGCGTCATGAGCGCCTCCGCTTGTTCCGCTGTTATTCCAGATAAGGTCGCATGATTTGGATTTTTCCTAGTTGGCGATGCAACCACATCGTCACCTGCCACCCTGACATTTCCGACCGTTGTAACACCGACCTTCCCATGCGGGATGCCATCAGTCAGTTCATCTAGTGACTTTCCCGTAGCACTGTTTACCGAAACTCCATCTAGTCTTCCGTCTGCACCAACCGTGACACCCGATCCCTGACGAAATTTCTCGGCAGTACAACTACCGCCTCTACATACAATCGCTTCATCGGGTAGGCAGTCAGGACAAGGGCATTTTTTCTTCTTCAACCCAAGCGGATCAATCCACTCAACCGGATTGGGCGCGTACTGATAGACATTGATCCCACCAGCCAGCCCAATCGGATCTTTCGAGATGAATCTACCCGTGCCCGGATCATAATACCGATGCCGGTTGTAATGCAGCCCCGTCTCCGCATCATGGTACTGCCCCGGGAAGCGGATGGCGTTGGTGGCTTCGGCCGGATCTGCCCCGTGGCGCGACGCCTTCAGCCCGCCCCACGCCTTGTACCGCCCCAGCCATACCACCTTGCCGGTCTCGTCCACCAGTTCCTGCGGCGTGCCGAGGTGGTCGGTCTGGTAAAACAGCGTCGCATGCCGGGTCTTCGCCGGCACCTGCATGAACTGCCCGTCCGTGCCCGTCATCAGAACCGCGGGCTCCACCAGCGTCTCGTCCAGCCGCGCCAGCGGTACGAAGCTGCCGGGTTCGTGCAGGTACAGCGACGCGCCTTGCCATTGCTGATCCGCTTCCAGCGTGTGGATGCGCTGCGCCACCGGCACGGAATACGCATCGTCGGGGTCTTCTCGTGCCAGGGCCACCCCGCGGAACGGGCAGGGCCGGTAGTCCCCCGGCTGTCGCGGGGGCTGGATGAAGCGTTCCTCCATCAGCAGCACGTCGTCATCTCAACTGTCGCCCCACCATTCGAGGCTCATGCCGCACCCAGTGCGGTCAGCGTAGTGGGCGATCAGGTGCGGTTGGTTCTTCAATTACCTCCGAGAAAACTGGATGAGGGGTCGCAAATTACACGGATCTTCACTCACCTTTGATTAAAATAAGCTGAAACTTTATCTACCCGAGCAGATATAGCCGTGAAACACCCTTCCGAGTCTCCTTGTATAATTATTTTTAATAATCCATCATCACCTATGGATGGTAGAATGTCGCATTTATTCCCCCTCCCAAATTTTCTCAAATCCACCGAAATAAGCGGGAAAAACGACAAATCGATCTGAATCGTATTGAGTTTTTTCCATTTTTCAGGAGGATTTTTAGGAAAATCAGCCAAATCAAATGTAAGAATAGCGATTGGACCATTCCAGTCTAATTTAATGTTATGAAGATTTACTTCGTCGAATTTCGGAAAAACACCATAAATTCGACAAAGGACTTCGCCGTTCTCTAGGAACGCAGCATTGGGATTCATGGCTTCCTTCACTCAAAGGGATAGTGTGCCTGTGTTCCATCTACTGAGCCAGTTCTTGTATTGGCAATTGGCCGTACATTGAAATGTGCCGCTTGATCGCCAATACCCCCTTCCCCAAAACTATGACCTGCCCCATGATCTTGTATCACCACAACACTACCGTCTGACCGAGTAAATTTGTACTCTCGAGTAACGACGCGTTTGTTTCCATGCATCACTGGGCAACCGTTGTTAGTCATCGGAACTCGATTAATCGAGTCCGGTTGCTGAGACATTGGAATTCTCGCATCGCGTTTCGCTTTCCTGAAAGCACAATTTCGCCCAGTTAGCCCTAACGGATCGACCCACTCAACCGGATTCGACGCATACTGATAGACATTGATCCCACCAGCCAGCCCAATCGGATCCTTCGAGATGAATCTACCCGTGCCCGGATCATAATACCGATGCCGGTTGTAATGCAGCCCCGTCTCCGCATCATGGTACTGCCCCGGGAAGCGGATGGCGTTGGTGGCTTCGGCCGGATCTGCCCCGTGGCGCGACGCCTTCAGCCCGCCCCACGCCTTGTACCGCCCCAGCCATACCACCTTGCCGGTCTCGTCCACCAGTTCCTGCGGCGTGCCGAGGTGGTCAGTCTGGTAAAACAGCGTCGCATGCCGGGTCTTGGCCGGCACCTGCATGAACTGCCCGTCCGTGCCCGTCATCAGAACCGCGGGCTCCACCAGCGTCTCGTCCAGCCGCGCCAGCGGTACGAAGCTGCCGGGTTCGTGCAGGTACAGCGACGCGCCTTGCCATTGCTGATCCGCTTCCAGCGTGTGGATGCGCTGCGCCACCGGCACGGAATACGCATCGTCGGGGTCTTCTCGTACCAGGGCCACCCCGCGGAACGGGCAGGGCCGGTAGTCCCCCGGCTGTCGCGGGGGCTGGATGAAGCGTTCCTCCATCAGCAGCACGTCGCCATCCCAGCTGAACAGCGTGCGCTCGACGGTGCCATCCGGATGGGTGACGGTCTTTTGCGTGCGCCGCCCAAACGCGTCATAGGCAAAGCGCACCTGCAGCGCCGGGGGCGCCGAGTCGTCCGCCCATTGCCGCTCGTTGGCCGCTGCCTCCCCGGCACGGCGGCTCGCCTGCGTGAGCCGGTTGGCCGCGTCGTACTCGTATTGCCATGTCGTGCCGTCGGGCGCGATGCGGCGCACGAGATTGCCATACGTGTCGTGCTCATAGCGCGTATGCGTGAGTTCCGCGAGCACGTTGCCCACGCAGCGCGGCAACGCGCGCTGCCAGGCGTCCAGCTTTTGACGGTCTTCGGCCCCGCGCTGGTCAAAGCGCAGCGGCGGGTATGTCTCGCCCGGATGGGCACGCAGCCAGGCGGCGTCCTCGGCGGCCTCGCGGGCATGCCGCGCGGCCTTGTCTGCGTCGCGCTCCACCGCCGGGCGCGGCGCCATCTTGTCCGGGTCCACCGGGTTGCCCGCCGGATCGAACGCAAATGCCTCGGTCAGGTCCGGCGACACTGCCTTGAGCAGGCGTCCGACCGGATCGTAGGCATACTCGGTCGCGCCGCGCGCTCGGTCCTCGATGCGCGTCAGGTGCCCGGCCGGGCTGTACTGGAACTGCCGCTGGGCAATCCAGGCCCCGGGCGCCTCGGCCGCGCCCTGGCGCACCGCCTGTTGCGCGAGCCGCCCGCCGGCGTCGTAGGCGCGCGTCTGGCGCCAGCCGCGGTGCTGGCGCGACACCTCCCGGTGCAGCTTGTCGCGCTCCACATCCAGCAACGGCCGGCTGTCCAGCAATACGCCATGCACATGGCCCGAGCCATAGCGCTGCCATCCCACCGTGCGCGTGTTCGGCAGCGTGGTCTTGGTGCGATGGCCCAGCGCATCATATTCGTGGCGGCTGACCGTCACGTACTCGCCGTTGTCGGTGCCGATGCGCTGCAACTCGGCCACCATGTCACCGGCCTCGTCGTAGTGCAACTGCACCCTGCTGTACCCGGTGCTGGCCGTCGCCAGCCGTCCATGCGCGTCGTAGTAGAAACGCTCCTCGACCGGCAGGCGCGCCCCGGCAGATACCGTGCGGGATGTCAGCCGGCCCAGCGGATCACGCCCATACTCGGTGCGCGATCCGTCTTCGGCACGGCTTGTGAGGTGCCCCGCAGCGTCGTAGCCGTAGTGCACCGTGCGGTCATCGAAGCCGGTCTGCTCGACCAATTGCCCCACCACGTCGTAGGTGAAGCGCGTGTACTCGCCGTTCTCGTTGCGCAGCCGTGCCAGCCGCCATTGCGAGTCATAGAGGTACCAGAGTTCGCGCCCCGCCGCGTCGCGGCGCCAGGTCGGCTGGTAGCGGGCGTTGTAGCTGTACGTGGTCGCCTGGCCCGCGCCGTCGGTGTAGGTGACCAGGTTGCCCTCGCCGTCGTAGGCAAAGCGCGCCTCGGTCCCGTCCGGATCGCGGCGTGCCAGCAACTGGCCGCGCGCGTCGTGCCGGTAGGCGGTAACCTGGCCCTCGGCGTCGGTGCGCTGCATCAGATGGCCGTTGGCGTCATAGGCATACCGGGTCTCGAAGCCCGAACAGTCGCGCGCACAGATCAGCCGCCCGCCATGGTCGTAGCCGAACTCCCGCACTCCGCCCTTGGGGTCGGTCATGGCGAGCAGTTGTCCGGCGTTGCTCCAGGCATACTCGGTCGTGCGCCCGGTCGGGTCGGTGACCGACACCGGCCGGCCCAACTCGTCATAGGCCGTCTCGGTCGCCTCGCCGGTGGGCGCCGTGACCTTGACCGGCAATCCGGCCGCGTCGTACTCGGTGCGCGTGGTGTTGCCCAGCGCATCGGTGACGGCGGTCACGCGCCCCTGCGCGTCATAGGCGAAGCGCTCGGTCTGGCCCTCCGCATTGGTCATGCCCACCAGGTTGTTGCGATCGTCCCACTCGAAGCGCTCGCTGCTGCCGTCCGGATGCTCGACCAGCACGATCCGGTTGTGATAATCGTAGCGGTGATAGGTCTGCTGGCCCTCGGCATCGGTAACCCGGGTGTACCAGTGCTCGCGGTGGTATTCGAAGCGCGTGTCGTCGCGGATGTCGCGCTCGTCCTGGCCGACCCAGGTGCGCACGCATTTCGCATCGGCCGGCGCCGGCAGGCCCTGCGCGCTGCCCGGCCACGCCCACTCCAGATGGTGCCCGTTGCCGTTGAAGTCGGTGTAGCGCACCAGCAGGTGCTGCTCGTAGGCAAAGGTACGCGCATGACCCAGTACGTCCTCGTGGCGCAGCAGATCGCCGGTCGGGCCATAGGCATAGCGCGCCAGCGTCTGTGTGGCATTGCCGGCGCCATCCAGGCGGTGGATCGCCGAAACGCGGCCGTCTGCGTAGTCCAGTCGGACCGCATTGTCGGCGCCATCGTTCATCCCGGTGAGCCGTCCGCGCTCGTCATAGGTCATCGCCAGCCCCAGGCCGTCGCGCCCGCGGCGCGACGCCAGGCGATAGCGCGTCCCGTGCAGCCGGTAGGCTTCCACCGACCCGTCGGGATAGGCGAGCCGCAACTGGCGGGCATCCGGCCGATGCAGGGTCAACCGCTCGGCGGGCACCTCGATGGTTTCCCCGACGGCGAGCGCCGGCAGCGGCACCGGACGGCTGTCGGGGTCGAAGAACAGGAACGACCCGTCGTCCCGCGGTGCCAGCGACAGGTGATAGGGACTGCTCCAGCGCGCGCCGAGCGGGCTGTCGTCATAGGCGGCGAGGCTGGAGCGGTAGCGCCGGGTCCAGGCAATCGGCACCACGCCATCGAGCACGAAGTCGGTCTGCTCCAGGTTCTCGTCGCCCATGGCGTAGTTGACCGGCTTGGCGGTGGCCGTCGCCGGGCAGCCGCAGCCGTTCCTGGCCGGGACAGGGCTCGGCGAGGCGCCCTTTTGCGTGGTGTGGCGGACCTGGCCGGCTTTGACGTGTGGTTTGTCCATCGTGCCGGGCACGGCCTGCGCCGTGTGGGACGGAAGCTTGCGGGCACGCCGCGTCTTGATTTCGGCGGCCACCCGCGCCGCCATGAACAGCAGCGTGCCTGCCTTGCCCGCATCGCCCAAGGCCGCATGGATCATTGGCCCGGTGTCGCGCTCGAATGCATCGAGCCATGCCAGGATGGCCGCACGCTGGCCGGACAGCTTGAGCAACTGATCAATGCCGTACAGCGCAATCTCCTCCGTGGACGGTACCCATGATAGGAAGCCCGTGTTTTTCTTGACCGCGCCCATCTGCTCGGCCGCCGACACCGGGTTCTGCACAAATCGGCGGATCGTGCGCGTCGCTTTGCGCACGCCGTCGATGATGTCCTGCTTCCAGCTATCGAGGTGCCGGTCGAACTCGGCCATGAAGGCGATCACGTCGCCGCCGGCGGTGGCCCAAAACAGATCGACCAGCACTGCCGCCGCCGCGCCCTTGGCGAACGCGAGCAGCACCTCCTTGGCCACGGCGCGGGCAGGGCGGCTGGCGTTGCCGGCGGCTGGCACCACCCCGACGGCGTCGATCACCAGGATGCCCCATTGGAACGGGTCCTTCGCCGCGCCCGGCTGGCTGCAAATCCGGTAGATATCGGCACCCACGTCCCACAACGACATGGCATTGCCGACCACGGGCACCATGTACAGGCACTGGATGAAGATTTCCTGGCTGTGGTTGGTGACGGATTCGACGGGCGCGTGCACCAGCTTGGGTGTCGTGGCCGGGGCCGGCACCGGACTCAGAATCACGCGCCGTGCGTGGGCGTTGGCCTGAATGGCTTGGGGCGTCTGGCGAACCGGGGGGTGCGGGGCTTCGGGGCCGGGCATGTCGGGCTTGTTGGGAGAAGGGAAGGCGTGGGAATTGGCGGCGACTCAGATCGCCACCGGCTACGTCAGGTTTCGCGCGAGCTCCGGGGTGGCATTTCCCGGAGCGGGCGCAACCGCCGGTGGTGCGGCGATCCCGGTCGGCTTGGGAAGCACCGCCGTGGCGGCGGCCACGCCGCCCTGGCCGGCAGCAGTGACCACCGCCATGGCCGCTCCGGCAACGGCACGGACCCCGTTCGGAGTCGCGGCCATCACTGGCCCGACCAGGCTTGGCAGAGGGTTCTCGCCGCCTGCCGTGGCGCCCGCCAGCACCTGGCCCTTGGGCTCGGCCCACTTCCTGGCCTTGTCCTGCAGATCGTGCGCTTCCTCGAAGTACTCGACCGAGCCGCCGCCGCGTGGCGCGTTGGCGAGCGTCCCGCGCCCGGTGGCATCGAGCGTGCCAAAGCGGGTACTGCCATCGGCAAAGGTCACCTTGTAGGGTGCATGGCGGACCGGTTCGCCATTGGGATACGCGTGCCAGAGCTGCATGCCGGTCTGCTGCTGCGTGGGCAGCAACGGCAAGGCTTGGTGCTGGGTGCCGGACGGTCCGATGCGGATCGGGCCGCGGCACAGGATGTCGCCAGCGCTGCCGATCTCGACCTGGCCGCCCGCCAGCCTGATATAGGCGCCACCGCACATCAGCGTGAGCGCCTTGTCCGCGACAAGGGTAACCGCATCGCTGGTGCTTGCAATCGTGACATCCTTGAGCGCGGTGAGGCGCATGGCATCGCCCTGCGCCTGCAGCTCAAGTTGGCCGGCGCCCGCATAGAGCTTCATGCCCAGGGTGTTGGCATAAAGCGAGACGGCACCGCCGGCGGCGACGGTGTGATTGCCGCCAACCGCAGCATCGGCGTTGCCGCCTGCGGTGGTGAAGAGGTGGCCGCCGGCCGACAACTGCAGATGCTCGCCGCTGGTCAGCGCCACGCCGTGCGGTGCGCTGGCCAGCAGCACCGCTTGCCGCAAGTCCTTGAGTTGCGTCTCCAGCAGCGTCTTCTGCTCCTCGCACGCGGCGACAACCGCCTTGGCGTCGCGCACCGCGTCAGACAGGCTCTGCATGCGTGCCTGGGCCGCGCGTAGCTGTTCCAGGGCGGCCTCCATGCCGAGCACCGGGCCGCCGGCGCGGGCCTGCATATCCGCACTCAGGAACAGCCCCTTCCCGCCGCGCAGGGCTCCCCACCCGTCAGTGCGCAACTCGAACCCTTCGCCGCGCTTTTCGCGTTGGCCATTGACGATGTGCCCGAGCGTCAGTTGGCTCTTGCCAGAATGCTCGGTGGACAGCTTGACGTGCTCCTGCCCTTCCCAGTCCTCAAAACGCAGCTTGTTGTTGCTCTGCGTGCGGATCACGTTGCGCGACAGCCAGCGATCCTGATTGGTAATCAGGTCCGCGTGCTGGCTGTTGTGCTGCACGCTGGCAATGTATGGCTTGTTCGGATTGCCGTCGCGAAAGGCCACGTCCACATAGGTGCCGTCGAGCAGCGGGAAGTGGAAGCCCGTTTGCTGGGCACCGGCGAACGGCTTGGCAAAACGCAGGGGCACGCTTTCACCGCCCTTGGGCCATCCGTCGAAGTCGAAATCGAAGCGGACAACGTAGTGGCCGTCTCGGGTCAGGTAGGCGTACTTGTACTGACCCGGCGAGGTGATGCGCGCGCTCAGGGTGCCGGGGATGCGCGGCCAGTTGGCCTCGTCCAGTGGCAGGCGGAAGCGCCGGTCCGAGGGGATGGCCCGGTAGCTGTTGCGGTAGGCCGCATCGCGCGCGCCGCTGTGGATGACCTCGGTGATCACCTGGCCGTTGGGCGCATCGGGCAGCACGTAGTCCATGCGCAGGATGCGCGCCGGACATAGCGCCAGCACATTGCTCTCGCCCGCGTAGACCAGTTGCGAGGCCAGCGCCGCCTCGTGGCGTAGTTGCGCCTCCCACTTGCCGTCTTCGAAGTCCAGGTGATGCGTGCCGTAGACATAGGACTGGCCGTAGGTGGTCTTCTCGTTGCGCGCGACATTGGCCTCGCCGGTCGGGCGCTCCCATGCCTTGTCCGGGTTGAAGTCCGCAACCCGGAATGATCCGGGGATACTCCTGGCGGAGGTCTTGAGCGAGAATACCGTTTCCCGCCCGGACTCCAGCCCGGCCGTCTCGCGATAGGGCACACGCAGTTCCGGCTGATAGAGATAGTGATCGATGTCGTCGCCGAACACGATCATCTCGCCGAACTTGCCGGCGGTGAAGTAGCAATACAGGCCTTCCTGTGCTATCAGCAGCCGGATATAGTCCCAATCCGACATCCGGTATTGCATGCGGAAAGCGTGCGTCGGGTATTTGCGGCGAGTCTTGAAGACGAACTGGTGACCCTTGAGGTCGTGCCGGCGCAGGATTGCCTCGATGATCTGCGGCGCGGTCTGCTGCTGGTAGATGCGACTGGCTTGAGTGAGCCGCAACCGCGCGACCAGTGGCTCGACCACGATCTCGTAGCCGCTAAAATCGCGGGTCTGGCGGGTCTGGCTGAAGCGGGTAATACAGCCGGCGAACTTGCGCGGCTCGCTGCCATCAGCAGGAGCGATCAGGAAGGCAGCTTCGCGATTCAGGTACTCGGCACGGTCGAGCACGAGCGGATGCGTGAGCTGAATGGTGACGGTGTAGGGCTCGCCCAGTCGTTCCACCGCTTCGAAGGACACCACGGACAGATCGGCGGCGCCGGCCGCGCCGGGTACTTCGAGGAAATAAGTCTGCCGCCCGGTGGTCAGCACGTCGAGCGCTCGCTCTCCGGCTGCCTTGAGTTCGCCAAAACCTTCCGCCATTCTTGCTCACTCCGTTCTCGCCATGCCGATACGCCTAATGCGTCGTGCCAGATTGGGCATTCGGGGTCGCAGACAGCCGATGACGGACTGTCTTGCGGGGTCATCACTGCGCCCGCATCAATGCGTATGGAATGGTATGAAAGGAGAGTCCGGCTGGGTATCAGACGCTTCTCAATAAGCGCTCGTATTTTCTGAAATCAAAATCATATGGATCTGATTTCAACAGGAGGATTCTTGTTGACTGGTGCGAGCTGCAAGCGAACGATTGCTGGCGCGCGGGGGATTTCGCAACGCCATGGCGTATTCCTGCAATGCGTGGGACTCAGCTACGTCGCGCAGTTCGCGAATCGCCTTGCCGCGTAGCCAAGCCGGCCAGCATCGGTCAAGTCGTGGAATCGACCTGGCCGACTATGAGAGACAATTCGGGGCCGGGAGGGAGGGCATTCGCGGTCAGCGTTACAAGTCGGGAGGTCGGCTAGATGCCAGCCACCGATCTGCACATGACCGGGTCGTTCGCAGAATGCGACGGCTGTTGGGCTCGCCTCGAGCAGGCAGCCGCTATGCCAGCGCTAGGCGCTAGTAGAGCGTGATGTATGAAGAAACCCGGAGTCCATAGCGTCGTCATGTTGCAGGTCCAATGAAACCGCCCATCCGATCCGGTGGGCTGCTTGTGTGGCCTGATGCCGCGCGTCGTCCTCGCTGTGCAGGTAGCCGCTGGTGGTGGCGATCGAGGCGTGGCCGAGGTTGTCGCGCACGAAGCGCAGGTCGACCTGGCTGTCGGTCATGTGCGAGCCGGCGGTGTGGCGCAGCCAGTGCGCCGAGGCGCTGGCCAGCAGCTCGGCGCGGCTTTCCCATTGCGGGCCGCGCGCGCGCAGGCGCTCCGCCGCCAGCACGAACACCTCCTTGAGCACCAGGTGCAGCGCGCCGCGCGACAGCGGCCTGGGCGCGCGCGCCTGCCCGATCACGGGCAGCACCAGCGGCCGATCTTCGCCCGGCAGCGGCGCCGGCGGCAGGCCGTGGGCGCGCCGGTAGCGCGCCAGTTCCGCCATCAGCTCGTCGCTGGCCGGCACCAGCCGCGTCTTGCTGCCCTTGCCGGTCACTTCCAGCCACCAGCGTTCCACGCCGCTAGCGTCGCGCCGGCTGAAGAACGCGCCCATGCCGGCGCCGGCCACTTCCGCCGCGCGCAGCCCGCCCAGGTACAGCACCGTCAGCAGCCAGCGGCAGCGGGCCGCGTGCAGCCGTTCGCGCTCGCTTTGCCGCGGCATGTCCTCGATGGTGTCCTTCACCGCCTGCCACAGCTCGTGGCTCAGGTAGCGCGTGATGCGGGGCTGCGCATGGCCGCGGCGCCGGCGCGCCAGCGAGAGCGGGTTGCCGGCCAGGTAGCCGGCCTCGACCAGCCACGCGAACAGCGCATTGATGATGACCAGCGCGTGCCGCACGCTGGCCGGCGAGAGCGGCCCGGCGAAGGGCCGCCATGCGGGCGCGCCGCGCGCCAGCTTCTTGCGCGAGGCCATGACCCAGCGCGCGGCCGGCTGCGGATCGGCCAGGAAGCGCTCGTACAGCAGCAGGTCCTCGTGCGTCAGCGACGACAGCGGCTTGCCATGCTGCATCACCGCCCACAGCAGCAGGCGCTCGGCCTCGCGCCGGTAGCTCTGCAAGGTCGCCGGGGTGCCGGCATAACGCGCCAGCCACGCGGCGACGGCGGCCACGTCGTCGCGCGCGGCGATCTGCGGGGTGCCGCCGCGGGCGCGGTTGCTTCCTTCGGCGCCCGAGAGGTCGGCGGGCAGCCGCAGCTGTTCCAGCGGCATGGCCGGCAGCGCGGCGAGGGGCGGGGCAGGGACTGGCATGCGTGGGGAGCGATCCAACGGGCGATCCAAATGACGATCCAAAAGCGGTTTGGCCAGCGATTATAGACAGAAGCGTAATTATGTCTAAAGTTATCTTATGGAATCATGAAATATTACGCATTACGTAGTAATATTTATGGATTCAGTATCTACACCACCGCCGCCATGCCAATCCAGCCCGCATCGACCGAATCGCCCGAAACCGCCGACGCCAGCCTGCAGGCCGACGTGGCCGCGCTGCGCGAGCGTTTCCCCGAAACCCGCGCGCTGTACCGCGAGGTCTGTGGCCTGCTGTTCTTCCGCTACGGCATCACGCCGACCGCCAACAAGCTTTATGGACTGGTGCGCAAGGGCAGCATGGGCACGCCGCTGGAGGTGCTGGGCCAGTTCTGGCAGGACCTGCGCGAGCAGGCGCGCGTGCGGATCGAGCATCCCGGCCTGCCCGATGCCATCAAGCAGGTCGCGGCGGATGCCGTGCAGCAGATCTGGCAGGCCGCCAGCGAGTCCGCCGCCGGCGAGCTGGCGGCGCTGCGCGACGAGGCAGGGCGCCAGGCCAGCGAAGCGCAGGCGCAGCGCGACCAGGCGCGCGCCGCGGCGGCGGCCGCCGAGCGCGAGACCGCCGCGGTCGCGGGCGAACTGGAGGCGGCCCGCCAGGCGCTGGCCGCGCTGCGGACGGAACTGGATGCCGAGCGCCAGGCCCATGCCGCCACCCGGGCGCGGCTGGAGGAGGGCAGGAACCAGGCGCAGGCGCAGGAACGGCAGCTGGGCGAGTTGCGCGCGCAGTTCTCGGCGGAACTCGAGCGCGCGCGCGAGCAGGCCGCCGTGGCCCAGGAGCGGGCCGGCGCCACCGAGCGGCGCGCGCTGCGCGAGATCGACCAGGAGCGCACGCTGCGCCAGAAGGGCGAACAGGCGGCGGCGGGCCTGCGCGCCGAGCTGTCAGCCGCGCAGGCCAGGGCGCAGGAAGCGGCGGTGGCCGGCAGCGCGGAGCGCGCGCGACTGCAGGCCGAAGGCGAGGCGCTGCGCCAGCGGCTGGCATCGGCGGAGCGGGAACTGGCCGGGAGGGCGCAAGCGCTGGACGCGCTGCGCGCCGAACTCGAAGCCGCCGCGCGCCGCGCCGGGCACGCCGAGGCGCAGGCCGCCGCCCTGCGGCGCAGCGAGACCGGCCGGCGCAAGGTGCCGGTGGCGCGGACCAGGTTCGCGCCCGGCAAGCTGTCGCCGAAGACCGGCGCATGAAGCATGGCCGGGCTTCGGCGCCCCGGCTGGCCGGAATGGCCGCCGCGCGCGGGCAGGGTCAGCGCGGCGCTTCCCCGGCTTCCCCGGCGTCGCCAGTCTCGTCCGCGCGCCGGCTGAAGCGCTGCTCCACCACCACGGTGCCCCACTGCGCGCCTTCCGCCTCGCCGGTCAGCCGGAAGCCGAACGATTCATACAGATGGCGCGCCGCGTCCAGGCCCTTGAAGGTCCAGAGATAGGTCTCGCCGAAGCGCGCGTCGACGAATGCCACGGCCTTGGCCAGCAAGCGCCGCCCGAGGCCCGTGCCGCGCAGCGAGGCGTCGACGATGAACCAGCGCAGATGGGCAACGCCGCCGGCCGGGTCCCCGTCGATGGCGAGCGAAGCCAGCGTCCTGCCGTTTTCCACGTAGAGCCAGAGCGCCTTGCCGGGGGCGGGCAAGGACGCCGCGAAGGCAGCCAGCTCGGTCGCCACCTTCCGCTCGAAATACACGCCGAAGCCCGACGATGCCGCGTAGTAGCGCGCGTGCAGGCTGGCCACGTCGCCGATGCATCCGGGCTGGTAGCCTTCGACGATCCGCCCGTCGCCATCGCTGCCCGCGTGTGCCGTCCTGGTGGCGTTGTCCTGCGCCAGCGCATCGGCGTACAGCGAGAGCGACCGCACCAGCGTCTGCTGGTCGGCCGGCATCAGCTTGCGCAGCGCGCCGGAGACCTGGTCGGTGGCGAAGCGGTCGATCTTGCGGCGCAGCTTCTGGCCGGCCTCGGTCAGGTAGAGCCGGGCCGAGCGCCCGTCGTCGCTCGCGGCCTCGCGCCGCAGCAGGCCGGCGGCCTCCAGCTTGGCGAGCTGCCGGCTGGTATTGGACTTGTCCAGGCGCAGCAGCAGGGCGAGATCGCGTGCCGGGAGGCCCGGCGCGAGGCCGATTTCGATGATGGCGTGCACGGCCGACGGCGAGAGCTCGCTGTCGGCCAGGGTGTTGCGCATGAAACCAAGCTCGCGCACCAGCTTGCGGGAGAACTCGCGCAGTTCCAGGATGGTGCGGTCGCGGGTCTGGGCGGGGAGGTCGACGAAGTCCATGGGAGCGGGATTGAGGTGGCGCGGTGGGCCGGGATACCGGGCTGACGGGCTGGCGGGCTGGCGATCCGGCAATCGCAAGGTTGCGATTCGCAACCAATATACTTGCGATCCGCAACTTGTTCAAGGCGGGCCGGCGCCCGTTTCGAGAACACTGACTTGCGCCGACGGAGTGGCCGCGCCGGGCTCAGGCGTGCCCGTGCTTGTCGCAGGCCGCGCGAATCTCCGCGATCAGGCCGAGCAGCAGCGGCGCGTAGCGCTCCACGTCGCGCCGCTTCTCGCTGGCCTTGTGCGGGAAGCTGATGTTGAGCCCGTACCACTGGTGGTCCGGGCCCTGGAACGCCGCGCCCACGGCGGTCAGGTGGCCGGGCTGGTAGTTGGCCGTGCAGTAGCCCAGGGCCTGCGCCTGCGCGATGCCGCGGGCCACCTCCTTTTGCAGCACCGGACATGGCTCGCCGGCCTTCTCCGTAATTTCTTCCACGAGGTCCGCGCGCACCGCGGCGGGCAGCGCGGCGAGGTAGGCCAGGCCGATCGCGGTGGCTTCCATCGGCACGCGCGTGCCGGGCACCACGCGCCGCGTGCGCGACACGCTGTCGCCGCTGTGGCGCACCGAGGCCAGGTAGACCATCGCGGTCTGGTCGGCCACCGCCAGGCCCACGTTGACCTTCTTGTCCTCGGCGATCCTGCGCATCAGCGGCAGCGCGACCTCCGGCACCACGCTGGCGTGGCGGAAGGCGTCGGCCAGGCTCAGCATCACCGCCGCCAGCCGGTAGGCGCGCTCGGTGGTGTCGTAGCGCAGGAAACCCGCATCGACCAGCGAGCGCGTGAGGCGGCTCACGGTGGGCCGCGGCAGGCCGGTGCGCGCGGCCAGCTCGGCATTGGTCAGGCTGGACGAGCCGACGCGGAACGCGCGCAGCAGCATCAGCCCGCGCTCGAGCGACTGGCTGCCGCCGGTCTGGCGCGTGAAGCGGCCGGTGCTGTGGGTGATCTGGCGCGTGGAGACTGGTGGCGAGGGCGTTGGCATGCGGCCGGCGGCGATGTTGATGGGCCACCCATGATTTCGGTATCCGAAATTGTAGCGTAGCGCCGCGCGGGGCATCGGCGAATACTCTCGGCCAGCGATGCGGCGCCGGCATGTGGTGGCGCCGCGCTTCCTTCCTCACCGTTTACCCGGAGCCCACGCCATGACCCTGGCATCCCCGCCGGAGATCCGCCTGTCGCGCGACCAGCATGTCGCGCAGATCGAGATCTCGCGCCCGCCCCACAATTTCGTCGACGCCGGCCTGATGGGCCAACTGGCCGAAACCCTGCTGCGGCTCGACGACGACGACACCTGCCGCGCGGTGGTGCTGTCGTCCGGCGTGGGCGCCTTCTGCGCCGGCGCGGATTTCAGCGGCGCGGAGCAGGGCGCCGTGTCGCGCGACCCGTCGGCGTTCTACGCCCAGGCCATGAAGCTGTACCGCAGCCGCAAGCCGATCGTGGCCGCGGTGGCGGGCGCGGCCATCGGCGCCGGCATGGGCCTGGCGCTGGTGGCGGACTTCCGCGTGACCTGCCGCGAGGCGCGCTTCAGCGCCAGCTTCAACCGGCTGGGCTTTCATCCGGGCTTCGGCATGAGCGTGACGCTGCCGCGCCTGGTCGGCGAGCAGCAGGCCGCGCTGCTGTTCTACACCGGCCGGCGCATCGGCGGCGAGGAAGCGGTGCGCATCGGGCTGGCCGACGAGCTGGTCGCGCAGGACGAAGTGCTGGCGCGCGCGCTGGTGTTGGCGCACGAGATCGCGGCATCGGCGCCGCTGGCGGTGGAAAGCACGCGCGAGACGCTGCGCCTGGGGCTGGCCGAGCGCGTGACCGAGGCCAACCAGCGCGAACTGGCCATCCAGCGCGGGCAGTTCGCCACCGCCGATTTCCGCGAAGGCGTGGCGGCGATGGCCGAGCGCCGCGCGCCCGTGTTCCGGCGCTGCTGAGGGAGGCCGCATGGATAAACCGACCTCGGCAGCAAATTCGGCAGCGGCGCCGGCCGGCCCGCTGGACGGCATCCGCGTGCTCGACCTGACCTCGGTGGTGCTGGGCCCGATGGCCACGCAGGCGCTGGCGGACCTCGGCGCCGACGTCATCAAGATCGAAGGCCCCGAGGGCGACCTGATGCGCGCCAACGGCGTCTCGCGCCATGCCGGCATGAGCTCGATCTACCTCGCGCTCAACCGCAACAAGCGCTCGGTGGTGCTGGACCTCAAGCGCCCCGAGGGCGCTGCGGCGCTGCGGCGCCTGATCGCCGGCGCCGACGTGCTGGTCCACAACATGCGCGTGGCGGCCATCGAGCGGCTCGGCTTCGGCTACGCCGCGGTGGCGGCGCTCAACCCGCGCATCGTCTACTGCGTGGCCACCGGCTTCGGCCAGGACGGCCCGCACCGCGACAAGCCGGCCTTCGACGACATCATCCAGGCCGCCTGCGGGCTGGTGGCGCTGGGCTCGTCGGTGGGCGAGCGCCCCGAGTACGTGCCCAGCCTGATCGCCGACAAGACCACCGGGCTGGCGCTGGCCAACGCCGTGCTGGCCGCGCTGCTGCACCGCGAGCGCCACGGCGCCGGCCAGTCGGTGGAGGTGCCGATGCTGGAGACGATGGCCAGCTTCGTCATGGCCGAGCACCTGGCCGGGCTGACCTTCGAGCCGGCCACCGGCGCCGCCGGCTACGCGCGCCTGCTGCAGGGCGGGCGCCGCCCGGCGCAGACCGCCGACGGCTGGATCTGCGCGCTGCCCTATACCGACCGCCACTGGCAGGCCTTCTTCCATGCCGTGGGCCGCGACGACCTGGCCGACAAGTACGACATCGCCAGCCGCGCCCAGCGCAACGCCAATATCCGCGCGCTCTACCGGCACCTCGGCGAGATCACGCCGGCGCGCACCACGGCGCAGTGGATGGCGCTGTTCGAGCAGCTGGACATTCCCGCCACGCCGATCTACACGCCGGACGAGCTGCCCGGCCATCCGCACCTCGCGGCGGTCGGCCTGTTCCAGCAGACCGAGCATCCCACCGAAGGGCCGCTGCGCGAGATGCGGCCGGCGGCGCGCTTCTCCGCCACGCCGCTGTCGCTGCGCCGCCATGCGCCGGCGCTGGGCGAGCACACCGCGGAGGTGCTGCGCGAAGCGGGGCTGGCGCCGGAGGCGATCGCGCAACTGGCGGGCGGCGTGCCCGCCGGCGCGGCATGACGCACACCACGCACACCACGCACGTCACGCATATCACGCATATCACGCACACCATCAAAACGAGAGGAGACGAGGCATGAACTTCGCGCTGGATGAAGAGCACCAGATGCTCAAGGACCTGGTCGCGCGCTTCGTGCGCGAGCAGTTGATTCCGCTGGAGGCGGACGCGCTGGCGCGCGAGGCGCAGGGCGGCCAGCTCACGCTGCTGCCGCACGACCAGGCGCGGCTCGACGCGCTGTCGCGCGAGCTGGGCCTGTGGGGCCTGGACGCGCCGGCCGAGATGGGCGGCGCCGACCTGCCGGTGGTGGCGATGGTCGGCGTCAACGAGGAACTCGGCAAGACCATCACGCCCTACGACCTGCCGCCCGACTCGCCCAACCTGCGCATGCTGCTCAAGACCGCCGACGCGGACCAGCGCGCGCGCTACCTGGAGCCGTATGCGCGCGGCGAGACCATTTCCGCGATCGCCATCTCCGAGCCCGGCGCGGGCGGCGATCCGGCCATGATGTCCACGCGCGCCGAGCGCGACGGCGACGACTGGGTGCTCAACGGCCGCAAGATCTGGATCAGCCGCGCCGCGCGTGCCGACTGGACCATCGTCATGGCCGTGACCGACAAGGCGCGCGGCGCGCGCGGCGGCATCTCGGCCTTCCTGGTCGACCGCGGCACGCCCGGCTTCAAGGTCGAGCGGCGCATCCCGATGATCGGCGGCGCCTCCACCTACGAGGTGGTGCTGGAGGACTGCCGCATTCCGCACAGCCAGCTGCTCGGCCAGGAAGGCAAGGGCTTCGCGCCGATGCAGGCGCGGCTGTCGAGCCGGCGCGTGCAGATGGCGGCATGGTGCATCGGCCGCGCGCAGCGCGCGCTCGACATGCTGTGCGAGTACGCGCCGCAGCGCCAGACCTTCGGCGCGCCGCTGGCGGACCGCCAGGCCATCCAGTGGTGGGTGGCCGATGCCGCCACGCGCATCCACGCCTGCCGCCTGATGACGTACGACGCCGCCGCGCGCATCGACGCCGGCGACGAGGCGCGCACCCAGGTCTCGATGATCAAGGTGTTCGCCACCGAGATGGCCTGGGACGTGATCGACCACGCCATGCAGGCCTTCGGCGCGATGGGCATGACCAAGGAAATGCCGCTGCAGCAGATGGCAAACGAGACGCGCCTGATGCGCATCTACGAAGGCCCCTCGGAAGTGCACCGCTGGGTCATCGCGCGCGACCTGCTCGGCCTCAGGCGCTAGCGCAGGCGGCCACGGCGCCGCGATTCAACGCCACATCCGCACCATCCGCACCGGGAGGACCCACTGCCGGGCGGAGCATCAAGGAGACAGCATGACCCGATTCGATACCCGATCCACATCCCGATCCGCATCCCGGCCGCGCACGCTCTCGCGCCGCCGCTTTGCCAGCCTCGCCGGCAAGGGCGCGCTGGCCGGCGCCGCGCTGGCGGCCTTTCCCGCCGCCGCGCTGGCGCAGCCGCAGGCCTTTCCCAACCGCCCGATCCGCTTCATCGTGCCGTTCCCGTCCGGCAGCGGCACCGACACCACCGCGCGCATGTTCGCCAAGAAGATCGGCGAGCTGACCGGGCAGGGCGTGGTGGTGGAGAACAAGCCCGGCGGCAACGGCTTCATCGGCGTGCAGACGCTGCTCAGCGCGCCGGCCGACGGCTACACGGTCTTCATCGGCAGCAACTCCACGCTGTCCACCAACGCCGCCATTTTCCGCAAGCTGCCCTACGATCCGCTGACCGACTTCACGCCGATCACGCTGTTGTCGCGCGGCCCGTGCCTGATCATCGTGCCCGCGAGTTCACCGTACCGCACGCTCAAGGACCTGATGGAAGACGCCCGCAAGCGGCCCGGCGCGCTCAACTATGGCACCGGTTCGATGTCCTACACGCTGTACAGCGAATGGCTCAACGAGCAAGGCCGCATGAAGACCACCGCGGTGCCCTACAAGGGCGCCGGCGACGCCATCAACGGCGTGATGGCCGCCAACGTGGACTTCGCCGTGGTCGACGCCAGCGGCGCGATCGAGCTGGTCAAGGGCGGCAAGGTGCGCGGCCTCGCCTACACCGCGCCGCAGCGCTCGCCGCTGCTGCCCGGCGTGCCGAACGCGGCGGAGGCCGGCGTGCCGGATTTCCTCGCCTATAACTGGGTGGCGGCCGCGGTCTCGGCCAGGACGCCGGCGCCCATCGCGCGCCGGCTCGGCGAGCTGTTCGCCGCCGCCGGCGCGGCCGACGACGTCAAGGAGTACTACCAGCACCAGTCCACCGCGCTGATCCTGTCGACGCCGGCGGAGCTGCACAACTACCAAAAGGAAGAAATCGCGCGCTGGAAGCGGCTGGCCGAGATCGCGAAGATCGAGTTGCAGTAGGGCGTGCCGCGCGGCGGCGAATGGCAGGGGGAGCCGCGCCGGCTCAGTCCCTTGCCTGGCCCCCGGCCGCCTTCGCCAGCCGCGCCTTGCGGCTTTTCACCAGCGCCGCCAGCAGCTCGCGCGTCTGGTCGAGGATGACCGCCGCCACGCGCTCGGTTTCCTGCTGGCCGATGTTTTCCCAGCCCAGCATGCTGAGCACCTGCCGGCGCATCATGCGGAACACCAGCACCTGGCCGTCGATGGTCAGCGTGCGGATGCGCGTTTCCTCGTCGTCGGCCGGCTTGCCGAGCAGGCGGCCGATGAGGCCGGAGGTGGCCGCGAACAGCCGGCGGTTCAGTCCCTTGTCGATCACGTTGAACGAGGCCGCGGGGCCGAGGCCGGCGCGTTCGCGCGCCATGAACATGCGCCAGTGCACGGCTTCGGGCACGTCGCAGGCGAACGAGGCGAAGCGCGCCTGGATGCCCAGGTAGGCGTCGGTCAGCGCGCGGTCGCCGGCCTGGGCGTCGGCCAGCACGGCCTCGGCGTGCGACACCACGTCTTCGAGGTGTTCCCACACGCGCTCGACGAAAAAGGCGATGCACGCCAGGTAGACGCCTTCCTTGCTGTCGAAGTAGTACTGCAGCGCGGGCGCGTTGACGCCGGCTTCGCGGGCGATGTCGCGGGTGGACGCGCCTTCGTAGCCGCGCTCGCCGAACAGGCGCAGCGCCGCGTCCACGATGCGCGCGCGCGTTTCTTCTCCGCGCTGGTATCCGCCTTCGGCTGCGGGGCGGTGTCTGGCCATGCTCGGGTCTCCTTTGTTGCGTGATGGCGGGGGCGGCGCCGCTATTGTGCGGCATGTGGCCGGTTTGCCGTGGACGGATCGCCGGCCGGCCGCGTATTCATGTTGGGGCGGTCCCGCCGGCGCGGCGGCGGGGACGGCGCGCAGGGACGAAAATATACCACTTGACACATTTTTTCCAAATGGAATAATTGCGCCGACGGAACCTGTGAGCACCTATGCCTGCCAACGCCCCCACCGCCGACTCGCTCGGCAACCCGCCGCCGCGCGGCGACGCCGCGACTTCTCCCCGGACCCGGCCCGCCAGCCGCCGCCGCGCGATCCTGCTCGGCCTGCTTGCCGTGCTGGTGCTCGGCGCGCTCGCCTGGGGCGTGCGCTGGTGGCTGGTCGGCCGCTTCATCGAATCGACCGACGACGCCTATCTCCAGGCCGACAGCGTCACCGTGGCGCCCAAGGTGGGCGGCTACGTGGCCGAGGTGCTGGTGCGCGACAACCAGGTGGTCGAGGCCGGCCAGCCGCTCGCGCGGCTCGATGCGCGCCAGTACCAGGCCGCCGCCGACGAGGCGCAGGCCACGGTCGCCGCGCGCGCGGCCGACGTGGCGCGCGCCGAGGCCGACCTGGTGCAGCAGAAGGCCAATATCGCGCAGGCCGCCGCCGAAGTGACCGGCGCGCAGGCCAACGTGCGCTACGCGGCCTCGCAGGTGGACCGCTACGCGCCGCTGGTCAGGACCGGCGCCGAGACCGAGGAGCGCACCGCCGAGCTGCGCAACTCGCAGACCCGCGCCGCCACCACGCTGGCCGCCAACGAGGCGGCGCTGCGCGCGGCGCAGGTCCGCACCGGCACCTTGCAGGCGCAGATCGAGCAGGCGCGCGCGCAGTTGTCGGTGGCGCAGGCCGCCGCGCGCCGCGCCGCGCTCGACCTGCAGGACACCGTGGTGCGCAGCACGCTGGCCGGCCGCGTGGCCGACCGCGCGGTGCGCGTGGGGCAGTTCGCCCAGCCGGGCACCCGCCTGCTGACGGTGGTGCCGGTGCAGGACCTGTACCTGACGGCCAACTTCAAGGAAACCCAGGTGGGCCGCATGCGTCCGGGCCAGCCGGTCGTCATCCACGTGGACGCGCTGCCGGACGGCGACCTGCACGGCAGCGTGGAAAGCCTGGCGCCCGGCACCGGCGCGCAGTTCGCGCTGCTGCCGCCGCAGAACGCCACCGGCAACTTCACCAAGATCGTGCAGCGCGTGCCGGTGCGCATCCACATGGACATCCCCGCCAGCGCGCGCCCGGCGCTGGTGCCGGGGCTGTCGGTGACGGTGGACGTGGATACCCGCGGGCACGAGGTGCGCAGCGCCCGCGCGCCCGCCGCCGGGGCCGCTCATGGCTGAGGCCGCGGCGCCGGCCGGCGCCGCCGCGGGCAGCGCACCTGCCGCGCGGGCCACGGTGGCCAACGCCTCGGTGGCGGACTGGATCGCCGTGGCGGCCGGCTCGCTGGGCGCGCTGCTGGCCACGCTCGACATCTCCATCACCAACTCGGCGCTGCCGCAGATCCAGGGGCAGATCGGCGCGGCCGGCACCGAGGGCACGTGGATTTCCACGGGCTACCTGATGTCCGAGATCGTCATCATCCCGCTCACCGCGTGGCTGACGCGCGTATTCGGGCTGCGCCGCTTCCTGATGTGGAACGCGCTGCTGTTTACCGCGTTCTCGATGATGTGCGGGCTGTCGCATACGCTGGGCGTGATGGTGATCGGCCGCATCGGCCAGGGCCTGGCCGGCGGCGCCATGATTCCCACCGCGCAGACCATCGTGCGCACGCGGCTGCCGCGCCACCAGCTGCCGATCGGCATGTCGGCGTTCGGCCTGATCGTGCTGCTGGGGCCGCTGCTGGGGCCGGTGATCGGCGGCTGGCTGGCGGAGAACGTGGACTGGCGCTGGTGTTTCTTCGTCAACCTGCCGGTCGCCACGGTGCTGGTGGCGCTGCTGTACTTCGGCCTCAAGACGGACCGCGCCGACTTCAGGCAGTTCGTCGACGCCGACTGGCTCGGCATCGTCGGGCTGACCATCGGCCTGAGCTCGCTGACCGTGGTGCTGGAGGAAGGGCAGCGCGAGCGCTGGTTCGAGTCGTCGATGATCGTGTGGCTGTCGCTGATCTCGGCCAGCGGCATCCTGATGATGCTGGTGGCGCAGTTCACCGCGAAGACGCCGATCGTGCGGCTGCGGCTGCTGCTCAACAAGAACTACGCCAGCGTGATCCTGATCGTGTCCACGGTGGGCGCGGGGCTGTACGGCGTGTCCTACCTGCTGCCGCAGTTCCTGGCGAGCATCGCCGGCTACAACGCCGAGCAGGCCGGCGGCATCATGCTGCTGTCCGGCCTGCCTGCCTTCCTGATGATGCCGGTGCTGCCGCGCATGCTCGGCCGCTTCGACATCCGCGTGCTGGTCATCACCGGGCTGCTGTGCTTCGTGGCCAGTTGCTTCCTGGACATCTCGCTGACCGCGCAGAGCGTGGGCCACGATTTCGCCGGCTCGCAGATCCTGCGCGGCTTCGGCCAGATCCTGGCGATGATGCCGCTCAACCAGGCCTCGATGGCGGCCGTGGCCACGCACGAGGCGGGCGACGCGGCCGGGCTCTACAACATGGCGCGCAACCTGGGCGGCTCGATCGGGCTGGCCCTGCTGGGCACGCTGATCGACCGCCGCAGCGCCTATCACGACGCCGTGATCCGCGAATCGGTCAGCGCCAACAGCCCGGTCGGGCAGGAGCACCTGGCCTCGAGCGCGGCGAGCTTCTTCGCCCAGCACGGCGACATGGCGCACGCCAAGCTGCAGGCGGCCGGCCAGATGGCGGCCACCATCGCGCGCGAGGCCGCCGTGATGACCTATTCCGAAACGTTCTACGCGCTCGGGGTGGCGCTGCTGCTGTGCATCCCGCTGGCGCTGCTGCTCAAGACGCCCAGGCAGGGCGCCCCTGTCTCTTCCGGTCACTGATCCATGAAGTTTCGCTTTCAACCCACGATGGCGGCGCTGGCCGTCGCGCTCGGCCTGGCAGGCTGCACCGTCGGCCCCGACTACCGCGGCGCGCCCGAGGTGGCCGGCACCGCCACGCGCGGCGCGTTCCCGCACGCGCCCGCCGGCGTGGACACGCAGGCGCCGCTGGCCGCCGACTGGTGGCGCGCGCTCGGCGACGCCCAGCTGGACGCGCTGATCGAGCAGTCGCTCGCCAACAGTCCCGACATCCGCGCCGCGCGGGCGCGCGTGCGGCAGGCCCGGGCCGGGCTGCGCGGCAAGCAGGCCGGCGAGCTGCCCAAGGTGGGCGTCGACGCGGCCATGCTGCGCACGCGCTCGCCGGACCTGAGCGCGCTCACCGGCGACGGCAGCGGCGGCGGGCGCGGCCCGCTCTCGCTCTATCTGGCCAGCTTCGACGCGAGCTGGGAAATCGACGTGTTCGGCGGCACGCGCCGCGCCATCGAGGCGGCCTCGGCCGAAGCCGACGCCAGCCAGGCCGAGCTGGCCGACGCGCACGTCCAGCTTGCCGCCGAGGTGGCGCAGGCCTACGTCAACCTGCGCGAGCAGCAATCGCGGCTGGACCACCTGCGCGACTCGGAGAAGCTGGAGGCCGACATGCTCGACCTGACCGAGCAGCGGCGCGGCCGGGGCGTGGCCTCGCAACTGGAAGTGGAGCGTGTGAGCACGCAGCTCGACGGCACGCGCTCCGACATGGCGCCGGTGCAGGCCAGGATCACCGAGCTGCTCGACGAGCTCGCCATGCTCAGCGGGCGCGAGCCCGGCGCGCTCGACGCGCAGTTGCGGGACGCGCGCGCCATGCCGGCGATCCCCGCGACCGTGGCGGTGGGCGACCCCGCCGCGCTGCTCAAGGCGCGGCCCGACATCCGCGCCGCCGAGCGCCGGCTGGCCTCGCAGCACGCCCAGATCGGCGCGCACGAGGCGGACTGGTTTCCCAAGCTCTCGCTGCTCGGCTCGCTCGGCTTCAGCGCCGCCGACCCCGGCCACCTCGCGCGCAAGGACAACGCCACCTGGTTGACGCTGCCGCGCCTGCAGTGGAACATCCTCGACTTTGGCCGCGTGGCCGCCGGCGTGGCGGGCGCCGAGGCCGGGCGCGACGAGGCGCTGGCCAACTACGAAAGCACGGTGCTCAAGGCGCTGCGCGATGCCGACGTGGCGCTCGCGCGCTACGGCCACCAGCGCGAGAACGTGATCGTGCTGCGCCGCCGGGAAGCCTCGGCCGAGCGCGCCGCCGACCTCACGCGCCAGCGCTACCGCGCCGGCACCGCCACCATGCTCGAATGGCTCGACGCCGAGCGCACCCGCGTGCTGGCCCAGCAGGACCGCATCGCGGGCGACGCCAGCCTGGTCGGGGATTTCGTCTCGCTGCAGAAGTCGCTCGGACTGGGCTGGCGGCCGGCGGGCTAGCGCGGGCCGGCCCGTTCAGTTCAGCGACGACGCGCCGCCGTCGCCGTAGTCCTTCCACCAGTCGAACTGGCCGTCGCGCTGGTGGACGTAGAGCACCACGCGGTTCTCCTGCGCCACCGCGGTGCCGGCCTCGATCGCCGCCTCGCGCGAGACGCACGTGGTGACGCGACCGACGCCTTCCACGGCGACGGTCCAGTATCCTTCGCTGCTCAAAACCACGTGCACATTCGAATTGGCGGACGTGTTCATGTCGGGCGGCCGCCGGGCCGCGGCGCGGGCATGCCGGGAAGCCCGCGTGGCGGGGCCGCGCCATGCGGGCGGAAGTGGTGTATCCGGGGTCTCAAGCCGTCGAGCTCCAGCGCAGGCGAACCGGCGGCTGCCGGTTCCAGATGACGAGTATAGGTGCTGGCGGCAAGTTCACGATCGTGCGCGCGCCCGGCGCGAGGTGGGTGCGAAACGGGTGCGAAACGGGCACGAAACGTGCGGCATGCGTTGCTCCCGGGCCTCGCGGCGCTGCGTGCCGCGCCTGCCTTGTCGCAGAGCCCGGTCAGCCTGTGCGTCAGCCGGCCGCGAGCCGCGGATCGAAGTCGAATTCGATGCGGATGCCGCCGGGCTCGCAGATCATGGCGTGCCGCTTCGGCCCCGCGCCCAGCAGCTCGGGCGCGAACTCGACGGTCACGCCGGGCCACGCCGAGGCGCGCGCGAAGACTTCGTCGAGCTGCGCTTCGGTGGCCACGCGCAGCGCGAGGTGGTGCAGGCCCACGTTCGCCTTGCGGTCGAAGCGCGTGAAGGCCGCGGTGTCGGCGACCTGCCACAGCGTCACCAGCAGCTTGCCGTCCGAGACGAACGCGGCCGGGTAGTCCGGCTTCTCGCCGACCTGCTGCCAGCCCAGGCACCGGATGAAGAAGTCGCGCGTGCGCGCCAGGTCCGGCACGCTCAAGCCGATATGGTCGACGCCGAGGGTCAGGGATGCATCGTTCATGGTTCCGCCTTTCCAGGATGGCCAGCCACCGGGCGGGGGTACCCGTGCATCCTGTAGCGTCGGTGCGGCGGCGTCAAGGCGCCGCGGGGATCCGGCTGGCTACCGTTCGTCGTAGCTCACGACGACCCGGCTCGACACCGGGTGGCACTGGCAGGTCAGCACGAAACCATCGTCGATCTCGCGCTGCTCGAGCGTGTAGTTCTTCTCCATCCTCACCTCGCCTTCGAGCACCCTGGCCCGGCAGGTACAGCACACGCCGCCCTTGCAGGCGTAGGGCAGGGCGAGGCCGGCCTTGAGGCCGACGTCGAGCACGCTGATGCCCTCGTAGGGCAGCCGCAGCCGGCGCGTCTTGCCGTCGATGACGAGCTCGAGGTCGGCGGCCGGCATGTCGTCGGGGATTGCCACCTGCGCCACGCCCGCCTGCGGCAGCGGCGTGCCGAAGCGCTCCACGTGCACCTTCCCGGGCGCCACGCCGGCGGCCGCGAGGGCGGCTTCGGCGGCATCCATCATCGGCGCCGGGCCGCAGATGAAGGCTTCGTCGATCTCGGCGGCCGGCACGAGCGTGCGCAGGAACGCCGCGCACTTGTCCTGGTCCAGCACGCCGTTGAACAGGTCGACTTCCTGCAGGTCGTCGGACAATACGTGATACAGCGAGAACCGGCTCATGAAGCGGTTCTTGAGGTCTTCGAGCTCCTCCGCGAACATGATGGCGTCGACGCTGCGGTTGCCGTACACCAGCGTGAAGCGGCTGGTTGGCTCCATCTCCAGCGTGGTCTTGATGATGGCCAGCACGGGCGTGATGCCGGAGCCGCCGGAGAAGGCGAGGTAGGAGCGCGACAGGTCGGCGTTCAGGTGCGTGAAGAAGCGGCCGTCGGGGGTCATCACGTCGATCTCGTGGCCCGGGCGCAGCGTGTCGAAGGCGAAGTTCGAGAAGCGCCCGCCGCGCACGCGCTTGATGCCGATGCGCAGCTCGCCGTCGCGGTCGTAGTCGGTGACGCCGACGCAGATCGAGTACGAGCGGCGCGTTTCCTCGCCGTCGAGGTGCGTCTTGAGCGTGACGAACTGGCCTTGCGTGAAGCGGTACGCCTCGCGCAGCGCGTCGGGGACCTCGAACGAGACGGTGACGGCATCGGCGGTTTCGGGCCTTACCTCGCGGATACGCAGCGGATGGAATTGCGGAGTCGCCATGATGTCGGTCCAGGTCAGTACGGTTTGAAGTAGTCGAACGGCTCGCGGCAATCGAGGCAGCGGTACAAGGCCTTGCACGCGGTCGAGCCGAACTGGGCCAGGCGCTCGGTGTGGACGGAGCCGCATTGCGGGCAGGCCGGTGTGGCACCGGCGGCACCGGCGCGCGGCACGAAGTGGATGGCGGCCTCGGCGGGCGCGGGCTGGCCGGCGCAGTGGCCCAGCGGCGGCGCGATGCCGTAGCGGCGCAGCTTCTCGCGCGCCTCGGCGGTGATCCAGTCGGTGGTCCAGGCCGGCGCCAGCACGGTGGCGACGCGGTGCGGCACGATGCCCGCCGCGGCGAGCGCCCGCTCGATGTCCTCGGCGATCTGCGACATGGCCGGGCAGCCCGAGTACGTGGGCGTGATGACGACTTCTACCGCGCCGTCGGCGCCGCGGCGCACCGCGCGCAGGATGCCCAGCTCGCGCAGCGAGACCACGGGGATCTCGGGGTCGGGCACCGTTTCCAGCACGGCCCAGGCTTGTTCCAGCGTGGCGTCCGGCCGGGCGGTGACGGCGGTGGTGATGGCGTTCATGGCGGCCTACCAGGTAGCGCCCGGGTGCTGGCGCGCCAGCGACTGCATCTCGGCCAGCAGGAAGCCCATGTGCTCGGAGTGCTCGCCGTGCTTGCCGGCGGTGACGTGCCGGACCGGGGCCGGCGCCGCGAGCGTGGCCTCGGCCAGCGTCGCCGCCACGTCCTGCTGCCACGCGGCCTGGAGGTCCGCGTTGAGCGGGCCGATGCCGGCCGCGGCCACCGCCGTCTCCACGGCGTCGGCCGAGAAGAACTCCGCGGTGTACGGCATCAGGTAGTCGACCGCGGCCTGCGCGCGCCGGTGCGATTCCGCGGTGCCGTCGCCGAAGCGGACCAGCCATTCGCCGGCGTGCTGCAGGTGATAGCGGGCCTCCTTGAGCGACTTCGCGGCGATCGCCGCCAGCTGCGCGTCGGCGGAGGCGCGCAGCGCGGACCACAGGTGGCACATCAGCGCCGCGTAGAGGAAATTGCGCGTGATGGTCACGGCGTAGTCGCGCGCGGCGCGCGCCGTGCCGGCCAGCGGCCCGGCGTGCGGCAGCTCGGCCAGCGTGTAGTTGGCGAACTCGCGCTCGCCGCGGAAGTAGGCGTAGCTGTCCTCGGTCTTGCGCGCGCCGCCGGCGGCCTCCTCGAGCGCCGCCGCGTGGGAATACAGCAGGCGGGCCTGGCCGATCAGGTCCAGGCTGATGTTGGCCAGCGCGATGTCTTCCTCCAGCGCCGGGCCCTGGCCGCACCATTCGCCGTTGCGCTGGCCGAGGATCAGGGCGTTGTCCGCGAGGCGCAGCACGTAGGACAGATGCGCGGCGGCAGCCGTGGGCATGGTGGTCATGGTGTTCGTCGTGGGCATGGTGGTCGTGGCCCGCCTTACATGTGGTCGACTTCGGCGGGCAGCACGAAGAAGGTCGGGTGGCGGTAGATCTTGTCGCCGGCGGGCTCGAACAGCGATTCCTTGTCGGCCGGGTCGGACGCCGTAATGGCCGCCGACGGCACCACCCAGATGCTCACGCCTTCCTGGCGCCGCGTGTAGACGTCGCGCGCCATGCGCAGCGCGGTGGCGGCGTCGGCCGCGTGCAGGCTGCCGCAGTGCTTGTGGTCCAGGCCCTGCTTGCTGCGGATGAAGACTTCCCAGATCGGCCATTCCTTGCTCATTGCTGTCTCCTGTGCGGTTGCGGGCGGTTGCGGGCGGTTGCTGGCGCTGGCGGCTCAAGCGGCTTGCCTGCGCGCGCGCGCCGCCTGCTTTGCGGCGTAGGCCAGCGCGGCCTCGCGCACCCAGGCGCCGTCCTCGTGCGCCTTCACGCGGGTGGCGAGGCGCTCCTTGTTGCACGGCCCGTCGCCGTTGACGACGCGCCAGAATTCTTCCCAGTCGATGGCGCCGTAGTCGTATGCCTTGCGCTGCGCGTTCCATTTCAGGTCAGGGTCGGGCAGCGTCACGCCGAGGACCCTGGCCTGCTCGACGATGGCATCGACGAACTTCTGGCGCAGGTCGTCGTTGGAGATGCGCTTGATGCCCCACTGGAACGACTGCCCGCTGTGGATCGAGTCCTTGTCGCTCGGCCCGAACATCATCAGCACCGGCCACCACCAGCGGTCCACCGCCTGCTGCACCATGTCGCGCTGCGCCTGCGTGCCCTTCATCATCGCCAGCAGGGCGTCGAAGCCCTGGCGCTGGTGGAACGACTCTTCCTTGCAGATGCGGATCATGGCGCGCGCATACGGGCCATAGGTGCAGCGGCACAGCGGGATCTGGTTCATGATCGCGGCGCCGTCGACCAGCCAGCCGATCACGCCCACGTCCGCCCAGGTGGGGGTGGGGTAGTTGAAGATGCTCGAATACTTGGCCTTGCCGGCATGCAGCGCGTCCACCAGCTGGTCGCGCGACACGCCCATCGTCTCCGCCGCGCTGTACAGGTAGAGGCCGTGGCCGCCTTCGTCCTGCACCTTGGCCAGCAGGATGGCCTTGCGCTTGAGGCTGGGTGCGCGGCTGATCCAGTTGCCCTCGGGCTGCATGCCGATGATCTCGGAATGCGCGTGCTGCGAGATCTGGCGGACCAGCGTCTTGCGGTAGGCCTCGGGCATCCAGTCCCGCGGCTCGATCTTGCCGTCGGCGCGCATCACCGCGTCGAAGCGGGCCTGCTCGGGAGAAACCTCGGTGTTGTCCGCGGCGGCCGGCTGCTGGCCGCCCGGGAGATCAAGGGACTGGGTGTACATGGGGAAGCTTCCTGGGGGACTGGTGACTGAGTATATTGATAAGCCGACCGTTCGGTCGATGAATTATAAAAATTAAATGAGAGAAAACAATAGCTGGTGGCTCTTGCAGGTGAATCCACCGGCACCCAAAACCAGGGCAAGGCGCACGAAACGACCCGCAAATTGATTGTTTTTTGTCGCCGAATAAATTTCTATGACTGAATGAAACTAATTATCATTTAGAATGTGCTCCTTCTTTAGCGCCTCTTCAGGCGGGATCAGAGAAAGAAAGGGAGCGTAGTGATGATGGTTGAGAACAGTGTGGCGCAGGCGGCCTCGCGGCGGTTCGCGCGTTGCCTGACGGCGGCGGCGGCGCTTGCGCTGCTGGGGGCGCCCGACGCGCTGCGGGCACAGGAAGCCGGCACACCGGCGCCGGGCGAGGGCGGCAAGGCCGAGGTGACGCTCGACACGGTGCAGGTCACGGGCAACTGGCTCGGCACCGGCCTGGAGAACAGCGTGCGGACCTTCCCGGGCGCGCGCACGGTGGTGGAGGCCGAGTCCATCCAGGAATCGGGCGCGACGAGCATCAGCGACGTCATGCGGCGCATTCCCGGCGTCCAGGCGACCGACAATTCCGGCACGGCGGGCAGCGCCATCTCGCTGAACATCGGCGTGCGCGGCCTGACCGGCCGCTACACGCCGCGCTCGACGGTGCTGCTCGACGGCATCCCGATGGCGGTGGCGCCCTACGGCCAGCCGCAGCTCTCGTTCGTGCCGGTCAGCCTGGAGAACATCGAGTCGATCGACGTGGTGCGCAGCGGCGGCGCGGTGCGCTACGGCCCGCAGAACGTGGGCGGCGTGATCAACTTCACGACGCGGCCGATCCCGACCACGCCGGGCCTGAGCGGCGATGCCTCGGTGCGCCAGAACATCTACACGCAGGGCGGGGGCCTGAACACGCAATACAGCGCCTTCGTCGGCACGCAGCTCGACAGCGGCCTGGGCCTGGCGCTGCTGTATTCCGGCATGACGGGGCGGGAGTGGCGCGCGGGCAGCGACGACAACGTCAACGACCTCGCGCTGAAGTACCGCTACGCGATCAACGGCACCTCGGAGGTGTACGGCAAATTCTCGTACTACGACGTGAAGTCGCGCACGCCGGGCGGCCTGACGGTGGCGCAATACAACGCCAACCCGTTCCAGAACACGCGCCCGACCGACTACTGGAGCGGCAACCGCACGGCGTTCGACATCGGCTACATCAACACCTTGTCGGACGCGCAGGAATTCGAGATCCGCGCCTACTACAACGACAGCTATCGCCAGAGCACGCTGATCAGCGGCGCGCAGCTGTCGCACCAGCCGCGCAACTACCAGACCTTCGGCGTGGAGCCGCGCTACACCCAGCGCATCGGCCTGGGCCCGACCACGCATGACGTGACGGTCGGCTATCGCTACATCCGCGAGCGCGGCGACGACAACAGCTTCAACCAGAGCCTGTCCACCGGCATCAGCGGCCCGACCACCACCTTCGACAATGCCACCGACGCGCACGCGGCGTACATCGACGACCGCATCGCGTTCGGCAACTGGCGCCTCACGCCGGGCCTGCGCTTCGAGCACATCGAATCGACCCGCCAGCAGCGCGGCACCGCGCAGCAGTTCGACACGGTGAACAACAAGCCGCTGCCGTCGGTGAACCTGTCCTACCTGGTCAACCATGCGTGGACGATCTTCACCGACTACAGCACTTCGTTCGGGCCGGTGCAGAACCTGCAGCTCAACTCGCAGACCGCCAGCAATCCGCTGCAGCCGGAAGTGGCGCGCGCCTTCGAGGTCGGCACGCGCTGGCAGGACAGCAAGATCAAGGCCGAGCTGACCGCCTTCAAGATGAAGTTCGACAACCAGATCCTGCAGGTGCCCGGCATCGTGCCGGCCACCTTCCAGAACATCGGCGCGACGCACCACGACGGCGTGGAACTGGCGCTCGACTACACCTTCGACCGCAAGGGCCCGCTGTCCGGCCTGAACGTCTACGCGAACTACACCTACACCAGGGCGATCCAGAAATCGGGCGCGACCTCGGGGCTCGACGTGCCGTTCTACTCGCGCAATACCGACACGCTCGGCGCGCGCTACGCACTGCGCAACTGGACCTTCAACCTGTCCACCACGCACCAGAGTTCGCAGTACTCCGACCTCGCCAACACCGTGGCCGAGTCCGCCGACGGCAGCGTGGGCCGCATCCCGGGCTTCCGCCTGTGGAACATCCAGGCCATGTTCAAGGTGCCGCAGCACAAGAACAGCGAAATCAGCATCGGCCTGAACAACCTGTTCGACAAGCGCTTCTATACGCGCAACGTCGACGGCAACGCCGGCCGCATGGTCGGCGCGCCGCGCATGGTGTACGTGCAGGCGCGCCTGGGGTTCTGAGGGACCTCGGCGCAGGGGCGCCTGCGGGAGCAGGGGCTCCGGCCACCGGGGCATGCTGTCCGGCGCGAGCCTGGCGGATGCCTCGCCCGGCTGGTCCATACAGGCCGTGCTCCGTCCGGCGGGCTCGCCTTGGCGCCCCGGCGGCGGTCTATTCGCTGGGCGCGCCGCGCTTGTGCGCGACCAGTTGCATGAGGCGCAGGTCGCGCCAGGCCTGGCGCGCCGCGCGCTGGTCGGCGGGCAGTTCGGTAAGGCGCTCCTGTTCGAGCTTGCCGATCAGCGCATCGTCCCATTGCCGCGGCGTGGCCTGCTTTGCGATGTCGAGGTAGAGCGGGCCATAGCGCCCGCAATAGTCGCGCAGGCCGCCCGGCGCGTTGAGGTCGATGGTCTCCATCGGCCCCATGAACGACCAGCGCAGGCCGAGTCCGTCCTTGACCGCCTTGTCGATGTCGGCGCCGCTCACATAGCCGTCTTCCACCAGCCGGAACGCTTCGGCGAGCAGGGCGCCTTGAAGGCGGTTGACGATGAAGCCCTGGATCTCGCGCTTCACGATGATCGGCACCTGGCCTGCGCGCGCGTAGATCGCGCTTGCGCGCTCGATCACGTCCGGGTCGGTCCACGGCGCCGGCACCAGTTCGACCAGCGGCACCACGGACGGCGGATTGATCGGATGGCCGACGAAGTAGCGCCGCCGGCCGGCCAGGTCCTCGGTGAAGCTCGACGCCGGAATGCCCGAGGTCGAGCTGGCGATCAGCGTGTCGGGCCCCGCGAGCTTGTCGAGCAGCGCATAGACTTCGCGCTTCGCGGCAACGGTTTCCCGCACGTTTTCCTGCACGAAGTCCGCGCCGCGCATGGCTTCCTCGAGCGACTGCGTGACGCGCACCCGCTCGATCACGGATTCGGGCGCCTCGCCGATCAGGCCGAGCTCGTGCTGCCCGGCCAGCGCGGCCAGGATGGTGCCGCGCGCGGTGGCCACCGCGTCCTTGTCGACGTCGTACAGCGTCACCGTGTGGCCGGCGCGGGCGAACACCGATGCCCAGGCGCAGCCGATCAGGCCGGCGCCAATGATTGCGATTTTTTCCATCGTCGAGTGTTCCTGTTGTTGCGATGTTCCCCAGCGGGAACGATTTGCGGGGGAGGTTGCGCGCCGGCCTGCGCCGCGCCGGCGCGGCGGGTCAGTTCATGGTGATGTGCCCGTCCTTGATGACCTTGCCCCACTTGGCGATCTCGGTATCGACGAACCTGGCCAGCTCCTCCGACGAGCCGCCGCCGGCCTGCGCGCCCTGCTCGACGAGCGCGGCCTTGAGCTCGGGGCTGCGCAGCACGGCGTCGGCATCCTGCTGGATCTTCTTCACGATCGCCGGCGGCGTGCCGGCGGGCGCGAACAGCGCGCTCCAGGTGTAGGCGCTGAAGCCGGGCAGGCCGCTTTCGGCCACGGTCGGCGTGTCGGGCCAGGACGAGTCGCGCTGCTCGGTGCCGATCGCCAGCAGCTTGAGCTTGCGGTTCTTCACCTGCGGCCCGGACGACAGCGCCGCGTCGAACAATATGTGGCAGGTGCCGGCGATGGTGTCGACGATGGCCGGGCCGCTGCCCTTGTAAGGCACGTGCGTGAGCTGGGGCAGGGCGGCCATCGACTTGAAGAGCTCCCCGGCCAGGTGCGAAGGCGACCCCGGGCCGATGGAGCAATAGTTGGCGGTGCTCTTGTTCGCCTTGGCCCAGGCGATGAACGACTTCACGTCGTTGTAGGGCGCGTTGGCCGGCGCCACCATCAGCAGCGGGATCGTCATGCCGCGCACGATGGGCACGAAATCCCTGACCGGGTCGTAGGGCAGTTTTTCGAACAGGCTGACGTTGATCGTATGCGGGCCGTTGCCGTTCATCAGCAGCGTGTAGCCGTCCGGATCGGCGCGGGCCGCGACCTCGGTGCCGATGATGCCCGATGCCCCGCCGCGGTTGTCGACCACGACGGCCTGGCCCCAGCGCTTGGTCAGGCCCTTGGCGAGCAGCCGCGTGAGGATGTCGGTGGAGCCGCCGGCCGGGTAGGGCACCACGATGCGGACCGGCTTGTCCGGATACGGCCCGGCCGCCTGCGCGGCGCCGGCGCCGAGCACAGCGCCGACCAGGCAACTGGCGAGGGCGAATTTGGATTTCATGTTGTCTCCTTCTTGGCCGCTTCTGTCGAGCGTGCCTGTTGTATCTGCTGTCGGACTTTGCCGCGAACGGGGGTCAGGCCGCGGCGCGCTGGGCCCACAATTCCGGCAGGACGTCTTCCAGCCCGTCCGCGAGGGAGGCGGAGATGGTGGTGCGCACGATCGAGCGCGGCAGCGTTCCGCCCCAGGGGCGGCCGCGGTGCATCGTGGCGCGGTTGTCCCACATGATCACGTCGCCCGGGCGCCAGGCGTGCACATAGGTATGGCCGGGTTCGGTGGCGCGCGCGACGAGGCTCTCCAGCAGCGCCGCGCCCTCCTGCGGCGCCATGCCTTCGATGGCGCCCGCGTGCGAGGCGAGGTACAGGGCGCGGCGGCCGTTGACCGGATTGCGCCAGGTCAGGCGGCGGCGCACCGGGGGCAGGGCAGCGTGCTCCTCCGGCGTCATCATGCCGGGATCGATCTTGTTGCGCGAGGTGGCGTAGCTGTGGATGGCGACCGCATCGCGCAGCCGGGACTGCTCCGCGGCGTCCAGGCGCTCCCAGGCGGCGCGCGTGGAGGTGAACTCGGTCTCGCCGCCCTGTTCGGGAATGACGCGGGCCGACAGCACCGAAGCCAGCGCCGGCAGGCGCTTGAACGAGCTGTCGGTATGCCATAGCTGGTTGGCGCGCGCCACGATCATCGCCATGTCCCGCAGCGGCACGACCTGCCCGTCGGGGCCGATGTTGTTCATCCGCGAGTAGAACGTGCCATGCCCGACGGAGCCGACCTTGACCAGCTCGAGCGGGCCGAAGCCACGCGAGAAGGTGGCCTGGATGTCGTCGCTGATCGGCTGGTCGCGCCAGACCAGCAGCGAATGCTCTTCGAACGCGGCGCGTACCGCCGCGAAGGCATCGGCATTCGATACCGCGTCGATCAGGTTGATGCCGCTGATCTCCGCCCCAAACTCTTCGTGCAATTGCTCGATGCGCATGACTTGTCTCCTTTTCTTGTGCGTAGCGGGGCGCCATCGCGGCGCCCGGTTACGTGGCAAAAAGTCTAGCACCGCGCCCTGGGCGGACAGGCGGGAAAGGCGCCTCCCGCCTGCATTTACACATATATGAAAGGAGGGGAAGCGGTCAGCAGGGAGCGGTCTCGGAACGAGCGGTGCCGGCGGGGACTTCCACGCCGCCGGCCGGCCGCGGCGCGGCCGTGTCCAGCGCCGCGATGCCCTCGCGCATTGCGTGTATGACACGCTCCTGGATGGTCTCCAGGCGCTCGACCGGGCCGGAGACGGCCAGCGCGAACAGCCGGCCGAAGCGCCGCTCGGGCAGCACCATGCAGATGCCGCCGGCGCCCGGCTCGAGCGTGTGCTTGTTGAACAGGTAGCCATCGCGGCGGCCCTGCTCGACATGCGCCATCAGCTCGGCGAGCTTCACCTTCCGGGCCGGATCGGGCTCGTGGAAGTTGATGCGGCGCACCAGCTCCTCGATCTCCGCATCGGTGCGCGCGCCCAGCATGATCCAGCCGCTGCCGGAGCGGGCCAGGGGCCGGATCGTGCCGATCGGGACCGAGTACCAGATCGGCAGGCGCGAGGGAATCAGGTAGACGTACTGGACATACAGGTCGCTCTGCGCGCTGAGCGTGATGCACTCGCCGAACGCCTCCGACAACTGCTGCATCAGCCGCAGCACTTCTTCGTTCTGGCCGAAGATGGCCTGCTGAATCCAGTTGCCCAGCGAGGTGATGCGCATGGTGGGCATGTAGGTGCGCGAGAACCGGTCGTAGTCCAGGTAGCCGAGCGCCACGAGGCTCTTGAGCACCGCGGACGCGCTCGACGGCGGATAGCCGAAGCGCTGGGTGAAGTCCTTCAGCGCCATAGGGCGCTGCACGTTTTCAAACGCCTCGAAGATTTCGAAGACGCGTTTCGATGTCTTGATCGGAGATTCGGGCATGGCTGGGGGCTAGGGCACTAGGCGGGCCGATCGGCCTCTTTGGTGTGTTGCCCATGATACGAGCCTTTGGCGCCGGTACGGAACCGAGGGTTGTACTAGGCCGGCATCGCGGACCCGGCATGACAAGCGGTCGATGGGCGTCTTTTCATTTGTTATTGACACATCGATCCATAATCACTATCGTTGCCGTCATGGTGAGACCACGGGAATTCGATCGCGACGCCGCGCTGGCCACGGCAACCAGGCTGTTCTGGGCCAAAGGCTTCGCCGCGACGTCGACCGACGATCTGCTCAAGGCGATGGGCATCGGCCGGCAGAGCATGTACAACGCCTTCGGCGACAAGCGGCAGTTGTACCTGGAAGTCCTGCAGACCTATCAGCAGAACGTGCTGGCGGGGCATCTGAAGCGGCTGAACGCAGCCGCGTCGCCGCTGGACGGCATGCGTGAACTACTTCGCGGGCTCATTGCCGACGACGACGGGCAACGGGCGCTGGGCTGCCTCGGGGTGTGCGCGGTGGGCGAGTTCGGCACCACGGATGCCGAGGTCCTCGACATGGCGCATCGCGTCGCCGTGACACTCGGGGCACGCATCGTGGAGCGGATCCGGGAAGCGCAGGAGATCGGCGAGATCGATCCCGCTGCCGATCCCGCGCAGGCCGCCGCCTTCATCCAGACGACGATGGCCGGCTTGCAGGTTGCCGCCCGCGCCGGCGCCGGCCGGGAAGCACTGCGCACGCTCGCGGAATTCGCTGTTGGCCGCCTCAAGGCGGTTTGAGAATCTGGCGCGCGCCTCGCCAGCGAGGCAGGCGCTTTTTTTTGGTCTGTTATTGACTGATTGATCCATAAAGGAAGGAAAAATGAACCAGGCAAGTGCACAGGCACGCAAGGCAGCACTCGTATTCGGCGGCTCGCGCGGCATCGGCGCGGCAATCGTCGACCGTCTCGCCACGGATGGCTTCGCTGTCGCATTCACCTATGTGTCGAGCGCCGACAAGGCGAAAACCCTCGTCGATCGCATCGCGGAGCAGGGCGGCCAGGCACTCGCGATACAGGCCGACAGCGCCGACCCGGCCGCAATCCGCAACGCCGTCGCGCAGGCGGTGGAGCGATTCGGCGACATCGACGTGACGGTCGTCAACGCGGGCGTCTTCCGCATGGGCACCATCGACGCGGTCAGCCTCGAGGATCTCGACCTGATGCTGAACGTCAACGTCCGCGGCGTGTATCTGTCGATCCAGGCCACAGTGCCGCGTCTGAAGCCCGGCGCGCGCGTGATCACGATCGGCAGCAATGTCGCGCTCCACACCCGCACACCCGGCGCCAGCGTGTATCAGCTAACGAAAACCGCGCTCGCCGGCATGGTCAAGGGCGTCGCGCTCGATCTGGCGCCGCGAGGCATCACCGTCAACAACATCCAGCCCGGCCCCACGGAAACGGACATGACCGCGGGCGCGCTCGACATGCTGGCGGGAATGAACCCGCTGAAACGAGTGGCGAAGCCCGGGGAAATTGCCGGTCTTGTTGCTTATCTTGCGGGGGATGAGGCGGGTTACGTTACCGGGGCAAGCCTGACTATTGATGGGGGTTTTACGCTGTAGCTTTAGCGTGGGGGCGCGGCCGTCGCTTTGCTGCCGGCTTGCGTGGGCGGGTTCGGTGTTGGGGGATGGTGGATTTTGGGTGGGTGCGGCTTTCTTGAGTGCCTGGAAGCTGGGGTTGGTCATGGTGGTTCTGGCATCTGATTTTCGCATAATTAGCCTTATGTAAAATCATGAAGAGACCAAACCAAGATGGACCTAGATATCCCCATCCGGAATCCGATACACCGCAATCGCGACGTCCCCGCTCTCGTCTTCGATGACCTCCAACGCATGGTTGATGAGATCAGGCATGGTTTCAAGTTCCTGAATCGCATATCTGAACAGCTCGCGCTGGCGATCCGTGGTCATCGGGAACGGAGACACCAGGCAAACCAGGCCCGCATGGATGGGTTCCCTGGCGTGAAGGCCTGTCCGTGGCCCTCCGGCCGGGCCGCGAAAGTCCACCGCATTGTGGGTGACGAGCGTGAAGTCCGCAGCCACCGCATGGCGGATCAACTGATGATCTTTCGCGCCCGACCAGCCCCGATCCCTCACGCACGTCGATTCCGGATACCCCGATTCGCGAGCGATTTGCGCGAGTCCTGGCCAAAGGCACTCGTCTATGAGGAATTTAAAGGCCACGCCGGTTCTGTCCGCGGCGGACAACTTTGTGCGACACGAGAGCCGCACCAGCATCGATGTCCGCAATGCGGCGCGGGCGTCCCGGCCGGGGATGGGCCTGGACATAGACACGCGCGTCGTCGATCAAGCGCTCGTTCAGGAACGGATAGGCTTCCTGCAGTTCCGCAATGGTTGCGCCGGCTTCGGTCGCTGCCACGATATGGGCCACCGGCAATCGCGTACCGGCAAAACATGGCGTACCGCTCAGAATCTCGGGATCTTCGACGATGCTCTTTTCCGCTTCCTGGACCCGGCTGGCCCGGTTCAGTGCCGTTTCAACGCATCGGTCCAGTGTCACCGTCAGGAAGTCGTGATGTATCGACCAGTCGAAGTCAGCGTGGAGCACCGTTGTATTCAGGGCCAGAAACGCATCGAAATCGGGGCGGCGTTCCAGGCGCGCGGTCAGGTCCCAGATCACTTGCCGGCGAGCCGAACGAGTAAGTTCATCCTGCGTTTGAAAATAGAAGGAGGCAAAGGCGGCGGTCAGCGGCGCGAAGCGTCGGCCATGATCCCGAAGAAACAAGGCTCGCGGCAGTACATCGGTATCAACCAGCCGGTTGATATCGGTGTCGGTTACGTCGGCCATGAACGCGACATGCGCGGCGGACACGGACTTGCCAGCGGTCAGCATGAGGTGCTCCTTTATTTCCCGCAACAAGAAATCATTCCCTGAGGCGGGAATAGTTTATCTCAAGTCGACAGGGCTCGTTCCATGCCTCAAACCGCAGCAGTCTGCCGCCCTTCCCTCACGGCCATCACCGCCTCGCTCACCCCGCCACTCCCCAGCAACGTCCTCCGGAAACTCTCCACCAGCGGCCGCAGGTTGATCTTGTGCCACGCGGCCCACAGCGGCGTGCGGTAGCTGAACCACGACAGTTCGCGCAGCACCACGCCGGCGGGCGCCTGGTGGCGCAGGCTTTGCTGGATCATGGTCATGCCGAGTCCGGCGGCGACCAGGCCGAGGGCGGCCAGCGGTTCGGTGGCTTCCATCGTGATGTCGGGCGTGAAGCCGGCGCGCGCGCAGGCGGCGACGAAGGTGTCGTGCCGCAGCGCGCTTTCCTTGTGCATCACGCCGATCCACTTCTGCGCGGCGAGGTCTTCGGGCGTGAGGCGTTCCGTGGCGGCCAGCGGATGGCCTTCGGGCAGCGCCAGCAGCATGGGGTCGTTGAGCACCTGGGCGGCGTCGAGGTCGGGGTCGTCGGCCGGCGGCGGCTCGCAGACCAGGGCGATGTCGAGGCTGCGCTGCCGCAGGCCTTCGAGCTGCGCCTCGGACTGCTGGTTGTACAGCGCGATATGCACCGCCGGGCGTTTGCCGCGCAGGTCGCGCAGGGCATTGGGCAGCACGCCGGAGTGCATCGCGTATTCCAGGTAGCCGATGCACAGGCCGCCTTCGTCGCCCTTGCCGAGCCGGCGCGCGAGCGATTCGAGGCGGTTGGCATGGGTCAGGAAGGCGCGCGTCTCGGCCAGGAACGTGCGTCCGTCGGTGGTCAGGCGGATGCGCTGCTGGGAGCGCTCGAACAGCGTCAGACCGAGCTTTTCCTCGAGCTGGGCGATCTGCCGGCTTAGCGGCGACTGCGAAATGTGCAGCCGCTCGGCGGCCCGGCCGACGTGCTCGTCCTCGGCGACGGCAACGAAATAGTGAAGCTGGCGGATGTCTAGCATGTCGGGCTCTCTTCGGATCCGGTCATCGGTCCCAATCAGACCTATAAGACCTGTCAGACCTGTCAGACCTATAAGACCTGTCAGACCTATAAGACCTATAAGACCTATAAGACCTATAAGACCTATAAGACCTATAAGACCTATAAGACCTATAAGACCTATAAGACCTATAAGACCTATAAGACCTATAAGACCTTACGGGACTCAAGTGAGCCATATTCTGTCTTGGACAGACTTAACTTGCAACCCTAGACTTGCCTCACCCAAGTCACTCCTTCACCGGACTTCACTGGAGCAAGTCATGAGCATCAAAGACAAACTGCCTGCCGGCACCCTCCTCGGCTTTGGCACCGCGCCGCTGGGCAACATGTTCCGCGACATTCCCGAGGCCGAGGCCGCCGCCACCGTCGACGCGGCCTGGGACCACGGCATCCGCTATTTCGACACCGCGCCGTTCTACGGTGCCGGCCTGTCGGAGATCCGCCTGGGCCGCGCGCTGGCCCGGCGCAACCGTGACGACTACGTGCTCAGCACCAAGGTCGGCCGCCTGATCCTGGACGAGGTGGAAGACGCCAGCGCCCGCGATCTCGGCGAAAAAGGCGGCCTGTTCGCCACTGGCCGGCCCAACAAGATGGTCAACGATTATTCGGCCGACGCCACGCTGCGCTCGATCGAGGACAGCCTCCGGCGCCTGGGCACGGACCGCCTCGACATCGTCTGGGTGCACGACATCGCCCAGGATTTCTACGGCGACGAATGGCTCGCCAGATTCGAGAGCGCGCGCACCGGCGCGTTCCGCGTGCTGACCCGCCTGCGCGAGGAAGGCGTGATCAAGGCCTGGGGCTTGGGCGTGAACCGCGTCGAGCCGATCGAGCTGACGCTGGACCTGGCCGAGGCGCAGCCCGACGGCTTCCTGCTGGCCGGCCGCTACACGCTGCTGGATCATGCGCGCGCGCTGCAGCGCCTGATGCCGGCGGCGGCCGCGCGCCGGGCCGAGATCGTGGTCGGCGGCCCGTACAGTTCGGGCATCCTGGCCGGCGGCGCGCATTTCGAGTATCAGACGGCGCCCGCGGAAATCGTCGCCAGGGTCGAGCGCATCAAGGCGGTCGCGCGGCGCCACGGCGTCGGCATCAAGGCCGCCGCGCTGCAGTTCTCGCTGGCCAACCCCGCCGTCGCGGCGGTGATCCCCGGCGCGAGCCGACCCGAGCGCATCGCCGAGGACATGGCGGCGCTGGCGGAGACCATCCCGGCGGAGTTCTGGCGCGAGATGCGCGAGCAGAAGCTGGTGGCCGCCGACGCGCCGCTGCCCGGCGATCACGCCTGAGCCCCGGGAGCCCGACATGGCAAGCGCTTCCGCAACCATCACGATCCCGGCTTCGCCCGAGCGGGTCTGGCAACTGATCGGCGGCTTCAACGCGCTGCCCGACTGGCTGCCCTACATCCCGAGCAGCGAGCTATCCGAAGGCGGCCGCGTGCGCCGCCTCGCCACCCCCGGCGGCGACGTCATCGTCGAGCGCCTGCTGGCATTCGACGAGGCGAACCGCAGCTACAGCTACGCGATCCTCGAAGCGCCGTTCCCGGTGACGGGCTACCGCTCCACGCTGCAGGTGCGGCCGGCCGGTGACGGGCAAGGCGCGCGCGTCGACTGGTCCGGCGAGTTCACGCCGGCCGGCGTCGGCGACGCCGAGGCCGAGCGCCTGTTCGAGGGCATCTACCGCGACGGCCTGCAGGCGCTGGCCGCCGCGTTCGCCGGCGGCGGGCCGGGCGCGGCGTCCTGACGGCGGGCGGGCGCCCTCTTCCGCCTCTCGATGTCCGGCCATCACCAGTTCTGGCGATGCCGCGCCGGGCCGCCCACGGCAATAATGGAACAGCCGCATCCCCCACGCCGGCCGCCCGCGACGGGCTGCTGGCGGGCGGCGGGTCCCGCCCAGGGCGTACCGAACCGCAAGTGCCTTCTCCCCGATACGACAATGTGCAACGTCATCAACCCGGCCGCCACCGGCGGCTCGCGCTCCTACGGAGAACTGGTGGAGATCGCGCCCGGCGCGCTGCTGATCGTCGGGCGCATGCGCAACCTCGAAGCCGGCGTCTCTTCCGTCGCCAACACGGTCATGTACAAGTCCGGCACGCGGCTGGTGGTGATCGACGTGGGCGCGACCGCGGGCTTTCGCGCCTATCTGGACGAAGCCGCCCGCCGGCTCCAGCCCTATGACCGGGTCACGCTGATCTCCACGCACGGGCATTGCGACCACACCGGCAACAACGGCTGGATCGACACGCTGGGCGTGCCCGCCGAAGCCTATATGTCCGTGCGCGACCTGGCGATGATGCGCGACCAGATCAACACCTTCGTGCCGATGTTCGACGAGGCCCGGCCGTTCGTGCCGGGCATGCCGGCGGGCCGGGTGCTGGCGGAGAGCGCCATCGGGCAGTTCGGCACGCTCGACGTCGAAACCCGCTCGCTGACGCTGCTGGAATCGCTGCCGTCCGAGGAAATCCGCATCGGCAGCACGTTGTGGAACGGCTGGCGGCTGTTCGGCGGCGAGGTCGTGGCGCTGAAGACCCAGGGCCACACGGTCGGCCACGTGGCCGTGCTGCTGCCGGCCATCGGCCATCTCCATCTTGCCGACGAGACCACCAGCTATTACCAGGCGTTCGGCGGCGGCAGCCCGGAAACCAACCTGCTCACGCTCGAGCGCACCGCGCAGGCGCTCAGGGAAGGCGCGATCCGCTCGCTCACGGACGGGCATTCGTTCGAGTTCTACCCGCGCGAGCAGGCCACGGCCTACCTCGAGCGCCTGGTAGGCAGCGCCCTCGCCTTCGATGCCGCGATCACGCGCATCCTGCGCGAGCACCCCGGCGGCATCCGGGTTCCCGACCTGATGGCGAAGCTGCGCGCCGCGCCCGAGATGGAAGGCGCGCCGATGTCGGCGGAAGCCAACCCGATCCTGCCGGTCATGCAGTTGCTGAACAAGATGAAGGAGCTCGGCGTGCCGGTGCCGGCGGAAGGGGAAGGACTGCTGCGCTTTCCGCGCTGACGGATTTTTCCACCCCGCGCTAGATCAGCATCCCGGCGATCGACTCGAACTGCCGCAGGTTGCTCGCGCCCATCTTGCGCAGGATGCTGCGGATCTGCGTGCGCACGGTGTCGGGCGAGACGTTGCGGTTGCGCGCCACCTGCGCGGCCGTGGCCCCGCCCGCCAGCGCCGCGGCCACGGCGGCCTCGACCCGGGTCAGCCCGAACAATTCGGTCAGCGCGCTCTGGCGGCGCGCGACGGTATCCGCGAGGTCGCGCAGCATGACCACGGCCATGCCTGCCACCGCGCCACTCTCTTCATCCGCAGCCCCGGGCAAGAGCCGCCACGGCACCGGTGTCACCAGCAGTTCGACCGGCGCGGTGGCCTCGCCCCGGACTCCCAGGCGCAGCCGTCCGCCCGCTCCGCCGTGCGCGGCGGTGGCCACCAGCGCGGCCAGGCGGGCGTCCTCGCGCGCGTCGCGCAGGACCAGCCGCACCGGCTGCCCGCCGGCAGCGGGGCCGCCCGCCGCCATGCGCAGGCTGGCCTGTGGCCGCCGCGCCAGCGCGCCGGCCGCTTCGTTGGCGAACACCACGCGCATGGCGTCGTCCACCACCACCACGGCCAGCGGCATCGATTCGAGCGCGGCGAGCCCCGCCAGCGCGCGCTGGCGGTCGGCGGCGGGCCAGCGGTCTTGCGCCGCGGCCGCGTCGTAGATGCCGCCAATCAGTCCCGGCAATGCCTCGTTGGTCATTTCTGCTCCGGCGCGGGCACGAACGCGATCACAAGCATGATCACGCACGATCACAAGCGCGATGAGGCGGGAACGACAGCCGGCACGCGCATGCCGCGCGTGCGGCGGGCGGCATATCGACAGGGCAAGCTTATACCGGGGCCGGTGCAAGTCAAAGGTATCCGCCGGGCAGCGTGCGATGGCGGCGCGGCCCGGAAACTCCCCTTCCTTGATGCCCGTCAGCCAACCGCGCGATTCGCCTTGCGGCCACCGTGGCCCTGCCTAGACTGGCAGCAGGCCGGCGCGGCAGAGCGCCGCGTCGTTGCCGCCGTCCTTGCCGTTTTCTTCGCTTTCTTGCTCCGGGGATCACCCATGTCCGTCAAGCAGGTCCGCTTTCCCAAGGCCACCCCTTCCTACTGCTCGGCCGAACTCTGCCTCGCCTGTCCCGCCTGCGTGGACGGCGCGCCGGCCCGCTACGCGATCACCGCCGAGGCGCTCGAAGACCACTTCGGCGCGCGCTCGCACCGCGAGGGCGACCTGATACAGGCCTTCGAAGGCCACCGCGACGACATCGAAAGCGTGGCCCGGCAATTGTTCGAGATGACGGCGGCCCACAACATCGTGCTGCATAGCGGTCATTTTCGTTTTGCGGTGTAGCGCGGACCGGGGCATTCCCTGGTATCTGCATTGGCTGCAAGGGCGGAGCCGGAACCGCGCTGGCAAGGCGGCCATCCGCCGGCACGGAACTTGCCAGCTTTGATGCAGCCCGGTGCCGCATGCACCGTTGCCGGGCGAGCCACGGTAGACCCCTTTCAAGCATGGAGAGACGCGCCATGAACGATCTGCGCAGGCGGACGGAGACAAGCGGGCGGCCCAGCCCGAGCCAACGCGGTTATGCCGAGCAGCCCGGCGAAGGCCGCAAGACCAGCCAGCCGGGCGAGCGCGACCCGCAGAACGGCCAGCCGGCGGACCGGCTCGGCCAGGGCGCGCGCCACTGCCCACAGCAGTAGCGCGCCCGCCGCCGCGCGGCGTGGGCGCCGCCCGCCGCCGTGCGTGCAGTTGTTACCGGCGGTGTAAATCCGCGCTGCAGATGTGAAAATGGCACGGGCGGCGCGGACGGGCGCGCGCAAAACCACAGGCGAGCCATGAAGACATTCCACTGCGGAAAATGCGGCAACCTCGTGTTCTTCGAGAACGTCTCGTGCGAGCGCTGCAGCGCCCTGCTCGGCTATGTTCCCGAACTCTCGCAGATCTGCGCCTTCGAGCCCGCCGGCGACGGCGTATGGCGCTGCCTGAACGACGAGGCCGCCGGCGCGCTCCACCGGCAATGCCACAACTACGCGGTGCAGGACGTCTGCAACTGGATGATCCCGGCGGACGCCGGCGACACGCTGTGCGCGTCCTGCGAGCTGACCCGCACCACGCCGTTCCTGGCCACGCCGAACAACCGCCTCTACTGGTGGCGGCTGGAGACCGCCAAGCGGCGGGCGCTCTACACGCTGGCGGCGCTGGACTTGCCGGTGGTCTCGCGCGAGGTGGACGCCGAGGGCGGCCTGCAGTTCGATTTCCTCGAGGACGTCGGCGAGGAGCGCGTGATGACCGGCCACGACAACGGCCTGATCACCATGAACATCGCCGAGGCCGACGATGCGCACCGGGAAAAGACGCGCTCGGAGATGAGCGAGCCCTACCGCACGCTGCTGGGCCATTTCCGGCATGAGCTCGGCCATTATTATTTCGACCAGCTGGTGGCCGGCACGCGCTGGATCGAACCGTTCCGCGCGCTGTTCGGCGACGAGCGGGCCGACTACGCCGAGGCGCTGGCGGCGCACTACGAACAGGGCGCGGCGCAGGGCTGGGAGCAGGCCTACGTGAGCGCCTACGCGACCATGCATCCGTGGGAAGACTGGGCCGAGACCTGGGCGCACTACCTGCACATCGTCGATACCGTGGACACCGCCGCCGCGTGCGGGCTGGCGCTCAAGCCGAGCACCGCGGGCGAGCCCGTGCTGACCGACCAGACGCCGGTGGAAGTGTCGAGCTTCGACAGCCTGATGCACCGCTGGTATCCGCTGACCTATGTACTCAACAGCCTGAACCGCAGCCTGGGCCTCGCGGACGGCTATCCGTTCGCGCTGTCGCCCAAGGTGGTGGAGAAGCTGCGTTTCGTGCACGAGGTGGTGGCGGCCGGGCCGCAGCCGAAAATCGTGGAGGCGCCGGTTTCGCCGGAGCCGGCGGAAACCGTGGAAGCGACGGAAGCGACGGAAGCGACGGAAGCGACGGAAGCGGCTGAAATGGTGGAAACGCCTCAAACGCCCGCGGCGGCGGAAATGCCGGCTGCGCAGCCCGCTGCCGGCACGGCCGCGGGCGGTGGCTCGGCCACTCCGTCCTGACCTTCCCGCACCCTCTCCATTTCCCTCGATTGTCCCGGCTGGCGAGACTATATGTCGCGCCAATCCGGGTTTATCGCCTCGTCCGCAGGCAATAAACTCCGCCGTCGACCCCGCCGCCAGATGCGCAAAGCACAGCGGCGCCGGCGTACCGGAGAAACCTCGTGTCAGCCCCCCTCCCCGTTCTGTTCATATCGCACGGCGCGCCCACCTTTGCCGTCGAACCCGGCCTGGCCGGCCCGCAACTCACCGCGCTCGGCCGCGCGCTGCCGCCGCCGGCGGCGGTGCTGGTGGTGTCGCCCCACTGGATGACGCGCGGCGGCGCCGGCGTGGGCACCGCTGAATATCCCGAGACCATCCATGATTTCGGCGGCTTCCCGCCCGCCCTGTACGCGCTGCAATACCCGGCCCCGGGCCATCCCGAACTGGCCCGGCGCGCCGCGGCGCTGCTGGCCGAAGCCGGCTTTGCGGCGCGGGCCGACGCGCAGCGCGGCCTGGACCACGGCGCGTGGGTGCCGCTGCTGCACCTGTACCCGGACGCCCGCGTGCCGGCATTCCAGGTGTCGCTGCCGCAGCCGCTGGACCCCGCCGGCGCGCTCGCGCTCGGCCGCGCGCTGGCGCCGCTGCGCGCGCAAGGCGTGCTGATCGTGGGTTCGGGCAGCCTGACGCACAACCTCCACGAATTCCGCGGCGATGGCGGCGATGCGCCCTACGTGGCCAGGTTCACCGGCTGGGTGCGCGAAGCCGTGCGCAAGGCCATGCAGGACGGCGACATGACGCCGCTGCTCGACTACCGCCGCCAGGCGCCGGACGCCGCCCGCGCCCATCCGACCGAAGAGCACTTCCTGCCGCTGCTGGTGGCCCTCGGCGCGGCCACGGCCGGCGATCCGGTCCAGGTCATCGACGGCGGCATCGTCTACGGCATGCTGTCGATGGAGTCGTATGTGTTCGGCTCGCTGCGAGCCGGGCGGAACTGAACGACAATATCGCCGCCGGCTTCCGGCCGCATCGCCCCGACACCCCTATCCACGCGCGCGCCGCCCGGCGGCGCCGCGCGGATTCCAGCATTCATTCCACAGGCATGTACAAGAAAGGCACCGCAATCGAACTGCAGTTTTCCCCCGCGCGCCTCAACGACGGCGCCGGCGATCCGTACTGGATCGACCTGACCACGGAGGAAGCGCGGCAACTGCTGGCCGTGCTGCAGGACAAGCTCGCCCACCACGGGCAAGGCACGGACGCGCCCGCGATATTCAGTCTCGACGAGCCCGGCGCGGCAACCACGCCGCCATCCGCGCCACCATCCACGCCGTCCGGCGCCAGCGAAGCGCCGCCGCCCGCCGCGCCCGCTGACGAGTTCCGGCAATGGGTTTGCATCATCTGCGGCTGGGTCTACGACGAGGCGGCCGGCCTGCCCGAGGAAGGCATCCCGCCCGGCACGCGCTGGGAAGACATCCCCGACGACTGGCGCTGCCCGCTGTGCGACGTGGGCAAGGAAGACTTCGCGATGGTCGCGTTCTGACGCGCGGCCTGCCTTGCCGGCGGCGGTCCGCCGGATCGCCGCCCTGTCGCGTCTATGGTGATTGCGGCATTTGTGGTGATTATGGTGCTTGTGGCGTTTGTAGTGCCTAGAGCGGATCGACCAGGCTGCGCACCACTTCCGCCAGCCGCGCGGCGCGGGCGCGCCCTTTCTGGTCCAGCCCCAGTGCGCTGCCGGCCGCCAGCGCTTCCAGCGCAAAGGCCGCGTCGGTCATGTCGCGCCACGACGGGTGGTCCGCATGGATGGCGCCCAGCGCGCTGGCGCCCGCGGCCAGCCGCTTGCCGTCCGGCTGCGCCCCGGCCGCGAGGGCTTCCAGCACTTCGGCTGCGTCGAGCAGGCCTTTGCGGTTCATTTGTCTTCTCCCTGGATGGTCCGACTGGAGCCGGCATGCGCTTTTGACTGCATGTTAGAGGACAAAGCAGACATTTTCTGCCCGGTTTTCCCCGGGGGCCGGCCGCCGGCGCCCTTTTTTGAGCGCGAGCAAGCCGGTTTTTCCGCCCTTGTTCCGGCGATTGGCCCGGGCCGCGTGCCTTTACGATCTTGAGCGTGAAGAGTTAAGCACACGGCAGCGGCTTTCCCCCGGTCAACCGCCACCGTGTCGAGCGCTCTTCCGGCAGGTCGCGGACAGGATCGATGCGCGCCTGCGTCATCCTCGACCCGACCGCATCAAGGGCGAGCGACCGCCAGCGGCCGGCACCGGATCACCTGCCTGGCGCCGGCACCCGTCGCAATACGGCGCCTGCCTTGCGGGGCGTCATCATCTGTTCGCCCGGGAACCCCCCCGCGTGCCAGCCATTCCATCTGCGCGCGCCGGGGCTTCCTGAATATCCGGACCGCCAGGGCGGTGCGGCTGATTTTCCCTCCAACGCATTATCAGAGGCTGAAATATGGCAATTTCCTCGATAGGTGTCGGATCGAAACTTGATCTGGGCACTCTGCTAACCAATCTGGAAGAAGCGGAAAAGAAGAAGCTCGATCCGCTCGTCAACCAGCAAACCGTCCACACCAACAAGCTGTCCGCCTACGGGCTGCTGCAAGGCGCGCTGTCCTCGTTCCAGGCCGCCGCCGCCGCGCTCGGCAAGGCAAGCCTGTACAGCAGCACGACCACGTCGTCGAGCAACAAGGACGTGCTGACCGTGTCGGGCGACAAGACCGCCACGGCCGGCAACTACGCGGTCAACGTATCGCAGCTGGCCACCTCGCAGACGCTGGTGTCCAAGGGCGTGGTCGACAGCAAGGGCATGCCGCTGGGCAGCGCCAAGATCAAGATCGAATTCGGCATCACCGAAGCCGGCGTTTTCACGCCCGGCAGCGCCAAGGCGGCCGAGATCAACATCAACGGCACCAACAACACGCTCGAAGGCATCCGCGACGCGGTCAACGCATCGAACTCGGGCGTTACCGCGAGCATCGTCAATGACGGCGGCAGCACGCCCTACCACATCGTGCTGACCTCCAACACCACCGGCGCCAAGTCCAGCATGCGCGTCTCGGTCGCGAGCAACGGCGTGGGTGACCCCAGCATGATCGCCGACCTGATGACCTACGACCCGGCCGGCACCAAGTCGATGACGGAGAACATCAAGGCGGTCGACGCCAAGCTGACCGTCAACGGGCTGGCCATCACGAGCGCGTCCAACACCGTGCAGGAAGCGGTGCCGGGCCTCACGCTGAACCTGCTCAAGACCGGCGACAGTACCGTCATCGCCTCCACCGACACCGGGTCGATGGCCTCGGCCGTGCAGAGTTTCGTCACCGCCTACAACACCCTGCAAAGCACCGCGGCCAAGCTGGCGAGCTTCGACAAGAACACCAAGAGCGCGGGCATCCTGCTCGGCGACGGTGCGCTGCGCTCGATCCAGAACCAGCTCGCCTCGGTGTTCAACAAGCCGCAGGACGCCGCCGGCGACAACAGCCTGGTCAACCTCACGCAGGTCGGCATCACGTTCAAGTCCGACGGCAGCATGGCGCTGGACACGGTCAAGCTGAACAAGGCCCTGACCGCCAACCGCACCGGCGTGGCGCAGCTGTTCAGCGGCACGGACGGCAAGTCCGGCTACGGCAACCAGCTGTCGGCGCTGGCCAAGTCGTTCAACGACCCCAAGGGCACGCTGACCACGGCCTCCGAGGGCGTGCAGGCCAACATGAAGAACCTGGAGAAGACGTACACGAAGGCCCAGGCCGCCATCGACGCCACCATGGCCCGCTACCGCACGCAGTTCCAGCAGCTCGATCTGATCGTGTCCAAGCTGAACTCGACCAGCACCTACCTCACGCAGCAGTTCGCCGCGATGAACAACAGCAGCAGCAACAACAAGTAAGGCTGCAGGCAAGGCCGCAGGCAGGGTCTCATCGATCCCGCCAGACCGCGGCAAGTGCCGCTGCCGCCCCCGTCCGGAGGCGGCGGCAGCACTCCCCCGCCGCGCGCTTCGCGCCTCGCTGCCGCCCGCTGGCATAACCGGGCGATGCCGCTACACTATGGGCCTTCCCCGGGGCCTTCACGTCCCCCGCCACCCGCCAGCACAACGAGACACCGCCAGCCATGAGCGAGCCACAAAAGAGCGGCAGCACGCATTCCGCCTCCCAGCCCCAATCGCAGTCCCAGTCCCAGCCCGCGCGCGCGTCTTCCCTGCGCCACGCCGCCAGCATCCTGGTCGTGCGCGACGGCGCCGCTGGCATGGAAGTCCTGATGGTGCGCCGCGCCGAGCGCAACGACGACCGCAGCAGCGGCGCCTTCGTCTTTCCGGGCGGCACGCTGGACCCGCAGGACAAGGCGCTGCACGCATGGTGCGCGGGGCTCGACGACAGCGCGGCGAGCCAGCGCCTGGGCGTGCCCGACGGCGGCCTCGACTACTACCTGGCGGCGGTGCGCGAATGCTTCGAGGAAGCCGGCCTGCTGTTCGCGGCCGGCGCCGACGGCGCGCTCGCCCCGCTCGACGCGCTGCAGGCGCGCGATGCGCGGCAGCATGGCTGGCTGCGCCAGCCCGCGCGCGGCGGCGGCCCGGGCATGGCGCAGATCTGCGAGCGCCTGGGCGTGCGGCTGGCGGTGGACCGCCTGGCCTACCACAGCCACTGGCTCACGCCGCCGGGCCTGCCCAAGCGCTTCGACACGCGCTTCTTCGTGGCCCTCGCGCCGGCCGGGCAGACCGCCGTGCACGATGGCGAAGAGGCGATGGCCCATGTCTGGGTGCGCCCGGCCGACGCGCTCGATGCCGCCAGCGGCTACAAGATGGTGCCGGTGACGCGCCGCACGCTCGCCTCGATCGCCCGCTTCGAGAGCGCGCAGGCCTGTTTCGACCACGCCGCGCAGTTGCGCGGCATCGCGCGCATCATGCCGCGCCTGGCCCAGGGCGGCGGCGGCCTGCGGCCGGTGCTGCCGAGCGAGCCGGCCTATGCCGAGATCGAGCGGATCGACCCGCACGGCGAAGGCCACGCCCGCTACGAGCTCGCCACCGGGCAGGCCGTGCGCCTGTCGGCGCGCGTGTGGCGCGTGACCGCCGGCAACGGCAACGTGATGACCGGGCCGGGCACCAACACGTATTTCGTCGGCGACCCCGACGAAAACCAGTGGGCCGTGATCGATCCCGGCCCCGACGACGACGCCCATCTTGCCGCCGTGCTGGCCGCGGCGCCCGGCCCGGTGCGCTGGATCCTGGCCACCCACACCCATCTCGACCACTCGCCGGCCACGCCCCGGCTCAAGGCCGCCACCGGCGCGCCGGTGCTGGGCCGCCCGGCGCCGGCCACGCCGCGCCAGGACCAGACCTTCCAGCCGGACCGCATTCTCGAGCACGGCGAACGGCTGGCGCTGGGCAACGGCTGCACCCTGCGCGTGGTGCACACGCCGGGGCATGCCTCCAACCACCTGTGTTTCCTGCTCGAAGAAGAAAAGACGCTGTTTACCGGCGACCATGTGATGCAGGGCTCCACGGTCGTCATCAACCCGCCCGACGGCGACATGCACGCCTACCTGGCATCGCTGGCGGCGCTCCAGCACGAAGACCTGGAATGGCTGGCGCCGGGCCACGGCTTCCTGATGGCCAGGCCGGCCGATGCGATCCGCACGCTGATCCGCCACCGCCTGCAGCGCGAGGCCAAGGTGCTCAACGCGCTGCGCGAGCTTGGCGACAGCGTGATCGAAGTGCTGCTGCTGCGCGTGTACGACGACGTGCCGGAACGCATGCTGCCGGTGGCGCAGCGCTCGCTGCTGGCGCACCTGCACAAGCTCGCCGTGGACGGCGCCGTGGTGGACGATGGCGGGGTGTGGCGCATGGTGGCGCGCCCATGAGCAAAGGCCCCCGGTTTCGGGGGCCTTTCACGATGAGAAGAGACTGTCCGCGTGCCGTGCCGGCGCCGGCCTGCCTTATTTGGTAAGCGAAGCCATCAGCAGCTCGGCCGCGGCTTCCAGCCGCTCCGGCGCGCAGAACAGCCGCGCCACCACCAGCCCGTTCTGCAGCGCGCCGTAGATCACCTGCCCCAGCGCCTTCGGCGACACCGGGTAGACCTTGCCGTACTCCTTCTGGGCACGCTCGATCAGCCCCGTGAGCCAGTCTTCGTTCATGCGGTAGAACGCCTTGAGCTCGGCATGCACGGTCTCGGGCAGGCACAGGGTCTCGGTCGAGAGCATGCCGGCCAGGCAGATCTGGTCGCCGCAGGCCGCGGTGCGCAGAAAGCTCAGGTAGGCCTCCGCCTGCACGTGCGGCGGCAGGCTGGCGTCGATATTGCGGATCCGCTCGGTGATGCGCGCGCTGTATTCCTTGACCGCTTCCAGTACCAGATCGTCCTTGGACGGAAAGTAATAATGGATGCTCGAGGTCTTCACCCCGACCAGCTCGGCAAGGTCACGATAGCTGAAGCCGTTGAAACCGCGGCGGCGGATCAGCACGAGCGTGTGTTCGAGCAGTTGTTCGCGGACGGATTTCGTTTTCATGGCGTGATCTTATCTATCTGCCGGTAGATACTCAAGGCAATTCCACGTGCGGTCGCAAAAAGTCAGGCTGCGCCGCTCACGAGGGCAGCACTTGCGCGACCACCGTGATCAATGAGCCGCTGACCAGGCAAAGCGCTACCCAGCCGGCCAGGATCAGGAAGCTGTCCCGTAGATTCATCATCGACTCCAGTTCGGTGTTATCTGCCTGCCGCGTCGCGGGTCAGGCGCGGTGGCCGGCACTTGCCGGCCACCCGGTACTGCATGCCGCGCTGCCGCGCTCAGGCATTGGCGCCTTCGGTGAAGACGTCGAACTTGCCGGTGCGGGCGCCGTCGGTGAAGGCGTCGCGGTTGCCGCTGCGCGCCGGGGTTGCCGACACGCCGCTGCGGTCCAGGCCGGCGACCAGCGCGCCATCGGTGTACGGGTCGAACTTGCCGGTGCGCGCGCCATCGGTGTACGCATCACGGTTGCCGGTGCGGGCGCCGTCGGTGTAGCCATCGCGGTTGCTGATGCGCGCCGGCGTCGCCGACACGCCGCTGCGGTCAAGACCCGCGACCAGCGCGCCGTCGGTGAACGGGTCGGCCTTGCCGGTGCGGGCGCCATCGGTGTACGCATCACGGTTGCCGGTGCGGGCGCCGTCGGTGTAGCCATCGCGGTTGCTGATGCGCGCGCCGTCGGTGTAGGCGTCGCGGGCATCGGTGCGGAACACGTAGCCGTACTTGTCGCCGGCGAAGCTGCTGTCCTTGGGGCCCGAGGCTTGTGCCTGGCCGGCCACGAAGGCGGCGGCGAGGGTGGCGGCGGTGATGACGGTCTTGGCGATGAGCTTGGCGTTCATGATCTTCTCCATTTCACATTGAGGATCCGCGCTGGGGCGGAATCGAATCGGTAAGGCGCGCTGGAGTCCGGCGTTTTTCTTGCTGTTATCTACTAGTAGATAGATGGCTTGGGCAAAAAAACGGGGAGTCCCCGGGTACTGCGCTGGATCCTCTTTCCTGCTTCAGCGTTCTGGCTGGGGCGGAGCAGCGGCTTCCATGACCCGAATATTATCTACTGGTAGATAGATAGTCAAGGAATTTTCCTAAGAATTTCCTGCTCGTCCTCCGTTGTGCCGCAAAGCGCACGCATTGGCCCACGGTTATCGCGAAACATGCGGCTTTCGCCATATCGCCTGCCGGCAAATGCGCCAGGAGTCGCGTTGCCGTCATGGACCGCGCTGCCGCAACAAGCACTTACAAGGTTTTCCTACGGACTCCCCGATTTCACTCCTAGGATTTATCTGTGCGAAACGCAGCATACGCCCGGGCGTCCCACGGCCTGCCGCCGGGGGAAATTCCGCAAGCGCCTTGTCACTACTACCGGAGCAAACGATGCGCAAAGTTCTCACCCTGACCTTACTTGTCGCCGCCGCTGCCGTGGCCTCGGGCGCAAGCTATGGCCAGCAAAAGAAGCCCGACCCCTATACCGACGGCGCCAAGTCCGGCGCGCGCGATCCCTATACCGATGGCGCCAAGTCGGGCAAGTTCGATCCCTATACGGACGGCGCCAAGAAGTCGACCCGCACGGACCTGAACGCGACCCAGACCAAGGCCGATCCCTACACCGACGGTGCCAAGTCCGGCACGCGCGACCCCTACACCGACGGCGCCAAGTCGGGTACGCGCGACCCCTATACGGACGGCGCCAAGTCGCAGTAAGCCGTAAGCCTTAAGCGCATGACGGCGGCCGCCCGGCCGCCGGCGGTTTTCCCCGGCGGCCGGGCTTCCTCTTTTCCGCTTCCGCCCTGCTTCCCCGCTGCTTCTCCGCTGCCGCCCTGCGCCGGCGGCGCGTTGCCGTGTCCGCGCTCTGCCGGCGCGGCGGCAACAGCGTGGCGCCGGCGCGGTCACTGCGCGATGCTGTCCCTCGCCCCTTCTCGCGCCCCTTCTCGCGCCATCTGCGCCGCCTCGGCCCGCAGGACCTGCTCGCCGCGCGCCAGCGCCTCGTCCATGCCGGCGGTCAGCGCCACCGGCACGCCGAACGCCTTGACCGCCAGTGCCGCCAGCGCGGACAGCCCGGCGCGCTTGGCCGCATCCGGCTCGACGTAGACCAGCAGTCGGCAGCGCCGCACCAGCGGCTCCCGGTTGTGCTTCAGCCACAAGGCGCGCAGGCGCCGGTCCTCGTGCCGCTCCGCGTCCGCCTGCGGGCCCATGACGATGACGAACGGATGCGCCTGCCGCACCAGCGTGGTCATCTCCTCGCACCACTGGCCGGCGTAGCCGGGCACCAGCGTCTCGGGCCGGCCGAGCACCAGCGGGAAGGCGGAAACGTCGTGGATGAAGAAATTCGCGGATTCGCGGAAAGCGGAAACCTGGTCTTGCATGTCTGTTCTCCTGCGGCGCGGGATCAATGCATCGGGATGCGCCTGGGGAAGCAGTATCGCGGCGAAGCGCGTAGACTCGATAACGTTACCTGGACTAAAAACAATGCAATCGAGCCATGCCAATCCGCCCGCCTGACCCCGCGGACGACGAAGCCGCGGTGGACGCCGCCACCCGCGACCTGCTGGATACCTTTGCCGACCGCTACGAGCAGCCCGGCGGCCCGGCCCTGATCGCCATGCGGGGCAGCGACCGGGACAGCAACGCATTCCGCCTGGGCACGCGCGAGCTGGGCTGGCACCGGCACCTGCGCGGCCAGTTGTTCTGCATCGACAACGGGCTGGTGCACGTGCGCACGCGCCACGGCTCCTGGCTGCTGCCCGCGCAGCGCGCCGGCTGGATGCCGCCCGGCGAGATGCACCGCATCAGCATCAGCGGGGTGCTGAGCGGCTGGAACGTGTGGGTCGCGCCGTCGGCGGCGCGCGACCTGCCGCCCCTGCCCTGCGTGTTCGGCATCAGCGACGTCATGCGCGCGCTGGTCGGCCGCGCCGCCTCCTGGCCAGCGCCGTTCGCGCTCGACGACGCGCAGCAGCGCATCGTCGCGGTCCTGCTCGACGAGATCGAGCAGGCGCCGCGCGAGCCGCTGCACCTGCCGCTGCCCGTGGACCGGCGCGCGCGCCGCATCAGCGACGCCATCCTGGCGCAGCCCGGCGATCACCGCGGACTGGCCGAATGGGCCGCGTGGGCGGGCGTGTCGCCGCGCACGCTGTCGCGCCTGTTCCAGGGCGAGACCGGGCTGAGCTTCGCCCACTGGCGCCAGCAGGCGCGCCTGACCCACGCGCTCGAGCGGCTGGCGCGCGGCGAGGCGGTGGCGCAGGTGGCCGAAGCGCTGGGCTACGCCACGCCGAGCAATTTCATCGCCATGTTCCGCCGCGCGTTCGGGGACTCGCCCGCGCACTATTTCGCCAGCCGCGGACTGGCGGAATAACTGGTGGAATAGCCGGCGGAACAGGCCTTGCGGCGACCGTTCGCAAGGCCGGCCGTAGATTCTGACCTTGAGGCTATCTGACAAATCAAATAAGATCGGGACATCTGCATGCCAACGCGAGGAACCGGATGAAGCACTACACCAGGGACACCTTCAACCTCACGAAGAGCGTCGGCTTCTACCTCAACAAGGCGCGCAACCTCGTGCTGATGGAAATGGATGCCGCGCTCAAGGAGCTCGACATCACCGCCCAGCAGATGGGCATCCTGCTGTCGTTGTCGCGCGGCACCGCCACCACGCCGTTCGAGCTGAGCAAGCTGCTGGTCATCGATACCGGCCTGATGACGCGCATGCTGGACAAGCTGGAGCAAAAGGGCCTGCTGGCCCGCTCGCGCAGCATCGAGGACCGCCGCGTGGTCAACCTCGAACTCACCGACAAGGGCCGCGTCGTGGCCGAGCGGATTCCCGAGATCGCCCCCGAGGTGCTGAACGCGCGCCTGAAGGATTTCAGCAAGGCGGAGTTCGAGGAACTGCTGCGGCTGCTGGACAAGTTCTCGGCCTGAGCGCGGCGGGCGCGCGGGCGCCGGCGAGCCAATATGCGCGGACATGCGCCGTGCCGGTCCGGCGACGGTTTTCACGACATCGAAGAGACAATCGACGAGGCCAGCCCATGACCCCCACCGCGAAGCACGGCAATTTCGCGCCGCTGGATCCGGCGGCAGCCGCCCCTTTCTACCGGCAGATCTACGAGCGCTTTCGCGGCGCCATCACCAGCGGATTGCTGAAGCCGGGCGACCGGATACCCTCGGTGCGCGCGCTGACGCAAGAACTGGGACTGGCGCGGGGCACGATAGAAACGGCTTATTCCCTGCTGGCCGCCGAGGGGTACATCCAGGCTCGCGGCCAGGCGGGGACCATCGTGACGCCGGGCCTCAAGCTTCCGCCCGCCGGCGGCGCCATGCCGCCGCCGGGGACCGACGCGCCCGAACTCAGTTTCCGCCCGGACTCGGTGCTGCCGTTCCAGATGGGCTTGCCCGCGCTGGACATGTTTCCCCGCAAGATCTGGGCACGCCTGGGCGCGCAATGCGTGCGCGCCATGCAGCCGTCGGACATGGCGCACCCGTCCGTATACGGCCTGCCGGGCCTGCGCGCCGAGATCGCCGCGTACCTGCAGGTCTCGCGCGGGATCCACTGCGCCGCGTCGCAGGTGTTCGTGACCTCGGGATACCGGCACACCATGCAGTTGATCTGCCAGGCGCTGTGGAAGGCCGGAGACCGCGTCTGGCTCGAAGACCCGGGCTACCCGCCCACGCGGGAACTGCTGGAGCACATGCACCTCGCCACCGTGCCGGTGCCGGTGGACCGCGACGGCCTGGTCGTCGCCGCCGGCATCGAGGCGGCGCCGCGAGCACGCGCGGCGGTGGTCACGCCCGGGCACCAGAGCCCGCTGGGCGTATCTCTGTCCTTGCCGCGGCGCCTGGCGCTACTGGACTGGGCCACGCGAAACCGCGCATGGATCGTCGAAGACGACTACGACAGCGAATACCGCTACGTCAGCCGTCCCCTGCCCGCGCTGAAAAGCCTCGACCGTGACGAGCGCGTGCTCTACGCGGGCACGTTCAGCAAGGTGCTGTTCCCCGGCATCCGGCTCGCCTATCTCGTCGTGCCGCCGACGCAGGTCGAGCGGTTCGAGCGGATCAGCCAGGTCTTCGCCGGCGGAAGCCCCCAGCTGACGCAGGCGATCGTCACCGCCTTCATCAGGGAAGGCCATTTCGCGCGCCATATCCAGCGGATGCGCAAGCTCTATGCCGAGCGCCGGGACGCCGCCACGGCGGGCCTGGAAAGCGTGCTGGGAAAGCAGGCGCGCATCGATGCGCAGCCGGGCGGCATGCACCTGATCCTGCGCCTGCGGGGCCAGCGCTCGGATCGCCGGCTGGCGGCGAGCATGCGGGAGCACGGCCTGTACGGCGAGGCGCTGTCGCGCTGGACGACGGCGGGCGATGGCGTCTCGGCCTTGCTGCTGGGCTTCACGAACATCGACTCCCGGGCCACCGCCGAACATCTCGGCAGGCGCATCCTGAAGCTCATCTGACGCGGCGCGCGGGCTGGCGTCATGGCCCATGTCGCAAGGCGAATCATGGACCATCCGGGATAGGCCAAGATGCGCCATGATTAGGGCTCCGGATCAACACACAGAAGGATGCGTCATGAGCCATCGCCTCGACTATGCAAAAGTTTCCCCCGAGGGCTACAAGGCCTTCGGCGGGGTGTACATGTCTCTCCAGAAATGCGGCCTTCCGCGGGAACTGGTCAATCTCGTGTACCTGCGGGTTTCGCAGATCAACGGCTGCGCCTATTGCATCGACATGCATTCCCGCGACCTGCTCACGCAGGGCCTTTCCGTGGACAAGCTCGTGCTGGTGCCCGTGTGGCGCGAGGCCGGAAATCTGTTCAGCGCCCGCGAGCGCGCCGCGCTTGCCTGGGCGGAAACCGTGACGCGCGTGGCCGACACCGGCGTTCCCGATGCCGACTACGAAGCCGCCGCGGCCGAATTCAGCGACAAGGAACTGGTCGACCTGACGTATGCCATCGGCCTGATGAACGCCTTCAACCGCCTGGGCGTGACGTTCCGCGCCACCCCCGCCGCCGCCGGCAAAGCCTGAAGGATCACAAGCGCGCCAAAAGCGAGTGCCCTGCGCACGGGAATGCCCGCTCGCCGGCACTCGCGTCTTTCCGGGTGCGGCCGGCTTGCGCTTTCCGCACGCACATTCCGGCGGTCATCTGACCACCGCTGCCGCCCGCGGCAGCTTTGCCGGGCCCGGGAGTGACGGGCTTGCGGCAGGAGCGGATGCGCCAGGCGGCCCGCCGGCCTTTTCCGTCAGACACGTCCGCATGCCGTCTTTTATGTTGCATTAAAAATGCTTGTTTTATAGAATCGTCGGGAGGCTGCCATGCGGCAGGATGCCGGCCGGCCAGAAAAAAACGAACGGGAAGGAAGCCGCGCCATGACCACATCGATCGACACCATGCACCCCGACCCGACACCGCGCGCGGCATCCATGCAGCCGCTGCTCCAGACCCCGCCGCCATCCCGCCCCGCGCCCGCCCGCCACGGCGGGCTGCCCGTGCTGGCGCTGGCATTCCGGCCCTTCTACCTGCTCGCGGCGGCGTTCGCCGTGCTGTCGGTCGGCGCGTGGGCCGCCATCTACCTGGGCTGGTGGCCGGCCGGCGCCGCGCAGCCGCCGATGGGCGGCATGCTCTGGCATGCGCATGAAATGGTGTTCGGCTTTGCCGCCGCGGTGGTGGTCGGCTTCCTCTTCACGGCGGGCAGGAACTGGACCGGGCTGCAGACGCCGCGCGGCGCGGCGCTGGCCGGGCTGGCCGCGCTCTGGCTGGCCGCGCGCGTGCTGATGTGGACCGGGCCGGCGCCGCTCGCGGTGGCGCTGGACCTGGCCTTCCTGCCGCTGTGCGCGGCCAGCTTCCTGCGCGTGCTGGTGCGCGCCGGCAGCAAGCGCAACTATGGCCTGGCCGGCGCGCTGTTCCTGCTGTGGGCGCTCAACGTGGCGTTCCACGTGGCGCTGGCGCGCGGCGCGGTGCCGGCGGCGCTGCAAAGCGCGGAGGCGGGCATCGGCCTGGTGGTGGTGTTCATCACCGTGATCGGCGGGCGCGTCATCCCGATGTTCACGGCCAACAGCGTGCCCGGCGTGCGCATCCGCCGCTCGCCGCTGGCCGAGCGCACCGTGGTGCCGCTGACGCTGGCCGCGATGGCGGCGTGCGCGCTGGCGCCGCAAGGCATGATCACCGCCGCGCTCGCGCTGCTGGCGGCGCTGGCGCACGCCGTGCGCCTGGGCGGCTGGGGCTCGCGGCGGACGCTGCGCCGCCCGCTGATCGGCATCCTGCACCTGGCCTATGTCTGCCTGCCGCTCGGCCTGGCGCTGCTGGCCGCCGCCGCGCTCGGCCACGCGGACCGCTCCTCGGCCCTGCATGCGCTGACCGTCGGCGCGATCGGCTGCGCCATCATCGGCATGATCACGCGCACCGCGCTGGGCCACACCGGGCGCCTGCTCGAGGCGCGCGCGGTGGAGACGGCGGCCTACGCGGCGGTCTTCGCCGCGGCCGTGCTGCGCGTGGCCGGGCCGCTGGTCCTGCCGCAGTACAAGCCGTTCTGGATCGCCGCCGCGGCGGTGGCGTGGATGGCCGCGTTCGCGCTGTACCTGTTCAAGTACGTGCCGTTCCTGATGCGTCCGCGCGCCGACGGGCGCGAAGGCTAGCGCCGGGCCGCGCCTACGCCGTCCCGCCGCCGGGCGCCGCGCGCGCCTTGCGTGTCACGCTCCTGACCGGAATGCCGGCCACCGTGCCGCCATCCGGCGCCAGCGCGCGGCTCAATGCCGCCGGGCGTGCCACCAGGTCCTGCAGGCTATAGGCGTCCAGCACGTCGAAGTAAGCCCGCAGCGCGGCCGACAACACGCCGCGCAGGCCGCACACCCGCGTGATGACGCAATGATTGTCGTCGCCCTGGAAGCACTCCACCAGGCTGAAATCCGACTCCATCGTGCGGATCACCTCCCCCACGTTGATCGCCGCCGCCGGCCGGCCCAGCTCGATCCCGCCCGCGCGCCCGCGCACCGTATGCAGGTAGCCGGCCTGGCCGAGCTTCTGCACGATCTTGATCAGGTGGTTCTTGGGAATGTCGAACGCATCGGCGATGCGCTGGATGGTGACGAGTTCGCCCGGGTGGACCGCGACGTAGATCAGGGTCCGCAGACTGTAGTCGGTGTAGTCGGTCAGTCTCATGCAAAGTGGTCCTCCGCCGTGCGGATCGTGGTGCGGAATGCGGGGCAGCCGGCATGCGCGCGGCGCGCGGGCGCCGCGCCGGCGGCACGCGCAGTCTAACATGGCCCTTCGATACATCTTTTGCGATGCCGCAAATTTATGTTGCACAGCAAATGCATGTTTAATAGAATGGGTTCCGAGGTGACGCGGACAAAGCGCAGATCGCCCGCCGCCGCCCCTGTTGCGGATTCATTCGCCCCATTTGTTGTATTTAGTGTATATCTTTGGAGGTTGCAGTGCTGTCTGAAAAATCGAGACCCCTGATCGATGCGAGCGTACCCGTGCTGCGCCAGCATGGCCTGGCCATCACCACCGCGTTCTATCGCAATATGTTCGCCGACAGGCCCGAACTGACCAACCTGTTCAACATGGGCAACCAGGCCAACGGCGCGCAGCAGCAATCGCTCGCCGCCGCCGTGTTCGCCTATGCCGCCAACTACGGCGACAACAGCGCGCTGGCCCCGGTGGTCAGCCGCATCGTCCACAAGCACGCCTCGGTCGGCATCAAGCCCGGCCACTACACCGTCGTCGCCCGCCACCTGCTCGGCGCCATCGGCGAAGTGCTGGGCGAAGCCGCCACGCCCGAGCTCGTCGCCGCCTGGGACGAAGCCTACTGGCTGCTCGCCGCCGAGCTGATCGCCGCCGAGACGCGCCTCTACGAACGCGCCGGCACCGGCCCCGACCACCGCCAGCCGGTGCGCATCGTCGCGCGCGAGGAACAGAGCGCCGACATCACCTCGTTTACGCTCGAAGCCGTCCCCGGCACCACCCTCGCCGACTTCCTGCCCGGCCAGTACATCTCCGTGGTGGTGGAACTCTCGCACGGCGTGTTCCAGCAGCGCCAGTACAGCCTCTCCGACGCGCCCAACGGCCGCACCTGGCGCATCTCCGTCAAGCGCGAGCGCGGCGACGACGCCGGCCTGCCCGCCGGCGCGGTCTCCAACTGGCTGCACGACAATGCCCGCCCCGGCGACGTCCTGATGGTCAGCCAGCCGTTCGGCGACTTCGCGCCCGCCATCGAGCCCGCCCACCCCATCGTGCTGCTCTCCGCCGGCGTCGGCGTCACACCCATGATCTCCGCGCTCAACGCCGTCGCGCAGCGCAACCCCGCGCGCAAGGTCGTCTTCGGCCACGCCGCGCGCATGGCCTCGCACGTGGCCCACGTCAAGGACGTCAAGCACGCCGCGCGCCAACTGCCCGGCCTGCGCACCCACTTCTTCCTCGAGTCCGGCGAGCCGGCCGAATTCCTGGCCCGGCCCGCCCTGCCCGGCCGCATGGATATCGACGTCATCTTCGCCGGCGACGACCTCGCCGACGCCGACTTCTACCTCTGCGGCCCGCTGCCCTTCATGCAGGCGCAGCGCGCCGCGCTGGCGGCGCGCGGGGTAAAGGCGGAGCGCGTGCATCGCGAGGTGTTCGGGCCGGATTTGCTGGATGGGTTGTTGTAGGAACGACAAGCCGGTCCCGGCTCGAGATTTCTCTGGTCAAATCTGACGAGATCGAGAAACTCACCGGAACGAGCCAACAGCGCAGCAGCTCATGCTGTCTCGCAGCGCTGGCCGATCAGTTGCATTGCCTCTGATCGGCTGGCTACCACCGGCATCGGAGGCAGCGGGCCATTGGCAGGTATCAATGCCCGCGAGTTGAAGGCCCCGGATGCCTACCTGGTGATGATCGGACAGACAGGTTGCCTCAGGCTTTGACCAGATTTCCTGCCGCTTGCCGGTAACGACCGCGAGTATCGACCACCACCTTCGCGCACTTCCGGATCTGGTCGTAGTCAAAACGATCATGATCCGTGGCGACAAGAACGCAATCGTACCGGCCGATCTCGCTGGCACTCAGATCCACGCTCCTCAGGTCAAAGCTGTGTTCTCGCATTTTTGGGAAAACCGGTACATGAGGATCGCTATAGGCCACCTCGGCTCCGAGTGCGCGCAATTTTTCCATCAGCACGACCGAAGGCGACTCACGCATATCGTCCACGTTTTTCTTGTAGGCGATGCCAAGCACCAGGATCTTGCTGCCGCGGACGGAGCGCTTGACCTGATTGAGCGCGCCGATTACCTTTTCAATCACATAATCCGGCATGGATGAATTGATCTCCCCCGCCAGCTCAATGAAACGAGTGTGCAAACCATACTCACGGGCTTTCCATGTAAGGTAGAACGGATCGATGGGAATGCAATGCCCGCCCAGACCTGGGCCAGGATAATAAGGGACAAAGCCAAATGGCTTGGTCGCGGCGGCGCTGATTACCTCGTGGATATCGATATTCATTCGATCGGCGACGATCTTCATTTCATTGACCAGCCCGATATTCACCGCGCGATGTATGTTTTCCAGCAATTTGGTCAGCTCGGCGGCGCGCGTGGAACTGACGGGAACCACGGTATCGATCGCTGCTCCGTAGAGAGCCATGCCGACATCCAAGCATGCGGCCGTATGTCCGCCGCATATCTTTGGAATGGTGCGCGTGGAAAAATCAGTATTTCCCGGATCCTCTCGTTCCGGAGAGAACACCAGAAACACCTCTTGCCCGACAGTCAGCCCGCGCGATTCGATTCGCGGCAGCAGCTCTTCCTCAGTTGTCCCCGGATAGGTCGTGCTTTCGAGAGATAGCACCTGGCCAGGACGAAGATGAGGAATCAACGCATCCACCGTCCCAAGGACAAAGCTCAGATCCGGCTCTCGGTAACGGTTCAATGGCGTCGGCACGCAAATGATCAGGGCGTCTGCTTCCTTCGCTCGGGAAAAATCGGTCGTGACCTCCAGATTTCCGCTGGCAGCAGCCTGGATCTGCGCGGACGGGATGTGTTCGATATAGGTCCTGCCCTGGAGCAAGGCATCGATTTTTGACTGATCGATATCGAAACCGATGACGTGATAGCCGACATCCACATAGCGCAGCAGCAGCGGCAGTCCAACATATCCCAGCCCGACGATCCCAATTACGGCTCGCTTGCTGTCAAGTCGTTCCACAAGAGTATTTTTCATTTTTTCTCAATGAACTCAGGCATCAATAAAAATATAAAATTCCTGGTCAGGAAAAAATATTATATTGCGGTCATAAGCCACAATTTAGTAGAAAATTCCCAAATCCTTATGGATTTTTCTTGTGGTGGGAAAATTCTGAAATTATTCCATTTTCATGTGACCCATTGAGACTCGGGCATCCAGCGCTCATATCTACACGCGGCAGTTGTGACTGGCGCTCCGCGCCGCATTGCGCGCGCCACCTCGGTTTCCACCACGGATTGTGCATGAGCCGCCTTATGACACCTTACCCAGAGCTCTTGCCGCGGCTTCTCGTTCGCAACAGATCCCCATCTGATCATTCTTGCGGGAAGCATTCAATACTGGCCATGCACGCGGCGGCATCGCTCGCACGGAGAGCAATCTCCCTGGGCACGGCGAACGGGCGCTCTGCCTCGATCCGTTCGATATCGAATGGCATGCGCGGCTGGTATCGCATGCGCAGTGCGTCGATATGCCAGCGAGACCATGCTTCCCAATAAGCCTGGCGCTGCGACGAAATACCACTGTCCGAATAGCCTGTAGCGTCGGCGGTCATCAGGGAATCCGGCCGATGAGCCGCTAGCGCCAGCGGCTGCACTACCCGCCGCATGGCGGCATCGCCAAATACCAGGCGAAGGCGTGCCAGGAACTCGCTATCCGCGCCGGTCCGCACGCGATCCCAGGCACCCGCCCGCTTCAAGACCTTGTCCTTTCGAAACAAGAGCGACGAGGAATTCATGCGCATCAGCGGATGCACTTGCCGCGCGTAAAAGATCCCGTCGTCCTGCATGCGCACCCAGTACGAAACGGTCGCGATCAAGCGTGAGTCCTCCAGCAAAGGCTTTACCTGACGTTCGATCTTCAAAGGGTGCGACCAGTCGTCCGAGTCGTGGCAGGTAACGAACGTGCCTCGTGCATGGTGCAGACCGATATTCTTTGCCAGATAGGTGCCACCATTGCAGCCGAGACGTAGATATTTGACCCGGTGGTCTCGCGTTGCCCAGGCCCGCACGATGTCTGGCGTCTCATCATCGCTCGCATCGTCAATGATTATCAACTCTATATTTCGATAGCTCTGCCCAAGCACTGCGCCGATCGCCATATCGGCCCGCCGCCCCGTTTGGTAGGTCGTCATGAGTACGCTGACAAGCGGGCCATCAACCGTCTTGATCGGTGCCGGGGCTTGCACATTGAGCGGCGATGGCGGCAGACCGGCATCGCAGAGCGACAACTGCGGCAATTGATATGTCTGCAAGAACGCATTCAGGCGGATCAACTGTTGAGCGGGTGCTCCTCGTTCCGTATTGGATCGATAGAGATGGAGTTCGGGGAACCTGCGCTGTTCTCCTTTTGCAAATGCCTCTTTCAATACTGCGCGAGCTTCGGAAAACGCAGCCGTCCGCAGCAATAGGGCCGCTCGCAGGGAAACCGACGCCGAAGGGTTATCGAGCATTTGTATCGCCAATTCAGGCATGAACGGGGCCAACGCACCGGCCAGTGCCTCACGATGCGGTCTGCAGTCCGCCCGCCGCAAGAACTCCCGGGCTTCTACCTCGGCTTCGCCCAGCCGGCCACATGCAGCGAACGCAACGGCCTTGGCAAACAGACCACGCCAATGTCGATCCGTGCGTGTTCGCTCAACAATTGCCGCATACATCTTCAGGCGGTAATACGACCAAAGCTCAAGACTGTTGCTGGCGCAACTGTGCGCATCTGCCTTTGCAAGGACATGCGCGAATCGGTTTCTGCGAAAATTCCATAGACAGATAAATCGATCCAGCATGTCCATCATTAATAATCAATAAATAAAAAGCAAGTACAATTAATAAAAAATCTTGCATCATCCGCACAAGAATTACGTAACAGAAACTATAGGCATGTAGCCAGGATACTGCCGTGGATTTTTGCATAGTTCGAAGAATCCGGCACCGAAGTTCGAAACAAGGTAATTGTTCAATCTGGAAACCGACTCGTCATTTCCACCTCTCTTATTGAATGACTCATATAAGGAAGGCCCTGGATCTCCTGCCTCGACCGAAGGGAATGCATCCGACAGCGCATCGTTGATGGCAAAACAGCCGACGCCAAAAACAAGGGTGTGCGCCTTCAGCCACAAATCATCTGCTTTAGGGGCATATTTGACCGCGGAAACGACATCCCTGACCTTGGGGTGGAAATGAAAAGGCGAATACAGCACTCCATCCTTTCCGGTCAGGACATTTCGTATCGATGGGTTAACTCGAATAACCTTATCCCACTTCCTGTATTTATCAGGACTATTGCCATCGAATACTATCGAGCGTGCTCGATATCCGATAACGCATTTCCTCTCTTTGAAACAACGGTACAGGCCATCGAGCCAGTCTTTTGGATACAGCGTATCGTCATCAGCAGTCACAATCAAAGATCCCAGGAAATCCGCGGGCGGCAACGAGTAGACATGATTGATGATCGGCAATATCTTCCTGTAAGGGCCGGAATTATCAACGTAATGTATCGAAAATCTCCCTCTCTCTTTTCTGACCAAATTTTTCAATTGATCCGTGATTTCCCCACATCCCTTGTCCAGTAGATAGGGGTAATTTGAAATATATAGTCTTACCTCATAATCTATCAGATCAAATTTCGCAGACAAGATAGATTCGACCACTTTATGAACAGATGCCAGCCTGGAACTAATTGTGGTCAGGCAAACGAATATTTTTTCCATTTTCAATAGCTCAATTATAATTTTTTCAATTTCTCAGCAACTGCGGGATCCAAAGTAAGGCATCATCCCCTCCTCCTTGTTTCCAGACTGTATGAGTCATCATGTATCGCATTGTCTCCAACGCAGTGCGATACATGTATTCCCGTCCCGACGAAATCGTGCCCAACCCACCCCGCGTCAAGACCAATGGCTTATTGATGGCCACGATGGCTTGGTCGCCATAAATTCGCTTCATCCGCGCCCGGAATTCAATATCTCCTCGTGTCCGAGTTGGCAGGAAGCCACCAATCTGGCCAAACACGCCACGTCTCCAGATGAATGAAACGGGACCGTCCCCCTCAATTTCGCCTGGGACGGAACCATCCGGCATCAAGCCGGACTCCTCTGAAATCCTCAGGTGCTGGGCATGTGTTGCCATTATTCCTTCATCGCAAACCAGCGGACCTGTCTGATAGATCAATCTCTCCGGATGAGATATATCATCATCATCCTGCACGGCAATATAGTCCCCCTTAGAAATACCTATTGCCGTATTTCTGGACTCATACTGTCCCTGGTTTATTTCATTCCGCATAAAGACTATCTCGCATCGCCCCGGATCGATTCCATTCATGGCCCTGGCAATCGTGTTCCTGAATGCCGCATCCGGGTTGCCGGGAGAGCAGTCGTCAACCAGGATTACCTGCAGGCGTACCCGTTCCTGCTTCACAATGGAGCGCAACGACAGATACAGCAATTCGAAATCTGGCGAGAATGTGGTCATGATTACGGAAACAAAGGGAAGATCATCCGTGTCCCCAACCACCTCAGCCGATTCCCTTTCCCATTTTTCCAGCACTCCCGCCATATAATCTCTCACCGATCCGTATCTCGACGGTGAAATCAATGTGTGTCCGAACCCGGAATCGATCAGACTCCTGTTTATATTTGATATAAATGGAATGTCATACCCGGAAATGGCGAGGAGCGAATCTCGTCGCCCCTCATCGAGCCCCAGTCTCCGGAAGTTTTCATGAAACCAGAGCAGGAATTTTGTGGCAACACCAAAAACAGCCAGCGCAACCAAACACCTGGCGGCCCAGATATTCGCATCATTTTCGGACGAAGCATCAATAGAGATATTTTTCTCGAACAAATCAATAACAATTTCCGACGAATCGCGCCCACACGACATGCTCTTCACCAGGCTGGCTCTCCTCAAATCTCGCGAGAGCAATAGAAGAGATTTCTCAGACAGATGAAGAATTCTCTCGACCGTCGCCGCTCCAAAATCAGACTCGAACCCACCAATCTCCTTCCGTATTGCCATTGCCTGGGTAATGAGAACAAATGAATCGGCGTCTTCGGATTTCACATTTCTTGCAATAAAATCTATAGCATCGGAATATCGTCTGCGCAATGCGAGCCCCTTCAGAAAACTCTGCCTGAGTCCCCGGCAGAACATCTTAAGTTCAGGGCAACTATTTTTTATTTTAGAGAATAATTTCTCGAAATTAGCAAGAAAAAGATCGGGTAAATCTTCAGAAGATAGCTCGAATGATAAATAAAGGAGATTGTCGATCTCCCTCACCTTTGCCTCATCATCTGCCACGAAATCGATCCTGGAAATTGCCTCCGACAAGTTGAACCCAATATTTTCAAGAACCCCGGTTATGTCTTGCGAATACCCCAATATTGAAACGAGATCATTGATTCTCTTTCGTTGTATCCTTGGGCTTGATGAAAGATAGGTAATGTAATGCGGTAAGAACCTCTCAATTGCACGCAGAAATCGCTGGCTCCTCCCTTCCGCGATGGCATTCTTGAAATCCTCTAGCGAGGGAAGATCATTGAAGTCACTGCTACGACGGTCTGCAGTCGAGAACAATCTCTCGAACTCTGGAAAATTATCCGGAATTTTGCACGGAGGAGGAATCGACAACAAAAACGCGGTTTCATCGATCAGGAAAGTCGAAATATCCTTCTTCTGATTCCTGGCCTGTGCCGCAAAGACCATGATTTCATTCATGCGCGGAGTTGTTCTTTCCTGGTACTCAGGATCGATAAAAGCCTGCCAGAATATCTCGGGATTTTTCGATCTGTGCTCCAGGAAATCGGAAAATAGTTCGCGCAACCGGTCATCTAGCGTTGACGGTTTTGTTGCATCACACAAGCAATGAATTCTGGCTTCATCATGACGCAATATGGTATGGTTGACGTCTTCACTATAAACTGACATTTTCGACACCTCAATATTCAAAAACCAATCCCCAATTTCGTGAGGACGTCGTTCATTGCTGCTGCAGTTCGTAGAAATAAAAATCCGAGAACGACGAGTATTTTGAATTCCTCTCTCCGTCGCTAGGATAGTCATTCCTGATAAAATCGATCAGACGCCAGGACGCAAGATTTTCATCGATCCAGTTGGTGAATCTCCGTCTGCGCAAGTGAACCTCATCTCCTGCGACAGACTCCTGTTCGCATGAATAGATCAACACGAACCGTGTCGAACTCCGAAATAGCATCGACATATATCTCTCGAATAGATCATCTTCTACCAGGTGAAATATCACATCCAATGATAATGTCAGCTCGGCGCAATCCGAACTCTCGATAAAATCGTCGACCACAAGGAATGATTTTCCTGGGTCCGTCGAGAATTTATCTTTGCACACCTGAATTATCGCGGGGCTTATATCAACACCAATGTAGCGCCCTACCGAGAATTTTCCGAGCTGATTTCCATCGCCACAGCCAAATTCTATGAGTTTTTCTATTTTATTATTCTGGATGAACTCATTAATTATCCTGGCTTTGAATTCGGCAAGCCGCCCGTATGATCCATATCCGGAATTCCCTCCTTTGAGATACCTGTCATTCCAGTATTTTGCACTGGAAAATTCCTGCTTTCCGGATGAAATTCCGGATGGAGAATCAATCCGTATCGGATGGATTCCGTTACCCGTCCTCAATTTTTCTCTCTCTGTTTTTTTCTTGTTGGCTATACTGCTCTGACGATACCTTTCGCCGTCGCATCCGATCATTAATTCCATGCGCGCATTGGCACGCCTTAGTATTTCGCACTCTTTCCTGATTCTTATTGCCTGGATCTCCGCTGCTGTTTTTTCATTGGCTATCTTGTCGATATTATTTTCTTTCTCTTCCGCCAATTTCCCCAGGCGTTTCAGATTCTGCATCAATCTTTTCTTTTCAGCCTGAAAATCCAGAAACGTCTCGGTCGATTGCTGCTGCAATGCGCTAAGGAGGAATCGAAAATCCTTGACAAAAATGACATGACCAATAAGCGGGTGCCGCCCGGCTTCGGTGGCGATACAGCGATACCCGCGTGTGCAGAGGAAGCGCGTCAATTCGGATAGGCTCGCTCCGACTTCCGGCGGAACCACGCTATCGAACAGCGTGCGCAGCGTGATCACGTCAAAGCGGTCGAGCTTGTCGGCAGCGCTCTGAAGGATCGGCAGCGCAGGCAAGCAGTCCACCACCAGCCAGTTGGCGGAAAGGGCCGCTCCCTGCTGAAGCCTCTCCAATGTAGTGGTTGGCAGAGCCAGTTGCGCCCGGCTCTTGAGATTCGGCCAGAGGCCATGAAGTCGCGCCGGATCCAGCAAGCCGCTTTCCGCGCTTTGGCTCGCCACATGGAAGGTGGCGGTTCCGGCATTGGCAGCGATAAAGCGCTTTTGCAGGTCCCATCCCTCATGTCCGGCAATGCTGCGCTTCAGGTGCACGAACTGCCCGTCATCAGCTTCTACAAGCGTGACATTGGGCACGTCTTCCTCCAGCAGGAGTTGTACCCACCTTCCTGCGCCGGTCCCTGCTCCAACATAAAGAACGCCGTCTGGAGGATGAAGCACAAGGAAATGCCGCATCCATGAAAAAACCGAGGGCGATAGGGTCCTGGATTTCATGCCCGGCTCGTCCTTTCTTGCCGAAACGCCTTGACTTCACGACGAAGCGCCATCGGCAACTTCAGCCAGCCGAGCGGCGAGCCCAAACCGGCAAGCAACTTTGCGCCGAGCCGATATGAGAGATGCCGCATTGCGCGTTCGGCTTCGTGGACATCACGGTATTCGTGCAAGGGAACCCCGAGCTGAGCATGCTTTGCCGCCTCGGCACGGAATTGCCGCGTCTCACGCAGTAGTGCCCAGGGCATGGTGATCCACCCGCCTATGGAGCGGGACCGCAGAATCATCGTCGTACCCAGACGGTAGGTCAGCCCGTGTTTGATGCGATCAGCCGCTCCACGGTATTCAAGCGCCGGCCTGAAGTTGCGAGTCTTCAGTTGGTCGGCGACCTTGGCCGACCGCATCTCACGATGATGCCGCTCCTGTTCTTCCTGCATCTGATGAAGCTGCTTGAACAGGAGTTGATTCTCCTGCTCGAGCTCCTGCCGTATGTCGATCCGGCCTTGCTCTTCCGCCTGCCGGCTGTGGTCGGCCAACCGGAGTCTGAGTTCCGCCAGTTCCTCTGATCGTTCGATTGCCAGCTTTTCGCTCGACAGCAAGGCATCGACTCTTTCGCGCTGTTGCTTGCACTCGAGATGACTGCGCTCCAGCTCCGTTTGGATTTGATAAAGCTGCTTGAGCAGCAATTCGTTTTCTTGTTCGAGCTGCCGCCGCGATGCAAGCTGCATGCCCATCTCTTTGACTTGACTTGCCCGGTCGTCAGCGAGCCTGGCTCCAGCATCCACCCGCAGCTTGAGTTCCCCGAGCTGCGCCAGGCGTTCAGCCGCAAGCGCTTCGTTGTGCGTCAAGGACGCGATTGTTTCGCGTTGCAGCTTGGCCTCGAGATGGTAGCGCTCCAGTTCCTCGTGGGCCTGCTTGAGCTGTGCGTGCAAGAGCGCATTTTCCAGTCCAGTCTCGCGTTCCGTTGCGAGCCGGCCTTGCGTTTCCTTTAGCTGGGCAGACTGTGCTTCGGCAAACCGGGCTCGAGCGGCCATTGTCGTCCCCAGCTCGCCAAGACGTGCCAGCCGCTCGGTCGCAAGTCGCTTGTAGAGCATCAATGACTCTGCTTTCTCGCGTTGATGCCGGTAGTCGAGGCGAAGACTATCCAGCGCCTCCTGGGTGTGGGCCAGGGAGGACCGTAGACTGTTCAGTTGGACATGGCGTGCAGCCATGACACGCCATGCGCCAAGGGCTGCATTGTCCACAGGCACACGCTCGATGAGCGGAAGATCCGCAACGGACTGCAGTTCCTCGTAGATCTGCTGCGCCTGGGGAAACTGCTGGAGCAAGGCCTCCGACAGGTACTCACTCAGCGCATCCGCTGGCGGGAATGGCGTACCGACATCGTCCGGGCGCGACGTGGCCGAGGCGGCGGTGCCTTCCGGATGCGCCGCGCCGGACCGCTGCTCAGATTGCGCTTCATCCTCCCCCGCATGGGGAATCCCCAAGGGCGTGTTCAATGGCGCGCCGATGCGTGCCCGAACCTGCTGGAGGTAGTGGTTAGCGGACAATCGGACCTGTCCTGTATGCACCAACAGGGAACGATCGGTATTGCGATGGAAAAAATGCAGCAAGGCGGCGTTGTAAGCGCTCCAGTCATGGATGCGTTGCCGCAGGTGCTCGTGTGTCAGCTTGGTGTCGGCATCCTCGATCTGCGCAAGCAAGCTCCGCGGGCTGTCGTATGCAAGGATGAATGTGAGTCTCGGGTCAAGCGACTTCCAGTAGTCGAGCAGATGAACGGCTTGTGGATCCGCCCATCCCCAGAGCGTTTGATCCAGGTTGCCGAGCATCAGGTCAAGCGCCATGCCGTGCCAGATCGGACTGGCTTCAATCTGCTGAAGCTGGCCATCCGCCCCGGTCTTGTTCAGGGGAGATACGCCATGAGCCTTCAGAAGAGTGGCGCCGATTTCTACCGGCATCAGCTTCTCCCGCCGAGACGGCAAGGGACGGCTCATGCCACATTCGTTCAGCAGTCGCTCGACATCCTGATACTGCGACGAGTGATGGCCGACAATGAGAATCTTGTTCATGGTCACTTCCTGTGATCGTTCCATACCGGGACGCCGTTCGACAAAGTGCCGGCGCCACGCCGAGTCCCCATCGGAGAAACGCCTCATCCAACGCCGAATATGGCGAGCGTCCAGCGCAGCTTTCCGGAAATATCGAAGGGGGTACCGTCAAGTACATCGAGTGTCACAAGACTGGCAATGCACGCGAGACGCATCCCGAGCGTCTTCAACCTGTGAGCGGCGTAGCCGATATCCGCGGAGCCGGCTTTGGCGTAGAACGACGCATTGATCTGGGAGGCGCGTATGACGTAGTTGCGCAGGCGAGTGCTTGCGGCCTTGTCGAGGGGCACGCCGCTGGACCAGAACTCGTCCAGGCTCCCCAGGAAGGTCACGCCCTCTTTCGCATAAAAGCTGCGGCCAAGCACGATGACCGGCACGCTGTGAAAGAGAGCCTGCAATCCGACCGTCGAATTGACTGTCACCAGGCCCTTGCAGCGCTGCAATAGCGACGGCAGATGTGCGTCATGCACGTAGGCCACGCGCGATGCCACGCCGAGGCGTCGGGCGCAAGCGCTGATCATCCGCGTGTAGTCCGTGTGACCACGATCCATCGGATGGTGTTTGATCACCAGCATGGAGCCCGCAGGGGCGTATCGGGAGAACGAGAACATCGTCCACTCGATGAAATCCTCGACGCGCCGCCATGGGCTGTGCATGCGGATCTGACTGTCGTTGTGGACCTGCAGCGCAACGAGGAAGAACGGTGGATGATCGTGCGACAGCAGTCTCTTGATCGTTCCCTTTTCCCTATGCTGGTACAAAGGCCGGCGATAGCCGGCCCGCAACCAGCACGACAGTTCTCGCAAGCCGAACGGCTTGTGGTGCCGGTATTGAGGGTAGCGACAGGCGCCGGCCAAGCCAGCGGCGAAGTACAAGAACGAGTACCACGCCATCTTGCGGAAGGTGTGATGGAATGCAAGGTGCCTGGGCGGCTTCGCGATATCCGGTATCTGATCCAGCGACAACGACCCCAACGGGGAGTCGGCATTGACACCGCCGGCCTCGAGCGTGATGTAGTCGGGGCGGACATAACCCTCCTCGAACACCCAGAACGCGATCCCCTTCTTTCTGGCAACCCTGGCAGCGATGCGATGAGGACGCCGGCAATCGCCGAACACGACAATGGCCTCAATCCTCTCCCGGGCCAGGAACGCAAGCAGAAAATCCTCCCAGCCGCCCATCTTGTCGCGGAAGCGCAGGATATTGCCGGTGTGGTAGAACAGATCGTCACCACCGTTGAAATTGATCTTCCAGACGCAACTGCCGTACTGCTCGAGTTGATCGCGCAAGCCCGCAAAGAAGGGACCATTCGGCCCTTGCAGCAGCAGGATGCGACGATATCCGGCAAGCTGGCCGATGCTCGCCTGCTCCACCGATGCTCCGCCGGACGCAGTTGAGGAAGCCAACGACGACGTCGATCCCTTCCCGGCTCGTTCTCGTCGGGCGATTCCCGGATCAGCCTGGCGACCGATCGTATTCCGGCGATCTCTCAAGAGTAAGTGCATGATCTTTCCAACTGACCCTGACTGAGTATTCATGGCGCGTGTCAATGAGGGTGTCCAATCTCCGCAAGCTAGAACAGCAATCGAGCCAGTTCCCGTGCCTTGCGAAACTGCCTGCCTATCCAATGACTGCCGATACCAGCCGGTGTCCGGCTGCTATCCGACAGATGCGCGACAACGTCCTCGACCGAGCAAAACCCTTCCGCGCCAGGCAGGCGATAGCGTGGATAGCTGCAAAGCGTCACGAACAGGAGTTCGTCCAGCGACAGGCGGCGCTGGCGATGCGGTAGCGGCACGTGATCGACCGTCAATCCCCAGCCGGCATAGAATGGCGCGCCGTAGCAATGCACTTTCCGGCCTTGCAGCAGCGCTTCAAAGCCGGTCAGCGAGGTCATTGTGTGGATCTCGTCGGCTGCGCGAATGCAGGCGCTTATGTTCGCCCGTGCCACGATCTGGTCCGCCAAGGCGGCAAGTTCCGTGGCGGCGACAGCGCCGTGGCGGTTGCCCGCCACCACATCCGGGTGCGGCTTGTAGACAATCCATGCGTTCGGGTTGGCCGCGCGCACGGCGGCCAGCAGGTCCAGGTTCTTTCTTATCCGCGGGGACCCGAACTGGATGGATGCATCCCCTTCCACTTGTCCGGGTACAAGCAAGACCTTGCGGCTGATGCTGTGCTCCGGCAGCGAGAACGCGCCACCCAGGTTGTATTTGCTGATCCCCAGCCGAGCAATGCGCTCCCGGATCCGCGTCACGCGCAGCCGGTCCGCGTCACTGAGCCGGACCGTGGCAAGCATGGTTTCCATGCGGCTTGGTCGGCGCGGATCGTAGTAGATGCCGGGGCCATCGAGTGCCAGGGAAAGCGGAACATTCAGGTCGGAACCCAATCCGGCCGAGCGGACAAAGCCGTCCTCAATGCGAAGCACCGGGACGCCATGCTCGAATGCGGTGGAGCGAAGCAACGGATGCCGGCTCCCCCAGACCACCAGGCTCGCATCGGCAGGCAGCCCGGCGACCTGTTCTTGCGAAAGCCTTTTCACGAACTTCAACCGGTTCGACGGCATGCTCAGGAACGGGCGTACCACGGCGCGTTTCCAGATGCTCATGCCAAGGCAATACAAGGTGCCACGATGTTCGTCATTCAAGATCTTGTTGCGAGCAAGCCAATCGATGGCATCGAACAAGGTGCCGGCTGCGCCGGTCGCGGGGTCGAGATAGTGGGTGTATTTCAGGTAGGCCGCCGCAAATAGTTGCTCCAAGGTACGGCAGCAGGCACGCCGCTGGCGCAATACCCCGCGCTCCGGGTGGCGGTCGTCGGTCAGCCCCCAGCCCGCATACCACGGTTGCCCAAAACACGTGACAGGTTTGCCCAGCATCAGCGCCTCGAAGCCCATCTGCGAGGTGACGACATAGACACGGTCGACCTGCTCGATCAGCGACAGCGGACAGCAGTCTTCCGCGAGCCAGTGGACCCGTGGCAGTTCCCTGCCTATGTCCAGGTAGCCGGATTTGCCGCCGGACAGCACCTCGGGATGGGTCTTGACCCAGATTTCGGCGTCGGGCCATTCACGCAGCGCGGCGTTCAGCATGGCTGCGAATGTTGGTCCGCCGGCCCCGCCCAGCACCACCGACATATCGCCCGAGGTCTGGTCGACTACGAGCACTCGCGCAGCGCCACGCCGTTGCGGCAGCAGGACGACCGGTGCGTGGTTGTATTTGGAGAGCCGATGCCGCAGGATCAGGCCGATGCCACGCCGCGTCTGTGCAAGCAGGTCTTCATCCGGTTCCGCCTGCCCGATCAGGATCTCGAGGCGAGACGGGCTCCCGGCGTCGTAGTAGATGCCAACGTCATCGATCACCATCGAAACCGTACCCTGCTGCTTGCCCGGTGCGATGGACCGCAGGAAGCCATCCTCCAATGCCAGATAGGGCACTCCGTGTTCATCCGCCAACCGGCGAGCCCGCAGGGCGCTCGGCTTGCGGCCCCAGCCAGCCATCGCGCATACGCTCGCTGGCGAACCCGGGCGCCAGGGAGCAATCGGCCGATACCGGCAGCCAAGCAGCGAAGCGAGGTGAGGAATCCGCAGAATCCCGCGAGAGACGACTCCGACCACGCGGTGCCGTGCACCGGTCCGCAGCCAGGGCGATTGCGGCTCCGCCCTCGCCGCGTCCATGACGGATGGCAATGAATCATCGCGATATGACATAGCTCGCCTCACAACCCCAACACCACCTTGGCCGAAATCGCCAACTGATAAAGAATCTGAAACACATCCTTCGCGAACTGCCGCGTCTTCATGTCCACCCGCGGCAGCACCAGGATTTCGTCGCCCGGGCGCACCTGCGTGCCCCACTTGCTTTCCGAGAAGCTGCCGTCGCGGTGGGCGACGATCACGCGGGCGCTGTCGGCGTTCTGCGAGTAGCCGCCGGCCTGCTGGATGTAGTCGGCCACGCTCATGCCGGCGTCGAAGGCGACGGCGTTGGGGAACAGGACTTCGCCGTTGACGATGACGAGGCCGTCCTTGACCGGCACGCGCAGGATGTCGCCGTTTTCCAGCAGCAGCTGGTCGCGCGTGCTGGCCCTGGCGATCAGGGTCTGGCCGGTGGGATCGATCTTGCGGGCGCGCTCCACCCATTGCAGGACCAGCGCGGCTTCTTCCTTGCGCAGCTGGGCTTCGTCGGCAGTGCCGGAGCGGGCGGTGAGCACGCTGGATTCGAGGCTGCGCAGCGCGGTGCCGAGCAGCACTTTCTGGCGCGCCTTCACGCTGAGGCGGTAGAGCTGGATGCTGTCGGCGTCGGACTGCGGCGTGAACGCGACCTGGCTGAGCAGCTCGCCCATGCGGCTGCCGTAGGGCAGCACGAATTCCTGCGGGCCGGCGTGTTCGCCTTCCACGCGCACGGTGATGGTGCCGGGGCGCTTGTCGGCGGTGAATTCGATCTCGTCGCCGTCCTGCAGGATGATTTCCCGGTCCTGGGAGATGGGGAAGTATTCGACATTGCGGATGGTGCCGGTGTTGCGCACCACGCGCACGTTGGTGGCCGACGGCAGCGGCTTGGCCAGCCGGGCGATCTGGTCGAGCCGCGCCTGCTCGCCCTGGAATTCGAAGCGCCGGGCGTTCTCGGCGAGGCCGCCGACCTTGACGGTGTGCTTGCGCGGCTGGACGAAGATCACGTCGCCGTTGTTGAGCTGGCGCGTGGCGAGCTCGCCCTTGAGCAGGAAGTCGTAGAGGTTGACCACGGCGAGGGTCTGGGTGCCGCGCTTGATGGCCACGTCGAGGAAGGAGCCGCGCTCGGGGTCGATGCCGCCGGCCTGGTCGAGGTAGCGCAGCACGCTGTCGCTGGAGGTGCCGTTGTACATGCCGGGGCGGTAGACGGCGCCGGTGACGTACACGCGCACGGGCTGCGCGGCGAGCAGGCTGGCGTAGATGGAGACGCGGCTGGCGAACACGCGGCGCAGCGCGGCGGTGACGGCGGCCTGCAGGTCGGCGTTGGCGATGCCCTGCACGCGGAACGGGCCGACCTCGGGCAGCAGGATGTTGCCGCCGGCGTCCACCGCGAGCACGGTGTCGAGGTTGTAGCCGTTCCACATGCGCAACTGGATGCGGTCGCCCACGGAGATGACGTGGCTGGGATTGAAGACCGATGCGCTCTCGCGGCTGAAGGCGCCGGTGAAGAGCTGCGCGCCGAAGGCGTCGCTGGCGAGGTTGGCGACATAGTCATCATTCTGCGGCGCGCTGTCCGGCACGGGCTGGGCGGGACGTGCCGGCACCGTGGGGATGGCGGCTTCGGCGGCCATGCCGGTGGCGCCCGGCGGCGGCAGGCCGCCCTGCGCGGCGAGGGCGGCGTAGTCGGGCTCGCCGTTGATGGGCGCACCGATGCGGGCACCGGCGCGCGCGCCGGCCTGCGCGTGCGCGCCTTGCGTTGCGGCGCTCATGGCGAACAGGAGGACGAGAAGAAAACGAAGCATGGCTAGTCCCGGTGATCGCGGATGATGGCGCCGAGCAGCTGGAGCACGCCGGCCAGCGCCAGCGCCGCCAGCACGAACACGGCGATGTTGTAGACGCGGCGCGGTTGCAGCGGATATTCGGGCAGCGTGGGGCTTTGCACCACGGCCACGTTCTTGAGCTTGCGCGTGGCTTCCATGCGCGCTTTCTCCAGCGCGCCGAGCGCGGTCTTGTAGAGGTCCTGGCTGAAGCCGGCGGCGGCCTGCAGGCGTTCGTGCTCTTCCACCACCTGGTTGAGCGCGCGGTTCCTGGGCGAGGTCATGCGCGCGCGCTGCGCGCCGATCTGCGCCTGCACGGCGGCGATCTGCGCGTCGATCTGCTGGATCGCGGGCGACTGCGGGGTGTAGACGTCCTTGAGCGCGGCGCGCCTGACGCGCAGGTCGGCCAGTTCCGCCTCGGCGCCGGCCACCACGCCGGAGAGGCTCTCGACGTCGCCGCGCGGCGACACCAGCCCGTTGGCGTTCTGGTAGGCCAGCAGCGCCTGGCGGTCGGCCTTCATGCGTTCGCCCAGCACGCGCACCTGGTTCTCGATGTAGACGACCTGCTCGCCGGCGACGCGGTGCGCCAGTTCGTTGATGAAGCGCTCGCCTTCGCTGGCCAGCAGGCGCGCGATGGCCTGCGCCATCGCCGGCGTGTAGGCCTGCGCGCGGATCACCAGCGTGTGGGAGAAGTCGTCGTATTCCACGCTCACGCGCCCGAGGTAGTACGCATGGAAGCGCTCGAACGAGGCGTCGGCCGGCCACAGGCGCGACAGGGCATCGCGCTGCGCGCCGCTGTAGTGCGCCTTGAGCGCGAGCCGCGCGTCGAGCTTCCTGAGCATGTCGGCGGACAGCAGGTATTCGCGCAGCAGCAGCAGGTCCTGCGGCGCCGCGCTGGCGCCGAGCAGCGAGGCATAGAAGTCGGTGGCGGTGGCGCCCACGGCGTCGCTGCGCTCGACCACCACCTTGGCTTCCGACACGTAGCGGTCGGAGGCGACCACGCCCCAGTAGACGGCGGCCAGCAGGCACGCGCCGATGGCGATGCGCCAGAGCCAGCCGCATTGCTTGAGTTGCCCGAACAGCTTGCTCACCTTGTCATGCTCTTCTTGTATGCCTGGATGGCGTCATCCACGCTGTCGAAACGGTAGGCGCTGCCTTCGTGCAGCCAGACCGCGGATTCGCAATAGCTGCGCAGGGTCGATTCGCTGTGCGACACCATCACCAGGCCGGCGCGCCCGGCGAGATCCTGGAAGGCCTGGCGGGACTTGACGTTGAAGGCGGCGTCGCCGACCGCGGTCAGTTCGTCGACCAGGTACATGTCGAACTCGAAGGCGATCGACAGCGCGAAGGCCAGCCGCGAGCGCATGCCGGACGAGTAGGTCTTGACCGGCGCGTCGAACGCCGCGCCCAGTTCGGCGAAGTCCTCGATGAAGGCGAGCTTGTCGTCCAGCCCCGCCTGCGCGCCGTGGATGCGGCAGACGAACTTGGCGTTCTGCCGCCCGCTCAGCGAGCCCTGGAAGCCGCCGGAGAGCCCGAGCGGCCACGACACGCGGCAGCGCCGCACCACTTCGCCGCGGTTGGGCGTGTCGGTGCCGCCGATCAGGCGCAGCAGCGTGGACTTGCCCGCGCCGTTGCGGCCGATCAGCGCGATCCGGCTCGATGCTGGAATTTCGAGCGACACGTCGCGCAGCACCCAGCCGTCCGTCGGCGCGCCGCGATAGCGCTTGTGCAGGCCGGAGATCCTGATCATTGCGCCACCAGCCGCGTGGCGAAGCGCCGCTGCAGGGCCAGCCCGAACAGGACGCTGCCGAGCGACCATGCCAGCAGGTAGGACAGGCTGGCATAGGCCTGCCCGCGATAGGCCGGGAAGAAGCCGCCGCGCATGGCTTCGAGCCCGTGCAGGATCGGGTTGAGCAGCAGCCAGTCGCGCGCCGGGCGCGGCACGCTGGCGATCGGGTACATCACCGCGGAGATGAAGTACAGCGGCGCGAAGAACAGGCTGACGATGCGGCCCAGCTCGGGCACCAGCGTGCCCAGCGTGGCGAGGCTCAATGCCAGCCCCACGCCCAGCAGCCACAGCAGCGCGGCGGCCAGCAGCACCTGCAGCGGGTCGCGCGGCCACACGTCCACGCCGGCCAGGCCGCAGGCGGCCAGCAGCACGACGAACACCAGCCCGTAGAGCAGGCCTTCGAGCGCGGCGCGCACCAGCACCGCATCGACCGGGCGCACCTGCCGGTACGCGAACAGCGCGGCGTTGGCCTTGATCGCCTCGGCGCCGCGGCCGGCGACGTTGCGCACGAGGAAGAAACCGAGGATGCCGACCAGGATGAACAGGCTGGACGCCATGCCCGGGATCAGCACGTGGCGCACCACGCCGAACAGCAGCATCAGGAAGCCGATGTGGATGGCCGGCTCGAGCAGCAGCCACAGCCAGGCGCCGCGCTCGGTGGCCAGGCGCGCATTGGCCTCGCGCAGGAACAGGGCGCGCCACACCGAGAGGGCGACGGAGAAACGGGAGCGGACGACGTTTGAAGGCATGCTCGGACAAACCATGACCAGTGGCCGCCAGGCGGCCGGGGGAGCGTGCTGGAGAGTGGCGCGCGAGCGCACTAGCCTTCGCCGCACGGGGGCCGCGGCGGGAAGCGGCGGGCGCCCGGCAGGCAAGCCCGGCACCCGGCAGACTTCACCGGCTAAGACAAGATGGCCACGAGGCACGGTGCCATCGGCTGCCCGGCCTCGTTGCCGCTACCTTCCAGAATATCGCTGCGAAAAATGCGTTGCAGCAGCGTGGAAATAGTACGTGACCGAATGCGGCTTGCGCACCAGACACTTCCCAAGCATGCGCGGCATGTTTCTGTCGGCGGGCGCGATCGATCTGATGCGGCGCGTGCGCATCAGCCGTTTCCGCCAAGGTAGCAAGACGTTTCCTGCGCGCCGCGCGCCGGCGTCCTTACGCGGCGGATTCGGGCGACAGTTGCGAAGGAGAATGCGGGGGCAGATGCGAAGGCAGATGCGAAGGAAAGCGCAGCGCGAAACGCACGCGCCCCGGCGCCGGGCAGGTGGCTTCCGCTTGCCCGCCGTGCAGCGCCATGATGGCCTGCACGATGGCCAGGCCGAGCCCGTTGGATTCGGCCACGCGGCTGCGCGCGGCGTCGCCGCGGTAGAAGCGGTCGAACAGGCGGTCCAGTTGTTCGCGCGGGATGGCTTCGCCCTGGTTCTCCACCGACACCACGGTGCTGCCGGCCTCGCGCGCGCCGCACAGCCGTATCACGCTGCCCGGCGCGCCGTAGCGCACGGCGTTGACCACGAGGTTGTTGATGGCGCGGCGGCACAGCAGCGGGTTCGCCCACAGCATGCCGTCGGCCGCCACCTCGAAGCGCATGCCCTTCTCGTCGGCGAGCCCTTCGAAGTATTCGGCGATCTTGTTGAGCTCGGCCGGCAGCGCCACCGCGGCATGCTCGATGGACAGCCGCGCGTGGTCGGCCTGGGCCAGGAACAGGATGTTCTCGGCGATGTTGCCGAGCCGGTTGAGCTCTTCCAGGTTGGATTCGAGCACCTCCTCGTATTCCTCGGGCCGCCGCACCTGGCTGAGCGCCACCTGGGTCTGGCCGATCAGCGCGCCGACCGGCGTGCGGATCTCGTGCGCGAGGTCGGCGGAGAACTGGGAGAGCCGCTCGTAGCCTTCGCCGAGGCGGTCGAGCATGGCGTTGAACGCGCCCACGAGGCCGCGCAGCTCGGCCGGCGCGCCGCGCTCGTCGAGGCGCACGTCGAGGCTGGCCGGGCTGATCTCGGCCGCGCGCGCGGCGATGCTGCCCACCGGCCGCAGCCCGCGCCGGATGGCGAAGAAGGCCAGCGCGGTGGCCGCCAGCATGCCCACCAGCGTGGCCAGCAGCACGCGGTCGCGGTAGGCGCCGAGCATCTGCATCTCGTTGGCCAGCGGATGGGCGGCGATCACCTCGACCATGCTGCCGTCCTCGTTCGAGCGCGCCAGCGCCGCCGCCCAGTAGATCGGCACGCCGTCGCGCAGGCGCGTGCGCAGGATGGCCTCGCGCGTGGGTGCGCTGCCATCGCCGGCCATCAGCGCGGCAAGCTGCGGCGGCACCGCGAGGTCGTCCGGGTTGACGCGGATGAACGGCGCCTCGCCCGGCCGGCGGAAGATCAGCACGTCGCGCTCGGCGCCGAGCATGGTCTCGAACAGCAGCGGGCGGTGCTTGAGCTCGGCCACGGTGTAGACGTCGCTGGCCAGCCGGCTGAAATGCGTTACGCGCCCGATCAGCTGGAGATCGGCGTGCGCCTCCATCGAGGCCTTCACCGACTGGTAGAAATACGCGCCCAGCGTGCCGATCACCACGCAGGCGATCAGCGCGAACGACACCGTGGTGCGCACCGTGAGCGACCACGGCCGCCGGTACCAGGTGACCATGCCGGTGCCCGTGCCGCTGCTCATGCGCCCTCGCCGAAGGTATAGCCGATGCTGCGCACGGTGTGGATCAGCTTCTTGTCGAACGGCTGGTCCACCTTGGCGCGCAGGCGCTTGATGGCCACGTCCACCACGTTGGTGTCGCTGTCGAAGTTCATGTCCCACACCTCGGCGGCGATCAGCGTGCGCGACAGTGCCTCGCCCTGGCGCTTGACCAGCAGGTGCAGCAGCAGGAATTCCTTGTTGGTCAGCGTGATCTCCATGCCCTGGCGCGTGACCTTGCGGCGCAGCACGTCGAGCTTGAGGTCGGCGAACTCGAACAGCTCGGCCTCGCGCACCACGCCGCGGCGCAGCAGCGTGCGGATGCGCAGCACCAGCTCGACGAACGAGAACGGCTTGACGAGGTAGTCGTCGGCGCCCAGCTCGAGGCCGTGGATGCGGTCGTTGACGTGGTCGCGCGCGGTCAGGAAGATGACCGGCAGGTCGCGCCGCGCGCGCAGCGTGCGCATGATTTCCCAGCCGTCGATGCCGGGCAGCATCACGTCGAGCACGACCAGGTCGTAGGGATGCTCGAGCGCCATGTGCAGGCCGTCCGTGCCGGTGCGCGCGAGGTCGACGGCATAGCCGCTTTCGCGCAGGCCCTTGCGCAGGTAGTCGCCGGTCTTGGGATCGTCTTCGATGACGAGGATGCTCATGATGCACTGCCCGGTTGTGCGGATATGGCTGTCATTCTAGCGAGCGGTACGCGCGAATTAGTGACAAATTTGTCACCAAAAAGTCACCAGCGCGACCCGCCGGCGGCCCTAACCTGCACCTCGGTTTCCACCCTTACAGAGGTGCAGGATGAACATCGTTTCGAGCAAGTTGAGCCGTACCGTGCTGGCCGCCGCCCTGCTGGCCGGCGCCGCCCTCGCAGGCGCCCCGGCGGCGCAGGCGCAGGCCACCGCCGCGCCGGCCGCGGCGCCGATCGGCGTGCGCGGCACCGTGACCACCCTCGCCGGCGACACGCTCAAGGTGCATACCCGCTCGGGCCAGGATCTCGACGTGGGCCTGGGCAAGGACACCGCGGTGCGCGCCGTGACGCTGGCCAAGGTCGACGAGATCAAGGCCGGCAGCTACATCGGCTCGGCCGCCATCCCGCAGGCCGACGGCTCGCTCAAGGCGCTGGAAGTGCACGTGTTCCCGCCCAGCATGCGCGGCAGCGGCGAAGGCCACCGCGCCTGGGACCTGGGCAAGAACAGCAGCATGACCAACGGCACCGTGGGCAGCGTGGTGGTCAGCAACGGCCGCACCATCACCGTCAAGTACCCCGAAGGCGAAAAGCGCATCGTGATCCCCGCCGACGTGCCCATCGTCAACCTGGAGCCGGGCGACCGCTCGCTGCTGGTGCCCGGCGCCCACGTGGTGCTGTTCGCCAGCAAGGCCGCCGACGGCGCGCTGACCGCGCGCTTCGTCTCGGCCGGCAAGAACGGCGTCGTGCCGCCGATGTAAGGCACGCGCCATGCGCAAGCCGACTCCCGCCGCCGCGCGGCGCGCCATCGTCCACCCGCTGGCGGTGCGCGCCACGCACTGGATCAACGCCTTCGCCATGACCTGCATGGTGATGAGCGGCTGGGCCATCTACAACGCTTCGCCGCTGTTCGGCTTCCGCTTCCCGGCGTGGGCCACGGTCGGCGGCTGGCTGGGCGGCTCGATCGCCTGGCATTTCGCGGCGATGTGGCTGCTGTGCGCGAATGCCCTGCTCTATCTCGGCTACGGCCTGGCCACGCGCCATTTCCGCCGGCATTTCCTGCCGCTGAGCGCGCGCGCCGCGCTGCGCGACGCCGGCCTGGCGCTGCGCCTGCGCCTGCCGCACCGGCCCGGCGCCTACAACGCGGTGCAGCGGCTGATGTACGTGGCGGTGCTGCTGCTCGGCGTGCTGGTGGTGGCGTCCGGGCTGGCGATCTGGAAGCCGGTCCAGCTCTGGTGGCTGGCCGGCCTGTTCGGCGGCTTCGACACCGCGCGCCGCGTGCATTTCTTAGCGATGGCCGGCATCGTCGGTTTCGTCGCCGTGCACCTGGCGCTGGTCGTGGCCGTGCCGTCCACCTTGTTGCCCATGTTTACCGGCCGCGCGCGGCGCGGCCATCACGGAGAAGCCGAAGCATGAGCGAGCCGTCCGGCAAGACGCCAGCCGCGCGTCCCGATTCCATCCGCACCGAAGACGCGCCGCGCGCGGCCGGCGTCATCGCCACGCCGGCGCGGCCGGCCCTCAGCGCGGCGGATTTCCGGCCGCAGCTGGCGCGCCTGCAGCGGCGCATGTTCCTGCGCTCGTCGCTGTCGCTCGGCGCGGTGTCCATGCTGGCCGGCTGCACGCTGCAGGACGGCGACACCGTGGACAAGGTGCTGTGGTCCATGTCGCGCTGGAACGACCGCGTGCAGGCGTGGCTGTTCAGCGGCGCGCGGCTGGCGCCGACCTACGCGCGCAGCCAGATCACGCAGCCGTTCCCGTTCAACGCCTTCTACCAGGAATTCGACGTGCCCGAGGTGGACGGCGGCGACTACCGGCTGGAAGTCTCCGGCCTCGTCGCCGACAAGCGCAGCTGGAGCCTGGCGCAGTTGCGCGCGCTGCCGCAGGCGGGCCAGATCACGCGCCATATCTGCATCGAAGGCTGGAGCGCCGTCGGCGAATGGCGCGGCGTGCCGCTGCGCACGTTCCTGCAGCGCATCGGCGCGGACACCACGGCGCGCTATGTCGGCTTCAAGTGCGCGGACCGCTACTACTCCAGCCTCGACATGGCGACCGCGCTGCACCCGCAGACCATGCTGGCGCTGGACTTCGGCAGCGAGCCGCTGCCGCCCAGGTACGGCTACCCGCTCAAGCTGCGCGTGCCGACCAAGCTCGGCTTCAAGAACCCCAAGCATATCGCCGCGCTGTTCGTCACCAACGAGAATCCCGGCGGCTACTGGGAAGACCAGGGCTACAACTGGTTCAGCGGGATCTAGGCCGGCAGCCGGTAGCCGGGCAGCGGGCGGCGGGTGACGCCGGCGCGGTCCGGCCCCGGAAATGGCTGCAGGCGTGCCGCCGGATGCAGCCCCGCGCACGCATTTCCGGCCGGCAACGCCCGCGGGGCATTCACAGCGCGGCCGCCCGTGGGTAAGATCGAACCCATTCGCCCGCCGCCCGACCGGCCTGGCCCATGCCCGCACATCCTCTCCCGCGGCGGGCGCCGCGACGAACGAGGGAGATCATGCCCGCACGCAACCAGTTCCGGCGACTCTGGCACCTGACTTCCGAAGGTTGGGGCTACTGCGCGCTCGGCACCTTCACCTGCGACGGCCTGCCGCCGGAATGGCGCGCGGTGCTGCCCATGCTGCCGCTGCGTGACCGCTACTCGCCGGTCAAGGCCGCGCGCATGGTGCTCGTCACCATGCAGTTGCGCGGCGCCGCGCCGGACGTGGCGCGCCGCTGCGATCCGCAGCGGCCTCTGTATTACGTTTATCAGGCGTGGAGCACGGTGGCGGGGTGATGCGGGCGCGGCCCATGTCGGCATGGCCAGCCGCGCGCGCCGCCACGTCTCCATGAAAAAAACGGGCCCCGAAGGGCCCGTTTCCACTGCAACCCGCCTGCGCCGGTTCAGCCCACCCACTTGCGGGCGTTGCGGAACATGCGCATCCACGGGCTGCCGCCGTCGGCGATCTGCTTCCATGCGTCGGGCGCCCAGCTCATGGTGGCGGTGCGGAACACGCGCTCCGGGTGCGGCATCAGCACGGTGAAGCGGCCATCGGTGGTGGTCACGGAGGTGATGCCTTCCGGCGAGCCGTTCGGGTTGAGCGGGTAGGTCTGCGTCGGCGCGCCGTGGTTATCCACGAAGCGCAGCGCCACGCGGGCCTGCTTCTGGTCGCCCTGCTGCGAGAAGTCGGCGAAGCCTTCGCCGTGCGCCACCACGATGGGGATGCGGCTGCCTTCCATGCCGGCGAAGAAGATCGACGGCGAGGACTGCACTTCCACGGTGACGTAGCGCGCTTCGTACTGCTCGGACTGGTTGCGCGTGAACTTGGGCCACGCGCCCGCGCCCGGGATGATCGGGGCGAGGTTGCTCATCATCTGGCAGCCGTTGCACACGCCCAGCGCGAAGGTGTCCTGGCGGTTGAAGAAGGCGGCGAACTGCTCGGCCATGCGCGCGTTGAACAGGATGGTCTTGGCCCAGCCCTCGCCGGCGCCCAGCACGTCGCCGTAGCTGAAGCCGCCGCACGCGACGAAGCCGCTGAAGTCGGCCAGGCTGGCGCGCCCGGCGATCAGGTCGCTCATGTGCACGTCGTGCGTGTCGAAGCCCGCGCGGTCCATGCTGTAGGCCATCTCGATCTGCGAGTTGACGCCCTGCTCGCGCAGGATCGCCACCTTGGGACGCGCGCCGGTGGCCACGAACGGCGCGGCGATGTCCGCGGCCGGGTCGAAGGTCAGCACCGGCGAGATGCCGGGGTCGGCCGCGTCCAGCAGGCGGTCGTATTCACTGTCGGCGCAGGCGGGGTTGTCGCGCAGGCGCGCGATGCGCCAGCTCACCTCGCTCCAGATGCGCTGGAGCTCGCCGCGCGCGGCGCCGAAGACCTTCCTGGCGTCGCGGTAGATCTCGATCTGGTCGGTGGCGTTGGGCTTGCCGACCACGTGGCTGCAGGCCGACAGGCCGACTTCGCGCAGCACGCCGAACACGGCGTCGCGCTCGGACAGGCGCACCTGGATCACCGCGCCGAGCTCTTCCGAGAACAGCGCGCGCAGGGTCTGGTCGTTGCGGCGCTCGCCGATCTGCTGGGCCCAGTTCTTGGCGTCGCCGTAGTCCTGCTCCTGCTGCGGGTCCAGCGCCAGCATGTCGACGTTGAGCGACACGCCGCAGTGGCCGGCGAAGGCCATTTCCGCCAGCGCCGCCATGAAGCCGCCGTCGGAGCGGTCGTGGTAGGCCAGCAGCTTGCCTTCGCGGTTCAGGCGCTGGATCACGTTGAAGAAGTGCTTCAGGTCGTCGGCGCTGTCCACGTCCGGCGTGGCGTCGCCGACCTGCTGCGTGACCTGCGCCAGGATGCTGCCGCCGAGGCGGTTCTTGCCGCGGCCCAGGTCGATGGCGATCAGCACGGTGTCGCCGGCGTCGGTGCGCAGTTGCGGGGTCAGCGTGCGGTCGGTGTCGTCCACCGCGGCGAAGGCCGAGATGATCAGCGAGACCGGCGCCACCACTTCCCTGGCGATGCCGTTGTCGTCCCACTTGGTGCGCATGGACAGCGAATCCTTGCCCACCGGGATGCTGATGCCGAGCGCCGGGCACAGTTCCATGCCGACCGCGTGCACGGTGTCGTACAGCCGCGCGTCCTCGCCGTCCACGCCGCAGGCGGCCATCCAGTTGGCGGACAGCTTGACCTTGCCGAGATCCTTGACCGGCGCGGCGGCCAGGTTGGTCAGGGCCTCGCCGATGGCCATGCGGCCCGAGGCCGGCGCGTCGATCACGGCCAGCGGGGTGCGCTCGCCCATCGTCATGGCTTCGCCGGCGCGGCCCTTGTAGTCGAGCGTGGTCACGGCCACGTCGGCCACCGGCACCTGCCACGGGCCGACCATCTGGTCGCGCGCGTTCATGCCGCCCACGGTGCGGTCGCCGATGGTGATGAGGAAGGACTTGCTGGCCACGGTCGGGTGGCGCAGCACGTCGCGCACGGCCTGGTCGAGCGCGAGGCCGGTCACGTCCACCGGCGGCAGCACCTGCTCGACATGGCGCACGTCGCGGTGCATGCGCGGCGGCTTGCCGAGCAGCACGTCCATCGGCATGTCGACGGCGTAGTGCTCCTTGAGCGAGGCGTCGACGTGCGCGTCCACCAGTTGCAGCTGCTGTTCCTCGGTGGCCACGCCGACCACCGCGAACGGCGAGCGCTCGCGCTGGCACATGGCCTGGAACAGCGGGAACGAGTCCGGCGCGATGGCCAGCACGTAGCGTTCCTGCGATTCGTTGCACCAGATCTCGGCCGGGCTCAGGCCCGACTCTTCCAGGTGCACCTGGCGCAGGTCGAAGCGCGCGCCGCGGCCGGCGCCGTCCACCAGCTCGGGGAAGGCGTTGGAGATGCCGCCCGCGCCCACGTCGTGGATCGACAGGATGGGGTTGTCGTCGCCGAGCTGCCAGCAGGCGTTGATGACTTCCTGCGCGCGCCGCTCCATTTCCGGGTTGCCGCGCTGGACCGAGTCGAAGTCCAGGTCGGCGGTGTTGGTGCCGGTGGCCATCGAGCTGGCGGCGCCGCCGCCCATGCCGATGCGCATGCCGGGGCCGCCGAGCTGGATCAGCAGCGTGCCGGCCGGCAGCGGATTCTTGTGGGTGTGGCCGGCGTCGATGTTGCCGATGCCGCCGGCGATCATGATCGGCTTGTGGTAGCCGCGCACGGTGCCGCCCACGTTCTGCTCGTAGACGCGGAAGTAGCCGCCCAGGTTGGCGCGGCCGAATTCGTTGTTGAAGGCGGCGCCGCCGAGCGGGCCGTCGATCATGATCTGCAGCGGCGAGGCGATGCGGTCGGGCTTGCCGGTGATGTTGTCGGCCCGGCCGGCCTTGTCGTCGGGGTTGCGGTGCGCTAGCGGCTGGGCGGCGTCGCGCGCGTTTTCCCAGCTTTGCACGGCGTCCGGCAGCATCAGGTTGGACACCGTGAAGCCGGTCAGGCCGGCCTTGGGCTTGGCGCCGCGGCCGGTCGCGCCTTCGTCGCGGATCTCGCCGCCGGCGCCGGTGGAGGCGCCCGGGAACGGCGAGATGGCGGTCGGGTGGTTGTGCGTCTCCACCTTCATCAGCGTGTGCGTGAGCGCCTCGTGGCGGCCGTACTTCTGCGCGGCGCCGCGCGGGAACCAGCGCTCGGCCACGTCGCCTTCCATCACGGCGGAGTTGTCCGAGTACGCCACGATCGAGCCTTGCGGGTTGAGCTGGTGCGTATTGCGGATCATGGCGAACAGGGACTTGTCCTGCTGCACGCCGTCGATGGTCCAGGTGGCGTTGAAGATCTTGTGGCGGCAGTGCTCGCTGTTGGCCTGGGCGAACATCATCAGCTCGACGTCGGTCGGGTTGCGCCCGAGCCTGGCGTAGGCCTCGACCAGGTAGTCGATCTCGTCTTCCGACAGCGCCAGGCCCATCTCGGCGTTGGCCTGCGCCAGCGCGGCGCGGCCGCCGGCGATGTCGATGAAGCGCAGCGGCTTGGCGGGCAGTTCCTGGAACAGCGCGGCGGCGTCCTCGCGCGCGGCGACCACGGTCTCGGTCATGCGGTCGAACAGATGCGCGGCCACGGCGGCGCGCGTGCCGGCGTCCAGCGTCTTGCGCCCGCGCAGCAGGCCCTTCTTGCAGATCACGGTGATCTCGATGCCGCGCTCGATGCGGTGCACCTCCCCGAAGCCGCAGTTGTGCGCGATGTCGGTGGCCTTGCTGGCCCACGGCGAGATCGTGCCGAAGCGCGGGATCACCACGAAGCGGTCGCCCTCGGCCTGCGGCTCGAACGGCGCGCCGTAGGTCAGCAGCGCGGCGATGCGCTCGCTGTCGGCCGGCGACAGCGGCGCGTTGGCATCGACGAAATGCAGGAACTGGCCGTGAACCGACTCGATGTCGGCGTCGATCTGCTTGAGGGCGGTGAGCAGGCGTTGCTGGCGAAAGGCGGAAAGGGCCAATGCGCCGGGGAAGCACGAAAAATGCGCCATGATCTGAGCGGTCGGGAGGGCAGGAGGTAGGGGCTGCTACCGGCCGGCGCCGCTGGTTGGGGCGCCGTGCTGGCGGGAAACCGGCATTATACCTTGTCGGCCGCCTTTTCCCGCGTTGCAGCACGGCCTGCCGCGCCCCGGCGCGGGCCGGCATGGACCGGTACGGACCGGTACGGACCGGTCAAGGGCCAACGAGCGGCGCTATCGCCACTCGCCGCGCGAAGCGCCTGCCAGAGTACCGCCGGGGCCGCCGCCGCCCGCCCCGCTCAGGCCTCGCCGAAGCCCCCGCCGCCCGGCGTTTCGACCACGAACACGTCGCCGGCCGCCATCTCGCAGCGGCCCACGTGGCCGAGCGCCTCTTCCCGCCCGTCGGCGCGCACCACGTAGTTGCGCCCGGTGGCGCCGGGCGCCCCGCCGGCCATGCCGAACGGCGCGTGCAGGCGGTTGTTGGAGAGGATCGAGGCAGTCATCGGCTCCAGGAAGCGCACCCGGCGGATGCCGCCGTTGCCGCCATGCCAGCGCCCCGCCCCGCCCGAGCCCGGGCGGATCTCGTAGCTTTCCAGCCGCACCGGGAAGCGCCATTCCAGCACTTCCGGGTCGGTCAGCCGCGAGTTGGTCATATTGGTCTGCACCACGTCGCAGCCGTCGAAGCCGTTGCCGGCGCCGCTGCCGCCCGAGATGGTCTCGTAGTACTGGTAGCGCTCGTTGCCGAACGTGAAGTTGTTCATGGTGCCCTGGCTGGCCGCCACCACGCCGAGCGCGCCATACAGCGCATTGGTGATGCACGACGAGGTTTCCACGTTGCCCGACACCACCGAGGCCGGATAGCGCGGGTTGAGCATCGAGCCTTCCGGGACGATCACCTTGATCGGCTTGAGGCAGCCGGCGTTGAGCGGGATGTCCTCGTCGACCAGCGTGCGGAACACGTACAGCACCGCCGCCATGCACACCGCGCGCGGCGCGTTGAAGTTGTTGGGCAACTGCGCCGAGGTACCGGTGAAGTCCACCACGGCTTCGCGCCGTTCCCGGTCCACCGTCACCCGCACCCGGATGCGCGCGCCGTTGTCGAGCGGGTAATCGTAGGCGCCGTCCCTGAGCGCGGTGATGACGCGGCGCACCGCTTCCTCGGCGTTGTCCTGCACGTGGCCCATGTAGGCGCGCACCACCGGCAGGCCGAACTGCGCCACCATCCTGCGCAGCTCTTCCACGCCCTTGGCGTTGGCCGCCACCTGGGCGCGCAGGTCGGCCATGTTCTGGTCGACGTTGCGCGCCGGGTAGCGCCCGCCGGCCAGCAGCGCGCGCATGCCGGCGTCGTCGAGCACGCCGGCCTTGACCAGCGGGAAGTTGTCGATCAGCACGCCCTCCTCTTCCACCACGGTGGAGTCCGGCGGCATCGAGCCCGGCGTGATGCCGCCGATGTCGGCATGGTGGCCGCGCGAGCCGACGTAGAACAGGATCTCGCGGCCGGCTTGGTCGAACACCGGCGTGATCACGGTCACGTCCGGCAGGTGCGTGCCGCCGTTGTAGGGGTCGTTGAGCACGTACACGTCGCCGTCGGCCATGCCGCCGGCGTTGCGCGCGATCACGGTCTTGATGCTCTCGCCCATCGAGCCGAGGTGCACCGGCATGTGCGGCGCGTTGGCGATCAGGTTGCCGGCGGCGTCGAAGATGGCGCAGGAGAAGTCGAGCCGCTCCTTGATGTTGACCGAGTAGGCGGTGTTCTGCAGCCGCTGGCCCATCTGCTCGGCGATCGACATGAACAGGTTGTTGAACACCTCCAGCATGACCGGGTCGGCGTCGGTGCCCACGGCGCGGCGCTGCGGGCGCGGCACCGCGCGCGTGAGCACGAGGTGGTCGCGCGCGGTCAGCTCGGCCTGCCAGCCGGGCTCCACCACGGTGGTGGCGTTGCGCTCGGCGATGATGGCCGGGCCGGGCAGCACGTCGCCGGGGCGCAGCGTGTCGCGCGGGAACAGGCCGGTGTCGTGCCAGGCGCCGCCGCTGAACATGCGCACGCGCTCGGCCGGCACCGGGCCGCCGCCGCGCGGCGCCGGCTCGGGCAGCTTTTCCGCGGGCGGCTCGCTGCTGCCGATGGCTTCCACCGAGACCGCTTCCACGATCAGCGGCTTGCCCTGCATCAGGAACGCATAGCGCTGGCGGTAGGCGGCGTCGAACGCGGCCTGCATGCCGGCTAGCGTGCCGAACGGGACCACCAGCGCGGAGTCCGTGCCTTCGTAGCGCAGGTGGGCGCGGCGCACCACCTCGATCTGCGCGTCGGCCACTTCCTGCTCCAGCAGTTCGGTGCGCGCTTCCCGCGCCAGCGCGTCGAGCGTGGCTTGCAACGCCGGCAGCGCATCGGCATCGAGCCGCGCCTCCACCGCGCGCTCGCGCATCGCGGTGCGGTCGGCCAGCCCCATGCCGTAGGCCGACAGCACGCCCGCCAGCGGGTGCACGAACACGGTCTGCATGCCGAGCGCGTCCGCCACCAGGCAGGCATGCTGGCCGCCGGCGCCGCCGAAGGTGGTGAGTGTGTAGCCGGTCACGTCGTGGCCGCGCTGCACCGAGATCTGCTTGATCGCGTTGGCCATGTTGCCGACCGCGATCTCGATGAAGCCTTCGGCCACCTGCTCGGGGCTGCGCGCGTCGCCGGTGGCGGCGCTCACGGCCCGCGCCAGCTCGGCGAAGCGCGACACCACGGCGTCGCGGTCCAGCGGCGCGTCCGCGCCCGGGCCGAACACGCTCGGGAAATGGCGCGGCTGGATCTTACCGAGCATGACGTTGCAGTCGGTCACGGCCAGCGGGCCGCCGCGCCGGTAGCTGGCCGGCCCCGGGTTGGCGCCGGCCGAGTCCGGCCCCACGCGGAAGCGGCTGCCGTCGAAATGCAGGATCGAGCCGCCGCCGGCGGCCACCGTGTGGATGCTCATCATCGGCGCGCGCATGCGCACGCCGGCCACGGCGGTCTCGAACACGCGCTCGAAATCGTTGGGATGGCTGCCGTTGAAATGCGACACGTCGGTGGAAGTGCCGCCCATGTCGAAGCCGATGACGCGGCCGAAGCCGGCGCCCTGCGACGAGCGCACCATGCCGACGATGCCGCCGGCCGGCCCGGACAGGATCGCGTCCTTGCCCTGGAAGCGGTGCGCGTCGGTCAGGCCGCCGCTGCTCTGCATGAACTGCAGCCGCACGCCGGGCATCTGCTGCTCGACCTGCTCCACGTAGCGGCGCAGGATCGGCGAGAGATAGGCGTCCACCACGGTGGTGTCGCCGCGCGAGACCAGCTTCATCAGCGGCGACACCTGGTGCGACACCGAGATCTGCGTGAAGCCGGTCTCGCGCGCGATGCGCGCCGCGGCCTGCTCGTGCGCCGGCGCGCGGTAGCCGTGCAGGAACACGATGGCGATGGCGCGGATGCCGCCGGCGAACACGCGCTGCATGTCGGCGCGCAGCGCGGCTTCGGCGAGCGGCGCGACGACGCCACCCCGCGCGTCGAGCCGCTCGCCGACCTCCACCACCTCGCGGTAGAGCAGCTCGGGCAGCACGATGTTCAGGTCGAACAGGCGCGGCCGGTTCTGGTACGCGATGCGCAGCGCGTCGCGGAAGCCGCGCGTGATGAACAGCGCCAGCGGCTCGCCCTTGCGCTCGAGCAGCGCGTTGGTGGCCACCGTGGTGCCCATCTTCACCACCTCCACCAGCGCCGGCGTGACCGGCTCATCGGGCGCCAGGCCCAGCAGGTGGCGGATGCCGGCCACGGCCGCGTCGCGGTATTGCTCCGGGTTCTCGGACAGCAGCTTGTGCGTGACCACCGCGCCGTCGGGCCGCAGCCCGACCACGTCGGTGAAGGTGCCGCCGCGGTCGATCCAGAATTGCCAGCGGCGGCGGTCCGGGGCTGCAACGGAGGATGACTGCGGCATTGGCGACGGCATGCGGGGGCTTCCTTGTCTGGCGTGATGGGATGTCGGGAACGATGGCATGCGCGCCGGTGCCGCGCGCATGCCGCGGCCTACAGCGAAGTGGCCGAGCGCGCGGCCTGCTCGTACAGGCCGGTGAGCACGCGCAGCAGCCGCGCCAGCTCGCCGATCTCGGCGTTCTCCGCGCTGCCGGCGGTGAAATTGCTGGTCAGGCACTGCTCGCGGATCTCGCGGTAGCGCGCGCAGGCCTGCGTGCCGGCCGGCGTGGTGGTGTAGATGGCTTCCTTGCCGACGCGCTCGCCCTCCACCAGCCCCATGCCTTGCAGCTTCTTCAGCGCGTAGGTGACGAGGTGGGTGTCTTCCACGTTCAGCACGAAGCAGATGTCGGCCAGCCGCTTGGGCCGCGCGCGGTGGTTGACGTGATGGAGCACCAGCACGTCGAGGAAGGTCAGGTCGCGCACGCCGGAGGCGCCCATGCAGCGCACCACCCAGCGGCTGTAGGCGTTGTAGGCGGTGTTCAGGCCGAACTCGAACTCGGACAGCTCGGGGCTGCGCTCGGACACCAGGTGCGAGGACGACACGATGTTGGGCCCGACCGCGCGCGGCAACGTGGTGGCTGCGGCGGCGGACCGCGCGGGCGCGTCCTGCGCGCCGTTGTCGTGCTCGGCCGGGTCCTGGCCGGCGGCTGGCTTACGCGCCATGTCTACACTCCTCTCTCTCATTGTGGGTCCGATGCGCCCGCGTGGCGCGGCCGGCGGCCCGGCTAGGTATATCCCCGGGGGCCTGGCCCGCAGATTTGGCTTGACAGTTTATAAACAAATTATGAGGATAAACACCAAATAAATCCAAGCAAAACATCGGGGACGTAGCAGTGGATTCTGCACGAAGACAGGGCAGGAAAACCGGCGGACGCACTATCGCGGGGCCGGCGCGACGCCCGCAGGCGCTCTGGTTGCGCGGCACCGGCGCACTGGCTAGACTCGACCCGAACCTTGCCGAGCGCGGCTGAACCGCGAACCAGATGCCCACCGATATCCATACATTGCAGACAAAACTTCACGACGGCAGCGCCACGCGCGCCGGCGTGATCGCCGCCGCGGCCGAACTGGCGCGGCAGCCCGCGGCGCAGTCCGTGCTGCTCCACGCCACCTTCGAGGCCGCCGCCGAGACCGCGCGCGCGGCCGACACCGCCGCCCGCGCGGGCCAGCCGCTGCATCCGCTCGCGGGCCTGCCGGTCTCGGTCAAGGACCTGTTCGACGTGGCCGGCGAGGTCACGCGCGCGGGCTCCCCGGTGCGCGACGATGCGGCGCCGGCCGCCGCGGACGCCACCGTCGTGCGCCGCCTGCGCGAGGCCGGCGCGGCGCTGGTCGGGCGCACCAACATGACCGAGTTCGCGTTCTCCGGCGTCGGCATCAACCCGCATTTCGGCACGCCGGTCAACCCGGCCGACCGCAGCGTGGCGCGCATTCCGGGCGGCTCGTCGTCGGGCGCGGCGGTGTCCGTGGCGCTGGGGCTGGCGGTGGCCGGGCTGGGCAGCGACACCGGCGGCTCGATCCGCATTCCGGCCGCGCTGTGCGGCCTGACCGGCTTCAAGCCGACCCAGCGCCGGGTGCCGCTCGACGGCGCGTTTCCGCTGTCCTACACGCTGGACACCGCCTGCGCGATGGCGCGCTCGGTGCACGACTGCGCGCTGGTCGACAGCGTGATCGCCGACCAGGCCGTGGTGCCGGCCAGCAAGGCCGCGGCGGGCATCCGCCTGGCCGTGCCGCGCCAGTACCTGCTGGACGACCTCGACGCCACCGTGGCGCGCGCGTTCGACCGCACCCTCGGCCTGCTGTCCGCGGCCGGCGTGGGCATCGAGCCGGTCGACCTGCCCGAACTGGCCGAGCTGCCCGGCATCAACGCCACCGGCGGCTTCACCGCGCCCGAGGCCTACGCCATCCACCGCCACGTGCTGGCGGCCCGGCGCGGCCAGTACGACCCGCGCGTGGCCATGCGCATCGAGCGCGGCGCCGCCATGAGCGCGCCCGACTACGTGGACCTGGTGCGCGCGCGCGCCGCCTGGATCGCGCGCGTGCTGGCGCGCATCGAAGGCTTCGACGCGGTGGCCTGCCCAACGGTGCCGATGGTGGCGCCGCCGGTCGCGCCGCTGCTGGCGGACGACGACCTCTTCTTCCGCACCAACGCGCTGCTGTTGCGCAACACCTCGGCCTTCAACTTCCTCGACGGCTGCTCGATCTCGCTGCCCTGCCACCAGCCGGGCGAGCTGCCGGTCGGGCTGATGCTCTCGCACGGTGCGCTGCGCGACGCGCAGTTGCTGGGCACGGCAATTGCATTGGAAACCATCGTCAGGCCCGCCGCCTGACACGCTCGCCCCCCGGGCGGGCCTTCGCGCCGCGCGGCCCCTGAGCCAGGCCGCGCGCGCGGGACGGGCACCGCCATGCAGCACCCACGCAGCACACGAAACACACGCAGGACCCAAGCCGCACAGAAAAGCCGTACCAGAACAGACCGAGCCGCAACGACCAACCAGGAGAGATCGATGCAAGGGAAGGCAATACTGAAGTACATGCTGCTGGGCGGGGTGCTGGCCGCCGCGTCGGCGCTGGCCCCCGTGGCGCAGGCACAGACCAGGTGGGACCTGCCGACCGGCTACCCCACCAACAACCTGCACACCGAGAACCTGCAGCAGATGGCCAACGACGTGGAGAAGGCCACCGGCGGCAAGCTCAAGATCCTGATCCATCCCAACGGCTCGCTGCTCAAGGCCAACGAGATCAAGCGCGGCGTGCAGACCGGCCAGGTGCAGATGGGCGAGATCCTGATGTCGCTGCTGGCCAACGAGAACCCGGTGTTCGGCGTGGACGCGGTGCCCTTCCTGGCCACCAGCTACCAGGATTCCTACAAGCTGTGGCAGGCCTCGCGCGCCGTCACCGACAAGGTGCTCGACAAGCAGGGCATGAAGCTGCTCTACGCGGTGGCGTGGCCGCCGCAGGGCATCTACGCCAACAAGCCGATCAACGCCGCGGCCGATATGAAGGGCCTCAAGTGGCGCGCCTACAATCCCGCCACCTCCAAGATCGCCGAGCTGGTCGGCGCGCAGCCGGTCACGATCCAGGCCGCCGACCTCGCCCAGGCGCTGGCCACCGGCACCGTCAATTCCTTCATGTCCTCGGGCGCCACCGGCGTGGACACCAAGGTGTGGGAAAGCGTGAAGTACTTCTACACGGTGGACGCCTGGCTGCCGAAGAACATGCTGGTGGTCAGCAAGAAGGCCTTCGCCGCGCTGGACAAGCCGACCCAGGACGCGCTGCTCAAGACCGTGGCCGAGGCCGAGAAGCGCGGCTGGCAGGTCTCCGAGCAGAAGACGCGCGACTACCTCGCCGTGCTCGGCAAGAACGGCATGACCGTGCAGCCGCCCTCGCCGCAGCTGCGGCAGGACATGCAGAAGGTCGGCCAGGTCATGGTCGACGAATGGGCCAGGAGCGCCGGCGACGACGGCAAGGCCATTCTCGAAGCCTACAAGAAGTAAGCCGGACAGCCGGCGCCGGTCCGGCGCCATGCACGCGGCGCCACCGCGCATTTCCCGCGCGCAGCCGCGGCGGCGCCCGCTGCCGCCGCGGCATGCGTCTCCTTTCACCGCATCCTCCCTCCTCTGCCGTCATGGAAGCTCCTGCCGTCAACAAGCGCTGGCTCGACCGGCTGCTTGACCTGTTCGCCGTGCTCGGCGCGCTGTGCATCCTCGGGGTCTGCATCATCATGATCCTGATGTCCTTCTCGCGCGAGACCACCATCATCTTCAAGGGCGGCGACGACATCGTCGCCTGGCTGTGCGCGGCCTCCGCCTTCCTCGTGCTCGGCCAGACCTTCCAGCACGGCGGCATCGTGCGCGTGGAAATGCTGCTCGAAGCGGTGAGCCCGCGCCAGCGCTGGTGGCTCGAGCTGCTGTCGCTCGCCATCTGCGCGGTGTTCGCCGGCTATGCCACCTGGGCGCTGCTGAGCTTCGCCTGGCAGAGCTGGGAGATCGGCGACGTCTCGCAGGGGCAGATCGTGGTGCCGCTGTGGATTCCGCAGAGCTTCGCGGTGCTGGGCTGCGCCGGCTTCGCGCTGGCCGTGCTCGACGAGCTGCTGCGCGTGGCGCGCCGCCAGAAGCCGCGCTACCAGCTCGCGCAGGAGGCCAAGCTGGCCGCCGGCGACTTCGGGGAGACCGTCTGATGAGCACCGTCCTGGTTTCCCTGATCCTGCTGCTGGTGATGATCGTGTTCCTGGTGATCGGGGCGTGGATCCCGGTGGCCATCGCCGTCACCTCGTGGGTGGGGCTGGTGGTCTTCGCCGACCACGACGCGCTGGTCAACCTGGCCAATGCGTGGTGGTCCTCGAGCGCGTCCTACACGCTGGCCTCGCTGCCGCTGTTCGTGTGGATGGGCGAGATCCTGTTCCGCACCAAGCTGTCCGAGCAGATGTTCAACGGCCTGTCGCCGTGGCTGAACTGGCTGCCCGGGCGGCTCATGCACGTCAATATCCTGGGCTGCGGCATCTTCGGTTCGGTGTCGGGCTCGTCGGCCGCCACCTGCGCCACCATCGCCAAGTCGGCGCTGCCCGAACTCACGCGGCGCGGCTACGACGAGCGCGTGACGCTGGGCTCGCTGTCGTGCGCCGGCACGCTCGGCATCCTGATCCCGCCGTCGATCACGATGGTGGTGTACGCGGTGTCGGCGGACGTGTCGATCATCCGCGTGTTCCTGGCCGGCTTCCTGCCGGGCCTGCTGCTGATGCTGCTGTTCTCGGGCTACATCGTGGCGTGGGCGCTGTCCAACCCGGACAAGACGCCGCCGGCCGAGCACTTCGGCTGGCGCGCGCGCCTGGCCTCGATCCGCCAGTTGATGCCGTGCATGATCCTGATCGCCTTCATCACCTGGATCATGATCACCGGCTACTCCACCGCCACCGAGGCCGCCGCCTACGGCGTGGTGGCCTCGCTGGCGCTGGCCTGGGCGGGCGGCTCGCTGACGCGCAAGGCGTTCTGGGAGAGCCTGATGTCGGCCACGCGGCTGACCGCCATGATCATGTTCGTGCTGGGCGCCACCTCGTTCCTGTCGGTGACGATGAGCTTTACCGGCATTCCGCGCGCGCTGGCCGAGTGGGTGGCGTCGATGCACCTGTCGCCGTGGGCGCTGATCGCCGTGCTGACGGTGATCTACATCCTGCTGGGCACCGCGCTGGACGGCATCTCCATGATCGCGCTGACCACCGCCACGGTGCTGCCGATGGTGCAGGCGGCGGGCTTCGATCTGGTATGGTTCGGGATATTCATCGTGCTGCTGGTGGAGATCGCCGAGGTCACGCCGCCGGTCGGCTTCAACCTGTTCGTGCTGCAGAGCATGACGGGCAAGGACAGCAACTACATCGCGCGGGTCTCGCTGCCGTTCTTCATGATGATGGTGATCGCCATCGGCATCATCACGGTGTGGCCGACGCTGGTCACGTGGCTGCCCGACGTGGTGATGCAGAAGGAACTGAAGTAGGACCGCGCTGCCGGCCGCCGCATGCCGCCGGCGGCATTGCGCAACAGCGGGGGCCGCGGCCCCGACGGAGTGCCATGCATGTGATCGTGATCGGCGCCGGCGTGATCGGCGTGTGCTCGGCCTGGTATCTGCGCGAAGCCGGCTTCGACGTGACCGTGGTCGAGCGGCGCGCGGCGCCCGCGCAGGAATCGAGCTTCGGCAACGCCGGCGTGATCGCGCCCGGCTACGTCACGCCGTGGGCCGCGCCGGGCATGCCCGGCAAGGTGCTGCGCAACCTGTTCGCCAGCACCTCGCCGGTGCTGTTCCGCCCCAGCGCCGACCCGGCCATGTGGCGCTGGATCGCGCGCTGGCTCGGCGAATGCACGCTGGAGCGCTATCGCGTCAACAAGCTGCGCATGCAGCGGCTGGCCTTCTACAGCCGCGAATGCCTGCACGCGCTGCGCGGCAAGCTCGAGATCGACTACGAGCAGTCGCAGGGCTACCTGCAACTGTTCCGCACGCGGCGCGACCTGGCGCTGGCCGAGCCGGCGCTGGCGCTGCTGCGCGAGCACAAGGTGCCGCACCGCCTGGTCGACGCCGACGGCTGCCGCGGCATCGAGCCCGGCCTGACCACCGATACGCCGCTGGCCGGCGGCCTGCACCTGCCCGAGGACGAGTCCGGCAACTGCCCGATGTTCGTGCGGCGCCTGCGCACGCTGGCCGAGGCCGCGGGCGTGCGCTTCGTCATGGACCGCGACGCCGGCGCGCCGCGCCCGCTGCCGGGCGGCGGGCTCGCGCTGGACCTGCGCGCTGTGGACCATGGCACGGGCCACGATGCGGGCCACGCCGCCGGCGGCGCGCCCGAGACGCTCACCGCGGACCGCATGCTGGTGTGCGCGGGCGTGGGCAGCGCCGCGCTGCTGCGCCCGCTCGGCCTGCGCATCCCGCTCTACCCGGTCAAGGGATACTCCGCCACCGTGCAGGTCAGCGACGAGCTGCAGGCGCCGCTGGCCGCGCTGATGGACGAGTCGTACAAGGTGGCCATCACGCGCATGGGCAACCGCCTGCGCGTGGCCGGCACGGCCGAGCTCGGCTCGCGCCGGCTCGACCTGCGCCCGGCCGCCGTCAACACCCTGCTCAAGGTGGCGCGCGACTGGTTCCCGGTGGCCGGCCACTATGGCAATGCCACGCTGTGGGCCGGCGCCCGCCCGATGCTGCCGGACGGCCCGCCGCTGATCGGCGCCACCGCCGTGCCCGGCCTGTTCCTCAACCTCGGCCACGGCTCGACCGGCTGGGCGATGGCCTGCGGCTCGGGCCGCATCGCCGCCGACCTGATCGCCGGCAACGCCGCCGCCATCGACCTGGAGGGCCTCACGCCCGCCCGCTACGGCCTCGGGCCGCGCTGACCATGCACACACCCCTGCCCGCTTCCCATTCCGCCGCGGCCTGGCTGCCGCTCGACGCCGCCAGCGCCGCCGGCATCCCGCTCTACGACGTGGCCGCCATCCGCCGCATCGAGGCCGCGGCGATGGCGACGCTGCCCGCCTTCGAGCTGATGTCGCGCGCCGGCGCCGCCGCCGCGGACTGGCTGGCGCGGCATGCGCCGGACGGCCCGCTGCTGATGCTGGCCGGCCCCGGCAACAACGGCGGCGACGCGCTGGTGGCCGCCACCCGCCTGCACCTGGCCGGGCGCGCGGTGCAGGCCTGGCTCACGGCCGAGCCGGACCGCCTGCCCGCCGACGCGGCGCGCGCCTGGCTGGAAGCGCGCGCCGCCGGCGTGCCGCTGCGCGTGCTGCCCCAGTCCGCCTGCCAGGGCGGCCTGCCGCCGCTGCCGGCCGAGACCCGCGCGCTGGTCGACGGCCTGCTCGGCATCGGCCTCAACCGCCCCGCCGACGGCTACGTCGCGCAGTGGATCGCGCATCTCAACGGCGCCGGGCTGCCGGTGTTCGCCCTCGACATTCCCAGCGGCCTGTTCGCCGACACCGGCGCCGGCGCGCCGGCGGTATGCGCGTGCCGCACGCTGACCTTCATCGGCGCCAAGCCGGGCCTGCTGACGCTGGACGGCCGCGACTGCGCGGGCGAGGTGGACATCGCCCCGCTCGACCTGATCTATCCGCCGGCCGAGCATGCGTGCGCCACGGTCAACGTGCCGGCCTCGTTCGCCGCGGCGCTGCCGGCGCGCCGGCATGCCACCAACAAGGGCAGCTTCGGCTCGCTGGCGGTGATCGGCGGCGGCGTGGGCATGACCGGCGCGCCGCTGCTGGGCGCGCGCGCCGCGCAGCACCTCGGCGCCGGGCGCGTGCACATCGCCTTCCTGGCGCAGCCGGCGCCGCTGCTCGATCCGGTGCATCCGGAACTGATGCTGCACCCGATCGCGGAGGTCGACCTGTCCGCCATGAACGCGCTGGTGATCGGCCCCGGCATGGGCACCGGCACGGCGGCGCGCAAGCAGCTCGCGCAACTGCTGCACGGCTGCGCGGCGGCGGCCGAACCGCCGGCGCTGGTGCTGGACGCCGACGCGCTCAACCTGCTGGCCGCCGACCCCGCGCTGGCCGCGCTGCTGGCCGGCAGCGCGGCGGTGCGCGTGATGACGCCGCACCCGCTCGAAGCCGCGCGCCTGGCCGGCCTGAGCGTGGCCGAGATCCAGCGCGACCGCCTCGCCGCGGCGCGCGCGCTGGCGGCGCAGTGGCAGGCGGTGGTGGTGCTCAAGGGCTCCGGCACGGTGATCGCGGCACCGCCCGACGCGGCCGGCGGCGTGGCGCTGTCGGTCAACCCGACCGGCAACGCGGGCCTGGCCACCGCCGGCACCGGCGACGTGCTGGCCGGCATGGCCGGCGCGCTGCTGGCGCAGGGCATGCCGCCGCTGCAGGCCGCGCAGGCCGCGGTATGGCTGCACGGGCGCGCCGCCGACCGCCTGGTGGCCGACGGCATCGGGCCGGCCGGGCTGACCGCCAGCGAGCTCTACCTGCCGCTGCGCGCGCTGTTCAACGACCTGCTGCGGCAGCCGGGCCGCGCATGAGCGACGCCGCCGAGCGCGCCGCGCCGCTGGCGCCGGCCGGTTCCGCTACGGCATCCAGCGCGGCATCCGTCGCCGCGCCCGCCACGGCCCGCCGCCAGTTGCTGACCGGCGTGGCGCTGCTGGTGCTGGGCCAGTGGATCCTGAGCCTGCTCGACGCCAGCAGCAAGATGCTGACCCAGCAGGGCCTGCCGGTGATGGGCGTGGCCTGGGTGCGCTACGTGGGCCACGTGGCGGCGATCTTCCTGCTGCTGGGGCCGGCGCGCTTCCGCGCGCAGTGCCGCCCGGCCAAGCCGGCCCTGCAATGGCTGCGCGGCGGCCTGATGCTGGTATCCACGCTGGTGTTCTTCAGCGTGCTCCGGCTGATGCCGCTGGCCGAGGCCACCGCGCTCAATTTCTGCGCGCCGCTGTTCGTGGTGGCGCTGTCGCCGTGGCTGCTCGGCGAGCGCCCCGGCTTCCACGCGCGCGCCAGCCGCTGGAGCGGCGTGGCGGTCGGCTTCGCCGGCATGCTGGTGGTGGTGCGCCCCGACGGCGAGCTGAGCGGGCCGGGCATCGCGCTGGGCCTGCTGTCGGCGCTGGTGTTCGCGCTGATGCAGATGCTGACGCGGCGCATCGCCGCGCACGATGCGCCCATGACCACGCTGATCCAGAGCGGCGTCACCGGCGCGGCGCTGACCACCGCGCTGGTGCCGTTCTTCTGGTTCGAGTCGGTGCCCACGCCGCTGCAGGCGGGCCTGCTGCTGAGCACCGGCATCACCGGTTCGATCGGGCACTACTTCGTGATCCGCGCGTTCCAGTACGCGGACGCATCGTTCCTCAGCCCCTTTCTTTATCTGCAGATCCTGTCGGCCACCGCCATCGGCTACCTGGCTTTCGGCCAGTTGCCGGACTGGATCACGGCGCTGGGCGTGGCCGTGATCTGCGCCGGCGGCGTGTGCGTGGCCGGCGGCGAACCGGCGCTGCGCATGCTGGCGCGGAGGCTCGGCCGCGCGCGCTGAATGTCAGCCACGCACCGACAGCGCGCCATACCCCTATTTGGTAGTGTTTCGAAATACGAAGCAATGCCGTCTATTGCCGCTATTTGGCGAAAACACGTCATGTGGCGGCGCTATACTTCATGCGCGGCGCCGCCGGCCGGTTTCCGCACTGCATATCAAAGAATCTCCAGAGAATTCCGCACGCATGCCCACTGATTTCCACGCCTGGCGCTCCCTCCTGCAACACCACGAGACCATCCGCGACACCCCCATGCGCGACTGGTTCGATGCCGACGATGCCAGCCAGCGTGCCGCGCAATTCTCACTGGAAGCCGCCGGCCTGTACCTCGACTACGCCAAGAACCGCATCACGCCGCAGACCTTCGCGCTGCTGATGCAACTGGCCGACGAGGCCGGCGTGGCCCGCCGCCGCGACGCCATGTTCGCCGGCGACCACATCAACGCCACCGAGGACCGCGCGGTGCTGCACATCGCGCTGCGCGCCTGCCCCGGCACCACCTTCGAGGTGGACGGCAAGCCGGTGACGCCGGCGATCCATGCCGTGCTCGAGCGCATGCGCGTGTTTTCCGAACGGGTGCGCGGCGGCGAGTGGACCGGCGCCACCGGCAAGCGCATCACCGACGTCATCAACATCGGCATCGGCGGCTCGGACCTGGGCCCGCGCATGGTGTGCCGGGCGCTGTCGCACCTGGCCGACGGCGGGCCGCGCATGCATTTCGTCTCCAACGTGGACGGCACCGAGCTGGCCGAGACGCTGGCGCGGCTGGACCCGGAGCAGACCCTGGTGATCGTCTGCTCCAAGACCTTCACCACGCTCGAGACGATGGCCAACGCCAACAGCGCGCGCGCGTGGTTCCTGTCGCGCGGCGTGAGCCAGGCGCAACTGGCCAGCCACTTCGCCGCGGTGTCGACCAACGTGGAGGCGGTGCGCGCGTTCGGCATCGACCCGGCGCACATGTTCGAATTCTGGGACTGGATCGGCGGGCGCTTCTCGCTGTGGTCCTCGGTGGGCCTGTCGATCGCGCTGGCGGTCGGCTACGATGCCTTCGCCGACCTGCTGGCCGGCGGCCGCGCGATGGACGAGCATTTCGCCGGCGCGCCGCTGGCGCGCAACATGCCGGTGGTGCTGGCCATGATCGGCATCTGGTACCGCGATTTCTTCGGCATGCCGACCAGCTGCATGGCGCCCTACTCGACCTCGCTGGAGCTGTTTCCCGCCTTCCTCCAGCAACTGGAGATGGAGAGCAACGGCAAGTCGGTCCAGCTCGACGGCCGCCCGGTGCGCGCGCATACCGCGCCGGTGGTGTGGGGCTCGGCCGGCACCAACGGCCAGCATGCGTATTTCCAGCTGATCCACCAGGGCTCGCAGATCGTGCCGGTGGATTTCGTGGCGCCGCTGCGGCCGCCGCGCGAGCTGCCCGGCCACCATGCCAAGCTGCTGGCCAACTGCTTCGCGCAGGGCGAGGCGCTGATGCGCGGGCGCAGCGCCGACGAGCTGCGCGCCGCCGGCATGACCGACGAGGTGCGCATTGCGCATATGGTGTTCGAAGGCAACCGGCCCAGCAACACGCTGCTGATGGAAGACATCACGCCGCATGCGCTCGGCGCGCTGATCGCGCTGTACGAGCACCGCACCTTCGTGCAGGGCGTGGTGTGGAACATCAATTCGTTCGACCAGTGGGGCGTGGAGCTGGGCAAGATCCTGGCCAAGCCGATCGAAGCCGAGCTGACCGGCGCGGTGGCCGCGCCGGCGCCGCACGACGCCTCCACCAGCGGCCTGATCGCCCGCGCGCGCGCCGCGCTGGGCACGGCCTAGTTTTCCTGCACCGCCTGACTTCCCGGACCTCCCGCGCGTCTCGTTCGCCGCCGGCTCAGACCGGCGCCGCCATCAACTCGTCGCTGGCCACGCGCCCGGCCTCGATGGTCAGGACGCGCCCGCAGCGCGCCGCCACCGAGCGGTCGTGCGTGACCAGCACCAGGGTCGAGCCGGCATCGCGGTTGAGTTCGAACATCAGCGCGATCACGGCCTCGCCGGTGGCGGTGTCGAGGCTGCCGGTGGGCTCGTCGGCGAACAGGATGTCCGGGCGCGCCACGAACGCGCGCGCCAGCGCCACGCGCTGCTGCTCGCCGCCGGACAGCGTGCGCGGATAATGCGAAAGACGCCCGCCCAGGCCGACGCGCGCCAGCATGTCGGCCGCGCGCTCGCGCACGCCCTCGGTCTCGCCGCGCAGTTCCAGCGGCAGCATTACGTTCTCCAGCGCGGTCAGGTGGCCGACCAGCTGGAACGACTGGAACACGAAGCCCACGTGGCGGCCGCGCTGCGCCGCGCGCTGGTCCTCGTCGAGCTGGAACAAGTCCTCGCCGTTGAGCCGGACCGTGCCCGTGGTGGGCAGGTCGAGGCCGGCCAGCAGGCCCAGCAGCGTCGACTTGCCCGAGCCGGAGGCTCCCACGATGGCCAGCGTTTCGCCGCGCGTGACGGAAAACGTGACGTCATGCAGAATCGTCAGCGAACCGGTCGTGTCGGCTACGGTCTTTCCTAATGACTCGACTGCAAGAATGGAAGAAGACATGAGCAAGAAGTTCTGGTGCGGTTGGCGCAAGCTGGGGCTGGCGCTGTGTGCGGCCACGCTGCTGCCCTTGACGGCGGCGGCGGCCTCGGCGCCGGCCATCCTGGTGCTGGGCGACAGCCTGTCCGCGGAGTATGGCATCGCGCGCGACGCGGGCTGGGTCAAGCTGATGGAAGCCCGGCTGCGCGCCGAGCGCCTCGATTATAGCGTCGTGAACGCCAGCATCAGCGGCGAGACCACCGTGGGCGGCAAGACCCGCCTGCCCGACCTGCTGGCGCGCCACCACCCCGCCGTGGTGATCGTGGAGCTCGGCGCCAACGATGCGCTGCGCGGCCTGCCGCTGCAGACCACCGAGGCCAACCTGCGCAGCATCGTCACCGGCGCGCAGCAGGCCCGGGCCGGCGTGCTGCTGGTCGGCATGCGCATCCCGCCCAACTACGGGCCGGACTACACGGAACGCTTTTTCGCGCTCTACCCGAAGCTGGCCGGCGAATACAAGACGCGGCTGGTGCCGTTCCTGCTCGAAGGGGTCATCGCCCGGCCGGACTGGTTCCAGCAGGACCGCATGCATCCCACGGCGCAGGCGCAGGGCACGCTGCTCGATACGGTGTGGCCGCAGCTCAGGCCGCTGCTGAAGCTGAAGGCGCCGGCGGCGCGCGCCGCCGAGCGCTAGGGCATACGACTGCCGGAATGAAAAAGAGGCGCCCGCTGGGGCGCCTCTGGCTTTGTGCCGATGGGTCGTCTTGCTGCCGGTTTGCTCCCTTCTCCCGCATGCGGGAGAAGGGAGCAAACCAGTGGCGTGCGAAGACGCCGGCCGGCAATCCTTACTGCGCGGCGGCCTCGCTCGCGGCCGCGGCGACGGGCTTGAGCACCTTCACCTTCGCTGCCGCCTTCAGGCTGTCATAGAACGCTTCGAGCTCGGTCTGGCCGGCCATCTGCGCCAGCTGCTGGGCCTCGCCCTGGCGTTGCGCGGGGTCCACCTGCGCGGGCTGGCTGACCTTGGCGATGCGATAGATGGCATAACCGTCCGCGCCGAGGTCGACGCCGACCAGCGCGGGCAGCTTGGCGACGTCGGCGCGCATCACGGCTTCCAGCGCCTTGGGCGGCAGGTTCTCGGGCTTGGCGCGCGACACCGCGAGCATCGGGCCGAAGCCTTCGGCGGCGCCGCTCTTCTTGAGCGCTTCCAGGCGCGCCGCGCCTTCCTTGTCGGCCAGCTCGGCGGCCTGCTGCGCGATGTAGCCTTCGCGCACCTTGGCCTGCACGTCTTCGAACTTGCGCGTGGTGGCCGGGCGGTAGTCGACGATGCGCGCCGCCACCAGCATGTTGGGCGCGACCTGCACGGCTTCGGTGTTGCGCTTGTTCTTGAGCGAGTCCTCGCTGAACAGCGCCTTGAGCAGCTTGTCGTTGTTGAGCGGGTTCTGCGCGCCCAGCGCCGGGTTCGGCTCGCGCGTCACGCCGTCGGCGGTCTGGATGGTCAGCTTGAACTTGTCGGCGGCGGACTTGAGGCTGTCGGACTGCTCATAGACCGTGTTACCGAACGCGTCGGCCAGTTCGGTGAACTTCTTGGCGGCAAGCTGCTTGCGCAGTTCGGCTTCGAGGTCGGTGCGGACCTGGTCGAGCGGCTTGGTCTCGGCCGGCTTGATGCCGGTAAGCTTGATGATGTGGTAGCCGTAGTCGGTTTCCACCACGTCGCTGAGCTGGCCTTCCTTGAGCGAGAACATGGCGTCCTCGAACGGCTTGACCAGCGCGCCGCGGCCCATGAAGCCGAGGTCGCCGCCCTTCTCCGCCGAGCCCGGATCCTTCGATTCCTTGCGCGCCACGTCGGCGAAGGTTTCCGGATGCTTGCGCAGGTCTTCCAGCAGCTTAGCCGCCTTTTCCTGGGCGGCCTTGCGGTCCGCCGCCGGCGCGTCCTTGGGCGAGGCGATCAGGATATGGCTGGCGCGGCGCTGCTCGTCGGTGCGAAAGCGCGCGATGTTGCTGTCGTAGTAGGACTTGAGCTCCTCGGGCGTGACCGGCGTCGAGGCGGCCAGCGCGTCGGCCGACAGCACCAGGTATTCGACCTTGGCCTGCTCGGGCACGGCGAACTGCGTCTTGTGGCTTTCGTAGTACGCCTTCAGCGCGGCTTCGTCGGGCGTGACCTTGGCGGCGAAATCGGCCGGCTTGAACTGCAGCACCTGCACGTCGCGCTGCTGGTCGCGGATGGCGATCAGGCGGTCGAGCAGCGACTTGGGCACGAAGGCCGTGGCGCCGATCGAGCCGCCGAGCTGCTGCGTGGCGAGGTCGAAGCGCATGCGCGCCTCGAGCTGCTCGGGCGTGAGGCCCTGCTGCGCCAGCAGTTCGAGATAGGGCTTGGGCTCGAGGCGGCCGTCGGCCTGCTTGGGCAGGCTGGCGATCGCCGGGATGCTGTAGATGGCTTGCTGGAGCGCCACGTCGGACACCGTCAGATGCTTGTTGGCGACGTCGTTGGCCACCACGCGCTGCAGGATGAGCTGGTCGAGCACCTGCTGGCGGGCCTGCGCGCCTTCGAACTGGCGCGGGTCATAGTTGGGGCCGAGCACCTGGCGCATGCGCTCGCTCTGGTCGCGCACGACGTTGTCGACTTCCTGGGTGGTGATCGCGCGGCCGTCGACCTTGGCTGCGTCGTGCGAGCTGTCCATGAAGCGCGAGTAGCTTTCCACGCCGAAGAATACGAACGACGGGAAGACAAGCACCAGCAGCAGCAGAAGCATCAAGCGGCGGTTGTTGCGTACGAAATCAAGCATGCGGACTCAGGAGAAGGGTTGGTACGAACGGCAAACTCCGGGATTCTATCAGGAGCGGCACGCTTCACGCGATTTACGGCCCGCCATTGCGCGGTTGCGCGCGGATCCGCCCGGGAACAAGGAAAGCCGGCGAACGCCGGAAAGCAGAACGGGCCGCTAAGGGCCCGTTCTGCTGACGTTCTGCTCACTGCTTGTTTGGCGGAGTGGACGGGGCTCGAACCCGCGACCCCCGGCGTGACAGGCCGGTATTCTAACCAACTGAACTACCACTCCTGGATTCGGTGCGGCCGTGCTCTTGCGCGCTGTTCTTCGTCGCGACGAGACCGAAGAGGCGAGAGACGGCGAGGCGTCCGAGGCACCGAGCGTGGTGGGTGCTGAGGGGCTCGAACCCCCGACCTACGCCTTGTAAGGGCGCCGCTCTACCAACTGAGCTAAGCACCCGCTCGTACCGCGAATCTGCATGTATCGCCGCGCACATATCAGAGCACTTACTGCTGTTTGCGTTGCGAGGCCGCAAGTGTAATACAGGCGTCGCCGTTTTGCCAAGCATTCTTCATGGCCGCATCGGGCGGCGCAAAAGCCGCGTACGGGCCGCGTGAAAGCCCCGTAAACAACCCTGCGCAACCCCGCGCAACCCTGCGCGATGGTCGTGCGCGCCGACCTGCGCGATGCCTGCGCGCAATGAAAAACGCCGCGGGCAAAACCCGCGGCGTCTCGTGCTGCCGTCATGCGGCGGGGCCCCGGACAGCGGGCCCCTGCGATGTCAGTGATGGATCATCTCGACCTTGGCCGCGGCCTTGTCCGCCACGTCGGCGGGCTTGGCCACTTCCTCGGGCAGCGGCTCGGGCTTGCGCTCGAGCGCCAGTTCCAGGACCTTGTCGATCCAGCGCACCGGGATGATCTCGATGGCGTTCTTGACGTTGTCCGGGATCTCGGCCAGATCCTTCACGTTCTCCTCGGGGATCAGCACCAGCTTGATGCCGCCGCGATGGGCCGCCAGCAGCTTCTCCTTGAGGCCGCCGATCGGCAGCACTTCGCCGCGCAGCGTGATCTCGCCGGTCATGGCCACGTCGGCGCGCACCGGGATGCCCGTCAGCACCGACACCAGCGCCGTGGTCATGGCGCCGCCGGCCGAAGGACCGTCCTTGGGCGTAGCGCCTTCGGGCACGTGGATGTGGATGTCGCGCTTCTCGAACATCTCGTCCGGGATGCCCAGGCGGCGGGCGCGCGAGCGCACCACCGAGCGGGCCGCCTCGACCGACTCCTTCATCACGTCGCCGAGCGAGCCGGTGCGCGTGATGTTGCCCTTGCCCGGCATGATCGCGGCTTCGATGGTCAGCAGGTCGCCGCCCACCTCGGTCCACGCCAGGCCAGTCACCTGGCCGACCTGGTTTTCCTTGCCGGCCAGGCCGAAGTCGTACTTGCGCACGCCGAGGAACTTGTCCAGGTTGTCCGAGGCCACCTTGACCGTGCCCGATTCCTTCTTGAGCAGCAGCAGCTTCACCACCTTGCGCGCGATCTTCGACACTTCACGCTCGAGCGAGCGCACGCCCGCTTCCCGCGTGTAGTAGCGGATGATGTCGCGCAGCGCTTCCTCGCTGACTTCGATCTCGCCTGCCTTCAGACCATTGTTCTTGATCTGCTTGGGCAGCAGGTAGCGCTGGGCGATGTTGACCTTTTCCTCTTCGGTGTAGCCGGAGAGGCGGATCACTTCCATGCGGTCCAGCAGCGGCGGCGGGATGTTCAGCGAGTTCGACGTCGCCACGAACATCACGTCGGACAGGTCGAAGTCCACTTCGATGTAGTGGTCCTGGAACGTGTGGTTCTGTTCCGGGTCCAGCACCTCGAGCAGCGCCGACGAAGGATCGCCGCGGAAGTCCATGCCCATCTTGTCGATTTCGTCGAGCAGGAAGAGCGGATTGCGCACGCCGACCTTGGACAGGCTCTGCAGGATCTTGCCCGGCATCGAGCCGATGTAGGTCCTGCGGTGGCCGCGGATCTCGGCCTCGTCGCGCACGCCGCCCAGCGCCATGCGCACGAACTTGCGGTTCGTGGCGCGCGCCACCGACTGCCCGAGCGAGGTCTTGCCCACGCCGGGAGGCCCGACCAGGCACAGGATCGGCGCCTTCACCTTGTCCACACGCTGTTGCACCGCGAGGTACTCGAGAATGCGTTCCTTGACCTTCTCCAGGCCATAGTGGTCTTCGTCGAGCACGCGCTCGGCGTTGGCGAGGTCGTTGTTGACCTTGCTCTTCTTGCGCCACGGCAGGTTGACCAGCGTGTCGATGTAGTTGCGTACGACGGTGGCTTCGGCCGACATCGGCGACATCAGCTTGAGCTTCTTGAATTCGGCGTCGGCCTTCTTCTTGGCTTCCTTCGGCATGCGCGCGGCCTTGATGCGCTTGTCGAGCTCTTCCAGGTCGGCGCCCTCTTCGCCCTCGCCCAGTTCCTTCTGGATCGCCTTGACCTGCTCGTTCAGGTAGTACTCGCGCTGGCTCTTCTCCATCTGGCGCTTGACGCGGCCGCGGATGCGCTTTTCGACCTGCAGGATGTCGATCTCGCCCTCGAGCTGCGACAGCAGGCTCTCGAGGCGCTCGGTGACGTTCACCATCTCGAGGATCTTCTGCTTCTGCTCGAGCTTGATCGGCAGGTGCGCGGCGATGGTGTCGGCCAGGCGGCCGGGCTCGTCGATGCCCGACAGCGAGGTCAGGATCTCGGGCGGGATCTTCTTGTTGAGCTTCACGTACTGGTCGAACTGCGACACGATGGCGCGGCGCAGCGCCTCCGTCTCGGCGGTCTCGACCGGGCCCGGCGGCACGGGCACGGCTTCGCACATGAAGTGCGAGTCGTCTTCGCTCACTTCGCGGATATTCGCGCGCTGCGTGCCTTCGACCAGCACCTTGACGGTGCCGTCGGGCAGCTTGAGCATCTGCAGGATATTGGCGATGCAGCCCACCTCGTAGAGGTCGTCGGCGGTCGGCTCATCCTTGGCCGCCGTCTTCTGGGCTACAAGCATGATGCTCTTGCCCGACTCCATCGCAGTTTCAAGCGCCTTGATGGACTTCGGACGTCCCACGAACAGTGGGATCACCATGTGCGGAAACACCACCACGTCGCGCAGCGGCAACAGTGGCAGGCGAATCGGCTCAGCCGGGAGGAGTTGTGTTCCGGACATCATTTTCCCCAGTCAGTCATTTAGGCGTAAATTGGGCCGCATGAATCGATTGCAAGACACGCTTCGCCAACGATTCATGACCCCATGCAAATGCCGGTTTCCGCACTTGCAGGACCCGTCCAAACAGCATACCCCCGTTTCCTCCCCTTCGTTTTACGAAAATGAAGAAAAAAAGCCGCTCGCTTTTTGCGAGCGGCCTTTCGGTCTCGCTGCCGGCCTCGATCAAACACAAAGCGCCGGCGTTCGCCGTCAGTTCGAACCGGCCACCTTGGGCTGGTCCTCGTACATCAGCAGCGGCGGGGCGTCCCCGGTGATGGTGTTCTCGTCGATCACCACCTTCTGCACACCCTTGTAGTTCGGCAGGTCGTACATCACGTCCATCAGCGACTGTTCGAGAATCGAACGCAGGCCGCGCGCGCCGGTCTTGCGGCGGATGGCCTTGCGCGCGATCGCCGACAGCGCGGCCGGGCGGATTTCCAGCTCCACGCCTTCCATCGCCAGCAGCTTCTGGTATTGCTTGACCAGCGCGTTCTTGGGCTCGACCAGGATCTGCATCAGCGCGGCCTCGTCGAGCTTGGCCAGCGTGGCGACCACCGGCAGGCGGCCGATCAGTTCCGGGATCAGGCCGAACTTGATCAGGTCTTCCGGCTCGGTCTGCGGCAGCACTTCGCTGGCGTCGCGCTCTTCCTTGCTCTGCACCTGCGCGGCAAAACCGATGCCGGTCTTGTCCGAGCGCTGCATGATGACCTTTTCCAGGCCGTCGAACGCGCCGCCGCAGATGAACAGGATGTTGGTCGTGTCGACCTGCAGGAAGTCCTGGTTCGGATGCTTGCGCCCGCCCTGCGGCGGCACCGAGGCCATCGTGCCCTCGATCAGCTTGAGCAGGGCCTGCTGCACGCCCTCGCCCGACACGTCGCGGGTGATGGACGGGTTGTCCGACTTGCGCGAGATCTTGTCGATCTCATCGATGTAGACGATACCGCGCTGCGCCTTCTCCACCTCGTAGTTGCAGTTCTGCAGCAACTTCTGGATGATGTTTTCCACGTCCTCGCCGACGTAGCCGGCTTCGGTCAGCGTGGTGGCGTCGGCGATCACGAACGGCACGTTGAGCAGGCGCGCCAGCGTCTGCGCGAGCAGCGTCTTGCCCGAGCCGGTCGGCCCGATCAGCAGGATGTTGCTCTTGGACAACTCGACGTCGTCCTTCTTGCCGAGGTGCTTGAGGCGCTTGTAGTGGTTGTACACCGCCACGGCCAGGATCTTCTTGGCCTGTTCCTGCCCGATCACGTACTGATCGAGGCTTTCGCGGATCTCGTGCGGCGTGGGGAGATCGGACTTGGCCGTGGCGCCGGCATCCTTGTCGGATGCCGCTGCCTCGTCGCGGATGATCTCGTTGCACAGGTCGATGCATTCGTCGCAAATGAACACCGACGGGCCGGCGATGAGCTTCTTTACCTCGTGCTGGCTCTTGCCGCAGAACGAGCAGTAAAGGAGCTTCTCGCTGGATGAACCTTTTTTATCCGCCATAGGAATCAGTCACATTAGCAGTGTGCGTGCCGCAGGGCCAAGGCGCTGCGGGGATACGCTTCAAACGCATCATACGCCAAAACAATTGGCGCGGCGGTGGAACCCCTACGCTGTGGGGCAAAAGCAAAAAACGAGGCGCCAGGCCTCGTTTCTGCATAGCCTTCTTCAATCCGCGCCGGCCCCGGAACCCGCAGGTTCCGGGGTGGCGTTTTCAGCTACGGCGGGCGATGACCTTGTCGATCAGGCCATAGTCCACCGCCTGGTCGCCGCTCATGAAGTTGTCGCGATCGGTATCGCGGGCAATCTTCTCGACCGGCTGGCCGGTGACCTCCGACAGGATGCCGTTCAGGCGCTCGCGCAGGTACAGGATCTCGCGGGCCTGGATCTCGATGTCCGAGGCCTGGCCGCGCGCGCCGCCGAGCGGCTGGTGGATCATGATGCGCGAGTTCGGCAGCGCCGAACGCTTGCCCTTGGCGCCGGCTGCCAGCAGGAACGCGCCCATGCTGGCGGCCATGCCCATGCACAGCGTGGATACGTCCGGCTTGACGAACTGCATGGTGTCGTAGATGGCGAGGCCCGCCGACACCGAGCCGCCCGGCGAGTTGATGTAGAGCGAGACGTCCTTGTCGGGATTTTCGCTCTCCAGGAACAGCAGCTGTGCCACCACCAGGTTAGCGGTCTGGTCGTTGACTTCGCCCACCATGAAGATCACGCGCTCCTTCAGCAGGCGCGAGTAGATGTCATAGGCGCGCTCGCCCCGACCGGACTGCTCGACCACCATCGGCACCAGCCCGAGTCCCTGCGTTTCCAGGGCGGAGGCCTGCGTGGTGGCCAGACGGTCAAGCAAATCATTGCGGGTCATGCAAGTTCTCCTGGAGTTCGGTGAGAGACAAGGCGGCGAGAAGCGAGGCCGCGGCCGGCGCCGCCGTCAGGAGACGGCGCGCCGGACTGGCCAGGCTCAGGCCTGCTGGGGCTGGTTGCCTTCGGCAGTCAGTTCCTCGAAGGACACCGTCTTGTCGGTGACCTTGGCCTTGTCGCACACGAAATTTACCACGTTGTTTTCGAGCACGTAGGCCTCCATCTCGGCCAGGCGCTGCTGGTCGCCGTAGTACCAGCGCATGACTTCCTTCGGGTCCTCGTAGCTCTTGGCGAAGTCCTCGATCTCGGCCTTGATCTGGTCGGCCTTGGCGTCCAGGCCGTGGGCCTTGACGATCTCGGCCAGGATCAGGCCCAGCTTGACGCGGCGCTCGGCCTGCTGGGTGAACATCTCGGCCGGAATCGGCATGTCCTTGGCGTTCGGCATGCCGCGCTGTTCCAGGTCGCGGCGGGCCATCTCGACCAGGCGCTCCTGGTCCTGCTCGACCAGTGCCTTGGGCACGTCCAGCTCGCTGGCCTTGAGCAGCGCGTCCATCACCTGGTCCTTCAGCATGGCGTGGGTACGGCGCTTGACTTCGCGCTCGAGGTTCTCGCGGATGTCGGCGCGCATCTTCTCGACGCTGCCGTCGGCGATGCCGAGCGACTTGGCGAACTCGTCGTTGACTTCCGGCAGGTGCGCCCACTCGATCTTCTTGAGCGTGACGGTGAACTCGGCGGTCTTGCCGGCCACTTCCTTGCCGTGGTAGTCGGCGGGGAAGGTCAGCGGGAAGCTCTTGCTTTCGCCGACCTTCAGGCCCAGGGCGGCCTGCTCGAACTCGGGCAGCATGCGGCCTTCGCCCAGCACGAAGGCGAAGTCGTCCGCCTTGCCGCCGGGGAATTCGACGTCGTCGATCTTGCCGACGAAGTCCAGCGTGACGCGGTCGCCGTTCTGGGCAGCCGCTTCGCCGCCGCCGTCGCCGTGCTCGCCGGCTTCGCCGCGGGTGTGGTAGTGCACGCGCTGCTTGCGCAGGATGTCGATGGTCTTGTCGACTTCGGCATCGGTGATTTCGGTCTTGGTGCGGGTCACTTCGGCCGTGGCCAGGTCACCCAGCTTGACTTCCGGGTACACCTCGAAGGTGGCGTCGAACGCCACTTCGTCCTCGCCCACGCCTTCGGTCTTGACTTCGAAGCGCGGCTGGCCGGCGACCTTGACGTCCTGTTCCTTGGTGATGTCGAAGAACTTGCGGGCAGCCTTGTCGTAGCGCACTTCGAACTCGACTTGCTGGCCGTACTGCTTCTCGACCATCTTCATCGGCACCTTGCCGGGACGGAAACCGGACATCTTCACCGTCTTCGACAGGCGAACCAGACGATCCTGCTTTTCCTTTTCGACTTCGGCCTTGGGAATGGCCAGGGTCACCTTGCGGTCCAGTTTGCCAAGGTTTTCAATGACATTCGACATGGTCGTTGATCCAATCCAGAGATGTTGTTGTGTTCGTAAGCGCACCCCGCCCGCGCGCCCGGCATGAAGCGGGGCAATGCGCGGCGGCGAGCGCCGGTGCCAGTGCGAAGTCCTGTCCGCAAGCTTGCCGGCATGCGCTGGAAACCACGCCCCGGAGCTTCCGGGCACAGGCCCCGCGCAAACGGAAAACGGGGATTATCGCACGGTTTTCGTTCGCTTCCGGCAGTTTTTAGCCGGGAACGGACTCGGAACCGGGCCCGGCGGCGGCTGGCGCGGACCCGCCCGCGTCCCCCGCCAGCCCCTGCCGCAGGGCGCGCACCAGCAGCCGCGCCGGATCGACGGCCTCGGCCAGCTCCAGCTCCAGCGGCAACGGCTCCCCGTCGATCTGGCTGGCCAGCAGTTCGGCGCCCAGTGCGGCCCATGTGAGGCCGCGCGAGCCATATGCAAGGGCCGCGTACAGGCCGGGCAGGCGCGGCACGTCGCGCAGGCGCGCGCCGCGCAGCGCCGCGGCGTCCTGCGCGGCGCGCGCCTCGTCGGCGATGCGGCCGATCAGCGGCAGGCGGTTGTGCGACACGCTGCGCACGCCGACGTAGCCGTCCAGCGCGGCCGCATCGAGCCGGCCCGCCGCGCCGGCCAGCCCGGGCAGCAAGGCGCCGAGCTTGGCGAGGTTCTCGGCATGCACGCCGGCGCGCGCGCCCTCCGCGCCGTCCTCGGCGTCGGCCGGCTCGTAGCTGGAGCCGACCCCCGCGCTGCCGTCGGCGGCGCGCGGCAGCAGGTAGCCGGTGCCCGTGACCACGCAGTCGGGCCAGGCGCCAAGCTGCTCGACCTGCGCCGCCGCCAGCGTGGTCAACTGCCCGCGCACCCGGTCGATGGTCACGTGGCGCAGCGGCAGCAGCCGCAGCGCTTCATGCGCATTGGCCAGCACCACCACCGGCGCCCGCGCCAGCACCGCGCCGGCCGCGTCGAGCGCCAGCCAGCCGTCGCCGTCGCGCGCCAGCCGCGCGACGCGGCAGCCGAAGCGCGCCGTCAGCGCCGCCCCGGCCTGCGCCAGTTGCGCGCCGCAGATGTCGGGCGGCGCGGCCCAGCCGCCCTGCTCGAACCACAGCCCGCCCAGCGGCACCGCCGCGGCGTGCCGGCGCGCGGCTTCCTCGGCCGGCATCCAGCGCGCGAAGGCCGCGGGAAACCCGAGCGCGGCCAGCGCGGCCTGCTGGATGCGCGCGTCTTCCTCGCCGGCGCCGGTCTGCAGCACGCCGCACTCGTGCCAGCCCGGCGCGTGGCCGGCCGCGGCCAGCGCGGCCCAGTGGCGCAGCGAGGCGAGATTGCCGGCGCGCGACAGCCGCGACAGGATGCTGTCGTCCGACGACAGGTGCGGATGCATGGCCGCCGCGCGATGGGCCGAGGTCAGCCGCGCCGGACCGTCATGCGCATCGAACAGCGTGACGCGCCAGCCGCGCGCGGCGAGGCGCTCCGTCACCGCGCAGCCGGCCAGCCCGGCGCCGACCACGATCGCATGGCGCTCGGGCCAGGCCGCGGGCGCCGGCGGCGGATGCCGGCGCCGGGCGCGCTCGGCGGGGAAATGCCCCACCGTCATGTGCCATTTGCTGCCGTAGCCGGTCGCGCGCCGGGCCTCGAAGCCGGCGGCCCGCAGGCCGCGGCGCACGAAGCCGGCCGCGGCGTAGGTCGCCAGCGTGGCCTCGGGCCGCGCCAGCCGGGCCAGCCGCTTCATCAGCGGCGGCTGCCACATCTCGGGATTGCGCTCGGGCGCGAAGCCATCGAGGTAGAACGCATCGGCGCCCAGCACCAGCCGCGGCAGCATGGTGTCGATGTCGCCGAAGGCCAGCGTCAGCACCACCGCCCCGCCCTCGAACGCCAGCCGGTGCATGCCCGGCAGCGCCAGCGGCCACGCCTGCCGCAGCTGCTCGGCCAGCGGAGCCAGCTCGGCCGCGCCGGACATCCTGGCATGGACGGCGGCCAGGCCGTCGCGCGTAAACGGATGCTTCTCGATGGAAACGAAATGCAGGCGCCGGCAGCGCCGCGGATCGGCCCGCCACGCCTGCCACGTCGCCAGGAAATTCAGGCCCAGGCCGAAGCCCGTCTCCAGGATCACGAACTGGTCGCGCCCGCCCCACGCCCGCGGCAGGCCGTTGCCGCCGAGGAACACGTGGCGGGCCTGCGCGAGGCCACCCTCGTCGCTGTGGTAGACGTCGCCATAGCGCGTCGAATAAGGCGGCCCGGCATCGGAGAAGACGGGTTCGGCGGGATCCAGTGAGCGGGACATGAAGCGGGCAGGAACGTCTGGCATGAGGGGAATCGGGAGAAATTCCGGGCAAACGCACCGGAGAAATCCACCGGGAATCCAGCCAGCGGGGGCGGACAGGGCGGACGGCCCCGGGTGGCGGCGATGGTAGCATAGCGCCCTGCGCCGCCGCCCTGCCCGGCATCCACCGCCCGGCATCCGCGCGCTCCTGCCGCTCTTTTTGCTGCGCTTTTGCCGCCCCTCGGCCGCTCTTTTTGCCGTCTTTCGCCCGCCTTGCCATGTTCAGCTACCGTCACGCCTTCCACGCCGGCAACCACGCCGATGTCCTCAAACACGCCATCGTGGTCCAGTTGCTGGAGCAGTTGACCCAGAAAGACAAGCCGTTCTGGTATATCGACACGCATGCCGGCGCCGGGCTGTACGCGCTGGACCATGCCTACGCGCAGAAGAAGGGCGAGTTCGAGACCGGCATCGCCCGGCTGTGGCAGGCCGCCGCCGCCAAGCGGCCCATGCCCACCGTGCTGGAGGACTACCTGGAACAGGTGCGCACGCTCAACCCGGACGGCAGCCTGCGGCACTATCCGGGCTCGCCGTGGCTGGCCTGGCAGATGCTGCGCGACGCCGACCGCCTGCGCCTGTTCGAGATGCACCCCACGGAAATCCAGGTGCTGCGCGACAACTTCCGCGGCGCCGGCCGCCGCGTCATGCTGTACGACGGCGACGGCTTCACCGGCATCAATGCCATCCTGCCGCCCCCGCCGCGCCGCGCGCTGGTGCTGGTCGACCCGTCCTACGAGGACAAGCAGGACTACGCCCGCGTGGTGCGCACGCTGCAGGACGGCCTGCAGCGCTTCGCCACCGGCATCTATGCCATCTGGTATCCCGAGGTGCAGCGCCGCGAATCGGTGCAGTTGCCGGTGCAGCTCAAGAAGCTGCCGCTCAAGAGCTGGCTGCACGTCACGCTCACGGTCAAGCAGCCGGTGGCCGGCGGGCTGGGCCTGCACGGCAGCGGCATGTTCATCGTCAACCCGCCGTGGCGCCTCAAGGAAAACCTGGAAGCGGCCATGCCCACGCTGGTCTCGCTGCTGGGCCAGGATGCCGGCGCCGGCTTCACGCTCGAAGCGCGGGAAGACTGAAGTCATGACGGTGCCGATGATGGCACTGCCAATGGCACCGACAGCACCGACGGCACCGACAACGGCGCGACATAGGCGCCGGGAAAACCAGATCTAAGCATCTTCTACTTGGCCCGCGCCCGCTAAGACCGTAGCATCGATCCCCAAAACCTCGGCGCGAGGCTGCGGCATGGCACGTGCGTGACACAGGCCTGAAACACGCCTGACACACACGGAATATGCCGGCACGTACCCGAACGCACGAGGCACCATCGGCATGGCAGGCCGCCGCCAGCGCGGCCACCGTGCGCACGGACAGGACCGGACACCACAGGATCGGCCGCCGGACATCGGGTACAAGGGTCATATGAAAACACTCAGCGGAGCCGGCAACGGCTGGACAACGGACGCCGATGCGGCCGACCGGGGAATCTGGAAGAACACCATCGCCGCGGCCAGCCATGCGCTGGAAACCGTCGCGCTGATCGAGCACGGCGTCGGCATGACGCTGCGGCTGCAGCGCAAGGTCCGCGAACTGCGCGAGCGCCTGCGCACCACGCAGGCCGAACTCGACCGCTACCGCGACCTGCACGCCCTCGCACTCGAAGCCCTGCGCGCGGCCGAGCCGCCCGCGGCGGAGGACGCCGGCAAGCTCCGCGCCGACGGCGAAGCGCTGCGCCTGCGTCACCGCGCCTACAAGCTGCTGATCGAGCACTACGCCCGCACCGGCTCGCCGATCGACCTCGCCGTCTTCGCCGCCCAGCGCCGCCAGGTGCTCCAGCACATCCTGTTCCAGCAGCGCCGCGGCGTGCCGCCCGCGCGGATCAGCGTCGACGACATCGCCTTCCTACTGCGCTAGGCACACACTCGGACAATTCCGTATCCGGTGCGGACTTCGATATACTGTATATGCATACAGTCATGGAGACGCTGCGCCCGGCCACGGCAGGACGCAGGCGTCGCCCGATCCCAGCCGCCGCCAATGCCATCCGCAACCCGCCGCATCGCCCACCTGGACATGGACGCGTTCTACGCCTCCGTCGAACTCCTGCGGTACCCGGAACTGCGCGGCAAGCCCGTGGTGATCGGCGGCGGGCGCAACGCCACGCCCGAGACGCTGCCCGACGGCAGCCGGCGCTTTGCCCGCCTGCGTGACTACGCCGGCCGCGGCGTCGTCACCACCTCCACCTACGAGGCGCGCGCGCTCGGCGTCTTTTCCGCGATGGGCATGATGAAGGCCGCCCAGCTCGCGCCGGACGCCATCCTGCTGCCCACCGACTTCGACTCCTACCGGCACTACTCCCGCCTGTTCAAGGCCGCCGTCCACGCCTTCACCGACCAGATCGAGGACCGCGGCATCGATGAAATCTACATCGACCTCAGCGACGTGCAAGGCGAGCCGGCCGAACTCGGCACGCGCATCAAGCAGGCCGTGCGCGAAGCCACGCAACTGAGCTGCTCCATCTGCATCGCCCCCAACAAGCTGCTCGCCAAGATCGGCTCCGAACTCGACAAGCCCGACGGCCTCACCCTGCTCACCGCCGCGGACATCCCCGCGCGCATCTGGCCCCTGCCCGTGCGCAAGGTCAACGGCATCGGTCCCAAGGCCACCGAGAAGCTCGCCGGCCTGGGCATCGCCACCGTCGGCGACCTCGCCCATGCCGACCTCGGCCTGCTGCAAAGCCACTTCGGCCGCAGCTACTCCGCGTGGCTGGCGGAAACCGCCCAGGGCCGTGACGACCGCAGCGTGGTGGTCAGCGCCGAACCCAAGTCCATGAGCCGCGAAACCACCTTCGAGCGCGACCTCCACCCGCGCCAGGACCGCCAGGCCCTCTCCGAAATCTTCACCGGCCTGTGCCAGCGTCTGGCCGAAGACCTGCACCGCAAGGGCTATGTCGGCCGCACCGTCGGCGTCAAGCTACGCTACGACGACTTCCAGACCGTCACGCGCGACCTGAGCCTGCCCGAGCCCACCGCCGACGCCGTGCAACTGCGGCGCGCCGCCACCGAATGCGTGAAACGGGTCACGCTCGACCGCAGGATACGGTTGCTGGGCGTCAGGGTCAGCGCGTTGACGGTGGCCGGAGAAGACGACCTCGCGCCGTTGCCTGTGCAAGGCGAATTGCCGTTCGATGAAGCCGGCTGAGCGGGTGCCCGGCGCGCAAATTACGAACAAGTACGCAATATCGAGATGATTCCGTATTGCACTTAGGAAAATTCGCTAGCCATTGCCTCACTGTGTTGATGGATTCTAGTAAGCCGGCGCGCAACCGGCGCATTTCCATCCATCGATTCAAAGAGACACCATGTCGGAAGCCAGATCGCCGGAAAGCACGCTTGCCCTGCCACCCTCCGCCATCGCCCTGTGGCAATGGCTGCGCCGGCACTGGAGGCGGATGGCGATCTTCGCCCCGGCCGTGGCGTTCCTCCTGTTCTCGGTCCTCTACCTGGCCAGCGCAAGCTACAAGAGCGACGGCTTTCTGCGGGCCAGCCGGAAGCTGGCGGAATACAACGCCCAGCGCGCCGCGTTCGCCGACAAAAGCGCCCTGCAGCGCTTTCTCCTCAGTGAAAAACTGGAGGCCGATGCCAACGGCAGCTACCTGACCCACTCCCTGCAGGAAGATTTTCTCCGCAAGCACGTCACGCCCGTGCTGCCCTACTCCAAGGCGGAGCTCGGCTACCTCAACAACACCAAGACCCCGCTCGACCCCGACATCCTCGGCTTCCACATCTCCATTGCCGCCACCTCGCCCGCCGACGCGGCGGCCAGGGTGGAAATCCTCGGCGACTTCCTCAAGGACACGATGCTGCGCCAGGAACTGACCGAAATCGTCCACACCAAGGCCGCCGAATTCAAGTCCCAGAAGCAGCAGATCGACAACCAGATCATTGCCAAGCGAATCGAGCTCCGACAGGAAACCGAGCGGTTGAAGTCCCTCAAGGTCATCGCCGGCCGATACCCCGGCGCCGACCGGCTGGCGTCCCGGCAACTGCTCTCGTCCGATGCCGCCAGCTCGAAATACCTGTCGCCCGTGGCGCAACTCGTCGGCGCGGAATCCGCCATCGCCGACCTGCGCATGCAGCTCGCCTCGCTCGAGCGGGACGCCGCCCAGAACGCACTGCGCGAAACCTTCTTCGCGCGCGCGGAAGCCCTGGCCACCCCGCCCAGGTCAGGCAAGGCGATGCTGGCCGGCTACCTGGCGCTGCAAAAAGACGTGTTCGACGGCACCGACCTGAAAGACGACGACATCCGCGAAGTCTTCAACGACGTCGGCCTGATTGCCGAAGAGCTCCGCACCCGGCACCTCGTCAACGCGCATTTCGCCTCCGGACCAACCCTGCCCGACCGGCGCGCCGGCCCGGGGATGCCGGCGATGGCGGTGTTTTCGCTGCTCGGCGGATGCGTGATTGTGGCGGTGGTGCTGTTCGGGCTGGATTTCGTCAGGCGGGCGAACGGGAAGGATGCTGCCCTGGCGCCGGCAATTGGGTAGCCGGCGCCGTGGGAGGGGTGCGGGAAGGTGGCGATCACAACTCCAAGCACTCGACGAAGTCACACCTTGTCACGGTGCTACAGCCCTGCCACGCGGGACGATGTGTAACATCCCGAAGACCGCTGGCCTGTCGGCTGGTGATTCCGCACTCAGAAATGCGGCTCGCGGGTCAGTCGGAAAGCAATAGAAAGGAGTATCGACATGGTATTTCCCATCGCAATCCATAAGGATGATGAGAGCGTCTATGGAGTGACCGTTCCGGATGTCCAAACTGTTACTACTATGGCGACACCATCGAGGATGCCATTCGCCATTGCGGACCTGTGGTGCGCGGCCAGACGAGGTGGTGTCATTCACGATGCCCACGCTCAATGCGGACGCGCACCCGCTGATGAAGAGTTTCCACAAATCCGGGGATGAAAGCGTGGTGTGGGGATCCTGCCCCGCGCGGAATGGGACGACTGGCTGTCATGCTGGGATCCGGGGCTGGTGCGCAGCTTCCTGCAATTGCATCCCAGTAATACAATGGCGGCGGAAGCAGCGCCTGTGTCAATGCATGTATTGGTGACTCAGTCCTGAAGCATGTCCTTCTAGCCCATCTCTGCCGCGACCAGTTGGTCGCGGCATGGAAAGGTCGGCCAGCAGCCGATGTGATCAGCTACAGCCCAGCGTCAGCACGTAAGCGCTTTTCAAGTGCCCGTGCGTCCATCAAGGCGTATCGCCCGTTCTGCCCCGCTAGTAGCTTGATACTTCCCCCTCTGGCTACCGTTTCAAGTACGTCGGCAGGAAGAAAGAAGGTGAATCCGGACCGGCTTAGGGCCGGAGCCTGGAAATGCTCCGCTACGTCCATCCGATCCTTGGTCAGGGGAACGGCCATGGCCGCCACGTCATCGACAGTGACAAGGATGTGATCAGCACCCTGCTTGCTCGCTGGGAAGCCAGCCCAGCCGTCGATCACATAACCACCGATTGCACCATTGGCACTCTCGACCACACCGCCTGAGTCTTCGATGCGATGGGTTGCAGCATTTAGCGTTAGGTACATGCCTTGCTTATCGCTGCTGACTCGCGCGCCGCTCTTCATCAATTCATGCAGTCGAATGTGCTGCTGCTCAGCTTCGGCCGTGTATCCACGTACAGCCTCGTCGTTGAGCTTGGCCAGCGCACCGCCGAACTGTGCCTGCGGCGGAGTTCGGAAAAACCGCTCGACCCGCTCCTCGATGACGACATCTGGCTTTTCCTGCAGCACCATTCGGACAAATACGTCATCGTCAGGGTTATCCCAGATGTATACGACCCGCTCAAAGAGCGGAGACATGAAGGGCATGATCTGCTGCATGTACGAATCGTGAAACACTAGGGCCGTCCCCTTACCTCCTTCACACGTAACCGTAAGCATGCGCAGTGTTGTAGCAGAAGGAAGACCAAGCGGAGGTTGCCCTGCTCTCAGACTCCTGCATTTTGGTAGCCGTGAAGCAACGACTGTCTCATCGACTTCGACAGTTGGCATACGAGCGATGCTGGCGAGGTCCCTCTTATGTGCGGCACCACGCCGACCAAAATCAGTTCCCTGAAACTTGATAGCCCGGCGCTCGAAATCAGTCCCCAAAGAACGAACGATTCCCTCGAAGCCAACATAGGCGCCGAAGCTCTTCCAATGTGTGTCCGTCTGAAAGTACAGCCTATCGCCGAACCCTGATCTTGCGCGACGCAAATCTGGGGCAAGATCGACAAAATACTGCAAGCCCAAATTCCGCACCACATCCGCCCGCGGGTGACCACTAAATTTGATGTTCTCAGGCAGGTAATCGGGGTAGACGGTGTGTTTATCAGGAGCAAGAACAAATCGATATTCCACTCCGCTAGATGCGAGCCACCGCCCCTTTTCCAGGGTGCTGATCTTCCATTTTTCGATGTCCCCAAGACCAAAAGGGTCATTACCCAATATATCTGGAAGAGATTTATCGCCAGCAAAGAACAACCAACCATTCTTCCCTATAATAACATCTTTCGATCCTGTCGCGCCAAAAACTGAATTTACAATTTCAGCATTGAGGTCTAAAAATAAATTGCGCAGACCAAAATTATCATTGATGTATCCTTCAAATCGTTTCGGAAACGAAGTAAGAGACTTCTTGGATATCTCAATTGAAGGAAATCCAGTGAGAACTCGGTTCTCCGATGTCCCATCAGCCGGCTTGAAGGTCAGTGCAAGTGGAATTGCCAGCAGGCTCACAAATAGTAGCGCAGTAAGTCTGTTGATATTTTTTATGTTATCCACTTTCACTTAGAACCTGAAATAGATGAACGGATTGTAGGTGCTGGTCGCGAGCTGCGAAATGCATAAAACCACAGTCCCAATAGAAATAAAGGAGCTGATCGCTATTGTAGAGCCCTTTCTTCCAAGATTTCCAATAGTGCGTACATACGGAGGAAATGGCTCCGCCGCATGACTTGGATAAATTCGTGTCGCCCAATCTCGACAAAGCACTGTCGCAACTGGGGTTGCCAGGATTACACCTGCCACCAATGTCCAGATCACTCGTGCATCGACAGCGGCCAGCACCTGAGGAGAGAAGCCACTGCCGGACCCCAAGCCGAGCATGGCGCCAACATAGGCGATGGCTTGCGGCAAGTCTGCCGCACGAAACAGAACCCAACCAACCATGACCATCAGAATGGCATAGGCGCTTCCGACTATGCCAGGAAGCCTGTCCAACAGTGCGCCAAATCGTCCACGCTCAAACACTAACAGCATCCCATGAAAAGCACCCCAGAGAACAAAGTTCCAACTTGCACCGTGCCAAAGACCACATAGAAGGAAAACGATAAACAAATTGACCTTCACGTGGACAGGCGACGCTCGATTACCTCCCAGAGGAATATACAGATAGTCTCGAAACCACGTAGACAAAGATAGGTGCCAACGCCTCCAAAACTCTCGAATCGACCGCGCGATGTAAGGATAGTTGAAATTCTCCGTCAACTCGAACCCGAACATGCGAGCAAGGCCAATAGCCATGTCCGAGTAACCCGAGAAATCGAAATAAATCTGCAGCGTATAGCACGCAATTCCGAGCCACGCCATTGGTGCAGATAGAGAATTTTCCGGTGCCGCGAAAATCTGGTCAGCAACATTCCCAAGAATATTTGCAATCAGGACTTTCTTCCCGAGGCCGAATGAAAATCGCTCAACCCCAGAGCAAAAACGATCGAGGGTATTTGTTCGTTCGGCAATTTGCCTCGCTATATCGTGATATCGAATGATCGGCCCTGCGACCAACTGGGGAAACAAGGATATATAAACACCCATATCAAGAGGATTCTTTAGTGGCGCCGCCTCTTTTCGATAAATATCTACGATGTATGATATTGCGTGAAAAGTGAAAAAAGAAATCCCAACAGGAAGCGGAACTTGTTGGCCCGCGAACCTAATACCAAAAGCAGGCTCCAGAATATTGTTCGCCGAAGAAAGTAGAAAGTAGGCGTACTTATAGTGAGCAAGGACAACCAAATTGACAAAAACACCTACAGCCAAGATAATTCTTGACACGCGATCGTCTTTTCTCCTTCCTAGTTCCAGTCCTATGATCCAATTAAAAAAAATGGATCCGATCATTAGAAGGACATATACTGGCTCCCCCCATGCATAGAAGATCAAACTAGCAATAAGCAGGAGAATATTCCGGCAACTCCGAGCCAATACGTAATACAAGGCCAGTACGATCGGGAGAAAAACAAAAAGAAACAATGGGGAGCTAAATACCAATGGAACCTCTTTTAATTGTTAGACGTGTCGGGCAGGTTAGCCCCCGCGATCTGACTCCGGCAGCAAACAGAGCGGTCGTATTGTATCAAGTTAGAAATAGAAATAACGTGATCTTATAGGCACAATTTGACAGGCGAGCAGTCTATTAGCGCCTGATCTTGACTAGTGCTGCGCGTAAGCCAAGGAAGCACTACCTCTGCTTCGTCTGGATCAACGCGTCGTAGGAGCGCTCGCAGGCGAAGCCGGCGACCCGGCAGCGTCAAAGACTGCAGCCGGACTTCTCACCCTTTCGCCACGCACTGCGGAATACGCAAGATGCACTGGCTCAACTTCCTGACCAGCGATATATTCCACCGCGTCATCCTTTGGCCGCTTAGCATACAAACTGATGTGCACGAACACGCTACCTCAAGCGAAGTCTGGTCCTTGTTCATCGTCCCCGCCAAGGACATGAAGGTGCGGGGCTTCCTGCGCGATAAGGGCCGACCATTAGGCCAAGTCTTCACGCCATCTGACTACGGCATCGCCGGCAAGTGAGGTTTTGTGCGTAATTTCAAGGGAAAGAGGAGACCACACGGCAGGCCGCAAACCTTATGAAATGTGGGTTGTGACCGATATTGTTGCCGTGTAGCTTTTTGAATTTGGTGCGAGGGAGGGGACTCTCATTTCATTTAAAATCAGATAGATATGGGAGTTTGGTGCGGAAATGGTGTAACCATTATTGACTGCTCGCCGGTCTGGAATAGACTCGCACACCCAGCCGCACCATTGTACCGCCCGCCCTCCGACCTACTTTGACTTGATACTCTTCTCCAGATCGATGATCGACTCCATGACCGCGGTCGTCTGCTTGTCGACTGCATCCATCGCAGCTGTCCGGTCTGCCTCTTTCATGCCGGGAGCCTGCTCGATCTGATCCTTGGTTTTGCGCAGTTTGCTGATCGCCTGCTGGGACTTGTCGATAGCCTTCGCCAGCTGCAACTCTGGATGCTTGGTCAGGTAGCTGGCGGCGTCGCCTCCATCCTTGATGCGGCCAGAAAACTCGTTGCGCTTCTCGTTGACATCGCGCACCACATTCCAGTACCGGCCAGCGGTATCGGCGTCGCCCTCGAAGTCGCCATAAAAGCGGCCGATGATCGGCTTCTTGTACTCGGGCACATCCTTTCCCTTTACCATCAGCTCGGTCGTCTGGTAGACCTTGTTCACCTCTCGGCCGAGTCCGCCGGTGACGGTGCCGAAGATGTAGTCAAGCTGATCGGGGGTAGGAGACACCAGCCCGGGGGTATAGGCAGTTCCACCCGTGGCCCAGTTCGCGCCGTAGGCGATGCCCTTCGATACCGTGCTGGCCGTGTCCTTGGCGCGCTGGAAGCCGGGCTTCGGGCGCATGGCGTTCTGGTCTTCCTTGAAAATCGCCTTCCCGGTGAAGTCCTTGTTCTCGGCCAGGGCGACAATGGGGTCGGCGACCGTCGGCGCTAGGATCTGCGCGAAGGTGCCGGAGCCCAGTGGGTTGGCGTTGTCCAGCAGTACGCCCAGCAGGTCGGGCAACTGCTTGCGCCACTTCTCGCCACCGGTCCTGACAGCCTCCGTCAGGATGCGGCCGATGTTCGGCAGCACGTTGAAGCCCAGCGGCATCGGGATCATCGCGTAGGACTTGCCCATCGGGATGATGAAATTGCGCTGCTTCGTGAATTCCGGAATGGCGTCCCAGTCGTCCTCATCCATCGCGGCCGCGGCGACCAGAGCCTGGATGACGCCGAACAATACGCCGCCGACGATGATCGCCTTGCCGTGGCGTGTGCGCGGGTCCAGCGTTTCCATCATCCGGGCGGTGCCCTGCACTGCCGCGTTGAAGAAGGCGTACAGCGAGCCAAGCTCCCGGCCCATGCGCCCGCGCCGATTGAAGTTGACCGTCAGGTTCTTCGCAACGCTGCCCGCGCGCTCCTCGCTCAGGCCCTTGTCGAGAGCCGCCTTGAAGGCAGTAAGCCGGATCGCATTTTCGATTGCCGTGTTGTAGTGGTCTAGCCAGTTCAGCGTGTAGTCGAGCATCTTGCGCGGTGCACCGCGATCCAGGGAATCGATTTCCTTCTGCAGGGACTCGGCCTTGTCCTTGCCCGTGCGGAAGATCTCCCGGTACCCTGTGGTGCCGCCAGCGAGTTGAAGCTGCTCGTACAGTTTGGCCCACGGGCTCGCGTTGTTGTCGTGCCGCTCCACCTGCCAGATGGCCCGCATGGCGGCCGGCGCATTGAGCAATACGAAAGAGCGCTTGTCGGAGATGGGTGTCGTGGTCAGATTGAGCGCAGCTCCCTGGACATCGCGCACCGCATTGAGCAAACCGAAGACCGGGTTGTACTGCGTGTTGATGGCCGCCAGGTAGCGCGTGGTCCGGGCAACTGCGCCCATGATTTCGCCAAAAGGCTGCACGTCCAGGTTCTTGAGCGAGGATGCAATGCGCATCGCGCGCGGGTCCTTCTCATTGAAGGCAATCGAACGATCTTCGCCCCGCACGCGCAGCACGATGACGTTATCCCGGCTCAGGTAGGACGGGTCGGGGATCTTGATGACCTTGCCGGTCGTCGGATGAATCTTCTGCACCGTGGGCGGCTTGTCCGTGGTCCAGAATCCCGGATTGACGTTGGTCACGGCCAGGCCGTAGAGCGCCAGTGTGACGCGGTTCTTCTCGCCGCGGGTAATCGCCGCCTCTCGCGCCAGTGCGACGTTCGCCAGGATGTCGGCCACCCTGCGGCCGGAGCCCATTGCCCGCTTGCTGGCCGATCCCTTGATGGAGAAGCCCTGCCCGATTGGCGTGATGCCGTCCATGTCCTCACGCTTGAGCGGCACGTAGTGCTTGTACGTGCCGGACCATGCATTGATGGTCTCCGGGTTCTCCAGCCCATATTGAATCAGCACCTGTTGCGTGCCGGCATTCATGGCGTCGACGCGCGCGGCCAGCGCCTTTAGATCGGCTAGTTTGGCCTTGTCCATGCCCTTGATGATGACCTCGCCGGCGGAGTCCTTCACGTCGGCGCCAGCGAAATAGCTGGCCGCCTGCCGGTCGGTCAGGCCGGAGCCGCCATCCGGGAAGTCGGGGTTGATGCTGGCGATCTGGGCATTGCGCTCACGGGCGTGGCGAGCCCACAGGAAGGCCTCCAGTTCCTCCATGCTGATCTTGCGCACACGCAAGTCCTCGATGAGGGGACGCAGTTCGCGCTGGAGAAATTGGGCGGTGCGTGCCGCGACACGCCCGTGGTAGGACTCTTCCTTCTGGTAGGCATCGAACGATTCCGGGATGCTCCCAACCTGCTCGCGAATGGCGGTCTGCACACGCCTCAGATCGATCTGCCTATCCTGCAGTTCGTAGATAAGGCGATCCATCCGAGTCGGGTCAGGCGCTTGCCAGCGCGCGCCGGCCGAGCGGCTGAAGAGAGGGCCTAGATCCCCAGCTACCAGTTGACCCGACTGTCGTAAAGCTCGTGCCAGTAATCCGGATTTTTGGCTGATCGTTGCGCGTGCCAGGCTTGCGAGCACAACGCTTGCCGCAACCGTTCGGCTCCCCGCGCGCGCCGCACCACTTCCTCGGGGGGCAAGCGCCGGGAGATCGCCTCGAGCCACTTCGACGTTGCCGTCAAAGAATTTAGCTCGGTCAAAATCGTATCGGACATTGCGCAGTTCGGGGTTAAGGTGGTGGAGGGTATCGGTAAAGTTCTTTGCGAGTGCGGCCAACTTGTCCGCGTCGCTGCCCCTCCATTCTAGCGGAGGAATGCCCTGGTCCGGCAAGCCTTTGATCTGCTCTGGCGCCGGCTGGAAATGTTCGGTGGTACCGAAGCGCAGCGCCGAGCCAAGCATGTGATAGGTCCGGCGCACGATGGCGGCCGGGCTCAGGCCCGCAGGGTCGCCGATGAACCGCTTGCGCGCGTTCAGAGCGTAGTTGGCGACAGCCTGGTAGATGGCATCGCCACCGCTACCGGGGTCCAGCCGGCTCACATCAAGCCACACATCGCGGCCGCGCTCGAAGACGTAGGCATCCTGGTCGTTGCTGGTGCGCACGAGCGTGCGGCGCTCCGCACCGGATTCATCGCGCTCGTCCTCGCGCGTTGCATCGCCCACGACCTTGATCGTAGGGTCAATATCCGCCAAGACTCCATCCAGGGTATGGGCGCCACTCGGTGGCCACTTGAACAGCTCGTCATGGGCCGCAAGTTCCGTCATCACCTCGGTGGCGAAGCGATAGTCATCGGCCGCCGCAGAATCCTTCCGCGAGAGCGCCATCGCTCCGCGGTCGGCGAGAACATGCGTCTTCCCCTTGCCGGTCACGCCGAACACTGCCGCGCGCGCGCCGCGCAGCAGCGCGAACGTCTCCGCCTCGCCCTTGCCCTCCAGCCAGTCGGCAACGGCTTGCAGGCCGATCTTTCGCAGGCCGGCCTGCAGAGCCGCGAGCAGCTTGCGCACCGGGCCCGCCACCGGCACGGTTGCTGCCATATCCGCCAGCGCCTCCTCGACCGAGAGGAGTTCCGCGTTGCTGCGCGCCTCCGCGGCGGACTGGCCGGCAGCCATGTTCATCTCGATGGTGCTGTCGCCGTAGTCGTCAAACCACGCGCGGGCGGCCGCGGCAATCTTCGGATTCGCGCGACGGATGCGCCCCATCATCTCGGCATACTGCTCGCCTGGCAGGATGGCCCGCATGCCCTTGTGGCCATAGACCTCGTGGAAAACGACCTCCTGCGCGCGCTCGAGGCTAGGCAGGTTGTCGGAGATCAGGTAGACCTTATCGGACTTGGGCAGGTAGAAGCCCTGGGCACGACCATCCTCGCCGGCGGCGCGAAGGTTCGCAGCCAGGTGCGCAGGAAGATCATCGACCGACTGGACGATCTCGACGCCGCCTTTGGGGCCGTTCGTCCACTGTTTGATGATGGGAGCGAACTTGGCGCGCAGATTGTCCGCGGCCATCCGTCCAGGGCGGGCGGTTCGCTTGAGAATCGGCGAGTCTTCTGGCTTGCCTCCCCTCGCTACCGGGCCTGCCTCCGCGCGCGCGATGCGCGCCTGCTTCTCGGTCTTGGGCTTGTCCTTAGCGTAATTCCTCTGTCCCTCCGCCTTTCGCCTTAGATCCTCGCTCATGGCTTCGGCGCGTGCGCCGTTCCGCTCCTCGAGCCCCTTTGCGAGATCCTCGGCCAGCAGACCAACCTTCTCCGTATCCCCTTCGGCACGCGCCCTCTCGCTTTCCCGCAGAAGTGCGGCATATGCTCGCTCAGCCTTCAGTTGCCTCTCGGTCTTGGGCTTCTGCCGCTCGACCGCCGATGTTGCGGGCGTCTCGACTTTCCTTGCTTGCGCACGCGCCGCACTGGCCTGTTTCTCCGTCTTCGGCTTACCCACCTTGGGATTCAGGGGCTTGGTGGTGTCGCCTTCCTTGAGCCAGGATTTGAATTGATCCATGCTCATGGACGTGATGGCGCCGGCGCCCTTCCAGCCCTGCTCGTAGTTGGCGAGATACCCTGCGCGCGCCGCTGTCAGCGACGAAAATCCGAGCAGCACCTTGTGCTCATCAAACTTGCCGGTGCGCGGGTCGATCTGGTCGACGACGAACACCTTGCCGCTCTCGGGCTTGGGTCCGATGAACACGTCCACATGGTCGCCGTCGGCACCCTCGGTGCGCTTCAAGTACCCATAGTGGTTCGCCATCTCCACCGACCATGCTTTCCCGCCGGCATCGGTGCCGCTGCGCGTCGAGCCACGCGGGTTCTCGATGGTGATGTCGAGTCCGTGGAGCGTGGTGTGCCCCATCTTGTAGTTGCCGGCCTGCTTCTGTGCATCAGTCGGCTGCGGCAGGTCGTTCTGCGGCGACATGGCAGCCTCGTGCGCGGCAGCGTCCAGAACGGCAGCTGGAGCATGCTGCTCGATCACCGATCGTACTCCGCGCTCATTTGGCGCAGTGACGATGCCATCGTGCTCCATCTGCGCCAGCATGCCAGCGGCGGTGCTGTAATCCGTATGCAGGTTGTGCTGAATGACAGCTACGCTCGGGCTCCGCGATTTACGAACGACATCCACGGCTTGCGCATAGCGGTCGCTCAGTGCCGACTGTCCGTCGGTGGCTCCGTCTGCACTAGAAACAACGTCAGCACCAGCGACTCCAGCCGTAGCGGCACTGGCTCGTCCGTCGTCACCGCCTTGTACAGGTCCGGCACGTCCCGCGGCAAGATCAACTCCCACTCCTGCATCCGGCGCAACGCCTCGTGGATCGACAGGCTCGGCCGGCACAGCACTCGCGCTTCCATTCGGCTCTCCACGGGCGGCCTCGGCCGCGAGAATGGCGTCAGACATCGCGGCGATGTCGGGGGATTCCGCTGCCTGTGGCGTCGCGGCTGGCGCTGTCGGCATTGCTGCCTCAGTGGCCTGCGGCGGCGCGGTATCGGTGGCGACAGATTCAGCCGACGCCGGCACGGCTCCAACGTCAGCCTGAGCGGGCTGGGCCGGAGCAGCGGGTGTCGATGCTTCCGCCGGCAGAAGATCGGTCGTATCCATGCCAGCTTCCGCTGCCATCTCTCGCACCACCTGCTCGGCCGCAGCGGTGCTGGCGTGTTTCGGCCGCGCCGGCGGTTGGAAGAAGGTGGCGGCCTTGCTCACCGCCTGCTCGCGTGCGCGCTCAGCATCGAGTTCCTGGCTCGTCTGCGTCGGTGCCCCCTGGAGATGGCGCACGCCGGCAGATACGCCGGTCGTACCCCCCATCATCAAGCCACCCTGCATCACGGTCTGGGCCAGCGTGTCGCCGGCCTGCTGCAGGTACTGCGCCAGCCCGGCCTCCAGGTTCGTGCCGATGCCCGGCACCTTGTCGGTCAGGAACTGGCCGAGCGTGGTCAACTGCTCGCCCGGGATCTCGCGCAGCATGCCGCGGGCGAGCACGGTGGCAATGTCCTGCGTCGGTGCGCCCCTGGTGGCCAGCTTCAGCGCCTGCATCGTCTGGCCGAGCCCGAATTTTTCGCCGATGACTTCGAAGGCACCGTAGATGCCGGCGCGCGCCGCCGCCTGCCCGCCATCCAGCCCCTGCGCGCGGCCGCTTCCGTACTCCTGGCCGAACGTCTGGGTGAACATCGCGGCGAGCGGCAGGGCTTCGGTACCCGTGGCCATACCGGCCAGCAGAGCCGGCAACTGCTGCGCGATCGAGGACACGGCACCCTCGAAATTGCGCTGGAGCCCGTCTCCCCGCTCGCCAATGGCGGCAGTCGTCCGCTGCGCATCGGTCACGCCCTGCCGCGCGATGTCAGCGAATTCCTGATTGCCGGTGGCGTCGAATAGGGCCTGCGCCAGCCCGAGCGATCCTTGGCGGTAGCCTTCGTACCCTTTCACGGCGGCGCGAATCACCGGGTTGGAGAATACGGGGTCCTTGTTGAAGCGCCCCTGCGTCTCGAAGTCGAAGTTGCTCGGGCCGGCCGTCCCCAGTTCCGTGCCAGGAATCTGCCCGGCGGCTGCGCCATAGCGCGCGAAGTTCTCCGCGACCTTGGGGTCGGCGCCGGCAGCGGTCAAGCGCGCGGCCCGCGCCTCAGCGCGCGTATCGAATTTACCGGCCGTCTCTCCGGTCGGCGCCGCCGCGAACTGCCCGGCGCGTTCGCGCGCGAGCTGACCGACCACGCCTTCGGCCTGCACCATCTGCTGGCGCTGCTCCGGGGTAGCGGCATCGAATGCGCGGCCCACCTCTGCACGGAAGGCGGGGGTGACAGGTGCCAGCGATGCCCCGGGCGAGGCAGGAACAGGGCTCGCACCAGCCACGCCGATCTTGCTTGCCTCCGGGCCGGCTACGGCCAAAATCTCCGCCGCACCAGTCCCTGCCGGATCGCCACCCGCTGCCCCGCCGCTCGGCAGCACCGCATTCAAGCCGCTGTTGATCGCGCCGACAGCGCGGTCGAGCAACCCCGGCTTGGCTGCCGCGGGCGCGCCGGCGCCCTCGATCTGGGTAGCGCGCTGTAGGAAGGCCTCACGCTGACTGTCTCGCTCGGCAGGCGCCAGATGCGGCGCCACATAGCGATCAAAGTAGGCGTCGCGCGCCTGCGTCTTCTGGGAGTCGTCGAGCCCGGCCCACTGCGGCTTGGCGATGAAGTCACGGTACTTGGGCGCCTTGCTGATGTCCGGCGCTGGCTCGGCCGCCTTCGCCTCCGAAGCCACCGCGCCACCCACGCGCGCCACCAGATCGCGGACGTAGGACGAGACGGTCTTGCCGCTGCCGTCCTTCTTGTCAACTTTGTAAGGGGTATCGCCGCTCGGGTTGACGTTCCCCTCGCCGGAGAAGTAGCCCACAGCTAGGCGCGCCGGATCGACGCCGAACTGATCGGACATGCGCTTGAGGTAGCGGACGCCGACGCGGAAGTTGTCTTCGGGGTTGTCGATGCGCTCGCCGGGCTTAGCGATACGCTTGAAGGTGTCGGGCGTGACCTGCATGCCGCCCTCGGCGCCATCGATACTGCGCACGGCGTTCGTGCCGCCCGTCGACTCCTGGCCGTAGATGCCCAGCGCCGTCGGTTTGATATTGTCCGCACCCTCCTCCGCGATGATGCGGTCGATGGTGGCGCTATCCAGCGGCGTCGTCTTGCTGCCCGCGCGCGGGGACCCCGCTTTGCCTTGCGCTCCAGTCGGTAAGTTCGTGAGGGAGAGACTACCGAAATCCTGGAGCGCCATGAGTTTTACCCGCTATTCAAAGAGTGATTGCACCTTCGGGTCGAGTGTATTGGCGGGGTTGGAATTCGAGGCTGCCCCACGGCTACCACCGTTCAGGCGGTCGTACATGCCGCCGAAGATGCCTTCCTGCTCGCGGATCCTGTCTTCGCCCATGCCGGGCAGCATGGAGCCCTTCATCATGTCCGCGATGAATTCAGCCTTGCTCTTGCCGCGCGCCGTGCGCATCTTGCTGAATGCGTCCGTGGGGTTCTTCGCAATACCTGAATCGACCATGTATTTCATGGTGGCCACCTCGGCCGGGTCGCGGTTGACCCCTTCTTTGTTCGCCTCCGGCGAGGTGAAGACCGGCGTTGCATTGCCACGCGCATCGGTCTTGACGAGGCTCTTGCCGACCACCTTGTAATCGTATTTCGTGCCCATCTGGCGGATGCGGTCCATGTCGGCCGCGCCAAGGGCAACGATGGGCTTGCCGCCGGACAGGATGGCGATCTTCTGCTGGCCATCCGGACCGTTGACCATACGAACGTCATCCGCCAGTGGGCCAGGCAGATCGCCCAGCGCACCAGCCTTCACGATGGAGTTGAAGTAGTCCAGCACCTGGCTCGGCGCGCCGGTGTCGATCACGTCGACCAGCTTGTGCATCGCCATCGTCTGCGCTGCCTGGTTGGTGATGGCGCCCTCGATGCGCTGCTGACGCAGTTTCTGGCCGAACGTCGCATAGTCCTGGTCGGTCTGCTGGCCCTGCATGTCGACCTGCTTGAGGGCCGTCTCTTGCTGGCGCGGCAGCGTCTCCTGCTGGAAGCCGAGTTGCGCGCTGGCCAAGTCTGCACGCTTCGGCACAAGACCCAGCTCCGCCGTGCTCTGCGCCGTGCTGAGTTGGTTTGCAGCGGTTCGCGCCGCTGCGGCATCGCCTAGCCCTGCTTGATTCGCGTCCATCTGGGCGGTGCCGTAGTCGCGCTGGCGGTCCTGGTAGTTCTCCGCCTTGATCTGGCGGTCGCGTGCCTGGTATCCACCATAGGCCGCAAGGCCAAGTCCGAGTTTCGACATGGAACCCCCTTAGAGCCCGAAGGACAGCGGCAAATTGCTGCCCGCCGAATAGTTGCCGCTGGCAAAGCCATAGCCAGAAGACGAGCCGCCGAACGTACCGCCACCCAACCCCGGCGAGTTGGCGCTGTTCCATGCCGACGACAGGCCGCCGATGATGTCCCGGGTCGCGCCGCCCAGGCCGGCCGCTTCATTCATGCTCCGGTTGTATGCGGTGTTTGCTTGGTTGGCGCTCTGCTGCGACACGGCAGCAAGCCCCGTCGCCGCCTGGGCCGGCAACCCCTTCCCGAGGCTCAGCATGTCGGACTTGCGAGCCCATGCGGTGTCTTGCACCTGCTTGCGAGCACCGTTCTGGGCGACGGCATCGGCTGCCGCTTGATCACGGTCCAGTCCGGCCACGCTCGACGCATACGCAGCCGAAGTGGGGTCGAGTCCTGGCGTGCGGGTCAGCCGATCACGAGCCTTGCCATACGACTGCGCGACGGTGCCCGACGCCTCTCCGGCCGCCCGCTCGTATTGAGCCGGGGAGTCGTAATTCTGGGCCGCGCTGACCATTGAATCTTCCAGTGGCGCATAGACGGTCTTGTACCGATCCCACTGATCCTTGGCGATTTGCGCCTGCATGCGTGTCGCTTCCGACGAGGCAGCATTCGCCGCTCCGGCCCCGCCATCGTCCGCCATCGCGCCAGTCACCAGCGCCCCACCCACAGCAGCAGCTACTCCCCACGGCACGATTCATCTCCTTGGATCAGCACCCGGTCCACCTTGTCCGGATCGGTTTCATTGGTCGCATGGATACAGAACCACGTCACATCCTCGATGGCGGTAATGGAGTGGTTGACGCCCGCCTCGATCTCGATGCAGGCCGGCGCATGGAACAGCCTGCTGCGCCCGTCCGTGGCCACGACCGCCGATCCCGCGGCGAGGATGCTCAGGTGGCTGTAGGCATGCTTGTGCGAGATGGCCATGTGCCCCTTGGGCAGGTGCATCTGCTTGGCGTACACCCCATTCGAGAAGTGGTGGACTGTGCGCAGGTCGGTCTGGTCGCGTTTCGCGAGTTCGCGCATCATGCCTTCGATCATCGGTCGCGCCTCGTGCAAACGATCAGGGTGATACGGTCATCGTCGCCGTCGTTCCATACCTCGTGATCGACGGTGTTGTCGAACCAGAACACGTCGCCGGCCTGCATGCTTACCGTCTCGTCCTCGACACGGTTGAAGCACGCGGGATTCGATTGCAGCACCACGTAGAGCTTCGTATTGAAGTGCTCGACGTGCCAGCCGTGGTCAACATGCGGCTCGATGCGGCCGCCGGGCGGGATCTTCGTGATCAACACGCCACCGAGCTGTACCGCCTCGACGCGCGCCATCAGCCCGAAGATGATCGGGCGTAGCTGCGGCAACGCATCGTAGGCCGGATACCAGATCGGGTAATGGGGGTCGTTGAAGTGCGTCAAGTCGCCATCGGCAAACTTCCTGATGTCGTTGTACCGCACCCAGATGTCCGACATGGCCGCATGCGGCGTCGCCGGCGCGATCTTCCTCGGCGTGAATTGGTCCCACAGTTCCGGATGCTGCTTGATCGCGAGCAGGAGCGGAGCGACATCGAGGCCGGCATGGATTTGCTGGAAGTGCTTCATGGGCTGGCTGGTTTAGGCGATACCTGATCCTAGCCCCCGCACCCTAATTCGAGTCGCCTGGCTTTGGATACTTCGCCTTGACGGCATTGATTTGCTGCATCGTCGATTTCGTCTCGGGGTCCAGCAGAGAGGGATCGAGCTTGGCCAGTGTCTTCCAGATGGCATCAAGCTGGTCGCCTTCCTTTGGGTACTCGGCTCGGCGCATGACGTCATAGGTAAATTCTGACGGTTTGTCAGGAATTTGGCGTAGTTGCCCGTCGACGACCTCCCAATCCCCCATCGGGATAGCCTCCACCTCGACATAGCCCTCCCCCTCAAATGCATTGAGGGCTGCCTCGTCTTCGCCGCAATAGGTGAATTGTCGAACGCGGCCAGTGGCCTTGCTGTAGATGGCAATCTTCACCGCTTGGCTCCAAGCAAGGCAATGTCGGCCGAGTACCAGTTGATGAGGACCGCATTCCCAACCTGTATTGAGTAGGTCCCACCGGCCGATGCTGACGAGTCAAAGCAACAGATTGGCACCGCCAGGGAAGGCGTGGTGATGCCCGCTGATACCGCCAGCGTCGCACCGACTTCGGCCAGCACAGTGCTGTCCCGGCAAATTCGGATGGAGCACCCGGAATCCGAGGTCGCCCACACATTCACGACCCCGAAGATAATCGCGGCGGCGGGCCCGGCAGGCATAACGGCGGAGGCGGCAACCACGAAGGTGGCGCCGGTCAAGCCGGAGCCCCCGTGCGCGCCTCTCGGTACAGTCACCGCGTCACCGCGGATGGAAAGCGTGTCAACTTCGGCGTTGCCGATCTTGGCGTTGGTGATCGCCGCATCCTGAATCTGAGCGGTCCCAATCGCTGCGTTCTGAATATGGGCCTGCCGAATCGAGGCAAAATCGATCTGCGCTTCACCGATGGATGCCACGGCAATCGCCGCCGCATCGATGTAGACGCCCGGCGGCACGATGTAGCCGTTCACCACCTGCGTGGTCGTCGTCACGATAAACGGGATGAGCACTGGCACCCCCGGCCCCGTCGGTGAGCCGATAGCAAAGCGGTCAGCCCGGATGGTGAAATCCGAGAATGGCATACCGTTGTTGGCTGTGCTGATCAGCCCAAAGCCCGACACATACCCGTTCGCGTCGATCTTGACCGAGTACTTGCCCATGATGTTGCCGTCGGCGTCGGCGCGGGTCTGAGCCTCCTCCTGCAGCGCCACAGACTGATCACCGACCGTCGATTCCAGTGTCGTGAGTAGCTGCACGAGCGACGAAACGGCATTGGACCGGACGGTGCGCTCCTCGTCCAGTTGCGCAATGACCCCGGTGCCTGGCGCATCCACGCGGTCGATTCGCTCCCCTAGCGCCTTGAACAGTGGCGACTCCATGACCTGGGCTTGCAGGTCAGTGATCACGCGCGCGATGTCGGACGGCTTGATCACCGGGAAGGTACCGCCCTGTGACTGCCGCGCGCCGCCCGCCGAGAGGCCTCCGGTGCCGGCCTTGGCCACGCTGCCCAGTTCGCCGCGGGTGACGAATGCCGAATCCGAGTCGCCAGTCTGGCCATTCCGGACATTCAGGATATCGGCAATGGCACGCAGCACCAGATAGACATTCTTGTCGTTGATGCTGCCGAGGGCGCTCTCCGGAATCGAGGGGACGGGAGGCGACGCCATCCTCACACCTCCTTGAGCGCCAGCGCGCTCGTGCCGATGCGCAGGTCTTTGAATGCTTCGCCGGTGCCGGAGATGCGGATCTTGTAGCGCTGCGCCTTGTAGCCGGCCGGCAGCCGGAATCCACCAGAGCGCGTCAGCGCCTTCGTGTGGCGCAGCACCCAGCCGTCCGTCACCTCATCGTAGGCATGGAATTCCACCGACCATGCTCCCGAGCACAACGCCTTGGCATACCCGAAATTGACGGGCTCCGGGAGTACCATCTCGCGCGACTGCCAGTTGGTGGCAAGCGGCGCGCCGGCATTGAACAGGTACAGGTTCGACCCGACCCCGTAGTAGACGCCATCAGCGAAGTCGCTGGCGAATGAGCACGTTGCCTGAAAGCCTGGAAGGTCGGTCATCGTGCCCGCAGCCTCATCCAGGCGGATCATGAAGGCCGGAAAGGAACTGTCGTCCGCATAGACCACCAAGCGCCCATCCCACACCGAGAACCGCATGGCGCCGAGGTGGGTGGCGTAGCGCGCGCGCCAGACATCGCGTGTGAAGAACTGCTGCGAGAGCGTCAGCGAGGCCTGTCCGCCCTGCATCACGACGATACCGTCGCGGCTGGCGTAGGCAAGGAACCCGTCCACCAGCGCGATGGAGTGCTTCGATACCCCTGCCTGCGACACGTTCAGGTCCAGTTCCGACATGCCGCCCGGCGTCGTGCCCGAGATGAGCACCGGCTCGGTTGTCGTCACCAGCAGCAGGCCCGTGCCATACGGCACGCCGTTGACCACGTTGTGCTGGAACACCTTCACATATTCCGGCGGCCACGCCCAGGGCTTATACGGCTCCGAGAAATGCAGTTCGTTGCCCTTCCATGCGCACAGGATGCCGTTCTTGAGCGTCATCAGCCCCACCAGCCCCGGGTCCGGTGCATAGTAGGTGTCCGACGCCAGCGGCTCATTCAATCCGGCCGCCGTCACATCGTCGTGAAACACGAACGCGCTGCCAGGCTGCCCGAGCACCAGCACCGAGCCAGCGTAGAAGTACTCGATGACATCGCTGCCGTATTGGGTGCGGTAGAGCCGGATCTCTTTGAGAGGCGCATAGTCCGCCGCCGGCGTGTCGCGGGTCACCGTCACATCGACCGCGAGCCCGTTGATCAGGCTCAGTTCGCCGGCCGGAGAAGGCGGGCCCTCCTCATCGTAGGTATTGACGTAGGTGTAGACATACGCCCGTGTCTCGGTAGCTGCCGCATCCGACTTCGAGGCCAGCACCACGGTATAGCTGTCCGCATTGTCGTTGCGCGTGAGCGTCGCGCTCCAATCCGCGGTGGATGATGTCAGGCTGGAATTCGACGTGAAGATGTCGAAGACGGCGGCGCCCGTGCTGGTGTTGGTCCCGATCAGCCGGATCACCGGGAATGCCTGGTCCGGCGTCAGGTTTCCAGCGGCGCTCGCGTTGTCGTTCAGGTACGAATACCGCGTCAGCGAATAGAGCGTCCGCAGCTCGTGCTCGCGGCCGGCGTCGTCCAGCACATAGATGACGTTCTCGATCAGGCTATTGTCCGACACCTTCCGCAGCGTGGTGTCGCTCGATGCGATCACGCGCGTGCCCGCCGGCAGGTCTACCCACACCAAGGTATCCGTCGGGCCGTTGCCATTGCCATCGTCGTGGATGTTGTATGCGTACTTCGTCGCGATGAATGACTCATCGGTTGGGCCGAAGGCCGCCCCCGTATTCTTGGTCGGCGGCGTGAAGGTCCATTTCTGCTTGTCCGTCACCACCGTGAGCCCGATGTCCTGCTCTTGGTACTTGACGCCGCCGTACTCGTAATGGAACCGGGCCGCGATGCTGATTTCCGACAGGCTGCTTGGCGTGCCCGTGACGGAGAACGTCGGGGTGACGGTCGGTTGCGGCACGCCCACACGGTAGCTCGAGCCCGGCGGCCCACCATCCGGCCGCGTGCCCAGGCTGTTCGTGACACGGAAGTCGGTTGGCGTCGTGTAGTAGACCCGCCGATAGGTATCCTTCGCCATCGGCGCGCGCACGGCGTCAACGTCCACGTCCCACGTATAGAACGAGACACCATCCTCGGTATATAGGCTCTTGACGGCGTTGCTCACCGCCGTGATCAGCGCCCCGCCCTTCATCCCGCGCAACTCCCCGTAGCCGAAGTCGCAGTTCTCGGCCACCGTCGCAGCCATCTGCGGCAGAAGCGCATCGGGTACGCGCGGGAAGATGCCCGAAAATTGGGAGATCGAGAGCGTCGTCATAATCAATGCATTCCCGTTGTTGCCCTTTCCAGAACTAGCAAGCCGCTCTTTGTCATTCCGCAGCGCCGCCATCCCGCGGCGATGAAGCAAAATCCAGGGTTGCTTGACCGGACCGCTTTCGCGTTGACGTAGGTGTAATGCCGGCAATTAGGCCAGAGACAATCAGCAATCGCATCCGCCTGTCGAATGAGTCCCGAGCTTTGATGCGCCGACTCGTTGCGGAAGACGGCGCAATTGATGCCGGTCTGCCCGCTGTCGTCGATAAAATTGCGCCACACGAAGCAGGCATCGCCGCGCTCGGTTCGCAGGACGACTTTCTCGCCGGGACCAACGAACAGTTTTCGCTGACGCCCATCGGCATAGCGGTACGCGGAGTAGTGGCGCTCATAGAGTTCTAGGCAATCCCTGTCGCCGTCTTTCGTGAGCCACCAAAGCGGCGCGCTATCCATCGTCAATGGTACGAGGTGGTGCGCTGCGGCGCGCGCGTCAGGCCGCGGTGCGATTCCGCCTTGGCCCCACCCATCGCCGCATCGAAGCGGCCGCGGTAGAGCGTGAACAGCTCCGGGCTGGTCCACGGCTTCTTCGGCATCGCCAGCAGCCGCGCCTTGGCGCCGTCGGCCAGCGCATCGAAGTACCGAGACCAGATCCAGGTTGGAAACGTCGTCGAGGCGCGCGTGGGCTGCAGCGCCGCCGTGACGACCAGGCCGCCAGCGATCTTGCGGACCGGAACGGGGGCCAGGATCACCTGGGCTGGATCGTCGGTCAGGAAGTACTTCACCTCGCCGCGTTCGGTCGCCCACAGCGGCAAGCGCGCCACGAGATCCGATTGCCCGATGGGGTGGATTTCCTTGCCGTCGACGCTGACCAGCAGCACCTGCGCGACCTCGGCGCCGGGCGGCGGGTCGAGTTCGTACGTGTTCAGCCCGGCCAGCACGGGCGCAGGGTCCATGATGTAGCGCCAGCACCATGAGCCTTGGCAAAACTCGATCACCGTATTGCGAATGGCGTTGGCGGCAAGGTCCTGCGGCACCCCAGGCACCTCCGGCAAGACCTCATCGAACAGGTCGGTGTACTTGGTCATGCCTATGCACTCACCCAGCGGATAGACGGGTAGACTTCCGTGAATGCCTGTCGATGCCCACACTTACTGCAGGCGTGCATGTACCTCGGCGGATCGGCGGTTAGCACGATGCCGTTCGCTCGCTGCATCTCACCTTCGCCGCATTTGTCACACACGTAGCGCACGCCAACGGGCTTCAATTCATAGGTCTGCTCAGCCATATTTCCTCACGTGGCAGATATCAGGGTCTGGAACAACTTATAGGCCTTGACTTCCCGATTGGCGTTGACGTGCTCGTCGTCCTTCATCTCGGCCCGGAAGACCAGGTAGTGCTGGATCGCCACCGCATGCTGAGGCGAGAGCGGGAAGTCGTCGGAGAGCCCGAGCACGGGCACCGCCTGACCGAATCGCCCGAAGCGCAGGTCCGGCCGCATGCCATAGATTTCGGCCAGACCGTCATTCACGAAGCCGAGCATGTCGGCGTCCGAGTAGCGGTCCTTGTCCGCATCATTCAGCGGCACGCGCCCGTTGTTGATGACCTGCTGAACCGTCGGCATGGCTTACGGCGCGACGCCGGGTTGCAGCGGCTCGGGGCCCTTCTCGGCTTCCTCGATCGCGTCGATCATCTGCTTCTTGCTCAGGGTCGGCGCGAGCGAGAGCTTCATCTTTGCGCCGAAGGCGGCCAGCTCGGCCTTGCTCATCTTCTCCAGCGGCTTCGCCAGGCTGGACTGAGCCACCTCGGTCTTCTCGCCCGTGGTCGGGTCGATGACCGATACCGTCACAGGGCCGCCAAGCCGATCCGCGTCCTCCGGATTCTCCAGGCCCCACTGGTCCGGATACTTCAGCAGCATCTTGGCCTGGTTTTCGGAGACTTCCTGCACGTCGCCGCGGCCGGCCCAGGATTTCCCGGAGCCTGCCACGTTGTCGCGCGCCCAGGGCTTCAGGCCCACATACACGATTCCGATCATGATGATCCTCAAGGTAGGTCAAGAAAACGGGGCGACACGCGCCGCCCCGTTCCAGACTGCGCCGATGCGGACGGCGCGCCTAGATGCCGCGCGGCTCGTAGAACAGGACCGTATCGATGTCGCCGGATGCGGCCGCGCCGCCCACGGTGGCCACGATGTAGGCGTCCTTGGGGATGAAGACCGGCTTGGATGCCGAGATCGTCGACGCGGCCGAGGCGGTAGCCTGTGCATTGAAGAACGCCGTGGCATCGCCGCCGGAGCCGTCCGCGTACTCGTAGCCGAGCGAGATGGTCGTGCTCGCGCCGAGCGCGCCATTGATCAGGCGCGACTGGTCGACCTTGGTGCCGGCAGAAACCAGGTTCAGACGGACCTTGTCACCGATCTGGGCGGCGGCCAGCGTGTACTTGCCGTGCGCCGCCGCCAACGGCGCCTCGCCCGAGTACTGCACGTCTCGCAACGTCGAAGCATTGAGGGTGGTCATATTTCTCTCCTGTTGGGGCGGGCGCCCTGCCCGCCCCGTTGGTCATGTCCCGATTACGAGCCCAGCAGCGTGCGACCGGCGGCCGAGGCGGGGTCCGGGGCGTACGAGTCGATCACCGCCACGCCGTGGTCGGTGTCGACGCCGTCGACCTTGAAGCGGATCTTCGCCGTGCCGCTCATCGAACCCACCACGATCTCGATGGAGTTCTTGTGGTCGACTTCTTCTTCCGACCAGTCGTAGAAGTAGTCGCTGTTCGACTTGCCGTAGGCCTTGGCCAGCGCCTGCGCGCCCACCAGGATCGCGCGGTCGACCGGCTGCGCGGTCTGCACCGTCGACTCGGTGTACGTGCCGCCGTCGGCGCCGCCGGTGTCGATGACCACGTTCGAGCCGGTGTTGAAGCGGATGGCGTAGCGGTTCATGCGCTTGATCAGCACGCCGTTCCACATCAGGGTTTCGTAGCTGTCGAACAGCGGGTGCTTCACGCCGGCCGACTTCCGCTCGAAGGCGTTTTGCATGGCCTGGCGCCAGTCGGTCTGGCTCGTCCGCGACTTCATGTACAGCCACTGGCGCTCGGTCACGAACAGCGCCCACAGCGGATCGTTCCACGCGCGGTCGTCGCCCTTGATCTTGATGGGCTGCAGCACCACCGGCGACTCGCGCTGCATCGACACGATGCGGTCGACGTCCTGGAAGGTCAGCGCATCGTTGGTGCCGATGTCCGCCGGGCTGGTCGCGTCGTTGGCCGCGTAGTAGCGGTTCTTGGTCGGCGCCTTCACCGGGTTCACCAGGATTTCCGCGAACTCGCTGTCGTTCTGGAAGGGCACAACCCAGTCGCTGGTGATCTGGTCGCCGCGCGCACCGGCGAGATGCACGAGCGAGGTCTGGTCTTCCAGTCGCTGCGCCCAGCCCTGCAGGCCGGCCATCGCGATGCCGCGCAGATTGTGCTTGGTGCGCTTCTGCGTCATCTTGCCGCCGCTGTCGGCGCCGCCGCGGGTCTGGTTGATGGACACCTCCATCGTCGACGACGTGAGGCCCATCATCTTGCCGGCCACGCGCTTGTCGCCCATCACCGGCTTGCCTTGCAGCGGGTTGAACAGGTCCACCGACACGGTGTCGCCGGCAGCCTTCGCCAGGTCGCCCGCTTTCACGATGGGATAGTCGGGGCTGGTCTGGCCCTTGGCCTTGGCGGCGAACGAACCTTCCTTGGGCATTTCGCCCGAAAGCAGGTTCATGAAGCCCGGTGCGGATTGCACGCGGGAGAACAGGCCCACGCCGTACACTTTGGCGGCGAGGGGGCTGCCGTAGGGAATGCTGGTCGTCATGGTCTTCCTCGATCAGAGAGAGCTGAAATAGGCTTCCTGCTGCTCGGGCGACATCTTTGCGAACTTGTCCGCCAGTTGGAGGGTTGTCATACCCTCCAAGGCTTCTTTCTCGCTGTTCGCCGGCGCAGCACCGGCCGGGAAGTCGGACATGGAGGTCGGCACAGTCTTCTTTGCCGACGCGGCGGCCACGGCCTCCGCTTCCTTGCGCAACTCTTCCGGCGATTTCTGCGGAGGGTTGGTTTTCGCGCCCGGGATTTCGATTGCGCCGTGCGTCGTCTCGACGAGCTTGACCACTTCGGCAAAGCGCTCAGCCAGGGGCTTGTCGGCCCACTTCGGGTCTTCTCGCAGCACAGCGTCGAAGCGCTGCGCCGTTGCGAACCGATCCGGGTCGGTGGCTTGGATATGCGCCAGCTTGGGCGTCGCGTCGATGGCATCCCGGACCTGTTCTGCCTGGGTGCGCTGGCGCTCGACCTGTTGCTGTTGCCTGTCCTGCTCGACCTGCTGGTGCTGTGCCCTCAAGGCCTTGATGGTCGCTTGCTGCGCCATGTAGGCCTTGTACTGGATCGGGAAGTCTTCCTTGAAGGCCTCCAACTCCTCGGGCGTCATTGCATCGGCTTCGGGTGCTGCCTCGGTGGTGCGGGCGCCTTCACCAGATTTCGCCCCTTGATTCCCTGCGGCAAGCTGCGCTTCGAGCGCGGCGATCTTGTCCGATGCTTCCTTGGCCAATTGCTCGGCCCGGGCTGCCCGGTCACGCTCACTCTTCAGCACCGAAAACGGGATGACATTCTTGCCGTCGCGGGCAAGCACGCCTTCCACGTTGCCTTCGTTCTCCTGCGTCGTCTCGACCTTCGCCGCCTCCCCTGCCGCCACCTTCTTTGCGGCCTCGGCTGCCTCTTCGGCTGCCTTCGCTGCTGCGGCCTCGGCGGCTTCCTGCGCCGCCTTGGCTGCCTCGTCCGGCTTCACTTCGGCCGCCGCGGTATCGGAGGCAGCGGCTGCTGCCAGCTCCGCTCCGCTTTCGGCGGCCTCGTAGGCCTTCAGAAGTTCTTCGGGGCTTGCGCTGCTCAGGTCAATTTCCATTCCACTCCACTCCACGTATCGCGTTGGCTGCGAGGTTCAATCCATGTCACGGTCCGCCTATCCGGGCGGCACGGCTACCGTGCTGGGTTGATGTGGATGCTATTGCGCGTGGAGCAATTCGAGTCGGCCAGTTGTGGCCTCAATCCGTGACCACGGCGTCGGCACCCTCATTGCGCTCGATGGACTTGGTGCAGTGGTCGCGCTCGAACCAGTCGAGGAAGCGGCAGAGCACGCAAGCCCAGCGCTTGCCCTCTGCCTGTCCCTTGCCGGCCCGGCTGGAGATCGTTTCGTCGGGGTCGCCGCCGAGCAGGGTGTTGGCACCCTGATCCAATGCGATGAGAAGGTTCAGCAGGTACTTGCGCATAGCCTGTTCCTTGAGGGCATGAAAAAGCCACCCGACGGTGGCTGCGAGGTCTTTTCCATTGGACTGGCCTTTGGATGGAGAGAATGCTAGGTGGCCTGGAACAATTCGAGTTTGGTCGATAGGGATGAAAAAGCCCGCGCTAGGCGGGCTGTGGCGATATATGGTTCCTCCTGTTTGGATGGCGCTCGGATCTCAGAAGCAAACTCCTCATGAGAAGCTTTCCCCCTAGAAGTTGGGAGGCACACCAACTACTCGTCGCACCGGATAAAATTCCAGTCGCCTATTCCACGTTACATGCCAGTGAAAACCTCTAAGAAAATAGTTGTGGCAGCTCTGATGGCTGCAACCCTGCTGGGCGCAGCGGAAATTGTCGCGCGCTCCGTTCTGGGGCTCGGAACGCCTCCGCTATATCAAGCCGACCCTAGCATTGAATATGTCCTGCAGCCAAGTCAGAATATCATGCGGTTCGGCAATAGGTATGCAGTGAATCAGTACAGCATGAGATCTCGCTCGTTCCCTACTGGTCTGGCGCCAAGGGAACAACGCATTCTGGTCTTCGGCGATTCGGTGGTAAATGGAGGTGCACAGGTAGACCAGGAGGAACTGGCCACAGAGCGCCTGCAGAATGCTCTCCAGGCAGATGCCGATTACCCGATCACGGTCGGCAATATCTCCGCCTTTAGTTGGGGGCCAGGAAACTGGCTAGCCTATGCGAAACGTTACGGTCTATTTGGTGCAAGCAAGGTTGTTCTGGTAGTCAACAGCGATGACTATGCCGACGTGCCAACCTTCGCTCCATTGGATCCGGAAACACACCCAACAGTGAAGCCACTGCTCGCAACCTGGGAAGGCATCACACGTTATGGCCCTCGCTATCTGAAATTTCCGGTTACTCGCGCAAGCAGGTCGCCAAAGATTCCTCCTGCGGAGCAGATACAGAGCGCACTAAGTGACCTCCGTGAGTTCCTGATTGTGGTGCGAGAAGCAGGGGCAACGGTCGTCGTCGTTCAGCACTATCAAAAGAGCGAACTCAGTCTTACTGCGCCTCCGATTGGGCTGCAACGTATTGCGGAACTATGCTCAGATCTCAACGTGCCATTGATCAGCCTAAAGGATGATGAGAGCATGCACCCTGAGTCTACCTACCTAGATAACATTCACCTTACCCCTACTGGGCAGGAAGTATTGCTTAGAGGAATACTGAGAGCGATCGCCGTAAGCGCAGCGTAACAGAGAGTCGGATGCAGGCCCATATCATCCAACGTCAGTTTATTTTCCGGGCAGCAATAGTACCAATCTTGATAGTTGCGCTTCCAGCGCCGGTACAGCGCGCCGTGAATGTGATCGACCCGCCTGTGTAGGTGCCAGCAGGCAACGTGAGAATAGAGCTACGGAATTTCAGATTGCAGGTTTCTGGCAGATTCCCCCCCAGCGCCTTTTTCCAAACACTCACCGAGGGACCGCCGCCGCCAACAAACGAAAGCACAGCCTCAACGACACTCAGGTTGACTGGGCTTGAAATGTTGATGTCACCTTCCAGCACAAACCGATCTCCGGCTGCAATGGTAAAAACGCCCAAGCTACTCATGAATGCCTGGAATGTGTCCGAGGCGGAGGAAAATGTGACAGCGGCCACCATGTCGTTGCCCATCCCATCGGGCCGTGCCGCGATCGACATTGCCGCCACGGAAGCGCCGCCGGTGGACCACAGATGCGGCACTGTGCCTGTATGGCCTGCGCCTAGTACTCCATCCGTTCCGGTCATGAGAGGGTTGCGACAGAAATTAGTCGACAAAGGCTGCGACTCTTTCGTGTCGATAACAGAATTGCAGAACGGGTACTTGAATCCACTCGCGCGCCGAGCCAATGCCGGCCCGAGCACCTTCCCAATCTTGTATGCGCCAGAGACGTTGATGTGTAGATTGTCTGCTGTGTCTGTTATCAGCGGAGCACCGTTGGCATTTGTCGGATTGATGATGGCCGGGAATATGTCAATAAATTCACCATCGGTACGGCCATTCCAGCGCGTGGATAGGCATTGACGAAACTTCTGCTTGAGAATCGCAGTAGTAGTTCCGTATAGGTTGTCCGGCGTCTCGCTGAACGCGAACACGTAGATATTCGCAGCAGCGAAGGCGCTGTAGATATATTCCAAGTTGGCAAGGGCAGCCGTCAACATGGCATCCGTGGTAGGAATGTCGTTCGTGAGTCCCCATACCACAGCGGCATTGACCGACGAACCAAGCGAAGTAATGAGCGCATCAACGCGATTCTTCATGCCTGTCGTGGTGTCTCCTGGAACACCAGCATTCAGAACGAGCGTAGCCGGCAACCCGGCGATAGCGTTGGCGTAGCCGAACCAATCGGCATCTGTCGAACCTCCATTTACACCGACGGTCAAATTCGCATTAGCAGTGCGCGAGTCCCCAAATAGGACGACATTCAGGGTAGACCCGGCATACCCCTTGTTAAGCAATCCGCCGGCCAGCGAAAGATAAGCCGCCCGCTTAGGGCTGATCGGTGCATCAAGCAATCCCATCTCTCACCTCACGAAATCAAAATTGCGGGCTGCGCCGTCACGGCGCCGTTGGCATCTCGCGTCATCGCAGGCTGCGTGACGGTCTTGGTGGTGGCACCCACGTAGGTGGCATGCCATGCGTCGATGGCACCCGGAAACGCAGTGCTGAGCACGTCAGCGGTGAAGACGCCGGCAGTGCCATCAGGCCATGCGATCTGTGCCGCCGTCAGCGCGCCATTGGCGTCGCGCGTGCCGCTCACCAGTTGGAAGTTCTGCGTCTGTGCCCAGCCGAGCAACTGACCGGAAACGATGTTCGCTGCAGCCTGCTCTGCCACCTGCTTCGCTATCACCGCCTGCGTTGCACTCGCCGCCGCATCACTCTTTGCCTGCGCCGCAGCCGTAGCGCTCGCAATGGACACGGCCTGAGCCTGCGCCGCCGCGACCTGGGCCGCATCCGCGGCATCGGCATGTTCTTCTGCCGTCGCGGCCTGCTCGATTGCCTTCTGCTCCAGGTACTTGAGATTCGCCTCTTGCTCCGGCACCGTCACGGTTCGAAGCACGTCCTCTCGCAGGATGAGGTGGTCAGTTTCCATCGAGGTTCTATCCGTGGTGGTTATGGTTACACGCTGCCAAAGCCGATGAGAACCCAGGCCGTACCGTCATAGACGGCATCTGCAAACTGCCCGACAGCGAGGGACCTAATCCATCCACCCACGCTATCGAGTAACTGGACGCTCGATCCGCCCGCGGCACGAATCACATGGACGGTATCGCCAAGAGCCGGGTCTGTCGCATTGAGCGTCACCGTGCGAGTCGCGGTGGTGGTCTGGCTATAGATGACAATGGTGTTGCGCACTCGCCCGGTCGTCAGACTCGCGTCGCCGGGCTTGACCACGGTCGGCGCACCGACATTGGCATACCCCTGCGCCAGATCGCGCGCCGCCTCCGCCGCTACCTGAGCGGCCCCCGCTGCCGTCGCGCTCGTCCCGGCCGCTGTTGCACTGCCCGCAGCCGCCGTCGCGCTCGCGGCAGCGTTCCCAGCCTGCGTGGTGGCCGTGCCAGCCTGAGTCGCGGCCGCAGTGACGGAACCAGCCGCAGCGGTGGCGCTGGCTGCTGCCTCCCCCGCCTTGGTCGTGGCGGTGCCAGCGCTGGTACTGGCCGCCGTCGCCGACCCCGCAGCCGCTGAGGCCGAGGCGCTGGCGTACCCTTCGCTGGTCGAGGCCGTCGTGGCCGAGCCGGCGGCTGCAGTCGCGCTCGCCGATGCCTCGCCCGCCTTCGTGGTCGCCGTGGCGGCGCTTGCGGCTGCTGCGGTTGCGCTGCCAGCTGACGCCGAAGCCTGCGCCGTGGCATTCACCAGCGAAGCCGCCGCATCGTTCGCGCTCTGCTGTGCTGATTGGGAGGAAGCCAGCGCAGCCGCCGCCTGCTGGCCGGCGTCCGTCGCGCTGTCGGTGGCTGCCGTCGCACTGGTTTCGGCGGCGGCCTGCGCTGCCTGCGCGGCAATCTTGGCTGCGTTGGCGCTGCCCACCAGGTCTTCGGCCAGGCCTTGCGCCTGCTCGAAGAAGTCCTGAAAGTCACTCTTGCCCGGAATCTCCGGCAGTTGCGCGATCTCCGACAGGTTCGCCGTGGGCGCATCCGGCACCATCGCAATGGTGCTGTAGCCCTTGGCGTCCGTGGGCTGGACCTTGATCTTGTAGTTCGATGACTGCGAGCCTAGCGAGTTCGGCCACAGCTCGAGCGTGCATTCGCCAAATTCGTCCGTCACCGCCTCGACGAGCTGCGGGACCACGAATCCATCATGGATCTCGTACCGGTCGAGCTGGGCCGTGATCGACGCGCCGGCCACGGCCTGGGCGTTCTGGTCGTACAGCTTGACGCTGACTGCGCAGGTTGGGATGCTCATGCGAATTCACTCGGCGGGTTGACGGGTTGCGGCATGCGGGCGTTGTCCGCCTCGGCTTCGAGTTTGTCGGCTTTGGCATTCTCCGACCTGACCTTGGCCGCGGTCAGCGCCGCCTCGAGCGTGGCCATGCGCTTCTGCATGGTTTCCATCGCCTGCTGCTGGGCGGCTTGCGCTTGCGCGGCCTGCTGTTGCTGGGCCTCGTCCATCACGCCCACGGTTTGGCGCAACTGGTCGATGACTTCCTGCTTGTTCGGAATGTCGAAGTAGTCGACCAGATAGGGCACCAACACGGCCTGCAGCTGTGGCGGCAGCCCCTTCGCGAGTTCGGAGAGCATCGTCCCCTGCTGCACGCGGAATGTGGGCGACGAGGGAATATCGTCCAGCACGACCTTGGCTCGCACGCGGGAGGTGTCGTTGACGACCGTCTGCTGGCCTGTTTCCGGATCGACCGCGCGCTGGTTCAGCACGATGATGCGCTTGCGCTTGCCATCCCCGACCGGCACCTGAATTTCCCGCCCTTCCATGTCCTCCAGCATCATGGAGAACAGCATTTCCCCGACCATACGGCGGGCAAAGCGGTAGTTGTCGTTCGTTTCCCCGAGGGTGTTCAGCCCCTGTTCCACCAGCGAGTTGATCGCCAGGCCCGAGTTGGCGGACGAGTTCTGGCCCATCATGGCCTTGTGGATGCCGGAGGATTCGGCGATTTCCTGCTTCGCTTCCTGCATGGCTTGGAACTGCTGGGCCGCGAGTTCCCCGCCCATGCTGACCTCGAAGCGGCTTTCGGGCCTGCGACGCGGGTTCAAGATCGTGTACGAGTCGGCGCGCGCCACCTCCTCGCGGGTGCGGTCGTGGTCGACCACCGAATCAGCATCCGTGACCACACGTCGGCTGTTCAGCAACCAAAGGTTCTTCGATTTCCGCGCATTGATCTCGTCTTGCGGGCTGATCATGGCCCGGATGAGGCCATACGGCGAGAGGGTCAAGTCCTCCCGGAAGCCGAAGAACGGCACATAAGGGAATATGCCGTGCTTGTACGGGCTCGGCACGTCATAGAGGAAGTGCGGTCCGCAGTACCACGCCAACCGAATCTTCTCGAAGATCCGCTTCTCGACCTTGACCGCGCCGGCCAGAATGGCGGTGGTGTGCTTCGGGTTGTTGAAGTCAGCATCGATGGCGCGGCCATTGGCCAGCCGAATGACGTAGCCAGACACCCACTTCCGGTACCAGATTTCGTACAGGCAGACGCGCCGGCGGAAGGTGTCGCGCCAGTCTTGTTCCTCAAGCCGGGTATCGCGCTCGTTCATGAACGAGTTCGCCAGACCGGTATTCTCGGACAAGACCGGATCGAATCCGGCCCAGCCGCTGATGCACTGGCGCAACAGCCCCGCATATTCGGGCATCTTGGCAATCGCCGCATCGACATCCATCCAGCGCCGGCGGATCAGCCATTTCGCGTCGCTGAGATCGGATTCCGTCGAGCGCCAGTCCCACGAGATTTCGCGCCGATGCACATACTTGGCGCGGTACGGGAACTTGAAGGGATCGGACTCGCGCGACACCTCGACCCAGCCCATGCCCGTCTTGCACTGCGCGGCATAGGCGTCCGAGCATGCGCGGTCCGCGCGCGTCTCCGTCTCGGCATGCTTGAGCTTGAGGGAAAGCGCCTCCGCCATCTCCGGCGTGGCAATGCCATCATCTTCCGCCCGGACCAGCCAGTCGGTGCGGGTCTTCGCCTCCATGCCCAACACCGTGTCGATGGTGGGCTTGATCAGGTTCGTGATCAGGGGCGGCTGGCCGCGATCTTGGAGGATTTCCAGCGTCTTCGCATCCAGCTGGTTCCCATCGTAATAGTCGGCGCACTTGTCCGCCTCGCGGCGCCAACCCGGCTGGTGCTTGATCTCGTAGAGGAAGTTCTCAACCTGCTCGCGACTCAGAGCCTCGTCCTTGAGTTCGTCGGGTAACTTGTCGCTGCGCTCGATGTCCCCGTCGACACGGCCGGCACCGACCGCTGCGGGCTGCTGCTCGTCGCGGGACATTGAAGCGCTCGACAGTTGGATGTCGCCGATTGTCACCGTGCAGTCTCCTGCTTGTAGATGCTGAAGCCAGTGCGGCGCGCATAGTCACGCAGGGCTGCAGGATTGCCGCGGTGCTGCTGCAGCACCTTGAACGTGCCGGAATCAAAGCCGCTCGGGTTGCGCGGATCGAAGGTGTCTGGATCGCGAATGAATTCGCCGATATTGGCGTCGTCCAGCATGTTGGTGAACTTGCCTTTCGGGTCGAAATAGTAGGTACCCTTCTCATTGCCGCCGTCGTCGACCCGGACAAAGAGTTGCCGCGCAGTCCGTGCGGCGTCATTCCCCTTCGTGATGAACTCACCCGGCACAAAGTAGCCTCGCATCCCAGGGTAGAGTTCCTGCACGGCAGGCGCGCCACCACTCTGTGCGGGGGCGGCCTGCGTCGGTGCGCCGATATACCCAGCCAGATCAAGCCCGCTCGTGAGTGCACCGGACGCCGGCGCACGGGAGGCCACGGGCATTCCATACCCAGCAGGGGCAATAGCGGTCCTCGCGTACTCTGCCAACCCTAATTTGCTCGAATCCATGATGTCCTCAGCCGGCGCGCCAGTCGTATTCTCGGCGTCGGGAATCAATTCGAGTCGGTACCGGCGGCGTGGCGGCGTAACGGAGCGTCATCGTCCCGTAGCGGCTGGCAGACATCAGGTCGTCCTTCAGCTTGACGATCTTCCCGTCCTTGCGGTGGTACAGCCGGAACTCCTGGAACCAGTCGTGCAGATGGGCAAAGACCTTCCATTTCCCGGTCTGCATGCGGGTGAGCATGTCCATCAGCCCGGCCTCGACGCTCGAGCGCGACACCTTGGAACCATCCTCCGTACCCGTTTCTTCGTACTGCGCGCGCTCCCACAGCATGTTCACGCGCGCCTTGCGGTACAGTTCGGCCAGTTGCTCGCCGCTGCCCTTCTCGGTGTTCAGCCCGTCGTGTGGCCATGCCACGGGCACCCAATCCCCGCGCGAGAGGATCATGGGCGCCTGCTGTTCCGGCGTGGTTTCCCGAACGCGCAAGCAGTCATAGACGTAGATGATGTCGTTGTCGCGATCCCATGCGATCCAGACCATCGCGCTCGGGTGGTCCCAGCCGAAGTCCAGGGCGCACAGGCGTGGCCAGGAATCCGGCAGGGTGAAGGCCGGCACCTTGATGGTTTCCTCGTCGACCGGGAATATCCGGCCGGAGCCGAGCACCGGATAGCCCTTCGAGCGGGCTTCGCGAAGGTATGGCGGCGTGGCATCGAGTAGTTCGCGCTTGGTCTTCTCGTCCAAGTGCGGCACGTCGTCCCAGCCGGCCATCACCAGGTACTTCGAGTCGCTGACGCGCGAGGCGACCGCGTCCTTCGCCTCCGGCAACCCGTTGGGCAGGAAGGCCATCACCGTCTCGCTCATGCCTTCGAGCGGCGTGAACGTGATGAAGATGATTCCGCCGGTGGTGGCCGTCCGGATCAGGCACTCACCGTAGATGTCGATGGGCGGCTCTTCGTCCAGCCAGACGCCATCCTGCTCCGTGCCCTCGAATGACCCGCGGCCCTGCTGATAGCTCTTGAATCCCAGCTTCGACCAGCCGCCGGAGACATGGCGGATCTTCACCGTGTCGACCATATCCGGCACGCCCTGCTTCCAGGTGATCATGCCGATGTCGTCGCCCGGGATCATGCCGGTGCCGGTGACGCCCTTGCGCCCGCTCGCATGGGTGATCTCGCCCAGCAATTTCGCCTGAACGATGTCGCGTGTCGTCTCGTTCGTCTTGCCTGCTGCCCAGAACCGCACAGGTTTGAAGAAGCGCCGTCCCGTCCACCAGTCCGGATAGCGGCCGGTCAGGTGGCATGCGACCTCATAGGCGCCGCCCTCTGTCTTCCCGATCCGGTTGCCGGCCATGAAGCAGCGCTCGCGATAGGCGGCGCCGGCCTCGAAAAACTGCAGGTGCTTCGGGTAGAGAAACCGATTGAACTTGCCCGTTTCGGGGAACAGGCCAAGCATCTTCCGCCTAGCCCAGCGATGCGTCTTCTCATCCAGCAGAGCCAGCAGTTCCAGCTTCTGCTCACGGGTAAGGCTGGACGGCTGGACGGTGGCCAGCGCGCTCGCGGCGACCTTGCTCATTCGTCAGCGGATTGCCGAAGCGCCTCCTGCTTCGCAAGGATAGCGGCCTCCAGTTCCTCGTCCGTCATGTCGGCCGGCCGCTTGGTGACTTCGATCTCGCTCTTGTCCACGAACATCTTCAGGTGCCGCGCGATGTTCTCCAGGGCCTTGGACTGGTCCTGCATCTTGACCTCGATGCCATCCTTGGTCAGCTTGACGCCCGCGTAGAGCGCGCGAGCCGTGGGCTTGAGCTTGCGGGTGTCGTGGATGAACGGCACGCCGTGCCCCTCGCCACTGCATTCCGGGCAATCCTCATGTGGATCGGCCTTGGCGTTGAACCCATAGCCACCCGCATCCGTCGGCAGAGCCGGAGGCGGGCCTTCCGGGTCAGCCTGGGCCAAGAGATCGGTGCAGACGCGCTGATACTCGGCTTCGTCGACCCACTGGTAGTGGTGATCGACGCCGTGGCAGTTACGGCAGCACACGCGCCGATACTCGATCAGGTCATTGGCGTCCGCAAAGGCGATCTGGTGCCAGCGCTTGAGCACCTGGTCGGCGGTGATCTGCGTCCGCTCCGAGCGCGCGTCCATAGCAGCCTGGATAGCCGCCACCAGAGCCGGTTTCGTTAAGTTCTCCGCCGCGATGGTCCGGGCCGTTCGTGTGCTGTATCCGGCGCGTATGGCAGCCTGCGTCCCGTTCAGGTCAACGATGTACTCTTCGACAAAGCGCAGTTGCTTCTCCGTCAGTACCTCCGGACCGGGGGCGCGCTTGATCGTCGCCCTCTGGACCTTGGGCACTTTCTTGCCAGCCGGCCGCTTCCTGGTGTCTGGCTTGCGGGCGGCAGTCTTCTTCGCCACCGGCTTGGCCGGGGCGGTTTCGGGTTCCTCGCGGCGCCTCTTATCGGAGGGCGGGCCGGACTTGCTCATGGTGGGCTCCTGTTCTTGGTTGGTCGGCGGTCAGCCGGTGCGGGATTGCTGCAATGCGGTGGGCGGCGGCAGGCTGGACTTGCGGATGGTGTCCATTACCACCGTCCCGGAGGCGGCGATCACGGCCAGCATGCCGGCGATCACCCAGCCGCGGACCATGCGCAAGGTCGGCATGTCCGCCTCGATCGCGCGGACGCGGGTGTCCTGTTCCTTCTGTGCCTTGAAGGCGCGGTCCAGGGCCTCCCGGGTTTCCAGCAGCCTTTGCTCGAGCGTGATCAGCCTGGCGTTCTGCTCCACCAGGCTTGCCAGCGTCCTCTCGATCTGGCTCAGCCGGTAGACGATCAGGGCCGCGGACTCGGTGTGCGTCTGGGCTTGGGGGTCCTGCTCGCTCATCGGGTGATCTCCAGGGATAGGGCCTCGCGGGCGTTCACGGCGTCAAGCAGGCGTTCGAAGCGGGCGGAGCAGGATTTGCCGTACTCCTTTGCTTCTCCTAAGCGTGCGGCTAGGTCGTACTGGTCAGCCGTGGTGAGCGACTGGAAAATGGCGCTGCCGCACGGCTGTTTGAGTTCCGCCGGCACCGGCGGGAACCTAACGGTTAAGGTCGTCCCGCAACCCGTCAGGGAGGCGGCAAGCAGTAGGGGCAGGATTCGCACTGGCGGCCTCCGCGAGTTGGGATTGGAAGGTCGCCGCTTCGCTCTTCGCCGCGGCGAGTTGTTGCCGGAGTTGCTTGACCTGTGCAGCGTCCGCCACCTGCACGGCCTGGGTGGCGACTTTCCCGACGGTCTTCTCGGCGCCGGCCTGGGCGGCCTGGCGCATGGCCATGTACAGCATGCCGCCGGCGGCGCCGACCAGAAATGCGATGGTCATGAGCGCGAGGGCCTTCCAGAGGGGGATCGATAGGATGCGGCTCAGCATGGATATGCGACCGGACGGCCCCAGGTCTTGAACAACGGCTGCCAGCGGCCCAGGATTTGGTGCGGGTAGGCTTGGTTCTCGCGCTGGTTCGCCGGGTGGATGCCGGGGTTGATCTGTCCCGTCTCCGCCCAACTGCCCGGGCGCGCGGACAATTTCTGGCGCTTGTTGACGTATCCGCTCCCGCCGTTGTATCCCGATAGGGCGAATGCCCAGCGGTCGCATTCGGTTTCAGCCACCTTCACGCGGTCGTACAGCCAGCGGTCGTACCAGACCCCGGCGCGGATGCTCCACTGCGGGTTCAGGGGCTGCACCGGGCCATCCACCCCAGCCTGGCCGGCCCATTCCGCCGTGGTCGGCATGAACTGCATCAGCCCCTGGGCGCCCACTTGGCTGCGCGCCAGCGGGTTGAACTTGCTCTCCTGCATGATCTGGGCGGCGACCACGGGCACCGGGCCGGTCACGCCGAAACGGAAAGCCGTCTCGCGGGCGATGGCCTGGCGGTACTGGTTCGCCGCCGGCGGGATCTGGGCGCAGGCGAGCGCCGCGAGCAGGTAGAGTTCAGCCAGGATCAGCAGCGCGACGATGGCGCCACGGCGCATCCACGCCTTGGGGTTGGCGGGGGCGGCCGTCCGACGGGCGCGAGAGGCGCGTGTGCTCATCACTCGTCCCGGTATGCGTAGCCGTTGGCGCGCGACGGGCCGGCCAAGGCTTCGCGAGCGGCCTTGCGGCTGGTGTAGACCGGGATGCTGGCGTAGACCTTGGGCGACTGCATGTCAGGGAACACGGTCACGTTGACCAGCGCGCCCTCGCCCACGCCATGTACCCGGGTGATCATGGCTGGGTGTTCGTCGGCGCCGTTGGTGATGTAGCCCTTGTGGATGACGGTGTTGCCGATCCGCGGCCGCCACTCCACCGACTCGGGCGCCGGCGGCGTCAGCTCCGTGTCGGCCGGCAGTGCGCGGTCTTCGGCGGGGATGGCCGGCGGCTCCTGCTGTTCCGGCTGGGCTTCGGCTGCTTGGTGAAGGCGCTCCCGCAGGGCATAGCCCATCAGCGACCACACCTTCTGCACAGCGTTCGCGCGGGCGATCTTGCGACCGATCTCGGCGTCGAAGTTCTCCGGGCTGGCGCAGGCCGACTCGCCGGTCACGGTGAAGCCGTTGCGCAACACCAGCACGCAGAAGGTCAGCAGGTCGAGCGGACCCGGATACCTGTAGCCAGCAACTATGCCGCCGTCGATGCCGTCGGCCGCCGTGAAATAGTGCTCGCTGTCGATGTTCGCTTCGATGTCGGCCGGCGTGACACGCGGCGCGGTCTTGCCCTTGGCTTGGATTTCCTGCTCGATGGCTTGGTCGCTCATAGTGCACTCCGGATTGCCTGCACCAGATCGACCAGGCCATCGCGGATCTTCCGCGCCCGCTCACGCTCCGCCAGCCGCCCGGCCCAGCGCCCGAGCAAGAACAGCGTCAACAGGACAACCAGAAGCGCCGCCGAGGTGGTCCACGTGTACGGGCGCCCGCTGCTTGCAGGGGTACCGATCAGGCCGATGGATGACCACACAAGCAGGACCATCAGATCGATGGCGAGCGCGACGGGGTGGAAGAAGAAGCAGAGGAATGAGAGGATCTTTGCCATGATCAGAGCCCCGTCAAGCCAGCGATGATCACGCCAGCGATCACGATGGCGCGCGCCAGCCGGTCCTGCGAGCTGCTGGCGGCGTACACCCGGCCCAGCGCCTGCCGGGCAATCCAGTAGCCCACCCACGCGAACGTGGTGACGTGGCCCAGTTTCTGGAGCGTGACCTGCACGGTCGGGAATCGGGTGCCGTCGATCAGCAACACGGCGACATAGAAGGCCAGGCCGAACAGCAGCCAGATAGCCATGCGCAAGCGGTCTTGCAACGCGTGGCTCTTGGGGAATCGGGGCATTGTCGTCTCACTCGGTTGAGAATGAGACGATGGTATTGGGCGGTGAACTATTCGAGGCGAAGCAGAAAAGAACAAGCCCCGCACGAGGCAGGGCTTGGGTGAGGGGCCGGCGCTGGTCTCCGGCTTGCGTGTCGTTTGGCCATTACACCCGATCCGGCTTGACGCTCATGCCCTTTGCCACCGCAGGCTCTGGGACAGTTTTTCAGGCCACAGCTATCCGCATCGTCCGACTGCTAGGTTTTAGCGCATCAGCCTGCGCATTCCCTCGCGGCTGGCGATTGATCCGCCGGACGCAGATACACGGTCCTGTACCGTGCGCTACCCGACGTTGGCGCAACTCGGCCCAATCGCCATGCGTGAGAGTGCTGGGTTTTAGCTATGCCGCGTCCCCGATTCTTCAGCCCAGCAAGCGCCTCGGGTAAGTCTGTCTCAGGGCTCCGCGCGCTCACGACAGACAACTAGCGCACCTCAATGCCCCATCTCAGGGTGGGTCTTCACGGATGGTGACTACTGCGGCCCTCATGGACCTCTCTGCCAATTTCATTGCCCCGCGACGGGCAGGCAGATAACCGGATTTCGCGTACCGGATGCAATCACCATGCATGAAGGCAGGCAGGATGCTTTGGCGGCTGTCCCGCCTGCGGCGCCATCTTTGCCGATCCTTCGCCTGCTTGCGGCATTGCAGGCCTCATGACCTCCCATCGGCTGGGTTCCCGGGCTATCTACGGGGCATTGAGGTCTTAATTATAGGGCGCTGCCGCTATTCGACTCGGCCGCCTACACCACGGAAAAACGCCTCAAGGTTAGTGTATCCAGTGTCCCGCTGGACCAGCGTCATCCGCCCCCAGCGCGCCGTGAATTTCCGCCCTACCCGCGCGATCTTCCCATCGTTGTACAGGTAGGTCAGCGCGTCCAGTGCCGGCTTGTACGGCAGCCCGGCCCGCCGCGCCACCTCCTGGCCGACGAGAAAATCATTGCTCTCGGCCAGCACCTCCAGTATCCGCTCACGATGCGTCCGCGCCCGAACCTCCAACTGCAATGTCAACTGGCCCGCCGCCTCCCAGGCAGCGCGCCGCTTGGCATGTACGCCCATCTTCCCGCCCCTGAAAGGGACCCGGGTTAATCAAACTGCACCCCTAGTTCGCTCGCGGCATGCGCGGCTACCTTCTTTGTGTATTCGGACATGGCGCCCACGGTGATCTCGCCGCGCGCGATCGATGGCGCCACCATCCTTACCGTCCCGTCCGGCATGCGCATCTCGCGCACCGGCAGGAAGCGTTCCTTCATCTCGACGTGCCATGCCTTCGCCGAGAACTGCCGGCCGCCGATCCACACCTGCTCGGCGATGGGCTCGATCACCGCCGACCAGTAAAATTTCACCTGTTCTTCCAGCCTGTCTTGCGACTCGTCGACCAAGACCAAGCGCAGCGGTGTGCCCCGCTCCGCCATCGCCGGGCCGGCAGCCCGGACGGTGGCTACCACCTCTTGCCAGTCCGCGCGGCCGCGGAGGACGAATTCGCGGTGGATTTCGGTCACTCAATCGGCTGGTAGATGGTGCGGCAATCGCGCCACAAAGCCTTCGTTCTGATTCTCCTCACCCGCTGAAGCCATGCCCAGCGCCCGGCGCCGAGACGGACCGGGCGCCATGCGAACCATGCGGCCGTGACCGTCATGACGCCCTCGCCGTACATATCACCATCTACCATTGCGCTTGCTCCTTTGCCTGCCTGTGCAGATACAGCGCCTCAGCAGCGCGCGTGATTGCGATGCGGGTAGCTGCCGCGCGGTTATCCCCGGCATCCTCGATGACGGTCAGCGCCACACCGCCGGGGTAGGCGGTAGCAGTCACCCTGCGCTCGCCCACGCCGACGTTGAGGCGGCAGTCGACCATCAGCCTGAGCGCATCCACGTCGCTGCGGCGAGGATCGAACAGCGCCCATTGATCGCCCACCCCGATATGGACGACCTCCAGTTCGCGCACACGGTAGCGGCGCGTCTCGTAGCCGGCGGCGCGGGCGGCCGCTTCGATTTGGTCAAGATCACTCATCGTCCGCCTGCTCTGTAGAAGAGTCCTTTAGGGTGGCCTCGATCCAAACCACTCGCTTTGAGGGGTCAACGAACGCCTCATACCTAAAGAGTGTTTTGTTCCCTTCCAACTTGAACCCCTCGACGTAGTACCGGATGACGTCATCCAGACTGACCTTCACATTCACAATCTCCATGCCGCCTCCAGTTACACAGCCAGCCCGGCCGCGCTCATCCTGCGAGTTCCCTCGCGCTTCAACCGCACCACGTTGCCGGCCTTGATGCGGCGGTCGGCCTCTTTGATTGCGGTCGTGAATTGCCGCTTCGTCACCGTCTCCAGCAACTGCTCGTAGAGCGCCATTGCCTCGTTGATCGCGCGTAACCCATCGCCCGAGACACCAAGCCTGCCGATCTGCTTGCAGCGCTCGCCGACTTCGATCATGGCGTTTTGGGCAGCGTGGATGACGGTCAAGCCCACCTCCTTGTTGCCAGCGCCTTCGCATAAGACTTGAGAGGCGTTCATGGCGTTGACGATGGTGTGCCAGTCATCCTTCGTGGCGCTGCCGCGCGCGAGTGCGGACACAGAGGCATGGGCAGCGATCAGGATGCTGGCGCGCTGGTGGTCCGGCAATGGCTGGTCGCTCTCGAACAACATCGCCGGGATGTCGTTGCGGATCTCGCGCGGGCGGTGGGCCCTGCGGGGCTTCTTCGTGCCGGCCATCAGGGCCTCGCAATCCGCACGCAGCGGGTCCAAGGGCAATTCGGCGCCGTGTGGTTGGCGCCACCGCAGTTCGCACACTTCATCGCGCGAACCCCACCGTGATCGCCACCATCGCGATCACAACGGCCAGCACAAATGCATTCATGACGTCATCCATCAGATTTCCTCCTCGAGCCATCCGGATCCAACCTTCCCAGCGGGGTAGATGAACTTGAAGACGAACGGGAACTGCGCGGCAGCCACCTTCATCTTGGCGCGCGCATCGTCCGTGACCATCGCCTTCGCGCCCTTGTAGTCCCGCAGCTCGATCACGCCCGAGGCAAGCATCACCGCGAAGTCCACGGTGATCGAGGTGTTCGGCGCGATCATCAACTTCACGGCCTCGAACTTCCACCACAGCACCGCGCCAGCTAGCTTTTGCTCGTCCAGGTAGACGGCGTAGCGGGCCTCACCCTTGTTCATCTGGCCGGTCTTGAGCCGGCCCAGTGCCTGGGTGCGCCTCACGACAGCCGCCGCGCGATCAGCCTTAGATGGCGCCGTAGGCGCGGACCAGATCGCACGATGTGCGGCTAGATAACCATCGAGAGTCCATCGTGGTTTCTTGCTCATGGCTGCAGCCCATCAGCGGGATAGATGAACTTCGGATCGGTCGCCCACATGGCGTGCTGCTGGACGGCTTCTCCAGCATCGATCTTGGCTTTCAGGTGCGCAGCCCATTCGCAGAGGCGGTTGTATGCTTCGACGCTGCCCATCTGCGTCTCCATGTCCTTGACTGCGTTGTACATTCCGTACTCGCAGGGGCGGACGATCTTTTTGGGGGCCGGCCGAGCCGCCACTCCTTGAACCGGTAGTTGGCGGATGTCGCTCATGCAGCCGCCTTCTCGCCGACTTGCGTCGCATCGATGATCGCCTCAGTTTCTCGAAATTGATTGAAACTGAGCTGCATCCCACGGATGATCCTGCGCAGTTCCTTCACCGTGGTATCAGCTTGTGCCAGCGCAATCATGTCCCGCAGGCGCGCGCCCATCTCGTACACCCGACCAGCATCCGGCTCCATGCCAACGACTGCGGCAAGTGCGGACAGCAGCTCCGAACATTGATCGTCAACTCGCTTGCGCGCTGCTCGGCGCTTTTCCTCGATGTGCGCTAAGTCGGCCTCCAGCATCGCCGTCTGCTTCATGATCTCGACCTTGAGGCTGGCCAGCCGATGAGTGGTCCCGTTTCGGTGGTCGCTGATCGCAGCCGCAACCACTGCCCCAAACTCGGCGCGGATTTTTTGTAGCGTCTGATACTCGTTGAGCGACCGCCACGCGCGATCCTTTTGCAGTTCCTGCCGCTGGATGTCACGGCGTGCGCCATCGATCAGCAACTTCATCCACGCATCGCGCGGCAGCGTGTCGCATTTGGTCAATGCCGGCTTCTTGAGCGACCGCCACCCATCGGGGCCTCGAACCATCAACCCCGCCCCGTGTGGGACATCCTCTTTCTTGAGCAGGCCGGCCGGGCATGCAAACACCACTCCACTGGCAAACGCGAGATAGTCGGTGTACTTGCCCTTGGTCACATCCGAGCGAAAATCGGACATCGACACCTTGCACTCGTAAGCAATGGGCTGGAAGCGGCTGTAACTCTTCGGCAGCGCATAGACATCCGGCCGGCTGCTGTGCATGGCCCCGAGCTGCATGTCCGTCCAGACCATGCGGTCGGTGTTGCTGCGGAGATGCGCAGCCAGGTCCTCGGCTAGGCCGTCATGCGTCCAGGTCATGCCTTGCTCCTGATCCATTCGCGGCGCGCCGCCGCCTGTTCTTCGGTCACGGCAACGTGCTTGCCGCACTCCAGTTCGGTTTCTGCTGCAGTCCACCTCAATGTCAGCGTCTCCAGTTCGCATCTACCCATGCCCACCTTGGCATGCACGATGTCGCTTGCTGTGAGATGGGCTACCGCAGGGCCTTTGCGGGGCTTCATGGTGAAATGGGCGCAGGTGATACAGGTGACGGTCATGCGCGCCCCAGCTCGGTCGGCCCAGTGGAGACCCGCAGGTAATTCAGAAGCGCTTCTTGAGGATCACCGTAGAGGACCACCACTTTTAGGTTGATGATGATCCGGACGATAACGATGCCGTGCGGGCAATCGAAGTCGATCACCTCGATGTTCCGAAACTCAGGCCCGAGCAGCATCTCGCGCGTTACGGCGTCCGTACCCACAAAGGAAACTGCGCTCATGCCTGCCTCCGGTAACTGGGCCAGTCGAAAACAACCAGGCGGCCGCCGCCCTCGCGTAGCCGGTCGAATGAGCGCTCGCCGAGGAACTGGGCCAGCGCTTCCTTGGCCAAGTTGCTGATAACGATTGTTGGCTTCACCTCCTCATACCGGCCGTTGATGATCTCGAAGAGGATCAGCTTTTCCGTGTCGCTGCCGAACTGGACACCCACTTCATCAAGGATCAGCAGATCCGGCTTGATGAAGGTGCGGATGGCGTCCCGCTCGGTCATCGCCGAGTCACGGCCGTAGGTCTCCTTGACTGCACGCACAGCCCCCATCACCGAAGTGAAGACCGGCGACAAACCGCGCATCATGATTTCGTGCGCAATGCCGACGGCAAGATGAGTCTTGCCGGTACCGACGCCGCCACAAAGAATCAGGCCGCATCCGCCTTCAAGTTTGACCTCGAAGTTGTCCGCGTACTCCTTGGCCACGGCCAGGGCACGCCATGCCTGCTCGCAGGTCGGCGCGTAATTCGCCAGACGACGATCCTCGAAGCGAGCCGGAATGGCTGCCCGCCCCAGTAGTTGCTGCGTGCGGCGTTCCGCCCATTCGCGCGCGATCTCGACCCTACGTTGCGCATCGCCCTGCTTGTCCGCAACCTCAAGGCACCTCGGGCAGATCGTCCATGACTTCACCGGCGTCTGCATAGCCGTGTACTCACCGTGCTCGTCGCACTTGCGCAACTCGGTCGCCCGGTTGCGAAGCCACTCAGAAGGCGCCATCTTCACTAACGCCCGCGCGATAGTCCTGCTTGCTGAAGTTTCCATGCTTACTCGCTCCCTTGCCCATGCTCTTGTTGATTGCCCCGGCTAGCCATGCCGCTGGCTCCATCGGCCGCTCCCGCATGAGGCGCTGTGCTAGGTCCCACGCGCCATCGTCCCCGAACTGCTTCATCGCTCCGCCCAGCAGAGACCGGGCGCTCTTGTCCGGTACGCCTCGCTCAACCATCCACGGAACGGCGACCTGAAAAATCGCGTCCTTCGCATCCAACCCGGCAGGCATTGCTGGCGACGCGCCAGCGTCCGTTCCGTCAGGAACGGGAGTAGTTCCCGAAGGTGAAGATGCAGATGCAGTAGAAGAGCCGTCACCAAAGGGGGGGTTAGGTGCGCCCTTTGGTGGCTCACCATTGCCTTTGATTTGGCGCCCCTTCGATGCATCATCATTGCCATCACCAAAGCGGGAGGATTCACCGCGAATGGTGCGCACGTATTCATCGCGGACCATGCGCGACGAGTACCAGACAGGGCCCTCTTGCGCGGCAATGAGCGTCACCGGATCGCCATTCTTGCGGCCCGATCTGGGGGTATAGATGAATGCCTCGCACGAGGCACCGACGTCCGCGCCCTTCAGCACGCCCTTTGTCAAAAGCGCCTTCAGGTCGACCAATCGGCAGCCAACAGCTTGGGCAATTTCCTTCAAGGTCCAACGCAGCACGCCGTATTCTTCAGAGTCATGGAGCAGGCACATGACGTCGAGCCATACGCCCTTCTCAGCATGGTTGCAGCGGCGCAGGTTCGTGTTGGACTGCCAGTCGCCTGGGTAGAACTGGAAAGAAGGGCGCCTCATTGCCTTTCGGACTCCGATGGCGGCAGATAGGCCACGAGCAGCGTTTGCGTCTCCGCCGTCAAGTCGGCCTCATCGAATCCGTAGACCAAGGCAAAGCGCTTCACGCCGAGCCCATGCACCCCGGTGTCGCCGCGGTGGTGTTCGGTGCAAAGCGGAATCGCGTCGCGGTGGGGCGCACGCTGGGCCATGCCAGTGCCCTTGCGCGGGTGATGTACCTCCGCTGGCGTGGCACCCAGGCCCAGCCGTCGGCAGACGGCGCAACCGAGGGAGACCACGTGCCCGAGATAGTCCCGCTCCGCCTTGCGCGGCTTCTTGCGGGACTTCTTCTTGAAGGGGCTTGGCACCAAGCCGGCGGTCTGCTTCAGCCAGGTCGTGGAGCGCAGCGGCGTGCGACGTTGGAGAGGCGCGCCGGCCTTGAGGGGTGTGCGACGAGTCAGCATGGCTCTACCTCCAACACCAGCCCAGGCTGCCGCATGCGCTCGGACTGCAGCGCGATGTATTCGGGGTTCAGCTCGGCACCCAGCCAGCAGCGGCCTAGCATCTCAGCTGCAATGCCGGTGGAACCACTGCCCATAAATGGATCCACTACGAGGCCACCCCTCGGCACTGAGTAGGAGATCAGCGGAGCGAGAATTCCGAGCGGCTTCTGCGTCGGATGCAGTGCGCGGCCGTGCTCGTTGGCAACATCGATAACGCTGCGCATGATCCGAGGGCCACCCTCCTCGGACACATAAGTCGTCGCCCCGGTGACTCCATGCCAGCGCGCCGGCGTTGCTTGTTTCCGCACTACCTTTGCCCGCGCATCCATCGTGTGCTGCACATCACGGTACAAGTCGGCCCACGCGCCGCGGTAAAACTGGATGGCATGCTCGTGCACGCGTCGGAATCGGTCGTTATGGAAGCCGGTTCCGTTCTGTTTTTGCCAGACAATGTCCTGGCCATAGCGAAAGCCTGCGGCCTCCATATCGGCGAACAGTGTGGCAATGAAACGCATACTTCCGAACACCCAGATGCATGCCGAAGGCTTAAGCACGCGAGCGACCTCAGCTACCCAACCATCGCAGCGGCGATCCCATTCCAGGCTCGTGTCACCATAAGGTGGGTCGGTGATGCACGCATCCGCGAGGGCAGCCGGCCACTCTCGCATGACGGCGCGGCAGTCGCCTTGGTAGCAGTGGTTGGTCAGCATGCTACGATTCCTCCGAAAAAGGAGGGTCGGACATGCGAGTCGGAATAGCTATCGCCGTTGTCATCATGCTTGCGCTGGTCGCTGTTGCTCATTTCTTCCGCTACGAGGCCATCCAGCCAAACAGTGGAGGGGTCTTCTTTTTTGACCGTTGGACGCACCGTGTCTGCCGCCCTAATGGACCAGGTCCGCTGATGTGTGAAGCCAATCCGTTTGATCGGTTTGATCCAAAGTAGCGTCACGCTGCCACCTCATCGGCGGCCAGAATGACGAAGCCCAATCGCTCCGCGATATGGCGCTCCAGCGTCGCACCCCGCGACAACTCCCAGCCAGGGAGAAGAAAGATCGCCTCGCACGTGACCATTTCACGGATGTCAGCGCGCATGCATTCGAGCCATCCCGCACTGGGGTCGGCATTGATTTCGGCCGGATTCACGACGTGGTGCCCTTCTGCGCGCAGTCGGCTGGCAGCCTCGTGAAAGGCGGGAAAATTCAGGTTCGGAATGCCCGTCATCGGGCCGGCGATATAGACCTTCATGCCGCCACCCCGCCGGCCCGCTCGAGCATCGCAGCCAGTTGCCGGCCCTGCCGTGTCCTGAACTCGTCGCCACCGACCTGCGTCTGCGCATGCAGGTAGCCCGCCTTCCATTCGAGGGCTGCCTCCTCGCCGTATATCGACGGGCATGCATCGAACGACTTGCCCTCGCGCGCAGCCTGCGCACCCTCTTCCCGAATCGCTGCTCGCGACCTGATCTGTTCCATTCTTTCCGCCCCCGGATATAGTGGCGCGCCCGGCGCCGTGGTGTTTTTGCGTGCCTCGCGGCGCCTTACTTTTCTTGGCCGCCGATTCCTGCCGGTTTCACCGCAGTGATTCGGCGCCGTTCCTGCGCTATCTTGTCCATGAGGTCACCGAAGCCCCACTGGCAAAGGATGTCGCGGGTCAATTCCGCCTCGGTCATGCCTAGGGCTGCGGCTGTGGTCACGAGCTTTTCGCCGACGCACTCCGGCAGAAGCGTTCTCGACTCATGCGTCAGCTTTCCAAGTGGATGCGTGTAGGGGGCTCGGGCCATAAGCATCTCGTCAAGTTCGTGCATCTGATCCCCGGATCATCAAAAAGGAGTAGTGGATGGAACAGCAGCACGCAGCGAGCCAAAAGGCCATGCCACTGAGCGCGCGCGATCTCGAAGATCGAAACCTGCGGCTGCAACTTTTCCTCGTGCGGCAGCTCGTGCTGCGTCTCTACTCGGACCGGCATGGTGATGACGCGCCCCGCCTTGTGCGGGAGCACCTGGAATCCATGCGCGAGTCCGTCCACGAAGGAAATCTGCATCCGGCTGAGCACGCGATGCTGCTGGACGAAACTGCCGAAGCGCTCGCGGAAGTCGGCGAACACCTCGAACTACTACAGGCCGGCGCGCTGTAAATGGCGCCTGACCTCCCTGCCCTGCTTGGTGCCGGCCGCACATGGCGGACAGCCCTTGCGCAAGCTCGAAGGCCATCTGCCTCGCAGTCCGCGGTGCTGCATTCGCTGGAATCTGGATCGGGGTCATCTGGCTATCGAGCAACGGGTATAAAAAGCCCCCGCGCCAAGACGCGGGGAGGAAGCCGCGAGCGGGTCAACCTCGCGGCGGGGTACGGCGCCGGCCCGTCGCAAGCGACAGAGCCGTCTGATACGAAAAAGCAGACAAACCTGCATAGGTCCGGTGACAAACTCGGGCGCATGTACACCTTTGGCGAACGGCTCCGTTGGGCAATGGCGCGGACGCAGCCGCCAACCTCCGGTCGCGCGCTTGCGTCGCGGGTCGGCATTCGTCCGCAGTCCATCCAGCACCTATGCAGCCCTGACCGCAATGCGAAGGGAAGCAAGCACACAACTGCGATTGCACGAGCCCTTGGCGTGTCAGCCGAGTGGCTGGCGAATGGGATTGGAGAGCCTTACGAACAAGGCAGCCCGGCCTTCGATCAGCGAGCTGCGGTTGAGGCATGCATTCGGTCCACGCAGCAGTTGCTTGCGGACCTGCAGAACCTTGCGCAGGTGCTTGGGGGATCGGTGGCCGGGCCATCGCGCAAGCCCTGATCACGACGCCTCGGCGACCGCCGGGCTAGCGCCGGTTTTGGCGCCTACACCGAACACGCTGGCATGCAACTGGTCAATGGCGACCAACGTGCTCCCCTTGCAGTCGGCTTGACCCTTGAGGATGCGATTCACCGTCGGCTGGGAGACGCCAAGCTTGCGGGCCAAGGCGACTTCGCTGAGGTCCGTTCGCGCCTTGATCTCGGCGAGCTTGGCTTGATGTGTTTTGTCCATGCCTGCAAATCTATACACGAATGAATAGATTGTCAATGCACACATGAATAGAGATTTGACGCCCATCTATACGCGCACGTATATCTCACGCATGGGAATCGCAACACGAATCGACCGGATGATGAGCGAGCGCAAGATCAAGGGTCAGAGCGCCTTGAGCCGCCTATCCGGCGTACCGCAGCCAACTATCGCTCGCGTATTGAAGGGCAGGACAGACACACCGGAACTGTCCACGGTGAAGAAGCTGGCCGCCGCTCTAGGGGTTACTACTACCTGGCTAGCAGATGGCCCGGATGATCCCGTTCAGTACACAGGGGAATCTTCCGCGGTAGTGCATCTGGCGGCGCCGGCGGCCGATGAGATTACGGAGCGTGCCAGCGTCCTCCGCGAAATGCAGATCGCCCAGGCCACCGCCATCCTTGCTGGGTTATCCGACAGCGCGCTGTCCAAGGCTCTTGGCCTACTTCAAGATCTGCGCAGCAGCCCTCCCGACGAGGGAGTTGGCGATGAAGATCAGCCTGTGTTTGCTCGCAAGAAAAGGGGCATCCAGATCAGCGGCCTCCATCCCGAACCCAAGGAAGGCCGCAACCGCAAGACAAAGTAGCCCCACTTTGGCGGGGAGCCAAACAAAGGCTTATCGCGCTACCTTCTCATGATCTGTAACGGGGTCAAAAAATGAGAGCAAGAATCTTGGGGGTAGCGGCGATCGGCATGGTTCTCGCCGGCTGCACCACTGTTTCGGATGTCAGTCCGGCCGGGAACGGCAACTACACCGTTGGCACCCGACACATGGGCGGCGTCGATTCCTGGCAAGAGATCAAAGCGAGCAGCCTTCGGCGCGCCGATGCCTATTGCAAGGAACAGGGAAAGCAGATGGAGCAGGTCGATATGAAGACCCACGGTGCGCGGGGCTGGACCCCGCTTGAATCCGAATTGACTTTCAAATGTGTCGCCCAGCAGGCGGCCAGTTAGCTGATTGGACCTAGAGAAAATAAATACCGGGGGCGGACATGCAGTTCGGGAAGGTCAAGAAATTCCAAGAGCTAGCCAGATCAGCATCAGCTAGCGGGCTCCCAATGCTTATTGGGACTATGATTTTTGGCATCTTCGTTCTGGGAGCCGTGACCGAAGGCGTTGCTGCTGCCTTGGGCGTTTGGCATATTTTCGCGCTAGTCATTGCGTTACTGGTTATAGGCTTCGTTCCGTTCGGCACATATATCGCAATGGGTTTCCTTATCTACGGTATCTACCGATTCTTGGTGACATAGGATACAAAATGAGAACAGCCGCCATTCTCGCCGCGCTACTTGTTTGTGCCACTAGCGCGAGCGCCCAAACCTACGTCCGCCCCTCCATCGACAAAAACGGCAACTACCGCGAGGGTCACATGCGGTCCAACCCCGATCAGTTGCGCTCCAACAACTACAATGCCGAGAACAACCAGTATGGTGGGGTAAATCCCTACACGGGCCAGCGTGGGCACCAGAAGGACGAGTACAGTAACCCGCCGCAGTACAACCAGTCCTATGGGCAACCGCCCAGCCAGCCGGGCCAGCAGCGCCGCAACTACGGCTTCTAGCCTCGAACCGAACGGCAGCAAGGCCCGCCCGCAAGGCGGGCTTTTGCATCTGTAGCGGTACCTCTGCCGCTTGGCGACAGAGCCATCTGCCTCCCAACCGCGGGGGGGTGCCCTAGTATCAGCCCTCCCCGTAATCTGCCTGAAAGGCAAGACCGACTCTTGCCCATAAAAAAGAGAGCAGGGGTCATGGACAACATCATTCAGATGTCAGCCTTCCGGAAGGGGCGGACGGTGAGACAGCAGGTACGGGCGCGCCCGCCGGACGACGACCCGGCTGAAGACCGCATCACGTTTCAGCACGGTTACGGGGGCTCCTATCAGGCCAACATCGGAGGGCTGTATGCGGATGACCCTCTCCTCGTAGTTCGGTCCATACTGGACCTATTGGTGCGTCTCGTTACCGCCTTCCCTCATATCCGGGACCAGGCTATGGAACTCTTGGGCGACACTATCCGGAAACTCGCCATCGCTGCCCAGGCCAGCGCCATCGCAACAAAGTAGACAGGAAACCCATGGGCTAGGCGCCCGCCGCCCTGCCCCTCCGAAGTTGGGTCCCGAACTATTCATTTGCGTATTGATTTATCTATTCATTGGTGTATAGTTTTCTCCATCGGCACTGCACACGCAGAGCCAAGACCGATGGAGATGCAGATGGAAGACACCGCAGCGAATCAGCAAATTGAGAAGGTTGCCGTCGAGCAAGGTGAGTGCGTCGTAACAGCCTACAAGGGCTTCAACAAGGACTTCGTATGCCATCCCAGTGGTGGCCAGCGCGTGCAGTATGCGGTCGGTGAGACGTTCGAGATCGACGGAAAGATCGAGGCGTGCGAACGCGGATTCCATGCCTGCGAATTCCCGCTCGACGTGTTTGGCTATTACGCACCGGCCGATAGCCGCTTCGCCTCTGTGGAAATGTCCGGCGAGCTGAGCCGCGAGAACTCGGATAGCAAGATCGCCGCTGCACGCATCAGCATCAAGGCCGAGTTGAAGATCCCTGAACTGGTATCGCGGGCCGTCAGCTACATCCTGTCGCGCGTGGAATCGAGCAAGACGGAATC
>NZ_BBQM01000017.1 GCF_000876015.1 Cupriavidus basilensis | reverse complement strand
CCGTATGGACTGGGGGGTTTTGCTTTTGGGGTTTTAGTTTCTGGCGCTTTGCATTATCCGCGTCATACCGGCCAAGCCATCGCGTTCAGTCCAGCGATGGCCGGACAATCCGTACCGCAAGCTTGATCAGGAAGACCGCCGCCGTCACCAGCGCGCCGGCCACGATGCCGGCCACGCCATTGACGAGCAGGGGACCGAGCATGTCAAGACTGCCTTCCGTGCTCAGCAGGGCGCCGGCGCGCTCCGTCACGTGGTGCGCGCCAGGAAAGCCATGTACCAGGATTCCCCCGCCGACCAGGAACATGGCAACCGTGCCGGCCACCGAAAGCGCCCGCATCAGCCAGGGCGCCATGCGCAGAATGGCCCGGCCGGCGGCGCGCGCCGTTGCCGATGGCCGTTGGTGAAGATAAAGCCCGGCATCGTCGAGCCTGACGATGCCGGCCACCAGGCCATAGACGCCCACCGTCATGACCAATGCGACGATCGACAATACGGCAACCTGCGTGCCGAACGTCGCCTCGGAAACCGTGCCGAGCGAGATGACGATGATCTCCGCCGACAAGATGAAATCCGTGCGCACCGCGCCGCGGACCTTCGTTGTTTCGAGCGTGGCCAGATCCGTTGTCGGCGGCTCGCTCCGGATGACAGTCGCCTCCGGTGCCTTCCGCTGATGCAGCAGGCTGTGCGCAATCTTCTCGAATCCCTCATGGCAGAGAAAGGCGCCACCCGCCATCAACAAAGGCGTGATCGCCCACGGAATCGCGGCGCTGATCGCCAGCGCGGACGGCACCAGGATTGCCTTGTTGCGCAGCGATCCCTTTGCCACCGCCCACACCACCGGCAGCTCCCGGTCGGCCTTCATGCCCGTGACTTGCTGCGCGTTGAGAGCGAGATCGTCGCCGAGCACGCCGGCGGTATTCTTGGCGGCGAGCTTGCTCATGGACGCGATGTCGTCAAGGATCGAGGTGATGTCGTCGATCAGCAGCAAGAGGCTCGAGCCAGCCATATCCAGGTCTCCTGGTGTGTAGTGGGTATCGGGACAAACAGCGTCGCCCCGCAATTTCCGCGCGCATGGGGAGTGCGGTGTCAGGATAATGCCTTCCCCATGTGGATGGCATGTCCGCCATGAATCGAGAGGCAGTGGCCGGGGCGTCTTGCATGTCCACTCGATGGCGGTCAGGTCCCGAAGTCCGCAAGACATCGGAACCACGCATCGGCCAAAAAAGAAAACCCCGCCGGACACGAATGCCCGGCGGGGACAGGAAGCCGCACCGTACCCAGCGGAGGATGACGATGCGAGATTGAAGGCTATCAGGATGCGGAGACATGGACTGTCAACAACTGTCACCGCGGCTGCGGCCGCCGTTCCGCCAAAAAAAGCCGCTGGGCCGGGGGAGCGGCGCAGCGGCATCGGGAAGTGTCGAATATGAGCACCAAGGGGATGGTGCCGCGGCCAGCATAAGAAGCAACGTACCGTTTGACTGTCAACAATTGCAAAATAGCCGGCCTCGCATGCGCGACAAGCGGGTCGACTGGCGACGTTGGTTTGAGGAGGGGAGTCCGGGCAATGGCAAATTGGAGCATCGGTGCGATGCTTGCCAGCGGCAGAAAACAAAAACGGCGCCAGAGGCGCCGTTGGGTATATCCGCTTTTATCGGATATCTTGTATCGCGAACGGCTGGTTAATGCTCAAGCCGTCGATACCGAAGAGAATTCTGGGGTGGCTGATGGGACTCGAACCCACGACGACAGGAATCACAATCCTGGACTCTACCAACTGAGCTACAGCCACCGTCGTTGTCTTTCAGCTGAGTGCTGATCGACGAAAAACAAGATTATACAAACTTCATTGGCACATGGCTAGTACTTCGCCTCAAAAAATTTCATGAGGCTGGCGCATGCGGCGAATGGCAACCGTCTCCACGCTGCGCCACCACGCGGAACGCGCCATTACACGGACAGCTTGGGAAGGTCTTCCAGTTCGAGCATGCGGCAGATGGCGGCCATGCTGCCGACCATCGTGCGCCGCTGCGCACCCTGGTAGATGCGCACGCCTTTGGACTGGCGGAACGGAACGGGCTTGACGGGGCGGCGGGTGGAGAAGCGATTGGCTGGGAGCATGGCTACACCTGGTGATTTGCAACAACAGTTGTCGGCATCCGCAGCGCGGATGGCGTTGGCATATCGGGTGCAGCTCGAGGCGGGCGAACCCGCTCCAGCCGCACTTGAGGCTTGGGGCTTTTAGAACGCGCCGGTACGGATCAGGCCGACGGCGATGCCTTCCAGGGAGAATTCTTCCCGGTCCGGCTGGACGATGATGTTGCTGAAGTCGGGGTTCTCCGCGATCAGTTCGATCGTGTCGCCGCGGCGGTTGAGGCGTTTGACGGTGACGTCCTCGCCGAGCCGGGCCACGACGATCTTCCCGTTGGCGGCTTCGCTGGCGCGCTTGACCGCGAGCAGGTCGCCGTCGAGGATGCCGGCGTCGCGCATGCTCAGGCCGCGCACGCGCAGCAGGTAGTCGGGCTGGACTTCGAAGACGGAGGCATCGACCTGGTACTGGCGGTCGATGTGTTCGGCGGCCAGGATCGGGCTGCCGGCGGCGACGCGGCCGACCAGCGGCAGCGTCAGTTGCATGACACCCGCCATCGGCAGCGAGAACTGGTCGGGCAACTCGGAGTCGCTGCGCGATACCTTGAGGCGGATGCCGCGCGACGCGCCGGGGGTGAGTTCGATCACGCCCTTGCGGGCCAGCGCGCGCAGATGCTCTTCCGCGGCATTGGGCGAGGAGAAGCCGAACTTGGCGGCGATCTCGGCACGCGTGGGCGGAAAGCCGGTGTGCTGGAGAGTGCTGCGAATCAGGTCGAAAATCTGCTGCTGCCGCGGTGTCAGGGTCGCCATAGTCGCCGTTGTTCGCTGTTGTTTTCGCTGTTATTGGAAAGCACTGTACGTTTAAACAGTATGCTGTGATTTTATACAGTATCGAGTGAAGTGCAAGCGGAATTTTTAGGACGCGGCGCATCGACGAATAGTTTGCAACACGCCTGCCTGCGGGCGCGCCTTGCGGGTGTCGGGATGCGCAGGGTTACAATCCGCGGCACGCGGTGCCTGTTCCGGGTGCGCGTTTTTTCCGACTCCAGGCTTCCTACACGTCCCCCGCCATGTCCTCACTGCGTCGCGTCGTTGTGCTTGCCACCGGCGGCACCATTGCCGGTTCTTCGTCCAATCCCGCCAGCAGCGCGAAGTACCAGGCCGCCACGGTGCCGGTGTCGGCGCTGCTCGGAGCCGTGCCCGCGCTTGGCGAGGTAGCGCGCATCGAGGCGGAGCAGGTGGCGCAGGTGGACAGCAAGGACATGTCGTTCGCGCTCTGGTCCAGGCTGGTCGAGCGGATCCGCTTCTGGTCGGCGCAGCCCGACGTCGCCGGCATCGTGGTGACGCACGGCACCGATACGCTGGAGGAAACGGCGATGGTGCTGCACCTGGCCTGCGAGGCCACGCTGCCGGTGGTGCTGACCGCGGCCATGCGGCCGTCGACTTCGCTGTCCGCGGACGGCCCGCTGAATCTGCTCGACGCGGTGCGCGTGGCCAGCCATCCGGCGTCGGTGGGGAAGGGTGTGCTGCTGGTCGTCAACCAGGAGATCCACGCCGCGCGCGACGCCGTGAAGGCGCACACGGCGGCGGTGAACGCCTTCGCTTCGCCGGCGGGCGGCCCGGTCGGTTATGTGCAGGACGATTTCGTCTGTTTCACCCGCGCCCCGCTGCGGCTGCCGGCCGCGGCCATGCCGGTGCCGGCGGCGTGGCCGCAGGTGGAGATCCTGGCCAGCTACGCGCAGCCGGGCCGGGTGATGGTCGATGCGCTGGTCGCGGCCGGGGTGAGCGGCCTCGTGGTGGCCGCCGCGGGCAACGGCTCGATCCACCAGTCGCTGGCGGAGGCGCTGGCCGAGGCCGCCGCGGCGGGCGTGGCGGTCGTGCGCAGCTCGCGCACCGGGGCCGGGCATGTGGCGATGCCGGCGCAGCCGCGGCCGACCGCCGGCGTCTTCGTGTCGGCCGGCGACCTGAATCCCTACAAGGCGCGCGTGCTGCTGCTGCTCGCGCTGGCGGCCAGGCCGGCGCTGGCGGCGGATCCGGCGGCGTTGCAGGCGCTCTTTGCCGATAACTGAAGCAGCTTGCCCTATGCGTGGAAAGCGCGCTATACTTTAAGGCTATCCAACCTTGCCACACCGGACATGGCGCCCGGGTGGCTTATCCAAAAGGAGCGTCAATGCGTCATTACGAAATCGTATTTATCGTCCATCCGGACCAGAGCGAACAGGTTCCGGCCATGATCGAGCGTTACAAGACGCTGGTCACCTCGCAGGAAGGCCAGATCCACCGCGTGGAAGACTGGGGCCGCCGTCAGATGGCCTACATGATCCAGAAGCTGGCCAAGGCTCACTACGTTTGCCTGAACATCGAATGCGGCAAGGAAACCCTGGCTGAACTCGAACACGCGTTCAAGTTCAACGACGCGGTGCTGCGCCACCTCATCGTTCAGACCAAGAAGGCCGAAACCGCACCGTCCCCGATGATGAAGGAAGTGCAGCGCGAAGAAGCCCGCAAGGCCGCGCAACAGACCACCGAAGGCCAGGCCGCCTAAGTGCGGGCTCTTGCGGTTGCCGCGGGCGCTGAATATCGCTGGCGCGGCGGCGCGGGCGGGCACGGGTACCGGGAACGGAGGCAGCGTTGAACCAGTTGAGGCTCTGCGCAACCCTCGCCGAACGCGATGCCCTGCGCTATACCCCGGCCGGCGTCCCCGTCGTCAACTGCATCCTGCAGTACGCGGGCGAGACGGTCGAGGCGCAGACGCCCAGGCAGGTGGAATTTGCCATCGCCGCGATGGGGATCGGACAGATCGGACAACGGCTCGAGCGCACGCCGCTCGGCGCGATGCTCGACTGCGAAGGATTCCTGGCCCGCAAGCACCGCAACAGCAAGGCTCTCGTCTTTCACATCACTGGATGTAAAGCATTCGAAAAGGATTGAATCATGGCATTCGTCAAACGTGACAACAAGAACAAGAAGCGCTTCCAACAGCAGAACCCGCTGTTCAAGCGCAAGCGCTTCTGCCGCTTCACCGTGGCCGGCGTGGAACAGATCGACTACAAGGATCTGGACACCCTGAAGGATTTCATCGGCGACAACGGCAAGATCACGCCGGCCCGCCTGACCGGCACCAAGGCGCACTATCAGCGTCAGCTCGATACGGCCATCAAGCGCGCGCGTTTCCTCGCGCTGATGCCCTACACCGACCTGCACAAGAACTGATCGGCCCTAGGTCCGTCAAGGAGAAAACACGATGCAAATCATTCTGCTGGAAAAAGTCATCAACCTGGGCAACCTGGGTGACATCGTTCGCGTGAAGGACGGCTACGCCCGTAACTTCCTGATCCCGAACAAGAAGGCCCGCCGCGCGACCCAGACCGCCATCAGCGAGTTCGAAGTCAAGCGCGCCGAGCTGGAAAAGGCCGCCGCCGAGAAGCTGGCTGCCGCGCAGGGCGAGGGCGAGAAGCTCAACGGCCTGACCGTGCAGATCACCCAGAAGTCGGGTGTGGACGGCCGCCTGTTCGGCTCGGTCACCAACGCCGACATCGCCGCCGCCCTGGAAGGCCAAGGCTTCAAGATCGAGAAGGCGCAAGTGCGCCTGCCGAACGGCCCGCTGAAGATCGTTGGCGATCATCCGGTCAGCGTTTCGCTGCACACGGACGTGGTGGTCGACGTGACGGTCTCCGTCCTGGGCGAACACGTCTAAGGCCGGAACCGGCCGCCGCCGCGGGGCCCGCGAGGGATCTCCGCAGCGGCAGCGGCCGCAGGCAGGAACAAAAAGGCAGGAGCCAGGCGCTCCTGCCTTTTTGTTTTGGCCCGGGGTTCCGGCTTCGGCCCGGCCGGGGTGGTTGTCCTGCCGTCACATCGCGGCACGCGCCGCGATTTCTCCTCCGGCTCGCCTGTGCGCGCCGTTATAATCCCTCCCCATGAACGCGCCTGTCAGCGACCCCCAACTAGATAATCTCAAGGTACCTCCGCACTCCATCGAGGCCGAGCAATCGGTGCTGGGTGGCCTGCTGCTGGACAACGCCGCCTGGGACCGCATCGCCGACTTCCTTTCCGAGTCGGACTTCTACCGCTTCGACCACCGGATGATCTTCCAGAGCATCGCCCGGCTGATCTCGGCGACCAAGCCCGCGGACGTCATCACCGTCTACGAGATGCTGCAGGTGGCCGGCAAGGCGGAGGAGGTGGGCGGGCTGGCCTACCTGAACTCGCTCGCGCAGAACACGCCCAGCGCGGCCAACATCCGCCGCTACGCGGAAATCGTGCGCGAGCGTTCGGTGCTGCGCAAGCTGGTCACGGTGGCCGACGACATCGCCTCGGCGGCCTTCGCGCCCAAGGGGCGCGAGGTGCGCGAGCTGCTCGACGAAGCCGAGTCCAAGGTCTTCGCCATCGCCGAGGAAGGCTCGCGCGGGCAGAAGGGCTTCCAGGAAATCCAGCCGCTGCTCACGCAGGTGGTGGAGCGCATCGACGAGCTGTACCACCGCGACAGCAACACCGACGTGACCGGCGTGCCGACCGGCTTCATCGACCTGGACCGCATGACCAGCGGCATGCAGGCCGGCGACCTGATCATCGTGGCCGGCCGCCCGTCGATGGGCAAGACCGCGTTCTCGCTCAACATCGGCGAGCACGTGGCGGTGGAGCAGGGCCTGCCGGTGGCGGTGTTCTCGATGGAAATGGCGGGCACCCAGCTGGCCATGCGTATGCTGGGCTCGGTCGGCCGGCTGGACCAGCACCGCCTGCGTACCGGCCGCCTGCTCGACGAGGACTGGCCGCGCCTCACGCATGCCATCCAGCGCATGAACGACGCGCAGCTGTTCATCGACGAGACCCCGGCGCTCAACCCGATGGAGCTGCGCGCGCGCTCGCGCCGCCTGGCGCGCCAGTGCGGGCAGCTTGGCCTGATCATCATCGACTACCTGCAACTGATGTCGGGGTCGGGCAGCGGCGAGAACCGCGCCACCGAAATCTCGGAAATCTCCCGTTCGCTCAAGGGGCTGGCCAAGGAACTCAACTGCCCGGTGATCGCGCTGTCGCAGTTGAACCGGAGCCTGGAGCAGCGCCCCAACAAGCGCCCGGTGATGTCCGACCTGCGCGAATCGGGCGCCATCGAGCAGGATGCCGACGTGATCCTGTTCATCTACCGCGACGAGGTCTACAACCCCGACTCGCAGGACAAGGGCACCTCCGAGATCATCATCGGCAAGCAGCGTAACGGTCCCATCGGCACCGTGCGCCTGACATTCCTGGGCCAGTTCACCAAATTCGACAACTTCAGCGGCGGCCCGGCCTTCTTCGACAACGACACCTGAAGCCAGTCCTGGCGCGGCCTGGGCGGTGGCAAAGCGGCCCCGCCGTGGCCGATCGCCCACGCCGGACGTGAAAGAGATTCGGCTGCGACCCGCATACCTGTAAAATATTTCGTTTTGATGACAGCCGCCGCCAGGCGGCTGTCTGCAATGTATGCCTGGCCGATTGAGCCAGTCGCCCAGGCAATAACCCGGGGGCGCTCGCGCGCCCCGACAAGGAACAACCCATGTTCGGCCGATTCATGCCCACGGAGGGCAAGTTCTTCGAATACTTCAACCAGCATGCCGATTGCGCGGTGACCGCCGCCCGCGAGCTGGAAGTGCTGGTCAACGACCTGCCCAATGCCGAGGCGCACGCGCGCCGCGTGCAGGCCACCGAAAAGAAGGCCGACCGCATCACGCACGACACCATCGACCTGCTGCACAAGACCTTCATCACGCCGCTGGACCGCGACGAGATCCACAAGCTCATCACCACGATGGACGACATCCTCGACCTGATGGAGGACGTGGCGGAGACCATCTCGCTGTACGACGTGACCAGCCTGACCGACGAGGCCCGCAAGCTGGCCTCGATCTGCGTGCAATGCTGCGACCAGGTCAAGATCGCGGTCGGCCTGCTCGAGGACATGAGCAACGCCAGCGCCATTCTCAAGACGGCGCAGCAGATCGACCACCTCGAGTCCGAGGCCGACCGCGTGATGCGCTCGGCGATGTCGAAGCTGTTCCGCGACGAGACCGACGTGAAACGGCTGATCAAGCTCAAGGCCATCTACGAGCAGCTCGAGACCATCACCGACAAGTGCGAGGACGTTGCCAACATCATCGAAGGCATCGTCCTGGAAAACGCCTGAGGCACGAATCGGCATGCACACAATACAAATGAGCCTGTGGGTCATCGGCCTGCTGGTGGCGCTCGCCTTGCTGTTCGACTTCATGAACGGCTTCCACGACGCCGCCAATTCGATCGCCACGGTGGTGTCGACGGGCGTGCTCAAGCCGCACCACGCGGTGGCGATGGCGGCCATGTGCAACGTGGTGGCCATCTTCATCTTCCACCTCAAGGTGGCGGCCACGGTGGGCACCGGCACCGTCGACGTCAACATCGTCGACCACCACGTGATCTTCGGCGCGCTGGTCGGCGCCATCGCCTGGAACCTGATCACCTGGTACTACGGCATTCCCTCGTCGTCCTCGCACGCGCTGATCGGCGGGCTGGTGGGCGCCGCGGTGGCCAAGGGCGGCACCGGCGCGCTGGTCGGCGGCGGGCTGGCCAAGACCGTGGCCTTCATCGTGATCTCGCCGCTGCTGGGTTTCGTGCTCGGCTCGCTGATGATGGTGATCGTGGGCTGGACCTTCTTCCGCACGCCGCCGTCGCGCGTGGACCGCTGGTTCCGCCGCCTGCAACTAGTGTCGGCCTCGCTCTACAGCCTGGGCCACGGCGGCAACGACGCGCAGAAGACCATCGGCATCATCTGGATGCTGCTGATCGCCAGCGGCCACGTGGCGCAGGGCGGCGCCGAGCCGCCGGTGTGGGTCATCGTCTGCTGCTACGTGGCGATCGGCATGGGCACCATGTTCGGCGGCTGGCGCATCGTGCGGACGATGGGCCAGAAGATCACCAAGCTCAAGCCGGTCGGCGGCTTCTGCGCGGAGACCGGCGGCGCCATCACGCTGTTCATCGCCTCGGCGCTGGGCGTGCCGGTGTCCACCACCCATACCATCACCGGCGCCATCGTCGGCGTGGGCTCGGCGCAGAAGATGTCGGCGGTGCGCTGGGGCGTGGCCGGCAACATCGTGTGGGCATGGGTGCTGACCATTCCCGCGTCGGCCTTCATGGCGGCGATTGCATGGTGGATCGGTTTGCACGTGCTTTGAGCCGGCGCCCGCGGCGCCGGTGAGGCCGATGTCGGCCATGAAAAAAACCAGGCGCGAAGCCTGGTTTTTTTCATGGCGCGCGCGGGAAGCGCGCCGGCGCCGCGCTAGCGGTTGGCGAAGGCGGCGATCGGGTCGTCGTCCTGCGCCGGCGGCGGGGCGGCGGGGATCGCCGGCGCCGCGGGCTGCTGTGGCTGGGCCGGCGGCGGCACGGCGGCGGAGGCCACGCGCCGCGCGCCGTTGTAGCGCGACACCCAGTATGACTTGCCCATGTCCTCCAGGCGCACCGTGCCGCCGGTGGAGGGCGCGTGCACGAAGCGGTTCTGGCCCACGTAGATGCCCACGTGCGAGTTGGCGCGGCCGGTGGTGTTGAAGAACACCAAGTCGCCCGAGGCCACCTGGCTGCGCTCGAGCGGCACGCCGCGCTCGCCCATCGCCTCGGTGGTGCGCGGCAGGTTGACGTTGGCGGCGCGCAGCACCACGTAGCGCACCAGCCCGCTGCAGTCGAAGCCGGAATCGGGGGTGTTGCCGCCGTAACGGTAGGGCGTGCCGACCAGGGACATGGCCTGGATGGAGACTTCTTCCAGCCCCACGCTCGGATCCACCATCGGCGTGCCGGGCAGGCGCGAGAGGCCGCCTTGGCGCGGCGGCGGCGCGGAGGCGCAGGCGGCGAGCAGCAGGGCGGCCGCGCACAGCGAGGGCAGGCGGGCCCGGCAGGCAGCGCGCGCCAGCGGTGACGATGGCGCGCGTGGTGACGGCTTGGCGGTCTGGCGCGTTGGCATTCTCGTTCTGGTCCGGTCCCGGGCCAGGCGCCAGCCGCCAACCGCGAGCGGGGCCGCCGCGAAGGCAGCCTTCCGGCGGGCGCCTTCCGGCGCAACTACCGACGCAACTACCAGCGCAGCTGCGCGTTGTAGGTGCCCGTGCTCACAGTGACCGACCTGGCCTGACCCTTATAAGTCGCTTCGATATTGTAGCTGCCTTGCGGGGCCTTGATGAGGCACTTCGGCCCGCTGGCGGTAAAGCTGGCGACTTCGTGGCCTTCGCGCATCACGCGCACGGCCACGTCGGCCAGATATTCGCCGCGCTCGCCCTGCGTGAACAGCACGCCCATGCTGAAGTTCTTCTGCTGGGCGGCCAGTGCCAGCTGCTCGTCGGCGGCAATGCCGCCGCAGACGTAGCTGATCGGGCCCATCGTGCGGATCACCATTTCGTCCGCGGCGAGGGCGGGGCCGCACAGCAGGCAGGCGGCCGCCACGGCAAGGCCGCCGGCCGCGCGGCGCCGCGGCGCATGGTGCCGGGCGCATGCTTGGCGAGAATGCTGGGTATCCATTCGATGCCTCCATCGATCCAGAGCCGAAACGAAAAAGCGCCCGCCAGGCGCCGGCACACAGGTGCCGGACTGGCGGGCGCTGCGCTTGCCTTGATGCTAGGCCAGGCCGGCGCGCAATGATGCCGGTCGCGGTCCTACAAAGGCGGCGCTGCGGCCGGCGCCGCGCGGCGGCTACAGGACATCCGCCGCATGGTCCGCCAGGCGCGAGCGCTCGCCGCGCGCCAGCGTGATGTGGCCGCTGTGGCTCCATCCCTTGAAGCGGTCGACCACGTAGGTCAGGCCGGACGAGCCTTCGGTCAAGTAGGGCGTGTCGATCTGCGCGATGTTGCCCAGGCAGATGATCTTGGTGCCGGGGCCCGCGCGCGTCACCAGCGTCTTCATCTGCTTCGGCGTCAGGTTCTGCGCCTCGTCGATGATGACGAACTTGTTGACGAAGGTGCGCCCGCGCATGAAGTTCATGCTCTTGACCTTGATGCGCGAGCGGATCAGCTCCTGGGTGGCGGCGCGGCCCCATTCGCCGGCGCTGTCGTCGCTCTTCTGCAGCACTTCCAGGTTGTCGTCGAACGCGCCCATCCAGGGCTGCATCTTTTCTTCCTCGGTGCCGGGCAGGAAGCCGATGTCCTCGCCCACCGGCACGGTGGCGCGGGTGACGATGATCTCGTTGTAGAGCTTCTGATCGAGCACCTGCTCCAGGCCCGCGGCCAGCGCCAGCAGCGTCTTGCCGGTGCCGGCCTGGCCCAGCAGCGTGACGAAGTCGATCTCCGGGTGCATCAGCAGGTTGAGCGCGAAGTTCTGCTCGCGGTTGCGCGCGGTCACGCTCCACACATTGTTCTTGTGGTGCGTGAAGTCCTTGAGCGTCTGCAGCAGCGCGGTCTTGCCGTTGATCTCCTTGACCTGGGCGTACAGCGGCAGGCTGCCGTCGCTGGGCTCCAGGTAGACGAACTGGTTGACCAGGAACGACGGCACCAGCGGGCCGGTCAGGCGGTAGAACATGGCGCCGGACTTGGGGTCCTGCCAGCTTTCCACGCCCTTGCCGTGCTTGGCCCAGAAATCGTTGGGCAGGACCATCACGCCCGAATAGAGCAGGTCCTTGTCCTCGAGGACCTGGTCGTTGAAGTAGTCCTCGGCGGGCAGGCCCAGCGCGCGCGCCTTGATGCGCATGTTGATGTCTTTCGACACCAGCACCACCTGGCGGTCCGGGAACTGCTGCTGCAGGGCGCTGACCACGCCCAGGATCTGGTTGTCGGCCTTGCCCTGGGGCAGGCCGTCGGGCAGCTTGATCTCGTTGAGCTTGGTCTGCAGGAACAGCTTGCCCTGGGCGTCGCGGTTGCCCAGCTTGGCCAGCGGCATGCCTTCGTCGAGCGAGCCGTCGGTGCCGCCCACCAGCGCGTCCAGCGTGCGGCTGACGGTGCGCGCGTTGCGCGCGACTTCGCTCATGCCCTTCTTGTGGTTGTCCAGCTCCTCGAGCGTCATCATCGGCAGATAGACGTCGTGCTCCTCGAAGCGGAACAGCGAGGACGGATCGTGCATCAGCACGTTGGTGTCCAGCACGAACAGCTTGGCGGGCCCGGTGTGCTTGGGCGCGCGTCGGCCGGTGGCGCCAGCGGCGGTCTTGGCGGGGACCTTGGGCACCGAGGACAGGGTCGGCACGGAGGTCAGCGGCGCCGGCGCGTCCTTGCCGCGCGCGCGCGTGGTGCCGCCCGCGCGGGCCACCACGGCCGGCGCGTCTTCGGTCGTGCCGTTTCCGGTTTCCAGCAAGGCCACGCGCTCCAGCGCCGGCACAGGTTTCTTGCCCTGTGTCGCGGATCTGGCCTTGGGCAGCTTGGTCACCGGGGCGAATTCGCTCGGGTCAAGCAATTGAGCAGGCTTGGCGGGCATGGTCGGCAGCGGCATGCTTGGCTTTCCTTTCAGGGGGAGAAGACGGCTGGAAAACCGCGCAGGACACGGGGGCGGCCGCGCTGGGCCGCGAAGGTGCCGATCGTGTCCTGTGCGTACAAACAAAAAAGCCGCCAGACCTGTGCAGCAGGTTTGACGGCTTTCTTGCGGACCGGAGACACGGCAGGTCCGCTACCGGCCCGGGGCTCGAGGCACCTGGGACGGGACGATGAAACAGCGTGGCATCCGGATTCTGAACTCATTACGGGTCAATGTATCCGAACGATTTCTGTTTTGCAATCGTCGATATGGCACCGGCGCGCGGGTGTTGCTGCGGCGATTCAGCGGCCGCCCCGCGGGCCGGCGCGCTCAGAGGCTGCGCACGATCTGCAGGACCTCGTCGACGTGGTTGGGCACCTTGATGCCGCGCATGGCGTGGCGCAGGATGCCCTTGCGGTCGATGACGAAGGTGCTGCGCTCGATGCCGCGCACTTCCTTGCCATACATTTTCTTCATCTTGATGACATCGAACAGGGTGCAGACGGCCTCGTCGCCGTCGGAGATGAGCTCGAACGGCAATTCCAGCTTGGCCTTGAAGTTCTCGTGCGACTTCATGCTGTCGCGCGAGATGCCGAACACCACCGCGTCGGCGCCGAGGAAGCCGTCGTACTGGTCGCGGAAGTTCATGGCTTCCGTGGTGCAGCCCGGCGTGTTGTCCTTGGGATAGAAATACAGCACTACCGTCTTGCCACGCTGCTCGGAGAGGCGGAAAGCACCGCCGGTGGCGGGCGCGCTGAAGTCGGGTACGGCCTGGTCGAGACTGATTGTCATTCTTGTGGCTCCTGGGAGAGGCAGGAAGGGAGGCGGCGGCATGCGTGCTGCCACCTTGGTGGCGGCAGATGGGGGCGGCCCGGCAAACTTCAAGCGTGGCGCGCGCTTAACTTGCCGCGCCGTGCCCGCGGGCGCCCCGGACGGCCGCGGCGCAACCGCGGCCAGGCTCAGGCCGGGTCTTCCAGCAGCAGCACCGCCGCCACCTTGCGGCCTTCGGCCATCAGGATGTTGTAGGTGCGGCAGGCGGCCTGCAGGTCCATCGCGTCCACGCCCACGTGCCGGCGCGCCAGCGAGTCGGTCAGGCGCGGGTGCGGGAAGCGCAGGCGGTTGCCGGTGCCGAGCAGCACCACCTCGGGCGCGTGCGGCAGCAGGCCCTCGAAATGGGCCGGCTCCAGGTCTTCGAAGCGCCGCACCGGCCACGGCCGGATCTCGCCCTCGGGCATGACCAGCACGGACTCGGTGTAGCGCACCATGTTGATTTCGATATAGCCGGGCCCGTAGGCGGTCACCGTATTGAGGGCATTGGGCTGGTCAGCGTGGAGTTTCAATGGGGAACCTTTGGCGGCGCGGCCCCGCGGCGGGTGCCCGGCGAGCGGGCGGCCGCCCGGGGCGGGTTTGGGGGCGGGTTGAAAGCGGAACGGCGACAGAACGGCAAGCGCCCGGCGGCGCACGCTGCAATGCAAGAATCCCTGCCGAAGTCTGTCATAATCCGATAAATTATAGCTTTTGCCTCCCTGCCTGCCACGTTTCGCGTCGCACCGCAGCGGACAGGCGCCCGCGGACCACTCCTTCCCACCCGGATTCCCTAGCCAGCCGCCGCTTGCCCGGCGGCCCTTGCCTCCTGCCGACATCGCCGTGAAACCGATCCAGAAATCCAACAAGCTCAACAATGTTTGCTACGACATCCGCGGCCCGGTGCTGGAGAAGGCCAAGCAGATGGAAGAAGAAGGCCACAAGATCATCAAGCTGAACATCGGCAACCTCGCCGTGTTCGGTTTCGACGCCCCGGAAGAGATCCAGCAGGACATGATGCGCAACCTGCCCAACTCGGCGGGCTACTCGGACTCCAAGGGCATCTTCGCCGCGCGCAAGGCGATCATGCACTACACCCAGCAGAAGAACATCGAAGGCGTGGGGCTGGACGACATCTACGTGGGCAACGGCGCCTCGGAACTGATCGTGATGTCGATGAACGCGCTGCTCAACGGCGGTGACGAAGTGCTGGTGCCGGCGCCGGACTACCCGCTGTGGACCGCCGCGGTGAGCCTGTCGGGCGGCACCCCGGTGCACTACGTGTGCGACGAGGCCAACGAGTGGATGCCCGACCTCGACGACATCCGCGCCAAGATCACGCCCAATACCAAGGCCATCGTCGTCATCAACCCCAACAACCCGACCGGCGCGCTGTATTCGGACGAGCTGCTCGAGGCCATCGTGGCGATCGCGCGCGAGCACGGCCTGATCATCTTCGCCGACGAGATCTACGACAAGGTGCTGTACGACGGCCACACCCACACCTCGATCGCCGCGCTGTCGACCGACGTGCTGACCGTGACCTTCAACGGCCTGTCCAAGAACTACCGCTCGTGCGGCTACCGCGCCGGCTGGATGGTGGTGTCGGGGGACAAGCGCCCGGCGCTGGACTACATCGAGGGCCTCAACATGCTGTCCTCGATGCGCCTGTGCGCCAACGTGCCGGGCCAGTGGGCCATCCAGACCGCGCTGGGCGGCTACCAGAGCATCAACGACCTGGTGGGCGAGGGCGGCCGCCTGCGCCGCCAGCGCGACCTCGCGCACGAACTGATCACGCAGATCCCGGGCGTGACCTGCGTCAAGCCCAAGGCCGCGCTGTACCTGTTCCCCAAACTCGACCTGTCGATGTACCCGATCCAGGACGACCAGGAATTCATCTACGAGCTGCTGCAGGAATCCAAGGTGCTGCTGGTGCAGGGCACCGGCTTCAACTGGGGCAAGCCGGACCATTTCCGGATCGTGTTCCTGCCGCACGAGGAAGACCTGCGCGAGGCCATCGGCCGCGTGGGCCGCTTCCTCGATGCCTACCGCAGGCGCCACCAGGGCCTCGCGGCCTGAGCCGGCGCCGCGGCGCAATCCATTTTTCAGCAACCCAGAGTCAGATTGTCCATGAACCCCATCAAAGTAGGCCTGCTTGGCATCGGTACCGTCGGTAGCGGCACGTTCAACGTGCTGCAACGCAACCAGGAAGAGATCCGCCGCCGCGCCGGCCGCGGCATCGAGATTGCCGTGGTCGCCGACCTCAACACCGAACGCGCCCGCGAGCTGACCGGTGGGCAGGTCGAGGTGGTGGCCGACGCCAACGAGGTCGTCACCCGCGCCGGGATCGACATCGTCGTCGAGCTGATCGGCGGCTACGGCATCGCGCGCGAGCTGGTGCTCAAGGCCATCGAGAACGGCAAGCACGTCGTCACCGCCAACAAGGCGCTGCTGGCCGTGCACGGCAACGAGATCTTCGAGGCCGCGCGCCGCAAGGGCGTGATCGTGGCCTTCGAAGCCGCGGTGGCCGGCGGCATCCCCATCATCAAGGCGCTGCGCGAAGGCCTGACCGCCAACCGCATCGAGTGGATCGCCGGCATCATCAACGGCACCACCAACTTCATCCTGTCGGAGATGCGCGACAAGGGCCTGGACTTCGACACCGTGCTCAAGGAAGCGCAGGCGCTCGGTTATGCCGAGGCCGACCCGACCTTCGACATCGAAGGCATCGACGCGGCCCACAAGGTCACGCTGATGAGCTCGATCGCGTTCGGCATGCCGGTGCAGTTCGACAAGGCTTACGTGGAAGGCATCACCAGGCTGTCGGCCGTGGACATCCGCTACGCCGAGGAGCTCGGCTACCGCATCAAGCTGCTGGGCCTGACGCGCCGCCGCGAGAACGGCATCGAGCTGCGCGTGCACCCGACCCTGGTGCCCACCAAGCGCCTGATCGCCAACGTGGAAGGCGCCATGAACGCAGTGCTGGTGCAGGGCGACGCCGTGGGCGCCACGCTGTACTACGGCAAGGGCGCCGGCGCCGAGCCGACCGCCTCGGCGGTGATCGCCGACCTCGTCGACGTGACCCGCCTGCACACCGCCGACCCCGAGCACCGCGTGCCGCACCTGGCCTTCCAGCCGGACGAGCTGTCCAGCGTGCCGGTGCTGCCGATCGAGGAAGTCACCAGCTCGTACTACCTGCGCATGCGCGTGGCCGACGAGACCGGCGTGCTGGCCGACATCACCCGCATCCTCGCCGACGCCGGCATCTCCATCGATGCCATGCTGCAGAAGGAATCGCGCGAAGGCGAGCCGCAGACCGACATCATCATGCTGTCGCACCTCACGCGCGAGAAGCAGGTCAACGCCGCCATCGTCAAGATCGAGGCGCTGCCGACCGTGCTGTCCGCGGTCACGCGCCTGCGCATGGAAGAACTGAACTGAGCGAGCGATGAAATACCTGTCGACGCGCGGCCACGAGGCGCCGCAAACCTTCTCCGAGATCCTGCTGGGCGGCCTGGCGCCGGACGGCGGACTGTACCTGCCGCAGGCATACCCGCAAGTCACCGCCGACGAGCTGGAGGCCTGGCGCAAGCTGTCCTACGCCGATCTCGCCTTCGAAGTGCTGTCCCGCTTCTGCGACGACATCCCGGCCGCGGACCTGCGCGCGCTCACGCGCAAGACCTATACCGCCGAGGTGTACTGCAACGCCCGCCCCGGCGACAACACCGCCGACATCACCCCGCTGCGCACGCTGGGCGAGGAGGGCGGGGCGCCGCTGCAACTGCTGGGCCTGTCCAACGGCCCCACGCTGGCGTTCAAGGACATGGCCATGCAGCTGCTCGGCAACCTGTTCGAGTACGCGCTGGCGCGCGCCGGGCAGGAGCTGAACATCCTCGGCGCCACCTCGGGCGACACCGGCAGTGCCGCCGAATACGCGATGCGCGGCAAGCGCGGCATCCGCGTGTTCATGCTCAGCCCGCACCGCAAGATGAGCGCGTTCCAGACCGCGCAGATGTTCAGCCTGCAGGACCCGAACATCTTCAACCTGGCGGTCGAAGGCGTGTTCGACGACTGCCAGGACATCGTCAAGGCGGTGTCGAACGACCTCGGCTACAAGGCCCGCCAGAAGATCGGCACGGTCAACTCGATCAACTGGGCGCGCGTGGTGGCCCAGGTGGTGTACTACTTCAAGGGCTGGCTGCTGGCGACCAGCGGCCCGGGCCAGAAGGTCTCGTTCTGCGTGCCGTCGGGCAATTTCGGCAACGTCTGCGCCGGCCACATCGCGCGCATGATGGGCCTGCCGATCGACAAGCTGGTGGTGGCCACCAACGAGAACGACGTGCTCGACGAATTCTTCCGCACCGGCACCTACCGCGTGCGCAAGTCGGCCGAGACGTACCACACCTCCAGCCCGAGCATGGACATCTCCAAGGCCTCGAACTTCGAGCGCTTCGTGTTCGACCTGCTCGGCCGCGATGCCGCCAAGCTGGCGCGGATGTTCCGCGACGTCGACACCGCGGGCGGCTTCGACCTCGCCGGCACGGCGGAATTCGAGCGCATCCGCGCGTTCGGCTTCGTCTCCGGGCGCAGCACGCACGAGGACCGCCTCGCCACCATCCGCGACCTGTCCTCGCGCTACGGCATCACCATCGACACGCACACCGCCGACGGCGTCAAGGTCGCGCGCGAGCACCTCGCCCCCGGCGTGCCGATGGTGGTGCTGGAAACCGCGCTGCCGGCCAAGTTCGCCGACACCATCCGCGAGGCGCTCGGCCACGAGCCGGAGCGGCCGGCCAGCTTCGACGGCATCGAGAAGCTGCCGCAGCGTTTCGAGGTCATGCCCGCCGACGCCGGCCGGATCAAGGCCTTCATCGCCGGCCACACCGGCCTGTAGGCCGCGCCCGCCTTCCTGGCACTGGCGGCACCGGCGGCATCCGCGGCCGGCCGTTGGCCGGGTTGGCGCCAACTCGCTACAATCGGACTTGCCGAGCTGAACCGCACGGCCCGCGCATCGCCCCCGCAGGTACCGGGGACGGTACGTGGGCCGTTTCCCTTGGGCGACCGCGGGTTTGCGTCTCAGCCTGCCGTCCCCACCTACCTGCTTTCGTCATGACCCAAGCCGCCGCGCCCGCCCGTTCCCCCATGCTGACCACGGCCCAGGCGCTCGAAGCCCTGCTGGCCGGCGCCACGCCGCTGGCCGAGAGCGAGCGCATCGCCACGCTCGATGCCAACGGCCGCGTGCTGGCCGCGCCCGTGGCCAGCACGCTGGACGTGCCGCCCGCGGACAATACCGCGATGGACGGCTACGCCGTGCGCCATGCCGACGTGCCCGCGCCCGGCGCGCGCCTGCGCGTGGCGCAGCGCATTCCCGCCGGCCACGTGGGCACGGCGCTGGCCGCCGGCACCGCGGCGCGCATCTTCACCGGCGGCCTGATCCCGCCCGGCGCCGATGCGGTGGTCATGCAGGAGCAATGCGTGGCCGAAGGCGACGAGGTGGTGGTCAACCACGCGCCGCAGGCCGGCGAGTGGATCCGCCGCGCGGGCGAGGACATCCGCGCCGGCAGCGTGATCCTGCCCGCCGGCACGCGCCTGACGCCGCAGGCGCTCGGGCTGGCCGCCTCGGTGGGGCAGGCCGCGCTCGACGTGGTGCGCCGCGTCAAGGTGGCGGTGTTCTTCACCGGCGACGAGCTCGCCATGCCGGGCGAGCCGCTCAAGCCGGGCGCCATCTACAACTCCAACCGCTTCACGCTGCGCGGCCTGCTCGACCGGCTCGGCTGCGAGGTCAGCGACTTCGGCATCGTGCCGGACTCGCTGGCCGCCACGCGCGACACGCTGCGCCGCGCCGCCGCCGGGCATGACCTGATCATCACCTCGGGCGGCGTCTCGGTCGGCGAGGAAGACCATATCAAGCCGGCGGTCCAGGCCGAAGGGCGCCTGAACCTGTGGCAGATCGCGATGAAGCCGGGCAAGCCGCTGGCCTTCGGCGAGGTCGCGCGCGGCGGGCAGGCGCCGGCCTATTTCCTCGGCCTGCCGGGCAACCCGGTGTCCAGCTTCGTGACCTTCCTGCTGTTCGTGCGGCCCTTCATCCTGCGCTTGCAGGGCGTGCAGGACGTGATGCCGCGCCGCCTGCTGCTGCGCGCCGATTTCGACCTGCCCAAGGGCGACCGCCGCAACGAATTCCTGCGCGTGCGCACCAACCAGGCCGGCGGGCTCGAGCTGTTTCCCAACCAGAGCTCGGGCGTGCTGACTTCCACCGTGTGGGGCGACGGCCTGGTCGACAACCCGCCGGGCCAGGCGATCGCGCGCGGCGACATCGTGCAGTACATCGCCTTCGACGGGCTGCTGGGCTGAGGAGAGTGACTGCGATGAACATCGAACTGCGTTTTTTTGCCAGCGTGCGCGAGCAACTGGGCCTGGGGCAGGAGCGCGTCGCGGTGCCGGCCACGGTGGCCACCGTGGGCGAGCTGCGCCAGTGGCTGGGCGCGCGCGGCGGCGCCTGGGCCGAAGTGCTGGCCGAAGGCCGCGCCCTGCGCATGGCGGTGGACCACGAGGTGGCGGGCGCCGGCAGCGCGCTGGCCGAAGGCTGCGAGGTGGCCTTCTTCCCGCCGGTCACGGGAGGCTGAGATGAGCGTCAGGGTGCAGCGCGAGGATTTCGACCTGGGCGCCGAGGTGGCCGCGCTGCGCGCGGACCAGCCGGGCGTGGGCGCGGTGGCCAGCTTCATCGGCACGGTGCGCGACGTCAGCGACGGCAGCGCCGTCAGCGCGATGGAGCTGGAGCACTACCCGGGCATGACCGAGAAGGCGCTGGCCCGCATCGAGGCGGTGGCGCGGGAGCGCTGGGCGCTGCTCGGCGTGACCATCGTGCACCGGGTCGGGCCGCTGCTGCCGCTGGACCAGATCGTGCTGGTGGCGGTGGCCTCGGCCCATCGCGGCAACGCGTTCGCCGCCTGCGAATTCATCATGGACTATCTCAAGTCCGAGGCGCCGTTCTGGAAGAAAGAGCAGACCCCGGCAGGCGCGCGCTGGGTCGACGCGCGCGTCGCCGACGAGGCCGCGCTGCAGCGCTGGGGCGTGCGCTCGCTCAACGCCAGCGGCGACGCCCCCGCGGCGCCCCCGCAGGACGCGGAAGCCGCGCGCTGATGGGCCCGCTCGGGTTTGTCGCGGTGGGCGTGGGCGCCGCGATGGGCGCGTGGCTGCGCTGGCTGTTCTCGGTGCTGTGGAACGCCGCCAACCCGGCGCTGCCCTACGGCACGCTGGCCGCCAACCTGGTGGGCGGCTACCTGGTCGGCCTCGCCGTCGGCTATTTCGACTCGCACGTGGAACTGCCGTCCGAATGGCGCCTGCTGGCGGTGACCGGCTTTCTCGGCGGGCTCACCACCTTCTCCACCTTCTCCAGCGAAGTCGTGGCCAACCTGATGGCCGGCGACTACGGCTGGGCCGCGGCGCACCTGCTGCTGCACCTGGGCGGCTCGCTGGCGCTGACCGTGCTCGGCCTGTGGACCTACCGGCTGCTGGCCTGAGCGCCGCGCCCGGCGCCGGTCTACGGGATGCGATCTATTGACATGCCGAGCACCGGGTTTATACGATGAAACATGATAGCTGATTCATGTTTCACGATCCCGGAGCCGCGATGCCGCTGACCGATCCCGGCGCGAGCCAGCCCAAGACCGCGCGCGGCCAAAAGACCCGCGCGGCGCTGCTGCGCGCCGCCGAGAAGGTGTTCGGCGAGAAGGGCTACCACGTGGCGTCGATCTCCGAGATCACCCAGGAGGCCCAGGTGGCGATGGGCACCTTCTATCTCTACTTCAAGGACAAGGAAGACATCTTCCGCGCGCTGATGCAGCGTATGCTGGAACTGGTGCGCGCCCACCTGCGCAAGCACGCCGGCCCGGCGCACACGCGGATCGAGGCCGAGCGGCTCGGCCTCAGGGCCTTCCTCTCGTTCGTCTCGCGCCACAAGAACCTGTATCGCATCGTGCTCGATTCGTATTCGGTGGACGAGGCCATCTACAGCAGCTACTTCCAGGCCTTCGCCGACGTCTACCGCCGCCGCCTGGACGAGGCTGAAGAACAGGGCCAGATCTCGCCCGGCGACGCCGAGGTGCGGGCCTGGTGCCTGATCGGCATCAGCAATTTCCTCGGCATGCGCTACGCGCTGTGGGAGCGCCCGGCGTCGATGGCCAAGGTGGTCGACACCGCGTTCGACATGATCTCGCACGGACTGGAGGCGCGCCGAACGCAGCGCGACGGCAAGCCGGCGCCGGGCACGCACTGAACGGCCGCACTGAACGGCCGCGCGGAAGGGCGCGGCAAGCAGGAAACGACGGCAGGGCCAGCAACGGAAGGAGCCAGCAACGGAAGCACAGGCAGCAACGGCGGGCAATATCGATCGGCAGCCCGATCCGCACCGGCAACAAGAAGAAGGCATCCCACGAGGAGACGAGCATGCAACGCAAGCACCTTGCGGCCAGTCCGGCGCGCCATGCCGGCGGCGCCGCGCACGCCGTGCATCTGTTCCCGATCGGACCGGCAGGCAACGGGGGGTACGGCATGTCGCGCGAATCCGCGGCGAGTCTCGGTGGCGTGGCCCGGCTGGCGCTGGCGGGCCTGGCCTGCCTGGCGCTGGCCGCCTGCGGCGGTGGCGGCAACGGCAATGGCAACAACGGCGGCAACGCCAGTCCCAACGTCAAGCCGTCCAATATCGGCACGGTGACGATCAAGTCCTACGACGGCAACACCGACGACCTGCTCACCGCCGGCCTCGGCAAGGACGGGCTGGCGTCGGCCACCGCGCCGCTGCCGCTGAACCCGGCCGCGCCCACCGCGGCCGAGCTGCGCCGCTACGCCATCTATACCAACTACCGCGCGCTGGTCGACACCACCGCCGGCGGCGGCTACGGCACGCTGTTCGGCCCCAACGTGGACGCCCAGGGCAACGTCACCGGCGGGCAGGGCAAGGTGGCCGGGCGCGAGTACCTGGCCTTCTCCGACGACGGCAGCGGCCGCCAGAACGTGACCATGCTGGTGCAGATCCCGGACAGCTTCGACGTGACGCGGCCGTGCCTGATCACCGCGACCTCGTCGGGCTCGCGCGGCGTCTACGGCGGCATCTCCACCGGCGAGTGGGCGCTCAAGCGCGGCTGCGCCGTGGCCTACACCGACAAGGGCACCGGCGCCGCGCCGCACGACCTCGATGCCGACACCGTGCCGCTGATCGACGGCACGCGCGCCGCGCGCGGCGCGGCTGGCGCCAACGCGCAGTTCGCCGCGCCGTTTCCGGGCACCAGCCTGCCGGCCTTCAACGCGCTCGCGCCGCACCGCCTGGCCTTCAAGCACGCGCACTCGCAGCGCAACCCCGAGAAGGACTGGGGCAGCTTCACGCTGCAGGCCGCGCAGTTCGCGCTGTGGGCGCTCAACGACCGCTTCGGCACGGTGGCGCCGGACGGCACGCGCCAGCGCACCTTCAGCCCGCAGACGGTGGTGGTGATCGCCTCCAGCGTCTCCAACGGCGGCGGCGCGGCCATCGCCGCGGCCGAGCAGGACACCGAGGGCCTGATCGACGGCGTGGCCGTGGGCGAGCCCAACCTCAATCTTCCGGCGGGCACCGGCGTGACGGTCACGCGCGGCGGCACGCCGGTGGCGGCGTCCGGGCGCACGCTGTACGACTACATCACCACCGCGAACCTGCTGCAACTGTGCACCTCGCAGGCGGCGGCGCTGGTCAACGCGCCGGCCGTCAATCTCTACGCGCAGCCCGCCGTGGCGCTGGCGCAGCCGGCGCTCAACCGCTGCCAGTCGCTGGCGGACGCCGGCATCATCACCGGCGCCGACACCGCGGCGCAGGCCGCCAACGCGCTGCAGGCGCTGCACGACGCGGGCTGGGAGCCGGAGTCGGACGAGATCCATCCGTCGCTGGCGCTGTTCGAGGTGGCCAGCGCGGTCTCGGTGACATTCGCCAACGCGCTCGCGCGCGCCGCCGTGGCCGACCGCCTGTGCGGCTACAGCTTCGCCGCCACCGGCGCCGCGGTGCTCGCGCCGGCGGCCATCGCGCCGGACGTGCTCAACGTGCTGTACGCCACCGGCAACGGCGTGCCGCCGGCGGCCGGCGTGCAACTGATCAACGACAACAATCCGGGCGGCCCGCTGCGCGATGTCTATTCGAAGTCGCCGGGCAACAATGTGGCGGATGCCAATCTCGACGGCGCGCGCTGCCTGCGCGCGCTGCTGGGCGGCACCGGCGGCGCGTCGCCGGCGCTGCAGGCCGGCCAGGCGCAGACGCTGCGCTCGGGCAACCTGCACGGCAAGCCGGCCATCATCGTGCATGGCCGCAGCGACGCGCTGCTGCCGGTCAACCACACGTCGCGCCCGTATCTCGGCTACAACCGCCTGCAGGAGGGCAGCGCCAGCAGGCTGTCGTATATCGAAGTGACCAACGGGCAGCATTTCGACAGCTTCATCGGCGCGGTGGCCGGTTATGACAACCGTTTCATCCCGCTGCACGTCTACCTGAACCGCGCGCTCGACGCGGTCTACGCCAACCTGACCGCCGGCACCGCGCTGCCGCCTTCGCAGGTCGTGCGCACCGTCGCGCGCGGCGGCACGCTGTCGCTGGCGCCGGCGCTCCTGTCCACCAATCTGCCGCCGTTCGCCGCCGTGCCGGCCAGCGCGGACCGCATCGCGGTCAACGGCAGCACCGTAGAGGTACCCAACTGATGAAGGCATCCCGCCCGCGCGTCCTGACGCAGGAAGACTTCGACCGCTTCGCCTCGCTCTCGCGCGACGATAACCCGATCCACTGCGACCCGGCCTTCGCCCGTACCACGCCCTTCGGCGCCACGGTGGCGCACGGCATGCTGCTGTTCTCGCTGCTGTGCGCGCAGATGCGGCGCAGCAACCCGCTGCCGGTGCTGCCGATCGGGCAGACGCTGATGTTCCCGCGGCCGGCCTTCGTCGGCGACGGCGTGGCGGCCGTGCTGGTCCTCAACGACACGCCGGGCCGCGGCCGCATCGCGCTGGACACCGCGATCCGCTGCGTGCGGCGCGGCGGCGCGCGCATGCCGGCGGGCGACGAGCAGGTGACGGCGCAGGGCGACGCGGTCCTGCTGGTCGACGCCAGCGCCGGCGCGCTGGCCGAAGCGCGCCTGCGCGAGCCGGACGACGCCCTGCCGGCCGCGCCCGGCGGCGAGCGCGTGCTCTATCACCTGAGCGTGGGCCAGGAGGCATCGGCGGTGCGCAGCTTCAGCGCCGGCGACATCGACGAGTACGTCGCGCTGACCGACGACGGCAATCCGTTCTACACCGATCCGGTGTTCGCCCGCAGCCGGGGCTTCGACGGCGCGATGGTGCCGCTGCCGCTGCTGGCCGGGATGTTCTCCGACCTGCTCGGCACGCGCCTGCCCGGGCGCGGCGCCGGCTGGATGCAGCAGTCGCTGCGGCTGCGCTCGCCGGCGCGGCTGGGCGAGCTGCTGACCGCCTCGGTGCGCATCGTGCGCCTGCGCGGCGACAAGGACCTGGTCAACCTGGCCACCGTGGTGACCGGCGACGACGGCCGCGCGGTGCTGTCCGGCGAGGCGCTGGTGCTGGTGCGCAACCTGGAAAACAAGCGGGCCCTGGCGGCGGCCTGAGCGCGCCCGCCGGCGGGTATCGCCGCCGCCACTTCGGGCGGCCTCCAAATACCGGCCGCGCGGCCTTGAAATGTCGTCGCAAAGCCTTATCTTTCGAAAAGACCAACCAGTGTCCGGAACGCACAGGGAAGGGCCAGGCGGAGGTACGCCGGGCCGCGCCTCCCGTCTCAGGACACTCATCCAGGACAGAGAGAGAGGGATCCTTAATGCGACTAGACAAACTGACTACCCGATTCCAGGAAGCGCTTGCCGACGCCCAGAGCCTGGCCATCGGCAACGACAACCAATACATCGACCCGCTGCACGTGCTGCGCGCGCTGCTGTCGCAGAACGACGGCGCCGCGCGCGGGCTGCTGGCGCGCGCCGGCGTCAACGTGGGCGGCCTGACCGGCGCGCTCGACGCGGCCATCAAGCGCCTGCCGCAGATCCAGGGCAACAGCGAGGTCCAGGTCGGGCGCGAGCTGAACGCGCTGTTCAACGCCACCGAGAAGGAAGCGATCAAGCGCGGCGACCAGTTCATCGCCAGCGAGCTGTTCCTGCTCGCCGTGGCCGACGACAAGGGCGAGGCCGGCCGCATCGCGCGCGAGCACGGGCTGGGGCGCAAGTCGCTGGAGTCCGCCATCGAAGCCGTGCGCGGCGGCGATGCGGTCAACAGCGCCGACGCCGAGACCCAGCGCGAAGCGCTCAAGAAGTACACCGTGGACCTCACCGAGCGCGCCCGCATCGGCAAGCTCGACCCGGTCATCGGCCGCGACGACGAGATCCGCCGCGCCATCCAGATCCTGCAGCGCCGCACCAAGAACAATCCCGTGCTGATCGGCGAGCCGGGCGTGGGCAAGACCGCCATCGTGGAAGGCCTGGCCCAGCGCATCGTCAACGGCGAGGTGCCCGAGACCCTGAAGAACAAGCGCGTGCTGGTGCTCGACATGGCCGGCCTGCTGGCCGGCGCCAAGTACCGCGGCGAGTTCGAGGAACGCCTCAAGGCCGTGCTGTCGGACATCGCCAAGGACGAGGGCCAGACCATCGTCTTCATCGACGAGATCCACACGATGGTGGGCGCGGGCAAGGCCGAGGGCGCCATCGACGCCGGCAACATGCTCAAGCCCGCGCTGGCGCGCGGCGAGCTGCACTGCATCGGCGCCACCACGCTGGACGAATACCGCAAGTACATCGAGAAGGACGCCGCGCTCGAGCGCCGCTTCCAGAAGGTGCTGGTGGACGAGCCGAGCGTGGAGGCCACCATCGCCATCCTGCGCGGCCTGCAGGAGAAGTACGAGCTGCACCACGGCGTGGAGATCACCGACCCGGCCATCGTCGCCGCGGCGGAGCTGTCGCACCGCTACATCACCGACCGCTTCCTGCCCGACAAGGCCATCGACCTGATCGACGAGGCCGGCGCGCGCATCAAGATGGAGATCGACTCCAAGCCCGAGGTGATGGACAAGCTCGAGCGCCGCACCATCCAGCTCAAGATCGAGCGCGAAGCCGTCAAGCGCGAGACCGACGAGGCCTCGAAGAAGCGGCTCGAGCTGATCGAGCAGGAGATCGAGCGCCTGGAGAAGGAGTACGCCGACCTCGAGGAAATCTGGAAGGCCGAGAAGGGCGCCGCCCAGGGCGCGGCCGCGCTCAAGGAGGAGATCGACAAGATCCGCCTGGAGATCACGCGCCTGCAGCGCGAAGGCAAGCTCGACAAGGTGGCCGAGTTGCAGTACGGCAAGCTGCCCGAGCTCGAAGGCAAGCTCAAGGCCGCCACCGCGGCCGAGGCCAGCGAGCAGAAGCACCAGAACAAGCTGCTGCGCACGCAGGTCGGCGCCGAGGAAATCGCCGAGGTGGTCAGCCGCGCGACCGGCATCCCGGTCTCGCGCATGATGCAGGGCGAGCGCGAGAAGCTGATCCAGATGGAAGACTACCTGCACCGCCGCGTGGTGGGGCAGGACGAGGCCGTGCGCCTGGTGTCGGATGCCATCCGCCGCTCGCGCGCCGGGCTGGCCGACGAGAACAAGCCCTATGGCTCGTTCCTGTTCCTCGGCCCCACCGGCGTGGGCAAGACCGAGCTGTGCAAGGCGCTGGCCGAGTTCCTGTTCGATTCGCAGGACCACCTGATCCGCATCGACATGAGCGAGTTCATGGAGAAGCACAGCGTGAGCCGGCTGATCGGCGCGCCGCCCGGATACGTGGGCTACGAGGAAGGCGGCTACCTGACCGAGGCGGTGCGCCGCAAGCCGTACAGCGTGGTGCTGCTCGATGAAGTCGAGAAGGCCCACCCGGACGTCTTCAACGTGCTGCTGCAGGTGCTCGACGACGGCCGCCTGACCGATGGCCAGGGCCGCACGGTGGACTTCAAGAACACCGTGATCGTGATGACCTCGAACCTCGGTTCGCAGATCATCCAGGCCATGTCCGGCGAGCCGCACGAAGCGGTGAAGGGTGCCGTGTGGCAGGAAGTGAAGACGCATTTCCGCCCCGAGTTCCTCAACCGGATCGACGAGGTGGTGGTGTTCCACGCGCTCGACCAGCAACATATCGAGTCGATCGCCCGCATCCAGCTCCAGCGGCTGCAGGCACGGCTGGCACGCATGGACATGACGCTCGAAGTCAGCGAAACGGCGATCGCCAAGATCGCCAGCGCGGGCTACGACCCGGTGTTCGGCGCGCGTCCGCTCAAGCGCGCGATCCAGCAGCAGATCGAGAACCCGGTGGCGCGCGCCATCCTCGAAGGCAAGTTCGCCGCCAAGGACGTGGTGCCGGTGGACTACCGCGACGGCGAGTTCGTACTGGGCGAGGCCAGGGCGGCGGCGTAAGCCGGACGCCGGAAATGAAAACCGCCCCTTCGGGGGCGGTTTTTTTTGTAATAAGAACTAACGATTTTGCCGGCCGCGCGGGGGCGCGCGCGGCTCAGCGGTGGTAGCCGTGCGGATGATGGTACGCATACCAGTCGCGGCGGCCCCACCAGCGGCGGCCGTCCCAGTAGCGGTCGCCATGCCAGCCGATCACCACGGCGGGCGCCATCACCACGGGCGGCGGGCCGTACACCGGGGGCGCGGCGTAGACGGGCGCCGGCGGCGCGTAGACCGGGGCGGGCGGGGCGACGTAGACCGGCGCCGGCGCCACCACCACCGGCACGCCGATGTTCACGCCGACATCCACGCGCGCCAGCGCGGGTTGCGAAACGGCCCAGGCCAGTGCCCCGATGCCCAGGGCGCAGCAGAATCCTTGCTTCATGTTCTTGTCCTCGTCATGCCATCACCATGACGCTACTCTAGCGCTGCCGCGGGCGGACAGGCAGATACAACTGTAACGGTATTTCACCAGAGCGGGCCCGGTGCCACGGGCGCGAACCCGTGGCGCCGGCCGCCTGGCCTCAGAACGAGGACCAGTCGCCGCCCGCCGCGGTGGCGGGGGCGGCGGCCACCGCCGTGGCGGCGGCGCGGGGCGCGCGCGTGGCAGCCGCGCGCGCCGGCACCGCCGCCGGCCGCGTTGCGGCGGGAAGGACCCGACGCGCGGGAAGCGTGGGGCGGGCGGGCACGCCGGTGGCGGCCTGGGCGCCGAGCCGGAACACGGCCACCGTGTCCTTGAGCTTGCCGGCCTGTTCCTCGAGCGACTGCGCGGCCGCGGCCGCTTCCTCGACCAGCGAGGCGTTTTGCTGGGTGACTTCGTCCATCTGGCTCACCGCCCGCGCGACCTGGTCGATGCCGCTGGTCTGTTCGACCGAGGCGGCCGAGATCTCGCCCATGATGTCGGACACGCGCTGGATGTCGCGGATGATCTCGGTCATGGTGGCGCCGGCCTGGTCGACCAGCGTGGTGCCAGTGGTGACGCGCGCCGAGGACTTGTCGATCAGGTCCTTGATCTCCTTGGCCGCGCTCGACGAACGCTGCGCCAGCGTGCGCACTTCGCCGGCCACCACGGCGAAGCCGCGGCCCTGCTCGCCGGCGCGCGCCGCTTCCACGGCGGCGTTGAGCGCCAGGATGTTGGTCTGGAAGGCAATGCCTTCGATGATGCTGATGATGTCGGCGATGCGCGCCGAGCTTTCGTTGATCTCGCTCATGGTCGAGACCACGTTGCGGATCACCTCGCCGCCGTGGTTGGCGGTTCCCGACGCGGTGGCGGCCAGCGAGGCGGCCTGGCGCGCGTTGTCGGCGTTCTGCTTCACGGTGCCGGTGAGTTCTTCCATGCTGGCGGCGGTCTGCTCCAGCGAGGCGGCCTGCTGCTCCGTGCGCGACGACAGGTCGACGTTGCCGGCGGCGATCTGCTTGGTGGCCGCGGCGATGGTCTCGCTGCCGGTGCGCACGGCCAGCACGGTCTGCGCCAGCCCGTCCTGCATGCGCGCGATGCCCGCCAGCAACAGGCCCATTTCGTCCTGGGAGTGCACGTGGACGGTGCGGCTCAGGTCGCCGGCGGTGATGTACTCGAAGTGCTCCAGCGCGGCCTCGAGCGGCCGCGCGATGGCGCGGCGCAGCGCCAGCCAGCTGTAGACGGCAAGCGCGAGGCCGCCGAGCAGCGCGACCACGGTGATGGTGCGGAAGCGCGAGAAGGAAGCCTCGGCATCCTCGTAGCTGGTGCGGGCGCGCTCGGTCTGCAGCTTGCTGAGCGCCTCGGCGCTGGACTGCAGCGCGGCGTAGAACGGCGTGTGCGCGACGCCGGTGGCGATGATCTTCTCATGGTCCCCCGACCTGATCGCGTCGGTGAAGGTATCGAGCGCGCCGTACAGCGCCTTGCGCTTCGCGCTCACTTCCTGGGCCAGGCGGTCTTCCTCCGCGTCGCGCGGCAGCGCCAGGTAGCGCTGCCAGGCGGCATCGGCGTTGCTGAGGAATTTCACGTTGCGCGCCAGCAGCTCGGCGGCGTGGGGCGAGGCCGGGTCCAGGGCGGCGCTGAACAGCGAGGTCCGCACGCGGCCCAGCCAGCTATCGGCCTCGGCGATGGCGATGGCGCTCGGCAGCTGGTTGGCGTAGGTCGCGTGGTTGGCCTCGTTGCTGCGCGTCATGCCGAGCAGGCCGAGCGCCCCGACCACGACCACGAGGAGGGAAAGCACGAACATCGCGATGGCGAGCCGGGCCTTGATGGTGAGCTTCGATAGCATTGCTTGATCCATGTATTGAGGAAAATCTCAATACGTATTTACGGCAGGGGCGATGCCGGCTGAAGCTGTGCCGCCGCGTGCGCGCAGCGGCGGCACGCGCCCGCGCGCGCCGGCGCTCGCGAACCGGGTCCGCGCGCTGTGCGTATTCCTGAGGCGGCGGCTGGCGGCGCAGGCGGTGGAACCCAGCAGAATCAAGGGATTGGGGCGCGCGCGGCGGCGCCCGCGCGGGAGCGGCGCGGGCATGCGTCGTTGCCGTTGTCCGCCAGGCCGGACAATGATTCCGCCGCCCGGGACAATAATCTGGTCCGGGCAGGTGCGTCCGGCGCCTCGCCAGGCGCGGCCGTTCGGGCCTATGCTCACGGCTTGTCAGGCACGAACAGCGAAGGAGCACAAATGACGTGGTCAGCCCAGCAGTATGTGAAATTCGAGAACGAACGCACCCGCCCGGTGCGCGACCTGCTGGCCGCCGTGCCGGGGCGCGCGCCGCGCCTTGCCGTGGACATCGGCTGCGGCCCCGGCAATTCGACCGAGGTGCTGGCGGCCAGCTTCCCGGGCGCCAGCGTCACCGGCCTCGACAGCTCGGCCGACATGATCGCCGCCGCGCGCAAGCGCCTGCCCGCGCTGCAGTTCGAAGTGGCCAGCATCGAGCACTGGCAGGCCCCCGGCCCCTACGACCTCATCCTCGCCAACGCGGTGCTGCAATGGCTGCCCGACCACGAGCGCCTGCTGCCGGCGCTGGCGGCCAAGCTGGCGCCCGGCGGCAGCCTCGCCATCCAGGTACCGGACACGCTCGACACGCCCGCGCACCGCCTGATGCGCGACGTCGCCGCCGACGGCCCGTGGGCGGCCCGGCTCGCCGCCGCCGCGCAGGCGCGCACCACGCTGGCCCGCCCGGACTGGTATTACGCGCTGCTGCGCGCGCACTGCGGCACCGTCGACGTCTGGCAGACCACCTACTACCATGCGCTGGCGGGCGGCCCGGCGGCCATCGTGGAATGGTTCAAGGGCACCGGCCTGCGTCCGTTCCTCGACCCGCTCGACGAAGCCCAGCGCGGCGCCTATCTCGAGCGCTACACGGCGGAAGTGGCGCGCGCCTACCCGCTCCTGGCCGACGGCTCCGTGCTGCTGCCGTTCCCGCGCTTCTTCATCGTGGCGACGCGCTGAGGCGGGCCGGGCCGGCGCGGGAAAGGGTGCCGAACCGGGGCGCCGGGCTGCGCTGGCGCCGGCATCGAAGTAACATTGCGGACATGGCGCCAGCCCGCACCCGGAGACGACCTTCCCCATGAACACGAAAACAGTCAAGATTCCCGGCCCCGATCACCCGATCACGATCGCCGCCAATCCCGGGCGCGTCGTCGTCAGGGCCGGCGGCGCGGTGGTGGCCGATACCCGCGCGGCGCTGACGCTGTGCGAGGCGTCCTACCCGGCGGTGCAGTACGTGCCGCGCGCGGACGTGGACATGGCGCGCCTGGAGCGCACCGACCATGCCACCTATTGCCCGTACAAAGGCGATTGCGCCTACTACAGTATTCCCGCGGGCGGCGCGCGCGCCGCCCGCGCGGTGTGGACCTACGAGCATCCCTACGCGGCCGTGGCGCAGATCGCCGGCTATCTCGCGTTCGACCCGGCCAGGGTCGACAGCATCGAAGTCACCGCCGGCTGAGCGCCGGCCGATCAATCTGCGCAGGACCCGCTGCAAGTGCTTGAATGCATGAATGCGCGTGGCGACAGCCACGCACCGACGAACTGATGACAACATGGATGACCATTTTCGGCACGGGGCAGGTGCGCTGCCCGTCTTGTTCCGGCTGCTTGCCAGGCTGCCGCTGCCACTGCTGCAGGCCACCGGGCGCCTGCTCGGCAAGCTGGCCTACGCGGCGCCGGGCCGCTACCGCGAGCGCCTGCGCGCCAACGCCGCCATCGCCGGCTATGCGGACCCCGCCTTCGCGCGCCACGCCGCCGGCGAAGCCGGCGCCATGATCATGGAACTGCCGCGGGTCTGGTTCCGCACCCAGCAGAGCGTGGGCCAGGTGGTCACCGACGACTGGCAGGTGGTGCAGGACGCCGTCGACGACGGCCGCGGCATCCTGTTCCTGACGCCGCACCTGGGCTGCTTCGAGATCACCGCGCGCTACACCGCCCAGCGCTTGCCGCTGACCGTGATGTTCCGCCCGCCGCGCAAGGACATCATGGCGCCGCTGCTGGATGCCGCGCGCGGCATGTCGGGCCTGCAGGTGGTGCCGGCCACCTCGCAGGGCGTGCGCGCCTTCGTGCGGGCGCTGCGCCAGGGCAACGCGGTCGGGCTGCTGCCGGACCAGGCGCCGAGCTTCGGCGATGGCGTGTGGGTGCCGTTCTTCGGCCGCCTGGCCTACACCATGACGCTGCCGGGCAAGCTCGCCATGCAGACCGGCGTGCCGATCATCCTGGCCGCGGGCGAGCGGCTGCCGCAAGGGCGCGGCTGGCGCATGCACTACGTGCGCCTGCCTGAACTGCCGGCCGCGGCGCCGGCGCAGGCGGCGCTGCTCAACGCCGAGATGGAACGGCTGATCCGGCGCTTTCCGCAGCAATACCTGTGGAGCTACAACCGCTACAAGGTGCCACCGGGCGCACCGCCCGCGCCGGCAGAGGCGGAGCCGGGCGTGCCGGAGGCGCTGTAGGCACTGTAGGCGCCGGGGGAGCCGGAAGTGCCACGGCAAGCACCGCAGGCGGCACAACCGCCGCGCCGACGGAAATTTCCGCTCCCGACATGCGTTTGACGTGGGTCAATGGCCGCCGCGAGCCGTCCCGCTAAGATGGTTTCCGTCATGGAGATGCGGGGGCGCTCTTCATGACTTGTCTACCCGTTTCCAAGTACGGAAACTTAGCCCGCGCCACGCAAGTGGGGCGGGCTTTTTTCTTTGGCGGCGCGCGGCGTAAGATGCGGGACGATATCCGGCCGTGCGGGGAGGGCATGCATGACATCTAGCGGAAATGTGGCGCCCGCGCCGTTCGCGCCGGACCGGCTCTCGGTCGGCCTGACGCTGCCGCTGTTGGGCGCGGGCCGCATCGTCGCGGATTTCGGGGAGCAGTTGAGCCTGGCCGCGCACGCGGACGCGCTCGGCTTTCGCGCGCTGTGGGTGCGCGACGTGCCGCTGAACAGCGCCGCCTATCCCGATCCGGTCGGGCATCTCGATCCCTGGGTCTTCCTCGGCGCGCTGGCCGCGCGGACCGGGCGCATCGCGCTGGTCAGCGGCGCCATCGTACTCACGCTGCGCCACCCGCTGCATGTGGCCAAGGCGGCGGTATCGGTGGCGGCGCTGTCGCAGGGCCGCTTCATCCTCGGCCTGGGTTCCGGGGACCGGCCGGCCGAATATGCCGCCTTCGGGCAGGACACGGCGGCGCGGCGCGATCTGTATCTGCGCCACTGGCAGACCGTCGCGGCGGCGGTGGCCAGGCCCTCCCGCGTGGTGCCGGACCTCGTTGCCGAAGGCGAGGCGGGCGGCGCCGAAGCCTTCTTCCTGCTGCCGGAACTCGCGCAGCCGATTCCGCTGCTCGCGGTCGGCTCCGGCGGGCAGAGCGTCGACTGGATCGCGCGCCATGCCATCGGCTGGATGACGTATCACCGCGAGCCGGCGGTGCAGCGCGAGCGCTACCGCATGTGGCGCGCGGCGGTCGAGCGCGCCGCGCCGGGGCAGTTCCGCGCGTTCGGCGTGGCCATGCAGCTCGACCTCGCCGACGATCCCGGCGCGCCACCCACGGCCATCCCGCTCGGCTACCGCACCGGTCGGCGCGGGCTGGCCGCCGTGCTCGCCGGGATGCGCGACAGCGGCACGCACCACGTCACGCTCAACCTGGGTTCGTCGCAGCGCGCGCCGCGCGAGGTGATGGAGGAAATCGCGGCGGAGGTCCTGCCGGCATTCCACGCCGGCTGAGGGCGAACGGGCGGCGGGGCGGTCGCGAGGCGTCATGGGCGCCATCGGCGGGCACCCCGTATGACGCGCCGGGCATGTCCATATTTCCGCGAAATCTTATGCGGAAAACGTGCAAGGATCGGCGAAACCATTCGTTCCTTTCAGATAGGCCGGTCGGTAGTCTTCTTCCCTGACACAAGCCTTCCCACGAAGGAAGGCCATGAAACGCGGCGCAAAGGCGCCATTTCACGACAGATGACGGGAGCAAGACACATGATTCGCAAGCTGGCCATCGGATTCGCGGCACTGGCCGTGATCGGTTCCACCCAGGTCGCCTGGGCCAACACCACGCTGCTCAATGTTTCGTACGACCCCACGCGCGAGCTGTACGTGGATGTCAACGCCGCTTTCGCCAAGGCCTGGAAGGCCAAGGGCGGCGACGCCGTGACCATCCGCCAGTCGCACGGTGGCTCGGGCAAGCAGGCGCGCTCGGTGATCGACGGGCTGGATGCGGACGTGGTCACGCTGGCGCTGGGCTACGACATCGACGCCATCGCCGAGAAGGGCCTGCTCAAGGCCGACTGGCAAAAGCGCCTGCCGCACAATGCCTCGCCCTATACCTCGACCATCGTGTTCCTGGTGCGCAAGGGCAATCCCAAGGGCATCAAGGACTGGAACGACCTGATCAAGCCGGGCGTGCAGGTGATCACCCCCAACCCGAAGACCTCGGGCGGCGCGCGCTGGAACTACCTGGCCGCGTGGGGCTACGCGCTGCGCCAGCCGGGCGGCAATGAGCAGAAGGCCAAGGAGTTCGTCGGCGCGCTGCTGAAGAACGTGCCGGTGCTCGACTCCGGCGCGCGCGGCGCGACCACCACCTTCGTCGAGCGCGGCCTCGGCGACGTGCTGATCGCGTGGGAAAACGAAGCGATCCTGGCCATCAAGGAACTGGGTCCGGACAAGTTCGACATCGTCGCGCCGTCCATCTCGATCCTGGCCGAGCCGCCGGTGGCGGTGGTCGACAAGGTGGTGGACAAGAAGGGCACGCGCAAGGTGGCCGAGGCCTACCTGCAGTTCCTGTACACCGACGAAGGCCAGGAAATCGCGGCCAAGAACTACTACCGCCCGATCTCCGAGAAGATCGCCGCCAAGTACGCGGCCAACTTCCCGAAGGTCAAGCTGTTCACCATCGACGAAGAGTTCGGCGGCTGGCAGAAGGCGCAGAAGGCGCACTTCGCCGACGGCGGCTCGTTCGACCAGATCTACCAGCCCGGCAAGAAATAAGCGGCGGCGTGAGCGCGGCGCCCACCGAAGAACCCGCCGCGCCCGCTGCGCCAACCAGCCAACAAGGAAAGCCCGATGTCCATCCTGACCCTGTCCGGCAGCCCCTCCGCACCGTCGCGCTCCGGACACCTGCTGACGCATCTGCGCGGCGTGCTCGAAGCCGCCGGCGAGCGTACCAGCCACCTGGCGCTGCGGGAACTGCCGCCCGCCGCGCTGCTGGCGGCCAGGGTGGACGACCCCGAGATCGCCGCCGCCGCCCGCGCGGTGGCCGAGGCCCAGGTGGTGATCCTGGCCACGCCGGTCTACAAGGCGGCCTACAGCGGCCTGCTCAAGACCTTCCTCGACCTGCTGCCCCAGACCGGCCTGCGCGACAAGGTGGTGCTGCCGATCGCCACCGGCGGCAGCCTGGCCCACACGCTGGCCATCGACTACGCCTTGCGCCCGGTGCTGTCCGCGCTCGGCGCGCGCCACATCCTGCCCGGCATCTTCGCCGTGGACCAGCAGATCGCCTATTCCGAGACGCAAGGCCTGAGCCTCGATCCCGCGCTGGATGCGCGCCTGGCCGAAGGCGTGCTGCGCCTGCGCGAGGCGCTGGCCCATGCCCGCATCGCGGTGCCGCTGGACCTGCTGCCCGGCACGGCCGCCAGCGCGGATACGTCCACCGCGCCCGCCGCATTCGCGCGCGCGGCGGCGCGCCCGGCCGCGGCCGGGCGATGTTCCGCCTGAGTTGACGCGGGCGGCGCCTGCCGCCCGCCCGCTTGCCTCGCGCCTTGATTGCCATGCCGCCTGCGGGCCGGCAGGCGGGCATGCGCGCGCCGCATCGCCTTGCTTCGCTTCGCACAGGATCATCTTCGTACAGGACCATTCCACATGACTTCGCCCATCTCCACGCCCGCCGGCCACCACAGCGCGCCCGCCGCCGGCGCCAGCCTCAAGCGCCGCCTGCTGCTGGCCGCGCTGGTGGCCGCCACCGGCCTGGCCTATGCGCTGCTGCCCGGCCGCGCGCAGGCGCAGGACACCAGCAACAAGGTGCTGCGCATCGGCTACCAGAAGTACGGCACGCTGACGCTGCTCAAGGCGCGCGGCACGCTGGAAAAGCGCCTCGCGCCGCTGGGCATCGCGGTCAGGTGGACGGAGTTCCCGGCCGGCCCGCAACTGCTCGAAGGCCTGAACGTGGGCGCCATCGATTTCGGCACCGTGGGCGAAGCCCCGCCGATCTTCGCGCAGGCCGCCGGCGCGCAACTGGCCTACATCGGCAACGAGCCGCCCGCGCCGGCGGCCGAAGCCATCGTGGTGCCCAAGGGTTCGGCGCTCAAGTCGGTGGCGGACCTGCGCGGCAAGCGCGTGGCGCTGAACAAGGGCTCGAACGTGCATTACCTGCTGGTGCGCCTGCTGGAAAAGGCCGGCGTGCCCTACAGCGAGATCCAGCCGGTCTACCTGGCCCCGGCCGACGCGCGCGCGGCCTTCGAGCGCGGCGCGGTGGACGCCTGGGCGATCTGGGACCCGTTCCTGGCCGCCGCCGAGAAGCAGCTCGACGCGCGCGTGCTGGCCGACGGCCGCGGCGCCAACGGCAAGAACGTGGTCAGCAACCACCAGTTCTACCTGGCCTCGCGCCCTTACGCGCAGGCCCGGCCCGACGTGGTCAACCTGATCCTGGACGAGCTCGCCACGCTGGGCACCTGGGCCGAGAAGAACCCCAAGGAAGCCGTGACCGTGCTGGTCCCGCAACTGGGCCTCGACCCGGCCGTGGTGACGCTGGCGGTGTCGCGCTTTTCCTACGGCGCCAAGGCCGTGACGCCGGCCGTGCTGGGCGAGCAGCAGCGCATCGCCGACGTGTTCTACACGCTCAAGCTGATTCCCAAGCCGGTCAAGGTGGCCGACGCCGCCTGGCAGGCGCAGCGCTGAGCGGCGCGCCGGCCGCGCACGATTCCACGAGGCTGTCGCCCAGAACGGCCCTGATCCCATAGCCCCCGACAAGCTCAACAGGTGAAGACATGCAGGTTTTCTGGTTCATCCCCACGCACGGCGACAGCCGCTATCTCGGCACCTCGGATGGGGCGCGCGAAGTCAATTTCGATTACCTGAAGCAGATCGCCACCGCCGCCGACAACCTCGGCTACGAAGGCGTGCTGATTCCCACCGGCCGCTCCTGCGAAGATCCGTGGGTGGCCGCCTCGATGCTGGCCGCGGTCACGCGCCGGCTGCGCTTCCTGGTGGCGGTGCGCCCGGGTCTGATGGCGCCCACGCTGGCCGCGCGCATGGCGGCCACGTTCGACCGCCTGTCCGGCGGGCGGCTGCTGGTCAACCTCGTGACCGGCGGCGACGTGTCGGAGCTCGAAGGTGATGGCCTGTTCCTCGACCATGCCGAGCGCTATGAAGCCTCGGCCGAGTTCATCCGCGTGTGGCGCGACGTGCTGGCCGCCAGCCACGAAGGCGCCGCGGTGGACTTCGACGGCAAGCATCTCAAGGTCAAGGGCGCCAAGGTCCTGTACCCGCCGCTGCAGCGGCCGCATCCGCCGGTGTATTTCGGCGGCTCGTCGGAAGCCGCGCACGAGCTGGCCGCCGAGCAGGTCGAAACCTACCTGACCTGGGGCGAGCCGCTGCAGGACGTGGCGAAGAAGCTGGCCGACGTGCGCGCGCGCGCCGCGCGCCACGGGCGCACCGTGCGCTTCGGCATCCGCCTGCACGTGATCGTGCGCGAGACCGACGCCGAGGCCTGGGCCGCGGCCGACCAGCTGATCAGCCACCTCGACGACGAGACCGTGGCGCGCGCGCAGGCGGTGTTCGCCAAGATGGATTCCGAGGGCCAGCGCCGCATGGCCGCGCTGCACGCCGGCGGCGGCAAGCGCTCGCGCGCGGAGCTGGAGATCAGCCCCAACCTGTGGGCCGGCGTCGGCCTGGTGCGCGGCGGCGCCGGCACCGCGCTGGTGGGCGACGCGCGGACCGTGGCCGCGCGCATGCAGGAATACGCCGAGCTGGGCATCGACACCTTCGTGCTGTCCGGCTACCCGCACCTCGAGGAAGCCTACCGCTTCGCCGAGCTGGTGTTCCCGCTGCTGCCGCGCTCGGTGCAGGACAAGCTGCCGGGCAAGGTGCTGTCCGGCCCGTTCGGCGAAGTGATGGCGACCGGCATCGTGCCGCGCGCGTCGCAGAGCTGAGGAGACACGCCATGAGCGCCCCCTCGACACTCCCGCCGCGCCGCATCGCGTGGCTGCATCAGGCCGCGGCCGCCGCCGCGCCGTGGGCGGTCCCGGTGCTGCTGGTGCTGGGCTGGCAGCTGGCCGCGCAGGCCGGCTGGCTGTCCAGCCGCATCCTGCCGGCGCCGCTCGACGTGGTGAAAGCCGCGTGGGGCCTGGCCGTGACCGGCGAACTGTGGCGCCACGTATGGGTCAGCAGCTGGCGCGCGGCGGCCGGCTTCGCCATCGGCGGCGGCTTCGGGCTCGTGCTGGGGCTGCTGACCGGCACCTTCCGCCCGGCCGCGACGCTGCTCGACAGCACGCTGCAGATGATCCGCAACATTCCCACGCTGGCGCTGATCCCGCTGGTGATCCTGTGGTTCGGCATCGACGAGACCGCCAAGCTGTTCCTGGTCTCGCTGGGCGTGTTTTTCCCGATCTACCTCAACACCTACCACGGCATCCGCGCGGTGGACCCGGGCCTGATCGAGATGGCGCGCAGCTACGGCCTGTCCGGCTGGCGGCTGTACCGCGAGGTGATCCTGCCGGGCGCCTTGCCCAGCATCCTGGTGGGCGTGCGTTTCTCGCTCGGCCTGATGTGGGTGATCCTGATCGTGGCGGAAACCATCTCGGCGCAATCGGGCATCGGCTACATGACCATGAACGCGCGCGAGTTCCTGCAGACCGACGTGGTGCTGGTGGGCATCCTGCTCTACGCGCTGCTGGGCAAGCTGGCCGACCTGCTGTCGCGCGGGCTGGAGCGGTTCTGGCTGCGCTGGCATCCCGGCTACCAGGCGCATTGAGCGCGCGCCAAGGAGAACACGACATGCAGAGCAATCCGATCGAACACGCGGCACTGGCCGAGGTTCCCGCCAGCGAGGTCGTCCCCGGCCTGGCGCTGCGCGTGCAGCAGGTGGTCAAGCAGTACGGCGGGCGCGAGGTGCTGCACGGCATCGACCTGCAGGCCGCGCCCGGCGAGTTCCTCGCCATCGTGGGCCGCAGCGGCTGCGGCAAGAGCACCTTGCTGCGGCTGGTGGCGGGCCTGGAAGACAGCGACGGCGGCACCGTGGCGCTCGACGACGCGCCGGGCCGCGCGCAGCGCGAGGCAGTGCGGGTGATGTTCCAGGACGCGCGCCTGCTGCCCTGGAAGAAGGTGCTGGACAACGTGGCGCTGGGTTTGCCGCGTGCGCGCCGCGCCGACGCGGCCCGCGTGCTGGCGCAGGTCGGCCTGGCCGAGCGCGCCGACGAATGGCCGGCGCGCCTGTCGGGCGGCCAGCGCCAGCGCGTGGCGCTGGCGCGCGCGCTGGTCCACCATCCGCGCCTGCTGCTGCTCGACGAGCCGCTGGGCGCGCTCGACGCGCTCACGCGCATCGAGATGCAGGGCCTGATCGAAGGACTGTGGCAGCGCCTGGGCTTCACCGCGCTGCTGGTCACGCACGATGTCTCGGAAGCGGTGGCGCTGGCCGACCGCGTGGTGCTGATCGAGGACGGGCGCATCGCGCTGGACCAGCGCGTGGCGCTGCCGCGGCCGCGCCAGCGCGGCTCGGCGGCTTTCGCGCAGCTCGAGGACGCGGTGCTGCGCCGGGTCATGCAGCGCGCCGGCGAGGAGCCGGCGCCGCGTGAGGACGGCCAGGCCGACTGGCTGGCCGGGCGGACCGTGGATTCGGTGCGCTGGGCGATCTAGCGCCCGGCGGGAGGCAGGGCAGGGACAACAGAGACAGCAGGGACAACAGCGGCAGCAGCGGCAGCAGGAACGGCAGAAGCGGCAGAAGCGGCAGGCGGCACAGGTGGCACGGCGCACATCCCGCGTCCGTGCCGGGCGCGCCGCGGGCGCCACTCAGCGCCATCTTTTACGCATTCTTCATTTTCACTCGTACAACGGAGCTTCTATCATGAGCATTCAAGCCATCAACGTTCGCAACCAGTTCCGCGGCAAGGTCGCCGCCATCATCGAAGGCCCGGTGGTCTCGGAAGTCGACGTCGAGACGCCGGCCGGCATCGTCACCTCGGTCATCACCACCCGCTCGGTCAAGGATCTCGGCCTCACCATCGGCAGCGAAGTGGTTGCCCTGGTCAAGGCCACCGAGGTTTCGCTGGCCAAGCTCTGAGGCCCCGCCTCGGGCAGCAGGCGCAAAAGGAATTCGTCATGGCAAGCGCGGATGAAGCAGGCGTGGGGCTGGCAGCCCTCACGCATTACCTGGACGGACTGCCGCGGCAACCCGGCAGCGACCGCCAGCTATGGCGGGACGAGCACGGCCAGGTGCAGGGCCAGTTCTACAATTGTTCGCTGACCAGCGCCTTCGAGCCGCTCATCACCCTGTCGAGCCGCGACGTGGTGGCGCACGAAGGCACGCTGCGCACCTATGCCGGCGACGGCGTGGGGCTGGCGGCGTGGAAGCTGTTCGCGATGGCGGCCGACGACGCCTCGCTGGTGTCGCTCGACCGGCTCTCGCGGCTGGTGCACGCGATCAACTATTTCGCCGCGGACGGCGACCGCAAGCTGGTGCTCAACGTGCACAACCGGCTGCTGGCCGCGGTCGCGGACGACCACGGCGCGGCGTTCCGGCGCGCGCTGCAGTCGCTCGGCCTGCCGCTCGACCGCTTCGTGATCCAGGTGCCGGCCAGCGCCAACGACGACCTGCCGCTGCTGCTCCACGTGGTCGGCAACTACCGGCGCAACGGCTTCGCCGTGAGCCTGCAGGCGTCCGACCCGGCCGAGGCCGGCGCGCTGATGGCGCACGCGTTGCCCAATTGGCTCAAGCTCGACATGCGCCGCAACTGGACCGACCGCCAGCTCGCCGGGCTGCAGGCCAGCGCCGACAGCGCCGGCGTGACCCTGATCGGGCGCCGGCTGCAGAACGCCGAGCATGCCGAGCGGCTGCAGGCGGCGGGCATCGTGCTAGGGCAGGGCGTGTTTACCGGAGAGGCGGTAAGCGCACGCCGGCTGCGCGAGACGCGGCCGGACACGGAGGCGCCCGGCGCCGGCGATGCCGGCGGGCAGGCGCGCTCCGGGCCGGGCGGCGCGCCGCTGGAGTACAGCAAGGAGCCGATATGACGCAAAGCAAGGGGATGGCCGCCGCGCCGGCGGCCGAGGTGCGGCTGAAAGTGCCGAAGGGCCTGCAGATCCTCACCGTGCCCGGCCTGCACGGCAGCGGCCCGGGCCACTGGCAGAGCCGCTGGGAGCAGCGCTTTCCCGACTGGCAGCGCGTGGAGCAGCACGACTGGTCGCGCCCGAGCCTGCCGCTGTGGGCCGAGCGCGTCTCGGAGAGCATCATGCGCGCCCAGCGCGTGGCGTCGCGCGGGGCCATCCTGGTGGCGCACAGTTTCGGCTGCCTGGCCACGCTGCGCCAGGCCGCGCTCGACGCCGAGGGCATCGCCGGCGCCTTGCTGGTGGCGCCGGCCGATCCGGACAAGTTCGGCGTGGCCGGCCTGCTGCCGGCGCACCGGCTGCCGTTCCCGACCATCCTCGTGGCCAGCCGCAACGATCCCTGGATGCAGCAGCGCACCGCGTTCAGCTGGGGCACGCTGTGGGGCAGCGAGCTGCACGACGCGGGCACGCTGGGTCACATCAATGCCGATTCCGGCCTGGGCCAGTGGCCGGCGGGGCTGGCCCTGCTCGATACCCTGATCCAGCGCATCGAGGCGCAAGGCAGCGCCGGCCTGGCTGGAGACCGCGCCGGGCCGTGGGATGCCGAGGTGGAAGTGTCCTCGACCATCCCTTATATCTAAAACGTCTAAGAAAATACGCAAATATTCGTTCTGTTTATAAGGACGTATCTGCAGAATTTGTCTCGTAGGCCGGTGCGTTATGCGCCGGCGTCATAAAGAAGCCGCCAGCGGTTTCCCGTTCCGCCCCCCTGCAAGCCCGGCCGCCCAGTGCGCCTGCCAGGCGCGCGCAGCCGGTGCGCGCGTGACGGGCAGGGCGCGGGCGGATACAGACGGCGCTCACGAGACGATATGCCTCCCTCGATTTCCCTGGCGGACAACCCGCCCCCGGCCCGGCCGGATGCCCCGCAGGCGCACGGACGCCTGCCCGGCAAGACCAGCCGGCGGCATTTCACGGTGCTGCCCGGCTTCGGCCTGTCGCTGGGCTTCACGCTGTTCTACCTGACGCTGATCGTCCTGATCCCGCTGTCGGCCACCTTCCTCAAGACCTTCACCATGAGCTGGGAAGCGTTCTGGGGCGCGGTGACGGCACCGCGCGTGGTGGCCTCGCTGGAGCTGAGCTTCGGCGCCTCGCTGATCGCCGCCATCGTCAATACCGTGTTCGGCCTCGTGGTGGCGTGGGTGCTGGTGCGCTACCGCTTTCCGGGCAAGCGCCTGATCGACGCGCTGGTGGACCTGCCGTTCGCGCTGCCGACCGCGGTGGCCGGTATCGCGCTGACCGCGCTGTATGCCGGCAACGGCTGGATCGGCCGCTACCTGGAGCCGCTCGGCATCAAGGTGGCGTTCACCCCGCTGGGCGTGGTGGTGGCGCTGACCTTCATCGGGCTGCCGTTCGTGGTGCGCACGGTGCAGCCGGTGCTGGAGGACGCGGAGCAGGAGCTGGAAGAGGCCGCCGCCAGCCTCGGCGCCACGCGCCTGCAGACCTTCGCGCGCGTGATCCTGCCGACCATCCTGCCGGCGCTGCTGACCGGCTTCGCGCTGTCGTTCGCGCGCGCCACCGGCGAGTACGGCTCGGTGGTGTTCATCTCCGGCAACATGCCGATGGTCTCCGAGATCGCGCCGCTGATGATCTATTCGAAGCTGGAGCAATACGACTACGCGGGCGCTACCGCGGTGGCGGTGGTGATGCTGGTGATCTCGTTCGCGCTGCTGCTGCTCATCAACGTGCTGCAGGCATGGACGCGCCGCCACCACACGGCCGGGCGCGCCGCCGCGGCGCAGGAACAGGAGAGCTGAGATGGCCGGCATCGTCACCAAGGGCCTGGGCGGCCGCGCCCAGCCCGCCGCGCATTTCGCGGACGCTACCGCGGAGGCGCCGTGGGTGCGCTACACGCTGATCACGGTCGCGGTCCTGTTCCTCGCGCTGTTCCTGTTCATCCCGCTGGCCTCGGTGTTCTACGAGGCGCTGCGCAAGGGCGTGCAGACCTATTTCGATTCGCTGGTCGAGCCCGACGCGGTGGCCGCGATCCAGCTCACGCTGCTGGTGGCCGCCATCGCGGTGCCGCTCAACGTGGTGTTCGGCGTGTCGGCGGCATGGGCCATCGCCAAGTTCGAGTTCCGCGGCAAGAACCTGCTGACCACGCTGATCGACCTGCCGTTCTCGGTCTCGCCGGTGATCTCGGGGCTGGTCTACGTGCTGCTGTTCGGCGCGCAGGGCTGGCTCGGACCGTGGCTGGAAGCGCACGACATCAAGATCATGTTCGCGGTGCCGGGCATCGTGCTGGCCACCATCTTCGTGACCTTCCCGTTCGTCGCGCGCGAGCTGATCCCGCTGATGCAGGCGCAGGGCAGCGAGGAGGAAGAGGCCGCCATCGTGCTGGGCGCGTCCGGCTGGCAGACCTTCCGGCGCATCACGCTGCCCAACATCCGCTGGGGCCTGCTGTACGGCGTGATCCTGTGCAACGCGCGGGCGATGGGCGAGTTCGGCGCGGTGTCGGTGGTGTCGGGCCACATCCGCGGGCTGACCAACACCATGCCGCTGCACGTGGAGATCCTCTACAACGAATACAACTTCGCGGCGGCCTTCGCGGTGGCCTCGCTGCTGACGCTGCTGGCCCTGGTCACGCTCGGCATCAAGACGCTGGTGGAATACCGGGCGCGCCGCGAGCACGCCGAAGACGAGAATATCGCGCCGGAGAACCCGGGCGCGGGCAATTTGCAAGGACAGGCATCATGAGCATCCAGGTCAGGAATGTGCAGAAGCGCTTCGGCAATTTCGTCGCGCTCGACGACGTCTCGCTCGATTTCGACGAAGGCCAGCTGACGGCGCTGCTGGGGCCCTCGGGCTGCGGCAAGACCACCCTGCTGCGCATCATCGCCGGGCTGGAGCGCGCCGACGCGGGCCAGGTCCTGCTGGAAGGCCGCGATGCCTCCAACCAGCACGTGCGCCAGCGCCAGGTGGGCTTCGTGTTCCAGCACTACGCGCTGTTCAAGCACATGACGGTGTTCGAGAACGTGGCCTTCGGCCTGCGCGTGAAGCCGCGCGGCGAGCGCCCGGCCGAGGCGCAGATCCGCGAGAAGGTGCGCTCGTTGCTGGAGCTGGTGCAGCTCGACTGGCTGGCCGACCGCTATCCGCCGCAGTTGTCCGGCGGCCAGCGCCAGCGCATCGCGCTGGCCCGCGCGCTGGCGGTGGAGCCGCGCGTGCTGCTGCTCGACGAGCCGTTCGGCGCGCTCGACGCCAAGGTGCGCAAGGAACTGCGCCGCTGGCTGCGCCGCCTGCACGACGAGCTGCACGTGACCAGCGTGTTCGTCACCCACGACCAGGAAGAGGCGCTCGAGGTGGCCGACCAGGTGGTGCTGATGAACCGCGGCCACGTGGAGCAGGCCGGCACGCCGGAGGCGGTCTACAACCACCCGGCCACGCCGTTCGTGTTCGGCTTCCTCGGCAACGTCAACCTGTTCCACGGCCGCCTGGAAGTGGGCGAGCGCGGCGGCCTGCTGCACACCGGCGAGGCGATCCTGCCGGTGGTCGGCAGCGGCCACGAGACCGCCGGCGACGCGGTCGCCTACGTGCGCCCGCACGACCTCGACCTGGAGCGCTACGCGCCGGGCGCCGAGGGCATCGCCGTGACCCTGCGCCGCGCGCTCACGCTCGGCCCGGTGGCCCAGCTCGAGCTCGAGCGCGAGGACAACCAGGAAGTGATCGAGGTGGCCCTGCCGCTCGAGCGCTTCCGCCACCAGGGCTTCCGCGAAGGCGAGCTGCTCGCGGTGCGGCCGCGCCAGCTGCGCGTCTTTGTCCAATCCGAATCGTCAACCCGCGCGCCGGCCAAGCCCGCGCCCGCAGGAGCCGCACAATGAACTTCCAGCAACTGCGTTCGATCCGCGAGGCGGTACGCCGCCAGTTCAACCTGACCGAGGTCGCCAACGCGCTCTATACCTCGCAGCCCGGCGTGTCGCGCCAGATCCGCGAGCTCGAGGAAGAGCTCGGGGTGGAAATCTTCGAGCGCTACGGCAAGCGCCTGACCGGCCTGACCGAGCCCGGCCGCGAGATCGTGCGGATCGTGGAGCGGCTGCTGCTCGAGGCCGAGAACCTGCGCCAGGCCGGCGACGAGTTCGCCGGGCGCCACACCGGCCGGCTGACCGTGGCGACCACCCACACCCAGGCGCGCTACGCGCTGCCCAAGGTGGTGCAGAGTTTCCGCCGCGCCTATCCGCACGTGACGCTGGCGCTGCAGGAAGCCTCGCCGGCGCATATCGTGGAGCTGCTGCTGACCGGGCAGGCGGACATCGGCATCGCCACCGAGGCGGTGGCCAGCGAGGCCGGCCTGACCTCGTTCGAGGCCTATAGCTGGCAGCACGTGCTGGTGGTGTCGCCCGGGCATCCGCTCACGCATGTGCCCGAGCCGACGCTGGAAGACATCGCCGGCTTCCCGATCATCACCTACGACGCCGGCTTCACCGGCCGCCGCAAGATCGACGGCGCGTTCGCCGCCGCCGGCCTGCAGCCGGAGATCGTGCTGACCGCGATGGACGCCGACGTGATCAAGACCTACGCCGAGCTGGACCTGGGCGTGGGCATCATCGCCTCGATGGCCTACGACGAGCGCAAGGATGCCGGCCTGGTGCGGATCTCGGCCGACCACCTGTTCGAGCCCAACACCACCAGCGTGGCCGTGCGCCGCGGCGCCTACCTGCGCGGCTACGCGCACGCCTTCATCAACATGTTCGCGCCGCACCTGTCGCGCGACACGGTCAGCAACGCGCTGTCCGAGCCGGCCGGCGGCCCCGCGGTCGAGGCCTGAGCGCCGGCGCCGGCCACGGCGCGCACGTTCTCCGGGCTGTTGCGCCGCCGCCGTCACTGGCGGCGGCGCCGTATCCGGCGGTGCCGCTCGCGCCGCATCCTCGCGCTTCGCGCTCCCGATCCTCCATTCGTCGCACGCCACTTCCGCCATGCACGCGGCAGGCGTACAGTTCGTGCAGTACGTGGCGGATCACTCTGGCGCAGCACCATGCGGCGACACGACCGCGGAAAGACGAACGAGGCGAGCGCAACATGACACGAGGCCGTGGCGGCAGGGGGCTGCTGCTCCCCATCATCCTGATCGCGCTGGGCGCGCTGTTCCTGGCGCGCAACGCCGGCATGCTGCCCGTGCGCGCCGTTCGCGACGGCTGGCCGCTGATCCTGGTCGCGCTCGGCGCCGGGCTGCTGGCGCGCCGGCTGGTGCCGCGCCGCGCCGCGCGGCGGGAGCCGCGGCCGTGAGCGCCCGCCCTGCATGGCTGCGCAGCGCGTGCCTGCGTGCCGGGGTGGGTGGGCATGCACGGAGGCCGGCCGTCGGCGGCGCATGGCGATGAGCCTCCCTTACAATAGGTTTTCGCCGGCCCGCCCGCGGCACCCGCGCAGGCCGGCGCGGCTTCTGTTCTTACCGATGTCACCGATCCTGCTGATTTCGCCGGCCTGGCCGGCACCCGAGCCTCGTATGGAGCTTCCGTCCTCATGAAATCGCTGGGCCGCTGTCCGGCCGCCATGCCTTCGCGCGTTTCCATCCTCGGGCGCGACCTCGTGTTCGTGCTGTGCATGAACACCGTGATCGCCGTGAGCCTGAACTATGGCTTCCGCACCGGCGGCTCGCTGTTGCACAACTTCGTCTACAGCCACCTGATCGGCCTGTCGATCTGGCTGCTGATCGACGTCGCCCGCGTGTTGATCTGGTGGAACGAGCGCCCCACGCGCTGGCCGTTCATCTGCCTGGCCGCGGTCGCCGTGCCGCTCGGGGTGCTGCTGGGCAGCTGGGCCACGCGCATCGTGCTGGGCGAGCCGGCCAAGTCCTTCCAGGAAGCCAGCGACATGCTGCGCATGTGCCTGGTGGTGGGCATGCTGGCGGCGGCCAGCATGATCTATTTCTACTGGTCGCGCGAGAAGCTGGCGCACCTGGAGCGGCAGGCCGCGCTGGACGCGCTGCAGCGCGAGGAGGCCGAGAAGCAGCTGGTGCGCGCGCAGCTGATGGCGCTGCAGGCGCAGATCGAGCCGCATTTCCTGTTCAACTCGCTGGCCAACCTGGATTGCCTGATCGCCACCGACCAGAAGGCCGCGCGGCGCCTGCTGCAGCGGCTGATCGGCTTCCTGCGGATGTCGCTGGCGCACACGCGCGCCGAGCAGTGCACGCTGCGCCAGGAGTTCGAGCTGCTGCGCAGCTATCTCGACATCCAGGGCCTGCGCTTCGGCACGCGCCTGAACTACAGCATCGACCTGCCGCCGGAGCTGGCGGAAGTGGAGATCCCGCCGATGCTGATCCAGCCGCTGGTGGAAAACGCGGTCAGCCACGGCATCGAGCCGTGCATGCATGGCGGCAGCATCGCGCTGTCCGCGCGCGCGCTCGGCGCCGGCGCGGTGCAGGTGGTGATCGCCGACACCGGCGTGGGCTTCGGCCACGCCGTGACCAAGGGCTCGGGCCTGGGGCTGACCCACGTGCGCGAGCGCCTGGCGCGCATCTTCGGCGCGGCGGCCGGCATGCAGATGGAGGAGAACGCGCCGCGCGGCGTGATCGTGCGCCTGACGCTGCCGGTGATGCGCGCGCCGGCCGCCGCCGTGCCCACGCCGGCACAGTCGCAGGCGCCGGCCGGCGGCATCGGCGCCGGGCTGGCCCCGGTGGCGCGTGCCGCCGTGCGGGGGGCCGCCCCGGCCTCGCATTCCTGACGCGCCGGGCACCGCCGGCGCCGTCCCGTTTTCCGACAGTCCATTACCGTTGCCATGTCCCCGACCTTGTTGATCGCCGACGACGAGCCGCTGCTCGCGCGCGCGCTGCATGCCGAACTGAGCGGCCTCTGGCCCGAGGCGCGCATCGTCTCCGTGGTGCACGATGGCGTGTCCGCGCTGGAGGCGGCGCGCCAGCACGGGCCGCAGGTGGCCTTTCTCGACATCCGCATGCCGGGCATGAGCGGCATGGATGTGGCGCGCGAGCTGATGGCGTTCGATCGGCCGCCGCTGGTGGTGTTCGTCACCGCCTACGACCAGTTCGCGCTCGAGGCCTTCGAGCGCGAGGCCGTCGACTACGTGCTCAAGCCGGTGCAGCCGGATAGGCTCGAAGCCACCGTGCAGCGTCTCAAGGGGCGGCTGGCCGAGCATGCCCAGGCCAGCGAGGAAGCCGGCGCGGGCGGGGCGGCGCTGGACGCCGCGCGCCTGGCGCAGCTGCTGGCGCGGCTGGAGACGCTGGAGCCCGGCGGCGGCGCGCAGCCGCCGGCTGCGGGGCCGGCGCAGCACGGCTACCTGCGTTTCATCAAGGCGCTGGTGGGGCAGGAGATCCGCATCATCCCGGTCGACGAGGTGATCTACCTCGAAGCCACCGACAAGTACGTCAACGTGGTCTCCACCGGCGGCGAGGCGCTGATCCGCACCAGCCTGCGCGAACTCTCGCAGCAGCTCGATCCCGAGCGCTTCTGGCAGATCCATCGCGGCACCGTGGTCAACATCGACTGCGTGGCCAGCGCCGTGAACCAGTCGCTCGGGCGGCTCGCGCTGAAACTGCGCAACCGCTCCGAGACCCTGGCGGTGGCGCGCCAGTACGCCTACCTGTTCAAGCAGATGTAGTGCCCGGGGGCATGCCTGCCGCGGGCGGTTTTCCTCTATGATGCGGCCCGATACCCGATGCTTTTTCCACTCTCACGAATCAGGAGCCGCCCATGAACTTTGCAACCACCGATCTGTGCGATGACAACGAAGACCGCCTGGCCGACGGCACGCTGCGCGTGCTGACGCCGGGGTTCCGCCATTTCGGCAAGCGCGCGGTCTTCGCCGGCCCGGCCGCCACGCTCAAGGTGTTCGAGGACAACTCGCTGGTGCGCGAGGCGGTGGAGTCGCCCGGCAACGGCCGCGTGCTGGTGGTCGACGGCGGCGGCTCGCTGCGCTGCGCGCTGGTGGGCGGCAAGCTCGGCGTGCTGGCCGAGAAGAACGGCTGGGCCGGCATCGTCGTCAACGGCTGCGTGCGCGACAGCGCGGAGCTGGACGCATGCGACATCGGCGTGCGCGCGCTGGCGCTGCATCCGCAGAAAAGCCAGAAGCGCAACATCGGCGAGCGCGAGGTGACGGTGCAGATGCCCGGCGCGGTGGTGCGCCCCGGCAACTGGATCTATGCCGACGCCGACGGCGTGCTGGTGGCGGACGGCAAGCTGGAGGGCTGAGCATGCCGGTGGTCTTTGTCTACGGCACGCTGCGCGCCGGCGAGGTCAACGACCTCAACGCCGCCGCGCGCCGGCACGGCATCGCGGCGCCGCGCCTGCTGGGCAGCGCCACCGTGCCGGGCCGGCTCTATGACTTCGGCAGCTATCCCGGGCTGGTGCCGGACGCCGACGCGCCCGGCGTGGCCGGCGACCTCTATGAAGTGGACGCCGCGCTGGTGCCGGTGCTCGACGAGATCGAGGAGGTCTACCCGGGCCAGGCCTCGCTGTTCGTGCGCGAGGAGCGCGCGGTGTCCGCCGCCGGCGGGCCGGTCGTCTGCCTGCTGTATCCGGTGGCCGAGTCCGCCGTGGCCGGGCTGCCGCGCATCGCGTCGGGAGACTGGGTGGCGTACCGCCGCGCGCGCGAGGCCGGCCTGCGCCAGGCCTGAGCGCGCCGCCGTTTCAAACGGCATGGCCGGTGCTCGCCGCGCCCGCGCGGCTGGCGTAGCATCGGCAACCATTCCATCACCCGATGTCATGGTCCGCGCATGCTTTCTTCCCCGCTTCCCTCCGAGGCCGCGCCCGCCCGGCTATCCGTCCGGTCCGGCGATGTCCGCCTCGCCGTCCAGACCTGGGGCGACCCGTCGCGCCGCGCCATCGTGCTGGTGCACGGCTATCCCGACAACAGCGCGGTCTGGCACGGCGTGGCGCCGCTGCTGGCCGATGACTACCACGTGGTTGCCTACGACGTGCGCGGCGCGGGCGCGTCGTCGGCGCCCGCGGGCGTGGCCGCCTACCGGCTGGAGCGGCTGGCGGAGGACTTCGGCGCGGTGATCGATGCGGTGTCGCCCGGCGCGCCGGTGCATCTGGTCGGGCACGACTGGGGCTCGATCCAGTGCTGGGAGTTCGCCACCGAGCCGCGCCTGCGCGGGCGCATCGCCTCGTTTACCTCATGCTCCGGCCCCTGCCTCGACCATGCCGGCCACTGGATGCGCGGCAACCGCCGGCTCTCGCGCGCGGCGCTGGCGCGCTCGCTGCGGCAGGCGCTCTCGTCCTGGTACATCTATGTATTCCACCTGCCGTGGCTGCCGGAGCTGAGCTGGCGGCTGTGGATGGGCCGCGCGTGGCCGCGCTACCTGAAGCTGTCGGAGGGCGTGGCGGCGCGGCCCAGCCCCACGCAGGTGGCCGACGGCTGCCACGGCCTGGCGCTGTACCGCGCCAACATGCTGCGCCGGCTGCTCGCGCCGGGCGAGCGCCATGCGCACGCGCCGGTGCAGGTGATCGTGCCGCTGCGCGACCGCTACGTCAGCCCGGCGCTGTCGGCGGACCTGTCGCGCTGGGTGGGACGGTGGTGGCGCCGCGAGGTGGCGGCGCGGCACTGGCTGCCGCTGGCCGACCCGGCCGGCATGGCCGCCATGATCCTGGAGCTGGCCCGGCATGTCGACGGCGCTCCCGAGGCGCAGGCGCTGCAGCGCGCGCGCATGCCGGACGGGCAGGGCGCCGGTGCGGCGGCGGCGTGATCGCCCCGCATGCCATCTTCCACTTTTTCACAATGCGGAATGTCGTTTTGAGCCACAAAAAATGTGGCTGCGTAGCACAACGGTCGTTTCTCATGATGGGAGATGTCGTGCCGTATCGTGAAATTACATTTATAAGATACTGATTTTATTTAATAAAAAAACTTAGCAAGGACTGCATTCCGACCTGTTGCGACGCGGGACGTTTCCCTACACTCTTATATAAGACACATGACCTGAGACGCGAAAAACGGGGGTGGCGAGGCAGCAGGAAACGGCCTCCGCAAGCATCCCCGCGGCGTCCCGGTTGGCTGCCAGGTATCGGTGCCCGGCAGGCCTGTCGCAAGTTTTCTTACGCCATACCCGTCTCAATCACTAGGAGAGTGCAATGTCCCGCGAACAAGAAATCCAGAAGCTGCAGAAGGAATGGGAAACCAACCCGCGCTGGAAGGGCGTGAAGCGCAACTACAGCGCCGCCGACGTGGTGCGCCTGCGCGGCTCCGTGCAGGTCGAGCACACCCTGGCCCGCCGCGGCGCCGAGAAGCTGTGGCACCTGCTGAACACCGAGCCGTTCGTCAACACGCTGGGCGCGCTGACCGGCAACCAGGCCATGCAGCAGGTCAAGGCCGGCCTCAAGGCCATCTACCTGTCGGGCTGGCAGGTCGCCGGCGACGCCAACCTGGCCGGCGAAATGTACCCCGACCAGTCGCTGTACCCGGCCAACTCGGTGCCGCAGGTGGTCAAGCGCATCAACAACACCTTCCAGCGCGCCGACCAGATCCAGTGGAGCGAAGGCAAGGGCGACACCGACTACTTCGCGCCGATCGTGGCTGACGCGGAAGCCGGCTTCGGCGGCGTGCTGAACGCCTTCGAGCTGATGAAGTCGATGATCGAAGCGGGCGCGGCCGGCGTGCACTTCGAAGACCAGCTTGCCTCGGTCAAGAAGTGCGGCCACATGGGCGGCAAGGTGCTGGTGCCGACGCGCGAAGCCGTCGCCAAGCTGACCGCCGCGCGCCTGGCCGCCGACGTCTCCGGCGTGCCGACCCTGGTGATCGCCCGCACCGACGCCGAAGCGGCCGATCTGCTGACCTCGGACGTCGACGACAACGACAAGCCGTTCTGCACCGGCGAGCGCACCGTGGAAGGTTTCTACCGCGTGCGCAACGGCCTGGAGCAGTCGATCTCGCGCGCGCTGGCCTATGCCGAAGTGGCCGACCTGGTGTGGTGCGAAACCGGCAAGCCGGACCTGGAATTCGCCAGGAAGTTTGCCGAAGCCGTGCACGCCAAGTTCCCGGGCAAGCTGCTGGCCTACAACTGCTCGCCGTCGTTCAACTGGAAGAAGAACCTCGACGACGCCACCATCTCCAAGTTCCAGAAGGAACTCGGCGCGATGGGCTACAAGTTCCAGTTCATCACGCTGGCCGGCTTCCACTCGCTGAACTACTCGATGTTCAACCTGGCCTACGGCTATGCCCGCAACCAGATGAGCGCCTTCGTCGAACTGCAGGAAAACGAGTTTGCCGCGGCCGAGAAGGGCTTCACCGCCGTCAAGCACCAGCGCGAAGTCGGCACCGGCTACTTCGACGCCGTGACCCAGACCATCGAAGGCGGCCAGTCGTCGACCACCGCGCTCAAGGGCTCGACCGAGGACGAGCAGTTCTTCGACAAGAAGGTGGCCTGAGTTTCCCGGGGCCCCGGCCCCGGAGTTGCAGCATGGCAGGATAACCAGAACGATACCTGCTCACCTTGAAGGACGTGCGACCATCGCGTCCTTCAATTAGGCGCCGCGCCGTGCCTCTCTCGGAGGGACGGCGCGGCTTTTTGTTTTCCGGCGCGGGGATGTGGATCAGGGGCTAGGAAAGATCGCGTGGGTCGATGCGAAATATCCGAAAAATATTAAAAATTGTGTCGTTGTCGATTCAGACGTTTCCAATTCACTTTCGATGATTTCGGCGATATGATGCCGCTGCGTGTCCGGAAGAGCACGCAGGGAAGCGCCGGCGAGCCACCGGCGCCGTCCCTTGGGGGCGGGCCTTCGGGCCATGCCTCCGGGTCGTTCATTCGCGTCATCCATCCGTGTTGCCGGCGCAGTTTCCGGCCGGTGCGCATCCAACAAGACAACTCCATGAAGCACACACTTTCCCTCGTGGCCGTCGCCGGCCTTTCCGCTCTCGTGGTCGGCTGTGCCGGCACCAATGTCGACGGCATGGTGGGCGCGGGCACCTCGATGTTCAAGGCGGCCTCGCTCGGCGACGCGGACGTCAAGTCGATGTCCGACCAGGCCTGCGCCGAGTCCGACAAGACCAACAAGATCGCCGCGGCCAACAGCGCCTATGGCAAGCGCCTGGCCAAGATCATGGCCGGCCTGCAGTCGACCGACATCTCCAACGTCAATGCCAAGGTCTACCTGACCAAGGACGTCAACGCCTGGGCGATGGCCAACGGCTGCGTGCGCGTGTACAGCGGCCTGATGGACATGATGACCGACGACGAAGTGCGCGGCGTGGTGGGCCACGAACTGGGCCACGTGGCGCTGGGCCACACCAAGAACAAGATGCAGGTGGCCTACGCCGCAATGGCCGCGCGTGGCGCGCTGGCGGCCAGCGGCAGCGGCGCGGTGGCCACGCTGTCGTCCTCGCAGCTGGGCGAGCTGGGCGAGCAACTGATCAACGCGCAGTTCTCGCAGACGCAGGAAAGCGCCGCCGACGACTACTCGTTCGACGTGCTGACCAAGAACAAGGCCAACACCCGCGGCCTGGTCACGGCCTTCCAGAAGCTGGCCAAGCTCGACGGCGGCAAGTCCAGCATGTTCTCGTCGCACCCGGGCTCGGCGGACCGCGCCAAGCACATCGAGGACCGCATCAAGCAGGGCAGCTGACCCGGCGCCGGCCTCGCGCCGGCGTCTTCCGCGCATGCAAGAAAGGCTGGCCGCCCGTTACCGGGCGGCCAGCCTTTTTTCCTTGTTTCCGCCGCCGTGGGCTACAAGCCAGCGCCGGAGGAAGGCGGATCAGCGGTACACGATCACGGGAATGTCGGTATGCGTGAGCACCTTCTGCGTCTCGCTGCCGAGCAGCAGGCCGGACAGGCCGCGCCGGCCGTGCGAGGCCATGAAGATCACGTCGCAGCCGTGGCGCTCGGCCGCGTCGATGATGCCGAGGTAGGGCACCGCGAAGGTCGTCATGTCGCAGTCGAAGGCGATGCCGTCGGCCGCGGCGGCGCTTTCCACTTCCTTCAGGTACAGCCGCGCCTGGCTCTCGACGCGGTCCTTGAAGGCCTGCGGGGCTTCCACCACGATCTCGCTGAAAGGCGTGTAAGGGTATTCCTCCAGGCACACATAGGCGGTGACGCGCGCCTTGATCGTCTTGGCCAGTTCCAGCGCGCCGTCGATGGCTTTCTTGGACAGTTCGGAACCGTCGGTGGGTAGCAGGATGTGCTTGAACATGCTGGACTCCTTTGGGGCAACGAGGCAGTAAGGGGGCGGTGCGCCGCATCAGGAGCAGGTCCAACGGCGCCTGCCCTTGATGCATTGTAGGCAGAGGTGGCGCATGGGTCATTGGCCTATATCAAATTCCTCCGCGGCGTGGGCCTCGCCGGCCCGGCGCCAGTAGGCCGGGTTGCCGTAGGTGTTCTTCAGGTGGTCGATGAACAGCCGCACGCGCAGCGGCAGGTGCTTGCGCTGCGGGAAGACCGCGTGGATGCCGATCGGCGGCGCCTGGAATTCGTCCAGCACCGTGACCAGGCGGCCGCTGGCGATCTCCTGCCCGACCTCCCACCAGGAGCGCCACGCCAGCCCGTGCCCCTGCAGGCACCAGGCATGCAGCACCGCGCCGTCGGTGCATTCCATCGAGCCGCCCACCTTGACCATGAGCGGCTTGCCGCCTTGCTGGAAGGCCCAGCCGCGCTGCACGTTGGCGCTCGCGCCGAAGGCCAGGCAGTTGTGCCGCGCCAGGTCCTCGGGCGCGGCCGGCACGCCGGCGCGCGCCAGGTAGGCGGGGGCGGCCACCACCACGCGGCGGTTCTCGGCCAGGCGGATGGACACCAGGCTGGAGTCGGGCAGGTCGCCGAGCCGGATGGCGCAGTCGAAGCCCTCGTTGACGAGGTCGACCACGCGGTCCGACAGGTCCAGCGTGAGCGTCACGTCCGGGTGCGACTCGATGAACAGCGGCACCAGCGGTGCCACGTGCCTGCGGCCGAAGCCCGCCGGCGCGGTCACGCGCAGGTGGCCGCTGGCCTTGACGCCGCCGGCCGAGACGCTGGCCTCGGCGTTGTGCAGGTCGTTGAGGATGCGCTGGCAGTCTTCCAGGAAGGCCGAGCCTTCGAAGGTCAGGCTGATCTTGCGCGTGGTGCGCAGCAGCAGCTTCACGCCCAGGCGCTCTTCCAGCGCGTCGATGCGGCGCCCGATGATGGCGGGCGCCACGCCCTCGGCGGCGGCGGCGGCGGACAGGCTGCCGCGCGCGGCGACCGAGACGAAGGTCTCCAGTTGCTTGAAATGATCCACGAATCTCGCCGGTGTGTGCCTCATGCCGCCCGGCGGGCAGCGTGCCGGGCAATGGAGTGGATTTGGTGCCTATTCTTATTACCGTCAGCGAAGATTAGTAGTGTAAAAGTAAAAGATCAAGTGACCCGCAACGGCTATGCCGCGGTGCGGCGCCTACCTACAATGCATGCATTCACTGGTGTACAGGCCGCGCGGCACGGATGAGCGATGCGCGCCGGCCTGACGCGATCGTCCGAGGAAGCCCCAGGCTCATGCACAAGATCCGCGCAGTCGTCTTCGATGCCTACGGCACGCTGTTCGACGTGTATTCCGTCACCGCGCGCGCCGAACAGCTCTTTCCCGGCAAGGGCGAGGCGCTGGCGCTGCTGTGGCGCGAGCGCCAGATCGACTACACCCGCATCCGCTCGCTGGCCGGCCCGGACGGCGCGCACTACAAGCCGTTCTGGCCGATCACGGTGGACGCGCTGCGCTACGCCGCCGAGCGCCTGCAGCTGGACCTGGGCCCGGCCGCCGAAGCGCAACTGCTCAAGGAATACGCCTGCCTGTCGGCGTTCCCGGAGAACCTCGGCGCGCTCAAGCGCCTGCGCGCCGCCGGGCTGCCGCTGGGCATCCTCTCCAACGGCAACCCGGAGATGCTCGACATCTCGGTCAAGAGCGCCGGCATGCACGGCCTGTTCGAGCACGTGCTGTCGGTCGACGCGGTGCGCCTGTACAAGACCGCGCCGGCCGCCTACGCGCTGGCCCCCGCGGCCTTCGGCGTGGCCCCGGCCGAGATCCTGTTCGTCTCGTCCAACGGCTGGGACGCATGCGGCGGCGCCTGGTACGGCTTCACCGCTTTCTGGATCAATCGTGCCGGCCATCCGGCCGAGCGGCTCGACGTGAGCCCTGCCGGCACCGGGCACGACATGAACGACCTGCTGCAATTCGCCCGCACCCGCGGCGTGGCGCTCTGACGGCAGGCAACCCGAACCAACCATCGAACACAGGAGAACACAGATGGCCATCACGCTGCCTGCGGGCATGAAGATCACCGGCGAGATCCTGCCGGCCTATGAAGACATCCTTTCGCCGGCGGCCCTGGCCCTGGTGGACAAGCTGCACCGCGCCTTCGAGCCGCGCCGCCAGGAACTGCTGGCCGCGCGCGTCGAGCGCACCAAGCGCCTGGACGCCGGCGAGCTGCCCGACTTCCTGCCGCAGACCAGGAGCGTGCGCGAAGGCGACTGGAAGGTCGCGCCGGTGCCGCCCGCGCTGCATTGCCGCCGCGTGGAAATCACCGGCCCGGTCGAAGCCAAGATGGTCATCAACGCGTTCAACTCGGGCGCCGACAGCTACATGACCGACTTCGAGGACTCCAACACTCCCAACTGGCACAACCAGTTGCAGGGCCAGGTCAACCTCAAGGCCGCCGTGCGCCGCACGCTCACGCTGGACTCGAACGGCAAGCACTACAAGCTGAACGACAAGATCGCCACGCTGCAGGTGCGCCCGCGCGGCTGGCACCTCGACGAAAAGCACGTCACCATCGACGGCCAGCGCGTCTCCGGCGGCATCTTCGACTTCGCGCTGTTCGTGTTCCATAACGCGAAGGAACAGATCGCCCGCGGCGCCGGCCCGTTCTTCTACCTGCCGAAGATGGAAAGCCACCTCGAAGCGCGCCTGTGGAACGATGTCTTCGTCATGGCGCAGAACGAGATCGGCCTGCCGCAGGGCACCATCAAGGCCACCGTGCTGATCGAGACCATCCTGGCCGCGTTCGAGATGGAAGAAATCCTGTACGAGCTGCGCGAGCACAGCGCGGGCCTGAACGCCGGGCGCTGGGACTACATCTTCTCGTGCATCAAGAAGTTCAAGGTCGACAAGAACTTCTGCCTGGCCGACCGCGCCAAGGTCACGATGACCTCGCCGTTCATGCGCGCGTATGCGCTGCTGCTGCTCAAGACCTGCCACAAGCGCGGCGCGCCCGCGATCGGCGGCATGAGCGCGCTGATCCCGATCAAGAACGATCCGGAGAAGAACGCGGTGGCCATGCAGGGCATCATCAACGACAAGAAGCGCGACGCCACCGACGGCTACGACGGCGGCTGGGTGGCCCACCCGGGCCTGGTCGAGCCGGCCATGAAGGAATTCGTGGCGGTGCTGGGCGACAAGCCCAACCAGTTCGGCAAGCAGCGCGACGACGTCAGCGTGTCGGCCAAGGACCTGCTGGACTTCCAGCCGGAAACCCCGATCACCGAGGCCGGCCTGCGCATGAACATCAACGTCGGCATCCATTACCTCGGCTCCTGGCTGGCCGGCAACGGCTGCGTGCCCATCCACAACCTGATGGAAGACGCCGCCACCGCCGAGATCTCGCGCTCGCAGGTGTGGCAGTGGATCCGCTCGCCCAAGGGCAAGCTGGAAGACGGCCGCAAGGTGACGGCCGAGATGGTGCGTGGCCTGATCCCCGAGGAACTGGCCAAGGTCAAGGAAGTGGTCGGCGGCGAGACCAGGACCTACGACCGTGCCGCCCAGATCTTCGAGCAGATGTCCACGTCGGAAGACTTCGCCGAATTCCTGACGCTGCCGCTGTACGAAGAAATCTGATGCCGTAGCCGCGCGCCGGGACCATCCCGGCGCATGGCAAGCCGGCCACGCCGCGCCGCCCCTGGACAGGGGGCGGCGCGTTTTTTTGTCCCGGCTACGCGGATGCCGGGAAGGTTTCCTGCAGCAGCGCGCGCACCGTGTCGGCCACGCCGTGCTGGCTGCCGCGGCGCCATGCCAGGTGCAGCTCCACGTCCAGCCCCGCGGCGTCCTCGAGCGGGCGGAAGGCCACGCCGGCATACCCGAGCCGGTGCGCGGACTGCGGCACCAGCGCCACGCCCATGCCGGCGTCCACCAGCGACAGGATGGAGTGCGTGTGGCTCAGCGTCTGCACGGTCTCGGGCGCCACGCCCTCGGCGCGCAGCCGGCCCGCCACCACCTCGTACAGGTAGCGCGACTCCGACGGGCAGAACTCGATGAACGGCTGCCCCTCCAGCGACCGCAGCGTGAGCGCGGCGCAGGTCATCAGCGCGTGCCCGACCGGCGCCGCCAGCACGAACGGCTCGCGCAGCAGCGGCGCCGACAGCGCGAAGCTGCGCGGCGCGAACGGCCGCACCACGCCGAGCTCGATGCGGCCCGCGCCGATCGCCTCCAGTTGGGCGTCGGTCTGCATCTCGCGCAGCGACACGTGGACGTCGGGGAATTTCGCGCCGATGGCCGACAGCAACTGCGGCAGCAGCGTGAAGCTGGCGGCCGGGATGAAGCCCATCGTCACGCTGCCGGCGTCGGCCCGCATGGCGCGCCGCGCGGCCAGCGTGGCGGCCTGGCTGCGGCGCAGGATGTCTTCCGCCTCGCGCAGGAAGGTGGCGCCGGCCAGGGTCAGCCGCACGGTGCCACCCGAGCGCTCCAGCAGGCGCACGCCCACCTCATGCTCGAGCAGCTGGATCTGCCGCGTGAGCGGCGGCTGTGTCATGTTCAGCAAGGCAGCCGCCCGGCCGAAATGCAGCTCCGTCGCCACGGCGACGAAGCTGCGCAGATGCGAAAGCTGGAACACGATTCAATTCTTGTATTGCGGCATCGCCTGTTTGAATTGGACGCCGCGCCCGCTTCCTTCTTAGAGTGGCACCTCCTGACTCTTGCGTCTTTTGAGTCTTTTCCTCTGGGAGATAAAGGTGGCAACTTTCGAAGGCCCGGCGCTGCGCAGGGCGCTTGACGGCATTTCCGGCATTCTGGTCACGCCCTTCGACGCAGATGATACCGTTTCGCCGGCGCCGCTCGCGCCCGTGGTGGATCGCGCGGTCGAAGCCGGCGTGCACGTGCTGGTCGCCAACGGCAACACCAGCGAGTTCTACGGGCTGCGCGAGCAGGAAGCCGTGCAGATGGTGCAGGTGGCCGCCGAGTGCGTGGCCGGCCGCGTGCCGCTGCTGGCCGGCGTGGGCCGCAGCGTGCACGAGGCCTGCGCGCTGGCGCGCGCCTCGCGCCAGGCCGGCGCCGACGCGCTGATGGTGCACCAGCCGCCCGATCCGTTCGTGGCGCCGCGCGGCGTGGCGGCCTACGTGCGCCGCATCGCCGAGGCGGGCGAGGGCCTGCCGCTGGTGCTCTACCTGCGCAACGACAACATCGGCCTGGCCGCGATCGAGGCGCTGTGCCGCATCCCCGGCGTGATCGGCGTGAAGTGGGCCTCGCCCACGCCGCTGGTGCTGGCCGAAGCCATGCGCCGCACCGCCGATCTCGGCCTGGCCTGGGTCGGCGGCCTCGCCGAGGTCTGGGCGCCGCCGTTCTACGCGGTCGGCGCGCGCGGCTTCACCTCGGGCCTCATCAACGTGCTGCCGGAGCGCTCGGTGGCCATCCATGCCGCGCTCGAAGCCGCCGACTACGCGCGGGCGATGCGCCTGATCGGCGAGATGCTGCCGTTCGAGGAACTGCGCGCGCAGGAGAACAACGGCGCCAACGTCACGGTGGTCAAGGCCGCGCTGCGGATCATGGGCAACGACTGCGGCGCCACGCGGCCGCCCTCGGCGTGGCCGCTGAACGCGGGCCAGCAGGCGCAGTTGCAGGCGCTGCTGGCGGGCTGGGGCCTGGCCCGCTGATCCGGCGATCCGCCGATCCGCCCGTTTTCCCCGATTCCCGCATCTCCGACCCCCGGCGGGGGCATCGTTTCCCCGCCGGCCCGAAGCACGACACAACACACCGGTTTCACCCGCAGGAGACAACCCATGCAGATCCACCGCCCGCTGCTTGCCATGCTGGCCGCCCTGTTGTTGAGCGGCGCCGCCGCCGCGCAGGGCTATCCCACCCATCCCATCACGATCGTGATCGGCTCCAGCCCCGGCAGCGCCACCGACGGACTCGCGCGCGCCATCGGCATGGAAGTGACCAAGCTCACCGGCCAGGCCGTGGTGGTCGACAACCGCGCCGGCGCCTTCGGCGGCATCGCCGCCCAGACCGTGGCGCGCGCCGCGCCCGACGGCTACACGCTGTTCATGACCACCAACACCACGCAGGCCGCCAACCCGCACCTGCTCAAGAAGCTGCCCTACGACCCGATCAAGGACTTCGCGCCGGTCTCGCTGCTGACCAAGGGCTACCAGCTGCTGGTGGTCAACCCGCAGGTCAAGGCGCACAGCGTGGGCGAGCTGGTCGCGCTGGCCAAAAAAGAACCGGGCAAGATGAGCTACGGCTCCGGCAGTTCGTCGGCGCAGGTGGCCACCGAGCTGTTCCAGCAGGCCACCGGCACCAAGTTCACCTACGTGCCCTACAAGGCCAATCCGCAGGCGGTGATCGACCTGGTGGCCGGGCAGACCGACCTGATGATCGTCGACCTCGCCGCCAGCCTGCCGCAGGTCAAGGCCGGCAAGCTGCGCGCGCTCGGCATCAGCAGCCCGAAGCGCTCGGCGCTGGTGCCCGGCGTGCCGGCCATCGCCGAGACGCTGCCCGGCTACGAGGCCGGCTACTGGAACGCGCTGTACGCGCCCGCCAGCACGCCCGCGCCGGTGGTGCAGCGCCTCAACGACCTGATGCGCCGCGCGATGGCCGCGCCCGAGGTCAGGCAGGTGGTCGAGCAGACCGGCATGGAGGCCGCGCTGTCCTCGCCCGAGGAACTGGGGCGCTTCCAGCTGGCGGAGCTGAGCCGCTGGGGGCAGATCATCAAGACGGCCGGCATCCAGCCAGAGTAAGGGCGTAGCCGGTAGTGTGGCGGCGCGGCGGTCCCGCGCCTGCCGGCCCCCGGGTCCCTGTACGGCGGTTGTCTGCGCGGTTGCCAGTGACTATGCTAGTCGGGCACATGGCCCGGCTTCCCGGGCCGGCCCGGGCAGACCGGACAGGAGACGATCAAATGCAGGTTTCGATACTTGTTCCGCCGCGTGCCCCGGTCTCGCGGCGCGCGCGCCTAATGTCCGCCGCGTTCGCCGCGCTCGCCGGCCTTGCGGCGGCCGCGGCGATGGCGGCGCCCGTTTCGTTCACGGTGCCGCTGACCGGCGCGCAGCAGGTGCCGCCGGTCCAGACCGCGGGCAGCGGCTCCGCCGACCTCACCTATGATCCCGCCACGCGGGTGGTCGCCTGGACGATCAGCTTCAGCGGCCTGTCCAGCGCGCCGACGATGGCGCATTTCCACGGTCCCGCCGCGGCCGGCAAGAACGCCGGCGTGCAGGTCTGGCTGGCCGAGAAGGGCGCCGCGCTGGCCAGTCCCGTCAAGGGCCAGGCCACGCTGTCGCCGGACGAGGCGAAGGAGTTCGCGTCCGGCGAGATGTACATCAACGTGCATACCAAGGACCATCCGTCCGGCGAGATCCGCGGCCAGGTGCTGCCGCCCAGGAGCAACTGACGCGACTGACGTAACGGACGGCCGGCGCGGCGCGCGTATCAGAGATACGCCGCCAGCAGCGCCGCCGCCGCCGCGCCCGCGGCCAGCATGAGCAGCGCCAGCGCCACGGGCGCGCGGCGCGGCGCGGGGATGCGCGCGGGCAGGAGCTTGCGCCCGGTCAGCATCGGGCGCAGCAGGTCTTGGCCCTTGGCCGCCGCGTACAGCGCGATGGCCAGCACGTGCAGCGCCACCGCCGCCAGCAGCGCATCCCACAACAGCGCGTGCAGCGCCGAGATCGCATTGGCGAGCGGCGCCGGCACCCATTCGCTCAGCGGCCCTTCGTTGGCGATGTCGTTGTTGATGTAGAGCCCGCTGAGCGTCTCGCCGAGCAGCAGCGTGAGCAGCAGCAGCACCATCCAGCCGCCGGCCGGGTTGTGGCCGACCTGCAGGTCGGCCTCGCGGCGGAACAGGTGGCGCAGGTGGCGCAGGTGACGCCAAGCGGCGGCGGGCGAAGCCATGAAACTGCGAAAGCGCGCGGTCTCGCTGCCGCAGCAGCCCCACAGCAGCCGGAAGAAAACCAGCGCGAGCAGCATCTCGCCGGCCCGCGCGTGCCAGTCCATCCAGTTCAGCCGGGCGGTGACGTAGGCCACGGCCACCAGCACCACCGCCAGCCAGTGGAACAGCCGCGTCGGCGCGTCCCAGACCGTCACGGGGCGGCCCGCGGGCGGCGCCAGCGGCGCGGCCGGGTCGTCAGGTTTCATCGCTCGGCTCCGTCGGGCATCCGGCCCTTGCCGGCCTTTACTTTAGGCCCGCCTGCCGCCGCGGCCTAGCGCTGCGTCAGCTCGGCCGCGGGATTCCACAGCGCCGGGTCGAACGGGTTGATCTGCCGGCCGACCTCGGCGGTCTCGCGCTGCATCAGCTCCACCACGATGGGCAGGCGCTCCGGGCTCAGCCGCTCGATCAGCGTGCCGATGCCCAGCGCCGCCACCGCGCGGCCTTCGCGGTCCAGGATCGGCACCGCCACGCCCGCCATGCCGTCGAGCAGCCCGGCGCGGCGCGAGGCGTAGCCGCATTCGCGGACCTGCTCGATCTCGCTGCGCAGCGACACTTCGTCGAGCAGGCCGTATTCGCGCAGCCGCGGCAGGTTGAACTGCAGCACCGCCTCGCGCTCCTCGTCGGGCAGGAAGGCGAGGATGGCGGTGGCGGCCTGGCCCACGCCCAGCGGCACGCGCCCGCCGATGCCGCCGGTGAAGGTGCGGATGGCGTAGGGCCCTTCGTTGCGGTCCAGGCACACGGCGTCGAAACCGCTGCGCACCAGCAGGAAGATCGCGTCGTTGAGGCGCGCCCCCAGCCGGAGCAGCACCGGGCGGCAAAGCTGGCGCAGCCCGCTCAGGTTGCCGGCCTGGGCCGCCAGCGCGAAGAACTCGATGCTCAGCCGATAGCGCTTGGAGCGCGTGTCCTGCTCGACCATGCCTTCCTTGACCAGCGATTGCAGCAGCCGGTGCGTGGTGGCCTGCGTCAGGCCGGTTTCCTGTGCCACGTCCTTGACGCGCGATGCGCTGTGCTGGTGCAGCGCCAGCGCGCGCATCACGGCAAACAGCCGGGCGGCGCCGCCGGCGGCGGGTTCCGTTACGTCTTCCATACAGTCGGCATCTCTTTCGTCGGAATTGAAGCAACGGCAGAAGGTCGCTTGATTTCAATCAATGGAATTTTACGAATAAAAATCCCATTGAACAGAATTATCTCACCGAACGGGTATGTTTCCTGCTCAAAATAAGCCGTCTCCTAACGGTTCGGATCCCGCCCCCACGATGCGCCGGATGCCGCCGCCGCCACCCAGGAAAAAGCGCATGTCCTTTCTTACCTTGAGCAATGTGAGCAAGTCGTATGGCGACAACCAGGTCGTCAGGTCGATGAACCTGTCGGTGGAGCGGGGCGAGTTCGTGTCCCTGCTGGGCCCCTCGGGGTGCGGCAAGACCACCACGCTGCAGATGATCGCGGGCTTTGCCACCGTCAGCAGCGGGCGCATCGCGCTGGACGGGCGCGACATCACCCATGCCCGGCCCAACACGCGCGGCCTCGGCATCGTGTTCCAGACCTATGCGCTGTTCCCCCACATGAGCGTGGAGGAGAACGTGCGCTTCGGCCTGGAGATGCGCAAGGTGCCGCGCGCCGAGCAGGCCGCGCGCGTGGCGCGCGTGCTGGAGCTGGTGCACCTGCGCGGCTACGAGGCGCGCTATCCGCGCGAGCTGTCGGGCGGCCAGCGCCAGCGCGTGGCGCTGGCGCGCGCGCTGGTGATCGAGCCGCCGGTGCTGCTGCTCGACGAGCCGCTGTCGAACCTGGACGCCAAGCTGCGCGAGGAAATGCAGTTCGAGCTGCGGCGCATCCAGCGCACGGTCGGCACCACCACCATCATGGTCACGCACGACCAGCACGAGGCGATGTCGGTCAGCGACCGCGTGGTGGTGATGGAGCAGGGCGTGCTGGTGCAGGTGGACAAGCCCTACGCGCTCTACGAGCAGCCGCGCACCGAGTTTGTCTCGTCGTTCGTCGGCAAGAGCAACCTGATCCCGGGGCGCGTGCTCGAAGGCGGCGCGCTGCCGCGCATCGAGCTGGCGGGCCAGCCCGCGCTGGTGGTCGGCCTGCCCGGCGCGGCCTGCCAGGCCGGCGCCGCGGTGCTGTTCAGCCTGCGCCCGGAGAAGGTGCATCTGGTGGCGCCCGGCGCGGGCCGCTTCGATGGCCGCGTGATCGAGCGCTTCTTCATGGGCAGCCACTGGCTGCACCGCATCGCCAGCCCGCTCGGCGAGCTGCTGGCGATGCAGAGCAACGACGGCCCGCCGCCGCAGCAGGACGGCGAGCAGGTCGGCATCACCTGGCGTGACGACAGCGCGCGCCTGCTGCCGGCCCCGGCAGCCACCGGCGCGGCGGCGCCGGCAGCGGTGCAGGCGGTGGCGGCATGAGCACCGCCGCAACCCTGCAAGGGCCGCCCAGGGCGCGCCCGTGGCCGTGGCTGATGTCGGCGCCCGGCCTGGTCCTGTTCCTGGTGATGCTGGTCACGCCGCTGGCGCTGACCGCCATGCTGGCCTTCAGCGTGTTCGACCACGACACCGGCAGCGTGGCCGGCGGCGTCACGCTGGCCAACTTCCTGGCCATCGTCACCGATGCCTATTACTACGAGATCCTGTGGCGCACCTTCTGGATCGCGCTGGTGACGACGCTGGTGTGCGTGCTGGTGGGCGTGCCGCAGGCCTTCATCCTTAGCCGCATGCGCAATCCGTGGCGCTCGGTGCTGCTGGTGGCGGTGCTGGCGCCGCTGCTGGTGTCGGTGGTGGTGCGCGCGTTCGGCTGGAGCATCCTGCTGGGCAACGCCGGGCTGGTGAACCAGATGCTCGGCGCGCTCGGCATCGCGCCGGTGCGCATCCTCTACACCAACCTCGGGATCGTGATCGGGCTGGTGCACGTGATGCTGCCGTTCATGATCATCCCGGTGTGGACCACGCTGCAGAAGATCGACCCGAGCGCCGCCGATGCCGCGCTCTCGCTCAACGCCTCGTTCCTGACCACCATGCGCCGCATCGTGCTGCCGCAGATGACGCCGGGCATTCTCTCCGGCAGCCTGATCGTGTTCGGCCTGAGCGCCAGCTCGTTCGCGATTCCCGGCCTGCTCGGCGGGCGCCGCCTGAAGATGGTGGCCACGCTGGTCTACGACGAATACCTCAACACCCTCAACTGGCCGCTCGGCGCGGCCATCGCCATCGTGCTGCTGCTGGCCAACCTGCTCATCATGCTCAGCTACAACCGCCTGCTCGAGCAGCGCTACAAGAAGCGCCTGGGGTGAACGCCATGAACAAGAACGGACCTCTCGCCCTGTGTTTCAACGCGCTGGTGATCGCCTTCACCGTGGCGCCGCTGCTGGTCGTCTGCCTGGTGGCCTTCACGCCCGGCGAAACGCTGAGCCTGCCGACCACCGCGTTCTCGCTGCGCTGGTTCCGCACGCTGCTGGAGCACGACGAATTCCTGCAGTCGTTCTGGACCAGCCTGGGGCTGGCCGTGGCCAGCGCCACGCTGTGCTGCCTGATCGCGGTGCCGGCCGGCATCGCCATCACGCGCCATGCGTTCGCGGGGCGCAACCTGGTCAACAGCCTGCTGCTGTCGCCGCTGCTGATCCCGCACCTGGTGCTGGGCGTGGCGCTGATGCGCATGTTCTCGCTGGTCGGCGGCGCCGGCAGCCTGGGCTGGCTGCTGCTGGCCCACACCATGGTCATCACGCCCTACGTGCTGCGCCAGGTGGTGTCCGCGCTGACCGGCTTCGACGCCAGCGCCGAGCAGGCCGCGGTGTCGCTGGGCGCGAGCCGCGCCACGGTGTTCCGCCGCATCGTGCTGCCGATGATCCTGCCCGGCGTCACCGGCGGCTGGATGCTGGCCTTCATCAACAGCTTCGACGAAGTCACCATGTCGATCTTCGTCACCTCGCCGTCGACGGTCACGCTGCCGGTGCGCATGTACATGTACGCGACCGAGTCGCTGGACCCGATGATGGCCGCGGTGTCCGCGCTGATGATCGCGCTGACCGCGGCGGCGATGCTGGTCATCGACCGCGTCTACGGCCTCGACCGCATGCTGGTGGGGCGCGCATGAGCACGCCATCCGATTCCGCGCGCGGCGCCGGCCAGTTGCGGCGGCTGCAGGAGCAGCGGCGCGCCGTGCTGCGCTTCGAGCTCGACGGCGTGTTCTGCGAAGGCCTCGAGGGCGACACCGTGCTGACCGCCATCCTGGTCCAGCGCCGGCGCCTGCGCGACAACGAATTCACCGGCGCGCCGCGCGCAGGCTTCTGCCTGATGGGCGCCTGCCAGGACTGCCTGGTGTGGCTCGAGGGCGGCGAGCGCGTGCGCGCCTGCGCGACCCCGCTGCGCGCCGGCATGCGCCTGCGCACGGCGCCGGTGTTCGCCGCGGCGCAGGCCGAGCCAGCGGAGCAAGCGGAGGAGCGGGCATGACGCGCGACGGCAACACGGTCATCGTCGGCGCCGGCCCGGCCGGCGTGCGCGCGGCGCAGACGCTGGTGCGCCACGGCCTGCGCCCGGTGGTGATCGACGAGGCGCCGCGCTGGGGCGGGCAGATCTACCGGCAGCAGCCGGACGGCTTCCGCCGCAGCGCGCGGCAGCTGTACGGCTTCGAGGCGGGCCGCGCGCGCGCGCTGCACGAGGCCTTCGCGGCCTTGCTGCCGCACGTCGACTACCGGCCCGGCCAGCTGGTCTGGAATGCCGACGGGCACGTGCTCGACCTGTGGGAAGCCGTCAGCGGCCGCCACGCGAGCCTGCCGTGGCGCGACATCATCCTGGCCACCGGCGCCACCGACCGCATCCTGCCGGTGCCGGGCTGGACCACGCCGGGCGTGTATTCGCTGGGCGGCGCGCAGGTCGCGCTCAAGTTCCAGGGCTGCGCCATCGGCCAGCAGGTGGTGCTGGCCGGCAGCGGGCCGCTGCTGTACCTGGTGGCCTACCAGTACAAGAAGGCCGGCGCCGACGTGCGCGCCGTGCTCGACTACGCCAGCACGGCGGAGCAGGCCGGCGCGCTGCTGCCGATGTGCCGGCTGCCGGCGGTGCTGGCCAAGGGGCTGTACTACGTGGCGTGGCTGCGGCTGCACGGCGTGCCGATCCACGCGAACGCGCGCCTGGCGCGCGTCGAGGGCGAACATGGCGTGGAGGCCGTGCACTGGGTCTCGCGCACCGATCCGTCCGCGACCCACCGCATCGCCTGCGACGCGCTCGGCTTCGGCTACGGCCTGCGCCCGGAGAGCCAACTGGCCGACCTGCTCGGCTGCGGCTTCGCGTTCGATCCGCAGCAGCGCGCGCATCTGGTCGCGCAGCAGCAGGGCCGGGCGAGCGTGCCGGGTGTGTTCGTGGCCGGCGACGGCGCGCGCATCATGGGCGCCGACGCGGCCGAGCTGGCCGGCGAGCGCGCGGCGCTGACGCTGCTCGCGCAGCGCGGCATCGCCGTCGACGCGGCGCGGGCGGCGAAGCTCGATGCGCGGCTGGCGCGCATCGCCGCGTTCCGCGCCGGGCTGGAGCGCGCGTTTCCGTTTCCGCGCGACTGGGCCGCGCAGGTGCCCGATCACACCGTGGTGTGCCGCTGCGAGGCGGTCACGGCGGGCGAGATCCGCCGCGCGGCGCGCGAGCAGGGCGCCGACGAGATGAACCGCATGAAGGCGCTGTGCCGGGTCGGCATGGGCCGCTGCCAGGGCCGCATGTGCGGCGTGGCCGGCGCCGAGCTGCTGGCCGATGCCTGCGCGCGGCCGCTCGAGCTGGTGGGCCGCATCCGCGGGCAGGCGCCGGTCAAGCCGGTGCCGATCTCCGGCCTCGCCGCCGGCGGGGAGGGCAATCATGGCTGAAACCCTGCAAGCCGACGCGCTGGTCGTGGGCGGCGGCATCGTCGGCGCGTCGGCCGCGCTGGCGCTGCGCGCGCGCGGCCTGTCGGTGGTGCTGCTGGAGCGCGACCTGTGCGGCTCGCGCTCCAGCGGCGTGAACTACGGCGGCGTGCGGCGCCAGGGGCGCGCCTTCGCGCAACTGCCGCTGGCGCAGCGCGCGCACCGCATCTGGCAGGACCTGCCGGCGCTGCTCGGCACCGACGGCGAATACGTGCGCAGCGGCCACCTGAAACTGGCGCGCACGGCGGACGACATGGCCAAGCTCGAGCGCTATCGCGACGGCGCGCAGCCCTACGGCCTGGCGCTGCAACTGCTCGGCCCCGGCGAATTGCGCCGGCGCTATCCGTGGCTCGGCGCCGGGCTGGCCGGCGCCTCGCTCTGCCCGGACGACGGGCAGGCCAATCCGCGCCTGGTGTCGCCGGCCTTCGCGCGCGCCGCGGCGGCCGCCGGCGCCGTCATCCGCGAGCGCGAGGCGGTGCTGCAGGTGGAGCACGGTGGCGCCGGCTTCGTCGCCACCACCGCCTCGGGCCTGACCGTGCGCGCGCCCAACCTGCTCAATTGCGCCGGCGCCTGGGCCGGCCCGCTGGCCGCGCGCTTCGGCGACGCGGCGCCGCTGACCCAGGGCCACCCGGCGATGGCCGTCACCGAGCCGCTGCCGTTCTTCCTGCCGCTGAGCCTGGGCATGGAGGGCGGCGACGTGTACTGCCGCCAGGTCGCGCGCGGCAACGTGGTGCTGGGCGGCGGCCGGGTCGAGCCGGGCGCGTCCGGCGTGGACGCGATCCGCTCCACCACCGCCGCGATCCTGGCGCAGATGCGCCGCATCGCCACGCTGATCCCGCGCCTGGAACAGGCCCAGATCATCCGCACCTGGAGCGGCATCGAAGGCTACCTGCCCGACCGCCAGCCGGTGCTCTGCGCCAGCCCGCGCGTGCCGGGCCTGTTCCACGGCTTCGGTTTTTCCGGCGCCGGCTTCGAGGTCGGCCCCGCCGCCGGCGCGGTGCTGGCCGAGCTGGTGGCCGACGGCGCCACCACGACCCCGATCGCCGCCTTCGACCTGCGCCGCTTCGCGCCGGGTACGGGCGTGCCTGCTGCTTCCCCCGCTGACTCACCCCGCATCGCCAAAGGAGTGCATTGATGACCAGACCGTTCGCTAAACAGATCCGGGCCGCCGCCGGCATGGCCGCCGCTTCGCTGCTGCTCGCCGCCGGCGCGCATGCCGCGACGCGCACGCTGTACGTCGGCATGAACGGCGGCTCGATGGAAAAGACCTACACGGACTTCGTGTTCAAGGCCTTCGAGAAGGCCAACGACGTCAAGATCGTGGTGGTGCCCGGCACCTCGTCCGACATCATGGCCAAGGCGCTGGCCGCCCGCGCCAAGCCGCAGATGCATGTGATGTTCCTCGACGACGGCCTGATGTACCGCGCCATCCGCATGGGCCTGTGCGAGAAGCAGCCGGCCTCCGCCGCCGGCAAGGCGCTCTATCCGCAGGCCCACATCGAGGGCGACATGGCCACCGGCGTGACCATGAGCATGACCGGCCTCGGCTACAACACGCGCGTGTTCAAGGAGAAGAACTGGGCGCCGCCCACCTCCTGGCAGGACCTGGCCGATCCCAAGTACAAGAACAAGGTGGTGTTCCAGTCGCTGCCGTCGTCCACCTTCGGCCTGCACGGCTTCCTGATGCTCAACCGCATCCGCGGCGGCAGCGAGTCCAACGCCGAGCCCGGCTTCAAGGCGTGGCCGCAGACGGTCGGCCCCAACGTGCTGGAATACGTGTCGAACTCGGCCAAGCTGTCGGAGATGGTGCAGTCCGGCGAGGCGGCGATCTTTCCGTTCACGCCCAGCATGACCACCATCTTCCAGGGCAAGGGGCTGCCGGTGGCCTATGCCCAGCCCAAGGAAGGCGCGGTGGTGCTGATGGTGGCCCAGTGCGTGATCGCCAACAACTCGGAGCCGGAGCTGTCGCAGAAGCTCGCCGCCTACCTGCTGACCGCCGCCGCGCAGAAGGCCGCGCTGGAAGGCGGCTCGTACAACCCGACCAACACCGAGGTGACGGCCACCGGCAAGGCCGGGCAGGAGCTGGCGCGGATGAAGGAATACCTCAAGACCGCGGTGACGGTCGACTGGAGCCAGATCAACCAGAACCGCGCCAACTGGGACCGGCAGTGGAACCGGCTGGTCGAGCGTTGAGCGGCGGCGCCGGGGTTTGCGCATGATCCTGCTGATCAAGTCCGGCGGCGCGCAGGCGCTGCCCGAATGGCGCGATGCGTTTGCCGCCGTGCTGCCCGAGGCCGAGGTGCGGCTGTGGGGCGACCCCGGCGTGCCGGCCGCGGCGGTGCGCTACGCGCTGGTGTGGGAGCCCGAGCGCGGCGCGCTGGCGCGCTACCCCAACCTCCGGCTGGCGATCAGCGCCGGCGCCGGCATCGAGCACATGCTGGCCGACGACCTGCTGCCGCCCGGCCTGCCGCTGGCGCGGCTGGTGCTGCCGGAGACGCAGCAAGGCATGGCCGAGTTCGTGGCGATGGGCGCGCTGATGCTGATGCGCGGCATGGGTGGCAGCGCGCGCGACCAGCAGCAGCGCCGCTGGCGCGCGCCGCCGCCCACACCGCTGGCGCAGCGCACGCGCGTGGGCGTGATGGGGCTGGGCGCGCTCGGGCTGCACGCGGCGCGCTACCTGGCGGGCATGGGATTCTCGGTGCAGGGCTGGTCGCGCTCGGCCAAGGCCATCGACGGCGTGGCCACATACCACGGCATGGCGCAGTTGCCGGATTTCCTGGCGCGCAGCGACATCCTCGTCAACCTGCTGCCGCAGACCGCCGGCACGGCCGGCCTGCTCAACCGCGAGCGCCTCGCCATGCTGCCGCGCGGCGCGCAACTGCTCAACGCCGGGCGCGCCGCGCACGTGGTGCAGGGGGATTTGCTCGATGCGCTCGATAGCGGGCACCTCGGCGGCGCGCTGCTCGACGTGTTCGATGTCGAGCCACTGCCGGAGTCTTCGCCGTTGTGGGATCACCCCAGGGTCATCGTCACGCCGCATTGCGCGGCGACGCCTTCGCGGCGGGATCGGGCGCGGCGGGTGGCGGAGTTGATTCGCATGGCGGAGGGTGGAGGGGAGGTGGAGGATGTTTATGAGGTGGGGAGGGGGTATTAGGGGGAGGGATAAGAAATTCAAAGGCAAAGGCTACTTCAAAGTCAACTTCTTAAAGTCAAAGTCAACGGCTTAAAGTCAACGTCAAAGTCAAAGGCTTTCGCGCCCCCGGCGCGACTTACTTTCTTTTATCCGAAAAGAAAGTAAGCCAAGAAAGCGGACTGCCTGGCCGGCAGGGGCAGAAACGTTGGGATTTCCAGGGTTGGTGGTTTCGTCGTGGGGTTTGCGGTTCTGCTGGCATCCTGCCGTTACCGGTTCGACTGGCCACGATCTGGCTGGTGGTGTTGGTTGCGGGGTCAGACCTATGATGGCGAATGCACTGCTGGTTCGGCCATCTGCCGTTACCGGTTTTAGCCGCCACGACATAGCACCCTCGTGTTTTCGTGGTGGGCGTGGTGGACCGGAGCGCGGGTGTTGGCGGGGACTCTTGCGTTGGGGCCACCGCGCCCACTACGAAACCAGTACCGTCCCTATGCCGTGTGCATCCGCTCTGGTCGCGGCAGCAGCCTGAAGGGCCTGGGCCACCGTCATCATGCAGCGCCACCACGAATCGAACACCATCCGTGACGCAGCAGGCGAGCAAACCAGTAGCGTCAGCAGTCTCATCGAAGCCAATGCGCCCACCACGAAACCACCACCAGACATAAAGTCTGAGCGCCCAGCCCTCTGCAAGAGTCCGCTTTCTTGGCTTACTTTCTTTTCGGATAAAAGAAAGTAAGTCGCGCCGGGGGCGCGAAAGCCTTTGACTTTGATTTTGACTTTGACTTTGAAGAAGTTAACGATTTTGAATTAGAAGTTGAGTTTTATCTTTATAAATATTAATAAAAACTATCACTCAACCTCCAAATCCTCCCCCTTCCACAATGCCGCGGCATAGAACTCCGGCCCAAAATCCACCGGCACCTCCCCCCGAATACGCCGCTTATGCAGCGGCAAATCCGCCAACAGCAAATCCCGGCTGATGCGCGCCACCGCGCCAGGAATATCGCGCCGCATGCTCGGCACGTCGCCGAGCGGCACGCCGGTGCTGGCGAACCCGCCCGGGTTGTGCACGTGGATGTCGCGCAGCCACGGCGCGCTGCCGGGCGTCTTTTCCAGGTATTCCAGCCCGCTGCCGAGGTACGGCGAGGCGCCCAGTTCGTCGTCGCGCGCGTCGGCTGGCGGCTGGTAGCGGTCGCGCCAGCGCAGCACGTGCGGCGCGATGTCGGCCAGCTCGGGCCGGGCGGCGGGGTCGACCAGGTAGCCGGTGCCGGCGATGGCGAAGTCGAAGCGCAGCGTCTCGCCGCGTACCTGCGCGGCGATGCGTCCGCCTTCGATCTCGGCCGCGCGCCACGGCGCGCTCAGGTGCAGGTGGAACTGTTCGAAGCCGAGCACGCGCTCCACCGAGTCGGCCGGCGGCGTGGAGCCGGCGCGGCGGTAGCGCAGGGCCTGTTCCCAGCGCGTGGCGTCGGGCAGCGCATGGTAGTTGTCGTAGAGGCCGGGGTAGGCGCGGATGCGCGAGACCGGCGTGGCGGCAATGTGATCGCGCCGCGCGAACAGGTGCACGGCGGCGGCGCCGGCTTCGAGCGCGACCGCGGCGGCGTCGAAGGCGGAGGCCGCGGCGCCGAGCACGGCCACGGTCTTGCCGCGCAGCGCGGCGAAGTCGATGGCGTCGGCGGTGTGGGCGGCCAGGCCCGCGGCTACCGCCGCCGACAGCACGGCCGGCACGAACGGCGCGCCGTTGCCGGCCACGCCGCTGGCGAGGATGACCTTGCGCGCGGTCTCGGTGCGCGGCTGGCCGTCGATCTCCAGGTGCAGGCGGAAGTGCGGCACGGCGGCGCCGGTCACGGGTTCGATGCGCTTCACGCGCGTGCCGTAGCGGACGTCGATGCCGAGGAAGCTGCGGAACCAGTCGAGATAGTCGGCCCAGGCCAGGCGCGGAATGCGGTCGATGGCGGCGTAGGCCTGCGCGCCGTGGCGCGCTTCGTACCAGGCCTGGAAGCCGAGCGCGGGCAGGCCGAGCTCGGGGCCGACCAGGTTCTTGGGCGTGCGCAGCTTCTGCATGCGCGCGCGCTCGCGCCACACGCCCGCGCGCGCGCCGTCGGGCGCGGCATCGAGCACGGTGACGCGGCCGATGCCGGCGCGCCGCAGCGCGAAGGCGTAGGCGCTGCCGCTCTGGCCGCCGCCGACGATGGCGACGTTGTGGTCGATGCCGGCATGGGCGGGCACCCAGTCGTCGGGCGCGGGGCCGATCAGGCGCAGCGTCTCGCGCGCGAGGAAATCGGGATCGGCGGCGGCGCCGGCTTGGGCGAGGGAGGACAGGTCGGTCATGCGGCGATGGCGGTGGTCGGCGTGGTCTGGCCGGCGCTGGCTTGCGCGGCGGGATGGGCGGGGCGCTTGAGCCCGAGGTGCTCGCGCAGCGTGGTGCCCGCGTATTCGGTGCGGAACAGGCCGCGCCGGCGCAGCTCCGGCAGCACCAGCGCGATGAAATCGGTGAGGCCGCCGGGCAGCACCGGCGACATGATGTTGTAGCCGTCCGCGCCGTACTTGCGGAAGCGTTCTTCGAGCTGGTCGGCGATCTGCTCCGCGGTGCCGACCAGCTGCCAGTGGCCGCGCGCGCCGGCCACGCGCTGGTAGAGCTGGCGGATGGTCAGGTTCTCGCGCCGCGCGAGGTCGATCAGCAGGCGCTGGCGGCTCTTGCTGGCGTTGGTCTCGGGCAGTTCGGGGATGGGGCCGTCGAGCGGGTAGCCCGACAGGTCGAAGCCGCCGCTCAGGCTGGACACCAGCGCGAGGCCCACCACCGGGTCGATCAGCGACTGCAGCTGCTCGAACTTCTCGCGCGCTTCGCTCTCGCTGTGGCCGACCACCGGGAACACGCCGGGCAGGATCTTGAGGTCGTCCGCTTCGCGGCCATACTTGGCGAGGCGGCCTTTCACGTCGGCGTAGAACGCCACCGCGTCCTCCACGGTCTGCTGCGCGGTGAACACGGCCTCGCCGGTGCGCGCGGCCAGTTCCTTGCCGGCCTCGGACGAGCCGGCCTGCACCACCACCGGATGGCCCTGCGGCGTGCGCGAGACGTTGAGCGGGCCGTGCACCTGGAAATGCTTGCCCTTGTGCCCGAGCACGTGGCGCCGCGCCGGGTCGTAGTAGCGGCCGCTGGCCTTGTCGCGCAGGAAGGCATCGTCCTCCCAGCTGTTCCACAGGCCGCTCACCACGTCGGCGAACTCGGCGGCGCGCTCGTAGCGGTCGGCATGCGCGAAGTGGTGCTCGCGGTTGAAGTTGTGCGCCTCGTGCTCGCTCGACGACGTGACCAGGTTCCAGCCGGCGCGCCCGCCCGAGATGTGGTCGAGCGAGGCGAACTTGCGGGCGATGTGGTACGGCTCGTTGAAGCTGGTCGAGGCGGTGCCGATCAGGCCGATGCGCTCGGTCACGGCGGCCAGCGCGGACAGCAGCGTGATCGGCTCGAACTGCGCCTGGTAGCTGTGCGCGGTGCGGCTGAGGAATTCCACGTCGTCGCCGCGCGTGCCCACGCCGTCGGCGAGGAAGACCAGGTCGAACTTGGCGGCCTCGGCGGCTTGCGCCAGCGCCACGTAGTGCTTGAAGTCGATGCCGGCGTCGGCCTTGGCGTCGGGGTGGCGCCAGGCGGCGATGTGGTGGCCGCTCGGATAGAGGAAAGCGCCCAGGCTGAGGAAGCCGCTGCGTTGAGCCATGATGAGTTGTCCCTTGGTTGGTTGTCCCTTGCGTGTCAGGCGGCCTTGCGCGCGCCTTGCCGGCCCCGCGGGCGCGCCAGCCCGAGGTGGTCGCGCAGGGTGGTGCCTTCGTACTCGGTGCGGAAGATGCCGCGGCGCTGCAGGATCGGCACCACGCCGTCGACGAAATCCTGCAGCCCGCCGGGCAGGGCGTCGGGCATCAGGTTGAAGCCGTCGGCGGCGCCGTGGCGGAACCAGTGCTCGATGTCGTCGGCGATCTGCTCGGGCGTGCCGACGATCACGCGGTGCCCGCCGCCGCCGGCCAGCTCGCGCACCAGCTCGCGCACGGTGTAGCCGTGGCGGCGCGCGGTGGCCAGCGTGGCGTTGAAGAAGGTGTGGTTGCCGTTGCCGCTGGCGGGCAGCGCGAGGTTGTCGGGCAGGCGCTCGTCGAGCCTGAGGCGCTCCGGCGCGATGCCGAGGATGCCGGCCAGCCGCGCGAGGCTGTAGTCCCACGGGATCAGGTCGACCAGCTCGTCGCGGCGCCGGCGTGCCTGCGCCTCGGTGGCGCCGATGATGGTGGTGAGGCCGGCCAGCACCTGCACCGCGTCCGGCCCGCGCCCGAGCGCCTGCGCGCGCGACTTGAGCTCGCGCCCGTAGGCCAGCGATTCCTCGAACGACTGCGAGGCCGAGAACACCGCCTCGGCATGGCGCGCGGCCAGTTCGCGCCCGTCGGCGGAGCCGCCGGCCTGCACCACCACCGGGTGGCCCTGCGGCGGGCGCGGCAGGTTGAGCGGGCCCTGCACGCTGAAGTGCTCGCCGTGATGGGCGACCGGATGCACCTTGCCGGGATCGACGAAGCGCCCGCCGGCCTTGTCGCCGATGAAGGCGTCGTCCTCCCAGCTGTCCCACAGCGCCTTGACCACCGCGGTGAACTCGGCCGCGCGCGCGTAGCGCTGCGCGTGGTCCGGCGCGGCCTCGCGCCCGAAGTTGCGCGCCGATGGCACGTCGGCGGTGGTCACGACGTTCCAGCCGGCGCGCCCGCCGCTCACGTGGTCCAGCGTGGCGAAGCGCCGCGCGATGTTGTAGGGCTCGTTGTAGCTGGTCGAGGCCGTGCCGATCAGGCCGATATGCGTGGTGGCCGCGGCGACGCTGGCCAGCAGCACGGTCGGCTCCAGCGCGGTGATCGGGCGGAAGTGGATCTGGTCGACGATGGCGGCGCTGTCGGCCAGGAACACGGCGTCGAGCTTGGCGGCCTCGGCGATCCGCGCCACGCGCACGTAGTGGCGCACGTCGGCGAAGGCGTAGGGATCGGCCTCGGGCAGCCGCCACGCGGACGGCACGAAGCCAGAGTGCAGCAGGTTGATGTTGAGGTGAAGCTGGCGCGGGCGTGTGGTGGCGCTCATTGGAATGTCCCCGGTTGCGGATGGCCTTCGCCGGGCACCCGGCGGTCCACGGCGCGGGTCTTGTACTCGGGTTGCGTGGAGCGCGGGAGTGCCGCGCAGGGCCTGCGAAGGCTTGACGATAGAACAAGCCGCGCGCGCCACCAACGAAGCAAAGCGCGCTTGCTTATCCGTTTGGCGTGGCGGCGCGCGCGGCCGGCCGGCGGCACATCCGCCGCCTCGATTCCTTGCGCTGGATCAAGCGCGGCGGCTTTGTTCCTTTTGTCACCATCGCCAGACGTTTCCCTCGCTTCGTACAAATACGGCTGACGCCTTTTCCGGGCCGGCGATGGAATCATCGGCGGGCGAATGCGCTTGCGTCGCCGGCAGGCATGGCCGCGCGAATGCGTCGCGACAGAACGATAACTGCATTTTCCCGAGGAAGAATCGATGCGCGAATTTCGACATGCCGTGCTCAGCCTGCTGGCGGTGGCGGTACTGGCCGCCTGCGGCGGCTCCGACGATGGCAATGGCACGCCCGCGGGCATGGCGCCGGCCAGCCCCGATCCTTCGGCTCCCGCCGCGCCGAAGACGGTGGCGGTGGCCGGCGTCCTGGTACAGCCGCAGGACAGCGCCGCGCGCGGCATCATGATCGTGCGCCAGGCGGGCACGGCGCTGCGCAAGCCCGCCAGCGTGGCCTGCCCCGAGGTGCCCGATGGCTACGACCCGCTCGCCGCGCTCGCCGTGCACTTCAGCAGCGCCGACGGCACGGTGGTCGCCACCCTGACCACCGATGCCTGCGGGGCCTTCTCGGGCGACGTGCCCGACACCGCGGTGCAGGCGCATGCCCAGCCCGGCAGCCTGGGCGCGATCAGCCGTCCGCTGTCGTCCTTCATCGTCGGCGCGGGCGCCGGCAAGCCGCCGGTGTCGGCGCTGCCGGCCAACGCCACCTACGTACTCAGCGTGGTCCAGGACCTCGGTGGCGGCAAGGTCGCGCTGACCGTGACCGACGACAAGACCGGCAAGGCCGTATTGGGCCTGGCCGCCGCGGATTTCGGCTTTGCCGTGGCCGGCACGGCGTTGCCGCTGGGCGCGCTGTCCTACGGCGCCAGCGCCGCGCAGAATGCCAGCGTGGCGATGGTGATGGATGCCAGCGGCTCGATGTTCGGCGCGGTCGGCACGACCGGCAAGAGCGCGCTGCGGATCGCCGGCGCGGCCGGCCACGTGCTGCTCGACGGCCTGCGCAGCGGCGCCGACGAGGCCGGCGTGGTGATCTTCGACAGCAAGGTGGAGAAGATCGACGATGCCAACCTGGCGCGCAACTACAACTGGTATCGCGGCGGCGCGGCGGTGGCCGCTTACCGCTTCAGCGCCAGCGGGCTGACGCAGGACATCGCCGCGTTGCGCCCGGTGGTGGACCTGTACAACGACGATTCGCAGATCTACGGCGGCAACGGTCCCGACCCGGTCCACCCGGCCACCGGCGACTGGCAGATCCGCGGCGGCTACCGCTATGGCGGCACCACGGCGTTCTATGCCGCCACGCAGGCCGGCCTCGGCCTGCTCGATGCCGGGGTCAACGCGCGCCGCATCGTGGTGGCGATGACAGACGGGCAGAACAATGTCTCGCCGTACTCGCCCGCCAGCGTCATCGGCGCGGCGCAGGCCAAGGGCGTGCCGCTGTACACGGTCGCGTTCGGCAGGCAGGGCGACGTCAACGAGCCCGACATGCAGAAGATGGCGGCCGACACCGGCGGCGAATACAAGCGGGTCGAGGGCACCGACCTGGCCGGCCTGTTCCAGAGCATCCAGACCGGCATCCGCTTCCAGTACCTGGCCAGCCTGGCGACGCCGCCGGTCTCGGGCGACGTCCTGACCATCACGGTCAGGCAGGGCAGCGCGCAGATCAGGCGCGACCTGCAGATCCGCTGAGCGCGGCCGCGGGGCTGGCGGGGCGCCGGCGTTGCGCTCTCGCCGGTCTGCGCGTCTTGGTGACGGCAGGGCGCGCGGCGCTGCCGCCCGCCTTGCGTTCAGCCTTGCAGATGTTCCAGCAGGGCCTGGTCGAACAGCGCGGGCTCCTCCATCTGCGGCGAGTGCGCGCTGCGCTCGAAGTGCCGCACGGTCAGCCGGCGCGCGTCGGCGCGATAGGCGTCCCAGGCCGAGGCCGGCGCGCTCAGGTAGTCGCAGCGCCCGAGCGCGAGCAGGATCGGCGCGCGGACCTCGCGCAGCAGCGCATGCATGTCGAGATCGCGGAAGGTCTCGCCCCACAGCCGGTCGATGACCGGCATGTTCACGCGCACGCCGCGCCACAGCGGCGCGGGGTCGTAGCGCGGGTCGAACCAGCTGCGCGCGCGCATCCGGATGCACAGCGCGATGAAGCCCTGGTCCGGCTGCGCGGCGAGGTCCCGGGCGAGCGCCGCCATCTGTTCCGCGTCGATGCGCTTGCGTTCCGGCGCGACGGTTTCCTGCCAGCGCCGCTCCTGCGCCGCCAGGTGCGCCGGCGAGAAATCCGGGCTGGTCGCCACGGCCACCACGTGGCCGACATGCGCGGGGAAACGGCGCGCGTATTCCAGCGCCAGGTAGCCGTTGCCGGAATGGCCGAGGATGTCCACGCGGGCCAGGCCCAGGTGCAGCCGCATCCGTTCGATGTCGCCGACGACCCGTTCGAGCGCGGCGTCCTGCGCGGCCAGCGGCCGCTCGATGCCGGCGAAGCCGCGGTGGTCAATGAAGGCCAGCCGGCGCCTGCGCCGCAGCGCCTGCGAGAAGGTGCGCGGATGGTAGATGGCGCTGCCGACGACCAGCAGGGGCGGGTCCTCGCCTTCGCCCTCGAGCCGGTAGCGCAGCGCGAAGCCGTCGGACAGCAGGCGGCCGGTCCGGCCGCCGGATGGCGGGTCGTCGCTCATCGGGTTTTCCTCCGCCCACGTGGATGTGCTGCCGCCATTATCGCCGCGCGTGGCCGGCTCAGCCAGGCAGGGCCCCGCCGCGCGCGGGCGCCCGGCGGGGCGGGCGGCCCGCCGCCGGCGCGTGGTGCGGCGCATGGTCGTGGCCGTGCCATTCGACGAAGCACAGCCCGTGTCCGAACGGATCGCACAGCATGGCGCAGCGGCCCTCGGGCAGGTCCTGCGGCCAGTCTTCCAGTTCGGCGCCCGCTGCCAGCGCGCGCTCGATGGCGGCTTCCAGGTCGGCCACGACGAAGTCGAGCCGCGCGGGCGTCCGGCGCGGGCGCCGCATGCCGGGCATGGCGGCGCGGCCCGCGCGCAGGTAGATCGGCGCGCCGCCGCCGCGCATTTCCGCCACCGCGCCGCCGGACAGGGTGCGCGCCAGGCTCAGTCCCAGTCCGCGTCGATAGAAGCCGATGCCGCGCGCGAGGTCGTCGACATCGAGTTGGATCAGCAATTGCATCGCAGTCTCCTGCCCGCGTTGCGGGCGTGATCGGGCCGCGATTGTGCGCCGGCACTCCTGACAGTAACTGTCAGGAGTGTTGCGGGCCGGCGCGCTTGCCGGGGCATGGCGCGGGCAGGCGGCGCCGGGGAAGTTTTGCTGCAGACCTTGACGCGGAACCTTCATAATGTCGGCTAACCATCGACCAGGAGAGGGAAGTTGCGCTTCGAGCACCTTGTGGAGATCAACGATCCACGCAATATCCAGTTGGACACGCTGACGCCGGAACAGCTCTGGCAAGGGCTGGTGCTGCGCTCGGCGGAGCCCGAGCTGTTCGTCCTGGGCCTGGACCGTGCCGAGATCGTGGCGCGGGGTGACGACTTCGTGGTGCGGGTGCTGCATTTCGGCAAGGCCACGATCCGCGACCGCGTGGTGTTCGTGCCGCGCCGCGAGGTGCGCTACGAAACCGCCGCCACCGCCGAGCATGCCGGCGGCACGCTGACGATGGCGATCGAGACGCCGGGCCCGGGCGCGCTGCTGCTGCGCTTCGTCTACGAGACCACCATGCCGGCCATCGACGAGCGCGGCGACGACCGCTACGCCGAGATCGTCAAGTCGGCCTATCACGAAGCCGACATCGACACCGTGCGCAAGATCCGCGAACTGGCCGCCAGCGGGCGCCTGGGGTGAGCGCGCAGCCTTCGCCGCCCGCCCCCGGCGGGCCGACGGACGGCGCGCAGGCCAACGACGCCACGGACACGGCGCCGGGCAGGGCGGGCGGCGGCCCCACGCGGGCATCGCTGCGCGCGCGCTACGGCGAGCAGTTGCGCTGGCTGGTGCTGCTGACGCTGATGCTCGGCACGGTGTCGTCGATCGTCTCCTCCACCATCGTCAACGTGGCCGTGCCGGCGCTGAGCCGGCATTTCGCGCTGGGCCAGGAGCGCGCGCAATGGGTGGCGGCCAGCTTCATGATCGCCATGACGCTGTCGATGCTGCTCACGCCGTGGCTGCTCAACCGCTACGGCCTGCGCCGCACCTTCGTGGGCAGCCTGTTGCTGCTGGGCGCGGGCGGGCTGGTGGGCGGCTTCTCGCCGACCTACGCGGTGATGATCGCCATGCGCGTGGCCGAGGGCATCGCCGCGGGCATCCTGCAGCCGCTGCCCAACATCCTGATCCTGCGCGTGTTCGCCGAGCGCGAGCAGGGCAAGGCGATCGGCCTGTTCGGCTTCGGCGTGGTGCTGGCGCCGGCGGTGGGCCCGAGCGTGGGTGGCTTCCTGGTGGAGGCGTTCGGCTGGCGCTCGATCTTCTTCGTGGTGGTGCCGCTGACGCTGATCGGCCTCTGGATGGCGCGCCGCTTCATGGCGGTGGACTCGGCCATGATGGGCGAGCGCAAGCCGCTCGACTGGCGCGGCCTGGGCCTGGCCGGCATCGCCACCGTGAGCCTGCTCAACGGCGTGGTGCAGATGCGCGAGAGCCTGCCGGCCGGGCTGGCGCTGGCGGGCTTCGGCGTGCTGATGCTGGTGCTGTTCGTGCTGTGGCAGCTGCGCGCGGCGCATCCGCTGATGAACATGCGCCTGTACAGTTACCGCCAGTTCGCCGCCGGCGCGGTGGTGGCCTTCATCTACGGCGCGGGCCTGTTCGGCTCGACCTACCTGCTGCCGGTCTACATGCAGATGGCGCTGGCCTACACGCCGTCGCGCGCGGGGCTGGTGCTGCTGCCGGCCGGGCTGGCGCTGGCCTTCACCATTGCCGCGGCGGGGCGGCTGACCAACCGCATCGCGCCGCACCGGCAGGTCTCGTTCGGGCTGGCGCTGCTGGCGGCGTCCTTCCTGCTGATGGCGCTGGGCTCACAGGCCACGCCGTACCTGCTGCTGGTGGCGTGGGCCATCGTGGGGCGCATCGGGCTGGGCTGCATCCTGCCGTCGCTGACGCTGGGCGCGATGCGCGGGGTGGACTATTCGCTGATCGCGCAGGGCTCGAGCTGCATCAATTTCCTGCGCCAGCTCGGCGGCGCCATCGGCGTGAGCCTGGCCGGCGTGGGCCTGCAGTGGCGGCTCGCGGCGCAGGGCGCGGTGCTGGGGCCGGAGGGCGACGCCGCGGCGCGCATCCGCGCGTTCGACGAGACCTTCCTCGCGGTCGGGCTGGTGATCGCCACCGCCATCCTGGCGGCGTGGCGCATCCGGCCGCGGCCGCTGCCGGCCTAGCGGGCCGGCATGAACGCATGGCCGGCCGGGGCATGCTCCGGCGGCGAGGTTCAGGCGGCCGTGCCGCTGCGCAGTTCCTCGACCAGCGCGACGTACTTTTCCATCGCCTCGTCCTTGCTGGTGCCCTTGATGGCTTCCCAGGCCTCGAACTTGTAGCGGCCGACGAAATCGGTCATGCCGGGCTTGTCGCCGTGGACATCGCCTTCGCTGCCTTGCTTGAACAGCGCGTAGAGGCGCAGCAGGGTCATGTTGCTGGGGCGCTCGGTCAGTTGCTTGACGTCGAGCTGGGCTTGGGCGAAGCGGGCCTGCAGGTCGCTCATGGGGTCTCCTGGGTGTGTTGGGGGAATGGCGGGGCGCGAGGCGGGGCCGGGCGCGGACAGCGCGATGATAGCGCCCGCCGCCGCGCGTTTGGGCGCAAAGAAACCGAGGAAGGCCTCGGTCCGGCCCGCCGCGCCGGCGGCGCGCGGCAGCCGCGCGCGCGCAAGTTCAGCTTTTGAGGTGGCAACGGATACAATCTCGCCATGTCCTGGATTCTTGCTGTCGAAACCTCCACCGAGTGGTGCTCCGTCGCGCTCGGGCGCCTTGCCCGAGGCGGCGCCCTGGAGTGCCTGGTGCGTCATGAACACACCGGCCCGCGCTCGTCCGCGCGGGTGCTGCCGGCCGCCGGCGAGCTGCTGGCCGAGGCCGGCATCGCGCTGGCCGACTGCGCCGCCATCGCCTTCGGCGCCGGGCCCGGCTCCTTCACCGGCTTGCGCACCGCCTGCGGCGTGGCCCAGGGCCTGGCCTTCGGCGCGGGCCTGCCGGTGGTTCCCGTCAATTCGCTGATGGCCTGCGCCGAGCGCGTGCGCCTGGGTGAAGTGGGTGAGGTGAGTGAGGCGGGCGCGCCCGCGTTGCCGCCCGGCGTGCCGGTGCTGGTGGCGCTGGATGCCCGCATGGACGAAGCCTATGCCGGCGCCTTCGCCTGGGACGAGGCCGCGCAGCAATGGCAGCCCGTCACCGCCATGCAGGTGTGCCCGCCCGAGGCGGTGACCTTGCCGCCCGCGCCGTTCTGGCTGGCCGGCAACGCCGCCGCCGTGTTCGGCGAGCGCCTCGCCGCCGCCGCGCTGGCGCAGCACAGCGTGCCCGGCGCGCTGCCCGCCGCGCCCGCGCTGGTGTCGATCGCGCTGCGCGCGCTGGCGCGCAACGAGACCGTCGCGCCGGAGGACGCCATGCCGATCTACCTGCGCGACAAGGTCGCCCAGACCATTGCCGAGCGCCAGGCCATCGCCGCGCAGCGCGCCGCGCTGGCCGCCACCGGAGAACGGCCATGAGCGCGCGCCGCAGCATGCCGCTTGCCGCCGAGGCCGGCGCGCCGCCGGCGCCGCCGTCCGCCGGCTGGCCGGAAGTGCCGGTCATGCCGGTGCTGGGGGCGGGCTGGGCGATCGGGCGCATGAGCGCGCTCGACGTCGAGGCCGTGGCCGGCATCGAGGCGCGCGCCTACAGCCATCCGTGGACGCGCGGCAATTTCGAGAATTCGGTCAAGGCCGGCCACCTCGGCATGACGCTGCGCGACCCGGCCGGCGTGCTGGCCGCCTACGCCGTGCTGATGCCGGTGGTGGACGAGATGCACCTGCTCAACATCACCGTGGACCCGGCGCGCCAGCGCACCGGCCTGGGCCGGCTGATGCTGGCCGCCGCGCTGGCCACCGCGCACGCGCATCACCTGCACACCATGCTGCTGGAAGTGCGGCCGTCCAACACCGGCGCGATTGAACTCTACCGCCAGGCGGGCTTCGCCGAGATCGGCCGGCGCAAGGGCTATTACCCGGCGGCCGGCCAGACCCGCGAGGACGCCCTGGTGCTGCGCCGCGCGTGGCCGCCCGCGGAGGGCCAGGCATGAACCGGCGCGCGCGTTTTCTCGAAGTGCTGGGCGTGAGCGAGGAGTGGGTGCCGCGCCACGCGCCGGCATTGCCGCAGGACCGGACGGCGGAGCCGGATGTCGCCGCGGATCTCGCCGCGGACGTTGCCGCCGAGCCGGTTGCCGCCGCCGTTGCCGCGCCGCCCGAAGCGCCGGCCGCCGCCGCCGGGGATGCGGCAATGGCGCCGCCGTCCGTGCGCGACCGGGCCGGGCCGGAAGCCGCGCCGCGGCCGCCGGCGGAAATTCACCCGGAGATCCGCCCGGAAATTCGTCCGGAGGCGCGGACGGAACCGCGAACGGAAGCGCCGCCCGCGCTCGCGCTGGCCCCCGCGCAGCCCGCCATGCCGGCGTCCGCCGGCTCGCGCGAGGCGGTCATCGCCGGCCTCGACTGGGCCGGGCTGGAGGCGCGCGTCTCGGGCTGCACCGACTGCGGCCTGTGCGACCGCCGCACCCAGACCGTGTTCGGCGTCGGCGACCGCCAGGCCGAATGGATGCTGGTGGGCGAGGCGCCCGGCGAGAACGAGGACAAGCAGGGCGAGCCCTTCGTCGGCGTGGCCGGCAAGCTGCTCGACAACATGCTGGCCGCGGTCGGCCTGGCGCGCGGGCGCAATGTCTTCATCGCCAACGTGCTGAAATGCCGTCCGCCCGGCAACCGCAACCCGGAGCCGGACGAGGTCGCGCAGTGCGAGCCTTACCTGCGCCGCCAGATCGCGCTGGTGCAGCCCAGGCTGATCGTGGTGCTGGGCCGCTTCGCCGCGCAGTCGCTGCTGCGCACCACCACGCCGATCGGCAAGCTGCGCGGCAGCGTGCACAGCTACGAGGGCATCCCGGTGGTGGTGACCTATCACCCGGCCTACCTGCTGCGCACGCTGTCGGACAAGGCGCGCGCGTGGGAGGACCTTTGCCTGGCCCGCGAGGTGCATGCCCGTGCGGGAGCCAAGGCCTGACGCCGCCCTGGGCCCCGGCGGCGCCATCGAGGTGGCGCCGCTGTGGCGTCATGCCGCTTCGCAGCGCCTGCGCGAACTGGCCTGGTGCTCGCTGTCGCCGCCCCTGCTGGCGTTCCTGCCGGCGGTAGCGGCTGCGGGAGGGGTCGTAGAAGAGGCCGCAGAAAGGGCCGCAGAAAGGGCGGGCGGCGCGGTTCCCGCCGGCATGTCCGCCAGTCCTGGCGGCGTTACCCATCCCGCCATCGACGGTGCCCTCAACGGCACCACCAACGGCATCGCCCCGGGGCTGGCGCGCTGGCCCGACGGCGCGCTGGCGGGCTGGCAGCGCTGGCTGCTGTCGGCCGATCCCGGCGCGCTGCCGCCCACCATCGCCGAACTGGCGGCGGGCCGCGAGCATCCGCGCCCGCACGGCGCCGCGCACGCGCCCAGCCTGCGGCTGGGGCGCCACGCCGAGCGCCTGCTCCAGTTCACGCTGGAACATACCCCCGGGCTGGAACTGCTGGCGGCCAACCTGCCGGTGCGGCGCGCCGGCGCGCATGGCGTCCAGACGCTGGGCGAGCTCGACTTCGTCTGGCGCGACGCCGGCAGCGGCGCCATCGTGCACTGGGAGATGGCGGCCAAGTTCTACCTGCTGGTCGATCCCGTCCCCGAGGCGCAGCGCGGCGATGCCGCGCCGCCCCGGCTGCATCATTTCGTCGGCCCCAACCTGGTGGACCGCCTGGGCGACAAGCTCGGCCATCTCGTGCACCGCCAGCTGGCGCTGTCGCACATGCCCGAGGCGTTCGCGCTGCTGGGGCGCAAGGTGGACCGCAGCGAGGTCTACCTGCTCGGCTGGCTGTTCTACCGCAATGGCCGCGTCCCGGCCGGCGTGCGCGACCTCGGCATCGCGCCGGACCATCTGCACGGCTGGTGGGACACGCTGCCGGAGTGGGCGGACTGGGCCGCCACGCGCGCGGGTTCGCGCTGGTTCCGCCTGCCGCGCTCGGCGTGGATGGCGCCGGCCCTGGTGCCGTGGGCGCAGACCGAGCCGCTGGCCACCGTGCGCGACGCGCTGGCGCTGCGCTTCGCGGAAACCCGGCACGACAAGAGCTGGCGGCGCGAGGCGCCCGTCATGCTGTGCGAGCTGGAGCCCGCCGGGCCGCTCGCGCCCGGCCTCTGGCGCGAGCGCACGCGCGGCTTCGTGGTGCCGCCCGGCTGGGAAGAGCGGGCGCGGCAGCGCGTGGCCCGGGCGGCCGAATAGCACTGCCGCGCGCCGCCGCGCGCTGCCCGAAGCCCGGGCATATTCTCCTCCGATAATCTCCGTTGCCGCGAATGGCGGGCGGGCCATCGCGCGCGCTTTTTCCGGCATTCCCGCACCGCTTCATTTTCCCGTTTTCCATCGCCGCCGGTATTGAAAATACGTCCGTCCGTGAATGGTGAAAATGGCATTTCCGGCTGGTCCTAGTCCGTGCGGATCCGGAGGCGAATTTGTCCGATGCTCCGGGTCGGACGGCGCCTTTCGCGGGGTTTTGCACCGTCGTTCGCGTGTTTCGCCAGTTTGTTGACCAAAAATTGCTGAAATGTGTCTTCTTTGTTTCTAAGTCACCGTGAATGTGCGGATTCGTGAATATGGATTGCCGTCATTAAAGTGATCTTAGTGACTCTTTTTGTGCCGAAAAATTGGCGATTAGTACAAGTCCTATAAATCCGTTACCAATCTTGGTACTGGTCAAATTAACAGTCAAGGACCGGAAAATTAGAATTCAGTCACTGGCCCGGGAAACAGGTCAGGCACCGGAGAAAATGAAGATTTCGCATTTTACGGTGCATTTTCACCAACCTCAACCAACTGGAAAACGCCATGACCAAGAACATTATCCGCACCCTGCTCGCCACCGCCGCCCTGGCCGCTGTCGCCACCGGTGCGCAAGCCTCCGACGGCACCATCAACTTCGAAGGCGAAGTGATTGCCCAGACCTGCAAGATCAGCGTCAACGGCACGGAAACGCCGGCGGCCGCCACCGTGGTGCTGCCCTCCGTCGCCGCCGCCACGCTGAGCTCCACCGACGCCCTGTCCGGCCTGACGCGCTTCGTGGTCGGCCTGAAGGAATGCAGCGGTCCCGCCACCACGGCATCGGCGTTCTTCGAAGCCGGCCCCGGCGTAGACCTCGACCGCGGCACGCTGGCGAACCTCACCACCGGCGAAGACGCTGCCAAGAACGTCGAACTGGCTCTCCTGGATCCCACCAGCGGCCAGCCGATCAAGGTCGGCTCCAACCAGGACAGCTCCACCAAGTACGAACTGTCCGCCGGCGCGGCCGAGCTGCCGTACATCGTCGCCTACCGCGCGATGAGCGACGAAGTCCAGCCGGGCGCCGTGACCGGCCAGGTGACCTACTCGATCGACTACAAGTAATCGCCCGCCGCCATGCCGGCAGCCTGCCCGTAAGGGCTGCCGGAAGGCGAGTCACCAGCGAGAAGGGGAAGCAACGGAAGGGACCGGCCGGGATCGACAGAAACCGGCCGGGATCCACCGGATACGGGAAACCAACAAGGCAACCAGGGGAACCATCATGGGACAACGAACACGCAAGCTGGCCGCCGCGGCACTCGCCGCCGCCATGCTGGGCTCGGCGGCAAGCGCATGGGCCGGCGTGGTCATTTCCGGCACGCGCGTCATCTATCCGGCGCAGGCCAAGCAGGTCACGGTCAAAGTGACCAACGACGGCAAGGTGCCGGCGCTGCTGCAAAGCTGGGTCGACGATGGCAATGCCCGCGCTGACGCCAACACCGCCAGCATGCCGTTCACGCTGCTGCCTCCGATCGCGCGCATCGACCCCGGCAAGGGACAGTCGCTGCGCCTGGTCTATACGCAGGAGCCGTTGCCGCAGGACCGCGAATCGGTCTACTGGCTCAATGTGCTCGAAGTCCCGCCCAAGCTCCAGAGCGATGCACCCGCCAACGTGCTGCAGATGGCGTTCCGCTCGCGCCTCAAGATTTTCTTCCGCCCCAGCGGCCTGCCCGGCGACGCCAACAGCGCGCCCGCCAGGCTGACCTGGGCCATTCAGCCGGCCGCCGGCAGTGCCGGCGGCTATGTGGCCAAGGCGAGCAATCCCACGCCTTACCACGTCAGCATCGCCAGCGCGGCGGTCGAGACCGGCGGCAAGCGCTATCAGGCCAAGGCCGAGATGGTGCCGCCGCTCGGCAGCATCGAGCTGCCGGTCGAAGGCCTGTCCCGGCCGGCCGGCGATGCACAGGTGGTCTTCACCACCGTCAACGACTACGGCGCCGTCATCGACAACAAGGCTGGCGCCGTCGCCAGGTAGGCGCGCGCGGCCCCAGCGCCGCGCCCTCCGCACCTTCTTCCAGTCACCCGGGTTCTCGCGGCAGGCCGCATGTTCGCCGCCGTGGGGGCCACATTGCCCAACGGCCTGCAAAACCATGCGCCCCGACATCTCGAACCGCACCAGGAACACCCTCTCCACGCAACGCACGCCGCTGTGCCTGGCGTTGCTGGTCCTGTTCGGCATGGGCGGCGCATGGGCGGCGCCCACGCCCGCGAACGCCGCGGCAGCCGCGCCGATGACGGTGGCCAGCGTCGAGTTCAACGACGACTTCCTCGTGCGGCAGGGCGGGCACAAGGCCGACCTGTCGCGCTATCAGCATGGCAACCCGGTGCTGCCCGGCGAATACCGCGCGGAACTTACCGTGAACGGTCAGCTGCTGGGCTATACCGACGTGCAGGTCAAGGCCGGCGGCGAGCCGGGCGGCGCCCGGGTCTGCGTCACGCTGGCGCAGCTCGACCAGTTCGGCGTGGACATGTCCAAGGTCGACGCCGGCGTGGTCGCGGCGCTGGCGGCGCCGGGCGCGTGCCTGACGCTGCCGGAGATCGTGCCGCATGCCACCGCCACGCTGGACCCGGGCCAGTTGCGCCTCGAGGTCAGCATTCCGCAGGACATGGCGCGGCGCACGCCGCGCGGCTACGTGAACCCGGCGCTGTGGGACAGCGGCGTGACCGCCGGTTTCCTCGGCTACGGCCTCAACGTCTACCGCAGCGAGTCGGGCGGCCACGCCGCCACGTCCGGCTTCCTCTCGCTCAACGCCGGCTTCAACCTCGGCGAATGGTATTTCCGCCATAACGGCTCGCTCAGCACGCAGGCCGGCGCCGGCAGCAAGTACCAGAACGTCAACACCTACGTGCAGAAGGACCTGACCGCGCTCCAGAGCCGGCTCGTGCTGGGCGGCGCGAACACCTCGGGCGAGCTGTTCGACACGCTGCCGTTCCTCGGCGCGCAGGTCGCCAGCGACGACCGCATGCTGCCCGACTCGCAGCGCGGCTACGCGCCGGTGGTGCGCGGCGTGGCCGACACCAACGCGCGCGTGACGATCCGCCAGAACGGCGTGGTGATCTACGACACGCCGGTCGCGCCCGGCCCGTTCGCCATCGACGACCTCTACCCGAGCGGCTATGGCGGCGACCTGCAAGTCACCGTGACCGAGGCCGACGGGCGCGAGCGCACCTTCACCGTGCCTTACGCCGCCGTGCCGATGCTGCTGCGCCCCGGCATGACGCGCTTCAGCGTCACCGCCGGCGTGCTCAACGACACCACGCTGTCGTCGCGGCCCAAGCTGCTGCAGGCCACCGTGCAGCGCGGGCTGACCAACAGCCTGACCGGCTACGCCGGCGTGCAGGCCAGCAACCGCTACGCGGCGGTGCTGGCCGGCGCCGCGTTCGACACCGGCTTCGGCGCGGTGTCGATGGACGTCACCGGCGCCTACGCCAGGATCGGCGGGCAGACCTTCGCCGGCACCAGCACGCGGCTGGCCTACAGCAAGCTGTTCCAGCAGACCGGCAGCAACCTGTCGGTGGCCACCTATCGCTTCTCGTCGGACCGCTATGTCGATTTCGCCGGCGCCGCGCGCATGGAGGAGGCGGCCCGCAGCGGCCAGGACATCAGCGCCATGCACCGCCCCAAGAGCCGCGCCACGGTGAGCCTGAGCCAGCCGCTGCCGCGCGGCTGGGGCCAGGTCTTCGCCAGCGCGCTGGCGCAGGACTACTGGAACGGCAAGCCGCACGACGTGCAGTACCAGCTTGGCTACAGCAACCGCATCGGCCCGGTGAACTATTCGGTCACCGCCACGCGCGTGCGCGGCGCCAACGGCACCGTCGACAACCAGTTCATGCTCAACCTGACGCTGCCGCTCGGCCGCGCAAGCCGCGCGCCGCAGCTCGCGTTCAGCCTCGGCCACGAAACCGGCGGCGGCACCAGCGCGCAGACCACGGTCAGCGGCGTGGCGGGCGCGGACAACCAGTTCAGCTACGGCGTGACGGCCGCGCGCAGCGCCGCGGGCCAGGTCTCGGGCGCGCTCAACGGCCAGTACCGCACGCCCTACACCTCGATCCAGGCCGCCTACGGCCAGGGCTCGGGCTACCGCAATGCGTCGGTCGGCCTGAGCGGCTCGGTGGTGGCGCATCCGGGCGGCGTGAGTTTCTCGCCGTACACGGGCGACACCTTCGCCGTGGTGGAAGCCCCGGCCGCGGCCGGGGCCAGGATCGACAGCTATCCGGGCCTGGTGCTCGACGGGCGCGGCTACGGCGTGGTGCCCTACCTGATGCCGTACCGGCAGAACCAGGTCTCGCTCGATCCGGCCAACATCCCCGACGACATCGAGCTCAAGGTCACCAGCCAGCAGGTGGCGCCGCGCGCGGGCGCGGTGGTGATGCTGCGCTACGCCACCGAGTCGGGCCAGGCCGCGCTGATCGACGCCGCGCTGGCGGATGGCACGCCGGTGCCGTTCGGCGCCGAAGTCACCGACGGCGACGGCAACAACGCCGGGCTGGTCGGGCAGGGCGGGCGCATCTACGTGCGCCTCAAGGAAGGCGGCGGCGCGCTCACCGCGCGCTGGGGCGACGGCGCCGGCCAGCAGTGCGAGATCGAGCCCGCGGCGGATGCGCAGGGCAGCAGCCCGCTGCTGCGCCTCAAGCGCGTCTGCACGGTCGGCTGAACGGACAACGGCGGCGGCGATGGGGCCGCGCCATACAGGAAGGAACAAGAACATGAAGCCATATCTCCGCAATCTCGTTGGGCTGCTGATCGGCCTGGGCGCGGTTGGCGCCGCCAACGCGGCGATCGATACCTCCGACTGCTATGTGGGGGACGGCTCGCCCGCCCCGCCGACCCTGAGCGTGCCGCTGGCCGCCGGCGCGTTGACCATCGGCCGCGACGTGCCCGACGGCACCGTCATCTACAGCCAGACCGTGTCCGCGCAGGCGGTGGGCATCGACTGCAAGAACTACGCTGTCACCGTGGTCAGGAATGCCCTCGAACTGACCACCAGCCAGCCTGCCGCCGCCTGGAACCAGGGGCCCTTCGCCGGCAAGGTGTACGAAACGGGACTGCCGGGCATCGGCGTGGCCATCCGCGACAACCGCACTGGCCAGTTCTATCCAGGCGAGGACGCCATCAACTGCCGGATGACCTGCATCTACACGGTCGGGCCGCAATACGTCGAGATCTCGCTGATCAAGATCGGCAATGTTTCCGCCAGCGGCCCGGTCGCCGGGGCATCGCTGCCACGCGTGAGCTCGAAGTGGCGCAAGGCCACTACGTTCAAGTACCTCGATGCATTCGAGATCGCCTTCACCGGCAGCCTGAGCATCGTGTCGCAGACCTGCACCACGCCCGACGTCAGGGTTCCCATGGGTGTCCACAATCCCGGCGACTTCTCCGGCGTCGGCAGCGGCACGCGGTGGGAAACATTCGACATCCGGTTGCTGAACTGCCCGGCGTTTCATGGCGCCACGGCGAGTGTGTCCTACGACAACGGCGCGCTGGGCGACGTGAGCGGCACCGGCAACCAACTCGGTTTCCTGCTGACGCCGGCCACCGAGGTGGTGGACGCGGCCAAGGGGATCGTCGCGCTGAGCGCGGGCAGCGAGGCCAAGCCCGCGGCGGGCGGCGTCGGGCTGCAGATCGCCTCGCCCGATGGCGCGCCGGTGGCGTACCACAGCGTGATGCCGAGCGGCATCGTGCCCGCCGCGGTGGACGGCGGCAGCTACACCATTGCGCTGCAGGCGCGTTACGTGCAGACCGGCGAAGCCATCACGCCGGGGCAGGCCAACACCTCGGTGATGTTCACGATCGACTACCGGTAGGAAGAAGGAGAGAGGCGCGCGGCGGGGTCAGTGGTGCTTGTCCTCGCCGATCATCGCCAGCGAGTCGAAGTTGCGCACGTTGTAGCGGTGCTGGCGCATCACCAGGGTCATGGTGACGCAGACGAAGATGCCGAACGCCACGATGACGATGCCGATGGGCACGTTGAGCTTGATCAGCAGCGCGTACAGGCACAGCATCAGCAGCACCGAGACGTTCTCGTTGAAGTTCTGCACCGCGATCGAGTGGCCGGCGGACAGCAGCACGTGGCCGCGGTGCTGCAGCAGGGCGTTCATCGGCACCACGAAGTAGCCCGACATGCCGCCCACCACCATCAGGAACAGGTAGGCGATGGCCATGTACAGCGGCATGTGCATGCCGAGGACGTCGAACGAGACATCGGGCAGGCTGTTCTTGGTGTAGAAGGCCATCAGCATCACCACCACGCCCATCGCCACGCCAAACGGCAGCACCGACAGCGATTTGCGCAGCGGAATGCGCATCGCGGCCAGGATCGCGCCGACCGCCACGCCCACCGCCACCACCGCCTGCAGCAGCGCGCCCTGCGACAGGTTCAGCTCCAGCGACTTCTCGGCCCACTTCAGCACGATGAACTGCAGCGTGGCGCCCGCGCCCCAGAACAGCGTGGTCACGGCCAGCGAGATCTGGCCCAGCTTGTCGCGCCACAAGGCGGTGAAGCAGTCGGCGAACTCGGCGATCAGCTTGATCGGGTTCTTTTCCTGCTGCGGATAGCGCGCGCCGGTCTCGGGGATGAACAGGTTGAAGATGGCGGCGACCACGTAGAACAGCATGATGACCACCATCGCCGCCTCGGCCGGGGTGTGGATGCCGGTGTCCACGAAGGGCATGTCGAAGCCGAGCAGCACCTTGGAGATGTGCACCGAGATCAGCGCGCCGCCCACCACGGTGCCGAGGATGATCGAGCCGACCGTGAGGCCCTCGATCCATCCGTTGGCCGCCACCAGCCGCTCCGGCGGCAGCAGCTCGGTGAGGATGCCGTACTTGGCGGGCGAGTAGGCGGCCGCGCCGAAGCCCACGATGCCGTAGGCGAGCAGCGGGTGCAGCCCGAACATCATGATGGCGCAGCCGGCGATCTTGATGGTGTTGGTGATGAACATCACCTTGCCTTTCGGCATGGAGTCGGCGAAGGCGCCCACGAAGGCGGCCAGCACCACGTAGGACAGCACGAAGAACAGCTTGAGCAGCGGCGTCATCCACTGCGGGGAATGCAGCTCGGTAAGAAGGGCGATGGCGGCGATCAGCAGCGCGTTGTCGGCCAGCGAGGAGAAGAACTGCGCCGCCATGATGGTATAAAAACCCTTCTTCATACTGTGGACTCTGTCTCCATCGCAATTGCTGTGCAAGTCGGTCACGGTCGCGGTCACGACCGCGTTGCCGGCGGCGCCGGAGGCCGTCGGGGAACCTGGGCTGGCGCCGTTGTCAAAGTGATGCCCGGACCAGCTCTGGGAGTGCTTTGCAGCTTGCCTCACCGTGTTTGACATATTGCATCACTTTTGAAACATGGTCGGAACGTCCGGCTTTATAACACGAAAATAAGGCGATTCCGAGCATCTCCGGGCCGCCGGTTGGACAGCGCAAGCGCGCTGCGATTCCCTAAATGTTGAGTCGGATGTGTTCAAATAACGTCTGTGCGACGTGCAGCGCGTACCGGGTCTTCCCCTATGTGGTGCATCCGCGGGCCGCGGGCGGCCCCTGCCGGCCGGCCTCGGTCCGGCCCCGACCCCTCCCGCGCCGTCGCGCATCAGCCTCCTGGAAGCCACAGCGATCCCATGCCTAGACCCATTCACGCCGTCATCCACCAACCGGCCCTGGCCAACAACCTGGAAGTCGTGCGCCGCTGCGCACCCGAAGCGCGCGTCTGGGCCGTGGTCAAGGCCAACGCCTACGGCCACGGCATCCGCCGCGCCTTTGCCGGCCTGCGCGCCGCCGACGGCTTCGGCCTGCTCGACCTGAACGAAGCCGTGCTGCTGCGCGAGCTCGGCTGGCAGGGCCCGATCCTGCTGCTGGAAGGTTTCTTCCAGCCCCAGGACGTGCCGCTGCTGGAGCAATACCGCCTCACCACCGCGGTGCATTGCGAAGAACAGCTGCGCATGCTGGAAGCCGGCCGCCCCAAGGGGCCGCTGGCGATCCAGCTCAAGCTCAATACCGGCATGAACCGCCTGGGCTTCCGCCCGGACCAGTACCGTGCCGCCTGGGAGCGCGCGCGCGCCCTGCCGTGCGTGGGCAGCATCGTGCATATGACGCATTTCTCCGATGCCGACAGCCCGCGCGGCATCGCGCACCAGCTCGCGGTGTTCGACGCCGCCACGGCCAACCTGCCGGGCGAGGCCAGCCTGTCCAACTCCGCCGCCACGCTGTGGCATCCCCAGGCGCACCGCGCCTGGGTGCGGCCGGGCATCGTGCTGTACGGCGCGTCGCCGTCCGGGGTGGCGGCCGACGTGAGCAGCTTCGGCCTGCAGCCGGCCATGTCGCTGCACAGCGAGCTGATCTCCGTCCAGGACCTCCAGCCCGGCGATACCGTCGGCTATGGCTCGCTGTTCACGGCGGACCGCGCCATGCGCATCGGCGTGGTGGCCTGCGGCTATGCCGACGGCTACCCGCGCCATGCCGCCGGCTGGGGCGACAACCCGGCGCCGGTGCTGGTCGACGGCGTGCGCACGAACCTGGTGGGCCGGGTCTCGATGGACATGATCTGCGTCGACCTCACGCCTTGCCCCAAGGCCCGCGTGGGCAGCGCCGTGACCCTGTGGGGCCAGGGCCTGCCGATCGACGACGTGGCCGCGGCCAGCGGCACCGTGGGTTACGAGCTGATGTGCGCGCTGGCGCCGCGCGTGCCGGTCACGGTGGCGACGCTGACGGCGCCGGAGCAGGCCGCGCTGGCCTGACGCCAGGGCCGCGGGCGGGCCGGCGCCGGCCCGTGGCCTGCCTGGCCCGGCGGCGGCGTGCCGTCCGTGCGCCGTTTCGCCTCCGCCCGCCTGTTTCGGTGGTTTTTCGCCGCGTCTTGTTGCCGCCGCCGCCGCTCCGGTGGTTTTCCACCGCTTTCACCGTCTCCACCGTTTTCCCCGAGGATCCCAGTTGGCCAAGCCAAAGAACGTCTATACCTGCACCGAATGCGGCGGCACCTCGCCGCGCTGGCAGGGCCAGTGCCCGCAGTGCCAGCAATGGAACACGCTGGTCGAGACCGTGGCGGAAACCGCGTCGGCCAAGCGCTTCGCGCCGCTGGCCGCCTCGGCCCGCGTGCAGCGCCTGTCGGAGATCGACGCGGCCGACGTGCCGCGTTTTTCCAGCGGCATCGAGGAATTCGACCGCGTGCTGGGCGGCGGGCTGGTGGCCGGCGGGGTGGTGCTGATCGGCGGCGATCCCGGCATCGGCAAGTCCACGCTGCTGCTGCAGGCGCTGGCCAACCTCGCCGCCGAGCGCCCCGTGCTGTACGTCAGCGGCGAGGAGTCCGGCGCGCAGATCGCGCTGCGCGCCCAGCGCCTCGGCGTGGACAGCCCGCAGCTCGCCTTGCTGGCGGAGATCCAGCTGGAGAAGATCCAGGCCACGCTGGAGGCGGAAAAGCCCGAGGTGGCGGTGATCGACTCGATCCAGACGCTGTATTCCGAAGCGCTCACCTCGGCGCCCGGCTCGGTGGCCCAGGTGCGCGAATGCGCGGCGCAGCTCACGCGCATCGCCAAGGGCAGCGGCACCACCATCATCCTGGTCGGTCACGTGACCAAGGAAGGCGCGCTGGCCGGCCCGCGCGTGCTCGAGCACATCGTCGACACCGTGCTTTACTTCGAGGGCGACACCCATTCCTCGCACCGCCTGGTGCGCGCGTTCAAGAACCGTTTCGGCGCGGTCAACGAACTGGGCGTGTTCGCCATGACCGAGCGCGGCCTGCGCGGCATCAGCAACCCGTCGGCGCTGTTCCTGTCGCAGCACGAGCAGCAGGTGGCCGGCTCCTGCGTGCTGGTCACGCAGGAAGGCACGCGGCCGCTGCTGGTGGAAGTGCAGGCGCTGGTCGACGCCGCGCAGGTGCCCAACCCGCGCCGGCTGGCCGTGGGGCTGGAGCAGAACCGGCTGGCCATGCTGCTGGCGGTGCTGCACCGCCATGCCGGCATCGCCTGCTTCGACCAGGACGTGTTCCTCAACGCCGTGGGCGGCGTCAAGATCGCCGAGCCGGCGGCCGACCTCGCGGTGCTGTTGGCGATCCATTCGTCGATGCGCAACAAGCCGCTGCCGCGCGGCCTGGTGGTGTTCGGCGAAGTCGGCCTGGCCGGCGAGATCCGGCCCAGCCCGCGCGGGCAGGAACGCCTGCGCGAAGCCGCCAAGCTGGGCTTCACCACCGCGGTGATTCCCCGCGCCAACGCGCCCAAGCAGCCGATCGACGGCCTCGAGGTGATCGCGGTCGAGCGGCTGGAGCAGGCCATCGACCGTGTGCGTCATCTGGAGTGAGAGCCGCTGCGTCAATCCGCCGCAACAGGCGCGTTTGCGGCGCCGCGCACGGTGCGTGGCGCGCTGCGCAAAATCGGTAATAATGAGCCTCGCATCGCGCACGTCCGGCCGTCAGGCCGGCGGCGCGCCGACACCGATGCGCGGTCCTGCCCGGTCCCCGGGTCCAATTCGCTACTGAACCATGCAAGCCAATTCGCGCAGTTTCTTCCTGTTGATCGCCGTGATTTCCTTCGGCCTGGTCGGCTATGCCCTCTACCTGCAGCACGTGGAGGGCTACCAGCCGTGCCCGCTGTGCGTGATGCAGCGTTTCGCCTTCGTCGGCATCGGCATCTTCTCGCTGCTGGCCGCCATCGCGCAGAGCACGCGCAGCCTGTGGCAGGGGCTGGGCATGCTGTCCGGCATCGGCGGCATCGCCGTGGCCGGCTATCACGTGTCGCTGCTGCTCAACCCCAAGGCCAGTTGCGGCATCGACCCGCTGGAGAACTGGGTCAACCGGCTGCCCACCGCCAAGCTGCTGCCGCAGGTGTTTTACTCGGACGGCCTGTGCACGGCGCCGCTGCCGCCGATTTTTGGTTTGTCGATTCCGGCCTGGTCGCTGATCTGGCTGTTTATTTTGACTGCGACTTTGGCGGTGGGGATGATTCGGAGGGAGAGGAATTATCGGTAGTTTTTTGATTTTATTTTGGGGTTTGGGGGGATTTTAGGGTTTGCGGTTTAATGTTGATTGCTTGACGTCGATGGATTAATGCCAAATTCAATGGCTGAATGTCAACGGCTGAATGTCAACGGCTGAACGTCAACTGCTTAACTTCAAAGTCAAAGTCAAAGTCAAAGGCTTTCGCTCCCCCGGAGCGACCTACTTTCTTTTCCCCGAAAAGAAAGTAGGCAAAGAAAGCGGGCTGCCTGGCCGGCAGGGGCAGAAACGTTGGGATTTCTCTTGTTGGTGGTTTCGTCGTGGGGCCTGTAGTTCTGCTGGCATCCTGCCGTTACCGGTGCGACTGGCCACGATCTGGCTGGCGGTATGGGTTTCGGGGTCAGACCTATGATGGCGGGCGCACTGCTGGTTCGGCCATCTGCCGTTACCGGTTTTGGCGGTCACGGCGTAGCACCGGCACTGGTTTCATGGTGGGCGCGGTGGACCCAGCGCGGGTGTGCTGGGTTGCTTTGAATCGGATTGCCTCTCAAGTCAAAACCGTTTGGCACTGCGTTCAAATAGGGGCCACCGCGCCCACC
>NZ_BBQM01000018.1 GCF_000876015.1 Cupriavidus basilensis | reverse complement strand
GGGATTGTTTTGAACCGGATTACTTCTCAAGCCAAAACCGTTTGGCACTGAGATTAAATGGGGGCCACCGCGCCAAGATTGTTCGGCACTGCGCTCAAACAGTGGCCACCGCGCCCACCACGAAACTAGCACCGTCTCTATGACGAGCCCATCCGCCCCGGTCGCGGCAGCAACCTGAAGGGCCTGGGCCTACGCCATCATGCAGCGCCACCACGAATCGAACACCACCCGAGAGAGCGTGGCCACCAAAACCGGTACCGGCAGAATCCCAGCAGAACCACCGCCCCCACCACGAAACCACCAACAAGGGAAACCCCAACGTTTCTGCCCCTGCCGGCCAGGCAGCCCGCTTTCTTTGCCTACTTTCTTTTCGGGGAAAAGAAAGTAGGTCGCTCCGGGGGAGCGAAAGCCTTTGACTTTGAAGTTGAAGTTAAGCGGTTGACTTTGACGTTAAGCAGTTGATTTTGAATTTGACTTCGAAGCACAAAAGCCACCCCCCCAATCCCCCAACGACAAAAAAAAGCGGCAGACGCCAAAACCCCATCCACCGCTCCCCACTACCTCCAACCATCACCCCGGAATCTTCCCCTCCACACCCTCCACGTAGAACTTGATCCCATGCAGGAAGCCGTCGTCGGCGACCTGATCCTTGGCCAACTGTTCCTTGCCGGTGTTGTCCTTGAGCGGACCCTTCCAGATCGGCGCCGAGCCGTCGGCGATGCCCTTCTTGCGCTCGTCCACCAGCGCCTTGACGTCATCCGGCACCACCGCGTTGAAGGCCTTGAGGTCGATCATGCCTTCCTTGATGCCCCACCACGTGGTGCCGTTCTTCCACTGGTTGGCCAGCACGTCGCCGACCACCTTGTTGTAGTAGACGCCCCACGAGATCGCCGAGGCGGCCAGGTGGGCTTTCTCGCCGAACTTGCTCATGTCGCTGTCCCAGCCGAACGCGTACACGCCCTTTTCCTGGGCGGTCTGCACCACGGCGGCGGAGTCGGTGTTCTGCATCAGCATGTCCACGCCCTGGCCGATCAGGGTGGTGGCGGCTTCGCGTTCCTTGCCCGGGTCGAACCACTTGTTCACCCACACCACCTTGACCGTGGCCTTGGGGTTGACGCTGCGCGCGCCCAGCGTGAACGAGTCGATGTTGCGGATCACCTCGGGGATGGGCACCGACGCGACCACGCCCATCTTGCCGCTCTTGCTCATCTTGCCGGCCACCACGCCGGCGAGGTAGGCGCCTTCATAGGTGCGCACGTCGTACTGCGCCAGGTTGTCGGCGGTCTTGAAGCCGGTGGCGTGCTCGAACTTCACGTCGGGGAATTCCTTGGCGACCTTGAGCATCGACTCCATGTAGCCGAAGGTGGTGCCGAAGATCAGCTTGTTGCCCTGGGCGGCCAGGTCGCGGAACACGCGCTCGGCGTCGGCGGCCGATTCGGGCACGTTCTCGACGAACGAGGTCTTCACCTTGTCGCCGTACTTTTCTTCCACGGCCTTGCGGCCGGCGTCGTGCGCGTAGGTCCAGCCGGCGTCGCCCACCGGTCCGATGTAGACGAAGGCGACCTTGAGCGGTTCGGCCTTCTGCTCGGCCACCGGGGCCGAGGCGGGTGCGGCGCTTTCGGCGGGCTTCTCGGCTTCCTTCTGGCCGCAGCCGGCGAGGGCCAGCACGGCGGTGGCGGCGAATGCCGCCAGGGTTTTCCTGCGCGTGACGATCATGGTTTCTCCTTGAAATGACCTGGCTAGTGATTGTTATGACTAAGGGTGCGACGTTGGCTCAACTGTGGTTCTCGAACGCGAAACACCGGTGCGGCGGCGCTTCCCCGCGCGCGCCGTCACCCGGAAAAACATGGCGGGAAGGGGCTCAGGCGGCACCGGGGCGGAACGGCTTGCCGAGCGACGCCGGCATGTTCAGGCGGATCCACGCCGGGTTGCGCGAGATCAGCGCCAGCACCACGATGGTGGCCGCGTAGGGCAGCATCGACAGGATCTGCGACGGCACCGCCACGCCGATGCCCTGCAGGTAGAACTGCAGGATGGTGACGCCGCCGAACAGCCACGCGCCGGCCAGCACGCGGCCCGGGCGCCAGGTGGCGAAGGTGGTCAGCGCCAGCGCGATCCAGCCGCGCCCGGCCACCAGGTTCTCCACCCACATCGGCGTGTACACCAGCGACAGGTAGGCGCCGGCCAGCCCGCAGCAGGCGCCGCCGAACAGCAGCGCGCCGAAGCGGATCAGGCGCACCGGATAACCCAGCGCGTGGGCCGACTCGGGCGACTCGCCGATGGCGCGCAGCGTCAGCCCGGCGCGCGTGCGGAACAGGAACCACGCGATGGCCGCGCACAGCAGCAGGCTGAAATACACCATCCAGTGCTGCTGGAAGAAGGCCGGCCCGAAGAACGGGATGTCGGCCAGCCCGGGAACCGACCTGGCCTGCGAGGGCATGGCGAAGCCGACGAAGCGCTGGCCCATGAAGGCCGACAGCCCGGTGCCGAAGATCGACAGCGCCAGGCCGGTGGCGACCTGGTTGGTGGCCAGCACCAGCGCCAGCCACGAGAACAGCGTGGCCATGACCATGCCGGCCAGCGCGCCGGCGGCGAAGCCGATCATCGGCGACTGGGTCTGGTAGCCGGCCATGAAGCCGAACGCGGCCGCCACCAGCATCATGCCTTCGGCGCCAAGGTTGAGCACGCCGGCGCGCTCGTTGATGAGCAGGCCGAGCGCGGCCAGCAGCAGCGGCGTGCCGGCGTTGATCGCGGTGGCGATGAGGGGTGCGAATTGTTCCATGTACGTGGGTTCTCGCTCAGGCGGCCTTGGCGCGCCAGCGCAGGCGGTTGTCGATCAGCGTGTCGCTGGCCAGCAGGAAGAACAGCAGCATGCCCTGGAACACCGAGCCGATGGCCGAGGGCAGGCCCAGGCGCGACTGCGCCATCTCGCCGCCGATGTAGAACAGGGACATGACGATGCCGCCGAACACCGTGCCCACCGGATGCAGGCGGCCGACGAAGGCCACGATGATGGCGGTGAAGCCGTAGCCCGGCGAGATCGACGGCAGCAACTGGCCGATCGGGCCGGTCACTTCGAAGGCGCCCGCCAGGCCGGCGGTGCCGCCCGAGATCATCAGCGCGCTCCACAGCGAGCGGCGCGCCGAGAAGCCCGCATAGCGCGCCGCCGCCGGCGCGGTGCCGCCCACCTGCAGGCGGTAGCCGGCGAAGCTGCGGAAGATGAAGGCCGTCATGGCCACCACCAGCACCAGCATCACCGCGAAGCCGGCGTGCAGGCGCGAGCCCGCCATCAGGTTGGGCAGCAGGAACTCGGCGGAGAACACCTTGGACTGCGGGAAGTTCATGCCGTTGGGGTCCTTGAGCGGGCCGTTGACCACGTACAGCATCAGCTGCTGCGCGATGTAGGTCAGCATCAGCGACACCAGGATCTCGTTGGCGTTGAACTTGTCCTTGAGCGCGGCGGTGAGCGAGGCCCAGAACATGCCGCCGATCACGCCCGCGAGCGACGCCAGCACCAGCACCACCGTGCCGTTGACGGCGTGCCCCGGCACGTCGAAATACAGCACGGTGGCGCCGGCGAAGATGCCGCCCACGATGAGCTGGCCGTCGGCGCCGATGTTCCAGATATTGGCGCGGTAGCACACGGAGAGGCCGAGCGCGCACAGCACCAGCGGCACGGTCTTGAGCAGCACCTCGCCGATGGCGCGGCGGTCCTTGAGCGGATCGACCAGGAAGACCTTGAGCGCGGCCACCGGGTCCTTGCCGAGCAGCAGGAACAGCAGCGCGCCGAACACCAGCGTGAGCGCCAGCGCGATGAACGGCGAGGCATAGGCCATGCGGCGCGAGGGCAGGCCGCGCGGGGCCAGCGAGAGCGGCGAGCGGAGCAGGAAATCAGGCATGGAGCGCTGCCTCCCGCGGTTCCTGCTGGCCGCCCGGCCCGCCTTCCCACAAGCCGCTCATCCACAGGCCGACCTGCTCGCGCGTGGCGTCCCGGGCCGGGATCGACGGCGACAGCCGGCCCTTGGCGATCACGTGCAGGCGGTCGCAGATGGCGAACAGTTCGTCCAGTTCCTCGGACACCACCAGCAGCGCGCAGCCGGTGGCCTTGAGGGCCAGCAGCTCGTTGTGGATCTGCGCCGCGGCGCCGACGTCCACGCCCCAGGTGGGCTGGGCCACGATCAGCACCTTGGGGCCGCTCTCGATCTCGCGGCCGACGATGAATTTCTGCAGGTTGCCGCCCGACAGGCTCTTGGCCAGCGCCTGCGGCCCGCTGGCCTTGACGCGGAAGCGCGTGATCACGGCCTGCGCCAGCCCGGCCGCGGCCTTGGGCGAGATCATGCCGCGCCGCACGTAGGGCGCGGACTGGTGCGACAGCAGCGTGTTGGCGGCCAGGCTCATGCCCGGCACCGCGCCGCGGCCCAGGCGCTCCTCCGGCACGAAGGCCAGGCCGGCGCGGCGGCGCGCGCGCGCGTCGAGGCGGCCGACCGGCTTGTCGTCGAGCAGCACCGCGCCGCGCTCGGCGCGCGTGTCCTCGCCCGACAGCGCCGCCAGCAGTTCCTGCTGGCCGTTGCCGGACACGCCGGCGATGCCGACGATCTCGCCCGCGCGCAGGTCCATCGCGATGTCCGACAGCTCGGTGGCGAAGGCATGCGCGCGCGGCAGCGAGAGCGCGCGCACCGCCAGGCGGCAGGCGCCCGGCTCGGTCTGCACGCGCGCCTCGCGCGGCGGCTCGCCGCCGATCATCAGGCGCGACAGCGAGGCCGCGCTCTCCTGGCGCGGATCGCACACGCCGGTGACGCGGCCCATGCGCATCACCGTGGCGCTGTGGCAGAGCTCGCGGATCTCGTCGAGCTTGTGGCTGATGTACAGGATGCTGGTGCCTTCGGCGGCAAGCTGGCGCAGCGTGACGAACAGCGTCTGCACGGCCTGCGGCGTGAGCACCGAGGTGGGCTCGTCGAGGATCAGCAGTTGCGGCCTGGCCAGCAGCGCGCGCACGATCTCCACGCGCTGGCGCTCGCCCACCGACAGCGTGTGCACGTGGCGGTTGGGCTCGAGCGGCAGGCCGTAGCGCTGCGCGGTCTCGCGGATGCGCTCGGCCAGCTGCTTCATGCTGGCGTTGTCCTTGCCCTTGCCGCGCGGCAGGCCCAGCGCGATGTTCTCGGTGACGGTCAGCGTGTCGAACAGCGAGAAATGCTGGAACACCATCGCGATGCCCAGGTTGCGGGCATCGTGCGGATTGTGGATGGCGGCGGGCGCACCGTTGAAGTGCATCTCGCCGGCGTCGGGCTTGACCGCGCCGAAGATGATCTTCATCAGGGTGGACTTGCCGGCGCCGTTCTCGCCGAGGACGGCGTGGATCTCGCCGGGAGCCACGACGAGCGAGACGTCGTCGTTGGCGGTTACGCCGGGGTAGCGCTTGCTGATATGCGCAAGCGCCAGCCGGGGAGGGGTGCTTAGGGTCACTGAGGCGGCTCGAATTGTTATGGCAGCAACGTTGGTCGACGTTCTTCGCAGGCGGCACCTCCTGCGGCGCGACGGGCAGGATCGCCGCATCGCATCGCCGGGACCATCACGGGATGGTGATGCCGTTTATTAAGCGAGGATTATATAAGTGCGCGGGGGCCGGACAGCCTGTTCCGGGCTGTTTCGGCGGCCCCGCAACGGTTGCAGGCAGGTTGCAAGTCGCATGCCGGGGCGTGGCGCCCGCGCCGCCGCGCAGCCGGCGCGGGCGCTGGCAAGGACGGGCGGCGCAGGCGGGCGGCAAGGCGAAAAAAAGCCCCGGGAGCAGGGTGCTCCCGGGGCTGTCGCGGGAAGGGCGCGTTGCCTTCCCGCCTGGGCGCGGCGCTTCAGGCGCCGTTGTTCGCCGCGATCCGGCTGAAGCGGCCTTCGCGGAAATCCGCCAGGGTCTGGTAGATCTCCTCCTGGCTGTTCATCACGAACGGCCCATATTGCACGATCGGCTCGCCCAGCGGCTTGCCCGCGATCAGCAGGAAGCGCGCATCGGTGGTCGCCGTCACCGTCACGCCGTCGGCGCCGGCGGCGTTGTCGAGCACTCCCATGCGCTGCGCTTCGAGCGCGGCCGCGTTGTCGCCGCTGCCCACCGCGATCTCGCCGCGGTAGGTGTACAGGAAGGCGTTATGGCCCGCGGGCAGCGCCTGCGAGAAGCGCTGGCCGGCCGGCAGCGACACGTCGAGGTAGAGCGGCGCCGTCACCGGGCGCGCGACCGCGCCGGCCACGCCGTGCGAGGCGCCCGCCAGCACGCGCACGGTGGCGCCGCCCGGCAGCGCCACCGTGGGCACGGCGGCGGCGGGCAGGTCGCGGTACCACGGCGCGGTCATCTTGTCGGCCGCCGGCAGGTTCAGCCAGAGCTGGAAGCCTTCCATGCGGCCGTCTTCCTGCTCGGGCATCTCCGAGTGCACCACGCCGGCGCCGGCCACCATCCACTGGGCGCCGCCGTTTTCCAGCAGGCCTTCGTTGCCGGCGCTGTCGCGGTGGCGCATGCGTCCGGCCAGCATGTAGGTGATGGTCTCGAAGCCGCGGTGCGGGTGGTCGGGGAAGCCGCCGATGTAGTCGTCGCGGCTGTCGGTGCCGAAGGCGTCCAGCATCAGGAACGGGTCGAGGCGGCGCTGCAGGTTCTGCGTCAGCACGCGGGTCAGCTTGACGCCGGCGCCGTCCGAGGTGGCGATGCCGCGCACCACGCGGTCGATCGCGCGCGATTGCTGCACGGTTTCCGTGGCGGTGGCCGGAATGGTCGGGATGGTGCGTTGTTCCATGTTCGATCTCCTGTGGGGGCGGGGGCGGCGGCAATGGCGCGCGGTCCCCGTTGGCTACCCTCCCAATTTAAGGGTTTGGCCCGAAAGCGGTAGAGGGCGGGCGGGCAACAGATTGTTCTGATAGTGATACGGTGCGGGGCCGTTCGATGTCGGTTTTTGCAACAACGCGGCGGCCCCCGGCGCTGTAGGACAAACACCGACAATGGCCCGCGGGCACAGCGGGAAATGCCGGAAGGTGACAGGATGAGCGTAAATGCGTATAATAGCGCTCTCGTTGTCATCCGATGCTGCGTAATCGCGCGTGAGGCACAAACGTTGGTCATGGCCCGGCAAGCTGCCCGGCCTGCCTCTTGTGTCCTGATCGCTGCCTGCGCCGCATCGGCCGATTGATCCGGCGGCGCGTCGGAAAACTATCAACTCTGCGCTGCCACTGGCCACCCTGTTCCGCGTCCTCGCGGCGGGCTGCGCCGCTCCAGGGACCCCGGCTTCATCGTCCGGAGTTCCGTCAAATGGGTTTCCCCGCCTCGCGGCGTGGAGCCCGGCGCCCGTCCACCGGCTCATCTGCCGGTCATGGCGGGCAAGACAATCCAGTCAGGGCCGGCGGCCCCCGTTTGCACCGCCCGCGCCCGTTTTATCGTCCGCTGGTCCGGATGTGGCGCCTCGTGCCCGCATGCGGCGCGGGGAGAGGGGAATATGTCCAAGCAATCCGTGCGGGCGCTCGCCTGGGGATGTCTCGCGCTTGCCGCGCTGGCCGGACTGGCCGCGTGGATCGGCGTCGACGTCATCCGGCAATACCGGGAGCGCCTGTGGTACGACGTGGCCGACCACCTGCGCCTGGTGGCGTGGTCGATGGCGCTGGCGCTGGCCACCGGCATCCCGGCCGGCATCGCCCTGAGCCGGCCCTGCATGCGCCGCTGGGCCGGCCGCCTGATGCAGGTCTTCAACGTCGGCAACACCGTGCCCTCGCTGGCGGTGCTGGCGCTGGCGCTGGCCGTGCTCGGCATCGGCGAGCGGCCCGCCATCCTGGCGCTGTGGCTGGCCTCGCTGCTGCCGATCGTGCGCAATACCTGCGAAGGCCTGCTCGGCGTGTCGCCGGCGCTGACCGAGGCCGCGCGCGGGCTCGGCATGACGGCGCGCCAGCGCCTGCTGCGCGTGGAGCTGCCCAATGCGCTGCCGGTGATCCTGGCCGGCGTGCGCATCAGCCTCGTCATCAACGTCGGCACCGTGCCGCTGTCGTTCCTGATCGGCGCCAACAGCCTGGGCGAGCTGATCTTCCCCGGCATCTACCTCAACAACCAGCCGCTGCTGCTGCTCGGCGCGGCCGCCACCGCGCTGCTGGCGCTGGCGCTCGACGGCCTGTTCGCCGCCGCCGGCCATTGCTACCTGCGCAGCCGCGGGCTGGTCCGCTGAGCGCCGCGCACCACGCCGCGCACCACAAGGAGAATCCGATGCAACCGATCAAGAACGGACTGGCGAAACTGGCCGCCGCGCTGGCGCCGGCCGCGGCGCGTCTGTTGGCGCGCACACTGGCGCGCCCCGCCGTCTCGCTGGCGGTGCTGGCCGCCTGCGCCGCCGCCGCGCTGGGCGTGCCGGCGCATGCCGACACCATCCGCGTGGGCGGCAAGAACTTCACCGAGCAGCTGATCCTGTCGTCGATGACGGCGCAATACCTCAAGGCCAAGGGGCTCGACACCGAGCTGACTTCCGGCCTGGGCAGCACGCTGATGCGCCAGGCCCAGGAAAGCGCGCAGCTCGACGTGGTGTGGGACTACACCGGCACCGCGCTGATCGTCTTCAACAAGGTCGAGGAAAAGCTCGGCGCGCAGGAGAGCTACGAGCGCGTCAAGGCGCTCGACGCCGCGCGCGGGCTGGTCTGGCTCGACGCCTCCGGCATCAACAACACCTACGCGCTGGCGATGCCGCGCAAGCGCGCCGAGGCCGCCGGCGTGACCACGCTGTCCGCGTTCGCCGGGAAGATGCGCGCGGCCGGCGAGGGCAGCGCGCATCCGTTCGCGGTCGACATGGAGTTCGCCGCGCGGCCCGATGGCCTGGAGCCGCTCAAGGCGCTCTACCAGTTGCCGTTCGCGCGCCGCGACGTGATCCAGCTCGATCCGGGCCTGGTCTACACCGCGCTGAAGAACGACCAGGTCGAGCTGGGCCTGGTCTACACCACCGACGGCCGCGTCAAGGGTTTCGACCTCGTGCTGCTCGAGGACGACCTGCATTTCTTTCCCGCGTACAACGCGGCGCCGGTGGTGCGCCAGGCGACGCTGGCGCAGCACCCGGAACTGGCGGCGCTGCTCAACGCGCTCGCCGCCGCGCTCGACAACGCGGCCATGACCGCGATGAACTACCAGGTCGACATCGGCCAGCAGCCGGTCGACAAGGTGGCGCAGGATTTCCTGCGCGGCCACGGCCTGATCTGAGGGCGGCCGCATGGACCTGACGACCTACCTGCAGCACGCCTGGCCCACGCTGCTGCGGCTGACCGGCCAGCATCTCGCGCTGGTGGGCTCGGCGGTGGGGCTGGCGATCGTCGCCGGCGTGCCGCTGGGCATCCTGTGCGCGCGCTTCCGCTTTCTCGCCACGCCGCTGCTGACGCTGGCCACCATCGTGCTGACGCTGCCGTCGATCGCGCTGTTCGGCCTGATGATCCCGGTGTTCGCGCGCTTCGGCCACGCGCTCGGCTACGTGCCGGCGGTGACGGCGGTGTTCCTGTATTCGCTGCTGCCGATCATGCGCAACACCTGCGTGGCGCTGGCCAGCGTGGACGACGGCATCCAGGAAGCCGGGCGCGGCATCGGCATGACCACTTGGCAGCGCATGCGGCTGGTGGACCTGCCGCTGGCCGTGCCGGTGATCCTCGGCGGCGTGCGCACCGCCGTGGTGATGAACATCGGCGTGGCCACCATCGCCGCCATCATCGGCGCGGGCGGCCTCGGGGTGCTGATCCTGCAGGCGATCAGCCAGAGCAACATGAGCAAGCTGGCGGTGGGCGCCGTGCTGGTCAGCGTGCTCGCCATCGTGGCCGATGCCTGCCTGCAGTGGCTGCAGCGCGCGCTGACGCCGAAAGGAATCCGCTGACATGATCGAACTCGACCAACTCACCAAGACCTTCCGCCAGAAGGACGGCGCCGAAGTGCGCGCCGTCGACGCCGTCTCGATGACGGTGCCCAGGGGCGAGATCTGCGTCTTCCTGGGGCCTTCGGGCTGCGGCAAGACCACCACGCTCAAGATGATCAACCGCCTGATCCGGCCCAGCGCCGGGCGCGTGCTGATCGACGGCGAGGACACCGCGCGCGTGGACGAGGTCACGCTGCGGCGCAAGATCGGCTACGTGATCCAGCAGATCGGCCTGTTCCCCAATATGACCATCGAGCAGAACATCATGGTAGTGCCGCGCCTGCTGGGCTGGGACAAGAAGCACTGCCGCGAGCGCGCGCGCGAGCTGATGTCGATGGTGCAGCTCGACCCCGGCAAGATGCTGTCGCGCTACCCGCGCGAGCTCTCGGGCGGGCAGCAGCAGCGCATCGGCGTGATCCGCGCGCTGGCCGCCGACGCGCCGGTGCTGCTGATGGACGAGCCGTTCGGCGCGGTCGACCCGATCAACCGCGAGAGCATCCAGAACGAGTTCCTGCTGATGCAGCGCCAGCTCGGCAAGACCGTCATCATGGTCTCGCACGACATCGACGAAGCCATCAAGCTCGGCGACCGCGTGGCGGTGTTCCGGCGCGGCAGGCTGGTGCAGTTCGACCATCCCGACGCGCTGCTCGCGCATCCCGCCGACGACTTCGTGCAGGCCTTCGTCGGCCACGACAACACGCTCAAGCGCCTGCTGCTGGTGCGCGCCGGCGACGCCGCCACGCTGGCGCAAAGCTGCGCGCCCGACATGCCGCTGGCGCAGGCCTTCGGCCTCATGGACGAAGCCGACGTGCGCCAGTTGCCGGTGGTGGACGCCGCCCGGCGCGCGCTCGGCTACGTCACGCGCCGCGACGCGCGCGGCGGGCAGGGCACGTGCGCCGACGCCATGCGTCCGTTCAAGGCCACCGCCGCGTTCGACGAGCACCTGCGCATCGTGCTGTCGCGCATGTACCAGCACAACACCAGCTGGCTGCCGGTGCTCGACGCCGATGGCGTGTACCTGGGCGAGGTCACGCAGGAATCGATCGCGGACTACCTGAGTTCGGGGCGCTCGCGCGGCAACGCAGCCGTAATCCGGCCGCCGCAGGCGCCGCCCGAGCGCGCGGCCGCGTGAGGCGCGCTGGCAAAGCCGGTGCAAGAGGATCAGACCAGGGCACCGAACGAAGCCGGCGAACGGGCCCATGCAAAAGGGCCGGAATCCCCGGCCCTTCGTCATGACGGCAACGCCTGCCGCGTGCGCTTACTCGCGCCCGAGCTGCCCATCCTTCAGGCGCCACGCGCCCAGCGGATTGCCATCCTGCAGCACCGGCGGCAGCAGCTCGGCCGGCACGTTCTGGTAGCACACCGGGCGCAGGAAACGCTCGATGGCGGAAGCGCCCACCGAGGTCGAGCGCGTGTCCGACGTCGCCGGGAACGGGCCGCCGTGCACCATCGCGTAGGCCACCTCCACGCCGGTGGGATAGCCGTTGAACAGCACGCGGCCCACCTTGCGCTCGAGCACCGTCAGCAGGCTGGCGGCCTCGGCGCGGTCGCCGGCGTCGGCCTGCACGGTGGCGGTGAGCTGGCCTTCGAGGCGGCGCGCCACGGCCAGCATTTCCGCGTGGTCGCGGCAGACCACCAGCACCGAGGTCGGGCCGAACACTTCCGCCTCCATGCGGTGGTCGGCGAGGAACTGCGCCGCGGTGGTCTCGAACAGCGCCGGGCGGGCCTGGTTGGGGCCGTTGGCCGCGAGGCCGCTGCCGATGCGGCGCAGGCCTTCGATCTCGCTCAGTTGCGCCACGCCCTTTTCATAAGCCTGGCAGATGCCCGGCGTCAGCATGGTGCCCGCGGCTTTCTCCGCCAGCGCGGCGACCGTGCCCTGGCGGAACACGTCGAGCGCCGGGCTTTCCACCGCCAGCAGCAGGCCGGGGTTGGTGCAGAACTGGCCCACGCCCATCACCAGCGATTCCACCAGGTTGCGCGCGATGTCGGCGGCGCGCGCGTTGAGCGCGGCGGGCAGCAGGAACACCGGGTTGATGCTGCTCATCTCGGCATAGACCGGGATCGGCTGCGGCCGGCTGTTGGCGGCCTGCACCAGGGCCAGGCCGCCGCTGCGCGAGCCGGTGAAGCCGACCGCCTGGATCGCCGGGTGCGCCACCAGCGCGGTGCCGATGGCGAAGCCGCCGGCCAGCAGCGAGAACACGCCTTCCGGCAGGCCGGCATCGGCCACCGCCTGCTGGATCACGCGGCCGACCAGCTCGGAGGTGCCGGGGTGGGCCGGGTGCGCCTTGACCACCACCGGGCAGCCGGCCGCCAGCGCCGACGCGGTATCGCCGCCCGCCACCGAGAACGCCAGCGGGAAGTTGCTGGCGCCGAACACCGCGACCGGACCCACGGCGATCTTCTGCAGGCGCAGGTCGGGGCGCGGCGGGGTGCGCTCGGGCAGCGCGGCGTCGAGCGTGGCGGCCTGCCAGCGGCCGTCGCGCAGCACGCTTGCGAACAGGCGCAACTGGTTGGCGGTGCGGGCGCGCTCGCCTTGCAGGCGCGCCAGCGGCAGCGCGCTTTCGGCGTGGGCACACTCGATCAGCGTGTCGCCCAGCGCTTCCAGGCCGCCGGCGATGGCTTCCAGGAACTGCGCGCGCGTCTCGGGCGAGGTGTTGCGGTAGGTGTCGAAGGCCGCTTCGGCCAGCGCGCAGGCGCGCGCGGCATCGGCCGCGTCGCCGCCGTGGAACGCCGGCGCGAGGATCTCGCCGGTGGCCGGGTTGGTGGCATGGAGGATCTCGGCGGTGCCGCGCACGGCGCTGGCGCCGATCAGCATTTCACCGGTGATGGCGGTGGTGGTCATGGGAGGGGGTTCCTTCGACTGCGGTCAAATGGGCGCCCGGGCTGCGGGCGGGGTGACGGGCCGGGCGCGGCGGTGTGCCGCGCATAATCATAAGACATCCTACAACAACATCTGCCTTGCCCACAAGCGGAAGGCCGGTAGCACGGGGCGTGCGGCCGCTGGGGCATGGGGAGACGGGACGGCTATAGGACGATAGGGCGGCGGATGGCGCCGGCGGAGCGGCGGCTCAGCCGCCCTCGACCGCGGCCGACGCCTTGCGCAGCCGCTCGCGGCTGTTGGTCAGGTGCATGCGCATCGCCGCCTTGGCGCCTTCGGGGTCGCGCCGCTCGATGGCGTCGTAGATGTTCTCGTGCTCGATGTTGACGCGCTCGAGGTACTGCGCGCGCTCCTGCGCGCTCACGTGCAGGCGGCTGCGCGGAATCACCGTGGTACCCAGATGGCCCATGATGTCGGTGAAATAGCGGTTGCCGGTGGCGCGCGCGATGGCGAGGTGGAACTCGAAGTCCGCGCCCACCGAATCCTTGCCGTCGGTGGCGGTGCGCTTGAGCTCGTCGAGCGCGCCGCGCATGACCGCGAGCTGTTCGTCGCTGCGGCGCGTGGCGGCGAGGCTGGCGGCCTCGGCCTCCAGGCTGACGCGGAATTCCAGCATGGCCAGCACGTCCATCGCGGTGATCATGGCGGCGGGGTCGATGCGGAACGGCGAGGCGCTCTCGGCTGGGCGCGCCAGCACGAAGGTGCCGATGCCGTGGCGGGTCTCGACCAGGCCGCTGGCCTGCAGGCGCGACAGCGCTTCGCGCACCACGGTGCGGCTCACGCCCAGCGCGCTCATGATCTCCGACTCGGTGGGCAGCTTGTCGCCCGGCTTGAGCGCGCCCTGCTGGATCCGTTCGCTCAGGTTGCTCACCGCCTCTTCGGCAAGCGTGCGGCCGCGGCGCCGCAGCGGGGTGGAGGAAGCGAGCATGGGGTTTGACATGGTGAGGGCGGGGACTTGACCGGGTCGCGATGGCCTCATTATACTGCGTCGTAAGTCATATGACGACCGATAACAGCTTTCTGGCAGGACGAGACTTGCCGCCGCGCACCGCGGCCTGCCACCGCCGCTAGCATGAGAAAGCCGGCCCCAGCCGGCGCAGCCAAGCCCGAGACAACCCGCAGCGCCGGCCGCCGCCTGGCCGTCCGGCGCGCATTGCGCCGCACCTTGCGCCGAAATCCGACATGACCCAAACGCCTGTTTCCGCTGCCCGCGACGCCTCGCCGGCAAGCGCGCCCGCCACCGGCACGCCCGTCGTCACCGCGCTGACCGTGATCCCGGTGGCCGGCCACGACAGCATGCTGATGAACCTGTCCGGCGCGCACGGCCCGTTCTTCACCCGCAACATCGTCATCCTGGCCGACAGCGCCGGCAACACCGGCGTGGGCGAGGTGCCGGGCGGGGAGGGCATCCGCCAGACGCTGGAAGAGGCGCGCGAGCTGGTGGTGGGCCAGCCGGTCGGCAACTACCAGGCGGTGCTCAACCGCGTGCGCGGCGCCTTCGCCAGCCGCGACGCCGGCGGCCGCGGCCTGCAGACCTTCGACCTGCGCATTACCATCCACGCCGTCACCGCGCTGGAGGCGGCGCTGCTCGACCTGCTCGGCAAGCACCTCGGCGTGCCGGTGGCGGCGCTGCTCGGCGAAGGGCAGCAGCGCGACGCGGTGGAGATGCTGGGCTACCTGTTCTACGTGGGCGACCGCAACCGCACCACGCTCGGCTACCGCGGCGAGCCCGATGCCGACAACGCCTGGTTCCGCCTGCGCAACGAGGCGGCGATGGACGCCGCCGGCGTGGTCCGCCTCGCCGAGGCCGCGTTCGAGCGCTACGGCTTCAACGACTTCAAGCTCAAGGGCGGCGTGCTGCGCGGCGACGAGGAGATGGAGGCGATCATCGCGCTGGCCGAGCGTTTTCCCAGGGCGCGCATCACGCTCGACCCCAACGGCGCGTGGTCGCTGGCCGAAGCCGTGCGCCTGTGCCGCGACAAGCACGGCGTGCTGGCCTACGCGGAAGACCCGTGCGGCGCCGAGGACGGCTACTCGGGCCGCGAGATCATGGCCGAGTTCCGCACCGCGACCGGCCTGCCCACCGCCACCAACATGATCGCCACCGACTGGCGCCAGATGGGCCACGCGGTGCGCCTGCAGTCGGTGGACATCCCGCTGGCCGACCCGCATTTCTGGACCATGCAGGGCTCGGTGCGCGTGGCGCAGATGTGCGCGGAGTGGGGCCTCACGTGGGGCTCGCACTCGAACAACCACTTCGACATCTCGCTGGCCATGTTCACCCACGTGGCCGCCGCCGCGCCGGGGCGCGTCACCGCCATCGACACGCACTGGATCTGGCAGGACGGCGAGCGCCTGACCCGCGCGCCGTTGAAGATCGAGAACGGCAAGGTCGCCGTGCCGAAGGCGCCCGGCCTCGGCGTGGAACTCGACATGGCGCAGGTGGCGCTCGCGCACGAGCGCTACAAGCGCATGGGTCTGGGCGCGCGCGACGATGCCGTGGCCATGCAGTTCCTGATTCCCGGCTGGAAGTTCGACAACAAGGCGCCGTGCATGGTGAGGTGAGCGCGCCTTTCCGTGGCCGGCAGCACAAGAAAACAAGCGGTATCCGATCAGAAGTCGAAAGCCCCGGACATCCGGCATGTCCGCCATGCCCGCACCACGCATCGAGAACCAAGGAGACACCATGAACCCGTTCCAACAACCGTCCGCGCGGCGCAGGCTGTGCGCGCTCGCCGGCGCCCTGGTCGCCGCAGTGGCGGCCGCCGGCGGCATCAGCGCTGCCGCCGCGCAGACCTGGCCGACCAAGGCCGTCTCGGTGGTCGTGCCGTTCCCGGCCGGCGGCTCCACCGACACCATCGCGCGCATGCTGGCGCCGCCGCTCAACGAGAAGCTCGGCCAGCCCTTCGTGGTGGACAACCGCCCGGGCGCGACCGGCGCCATCGGCGCGGCGATGGTCAAGCGCGCGCCGGCCGACGGCTACACGCTGATGGTGGCGTCGATCGGCGTCTATGCCGTGAATCCCTTCCTGCAGAAGAACCTGCCCTATGATCCGGCCAAGGATTTCGACCTGCTGACGGTGGCGGTGCGCGCGCCCAACGTGCTCGTGACCAAGCCGGGCTTCCCCGCCGGCAACCTGCAGGAACTGGTGGCGTACATGAAGAAGAACCCGGGCAAGGTGTCGTTCGCCACGTCCGGCGCGGGCTCGTCCGACCACCTGACCGCCGCGCTGTTCGGGCAGAAATCCGGCACCGACGGGCTGCACGTGCCCTACAAGGGCGGCGCGCCGGCGATCTCCGACCTGCTGGCCGGGCAGGTCGATGCCTCGTTCCAGAACATCAACGCGGTGCTGCAGCACATCCGCAGCGGCAAGCTCAAGGCGCTGGCCGTGACCGGCGACAAGCGCTCGCCGGTGCTGCCCAACGTGCCCACCATGACCGAAGGCGGCGTCAAGGACGTGGACGTCTACTCGTGGCAGGCCGTGGCCGCGCCGCGCGGGCTGCCCAAGGACGTCAAGGCCAGGCTGCACGCCGCGCTGGTCAGCGCGCTGGCCGATCCGCAGATGCGCCAGAAGCTGGCCGAAAGCGGTTTCGAGGTGGTCGCCAACACGCCCGAGCAGTTCGACCAGTTCGAGAGGCAGGAACTGCAGCGCTGGAAGGCCGTGATCGAGGCCGGGAAGATCACCAGCGAATAAGCGCGCACGGGCCGCGCGGCTGGCGCGGCAGCACCGATGTCATGCTCCTTGCCCCGCCATCGCGGCGGGGCTTTTTGCCTGGCGGTCCCGCGGCCTGCTACGCTTGCCGGCATGCGCCGCCCCCTCATCCGCTTCTGCAAGTCGCCGCCCTGCGTGCTGGTCGAAACCCGCTGGCTGGTGCCGCGCCGTTTCGATGGCTTCACGCCCGGCCCGCTGATCCTGCTGCGGCCCGGCGCGAGCCGTGCGCTGATCGAGCACGAGAAGGTGCACGTGCGCCAGTTCTGGCGCTCCTGCGGCCTGATGGGCGTGCTCTACCTGCTCAGCCCGCGCTGGCGGCTGCGCTTCGAGCTCGAAGCCTACCGCGAGCAGCTCAGGCATTGCGAGCCGCCGGCGGCGCGCCAGTTCGCGCGCATGCTGTCGCGCCATTACCACCTGAAGATTTCCGAGGAAGAAGCGTACCGGCTGCTGACGGCGCCGGCGGCGTGAGGACGCCCGCGGCGCATGCGGTCGGCCGCGGACGGCGCCGGCCGGTTTCTCCGGCGCTTGAAAATGGCGCGTTTTTGCCGATACAGGTAAATGGAAATGGCAGCCGGGATGGGTCCGGGATTGGGCCGGTATTGGGCCGGCATTGGCCCGCGGCCGCAAAAATCCGGCGTGGGCAGTGCCCTGCCTTTCGGGAGATTCCCTTGTTTCGGCGCCCCGGGTAAAATCGGCGCCGACTTGCTTGGGGCAACGACGGGAATGCATACACATTACGATAATCTGAAGATTTCTCGTGAAGCACCACCGGAGGTCATTCGCGCGGCATACAAGGCGCTGAGCCAGAAGCATCATCCGGACCGGAACAACGGCTCGCCCGAGTCGCACCGGAACATGACGATCATCAACACGGCCTACGAGGTCCTGATCGACCCCGTGCGGCGCGCGCAGCATGACGCCTGGATCCTGGCGCAGGAGCAGGCCGAGAAGGCCGCCGCGCTGCACGCCCGGGCGCAGGCGCGGCCCGCCCCGGCGGCTTCCTCGTCGTCTTCCGCGTCCGCTTCCGCGAAGCGTCCCGGCTCGGCGCCGCGCCAGGCCAGTACGCAGGGCGCGGCCAAGCCCAAGACCGCGCCGGCACCCGGCGGCGGTTCCGGCGCCGGGAAGGTGGTCGTCATGATCATTGCCGGCGTGGCGATATACGCCGCGTTCTCGACCTCGTCCCGCGCGCCGGACCGCGCCGCGCCGGCGCCGGCATGGACGCCCGCGGCCTCCGCGCCGCTGCCGATGCGCGCCTTGCCGGCCGCCGCGCGCGAACTGCCGCTGGCGCTGCCCGAACCCGGGCCGCGCTATGCGCGCAGGCCCACGGCGCCCAACGGCTATCCGTGGCCGAACCGGAGCGGCTATGTGCCCGGTTATCCCGTCCTGAAGACCAACGGCCTCTCGACGCTGACGATAGACAACACGCGCAATGACGCGGACGTGTTCCTGAAGGTGTTCTCGCTGAACGCGGGCAGCAAGACGCCCGTGCGGTTTGCTTTCATCAAGGCCGGCGCATCCTTCGAGTTCGCGGGCATCGCGCCCGGCGATTTCGATGTCCGCTACATGGACCTCGATACCGGCAGGATTTCCAGGTCGGAGCCATTCACGCTCGATGAAACCGCCGAATACAACGGCACGCAATACAGCAAGACCACGCTCACGCTTTACAAGGTGCCCAACGGCAATACGCGGACGCGGGAAATCGGCGAAAGCGAATTCTAGGCGGTTCTTGGGGACTGTGGATTGCCGGGGTGCGGCCGGCACGGGAATACGCGAAATGCGTGCCGTTTTCCCGCGCGGACGGCGGAAGGCGGATTCTCGTGCCGGCGGATTCGAGAGGGACTGGCGGAAGCGGTGAGATTCGAACTCACGGATGGGTCACCCCATCGGCAGTTTTCAAGACTGCTGCCTTAAACCACTCGGCCACGCTTCCGGGAAGGAAAGAGCGCGCATTATAGCAAGGGCATGGAGCGGGGCACGGGTTTGTCGCGCGCGAGTCTGGCAAGATGGAACCTTGGTCGGGGCGTTCGGCTCCTATCATGCGTGAGAGCGCACATGCGGCGCGGCGTGGTCGTGGTTCCGGTCCGCTCGCTCTCCGGCAATTTCACGCAGTTGCGATCAATCGAGGAGAATTCTGATGAACGGCAAGACTCTGTTGGGCGTGGCGGCAGCGGCCGCCGTGGTTGGCCTGGCCGGATGCGCGGCGCCCGGCGGTTATGGCGGTGGCTACAACGGCGGTTATGGCGGCGGTTATAACGCGCCGCCGCCGCAGGGCGGCTACCAGCAGCCGGGTTATCCGCAGCAGGGGTATCAGCAGCCGGGCTACCAGCAGCCCGGCGCCACCACCTACCAGGCCCCGGCGGGGTCGGTGTTCTATGGCCGCGTCGAGTCGATCGAGCCGGTTGCCACGCAGCAGGGCGGCAGTTCGGGCCTGCTCGGCACGGTGATCGGCGGCGTCGCGGGCGGCCTGCTGGGCCACCAGATCGGCGGCGGCACCGGCAACACGGTGGCCACCATCGGCGGCGCGGTGCTGGGCGGCGTGGCCGGCAACCAGGTGGAGAAGCGCGTGAGCGGCCCCGAGACGGTCTATCGCGTCAACGTGCGGCTCGACGATGGCCGCCTGGCGACGGTCACGCAGCGCAACGTGAGCAATCTGCGCGTGGGCGCCCGCGCGCAGGTGGCCAACGACATGGCGACGCCGTACTGATGCTGTCCTGACGAAAAGATACGGCCACCCTCGGGTGGCCGTATTGCATGGCGGCGCCTGCGCCGCCATCGGCGCGCTTCAGCCCTTCAGGAACATCTCCTGCAGGTCGTTGAGGAAGCGCCGTCCCAGCTCGGTGGGCTTGATGGTGGCGAGGTCGGCTTCGAGCAGGCCTTTTTTTTCGGCCGCGGCGAGGTCGCGGCTGATGGTGTGCAGCGGCAGGCCGGTGTGGTCGAAGAAGGTGCTGGCCGGCACGCCGTCGGTCAGGCGCAGCGCGTTGAGCATGAACTCGAAGGGCAGGTCCGCGGCGGGGACGTCGTGGCTTTCCTGCACCGCGCTGCCGGCCATTGCCTGCGCCATGTAGGTGGCCGGATGCTTGTGGCGCATCTGGCGCAGCACGCGGTGCGGGAACGAGAGCTTGCCGTGCGCGCCGGCGCCGATGCCGAGGTAGTCGCCGAAGCGCCAGTAGTTGAGGTTGTGGCGCGCCTGGCGGTGCGGCTTCGCGTAGGCGGAGGTCTCGTAGTGCCGGTAGCCGGCCTGCGCGGTGCGCGCGTCGATCAGGTCCTGCATCTCGTAGGCGCTGTCGTCGTCGGGCAGCGCGGGAGGGAACTTGGCGAACAGGGTGTTGGGCTCGAGCGTCAGGTGGTACAGCGACAGGTGCGTGGTGCCGAACGACAGCGCGGTTTCCAGGTCCTCGGCACATTCGGCCAGGGTCTGGCCGGGCAGCGCGTACATCAGGTCCAGGTTGACGTTGTCGAAGTTGGCCAGCGCGATGCGGATGGCGGCGCGCGCTTCCTCGCCGCCGTGGATGCGCCCGAGCGCGGCGAGGTGGCGGTCGTTGAAGCTCTGGATGCCGATCGACAGGCGGTTGATGCCGCTGGCGCGATAGCTGGCGAAGCGCTCGGCCTCGAAGGTGCCGGGGTTGGCCTCCAGGGTGATCTCGGCGTCGGCGTCGAGCGGCAGCAGCGCGCGGATGTCGGACAGCAGGCGGTCCATGCCGGCGGCCGACAGCAGGCTCGGCGTGCCGCCGCCGATGAACACGGTATGCACGGGGCGGCCCCATACCAGCGGCAGCGACTGCTCGAGATCGGCGCGCAGCGCGTCGAGGTAGGCGTCTTCGGGGATGTCGTGGCTGCCGGCGGCGCCGGGCACCGCGTGCGAGTTGAAATCGCAGTACGGGCACTTGCGCACGCACCACGGCACGTGCACGTAGAGCGACAGCGGCGGCGAGCCGGGCAGCGAGATCTGGCCGGGCTGCAGCCACAGTGACTTGGTGTCGGCGGGGACGGCCGCGCCGGTCTGCGCGGCGGGAACGATCGGGATCATGACCGCGCGTGGTGGCTGCCCGAAGCGCGCAGGCGCTCGGTCAGCGCCTTGAGCGCCTGCGCGCGGTGGCTGATGGTGTTCTTTTCCTCGGCGCTGAGCTCGGCCGCGGTCTTGCCCAGCTGCGGCAGCAGGAAATGCGGGTCGTAGCCGAAGCCGGCGCTGCCGCGCGGCGCGTCGACCACCTCGCCGGCCCACACGCCTTCGGCGATCACCGGGCGCGGGTCGTCGGCATGGCGCACCAGCACCAGCACGCAGTAGTAGTAGGCATGCCGGTTGAGCTTGCCGGCCAGCTGCGAGATCAGGTGCGCGTTGTTGGCGGCGTCCGACCGGGGCTTGCCCACGAGCTGCGCGTAGCGCGCCGAGTAGACGCCCGGCGCGCCGTCGAGCGCGTCCACGCAGATGCCGGAGTCGTCGGCCAGCGCGGGCAGGTTGGACAGGCGGCTGGCATGGCGCGCCTTGGTGAGCGCGTTCTCGACGAAGGTGGCGAACGGCTCATCGGCCTCGGGAATGCCGAGCTGGCCCTGCGGCACCACGTCATAGCCCAGCGGCGCGAGCAGCGCGCCGAACTCGCCGAGCTTGCCGGGATTGTTGGAGGCGAGGACCAGGCGTTGCATCGCGTTCACCGTTGGGTTCGGTTCATCAGGCCAGGCCCAGCGCGCGGCGCTGGTGCGTCACCAGCTCGGCGATGCCTTGTTCGGCCAGGCGGGTCATGGCGTCGAGGTCGGCGCGGCTGAACGGCGCGCCTTCGGCGGTGCCCTGCACTTCGACGAAGCCGCCGCTGCCGGTCATCACCACGTTCATGTCGGTGTCGCAGCTGCTGTCCTCGGCGTAGTCGAGGTCGAGCACGGCCTTGCCGTCGACCATGCCGACCGACACGGCGGCGACGAAGTCGCGGATCGGGCTGGCCGTGAGCAGGCCGTCGCGCAGCATGGCGGAGATGGCGTCGTGCGCCGCCACGAAGGCGCCGGTGATGGCCGCGGTGCGCGTGCCGCCGTCGGCCTGGAGCACGTCGCAGTCGAGGTGGATGGTGTATTCGCCGAGCGCGGCGAGATCGAACACCGAGCGCATGGCGCGGCCGATCAGGCGCTGGATTTCCTGCGTGCGGCCGGTCTGCTTGCCGCGCGCGGCCTCGCGGTCCGAACGGGTGTGGGTGGCGCGCGGCAGCATGCCGTATTCGGCCGTGACCCAGCCTTCGCCGCTGCCTTTCTTGTGCGGCGGCACCTTGGCCAGCACGCTGGCCGTGCACAGCACCTTGGTATCGCCAAAGGCACTCAGGACGGCGCCTTCGGCGTGGCGGGTGTAGTGACGGGTCAGGGTGATAGGGCGCAGCGCATCGGCTGCGCGTCCGCTTGGTCGCATGGGGGAATTGTCTCGGGAAACGGTCCAGGAGCGGGATTTTACCGCCGGCCGGGCTTGCGTGCCCGTCCGGTGCCGGCGCGGGCGCCGATACCGTGCCGGTTTCCCGGTTTTTCTCGATTCCCGCGCTTCCTCCGCTTCCCCCTCGCTTGCCCCTCGTTCTTGCGCGCCGGGCGGCGCGGGCCGACGGGGCCGCCGCGCTCAGCGCATGAAGTTGCTGCTCTTGTCGATCGCCGCGCGGATCTCGGCGATCGAGCGCTCGATCTCTTCTTCCGACAGCAGGTCGGTGTCGCCGCCGTTGTTTTCGAGGATGGAGGTGGTGAAGGTGTTGAGCGGCAGGGTCTCGGTCGCCACCGCTTCCTCGTTGGGCAGGTGCGCGTCGAGCTCCCACATCATGGCGATGGCGGTGGTGTTGTCCGCGCCTTCGCCGGCGTTCTCCAGGGCCTGGTCGATCAGGTCGGGGATGGCGTGCACCACCGACAGGTTGGTCACTTTCTCGACCAGCAGCGGCTCCTCGATGCTGCCCCACAGGCCGTCCGAGCACAGCAGGGCGACGTCGCCGGGCTCCAGCCGCAGCGGGCCGCCGATGTCGATCAGCGGCAGGTTGGGCGAGCCCAGGCAGTTGTAGAGCTTGTTGCGCTCGGGGTGGTTGGCCACCTGCATCGGCAGCACGCGCTCCTGCTGCAGCAGGTTCTCGATCTTGGAGTGGTCGCGCGTGCGGGTCAGCAGGTTGCCCTTGCGCACCAGGTACAGGCGCGAGTCGCCGGCGTGCGCCCAGTGGATCTGGCCGTTCTGCACCAGGCAGCAGACCACCGTGGTGCGCGGCACGTCGGCCAGGCCGTTGGCCTCGGCGTAGCGATGGATGTCGCGGTGGGCCAGCATGATGGTGTCCTGCAGGAAGTCGGCCGGATTGCGGATCGACGGCCGGGCCTGGGCCTGGAACTGGCGCGCCAGGGTCTGCAGGGCCTGCTGCGCGGCGACTTCGCCGAGCGCGTGGCCGCCGAGCCCGTCGGCCAGGACCATCAGCAGGGCATCGCGCGTGAAGCAATACCCCATGCGGTCCTGGTTGATGCGGCGGCCGCCTTTTCTGCTTTCCTGATAGACGGAGAATCGCATTTTGGCTGTTGGGGTCGGTTTTCGGCCGGCGGCGCCCGCGGGCCGCGCCGGCTGAATGTAGGTTAATCGCCGCTTGTGCCGATTTCCCGCGCGGGGACGCCGGCAGCGGGTTCGTCGCGCTTGCGCAGCAGGGTCAGGAAGCGGCTGGCGATCGGGCGCTCGGCCGCGGCCGGGGCGGGCGCGCTGGCCGCGGCCTGCTCGCCGAGCGCGTTGGTCTGCTCGCGCAGCTCCTTCTGCAGCCGGAACACGCTCTGCGGCCGCTCGGACGGCGTCAGGCGCAGGCACCATTCGACCAGGTCGACCAGGCCGTTGGTGTAACTCGTGCGCAGGCGCGTCAGGGACTCCGCCATGCGGTCGTCCTTCTCGCGCTGGTTGGCTTCCTGGGGCGGCATGCCGGCCATGCAGGCGTAGAGCGTGGCGCCGAGGCTGTAGATGTCGGTCCAGGGGCCGAGCTCGCTGTGCTTGCCGTACAGCTCGGGCGCGGCGAAGCCGGGCGTGTACATGGGCTGGAAGCGCGCCGCCTCCATCGTCAGGATCTGGCGCGCGGCGCCGAAATCGAGCAGGATCGGCGACTCGTCCTCGCGCAGGTAGATGTTGCCGGGCTTGATGTCCAGGTGCAGCAGCTTGTGGATGTGGACCTCGCGCAGGCCGCTCATCAGCGCGTGGAAGACCTTGCGGATGAAATGCTCGCGCAGGACCTTGGCCCGGCCTTGCTGGCGCGCGTGCAGGATGTGTTCCTGCAGCGTCTTGCCCAGCTCGTAGTTCATCACCATGTAGACGGTGGCGTTCTCGCGGAAGAAATTCACCACGCGCACCACGCTGGGGTGCGAGATGCGGGCCAGCGAGCGGCCTTCCTCGAAGAAGTACTTGAGCCCGAGCCGGAACGACGCGGCGCTTTCCTCGGGCACCACCGGAATCAGCTCGCCGGGCTTGCGGCGCGCCAGCGACGAAGGCAGGTATTCCTTGATGGCGACGGGCGCGCCGGTCTCGTCGGTGGCGAGATAGACGAAACTGAACCCCCCGCTGGCCAACTTCTTTACAATACGGTAGTTGGACAGCAGCGTGCCGATGGGCAGCGGTGCGCTCTTCGGAGGTGTTGCGCCCTTGGACTCTGTCATAGGATTCGGGACCGTGATTGCCTCCGGATTGTCCTGACTAATCGATGACTTGTAAAGAACACAATAGCGGCCATTATCGGCCCTCTTTCCGGTATCCGGACGGCGCGGCAGCGGGACACCCGGCACCGCGCGCCGCCCGGACCCATGCGGCCAGTTGGCCATTTCGCGAGACTATCCAATGATCCACAGCATGACGGGCTACGGCCTGGCGTCCCGCCAGGCGCCGCTGACCGACGCACACGGCGCGCCGACCGGCAGGACGGCATCCGTATCGGTCGAATTCCGCACTGTCAACTCGCGATTCCTCGACCTGCTGTTCCGGGCCCCGGAAGAGTGCCGGGCGTTCGAGCCGGCCCTGCGCGAGATGCTCATGGCCAAGCTGTCGCGCGGCAAGCTGGAGTGCCGCATCAACCTGCAGCGCGCCGAGGCCGGCACCGGCGGCGCCACGCTGGCGCTCAACGACGCGCTGCTGGCGCAGATCCGCGCGATCGAATCCACCGTGGCGGCCACCTTCACCGAGGCCGGCACGCTGCGCATGGGCGAGATCCTGCGCTGGCCCGGCGTGCTGGTCGAGCCAGAGCTGTCGCAGGAAGCGCTGCGCGAGGCCGTGACCGAGGCGGCCAGGGATGCCCTGGCCCAGTTGCTCGAGGCGCGCCGCCGCGAGGGCGAGGCGCTCAAGGCCACGCTGGTCGAGCGCATCGAGGCCATGCTGGCCATCGTCGAGCGGCTCGTGCCGACCATCCCGCAGCTGATCGCCCACCACCAGGAAAAGCTCACCGAGCGCCTGCAGGAGGCGTTCGGCATGGTCGCGCCCAACGGCATGACCGCGATGAGCCGCGACGAGATCGGCGAGCGCATCCGCCAGGAAGCCACGGTCTACGGCATCCGCATCGACATCGCCGAAGAGCTCTCGCGCCTGCAGGCCCACCTGAACGAAACCCGCCACATCCTCAAGAAGGGCGGCCAGGTCGGCAAGCGGCTCGATTTCATGATGCAGGAGCTCAACCGCGAAGCCAACACGCTCGGCTCCAAGGCCGCCGCGAAGGAACTGGCCGATGCCTCGATGGAGCTCAAGCTGCTGATCGAGCAGATGCGCGAACAGATTCAGAACCTCGAATAATCATCATGAGTGAAACGTCGTCCCACGTCGCCATCGACACCGCCTACCCCGGCAACCTGTTCATGGTGGTGGCGCCTTCCGGCGCCGGCAAGTCCACGCTGGTCAACGCGCTGCTGGCGCAGGACCCGGCCATCCGCCTGTCCATCTCCCACACCACCCGCGCGCCGCGCCCCGGCGAGCAGGACGGGCGCGAATACCACTTCACCACGGTGGACGCCTTCCGCGCCGCGCGCGACCGCGGCGAGTTCCTCGAATGGGCCGAGGTGCACGGCAACTACTACGCGACCTCGCGCGTCTGGATCGAGCAGCAGATGGCCCAGGGCAACGACGTGCTGCTGGAGATCGACTGGCAGGGCGCGCAGCAGGTGCACCAGCGCTTCTCCAACGCCACGGAAATCTTCATCCTGCCGCCGTCGCTGTCGGCGCTCGAGGAGCGCCTGAACAAGCGCGGCCAGGACGAGCCCAACGTGATCGTGCGGCGCCTGCTGGCCGCCGGCAGCGAGATGGCGCACGCTTCCGAGTCGGACTACGTCATCATCAACGAGATATTCGAGCGGGCGCTGGAGGAGCTGCGCACCGTGATCCGCGCCACCCGTCTGCGCTTTTCGTCGCAAAAGGCGCGCCACACCGACCTCTTCATCGAGCTCGGGATTCATTGAGCCCGGGGGCGCGCGGGAACGGTTTTTCCCGCGTGCTGTAAAATAGCCGGCATCGCATAGGTTTTGTCCCGAGGTGGATTTGATATGGCGCGTATTACCGTCGAAGATTGTCTGAAACACATCCCGAATCGTTTCGAGCTCGCGCTCGCGGCGACGTACCGGGCCCGTCAGTTGGTGCAGGGTCATACGCCCAAGGTCGAGGCCAAGGACAAACCGACCGTGGTGGCGCTGCGCGAGATCGCGTCGGGCCAGGTCGGCATCGAGATGCTCAAGAAGGTACCCACCTGATTTTCGGGCGGCCGTGGCCAGTCTTCGCAATGCGTACCTTTGCATCCAGCGCTTGCTGCACCTGCTGACGTACCTGTTCGCGAACGCGATTGCACAGCCAGATCACAGAGGCCGCCCCGATGTCTTCTTCCCAGCCTTCCTCTCCTGCCGCCACGGCGAGCCCTCCGGGCGCGCCTTCGCGCCCGCACGGGGAAGTGCCTGGTGATGCGGGCGGCGAAGCAGCGCCGCCCGTCTCGCGCAAGCGCGCCGGGACCGGCCATCCGCCCGTGACGGCACGCACCGGCGCTCCCAATCTTCCCGATCCGCTCGGCGACAACGTCGTCGGCGAGCGCGCGGCCGCGCCCGCGATGGGCTCGGGCAAGGGCCGCGCCGCGCAGGCCGCGGCCGAAGGCGAGCTGAGCGAGGCGCCGCCCGCCGCCACGCCGGGCGACGCGCTGTTCATCGACGCCGTCCTGGCGCAGTCCTACCGCCACTTCTTCGGCCCGACCTCGCAGCCCGCGGTGCCGCCGCGCCAGCAGGTCATCTCGATCGGCCGGCTGATGGAGAAGCTGGCCTACCTGAAGCCGGCCGACCAGGCCATCGTGCGCGAGGCCTTCCAGTTCTCCGACGAGGCGCACCTGGGCCAGTACCGCCAGAGCGGCGAGCCCTACATCACCCATCCGGTGGCGGTGGCCGAGCTGTGCGCGGACTGGAAGCTCGACGTCCAGTCCATCATGGCCGCGCTGCTGCACGACGTGATGGAAGACCAGGGCATCACCAAGAGCGAGCTGGCCGAGAAATTCGGTCCCAAGGTGGCCGAGCTGGTCGACGGCCTGACCAAGCTGGACAAGCTCGAATTCCAGAGCCGCGAGCAGGCGCAGGCGGAGAGCTTCCGCAAGATGCTGCTGGCGATGGCGCGCGACGTGCGGGTGATCCTGGTCAAGCTGGCCGACCGCACCCACAACATGCGCACGCTCGATTTCGTGCCGCCCGAGAAGCGGCGCCGGATCGCGCTCGAGACGATGGAGATCTACGCGCCGATCGCGCACCGGCTCGGTCTCAACACCACTTACCGCGAGCTGCAGGAACTGTCGTTCAAGGTCGGCTCGCCGTTCCGCTACGCCACGCTCGAGAAGGCCGTCAAGGCCGCGCGCGGCAACCGGCGCGAGGTGGTCAAGCGCATCCTGGAGGCGGCGCAGAAGGCGCTGGGCGACGCCGGCATCGTGGCCGAGCTGTCCGGGCGCGAGAAGACGCTGTACAGCATCTACCGCAAGATGCACGACAAGCAGTTGTCGTTCTCGCAGGTGCTCGACGTCTACGGCTTCCGCGTGGTGGTGGAGACGCAGATGCACTGCTACATGGCGATGGGCGCGCTGCACGGCCTGTACAAGCCGATGCCGGGCAAGTTCAAGGACTACATCGCGATCCCCAAGATCAACGGCTACCAGTCGCTGCACACCACGCTGGTGGGCCCGTTCGGCACGCCGGTGGAATTCCAGATCCGCACGCGCGACATGCACCAGATCGCCGAGGCCGGCGTGGCCGCGCACTGGATGTACAAGCACCAGGCCGACCAGGCCAACGACATCCAGCAGCAGGCCCACCAGTGGCTGCAGTCGCTGCTCGACATCCAGAGCCAGACCGGCGATTCGCAGGAATTCCTCGAGCACGTCAAGATCGACCTGTTCCCGGACGCGGTCTACGTGTTCACGCCCAAGGGGCACATCCGCGCGCTGCCGCGCGGCGCCACCGCGCTCGATTTCGCCTACGCCGTGCACAGCGACCTCGGCAACCAGTGCGTGGCGGTCAAGATCAACAACGAGCTGCTGCCGCTGCGCACCGAGCTCAAGAGCGGCGACATCGTCGAGGTGGTGACGGCGCCGTACTCCAAGCCCAACCCGGCCTGGCTGGCCTTCGTGCGCACCGGCAAGGCGCGCGCCGCGATCCGCCACTATCTCAAGACCACGCGCCTCGACGAAGCCATCCAGCTCGGCGAGCGCCTGCTGGAGCAGTCCGCGCGCCAGCTCGGCATCGAGCTCAAGGCGCTGCCGCAGTCGGTGTGGGACCGCATGGTGCAGTGGACCGGCAACAAGCACCGCGAGGACATCTTCGCCGACCTGGCGCTGGGCCGGCGCGTGCCGGCCGTGGTGGCCAAGCGCATGGAGATCCTGCTGCAGGACCTGTCCGGCGACGTCGACAGCGCCTTGCTGGCCGCCGTGCAGACCTTCGCCGGCGACGAAGCGCCGGCGGTGCCGATCACCGGCGACGAAGGCATGTCGATGATCTTCTCGGCGTGCTGCCGCCCGATTCCCGGCGACTCCATCGTCGGCTACCTGGGCAAGGGCGAAGGCCTGCAGATCCACGTGCAGGACTGCAAGGTGGCCAAGCGCCTGCACAGCAAGGACCCGGAGCACTGGATCGACGTGATGTGGGCGCGCAAGACCACGCGCGCGTTCGACGCCTCGATCAAGGTCATGGTGCGCAACGTCAAGGGCATCGTCGCGCGCGTGGCGGCGGACCTGACCTCGGCCGACGCCAACGTGGCGCACGTCTCGATGGAGCAGCAGGAGGGCGGCCACCAGGAGGCCACCTACATGCAGTTCGTCATCCAGGTGCAGAACCGCCTGCACCTCGCCAACGTGATGCGGGCGCTGCGGCGCAATCCGGACGTGATCCGCATCTTCCGCGACCGCAACGACGGCTGACGCCGCGGCGCGCGCGATGCCGGCGCCGGGGGCTCAGGCCTTGCCGGGCTGCGCGGCCGGCTGCTTCGGGTAGCGGACTTCCAGGATATCGATCTGCTCGACGCCGTTGGGCGTGTGCAGGGGCACGGTGTCGCCTTCGCGCGCCTTGATCAGCGCGCGCGCGACCGGCGAGATCCAGCTCACGTGGTTGCTGTCGAGGTCCACCTCGTCCATGCCGACGATGGTGACGGTGGTCTCTTCACCGGCCCGGTTGGCGTAAGTCACCGTGGCGCCGAAGAAGATCTGGTCGTTGTCGCCCTGCACGGACGGGTCCACCACCTCGGCCTTGTCCAGGCGGCGGGTCAGGAAGCGGATGCGGCGGTCGATCTCGCGCAGGCGTTTCTTGCCGTAGAGATAGTCGCCGTTCTCGGAGCGGTCGCCGTTGGACGCGGCCCACGAGACGATCTGGACCACCTCGGGGCGCTCCGTGTCGATCAGGTGCATCAACTCGTCGCGCAGGCGCTGGTAGCCCTGCGCGGTGATGTAGTTCTTGCTGCCCGGCGGCAGCGGCGCGGCGCCCTCTGGCAGGTCGTCGTCCTCATCGCCGGACGACTCTTTGACGAATGCCTTGTTCATGGTACGGATCACTTCGATAGGGCTGTCATTATAGAAAGTCCACGCTGGCCGAAAGAAAAACCGGAAATATGCCAGAAGGGGGTTCACAAAACCCAAAAGTACGATATAATTTCTTTCTCGAGTGCGGCTGTAGCTCAGTTGGATAGAGTACTTGGCTACGAACCAAGGGGTCGTGGGTTCGAATCCTGCCAGCCGCACCACCTATCAAGAAGAGAAGGGCTTCCAGAAATGGAAGCCCTTTTTCTTTGGTCTTCGCCTTTCCGCATCTGTCGGGCCTTCGCCGTCCGGTCTTCGCTTTCCCGGCGCCTGTCGGCGCCTTTGTGCTTCATCTCCGCGTCTTCCGTTCCCGCCATCGCCAGGCCATCCGCCCGCGGTTGCCCGCCGCGGCGCGCGCATCCACGCGAATCAGAGTTGTCGCATCGCGCGCCGTTCTTGCCGCCGCTAATCTCGGTCCGGTGCGCACATGGTACGCGCCGATCGCCGCAACGCGGCGCGGCCGGTTTTTTTCCGGCCGCGCGCGCGTTGCGCGATCGCTTTCTCCGAACGGCTTTCTCCGAACGTTTCTCCGAGGGCTTCCACGATGCGGGCTTTACCCTGGTTCGTCTCCGTCCTGCTGCTTGCCGGGCTGGCCCGTGCCGCGCGGCACCAACGCCGCGCCGCGTGCGCGCCGCCGCCCATGCCCGCGTGCCGGCTGCCGGCCGGCAAGGGCGGCGCGGTCCGCCGCGCGGCGGCCATGCCAGGCGCGGCCGAGCGCGCGCACGGCTTGCTGCTCGGCCTGCTGCACGACGGCGGCCCGCGCGGCAATGCGCACACGCTGGCTACCGGCGCCGATGCGCGCGCGCAGGTCAACGCGCTCGCCGACGACTGGCATATCCACACCGCCGGCGAGGCGCGCGGCACGCTGGCGTGGCTGCTCGAGGAAGGGCATCGCGCCCTGTACCCGCAGGTCTGCCGCATCCTGTTCAAGGTGCCGCGCGCCGCGCGCGAGCGCGAGATCGTGCGGCTCGACCAGTTGTTCGATCCGGTGCGCCTGGCGCTGTGCGTCGACAATCTCGAGCGCGCGCTGCCGGGCCTGCGCGCGGCGCGCTTCATCGCCTCGGGGCAGGATCTCGCGCGCGGCGTGCTGGCGTGGGACATGAGCCGCGCCATCCATCTCGCGCGCATGGCCCACGACTGCGGCATGCAGACCGACGCGCAGGCCTGGGCCGTGATCGAGCGCGCGGCGGCGCAGGCGTTCGCGCACTATGCGTCGTGGGAGCAGGTGGTGGCGGGCTACCTGCTCGGGCGCGCCATGTGGGCCGGCCCGGATGCCGGCTTCGCGCGCCACATGGCATTCGCGCGCGCCTGCATCGACGATCCCGCCGGTCCGTGGCGGGCCTCGCCGTATCCGCGCCGCGTCCCCGTGTAGGCGGGCGCCGGCTTGCGGGCGCGCGGCATGCGGGCTAGGCTGGATCGGGTGGCGCGGCGCGGGTGGCCGCGCCCGGCCACGGGCAACGCAGGAGGATGTCATGAACCATTCGGACTGGCGTGTCGAAGCCTATCGCGGCATGGATGTCTACGTGCTGGTCTCCGGGCAGGAGGAAGAACAGGGCGCGGGCATCGCGACGCTGGGCGGGGCAGGGAAGTGGCGATACGAAGTGCGGGTCGCGCAGGAAGGCGCGGACCCTTCCGATGCGGGAGACACCGAGCGCTCGTCGGCGCAGGGCGCGCCCTATGCGACCCGGCATGCTGCGGAGGAAGCGGCATTCATTGCCGGCTACCGGCTCGTCGACCAGCTGGTCGGCCGCGCCGAGAGCTAGGCCGGCGGCGTTCGCCGCTGGCCGGATCGGGGCACTGAAGGCAGGCACGCCGGCGCGAACGCGCCGCGCGGCTGGCGGTGGCTTGGCGCGCGCTGTCGTGCGTGCCGCCGTGCGCGCGCATGCCGGCGAGGCGGCGCGGTTTCAGCGCCGTCCGCCCCGGCCGCCGCCGCCGCCACCACCGCGGCCGCCGGCGCCATGCCGTCCGCCACCCCAGCCGCCGCCGCGGTAGTAGCCGTGGCCGGCGCCCGGGCGAGCGGGATAACCGCCCCGGTAGCCATAACCGCCGCGATACGGATAGGCGCCGTGATAGCGATACCAGGCGTGGGGCGCGCCGCCGCGGTAGTAGCCGCCATAGCCACCATAGCCGTGGGAACGGTAGCCATAGAAGACGGCGCCGCCGCCATAGAACCCGCCATAGAACGGCAGCGGATAGTCGTAGCCGTATCCATCCCCATATCCATAGCCGCCGTAGCCGTACCACGCGGGCGGGTAGGCGGCGCCGGGGCCGTAGAACGCATAGGGATCGTAGGCACCGTAGGCATCGTAGGGGCCGTATGGCGAGTAGTCATAGTCGCTGTCGAAGGCGACGCAGGCTCCCAGCAACAACAGCGGCAAGGCCAGCAAGAGGCGGAGCGGAGCGCGGTGCATGATGCGTTCGGTCGGGCGGTAGGCTGCCCGGCGTGTGCCGGGCGATAACGGTTAGAGATGGCCGGCGCCCGCGAGGTTCATCGCCGCGTCCGCGGGGCAGGGCGGTGCCCGTCACTGGATGAGAGACATCCTATCCGACTTGCTCCAGGTCAAGCAGGTTCTCTCTGGAAATGATTCCTATTTGAGCATCGTGGACCTTTCTCATACAATCGGCGCTCGCCTGTTTGTCCCACGACCCATACATTATCTTGCCGAGGTAACTGAAATCATGATGCTGCATATCCCCGATGTGCTGACGCCGGCCCAGGTGGCCGAATGCCGTGCGTTGATGGACGCGGCGGAGTGGGTCGACGGCAACGTCACTTCCGGGCATCAGTCGGCACTCGCCAAGCGCAACATGCAGCTGCCCGAGGGCTCGCCCGCGGCGCGGCAGGTCGGCGACCTGATCCAGGATGCGCTGGCCGCCAACCCGCTGTTCTTCTCCGCGGCCTTGCCGCTCAAGGTCTATCCGCCGCTGTTCAACCGCTACGAGGGCGGGCAGGCCTTCGACAACCATGTCGACAATGCCATCCGCCATCTGCGCGGCACCAATTTCCGCATCCGCAGCGACCTCTCCGCCACGCTGTTCCTGACCGCGCCCGAGGACTACGACGGCGGCGAACTGGTGGTGGAGGATACCTACGGGCAGCAGCGCGTGAAGCTGCCGGCCGGCCACATGGTGCTGTATCCGGCGACCAGCCTGCACCACGTCAGCCCGGTCACGCGCGGGGCGCGCGTGTCGTCGTTCTTCTGGATCCAGAGCATGGTGCGCGACGATGGCCAGCGCTCGGTGCTGTTCGAGCTGGACTCGCAGATCCAGCGCGTGGCGCAGGCCCTGAGCCACAAGGAGCCCGCCGTGGTCGGACTGACCGGCGTGTATCACAACCTGCTGCGCCGCTGGGCCGACGCCTGAACGGGCCGCGGTGGCGGGGTAGGGGAAAGGCGGGAAAGGCGGGACAGGCGACCAGGGTGCCGCAGTCGGATGCGAAATATCCGGCGGGCCATGCCGGGAACCGAATATCGGGAGGGAACAGGAAGGAATGGAAGGTTCGGATGATGCCGGATTCTCCCGAACCCGGCACCGGCCGTTCGCCATGCGGCGCTACGGCATCCGGCTGGCGCTGCCGGCGGCCGCCTACTCGCGGTCGCGCCGGTGCGGCGGCAGGGGTATCGCGGCGACGCGCCGCCGCGCGGGCTTGAGCGCGCGGGTCGGCCAGAAGACATAGGTGGTATGCGGATCCATCGGCTTGCCGAAGTAGGACACCCACACCTGCACGCCCTGTTCGGTTTCCGCGACGATGGCGGCCACTGCGCGGGCCGCGACTGCGGGAGATTTGAGCAAGGTCGCCAGCGCTTCCACGCCTTGGACCACATGGTGCTTGACACCGCCGAACCATGCGTATTGGCGCATGGCTGACAACAAACGTTTGGTCATTGAACGCTAGTGTTGGTGAGTGAGCTGATGAGACCCGAGCTTACTCCCTTTGTTCAGTGCCGGACGATGGGACTTCGCTATCGCTTTCCCTGAGTCATCGGATGTCGCGGCGGATGTTGCGGCGCGGCGGCCAGCCGTCGCCTTTTCGCGCGTGTCGGCAGCCCGCCGCATTGACAAGGCCCGGGCCGAGGATTAGCGTCATTGGCAGGGCTGCCGCGGCGCGAGGCGCCGGCCGGCCACGCCCGTCTTTCCCGGGGAGCTTGCCGATGACCGAAGAGATGCTGATGCAACTGATGGTCGAAGTCGAGAAGGAAGACCCGATCGACTACGCCGACCTGCCCTTCGACGACGCCACGCTGCGCAGCCTGGCCTGCCGGCTGGTGGCGCAGCGCTCGCACGCGATGGAGTCCGCCGGCATGCCGGTCGGCGACCTGCTGGCCACCATGTGGGCGTCCACCGCCAAGCTGGTGCTCGAGAACATGGTGCTCAATGCGCGCCTGCTCGCGCTGCGCGGCCAGTCCGAGGACGCCGCCGCGCTGATCAGCCGCATCGCCCGCCAGTCCCGCGGCAACACTTGAGCGGCAGCACCGGCATACGCGGGTGGCCGCCGGCCGCGCGCCGGCGCGCTGTGCGCCCGCGATCTCATTTAGCAGGGCGCCCTGCGTTTCGCTACACTACGGGTTTTCGCGCCCCCGATGCTGTCCCGTTGCCCGCGAGCGCAACGGTGTTCGATGCTGCTGATTTGGAGGATTTTCGGGTGATCAAGTGGATAATCGTCGCGGCGTACCTGGGAGCGATCCTGTACGTGCATTTCCGCGGCAAGGTAAGGCTGCGCATCTGGCGCCAGTTGCTGGATCATTCGGCGCTGGTGGCGCCGATCAACTGCTTCATGTACATGTTCTCGGGCGTGCCGCGCACGCCCTACATCCCGGTCGAACGCTTCCCCGAGCTCGAGACGATCCGCGCCGCGTGGCCGCAGATCCGCGACGAAGGGCTGGCGCTGGCCGCCATGCGCAAGATCAAGGCCGCGGAGAAGAACGACGATGCCGGCTTCAACTCGTTCTTCAAGTACGGCTGGAAGCGTTTCTACCTCAAGTGGTACGAGGCGCGCCATCCGTCGGCCGAGGTCCTGTGCCCGCGCACGGTGGAATTGCTGCGCGGCCTGCCCAGCGTGAAGGCCGCGATGTTCGCCGAGCTGCCGCCCGGCGGCAAGCTCAACCCGCACCGCGACCCGTTCGCGGGCTCGCTGCGCTACCACCTCGGGCTGGCCACGCCCAACGACGACCGCTGCTTCATCGAGGTCGACGGCGAGCGCCACAGCTGGCGCGACGGCCTGGGCGTGGTGTTCGACGAGACCTACCTGCACTGGGCCGAGAACAAGAGCGACAGCAACCGGCTGATCCTGTTCTGCGACATCGAGCGTCCGATGCGCTACCGCTGGGCCGCCGGGTTCAACCACTGGATGGGCCGCAAGGTCATGACCGCGGCCAGCTCGCCCAACGAGGAAAGCGACCAGACCGGCATGATCAACCGGCTGTTCCGCATCGTCTGGCTGGGCGGGCAGTACCGCCGCCGCTTCAAGGCCTGGAACCGCCAGGCGTACTACGTGGTCAAGTTCGGCCTGATCGCGGCCGGCGTGGCGCTGATCATCTACATCTGAGCGCGGCGCGGTTTTCCAGTGAAAAGGGCCGGCGCAAGCCGGCCCTTTTCACTTCCGCGCCGTCCGCCGCGCCACGCGCGCGGCAGGCGCCTTAGCGCCGCCGGCGCCCGCGCTCGTCGTCGAGTTCTTCGTAGTGGGCGCGCTTGGCCTGGTACATGCGCGAGTCGGCGAGCTTGATGGTGTCGCTCAGGCGCTCGTCGATGCCGCAGGTCGCGGTGCCGATCGACAGGCTCAGCGCGGTGCCGGGATAGAACTGGTTGTTCAGCTCCACCACCTGGTGGATCTGCTCCACCACGGCGGCCACGCCGCGCTCGTCGCGTCCCGGCAGCAGCACCATGAACTCGTCGCCGCCCACGCGCGCCACGCACATCTGGTCGCCCACGGCCTTCTTGAGCGCCTCGCCGGCGCGGCGCAGCAGCGCGTCGCCGTCGCCGTGGCCGAGCTGGTCGTTGACCTGCTTGAGGCCGTTGAGGTCCACCGCGATCACGCTGACCGGCCACGGTCCCTTGCGGCCCAGGCGCGCGAGCTCGTCCTCGTAGTAGGCGCGGTTGTAGAGCTTGGTCAGCACGTCGTGCTTGCCGAGGAATTCCACATAGGCCTCGGCCTTCTTGCGCGCGGTGATGTCGGTCAGCGAGACCAGCACCTGGTCCCAGTCCGACTCGTGGCCGGGAAAGACCGACCATTGCATGAACACGTCCACCGCCCGGCCGTCGAGCGCGTAGTTGACGACCTCGCGCTGCTGCCACAGCTTCTCGTTCCACAGGTCGACCAGCTGCTCGGCGAACTGGAAGCGCATGTTGTCGCGGAACACGTCGCCCAGGCGCGACAGCAGCTCGGCCTTGGAGGTGGCGTTGAACATCAGCAGCGTCTGCTGGTTGACGTCGAGCACGCGGATTTCCTGCATGCAGCGCGAGATGAAGTCCGGATGCACGTTGAGGAAGGTGCGGAAATCCGTGATGCCCGCGCCGCGCACTTCGTCCAGCAGCAGCTTGACCGCGCTGAAGTCCTCCACCCACAGCGACACCGGCGAATGCTCGAACAGGCCCAGCGCGTACTGCTCGCTGCGGCGCAGTTCGCGCTCGGTGGCGGTGCGCACCGTGATGTCCTCGATCGACAGCAGCACGCGGTCCCAGGTGTCCTCGTGGCCCGGCATGACGGTCGCCTCGAGGCGGATGTCCAGGCGCTTGCCCTCGAGCGTGTAGTTGACGGTCTGGCTGGAGAAATGCGTGCTGCCGTCCCACAGCTGGCCCAGCTCCTCGACGTGCTGGTCGAACATGTCGTCGCGGAACACGGTGTCGAGATTGCCGACCAGGTCGGCGAGGTCGGAGGCGCGGAACAGGTCCAGCGTGCGCTTGTTGACGTCCAGCACGCGGATCAGCGCGGAGCAGTGCGCCACGTCCTGCGGATGCCGGCGCAGGTGGCTGCGCAGGTCGGTGACGCCGCGCGCCCGCAGCACCTGGAAATGCTCGCGCACCGCGCTGAAGTCTTCAAGCCACAGCGAAACCGGCGCGAGCTGGAACAAAGTCTGGTATTCGGCGTCGATGCGCGCCGCGTCGGTGATGGCCGTCAATGTGTTCTCTCCCTTTCCCGTTGGCGCGCCGGGCCGGCCGGCCCGGGCGTCCCGCTCTCCGGCGGGGCGCCGCCATGCGCGCAACGGCGATAGCATAGGGCAGCGCGGCGGAAAATGGGGAGATGTGTGGCGTAAAAACCGACGCGCGCGCGGCACCCCCTCCCGCGGAGGGGCAGGTTCAGGCCTGTGGCGAGAGTTCGGCGATGCGCGCCGGCGCGGCGCGGCGCGGTGCTTTTTCCTGCTCGGCGATCAGTTGCAGCGTGGCGGCCTGCAGCAGCGAGCCGGCGGTCAGATGGGAAGCCAGCGCGCGCAACTCGTCGAGCTTGTCGCGCATCGGGGGCTGGAGGGCGAGGGCGGTCATGTCGCGGGTGCCTGGCTCGGAAACAGCAGGCATGGTAGCGGCGCCCGGGGTCGCCGCGCTTTGCGCTGCGTCATGCGGCGTGTTCGTGGCTTCTCCTTCGTCCCGCGCGCCCGGGCCGGGGCGGGCGTGGCCGGCCTCGGCGCGCGCCGGCTGGCGATGGGCCTGGCCGGCGCGGCGCAAGGCGCACGGGCGCGGCGCGGCGGCGTCCTTGCACGCGGCGAGAGGGAGGAATGGGAGCTGCATCGGTTTCTCCTGGTGAGCGGCCTGCCGCCTTCGACAAGCCTTGCCAGCATGCCGCGCGCCGCCCGGCGTGCCCAGCGCGCTGCGATGAACGGCCGGATCGGCGGTGCGAAAAGCACGGCGCGGTGCCTGAGCCGGCACGCCGCGCGCGGGCGTCAGCCCGCCGCGCGCGCTCCGGCGCGGGCGCCGCGCGGCGGCTTGCCGGCCAGCCGCGCCGCCACCGCGGCCAGTTCGCGCAGCGCGCGCTCGATCTCGGGCGAGAACGGCATGCCGCAGTTCAGGCGCAGGAAATGGTCGAAGCGGTTGGAATTGGAGAACATCACGCCCGGCACCACGCGGATGCCGGCCTTCAGGGCTTCGTCGAACACGGCCTCGGACGATACCGGCCCGGGCAGCTCCACCCACAGGTGCAGGCCGCCGTGCGGATCGGAGGCGCGCGTGCCGGCCGGGAAATCGGCCGCGATCGCCTGCGCCACCTGCGCGCGCTGGCCGCGCAACTGCTCGCGCAGGCGCCGCAGGTGGCGCTCGAACGCGCCCGAGCCCATGTAGTCCGCCAGCGCCATCTGCGCCAGCAGCTCGTTGGGGCGCGACTGGCTGTACTTGAGCATTTCCACGCGCGCCTGCCAGCGGCCCGCCGCGATCCAGCCCAGCCGCATGCCGGGCGCGAGCGTCTTGTGCAGCGAGGCGCAGTGGATCACGCCGCCGTCGCGGTCCCATGACTTGAGCGCCGCGGGCGGCGTGTCGCCGTCGGCCAGCGCGGAGAAGCAGTCGTCCTCGACCAGCGCGATGTCCCGCTGCGCGCACCACGCCACCAGCCGGGCCTTGTTGTCGTCCGGCATGATGCAGCCGAGCGGATTCTGCAGGTTGGGCACCACCACCACGGCGCGGATGTTGTCGTAGGTCTGCGCGGCCAGTTCCAGCGCCTCGAGCGAGATGCCGGTCTGCGGGCTGCTGGGGGTCTCCAGCGCGCGCATGCCCAGGCTCTCCAGGATCTGCAGCAGGCCGTAGTAGGTCGGCGATTCCACCGCGATCACGTCGCCGGGGCGCGCCACCGCGCGCAGCGCGAGGTTGAGCGCCTCCGTGCAGCCGTGCGTGACGAGGATGTCCTCGGGCGCCACCGTGATGCGCGACAGCAGCGCGTGCCGCGCCAGCACCGCGCGGAAGGCGGGGTGCCCGCCGGCATCGGCGGCCGTGCCGAACAGCTGCGGGTGGCGCCGCAGCGCGCGTGCCGCCGCGTCGCGCAGCGCCTGCGCCGGGTAGAGCGAGGGCGCGGCGCAGGCGCCGGCGAAATTCACCGCCACCGGGCGCTGGCGCCCGCGCGCGGTGATGGCCGAGATGCGCTCATGGATGCCGACGTACTGCGCCGGGTCCGGCAGCGTGGCCGCCGGCTCGGCGATCGGCGCCAGCGGCTTGTGCGGCGCGCGCGCCGGGGGCCGCACGAAGTAGCCCGAGCGCGGCCGCGCTTCGAGCAGCCCGTCGCTTTCCATCTGCCGGCAGGCCTGCAGTGCGGTGGACAGGCTCACGCCGTGCAGCTCCATCAGCGTGCGCACCGACGGCACGCGGTCGCCCGGCTTGAGCGTGCCGGCCTCGATGGCATGGCGGTAGTGCTGCGCGAGCTGGCGGTAGAGCGGGGCGGAATCCATGCGGCATGGTGGCGCGGCGGCGGCCTGCGCAACAGATACAGATGCGGGGGTTCTGTATCGTAACAGATGGCCTGCGTGTGTTCTGTTATGGTCCGCCCCGCGCGGGCGTGTGCCTGTTTCGCCCCGGCGCCGGCCGATAGTCTGGAGCCCTGTCCATACCGCAGGAGCCGCACCATGCCGGGCTACCGTTCCGACCCTTCCGATCTCATGCAGCCGACCGCGCCGGTGATGACGGTGATGCCGGCCACGCCGGCCGCCGCGCCGCAGGCGCAGATGCTCGACCTCGAAACCAGCCGTGTGCTACGGTTCCATGCCAAGGCCGGCACCACGCTGCACGTGCTGGAGGGCGAGCTTGCCGTGTCCGGCGCGCCGCGCTGGCTGGCCGGCACGGTGTGGCGGCAGCCGCAGCGCCTCGCCGCGGGCAGCATGGTGGTGCTGCCCGCGGGCTGGGTGGAGGTGCTGGCCACGCGCGCCGCCACGCTGCGCCTGCACGCGCCCGCCGCGCGGCCGTGGCCGCGCTGGCTGGCCCGCTGCCTGTCCCTGGCCGCGCCGGCCAGCGCATCGCAATGTTTTCACGGAGAGCAACACAAATGAGCGAACTGGCAATTTCCTATGACGACGTGGCCGCGGCCCACCGGCGGCTGGAGGGCGTGGCCCACCGCACGCCGGTGATGACCTCCACCTATGCCGATGCGAACAGCGGCGCCGAGCTGTTCTTCAAGTGCGAGAACTTCCAGCGCATGGGCGCGTTCAAGTTCCGTGGCGGCTACAACGCCATCGCGCAGTTCACGCCGGCGCAGCGCAAGGCGGGCGTGATCGCGTTTTCCTCGGGCAACCACGCGCAGGCCATCGCGCTGTCGGCGCGGCTGTTCGGCGTGCGCGCGGTCATCGTGATGCCGCAGGACGCCCCGGCCATCAAGATCGCCGCCACGCGCGGCTACGGCGGCGAAGTGGTGCTGTACGACCGCTATACCGAGGACCGCGAGGCCATCGGCCGGCGCCTGGCCGAGGAGCAGGGCTTGACCCTGATCCCGCCGTACGACCACCCGCACGTGATGGCCGGGCAGGGCACGGCCGCCAAGGAGCTGTTCGAGCAGGCCGGCCCGCTCGATGTGCTGATCACCCCGCTCGGCGGCGGCGGGCTGCTGTCCGGCTGCGCCGTGGCCGCGCGCGCGCTCAACCCGGACTGCCAGGTGATCGGCGTCGAGCCGGAAGCCGGCAACGACGGCCAGCGCAGCCTGCGCAGCGGCAAGATCGTCCATATCGACACGCCGGAGACGCTGGCCGACGGCGCCCAGACCCAGCACCTCGGCAACCTCACCTTCCCGGTGCTGCGCAGCCTCGTGGACGACGTGGTGACGGTCAGCGACGCCGAGCTGGTCGAGGCGATGGCGTTCTTCGCCGGCCGCATGAAGATGGTGGTCGAGCCGACCGGCTGCCTGGGCGCGGCGGCGGTGTTTTCCCGGCGGATCGACGTCGGCGGCAAGCGCGTCGGCGTGGTGCTCTCGGGCGGCAACGTGGACCTGGCGCGCTTCGCCTCCCTGCTGCAGGCGGCGCGGCCGTAGGCGGCGACCCCGGCGGCGCTCAGGGCTGCGCGTCGCGGGCGCTCAGCAGGCCGTGCGCGACCATGTCCAGCGCCGGGCGCGTGTCGCCGTTCTTGTCGGTCCAGACCTTGGGCGTGAGGCTACCCGACAGCGCCACCGATTCGCCGTCCTCGAGCGCCAGCAGCGCGGCGCGCACCTTGTCGGCAAACGCGATCACGTTGACGATCACGGTATCGCCGTCGCCGGCCGTGGCCTTGAGCCGGGCGGTGACGAACAGGCTGCCGCCCTGGCCGCTGCGTTCGCTGGCGTGGCCGTGCAGGCGGCCGCTGACTAGTCCGTCGATCATGGTGTTCCTTGCTGTCATGGGAGTGGCCGCCGTCGCTGAGTTCGCCGCCGGGGTGCGGAAGATCTCATAATTTCGCCGCCGCGGGGCGAAGAATGCGGGGCCGGGGCCGAAAAACTATAAAATTGCGGTCCGGCCAGCCCGACGCTCAACCAGAGTGCAGTCCACGCCCCACGCGGGGCCGACCCACCGGCCGCAGAATTCCAGGTTCCCATGCTACGTCTAAGTGAAGTCAAACTCCCGCTCGACCATGCCGAGAGCGATCTCGAGGCCGTGGTGCGCGCACGCCTGGCCGAGCTCGGCGTCAAGGCCGATGGCCTGGTCGGGTTCACCGTGTTCCGCCGCGCGCACGACGCGCGCAAGCGCTCCGACATCAAGCTCACCTACATCATCGACATCGAGGTCAGGGACGAGGCCGCGGCGATCCGGCGCATGGCGGGCAAGCCCAACTGGAGCGTGACGCCGGACATGGCCTACCGCTTCGTGGCGCAGGCGCCGGCGCAAGGCACCCGGCTGCGCCCGGTGGTGATCGGCATGGGCCCGTGCGGGCTGCTGGCCGGGCTGATCCTGGCGCAGATGGGTTTCCGCCCCATCATCCTGGAGCGCGGCAAGGAAGTGCGCGAGCGCACCAAGGACACCTTCGGCCTGTGGCGCAAGAGTGTGCTGAACCCCGAGTCGAACGTGCAGTTCGGCGAGGGCGGCGCCGGCACCTTCTCGGACGGCAAGCTGTACAGCCAGATCAAGGACCCGCGCCATCTCGGGCGCAAGGTGCTGGACGAGTTCGTCAAGGCCGGCGCGCCGGAAGACATCCTCTATCTCGCGCGCCCGCACATCGGCACCTTCCGGCTGGTCAGCATGGTGGAGAAGATGCGCGCCGAGATCTTCGCGCTGGGCGGCGAGATCCGCTTCGAGACGCGCGTCGACGATTTCGACATCGACAACGGCAAGCTGCGCGGCCTCCGGCTGCACGGCGGCGAATACCTCGAAGCCGACCACGTGGTGCTGGCCGTGGGCCACAGCGCGCGCGACACGTTCCAGGTGTTGCACGACCGCGGCGTGTTCATGGAAGCCAAGCCGTTCTCGCTGGGCTTTCGCATCGAGCACCCGCAGGGCCTGATCAACCGCAGCCGCTTCGGCAAGTTCGCCGGCAACAAGCTGCTCGGCGCGGCCGACTACAAGGTGGTGCACCACGCCAGCAACGGGCGCGCGGTCTACAGCTTCTGCATGTGCCCGGGCGGCACCGTGGTGGCGGCGGCGTCCGAGCCGGGCCGCGTGGTCACCAACGGCATGAGCCAGTATTACCGCGCCGAGCGCAACGCCAATGCCGGCATCGTGGTCGGCATCACGCCCGAGGACTATCCCGGCGGCCCGCTCGCGGGCATCGCGTTCCAGCGCCACTGGGAAGCGCGCGCCTTCGCGCTGGGCGGCAGCAACTACAACGCGCCGGCGCAACTGGTCGGCGACTTCATCGCGCGCCGGCCTTCGACCGCGCTCGGCTCGGTCGAGCCGTCGTACAAGCCGGGCGTCACGCCGACCGACCTGTCCACCGCGCTGCCCGAATACGTGACCGAGGCCATCCGCGAGGCGCTGCCCGAGCTCGACAAGAAGATCGCCGGCTTCGCCATGCACGACGCGGTGCTGACCGGCGTGGAGACGCGCACTTCGTCGCCGCTGCGCATCCGCCGCGACGACAGCTACCAGAGCATCAACGTGGCGGGCCTGTACCCGGCCGGCGAAGGCGCCGGCTACGCGGGCGGCATCTACTCGGCGGCCATCGACGGCATCGAGGTGGCCGAGGCCGTGGCGCTGAGCATCGTCAACGGCGCCTGAACGCGCGGCGCCGGCTCAGGCCGCGCGCGCCAGCCACGCGGCGGCACCCAGCCCGGCCGCGCGCCCGCTGGCGAAGCAGGCGGTCAGCAGGTAGCCGCCGGTGGGCGCTTCCCAGTCCAGCATCTCGCCGGCGCAGAACACGCCCGGCACGGCGCGCAGCATCAGTTGCGCGTCCAGCGCCTCGAACGTGACGCCGCCCGCGCTGCTGATGACCTCGTCGAGCGGGCGCGCGCGCAGCAGGCGCAGCGGCAGCGCCTTGAGCGCGGCGGCCAGCCGCGCCGGATCGGCGAACTCTTCCTTCGACAGGCATTCGCGCAGCAGCCCGGCCTTGACGCCGGTGATGCCGAGCCGGCTCTGCAGATGGCTCGACAGCGAGCGCGCGCCGCGCGGGCGCAGCACCGCCTCGGCCACGCGCTGCGCGCTCAGGCCGGGCGCGAGGTCGAGTTCGATCACGGCTTCGCCGGTGCTTTCCAGCAGGTCGCGCATCGGCGCGCTGAGCGCATAGACCAGGCTGCCTTCGATGCCGCCCGCGGTGATGACGAACTCGCCCTGGCGATCGTGCCGGTGGCCGTCGCGGTCGCGCAGGCCGATCGCCACGGCCTTGACCGGCTGCCCCGCGAAGCGCGTGCCGAAGTGCTCGCTCCAGGCCACGTCGAAGCCGCAGTTGGCGGGGCGCAGCGGCGCCACCTCGACGCCGCGCGCGGCCAGCAGCGGCACCCACGCGCCGTCCGAGCCGAGCCGCGCCCAACTGCCGCCGCCGAGCGCCAGCACCGCCGCCGCCGCGTGCACGCGCAGTTCGCCCTCGGGCGTGGCGAAGCGCAGTTCGTGCGCCGCGTTGTCAGTTGCGTTGTCCGTCGCCTCGTCCGCCCAGCCGAGCCAGCGATGCCGCATATGGAAGCGCACGCCGGCCTCGCGCAGGCGGTGTAGCCACGCGCGCAGCAGCGGCGCGGCCTTCATGTCGGTCGGGAAGACGCGGCCCGAGCTGCCGACGAAGGTCTCGATGCCCAGGCCGTGCACCCATGCGCGCAGCGCCTGCGCATCGAAGCCGGCCAGCAGCGGCGCGATCCACGTGCCGCGGCTGCCGTAGCGCGCGAGGAACGGCTCGGCCGCTTCCGAGTGCGTGAGGTTCATACCGCCGCGCCCGGCCATCAGGAACTTGCGGCCCACCGAGGGCATGGCGTCGTACACGTCCACGCGCCAGCCGCGCGCGGCCAGCGCCTCGGCCGCCATCAGGCCCGCGGGGCCGCCGCCGATCACGGCGACGCTGGCGGAGGAGGGGGAGACGGCGGGTGCGGGCATGTGGGAATCCGGGGACGGGCGGCGGGGGAGGGCGGAACGGATTATATAGGGCGCCATCTCCGCCGGCGGCTGATAAGATCCGGCCCTCGACTTCATCGATACGCGCATCCACGCGCACCGCCATGACCACGCCGCTGCCCGCCCCGGCCCTCCGCCTTACCACGCGCCGCCTGCTGGCGAGCCTCGCGCTCGGCCTGCTCTGCGTCGCGCCGCCCGCGTTCGCGCAGGAAACCGCGCAGGGGCTGCAGGACAAGGCCATGCGCGGCGACTTCCTGTCCCAGCGCAACCTGTCGTATTGCCTGCAGTCCGGCTGCCTCGGGCTGGAGAAAGACCGCGTGCGCGCCTGCGCGTGGCGCAAGGTGATCCTGCTGTCCGGCGACCGCCATGTGACCGACCTCGACACCGCCAATCTCGAATACGTCTGCGGCAAGCTGAGCGCGGCCGAGCGCGAGTCGGCCATGCGCCAGGCCGACGCGCTGGCCAGGCAGATCCAGGGGCAGCGCCGCTGAGCGGCGGCGCGCGGGGCCGGCGCTAGAATGGCGGTTTCGCGCCGCCAGCCATCGTCATGACTTCTGCCCCGCCGTCCACCGAAACCGTCCTGCACGCCACCCGGCAATGGCTGGAGCGCGCCGTGATCGGCCTCAACCTGTGCCCGTTCGCCAAGTCCGTGCACGTGAAGCGGCAGATCCGCTACGCGGTCAGCGGCGCCACCGACGCCGCAGGCGTGATGGCGGACCTGGAGGCCGAACTGAAGCTGCTGGCCGAGGCCGACCCGGCCGAGATCGACACCACGCTGCTGATCCTGCCGCACGCGCTGGCGGACTTCCTCGACTACAACGACACGCTGTATTTCGCCGAGCGCCTGCTCAAGAGCCTGCGGCTGGCCGGCACGCTGCAGATCGCCAGCTTCCATCCGCACTACCAGTTCGAGGGGAACGGGCCGGACGACATCGAGAACTACACCAACCGCGCGCCCTATCCGATCCTGCACCTGCTGCGCGAAGCCAGCATCGCGCGCGCGGTGGCGGCCTTCCCGGACGCGGCGGACATCTACGAGCGCAACGAGCAGACCATGCGCCGGCTCGGCCTGGCCGGCTGGCAGGCGCTGATGCGCGACTGAGCCGGGCGCGGCGCGTCAACGCGTCACTGCGCCACCGCGCAGGCATCCTCGCTGTGCTCGCCGGTATAGAAGCGCCCCGACATTTCCTCCAGCCCCAGCGTTTTCAGCACCTCGTTGAGGCGCTCGGCGGGCCGGCGGCGCGGCAGGTCCTTGTACTGCGCGATGATGAGCTCATTCTTCATCGAGTGCTCCCAGCCCACCAGCTCGGTCACGCTGACCTGGTAGCCGTGCGCTTCCAGTTGCAGGCAGCGCAGCACGTTGGTGACCTGGCTGCCGAACTCGCGCGTGTGCAGCGGGTGGCGCCAGATCTCGGTAAGCGGGCTGGCCAGCGCGCGCGCCTTGTTCCTGCGCAGCACGCCGGCCACCTCGGCCTGGCAGCAGGGCACCACCACGATGTACTTCGCGTGCTTTTCCAGCGCGAAGCGGATGGCGTCGTCGGTGGCCGTGTTGCACGCATGCAGCGCGGTGACGATGTCGATGGTGGCCGGCAACTGCGGCGAGGCGATCGAGTCCGCCACCGACAGGTTGAGGAAGGACATGCCCGCGAAGCCCAGCCGCGCGGCCAGTTCCTGCGAGGTGCGCACCAGTTCCTCGCGCGTCTCGATGCCGTAGATGCGCGAGCCGTCGAGATGGTCCTTGAAGAACAGGTCGTACAGGATGAAGCCCAGGTAGGACTTGCCCGCGCCGTGGTCCACCAGCGTCACGTCGGGATGGTCCTGCTTGAGGTCCTGCAGCAGCGGCTCGATGAACTGGAACAGGTGGTAGACCTGCTTGAGCTTGCGGCGGCTGTCCTGGTTCATCTTGCCGTCGCGCGTGAGGATGTGCAGCGCCTTGAGCAGCTCGACGGACTGGCCGGGACGGATTTCGTGCGGGCTGGCCGCCGCTGCGGCGGGCGTCTTCGACGCCGGGGACTTCTGGGCCATCTGGGGAACCTGGAAAACGGGGTGGGCGCCGTCGGCGCCAAAGCGGCAGTTTACCGAAAGTCGCCCGCGCCCGGGCGGAGTGACGCCGGCGCCGCTGGCGGCGGCGCGCCTACAGCAGGCAGTAGTCCACCGGCGCCAGCGGCGGCGGCAGGTCGGTCTCGCCGAGCGCTTCCTTGATCGTGATCTCGATGGCGCGGCACATCGCGTCGAGCGGCAGGTCGTTGGGCGAGGTGCCGAACGGCTCTTCCAGCTCGTCGCCGAGCGCGTCGAGGCCGAAGAACGTGTAGGCCACCAGCCCGACCACGATCGGCGTGAGGAAGCCGGTGGTGTCGACCAGCCCGAACGGCAGCAGGAAGCAGTAGAGATAGGCGGTGCGGTGCAGCAGCAGCGTGTACGAGAACGGGATCGGCGTATTGCGGATGCGGTCGCAGGCCACCGCGGTGGCGGTCATGGCCGACAGCGTGCCGTCGATCGCCACCGCCAGGCACGGGTCCACGCGCCGCTGCCGCACGCACTGGCCCAGATCCTCGCCCATGCGCATCATCAGCAGGGCCGGGGCGTTGGTGCTGCCGGCGAGCGCCTCGTGCTCGGCGGCGGCCAGCCACGCGCGGTCGATGCCGGCATCGGCGCGGTTGCCGCGCAGGCGGTTGCGCAGCGCGCAGGCGAAGGCGATGGCGCGCAGCAGCATGCGCCGGCGCACCGCGCCGGGCTCGGCCGGCGCATGGCCCGGCGCGGCGTCGCCGAGCAGGCTCATGCACTGCCGCGCGAGGTCCTGGCTGCGCACCACCAGCTCGCCCCACAGCTTGCGTCCTTCCCAGAAGCGGTCGTAGGCGGCGGTATTGCGAAAGCCCAGGAAAATGGCCAGCGGCAGCCCGATCAGCGAGAACGGGATGGCCGTGAGCGTGACCTTGTGCTGGAAGAAGGCGCCGTGGGTGACGGTGACGGCCACGGCGAGCAGCAGGTTCACCAGCAGCACGCGCCAGATGCGCGACAGGATCGAGCCTCGCAGGACCAGGAACAGCCTGAGTCCCGATGGGCGGTCTCGCACGATCATCTGGTCTTCCCCTTTTTTGTTGCGGTGCGGCGTTGCGCGAATGGGCAGGAGTTTACCTTTTGCCCGGCCGCGAGGCTCAAGTTTTCCCCGAAACAGCCGTTGGTGTAGTGCGCGCTAGAAAGAACATAGATCAGCAGCGCGCAGTGCCTGCCATCAATCGCATGCCCGCCGCGCACGGCCAACATGGCCAAATTGGCGAACTTGGCCAGCAGAGGCTTCCTCGCCGCGAGGCGGGGGCGGGGCGGGATTGCGCAGGGCGCGGCGGTCTGGACCGCGCGCCCGCCAACGATCCATCGGGGGAAAGACGGAATGGAAAGCCGGGGAGAACACCCAGTCAGCGCCGCGGATGGCGCAACGCAAAACACAGCGGAGAATGCGGCGGAAGGCGCAATGGAAAGCGGCCTGCGGATCCGCCTCGACGAGGCCACGCGGCATGTGCATGCCGCCTTTGCCGCGGTGCCGGGCCGGATGCCGCCGGACCGCGCCGCGCTCGAGGAAGCGCTGGCCGCGGCCGGCTGGCGCGGTGCCCGGCTGGACACCGCCACGGTCGGCAATTTTCTCTCGCAATGCCAGCGCGCCACCGAAGGCGCGCCGGTGGAAGCGCTGATCGGCGAGGTGACGGACGGCTATTTCGAGATCGACGTCAGCGCCGACAGCCTGAGCGTGCGGCTCAACCTGCTGCCGGCGCAGGGCGGGCGCGACGTGACGCGCGACGCGGTGCGCGCGGCGCTGGCCGAGCGCGGCATCGTGGCCGAGGTCGATGCCGCCGCGCTGCGCGGCGCCTTCGAGGCGGGCGCCTGCGAGGGCCTGGAGATCGCCGCCGGGCGCGCGCCGCTGCCCGGCACGCCGGCGCGCTTCGAAAGCCTGCTGGCGCCGCGCAAGCCGCTGGTGGAAGAAGACGACAGCGGCCGCATCGACCTGCGCGATCTCGGCACGCTGCTGCTGGTCAACCCGGGCACGCCGCTGATGCGCCGCATCCCGGCACGCCAGGGCACGGACGGTCTCGACGTGTTCGGCAAGGTCGTACCGGCGCCCGAGGCGGAAGACCCGCCCTACGCCGACGGCCTGACCGGCGTGGTGCCAGACCCCGCCGATCCGCAGGTGATGCTGGCGGCCATCTCCGGCTCGCCCGCGCTGCTGCCGCACGGCGTGTCGGTCAGCCCGGTGGTGGACGTGGAAGCGGTGGACATGCATTCGGGCAACGTCACCTTCGACGGCACCCTGCGCGTCAACGGCGACATCAAGACCGGCATGACAGTGCGCGTGACCGGCGACGTCATCGTCAGCGGCACCATCGAGGCCGCCCACGTGGAGGCGGGCGGCGACGTGGTGGTCAAGGGCGGCATCATCGGCAAGGCCGAAGGCCCGCACCCGGCCGGCGACGGCGCGGCGGCGCTGGCGAGCGTGCGCTGCAAGGGCCGGCTGCACGCGCGCTTCATCGAGAGCGCGGTGGTCGAGGCCGGCACCGACGTCACCGTGGAAAGCGGCATCCGCCAGAGCGAGGTGGCCGCCGGAAATGCCGTGTTCGCCGGCCCCAAGGGCGGGCAGGGCAACATCACCGGCGGGCGCATCCGCGCCAAGACGATCGTGCGCACCGCCACGCTCGGCGCGACCGCCGGCACCGCCACCGTCGTGCAGGTCGGCACCAATCCCTATGCCGAGGCGGAAAAGGCCGAGGTCGAGGCGCAGCGCCGCCAGATCGACGCCGAGCAGGCCAAGGTGCAGCAGCTGGTCAGCTTCTTCGCCAAGCATCCGGAGAAGGCTTCCGGCGACCTGCGCGAGAAGGCGCGCGCCACCCTGTTCAAGCTGACGCGGGACGCCATCGGGCTGGACGCGCGGCTGGCGAAGCTGGCCGAGCAGCTGCACCCGGCGCCCGACGCGGTGATCGAGGTGAGCCGGCGCATCCACGGCGGGGTGGTCGCGCATATCGGCCAGAAGTCGCTGAAGATCATGGAAGACAAGCCGGGCGGCCAGTTCCGCATGGTCGAGGGCCGCGTCACGCTGGTCTGACCCGCGCCGGCGCCAGGGACCGCCCGCGTTGCCGGGCGGTTTTTTTTTGCGCGCCGCGCGCCCGCCCGCGTGGCCGGCTGTGGCGGTGCGGCGTTTCGCCGCGGTAGCGCGCCGGTACGTGCCGGTAGCGCGCCGGTAACGCGCCGGTAACGCGCGGCGGAACACGTTACGTGACGCGTAACACGCGGGAACGCGCCGCCATGCGCGCCATCCCGTCATCCCAGATTTTCCGATTCCCGCAGATCCTTGCCAGGCAAGGGTTTGCGGGCCGCGCCGCGCGTCCGGCCGGGCCGGCGGAACCGGCGCCGGCGCCTGGCATGTGCCTTGCGATCTCTCTGCATCATCGGGCGTCCGCCGCTGGCGCCATCCGGATCACAGAGCACAGAGCAGAGGAGCAATCATGGATATGGCACTCACCGCACGCGCCAACGTCGACAGCATCATCCCGCGCGGGCTCGCCTCGGCCCGGCCGCAGTGGCAGGGCGTGCGGCCGCAGAGGGCCGCGCACGACGCGGCGCCCGTGCGCGCGGTGGTGATCGACGAATGCGCGCTGCTGCGGCTGGGCCTGAGCCGCATGCTCGAGGCCATGCCCGGCGTCGCGCGCGTGGAAAGCGTGGACCCGGACGAGCTGCCGGGGCACGCCGGCGCCATCAGCGAGGCCGAGCTGCTGGTCTTCGGCATGCCGCAGGACGTGACCAGCGGCTGGCGCATGCTGCGCCAGTTGCGCAGCATGCTGCCGACGCAGCGCGTGCTGCTGCTCTCGGACAATATGTGGCTGCACATGCCGCCGCCGGAAATGGGCTACGGCATCTGCTGCTGCCTGCCCAAGACGGCCGCGCTGGTGACGCTCGAAGCGGCCATCGCCAGCATGCTGGAGGCGCAGGTCCTGGCGGCGTGAGGCGCGTGCCGGCGCGCCGGCACGGGCGGTAGCCGTCACGGCCACCGCCCGCGCGGCGGATTTGCGGAAATTTCTGGATACCTGTTCGGAAGCGGCTGATTGGTCGGGACCGTTCTACTGGCTACAGTAGCTTCGTACCGCTCTCTCCCCGGGGGTGGTATTCCCGATGAGGGTCCATCCCTTGGCCCTCCTTCCGTAGCGCCGCATGCTTCCGCATGCGGCGTTTTTTTTACCGCGTTCTCGCATCACGCGCGCCGGGCACGTTCAGGCCGGCGCGGCACCCGTGGCGATCTCCGCGCCGCGCGTCGCGGCGCGCCACGACGCGCGGCTGTCGCGCTCGGTCAATTCGCCGCGCATCCCGCGCATTCCGCGCACGTCGTGCGTTTCCTGCGTTTCGCGCATCTCGCGTGCATCGGCAAAGTCGGCGGCGTCGAGCCATACCGACAGGAAGGCGCCCATCGCGTCGAGCAGGGTGTCGGAGTTGATGCCGGTGGGGCCGCCCACCTTCGGGCAGATCACCAGGCGCGTGCCTTCGTGCGAGTACACGCGCAGCGTCTTCACCAGGTCGGCCGGCTGCAGGCGATGCTCCGAGCAGGGCACGCCCTGGAAGCCGAGCGCCAGCAGGAATTCCTCTTCCTCGGCCTGTCCCGTGCACAGGATCACCTTGGGCCGCATGCGGCGGCGCAGCTCGGCGATGAAGCGGAAGCGCCCGCCCTGGCGGCAGAAATCCACGTAGCGCCAGTTCGGGCTCAGGTAGGGATTGCGCCGGAAGGTCTCGATCTGCGAGAGGTCCATGTGCTGCGGCTTGGGCAGCGGGTAGAGGTTGAGCTTGAATTCCCAGCCGCCGGGCGCGTAGAGATGCCGCTCGAAATACGCATGCCAGTCCAGGGCCGGTATCGTCTCGCGCAAGGTGGCCGCGCGCGTGGCCGCCATGATGCGGGCCAGGCGCTGGTGCGTCTGCCAGCGCGGCATGTCGTGGCGATGGCGCTCGCGGAAGGCCGCGTCCCATGCCGGCGGCTCATGCGCGGGCGCCACCGCCGCGCCCGCGGCCAGCAGATGCGGCTCCTTGTCGCAAAGCCAGATCGCCGCACCGATGTTCCCGCCCTCCATGCCGGCGTATGACGAGAAATATGCGTCCAGCTCCTCGCTGCTGAAAATCGATGCCATTGGATGTCTCATTGATGCAAGCTCGCCATTCCCGCTCCCCGGTGTCTCTGCTGGACATATGGGGTTCCCGTTCTGCCGTCGGCGGCCGGCCGGGAAGCCGGCGCACGACGTTCTGCCGTCATGCATGCGCAATCGCCGTGCCACCGGCGCGGCGCGGCGTCCGCGGGCGCGCGGGCGGGCCTCGCCGCGCGCCCGCGGCCAGGCCGCAAGCCGCGCCGCGCAAGGGTTTGCGGGGAACGGGACAAGGCCGCGGACGGGCACGGCGGCGCGGCGGGCGCGCGCGCGCCGTGCCGCCGCGGCGTTACGCGTTACGTAACGCCGGCGCGGCGCGGGAACATCGCGAACGGGGCGCCGCCCGCGCCTACCAGACCCGTATCCGGATCTGCAGGGAGATGCAGCCGTCGACCTTGCCCCTGATCGTCGGCACGTAGATCAGGGTCGCGCCCACGCGGCCGTACTCGATGCCGATCACCGGCGCCGCCATCGGCGACCAGCCGCCGTTGTTGACGTCGGGATAGCCGCGTATCGCGCCGGCCGTGGCGCCGATCCGCAGCGGCCCCAGATGCAGCGGCTGCCAGGCCACCGTGGCGTAGGTCGAGTGGCGGCGCACGCTGTTGCGGTACTCGCCGGCGGACAAGGTGAAGTCCTCGCTGACGCGCACGTCTGCGCCGAACCCCCAGTTGTACGCGTTGTAGTGCGCCGCGCGCTTGAAGTGGTAGGAGAGCAGGCCCGGGTTCAGCCAGACCTGCGGCCAGACCTGCGGCCGGGCTTGCGGCGAATCCGCCGGCGCGGCCGGCGGCGATGCCGTGGGCAGCTCCGCCGCGGGCGCTGCGATGACTGGAGGCACGGCATCATCCGCGCGCGCCGGGGCTGCTGCCAGTGAGGCACATATGGCAAGCAGCGCGAGGCAACCGCGCGGAAAAAGGCAACAGCTCGCCGCGCCAGGGAATGGACAAGCATCCATGGCCGCTTCCTTTGTTCTTGTTGTGGCTGGGACCGGCGTGGCGCGCGCAAGGCGCGGGCGCGGCAATCCTGCGATACCGGCGCGGCGCCGGTTATGTGATGGCGGTCTGCATGCTGTTCCCCGGTTGCGTGGCAATCAGCGAACGCGTGCCGGGCGTGTGCCGGCCGGTTCGTCGTGTTTCCGCGGGCGGCTGGAATCGCGGCCCGTCGTTTTACTTGTCGTGTGATGCCAGTCTGGTACGCGGGCCGCGGCGATTCAATGGATCGAACGCCGTAAGCCTAAGGAAGGGCACGGCAGACGGGAGACTGTCAACGGTTCGCGCCGCCATGCCTTTGGCGGACCGGCGTGCGGGGAAAGGCGCGGGGAAGGACGCGTGAAAGGACGCGGAGAGGAGGTGAAAGCGGGGCGGGAAGGGCGCCCGCCGCCGCGCATGGATGCATCGGCGCGGCGGCGAGCGTGTCAGCGCATCAGCGCTTCCAGGCGACCGGCGCGGTGGCCGAGCATGTCGCCATCCTGCCGTACCAGTTGCGGCTGGTGGCGAGCCTGACGCGCTGCGCATCGATCGGCTCGATCTGGCGCTGCCGGCGCTCGGCGAGGTTGTTCGCCACGCTCGCGAGCATGGCCCTGCATGCCGACTCCGCGGTGCCGGTGCGCACCGTGAAGCCGGAATAGCGATGGTTGACCATCAGCGTGAAGCCGTCGGCGACGTACTCCACCGTGTACTCGGTGTCGGTGTCGTAGGTGGACATCTGCCGGCCATTGCCCGGCATGGGCGCGGGCGTGGTGGTGCAGGCCGCCGCCGCCAGGCAGGCCATCGCTGCCAGCACCTTGGTGAATTTCACAGCATGACCTCCGTGGCATTGCTCGTGGATGGAAAGGGGCGCCGGCTGGCTCGCGGGCGCGCCCTGGGGCTGGATGGTACCAAGAATCGGGAAGCGCGCACCTCACTTGTCCCGCCACTTGTCCTGCATTTGTCCCGCATTTCCCCGCCGCCTTGCGCGCCGCCCGCTCCATAGGTCGCGCCTATCGGTCTCGTTTTCCGATCAAAAAGATTTCCGGGCTCGGACGGTACCGCCGCGGCTGCCTGATCGGCTTTAGAGGTAAGGGCGCGTGCTTGCCGGCAGCGAAGCGCAATGGCGGAAAAACGAAGACAAAGGGAAAACTGCTCATGCCTTTCAGATGGAATCAGAAAACGCGGGCGTGCCATGCGCTGGGCGCGGCCCTGGCCGTGGCGAGCGCCAGCCTGTGCGCGCAGACGGCGATCAACATGCAGGCCCAGCCGTTGTCGACGGCGTTGTCGCAGCTTGCGCGGGAACGCGGCGTCAATATCCTGGCGCTCGACAATCTGGTCGCCGGCCGCGCCGCGCCGGCCGTTTCCGGCGTGATGAGCGTGCCGCAGGCGCTCGACCGGCTGCTGCAGGGCAGCGGGCTGACGGCGCAGCAGCAGGACGAGAAGACCTACGTGATCCGCGCGTTGCCGCCCGCGCGCAAGGAGCCGGCCTCCGGCGCGGGCGCCAGCGTGCTGCCGACCATCACCGTCACCGACAGCAGCGCGCCATCGGATTCGGGTTTCGTCGCGGTGGCGACCTCGACGGCCACGCGCACCGACACGCCGATCGCGGAAATTCCGCAGTCGGTCCAGGTCGTGACGGAGGACGTGCTGAAAAGCCAGCAGGTGCAGTCCGTCGGCGACGCATTGCGCAACGTCAGCGGTGTGTCGATCTCGAACGCAGGCGCCGACAGCATCGGCGGCACGCCGTACATCCGCGGCATGACGGCGGCGGTCAGCGTCAATGGCGGCATAAGTCTCGCGCGCGCGGATACCGCGCTGTCGCTGCCGGCGATCGCGCTCTCGAGCGTCGAAGTCCTGAAGGGAGCGAGCGCCATCCTGGCGGGCGCATCGGATCCCGGCGGCATCGTCAACATCAACGTCAAGCGTCCGCAGGCGGAGCCCGTGCGCGAAGCGACCCTGCAGACCGGCTCGTACGGCAACCTGATGGGCGGGCTCGACCTGGCCGGCGCATTCTCGGAGGACAAGAAGCTGATCTACCGCTTCGTCGTCTCGGGCGAGCGCAACAGCCGCGATTTCATCGGCCACGACGGCAAGCGCGATTTCTATGTGGCGCCGTCGATCGGCTGGCGCAGCGGCGGCACCGACCTGGCGGTGGGCTTCGAGCAGCATACGGGGCGGCAGCCGCCCCCCAGCTATACCTTCCCCCTGTTGAGCGGCCCGGCGCCGCTCACCGGGCTGTCGGGCCGCGTGGACGACCACATGTCCGTCAACAGCACCTCGGCGTACTACGACCTCAAGCAACAGCTGACGCCCGGGCTGACCCTGCAGAGCAAGGCGCGCTATATCGCCGACAGCTCGATCAACTCGGCCTACACGGCTTTCCCCGCCGACATGGGCACGTCCGATCCCGTGGCTGTGTACACCGGCGTTGCCAGCCGCACCAGCGTGCGTTCCTTCAATCTCGACAACAGCCTCAAGGCCCGGTTCGCCACCGGCCCGGTCCGGCATACGATGCTGGCCGGCTTTGCCTATACGACTGCGTGGACTTCGGTGAACGGCGGCTACGGAGGCATGGCGTTCGGGGCGTTCCCGATGTCCGATCTGCCGCCGCTGAGCCAGGTGGTTACTCCGCAGCCGTCTTTTACCTATTCGGAACGCACTTACCAGAACGTCTTTTATCTGCAGGATCAGCTGAAGTGGGACAGGCTCACCGTCCTGGCGAGCATCAACCACGGCCAGGCCTGGTCCAGCCTGCAGCCTTCGGTGGACGCCTGGTCGCCCGGCATCGGCTTCGTGTACCAGCTTACCGATGCGGTGGGGATCTACGCCAACGCGCTGCGCAGCTTTTCGCCGCAATCCAATATCAGGCGCGACCTCGGCAGGGCCGAGCCCATGCCGCCGCAGACCGGCCGTTCGGTGGAAGCCGGCGTCAAGCTGAACCTGCTCGATGACCGCCTCACGGGGACGCTGGCGGTGTACCGCGCCGCCAAGTACAACGTGGCGATGAGCGATCCGACGAATCCGGGCTTTTCCTTCCTGGTGCCGGGCGTCGTGAGCCGCGGCTTCGAAATGGACCTGACCGGGCGCCTGATGCCGGGCTGGAACATCATCGCCAGCTACACGTACGCCAATCAGTTGCCGACCGAGGGCAACATCAGCCAGCTGCCGCGAAGCTCCGCCAGCCTGTGGACGACCTATGACCTGCAGGGCGAGACCCTGCGCGGCTGGGGCGTCGGCGTCGGCATCTGGGCGCGCACCCGCTATCAGGCCACTGCCTTCACCGGCGAAAACCGCTCGATTCCCGGCCAGGCCCGCACCGACGCGAGCCTCTATTACCGCGACAGGCAGTGGTCGCTGACGCTCGGCGTGAAGAACCTGTTCGCCCGCACGCTGTACGGCGACTACGCCAGCCAGCAACTGGTGGAAGTCCTGCCGGGGCGCCTGGTCTACGTCACCGCGACCCACAACTTCTGAGGCGCCTCATGGAGATCTTCGTGCCCTCGCCGCCGTGGCGGGCTCGCCCGGCGCCCGATGGAAAGCCGCGGCCATCCGCGCATGCGCGCCGGCTCGGCGGCGTGGCGTTCACGCTGCTGCTGCACGGGCTGGCGCTGTTCGGCATCGCGCGATACGCGCCGCCCGCCTCGCTCGCGGCCGCCGGCCGCCCGGTCTCCGGCGCGGGGGTGCGGGTCACGCTGGTGTCGGCGCCCGCTCCGGCACCGGCGCCCGCGCCGGAAAAACCGGCACCGGCGGCCCGGCCCGCGCCGCCGCGCCAGGCCGTGCCGCGGCACGCGCCGGTGCTGGCCTCGGCGCGCTCGCAGGCGGCGCGCAGCGTGCCGGCGGAAACCGCGCCGGCCACGCCGCCCGCGCCGCCCGAAGCGGTCACGCCGACGGCCTCGCCAACGGCGCAGGCGGCGGCGCCGACCGCGCCCGCGGCGCTCAACCGCGAGCTCAACCTGCCCGGGGCCAATGCGGTCAGGGACGTCGCCCGCATCGTGTGCCATTTCGCCCAGCCCGCCTATCCGGCGGTGGCCCGGCGGCTGCGCCACGAAGGCACGGTGATCCTGCGCGTGACGATCGACGTCACCGGCAGGGCCGCCCAGGTCGAGGTCGACACCAGCAGCGGCTTCGCCGAGCTCGACGCCGCCGCGGTGCAGACCCTGCGCGCCGGCCGCTGCGATCCGTACCTCGAGAACGGCTTGCCCGCCAGCGTGCGCGCGGTGCAGACGCTGGCATTCAACCTCACCAACTGACTCCACCGGATTCCAAGGAGAACCTCGCTATGCAATACGGACTGAACGCGGTCTGGCAGCAGGGCGACGCCGTCGCGCGCGCCATCATGCTGCTGCTCATCCTCATGTCGATGCTGTCATGGGGCGTCATCTTCTACAAAGGCATGGAGCTCGTCCGCCTCAAGCGGCGCGCCACCGCCGCCGAGCGGGATTTCTGGCTGGCGGGGTCGCTCGTCGAAGCGCAGGCCTCGCTGGGGCGCGCGGGTCCGGGCAACCCTCACCTGGACCTGGTGGAGGCGGCGCAGGAGGCCTATCGCGGCCCGCACTCGGAAGAGATGATGGCGCCCGACGAATGGCTGCACCGCTGCCTGGGCATCGCGCTCGACGAACATCTCGCCCGCCTGGCGAGCGGCCTGGGCGTGCTGGCCTCGATCGGCAGCACCGCGCCGTTCATCGGGCTGTTCGGCACGGTATGGGGCATCTACCACGCGCTGATGGCGATCAGCGCGGCGGGCCAGTCGAGCCTGTCGCAGGTGGCCGGCCCGGTCGGCGAATCGCTGGTGATGACCGCCTTCGGCCTGTTCGTGGCGATCCCGGCCGTGCTCGGCTACAACACCATCGCGCGCAACAACCGCGGCGTGGCGCACAAGCTGCACCGCTTCCGCCACGAGCTCCATTCGTTCTTCGTGCGGGGCGAGCGCGGCCGGGCCAGCAAGGGGACGAACATCGCGCCGTCCTCGCGGCCCGCGCTGTCGATCATGATCCAGCAGGGGATCTGACATGGCGCCCTCGTTCGAAGAGCACGACGACGTCGTCACCGAGATCAACATGACGCCGCTGATCGACGTGATGCTGGTGCTGCTGATCGTCTTCATGGTCACGCTGCCGGCCATCACGCACGCGGTCAAGCTCGAGCTGCCGCGCGCGAGCAGCACGCCCGCCGACAACCAGCCCGAGCGCGTCGAGGTCTCGGTCGACGCGGGCGGCGCCGTCGCGTGGAACGCCCGGCCGGTCGACGAAGGCGCGCTGGCCGCCAGGCTGGCGGTGGCGGCCGGGCAGCAGCCGCAGCCGGCGCTCCAGCTTTACGCCGACCGCGCGACACCCTACGAGGCGGTCGCCGGCGTGCTCGCGGCCGCGCAGCGCGCCGGGCTCACGAACATCAATTTCGTGACGACGCCGAAGTCCTAACCCAGCCGAGAGTCCATCCGTGAAGTCCCTTTTTCGCGAATCCGGCGCGGCGCCCCGCGCGGCGGCGCCGATCGTTCCGCCCGGCGGCACCCTGCGCGCCGCCTGGCGCCTGGCGTCTCCGGTCCTGGGCACGCCGCTGCGGTGGAAGGCCGTCGCGCTGCTGGCCCTGGCCATCGGCCTGACCCTCGTCACCAACCACGTGATGGTGGCGTTCAACGCGTGGCACGGCGTGTTCATGGACGCGGTGCAGCGCTACGACGTGGCCGGCATGGGCCCCATCGCCCGCCAGCTCGCCGCCATCATGGCCGCGATCGCGGTGCTCGCCTCGCTCGACATCCTGCTGCGCTCGACGCTGGAGATCGGCGGGCGCAGATGGATGACCGAACACATGATCGACAAGTGGCTCGCGCGCGGCGCGTTCTACCGCATCGAGCGCGACCAGTTGGTCGACAACCCCGACCAGCGCATCACCCAGGATGTGGCCCAGTTCGTCTCGCTCGGCTACACGCTGACCATCGGCTTCATCGCGGCGCTGGTGAGCCTGGCGAGCTTCTCGGAGATCCTGTGGCGGAAGTCGGGGCCGATCGACTTCGTTCTCTTCGGCCACGCGGTCGTGGTGCCGGGCTATCTGTTCTGGGCCGCGGTGCTGTACGCGCTGGGCACCTCGTGCCTGGTCCACCTGGTCGGCAAGCCGATGATGCGGCTCAATTTCGCCAAGGAGCGGGCCGAGGCCGATTTCCGCTTCATGATGACGGGCGTGCGGGAGCACGCCGAGCAGATCGCGCTGTATCGTGGCTCGCGGACCGAAAGCCAGCGGCTGCGCCGCGGCTTCGACGCCGTGTGGCGCAACGCATGGCAGATCGTCCGCTTCGACGTGCGCTTCACCCCGCTCAACGTCGTGCTGCTGCACATCTCCGTGTTCGTGCCGACGTTCATCGTGCTGCCGCGCTACCTGTCGCACGCGATCACGCTCGGCGACATGAGCATGATGGGCTCCGCGTTCACCACGCTGGTGATCACGCTCTCCTGGTTCATCGCGAACTACCAGAGCCTGCAGAACTTCCGCGTCATCGTCTCGCGCCTGGACGGACTCGAGCGGGCCACCGGCGCGGCGGACGACGCGCCGCGCCGACCGGCCATCGCGCACGCGGCCACGGCCGGGCAGCGGCTGGGCGCCGCCGGCCTGACGCTGGCCACGCCCGGGGGACGCATCCTCGCCCGCGATCTTTCGTTCGAGCTGGCGCCCGGCGAGCGCTGGCTGGTGCGCGGGCCGTCCGGCGCGGGCAAGAGCACGCTGATGCGCGCGCTGGCCGGCATCTGGCCCTACGGCGGCGGCACCGTCACGATGCCCGGCGGCGCGAAGATCCTGTTCCTGTCGCAGAAGAACTACCTGCCGGCCGGCACGCTCAAGGCGGCGCTGTGCTATCCCTCGGCCGAGGACGCCTTCCCCAACGCCGTGTGCCGCCAGGTGCTGGTCGATTGCCAGCTCGGGCAGTACTGCGGCCAACTGGAAGAATCCGCGCCCTGGGGCCACCGGCTGTCGCCGGGCGAGCAGCAGCGCCTGGCGATCGCGCGCGCGCTGCTGCAGCGGCCCGACTACCTGCTGATGGACGAGTCGACCAGCGCGCTCGACCCGGATACCGAACGCCATCTCTACAACCTGCTCGTGCAGCGCTTGCCGGACACGGCGCTGTTCAGCATTTCGCACCACGCGACGCTCGGCGCGTTCCACACGCACGTGCTGCATGTGCAGGACAGCCTGTCCGCGCAGGGACCCGCCGCGCGGACCGGTTCCGCCGTTTCCATGCTGTCCGTCTGATGTCCGTCCGGCGTCTGTCCGGCGGCCATCCGGCGTTTCTCCGAACCAAAGGAAGCCATTGATCATGAGTGCTTTGATCCTCAATACCACCGACGCGACCTTCGAGCAGGATGTCCTGCAGTCGGAGCCTCCCGTGCTGCTCGATTTCTGGGCGCCCTGGTGCGCTCCCTGCAAGGCGCTCAACCCCATGCTGGAGCGCCTTGCCGGCCAGTACGCCGGCAGCATCCGGATCGTCAAGCTGAACATCGACGAAAACCCCGAAACCGCGAGGCGGTTCGGCATCCGCAGCATCCCGAGGCTGATGTTGTTCGGGCAGGGCGAACTGCGCATGCCGCACGTCGCGCATTCGCAGGCCGGCCTCAAGGTGCTGTTCGACGACCTCACGAAGGCCGTGCCCGCAGCCGCGGCGCCGGCGGCTGCGGCCGTGCCGAGCTTCGGCGGCGATCCCGCGCTCAAGGCGGACTATCTGCGGCGCCTGCGGGCGGCGGTGTTCGACACCGACAACCTTCCCGCCGACAGCGCGGCGACGCGCGCCGGCGCGTTCGCCGGCACCACCGGCGGCCCGCACACGCTGGGCAGCCTGCTCAACGGGCTGTGGTGGGTCGTCCGGGAGCCGGAAGACGGTGCGCCGGCCCACGACTGGGTGGTCGATTTCGTGGAAGGCATCCCGGTCGGCATCGACCTGGCCCGCGTCTCGCTCGTGCTGGCGGACTGGCTGCTGCACGACCCCGGCATCGGCAGCGCGCGCAACGCGCCGACCGAGGCCGCGCGCGCGCTGTGCGAGCGGCTGGCCGCGTTCCACCGGCGCGAACTGGACGGCGAGCCGGCCACGGAGCAGGAATGGTCGGTGCTGCTGCGCGACGTGGTCGCGCTCGCGCCGCCGCCGTTCGATCCCGATGCCGGCGGCGAGCTGCCCGACTGGTCGCCCGAGCAGGGGTTCCTGGTCAACTTCGAGCGCACGACGATGGCGCTGGCGGAGTGCGACATCTCCGCGCTGTTCTTCGCGTCGTACAGCCGCGCCCTGACCGCCGAGATGGCGCGCCTCGGCTGCTGGGGCGGCGAGGACCAGAAGCAGATGCAGTCCGTCTACGAGGCAACGTGGAAGGGGCTGTCGTCCACGCTCGGCGAGCGCCCCGCCGACGGCGACGCCGAAGCGCTGGCGCGATGGGAAGCGCGCAGGCAGGCGCTGCGCGAGCAGGTGCGGCCGACCGTGCGCAAGACCCATCCGGCGCTGCAGGCGCGCCTGGAGGCATGGGAGGCGGTGCAGCAGGCCAATGGCAGCCGCCTGGCCAATCTCGTCGGCGCCCGCTTCAAGGCGCTGTGCGCGGCGGCGCCCGTGATGGCAGCCGCCGACTGAAGACCGACCGGCTGCCAGCGAGGCGCCGAAGACCGGCGACGGACCGCCGCGCGAGCCATGCCGCGGCGCCTCGCCATGCCAGCCAACACCACCTGTTCACCATGCATATCCCCGAACCCGGCATCCGCCACCTCGCGCTCGCGCAGGACATCCTGCTGGCGCCATACGGCCACGACGAAACCCTGCTCACCGGGACGCTCGCCGACATTTTCACGCACCAGGTCGACTACGCCGACCTCTATTTCCAGTCCACCCGCAGCGAGGCGTGGAGCCTCGAGGACGGCATCGTCAAGTCGGGCAGCTTCAGCATCGACCAGGGCGTCGGCGTGCGCGCGGTGGTCGGCGAGCGCACCGCGTTCGCCTACTCCGACGACCTCTCGCCGGAAGCGATCCGCGAGGCCGCCGCCACCACCAGGGCGATCACCCGCGCCGGCGGCGGCAGCCGGAAGATCGCGGCGGCGCCGGCGCTCCGGCGCGCGGCGGGCCGCGACCTGTACCGGCCCGCCGATCCGCTGGCGTCGCTCGACGCCACCGCGAAGGTGAAGCTGCTCGAGCGCGTCGAGCGGATGGCCCGCGCGCGCGACCCGCGCGTCAGGCAGGTGATGGCCAGCCTGACCGGCACCTACGACGTGGTGCTGGTGGCGCGCAGCGACGGCGTGCTCGGCGCCGACGTCCGCCCGCTCGTGCGGCTCTCGGTCACGGTGATCGCCGAGCAGAACGGCCGGCGCGGAGAAGGCGCGGGCGGCGGCGGCGGCCGCACCGACTACGGCGGCTTCACCGACGCGGTGCTGGCGCGCTACGTCGGCGAGGCGGTGGACACCGCGCTGGTCAACCTGGAGGCGCGCGCCGCGCCGGCGGGCGTGATGACCGTGGTGCTCGGGCCGGGCCTGCCCGGCGTGCTGCTGCACGAAGCGATCGGCCACGGCCTGGAGGGCGACTTCATCCGCAAGGGCTCGTCGGTGTTCGCCGGCCGGCTCGGCGAGCAGGTCGCGGCCCGGGGCGTCACCGTGGTCGACGACGGCACGCTGCCGGGCCATCGCGGCTCGCTCAACATCGACGACGAAGGCAACCCGACCCAGTGCACGACGCTGATCGAGGACGGCATCCTGACGGGGTACATCCAGGACACCCTGAGCGCGCGCCTGAACGGCATGCCGGTGACGGGCAACGCGCGCCGCGAGTCGTACTCGGCGCTGCCGATGCCGCGCATGACCAACACCTACATGCGCAACGGCGACAAGGACCCGCGCGAGATCGTCGAATCCGTGAAGCATGGCCTGTACGCATGCAAGTTCGGCGGCGGCGAGGTCGACATCACGAACGGCAATTTCGTGTTCTCCGCCTCCGAGGCCTACCTGATCGAAGACGGCAGGATCACGCACCCGGTGAAGGGCGCCACGCTGATCGGCAGCGGGCCGGAATCGCTCAAGTACGTCAGCATGATCGGCAACGACATGGCGCTCGACGCGGGCGTCGGCAACTGCGGGAAGATGGGGCAGAGCGTGCCGGTGGGGCTCGGCCAGCCGACCTTGCGGATCGACCGGATGACGGTCGGCGGAACCAACTGAAGCATCGACGGATACATGACAATGGCTGTTACTTCCGATACGCGGGCGCGGCATTTCGCGCACACGCAGGACCAACTGAAAGACATGGCGGCGGACATTCTCCGCCACGCCAGGGCGCTCGGCGCGACCGACGCGGCCACCGAGATTTCCGAAGGCGACGGCCTGTCGGTGTCGGTGCGCCGCGGGGACGTCGAGACCGTCAAGCGCAGCCGCGACAAGACCGCCGGCGTCACCGTCTTCATCGGCAAGCGGCGCGGCGCCGCCAGCACCTCGGACTTCTCGCCGGCGGCGCTCAGGGATACCGTCGCGGCCGCGTGCAACATCGCGCGCTTCACGGCCGACGACGACGCGGCAAGCCTGGCCGACCCCGACCTGCTCGAGACCGCGCCGCGCGACCTCGACCTGTACCACCCGTGGCCGCTTTCCGCCGACGACGCGGTGGCAGTCGCCCGCCGCGCGGAAGCGGCGGCGTTCGCCGCCGGCGCGCAGGTGCGCAACTCGGACGGCGCGAGCGTGTCGGCCCGCCACTGGCAGTTCGTGCGCGCGACCTCGCAGGGCTTCGCCGGCGGCTATCCGCATTCGCAGCACTACATCGCGTGCGCGCCGATCGCGGGCAGTGGCGCCGACATGCAGCGCGGCAACTGGTACACCGTGCAGCGCAGCGCGGACGATCTCGCGTCGCCGGAGTCGGTCGGCCGCCGCGCCGCGCAGCGGGCGCTGGCGCGCATGGGCGCGCGCCGTCTCGACACCTGCAAGGTGCCGGTGCTGTTCGAGGCCGCGCTGGCGGCGGACCTGCTTGGCGTGTTCGCCCACGCGGCCAGCGGCGGCATGCTGTACCGCAGGTCGTCGTTTCTCGCCGACAGCCTCGGCAAGCCGGTGTTCGCGCCGCACGTGCAGATCGCCGAGGACGCGCACCTGCAGCGCGCGCTGGGCAGCGCGCCGTTCGACGCCGAGGGCGTGCGCACGCATGCGCGCAGCCTCGTGAAGGACGGCGTGGTGGAGGGCTATTTCCTGTCGACCTATTCGGCGCGCCGGCTCGGCATGCGCAGCACCGGCAACGCCAGCGGCCCGCACAACCTCGCGCTGCGCAGCGCCCGCACCCGCGGCGGCGACGATTTCGGCGCGATGCTCAAGACGATGGGCACGGGCCTGCTGCTGACGGAGCTGATGGGCAACGGCATCAACTACGTGACCGGCGACTATTCGCATGGCGCGGCCGGGTTCTGGGTCGAGAACGGCGCGATCCAGTATCCGGTCGAGGGGATCACGGTGGCCAGCACGCTGCAGGACATGTTCCGCAACATCGTCGCGGTCGGCGCCGATGCGATCGTGCGCGGGACCAACGAATCCGGCTCGGTGCTGATCGAGCAGATGACGATCGCCGGCAAGTAAGCCGCGGCCTGCCGGCCGCTCCCATGCCTGTGTCCGGCGCGCGTACGATGCCGGGCACAGGCGCCGCACATCGCCGCCGACGCGCGGCAACCGTCCCGAGTCCCCACGCAGGCCTGTCCCGATGCCGCCGCCTTCGCGGGCGAAGGCACGCCGTCATGCCACGTTCCGCATGCGCGCTCCGCATTTTTTTTCGACGTCATCGCGGCGAGTTTCGCGGCCTGCCAGCCGCCGGAGCGGGGCCGGTTTCACGATGGTTCCCGCGCTGCACCGCCTTGGTGTGGATGGCCGCCGAACGGCCGCGCGCTGCTGCATGCCGGTGCAGCCGAAGCGCGCGAAAACGCGGGGCGCGCTGCCGGCGCGAGCCCGTCCTCGCGCATCGCGCGCCGCCGCGAAAACCGCGATCGCGCGGCAACCTGGCCTGACGTGCCCGTGACTGCGCAGCCGGGCGCAACCGCGGGCAAGAAAGGCCGCTTCGCCGCGCATTTCATTGCGCATGCGCGTCGCGCGGCGCCGCTGCGGCGGCACGCTGGCACGGCAGTTGCAATGAAGAAACCGGGAGCCCGGTGCCGCCATGCATGCCGGACCGGAACGAAGAAAAGGGAGAGAAAAACCATGAAGAAGTCGGCCCCCGCAGCCGGTGCCAGCGCGCTCGCGCCTGGCGCGCTTGCATCCCCGTCCCGATGAGCGCCGGTCGCCGCCCGGCGCCGGGCGCGATGGATTGCCGCGGCGGTCCCGACAACATCGTCCGCGCGGGAATGCCGCCGCGCGCGCCTGGAGCCGCGTGACCATGAATTTCGTCGATGAACTGGTGAACGGCTATCAGGAACTGGTGCGCATCCTGTCGCGCGAGCTCAACGTGGACGATGCCCGCGACGTGGCGCAATCCTCGTTCGAGCGCGCGCTGGTCTACGGGCAGACGCATCAGGTGGCGTCTCCGCGCGGCCTGCTGTTCCGCATCGCGCAGGGGTTGCGGATCGATCATGTGCGGCGGCGTTCACGTGTATTGTGGGAATCGTTTCATGCATCCAGCGAGGAGGGCGACGACGACTTCGACCGGTATGGCCACGTCGAAGTAGGCCCGGAGCAGGAAGCCGTGAGTCAGCAGACACTGCGGAAACTGTGCGAAGTGCTGGACGGACTGCCGCCCCGTTGCCGCGAAGCGTTCGTCCTGTGTAAACTTCATGGCCTATCCTATGACGAAGCCGCCGCCGAAATGGGCATCAGTGCCGCCGTCGTGCACAAGTACCTGATCCAGGCGATGCGGGCCTGCCGTGGCGCGACGCAATCATAACGAGCGGCTTCGTTTCCTTCACGCCAGTCGTCCAGACATGCCGACATGCCGTTAACTCCGTCCGAGCAGGACTATGCCGAAAGCCTCCTCGTGTCCGCCCAGTTCGGCGACACGGCGCAGAGCGCATCGGCCAGGGCCGCTCTGGATGACTGGACCCGCCAGAGCGGCGAGCGCCAGGCCTACGTGCGCCAGCTCGAAGCGGCCGACCGCTCGCTGGACCGGAACCTGTCCGACCTCAAGGTCCGCTATGCCCGGCACGTCGAGCCCACCCCCGCGCCGCGGCTCGCGCCGGCGCGCACGCTGCGCTGGCACCGCTCGCCCGCCACGTACCTGCTGGCCGCCGGCCTCGCGGCCTCGGTGCTGTGGACGGTCAATCCCGTGCTGTCCCGGCAGGAAGCCTCGTCCGCGATCGGGCAGCAGCGCACCATCGACCTCGACGACGGCAGCGCGGTGCTGCTGAACACCAACACCGCCGGCCGCTTCGTCAACCGCCTGCGCTCGCGCGAATGGACGCTGGAGCGCGGCGAGGCGCTGTTCTCGGTCAGGCACAGCCAGTGGCGCCCGTTCCACGTGTTCGCGGACGCGATCGACATCCGCGACATCGGCACGCGCTTCAGCGTGCGCAGGCTGGCCGGCGGCGTCAGCGTGGCGGTGCTGGAAGGGCGCGTCGAGGTCAGCGCGGCCGGCGCCGCCGCGCCGGCCGAACTGGGGCCGAGCGAGGCGGTGCGGGTCGACGGCTCGGTGCTCACCAGCCTCGACCCGAAATCGTTCGATACGCTGGTGAGCTGGAAGGACCGGCGCCTCGACTTCAACGGCACCGCGCTGACCGACGTCGTCAGCGAACTCCAGCGCTACCGCGCCGCGCCCATCGTGCTGGCCGACGCGCGCGCCGGCAAGGTCCAGATCACCGGCGGCTTCTCCAGCGCCGACCCGGACCACCTGCTCGACATGCTGCCCGTGGTCGCCCCGGTGGCCGTGTCGCGCAAGCAGGACGGCACGGTGGTCATTTCTTCGCGGCGGTAGCGCGCGTGGCCGGGGAGGAAGGCGAGGCGGCGCCATGCGCAGGAGGTCTTTCCGGCGGGCAACAAAAAACCCGGAGAGCCGTGGGCTGTCCGGGTTTTCCGCATGCCGCCGGGTGGCGGCAAGAATTCTTGTGGTGCCGAAGAGAGGAATCGAACCCCCGACCTTCTCATTACGAATGAGCTGCTCTACCGACTGAGCTACTTCGGCCTCACCATCCGTGAAACAACTACTGGATGAAGCCCGCAATAATAGCAACGTTTTCTGGGGATGGGAAGTCCCTGCCGCAAAAAATTCGCGCCTTCGCGAGCACGTTGCGGCACGGCCGGCGGCGGAAAAAAGGGACGTCCGCGGACGTCCCTTTTTCGTGGCCAGCCGCGACTGTCAGCCGGCGGCCTGCTCTTCCTGGTGGTAGCGCGTGACGCGCTCCACCTCGTTCTTCGAGCCGAGGATCACCGACACGCGCTGGTGCAGCTTTTCCGGCTGGATCTCCAGGATGCGCTGCTGGCCGTTGGTGGCGGCGCCGCCGGCCTGCTCGACCAGCATGGCCATCGGGTTGGCTTCGTACATCAGGCGCAGCTTGCCGGGTTTTTCCGGCTCGCGCTTGTCCCACGGGTACATGAAGATGCCGCCGCGCGTGAGGATGCGGTGCACGTCGGCCACCATCGAGGCGATCCAGCGCATGTTGAAGTTCTTGCCGCGCGGGCCTTCGTCGCCGGCCAGGCATTCGTCGATGTAGCGGCGCACGGGCGGGGCCCAGTGGCGCATGTTGGACATGTTGATGGCGAATTCCCTGGTGTCCTCGGGAATCGTCACGTCCGACTGGGTGAGCACGAAGCTGCCCGCTTCGCGGTCCAGCGTGAACATGTGCACGCCGTTGCCGACGGTCAGCACCAGCGTGGTCTGCGGGCCGTACACGGCGTAGCCGGCGGCGACCTGGTGGGTGCCGGGCTGCAGGAAGTCGGCGTCGGTCACGGTCTGGCCCGGCTTGGGCATGTGCAGCACGGAGAAGATGGTGCCGATCGAGACGTTGACGTCGATGTTGGACGAGCCGTCGAGCGGGTCGAACATCAGCAGGTATTCGCCCTTGGGATAGCGGTTGGGGATCTCGTAGAAGCTGTCCATCTCCTCCGAGGCCATCGCGGCGAGGTGGCCGCCCCATTCGTTGGCGTCGAGCAGGACTTCGTTGGCGATCACGTCCAGCTTCTGCTGGGTCTCGCCCTGCACGTTGCCGGTGCCGGCCGAGCCGAGGATGCCGGCCAGGGCGCCCTTGCTGACGGAGTTGGAAATGGCCTTGCAGGCGCGCGCCACGACCTCGATCAGCAGCCGCAACTCGGGCTGGATCGTGTTGTGTTTGCGCTGCTCCTCGACCAGGTAGCGGGTGAGGCTGATGCGACTCATGCGATTTCTCCTTGAATGGGCGCAATTCTACATGGGGCGCATGGCGCGCAGGCCGCCCGCGCGGGGGGATCGGCGCGGGCCGCCCGCGCGCGGACGGCCCGCCGGGGCGGCGCTTGCGGCGCTTGCCTACGACATTTACGGCGCCAGCGCCTTGCCCACGATCTCGCGCACGTCGCGCGACAGGTCGCGGGCGGCGGCCACCTGTTCCAGCGCGGCGCGCATGCGCTCGCGCAGCGGCAGCGCGTATTTCTGCCAGCGGTCCATCACGCGCGCCAGGCGCGAGGCGACCTGCGGGTTGATGGCGTCGAGCGCCAGCACCTGCTCGGCCCAGAACGCGTAGCCGGAGCCGTCCGCGGCGTGGAACTGGGCCGGGTTGGCGGCGCAGAAGCTGAAGATCAGCGAGCGCGCGCGGTTGGGGTTGCGCAGGTTGAAGGCCGGGTGCGTCATCAGCGCGCGCACGGTGTCGATGGTGTGCTTGCCGGCGTGGCCGGTGTCGCGCGGCTCCACCGTGCCGCGCTGCATGCCTTGCAGCGAGAACCATTTGTCGATCACCAGCGCGTCGTGCTCGAAGCGCTGGTAGAAATCGGCCAGCGCGGCTTCGCGCCCCGGGGCGAAGCTGTTGACCAGCGCGGCCAGCGCGGCGAAGCGGTCGGTCATGTTGTCGGCCGCGTGGTACTGCGCCTCGGCCAGCGCCTGCATGGCGGCGTCGCCGCTGTCGGCGAGGTAGCCCAGCGCCAGGTTGCGCAGCGCGCGCTTGCCGGCGGAGACGGCGTCGGGGCTGTACTCGCCGGGCGTGGCGTTGGCGTGGTAGGCGGCCAGCCAGTCGGCCTGGAGCTGGCGCGCCAGCGCTTCGCGCATGAACTGGCGCGCGCGGTGGATGGCGGCCGGGTCGGCCACGCCCATGCGCTCGGCCAGGTAGCCTTCGGCCGGCAGCGTGAGCGCCTGCTCGCGGAAGGCGGGGCTGAGCTGCCCGTCGTTGAGCACGGTGCGCAGCGCCGCCACCAGCGCCGGGTCGAGCCTGAGCTCGCGTGCGGCCTGCGCGTCCGACACCAGTTGCAGCAGGGCGCGCGTGGCCAGGCGCTGGCCGGCTTCCCAGCGGTTGAACGGGTCGCTGTCGTGGGCCAGCAGGAAGGTGAGCTGGGCTTCGCTGTAGTCGGCGTCGACGATCACCGGCGCGGAGAAGTCGCGCAGCAGCGACGGCAGCGGCGGCGCCTCGCCGCGCGGCAGGTTGACGAAGCGGAAGCTTTGCTCGGCCTCGGTGAAGTCGAGCACGCGCGTGGTGGCGCCGGGCCGGCTCTCGCCTTCGAGCTGCAGCGGCAGGTCGCGGCCGCCGGCGTCGATGAGGCCCAGCGCGAACGGGATGTGGAACGGCAGCTTGTCCGGCGTGCCGGGGCGCGTCTCGATGCCGACCTTGGGGCAGTGCTGCGCGAGCGTGAGCGTGAGGCTGCCTTCATCGCCGTTCCAGGCGGTGCGCACGCTCACCACCGGCGTGCCGGCCTGGCTGTACCAGCGGCCGAACTGGCCCAGGTCGCGCCCGTTGGCGTCGGCCATCGCGGCGCGGAAGTCGTCGCAGGTCACGGCCTGGCCGTCATGGCGCTGGAAGTACAGGTCCATGCCCTTGCGGAAGCCGGCGCGGCCCAGCAGGGTCTGGTACATGCGCACCACCTCGGCGCCTTTCTCGTAGACCGTGACGGTGTAGAAGTTGTTGATCTCCTCGTAGCTGTCCGGGCGCACCGGGTGCGCCATCGGGCCGGCGTCCTCGGGGAACTGCACCTGGCGCAGCACGCGCACGTCCTCGATGCGCTTGACCGCGCGGCCCGACTCGGAGCCCATCATGTCGGCCGAGAATTCCTGGTCGCGGAACACGGTCAGGCCTTCCTTGAGCGAGAGTTGGAACCAGTCGCGGCAGGTCACGCGGTTGCCGGTCCAGTTGTGGAAGTACTCGTGGCCGACCACCGATTCGATGTTGCCGAAGTCGGCGTCGGTGGCGGTCTGCGCGTTGGCCAGCACGTACTTGGTGTTGAAGATGTTGAGGCCCTTGTTCTCCATCGCGCCCATGTTGAAGTCGCCCACGGCGACGATCATGAAGCGGTCGAGGTCGAGCTCCAGGCCGAAGCGCCGCTCGTCCCAGCGGATCGAATGGATCAGCGAGTCCATCGCGTGGCGCGTCTTGGGCAGGTCCTGCGGCTCCACCCAGACCTGCAGCAGCTTTTCCTTGCCGGAGGCCGCGGTGATGCGTTCCTCGATGCGCTCTAGCTTGCCGGCCACCAGCGCGAACAGGTAGGACGGCTTCTTGAACGGGTCTTCCCACACCGCTTCGTGCCGCCCGCCGGGCAGCTCGCGCTCGCCGACCAGGTTGCCGTTGGACAGCAGCACCGGGTAGGCCGCGCGCTCGGCGCGCAGCGTCACGCGGAAGACGGACATCACGTCCGGGCGGTCCAGGTAGTAGGTGATCTTGCGAAAGCCCTCGGCCTCGCACTGGGTGAAGAAATTGCCGTTGGAGACGTAGAGGCCGGACAGCGAGGTGTTGGCGGCTGGCTGGCAGGCGGTGACGATCTCCAGCGTGCCGTGCGCGGGCAGCTCGGGCAAGGTGAGGGTGCCGGCCTCCTGGCGGGCATCGCCGAGCGGGCGGCCGTCGAGGCTGACGCTGACCAGCTCGAGTTCTTCGCCGGCCAGCACCAGCGGGCCGGGCGCCTGGCGCCGGAAGCGGAGCGTGTTGGTCACCACCGTGCGCGCCGGGTCGAGTTCGAGCACGAGGTCGACGTGCTCAAAAGCGAAGGCCGGCGGAGTATAGTCTTTGCGGTGGACGGTAACGGGCGTGTCGGTGCGCAGCATGAAAGAATCCTGTCCTCTGAAGGCCACATGAGCGGCATGGGCGGCATGGGCGCCATGCGGGGAAACCGGCGCGGCGGGCGAAAGGCCCAGCGGCCGCGCCGGCATGGCGCTGAAGAACCCATTGTAGCCAAGCGCGCCCCGGCCGGACATGCCAAGTACGGAAGAACAATCTTGCGAGGGGCATCATGACAAGACAAGGAGTGGCCGGCGCATGGGCGCGGCTGGCGGGTGGGGGCGCGCGGCGCGCCAGGGCGATGGCCGGCGCGGCGCTGCTGGGCGCGGCGCTGCTGTCGGGCTGCGCCAGCACCGTCACCACGGAAGTGACCGCCTTCCGCCAGGGCAACTGGCAGAACGACCCGCCGCGCACCTACGCCTTCGACCGCGCGCCGGGCCAGGACGCCCAGCTCGAGGAGCAGACCTACGAGCAGTGGCTGGCGCAGACGCTGTCCGGCGTCGGCTTCGAGCAGGTGGCGCGGCCGCGGGCGCGCTACCTGGTCAGCATGGAGTACGACAGCAACCAGCGCCTGATGCGCGTGCAGGAGACCACCTATCCCGATCCGTGGTACGGCGGCCCGTACTGGGGTCCCTACTGGGGACCGTACTACCGCCCGTGGGGCTGGGGCGGCCCGGGCTACTGGCCGCCGGTCACGACCGTGCGCGACGTGCCGGTGACGCTGTCCATGCTGCGCGTGGTCTTCAAGGAGGCGGCCAGCGGCAAGAAGGTCTACCAGGTCAGCGCGTATCACCGCGGCGAGGGCTCGTCGCTGCAGGCGGCCATGCCCTACCTGATCCGCAGCGCCTTCACGCAGTTCCCAGCCGAGAGCGGCCGGCCCCATCGCGTGACCCTGCCGCTGGAGCCGGGCGACAAGTGAGGCGAGGGCATTGCCCCCGCCGCGGTAAAAACTGAATTGCCCGGCGCGGGGCCCGCAAGCCCTGCCCGCGCCGGTGGCGGGGGCTTCGCGCCGCGCCTGCCTGAGCTAGAATGACGGCTCGATTTTTCGGCCCGAAAGGCCGGAGCACGCCGAGAGCAGCGCGGGAGCGGCGGACTCCGGCCGGGCCACTACCCGGACGAGCACAATGAGCAGCAAGACCGGCGGTGATGCACCGCAACATGTCCCCAACAGCCCCGAAGCGCAGTTGCGCCTGGCGGCCCTGGAATATCACCGCAGCCCGACCAGGGGCAAGATCCAGGTAACGGCGACCAAGGCGCTGTCGAACCAGCGCGACCTGTCGCTGGCGTACTCGCCGGGCGTGGCCTACGCCTGCGAGGAAATCGCCAAGGACCCGGCGATGGCCGCCGAATACACCTCGCGCGGCAACCTGGTGGCGGTGATCACCAACGGCACCGCGGTGCTGGGCATGGGCGACATCGGCCCGCTGGCCGGCAAGCCGGTGATGGAAGGCAAGGGCTGCCTGTTCAAGAAGTTCGCCGGCATCGACGTGTTCGACATCGAGCTCGACGCGCGCGACCCGGACAAGATCGTGGAGATCGTGGCCGCGCTGGAGCCCACGCTCGGCGGCGTGAACCTCGAGGACATCAAGGCGCCCGAGTGCTTCTACATCGAGCAGAAGCTGCGCGAGCGCATGAACATCCCGGTCTTCCACGACGACCAGCACGGCACCGCCATCATCTCGACCGCGGCGCTGCTCAACGGCCTCAAGGTGGTGGGCAAGGACATCGCCAAGGTCAAGGTGGCGGTCTCGGGCGCCGGCGCGGCGGCCATCGCCTGCCTGGACACGATGGTGAGCCTGGGCGTGACCCGCACCAACATCACGGTGGTGGACTCGAAGGGCGTGATCTACGTCGGCCGCGACGCCAGCATGGAGCCCAACAAGGCGCGCTACGCGCAGGAAACCGCCGACCGCACGCTGGCCGACATCGTCAACGGCGCCGACGTGTTCCTGGGCTGCTCGACCGCCGGCGTGCTGACCGCCGAGATGGTCAAGACGATGGCCGACAAGCCCATCATCCTGGCGCTGGCCAATCCCGAGCCGGAAATCCGCCCGGAGATCGCCAAGGCCGCGCGCCCGGACTGCATCATCGCCACCGGCCGTTCGGACTACCCGAACCAGGTCAACAACGTGCTGTGCTTCCCGTACATCTTCCGCGGCGCGCTCGATTGCGGCGCCACCAAGATCACGGAAGCGATGAAGCTGGCCTGCGTCAAGGCCATCGCCGAGCTGGCCGAGGCCGAGCTCAACGACGCGGTGGCGGCAGCCTACGGCGGCCAGGAACTGAAGTTCGGCCCCGACTACATCATCCCGACGCCGTTCGACCAGCGCCTGATCGAGAAGATCGCGCCGGCGGTGGCCAAGGCGGCCGAGGAATCCGGCGTGGCCACGCGCCCGATCAAGGACCTGGAAGCCTACCGCCAGCAACTGTCGCAGTACGTCTACCACACCGGCCTCATCATGAAGCCGGTGTTCTCCGCCGCCAAAGCCGCGCCCAAGCGCGTGGTCTACGCCGAGGGCGAGGAAGAGCGCGTGCTGCGCGCGGTGCAGGGCGTGGTTGACGAAGGCCTGGCGCGCCCGATCCTGATCGGCCGCCCGCACGTGATCCAGATGCGCATCGAGAAGGCCGGCCTGCGCCTGAAGCCGGGCGTGGACTTCGAGCTGGTCAACCCGGAAGACGATCCGCGCTACCGCGCCTATCACGAGGCCTACCACGCGCTGCGCGGCCGCGACGGCGTCACGCCCGACATGGCCAAGGTGGCGCTGCGCCGCTCCAACACGCTGATCGGCACCATGCTGATGCACATGGGCGACGCCGACGCGATGCTGTGCGGCACCGTGGGCCGCTTCGAGGCGCACCTGGAGCACGTGCGCGACGTGATCGGCCTGGCGCCGGGCGCCAAGGTGTTCGCGGCGATGAACGCGCTGATGCTGGAAAAGTACACGCTGTTCATCACCGACACCTTCGTCAACGACGACCCGACCGCCGAGGAACTGGCCGCCATCACCCAGCTGGCCGCCGAGGAAATCAAGCGCTTCGGCATCCAGCCGAAGGTGGCGCTGATGTCGCACTCGATGTTCGGTTCGTCGAACCGCCCGTCGGCGCGCAAGATGCGCGCGGCCCACGAGATCCTGGCGCAGGTCGCGCCGCACCTGGAGGTCGAAGGCGAGATGCAGGGCGACGCGGCCCTGGTCGAGGACGTGCGCCGCCACTTCCTGCCGGGCACCCAACTGGCCGGCAGCGCCAACCTGCTGGTCATGCCGACGCTGGACGCGGCCAACATCGCTTTCAACCTGCTCAAGATCACGGGCGGGCAGGGCGTCACGGTCGGCCCGGTCCTGCTGGGCGCGGCCAAGCCGGTGCACATCCTCAACCCGCACGCCACCGCGCGCCGCATCGTCAACATGACGGCCGTGGCCGTGGCCGAGGCCAACTCGGTGCGCTGACGCGGCGCCGCGCGGCTGCGGGCCGCGCCATGAAAAACGGGGCTCCTCATTGGAGCCCCGTTTTTTTGGGCCGGCTTGTGAAGCAGTCCCGCCGGTCCGGCAAAACCCTCGATGTTCCTGCGCCTGCCTCAGGCGCCGCAGCCTGCCGTCGCAGCCTATTGCAGCAGGTTGTACTGCTCGCGCATCACCACGATGATCGATTTGGCGGCTGCCAGCTTGGTCGGCAGGTGGTCATCGCATTCGCGCGGGAAGTCGACTTCCGCGCTCCAGTTACAGCCGGTGTGGTCGGGCTGGTGCACGCGCATGGCGTGCAGTTCGCATTCGCCGCACTCGGGATTGTTGTTGAGGAACTGGTTCAGGATGGCCATCAACTCCGACCGGGTCTTTGCATCACGCCGCATGAGTCACCTCGTCCGTTGCCGTTTTGTTGCCTGGAACATAAATCTAGGCAGGCATCGGCGTGCTCGCCAATTGAATCGGTCTATTAAACAACGGCTTTCGATCCCGATGACACGGTAGACTGTCTCTATCGCATTGCAACAATCCCATCGTTGCCGCGGCGTTCCGCCGCAGGCCCGGCGCCAGCCTCCCGCCGGAGCGCTCCGCAGCGATGCCTCCCCCGAAGCCACTTCCCGAGCCGCCGTCCAGGCCCGCGCAGGTCATTTCTTGCGTCCATTGGTGTGGAAATGAAACGATAATACAAATCAATATCATTTACATTTGACCCGTTGTTCTGAAATAATCCGCCCACACCGTCCAGAACGCCCACGCCGCGTCGTTGCCGCGCGATGGACGCACAGGTTGTCTTGGGTCAGCAACGTGCCCCTCGCGGGCACGCACAGAACATCGGGAGTTTTACCTTGTCTTCAGCTTCACGTGGTTCGCATGTGCCTTGCGCGGCACTGCGCGCTCGCGCCGCCATGCGGCTTGCGCATTCCGGCCGTTTCCTCGCCGCCGCCCGGCTGCGCCCGCTGGTGACGGCACTGGCCGTGGCCGGCGCCCTGCCTTCCTTCGCGCTGGCGCAGCAGGCGGCCCCGGCGCCCGCCGAGAGCCTGCCGGAAGTGACCGTGCGCGCGCCCGCCGCCGCCGCCGACCAGACGCCGCCCGCCTATGCCGGCGGCCAGGTGGCGCGCGGCGGCCGGCTCGGCATCCTGGGCAACCAGGACATCATGGACGTGCCGTTCAGCGTGACCTCCTATACCGCCGAGCTGATGCAGAACCAGCAGGCGCGCAGCATCGCCGACGTGCTGGCCAACGATCCGGGCGTGCGCAGCAGCTACGGCTTCGGCAACTACGCCGAGTCGTTCGTGGTGCGCGGCTTCCAGCTCACCGGCGACGACATCTCCTACAACGGCCTGTACGGCATCGCGCCGCGCCAACTGGTGGCGGTGGAGGGGCTGGAGCGGGTCGAGGTGTTCCGCGGCGCGAGCGCGTTCCTCAACGGCGTGACGCCGGGCGGCTCGGGCATCGGCGGCGGCATCAACCTGGTGCCCAAGTTCGCCACCGACGCGCCCATCACCCAGGCCACGCTCGACTACGGCAGCGACGCGCAGGTCGGCGGCCACATCGACATCGGCCGCCGCTTCGGCGAGCAGAAGCAGTTCGGCGTGCGCATCAACGCGCTGGCGCGCGGCGGCGACACGCCGGTCGACCGCGAGAACCGGCAGCAGCGCCTGTTTACCGCCGGGCTCGACTACCAGGGCGACAAGGTGCGCCTGTCGGCCGACGTCGGCTACCAGAAGCAGAGCATCTACGGCGGCCGCTCGATCGTCCAGCTCAACGGCACCACCTTGCCCGCGGTGCCGTCGGCCAGCGCCAACTACACCCAGCCGTGGGCCAACTCCATGCTGGAGGACACCTACGGCACGCTGCGCGGCGAGGTCGACATCGCGCCGGCCTGGACCGTCTACGCGGGCCTGGGCGCGCACCACACCAACGAGTTCGGCAACTACTCCACGCCCACCGTGGGCGGCAACGGCATCGGCACCGCCGGGCGCCTGACCGTGCCGTACAAGGCCGACACCACCTCGGAAGAGGTCGGCGTGCGCGGCCGCTTCGAGACCGGCCCGGTCAAGCACCAGGTCAACCTGGCGTGGTCGGGCATGCAGACCAAGAAGAACGCCGCCTACGACTTCGGCTCGTCGGTGCCGGCCAACCTGTACGACTTCGTCTCGGCGCCGCGCCCCGGCACCATCCTGGTCGGCGGCAACATGACCGATCCCGGCACCACCGGCCGTACCAACCTGAGCAGCGTGGCGGTGTCGGACACGCTGTCGTTCCTGCAGGACCGCGTGCTGCTCACGCTCGGCGTGCGCCAGCAGACCCTCAGCGTGCGCGGCTACAGCTACGACGGCCCGCAGACCAGCGACTACAACCGCTCGGCGACCTCGCCCGCGTTCGGCCTGGTGGTCAAGCCGTGGCGCAACATCTCGCTGTACGCCAACCACATCGAAGGCCTGGCACAGGGGCCCACGCCGCCGACCACGGTGATCAACCGCAACGACGTGTTCGCGCCGATCAAGTCCAAGCAGGACGAGGCCGGCGTCAAGTGGGACAGCGGCAAGTTCGGCGCCACGCTGGCGGTGTACCAGATCAAGCAGCCGGTCGGCGTCACCGACGCGGCCACCAACACCTTCGGCATGGCCGGCGAGCAGCGCAACCGCGGCGTCGAGCTGAGCGGCTTCGGTGAGCCGCTGCCCGGCGTGCGCGTGCTGGCCGGCATGGCCTACATCGACGCCAAGCTGACCAACACCGAGAACGGCGCCAACAACGGCAACAAGGCCATCGGCGTGCCGAACTACACGCTGAACCTCGGCGCGGAATGGGACCTGCCGTGGCTGGCCGGCGCCACCGTGACGGGCCGCTACCTGTATACCGGGCGCCAGTACCTCGATGCCGCCAACGCCGTGAGCATTCCGTCCTGGAACCGCTTCGACCTCGGCGCGCGCTATACCTTCAAGGCCGCGCAGCAGCGCTACACGGTGCGCGCGCTGGTCGAGAACGTGGCCAACAAGGCGTACTGGGCTTCGACCTACGGCGGCTACCTGCTGCAGGGCGCGCCGCGCACGTTCAAGGTGGCGATGACGGTGGATTTCTGAGGCGAGAAAAACCCGCCACGAGGGCGGGTCGGCTTGCTGACGGAGTCAGCCTGCTGCTGGTGGCCGCCCCTCTCCCATTGCATGGGAGAGGGGCGCGAACTTCCGGCAATCCGGCCCGCCGCCAAGGCGGGTTTTTTCTTGCCTTCAGAACTTGTGTCGCACGCCCACGCCGAACGTGTCGCCGTGCGACAGGTCGGTGATCTTGTCGTAGAAGTACGCCGCGTAGACGTCGGTGCGCTTGGACAGGTTGTAGTCGTAGGCGAGCGCCACCGTGTTGCGCTTGAAGTCCGCGACCGAGTTCTTGGTCTTGTCGTAGGCGTAGGACGCCAGCACGCTGCCCGCGCCGATCGGTACCGACACGCCGACCTGGCCGTTGTAGTGCTTGATGTCGCCGTTGGGGTTGTTGTTGATGTCGGACTTGATGTATTGCCCCTGCGCGAACACCTTCACCACCTGGAAGTCGTAGCTCAGGCCGGCCTGCACGGCGTTCTGCTTGCTGAAGCCGACCAGCAGCGGGCTGGACGACGCGGTGACGTCGCCCGGCGTGCTGTCGAACTTCACCTGCTGGAAGGCCAGCGTGGCGGCGAGCGGGCCGTTGAAGTAGGTCAGGTTGCCGCCCCACTTGTTCTGGCCGATCGAGCCGACCTTCTCGCCGAACGAGTAGATCACGTTGGCGGTCAGGCCGCCGATGGTCGGGGTGGAGTACAGCACCGAGTTGTTCCAGCCCGAGTCGCCGATGATGCCGGGGTCGTTCACGCGCGCGTTGGACGCGCCGAAGTAGGTGTGGAACACCATCGGCGAGAACACGTAGGAGTCGATCAGCGGGTTGAACAGGATGGTCGACACGAAGTACGGCGTGGTGTTGCGGCCCAGCTTGACCGAACCCAGCTTGTCGCTCTGCAGGCCGACGAAGGCGTTGCGGCTGAACATCGAGTCGCCGTCGAAGCGGCCCGAGCGGCCGCCGTCGGTGCGGAAGAAGCCGTTCAGGTCGAACACGGCCTTGGTGCCGCCGCCGAGGTCCTCGGTGCCCTTGATGCCCCAGTACGAGGTCTGCATGCCGCCCGAGTCCGCGACCCAGGCGCGCCCGGCCGAGCCCACGCCCTTGGTGCCGCCGACGAACATGTCGGCCTGGCCGTACAGCGTGACGCTGGACTGCGCGGCGGCGGCGCCGCTGACGAGGGCGGCAGCCACCGCCGCCAGCTTGAGTGCCGGCTTGAATTGCTTTTGCATTGGTGATTTCTCCGTGGTTGATCCGTTGCGTGCTTTTGTGTACTGGGTCCCTGACGGGTTCTATTCGTTCTTGGGGCATGCTCCGGCGGTGGCTTCCGCTGGCTCGCGGAACCCCGCCGGATGCTGCCCGGGCGCCTGTGACCGATGTCCTGCAATCGCGTCTTGCAACCGTGTCCTGCAATCGATAAGCAGGCTGCCCATTTCAACTCAGCGGGATACTAAGTCGTCCAGCCGGAACTGCGCAATGCGATGGATCTGATTGATGCATGTTTGCAACTCCGCGGCGGGCTCGTTGCCGACGCGCCGGGCGAATTCGCCGATGATGCCAGCGCGGTCGTAGCCGCGCACCGCGAGGATGAACGGGAAGCCGAACTTCGCGTTGTAGCGGCGGTTGAGATCCTGCAGCCGTTCGAACTCCTCGGCCGAGCACTGGTCGAGGCCCGCGCCGCTCTGCTCGCGCGTCGATTCGGCGGTCAGCTCGCCGCGCACCGCGGCCTTGCCGGCCAGCTCCGGGTGGGCGCGCACCAGCCTGACCTGGGCTTCGCCGCCGGCGCCGTCGACGATGGCGCGCATGGTGTCGGCCAGCGTGGCGATGTCGGCGAACGGGCGTTTGGCGGCGGCCGCCTCGGCCACCCACGGCGAGTGTTCGTAGATGCCGCCGAGCACCTGCACGAAGCCGGCGGCGGGCAGCGCGTTGAGTTGTCCGAGGGTGTAGGTCTGGCTCATGCTTGTGCCTTCGCGCGATAGGGATGGGTCTCGATCCAGTGGCGCGCGATGTCCACGCGCCGGCAGATCCACACCTTGTCGTGGCCCTGCACGTAGTCGAGGAAACGCTGCAGCCCGCGCATGCGGCCCGGGCGGCCCAGCAGGCGGCAGTGCATGCCGACCGACAGCATCTTGGGCCGGTCCAGGCCCTGCGGGTCGCCCTCGGCGTAGAGCACGTCGAAGGCGTCCTTGAGGTACTGGAAGAACTGCTCGCCGGTGTTGAAGCCCTGCGGCGTGGCGAAGCGCATGTCGTTGGAGTCCAGCGTGTAGGGCACCACCAGGTGGGGCTTCTTCTCGCCGCCGCCGACCTCGACCTCGGTCCAGAACGGCAGGTCGTCGCCGTAGTAGTCCGAGTCGTAGAGCAGGCCGCCGTGCTCCACCACCAGGCGGCGCGTGTTGGGGCTGTCGCGGCCGGTGTACCAGCCCAGCGGCAGCGTGCCGGTCAGCTCCTTGATGATCTGCATGCCGATGCGCATGTGCTCGCGCTCGGTGGCCTCGTCGATGCCCTGGTAGTGGATCCAGCGCCAGCCGTGGCAGGCGATCTCGTGGCCGAGCGCGACGAACGCGCGGGTCAGCTCGGGATGGCGCTGCAGCGCCATCGACACGCCGAAGATCGTGAGCGGCAGGCCGCGCCGCTCGAACTCGCGCAGGATGCGCCACGCGCCCGCGCGCGAGCCGTACTCGTACACGCCTTCCATGCTCATGTGGCGGTCCGGGTAGGCCGCCGCGCCGATGATCTCCGAGAGGAACTGCTCGGAGCCGGCGTCGCCGTGCAGCACGTTGTTCTCGCCGCCTTCCTCGTAGTTGAGGACGAACTGCAGCGCGATGCGCGCGCCGCCCGGCCAGCGGGCATGCGGTGGCTGGCCGCCGTATCCGATCAGGTCGCGTGGATAGTTGTTGCTTGTCATCAGGGTCATGGTGTCTCAGGAAACGGTGCCGGACGCCGCCGGCTCGTAGTGCTGCGCGCTTGTTGTACAGCGCTCATTCGGTGCCGTGCGAATTCGCCGCGGCGTGGCGCATCGCGTCTTCGCGCGACTGCATGCCGTTGAAGAAGAGGTTGAGCAGCACCGCCACGATGGTGCCCAGCACGATGCCGCTGTGCGTGAACGGGTCGGTCCATTTGGGCAGGTACTGGAACAGCGTCGGCGACAGCGTGGGGATCATGCCGAAGCCGATCGAGATGGCGACGATGAACAGGTTGTGGCGGTTGCGGTTGAAGTCGCACGAGCCGAGGATGCGGATGCCGGTGGCCGCCACCATGCCGAACATCACGATGCCCGCGCCGCCCAGCACGAACTGCGGCACCGAGGCCACGATGTGGGCCATCTTGGGGAACAGCCCCAGCGCGATCAGGATGACGCCGCCGGCCGCGGCCACATAGCGCGAGCGCACGCCCGTCACCGTGACCAGGCCCACGTTCTGCGAGAACGAGGTGTACGGGAAGGTGTTGAACACGCCGCCGATCACGGTGCCTAGGCCGTCGGCGCGCAGGCCGCGCGTGAGGTCGTCGTTGGACAGGCGCTTGCCGGTGATGTCCGCCAGCGCGAGGAACATGCCGGTGGACTCCACCAGCGTGATCAGCATCACCACGCACATCGACAGCGTGGCCGCGAGGTCGAAGCTGGGCATGCCGAAATGCAGCGGCGTGATGAAGGCGAGCATGCTGGCCTCGCGCACGCCGTCGAACGATACCTTGCCCAGCGCCATCGCCACCAGCGTGCCGGCCACGATGCCCAGCAGCACCGCGCAGTTCGACACCAGGCCGCGGCCGTATTTGCTCAGCAGCAGGATCACGGCCAGCACCAGCCCGGCGATGCCGAGCGCGCCGAGGTCGCCGTAGGCGAGGTTGGGCACTTCCTTGACCACGCCGTCGATCACCGCGCGCGTGGTGGGCTGGCCGCCGCCGGCCCAGTTGATGCCCACGCGCATCAGCGACACGCCGATCAGCGTGATCACCGTGCCCGTCACCACGGGCGGGAACAGGCCCAGCATGCGTCCCATCAGCGGCGCCACCAGGATGCCGAACACCCCCGCGGCGATCACCGCGCCGTAGATGCCGAGCAGCCCCACGTTGGGGTCCGAGCCGATCGCGATCATCGGCGCCACCGAGGCGAACGTCACGCCCATCATCACCGGCATGCGGATGCCGAACTTCCAGATGCCGACCGCCTGGATCAGCGTGGCCAGGCCGGCGGCGAACAGGTCGGCGTTGATGAGGAAGGCAAGCTGGTCCTTGGGGAGCTTCAGCGCGCCGCCGATGATCAGCGGCACCGCAACCGTGCCGGCATACATCACCAGTACGTGCTGCAGGCCGAGCGCGAGCAGCCGGCCCGAGGGCAGCCGCTCGTTGGTGAGGTCCGCGGGGACCGTGGTGCTGGCGCTAGTCATGGGTGTCTCTCCTCTCCTTTGGATTTTGACGGGAACGCCGCCGGTGGCTGGCCCTGTTCGTGGTTCCGGCCCGCGCGCATCGTCGGGGACGCGTTCTCTTGAGCAGGAATCGGGCCTTGGCCGCGGGTGGCGGCGGGAACATCGCGCTAGGTGGAGTGGCCCAGCACGCTGCGAAGATCGAAGTTGCCGGGCTCGTCGGGCTGCACGCGGTCGGCGCAGGCGCCGAGATGGTGCGCCATGCGGCGCTGGGCCAGCGCCGCGTCGCCCTGTTCCAGGGCATCGAGGATCTCCTCGTGCTCGTCGAACGAGCAGGCGTTGTTGCCCGGCGCCTCCACGCTGGCGATCATCAGCGTGGTGCGCGACACCAGCCGGCGCATCATCGTGACCAGCAGCGCGTTGCCCGAGAGCTCCGCCAGCGCGGTGTGGAACTCGGCCGACAGGCGGATCCACTTGGGCCGCTCGTGGCCGAGGAAGGCCTGGCGTTCGGCCTCCACCATCTTGCGCAGCGGCGCGATCACGCGCTTGACGTCGCGCAGCGCGGCGAGCTTTTCCAGCACCGCGCGCTCGAGCATCTGGCGCAGCTCGAACATGTCGTGCGCCTCGTCGGTGGACGGGCTGGCGATGAACGCGCCGCGGTTGGGCTCGAGGTCGACCATGCCGTCGGCGGCCAGCCGCGCGAGCACCTTGCGCACGGTGTGGCGCGCGGTGGCATAGATTTCGCAAAGCGAGTGCTCGGTCAGCTTGGTGCGCGGCGGCAGCCGGTGTTCCATGATCGCGTCATAGATCTCGTGATACATGCGCTCCTCGACGGAGCCCTTGCGCGCGGGCTTGATTTCGGCCGGGGCGGCGGCGTCGGCGCCGCCAATCAGCTTGAGACTCTTGGACATCTTGGCACCAGCATATCGGTGAGGAGGGAAGCGGCGCGCTGCGGTGGCCCGGAGGGAAGCCGAGGGAACCGGTGGCGCGCCCCAAAAATTGTTGACAATTATTTGGTTATGCACTCAATATTGTCAACAAAACCGATCTAGGTTTTCGACAACTCAGGGTAATTCCTGCGTTGCCATCCGGAGTGGTGCGAAGCATCTTCGCCCTGCACCAGTCCAGCGCCGGGATGCGTTAGAAATACGTACCGAGCGGGCACCATTCCCACAAATGGTGCTAGTGAAGGCAGCGGCGCCTCTCACAACCCAAAGCCCTAAGGAAGAACAGGATGGGACGCTTGACCACGCATGTACTCGACACCGCAACCGGCAAACCCGGCGCCGGCATGTCGATCACCCTGCATAAAATTGTCGACAATCGCAGGGAGGCGCTGAAGACCGTCGTCACCAATCACGACGGCCGCTGCGACCAGCCCCTGCTGGAGGGCGACAGCTTCGCCGCCGGCGTCTACGAGCTCGAGTTCGGCGCCGGCGACTACTTCCGCGCGCAGGGCGCGGCGCTGCCCGAGCCGGCCTTCCTCGACGTGGTGACGCTGCGCTTCGGCATCGCCGACACGGCCGCGCACTACCACGTGCCGCTGCTGGTCTCCCCCTGGTCGTATTCGACCTACCGCGGCAGCTGAGCGCGGGCCAGGCAACACAGGAGACAAGACATGGAAGGCTATATCCTCGACTGGGCCAATCTGCTGCTGCGCTGGGTGCACGTCATCACCGCCATCGCGTGGATCGGTTCCTCGTTCTATTTCGTCTGGCTCGACAACAGCCTGACGCGCCCGCAGGACCCCGAGCTGCAGGAGAAGGGCGTGGGCGGCGAGCTGTGGGCCGTGCACGGCGGCGGCTTCTACAACCCGCAGAAATACCTCACCGCGCCCAAGACGCTGCCGGAGAACCTGCACTGGTTCTACTGGGAGTCCTATTCCACCTGGATGACCGGCTTCGGCCTGCTGGTGGTGCTGTACCTGTTCAACGCCAGCACGTTCCTGATCGACCGCAACGTCTACGACATGTCGCCCGGCGCGGCGGTCGGGCTGGCGCTGTCCTACCTCGCCGCGGGCTGGGTGGTGTACGACTGCATCTGCCGCCTGTTCGGCAAGAGCGACCGCACCGTCGGCGTGCTGGTGGCGGTCTACGTGGCGGTGGCCGCCTACGTGGCGTGCCACGTGTTCTCGGGCCGCGCGGCGTTCCTGCTGACCGGCGCGATGATCGCCACCATCATGAGCGCCAACGTGCTGGTGTGGATCATCCCCGGCCAGCGCAAGGTGGTGGCGGCGCTGCGCAAGGGCGATCCGGTCGACCCGGTGCACGGCAAGCACGCCAAGCAGCGCAGCGTGCACAACACCTACTTCACGCTGCCGGTGCTGTTCGCCATGCTGTCGAACCACTACAGCATGACCTACAGCTACAAGTACAACTGGGCCGTGCTGGTGCTGATCATGCTGGCCGGCGTGCTGATCCGCCAGTTCTTCATCCTCAAGCACAAGGGCAGGATCAACGTGGCGTGGCCCGCCGCCGGCGTGGCCGTGCTTGGCGTGGTCGCGGTCATGATCGCGCCGGTGCCGCGCGAGACCGTGGCCGGCAAGGACGGCGCGGCCGCCGCGCCGGTGAGCTTCGCCCAGGTGCAGGAGGTCATCAACTCGCGCTGCATCCAGTGCCACGCCGCGTCGCCCAAGCTGATGCCCAGCGCCGCCAAGGGCATCAAGCTCGATACCGCCGACGAGATCAAGGCGCACGCGCAGCTGATCTACCAGCAGGCCGTGCAGCAGAAGGCCATGCCGCTGGGCAACGTCACGCAGATCACCGACGACGAGCGCGCGCTGCTGGGGCAGTGGTTCGAGGCGGGGGCGAAGACGGCGAATTGATGGGGGGCTGGCCGGCGTGATGCACGCTTGGCCGGGTTTGCCGGCATCGCCGGCTTGCCGAAGGTTGCCGGCAATCCAACGGGGCGCAAGCCCCGTTTTCATTTCACCGCCACTACGCCACTACGCCACTACGCCACTACGCCACTACGCCACGATGTGCACCGCGCCGCCACGCACGCGCCATTTTTGGTCTAGAGTGCGAAGGCAGGCCAGCCGTGCCGCCCGTGCCACGCGCTTGCCGGGCACTGGCGGCGCGGTGCCTGCCATGAGTCGCCCCCTGTGGTTCTCGAACTCAGGAGTCAGATATGTCTCGTCCCGATAGTCAGGCCGCCACCACCGTGGCGCATGCCGTGGCCGACCGGCGCCGCCGTTTGCTGCTGGGCGGCTCGGGCGCCGCCCTCGCGGCGCTGGCGCTGGGCCTGCGTCCCGCGCGCGCGCGGGCGCAAGGCAATGCCGGCCCGGCGCGCATCGGCGTGATCGGTTCCGGCAACATCGGCGGCACCATCGGCGAACTGTGGGTGCGGGCCGGCCACCCGGTGCTGTTTTCCTCGCGCCACCCGGACGCGCTCAAGCCGCTGGTGGACAAGCTCGGCCCGCTCGCGCGCGCCGGCACCGTGGCCGACGCGCTGGCGTTCGCCGACGTGATCTTCCTGGCCGTGCCTTACAAGGCGCTGCCCGAGCTGGCCGAGCAGAACGGCAACGCCTTCGGCGGCAAGGTGGTGGTGGACGCGACCAACGCGGTGCGCGCGCGCGACGGCGCCATCGCCGACGAGGCGGCCGGCAACGGCATCGGCATCACCACGGCGAAGTACCTGCGCGGCGCGCGCGTGGTGCGCGCGTTCAACTTCACGGGCGCGGCCGAGTTCGCGCGGGAGAGTCACCGCGCGGGCGTGCTGCTGGCGGTGCCGATCGCCGCGGATGACGCGCAGGCCCTGCGCGTCGGCGCGCAGCTCGTGCGCGACGCCGGCTTCGAGCCGGTGGTGGTGGGCCCGCTGGCCACCGCGAACAGCTTCGCGCCGGGCGGCCCGCTGTTCCGCCAGATGGGCTCGGCCGACGAGCTGCGCGCGCGCGTCGCGCAGGTGCTCGGTAGGCCGGCGCCGCAATAGCGCCGGCGGCGCGGCGCGCTCAGGCGCCCACGCCCAGCAGCGCGAGCACGCCCAGCACCAGGAAGATCGCCGCGGCGATCTTGTGCACCAGCGCGATCGGCATCTTGTTGGCGAAGCGGTCGCCGAGCAGCACGGCGGGCGCGTTGGCCAGCATCATGCCGAAGGTGGTGCCGGCCACCACGCCGATCACCTCGCCGCTGAAGCGCGCCGCCAGCGCCACGGTGGCGATCTGCGTCTTGTCGCCCATCTCCGCGAAGAAGAAGGCCACGATGGTGGTGCCGAGGATGCCGAGCGCGCCCTTGGCCGGCTTGCCCTGCTCGGCGTCGTCGAGCTTGTCGGGGATCAGCATCCAGCCGGCCATCGCGATGAAGCCCGCGCCGAGGATCCAGCGCAGCACGTCGGCGCCGAGCACGTGCGTGATCCAGCCGCCGAGCGCGCCGGCAAAACCGTGGTTGACGATGGTGGCGATGAAGATGCCGAGGATGATGGGCAGCGGCTTGCGGTAGCGGGCCGCGAGCACGAGCGACAGCAACTGGGTCTTGTCGCCCATTTCAGCAAGGGCGACGATGCCTGTGGAGACGAGGAAGGCTTCCATTCTTTTGTGGGTGTGTCCGGGCCGATGCATCGCGAGATGCCAATGACACGCACCTTTCCCGGCCCGGCCAGAAAGGTGATGTCATCGGTCTCGCCAGGCCCTGGAAGCAGGCCGCAGGCCCGCCCCGGAAGCTGCGCACGCCATAACCGCAAGCGGTCAAGTCTGTTGACGTGTGCCCCCGTTTTTTCGCATCCCGCGTTGCGCGGGTGGTGAAAACGGGGCGGCTACTCCCCAATGGAAGCCCGCATTATGCCAAGGCGGGCCGTGCGCGTCCAGTGCCTACAGCGGCACCGGCGCGTTGTCGCTGGTCTGGCGGCCGCGGAAGTCGGTCCAGCACAGCGCCTTGAAGTCATACAGCTTGCAGCGGCGCGCGGTGCCGAAATACCAGCGCCAGCTGAAGTTCTGGATGATGATGCGGCCCGGCAGGGCCTGCTCCAGCAGCGCCTGGGCGCGCTTGAGGCGGTACAGCGGCACGCTCATGTCGACGTGGTGGGCGGTGTGCTCCATGATGTGGTGCAGCGCCGCGCCGATGCCGTAGCGAAAGCGCAGGTGCACGGTGGTGGAGACGAACGGCTGGGCGCGCGCCCACATCGCCTTGGTGTCGTACCACGCCACGCTGGTGTGGGTGTGGTGCACGTAGAGCACGAAGCCCACGGTCAGGTTCCACACCAGGAACGGCAGCACGAAACCCAGGCCGACCAGTTGCACGGCCGACTGGCCGGTCGCCAGCGCCAGCCACACCAGCGCGCCGATCCAGGCGGCGCCGAACGCGGCCACCAGCACGCAGTCCCACATGAAGATGGCGCGGCGCGTGGGCATCTGGCGGCGGTTCGGGAAGAACATCTTGCACCACCAGATTTCCACCAGGTAGTACAGGCCCGCGCCGAAGCCGGTGCGGTAGATGCGCTCCATCGCGCGGCGCCAGCGCGGCAGCGCCTGGAATTCCTCGAGCGAGTACGGCGCCCACACGAAGTCGAAGCCCTTGAGGTTGGAGTAGCCGTGGTGGACCACGTTGTGGCCCACTTCCCACAGGCTGTAGGGCGTCAGCGACGGCAGGAAGGTCAGGCGCCCGAGCCACTTGTTGAGGCCGCGGCGCGGCGTCAGGCTCTGGTGGCAGGCGTCGTGCCCGATGATGAACAGGCGGGCGATGATGAGGCCCGTCACCACGCCGGCGGCCGTCTTGGCCAGCCAGTGGGAGAGCAGCACCACGGCGGCCAGCGCCGCGGCGAACAGCGCGGTGTCGAGCGCGAACAGCACCAGCGCGCGCGGCGTGCTGCGTGCAGTGATCGGGAGCATCCAGCTGCGGATGACCTTGCGCGGGGGCAGCGGAGCGTCGGGGGAAACCGGTTCGGGAAAGGGAATTTGCTGCGAGACGGTCATGGCACCTTCAGTTGTCGAACGCCTGGAATGGAATTGGGCGATTAGTGGCCGCACGGGCCCGAGATTGCGACAGCTTAGAAGGGATGTATGACGGGGGTGTTGACTGGCGTCAAAAAGAGCATGGCGGCACTCTAAAAGAGCCGCAAGCGGCACTTTGTTGTGCCGTTTGGGTCCGCCACCCCGCTCTGTCCCCCGGGTTTGCCGCTTCAGTGCGCCGCGCGCGCCGTGGCGCCGGCTTCCTCGCCCATCACGTAGACCTCGCTCACGGCGCGGTCGTCGCCGAGCATGGCGAAGGCGAACAACTGCTCTTCCAGCGTCTGCGAGCGCTCGCTGCGGCGCGCGATCAGCGGCGTGGCCTGTGGATCGAGCACGATGAAGTCGGCCTCGCAGCCGGGCAGGAAGCTGCCCACGCGCGCGCTCCAGCCGAGCGCGTCGGCGGCGGCGCGGGTGGCGAGGTAGAACATGCGCAGCGCGCTCAGGTGGTAGCCGCCCATGCGCGCGACCTTGTGCGCGGCGTTCATGGTGCGCAGCATCGAGAACGAGGTGCCGCCGCCCACGTCGGTGGCCAGCGTGACGTTGAGGCGGTTGGCGTCGGACTGGTGGAAGTCGTAGAAGCCGCTGCCGAGGAACAGGTTGGAGGTGGGGCAGTGCGCCACCGCGGCGCCGCTGTCGGCCAGGCGGCGGCGGTCGTCCTGGTCCAGGTAGATGGCGTGGCCGTAGAGCGCGCCGGGGCGCAGCAGGCCGTACTGGTCGTAGACGTCGAGGTAGCTGCGCGCCTGCGGGAACAGCTCGGCCACCCATTTCACCTCGTCGCGGTTTTCCGCCACGTGGGTCTGGATGAAGGCGTCCGGGTAAGCCTTGGCGAGTTCGCCGCAGGCGGCCAGCTGCGCTTCGGTGGAGGTCGGCGCGAAGCGCGGCGTGATGGCGTAGGACAGGCGCTTCCTGCCGTGCCAGCGGGACAGCAGGTCGGCCGAGTCGCGCGCGCCGGACTCGGCGGTGTCGCGCAGGAACTCGGGGCAGTTGCGGTCCATCATGACCTTGCCGGTGACCAGGCGCAGGTTGCGGCGCTCGGCCTCGGCGAACAGCGCCTCGGCCGAGGCCTTGTGCACGGTGCTCCAGGCCACCGCGCTGGTGGTGCCGTTGCGCAGCAGTTCGTCGGCGAAGAAGCCAGCCACCGCGGCGGCGTATTCCGGCTCGGCGAAGCGGCGCTCCTCGGGGAAGGTGTAGGTGTCGAGCCAGTGCAGCAGGCCCGGCGAGGGCGAGGCGATGATGTCGGTCTGCGGGTAGTGCACGTGGGTGTCGATGAAGCCCGGCACGATCAGCTTGCCGCGGCGGTCGACGATCTCGGCGCCGGGCGGGATCCGCGCGGCCAGCTCGGCGTAGGCGCCCGCCGCGGCGATGTGCCCGGCGGTGACGATCAGCACGCCGTCTTCCCAGTACTGGTGCGCGTCTTCATGGAACTGGGGGTCGCGCAGGAAATGCAGCACGCGGCCGCGGATGGCGCGGGTGGTGGCGGAAGTCGGGGGGCTGGTCGTCATGGTTGGTGTCTCGTGGTGCGCCGGCGCGCCGTCCGCTCGGGGCCGCGCGCCGGCATCTCGGCATGCGCCGCGCTCAGGCCGGGGCGGCCGGCGCGGCGGCGGGTTCGGCCGCGGGCAGCGGCGCTTGCCAGAAGTGGTCGACTTCGGCGAGGAAGGCGGCCTTCTGCGTGGCGGGCAGGAAGGCCGCCTCGAAACTGTTGCGCGCCAGCGCGTGGCCGTCGGCCGCGGTCAGCGGCAGGGCGGCGAAGGTGGCTTCCCAGTTGGCGTTCATGTAGCCGCCGAAATAGGCGGGGTCGTCCGAGTGCAGCGTGACCAGCACGCCGGCGTCGAGCAGGCGCTTGAGCGAGTGGTCGCGCAGGTCCGGGTAGACCTTGAGCTTCTGGTTCGACAGCGGGCACACGGTCAGCGCCACGCGCTCGCGCGCCAGGCGCTCGACCAGCGCGGCATCGTCGATGGCGCGCACGCCGTGGTCGATGCGCTCGACCTTGAGGATGTCGAGCGAGTCGGTGACGTTCTGCGCCGGGCCTTCCTCGCCGGCATGCGCGACCAGCCGCAGGCCGAGCTCGCGGGCGCGCGCGAACACGCGCGCGAACTTCGCCGGCGGGTGGCCTTTTTCGGAGGAGTCGAGCCCCACGCCGATGAAGCGGTCGCGGTAGGGCAGCGCGGCTTCCAGCGTGGCGAAGGCGTCTTCCTCGGACAGGTGGCGCAGGAAGCAGAGGATCAGGCTGCTGGAGAAGTCGAACTGCGTGCGCGCCTGGGCCAGCGCGTCGGAGATGCCGTCGATCACCACGGCGATCGGCACGCCGCGCGCGGTGTGGGTCTGCGGGTCGAAGAAGATCTCGGCGTGGCGCACGTTGTCGGCCACCGCGCGCTGCACGTAGGCCATCGTCATGTCGAAGAAGTCATCCTCGGTCAGCAGCACGCTGGCGCCGGCGTAGTAGATGTCGAGGAAGGACTGCAGGTCGGTGAAGGCGTAGGCGTCGCGCAGCGCTTCCACGCTGGGATAGGGCAGCTTCACGTGGTTGTGCTGGGCCAGCCGGAAGATCAGCTCGGGCTCGAGCGTGCCTTCGATATGGACGTGCAGCTCCGCCTTGGGGGTCAGGCGGATACGGTCGGCGAGCGCGGCATCGAGCGTCATGGGGTTCCTTTTGCGGTTCTGGTTTGCGTCGTTCCCGCCGCTTCGCCGCCGCGTGCCGCGCTCAGCGCGCCCAGGTGGGCGGCGCGCTGGTCGCGGACCTGCAGCAACTGGGCGACGATGGCAACCGCAATCATAGCCGGAGCCTTGTCGGTGATGCCGGCGATGCCCATCGGGCACGTCATTTCGGCGAAGCGCGCCGGGTCGATGCCGTGCTCGGCCATGCGGTGCTCGAAGCGCGCGCGCTTGGTTTTGGAGCCGATCAGGCCGAAATAGGCGAAGTCGTCGCGGCGCAGGATGCGCTCGCACAGCGTCTGGTCCAGCGCGTGGCTGTGCGTCATCACGAGGAAATAGCTGCCCGCCGGCGCGGCGTCGATCACCGCCTCCGGGATGTCGGTGGCTTCGGCGCTGACGTTGGCCGGTAGCCCGGCCGGGAACAGGGTGTCGCGCTCGTCCACCCAGTGCACGCGGCACGGCAGGCTGGCCAGCAGCGTGACCAGCGCATGGCCGACGTGGCCGGCGCCGAACAGCACCACCTGCATCTCGTCGGGCACCATCACGTCGGTCCAGCCGCCGTGCCGGTCCAGCGTCACGGAGGGCAGCAGCGCCGGCGCCGGCGCATGCCGCACCGGGCCATGCGCGGGCACCGTGCGCGCCAGCGAGCGGCCGGCGGCGAAGGCTTCCTGCACGGCTTCCAGCCACGGCAGGTCGGCCTCGCCGAGCACCTCGAAGGCGAGCCGCACCACGCCGCCGCAGCACTGTCCCAGCGCCGGGCCGAGCGGGATGCGCACCACCTGGCGCGCCGGGCCACCCGTGTCCGGCGCGGCCCGGGCCGCCAGCATGCCGCGCGCGATCTCCATGCCGCGCCATTCGAGATGGCCGCCGCCGATGGTGCCGACGAGGTCGCCGGCCGTCACCAGCATGCGGATGCCGGCCTCGCGCGGGGCCGAGCCCTTGACCTCGGCGATCGTGACCAGCGCCGCCGGCACGCCGGCGCGCACGCAGCGGATGGCGTCGGCGAAGCGGAAGGGCTTGAGCGGGGCGTCCTGCATGATGTGCCTTCCTACCAGGATGCCGGGGATGCCGGGGATGCCGGGGTGGCCGCGGCGCGCACCGCGTCCACCGCGTCGAGGATGGCCTCGCCGGTGGCCGGCGCCGACAGCGGCGGGTTGACGCGGTAGCCGCCCACACTGGCCACCGCGTCGCGGATGGCGAAGAACACCGAGAACGGCAGCAGCAGCGGCGGCTCGCCGACCGCCTTGGAGCGGTGGATGCTGTCCTCCACGTTGCGGTTGTCGAACAGCCGCACGGTGAAGTTCTCGGGGCAGTCGTTGACGGTCGGGATCTTGTAGGTGGACGGCGCGTGCGTCATCAGCTTGCCGTCCTGGTTCCACCACAGTTCCTCGGTGGTGAGCCAGCCCATGCCCTGGATGAAGGCGCCCTCGACCTGGCCGATGTCGATGGCCGGGTTGAGCGAGCGGCCCGCGTCGTGCAGCACGTCGGCCTGCAGCAGCTTCCATTCGCCGGTCAGCGTGTCCACCAGCACCTCGGAGCAGGCCGCGCCGTAGGCGAAGTAATAGAACGGCCGGCCTTGCAGCTTCGACTGGTCCCAGTACAGCTTGGGCGTGGTGTAGAAGCCGTCCGACCACAACTGCACGCGCGCCATGTAGGCCTGGCGGGCCAGCTCGCTGAAGTCCAGGCGCAGCTCGCCGGCCACCACCAGGTCGTCGCCGAAGCTGACCTCGCCGGGTTCCACGCCGGCCTGGCGCGCGGCGAACGCGGCCAGCCGCTCGCGGATCTGGCGCGCGGCGTCCTGCGCGGCCTTGCCGTTCAGGTCCGAGCCGGTGGAGGCGGCGGTGGCCGAGGTGTTGGCCACCTTGCTGGTGTCGGTGGCGGTCACGCGCACGCGCTCCAGGCGGATGCCGAGCTCGTGCGCCACCACCATCGCCACCTTGGTGTTGAGGCCCTGGCCCATCTCGGTGCCGCCGTGGTTCACCAGCACCGAACCATCGTTGTACACGTGCACCAGCGCGCCGGCCTGGTTGAAGTGGGCCACGTTGAACGAGATGCCGAACTTCACCGGCGTGATGGCGATGCCTTTCTTGAGCACCGGGCTGGCGGCGTTGAACGCGCGCGTGGCGGCGCGGCGCGCGCGGTAGGCGCTGCTGGCTTCCAGCTCGTCGAGCAGTTCGTGGATGACGTTGTCCTCCACGGTTTGGCCGTAGGGCGTGACGTTGCGCTCGGTCTTGCCGTACAGGTTGGCGCGGCGCACGTCGAGCGCGTCGCGGCCGACGGTGCGCGCCACGTTGTCGAGGATGTACTCGATGGCGAACGCGCCCTGCGGGCCGCCGAAGCCGCGGAACGCGGTGTTGCTCTGCGTGTTGGTCTTGCCGCAGTAGCCGTCGATGCGCACGTCGGGCAGCCAGTAGGCGTTGTCGAAGTGGCAGATCGCGCGCGTCATCACCGGGCCGGACAGGTCGGCCGAGAAGCCGGCGCGCGAGACCATCTCCACGGCCACGCCGTCGAGGCGGCCGTCGGCGTCGTGGCCGACCTCGTAGTCGAACACGAAGTCGTGGCGCTTGCCGGTGATCATCATGTCGTCGTCGCGGTCCGGGCGCAGCTTGACCGGGCACAGCAGCTTCCACGCCGCCAGCGCCGCGCAGCACGCGAAGATCGCCGACTGCGATTCCTTGCCGCCGAAGCCGCCGCCCATGCGCCGGCATTCCACCAGCACCTGGTGCGCGTGCCAGCCCAGCATGTGCGCCACCGCGTGCTGCATCTCGGTCGGATGCTGGGTGGAGCACCATACGTGCATGCCGTCGTTTTCCTTAGGCGCGGCGTAGGCGATCTGGCCTTCCAGGTAGAACTGCTCCTGGCCGCCCAGGCGGATATGGCCGCGCTCGCGGTGCGCGGCCGCGGCGATGCGGCCGGCCGGCTCGCCGCGCGCGAGGTGCATCGGCGGCAGCACGTAGCTGCCGGCCTGGTGCGCGGCCTCGGGCGACAGCACCGGGGGCAGGTCCTCGTATTCGATCGTGCCCAGGCGCGCGGCGCGGCGCGCGGCGTCGTGCGAGGTGGCGACCACCACGAACAGCGGCTGGCCGATGAACTGCACCACGCCGGTGGCCAGGATCGGGTCGTCGTGGAGGATCGGGCCGCAGTCGTTGGTGGCGGGGATGTCGTCGGCGGTCAGCACCGCCACCACGCCGGGCGCGGCGCGCACCTTGTCGAGCGAGACCGACCTGATGCGAGCATGCGCGCGCGTGCTCATGCCGAGCGCGGCGTGCAGCGTGCCGGCCAGCTCGGGGATGTCGTCGGTGTAGGTGGCGGTGCCGGCCACGTGCAGGTGCGCCGATTCGTGCGGGCGCGAGATGCCGACCTGCGGCGTGGCGATGGCGCGGTCCTCGCCGTCGCGTTCGTTCCCGGCGTCGAGCAGGAAGGGTTCGGTTTGCTTGTTCATGGTGCCGGTCCTCCCCTCAGGCGGTGGCCAGGGCCTGGCCGGCGCCCGGCGCGCGGACGTTGACGGCCGCCGCCGGCAGCGCGTCGGCGCGTGTTTCCAGCCAGAAGCGGTAGAGCAGGTTGGCGGCGCCGCGGCTGCGGTAGGCGGCGGTGGCGCGCATGTCGGTGAGCGGGGCGTAGTCTTGCGCCAGCGCGGCCATCGCGGCGCGCGCGGTGGCTTCGGTCCAGGGCTGGCCGAGCAGGGCGGCCTCGGCATGCGCGCCGCGCCTGGGCGTGGCGGCCATGCCGCCGAAGGCCACGCGCGCGTGGGCGATGACGCCGTCGTCGCCGAGCGTGACGGCGAAGGCGGCGCACACCGCGGAAATATCCTCGTCGAAGCGCTTGGACAGCTTGTAGGTGCGGAAATGCCGCGGGCCGGCCAGCGGCACGCGCAGGCCCGCGACGAACTCGCCCTCGGCCATCGCGGTCTTCTGGTAGGCCAGGTAGAGGTCTTCGAGCGGCAGCGCGCGGCGCGTGTCGCCACGCTGCAGCACCACTTCGGTGCCGAGCGCGATCAGCGCGGGCATGGAGTCGCCGATCGGCGAGCCGTTGGCGATATTGCCGCCCAGCGTGCCGGCGTTGCGGATCGGCAGCGAGGCGAAGCGCTTCCACAGCTCGCGCAGGCCGGGGTGGGCCGCTTCCAGCGCGGCGTAGGCGCGCTCCAGCGACACCGCCGCGCCGATCTCGATCATGCCCTCGCTTTCCCGGATGTATTGCAGGTCGGCCACCTGGCCCACGTACAGCAGGTTGCCCAGCTCGCGGAACTGCTTGGTGACCCACAGCCCCACGTCGGTGCTGCCGGCCAGGATGCGCGCGCCGGGCTCGGCGGCCTTGAGCGCGGCGAACGCCGACGCCGTGCGCGGCGCGTAGAAATGCTGGCCGTCGGCGCTATAGTGGAAGGTCTCGTCGCGGCGCAGCGCGCGCAGGGTCTCGGCGATGTGCCGCGCATCGAGCTTGCCGGCGCGCGGCGCCGGCAGCGCCATCATGCGCTGGCCGGCCTCGACGATGGGGCGGTAGCCGGTGCAGCGGCACAGGTTGCCGGTAAGGGCGTCGCAGATGGCGTCGCGCGCCGGCGCGCGGCCGCTGCCGGCGTCGCCGGCGTGCTGCTGGTAGAGCGCCCACAGCGACATCACGAAGCCGGGCGTGCAGAAGCCGCACTGGGAACCGTGGCATTCCACCAGCGCCTGCTGCACCGGGTGCAGCGCGCCGTCGGCCTGGCGCAGGTCTTCCACGGTGATGAGCGCGCGGCCGTCCAGCGTGGGCAGGAACTGGATGCAGGCGTTGACCGCCTTGAACTCGACCTCGCCATCCTCGCGCAGTTCGCCCAGCACCACGGTGCAGGCGCCGCAGTCGCCCTCGGCGCAGCCTTCCTTGGTGCCGGTGCAGCGCACGTCCTCGCGCAGGTACTGCAGCACGGTGCGGGTCACGGGCGCGCCGCCGACCTCCCTGACCTGGCCGCGGTGGTAGAAGCGGATGGTTTGCGTCTCCATGATGTCGTCTCTCTTTGCAATGGGGCAAAACATAGCACTCAGGCCGATGATGCAATATTCGGCCCAGGTGATATGCCCCATCAAGGGCGGGAGCGCGTTGCGCCGCCGCCCGGATTAACCGCTGGCGGGGTGCCTGACATACACTATGCGCCGTTCCCATCCCCCACGCCACCGGCCGCCGCGGCGCGCCCCGGCGCCCCCTCGCCATGCACGGACGCGACCATCTCGACACCTATTTGCTGCGTGTGCTGCACACCCTGCTGACCGAGCAGAGCGTGACCCGCACGGCGGTCAAGCTGGGCCAGTCGCAGCCGGCCATCAGCAACACGCTCAAGCGCCTGCGCGAGATCACCGGAGACGCCATCCTGGTGCGCGGCAAGAGCGGCATGGTGCCGACCGAGCGCGGGCGCGAGCTGCTGGCGCTGGCCGAGCAGAGCCTGGCGGCGATGGACCGCATCGCCCGCCCGCCGCAGCATTTCGACGCGGCCACCACCACGCGCACGTTCCACCTGGGCGCGCCCGACTACCTCGACGCCTTTTTCCTGCCCAACATCGTCGAGCGCGTGCGCCGGCTGGCGCCGGGCGCCCGGCTGTTCGTGCACCCGATGACCTCCTCCAGCGACTTCCTCGAAAGCCTGGAGCAGGGCCAGCTCGACATCGTGGTCGGCAACTGGCTGTCGCCGCCCGAGCACCTGCACATCTCGCCGCTGTTCGACGACGAGGTGGTATGCATGCTCGGCGCCCAGCACCCGCTCGCGCGCAAGGGCCTGACGCTCAAGCACTACCTGGAGATGCCGCACCTGGCGCCGGCGCCGTATGCGTCCATGCAGCGCAGCATGATCGACCAGGCGCTGGCCGAGCAGGGCTACAAGCGCAATATCCAGGTCACGCTGCCGTATTTCGGCCTGGTGCCCTACGTGCTGATGAAGACCGACATGGTCTTCACCACCGGCCGCCAGTTCGCCGCGCATTATTCGCAGTACCTGCCGCTGCGCATGGTGCCGTCGCCGGTGCCGTTCCCGCGCATGCGCTTCTACCAGCTCTGGCACGAGCGCTGCCACGCGGCGCCGGACGTGATGTGGCTGCGGCGCATGATCGCGGAGGTGGCGGCCGAGCTGCCGCAACTGCCGCAGTTGCCCAGGCTCGGGGAAGTGCCGGCCTGATCCGCCGGCGGACGGCCGCATGTGACTGGCATGGCGCTTCCGGCGCTGGCCACGGCCCTGGCCGCGATGGCGGCTGTTGCGCGACATCCGGGTGGGCATTCGGGCGGGCATTCGTCGGCCATTCGTCGGCCATTCCGGCGGCGCCGTATTACACTGCTTGCAGCGGCTGGCTGCGCGCCTTCCGCCACAGACACGCAAGGAGCCTCATGCTAGAAACGGCCGCGTTGGCCGCGGGCTTGTCCTGGACCAGCGGATTCCGCCTCTACCTGGCCGTGTTCACGGCCGGCGCGCTTGGGCGCCTGGGGCTGCTGCACCTGCCGCCGGGGCTGCAGGTGCTGGAGTCATGGTGGATGATCGCCCTGGCCGCGCTGCTGGCGCTGGCCGAGTTCGTGGCCGACAAGGTGCCCGGCTTCGACTCGTTCTGGGACGGCATCCAGACCTTCATCCGCATTCCCGCCGGCGCGATCCTGGCCGCCGCCGCGTTCGGCCAGCTCGATCCGCAATGGGTGATGGCCGCGGGGCTGGCCGGCGGCACGCTGGCGGGCACCGCGCACGCGGCCAAGGCCGGCACGCGCGCGCTGATCAACGTCTCGCCGGAACCGTTTTCGAACTGGGCTGCCTCACTGAGCGAGGACGTCGCCGCCAGCGGCGGCCTGCTGCTGGCCTTCTTCCTGCCGGTGGCGTTCCTGGTGGTGCTGGCGCTGCTGCTGGTGGTGGCGATCTGGCTGCTGCCCAGGCTGTGGCGCGGCCTGCGCCGGCTGCGCCAGGCGCTGGGGCGGGGCGAGCCCGCCGTCGCGGCGCGCCGGCTGCCGCGGCGCTAGCGCCCAAGCCGGATTCATTGCCTTCACATCTTCACCGGACAACCGGCGGCCTGCCTGGCGGGCCGCTTCAACGCATGTGCACGGATAACTGACTGATGCCTTCCGAACTGGATTCGGCCGCCGGGATCGCCGGCGCTTTCCCTGCCGCCGCGGCGGCGCCCACGGCCCGCTTCTCCCCGTGGCGCCAGGCCCTGCGCATGGCGCGGCGCGACTGGCGCGCCGGCGAGCTGTACCTGCTGCTGTTCGCGCTGGTGCTGGCGGTGGCGGCGCTGAGCAGCGTGGGTTTCCTGGCCGACCGCATGCGGCTGGGGCTGGAGCGCGACGCGCGCCAGATGATCGCCGCCGACGTGCTGATCGTGAGCGACCAGCCGTTCGACGCGGCCTTCGCCGCCCGCGCCGCGCAGGCCGGGCTGGCCACCGCGCAGACCGTCACCTTTCCCAGCATGGCCACCGCGCACCGGGCCGGGCAGGAGACCGCGGCCGCCGGCGCTTCGGCCGCGGCGGCGGAGCCGCCTTCGCAACTGGCCGCGCTCAAGGCGGTCGGCCCGGGCTACCCGCTGCGCGGGCAGGTCAAGGTGGCCGGCGCGCGCGGCGGCCCGGAAGTGGCCGCCGCGGGCATCCCGGCGCCCGGCACGGTGTGGGTCGACGAGGCGCTGCTCGATTCGCTCGGCTTGTCGCTGGGCGACACCATCCAGCTCGGCAGCCGCGGCTTTCGCATCGAGCGCATCGTCACGCAGGAGCTCGACCGCGGCGCCGGTTTCATGAACTTCGCGCCGCGCGTGATGCTGCCGCTGTCGGACCTGGACGCCACCGGGCTGGTGGGCTGGGGCAGCCGCGTGACCTACCGCCTGCTGGTGGCGGGCCCCGACGCGGCCGGCCAGGCCTACCAGCGCTGGGCCGAGGCCGAGATCGGCCGGCGCGGGCTGCGCAACACGCGCGTGGAGTCGCTCGAGTCCGGCCAGCCGCAGATGCGCGCCACGCTGGACCGCGCCGAGCGTTTCCTGTCGCTGGTGGCGGTGCTGTCGGCGATGATCGCGGCGGTGGCCATCGCCATGTCCGCGCGCCGCTACATGCAGCGCCATACCGACGCCTGCGCGGTGTACAAGTGCATGGGCCTGTCGCGCCGCGAGATCCTGCTGGCCTTCACGCTGGAATTCCTGCTGCTGGGCATCGGCGGCGCGGTGGCCGGCGTGGTGCTGGGCTACCTGGCGCACTACGGCCTGCTGCTGTCGCTGGGCAACCTGCTGACCGTGACGCTGCCGCAGCCGTCGCTGGTGCCGTCGCTGGTGGGCCTGCTGGCCGGCATGGTGCTGCTGGCGGGCTTCGCGCTGCCGCCGCTGCTGGCGCTCACGCGCGTGCCGCCGCTGCGCGTGCTGCGGCGCGACCTGGGCGCGCCGCCGGTGTCCACGTGGGTGGCCTACGGGCTCGGCCTGGGCGCCTTCGTGGCGCTGCTGCTGGTGGCCGCGCGCGACCTCAAGCTGGGCCTGACCACCGCGGGCGGCTTCCTCGGCGCCGGCGTGGCCTTCGCGCTGCTGGCGCTGGGCCTGCTGAGCCTGCTGGCGCGCCTGATGCGCGGGCGCAAGCCGGGGCGCGGCAGCGTGGGCTGGCGCTTCGCGCTGGCGGTGCTGGAGCGGCGCCGCGCGGTGACGGTGCTGCAGACCGTGGCGCTGGCGGTGGGCCTGATGGCGCTGCTGCTGCTGGGCATGACCCGCAACGACCTGATCGCCTCGTGGCGCAACGCCACGCCGGCGGACGCGCCCAACCGCTTCATCATCAACATCCAGCCCGACCAGCGCGCGCCGCTGGCCGGCATGCTCGCGCACGCCGGCATCGCCGACCTGCTGTACCCGATGGTGCGCGGGCGCCTGACGCACATCGGCGGCCAGCCGGTGCAGGCCGGGCAGTACCCGGACGGGCGCGCGCGCAACCTGGTCGAGCGCGAGTTCAACCTGTCGTACACCGACCGGCTGCCCGAGGGCAACCGCGTGGTCGCCGGCCGCTGGCTGGCCGCCGGCGGCGGCGAGGCCGGCGCGTCGGTGGAGGAGGGCATCGCGAAGACGCTCGGCATCCACCTGGGCGACACGCTGCGCTTCGACGTGGCGGGGCAGCCGGTGGAGGCGCCGGTGACTTCGCTGCGCAAGCTGGACTGGGGCTCGATGCGGGTGAACTTCTTCGTCATCCTGCCGCCGGCGGCGATGAAGGGCATGCCCGAGACCTACATCACCGCGTTCCACCTGCCCGCGCCGCAGGCGGCGCTGGGCAACCGGCTGGTGGCGGCCTTCCCCAACATCACGGTGGTCAACACCGACCTGATCCTGCGCCAGATCCAGGAAGTGCTCGACCAGGTCATCGCCGCGGTGGAATTCCTGTTCGTGTTCACGCTGGCGGCCGGCGTGACGGTGCTTTACGCGGCGCTTTCCGGTTCGCGCGACGAGCGCAAGCGCGACGCCGGCCTGCTCAAGGCGCTGGGCGCCTCGGCCGCGGTGGTGCGGCAGACGCAGTACACCGAGTTCCTGGTGGTGGGCGGCCTGGCGGGGCTGCTGGCCAGCCTGGGCGCGATCGCGGTGGGCTGGGGCCTGTCGCAGTTCGTGTTCGATTTCCCGTACCGCTTCAACGGCTGGATCGTGCCGGCCGGCGTGCTTTCTGGCATGCTGTGCGCTTTTGCGGGGGGCTGGCTGGGTTTGCGCGAGGTGCTGCGGCAGCCCGCGCTGGCCACGCTGCGCGACGCCTGAGCGGCCTTCGCATGCCTTCCGGCGGCATGGCCGCCCCGCGCCCGACGACCTGACGAGCATTCATGAGTACCGATCCGAACCCCGCAGCCACCGAAACCACCGACGCTGCCGCCACCGAGACCACCGCCTACGAACTGGTCGGCGGCGAGGCGCGCGTGCGCGAACTGGTGGACCGTTTCTACGACCTGATGGACCTGGAAGAGCAGTTCAAGGGGCTGCGCTCGCTCCATCCCGCCTCGCTCGACGGCTCGCGCGACAAGCTGTTCTGGTTCCTGTGCGGCTGGCTGGGCGGGCCCAACCATTTCATCGAGCGCTTCGGCCACCCGCGCCTGCGCGCGCGCCACCTGCCGTTCCAGATCGGCACCAGCGAGCGCGACCAGTGGCTGCGCTGCATGGCGCTGGCGATGCAGGACGTGGGCCTGCCCGACGACCTGCAACTGCGCCTGATGAAGGCGTTCTTCGATACCGCCGACTGGATGCGCAACGTGCCGCGCTGAAGGCCGCCGCGAGGCGGCCGCGGACCCGGCGCGCGGGACTCAGGTCTGCTCGCGCTTTTCCTGCCACTTGTCGACGGTCACGCGCGGCGCGCGGGCGAGCTTGTCGAGGATGCCTTCGGGCGTGGTGTCGACGTGCAGCAGGTCGTTGTGGACCTGCTTGAGGAAGCCTTCGTCGACGGCGTGCTGCAGGAAGCCGCGCATGCCGTCGTAGAAGCCGGCCGCGTTGAGCAGGCCGACCGGCTTGGCGTGGTAGCCGAGCTGCAGCCAGGTGAAGGTCTCGAACAGTTCCTCGAAGGTGCCCACGCCGCCGGGCATGGCGACGAAGGCGTCGGCGCGGTCGGCCATCATCTGCTTGCGCTCGTGCATGTTGCGCACCACATGCAGCTCGCTCAGGCCGCGGTGGCCCACCTCCTTCTGCATCAGCGCCTCGGGGATGATGCCGATGGCGGTGCCGCCGTGCGCCAGCACGGCATCGGCCACGGTGCCCATCAGCCCGACCTTGCCGCCGCCGTAGACCAGCGCCAGGCCGCGCTCGGCCAGGAGCCTGCCCATCGCGCGCGCCGCTTCGGCGTATTCGGGACGGTTGCCGGGGCTGGAGCCGCAGTAGATGCAAACGGACTTCACTTGTTGTCTTCCTTCAGGTTGGGAGTCTGGGCCGCGCGCGCGGCGGCGTATTCGCGCGCCTGCTGCTCGAACGCCTCGCGCGCCCTGCCGCGCAGGTAGGGCGCGAGGATCGAGAAGATGTGGTAGCTGGCGCCGTGCAGGTAGCCGCGGATCTGGTCCGGGTCGTTGTACTGGCGCGGGTGCTGCACGAACTGGAAGGACAGCCAGTAGGTGGACACCACGACCATGTTGGTGCAGATCGCGTCGACCTGCTCGGGCGTGGCTTCCATCTCGCCGTCTTCCTGGAACTGGCGGCAGATCTCCATCGCCAGGCGCTTCTTCTGCTCGACGATGCGCTTGAAGTTGGTTTCAAGCATGCGGTTGCGCGCCAGCAGGTCGTTGATGTCGCGGTACAGGAAGCGGTAGTTCCACAGGAACTCGGACATGTACTGGAGGTAGCCCCAGCTTTCGTCCAGCGTGGCCTTGTGGTCTTCCGGCAACTTGAGGCGGCGCTCCATCTCCTGCTCGAACAGCATGAAGATGGAGTTGATGATGTCGTCCTTGTTGCGGAAGTGGTAGTAGAGATTGCCGGGGCTGATCTCCATCGCCTCCGCGATCGTGGTGGTCGTCACGTTGGGCTCGCCGAGCTCGTTGAACAGGCGCAGCGAGACGTCGAGGATGCGGTCGCGGGTGCGGCGCGGGCCGGGTTGCGGTTTGGATTCCATGGGCGGCCGGGCGAGCGGCAATTCGGTGGGTTGAAGGCGATTATAAGCAATCGCGCTTGCCGCACTGCCGCATGCGGCCGGCATGGCCTCCATCCTGCCGCCTATCCTGCCGCCTATCCTGCCGCCAATTTCGCCGCCCATTCCAGCATCCGTCCCGCCACTCATCCCGCCGCCCATTCCCGCCGCGCGCTCCTCATCCGGCCAGTTGCCGCAGCCAGCCGACCACGATCGGCCCGGCGATCGCCAGCCAGGTGCCGCCGCACAGCACCAGCGCCAGCATCACGGCGGCGCTGCCGAAGTCCTTGGCGCGCTTGGACAGGCCGTGGCGCTCCAGCGAGATGCGGTCCACCGCGGCTTCCACGCTGGAGTTGAGCAGCTCCACGATCAGCACGAGCAGCAGCGTGCCCAGCAGCAGGATGCGCTCGACGACGTCCACCGGCAGGAACAGCGCGCATGGCGTGAGGATCGCCACCAGCGTCAGTTCCTGGCGGAAGGCGCTTTCTTCCAGCACCGCGTAGCGCAGCCCGGACAGGGAATTGATGCCCGCATGCCAGGCCCGCGCCAGCCCGCGGTTGCCTTTGTGCGGGTTCTGCTCAATCGTGTAGTCGCTGTTCGGCGAAGCCTTGGCCGGCGCCGAGGTCTGGGCCGCCGGCGGGCGGCTGGATACGGGCGGTCGATGCGGAGTCGGCATGTTCGGATGAGGGACGGGCAGCGCCGCCGGGCGCGTTGTCGCGCGCGGCCGGCAGCGGCTGCAGGTGTGTCAGGAACTGCTCGGAGGCCGCGCGCCACGAGAACCGCTCGGCATGCGCGCGGGCGGTGGCGCGGTCGATGCGCAGTGCCTCCAGGCACGCTTCGCGCAGGTCTTCATGCATCACGCCGGCGCTGCTCTCGCCGAGCACGTCGATCGGGCCGGTGACGGGGTAGGCCGCCACGGGCAGGCCGCTGGCGAGTGCCTCGAGCAGTACCAGGCCGAAGGTGTCGGTGCGGCTCGGAAACACGAAGACGTCGGCTGAAGCATACACCTTGGCCAGCTCGGGCTGGCTCAGCACGCCGAGGTAGTTGACGCCCGGATAGCGCGCCCGCAGCGAGGCCAGCGCCGGGCCGTCGCCGACCACCCACTTGGAGCCGGGCAGGTCGAGCGCGAGGAAGGCCTCGACGTTCTTTTCCACCGCCACGCGGCCCACGTAGAGGAAGATCGGATGGGCCGTGTTGAGCACGTTGGCCTGCTGCGTGGTGAACACGTCCAGGTCCACGCCGCGCGTCCACAGCACGCCGTGCGCGATGCCGTAGCGGCGCAGGTCCTGCAGCACCACCGGCGTGGGCGCCATCACCGCGCGCGCCGAGCCGTGGAACCAGCGCAGGAAGGCGTAGGTCCAGGCCAGCGGGATGCCGAAGCGCGCCTGCACGTATTCGGGAAAGCGGGTGTGGTACGCGGTGGTGAACGGCAGCTGCTCGCGCAGCGCGTAGCGGCGCGCGGCCAGGCCGAGCGGGCCTTCGGTGGCGATGTGCAGCGCGTCGGGCGCGAACGCGCGGATGCGCTCGCGCACCTTGGCGCCGGCGAACAGGGACAGCGAGATCTCGGGATAGGTGGGGCAGGGAATGGTGCGGAATTCCTGCGGCGTGATCAGCTCGACCGTATGCCCCAGCGCGCTCAGCTCGCGGCGGGTGGACTTGAGGGTGCGCACCACGCCGTTGACCTGCGGCTCCCAGGCATCGGTGACGATCAGGATCTTCATGTCTGCTCCTTGCGGCGGGCCGCGTGGGTGAGTCCCGGCCCCGGCGGGGTGGGGCCGGGGGACTGCGTTGGTGGCCGGCGCGGGCTCAGGCGGCCGTGACGGCGGCGCGGCGGCCGCTCGTGGCGGGCGCGTCGAGCAGCTTGGTCCAGTAGACGATCTGCAGCTCGCCTTCCTGCGTCTCGACCAGCGCCGACAGGCTTTCCACCCAGTCGCCGTCGTTGCAGTAGAGCTGGCCGTCCACCTCGCGGATCTCGGCCTTGTGGATGTGGCCGCAGATCACGCCGTCGCAGCCGCGGCGGCGCGCTTCCTCCACCATCGCCTGCTCGAACGAGTTGATGTAGTTGACCGCGTTCTTGACCTGGTGCTTGAGGTATTGCGACAGCGACCAGTACGGGAAGCCCAGGCGCGCGCGGACGCGGTTGAAGTGGCGGTTCAGCGCCAGGATCAGCGTGTAGAGCGAGTCGCCCAGGTAGGCCAGCCAGCGCGCGTGCTGCACCACGCCGTCGAACAGGTCGCCGTGCACCACCCACAGGCGGCGCCCGGTGGCGGTGACGTGGATGGCGTCCTCGCGCACGGCGATGTCGCCGAAGGCCAGGCCGTCGAACTGGCGCGCCACTTCGTCGTGGTTGCCGGGCACGTAGATCACCTCGGTGCCCTTGCGCGCCTTGCGCAGCAGCTTCTGCACCACGTCGTTGTGGCTTTGCGGCCAGTACCAGCCGCGCCGCAGCTGCCAGCCGTCGATGATGTCGCCGACCAGGTAGAGCTGTTCCGATTCGTTGTGCTTGAGGAAGTCGAGCAGGTAGTCGGCCTGGCAGCCGGCGGTGCCGAGATGGATGTCGGACAGCCAGATGGCGCGGTAGTGGCGGATCGGGTGGGCGGGATGCGGGGCGGAGGGCGTGGTGGCGGGGGGCGGCAGGCTGGCGGAGGCGGGGGTGGAAGCCCCGCGCGCGGGCGGGCGTTGCTGCAGGGTGCTGGCCGGTGGCATGAAGGCGGCCAGCGCGGCGGGCAGGGACGAGGAGCCGGGCCGCGGCGGGGACTCCGCCGTGCGGCCGCGCAGCAGTTGCGCGGCCTTTGCCAGTTGTCCGCGGGCAGAACGAAGGGCTTGAACCATGGCGGCCTCGGTATCGACGATGGCTGCATTGGGCCAGCCGGCGATGACGAAGCCGTGACGGAAACATGAATGTCACATGACTGTGGCGCGCCGGCAAACACCGCCGCCGCGCGCCGCGCGCGGGCCCGGAGTCAGGCGGCCGGCGCCACCGCGCACAGTCGCGCCAGCGCGCCCAGCGCCGCCTGCGTGGCGCGTGGGTGGCGCAGCAGGCCGACGTGGCCGACGCCGGACAGCGCGACGTGGTGGGCGCCTTCCAGCCACGACGAGCCGGCCGGGCCGGCGATGGAGTCGTGCCAGCTGAACACCGACACCAGCGCGGCGCGCTGGCGCGGGGTCTCGCGCGCCGCCAGCGCGCGCAGCCAGGCGCTGCCGCAGCGCATCTGGCGCGCGTTGAAGCCGCTGCCGTAGCGCGCCAGCGCGCAGCCGTGGTGGGGCGAGCCGAGCGTGACGATGCCGCGGCACGGCGGCGGCTTGCCGCGTCCCGCCACGGCCGCGCGCGCGGCCAGTCCGCCCATGCTGTGGCACAGCAGCAGCGGCGCCTGGCCGGTGGTGGCGGCGATGCGCGCGATGGCGGCGCGCACCTGCAGCGCGTAGTGGTCGAGGTCGCCGAACACGGGTTCGAGGTCGATCGCCTCGCAGTGGTAGCCGGCCGCGGCCAGCGCCGGCTGCATGTCCAGCCAGACCGCGTGGTTGCAGCCGTAGCCGTGCACCAGCAGCAGCGGCGGGCGCGAGCCGGGCGCGCGGGCCGGCGTGAAGCGGCGCCGCGAGCAGAACGGCTGGAGCCAGTCGAACATGCGCAGCACGGCGGCGTATTCGTGCAGGTAGCAGGCCAGCGCCGGCACCGGCGCCAGCGGCGCGGGGCGGGTCGCCAGCAGGGCCGGCGGCCGCGGCGGGCGCTGGCCGGCGGGCACGCCGAAGCCGGCCAGCGAGAGCACGAAGGCGCCGGCCAGCGACAGCCCCAGCAGGCCCAGCACCAGCAGCAGGCCGGCCAGCAGCCCGGCGCCGAGCGTCCAGCCGGCGCGCTCGCGCAGCGCCACCGCGCAGCCCGCCACCGCGGCAGCCTGCAATGCCACCGCGATGCGGCGCAAGGCGGCGGCCGAGAGCGTCATGACCGGGGCGGGCGCAGGTCGGCCAGGCGGGTGCCGGCCATGCGGTCGTGCAGGAACTGGCGCCGCGGGTCCAGCCACGCCAGCAGGATCCAGATCAGCAGGCCGCCGGCGAGCACGCCGACGAAGGGCCCCTTGACCAGGCCGAGCGCGTGCCCGACGGCCGCCGACGGCGGCAGCCACAGCCACGCCAGCAGGTAGCGCGCGGCGGCGCGCGGCCAGCGCGGCGGCACGCCGGCGGCGGTTTCCACGCGCATGCGCCAGGTCTGCATGGCGAGGGTCTGGCCGTTGCGCTGCCAGAACCAGACGAAGTAGCAGCCCAGCACCAGAAAGCTCCATGCCTGCATGGCGAACTCGCCGTCCACGCCGAGGCGCCGCAGCGCCGGCCGCGCCAGCAGGTAGAGCGCGGTGGAGGCACTCAGCACGCCGAACAGCAGCACGCCCTCGTAGAGCATGCAGGCGACGCGGCGGCGCAGCGAGGGCGCCGGGCGAGGGGCGCCGGCCGGGGCGGCTGGCTTGGTGCTGGTACGGGAGGTGGCGGCGGCGGGCATGGCGGAATTGGGCAAGGGCGATGCCGGCCAGGTGCCGGCCGGGAAGAAGGGCGTCGCGACGGTCAGGGAGACCGGCGCGAGGACGGTCACCAAGCCGGTCACGAAGTCAGGCACAAAGGACGGACGCGGCGACAGATGCGGCGACGGCGGCGCGCCCGGGCGCAACGCGCATTATGCCAAAGCCCGGCCGGCGGTAGTTGGCCGGGCAGCCGCGCTTATCGGCGGACCGGCTCGTCGGGGCTGGCCGGCCCGCCGGCGTTGCTGGCCGCGGGCTCGGCGCTGGCGCCGGCGTCGTGTGGCGCATCGGGCGCGGCGAGGATCGCGGCAGGCGCCACCGTGCCGGCGGCCGGCGCGGCGGCCGGCAGGTCGGGCACATGCGCGACGGCGTCGGAGGCGGGGTGGTGGGCGGCCATGTGCGCGGCGGCCGGCACCTTCTTTTCGAGGTGCAGCTGGCGCGTGGTCTCGGCGGGCAGCCGCTTGCCCGAGGGCAGGGCGCTGACCGCGCCCGGGCGGCGCGGCACCTTTTCGGCGGCGGCCAGGTTCTTCTTCTGCTCTTCAGGCAGTTGCTGGTACTTGTCCCAGGCTTCGGCCTTCTTCTGCGGTGGCAGCGAGCGCGTGATCTGGTAGTTCTCGCGCGCCAGCCGGCGCTGCTGCGGCGTCATCTTGACCCATTCGGTCATGCGCGTCTGCAGGCGCGCCTGCTCGGCCGGCGAGAATTTCGGGTAGCGCTCCGCGATCTGCACCCATTTGCGGCGATTCAGTTCGGGGAAGTTGTTCCACTCGCCTTGCAGCGGGGCGAGCACGCGCTGCTGCACGACGGAGAGCTCGGCCCAGGTCGGATGCGCGTTGACGGGGCTGGTGGCGGCAGAAGCGCCGGTGGCGCGGCCGCCCTGGGCCTGGCACGCCAGCGGCGCGGACAGCCAGGCGGCGGCCGCGGCAGCGCCGGCCAGCAGCAAGCCTGCCAGCCGCCGGCGTGGCGCGGCGCGGCGCGAAGGGGTGCTGGCCATCGCTATTGCTGACCGCGTTTCAGGAACACGTGGAAGCCCTGGTCGGCGTAGGCCGCCGGCGGCAGGTCGTCGAGCAGCATGGCGGCATCCACGTCGGCGAGCTCGTCCACGCGCTTCTGCTGCTGCCAGTGGTAGATGCCGATCAGGCCGGCGCCCAGCGCCACCAGCGTCCACACCAGCCCGAGGCGGCGCAGCCAGGCGCCCGCGCGGTGCAGCGGCGAATCGTCTTCGTCGAACGAGACCGTGGCCGCGCCGGCCGTGGCCAGCTGCGGCGCGGCCACCGCGGCATGCGCCTTGCGGCGCGACAGCGCCATGCGCCGCGCGGCGGCGAGCCGTTCGGTCACATTGGCCGGCAACGCGTTCGCCGAGGCATCCAGTGCCGTGCGAATCTCGTGTGCCAGGCGGCGTTCATTGATTTCTTTTTCGTTTCTGTTACTCATAGTCGGACCCCCCGCGCTCGCAATGCCTGCGCCAGTGTGTGCGTGGCGCGGGAACAGTGAGTCTTGACGCTGCCTTCCGAGCATCCCATGACAGCAGCCGTTTCCGCGACGTCCATATCCTCCCAGTAACGCATCAGGAAAGCTTCGCGTTGACGTGTCGGCAGGCGCTGGATCTCCTGTTCGATGATGTGCATGGTCTGGGCGCGTTCCACTTTGTCGGCGCTGCTTTCGGCGGATTCGGAGCCGATTTCGGCCTCGAAAGTGTCGAGCAGGTCATTATCTTCGCCTTCCCGGTCGTCGCGCAGGTTGGAAAACAGCGTGACCCAGGTGTTTCGCACCTTCTGACGGCGGAACCAGTCGTGGATTGTGTTCTGCAGTATGCGCTGGAACAGCGGCGGCAGTTCGCCGGCGCTCTTGTCGCCGTATTTCTCGGCGAGCTTGATCATGGCGTCCTGGACGATGTCCAGGGCGGCCTCGTCGTCGCGCACCGCAAACACGGCCTGTTTGAAGGCGCGCCGCTCGACGCTGGCGAGAAAGTCGGATAGTTCCTGATCGGTTGCCATGCAGGCGGGGTACAGACGGTGAGGCCGCGGCCGGTGGATGTGCGGGTTACGGCTGCCCGCACGTCCAAAATTGGGGGGAATGCTAGCAAATAACCCTGTGGGTGACCATCTTTGTTCTTTGTTGCGGTCATTCACGGGCCCGCCGGCACGGGCTGCAATGGCCGCGGCGCGCGCGGAAAACCGCACCGCGCCGGGCGCGCCCGGGCAGGCAGAAAGCCGTAGACCAGCCTGATGCATTGCGGTATCATCGTCGGTTCACGACATCAGTGGTTGTCTCATCAGGCCGCTTATGAGGCGGTCTACCATGCAGACGCGCACCGCTTGAACCCGCGCCACAAGCCCGGCAGAGAGCATCCGAACAATTTTTTGCCGAAAATTGCAAAGGACTGAAATGAACATGCCCAGCGCGGAATTCTCCCACGCAGACAGCAATTCATCTGCCGCACCCGAAATGATCGGTGCGGAAATCCTCGTTCACGCACTTGCCGAAGAAGGCGTCGAGTACGTCTGGGGCTACCCCGGCGGCGCAGTGCTGTATATCTACGACGAGTTCTACAAGCAGAAGAAGATCGAGCACATCCTGGTGCGCCACGAGCAGGCCGCGGTCCATGCCGCGGATGGCTATGCGCGCGCGACCGGCAAGGTGGGCTGCGCCCTGGTGACTTCGGGTCCCGGCGTCACCAACGCGGTGACGGGCATCGCCACGGCCTACCTGGATTCGATCCCGATGGTGGTGATCACCGGCAACGTGCCGACCCACGCCATCGGCCAGGACGCATTCCAGGAATGCGACACGGTCGGCATCACCCGCCCGATCGTCAAGCACAACTTCCTGGTCAAGGACGTCCGCGATCTCGCTTCGACCATCAAGAAGGCGTTCTACATCGCCGCGACCGGCCGTCCCGGCCCGGTGGTGGTGGACATCCCCAAGGACGTCTCGCGCAACGCCTGCAAGTACGAGTATCCCAAGTCGATCGACATGCGCTCGTACAACCCGGTGAACAAGGGCCATTCGGGCCAGATCCGCAAGGCGCTCGCGCTGTTGCAGGGCGCCGAGCGGCCGTTCATCTACGCCGGCGGCGGGGTGGTGCTGGCCAACGCCAGCGAGGAACTGCGCCAGCTGGCCGCGCTGACCGGCCATCCGGTCACCAACACGCTGATGGGCCTGGGCTCGTTCCCCGGCACCAGCAAGCAGTTCGTCGGCATGCTCGGCATGCACGGCACGTATGAAGCCAACATGGCCATGCAGAACTGCGACGTGCTGATCGCCATCGGCGCGCGCTTCGACGACCGCGTGATCGGCAACCCGGGGCACTTCACCTCGCAGCCGCGCAAGATCATCCACATCGACATCGACCCGTCTTCGATCTCGAAGCGCGTCAAGGTGGACATCCCCATCGTGGGCAACGTCAAGGACGTGCTGCAGGAGCTGATCTCGCAGCTGCAGGCCAGCGACGTCAAGCCCCGGCGCGAGGCCCTGGCCCGCTGGTGGGAGCAGATCGAGCAGTGGCGCTCGGTGGACTGCCTCAAGTACGACCGCAATTCCGAGATCATCAAGCCGCAGTACGTGGTCGAGAAGATCTGGGAACTGACCAAGGGCGATGCGTACATCTGCTCGGACGTCGGCCAGCACCAGATGTGGGCCGCGCAGTTCTACAAGTTCGACCAGCCGCGCCGCTGGATCAACTCCGGCGGCCTGGGCACGATGGGCGTGGGCCTGCCGTATGCGATGGGCATCAAGAAAGCCTTCCCCGAGAAGGAAGTGGTGACCATCACCGGCGAAGGCTCGATCCAGATGTGCATCCAGGAACTGTCGACCTGCCTGCAGTACGACACCCCGGTCAAGATCTGCGCGCTCAACAACCGCTATCTCGGCATGGTGCGCCAGTGGCAGGAGATCGAGTACGACAACCGCTACTCGCACTCCTACATGGACGCGCTGCCCGACTTCGTCAAGCTGGCCGAGGCCTATGGCCACGTCGGCATGCGCATCGAGAAGACCTCGGACGTCGAGCCCGCGCTGCGCGAAGCGTTCCGCCTGAAAGACCGTACCGTGTTCCTCGACTTCCAGACCGACCCCACCGAAAACGTGTGGCCGATGGTGCAGGCCGGCAAGGGCATCTCCGAGATGCTGCTCGGCGCGGAGGACCTGTGATGCGACATATCATTTCGGTCCTGCTGGAAAACGAACCGGGCGCGCTGTCGCGCGTGGTCGGCCTGTTCTCGGCTCGCGGCTACAACATCGAGACGCTGACGGTGGCACCCACCGAGGACGCCTCGCTGTCGCGCATGACCATCGTCACGAGCGGCTCCGACGACGTGATCGAGCAGATCACCAAGCACCTGAACCGCCTGGTGGAGGTGGTCAAGGTGGTGGACCTGACCGAAGGCGCGCACATCGAGCGCGAGCTGATGCTCGTCAAGGTGCGCGCGGTCGGCAAGGAGCGCGAGGAAATGAAGCGCACCGCCGACATCTTCCGCGGCCGCATCATCGACGTCACCGAGAAGACCTACACCATCGAGCTGACCGGCAACGGCGTCAAGCTCGACGCCTTCCTCGACGCCATCGACCGCGCCGCCATCCTCGAGACCGTCCGTACCGGCGGCTCGGGCATCGGCCGCGGCGAACGCATCCTGAAGGTCTGACCCGATTGCAGTATCCCCGGGCGGCATCGCCGCGCGCCGCGCGGCAGCCGCTACCCCGACACACGAAAACGAAAGCTTGAAGGAACCATCATGAAAGTGTTTTACGACAAGGACGCCGACCTCTCCCTGATCAAGGGCAAGAACGTCACCATCATCGGCTACGGCTCGCAAGGCCACGCCCACGCGCAGAACCTGAACGACTCGGGCGTCAAGGTCACGGTCGGCCTGCGCAAGAGCGGCGCATCGTGGAACAAGGCCGTCAACGCCGGCCTGCAGGTCAAGGAAGTGGCCGAGGCGGTCAAGTCCGCCGACGTGGTCATGATCCTGCTGCCGGACGAGCAGATCGCCGAGGTGTACAAGAACGAAGTGCACGACAACATCAAGGAAGGCGCCGCGCTGGCCTTCGCCCACGGCTTCAACGTGCACTACGGCGCCGTGATCCCGCGCGCCGACCTCGACGTGATCATGATCGCGCCGAAGGCCCCGGGCCACACCGTGCGCTCGACCTACGCGCAAGGCGGCGGCGTGCCCCACCTGATCGCCGTGCACCAGAACAAGTCCGGCGCCGCCCGTGACATCGCCCTGTCGTACGCTACCGCCAACGGCGGCGGCCGCGCCGGCATCATCGAGACCAACTTCCGCGAAGAAACCGAAACCGACCTGTTCGGCGAGCAGGCCGTGCTGTGCGGCGGCACCGTCGAGCTGATCAAGGCCGGCTTCGAGACGCTGGTGGAAGCCGGCTACGCGCCGGAAATGGCCTACTTCGAGTGCCTGCACGAACTGAAGCTGATCGTCGACCTGATCTATGAAGGCGGCATCGCCAACATGAACTACTCGATCTCCAACAACGCCGAATACGGCGAGTACGTCACCGGCCCGCGCGTCGTGACCGAGGAGACCAAGAAGGCCATGAAGCAGTGCCTGACCGACATCCAGACCGGCGAGTACGCCAAGAGCTTCCTGCTCGAGAACAAGGCCGGCGCACCGACCCTGATCTCGCGCCGCCGCCTGACGGCCGAGCACCAGATCGAGGAAGTGGGCGCCAAGCTGCGCGCCATGATGCCCTGGATCGCCAAGAACAAGCTGGTCGACCAGTCGAAGAACTAAGTCGGAATGCAGTCCTGGGCCCGCCGTTTCGCGCGGCGGGCCGCGGCCGTCCGGCCTTCCGCGCGTTCGGTCCCCGCTTCCGGGGGCGCTTTCGCGCGGGGGCTGGACGGCTTTTTGTTATCCTTGTCAGACTTTACCTTCTACCAAGCATTGCATGAACTATCCTCATCCGCTGATCGCCCGTGAAGGCTGGCCGTTCCTGGGCATTGCCTTTGTCATCTCGCTGCTGGTGCAGGTCAGCGCCGGCTTCTGGTGGGCCCTGCCGCTGTGGATCGTCACGCTGTTCGTGCTGCAGTTCTTCCGCGACCCGCCGCGGCCGATCCCGGCCCAGCCGAACGCCGTGCTGGCCCCGGCCGACGGCCGCATCGTGGTGGTCGAGAAAACCCAGGATCCCTATGCCGGGCGCGAGGCGCTGAAGATCAGCGTGTTCATGAACGTGTTCAACGTGCACTCGAACCGCGTGTCGGTGGACGGCCAGGTGGAGAAGGTCGAATACTTCCCCGGCAAGTTCGTCAACGCCGACCTCGACAAGGCCTCGCTCGAGAACGAGCGCAACGCCGTGGTGATCCGCCGCGCCGGCGACGGCAAGGTGGTGACGCTGGTGCAGGTCGCCGGGCTGGTGGCGCGCCGCATCCTCTGCTATACCCGGGTGGGGGAGACCCTGTCGCGCGGCCAGCGCTACGGCTTCATCCGCTTCGGCTCGCGCGTGGACGTGTACCTGCCCGTGGACGCGCGCCCGCGCGTGACCATCGGCGAGAAAGTGTCGGCGTCGTCGACGGTCCTGGCCGAGCTGGACTGATCCGGCCCGCGGCCACTGGAGAAAACAGGCATGGGTGCATTCAACCGGCGCAACAAGCGCGCCAGCAACGGCAACGTGACGCATCTGCGTCCGTTCCGCCACAACCAGTTGCGCGGCGGCGAGCCGGACGGCTACGACGATGCCGCCGACCCCGACATCGAATACGTGCGGCCGCGCCGGCGCGGCATCTACCTGCTGCCCAACGCCTTCACCACCGCGGCGCTGTTCGCCGGCTTCTTCGCCATCGTGCAGGCCATGAACATGCGCTTCGACACGGCGGCCATCGCCATCTTCGCGGCGATGGTGCTGGACGGCATGGACGGCCGCGTGGCGCGCATCACCAATACCCAGAGCGCGTTCGGCGAGCAGTACGACTCGCTGTCCGACATGACCTCGTTCGGCGTGGCGCCGGCGCTGGTGATGTACGAGTGGATCCTGCACGACCTCGGCAAATGGGGCTGGATCGCCGCCTTTGTCTACTGCACCTGCGCCGCGCTGCGCCTGGCGCGCTTCAACGCCAACATCGGCGTGGTCGACAAGCGCTTCTTCCAGGGGCTGCCCAGCCCGGCGGCGGCGGCGCTGGTGGCCGGCTTCGTGTGGCTGGTGATCGACAACAAGCTGCCGGTCAAGGACCTGTGGATGCCGTGGGTGGCATTCGGCATCACGCTGTACGCCGGGCTGTCGATGGTGTCGAACGCGCCGTTCTACAGCGGCAAGGCGCTCGACGTGCGCTACCGCGTGCCGTTCGGCATGATGGTGCTGGTGCTGGTGCTGTTCGTGGTGGTGTCGACCGACCCGCCGGTGGCGCTGTTCGGGCTGTTCGTGGCCTACGCGATCTCCGGCTACCTGCTGTGGGGCTGGCGCGCGCTGCACGGGCAGCCGGCCGGCGTGCGCAAGGCGCGCGACGGCGGGAACGAACGTTCCTGAGCCGTTCCGGTGAAAAGGCGCTGCGGCGCCTTTTCTTTTTTTTACTCTTCAGTGCTCGCTCTTTTACCGCCGCTCTCTTATCTTGGCTCTCTGATCCCGGCTGCTGTTGCGCCGCTGTTGCGTTGTTGTTCCTTTTCACGATCACAGGAGGTTCTCATGGGCATGCTCGACTTCATCAAGGAAGCAGGAGAGAAACTGTTCGGCGGCGGCGAGGCCAAGGCGGCCACGCCAGCTGCCGCGCCCGCGGCCGATGCCGACGCGGCCAACCGCGCCGCTGGCGACGCCATCGAGGGCTACATCAGGCAGATGGGCCTGGACGCCACCGGGCTGACGGTGCAGGTGGACGGCTCGCAGGGGCTGGTGACGGTGTTCGGCGTGGCGCCCGACCAGGCCACGCGCGAGAAGATCATCCTGTGCTGCGGCAACGTGCAGGGCGTGGACAAGGTCGACGACAAGATGTCGGTCAACGTGGAGACGGCCGAGTCGCAATGGCACACCGTGGTCAAGGGCGACACGCTGTGGGCGATCTCCCAGACCGCCTACGGCAACGGCGCGCTGTACACCGCCATCTTCGAGGCCAACCGCCCGATGCTGTCGAACCCGGACAAGATCTATCCGGGGCAGAAGCTGCGCATCCCGCCCAAGGCCTGACGGCGGGGCACCGATGGCCGGGGCGGCGCGGACACCGCCCGCGGCCATCGGGCATCGACTATCGGCACGATTGATGCGTCCATGTTGCGCGCGCCCGGCTTCTCGGCTATAGTCGCTGACATGATTTCGCGCCAAGCCCTACTCGCCCGCACCACGCTAGGTGGCCTACTAGGCCATCAGGTCGGGACGCGTTCGCGCTGAGGGAAGCCAACACCCTCGCGCAAAGTCACACAGGATTCACAAACGCCCCGGCCTGCATCACTGCACGCCGGGGCGTTCTGCATTCAGCGCCGGCGCAGCGAGAACAGGCCAGGCCCGCCAGACGCCAAGCACAACAGATAAAGCCCAGGAGCCCCATCCATGTCCGACAAACTCATCATTTTCGACACCACCTTGCGCGACGGCGAGCAGTCGCCCGGCGCCTCCATGACCCGCGAGGAAAAGATCCGCATCGCGCGCCAGCTGGAGCGCCTGAGGGTGGACGTGATCGAAGCCGGCTTCGCGGCCAGCTCCAACGGCGATTTCGAGGCCATCCGCGCGATCGCCCAGGTGGTCAAGGACTCCACCATCTGCTCGCTGGCCCGCGCCAACGACAAGGACATCGCCCGCGCCGCCGAGGCGCTCAAGCCGGCCAACTCGTTCCGCATCCATACCTTCATCGCCACCTCGGCGCTGCACATGGAGAAGAAGCTGCGCATGACGCCGGACCAGGTCTATGAGCAGGCCCGCCTGGCCGTGCGCTTCGCGCGCCAGTTCACCGACGACATCGAGTTCTCGCCCGAGGACGGCAGCCGCTCGGACATGGACTTCCTGTGCCGCGTGCTCGAAGGCGTGATCGCCGAGGGCGCCACCACCATCAACCTGCCCGACACGGTCGGCTACGCGGTGCCGGAAGGCTACGCCGCGCTGATCCGCTCGGTGCGCGAGCGCATCCCCAATTCCGACAAGGCGATCTGGTCCGTGCACTGCCACAACGACCTCGGCATGGCGGTGGCCAACTCGCTGGCGGCGGTCAAGCTCGGCGGCGCGCGCCAGGTCGAGTGCACCATCAACGGCCTCGGCGAGCGCGCCGGCAACACCAGCCTCGAAGAGGTGGTGATGGCGGTCAAGACGCGCCGCGACTACTTCGACATGGACGTCGGCGTGGACACCACGCAGATCGTGCCGGCCTCCAAGCTGGTCTCGCAGATCACCGGCTTCGTGGTGCAGCCCAACAAGGCCGTGGTCGGCGCCAACGCGTTCGCGCACGCCTCGGGCATCCACCAGGACGGCGTGCTCAAGGCGCGCGACACCTACGAGATCATGCGCGCCGAGGACGTGGGCTGGAGCGCCAACAAGATCGTGCTGGGCAAGCTCTCGGGCCGCAACGCGTTCAAGCAGCGCCTGCAGGAGCTCGGCATCACGCTCGACAGCGAAAGCGAGATCAACGCCGCCTTCGCGCGCTTCAAGGAACTGGCCGACCAGAAGGCCGAGATCTTCGACGAAGACATCATGGCCATCGTTTCCGACGAGGCCCACGACGTCAACGACCACTTCCGCTTCATCTCGCTGTCGCAGCGCTCGGAAACCGGCGAGCGTCCGCACGCGCGCGTGGTCTTCAACATGGACGGCCAGGAACTGATCGGCGAAGCCGAGGGCAACGGCCCGGTCGACGCCACCCTGCATGCGATCGAAAGCAAGGTCAACAGCGGCGCCGAGCAGGTGCTGTATTCGGTCAACGCCATCACCACGGGCACCCAGGCCCAGGGCGAAGTGACGGTGCGCCTGTCCAAGGCCGGGCGCATCGTCAACGGCGTCGGCACGGACCCGGACATCGTGGCGGCTTCGGCCAAGGCCTACCTGGCCGCGCTGAACAAGCTGCACGACAAGGCCGTGCAGAAGATCAACCCGCAGATCTGACCCGGATCCCCGCGGCAAGCCCGCGGCCTATCCGGCCGCGCGGCTTGAACCGGCCCGCCCGTTTCCCACGAGGACGCTGGCGGGCGTTTTGCGTTTCGTTTGGGCTTTCTTTTGCGCTTCCTTCGCGCTGTCTTTGCGGCTTCTCGCGCTCCCCGCGCGCAATGCGCGGGCTTCAGCGGCGCCGGCATCCGGCGCGCATCCCGTGGCAACGGGCGTCATGGTGCCGCCTTCGCGGCGCCGCGCTTTCTGTCGGGCGAGGGCCGCCGCGGTTTGCCTCGGCCCGCGTCCGTGGCTTACCATGCATCGCTTTCGACGGGAGGGCTCTCGATGTGGAGTAGACGATGGCTGGCCGGCTGCCTGCTGGCGCTGGCCGCCGCGGGCGCGGGCGCGCAGGAGCCGATCCGGCTGGGCATGATCGAAGGGCTGTCCGGCCCGTTCGCCAACGCCGGCGACGCGGTGGTGCGCAACCTGCGCATCGCCGTGGAGCGCGTCAATGCGCGCGGCGGCGTGAAGACCGCGCAGGGCGCGCGCCCGTTCGAGCTGGTCACGCTCGATAGCAAGGGCAACGTCGACGAGAGCCTGATGCAGTTCCGCGCGCTGACCGACCGCCACATGCCGTTCGTCCTGCAGGGCAACAGCTCGGCGGTGGCCGCCGCGCTGGTCGGCGCGGTCAACCGCCACAACCAGCGCCAGCCCGACGCGCGCGTGCTGTTCCTCAATTACTCGGCGGTCGACCCGGCGCTGACCAACGAGAACTGCAGCTTCTGGCACTTCCGCTTCGACGCCAGCGCCGACATGCGCATGCAGGCGCTGACCGAGGTCATCCGTGCCGACGCGGGCGTGCGCCGCGTCTACCTGATCGACCAGGACTACAGCTTCGGCCACCAGGTGGCGCGCTCGGCGCGCGAGATGCTGGCCGCCAAGCGCCCCGACCTGCGCATCGTCGGCGACGAATTCCACCCGATCGGCAAGATCAAGGATTTCGCGCCGTACATCGCCAAGATCAAGGCCAGCGGCGCGGACGCCGTCATCACCGGCAACTGGGGCAACGACCTGACGCTGATGGTCAAAGCCGCGCGCGAGGGCGGCCTGAACGCCAGGTTCTACACCTTCTACGGCAACGGCCTGGGCGCGCCCGCGGCGATGGGCGACGCCGGGGTGGGGAGGGTGCTGGCGGTGGCCGAATGGCACCCGAACGTGGGCGGCGCCGCCTCGGATGCGTTCTACCGGGCCTTCCGCGCGCGCTACCCCGAGCCGCGCGACGACTACGTCCACCTGCGCATGCAGATGATGGTCGAGATGCTGGCGCGCGCGATCGAGCGGGCCGGCTCGACCGACGCCGTCAAGGTGGCGCACGCGCTGGAGGACATGCGCTACGTCAACGACTTCCACGAGGCCACCATCCGCGCCAGCGACCACCAGGTGCTGCAGCCGCTCTACGTGTCGGTGATGGAGAAGCAGGGCGGGGAGGTGCGCTTCGACAACGAGGGCTCGGGCTACGGCTTCCGCACGGTCAGGAAACTGAAGGCAGCGCAGACCACATTGCCGACGACGTGCCAGATGGAGCGGTTCTGAGGGATTTGCTGGCAAGCGCGGCCGGATTTCCGCTATAATTGCCGGCTGTCACGGCCAAACCGGGGTCATCCACGGGGCGGGCGGCGGCAAATATGCCTGAAAAGCAACGCAAGCATCGCAAACCAGCAGCACAAGCAATGCAAAAGGGCAATGCAAAAGGCACGACGCAGGCGGCGCATTCCGCGCTGTAGCGTTCGCAAGTGAAAAGGAAATCATCATGGCAGCAGCCGAAACCAGCAGCAAGACCGACATCATCAAGCAGTTCGCACGCGCAACCAACGACACCGGCAGCCCCGAAGTCCAGGTCGCCCTGCTGACCAACCGCATCAACGAACTGACCCCCCACTTCAAGGCCAACATGAAGGATCACCACAGCCGCCGCGGCCTGCTGCGCATGGTGAGCCGTCGTCGTCGCCTGCTGGACTACCTCAAGGCCAACGATGCCGACCGCTATCGTTCGCTGATCGAGAAGCTGGGCCTGCGCAAGTAAGCACCCCAGGATCGTCCGGATGGCAGCGCGAATGGATGCACTGCACGCCTTCGCGTGAAGCCATGAATGCCTGCGTCAGCGCTGCTGATGCAGGCATTTTGTTTTTGCGGGCCGAGGCCCGCGACGCTGCCGGGTGGCGCGATGTCCGTTGTGACTTCGGTTCCACCCGGCAGCGCCAGGCGCCACCGCCTGGCGCCCGTTGCGCCAAGACGTGCAACGGAGTAAGTTAGTCCGTTCTTTAGCTTTTTTTCACACCGGAGTCGGGCAAGGAAGCGGGGCTTTGTGTCATTCCAGCGTGGTATCCGCAGTCGCGGGTATCCCGCTGGAATGGCATAGCACTTCCCTGTGACCGCGACCGACGCGCATCCGGCGGTTCGCCCGCGGCTGCTAACGCGGGCATTGCACAAGCGTGCAAGCACGAACAAAGGAACGCTCATGACCATGTTCAATAAAGTCGTCAAGGAATTCCAGTGGGGCCAGCACACGGTGCGCCTGGAAACCGGCGAAATCGCCCGCCAGGCTGGCGGCGCCGTGATCGTCGACGTGGAAGACACCGTGGTGCTGGCCACCGTGGTGGCCGCCAAGTCGCCCAAGGCCGGCCAGGACTTCTTCCCGCTGACCGTCGACTACATCGAGAAGACCTACGCCGCCGGCAAGATCCCCGGCGGTTTCTTCAAGCGTGAAGGCCGTCCGTCGGAAAACGAGACGCTGACCTCGCGCCTGATCGACCGTCCGCTGCGCCCGCTGTTCCCGGAAGGCTTCTACAACGACGTGCAGGTGGTGATCCACGTGCTGTCGCTGAACCCGGAAGTGCCGGCCGACATCCCCGCGCTGATCGGCGCCTCGGCCGCGCTGGCGGTGTCGGGCATCCCGTTCAGCGGCCCCGTGGGCGCGGCCCGCGTCGGCTACAAGGACGGCCAGTACCTGCTCAACCCGACCCGCGCGCAGATCGCCGCGTCGGAGCTCGACCTGGTCGTGGCCGGCACCGAGCGCGCCGTGCTGATGGTGGAGTCGGAAGCCAACCAGTTGTCGGAAGACGTGATGCTGGGCGCCGTGGTCTACGGCCACGAGCAGATGCAGACCGCCATCAACGCCATCCATGATCTGGTGCGCGACGGCGGCAAGCCCGAGTGGGACTGGGCGCCGGCGCCGAAGAACGAAGCGCTGATCGCCAGGATCGGCGAGATCGCGCTGCCGCTGCTGCAGGACGCCTACCAGTTGCGCCAGAAGTCCGCGCGCAGCCAGAAGCTCAAGGAAGTCTACGCCGCCGTGATGGCCCAACTGGCCGAAGCCGGCGTGGAAGCCGACAAGGTCGAAGTGGGCAACGTGCTGTTCGACATCGAAGCGAAGATCGTGCGCAGCCAGGTGCTGTCGGGCGAGCCGCGCATCGACGGCCGCGACACCCGCACGGTGCGCCCGATCGAGATCCGCTCGTCGGTGCTGCCGCGCGCGCACGGCTCGGCCATCTTCACCCGCGGCGAGACGCAGGCGCTGGTGGTGGCCACGCTGGGCACCAAGGGCGACGAGCAGATCATCGACGCGCTGGCCGGCGAATACCGCGACCGCTTCATGCTCCACTACAACATGCCTCCGTTCGCCACCGGCGAGACCGGCCGCGTGGGCAGCCCGAAGCGCCGTGAAATCGGCCACGGCCGCCTGGCCAAGCGCGCGCTGATCCCGGTGCTGCCGAAGGACGACGAGTTCGCCTACACCATCCGCCTGGTCTCCGAGATCACCGAATCGAACGGCTCGTCGTCGATGGCCTCGGTGTGCGGCGGCTGCCTGGCGCTGATGGACGCCGGCGTTCCGGTCAAGGCGCACGTCGCCGGCGTGGCGATGGGCCTGATCCTGGAAGGCAACAAGTTCGCCGTGCTGACCGACATCCTCGGCGACGAGGACCACCTCGGCGACATGGACTTCAAGGTGGCGGGCACCGACGCCGGCATCACCGCGCTGCAGATGGACATCAAGGTCCAGGGCATCACCAAGGAAATCATGCAGGTCGCGCTGGCGCAGGCCAAGGAAGGCCGCCTGCACATCCTGGGCAAGATGCAGGACGCGATGGGCCACGCGCGCACCGAGCTGTCGGAGCACGCGCCGCGCATGATCACCATGAAGATCCATCCGGACAAGATCCGCGAAGTGATCGGCAAGGGCGGCTCGACCATCCAGGCGCTGACCAAGGAAACCGGCACCACCATCGACATCCAGGAAGACGGCACCATCACCATCGCCTCGACCTCGACCGAAGGCATGGCCGAAGCCAAGCGCCGCATCGAAGGCATCACCGCGGAAGCCGAAGTGGGCAAGATCTACGCCGGCACCGTGCTCAAGCTGCTGGACTTCGGCGCGATCGTCAACATCCTGCCGGGCAAGGATGGCCTGCTGCATATCTCCGAGATCGTCAACGAGCGCGTCAAGGACATCAAGGACTGGCTCAAGGAAGGCCAGCAGGTTCGCGTCAAGCTGATCCAGGCCGACGAGAAGGGCCGCCTGCGCCTGTCCCTGAAGGCCGCGCTGGCCGAAGAGGGCGGCAGCATCAGCCCGATCGTCAACAGCGACGCGCCGGCGAACCCGTCGGCGGAACAGCAGCAGTAAGCTGCCCCGCGGTACCCGTAGCAGGAAAAACGGCTGGCGATGTCCAGCCGTTTTTTTGTTTACACTGCGCGAGTCCCGGCCCGGCGCCGCGGCGCGCCTCCAGGGGCCGCGCCGCCGCCGGGCCCCCCGATACCGACCCCAGCCATGCGCGCACGCCGCCGCATGCGCAATGCAAGGAGAAGACATGCAAGCCATCGAAATCCGCGAATACGGCGCCCCCGAGGTCCTGCAGCTGACGCAGCGCCCCGATCCCGAGGTCCGCGCGGGCGAGATCCTGATCCGCGTGAGCGCCGCCGGCGTCAACCGCCCCGACGTGTTCCAGCGCACCGGCAACTACCCGGTGCCGCCGGGCGCGTCCGACCTGCCCGGCCTGGAAGTGGCGGGCGTGGTGGCCGGCGGCGACCTCGCGCATGCCGACAACCGCTTCGGCCTCAAGCTCGGCGACCGCGTGTGCGCGCTGGTGCAGGGCGGCGGCTACGCCGAGCTGTGCGCGGCGCCCGCGGCGCAGTGCCTGCCAGTGCCGGCGGGCTTGTCGGACGTCGAGGCGGCGGCCCTGCCCGAGACCTTCTTCACGGTGTGGAGCAACGTGTTCGACCGCGGCTACCTCGGGCGCGGCCCGCTCGGCAAGGACGAGACCCTGCTGATCCAGGGCGGCTCGAGCGGCATCGGCACCACCGCCATCCAGATCGCCAAGGCGCTCGGCCACAAGGTCTTCGTGACCGCCGGCAGCATCGAGAAATGCCGCGCCTGCGAGGCGCTCGGCGCCGATCGCGCCATCAACTACAAGACCGAGGACTTCGTCGCCGAGGTCAAGGCGCTGACCGGCGGGCGCGGCGCCGACGTCATCCTCGACATGGTGGCCGGCCCCTACCTCGCGCGCGAGCTGGCCTGCGTGGCCGACGACGGCCGCATCGTCATCATCGCGCTGCTGGGCGGCGCCAAGGCCGAGATCCCGCTGGCCGACATCCTGCGCCGGCGCATCACCGTGACCGGCTCGACGCTGCGCCCGCGCCCGGTGGCGTTCAAGGGCGAGATCGCGCAGGCGCTGCACCGGCACGTGTGGCCGCTGCTGGCCGCCGGCAAGATCAAGCCGGTGATCCACCAGACCTTCCCGGCGGCGCAGGCCGCCGACGCGCACCGCCTGATGGAGTCCAGCGAGCACATCGGCAAGATCGTGCTGACCTGGTAAGGGACGGCGAGGCAGGGCGCGGGGCGCTTCCCAGGGCCGGTCCAGGGCCGCTCTGGTGGCGTAGGGCCCGCGCCCGCGCTACAATAGCGGGTTTTATCGAGAGAGGCGCTCCGTGAGACAAAAGCTCGTCATCGGCAACTGGAAGATGCACGGCAGCCTGGCCGCCAACGCGGCCCTGCTGGCAGGTATCAAGGCCGCGCCGGCCAGCGCCCGCCTGGCGGTGTGCGCGCCGTTCCCGTACCTGGTGCAGTGCCAGTCGCTGCTGGCCGGCACGGCCGTGGCGTGGGGCGCGCAGGACGTCTCGGCCGAGGCGCGTGGCGCGTTCACCGGCGAGGTGGCGGCTTCGATGCTGGCCGAATTCGGCGTTTCCTACGTCCTGGTCGGGCATTCGGAGCGCCGCGGCTATCATGGCGAGACCGATGCCGTGGTGGCCGCCAAGGCGGTGCGCGCGCTCGAGTCCGGCATCGTGCCGGTGGTGTGCGTGGGCGAGACCCTGGCGCAGCGCGAGGCGGGCGAGACCGAGGCGGTGGTCGGCCGCCAGCTCGACGCCGTGCTGGCGGCGCTGTCGGCCGAGCAGCTCGCGCGCGTCGTGCTGGCCTACGAGCCGGTCTGGGCGATCGGCACCGGCAAGACCGCCAGCAGCGCGCAGGCCCAGGCCGTGCACGCATTCCTGCGCGGCCGCGTGGCGGCGCGCGACGCCGGCGTGGCGGCCGGCATGGCCATGTTGTACGGCGGCAGCGTCAAGCCGGACAACGCGGCAGAACTGTTTTCCATGCCCGACATCGACGGGGGCCTCATCGGAGGCGCCGCGCTGAAGTCGGACGATTTCCTCGCGATCGGCAACGCCTGAATGCCGGCCGCTCACATGGTCTGATCAGGCAAGCGAATCGAACCAAATGGCAATTTTCAAAACTTTGTTGGTAGTGGCGCAGGTACTGTCCGCGCTTGGCGTGATCGGCCTGGTGCTGCTGCAGCATGGCAAGGGCGCGGACGTCGGCGCGGCGTTCGGCTCGGGCGCCTCGGGCAGCCTGTTCGGCGCCACCGGCTCGGCCAACTTCCTGTCGCGCACCACGGCCGTGCTGGCGTCGCTGTTCTTCATCTGCACGCTGAGCCTGACGCTGATGGGCAACTACCGTCCCACTGCCTCGCTGGGCGTGATGGGCGCCGCTCCGCAGTCGGCGCCGGCCCCTGCCGCGGCGGCTTCGGCCCCCGCTGCGCCGACCGTGGCAGCCTCCGGCGCAGCCGCGCCCGCAGTACCGAAATAATCAAGCGGCCTTGCGACGGATTCTTGAAGATTTTTGTAGTTGTGCGTTGAACAAAACAAGAATTTTGGGTTAGAATGCAAGGCTTGAAACGATCCCCCAGCGACGGGGCTCCAGCCAGGATCAAGGTATCCCAGCCAGAGTTCCGAAGGGTGTAAAAACCCTGGGCCCCAAGGCCAGCGCCAGGCAATATTGTTTCTCCCCCAGCCGACGTGGTGAAATTGGTAGACACGCTATCTTGAGGGGGTAGTGGCGAAAGCTGTGCGAGTTCGAGTCTCGCCGTCGGCACCAAACAACTTGATCGGGGCGTGGAGTCCGGAGAGCATCCCGGCTTCGTGCCCCGGCCAGTCCGCAAGGCGGCGTCGTAATTTCTACGGAATGGCGCTTGGGGTGGGCAACAGGTCGCCGCTAGCTGCTGGTGCTGTTGACAACATTCCAGATAAGGCTGGCCGTACCTTGAATCTCGAAGCCTACTTCCCCGTCCTCATCTTCATCATCTTCGGTGTCGTGCTCGGCGTGGCATTGATGTCGATCGGCCGGATCCTCGGCCCCAACAAACCCGACCCCGCGAAGCTCTCTCCCTACGAGTGCGGCTTCGAAGCGTTCGAGGACGCGCGCATGAAGTTCGACGTGCGCTACTACCTCATCGCTATCCTGTTCATCCTGTTCGATCTCGAAACTGCCTTCCTTTTCCCGTGGGGTGTAGCCCTGCGCGAGATCGGCTGGCCGGGATTCTTCTCCATGGGCGTGTTTCTGCTGGAATTCATCGTGGGCTTCGTCTACATCTGGAAAAAAGGCGCGCTCGATTGGGAGTGATGTGAAATGGCAATCGAAGGCGTTCTCAATGAAGGCTTCGTCACGACTACCGCTGACAAGCTGATCAACTGGACCCGCACCGGGTCGCTCTGGCCGATGACCTTCGGCCTGGCCTGCTGTGCCGTGGAAATGATGCATGCCGGCGCGGCACGCTACGACCTGGACCGCTTCGGCGTGGTGTTCCGCCCGTCGCCGCGCCAGTCCGACGTGATGATCGTGGCCGGCACGCTGTGCAACAAGATGGCCCCCGCGCTGCGCAAGGTCTACGACCAGATGGCGGAGCCGCGCTGGGTGATCTCGATGGGGTCGTGCGCGAATGGCGGCGGCTACTATCACTACTCGTATTCCGTGGTGCGCGGCTGCGATCGCATCGTGCCGGTGGACATCTACGTGCCGGGTTGCCCGCCGACGGCCGAAGCGCTGATCTACGGCGTCATCCAGCTGCAGAACAAGATCCGTCGCACCAATACCATCGCGCGCAAGGGCTGACATGGCGAACCTCGATACCCTGAAGGCCGCGCTCGAAAAGACATTGGGCAAGCGTATCCAGAAACTCGTCGAGGCGGTAGGGGAGCTAACCCTGATCGTCAAGGCCGACGACTACCTGGAAACCGCGCTGATGCTGCGCGACGATCCCTCGCTGCGCTTCGAGCAGTTGCTCGACGTGGCCGGCGTCGATTACTCCGCGTACGGCGACGGTGCCTGGGACGGCCCCCGTTTCGCCGCGGTGACGCACCTGCTGTCGATCACCCATAACTGGCGCCTGCGCGTGCGCGTGTTCGCGCCCGACGACGACGTGCCCGTGGTGCCGTCGCTGAACGACGTCTGGAACTCGGCCAACTGGTTCGAGCGCGAAGCGTTCGACTTCTTCGGCATCGTATTCGAAGGCCATAACGACCTGCGCCGCCTGCTGACCGACTACGGTTTCGTCGGCCACCCGTTCCGCAAGGACTTCCCGGTGTCGGGCTTCGTCGAAATGCGCTACGACCCCGAGCAGAAGCGGGTGATCTATCAACCCGTGACCATCGAGCCGCGTGAAATCACGCCGCGCGTGATCCGGGAAGAGAACTACGGCGGCTTGCAGCACTGAGAAGCGCAATGGCAGACATCAAGAACTACACCCTGAACTTCGGCCCGCAGCACCCGGCGGCACACGGCGTGCTGCGCCTCGTGCTCGAGCTCGACGGCGAAGTGATCCAGCGCGCCGATCCGCACATCGGCCTGCTGCACCGTGCCACCGAGAAGCTGGCGGAGCAGAAGACCTGGATCCAGAGCGTGCCGTACATGGACCGCCTCGACTACGTGTCGATGATGGTCAACGAGCATGCCTACGTGATGGCGATCGAGAAGCTGCTCGACGTCGAGGTGCCCATCCGCGCGCAGTACATCCGCGTGATGTTCGACGAGATCACGCGCCTGCTGAACCACCTGATGTGGATCGGCGCGCATGCGCTCGACGTGGGCGCGATGGCCGTCTTCCTGTACGCGTTCCGCGAACGCGAAGACATGTTCGACATGTACGAGGCGGTGTCGGGCGCGCGCATGCACGCGGCCTACTACCGTCCGGGCGGCGTGTACCGCGACCTGCCCGACACGATGCCGCAATACAAGGCGTCGAAGATCCACAACGAGCGCGCCATCAAGGCCATGAACGAAGCGCGTTCGGGCTCGCTGCTGGACTTCATCGAGGACTTCACCAACCGCTTCCCGAAGTACGTCGACGAATACGAGACGCTGCTGACGGACAACCGGATCTGGAAGCAGCGCCTGGTCGGCATCGGCGTGGTGAGCCCCGAGCGCGCGCTGCAGATGGGCTTCACCGGCCCGATGCTGCGCGGCTCCGGCATCGAGTGGGACCTGCGCAAGAAGCAGCCCTACGAGGTGTACGACCGCATGGACTTCCAGGTGCCGGTGGGCGTGGGCGGCGACTGCTACGCGCGCTACCTGGTGCGCGTGGAAGAGATGCGCCAGTCCAACCACATCATCAGGCAGTGCATCGACTGGCTGCGCCGCAACCCGGGCCCGGTGATGAGCGACAACCACAAGGTGACGCCGCCGGCGCGCGTGGACATGAAGTCGAACATGGAGGAGCTGATCCACCATTTCAAGCTCTTCACCGAAGGTATCCACGTGCCCGAAGGCGAAGCCTACGCGGCGGTGGAGCACCCGAAGGGCGAGTTCGGCATCTACGCGATCTCCGACGGCGCGAACAAGCCGTACCGCCTGAAGATCCGGGCGCCGGGCTTTGCCCATCTGGCGGCCCTCGACGAAATGGCCAAGGGCCACATGATTGCAGACGCGGTAACGATCATCGGCACGCAGGACATCGTCTTCGGCGAGATCGACCGCTAACAGGAGCCGCCGGCCCCGGACGACGATCCGGGCGCCCCTGGCCGGAATCCGGGCAAGGCCCGCATCCGGCCACGGGAAACCTGCGGTGGGCCAGGCATGCTCCGACATGCGGGCCGCAACGGCAGCGACGGCTGCAAACCTGCGCAATGCGCGCCACGTGGCGGGCATGAACGCAAATGACTCGGCGTATTACAGCAACGACCATGCTATCAGCAGAAGCTCTCAAGGAAATCGATCGCGCGATCGCCAAGTATCCGGCTGACCAGAAGCAGTCGGCCGTGATGGCGGCGCTGGCCGTGGCACAGGGCGAAGTGGGCTGGGTCTCTCCGGAAGTCATGCAGTTCGTCGCCAGCTACCTCGACATGCCCCCGGTGTGGGTCGAGGAAGTCGCGACCTTCTACAACATGTACGACACCAAGCCGGTCGGCAAGTACAAGCTGACGGTCTGCACCAACCTGCCCTGCGCCCTGTCGGGCGGCGAGCGGGCCGGCGAGTATCTCAAGCGCAAGCTCGGCATCGACTACAACGAAACCACTCCGTGCGGCACCTTCACGCTCAAGGAAGGCGAATGCATGGGCGCCTGCGGCGACGCGCCGGTGATGATCGTCAACAACACCCGCATGTGCAGCTTCATGAGCGACGCCAAGCTCGATGCGCTGGTCGACGAGCTCAAGGCCACCGAAGCCGCCAAGGGGGACAAGTAACATGACCTCTCTGCACGACCGCCACATCAAGCCGCTGATCCTGGCCGGCCTCGACGGCAGCAACTGGCACCTCGAAGACTACGTCAAGCGCGGCGGCTACCAGCAGCTGCGGCGCATCCTGACCGAGAAGGTCACGCCCGAGCAGGTGATCGCGGACGTCAAGGCCTCGGGCCTGCGCGGGCGCGGCGGCGCGGGCTTCCCCACCGGCCTGAAGTGGAGCTTCATGCCGCGCCAGTTTCCGGGCCAGAAGTACCTGGTCTGCAATACCGACGAGGGCGAGCCCGGCACCTTCAAGGACCGCGACATCATCCGCTACAACCCGCACGCGCTGATCGAAGGCATGGCCATCGGCGCGTACGCGATGGGCATCACCGTGGGCTACAACTACATCCACGGCGAGATCTGGAACGAATACCGGATCTTCGAGCAGGCGCTCGAGGAAGCGCGCGCGGCGGGTTTCCTGGGCGACGACATCCTGGGCTCGGGCTTCAACTTCCAGCTGCATGCCCACCACGGCTACGGCGCCTACATCTGCGGCGAGGAAACCGCGCTGCTCGAATCGCTGGAAGGCAAGAAAGGCCAGCCGCGCTTCAAGCCGCCGTTCCCGGCCAGCTTCGGCCTGTACGGCAAGCCGACCACCATCAACAACACCGAGACCTTCGCCGCGGTGCCGTTCCTGCTGGGCGTCGGCCCGGACAACTACCTGAAGATGGGCAAGCCGAACAACGGCGGCACCAAGATCTTCTCGGTGTCCGGCGACGTCGAGCGCCCCGGCAACTATGAGATCCCGCTGGGCACGCCGTTCTCGGCGCTGCTGGAGCTCGCCGGCGGCATGCGCGGCGGCAAGCGCATCAAGGCGGTGATCCCGGGCGGCTCGTCCGCGCCGGTGGTGCCGGGCGACCTGATGATGGCGTCCGACATGGACTACGACTCGATCTCCAAGGCCGGCTCGATGCTGGGCTCGGGCGCGGTGATCGTGATGGACGAGACGCGCTGCATGGTCCGCTCGCTGCTGCGCCTGTCGTACTTTTACTTCGAAGAATCGTGCGGCCAGTGCACGCCGTGCCGCGAAGGCACGGGCTGGCTCTACCGCATGGTGAATCGCATCGAACACGGGGAAGGGCGCCAGGAAGACCTGGACCTGCTCAATAACGTCGCTGAAAACATCATGGGCCGCACCATCTGCGCGCTCGGTGATGCGGCAGCGATGCCGGTCCGCGGCATGCTCAAGCACTACTGGAAAGAGTTCGAGTATCACGTCGAACACAAGCAGTGCATGGTTCCGGCCTACATCTAAGCGTGGCAGAACATGGTTGAACTCGAGATCGACGGCAAGAAGGTTGAGGTTGCTGAAGGCAGCCTGGTGATGGAAGCGGCCCGCAAGCTGGGCACCTACATCCCGCACTTCTGCTACCACCGCAAATTGTCCATCGCGGCCAACTGCCGCATGTGCCTGGTCGAGGTCGAAAAGGCGCCCAAGGCGCTGCCGGCCTGCGCCACTCCCGTCACCCCGGGCATGAAGGTCTTCACCAATTCGGAGAAGGCGGTCAAGGCCCAGAAGTCGGTGATGGAATTCCTACTGATCAACCACCCGCTGGACTGCCCGATCTGCGATCAGGGCGGCGAGTGCCAGTTGCAGGATCTGGCGGTCGGCTACGGCGGCTCGGAATCGCGCTACAAGGAAGAGAAGCGCGTGGTGTTCCACAAGAGCGTGGGCCCGCTGATCTCGATGGAAGAGATGACGCGCTGCATCCACTGCACCCGCTGCGTGCGCTTCGGCCAGGAAGTGGCCGGCGTGATGGAGCTGGGCATGCTCAACCGCGGCGAGCACTCGGAAATCACCACGTTCGTGGGCCAGACGGTCGACTCCGAGCTGTCGGGCAACATGATCGACCTGTGCCCGGTCGGCGCGCTGACCAGCAAGCCGTTCCGCTACTCGGCCCGCACCTGGGAACTGGCGCGCCGCAAGTCGGTGTCGCCGCATGACGGCCTCGGCGCCAACCTCGTGGTGCAGACCAAGAACCAGCGCGTGATGCGCGTGCTGCCGCTGGAAAACGAAGACGTCAACGAGTGCTGGCTGTCCGACAAGGACCGCTTCTCGTACGAAGGCCTGAACAGCGCCGACCGTCTCACCAGGCCGCTGCTCAAGCAGGGCGGCGAGTGGATGGAAACCGACTGGCAGACCGCGCTGGAATACGTGGCCAACGGCCTGGCCGGCATCAAGCGCGAGCACGGCGCCGACCAGATCGCCGCGCAGGCCAGCCCGCACAGCACGCTGGAGGAACTCCACCTGCTGGGCAAGCTGGTGCGCGGCCTGGGCAGCGACAACGTCGACTTCCGCCAGCGCCAGACCGATTTCTCGGCCACCGTGAAGGGCGCGCCGTGGCTGGGCCTGCCGATCGCCGAAGTCTCCGCGCTGCAGCGCGTGCTGGTGATCGGCTCGGCCCTGCGCAAGGACCACCCGCTGCTGGCCGCGCGTCTGCGCCAGGCCGGCAAGAAGGGCGCCCGCGTGGCCGTGCTCGGCGCCAACGCCGACGACCTGCTGATGCCGCTGGCCGCCCGCATCGACGCGGCGCCGTCCGCCTGGGCCGCGGCCCTGGCCGGCGTGGCCCGCGCGGTGGCCGCCGCCAAGGGCGTGGCCGCACCGGCCGGCACTGACGGCTTCGACGGCGACGACAAGGCCAGGCTGATCGCCGACGCGCTGCTGTCGGGCGAGCGCCGCGCCGTGTTCCTCGGCAACGAGGCCGTGCGCCATCCGCAGTTCGCCACGCTGCACGCGCTGGCGCAGTGGATCGCCACCGAGACCGGCGCCACGCTGGGCTTCCTGACCGAAGCCGCCAACACCGTGGGCGGCCACATCGCCGGCGCGCTGCCGCAGAACGGCGGCGCCAACGCGCAGGCCATGTTCGCCACCCCGCGCCGCGCCTACGTGCTGCTCAACGCCGAACCCGAGTTCGACGCCGCCAACCCGCGCCAGGCCCTGGCCGCGCTGGGCCAGGCCGGCACCGTGGTGGTGCTGTCGCCGTTCCGCTCGGAAGCCGCGCTGCAATACGCCGACGTGATCCTGCCGGTGACGCCGTACACCGAGACCGCCGGCACCTTCGTCAACTGCGAAGGCCTGCCGCAGAGCTTCAACGGCGTGGTGCGCGCGCTCGGCGACGCGCGCCCGGCCTGGAAGGTCCTGCGCGTGCTGGGCAACCTGCTCGACGTGCCGGGCTTCGACTACGAGACCGCCGAGAACGTGCGCGACGACGTGCTGGCCAGGCCGGTCGCGGCGCAGCTGAGCAACGCCACCGACGCCGCCATCCGCGTGAGCGCGGCCGCCGGCGGCATCGAGCGCGTCGCCGACGTGCCGATCTACCACGCCGACCCGATCGTGCGCCGCGCGGACTCGCTGCAACTGACCGCCGCCGCGCGCCGCGCCATGCAGGCCGGCCTGTCGGCCGACCTGTTCGCCGCGCTCGGCGTGCAGGCCGGCGACCCGGTGCGCGTGACGCAGGGGCAGGGCAGCGTGGTGCTGCCGGCGGCGCTGGAAGCGGCGCTGCCCGCCGGCACCGTGCGCGTATCCGCGGGCACCGTCGCCGCGGCCAGCCTGGACGCCACGTCGGGCACCGTCACCGTTGAGAAAGCCATCGACCTGGCCAGCGCCGCGAAGGGCGCGGCCGAGCCGGCGGCCACGGCATAAGAAGAGCGAGAAAGAAACATGATCGACTGGATTACCTCGCAAGGGCAGAATCTCTTCGGCGGCGCCTGGACGCCGCTGTGGATCCTGATTCGCGCCGTGCTCATCGTGGTGCCGCTGCTGCTGTGCGTGGCCTACCTGATCCTGTGGGAGCGCAAGCTGATCGGCTGGATGCACGTGCGTATCGGCCCGAACCGGGTCGGCCCGCTCGGCCTGCTGCAGCCGATCGCCGACGTGCTCAAGCTGCTGCTCAAGGAAGTCATGATGCCGACGCAGGTCAGCCGGGGCATGTACCTGGTTGCCCCGCTGATGGTGCTGATGCCCGCCGTGGCGGTCTGGGCGGTGATCCCGTTCCAGGCCGAGGCGGTGATGGCCAACGTCAACGCCGGCCTGCTGTACGTGATGGCGATCAGCTCGGTCGGCGTGTACGGCGTGATCCTGGCCGGCTGGGCCTCGAACTCCAAGTACGCCTTCATCGGCGCCATGCGCGCCGCGGCGCAGATGGTGTCGTACGAAATCGCGATGGGCTTCGCCCTGGTGACGGTGCTGATGGTGTCGGGCAGCCTGAACCTGTCGGCCATCGTCAACACGCAGAACACCGGCTACTTCGCCGGCCTGGGCATCAACATCCTGTCCTGGAACTGGCTGCCGCTGCTGCCGATGTTCGGCGTCTACTTCATCTCCGGCGTGGCCGAGACCAACCGCCACCCGTTCGACGTGGTGGAAGGCGAATCGGAAATCGTGGCCGGCCACATGATCGAATATTCGGGCATGGCCTTCGCGCTGTTCTTCCTGGCCGAGTACATCAACATGATCATCATCTCGACGATGACCGCGCTGATGTTCCTGGGAGGCTGGGCGCCGCCGTTCTCGAGCTTCATCACCAATGCGATCCCGGGCTTCTTCTGGCTGCTGTTCAAGGTCTTCCTGCTGCTGTCGGTCTTCATCTGGCTGCGCGCGTCGTTCCCGCGCTACCGCTACGACCAGATCATGCGCCTGGGCTGGAAGGTCTTCATCCCGCTTACGGTGGGCTGGCTGATCATCGTCGCGATCTGGATCCGGTCGCCTTGGAATATCTGGCATTGAACGGCCAGGGCAGGTGCGCCGCCGCCCCCGGCGGCGGCCTGCGGAATCATTAGGAAGCAATCGTCATGCTGCTCGCCATCAAGGACTTCTTCAACAGCCTGCTCCTGAAGGAACTCTTCAAGGGCATGGCTCTGACCGGGCGCTATCTCTTCGCCCGCAAGGTCACGGTCCAGTTTCCCGAAGAGAAGACGCCGATCTCGCCGCGTTTCCGCGGCCTGCACGCGCTGCGCCGCTACCCCAACGGCGAAGAGCGGTGCATCGCCTGCAAGCTGTGCGAGGCGGTCTGCCCGGCGATGGCCATCACCATCGAGTCCGACGCGCGCGCCGACGGCACCCGCCGCACCACGCGCTACGACATCGACCTGACCAAGTGCATCTTCTGCGGCTTCTGCGAAGAGGCCTGCCCGGTCGACGCCATCGTCGAGACGCACATCCTCGAGTACCACGGCGAGAAGCGCGGCGACCTGTATTTCACCAAGGATCTGCTGCTGGCCGTGGGCGACCGCTACGAACCGCAGATCGCCGCGGCCAAGGCCGCGGACGCCAAGTACCGCTGAGCATCGCCCAAGGCGGAGCATTACAGGGCGTGCCGGCCGAATCTGGCCGGCGCTGCCAACGAACAAGTGAATCCGGCCCCGCTGGGGCCGACGAAAAGGATGCCGCAAGGGCAGGCCGCCGGAGGCGGCTTGTGCCGGAAGGCTCAAAGAGGATCCGACAGGAACCATGGAACTGACGACCACCATCTTCTACGTCTTTGCGCTGGTGCTGGTGCTCTCCGCACTGAAAGTCATCACCGCGAAGAACCCCGTGCACTCCGCACTGTTCCTCGTGCTGTCGTTCTTCACGGCCGCCGCGATCTGGATGCTGCTGAAGGCCGAATTCCTCGCCATCCTGCTGGTGCTGGTGTACGTGGGCGCCGTGATGGTGCTGTTCCTGTTCGTGGTGATGATGATCGACATCGACATCGAGCACCTGCGACGGGACTTCTGGACCTACGTGCCGCTGGCCTCGGTGGTCGGCGCGCTGATCATCGCCGAGATGGCCACCGTGCTGGTGCGCAACTTCATCGGCACCACCACGCCGCTGAACAACGTGGCGCAGGGCCCGGATTACTCGAACACCGGCGCGCTCGGCAAGCTGATCTACACCGATTACATCTACGCCTTCGAAGTGGCCGGCATCATCCTGCTGGTGGCGATCATCGCCGCCGTCGCGCTGACGCTGCGCCGCCGCAAGGACAACAAGGCGCAGGACGTGGGCGAGCAGCTGCGCACCCGCCGCGAGGATCGCGTGCGCCTGGTCTCGATGCCCGCGGAAGCCAAGGCGCAGGACGCCGCCGCTGCCGCCAACAAGAACTGAAGCCCGGAGACACGCTGTGCTATCTCTCGCCCATTTCCTCGTGCTCGGTGCGATCCTCTTCGCCATCAGCATCGTTGGTATCTTCCTGAACCGCAAGAACGTGATCGTGCTGCTGATGGCGATCGAGTTGATGCTGCTCGCGGTCAACATGAACTTCGTCGCCTTCTCGCACTACCTCGGCGACCTGGCCGGTCAGGTTTTCGTTTTCTTCATCCTCACGGTGGCCGCGGCCGAGTCGGCAATCGGTCTGGCAATCCTGGTCGTGCTGTTCCGCAACCTGGACACGATCAACGTGGACGACATGGACACCCTCAAGGGCTGATCCGCATCGCCACGCCATGAATCAAGACTGTAATCCGACCGCACACCACTAAGCGTCCTATGGCAACCACGCTCGACCCCAACCTGCTACTGGCGATCCCGCTCGCACCGCTAGCCGGTGCAGCCATCGCCGGCCTGTTCGGCACCAAGTTTTTCAGCACGTTCTCCTCGGAGACGCGCGCCGGCCGCACGCTGGCCCACACCGTGACCATCCTCGGCGTGGCGATCTCCTGCCTGCTGTCGATCATCGTGCTGCTGGATGTGCTGAACGGCGCGAGCTTCAACGCCACGGTGTACGAGTGGATGACGATCGGCAGCCTCAAGATGGAAGTCGGCTTCCTGGTCGACTCGCTCACCGCGATGATGATGGTGGTGGTGACCTTCGTCTCGCTGATGGTGCACATCTACACCGTCGGCTACATGGCGGAAGACCCCGGCTACAACCGCTTCTTCGCCTACATCTCGCTGTTCACCTTCTCGATGCTCATGCTGGTCATGAGCAACAACTTCCTGCAGCTGTTCTTCGGCTGGGAAGCGGTGGGCCTGGTGTCATACCTGCTGATCGGCTTCTGGTACACCCGGCCGACGGCGATCTTCGCCAACCTGAAGGCCTTCCTGGTCAACCGCGTCGGCGACTTCGGCTTCATCCTCGGCATCGGCCTGCTGCTGGCCTACAGCGGCAGCATGAACTACACCGACGTGTTCGCCGCGCGCGACCAGCTCGCCACGATCCTGTTCCCGGGCACCGACTGGATGATGATCACGGTGGCCTGCATCTGCCTGTTCATCGGCGCGATGGGCAAGTCGGCCCAGTTCCCGCTGCACGTGTGGCTGCCGGACTCGATGGAAGGCCCGACCCCGATCTCCGCGCTGATCCACGCCGCCACGATGGTGACGGCGGGCATCTTCATGGTCGCGCGCATGTCGCCGCTGTTCGAGCTGTCCGACACCGCGCTGTCCTTCGTGCTGGTGATCGGCGCGATCACCGCGCTGTTCATGGGCTTCCTGGGCATCATCCAGAACGACATCAAGCGCGTGGTGGCGTACTCCACGCTGTCGCAGCTCGGCTACATGACCGTGGCGCTGGGCGCCTCGGCCTACTCGGTGGCGGTGTTCCACCTGATGACCCACGCCTTCTTCAAGGCGCTGCTGTTCCTCGCGGCCGGCTCGGTCATCATCGGCATGCACCATGACCAGGACATCCGCAACATGGGCGGCCTGCGCAAGTACATGCCGATCACCTGGATCACCTCGCTGGTCGGTTCGCTGGCGCTGATCGGCACGCCGTTCTTCGCGGGCTTCTACTCCAAGGACTCGATCATCGAGGCGGTGGCGGAATCGCACATCGCCGGTTCGGGCTTCGCCTACTTCGCGGTGCTGGCCGGCGTGTTCGTCACGGCGTTCTACTCGTTCCGCATGTACTTCCTGGTGTTCCACGGCGAAGAGCGCTTCGGCAAGGCGCACGACGCGCACCACGCCCACGCGCACGGCCACGATGACCACGAGGAAGAGGAAGCCGGCCACGACGAGCATCATCACGGCCTGGCCCCGGGCCAGAAGCCGCACGAGTCGCCGTGGGTGGTGACGCTGCCGCTGGTCATGCTGGCCATCCCCTCGGTGGTGGTCGGCGCGTTCGCCATCGGCCCGATGCTGTTCGGCGACTTCTTCAAGAACGGCGTGGCCTTCAAGAACGTGATCTACGTCGGCGAGAACCATCATGCGATGGAAGAGCTGGCCGAAGCCTTCCACGGCTGGGTGGCGATGGGCCTGCACTCGCTGACCACGCCGGTGTTGTGGCTGGCCATCGCGGGCGTGGTGCTGTCGTGGTTCTTCTACATGAAGCGCCCGGACATCCCCGCCGCGATCAAGCAACGCTGCTCGGGCCTGTACACGCTGCTCGACAACAAGTACTACATGGACGCCATCAACGAGGCCGTGTTCGCGCGCGGCGCGCGCCTGCTGGGCACCGGCCTGTGGAAGGGCGGCGACCAGGGCCTGATCGACGGCCTGGTGGTCAACGGCGCGGCCCGCGTGGTGGGATGGTTCGCATCGGTCAGCCGCTACCTGCAGTCCGGCTACATCTACCACTACGCATTCGCCATGATCCTGGGCATGCTGGTGCTGCTGTCGCTGACGGTGTTCGGCACCTCGTTCGCCACGGTGGGCGCCAAGTAAGGAAAACAAGAAAATGGTTCTGTCTTTCGCTATCTGGCTGCCTATCTTCTTTGGCTTGCTAGTCCTTGCCTCCGGGTCTGACCGCAGTCGCTGCTACGTGCGCTGGATGGCGCTGTTCGGCTCGGTCGTCAGCTTCGTCGCCACGCTGCCCCTGGTCTTCCACTTCGACCGCTCCACGGCTGCCATGCAGTTCGTCGAGAAGTCGGCCTGGATCGAGCGCTTCAGCATCAACTACCACCTCGGCGTCGACGGCATCTCGATGTGGTTCGTGGTGCTGACGGCCTTCATCACGGTGATCGTGGTGATCTCGGCCTGGGAAGTGATCACCGAGCGCGTGGCCGAGTACATGGCCGCGTTCCTGATCCTGTCCGGCCTGATGGTCGGCGTGTTCAGCGCGCTCAACGGCATGCTGTTCTACGTGTTCTTCGAAGCCACCCTGATCCCGATGTACATCATCATCGGCGTGTGGGGCGGTCCGAACCGCGTGTACGCGGCCTTCAAGTTCTTCCTCTACACGCTGCTCGGCTCGCTGCTGACGCTGGTCGCGCTGCTGTACCTGTACAGCAAGACCGGCACCTTCGACATCCTCGAATGGCACCAGGCCAGGCTGTCGATGAACGAGCAGATCGGCCTGTTCATCGCCTTCTTCCTGGCCTTCGCGGTCAAGGTGCCGATGTGGCCGGTGCACACCTGGCTGCCCGACGCCCACGTGGAGGCGCCGACCGGCGGCTCGGTGGTGCTGGCCGCCATCATGCTGAAGCTGGGCGCCTACGGCTTCCTGCGGTTCTCGCTGCCGATCGCGCCCGACGCGAGCCACAGCCTGGCGGGGTTCATCATCGCCATCTCGCTGATCGCGGTGATCTACATCGGCCTGGTGGCGCTGGTGCAGGCCGACATGAAGAAACTGGTGGCGTATTCGTCGATCGCCCACATGGGTTTCGTCACGCTCGGCTTCTTCATCTTCAACGAGATCGGCCTGGAAGGCGGCATCGTGCAGATGATCTCGCACGGCTTCGTCTCGGGCGCCATGTTCCTGTGCATCGGCGTGCTGTATGACCGCATGCACTCGCGCCAGATCGCCGACTACGGCGGCGTGGTGAACACCATGCCGAAGTTCGCCGCGCTGTCGGTGTTCTTCGCGATGGCCAACTGCGGCCTGCCGGCCACCTCGGGTTTCGTCGGCGAGTTCATGGTCATCCTGGGCGCGGTCAAGTTCAATTTCTGGATCGGCCTGCTGGCGGCCACCGCGCTGATCCTGGGCGCCGCCTATTCGCTGTGGATGGTCAAGCGCGTGATCTTCGGCGACGTGGTGAACAAGCACGTGGCCGAGCTGATCGACCTGAACAAGCGCGAGTTCTTCATGCTCGGCCTGCTGGCGATCATGACCCTGTACATGGGCCTGTATCCGAAACCCTTCACCGACGTCATGCACGCTTCCGTGGTGAACCTGCTGTCGCACGTGGCGCAGTCGAAGCTGTAATCGGGAAGAGAAACAAACATGCAACCGTCCTCGACACTGGCACCTGTGGCGCCAATCATCTTCCTGGCGATCTCGATTGCCGCGGTCAACTGGATCGACCTGGCGCGCGGGCGCAAGCGCACCAGCCTGGCCTATCCGCTGTCGCTGCTGATCACGCTGGTGCTGACCTTCTGGTTCGGCCTCAACGCCGCCGCCGGCGACACCCACTACGCGTTCTCCAACCTGGTGGTGGTGGATCCGATGGCCAACGTGCTGTCGGCGTTCTGCTCGGCCGCGCTGTTCATCACGCTGGTCTACACGCGCGGCTACCTGGCTCAGCGCGACATGTACAACGGCGAGTTCTACATGCTCGCGCTGTTCACGCTCGGCGGCCAGATCGTCATGATCACCGGCAACAACTTCCTGACCCTGTACCTGGGCCTGGAACTGCTGTCGCTGGCGTCCTACGCGCTGGTGGCCCTGCGCCGCGACAACCGCGTGACCTCCGAATCGGCCATCAAGTACTTCGTGCTCGGCGCGCTGGCCTCGGGCTTCCTGCTGTACGGCATGTCGATGCTGTACGGCGCCACCGGCTCGCTGAACCTCGGCGAAGTGTTCCGCGTGGTCGAGTCGGGCCGCGTCAACACCACCATGCTGGCCTTCGGCGTGGTCTTCATCGTGTCCGGCATCGCCTTCAAGATGGGCGCGGCGCCGTTCCACATGTGGATCCCGGACATCTACCAGGGCTCGCCGACCGCGGTGACGCTGCTGATCGCCGGCGCGCCGAAGCTGGCCGCGTTCGCGATGGCGCTGCGCCTGCTGGTCGAAGGCCTGCTGCCGCTGGCGGTGGACTGGCAGCTGATGCTGGTCGTGCTGGCCGTGGCCTCGCTGGCGATCGGCAACCTGACCGCCATCGTGCAGACCAACCTCAAGCGGATGCTGGCGTACTCCACCATCTCGCACATGGGCTTCCTGCTGCTGGGCATGCTGTCCGGCGTGGCCGGCGGCAGCGCCGAGGGCGCCGCCGGCGCCTACGGCGCGTCGATGTTCTACGCCGCGACCTACGTGCTGACCACGCTGGGCACCTTCGGCATCGTGCTGCTGCGCGCCGGCAAGGACTTCGAGGCCGAGACCCTGGACGACCTCAAGGGCCTGTCGCGCAAGAACCCGTGGTTCGCGCTGCTGATGCTGGTGATGATGTTCTCGCTGGCCGGCATCCCGCCGACCGTGGGCTTCTACGCCAAGCTGGCCGTGCTCGAGGCGGTGGTCAAGAGCGGCATGACCTGGCTGGCCGTGGTGGCGGTGCTGTTCTCGCTGATCGGCGCGTTCTACTACCTGCGCGTGGTCAAGCTGATGTACTTCGACGCGCCGGCCGACGAGCACAAGCTGGAGTCGTCGTTCGGCCTGCGCTCGATGCTGAGCCTGAACGGCGCGCTCATCATCGGCCTGGGCCTGTTCCCGTCGGCGCTGATGAACCTGTGCTACCAGGCCATCCGCGCCACGCTGGCGTCGTGAAGTCAGGCGGCGCAGGCAGATGAGCTCGTCCGCGGCAGGCTGGTTTGTCATCTTGCTGGCACTTGTGTGTGCCAACCTGCCGTTCGTCAACCAGCGGCTGTTCGCCGTGATCCCGCTGCGCTTCGCCAGGAAGCCGCTGTGGGTCCGGCTGGCCGAGTTGATCACCTGGTACGTGTGCGCCGGCCTGGCCGGCTTCGCGGTGGAGGCTGGCCTCGGCAACGCCTTCCCGCAGGGCTGGCAGTTCTACGCCATCACCGCCTGCATGATGCTGGTGTTCGCCTTCCCCGGCTTCACCTGGCAATACCTCGTCAAACATCGCGCGGCCTGAGGCCCGGGCAGTGAAGGCGCCCGGCCGGCCGTGCCCGGACCCGGAGCTTTCATGAGCGACACGATGGACACAGCCGCGGCCAATGCCGGCCACGGCGATCCCGCCGCCGGCGACGATCTCGCCCTCAGGGAAACCTGCGTGGCCTCCGCCACGCTGCACCAGGGCAAATTCCTCACGCTCAGGCAGGACATCGTCAGGTTGCCCGACGGCAAGCATGCCGGGCGCGAGTACGTGCTGCATCCCGGCGCGGTGATGATGATCCCGCTGTTCGACGACGGCACCGTGCTGATGGAGCGGCAGTTCCGCTATCCGGTCGGCGAGGTGATGCTCGAATTCCCGGCCGGCAAGCTCGACCCCGAGGAAGGCGCGCTGCGCTGCGGCGAGCGCGAGCTGCGCGAGGAAACCGGCTACAGCGCGCGGCGCTGGGACTACCTCACGCGCATCCACCCGGTCATTTCCTACTCCACCGAGTTCATCGACATCTTCCTCGCGCGCGACCTGGCCGCGGGCGAGGCCGAGCTCGACGACGGCGAATTCCTGGAAACCTTCATCGTGCCCGCGGGGCAGGTGCTGGACTGGGTGCGCGCCGGCCGCATCACCGACGTCAAGACCATCATCGGCGCGTTCTGGCTCGAGAAAGTGATCTCTGGAGCCTGGCAGCCCGGCGAACAGGCGCTGCCCGGCCCGCGCTGAGGCGCGCCGGCGCTTTCCCCGGCCACATCCGGCCATGCCCGGCGCGGCGCCGGGCATGCGCGTAGAATCCCATTCCTTAGCCGTGCGTGCGCGGCCATGCCCCGGCTTTTCCACCTTTTCCACCGTGCGGAACACGCGCGGGAGGCCGGCCGGGCAAGGTCGCAAAAAAATTAGCACGACCGTTCACAAAATTCCGTTTCGCGGATACTATAGCTTTCGACGGGCTGGAAACATCATGAAGGTGCTCGACCTGCGCTGCGCGCAAGACCATCGTTTCGAGGGCTGGTTTGCTTCGGAGGACGATGCGCAGGCGCAGATTTCGCAGAAACTCGTCCAATGCCCGATCTGCGCCGACCATGCCATCACCCGGTTGCCCAGCGCGCCGCGCCTGAACCTGTCCGGCGCGGCCGCCGCGCCGGCGGGCAGGGCGGCCGCCGGGGCGCAAGCCCCGGGCGCGGCTCCGGTGACGCTGCAATCGCTCTACATGAAGGCGGTGAAGCAGGTGCTGGCGCAGACGGAGGACGTGGGCGAGCGCTTTGCCGAGGAGGCCAGGCGCATGCATTACGACGAGGCGCCGGAACGCGGCATCCGCGGCACGGCGTCCCCCGACGAAGTGCAGGCGCTTGCCGAAGAGGGCATCGATACCTTCCAGCTCGTGGTGCCGGCTGCGCTCAAGCAGACGGCTCACTGAACAGCGTCCTGTGCCCGCGGCAGTGTCTTGCCGGCGCATGACGCGCTAGCAAGAACAATTGCCGGTCCCAAACCGGCATCACTGGAGACGGGCATGGATCTCAACTACTCGGCGGCCGACGATGCCTTCCGCGCGGAAGTGCGCGCCTGGCTGGAGGCCAATCTGCCGGCCGACATCAGCAGCAAGATTCTCAACCATCGCCGCCCCAGCCGCGACGACCTGGTGCGCTGGCACAAGCTGCTGGCCGGCCGCGGCTGGTCCGCGCCGCACTGGCCCGTGGAATATGGCGGCACCGGCTGGAATGCCACCCAGCGCCATATCTGGGACGAGGAAAATGCCCGCGTCGGCGCGCCCGGCGTGCTGCCCTTCGGCGTGGCGATGGTCGCGCCCGTGATCATGAAGTACGGCAGCGAAGCGCAGAAGCAGTACTACCTGCCGCGCATCCTGGACTGCACCGACTGGTGGTGCCAGGGCTATTCCGAGCCGGGCTCGGGCTCCGACCTGGCCTCGCTCAAGACCCGCGCCGAGCTGACCGCCGACGGCAAGCACTACCTCGTCAACGGCCAGAAGACCTGGACCACGCTCGGCCAGCACGCCGACATGATCTTCTGCCTGGTGCGCACCGATCCCGAAGCCAAGAAGCAGGAGGGCATCTCGTTCCTGCTGATCGACATGAAGACGCCGGGCATCACCGTGCGCCCGATCATCATGCTCGACGAAGAGCACGAAGTGAACGAGGTGTTCTTCGACAACGTGCAGGTGCCGGTGGAAAACCGCGTCGGCGAGGAGAACCGCGGCTGGACCTACGCCAAGTACCTGCTCGGCCACGAGCGCACCGGCATCGCCCGCGTGGGCAACTCCAAGCGTGAACTGGGCTTCCTCAAGCGCGTGGCGAAGCAGCAGCAGAAGAACGGCCGCCCGCTGCTCGAAGACCCGCTGTTCGGCGCCAAGGTCGCCGCGCTGGAGATCGAGCTGATGGCGCTGGAGCTGACCGTGCTGCGCGTGGTGTCGAGCGAGAGCGCCGGCAAGGGCCCCGGCCCCGAGGCCTCGATGCTCAAGATCAAGGGCACCGAGATCCAGCAGATGCTGACCGAGTTGATGGTGGAGGCCGTCGGCCCCTACGCGCAGCCGTTCGACACCGCCTACCTGGAATGCGAGCACGACCACGCCGTCACCGGCTACGACGATGCCGCGCCGCTGGCCGCCTACTACTTCAACTATCGCAAGACCTCCATCTACGGCGGGTCCAACGAAATTCAGAAGAACATCATCAGCCAGATGATCCTGGGACTGTGAGGAGACACGCGACATGAACTTCAATCTCAGCGACGAACAGAAGCAGCTGGCCGATGCCATCCACCGCTTCATCGACAAGAGCTACGACTTCGAGACCCGCAAGAAGAACATCAAGTCCGCCAGCGGCCACGGCGACGCGGCCTGGGGCGCGCTGGTCGAGCTTGGCCTGACCGCGCTGCCGGTGCCGGAAGCGCAGGGCGGCTTCTCGGGCACCGCCGTCGACATGATGGTGGTGCAGCAGGAACTGGGCCGCGGCCTGGTGGTGGAGCCGTACCTCGCCACCGTGGTCGGCGCCTGCGCGCTCAAGCTGGCCGGCGGCCAGGACGCGCTGCTGGAGCAGGTCGCCGGCGGCGAGCTGAAGCTGGCGGTGGCCTTCAACGAGCCGCACGCGCGCTACGCGCTCAACGACGTGCGCGTCACCGCGAAGGACGGCAAGCTCAACGGCCGCAAGTCCGTGGTCCTCCACGGCGCGCAGGCCGGCAAGCTCATCGTCTCGGCGCGCACCGCCGGCGCCGATGCCGACACCGGCGGCATCTCGCTGTTCCTGGTCGACCCGCGGGCCGCCGGCGTCAGCGTCACCGACTACCGCACCATCGACAACCTGCGCGCCGCCGACATCGCCTTCCAGGATGCGCCGGGCGAACTGCTGGGCACCGCCGGCGCCGCGTGGGACGTGATCGAGCAGGTCGCCGACTACGCCGCCGTGCTGCTGTGCGCGGAAGCGGTCGGCGTGATCGACGCGCTCAACGCCGCCACGCTGGAATACGCCAAGACGCGCCAGCAGTTCGGCCAGCCCATCGCGCGTTTCCAGGCGCTGCAGCACCGCATGGTGGAGATGTTCATCCACGCCGAGCAGTCGCGCTCGATCACGCTGCTGGCCGCCGCCCGCTTCGACGAGGCCAGCCCCGCCGAGCGCCGCCGCCTGGCCTCCGCCGCCAAGGCGCGCGTGGGGCAGGCGGCCCGCTCGGTCGGGCAGGAAGCGGTGCAGATCCACGGCGGCATGGGCGTGACCGACGAACTGCCGGCCGCGCACATGTTCAAGCGGCTGACGCTGATCAACACCACCTTCGGCGACGTCGACCACCACCTGGGCCGCTTCGCGGCGCAGCCCGGTTTCCTGGAAACCGCCTGATCCGGGAACGTGACAGAAACCGCGCCGCAGTCCGGGCGCGGTTTTTTTTCATGCCGCGGCCACCGCCGCGCCACATGCCACCCGCCACACGCCACAGAAGGAAAAGGAGCATCCATGCCTTCCCTGTATTTCGAAGACTTCACCGTCGGCAGCAAGCGCGACCTCGGCTCGCACCTCGTGACCGAGGAGGAGATCCTCGCCTTCGCGCGCCAGTACGATCCGCAGCCCTTCCACGTCGACAAGGACGCGGCGCAGAACAGCATCTACAAGGGCCTGATCTCGAGCGGCTGGATGACCTGCTCGATCATGATGCGGCTGCTGGTGGACAACATGACCTCCAAGTCGGCCAGCATGGGCTCGCCCGGCGTGGACGAGATCCGCTGGCTCAAGCCGGTCTACGCCGGCGACACGCTGAGCGTGTCGCTGGTGGTGCTCGACGCGCGCGCGTCCACCTCCAAGCCGGACCGCGGCGTGATCCACACCCAGTGGGAAGCCACCAACCAGCGCGGCGAGCTGGTCTGCACGGTCAAGGGCATGGGCATGTACGGCCGCCGCCCGGCCTGAGGCCGTTGCCAGCCCGCCTGCATCAAGGCATCATCTGGCGGCGCCGGCCCGCGCCGCTTTCGCCATCTTCGCCACCCCCGCGACAACAACAAGGAGACACCATGCGTACCATCGCTTCGCTCGAAGAACTGGAAAGCCTGCAAGGCCAGGAAGTGGCCGTCAGCGACTGGATCGAAGTCACCCAGCACCAGGTCAACCAGTTCGCCGAAGCCACCGGCGATCATCAATGGATCCACGTCGACGTGGAGCGCGCGCGCCGCGAGTCGCCGTTCGGCGGCCCGGTGGCGCACGGCTTCCTCACGCTGTCGCTGCTGCCCGCGTTCCTGCACAACGCGCTCGACATGCCCGGCGTGAAGATGGGCGTGAACTACGGCCTGAACCGCGTGCGCTTCACCGCGCCGGTGCCGGTCGGCAGCCGCCTGCGCGCGCGCGTGAAGCTGCTCTCGGTGGAGCGCCTCGAGCCGCTGCCCAACGCGCCCGCGCTGGTCGGCGCCCAGTCGATCTGGGAAGTCACGGTGGAGCGTGAAGGCAGCGAGCGGCCCGTGTGCGTGGCGGAGTCGATCACGCGCCGCTACTCGTAGCGCCGGCTCGCGGCACCGACGCATAGCACCCACAGCACCGCATGGCCGGGCGCGCCTGCCGCGCCCGGCGCGTATTTCTCGCCGACGCGCGCCGCCGCCCACGCCGCGGCGGTTCGCATCGACCCCTCCCCGCACCACGAAGCCGCCGCGCCAGTCCCGTCGCCGGTTGCGCCGTTCATTCCCCCTGGTTCCCCACCGCCATTCGCATCCGCGGAACGGCCGCCGCGCACCACGGCGCGGCAGTCCAGCCGGCGCGCGCGGCCGCGCATGCCCCAATCTGAGTCTGGCCGCCGCCGCGCACAGAGTTGGTGCACATACATAGCGCACAGTCGTGGTGCGCAGGGCTTTCCCCCGCCACCGGAAGCACGCCACGGCTCGCCCCGCGGCGCCCGGCGCTCATGGCACGCTAGTTGCAGATACGTTACTTGGGGTGCGTTGTTCCTTATCAAACACGAGACAATCTGGGAGCTGCAATGAAACGACGTGACATGCTGAAGCTGTCGGCGGTAGCCGCCGCGGCGCTTTTCGCAACGGCCGGGGTCAGCCCGCTGGCGATGGCGCAGTCCAAGGATCCGATCAAGGTCGGTGTCCTGCATTCGTTGTCCGGCACCATGGCCATTTCCGAAACGTCGCTCAAGGACGTGGCGCTGATGACCATCGACGAGATCAACAAGAGCGGCGGCGTGCTCGGCCGCAAGCTCGAGCCGGTGGTGGTCGATCCGGCCTCCAACTGGCCGCTGTTCGCCGAGAAGGCGCGCCAGCTCGTCACCAACGACAAGGTCGCCGTGACCTTCGGCTGCTGGACCTCGGTGTCGCGCAAGTCGGTGCTGCCGGTCTACGAGGAACTCAACGCGCTGCTGTTCTACCCGGTGCAGTATGAAGGCGAGGAGATGTCCAAGAACGTCTTCTACACCGGCGCGGCGCCCAACCAGCAGGCCATCCCCGCGGTCGAGTACCTGATGAGCAAGGAAGGCGGCGGCGCCAAGCGCTTCTTCCTGCTGGGCACCGACTACGTCTACCCGCGCACCACCAACAAGATCCTGCGCGCCTTCCTCAAGAGCAAGGGCGTGGCGGACAAGGACATCGAAGAGGTCTACACGCCGTTCGGCCACAGCGACTACCAGACCATCGTCGCCAACATCAAGAAGTTCTCGCAGGGCGGCAAGACCGCGGTGATCTCCACCATCAACGGCGACTCCAACGTGCCGTTCTACAAGGAGCTCGGCAACGCCGGCCTGAAGGCCAAGGACGTGCCGGTGGTGGCCTTCTCCGTGGGCGAGGAAGAACTGCGCGGCATCGACACCAAGCCGCTGGTCGGCCACCTGGCCGCGTGGAACTACTTCATGTCGGTCAAGAACCCGACCAACGACGCCTTCAAGAAGGAATGGGCGGCGTGGGTCAAGGCCAACAACCTGCCGGGCGGCGACAAGCGCGTGACCAACGACCCGATGGAAGCCACCTACGTCGGCATCCACATGTGGGCGCAGGCCGTGAAGAAGGCCGGCAGCACCGATCCGGACAAGGTGCGCGCGGCCATGTACGGCCAGACCTTCAAGGCCCCGGACGGCTTCACGCTGACGATGGGCGACAACCACCACCTGTACAAGCCGGTGATGATCGGCGAAGTCAAGGGCGACGGCCAGTTCACGGTGGTGTGGAAGACGCCGAAGCCGATCCGCGCGCAGCCGTGGAGCCCGTTCATCTCCGGCAACGAAGGCAAGCCGGACAAGGTGATGTAAGCCGGCGGCGCAAGCCGCCGCGCGATGCCGGCGCGAGGCGCGCTGCCTCTCCCGCCGGGCCGCGGCGCGGGGCAGGGGCGGGCCGGCAACGCGCCGCGCCGGCCCGCGCCGCCGCCGCGCGCGGCACCGTCAGAAGGCCCGAAGGCCAGCCGGTCTGAAGGCCGGCCCTTTCTTCCGCCCTGTCCGCCGGGCGGAAGCCGCCCGCATCGCTGCGCCCCCAAGTACAAGAGACGCGACCCGAAGCGCGCAACCAGGACTCCGCCAGCCCTATGCACCGATCCTTTTCCCTTTCCGCCTTGCCCTGGCTGCGCGCCATGCTGGCCGCGCTGCTGCTGGCCGCGGCGCCGCTGTGGGCCGCGCCGCTCACGCAGGCCGACCTCAAGCCGCTGGCCGAGGACGACTTCGACGCCAAGACCGCCGCGCTGACCGCGCTGGCCAAGGCGCCGCCGGAACAGGCCGGCCCCATCCTCAAGGCGCTGCAGGACGACGCGCTGCAATACGCGCCGTCGGTCGGCATGGTGCGCCAGGACGGCGACAAGACCCTCGACGCGATCACCGGCAAGCCCGTGGCCGTGAAGGCTGACGAGCTCGAATCGCTCACGCTCAACAACAGCCTGCGCGCGCTGGTGGACAGCGCCGCCAGCAGCATGCTGCTGCAGTCGCCCGACGCCACGGTGCGCGCGCAGGCCGTCGACACGCTGCTGGACCAGCCCGGCAGCGCCTCGCGCGAGACCGTGGAAGCCGCGCGCAAGGCCGAGGCCGACGCCGGCCTGCGCGCCAAGCTCGACGTGATCTGGGCCAACATCGTGCTGGCCGAAGGCAGCCGCGACGACCGCCTCGAGGCGGTCCGCATCCTCGGCCGCGACAGCAACCCGCAAAGCCGGCAGAAGCTCCAGCCGCTGGTGGAGAAGGACGCCGCCGGCAACTACCGCGAGCCCGACGCCGAGCTGCGCGGCGCCGCCCAGCAGGCGCTCGACGCGCTGCGCGGCGACCAGCGCCGCGCCGAGCTGATCGGCAACCTGTTCGCCGGGCTGAGCCTGGGCAGCGTGCTGCTGCTGGCCGCACTCGGGCTGGCCATCACCTACGGCCTGATCGGCGTCATCAACATGGCGCACGGCGAATTCCTCATGATCGGCGCCTATGCCACCTACATGGTGCAGGGCGTGTTCCGCGCGCACTTCGCCGGCGCCTTCGACTGGTATCTGCTGGCGGCGCTGCCGGCCTCGTTCCTGGCCTCGGCCATCGTCGGCTTCGTACTCGAGCGGCTGGTGCTGCGCCATCTGTACGGGCGCCCGCTGGAAACCCTGCTGGCCACCTTCGGCGTGAGCCTGCTGCTGATGCAGGCGGTCCGCACGCTGTTCGGCGCGCAGAACGTGGAAGTGGCCAACCCGTCTTGGATGAGCGGCGGCATCGAATGGCTGCCGGGGCTGGTGCTGCCCTACAACCGCATGGTCATCATCGTGTTCGCGCTGGCCGTGGTGGCGGTGGCGTGGGGCGTGCTCAACCGCACGCGGCTCGGCCTGTTCGTGCGCGCCACCACGCAGAACCGCACCATGGCGGCCTGCGTGGGCGTGCGCACGTGGAAGGTGGACAGCTACGCGTTCGCGTTCGGCGCGGGCATCGCCGGGCTGGGCGGCTGCGCGCTGTCGCAGATCGGCAATGTCGGGCCCGACCTCGGCCAAGCCTACATCATCGACTCCTTCATGGTGGTGGTGCTGGGCGGCGTGGGCCAGCTGGCCGGCACCATCATCGGCGCCTTCGGCCTGGGCCTCGTCAACAAGTTCATCGAGCCGTTCTACGGCGCGGTGCTGGCCAAGATCTTCGTCCTGGTGCTGATCGTGCTCTTCATCCAGAAGCGCCCGCAGGGACTGTTCGCGCTCAAGGGGCGCAGCGCGGAGGCATGATGCAGACATCGACAAGCAATCCATCCGCAACGGGTTTCCGGCTGGCCGTGCCGGCGCGCCAGCCGCTGTTCACGCGGCGCGGCTGGTCGGCGCTGGTGGTGCTGGCGCTGATCGCCGCGGTGGGCGTGCCGGTGTGCGCGCTGCTGCTGCCAGAGGGCCATCCGCTGCACGTGTCGGCTTACGTGCTTACGCTGGTCGGCAAGATCATGTGCTTCGCGCTGGCCGCCATCGCGCTGGACCTGGTGTGGGGCTACTGCGGCATCCTCAGCCTCGGCCACGGCCTGTTCTTCGCGCTCGGCGGCTACGCGATGGGCATGTACCTGATGCGCTCGATCGGGCGCGAGGGCGTGTACAAGAGCGACCTGCCCGACTTCATGGTGTTCCTCGACTGGAAGGAGCTGCCGTGGTTCTGGCACGGCACCGGGCACCTCGGCTACGCGCTGCTGCTGGTGGTGCTGGTGCCGGGCGTGCTGGCGTGGCTGTTCGGCTTCTTCGCGTTCCGCTCGCGCATCAAGGGCGTGTACCTGTCGATCATCACGCAGGCCATGACCTATGCCGCCATGCTGCTGTTCTTCCGCAACGAGACCGGCTTCGGCGGCAACAACGGCTTCACCGACTTCAAGCGCATCGCCGGCTTCGCGGTGGCCGCGCCGCACACGCGCACCGCGCTGTTCGTGCTGACCTTCGCCGCGCTGCTGGCCGGCTTCATCGCCTGCCGCTACATCGTCACCTCCAAGCTCGGCCGCGTGGTCACGGCGGTGCGCGACGCCGAGATGCGCGTGATGTTCTCGGGCTACAACCCGCTCGGCTACAAGCTGTTCGTGTGGACCTTCTCGGCGGTGCTGTGCGGCATCGCCGGCGCGCTCTACGTGCCGCAGGTAGGCATCATCAACCCGGGCGAGATGTCGCCGGCCAATTCCATCGAGATGGCGGTGTGGGTGGCCGTGGGCGGGCGCGGCACGCTGATCGGACCGGTCATCGGCGCCTTCCTCGTCAACGGCGCCAAGACCATGTTCACGGCGTACTTCGCCGAATACTGGCTGTTCCTGCTCGGCGCCATGTTCGTGCTGGTCACGCTGTACCTGCCGGACGGCGTGATCGGCCTGCTCAAGCGGCTGCGCGGCGAGCCGGCGCGGCGCCAGCCCGCGCAGGGCGCGGCCCCGGCGGGCGCCTCGCCCGTCGTCACCCCATCGAATGCAAGCGAGGCGGCGCCGGCCGGCGCCACCCGCAGCGGAGGCGACGCATGAACGCGGCACTCGGAAACCAACAGGCGGAAAGCGGCGACGCCACCGGCCTCGGCCGCGTGCTGGAGCCGGGCGTCATCGATGTCTCGCACGGGCCCATCCTCTACCTGGAAGACGTCACCGTGCAGTTCGACGGCTTCCGCGCGCTCAACAACCTGTCGCTGTCGATCGACCACGGCGAGCTGCGCTGCGTGATCGGCCCCAACGGCGCCGGCAAGACCACCATGATGGACGTGATCACCGGCAAGACCGGGCCGCGCAACGCCAACGTGAGCGGGCGCGTGTTCCTCGGCCAGAGCATCGACCTGATGCGCATGACCGAGCCGAAGATCGCGCAGACCGGCATCGGCCGCAAGTTCCAGAAGCCCACCGTGTTCGAGCAGCACGAGGTGTGGGAGAACCTGGAGCTGGCCATGAAGGCCGACAAGCGCTGGTGGTCGTCGCTGCGCGCGCGGCTGGGCGCCGAAGGCCATCGCCGCATCGAGGAAACGCTGGCGCTGACCGGGCTCGAGGACGAGGCCTACCGCCCCGCGGGGCTGCTCTCGCACGGGCAGAAGCAGCGCCTGGAGATCGGCATGCTGCTGATGCAGCAGCCGCAGCTGCTGCTGCTCGACGAGCCGGTGGCCGGCATGACCGACGAGGAAACCATGCAGCTCGCCGCGCTGCTCAACAGCCTGCGCGGCACCTGCTCGATGATGGTGGTGGAGCACGACATGGAGTTCGTCGCCGCGCTGGCGGGCGACGCCGGCACCGTGACCGTGCTGGCCGAGGGCAGCCTGCTGGCCGAAGGCACGCTCGACGCGGTCAAGCGCGACGAGCGCGTGATCGAATCCTACCTGGGAAGATAACCATGCTGCAGGTCAACGCACTGAACCAGTTCTACGGCGGCAGCCACATCCTGCGCAACGTCAGCTTCGAGGTGCCGCAGGGCAAGCTGACCACGCTGCTGGGCCGCAACGGCGTGGGCAAGAGCACGCTGCTCAAATGCCTGATGGGCGTGGTGCCGACCAAGAGCGGCAGCATCAGCTGGGCCGGGCACGCGCTGGAGAAGAAGCCGCCCTACGAGCGCGTGGCCGCCGGGCTGGCCTACGTGCCGCAGGGCCGCGAGATCTTCCCGCGCCTGACCGTGGAAGAGAACCTGCTGATCGGCGCGGCCAGCCTCAAGCGCCCGAGCGGCGTGCCCGACCGCATCTACCAGCTGTTCCCGGTGCTGCGCAGCATGCGCGCGCGCCGCGGTGGCGACCTTTCCGGCGGGCAGCAGCAGCAACTGGCGATCGGCCGCGCGCTGATGAGCGAGCCGGAACTGCTGATCCTGGACGAGCCCACCGAAGGCATCCAGCCGTCCATCATCCAGGACATCGGCCGCGCGCTGCGGCTGCTGGTGGACGAGTTCGGCATGACCGTGCTGCTGGTGGAGCAGTACTACGAGTTCGCGCGCCACCTGGCCGACCACTACGTGGTGATGAGCCGCGGCGAGGTGGTGGCGAAGGGCGAGGGCGCGCGCATGGAAGAGGACGGGGTGCGGGAGCTGATCGCGGTGTGAGGCGGGCGGCAAGCTGCGCGCTGCGCCACCGCGATACCACTTCCAGCCGGCCGGGCCGCGCGCTATGATGCCCGCATCACGCGCGCCGCGCCGCCGGCGCCCGCTTTCCAGGTTCCCATGCGTCATCCGGATTTTCCTTCGACCGTTGCCGTGCCGCCCGCATGGGAGGCCAGCCTGCGCCTGGCGTTCGCCGCGCGCGGCGAACGCACCGCGCTGGTCGAGCGGCGCCACCGCGGCCCGCTGCTGGTGCAGAAGCCGCTCTATCCCGAAGGCGGCATCTGCCACGCGGTGATCCTGCATCCGCCCGCCGGCATCGCCGGCGGCGACAGCCTGGAGATCGGCCTGGCGGCGGGTGCCGGCGCGCATGCCGTGATCGCCACGCCGGGCGCGACCAAGTGGTACAAGTCGCTCGGCCGCGCGGCGGCGCAGCGCGTCACGCTAGAACTGGATGCGGGCGCGCGGCTGGACTGGCTGCCGCAGGAGAACATCGTGTTCGACGACGCGCATGCGTGCCTGTCCACCACGCTGACGCTGGCGCCCGGCGCCAGCGCGATCGGCTGGGATGCCGTGGTGCTGGGGCGCCAGGCCAGCGGCGAGACCTGGGCGCGCGGCACGCTGCGCATGGACACGCGCATCGCGCTGGCGGGCAGCCGGCGCGCGCTGTGGCTCGAAAGCGCGCGGCTCGACGCCGGCTCGGCGCTGCGCCGCGCGCCGGCCGGGCTGGACGGGCTCAACGTCATGGCCACGCTGTGGGCGGTGGGCGAGGGCGCCACGCCGGCGCTGGCCGAGGCGCTGGCGGAAACGCTGCCGTACCGCGCCGACCTGCGCGCCGGCGTGACGCGCCTCGAGCAGGACGGCCACGCCATGCTGCTGCTGCGCGTGCTGGGCGCGCGCATGGAAGACGTGCGCGCGCTGATGGTGCGGGCGTGGAGCGCGCTGCGCGAGCCCATCCACGGCGTGCCGGCGCGGCCGCTGCGCCTGTGGGCGACATGAGGGTCCGGCGCGGCGCCGGCACGGACAACAACGAAACAACGGGAATGCCGAGATGGAACTGACTCCGCGAGAGAAAGACAAGCTGCTGATCTTCACCGCCGCGCTGCTGGCCGAGCGCCGCCGCGCGCGCGGGCTCAAGCTCAACTACCCGGAAGCGGTGGCGCTCATCACCGCCGCCATCATGGAAGGCGCGCGCGACGGCCGCACCGTGGCCGAGCTGATGCACGAAGGCACCACCGTGCTGACGCGCGAGGACGTGATGGACGGCGTGGCCGAGCTGATCCCCGAGATCCAGGTCGAAGCCACCTTCCCGGACGGCACCAAGCTGGTCACGGTGCATCACCCGATCGTCTGAGGCGAGCCACGCCGCATCCTGTCCAACAAGAAAACACGAGGCATCAAGACATGAACCGTTCCACCCGCGCGCGCGCCATCGTCGGCGCCTCCCTGGCGCTGGCCAGCGCCGCCGCCATCGCCCATCCCGGCCACGATGCGGCCACCGTCGGCGCCAGCCTGTGGGCCGGCCTGCTGCATCCGTTCACCGGCATGGACCACCTGCTGGCGATGACCGGCGTGGGCGTGTGGAGCGCGCTGGGCGCGCGCTCGCCGCGCGAGGCGCTGCGCATGCCGTTCGTGTTCGTCGCGCTGATGCTGGCCGGCGCCGCGCTCGGGCTGGCGGGGGCGGGGCTGCCGCTGGTGGAGCCGATGATCGCCGCCTCGCTGCTGGTGATCGGCCTGCTGGTGGCGCTGCGCGCCAGGCTGCCGGCGTGGGCCGGCATGGCCATCGTCGGCGGCTTCGCCGTGTTCCACGGCTACGCGCACGGCGCCGAGCTGCCCACCGCGGCGGGCGCGCTGCCGGCCGCGGCCGCCTACGTGGGTGGCTTCACCGTGGCGACCATGATGCTGCACCTGAGCGGCATCGGCCTGGGCCAGGCGCTGCGCCGCCACGCCGGCTGGCTGGCGCGCGTGGCCGGCGCGGGCGTGGCGCTGTACGGCGTCGGCCTGATGGTGGCCTGATGTGGCTCGATGCGGCCCGGCGCCGCTTTCGCATCGCGTTGGAAACGTCGACAAGGAACCCGACATGATTCCCGGTGAACTGATGCCCGCCGAGGGCGAGATCGAACTCAACGCGGGCCGCCAGACGGTCAGCGTGACGGTGGCCAACACCGGCGACCGGCCGGTGCAGGTTGGCTCGCACTTCCATTTCTACGAGACCAATGCCGCGCTCGACTTTGACCGCGAGGCCGCGCGCGGCTTCCGCCTGAACATCGCCGCCGGCACCGCGGTGCGTTTCGAGCCGGGCCAGAGCCGCACGGTCGAGCTGGTGGCGCTGGCCGGCGCGCGCATCGTCTACGGCTTCAACGCCAAGATCATGGGAGCGCTGTGATGAGCGTGAAAATCTCCAGGCAGGCCTATGCCGAGATGTTCGGCCCCACCACCGGCGACCGCCTGCGGCTGGCCGACACCGGGCTGGTGATCGAAGTCGAGAAGGACTTCACCATCTACGGCGAGGAAGTGAAGTTCGGCGGCGGCAAGGTGATCCGCGACGGCATGGGCCAGAGCCAGCGCATGGCGAAGGATTGCGTCGACACCGTCATCACCAACGCGCTGATCGTCGACCACTGGGGCATCGTCAAGGCCGACATCGGCCTCAAGGACGGGCGCATCGCATCCATCGGCAAGGCCGGCAACCCGGACATCCAGCCCGGCGTGACCATCGTGGTCGGGCCCGGCACCGAGGTGATCGCGGGCGAGGGCATGATCGTCACCGCCGGCGGCATCGACAGCCACATCCACTTCATCTGCCCGCAGCAGATCGAGGAAGCGCTGATGAGCGGCGTCACCACCATGATCGGCGGCGGCACCGGGCCGGCCACCGGCACCTTCGCCACCACGGTGACGCCGGGGCCGTGGTTCATGGAGCGCATGCTGCAGGCGGTGGAGGCGTACCCGATGAACATCGGCCTGCTCGGCAAGGGCAACGCCAGCCAGCCGGGGCCGCTCACCGAGCAGGTCGAGGCCGGCGCCATCGGCCTCAAGCTGCACGAGGACTGGGGCACCACGCCGGCGGCCATCGACACCTGCCTGGGCGTGGCCGATGCCACCGACACCCAGGTCGCGATCCACACCGACACGCTCAACGAGGCCGGCTTCGTCGAGGCCACGGTGGCGGCGTTCAAGGGCCGCACCATCCATACGTACCACACCGAAGGCGCCGGCGGCGGCCACGCGCCCGACATCATCAAGGTGTGCGGCGAGGCCAACGTGCTGCCGTCGTCGACCAACCCGACGCGGCCCTACACGGTCAACACGCTCGACGAGCACCTCGACATGCTGATGGTGTGCCACCACCTCGATCCGTCCATCGCCGAGGACATCGCGTTCGCCGAGAGCCGCATCCGCCGCGAGACCATCGCCGCCGAGGACATCCTGCACGACCTCGGCGCGTTCTCGATGATCTCCAGCGACTCGCAGGCGATGGGGCGCGTGGGCGAGGTCATCATCCGCACCTGGCAGACCGCGCACAAGATGGCCGCGCAGCGCGGCAAGCTGCCCGGCGACCCCAACGACGCGCGCGGCGGGCATGACAACTTCCGCGTCAAGCGCTACATCGCCAAGTACACCATCAACCCCGCGCTCACGCACGGCATCGCCCACGAAGTGGGCTCGGTCGAGGTCGGCAAGTGGGCCGACCTGGTGCTGTGGAAGCCGGCCTTCTTCGGCGTCAAGCCGAGCCTGATCCTCAAGGGCGGCATGATCGCGGCGGCGGCGATGGGCGACCCCAACGCGTCGATCCCCACGCCGCAGCCGGTGCACTACCGCCCGATGTTCGCCGCGGCCGGGCGCGCGCTGCACAAGTCGTCGCTGACCTTCGTCTCGCAGGCCGCGCTGGCCGCCGGCGTGGGCGCGCGCTACGGGCTGGAGAAAACGCTCTCGGCGGTGCGCGGCACGCGCACCGTGGGCAAGCGCGACATGGTGCACAATGACTGGCAGCCGCACGTCACGGTCGATCCCGAGACCTACCAGGTTGTCGCCGACGGCCAGTTGCTGATGTGCGAGCCGGCCACCGTGCTGCCGATGGCGCAGCGCTATTTCCTGTTCTGAGTTTCCGTTTCGAGCCCGCCTTGCAGAAGATCGACAAACACCTGAGCGCCCCGCACGGCATCGCCGCCGTGCTGGTGCGCCGCGCGCCCAAGCTGGTGCTGCCCTTCGCCGAACGCAGCAAGAGCCGCCTGCGCGCCACGCTCGACAACGGCGAGGAAGTCGCCCTGTTCCTGCCGCGCGGCACCGTGCTGCGCGGCGGCGACCTGCTGGTCACGGAAGGCGGCGTGTTCGTCGAGGTGCAGGCCGCGGCGGAGTCGGTGCTGCAGGTCGGCGCGGCCGACCCGCAGGCGCTGATGCGCGCCGCCTACCACCTCGGCAACCGCCACACGCCGGTGGAAGTCGGGCGCGACTACCTGCGCCTCGAATACGACCCCGTGCTGGCCGACATGCTCGCGCGCCTGGGCGTGCGCGCCGAGCGCGCCGAACTGCCGTTCGAGCCGGAAGCGGGCGCCTATGGCGGCGGCCACAAGCATGGCCACGATGCCACCTTCGCCGAGGACTATGCGGCGGCGCAGGCGGTGTTCCACGAGCATCATGGGCACGATCACGATCACGATCATGGGCATTCGCATGGCCACTCGCACGATCATGAGCATCACGTGCATGACGAGCATTGCGGGCACAAGCATTGAGCGGTCGCCCGGCACGTAGCGCGCCGGCGATTCACCCATGACCCAGCTCTCCCAACTGCTCTCCCTCCTGCACCTGGCCTCGCCCGCGCTGCCGATCGGCGGTTTCAGCTATTCGCAGGGCCTGGAGGCGGCCATCGACTGCGGTCTGGTGCGCGATGCCGACAGCGCCGAGCAGTGGGTGCGCAGCAACCTGCTCGACGTGCAGGCGCAGTGCGAGGCGCCGGTGTGGCTGCTGCTGTTCCGCGCCTGGCGCGCGGGCGATGCCGGCGGCATGGCGCAGTGGAACGACTGGTTCCTCGCCACGCGCGAGAGCGCGGAGTTGCGGCTGGAGACCGGGCAGATGGGCTGGTCGCTGGCGCGGCTGGTCGCGCAGATGGAGTGGGGCGACAGTGCGCTGCGCGCGCAGCTCGCGGCGCTGTCGCCGGTGTGCCTGCCGACGGCCTTCGCCGCGGCGTGCGCGGCGCTCGGCGTGGACGAGCGCGACGGGTTGGCGGCCTATTGCTTCAGCTGGGCCGAGAACCAGGTGGCCGCGGCGCTCAAGGCGGTGCCGCTCGGGCAGGTGGCCGGCCAGCACATCCTGCGGCGGCTGCACGCGGCGGTGGCGGAGACGGTCGGCGAGGCGGCGCGCCGCGCCGACGCCGAGCCGCCCGAGCTGTCGACCTTCTCGCCGATGCTGGGCCTGCTGTCGGCCCGCCACGAAACCCAGTATTCCCGGCTGTTCCGTTCCTGAGCGGCCCATCTTCACCGAGATACGATTCCCGATCATGACCCAGGCCCGTACCAAGAAGAATCCCCCGCTGCGCGTCGGCGTGGGCGGCCCCGTCGGTTCCGGCAAGACCACCTTGCTGGAGATGCTGTGCAAGGCCATGCGCGAGCGCTATGACCTGGTGGCCATCACCAACGACATCTACACCAAGGAAGACCAGCGCCTGCTGACCATCTCGGGCGCGCTGCCGGCCGAGCGCATCATGGGCGTGGAGACCGGCGGCTGCCCGCACACCGCGATCCGCGAGGACGCCTCGATCAACCTCGAGGCGGTCGACCGCATGCTGGCGAAGTTTCCCGACGCCGACATCGTCTTCATCGAATCGGGCGGCGACAATCTCGCGGCCACCTTCAGCCCGGAATTGTCGGACCTGACCATCTACGTGATCGACGTGGCCGGCGGCGAGAAGATCCCGCGCAAGGGCGGGCCCGGCATCACCAAGTCAGACCTGCTGGTGATCAACAAGACCGACCTCGCGCCCTACGTCGGGGCCAACCTCGACGTGATGGAGAGCGACGCGCGCAAGATGCGCGGCGCGCGCCCGTTCGTGATGGGCAGCGTGAAGTCGGGGCAGGGGCTGGAGCAGGTGATCGCGTTCATCGAGCGCCAGGGCCTGCTGGCGGTGTAGGCTTGCCGCGCGCCGGCGGCATTTGCGCCGCCGGCCGCTTGTGGCATACTTTGCAGCCTATGCCCGCTGCCGTCTTCGCCCCTTCCTTGCCGTGCCACGCCACCGATTCCGGTGACGCCGCCGCACGCATGGGCGCAGCGCGGGCATGCCCGGTGCCTGCCGCCGTCTTCTCCTCTTCCGCTTTCTCCATCATTCGAATTATCCGGGGTCGCTGAGCTGCGGCTTTGGCTGGTGCTCGGTGGCCCGTGGTCCGTTTGAGCGCGCACGCCGCCCGGCCTGCGCGCGACTTCCGATCCGATGGAGAATCCCGATGTCCGACCTTCCCGAGCTGCGCGCGCACGCCAGCTATCCCGTCCTGGCCGAGATCCAGGACGCGGCGCAGCGCCTGCGCGGCAACGTGCTGGAAACCCCCGTGTGGCGCTGGCAGACCGGCGCCGTGCGGCAGCTCGACCCGGCCACCGAAGTGTGGCTCAAGATGGAGCTGTTCCAGATCACCGGCACCTTCAAGCTGCGCGGCGCGCTCAACAGCATGGCGCGGCTCGATGCCGGCGCGCGCCGGCGCGGCGTGGTGGCGGCGAGCGCCGGCAACCACGCGATGGCGGTGGCCTATGCCGCCCGGGTGGCGGGCGTGGACGCCAAGCTGGTGATGCCGGCCGGCGCCAGCCCGGCGCGCGTGGCGGCGTGCCGCGAGTGGGGCGCGCAGGTGCTGCTGCTGCCCGACGTGCATGCCGCCTTCGCGCACGCGCAGCAACTGGCGGCGCAGGAAGGCCGCACGGTGGTCCATCCGTTCGACGGCCCGCTGATCGCGCAGGGCACGGGCACGGTGGGGCTGGAGCTGATGCGCCAGGTGGCGGGGCTGGAGGCGGTGGTGGTGCCGGTGGGCGGCGGCGGCCTGTGCGCGGGCATCGCCGCGGCGGTCAAGCAGATCAACCCGGCCTGCAAGGTCTATGGCGCGGAGCCGGCCGGCGCCGACGCCATGACGCGCAGCTTCGAGGCGGGGCGCCCGCAGGTGCTGGAGCGCGTGGACACCATCGCCGACAGCCTCGGCGCGCCTTATGCGATGGACTACAGCTTCGGCGTGTGCAGCCGTTTCGTCGACGACATGGTGCGGGTCTCGGACGAGGCCATCCGCGAGGCCATGCGCATGCTCTACCGCGACATGAAGCTGGCGACCGAGCCGGCCACCGCGGTTTCCACCGCGGCCCTGCTGGGACCGCTGCGCGAGCGGCTCGAAGGCCGCAAGGTGGCGCTGGTGCTGTGCGGGGCCAACCTCGACGCGGCGCGCTTCGCCGAGCTGCTGGCGGCCTGACGGGCATCGGGGCGGGCGCCGGCTGGGCCGGCGCGCCGCCGCATCACATCTGCTGCTGCGCCCGCGCCGCGATCACGCGCGCCACCGAGGCGATGGCATCCTGCTCGGTGTCGTTCATCAGCGCCATGTGGCGCACGGTCACGCGCTGGGCCGGCGTGATGTTGAACTCCGCGCAGCGCTGCTCGAGCACCAGCGCGCCGCCGTCGCCCTTGCCGCTGCCGAAGTTCAGCATCTCGGCCGGGTTGACGCCGAGCGTGCCGGACAGCGCGCAGATGTTGATGAGGGAGACATTGCGCACGCCGCGCTCGATGCCGCTGAGGTAGGAACGCGCCATGCCGCTTTCCAGCGCGAGTTTTTCCTGCGACCAGCCGCGCTGCCTGCGAAGTTCCGCCAGGTGCAGCCCGAAGAGCTTGAGAGGATCACCGATCATGGCTCGATTCGTGGAGAAGGACGAAGCGAGGTTAAGGGTTTGACCTCTTTGTATCGACGCCTTATAGTAGGTCTCACTATGAGTGTCAGATGCGAACGGCAGGAAAGATACCGCAATCTGCTAGGAAAAGTCCGTCAAGTGCGGCTAATTGTTAAAGGAATGTAATAGGCCGGAGCGCGGCGTTCCGCCGCGTGCCGGCTCTCCGGCGGGGCGCGCCCGGGCAGGAGTGCCGGCGGTGCGTGCCCGGTCCGGCATCGCCATGATGCCCGCGGCCGGCGCGCCGGAACTTGTCCGATTGATACGGAGGCGGCACGGCCCGCGGGGAACGCCGGCAGGGCCGGGCGCGGCCACGCGGTCCCGCTCCCCGGGCAGGCGCGGCATTTGTCCATCTGGCATCCATCCAGCGGAAAGGAGGTGACATGCGTGTGTTTTCCTTGTTCGACGCGCAGATGCGCGGCGAAATCGTGGCCGGCGCGGCGGCTTCGGCGCTGCGCGTCGGCCTGCAGGTCAGGGTGGTGCCGGAAGCCGCGGGCCTGGGCAGCAGCGGCGACTACGTTTTCCTGCGGCAGGGCGCGATGCAGCCCGGCATCGCCGCCGCGCGGGCGGAGTGGTGGGCCTGCCTGTGCGGCGCGGTCAAGGTGACGCCGGCCGGCTGCGCGCCGGTGCTGCTGTCGGCCGGCAGCGTCTATGCGATCCGCCAGGGCGAGCGCCTGCGGCTGGCGGCGCTGCAGGACAGCGTGCTGGTGCGCGCGGTGCTGGACCCGCAGGCGGTGGGGCTGGTGGGCGCCGGGCTGACCAGCAGCTTCGATGCGTTCGCGGCGGGCCAGGCGGAGCGCTGGCGCATGCAGGGCGGGGCTGGCGATGCGCAGGCGGGGCCGGCCAGCGGGCATGCGCCGCCGCGCCTGAACGCGGCCTTCGTGACGATCGCCGAGGGCGAGCCGGCCTGGGCCGAGCGGCTGCGCGCCGGCGGCCTGAACTGGGCCGCGTGCCACGAAGGCACGCTGCGTCTGCAATGGCATTCGCCGTGGCCGCATGTGGAGCGCCAGGTGGCGTACCTGCAGCCCGGCATGGTGTTCGCGCCGGACCCGGAGGAGGGCTACCGCATCGACGCCCTCGATCCCGTGGCCAGCCTGCTGTGCTGCCTGCAGGCGCCGCGGCGCGAGCCGGCCTGCGCGGGCGTGGCGGGCGTGGCGGGCGCAGGGGGCGGCGCGGCGCAGGCGGTCTCGCTGCACTGAGCCGCCGGCGCGCGCAATGACGCCGCGGGCTTCAGCGGCGCTGGTACTGCGTGGCGCCGAACAGGACTTCCCGTTCCTTGTCGTCGCGGATGGGCTTGCGCGCGCCGGCCAGCACCTCCACGCCGCGCTTGACCGCGGGGCGCTCGGCGATCTCGTTGAACCAGCGCTTCAGGTGCGGGTAGTCGTCCAGCTCCACGCCCTGGTTCTGCCAGCTGCGCAGCCACGGGAAGGTGGCGATGTCCGCCACCGTGTACATGTCGCCGGCCAGCCACGGATGCGCCGACAGGCGCTTGTCGATCACGCCGTACAGGCGGCGCGCCTCGTTGGTGTAGCGGTTGATGGCGTACTCGATCTTTTCCGGCGCGTACATGCGGAAGTGATGGGCCTGGCCCAGCATCGGGCCCACGCCGCCCATCTGGAACATCAGCCATTGCAGCGCCTCGTACTTGCCGCGCACGTCCTCGGGCAGGAACTTGCCGGTCTTGCCGGCGAGGTAGAGCAGGATCGCGCCGGACTCGAACAGCGAGATGGGCTGGCCGTCCGGGCCGTCGCTGTCGACGATGGCGGGGATCTTGTTGTTCGGGCTGATCTTGAGGAAATCGGGTTCGAACTGGTCGCCGGCGCCGATGTTGACGGCATGGACCTTGTACTCGAGGCCGCACTCCTCGAGCATGATGTGGATCTTGTGGCCGTTGGGCGTGGGCCAGGAATAGGCGTCGATCATCGGGGAGGGGCTCCTGGGAAGGATCGCTGCGATCGCCGTGCCTGCTGCGATCGCGTGGAGGTTGGGCCGCCACCTCAACGCCGAGGTGGCGAACCGCGCGATTTAAGCACAGAAGAAAAAAACGCGCAGACGAGGCTGCGCGTTTCCATTCCGGCGGCAGGGGATGCATCCCCGCCGCGGCGGCGGCGGGCTCAGAAGCCGCGCGTGACCGGCATGGAGATGTCGTCCGGGTTGATGTTCATGTGCTTGGCCAGCTCCAGCTTGGCGATGGCATTGCGGTGCACCTCGTCCGGGCCGTCGGCCAGGCGCAGCGTGCGCTGGTGCGCCCACCACGAGGCCAGCGGGAAGTCGTCGGAGACGCCGGCCGCGCCGTGCACCTGGATGGCCCAGTCGATCACCTTCAGGGCCATGTTCGGTGCCACCACCTTGATCATGGCGATCTCGGCCTTGGCCACCTTGTTGCCCACGGTGTCCATCATGTAGGCGGCCTTGAGCGTGAGCAGGCGCGCCATCTCGATGTCGCAGCGGGCCTCGGCGATGCGCTCGCGCGTCACGCCCTGCGCCGCCACCGGCTTGCCGAAGGCCACGCGCTTGAGCGCGCGCTGGCACAGCAGTTCGAGCGCGCGCTCGGCCACGCCGATGCTGCGCATGCAGTGGTGGATGCGGCCCGGGCCGAGGCGGCCCTGGGCGATCTCGAAGCCGCGCCCTTCGCCGAGCAGGATGTTGGCCGCCGGCACGCGCACGTTCTCCAGCTCGATCTCCATGTGGCCGTGCGGCGCGTCGTCGTAGCCGAACACCGGCAGGAAGCGCTTGATGGTGATGCCCGGGGTGTCGGCCGGCACCACGATCATCGACTGCTGCTCATGGCGCCCGGCGTCCGGGTTGGTCTTGCCCATCACGATGTAGACCTGGCAGCGCGGGTCGCCCGCGCCCGACGACCACCACTTGGTGCCGTTGATCACGTATTCGTCGCCGTTGCGCTCGATGCTGCAACTGATGTTGGTGGCGTCGGACGAGGCCACGGCCGGCTCGGTCATCAGGAAGGCCGAGCGGATCTCGCCGCGCAGCAGCGGCTCCAGCCAGCGGTCCTTGAGCGACTCGGAGGCGTAGCGCTCCAGCGTTTCCATGTTGCCGGTGTCCGGCGCGGCGCAGTTGAACACCTCGGCCGACCAGGGCACCCGGCCCATGATCTCGCACAGCGGCGCGTATTCGAGGTTCGACAGGCCTTCCGGCGCGCGCTTGGAATGCGGCAGGAACAGGTTCCACAGGCCCGCCTCGCGCGCCAGCGGCTTGAGTTCCTCGATCACCTTGGTCGGGACCCAGGCGTTGCCGGCCTGGCGGTTGGCCTGGATTTCCGCGTAGAAGCGCTTCTCGTTCGGATAGATGTGCTTGTCGAAGAAGGCCAGCAGGCGCGCCTGCATTTCCTTGACCTTGGGGGTGTACTCGAATTCCATGTTGTCTCCTCCACCTCTGCATGAGAGCCCGGGAGCCGCTGCCGGCCCCGGCGGACGCGGTCTGCGTCGACTGGGGAGGACTCTACCGCAATCCAGATAATTAGAAAAATGAATTCTCTGGATTTGCCAGTATCAATAGGGTGCATTCCGTGCCAGAATCGACGCCATGCAGCTCTCCCGCATCGACCTCAATCTCTTCGTCGTCTTCGACGCCATCTACAGCGAAGGCAGCATCACCGCGGCCGCGCGCCAGCTCAACCTGACGCAGCCCGCGGTGAGCCACGCGCTGGGGCGCCTGCGCACCCTGTTCGACGACCCGCTGTTCGAGCGGCGCGGGCAGGGCATGGCGCCCACGCCGCTGGCGCGCTCGCTGGCCGCCGAGGTGCGCGCTGCGCTGCAGTCGTTCGCGCGCACCTTGCAGGACACGCCGCACTTCGACCCGGCCGCCACCGTGCGCCGCTTCACCATCGGCATGCGCGACGCGCTCGAATCCACGCTGCTGCCGCCGCTGATGGCGCGCGTGACCGCGATGGCGCCGCAGGTGGAGATCGCGGCGATCCGCTTCGATAGGCGCGAGATGGAGTCCGAGCTGCTGGCCGGCACGCTCGATGCCGCCATCGACATCCTGCTGCCGGTCTCGCCCGCCATCCACCACGCGCCGTTCATGGCCGACCCGATGGTGGTGCTGGCGCGCCGCGACCATCCGCTGGTCAAGAAGGAACTGACGCTGGAGCGCTACCTGGCGGCCGAGCACGTGCATGTGTCGTCGCGCCGGCGCGGCGCCGGGCTGGAAGACCAGGCGCTGCACCGCATGGGCCTGACGCGCCGCGTGCGCCTGCGCTGCCAGCACTACGCGGCGGCCTGCCGCGTGGTGAGCTGCACCGACCTGCTGGCCACGCTGCCGCTGCGCTACGCGCGCATCGCCAACGAGCCCTACGCCAACCGGCTGCTGTCGCTGCCGTTCAAGGTGCCGTCGCTGGAACTGCACCTGTACTGGCACGCCGGCGGCGAGAACGACGGCGCCAACCGCTGGTTGCGCGAGCAGTTGCTGGCGGTAATCGCCGCGCTGGGCGGGCAGGGCGAGGCGGCGCCGGGCTGAGGCGCGCGTTTTTTCCACTTGCCTGTTTCTCCGCCTGCCTTTTCCCCGCGCGCCGTTCAGCGCGCGCCGTCGTCGATGCGCTCGATGCGCACGGTATCCGGCGGCAGCGTGCTGTCGGCCTGCACCGCGTAGGGCAGCGGCGGGCGGCGCGCCGCCGGCACCGCCTGCCATAAGCGCGCGGCCCAGGCGCGGACCGCTGGGCTGTCCGGCGCCGCCGCCGTGATGCGCAGGGCCAGCGGCGCGGCGCTGGCCTGCTCCGCGCCCGGCGCATCCGGGATCAGGCGCTCCAGCGCCAGTTGCGGCTCCAGCCGCAGGCCCATCGTCACCGCTTGCGCGGGCTGCGCGAGCGAGTGCACGGCCTGGTCCGACGGTGCCGCGCGCAGCGCCCAGCGATGTCCCTGCAAGGCCCGCGCCGGCGCGGGGGACGCGGCCGGCGGCGCCGGGGCGATGGCGGCGGGCTGCGGCACCGGGGCGATCGCCGCCGGCGCGGGCGCGGCAATGCGCGGCGCCAGGGCCGGCGGAGCGGGCGGCACCGGCAGCGGCGCCGTGGCCGGAGCGACTGGCGCGACTGGCGCAGCCGGCGCAACCGCGGCCGGTGCCGGCGGCGCGGTTGGCGATGCGGCATCCGCCGCGGCCGGGCCGGCGGCGGGTCCGGCGCGATCCGCGCGCGTTTCCGGGACGGCCGGCGCGGCGGCTGCGGCGGGCGATGTGGCAGGCGATGTGGCGGGTGATGCGGACTTGCGCGCGTCGCCATCCGGCGCCGGCGTGGCTGGCGCTTCCTGCGCGGGACGGGCCCTGGCCGCCGCGGCAGGCTCTTGCGCGGGCGCCGGATGGGGCGGCGCGGCCGGCGCGGTGGCGGGCGGCGGGGCCGCGACGTTCGTCGCCGGCGCGGGCTCCGGCGTCTGTGCCTGCGTTTGTGCTGGCGCTGGCGCGGCCGGGCTGGCGGGCGTGGCCTGCGGCTCGCTTGCCTGGCGCGTGGCGTGGGGCGTGTCCGGCAGCAGCAGCGCGCCGTCGCGCACGTCCATCTGCCGGAGCACGATCTGCAGCGACAGCGCGGCCACGCCGAGCGTGCCCGCCAGCACGCCCAGCGCGGGCCACCAGCGGCGCGCGCGGCGCGGCGCGGCGGGCTGGCCGGCGGCGGGCGCGGTGTCCCGCTGCGCCGCCTGCTGCTGCTGCGCCTCGGCCTGTTCGCGCAGCCACGCCTGCGCCGCCGCGCCGACCGGCGCGCCCAGCACGCGCTGCGGGCTGTCGCCGCGCCGCACTTCTTCCAGCACGGCCGCGCGGCGGCCGGCCTGCGCGGCTTGCAGGCGCGCGGCTTCCGCCATCACGGCGGCCTGCAGGCCGGCGGACGGGGTGAACGTGGCGCCGGCATCGGCATCGGCGCTGGCTGCGCCATCGGCTGCGTTCGTGTTCGCGTTCGTGGCTGCGCGCGCCTGCCGCGCGGCCTGCGCGGCGCGCGCCGCGGCCATGACCGCGGTTTCCAGCGAGGGCGGCGGCGTGAACGGCGGCAGCGCGCGCAGCAGCGCCGCGAGCCGGTCCTCGCCGGCGATGAAGCGTTCGTCCGCGCTCATGGCTGGCGCTCCTGCGGTGCCACCGCCGCCAGGCTCTCGCGCAGCCGCGCGAAGGCGTAGCGCAGCCGGCTCCTGACGGTCTCGAACTTCTCGCCCAGCGTCTGCGCGATTTCCTCCACGCTCATCTCGCTGAAGAAGCGCAGCACGATCACTTCGCGCTGCGCCGCCGGCAGCGCCATCAGCGCCTGCCGCACGCCCTGCAGGTTCTGCCGCAGCGCGGCCTCGGCCTCGGGGCTGAGGTCGCCGGCGGGCAGCGCGAGGTGGTCTTCGCCGAGCGTGTCGCGCTGGCGCTCGTAGGCGCCGCGCAGCGTGTCGAGCCAGGTGTTGCGCGCGATCTGGAACAGGAAGGTGCGCAGCGCCGCGCTGGGCTGGTAGTCGCCGCAGCGGGTCATCAGCTTGACCCAGGTCTTCTGGGTCACGTCCTCGGCCTCGCCCGTGTTGCCCTGGCACAGCCACGCCACGTAGTTGTACAGCGCCGCGTTGTGGCGGCGGAACAGCTCGGCCACCGGCTGCTCGATCAGGCCGTTGGCGACCAGCAGCATGAGGTCGGTGTCGGCCAGCGCGGACAGGCCGGCGGCGGGCTGGGCTGGCGGGGCATGCGCGCTGGCGGGCATGCGGTCGGGCGCGGAGGCATTCATGCGCGGCAGTATATGACAGCGCCGCGCATCGTCGCGGGCCGCGCGCGGCGCCACCGCGCGTGCTTCAGGGCCGCGGCGCGGGGCCGTCGCCCTGCGCCAGCGGCGCATGCGTCGACAGGGCCTGCGCCAGGTCCACGAGCTGGAGGAACTCGCCGCGGTAGCCGAAGCGGTCGTCGCCGCGCGCGCCGAGCGCGAGCGCGCGCGCATCGGCATAGCGCCAGGTGCCGGCATGGCTGCCGCCGCGCAGCAACTGGCCGAAGCCGGCCACCGCGGCGGCGAAGCGGAAGGCATCGCCGGCCTGCGCCAGCGGCCGCACCGCGCCGGCCGGCACCGCCAGTTCCAGCAGTTCGCTGGCCTGCGCCTGCGGGCGCTTGTAGCGCAGCTTGACGTGGGCCAGTTCGCCGGCGTTGCCGCTTGCGGCCGGCGCGCGCTGGTAGCGCAGCGGATCGATCAGGCCGGGCCTGCCGGCCAGCGTCAGCTCGTAGAGCGCGGTCACGGTGTGCCCCGCGCCGATGTCGCCGGCATCCACCTGGTCGTTGTTGAAGTCCTCGCGTTTCAGGGTGCGGTTCTCGTAGCCGATCAGGCGGTACTCGCTGACCGTGGCCGGGTTGAACTCGACCTGGATCTTGACGTCGCGCGCCACCGTGGCGAGCGTGGAGCTCATCTCCTCGACCAGCACCTTGCGGCCTTCCATCAGGTTGTCGATGTACGAGTACGCGCCGTCGCCGGCGTCGGCCAGTTGCTCCATCAACTGGTCGTTGTAGTTGCCGGTGCCGAAGCCCAGCGTGGACAGCGACACGCCCGACCTGCGCTTTTCCGCGACCATCGCCTTGAGCTCGCGGAAGTCGGTGACGCCCACGTTGAAGTCGCCGTCGGTGGCCAGCAGCACGCGGTTGATGCCGCCGGCGATGAAGCTCTGCTGCGCGGCCTGGTAGGCCAGCGCGATGCCGCTGGCGCCGGCGGTGGCGCCGCCCGCCACCAGCGCGTCGATGGCGGCGGCGATGGCCGTCTTGTCGCTGCCCGGCGTGGGCGGCAGCGCCACGCGCGTGCCGCTGGCGTAAGTGACCAGCGTGATGCGGTCCTGCGGGCGCAGCGCGCCGGTCAGCAGCTTGAGCGAGGACTTGAGCAGCGGCAGCTTGTCGGCCGAATACATCGAGCCGGACACGTCGACCAGGAACACCAGGTTGGCCGGCGGCAGGCTCGCGCGCGCCGTGTCGGCGGCCTTGATGCCGATGCGCAGCAGCACGTTGCCGGCCTGCCACGGCGCGGGCGCGGCTTCGGCGTGCACGGCGAAGGGCCGGCCGTCGCGCGGCGGCGCGTAGTCGTAGGGGAAGTAGTTGACCATTTCTTCCACGCGCACCGCGTCGGCCGGCGGCAGGCGGCCCGCGTTGAGCAGGCGGCGCACATTGCTGTAGCTGCCGGTGTCGACGTCGATGCCGAAGGTGGAGACCGGCGCCTGCGCGACCTGCTGCACGCCGTTTTCCTCGATGGCGCCGTAGCGCTCGCGCGCGGGCCCGGCGCGCCAGTCGGGCTGCGGCTGGCGCGCGGCGATCGCGGCGTGCGTCCCGCGCGGGCCGAGGTGGAGCGGCGCGCGTGCGTCGGCCTGCGCGTCGGCCTGCGCTTCGGCCCGGCCGGCCTTCGCGGCGGGGACGGCCGGCGCCGGAAACGCCATTGCCGGCGCGGTGGCGAAGGGCTCGCTGGGCAGGATGACAGGGGCAGGCAGCGGGTAGGCCGTGCCGCTATCGGCGGCGGGGTTCGCCTGCTGGTTCGGGGACGGTCCGCCGCATGCGGCCATTGCGAGGGCAACGGCCAGGACTGCCGGGCGCTTGTGCATGTCGATTTCTCCGGAAAGGGCCGCGCCGGCGGTGCCGGCGCCGGGGCACTGCGGGTGAAACGAAGCAGCCCGGCGGGCGGGGTTAAGGCGGCGCAAAAAAAGCGGGCAGCCTGCCGCGCCGCGGGCCGGACCACGATCGGCGCGCGCGGTCCATCCGGTCTGTCCCGCAGCCGGCGGCGGGTGCCGCGCGCGGGCGGGCGCCCTACAATGCAGGTTTCCCCCCCAGGAGGAGTTCGGCATGGCAATCCAGGCATATTCCCCGGCGCTCTGGCGTGGCCCGCTCGCGGCCGCCGCGGCGCTCGCGCTGCTAGGCGCCTGCTCGACCCAGACCGGCGCGCCGCCGGCCGCCGGCGCCGCTCCCGCCGCATCGGCCGCGTCCGCGGTTGCCGCGCTGCCGCCCGCGCCGGAAGTGGCATCGGGCTACCGGCAGGGCATGACCACCACGTTCGCGGACCGGCACATGGCGGCGGCGGCCAACCCGCTGGCCACCGAGGCGGGCCGCAAGATCCTGCGCGACGGCGGCTCCGCCATCGACGCGGCGATCGCCATGCAGGCCGTGCTGACGCTGGTCGAGCCGCAGGCCACCGGCATCGGCGGCGGCGCCTTCATCATGTACTGGGACGGCAAGCGCGTGCAGGCCTACGACGGCCGCGAGACCGCGCCCGCTGGCGCCGGCGAAAACCTGTTCCTGCGCCCCGACGGCAAGCCCATGAGCTTCAGCGAAGGCCAGATCGGCGGCCGCTCGGTGGGCACGCCCGGGGTGCTGCGCGCGCTCGAGCTGGCGCACCGCCAGCACGGCAGGCTGGCCTGGGCGAAGCTGTTCCAGCCCGCCATCGAGCTGGCCGAGAAGGGTTTCCCGATCTCGCCGCGCCTCTACACGCAGATCGCCGCCGACAAGTTCCTGCCGGATTCGCCCGAGCTGGCCGCCTATTTCCTCGGGCCCGACGGCAAGGCCAAGCCGGCCGGCACCATGCTGAAGAACCCGGCGCTGGCGCGCACCCTGCGCGAGATCGCGCGGCGCGGGCCCAATGCGCTGTACGCCGGCCCGGTCGCCGCCGACATCGTCAGGCAGGTCAACGGCAGCGCCAACCCGGGCTCGCTCTCGCTGGCGGACCTGCGCGACTACCGCGCCAAGGAACGCGTGCCGGTGTGCAGCGACTACAAGCGCTGGAAGATCTGCGGCATGCCGCCGCCGTCGTCGGGCGGCATCGCCATCGCGCAGATGCTCGGCACGCTGCAGGCGCTGGAGGCGCGCGACCCGAAATACGCGCTGGCGGCGATGACGCCGCGGCAGGTGGCTTCGCCGGCCGGCTTCGAGCCTACCGTGGACGCCGTGCACGCGGTGTCGGAAGTGGGACGCCAGGCCTACGCCGACCGCGGGCTCTACGTGGCGGACTCGGACTTCGTGCCGGTCAACGTGGCCGGGCTGATCGACCGCGACTACCTGGCCCAGCGCGCCGCGCTGATCGGCGACCGGAGCACGGGCAAGGCCGAGCCCGGCGTGCCGCCCGGCACGCGGGTCGCGTTCGCGCCGGACCGCTCGCCGCCGCGCGTGTCGACCTCGCAGATCGTGGCGGTGGACAACGCCGGCGGCGCGATCTCGATGACCACCACGGTGGAGAGCTATTTCGGCTCGCACCTGATGGTGCGCGGCTTCGTGCTGAACAACCAGCTCACCGATTTCTCGTTCGTGCCGAGCGAGAACGGCAAGCCGGTCGCCAACCGCGTGCAGGCCGGCAAGCGCCCGCGCTCGTCGATGGCGCCGACGCTGGTGTTCGACCGCGAGACCGGCAAGCTGGCCGCCACGGTGGGCTCGCCCGGCGGCTCGCAGATCATCGAGTACGTGTCCAAGACGCTGGTGGGCCTGCTGGACTGGAACATGGACGTGCAGGCGGCCATCAACCTGCCCAACTTCGGCAGCCGCAACGGCCCGACCGAGCTGGAAGCGGGACTCGTCAGCCCGGCGCTGGCGCAGGGCCTGGCCGCGCGCGGGCACCAGGTGGCGCAGATCGAGATGACCAGCGGCACGCAGGCCATCGTGCGGCGCCAGCGCCCGGACGGCAAGTGGGCGTGGGCGGGCGGCGCCGATCCGCGGCGCGAAGGGGTGGCGCTGGGGGATTGAGCGAGGCCGGCCTGCCGTTTGTTTTCTCCCCTCTCCCATTTCATGGGAGAGGGGAGCCAACCGTCGGTGATCGGAGGTCTGTCAGCAATTCGAGGCCGGCTCGCGCGAGCCGGCCTTTTTCGTTTCACGCCATCGCCAGCCGCCGCGCGGCCGGGCGCGCCGGTCAGTCCCCGCTTTCCTTCCCCGCGGGCAGCGCTCTCTGCTCCGACCACAGCAGCAGCGCATCGAGCGCCGGGCACAGCGCCTGCCCCCACGCGGTCAGGCGGTACTCCACCTTGGGCGGGACCTGCGCATAGACCTGCCGCGCCACGATGCCGTCGGCTTCGAGCTGGCGCAACTGCTGGGCCAGCATCTTCTGCGAGACGGCGGGGATCAGCCGCTCCAGGTCCGAGAAGCGCCGCACCTTGCCGTCGAACAGGTGGAACAGGATGACCAGCTTCCAGCGCCCGTCGATCAGCCGCAGCATCTCTTCCACGCCGATGGCGGCCGTCGCGGGCGTATAGACCTTTCTCATGGGTGGGTAGCTTACTTTTTCGTGCGTTCTTGATGGGCGGGCAGCTTATGCCGAGAATCCCGGTATCGCAAATTCCTGCCGCAATCCCGGGCACCGAAAACCATGAGCTTGCCACTGCCTGACGCCATTGCCACCTTTTTCGCGGTCAGCAACGGCGCCGACGACGCGCTGCTGGCGCATTGCCTGGCGCACGATGCCGCCGTGCGCGACGAAGGCCGCACCCACGAGGGACCAGAGGCCATCCGGGCCTGGCTGCGCGACGCGCGGCGCAGGTATGCGTACCGCGTCGAGCCGCTGGAAGCATCGCGGCAGGGGGACGGCGTGAGCGTGATGGCCGAGGTTGCCGGCGATTTTCCCGGCAGCCCGGTCCGGCTCGCGCACGTGTTCGGGCTGCGCGGCGGCCGCATCGCATCGCTGGAGATCGGCTGATGGGCATGGACCTCGAGCTGAAGGGGCGGCGCGTCCTCGTGACCGCCGGCACCAGGGGCGTCGGCGCGGCCGTGGTGGCGCGCTTTCGCGAGTCGGGCGCGCGCGTCGTGACGACGGCGCGCACGCGCCCCGATGCCTTGCCGCAGGCGCTGTTCGTCGATGCCGACCTGACCACGGAGGATGGTTGCGCCGCGGTGGCGGCGGCGGTCGGCGAGCGCCTGGGCGGCGTGGACATCGTCGTCCACGTGCTGGGCGGCTCGTCGGCGCCGGCGGGTGGTTTCGCCGCGCTCGACGACGCCGCGTGGTACCGCGAGCTGCATCTGAACCTGTTCCCGGCGGTGCGGCTGGACCGGGCCTTGCTGCCCGGCATGCTGGCGCAGGGCGCGGGCGTCATCATCCACGTCACCTCGATCCAGGACCGGCTGCCGCTGCCGGCATCCACCACGGCCTACGCCGCGGCGAAGGCCGCGCTGTCGACCTACAGCAAGAGCCTGTCGAAAGAGGTGACGCCGAAGGGTGTGCGCGTGGTGCGCGTCGCGCCCGGCTGGGTCGAGACCGAGGCCGCCGTGGCGCTGGCCGAGCGGCTCGCGCGGCAGGCGGGCACCGACTACGAGGGCGGCAAGCGGATCATCATGGATGCGCTCGGCGGCATTCCGCTCGGGCGTCCGTGCAAGCCGGCCGAGGTGGCGGACCTGATCGCCTTCCTGGCTTCGCCGCGCGCGGCGGCGATCAGCGGCACGGAATACGTGATCGACGGCGGGACCATCCCCACGGCGTAGCGTGGCCGGGCCCCGCGCCGGGGCCCGGCTTCAGTCGAGCCGCACGTCGGCCTGCTTGACCACCGCGGCCCAGCGCGCGCGCTCGGCGACGAAGAACTTGTTGGTCTCGGGCGGCGTCATGGTCACGACCTCGGCGCCCTGGCCGGCCAGCTGCGCGCGCACTTCCGGCGTGCGGATGATGCGGATCAGCTCGGCGCTGATGCGCGCCACCAGCGCGTCGGGCATGGCGGCCGGGGCCATCACGCCCTGCCACGTGCCGGACTCGAAGCCGGGCACGCCCTGTTCGGCGATGGTCGGCACCTGGCCCACCAGCGGCATGCGGGTCTTCTTGGACACCGCCAGCACCTTGAGCTTGCCGGCCTGCACCTGCGGCAGCGTCGCCAGCATGCCGTTCATCAGCACCTGTGCCACGCCGCCCACGGTGTCGGCCACGGCCTGCGAGCCGCCCTTGTAGGGCACGTACTGCCACTTGGCGCCGGTGGCCTGCGCCACCGCCACGCCGGCCAGGTGCGGCGCGCTGCCGATGGCGGTGACGGCGAAATTGAGCTGGGTGCGCTTGGACAGCTCCACCAGTTCCTTGAGGTTATTGGCCTGCACCGACGGATGCACCACCAGCAGGTGCGGCGAGTAGGCCAGCATCGACACGCCCTTGAGGTCCTTGCCCGGATCGAAGGTGAGCTTGGTGTAGACCGACGGGCTGATCGCCAGCGCGCCGACGTCGCACAGCAGCAGCGTGTGGTTGTCGGTGCCGGCCTGCGCCACCATCGCGGCGCCGATGTTGCCGTTGGCGCCGGGGCGGTTGTCCACCACGATGGGCTGGCCGAGCGCCTCGCCGAGCTGCTTGCTGATCAGGCGCGCGATGATGTCGGACGAGCCGCCGGCCGGGTAGGGCACGACCAGGCGGATGGGGCGGGTGGGCCAGTCGGCGGCCTGCGCGGCGGACGACAGAAGGGTGCCTGCGGCGCCCAGGCCGCCCGCGGCGGCGGTGGCGCCCAGGGCGGAAAGCTGGCTGAGGAAGGTGCGGCGGGTGGTCGGCATTGCTGCTGTCTCCGGTATGGCTTCGTTGTATGTTGTCGTATGTGTTGGATGATAGCTTGAAGTTTCCGGCTGGTCTAGGGGCGGGTTTTTGCTGACATGCCGCGACTGTGGCTTGTTCTGCGCATTCCGCGATCAGGCGGCGTCATCAAATACACATCGTGTGATACGACAACATGGCCCGAAAAAAAAGCCCCGTTCCCGGCAGGGAAGCGGGGCTTGCCGCGCCGTGGCCCGCGCCGCGGGCCGGCGCGGCCGGGCGTGGACCTATTGCCTGGCCTTCCTGGCGTATTCCCAGCCCATTTCCGCCATCGGCCGCGCGCGCTTGCCGGCGTCCAGGGCCTGCGCCGACGAGGCGGTGCCGTCCACCACGCGCTTCATGATGCCCTGCAGGATGCCGGCGATGCGGAACATGCTGAAGGCGAGGTAGAAGTTCCAGTCGCCGGTGATGGGGCGGCCGGTGCGCTGCTCGTAGGTGCGGCGGTAGGCGGCTTCGTCGGGGATGCCCAGGCTCCGGTAGTCCAGCCCGGCGATGCCGCGGAACTGGCCGGGCGCGATGTGCCAGCTCATGCAGTGGTAGCCGAAGTCGGCCATCGGATGGCCCAGCGTGGACAGCTCCCAGTCCAGCACCGCCAGCACGCGCGGCTCGGTGGGGTGGAACATGAGGTTGTCGAGGCGGTAGTCGCCGTGCACGATCGAGGTCAGGTCGGCGTCCTCGCGCGGGATGTGCCCGGGCAGCCAGGCCATCAGCGAATCCATCGCGGGAATGCTCTCGGTCTCGGACAGCTTGTACTGCTTGCTCCAGCGCTCGATCTGGCGCGAGAAGTAGTTGCCCGGCTTGCCGTAGTCGCCCAGCCCGATGGCCTGGTAGTCGACCGTGTGCAGCGCGGAGATGACGCGGTTCATCTCGTCGTAGATGGCGGCGCGCTCGGCCGTGCTCATGCCGGGCAGCGACTGGTCCCACAGCACGCGGCCGGCGACGAATTCCATGATGTAGAAGGCGCGCCCGATCACCGCCTCGTCCTCGCACATGGCGTACATCTTCGCCACCGGCACGTCGGTGCCGGCCAGCGCGGCCATCACGCGGTATTCGCGCTCGATGGCGTGCGCCGAGGGCAGCAGCTTCGATTTCGGGCCGGGCTTGGCGCGCATCACGTAGGTCCGGCCCGGCGTGATCAGCTTGAAAGTGGGGTTGGACTGGCCGCCCTTGAACTGCTCGATGGCCAGCGGGCCGGCGAAGCCGGCCACGTGCTGGCCCATCCACGCTTCCAGGGCGGCGAGGTCGAAGCGCTGCTGCTCGGCCACCGGCCGCGTGCCTTCGAAGTTCGAAACGTTTTCGCTCATGCTGTCTCCGTTCTTGGTCTGTTCCGGGTGTTCCGTGTGCTGGCGTGGCCCGCCCGTCTGCGCGGGCATGTCCGGCCGGCCGCGCGCCTAGCGGTAGCGCGGCTTGCGTTTTTCCAGGAAGGCGCCGATGCCTTCACCGCCGTCCTTGTGGTGCAGCGCGGCCACGAAGTTGTCGCGCTCCTCGGCCAGGTGCTGGGTGAGGCTGGCGGTGCCGGCGTGGTTGATCAGCGCCTTGATGCGGCCCACCGCGTGGGGCGACTGCTCGGCCAGCGCTTCGGCCAGCCGCAGCGCCTCGGTGAGCGCCTGCCCGTGCGGCACCACGCGGTTGACCAGGCCGAAGTGGGCCAGGCGCGCGGCGTCGGCGGGCTTGCCTTCCATCATCAGCTCGGAGGCAAGCTGGCGCGGCAGCGCGCGCGCGAGCTCGTAGGAGCCGCCGCCGTCCGGGGTCAGGCCGACCTTGACGTAGGCCATGACGAACTTGGCGTCGCTGGCGGCCACCACGAAATCGCAGGCCAGCACCAGCGAGAAGCCGGCGCCCGCGGCCGGGCCTTCCACCGCGGCGATGATGGGCTTGGGAAACGCGTGCAGCGTTTCGATCCAGTGGTTGAGGACCTCGATGCTTTCGGCCTGCACCGACTGCGGCCTGGCGCGGTTGGCGAGCAGGCGGTTGAGGTTGCCGCCGGCGCAGAACGTGCCGTCGGCGCCGGTGATGACCACCGCGCGCACTTCGTCGTCGCGCGCGGCCTGTTCCAGCGCTTCCTGCGACGCCGCGTAGATGTCCGGGTGCAGCGCGTTGCGCGCCTCGGGGTTCGAGATGGTCAGCACCAGCGTGGTGTCGACGCGTTCGGAAAGCAGCTGAGCGGTCATGGCGGCGGGGCGGGAAACGAGGCGGCGCGGAGGCGGAGTCCGCGCCGGCCGGGGGCGGATGCGAAACGACCGCAGGCCGGGGGGCTTGCGGTCGCGCGGATTACTGCTCTTCGGCCAGCAGCGACAGGCCGAGGCCGGCGCGGCGCCACAGCCACGGGCTGGGGCGGTAGCGCATGTCGCCGGTCAGGCGCTCCAGGTTGCGCAGCACGGTCAGCACCAGGTCCGGGCCGATCGCGTCGCCCAGCGCCAGCGGGCCCTTGGGATAACCGAGGCCCAGGTTGACGGCGAGGTCGATGTCGACCGGCGTGGCGATGCGCTGCTGCGCGATGTCGCTGGCGATGTTGACGATGGAGCAGACGATGCGCTGGGCCACGAAGCCGGCCGAGTCGCGGATCACCGTGACCGGCACGCCGTCGGCGCCGAACAGGCCGTGCGCGGCCTCGCGCGCGGCGGCGGTGGTGGCCGGCGTGGTCATCAGCGTGCGGCGCTTGGTGGCCTCGAACGGCATCAGCGTGTCGATGGCGACCACGCGGCTCGGGTCCAGGCCTTCGTGCAGCGCGCAGGCGGTGGCGTCCAGGCCCAGCGGCGTGACCACGATCAGCGCGTCGGCCGACGGCTGGTTGCCGGCTTCGGCGGTCATGCCCAGCGCGCCGATCAGCTTGACCACCATCGCGTGGCCGCGCTCGTCGGCGTGGCTGACCCAGACGCTGGCCGGGCGCGCGGACGGCGCCGGCACGGCGGCGGGCACCTGCTTCTGGCCGTCCACGTAGCGGTAGAAGCCGGCGCCGGCCTTGCGGCCGATCAGGCCGCCCACCGCGCGGATCGCGGTGATCGGCGAGGGGCGGTAGCGCGGTTCCTGGTAGAACTGGTTGTAGATCGACTCCATCACCGGGTGCGACACGTCCAGCCCGGTCAGGTCCATCAGCTCGAACGGGCCCATGCGGAAGCCGGCCTGCTCGCGCATGATGGCGTCGATGTCGGCGAATTCGGCCACGCCTTCCTGGGCTACCTTGAGGCCTTCGATGTTCATGCCGCGCCCGGCATGGTTGACGATGAAGCCGGGCATGTCCTTGCAGCGCACCGGGGTATGGCCCATGCGGCGCGACAGCGCCATCAGGGCGTCGCCCACGGCCGGGTCGCCGGACAGGCCGTCGATCACCTCGACCACCTTCATCAGCGGCACCGGGTTGAAGAAGTGGTAGCCGGCGACGCGGCCCGGGTGCTTCGCGCCCACGGCGATCGCGGTGATCGACAGCGACGAGGTGTTGGAGGCGATCACCGCCTCCGGACGCAGGATGGCTTCGAGCTTCGCGATCAGGTCGCGCTTGACCTCGAGCTTCTCGACGATGGCCTCGAGCACCATGTCGCAGCCGGCCAGGTCTTCCAGCGCGCTGCAGGGCTTGACGCGGGCGAGGGCGGCGTCGGCGTCGGCCGCGCTGATCTTGCCCTTGTCGGCCAGCTTGGCCAGCATGTCCTGCAGGTATTGCCGGGCGGCCGCCACGGCTTGCGGATTGGTGTCGTACAGGCTGACGGCGAGGCCGGCCTGCGCGGCGATCTGCGCGATGCCCCGGCCCATGGCGCCGGTGCCCACGATGCCGAGGGTGTCGATGGTGAAAGTGCTCATAGTGCGTCCAGAAAGTTGTGGTTAAATTAGCACGAGCGTACGTTTTTTGCATCATCCGCGACAGTGGCGCGGTGCAAGCGGCGTGCGCTGATCGGCCACAGGCAGCCGCCAGAGTCTGCCATGCCACACAATGCGGCCCGGCCCTTGCGTTGGGCAATTCGCCGGGCAATTTTTTCGCGGCCCCGCGCCGCGTCCCCCGCGCGACCCGCACAACAAGGAGAGAGACGACATGCTGAAGCTCTGCGGATTTTCCGCCAGCAACTACTACAACAAGGTCAAGCTGGCCCTGCTGGAAAAGAACCTGCCGTTCGAGGAAGAGCTGGCCTGGCTCGGCGAGACCGATCCCGAAGCCTCGCCGCTGGGCAAGGTGCCCTACATGATCACCGATCGCGGCCCGCTGTGCGAGTCCGAAGTGCTGGACGCCTACATCGAGTCCACCTACCCGCAGGCGCCGCTGCTGCCGGCGGACCCGTTCCAGGCCGGCAAGGTGCGCGAGCTGGTGACGTTCCTGGAGCTGTACCTCGAGCTCACCGCGCGCGAGCTGTATCCGGCGGCCTTCTTCGGCGGCAAGGTGAGCGACGGCACCAAGGAGCGCCAGCGCAGGCTGCTCGAGCGCTATATCCCGGCGTTCGGCAAGCTGGCGAAGTTCTCGCCCTATCTCGCCGGCGACACCTTCACGCTGGCCGACTGCGCGGCCGTGGTGCACCTGCCGCTGGTTTCCGCCTGCACGAAGATCGTCTACGGCGAGGACATGCTGGCCGGGCTGCCGGTCAAGGACTATCTCCGGCGCATGTCGGAGCGGCCCTTGGTGCAGCGGGTCAACGCGGACCGCAAGGCGAATACGGAGCTGATGCTCAGCCGCCGGAAGTAGCGCGGCCGGCGGGCGCGCCGTTGCCGGGGACTGTAGGCGCGCCGACCGCGCCTACAGCGTCTTCAGCCGCTCCAGCGCCAGCGCCAGCGTTTCCTCTTTCTTGGCGAAGCAGAAGCGCACCACGCCGGATTCGCGCGGCTGCGAGTAGAACGCCGACACCGGGATCGCCGCCACGCCGATCTCCTTGGTGAGCCACATCGAGAAATCGGCCTCGCTCATGTCCGAGATGGCCGAGTAATCCACGCACTGGAAGTAGGTGCCGTCGGACGGCAGCAGCTTGAAGCGCGTGCCGGCCAGCCCGGCGCGGAAGTAGTCGCGCTTGGCCTGGTAGAAGTCGGACAGGCCGAGGTAGGGCGCGGGGTCGGCCATGTAGCTGGCCAGCCCGTGCTGCACCGGCGTGTTTACCGTGAACACGTTGAACTGGTGCACCTTGCGGAATTCGGCCGAGAGCGCCGCCGGCGCGGCGACGTAGCCGACCTTCCAGCCGGTCACGTGGTAGGTCTTGCCGAAGCTCGACACCACGAAGCTGCGGCGCGCCAGCTCGGGGTGGCGCGACACGGATTCGTGGCGCTGGCCGTCGAACACCATGTGCTCGTAGACCTCGTCGGACAGCAGCAGGATGTCGGTGCCGGCCAGCAGCCCGGCCAGGCGCTCCATGTCGCCGGCGCGCCAGATGGTGCCGGTGGGGTTGTGCGGCGTGTTGACCATCAGCATGCGCGTGCGCGGCGTGATGGCCGCGGCGATGCGGTCGAACGGCACGCGGAAATGCGGCGCGTCGAGCGCCACCGACACCACCTTGCCGCCGGCCAGCTCGATGGCGGGGATGTAGCTGTCGTAGCACGGCTCCAGCACGATCACCTCGTCGCCCGGGTGGACCGCGCACAGGATGCTGGTGAGGATGCCCTGGGTGGCGCCGGCGGTGACGGTGATCTCGCTGTTCCAGTCATAGGCATGGCCGTACAGCTTGCCGACCTTGTCGGCGATGGCCTGGCGCAGCGCGGGCACGCCCGCCATCGGCGGGTACTGGTTGAGGCCGGCGCGCATGGCGTGGGTCACGGCGTCGACGATCTTCGGGTCGCAGTCGAAGTCCGGGAAGCCCTGGCCGAGATTGACGGCGTTGCGCTCGGCGGCCAGCGCCGACATCACGGTGAAGATGGTGGTGCCGACCTTGGGCAGGCGCGACGGCGGCGGCGTGATCGGCAGGGAAGACGAGGCGGGCTGGACGGAAGGCTGGCTGGACATGGGCGGCGGCGTCGGGCAGGAGCGGCGGTCGGGGATCGGAGAAGCGAACAAGGCGAGAGGCAATGCCGCATTCTAGCGGGGATCGGCCGTTGCCTGCGCGGCGCCGGCGCGCGCCGCCAGCCAGGCCGGGAAGGCCTGCGGCAGCAGGATGTCCACGCCGCTCTGGCGGCGCAGGCGGCCCTTGAGCTTGAGCACGGCCTTGTCCTTGGACACCAGGCAGGCGGCCTGGGCGAAGTGGGCCAGCTCGATGAACTTCTGGTCGTCGGTGTCGCGGCAGCGCGGCAGGCGCGCGGCCAGCGTGTCGGCCTCGGCCGGGATCTCCAGGGCCGTGGTGAGGCGGTCCACGGTGGCCAGCGCGGCCGGGATGTCCACTTCGAAGCGGGCGAATTGCGGATAGGCCAGCACCCGGCGCAGCTCTTCGCGGCAGTCGGGGCGGATCACCGCGGCGATGGCGCCGCCGTGCAGCGCGGCGCGGATGGGCTCGACATGGGGGTCGGCGAAGACCAGCAGGTCGACCCAGATATTGGAGTCGAGCACCACGCGCGGCGCGGCGCCGGCGGGGGCTTCGGTGGAGTGAGATGGCATTCGTTACAATCGGGTCTTTGTGTTTGCCGCGATTTTGCCATGCTCATCGTCCTGTCCCCCGCCAAGTCGCTCGACTACGAGACGCCGGCACGCCTGAAGACCCATACGCTGCCGCGTTTCATCGAGCGCTCGGCGACGCTGATCGCGCGCCTGCGCAAGCTCGCCCCGCAGGACATCGGCGCGCTGATGGACATCTCCGACAAGCTCGCCGTGCTCAACGCCACGCGCTACGGCGACTGGTCGCCCGAGTTCACCGCGGCCAACAGCAAGCAGGCCGTGCTGGCCTTCAACGGCGACGTGTACGAGGGGCTGAACGCGCCGTCGCTGTCGGACGACGACCTCGCCTTCGCGCAGAAACACGTGCGCATCCTCTCGGGCCTGTACGGCGTGCTGCGCCCGCTCGACTGGATGCAGCCCTACCGGCTGGAGATGGGCACGCGCCTGGACACCGCCGCGGGCAAGGACCTCTACACGTTCTGGGGCGACGACGTCACGCGGCTGCTGCAGGATGACTTCAAGGCGCTCAAGGCCGAGGGCGCGCCGGTGCTGGTGAACCTCGCCTCCGAGGAATACTTCAAGGTGGTGCGCCCCAAGGTGCTCGGCGCGCGCATCGTCACGCCGGTGTTCGAGGACTGGAAGGGCGGCCGCTACAAGATCATCTCGTTCCACGCCAAGCGCGCGCGCGGCACCATGACGCGCTACGCGGTGACGCATCGCATCACGGATCCGGCCAGCCTCAAGCGTTTCGCCGAGGACGGCTATGCCTTCGACCCGGACGCATCGGACGACGCGCGCTGGGTCTTCCGCCGGCGCCTGGAAGACTGAGCGGCCGCGCCGCCCGGCCATCGCCGACCCCGTTCCTTGCCGTTGCCGCGCGGCGCCGGCGCGCACGCACCACAGAACCCGCACCACAGAACCCGCACACCATGACCCAAGCCCTGCACATCTCCGCCAGCTTCGACTCGGGCGCCATCGAAGTCGAATCGCTGGCGCAGGCCGGCGACATCCGCCTGCGCATCCGCGCCGACTCGCACGCGGAGTTCCGCCAGTGGTTCCATTTCCGCCTGCAGGGCGCGGCCGGCCAGCCCTGCAGCCTGCGGTTCCTCAACGCGGGCGACTGCACCTATCCGGACGGCTGGCGCGGCTACCACGCGGTGGCCTCGTACGACCGCGCGTACTGGTTCCGCGTGCCGACCGCCTTCGACGGCAGCACCATGACGGTGTCGTTCACGCCCGAGCACGACAGCGTGTGGCTGGCCTACTTCGAGCCGTATCCCGAGGAGCGCCACCTGTCGCTGCTGGCCACCTCGCAGCGCTCGCCGCTGGCGCGCCTGTCGCACCTGGGCAGCACCGTGGACGGCCGCGACATGACCGCGGTCACGGTGGGCAAGCCCGGCGACGGCAAGAAGACCATCTGGATGATCGCGCGCCAGCATCCCGGCGAGACGATGGCCGAGTGGTTCTGCGAAGGCGTGCTGCAGCGCCTGACCGGCACCGGCATGTGGGCCGGCGACCCGGTCGCGCGCCGCCTGCTCGAGCGCGCCGTGTTCCACATCGTGCCGAACATGAACCCCGACGGCGCGGCGCGCGGCAACCTGCGCACCAACGCCGCCGGCGCCAACCTGAACCGCGAGTGGATGGCGCCGAGCCTGCAGGCCAGCCCCGAGGTGTACCACGTGCGCCGCGCCATCGAGGCGACCGGCTGCGACATGTTCTTCGACATCCACGGCGACGAAGGCCTGCCCTACAACTTCGTCGCCGGCAGCGAGATGCTGCCCGGCTTCACCGAGGCCCAGCGCGCCGAGCAGTTGCGTTTCATCGAAGCGTTCAAGCGCGCCACGCCCGATTTCCAGGACGTGTACGGCTACGCCGCCGGCAAGTACAACGCGGACGCGCTCAAGCTGGCCTCGAAGTACATCGGCCATGCCTTCGGCTGCCTGTCGCTGACGCTGGAGATGCCGTTCAAGGACAACGCCGACCAGCCCGACCCGGTGGTCGGCTGGAACGGCGCGCGCAGCGCGCTGCTGGGTGCGGCGATGCTGCAGGCGGTTCTGGCGCAGTTGGATTGAGGGGACGCGGACGAGGGAAAAAGCCCGGGGCGACTGACGAAGCCGCTAGACGCGCCCAAGCCGCCCGAGCTAGCCCAAGCAAGGTGTTCTCCCTCTCCCCTCACGGGGAGAGGGTTGGGGAGAGGGGCGGTTTAGCTAGGAGCCACATCAAGCGGGGCCAGCGGTTTTTTCCAGCATCGCGGCCAGAAACGAAGCCGATGGTTTTTTCCCAGCACGCCAGCATTCGCCAGCGCACCCCTCTCCCGCGAGCGGGAGAGGGGTGCAAACACGCGGTAGCCTCGCTGTCGCTCAGCGCGCCTTCTTGCCCGACTTCGCGGTGCTCTTGCTGCCGCTCTTGGCGGTGGACTTGCCGCTGGCGCTGGACTTGCCGGCCTTGCCCGAGGACTTGGCCGCCTTGCCGCCCTTGTGCCTGCCGGCCTGGCGGGTGTTGCTGCGCACCGCGGGCGCGGCGGCCGGTTCGCTGATGACGGTGCCGCTGCCATCGAGCAGCTCGTAGGCCAGCATCATGCCGTCGGCGTAGCCGCAGCGCACCTTGACCGCTTCCCACTGGGCCTCGCCGTTGCGCTTGTGCGCGGTGGCGGCGAAGGTCACTACGGAGCTGACCGGCACGGCCTGCTTGCCTTGCGAGAAGCGTCCGTCCCAGGGTTCCACCGTGGCCTGCCCGGCGCCGAGCGCGCCGGTCGGGATCTTCAGCGCGTCGAACGTCACCGAGCGCGGCACCACCCAGCTCGCGTGCGCGGCGCAGTCGGCCACGTCGGCGCTGGCGTTTTCGGTCTGCATCAGTTGCTGGCGCATCTGCGCGCGGTACTCGGCCAGGCTCACGCGGCCCTGCGCGGGCAGGGTCACGGTCTTGGTCGGCGGCGTGGCGGCGGGAGCGGGTGGCGGGCGGGTGGCGGCCGGCGCGGGAGTGGCGGGCCTGGCAGCGGCGGTCGCGGCTGCGGTGGCGGGCGTGGCGGTGGCGGGGCTGGTTGCCACGGCATCGCGGTCGTTGAGCGGTGTATCGGCGCAGCCCACCAGGGCGATCGCACCTGCCACTGCGGCAGCCAGCGCGCACAGGCGGCTGCCGATCAGGTCAGAGATTCGTCGGATCACGGGATCGTCTTGCTTTGAGGCAAAGGGGTTGGCAAAGGTCTGCCATGATAGAGGAAACCCATGCTGCAAAGTTCCGAAATCTCTTGACCCTAGGTTCTACCCTAGGTGCGGTTGCCGCCACGATGCGCCCGGCATGCCGCTTTCCGGGCGTGCCGGCGCGGCTGCGTTGCACAGCCGCGCGGCAGGCCTTGGCCGTGGCGCTTCAGCTTGCCGAGGCGGCCTTGACGAAGACCGTGAGCTCGTCGAGCAGATGGTTGAGGTCGGCCTTGAGCTTGCCGAAGCCGGCGTTGTGCACGAGGCCCGCCTCATCCATGTACAGCTTGCGGTTGACCTCCAGCTGCAGGCTGTGGCGGCGCTGGGCCGGCTGGCCCACCACGCGCACGATCTCCACGCCCTTGTACGGGTGGTTGCGCCAGACGTCGTAGCCCAGGTCCTTGAGCACGGCTTCCACGCGGTCGGTGAAGCGCTTGTCGCAGGTGGTGCCGTCGCGGTCGCCGACCACGAAGTCGGGATGCTGCAGGCCCGGATGCTCGGTGGCGTATTGCGCCGCCTCGCTCGGCATCGAGTGGCAGTTGACGTGCCACGCGCTGCCGTGCCGGGCGATGGCCTGGTCCGACAGTTTCTGCAGCTGCGCGTAGTAGGGCAGGTAATACCGCGCGATGCGCGCCTGCACCTCGGCCACGCTCAGCTTGCGGTCGTAGATGGCTTCGCCGGTATCCAGCACGCGCCATACCAGGCCCTTGCCGAGCCGGGTCTTGGAGGTTTCCTGGCGCGGGCCGGGCCACGGCGCGTCGAGCAGCGCCTCGTCGATTTCCTCGATGCCGCGGTTGGCATCGAGGTAGCTGCGCGGGAAGCCCGCGCACAGCAGCGCGATGCCGCGTGCGGGGGCGTCGGCGTACAGCTCGTCGACGAAGGTGTCCTCGGCCTGGCGCAGCAGCGGCAGCGGCTGCCCGGCGGCGGGCCGGAAGTCGTCCGGGTAGGTGGTGGCGCTGTGCGGCGAATCGAGAAAGAGCGGGCCGCTCTCGCCTTGCGGCAGTTGCAGCAGGTAGGGAGTGAGCCCGGTCTTTCGGTCTGTTTCCGTCATGATGTGCGTCGGTTAATCCAGGGAGATCTTGGCGGCGCCGGCGATGCGCTTGTTCTTCGCCACTTCGCTCTTGATCTGGGCGGCGAACTGCGCCGGGGTGTTGCCGACCGGCACCGCGCCCAGCTTTTCCAGCTTAGCCTTGACTTCGGGCTGCGCAAGCACCTTGACGGTGGCGTCGTGCAGCTTGTTCTGCAGGTCGGCGGGCAGGTTGGCCGGCGCGATCAGGCCGAACCACGAGGCGTCGTTGACTTCGGGCAGGCCGAGCTCGGCGAAGGTCGGCACGTTGGGCAGGGCCGGCACGCGCTTGGGCGCGGCCACCGCCAGCGCGCGCAGCTTGCCGCCTTCGATGAAGGGCAGCGAGGACGGCAGGTTGTCGAACAGCACCTGCACCTGGTTGGCCAGCGCGTCGTTCAGCGCCGGGCCCACGCCCTTGTACGGCACGTGCAGCAGCTCGGTCTTGCTGCTCATCTTGAACAGCTCGCCCATCATGTGCGAGACGCTGCCGTTGCCGGCCGAGCCGTAGGCCAGCTTGTTGGGCTCGGTCTTGGCCAGCGCGATGAAGGACTTCATGTCGGTGGCCTTGACCGCCGGGTTGATGCTCATCACGTTGGGCACCGAGGCCAGGTTGGTGATGGTGGTGAAGTCCTTGGTGGCGTCATAGGCCAGGCGCGGGTACACGGCCGGGTTGATGCCGTGCGTGGACGCGGTGGCGATGCCCAGCGTGTAGCCGTCCGGCGCGGCCTTGGCCAGGAACGCGGTGCCGATGCTGCCGCCGGCGCCGCCGCGGTTGTCCACCACCACGGCCTGGCCCAGCTGCTGGCCGAGCTTGTCGGCCACGAGGCGCGCCACGATGTCGGTGGTGCCGCCGGCCGGGAACGGCACGACCAGCGTGATGGGCTTGGTCGGGTAGGTGCCCTGGGCCGCGGCCGACAGCGACAGGCCGGCGGCGACGGCGCCGGTGGCGGCGGCAAGAAGGCGGAGCATGTTACGGCGTTGCATGAGTTCGGTTCCTGGTGGGGAGTATGGGGAGACGGAAAGCCAAGAAGCGGCTAGGAAGTGGCTAGGAAGCGGCGAAGAGGTGACGAAGCAGGTGACGGATCGCCGGCAGGGCCGAAACGTCTTGAAAATAAGTCAAAGCGGCTTTCCCCGATTCTGCGCGTTCGTGCACGCGGACCGCAAACGAAATAAAATCGCGGGATCATTCCATTTGGTAGTGAAGTAAGGGGTAATCTATGCGACGCTTGTGTCCGTCGCTGACCGAATTGCAGGCTTTCGAGGCCGCCGCGCGCTACAACAGCTTCACCGTGGCCGCCCGCGAGCTCCACGTGACGCAGGGGGCCGTCAGCAAGCAGGTGCGCAGCCTGGAAGCCTTCCTCGGCGTGGAGCTGTTCGAGCGCGTGCGCCAGCGCCTGATGCTGACCGACGCCGGCCAGCGCTACCTCGACCGCATCCGCCCCAGCCTGACCGAGATCGAGGCTGCCACGGTGGAGCTGATCGCCCGCCAGGGGCGCGGCGGCACCCTCCATATCGCCAGCATGCCCACGCTCGGCGCCAAGTGGCTGATCCCGCGCCTGCCGCAGTTCTTCGAGAAGCATCCCGACGTGAGCCTGGAATTCGTGCCGCATGCGCAGGGCTACGATTTCTCGCAGCCCGACCTCGACGCCGCCATCCGCTTCGGCGACGGCGTGTGGCCGGGCAGCCTGGCCGACTACATGACCGGCCGCGAGGTGCTGCCGGTATGCCGGCCCGGCCTGCTCGCCGGCGAGCCCGACGGCATGGCGCGCCTGCCGGCAGCGCTGCTGCGCTATCCGCTGCTGCACCACACCACGGTGCCCGAGGCGTGGGCCGACTGGTTCGCCGAGCTTGGCGTGGCCACGCGCAAGGCCTGGAGCGGCGCGCGCTTCGACCAGTTCTCGCTGCTCACGCAGGCGGCCATGTCGGGCCTGGGCATCGCGCTGATCCCGCGCTGCCTGATCGAGCAGGAGCTGGCCGGCGGCGCGCTGGTGGTGGCGCACCCGGCCCGCGTGCTGAGCAAGAAGGGCTACTACCTGTGCTATCCCGAGCAGAAACAGCACCTGCCGGCGCTGCAGACGTTCCGCCAGTGGGTGATGGAGGGCGTGGACGTGGTGGCCTGAGGCGGGGCCGGGCGGGCCGCTACTTCGACAGCACCCGCATGGCCTGCTCGAGGCCGTTGAGCGTGACCGGGTACATGCGCGACTTCATGATCTGGCTGATCACCGTCACCGACTGGCGGTACTGCCACAGGCCCTCGGGCTCGGGGTTGAGCCAGACGAAGCGCGGGAACTGCTCGATCAGGCGGTTGAGCCAGACCGCGCCCGCTTCCGGGTTGTTGTATTCCACCGAGCCGCCCGGCTGCAGGATCTCGTACGGGCTCATGGTGGCGTCGCCGACGAAGATCACCTTGTAGTCCGAGCTGTACTTGTGGATCAGGTCCCAGGTGGCGATCTTCTCGGCGTGGCGGCGCCGGTTGTTCTTCCACACGTAGTCGTACACGCAGTTGTGGAAGTAGTAGTACTCGAGGTGCTTGAACTCGGTCTTGGTGGCCGAGAACAGTTCCTCCACGCGCTTGATGTGGTCGTCCATCGAGCCGCCCACGTCGAGCAGCATCAGCACCTTGACCTTGTTGTGGCGCTCCGGGCGCAGCTTGATGTCGAGCAGGCCGGCATTGGCCGCGGTCGCGTGGATGGTGTCGTCGAGGTCGAGCTCGGTCTCCGCGCCTTCGCGCGCGAAACGGCGCAGGCGGCGCAGCGCCACTTTGATGTTGCGCGTGCCGAGCTCGACCTGGTCGTCGTAGTCCTTGTAGGCGCGCGCCTCCCACACCTTGATGGCGGTGCGGTTGCCCTTGGACGGGCCGCCGATGCGGATGCCCTCGGGGTTGTAGCCGCCGTGGCCGAACGGCGAGGTGCCGCCGGTGCCGATCCACTTGTTGCCGCCCTCGTGCTTTTCCTTCTGCTCCTCGAGCAGCTGCTTGAGGCGCTCCATGAGCTTGTCGAGCCCGCCCATCGCTTCGATCTTGGCCTTTTCCTCGGCCGACAGCTCGCGCTCGAGCGTCTTCTGCAGCCAGTCCAGCGGGATGTCGGACTTCCAGTCGACCAGGTTCTCGACGCCCTTGAAATAGGCGGCGAAGGTCTGATCGAACTTGTCGAAGTGCTTCTCGTCCTTGACCAGCGCCATGCGCGACAGGTAGTAGAACTCGTCGATCGACGGCGAGATGACGCCGGCCTTGAGCGCCTCGAGCATGGTCAGGTATTCCTTGACCGAGACCGGCAGCTTGGCGTGGCGCAGTGAGAAGAAGAAGTCGATCAGCATGATGCCTCGCTTTCAGTCGGCGCGCGCTGTCAGCGCGGGCGCTCGAGCTGGAACTGCAGGTGTTGGCGCACGGTCGGCCATTCGCTGGCGATGATGGAGAACACCACGGTGTCGCGCAGCGAGCCGTCCGGCATGCGCTGGTGGTTGCGCAGCACGCCGTCCTGCTTGGCGCCGAGCCGCGCGATGGCGGCGCGGCTCTGCTGGTTCATCCAGTGCGTGCGGAATTCCACCGCGATGCAGCCGAGATGGTCGAACGCATGGCCCAGCAGCATCAGCTTGCATTCGGTGTTCAGCGGCGAGCGCTGCACGCGCCGCGCATACCAGGTCGAGCCGATCTCGACGCGCCGGTTGGCCGCGTCGATGTTCATGAAGGTGGTCATGCCGGCCAGCTCGCCGGCGGCGTCGCGCACCGCGAACGGCAGCATCGAGCCCTGTTCCAGCAGGCCCAGGCGCCGCGCGATCTCGGCTTCCATGCGATCGGGCTCGGGCACGCTGGTGTACCAGAGCTTCCACAGCTCGCCGTCGGCCACGGCGGCGCGCAGGCCGTCGGCATGCTCGGGGCGCAGCGGCTCCAGCGTGGCGTGATGGCCCACCAGCGTCACGGGTTTGGCAAAGGCAGTCATGGCGGGTCCGGGTTCAGCGGTTGGCGCGGTTCATGAACACCAGCCGCTCGAACAGGTGCACGTCCTGCTCGTTCTTCAGCAGCGCGCCGTGCAGCGGCGGGATCGCGGCCTTCTTGTCCGGGCTCTTGAGCGCCTCGGGCGGGATGTCCTCGGCCATCAGCAGCTTGAGCCAGTCGATCAGTTCCGAGGTGGAGGGCTTCTTCTTCAGGCCCGGCAGGTTGCGCATTTCGTAGAACGACTCGAGCGCGGCGGCCACCAGCTCGCGCTTGATGCCGGGATAGTGCACGTCGACGATGCGCTGCATGGTCTCGGCGTCGGGGAACTTGATGTAGTGGAAGAAGCAGCGGCGCAGGAAGGCGTCCGGCAGCTCCTTCTCGTTGTTGGAGGTGATGATGACGAGCGGGCGGTGCCTGGCCTTGACCAGCTCGCGCGTCTCGTACACGTAGAACTCCATGCGGTCGATCTCGCGCAGCAGGTCGTTGGGGAATTCGATGTCGGCCTTGTCGATCTCGTCGATCAGCAGCACCACCTGCTGGTCGGCCTCGAACGCCTGCCACAGTACGCCCTTGACGATGTAGTTGCGGATGTCGTGCACGCGGTCGTCGCCGAGCTGCGAGTCGCGCAGGCGCGAGACCGCGTCGTACTCGTACAGGCCCTGCTGCGCCTTGGTGGTCGACTTGATGTGCCATTGCAGCAGCGGCATGCCCAGCGCCGCGGCCACTTCCTCTGCCAGCATGGTCTTGCCGGTGCCGGGCTCGCCCTTGATCAGGAGCGGGCGCTGCAGCGCGCGGGCGGCGTTGACGGCCAGCTTGAGGTCATCGGTGGCAACGTACTGCTGGCTGCCTTCGAAGCGGGTCTGCTGGTTGGGGCTGGCGTTGGTGGTGTTGGACATGAGGCAACCTGATGAGGGGTTCGTGCGTGTCGGAATGGGCCAGTATAAAAGAGCTTTTCCGTTCGTGTATGGCGGCGCGCACCATGCTGGACGCTCGCGTGCAGCCTGCTGTACAATGCGCCGGTTTGACGCGCCCCCCAAAGTCCTATATCTCCACCGTCCGGTTCGTCCGCCCAGTCATGCGCGCGGCCCCTGCCGGGAGGCGGCGTGCGAAGAGATGGTTGCAGAATGAGGCAGGTCCGTGCCCGCTTCGCCTGGCCACTTCCAGGCGTGGACGTCCCGACGAAGGACGCCCGCTGTGCCCGACCCCGCTGGCAGCGCCACATCGAGCCGCAGGCAGATGCGGCTTCCCCGCCGGACCCATTCCGAAGCCATTTCCGACCGGTCGGGCAGGTCTCCCAGGGTTTTACACTTCCAATCAGCTACGACAATGAAAAAGCTCCTCACGATGGTGGTGCTGGGCGCAGCCGCAATGGCTGTGCACGCCCAGGAAGTCAAAGGCAATGTGGATGCAGCCAGAAACAAGGTCGCAATGTGTATCGGATGTCATGGTATTCCCGGATACCGTGCCTCGTTTCCCGAGGTGTACCAGGTGCCGCTGCTGGGAGGCCAGAACGCCAAGTACATCGAGAACGCGCTCAAGGAATACCAGAAGGGCGACCGCAAGCACCCGACCATGCGCGGCATCGCCGCCACGCTGAGCGACCAGGACATCGCCGACGTGGCTGCCTACTACGCGCAGCAGACCTCCGGCACCCAGAACAACAACCAGAAGTGAGGGGACCCTCCATGAATACGCTCAAGACGCTTTCGCTCGCGGCCGGCGCGCTCGTGCTGGGTGGCGCGGCTTTCTCCGCCGCGGCGGCCGACATCGCCGCCGGCAAGGCGCTGGTGGAAAAGGGCAACTGCGTGGCCTGCCACGGCGCCGGCATGAATGCCCCGATCAGCCCGGACTACCCGAAGCTGGCCGGCCAGCACGCCGACTACCTGTACCACGCGCTGGCCGCCTACCAGATCACCACCAACCCGCAGGTGGGCCGCTCGAACGCCATCATGGCCGGGCAGGTCAACGCCAATCCCGCCGTGACCGGCAAGGACGGCAAGCCGCGCCCGTTCACGCGCCAGGAACTGCGCGACATCGCCGCGTACATCGAATCGCTGCCGGGCGGGCTGGTACTGAAGAAGTAAGGACGGCACGCATGCCGTGCCGCCGACAGGCGGGGCGGCGCCCCGGCACACCCTGCCGTTCGGGAATGGCTTCCTGTTTCGCGAAGGCGCCGTCCCGGCGACGACGATATGCCGCTACTGCGGCCGCCCCGCGGCGATCCACTGCCTGGTCTGTCCCGGCGTGAGCCGGTAGCGGGCGCAGTTGTGCAGGTCCAGCGTTCGCAGTTCCTGCGCGAGCATCGGCTGGAAAACCTGCGCATCCTGTTCGGACAACCTCAGCAAGGCCACGGCTTCGGCGACCGTCTGTCCATCGCGGACAATATGGCCGATCGTCTCGTTCAAGGCTTCCCGGAAGCGCAGTCGCATCGGGTCGGGAACACCCATCGCCTCGATCTGGACGGCGTATTTCCTGATCGAGCGCCGATAGGCCCATTCGAACAGGTCCGCAGCCAGCGCCACGTCGCGATGCTCGTACACGCCCATCATGGCGCAGGCATAGTCCCGCGCTTCCACATCCAGGAACGACAAGGGCGCGCAGTTGTACAGCATCAGGGGAATATTGGCCGACAGGCGGCTGGTACGCTTGTTGCCGTCCTCGAAGGGCTGCAGATAGGCCAGATTCACCCAGAGGAAGAAGGCCGACTCCACCGGGTTCTTGATCTGCCGCGCCTTCTCCACGATGTGCCCGAACATCTCCTCCAGCAGCGCGGGAGCTTGTGCCGGGACGTAAGTGGTGTCGCTGATATTGACCACCTTTTGGCGAATGCTGCCCAGGCCATGGGCGTCCGCCAGCAGGTCTTGCATCAGGATGGCATGCAGGTTTCTGATCAGGGCCGGCGTCAGGCCGTACTCGGGCACCGCATCGACCAGGAATTCGATGGCGGCCTTGTGGTTGAGCAACATGACCGCGTCCAGATCGCTGCCGGCCATGCCGTTCTTGAACAGTTCTTCCGTGGCCAGCAGGGAATAGCGATTGCCCTCCAGGCGCGACGAGGACCAGGACAGATCGATGAGCAGGGGCCCCAGCACGTTGCGTGCATAGGTTCCGGCGGGCTGTTGTCCGCGCAGGCGTCCCTCTTCGGCCAGCGCGTGCGCGATGGCTTCGGGCAGGAGGGAACTCTGGTTCGGCACATAACCGTCCACGAAGGCGCGCTGGTAGCCGACGGCCTCGCGCGCGGCCAGCGGCCGCTTCAGCTCGGCCAGCAGCGCTTGGCCTCGCGCGGACAACGAGAAGCCAGGCACAGGCGATAACGCTCGCGGCGCCGCCGGCTGCGACGCCGCGGGCAAGCTCGGCGCCAGCCGATATCGCGTGGCGCGCGCGCGGCCTTCCCGAATCACGCCGCCGGCGCGCACCAACGTGTCGAGCTGGCGTTTCACCGTGGACCAACTGGCATGAACCCGGTTGGCAAGGTCGCGCGAACTCAGCCAGGGGGACGCTGTTTGCGCCTGCGCCTGCAGCGCTAGAAGGATCTCGTCTTGCACGACCACGGCACACTCCTCGAACCGGCTCGACGGGTTGAATCAGCTCATATTAGCTCAATACAGCTCGAATCGGCTCATCCGGGAGCTCGCATGAGCTGATGGCGGGCTGACTTGTTTCCGTCGGGCCGGGTTTCACGGGCACATCCGCACCCTGTCGGATCGGTCGTGCGCGCGAGCCAGCCGGGTTCCAGCGCGGGCGTCATGTCGAAGTCGGAAAAAAAGCCGCTGACACCAGCGGCTTTTTCGTTGCGCGCAACCGGCGCTCAGTTGCCGGTGCCCTTGACCAGCCGGCGCGCCTTGACGGCGTTGGCCAGCGTCTCCAGCACCTTGACCGAGTCGTCCCAGCCGATGCATGCGTCGGTGACCGACTGGCCGTAGGTCAGGGTGTCCACCGGCGTGCCCTGTACGTGGTCCTGGCGGCCCGCCACCAGGTGCGACTCCACCATCACGCCGACGATGCGCTCGTCGCCGCCCGCCACCTGGCGGCCGATGTCCTCGCACACCGGGATCTGGTTCTCGTGCTTCTTGCTGCTGTTGGCGTGCGAGGCGTCGATCATCAGGCGCGCGGCCAGGCCGGACTTGGAGATCGCTTCGCAGGCCTCCTGCACGCTGGCGGCGTCGTAGTTGGGCGTCTTGCCGCCGCGCAGGATGATGTGGCAGTCCTCGTTGCCCGAGGTCGACACGATGGCCGAGTGGCCGCCCTTGGTGACCGACAGGAAATGGTGTGGCTGCGAGGCGGCCTTGATGGCGTCCACGGCGATCTTGACGTTGCCGTCGGTGCCGTTCTTGAAGCCCACCGGGCACGACAGTCCGGAGGCCAGCTCGCGGTGCACCTGGCTTTCGGTGGTGCGCGCGCCGATGGCGCCCCAGCTCACCAGGTCGGCGAGGTATTGCGGGCTGATCATGTCGAGGTACTCGGTGCCGGTCGGCACGCCGATCTCGCTGATGTTCAGCAGCAGCTCGCGCGCGATGCGCAGGCCGTCGTTGATCTTGAAGCTGCCGTCCATGTGCGGGTCGTTGATCAGCCCCTTCCAGCCCACCGTGGTGCGCGGCTTCTCGAAATACACCCGCATCACCACTTCCAGCTCGCCGGCGAAGCGATCGCGCTGCACCTTGAGCAGCTTGGCGTATTCGAGCGCGGCGCGGGTGTCGTGGATCGAGCAGGGCCCGATGATGACGATCAGGCGGTCGTCCATGCCGTGCAGGATGCGGTGCATGGCCTGGCGCGCGCCGTAGATCACGTCCGAGGCCTGTTCGGAGCAGGCGAATTCGCGGATCAGGTGCGCCGGCGGCAACAGTTCCTTGAGTTCGCGAATACGCAGGTCGTCGGTGTTCTTCAGCATGATGGCTCCGGGATTTCGTGGGTCGTGGGTTTGGGTGTGTGGGCTAGGGCCTGGGAGCGGGCCGGGATAAAAAAAGCCGCCAGGGTTGCTGGCGGCTTTTTGTGTATCCTCGGGGCGCTTACGATCGTCCCTCTCCATCCGCCAGCGGTGTGAGATCGCTATAAAAGTAAAAGTAAAACTTGGCGGACATGGATCGGATCAGGCTCGGGTGTCGTATGTTCTTTGCGGCAATGCGTCAAGGGATGGCAGGAAATTGCGCGGCGTCCGGTAAATCAGCGGGCCGCGGCAGTTGACCATCGCGCAACGAAGCATCTTTATAGCGCTTTTTGCGGGGCTTGGCAAGCGCCGCGCGCGACACGCGCGGCGCGGCGCCGGGTTCAGGCGGTGCCGCCCACGGTCATGTTCTCGATGCGCAGGGTCGGCTGGCCGACGCCCACCGGCACGCTCTGGCCTTCCTTGCCGCACACGCCCACGCCCGAGTCCAGGCGCATGTCGTTGCCGATCATGGTCACGTCCTTGAGCGATTCCGGGCCGTTGCCGACCAGCGTGGCGCCCTTGACCGGGGCGGTGATCTTGCCGTCCTCGATCAGGTAGGCCTCGCTGGCCGAGAACACGAACTTGCCGTTGGTGATGTCGACCTGGCCGCCGCCGAAGTTTACCGCGTAGAGGCCGCGCTTGACGCTGGCGATGATCTCCTGCGGGTCGCGGTTGCCGTTGAGCATGTAGGTGTTGGTCATGCGCGGCATGGGCAGCGCGGCGTAGCTCTCGCGGCGCGCGTTGCCGGTCACGGGCATTTTCATCAGGCGCGCGTTGAGGGTGTCCTGCATGTAGCCTTTGAGGATGCCGTCCTCGATCAGCGTGGTGCACTGGGTCGGGTTGCCCTCGTCGTCGAGGTTGAGCGAGCCGCGGCGGTTGGCCAGCGTGCCGTCGTCGACCACGGTCACGCCCTTGGCCGCCACGCGCTCGCCCATGCGGCCGGCGAACGCGGACGAGCCCTTGCGGTTGAAGTCGCCTTCCAGGCCGTGGCCGATCGCCTCGTGCAGCAGCACGCCGGGCCAGCCCGGGCCCAGCACCACGGTCATGGCGCCGGCCGGAGCCGGGCGCGCCTCGAGGTTGACCAGCGCCGAGGCGACCGCCTCGTCGACGTACTTGCGCAGCAGCTCGTCGGTGAAATAGCCGTAGGCATAGCGCCCGCCGCCGCCCGACGAGCCGATCTCGCGGCGGCCGTTCTGCTCGGCGATCACCGTGACCGAGACGCGCACCAGCGGGCGCACGTCGGCGGCGACGACGCCGTCGCTGCGCGCCACCAGCACCACGTCGTACTCACCGGCCAGGCCCGCCATGACCTGCACCACGCGCGGGTCCTTGGCGCGCGCCATGCGCTCCACGCGCTCGAGCAGCGCCACCTTGTCGGCGGCGGCCATCGAGTCGAGCGGGTCGTTGGGCGTGTACAGGCTGCGCCCGCCCTGCGAGGCCAGCTTGCCGGCCACCTTGACGCGGCCGCTGCCGGCGCGGCCGATGGTGCGGGTGGCGGCGCCGGCCTTGAGCAGCGCGTCCAGGCTGATGTCGTCCGAGTAGGCGAAGGCGGTCTTGTCGCCGGACACGGCGCGCACGCCCACGCCCTGGTCGATGCTGAAGCTGCCCGACTTGACGATGCCTTCTTCCAGGCTCCACGCCTCGTTGCGGGTGTACTGGAAGTAGAGGTCGGCGTAGTCGACCTTGTGCGTGAAGATGTCCGCCAGCACGCGCTGGAGCTTGGCCTCGTCGAGGCCATAGGGCGCCAGCAGCAGTTGCTGGGCGGTGGCGAGGTTGCGGATTCCGAGGTCGCCGGCGTTCATGGTTTTCCTTTTGTCGTCGTGCCGCGGCGGCGCGCTGGCGCCGCCGCGTGAATGATCTGTGCGCCGCCCGTGGGGCGCGTGGCGGCGCGGCCGTACATGCTACAGCACCCGGTGGCGCAGCGCCGGCAGGTTCTGCCGCACTTCGTCCAGGCGCGCGGGGTCGATCACGCCGCTCACCACGCCTTCGCCTTCGGGCAGCACCGCCATGACCTCGCCCCAGGGATCGACCAGCATCGAATGGCCCCAGGTGCGGCGGCCGTTCTCGTGCTTGCCGCCCTGCGCCGCGGCCAGCACGTAGCACTGGTTCTCGATGGCGCGCGCGCGCAGCAGGATCTCCCAGTGCGCCTGTCCCGTGGTGTAGGTGAAGGCGGCCGGCATCAGAATCAAGCTGGTCTTGCCGCCGGCCGCCAGTTGGCGGTACAGCTCGGGGAAGCGCAGGTCGTAGCAGACCGACATGGCGACGCGGCCGCACGGCGCCTCGAAGCTCACCGGCGTGTCGCCGGCCAGGATGGTGCGCGATTCGTCGTAGCTCTCGGTGCCGCGCGTGAAGCCGAACAGGTGGATCTTGTCGTAGCGCGCCACGCGCTCGCCGCGCGGATCGTAGGCCAGCGAGGTGTTGTAGACGCGCGCCTCGTCCTCGCACCACAGCGGCAGGGTGCCGCCGACCAGCCAGATGCGGTGGCGGCGCGCGGCGTCGGCCAGGAACGACTGGATCGGGCCGTCGCCGTCGCGCTCGCGGATGGCGACCTTGTCGCCCTCGCGCTGGCCCATCATGCAGAAATACTCGGGCAGCAGCACCAGCTCCGCGCCGCCGTGGGCCGCCTGGGCGATCAGCGCGCCGGCGCGGGCCAGGTTGGCCTCGCGCGAGATGCCGCTGACGGTCTGGATCGCGGCCACGCGGAACGGCGTGGCGCCGGGGGCGGTTGCGGTCATGTGCGTTTTCCTTGGTATGGAGAGCCGGCGGCGCCGGTGCGGCCGGCGGGGCCTACGGCAGCGGGTAGACCCGGTTCGAGGTGCCCTGCACGCCGGGCAGGCCGGGCTGGGCATCGGCCTTATTCTCCCCCACTTTGTTGATCTGCGGGTTCGCCCAGCTGCCGCTGATGTGGTAGCGGCGGCTGAAGGCCTTGGAGAACTCGTCGGCGAAGATGAGCTGCGCGGCCAGCGTGCCGATGCCCAGCGCCGGATTGATGAAGGCCGCCGCCACCGAGGCCGACGTGGCGTTGATGCGCGGCACCACCGTGACCTCCAGGTCCTGGGTCTCGCGCGGCAGGTTGGCGCTGCCCGTCATCGAGGCGCGCAGCTGGCCGCCCCGGAGCTCGAAGTCCTTGGTGCTGGCCACGCCGTTCTCGAGCGTGCCGATGCCGGTGATCTCGTCGAACACCATGCCCTGGCCGGCCACGCCGCGGAAGTCGAAGGTGGCCAGCCGCATCAGCCCCTGCAGGCTGAGCACGCCCAGCAGCTTGGCCGCGCCCGGCTCCACGGCGAGGATCTGGCCGTTGTCGAGCTTGAGCGTCACGCGGCCCGACAGGGTGGGGTAGTCGATCGCCAGCGGCGATCCGCGCCAGCCCACGCGTCCCTCCAGCGTGCCGCGGCCGTCGGCCAGGATGTGCGGCAGGCCCATGCGTTCGAGCACCTGGCCGCCGTTGCGCACGTCGAGCTTGAAGTCGAGCAGGGTGCGGCGCTCGGCGCTGGCGCCTTCGCGCAGCCGGCGCGGCATGCGCCAGCTGCCGCTGCCGGTGAAGGTGGCGCCGGGCTGCTCGAGCACCAGGCGCTCCAGCGTCCACACCGGGTCGCCGCCGCTTTCGCTGGCGTGCGCCTTGACCTCGAGCTTGCCGAAGTCGCGCCCGTGCAGCTCGAAGCGGTCGGCCACCAGGTCCAGCGCGGGCAGCTCGTCGGTATTGCCGGCCAGCGTGTCCGCCATGTTGCCGGCGTCGCTGTTGTCGGGGATGTTCAGGCGCGACAGGCGCACCGTCAGCGCGCCGGCCGGCCCGGTGGTGGCGTCGTCGCGCCAGCGCAGCGTGCCGGCGACCTGGCGCGCGTCCACGCGCACGTCCCAGCCGCCGGGCGCGCGGCTGGCTTCCACCGCCGCCTCGTCCAGCTCGCGGCCGAATGCCACCAGCGTGCGCGCGTGCGCGGTGATGCGCTCGGGGAGGAAAGGCGAGGGCGGCGCGGCCGGCGCATTGCCCCGGCCGCCGCTGCTTGCGCCGCTGTTCGCGCCATTATTTGCGCCGTTGTTTCCCTTGGCGGCGCCGTCGTCGCCCGCCAGCAGCGCGCGCCACGGGTCGAGGTCGAAGCGGCCGCTGGTCAGCGCGGCGGTGACGCCGCTGGCCGGCTGCGGCGCGGGCTGCTCGATGCCGATGCCGCCGGACACCACCTCCGTGCTTTCGGTGCCGCGTCGCAGCAGGTAGCGCGCGTTGAGCGCATTGCCGTATTGCACCAGCAGTTCCTCGTGGCCGGCGCGCGCGGCGGCCGGGCGCAGTTCCATGCGCAGCGGCACGGCCTGGGCCGCGCTCTTGCCCAGCGGCGCGGGCAGGCCGAGCGCCAGCCCGGCCAGATCGGAGGTGACGGTGATCTGCGGCTGGTGCTCGCGCACGCCGATCACGGCGCTGTAGGCGGCGCTGCCTTCGGTCTTCTGCGCCAGCGCGGCGAGCGCCGAGCCGGCCAGCAGCTCGCGGATGCCGGGCGCGCCCAGATTGCCGCTGGCCGTCACGCGCACCGTGCCGTCGGGCTGGCTGCCGCCGCCGGCGCGGATCTCGCCGCCGAGCAGGCGCGCGCGCAGGTCGTTGAGCTGGAAGCCGTGCTCGTTGAAGGCGATCACGCCGGTGGTGCCGCCCAGCGGCGGCCATTGCGGGTTCAGCACGACCTCGTTGCCGGGCAGGCGGAACTGGCCGTCCACCTTGGCCGCGTGGGACTCGGTGAGCGGCAGGTCGAGCTTGAGGCGCAGCTCGCCGTTGCCCTGGGCGCGCATCTCGCTGGTCACCTGGCCGGTCCAGTCGCGCACCGGGCTGGCGGCGATGAAGCGCAGGAAGCCCGACATGGTGCCGCTGGCGCCGCCGTCGAGCAGCAGGTGGCCGTGGTCGCTGAGGTCGGCGATGTGGCCGTTGACGTCCTGCAGCGCGACGCCGGGCACGCCCTGCACGCCCGCATGCTGGGCCACGAAGGACAGGCCGCCGCGCTCGAACAGCACGCGGCCGTCGATGTCGGTGAAGTTCGGCCATGCCTTGCCGCCGTTGGCGGCGGCAGCGGCGCTGCCGGGCGCCGCGCCGACGTGGGGCGCGATCTGGTAGCTGACGCGCTGGATCGGCACCTCGACGCGGAAATCGCCGGCGCCCTCGTGCGGGCTGTGGAAGGGGAAGTATTCGAGGTCGCCCTTGACCAGGAACTTCACGTCGCTGGCCTCGCCGGCCACCAGCGCGCCGGCCAGGTACTGGCGCGTGGCCGCGGGCAGGCCCAGCGGCAGGTAGCGCGGGATACGGCCGACCTGGGCGCGGTCCAGCTCGCCGGTCAGGTCGGCGATGCCGCCATGCCCGTCGCCGCCGGTCTGCCAGGTGCCGCGCACGGTACCCGCGGTGTCCGGGTTGGCGAAGCGCACGCCGTCGGTGCGCACCGCCAGCTTGTTGTTGTCGCGGGTCCAGTGCACTTCGCCGGCGATCTGGTCGAACACCACGCGCGGCTCCTCGAACATGCCGGGCAGCACCAGCGCGGCGTTGCTGCCCTCCAGGCGGGCGCTGCCGCGGCGCTCGTCGAAGTTGAAGCTGCCGGACAGCCGCGAGAAGCCGGGCACGCCCAGGTTGGGCTTGCCGTTCGCGCCGAGCGCGGGGCTGGCCGGCTGCTCGCGCACCGAGACGTTGCGCAGCGTGCCCTGCACGTTGAAATGCGCCGCGCCGGCGCGGCGCGTCAGCAGGTTCGGCCGGTCGCGGTTCCAGTTCACGTCCAGGTTGTCGAGATGGCCGGACGGCTGCAGCGCGCGCAGCTGGCGCGACAGGGCGGTGTCGAGCGGCAGCGAGGTGGCCAGCGAGCGCACCGTGTTGAGGTCGAACGTGGGCGCCTTGAGCGAGAACTTGCGCAACTGGCCCTTGTTGTCGGTGGCCCAGCCCACCACCACCTTGCGCATGCCTTCGCGCCAGGCGTTCTCGGCGGGCGCGTCGGAGGCCGCGCCGGCCGGCATGGCGGCGGCTGTGGAGGAGGGAGCCGAGGAGGACGCCAAAGAGGACGTCGACGAGGGCATCGCGGCGGGCGCGGAGGCGGCCACGTCGGCGCGTCCCGGCGGCACGGCCGGGCCCTCGGCCGGCTCGGGCTGCCACAGCAGGGTGTCGATGGTCAGCAGGTGGTCGTGGTCGCGCCCGATGCGGTGCATGACGAAGGCCTGCGCGCTGGCCAGCTTGAGCGGCTCGGGCGCGCCGGCCAGTTGCAGGTCCACGCCGCTGGCGCGCAGCCGGGCCTGGCTGCGGCTGATCTCGCCGCCGCGGAATTCGATGGTGCCGTCGGTGTTGAAGGTGCCGCGCGCCACGCGGTCGAAGATGGCGGTGTAGCGCTGCAGCACCGGCAGTTCCAGCCGGCCCAGGTCCCAGCTGGCCTGGCCGTGCCAGTTGTGCCAGTCGCCGGCGCGGCGCAGGTAGTCGTGGCGGAAGTCGGCCGCGATCACCAGCGGGCGCGGCGCCAGCGTGGGGGACTGCGCCTCCAGCCTGACGACGTGGCGCGAGCCGAACCGCCGCGCGCTGAACTGGATGTTGCCCACGTCGAGCTGCGGCAGCTTGTTCTTGTCGTCGAGCCAGCGCAGCTTGCCGTCGCTGAGGTCGACCTTGCCCTGCGCCAGCAGCCAGTCGAACAGGCGGTTGTCCTGCGGCTTCGCGCTGGCGGTGTCGACGGTCAGGCCGGCCACCTCGAGCCGGCCCTCCGGAGTGCGCCGCACCAGCAGGTCGGTGTGGCTGGCGGAGACCTGCTGGAACAGCAGGTCCATGCTGAACAGCGAGCGCCACGAGAGCTTGCCGTCGAGCGTGCCGGCGGCCATCAGCACGTGCTGCTCGCTGTCGACCGCGGCGACGTCGCGGGCGTGGAAGGCGGGGTGCCAGCCGTCCCAGTAGGTGTCGAGCTGGCCGATGCTGAACTTGGCGGCGAGCGCGATCGAGCCGCGCTGCTCCAGCCAGGTGCGCGCGGCCGAGGCCTGCGGCCACAGCACGAAGCGGATCAGCAGCCCGGCCAGCAGCGCCATCACCAGCAGCGCCAGCGCCAGGCGCACCAGCACGCGGCCGAGCCCGCGCCAGGCGGGATGGCGCACGACGGTCAGCGCGGCGCGGCCGAACGCGCGCGCCAGCGCCAGCGCGCGGCGCGGCGCCTGCCGCAGGAGGGAGGGGCCGGCGGCGGCATCCCGTCCCGGCGCGGCGCTGGCGGCGGCAGCGGCCGTGGCGGCGGGTTCTGCGGGTGGGGTGGCGCGGCTGGACATGCGCTGATTATCCGACAATACTAGGCGCTCTCCAATTCGGTGCCTGACCGGCCATGCACGATGCGCGCGCCGGCCCCGGGGCCGGCTCACGCGCTTCCAAACAACAACAGGAATGACTTCCACTGATCCGACGAGTTCCTCGGCCGCGCCCGCGCCCGCCGCCAGCGCCGCCGCGAGCGGTGCCGCCGCCGCCGGACATGCGCCCGGCAACACTTCCGGCGCCGCCAGGCAAGCCGTGGCCGACATGGCCAGCGGGCCTCACGCCGTCGTGGCCGCCGCCGGACTTGTGCCGGTCGACTGCGCCGGCACGGCATTGTACTCGCCCGCCTATTCGCGTTATACCCGCCGCATGGTGCAGGCCCGCCCCGGGCTGGCCGAAATCGTCGCCGCCGCCAGCGCGCGGCCGCTCACGCGCGCGTGGATGGCGGCGCGGCTGCAGGCGCTGCGCGAGCCGTCGGCCGACGTCGAGGATGCCGTCAAGCGCGAGCTGCGCCGGCTGCGCGCCGAGGTGATGTGCGTGGTGATCGAGCGCGACCTGCGCGGCCTGTCGACGCTGGGCGAAGTCACCGGCGCCATGACCGATCTGGCCGAGCTCGGCATCCAGTACGGCATGGCGGTGCTGGAGGAGGATATGGCCCCGGCCTACGGCCGCCCGGTCGGCGAGTCGAGCGGCGAGGTGCAGGAGCTGGTGGTGGTCGGCATGGGCAAGCTGGGCGGGCGCGAGCTCAACGTGTCGTCCGACATCGACCTGATCTTCCTCTACGACGAGGACGGCGACACGCGCGGCGGCCAGCGCAGCCTGTCGAACCACGAATATTTCATCCGCCTGGGCCGCCGCCTGATCAACCTGCTGGCCGAAGTCACCGCCGACGGCTACGTGTTCCGCGTCGACATGCGCCTGCGCCCGAACGGCGACGCCGGCCCGCTGGCGTGCAGCTTCGGCATGCTGGAGCAGTACCTGGTGGTGCAGGGGCGCGAGTGGGAGCGCTATGCGTGGATCAAGGGCCGGGTGGTGTCGGCGCAGGACACGCCGCACGCGCGCCGCACCGCGGCGCAGCTTGCCAGCCTGACCGGCCCGTTCGTGTTCCGCCGCTACCTGGACTACGGCGTGATCGCCGCGATCCGCTCGCTGCACGCGCAGATCCGCGCCGAGGCGGCCAAGCGCAGCGGCGGGCTAGTGGCGGCCGGCGGCGGGCAGCGCGTCAACCAGCGCGCGTTCGACATCAAGCTGGGCCGCGGCGGCATCCGCGAGATCGAGTTCATGGCCCAGGTGTTCCAGCTCATCCGCGGCGGGCAGGACACCGCGCTGCGCGTGCGGCCCACGCTGGAAGTGCTGGCGGTGGCGGTCGAGCATGGCCTGCTGCCGGCCGGCCAGGCCGAGCAGCTGGCCGACGCCTACCGCTTCCTGCGCCAGCTCGAGCACCGCCTGCAATACCGCGACGACGCCCAGACCCATCACCTGCCGACCACCGAGGAAGAACAGCAGGCGGTGGCCGCCATGATGGGCTTTGACGGCTGGCCGGCGCTGATGGCGCGGCTGTCCTCGCTGCAGGAGCCGGTGGCGCAGCAGTTCGAGGCGACCTTCTCCGACCCCGACCAGGTCAACGAGCCGTGCGAGGCGCTGTGGCCCGCGCTGATCCGCGACGAGGAGGACGAGCCGCCGTGCGAGCGCCTGGCCAAGGCCGGCTTCACCGACTGCACCGGGCTGCTGGACCGCCTGCGCGCGACCGGCTCGTCGCTGCGCTACCGCGCGCTGTCCGAGCAGAGCCGGGCGCGCTTCGACCTGCTGGTCAACCGCGCGCTGGACCTGGCCGCGCGCCAGCACGACGCCGACCGCACCATCGCGCGCTTCGTCGATTTCCTCGAGGCCATCAGCCGGCGCGCGTCCTATCTGTCGCTGCTGTCCGAATACCCGCAGGCGATGGCGCGCGTGGCCGACACGCTGCACGCATCGAGCTGGGCCGCCGCCTACCTGACGCGCCACCCGCAACTGCTCGACGAACTGCTCGACAGCGATGCGCTGGCCGGCGCGCCGGACTGGCACGATTTCCGCGCGCGCCTGGCCGCGCGGCTCGACGCCGCCCACGGCCAGGTCGAGGCGCAGATGGACATCCTGCGCCGCGAGCACCATGCCGAGACCTTCCGCATCCTGCTGCAGGACCTGCAGGGCATGCTGACCGTGGAGCAGGTGGCCGACCGCCTGTCCGACCTCGCCGACGCCATGCTGGCCGTCACGCTGCACGCGGTGTGGCGCCAGCTGGCCACGCGCCACCGCGAGGATCCGCGCTTCGCGGTGATCGCCTACGGCAAGCTGGGCGGCAAGGAGCTCGGCTATGCCTCCGACCTCGACATCATCTTCCTGTACGAGGACGAGCACGAGCGCGCGCCCGACATCTACGCGGCCTACGCGCGCCGGCTGATCACCTGGCTGACCAGCCACACCGCGGCCGGCACGCTGTTCGACGTGGACACGCGGCTGCGCCCGAACGGCGAGGCGGGCCTGCTGGTGACCAGCTTCGAGGGCTTTCGCCGCTACCAGCAGCGCGAGGGCGACAACACGGCCTGGGTGTGGGAGCACCAGGCGCTCACGCGCGCGCGCTTCTGCGCCGGCGACGCGGAGATCGGCGCGCACTTCGAGCGCCTGCGCGACGAGGTCCTGCGCCAGCCGCGCGACGCCGCCACGCTGCGCGGCGAGATTGCCGCGATGCGGCGCAAGGTGGCCGACGGCCACCCGAATCCCGGCGAGCTGTTCGACCTCAAGCACGACCGCGGCGGCATGGTCGACATCGAATTCACCGTGCAGTACCTGGTGCTGCTGCACAGCCACGACCATCCCGAGCTGACCCGCAACGCCGGCAATATCGCGCTGCTGCGCACCGCCGGCGAGCTGGGCCTGATCGACGCCACGCTGGCGCGCGAGGTGGGCGACGCCTACCGCGCGTTCCGCGCGCGCCAGCACCAGTTGCGGCTCGACGGCCACGACCAGGCGCGCGTGCCCGCCGATGCGGTGGCCGCGGCGGTGGCGCAGGTGCGCGCGCTGTGGCAGGCGGTGTTCGGCGAGCCGGCGGGCGCCGGCGGCAATTGACGCAGCCGCCCGCGCCGCCGCCGGCCGCCGCCAGCCCATCCACCTTGCCCGGCGTGCTGGCCGCGCTGGCCGCCACGGCCGCGCTCGGCGCGGCCTTCACCTTCATTCCGTGGCTGCACGCGCACGGGCTCTACCTGCGCGACGCGGTGCTCGGGCATGGCGCCGCCGGCCAGTGGTGGCGCCTGCTGACCGCGATGTGGGTGCACCTGGGCTGGCGCCACTGGCTGGCCGACCTGCTGGCCGCCGCGGGCCTGCTGCTGCTGGTCGGGCGCGAGGCGCGCGGCGGCGTCATGTTCGCGGTGCTGCTGGCCTGCGGCGTGGCGGTGCAGCTGGCGTTGTGCCGGGTGCCGTCGGTGGGCTGGTACGGCGGGCTGTCCGGCGCGCTGCACGGGCTGGCGCTGTGGGGCGGCTTGCGCTTGCTGCGCGGCGACGGCTGGTCGCGCGCGGCCGGCGTGCTGCTGTGCCTGGGCGTGCTGGTGAAGACCTGGCTGGAGCAGTCGTGGCTGGCGCCGGTGGTGTTCGACGCGCACTGGGGCTTCGGCGTGGTGCGCATCTCGCACGCGGCCGGCGCGGTGGCCGGCCTGGCGCTGTGGCTGCTGCAGGAGTGGTGGGAGCGCCGGCACGGCGCGTGAGCGCGCGGGGGGCGGCGCGGCCGCCTCCGCCGTGCCGTCAGCGCGGCGCGGCCTTCCTGCCGCGGCGCGCGCCCAGGCCCAGCAGCAGGCCGAGGCCGCACAGCGCGATCGAGAGCGGCCATGCCAGCGCGCCGCCACCGCCGCCGCCGCCGCTATCGCCACTCGAAGGCGCGGTCGGCGTGGTCGCCGGCGCCTGCGTGGCGGCGATCAGCGCGGCATTGGCGTCGAGCAGGCCCGCGCCGCAGTTGCCGGTGTTGGCCGCCAGCGTGCAATAGGTGTTGGCCGGATGCGGGCGCGCCGAGCTTTTCAGCGCGGCCAGCACCTGGGCCGGCGTCAGTGCCGGGTTGGCCGCCAGCATCAGCGCGGCCACGCCCGACACCAGCGGCGCGGCGAAGCTGGTGCCCTGCGAGTTGGTCACGTTGTAGTTGCCGAGCGTGGTGGTGCCGTCGTTGGACAGCGTGCGGATGAACGACTGCGACGCCGAGCACGAGATCTGGCCGGTGCCGGGGTCGGTGACGACCTTGGAGTTGCCGCAGCCGCCGCCCGGCGCGCTCAGCGAGACCTGCGGGCCAACGTTGGCGTAGCTGGCGTTCTCGCCGTCGTTGACGTGCGCGGTGACGGCCACCACGCCGGCGCAGTCCGCCGGCGCCTCGACCGCGCCGGCGCTGTTGCCGGTGGCGGCGACCACCACCGCGCCGGCGGCGGCAAGGTCGTTGACGGCCTGCTGCTCGACGGTGGAGCAGGTGCCGCCGCCCAGGCTCACGTTGATGACGCGCGCCGGGGTGGGGTTGTTCGGGATGTTCGGCACCGGCAGGCCGCCGGCCCAGCGCATGCCGTCGACGGTGTCGGACAGCAGCGCGCCGCAGCGGCCCGAGACGCGCACCGGCTGGATGCGCGCGTTCCAGTCCACCCCGGCGATGCTCTGCCCGTTGTCGGTGATCGCGCCCAGCGTGCCCGCCACGCGCGTGCCGTGCCAGCTGTTGTTGGTGGCGGTGGTGGCCGGCGCCGAGCCGGAGCAGGTGTAGCCGACCGGCACGCCGTCGCCGGCATCGGTGGCGTCGGCGTCGCGGCCGCCGCCGTCGTTGGCGGTGCCGGGGTCGGTGATGAAGTCATAGCCCGGCACGATGCGCGCGGCCAGGTCGGGGTGGGGCAGGTAGCCGGTGTCGACCACCGCGATCACCAGGCTGCCGTTGCCGCGGCTGCGGTCCCAGGCGGGCGGCAGGTTGACGCCGCCGCGCACCACGGCGGGCGTGTTGAGATAGGCCTGGTTGAGCGCGAATTCGGGATCGTTGGGGCTGGTGTCGTGGAGCCGCAGCCAGCGGTCAGGCACCACCTCGGCAATGCGCGGATCCTTGCGCAGGCGCGCCGCGGTGGCCTCGGGGTCGGCGGCATCGCCGGCGCTCAGCAGTTGCAGGTTGCCGCCCATCTGGCGCTTGACCGAGAGCGCCACGCCGGTGTCCTGGCTCACGCTCAGCATGCGCTCGGATTGCGGGTCCGCGCCGGCGTTGCCGGCGGCGCCGTCCTTGGTGGTGGCGCCGTCGCGCCAGCGCACGATGAAGTTGCCGCTGTAGCGGGGTGCCGGGCGCGCGGCCGGGTCGGGCGCCGCGCCGGCGGCGGCCGGCAGGCCCAGCCAGAGGCCGGCGCCCAGCACCAGCGGCGCCAGCAGCGCCGAGAGCGCCGATCGCGCTGCGCCGCGCCGCGCCCGTTGCGCTAGCCCGCTATTTCGATCCTGAAACGGTTGCCGCATGTCTGCCTCCTGCCGTTTGGTCCGCGTCGGACCGACCGCGGTGGAGCACCCCTGGGACGCTCCGGAATTGCCTGTGCGCGGATGCGCCGGAAACCTCGGTTACTGCGACCAAGCTTTTTCAAGGTACTTCAACGCCCGAGCGCGGGCATTCGACTACAGCAAACCGTTTTTCTCAGTCGGGCCGCATGTCGCGGCTGGCCGGCTGGGTGCGGTTGGGCTTGAGCACGCGGTCGGGCTCGGCGGTCTCGATGCGCGGCGCCGCGCGCAGCGTGGCCACGGCCTGGTCGAGCGTGGCGTCGGCCGAGGCGGAGATCGCGGTGACGAGCCAGACGCCGCCCGACATGGGCCGCTTGACCACGAAGCGGATCGGCCCGGCGATGGATTCCACCAGGCGCCCGGCGTCTTCCGAGGCGGTCACGGGCGGCGCGGTGAAGCGCACCATGATGTCGCCGACGGCGCGGTCGGCGTTGAGGCTGCTGGCCGGCGCGGACGGGCGCTGGGCCTGGCAGGCGCTCAGCGTGGCCAGCGCCAGCAGGGCCAGCGCGCCGCACAGGATGGTCAGGCGCAGCGGGCGGGCCGGCTTGCGGGAGAGCGGCTGCGTGCCGATGGACATGGGAGACTCCTGAATGGTTACGGGGCCGGAGGACGGGGCGCGGTCAACTGGCGGCGCGGCGCGTGCGGCGCGGCTCGCGGGCCGCGCCGGCGCCGCCGCGCGCGCCTTGCGCGAGCATTTCCTCGGCGTGCTGCATGGTGGTGGCCGTCACCGTGGTGCCGCCGAGCATGCGCGCGGTCTCGACCACGCGGCCGGCGGCATCGAGCGCGCGGATGCGCGAGCGGGTGACGGAGCCGGCCGGGCCGCCCTCACTGGTTTCCTTGCTGACCAGCAGGTGCGTGCCGGCCTGCGCGGCCACCTGCGGCAGGTGGGTCACGCACAGCACCTGGCGCGCGCGGCCCAGCTCCTGCAGGCGGCGGCCAACGACTTCGGCCACCGCGCCGCCGATGCCGGTATCGACTTCGTCGAAGATCAGGGTCGGCGTGGGCGCGGCCTCGCTGGTGATGACCGAGATCGCCAGGCTGATGCGGGCCAGCTCGCCGCCGGAGGCCACCTTGGCCAGCGGGCGGGCGCTCACGCCGGCATGCCCGGCGACCAGGAATTCGACTTGCTCGAGGCCGTGGCTCTGGCCTTCCTCGAGCGGGTGCAGCGCCACGGCGAAGCTGCCGCCGGCCATCGACAGGCCCTGCATGGCCTCGGTCACGCCGGCCGAGAGCTTCTCGGCGGCCACCTTGCGCGCCGCGCCGAGGTGCTGGGCGATGGTCAGGTAGGCGGCGCGCGCGGCGGCCTCGCGTGCCATCGCCTTGTTCAGGTCCTGGGCCGACTGCAGGTCGTCGAGCTGCTGGCGCCGTGCCAGCAGCTCGTCGGGCAGTTGCTCGGGCGGCAGCCGGTACTTGCGCGCGGTGGTGTGCAGCGCCTGCATGCGCGCCTCCACCACCTGCAGCCGCTCGGGGTCGAGGTCGAGCCGGTCGACGTAGCGGTTGAGCGAGTGCGCGGCTTCCTCGACCTGCACCTGGGCCGGGTCGAGCGCGGCCAGCACGTCGCCCAGGGCCGGGTCGACGTCGGCGAGCTGGCGCAGGCGCTGCACCACGCCGTTGAGCGTGGACAGTACCGAGCCGTCGGCCTCGGAGAGCGCCTCGAGCGCGGCGCGGCTGCCTTCGATCAGGCCGGCGGCGTGCGACAGGCGGTTGTATTCGGCCTGGGTGTCTTCCCATTCGCCGGGCTGCGGCGCGAGCTTTTCCAGCTCGCCGACCTGCCATTCGAGGCGCTCGCGCTCGAGCGCCATCTCGCGCGAGCGGTGCTCCACGGTTTCGCGCTGGCGCACGCAGGCGCGCCACGAGCGCCAGGCTTCGGCCACGGCGCCGGCCTGCGCGGTGAGGCCGGCGTGGGCGTCGAGCAGCAGGCGCTGGGCGTCCGGGCGCAGCAGCAACTGGTGGGCGTGCTGGCCGTGGATGTCGACCAGGCGGTCGCCGATCTCGCGCAGCTGGCCGAGCGTGGCGGCGGCGCCGTTGATGAAGGCCTTGCTGCGCCCGCCGGCGTCGACCGTGCGGCGCAGCAGCACCGTGCCTTCGTCGCCGGTGAGGTCGTGCTCGGCCAGCCAGGCGTCGAGCCCGGGCGGCGTGGCGAAGGTGGCGCTGATGCCGGCGCGGGCGGCGCCTTCGCGCACCACGCCGGCGTCGGCGCGCTCGCCCAGCACCAGGGCCAGCGCGTCGATCAGGATCGACTTGCCGGCGCCGGTCTCGCCGGTGAAGACGGTGAAGCCCGGGGAGAAGTCGAGGTCGAGGCTATCGACGATGACGAAATCGCGGATGGACAGGCTGCGCAGCATCGTGGGCGACGGGTCAGGGTCTGGGTTGGATCGTTCCGGGTCGTTCGGGGCCGCATCAGAGCCGGTTGTCTTCGCTCGGGTACTCGTGCCAGTGCAGCTTCTTGCGCAGCGTGGCGTAATAGTTGTAGCCGAGCGGGTGCAGCAGGTGGACGGTCTTGGCCGAGCGCCGCACCACGATGCGGTCGCCGGGCAGCAGCGAGGTCAGCGACTGCATGTCGAAGTTGACGCTGGCGTCGCGCGCGGTGGCCACCTCGATCGACACCTCGGCGTCGTGCGGCAGCACGATCGGGCGGTTCGACAGCGCGTGCGGGGCGATCGGCACCAGCACCAGGCCGGACAGCGTGGGATGCAGGATCGGGCCGCCGGCCGACAGCGCGTAGGCCGTGGAGCCGGTCGGCGTGGACACGATCAAGCCGTCCGAGCGCTGGTTGTACATGAAGTAGCCGTCCACCGAGACCGCCAGCTCGACCATGCCGGAGATGCCGGAGCGGTTGACCACCACGTCGTTGAAGGCCAGCGCGGAGAAGATCACGCCGTCGTCGCGCACCACCTGCGACTCCAGCAGCATGCGGGTCTCGGATTCGTAGCGCCCGGCCAGCATGTCGGGCAGCACCGACTGCACGTTCTCGAGCGGGATGTCGGTCATGAAGCCGAGCCGCCCGTGGTTGACGCCGATCAGCGGCACCGGGAAGCCGGCGAGCTGGCGCGCCAGCCCCAGCAGGGTGCCGTCGCCGCCCAGCACCACGGCGACGTCGGCATGCTTGCCGATCTCGCCGGGCGGCAGGGAAGGGTAGTCGGTCAGCCCGGTGGCCAGCGCGGTCTCGCGTTCGAACACGACGTCCTGGCCGTTCTTCAGGATGCAGGCGGCCAGTTCTTCCAGCGGGCCTTCGATGCCGGCGGTGGCGTACCTGCCGATCAGGGCGACGGTGCGGAAGGGGGCGCGCGCGGCGGCGGGCTTGGGGAGCGATGACATGCCCGGATTAGACCATACCGCCGTGACCATTGTCAGCACGCGGGCGCGCGCCGGTGCGCGCCAGCCGCCCGAACCGGGAAAACTTGCGTAAAATCGGGTGCATCATGGATGAACGTGCCAAAACGCTTCTCAAAACGCTGATCGAGCGCTATATCGCCGAGGGGCAGCCCGTCGGCTCGCGCACCCTGTCGAAATACTCGGGGCTCGACCTGTCGCCGGCCACCATCCGCAATGTGATGTCGGACCTGGAGGAGATGGGCTTCATCACCAGCCCGCACACCTCGGCCGGGCGCATCCCGACGCCGCGCGGCTACCGGCTGTTCGTCGACACCATGCTGACCGCCCAGCCGCTCGACAGCGCGCTCAACCTGGCCGAGCTGGCCGGCAAGATCCAGGGGCAGCTGCACGGCCAGCAGCTCGGGCCGCAGCGCATGATCACCTCGGCGGCGCACACCTTGTCCAACCTGTCGCATTTCGCCGGCGTGGTGATGACGCCGCGGCGCGCGCAGGCGTTCCGCCAGGTCGAATTCATGCGGCTGTCGGACAAGCGCATCCTGCTGATCATCGTCACGCCCGAGGGCGACGTGCAGAACCGCATCATCCAGACCGAGCTGCCGTACACGCCGTCGCAGCTGGTCGAGGCCGCCAACTTCATCAACTCGCACTATGCCGGCATGAGCTTCGACAACGTGCGCGACCACCTGCGCGGCGAACTGCGGGCGCTGCGCATGGACATGTCGCAGCTGATGCAGGCGGCGGTGGAGGCCGGCAGCAGCGCGATGGCCGAGGAAGAGGACAACCACGTCTTCATCTCCGGCGAGCGCAAGCTGCTCGAGGTGGAGGACCTGTCCTCCAGCATGGAAAAGCTGCGCCGCCTGTTCGACGTGTTCGAGCACAAGACCGGCCTGCTCAAGCTGCTCGACGTCTCCAGCCATGCGCAGGGCGTGCAGATCTTCATCGGCGGCGAGAGCAAGCTGGTGCCGCTCGAGGACATGGCGGTCATCACCGCGCCCTACGAGGTCGACGGCCAGATCGTCGGCACGCTGGGGGTGATCGGGCCGACCCGCATGGCCTACGAACGGGTGATCCCGATCGTCGACATCACGGCGCGGCTGCTGTCCAGCGCGCTGAGCCAGAACTAGTGCGGGGTCCGGCGGGTCTCACCGGCTGCCAGTGCCGTTGCGCCCGCCAGCCCGGCGCGACCCGGCGGCCGCGCGCGTTCGCCGCGGCCCGCCCCGCCACACCGGAAACACCATGACGACTACTCCCGAACCGGCCTATCAGCACGGCCAGGCGCCGCGCACGGCGGTCCTGCTGATCAATCTCGGCACCCCGGACGCGCCGACCCCGAAGGCCGTCGGCAGCTATCTCCGGCAGTTCCTGTCCGATCCGCGCGTGGTGGAGATCCCGCGCGCGGCCTGGCTGCCGATCCTGTACGGCTTCATCCTGCCGCTGCGCTCGCGCGCCTCGGCCATGAAATACGAGTCGGTGTGGCTGCGCGAGGCGCACATGACCGGCTCGCCGCTGCTGGTCCACACCGAGCGCCAGGCCCACGCGCTGCAACTGCTGCTCAACCAGCACGGCCACGAAGTGACGGTGGCGTGCGCGATGCGCTACGGCAATCCGTCGATCGGCTCGGTGCTCGAGGCGCTGCGGCGCCAGGGCACCGAGCGCGTCCTGCTGCTGCCGCTGTACCCGCAGTATTCGGGCAGCACCACGGCCACGGCGTTCGACGAGGCGTTCCGCGTGCTGGCGCAGTGGCGCAACCAGCCAGAGCTGCGGCTGGTCAAGCATTTTCACGACCATCCGTCCTATATCGCTGCCCTGCACCAGCAGGTGGGCGCATACTGGGCGCAGCACGGCACGCCCGATTTCGCGCGCGGCGACCGGCTGATCCTGTCGTTCCACGGGGTGCCGCGGCGCACGCTGGAACTGGGCGATCCCTACCATTGCGAATGCCTCAAGACCGGCCGCCTGCTGGGCGAGGCGCTGGGCCTGCAGCCGGGCCAGTACCAGGTCACGTTCCAGTCGCGCTTCGGGCGCGCGGAATGGCTGCAGCCGTACACGGCGCCGACGCTGCGGGAGCTGGGCAAGGTCGGCACGGGCCGCGTCGACGTGTTCTGCCCGGGCTTCCCGGCCGACTGCCTGGAGACGCTCGAGGAGATCGGCATGGAAGGGCGTTCCGAATTCCAGGTGGCCGGCGGCAAGGTTTTCCACTACATTCCCTGCCTCAACGACGCCGAGTCCTGGATCGCCGGGCTGGCGGAGATCGCCCTGCAGCACCTGCAGGGCTGGCCGCTGCGGCTGCCGCACCCGCACGAGCTGGAGGCGCGCCGCAGCCAGGCGCAGATGCGCGGCGCGGCGGCCTGAGGCGCGCTTCGTGGCAAGGAGATGACAGCATGAACGTATCTTTCGAGGCGGATGCCCGCCTGCGCATCGACAAATGGCTGTGGTGCGCGCGTTTCTTCAAGACCCGCTCGCTGGCGGCCGAGGCCGTGGAGCGCGGCAAGGTGCGGGTCAACGGCCAGCCGTGCAAGAACTCGCGCGAGGTCAGGCCCGGTGACACGGTCGTGCTCGAAGCGCACCAGCAGCGCTGGGAACTGGTGGTCAGGGGGATCGCGGGCGCGCGCGGCGCGGCGCCGGTGGCGCAGACGCTCTACGCGGAAACCGAGGCAAGCCAGGCGCGGCGGCGGGAGGAGGCGGAAAACCGGCGGGTCAACACGGAGCCGGCGTCGCGGCTGCAGGGCCGGCCGACCAAGCGCGACCGGCGCCTGCTCGACGGCATCGGGCAGTGAGGCGCGCGCCGGCGCATGCGGCGCCGCGGCTCACTGGCTGGTCAGCGAACGAAGGGAACGATGTAATGCTTGAAAACCGCCTTGCCACTGCCGTATTCGGTATCCCGCGGCGTGAAGGCGCCGGAGAGGCAGATGAAGACTGTCATCACCGATAATGCGGCGAGAAGGAAGACCGTCAGAACAGGCAGCTTATGCATGGCTAACCTTTCGAGAGTGGCCCGACTTGTGATGCATCTTCGACCCCGTTATTTTTGTCATTTTTGTACACTTTCATCTTAGAGGGTGCGTTGCAGCAAAGCAATATGGCCCCTATTTCGGTGCCCGCCTCTTTGTAACCATGTGTTTCACCGCACCGACACGGTGCGCTCTTGAAAAACCGGAAGCCTGTCACCAATTGCAGGCTACATTTGCCGATTTACCACCCGTGGCCGGCGCAGGCCGGCCGCGTCCTTGTATCAGAACGGATCGACATGGAAGAACAGAAGCAGACGCCATCCAACACGACGCCGCCCGAGGCCGCCGGCGAGGAGCTGAACAACGCGCCGGCCGCGCAGGCCGAGAACGCCGCCGCGGACGGCGTGGCCGCCCAGTTGGCCGCGCTCGAAGCCAAGGCCAAGGAAAACTATGACCTGTTCCTGCGCGCGACCGCCGAAGGCGAGAACATCCGCCGCCGCGCCCAGGAAGACGTCGCCAAGGCGCACAAGTTCGCCATCGAAAGCTTCGCCGACTACCTGCTGCCGGTGATGGACAGCCTGCAGGCCGCGCTGGCCGACGGCTCGGGCGACATCGCCAAGCTGCGCGAAGGCGTCGAGCTGACCGCGCGCCAGCTCACCAGCGCCTTCGAGAAGGGCAAGCTCGTCGAGCTGAACCCGGTCGGCGAGAAGTTCGACCCGCATCGCCACCAGGCCATCTCGATGGTGCCGGCGCCGCAGGAGCCCAATACCGTGGTGTCGGTGCTGCAGCGCGGCTACATGATCGCCGACCGCGTGCTGCGCCCGGCGCTGGTGACGGTGTCCGCGCCCAAGTAACCGCCGCAGTCCCTTTCGCTGTCCGCCCGTCCGGCTGGCACGAGCAACGCCCGGTGCCGCTCTGGCCCGGGCGTTTTCCATTGATGGAGAGACCGATGTCCACATCCCCCGACCAGGCCACCGGCGCCGAGGCCCCGCACCAGGATCACCGCGCCTTCGAGGCGTTCGGCATGCGCGAAGTCAATGGCGACGACATCGACGCCGCCATCGCCGCGGCGGGCGACAAGCTGGTCTGCGTGTTCTTCTGGGGCGTGGACTGCTTCAACTGCGAGATGGCGAAGAAGGCCATGCTGGCCAATCCCGAGCCGGTGCGCGCGCTCGACCTGCACTGGCTGCACGCCAACGTCTACGCGCACCCGGAGCTGGGCCGGCGCTTCGGCCTGCACGGCATCCCGGTCTTCATGTTTTTCCACAAGGGCAAGAAGCTGGGCCGCGCCACCGGCTGGCATGGCCACGGCCAGTTCGCCGCGGCGGTGGGCAACGCCCGCCTCAAGGCCGGCGGCAAGCCGCTGGCCGGCTGAGCGCCGGCGGCGCTAGCGCGACAGCGCGTAGCCGAGGCGGAACTGCCACGGCAGCTTGCGGTTGTAGTCCAGCAGGCTCTCGCCGTAGCCGATGAAATAACCGGCCATCAGGTAGCCCGCCGTGCCCGGAACCAGCCGCGCGAGCGGGTAGGTCACGGCCGCGTCCACGCTGCCGTAGTACTTCTGCGTGCCCTTGCGCAGGGTGGCGGCGAACTCCCACGAATCCGCCTTGCCGTAGGCCAGCTTGAGATCCATGTAGCCCCGGTAGCTGGCGATGTTGGTGTTGTCGCTCTTCTCCACGTAGTAGTACAGCTTGGGCGACGCGCTCCAGTGCCAGTCGGTCAGGTCGCCCAGGTAGAGGGTCGGCCTGACGAACACGGTATTGATGCTGCGCGAGCGGTCGCCGTCGAGGCCGTTCGATTCATGCTCCAGGCCCGCCGCCACCGACAGCCGGCTGATGGCGCGGTTGTGCACGCCGGTATCTGACAGGTAATAGAACAGGCTCGGCCGGTAGTTGGTGTCGCGGAACGGGTGCGAGTCCGAGGCCAGGTCCCACAGCGAGAACTGCGTATAGCCGAAATACAGGTTGTCGAGCAGGCTGCGCGAGTTCGGGTTCTCGCCCTGGAACACGCGGAACTTGAAGCTGAGCTGGAATTTGGCATTGGCGCCGCCGTGCCCGCCGGCCATGAAATACATCGGTTCGTGGAAGGTCAGGCGGCCCTGGTCGCGCAGGTCGGCCTGCACCGGCGCGGGCTCGGCCGCGGCGGCCACCGGCACGACCGGCACGACCGGCACGACCGGCGCCGGGGCGCGGCCGTCGTCGGCCGGTGCCAGCGAGGTGGCCACGGCGGCCGCGGGTGCCGGTGCCGGGGCCGCCGGCGCCTCCGCCGGGCCGGGCGCGCGGTTCAGCGTGACCAGCACCGGCGCGGCGTCGATGTCGACCGCGTCGAGCCGCACCAGGCCGCGCAGCGTGGGCGGCACGGTCGCGCTGTATTCGATGATGCGGTGCTCGCCCTGGCGCAGCCGGACCGTGGCGGGGCCGGGCGTGGCGCGCTCCATGTGCAGGCGCACCGGCGCCTGCAGGTCGGCCGAAGCCACCACCTCGATGGTCTGCGGCACCAGGAACGCGCGATTGGCCTTGTCGGCGCTGACCAGCAGCGTGAGGGTCAGCGGCCGGGTGCCGTCGACCACCTTGGGCGGCTGCAGCAGCGCGATGGCGGCGCGGCCCTGGAGCGGCCAGGCCGCCGCCAGCATCAGCGAGAACAGAAGGGCGGGCGCGGCCGGTGCGGGCCGGCGCCGGTGCGCGCCGGAGCCGGCGGCCCGGGCTTTGCGCGAGAAAGGCGGCATGGGATGAAGGCGGCCTGCGTTCCCTGACTCCGGGGGGCGGGTGACGCATGCGCGGCGGGTGATTGCGACGCGGTAGAGCCTATCATGCCCGGCACGCGCAATTTGTGATGATTTGTGCGCCGCCGTTGTCTGCCACCATTCGCCGCCGCCGTTATCCGCCGCGACGGCGGGCGGCGCCGGCCTAGCGCGTGGCGCGGCGCTGGACGGCGGCGATGTATTGCTCGCCGTCGGGCGGCAGGCCGCTGCGCTGTGCCTGCCACAGCATTTCGCCCAGGCATTCCATGACCTGGTGATGGGCCTCGTGCGGCGAGTCCAGACGCCGCGCCAGCGCCTCGTAGGCGCCGCGGATGCCGGGCGGCTGGTCGATCGAGACCTGCTCGGCGATCGACAGGTGCATGGCCAGATGCAGAAAGGGGTTGGTCTGGCCGCCTTCGGGCGTGTAGTCCTGGCCCAGCGCGCCCTCGGTGTCGGCGAGCAGGTCCTGGTATTCGGGATGCTCGCCGATCCAGTCGACGGCAATGGCTTCGAGCGGGGTGAGGACGCTGCCGGCGCGCTGCTTCTGCCAGGCTTCGCAGAAAAAACGGCGGACTTCTTCGCGGGAGGGATTGAACATGGTGGCGCCATTGTAAACGAGCGCGGATGGCGCCGCAGGGCGCCTGCCGGGCGTTTCCGTCCAGGTGCCGCCATGTCCGCTTGCCGCGCCTGCGCCGCCGCCTCCGCGCGGGCGCAACAGAAGGCGCGGCAAAAGATGCAACAGAATTGAATCGTCCGCTCAAATCGCTTGCAGAGGGAAAGCGCGGTCTTCGCTACAATCCGGCTCTTACCTCCTCCTCCTTCTCCTCCTCCCGCTCAGGAACCGACGCATGAAACCGATCGACCAGGCCGCCATCGCCCAACTGTTCACCGATGCCCGCACCCACAACGTCTGGCAGGACCGCCAGGTGGACGATGCCGTGCTCCACCAGATCTACGAGGCGATGAAGTTCGGCCCGACCGCCGCCAACGGCTCGCCGGCCCGCATCGTCTTCGTCAGGAGCGCCGCGGAAAAGGCCCGCCTGGTCGAATGCGTCTCGGCCGGCAACACGGAGAAGACCCGCTCGGCGCCGGTGACGGCCATCATCGCGTTCGACAACGCCTTCCACGACCAGCTGCCCAAGCTGTTCCCGCATGCCGACGCGCGCGCGTGGTATGCCGGCCAGCCGGAAAAGATCGCGCGTGACGCGCTCATGAACGGTTCGCTGCAGGGCGGCTATTTCATCCTGGCCGCGCGCGCGCTCGGCCTCGACTGCGGCCCGATGGCCGGCTTCGACGCCGCCAAGGTGAACGCCGCCTTCTTCCCCGACGGCAAGTGGTCGGTCAACTTCCTGTGCAACCTGGGCTACGGCGAGGCGGACAAGCTGTTCCCGCGCGGCCCGCGCCTGTCGTTCGACGAGGCCTGCCGCATCGTCTGAGACCGGCGTTCCGGTTCGCGGCAAGAAGCAAAGGCCCCCGCGGGGGCCTTTCTGCATTGCGGGCGCCGTTCGGACGCTGCTTAGATGCTGGGCGCCTCGGTCTTCTCGCGGAACTCGCACAGCGGCTCGATCGCGCAGTGCCAGCACTCGGGCTTGCGCGCCTTGCAGACGTAGCGCCCGTGCAGGATCAGCCAGTGGTGCGCGTCGTGCAGGAATTCCTGCGGCACCACCTTGAGCAGCTTGTGCTCCACCACCTGCACGTTCTTGCCCGGCGCCAGCCCGGTGCGGTTGGCCACGCGGAAGATGTGCGTGTCGACGGCGATGGTGGCCTCGCCGAAGGCGGTGTTGAGCACCACGTTGGCGGTCTTGCGGCCCACGCCCGGCAGCGCTTCCAGCGCCGCGCGGTCGCGCGGCACCTCGCCGCCGTACTGCTCGGCCAGGATGCGGCAGGTCGCCATGACGTGCCTGGCCTTGGTCTTGTAGAGGCCGATGGTCTTGATGTACCCGATCAGCCCTTCCTCGCCGAGGTCGAGGATCTGCTGGGGCGTGTGCGCGACCGGGTAGAGCTTGCGGGTAGCCTTGTTCACGCCCACGTCGGTGGCCTGCGCCGACAGCAGCACGGCGATCAGCAGCTCGAACGGCGAGCTGTATTCCAGTTCGGTGGCCGGGGCCGGATTGACTTCGCGCAGTGTTTCGAACAGGGCGCGGCACTTGGCGGCGTTCATTCGTCCTTGTGGGCTGGGTTGGTGTCGGGTGCGGGTCCGGCCGGGTCCGGCGCGGCGAGGCCGGCCCTGGCGCGGCGCGCCTCGGCGGCGTCGATCTGGGCCTGCACGGCGGGCGCGACGTTTTCCGTGTTGCGCGGCTTGACGGCCTGCTGCTTCAGGCGCGCGCGCTCGATGGCGGCCTGGATGATGGCCTGCTTGCGCGCCTGGGCCAGGCGTTCTTCCTCGCTCTGCGCGGTCTCGGCCTGCAGCGCCTCGAGCTTGGCGGCGGCCTTGGCGGCCAGGCGGGCGTCGTTTTCCTCCCGCTCGCGCACCAGCCGGGCGCGGCGCGCCACGTAGCGCGCGCGGGCCTCGTCGGCCTGCGCCTGCGACCACGCGGCCCAGCCGGTGCGCCCGGGCGTGACCGGGATCATGGCGATGCAGTCGACCGGGCAGGGCGCCACGCACAGGTCGCAGCCGGTGCACCAGTCGGCCAGCACGGTGTGCATCTGCTTGGGCGCGCCCACGATGGCGTCGACCGGGCAGGCCTGGATGCACAGCGTGCAGCCGATGCACAGGCTTTCGTCGATGCGGGCCACCGCGCGCGCCTGCTCGATGCCACATGCCGGGTCCAGCGCCGGCGCCGGCGCGCCGAGCAGCGCGGCCAGGCGGCCGATGCCTTCGGCGCCGCCGGGCGGGCAGCGGTTGCAGTCGGCCTCGCCGGCGGCCAGGGCTTCGGCGTAGGGGCGGCAGCCGTCGAAGCCGCACTTGGTGCACTGGGTCTGCGGCAGCAGGGCTTCGAGCCGGTCGGCGAGGGTTTGCGGAATGGCAGTCACAGCGGCATTTGCGGGTTTGCGGGGACGGCGGGGCGCCGTTCTCATGTCCGGCCGGTGGCCCGGCCCGCCGGAACGGCTGCGCGGCAGGGATTATCCCCGATTTCGTTGCGGCGCAGAAACGCGCGATGATGCGGCGCAGCTTCGCGGGGCCGGGCGCCTGCCGCCCTATGCCATAATCCCGCGCAACGATTCTTCAGCCGTCGCATGCAAAACGAAACCAGAACGAAGCGGGACCCAGAGGGTACGCGCCGCCGTATTCTCGACGCGGCGACCGAGGAATTCGCCAAGGGCGGCCTGGCTGGCGCGCGCGTCGACCAGATCGCGCGGCGCGCCGAGACCAACGAGCGCATGCTGTATTACTACTATGGCAGCAAGGAGGGCTTGTTCCTCGCCGTGCTGGAGCGCCAGTACGCGGAATTCCGCGCCGCCGAGGAGCAACTGCACATCGTCGACGAAGACCCGGTGGCCGCGGTGCGCACGCTGGCCCGCTTCGTCTGGGACTGGTATTACCGCAACCCGGAGTTCATCCGCCTGGTCAACAGCGAGAACCTGCACGAGGCGCGCCACCTGAAGAAGTCCACGCAGCTGCACCAGCTGGTCAACCCGATCGTCAACGTGCTGGCCGACATCGTCAAGCGCGGCCAGCGCCAGGGCGTGTTCCGCGACGACGTGGACGTGCCGCAGCTCTACCTGACGATCTCGGCGCTGGGTTACTACCTGCTGTCCAACCGCTACACCATCAGCGCGGTGATCGGCCGCGACGTGGCCTCGCAGGACGAGCACGCGCGCTTTGCCGAGCTGCACACCGACATGCTGCTGTCCTACCTGGAAAAGCGCTGAGGCCCGCCGCCGCGCGCGTCACCGCATGAAAAAACGCCCGCATCCGATGCGGGCGTTTTGCCTTCTTGCCGCCGGCGCGCCGGCGGCGGTTCAGCGGGATCAGCGGTACTTCAGGATGAAGTCGCGCAGCTCGGGGTAGATGTCCTGGCGCCAGCGGCGGCCGGAGAAGATCCCGTAGTGGCCGCACTTGGGCGCCACGATATGCTGCTTGCGCGTCTTGGCGATGCCGGCGCACAACTCGTGCGCGGCGGCGGTCTGGCCGGCGCCCGAGATGTCGTCCAGCTCGCCCTCGATGGTCAGCAGCGCGGTGCCCTTGATGTCCTGCGGGCGTACCGCCTCGCCGTCGATTTCCCAGGTGCCGTTGGCCAGGCGGAATTCCTGGAAGACCTCGCGGATGGTGTCCAGATAGTACTCGGCCGCCATGTCGAGCACGGCGTTGTATTCGTCGTAGAAGCGCACGTGGGCTTCGGCGTCGTCGGAGTCGCCCTCGACCAGGCTCAGGTAGTAGTCGTAGTGCGAGGACAGGTGGCGGTCCGGGTTCATTGCCACGAAGCCGGCGTGCTGCAGGAAGCCGGGATAGACCTTGCGGCCGTGGCCCGGGTAGTTCGCCGGCACGGTGTAGATCACGTTGTTCTCGAACCACTCGTACGACTTGTTGGTCGCCAGCGAATTGACCGCGGTGGGGCTGCGGCGCGCGTCGATCGGGCCGCCCATCATGGTCATGGTCCTGGGCGTCTTCTCGCCGGCCGAGGCCAGCAGCGAGATCGCCGCGAGCACGGGCACGGTCGGCTGGCAGACCGAGATCACGTGCAGGTTGTCCGCGCCGATATGGCGGATGAAGTCCTGGATGTAGTGGATGTAGTCGGCCAGGTGGAACGGGCCGTGCTCGACCGGCACCATGCGCGCGTCGAGCCAGTCGGTCACGTAGACCTTGTGGTCCTGCAGCAGCGTGCGCACGGTGTCGCGCAGCAGCGTGGCGTGGTGGCCCGAGAGCGGCGCGCACACCAGCACCACCGGCTCGTCCTTGAGCAGCTTGATGGTTTCGGGGTCGTCGGCATAGCGCTTGAAGCGCACCAGCCTGCAGAACGGCTTTTCGACGATGGTCTGCTCGACGATCGGGATCTCGCGGCCGTTGGAGCGGACCGACTTGATGTCGAACGACGGCTTCTCGTATTCCTTGCCGAGCCGGTACAGCAGCTCGTAGCCGGCGGCCAGGCGGGTGGCGCCGGGGACCAGGGAGAGCGGGCTGAGGGGATTGGTGAAGGTCTTGGCCGTGGCCTGCGCCCACGCGGTCAGCGGGTGCAGCATCGAGCGCTGGAACTCATGCAGCTGGTAAAGCATGACGGATACCTATCAGGCTGGGGGGCGAAGCGGGAATTCAACGCCTTGACGTTATAAATGTGATGAAACCACGATTCATGCTGCTCACGTTGCCAACGTGTTACCGACTGCGGTGGATTATGCGCGTTTGCGAACGATCGTGCGATGCAGCATATACCCTAAGGTACGCCCGCACCGGAAAAAGACAATAGGACAAAGCCGGTACCGCTCCATTACAGATCGGAAAAGATCGTAAAAAATTGAGTCCGGGCGCGAAAAAGGCGACCGAAGTCGCCTTTTCATCGCTTTTTGCCGCGAATTACAGCACGGCCGCGATCGCGTCGACCACCGCGTCGATGTTGCGGCTGTTCAGCGCGGCCACGCAGATGCGGCCGGTGCCGACCGCGTAGATGCCGTGCTCGGTGCGCAGGCGGTCGACCTGGGCCGAGGTCAGGCCCGAGTACGAGAACATGCCGCGCTGGGCCTTGACGAAGGAGAAGTCGCCCGGCACGCCCTTGGCGGCCAGCTTGTCCACCAGCGCGTGGCGCATCAGCTTGATGCGGTCGCGCATCTCGCCCAGTTCCTGCTCCCACATGGCGCGCAGTTCCGGGCTGTTCAGCACGGTCGCCACCACGGTGCCGCCGTGCGTGGGCGGGTTGGAGTAGTTGGTGCGGATCACGCGCTTGACCTGCGACAGCACGCGCTGCGCTTCTTCCTTGCCGGTGGTCACGATGGACAGCGCGCCGACGCGCTCGCCGTACAGCGAGAAGCTCTTCGAGAACGAGCTCGAGACGAAGAACGGCAGGCCCGACTCGGCGAACAGGCGCACCGCGGCGCCGTCCGGCTCGATGCCCTCGGCGAAGCCCTGGTAGGCCATGTCGAGGAACGGGATCAGGTTGCGTTCCTTGACCAGCTCCACCACCTGCTTCCACTGCTCGGGCGACAGGTCGACGCCGGTCGGGTTGTGGCAGCACGCGTGCAGCACCACGATGGTGTTGGCCGGGTAGGACTTGAGCGACTCGACCATGCCGGCGAAGTTCAGGCCGTGGCTGGGCGCGTCGTAGTAGGCATAGTTGACCACGGGGAAGCCGGCCGCCTCGAACAGGGCGCGGTGGTTTTCCCAGCTCGGGTCGCTGATGGCGACCTTGGCGTCCGGATACAGGCGCTTGAGGAAGTCGGCGCCGATCTTCAGCGCGCCGGTGCCGCCCAGTGCCTGCGCCGTCACCACGCGGCCTTCGGTGATGAGCGGCGATTCCTTGCCGAACAGCAGAGTCTGCACGGCCTGGTCGTAGGCGGCGATGCCTTCGATGGGCAGGTAGCCGCGCGGCGTCGCGGTGGCCAGGCGGGCTTTCTCGGCTTCCTGCACGGCGCGCAGCAGGGGGATTTTCCCTTCGTCGGTGAAGTACACGCCGACACCCAGATTGACCTTGGTGGCACGGGTATCGGCATTGAAGGCTTCATTCAGGCCCAGGATCGGGTCGCGCGGGGCCATCTCGACGGCAGAAAACAAACTCATTTGGGATCTCGTGGTCAGCTATGTAACAAAACGGGAGGGCGTAGAATGCTCCGGACTGCGCTGGAGAGTGCGGCGGCCCCCATCTTGATACCTGGCCGCCAACCCCAAGATTCTAGCGTATCCATCCGTTTTCCTGAGGTTTTCCCTTACTTTTCCGCTGCCAGCCCTATGTCGAATCTTGTTGAAGTCGCGCCCGCGCTGGACGAAGAGAAGTTCGCGACCTTTCCCGGCTCCCCGTTCCAGCTCTACCAGCCCTATCCGGCCGCCGGCGACCAGCCCGAGGCGATCCGCCAGCTGGTGGAGGGCGTGGAGGACGGCCTCTCGTTCCAGACCCTGCTGGGCGTGACCGGCTCGGGCAAGACCTTCACGATGGCCAACGTGATCGCCCGCCTGGGCCGCCCGGCCATCGTGTTCGCCCCCAACAAGACGCTGGCGGCGCAGCTGTACTCGGAATTCCGCGAGTTCTTCCCGCGCAACGCGGTCGAGTATTTCGTCAGCTACTACGACTACTACCAGCCCGAAGCCTACGTGCCGCAGCGCGACCTGTTCATCGAGAAGGATTCCTCGATCAACGAGCACATCGAGCAGATGCGGCTGTCGGCCACCAAGAGCCTGCTGGAGCGGCGCGACACCATCATCGTGGCCACGGTCTCGGCCATCTACGGCATCGGCAACCCGTCCGAGTACCACAAGATGATCCTGACGCTGCGCGCGGGCGACAAGATCAGCCAGCGCGACGTGATCGCGCGCCTGATCGCCATGCAGTACACGCGCAACGAGACCGACTTCCAGCGCGGCACCTTCCGCGTGCGCGGCGACACGCTCGACATCTTCCCGGCCGAGCACGCCGAGCTGGCGGTACGCGTCGACATGTTCGACGACGAGATCGACTCGCTCCAGTTCTTCGACCCGCTCACCGGGCGCGTGCGCCAGAAGATCCCGCGCTTCACGGTCTATCCGTCGAGCCACTACGTGACCCCGCGCGAGACCGTGCTGCGCGCGATCGAGGACATCAAGGTCGAGCTGCGCGAGCGGCTCGATTTCTTCTACAAGGAGAACCGGCTGGTGGAGGCGCAGCGGCTCGAGCAGCGCTCGCGCTTCGACCTCGAAATGCTGTCCGAGCTCGGTTTCTGCAAGGGCATCGAGAACTACTCGCGGCATCTGTCCGGCGCCCGGCCCGGCGAGCCACCGCCCACGCTGGTCGATTACCTGCCGCCCGACGCGCTGATGTTCCTCGACGAGTCGCACGTGCTGATCGGCCAGTTCAACGGCATGTACAACGGCGACAAGGCGCGCAAGACCACGCTGGTGGAATACGGCTTCCGCCTGCCGTCGGCGCTCGACAACCGCCCGCTCAAGTTCGAGGAATTCGAGCGCAAGATGCGCCAGGTGATGTTCGTCTCGGCCACGCCGTCCAACTACGAGAACGAGCACGCGGGCCAGGTGGTGGAGCAGGTGGTGCGGCCGACCGGGCTGGTCGACCCGATCATCCACGTGCGCCCGGCCACCACGCAGGTGGACGACCTGCTGTCCGAGATCCACGCCAAGGTCGAGATCGGCGAGCGCGTGCTGGTGACCACGCTGACCAAGCGCATGGCCGAGCAGCTCACCGAGTTCCTGACCGAGAACGGCGTCAAGGTGCGCTACCTGCATTCGGACATCGACACCGTCGAGCGCGTGGAGATCATTCGTGACCTGCGCCTGGGTACCTTCGACGTGCTGGTCGGCATCAACCTGCTGCGCGAGGGGCTGGACATTCCCGAGGTGTCGCTGGTGGCGATCCTCGACGCCGACAAGGAAGGCTTCCTGCGCGCCGAGCGCTCGCTGATCCAGACCATCGGCCGCGCCGCGCGCAACGTCAACGGCACGGCGATCCTGTACGCCGACCGCATGACCGACTCGATGAAGCGCGCCATCGGCGAGACCGAGCGCCGCCGCGCCCGGCAGATCGCCTTCAACGAGGCCAACGGCATCGTGCCGCGCGGCGTGGTCAAGCGCATCAAGGACATCATCGACGGCGTCTACGACCCGGGCGAGGTCAAGGCCGAGCTGCTGGCCGCCGAGGAGCGCGCGCGTTACGAGGACATGAGCGAGAAGCAGGTCGCCAGGGAGATCAAGCGGCTCGAGAAGCAGATGTTCGAGCACGCCAAGAACCTCGAGTTCGAGCAGGCCGGCCAGGTGCGCGACCAGCTCGCCAAGCTCAAGCGCCAGGTGTTCGGCGCCAGCGGCGACGGCGAACACCTGCCGCCCGCCGCGGCGGCTTCCTGAGGCGTCTCGCGGCCTCGCTCACCGTCTATAGTTGGAATCCCGGACGGTGATGAAGAGGTGCGTCATGGTCAAGTTCGCGCTGTGGGTTCCGCTGCATGCGAAGCCCGGCAAGGAAAAGGAAGTCGAGGCGTTCCTGCTCGGCGGGCTGCCGCTGGTGCAGGCCGAAACCGGCACCACGGCCTGGTTCGCGCTCAAGCTCGGGCCGTCCACGTACGGCATCTTCGATGCCTTTTCGGACGAGGCCGGGCGCGACGCCCATCTCTCCGGCAAGGTGGCCGAGGCCCTCATGGCGAAAGCGCCGGACCTGTTCGCCGATCCGCCGTCGATCAACAAGCTGGACGTGCTGGCGGCCAAGCTGCCCTGAGCGCGCGGCTCCAGGGCCGCGCCGCGCCGGGCTAGCTCTTGGGCGGCAGCGTGCGCAGGCGCTTGTTGACTTCCAGCAGCGTCTCGCACGCATCGGCGTCGGCCGCGCGGCGCTTGCCGATGTAGTCCGCGATGGCGCGCAGCGGTTCCTGCTGCGCCGCGCAGGCGGTGGCGGCGGCCGGGATCGAGGCGGGTGCCGCGCAGGCCTTGCCGAGTTCTTCTTCCAGGCTGCGCTCGATGACGGCCAGCATGTTGGCGCAGCCGGCCACGGCGGCCGCGTTGCCGGCCGCCGTGGCGGCTTCGGCGGAAGGCTCGGCGCGCGCGGGGCCCGCGCACAAGAGAGCGCCGCACAGGAGCGCGCCGCACAGCAAGGCGCCGGAGGCGGGGAGGGGGCTGAAGCGATGGTTCACCGCAGGCATTATGCGGGTGGAGGAACCGTTGCGTCACCTTTTTTGCTTTTCTTGCGCCGCCGCCGGTTCGCTGCCGCCGCCGTTTTTTTGCCGCTTCTTCGCTGCTTTTCCGCCGCCGCCGCGCAGCCTGGCCGGCGCCGGGCCGCGCGCCGCGGGCCGCCCGGCCCGATCCGGCACGCCACGCGGGCCTGTCGCCGCGGGCGGGTAAAATCCGCTCTCCGCGCGCCGGGCGCCGACCGATCAGGAGGCTGGATTCAGCATGCCGACAAAGACATTCTCGATTCTCATGTGCTGCATGGGCAATATCTGCCGTTCGCCGACCGCCGAGGGCGTGCTGCGCGCCAAGCTGCGCGCGGCCGGCATGGACGGCGCGGTCGAGCTCGATTCCGCCGGCACGCACGGCTACCACGTCGGCCGCGCGCCGGACACGCGCGCGCAGCGCTATGCGCTGGCGCGCGGCTACGATCTCTCCGCGCAGCGCGCGCGCCTGGCCACGTCGGCCGATTTCGCGCGCTTCGACCTCGTGCTGGCGATGGACCGCGACAACCTGCAGGCGCTCGGCGCGCTGTGCCCGCCCGGCAGCCGCGACCGGCTGCGCCTGCTGATGAGCTTCGCCACCCGGCACGACGCCGACGAGGTGCCGGATCCGTACTACGGCGAGGGCGACGGCTTCGAGCGCGTGCTCGACTACGTGGAGGACGCCTGCGACGGCGTGGTTGCCATGCTGCGCGCCAGGGGCCTGGACGCGGCGGGCTGAGGCGCGCGCGCGGCTTGCGTGGCATGCACGAATTGCCCGGCAAGTGCGCCGGCCGTTTTTCCCATTTTCACGAGGTGCCATGTTCCGTTCCCTGTTCCGCAAATGGCGCGAGTCGCGCAATGCCAGCCTGCAACTCGACGCGATCCTGGCCGCCGCGGATCCGGAGGCGCCGCTGGCGGACCGCAACGGCTGGCTGATCGAGCTGGGCTACTGGATCCGGCGCGACGGCCTGCCCGGCGCCGAGGGCGTGGTGGCCGACAACAGCCGCAAGAGCCGGCGCGAGCACGTGCGGCTGCGCTACCTGCTGCAGGTGCTGGGGCGCAATCCGGAGATGGCCGCGCGCGTGGCGCGCACGGTGCGCTCGCTGGTGCGCGACAACGACCCGACCGCCTTGCTGTGCGACACCGGCGTGGCCTCCCATCCGGGCTTCTGGGGCGAGATGCTGGACCGCCTGCAGGCGCGTGTCCTGCCGCCGCCGCCCAACCGCGGCGACCTCGCCGGCCTGTTCGCGCTGCTGTTCATCGACGACAACGATGCCGACTGGGTCGAGTCGCTCGACGCCGACCTGCTCGAACGGCTGGCGGCCATGCTGCGCGCGGGCGAGGAGTCGGCGGGCGAGGCCGCCGGCGCCGCGCCGCCCGAATGGGACCGCTTCGACCGCACGCTCGCCACCAGCATCCAGGTGCTGGTCAGCCAGGTGCGCGCCACCGGCCTGAGCCAGTCGATCCGCTCGCGCCTCAAGGGGCGCGTGCAGGACACGCCGTTTTTCCGCCTCGACAGCGCCATCGAGGCCTTGTGCGAGGACGACGCGGCCGGCGGCGAGGCCTTCGCGCACCGCCTGAACTATTTCCGCGCGCTGCTCGACGGCTGCCACCAGGCGGCGCAGCGCGTCTACGACGACCTGGAGGAGAACGGCGTCTCGGTGGAGGTGGTGTTCCAGATCGAGCGCATGAAGGTGCGGCTGGCGCGCATCGAGCTGCTGCTGGCGACCTGGGTCGAGCCGCAGCGTCCGGGCCGCCACGCGCACCTGATCGCCGCGCTGATCCGCTCCACGCAGGCGCGCCGCAGCATCGCCCACCTGGCCGGCTCGTCGTTCTCGCAACTCGCGCGCAAGGTGGTCGAGCGCTCGGCCGAGAGCGGCGAGCACTACATCACGCGCGACCGCCGCGAATACCGCGAGCTGATGCGCGCGGCGGCCGGCGGCGGCCTGATCACGGCGGCCACGGTCTATCTCAAGTTCCTGATCTACGGGCTGCACCTGGACAAGTTCGCCGAGGGCCTGCTGGCCTCGTTCAACTATGCCGGCAGCTTCCTGGTGATCCACTTCGCGCATTTCACGCTGGCCACCAAGCAGCCCGCCATGACCGGCCCGGCGCTGGCGCACCGGCTCGACGCGGCGGGCAAGCCGGAAGGGCGCGAGGCGTTCGTCGACGACACCATCGCCATGATCCGCTCCAACGCCGCCGCCATCTTCGGCAACCTGGCCCTGGTGTTCCCGGTGGCGCTCGGCATCCAGTGGCTGGCCAACCGCGTCCTCGGCGCCAACCTGATCACGCCGGCCAAGGCCATCGACACCATCGGATCGTTCTCCATCCTCGGCCCCACGCCGCTGTACGCGATCTTCACCGGCGTGCTGCTGTGGCTGTCGAGCCTGGTGGCGGGCTGGGCCGACAACTGGTTCGCGCTGCACAAGGTGCACGACGTGATGGCCTACAACCGCCGCCTGCGCTACGTGCTGGGCGCGGCCGGCGCCATGCGCCTGGCGGATTTCTGCAAGCGCAACATGTCCGGCATCGCGGCCAACGTGTCGCTGGGCCTGCTGCTCGGGCTGGGGCCGGAGATCCTGAGCTTCTTCGGGCCGCACATGGAGGTGCGCCACGTCACGCTGTCGACCGGCGCGGTGGGCGCGGCGATCGGCGTGCTGGGCTTCGACGCGCTGCGCATGCCGGCGCTATGGCTGGCGGTGGCGGGGATCGCGCTGATGGGGCTGCTGAACGTGGCGGTGAGCTTCGCGCTGGCGTTCAACATGGCGTTGCGGTCACGCAGCCTGCGGCGCGTCGACCGGCGCGCGGTGGTGTCGGCCGTGCGGCGGCGCATCCTGAAGCACCCGTGGTCGCTGATCGTCCCGCCGCGCACGGCCGGGCAGGCCGTGCCGGCCGGCGAGGAGCGCGCCTGAGGCGGCGTTGATGCAATGCAGTAGGGGTACTTGACTGAATTAGTCGGGATCTTTATACTCGACCAAAATGATCAAGTATTCCCCGGCATCATGAGACTGACTACCAAAGGCCGCTTCGCGGTAACCGCCATGATCGACCTGGCCATGCGCCAGGATCAGGGTCCCGTTACGCTGGCCGGTATCAGCCAGCGCCAGAAAATCTCCCTGTCCTACCTGGAACAGCTGTTCGGCAAGCTGCGCCGCCACGAGATCGTGGAGAGCGTGCGCGGCCCGGGCGGCGGCTACAGCCTCGCGCGCAAGGCCGAGGACGTCACGGTTGCCGACATCATCATCGCCGTCGATGAGCCGCTGGACGCCACGCAATGCGGCGGCAAGGGCAATTGTAACGGAGATGAAGGAAACGGACGCTGCATGACCCACGAGCTGTGGGCCACGCTGAACCAGAAGATGGTCGAGTACCTCGACTCCGTTTCCCTGAAGAACCTGGTCGACCAGCAGCGCGCCAAGTGCCCGACGGTGCTGCACGACATGCGCGAGGATGCCGCCGCGCACGCCGTGGCCACGCCGCGCGCGGTCCCCGAAAAGGAAAAGCCCGCGCGCCCGCGGGTGGTGAATTCGGTCTTCAGCCTGGCCCAGTCATAAGCGAGCACCCGGCCGGACAGATCAACTTCAAGCATTGCGGTCCCAAACAAAGGCAGTCATAACGATGAGCACCCCACATTTCCCCATCTACATGGATTACTCGGCCACCACCCCGGTGGACCCGCGCGTTGCCGACAAGATGATCCCGTACCTGCGCGAGCAGTTCGGCAATCCGGCGTCGCGCAGCCACGCCTACGGCTGGGACGCCGAGCGCGCGGTGGAAGAGGCGCGCGAGCAGGTGGCCGCGCTGGTGGGCGCCGATCCGCGCGAGATCGTCTGGACCTCGGGCGCGACCGAGTCGAACAACCTCGCCATCAAGGGCGCGGCGCATTTCTACTCGGGCAAGGGCAAGCACATCATCACGGTCAAGACCGAGCACAAGGCCGTGCTCGACACCACCCGCGAGCTGGAACGCCAGGGCTTCGAGGTGACCTACCTCGACGTGCAGGACAACGGCCTGGTCGATATCGACGTGTTCAAGGCGGCACTCCGTCCGGACACTATCCTGGTCTCGGTGATGCTGGTCAACAACGAGATCGGCGTGATCCAGGACGTCGAGCAGATCGGCGAGATCTGCCGCGCCAAGGGCATCATCTTCCATTGCGACGCGGCCCAGGCCACCGGCAAGGTCGCCATCGACCTGAACACGCTCAAGTGCGACCTGATGTCGTTCTCGGCCCACAAGACCTACGGCCCCAAGGGCATCGGCGCGCTGTACGTGCGCCGCAAGCCGCGCGTGCGCATCGAGGCGCAGATGCACGGCGGCGGCCACGAGCGCGGCATGCGCTCGGGCACGCTGGCCACGCACCAGATCGTCGGCATGGGTGAGGCCTTCCGCATCGCCCGCGAGGAAATGGCCACCGAGAACGAGCGCATCCGCATGCTGCGCGACCGCCTGTGGCGCGGCCTGTCGGGCATGGAAGAGGTCTACCTGAACGGCGACATGGAGCGCCGCGTGCCCCACAACCTGAACGTCAGCTTCAACTTCGTCGAAGGCGAGTCGCTGATCATGGCCATCAAGGACGTGGCCGTGTCGTCGGGCTCGGCCTGCACCTCGGCTTCGCTGGAGCCGTCCTACGTGCTGCGCGCGCTGGGCCGCAACGACGAGCTGGCGCACAGCTCGATCCGCTTCACGGTGGGCCGCTTCACCACCGAGGCGGAAGTCGACTACACCGTCGAGCTGCTCAAGAGCAAGATCGCCAAGCTGCGCGACCTGTCGCCGCTGTGGGAGATGTTCAAGGACGGCGTGGACCTGAATTCCATCCAGTGGGCCGCGCACTGAGCGCCGAGGCCCCCAGCAAGACCCCATAAATACGCAAGAGGTAGCCAAAATGTCATACAGCAACAAGGTTCTCGACCACTATGAAAACCCCCGCAACGTGGGTTCGTTCGACAAGAACGACGACGCTGTGGGCACCGGCATGGTCGGCGCGCCGGCTTGCGGCGACGTGATGAAGCTGCAGATCAAGGTCAACGAGGCCGGCGTGATCGAAGACGCCAAGTTCAAGACCTACGGCTGCGGCTCGGCCATCGCCTCGTCGTCGCTGGTGACCGAATGGGTCAAGGGCAAGACCGTGGACCAGGCGCTGGAGATCAAGAACACGCACATCGCCGAGGAACTGGCGCTGCCGCCGGTGAAGATCCACTGCTCGATCCTGGCCGAGGACGCCATCAAGGCCGCGGTCGAGGACTACAAGAAGAAGCACGTGGGCGCAGCCGAGCAGAAGGCCGCCTGAGTTCAACGCAAGGGATGAAGCAGCGATGATCACGCTTACCGAGAAGGCCGCCAAGCACGTGGCGCGCTACCTGGACCGCCGCGGCAAGGGCGTTGGCCTGCGCCTGGGGGTCAAGACCACCGGCTGCTCGGGCCTGGCCTACAAGCTGGAATACGTCGACGACCTGCAGCCGGAGGACAGCGTGTTCGAGTCGCACGGCATCAAGGTGATCGTCGATCCCAAGAGCCTGCCGTACATCGACGGCACCGAGCTCGACTTCGCGCGCGAAGGCCTGAACGAGGGGTTCCGCTTCAACAACCCCAACGTCAAGGACGAGTGCGGCTGCGGAGAGTCGTTCCGCGTCTGAGCGCCCGCCGGGCGGCAGGCGTGGCGCGCGGCGCCGCTGGTTCCCATCGGGACGGCGAGCACCGCGGGTGGCCGGGTTCGATTGCGGTCATGGCGCATGCGCCATGACCTGCCCTGGCGATGCGGCCGCGGACCGCGCCCGAACGCGCGGCACGGATCGGCGTCCCGCCGGATTGCCTGACGCGCGACCGCGGCGAGCCGCCGGCCAGGCGGGCAGTCCCGCCGAGGGGTTTGCCCGCGTCTGCCTTTGCCGCCGTTTTCCGCGACGCGGGACAGGGCCGGGAAGACCACGAACGGCAAGCTGACCTCGTCAGCAGCCTGGGGCGGCGCAGCCGCTCTTTTTTGTTTGGGGAAGGTGTTGAAAGACGACTATTTCGCGCTGTTCGGCCTGCCGGCCACCTACACGGTGGATGAAGCCGCGCTGGACACCGCCTACCGCACCGTGCAGTCGCAGGCGCACCCGGACCGCTTCGCCAACGCCGGCGACGCCGAGCGCCGCGTCGCCATGCAGTGGGCCGCGCATGCCAACGAGGCCTACCGCACGCTGCGCCAGCCGCTCAAGCGCGCGATCTACCTGCTGTCGCTGCGCGGCGTGGACATCCAGGCCGAGAGCAACACCGCGATGGCGCCCGCGTTCCTGATGCAGCAGATGGAATGGCGCGAGGCGCTGCAGGAAGCGGTGGCCGGGCGGGACGTGGCGCGCCTCGACGCGCTGCTGCGCGAGCTGCGCGGCGAGAAGCGCGAGCGCCACGCGGCGCTCGGCGCGCTGCTCGATGCCGGCGACGATGCCGCCGCCGGCGGCGCGGCCAGGCAATTGATGTTTATCGAGAAGATCGAACACGATACCAGCGAAGCGATCGACCGCCTGGAAGACTAGCCCGGCCGCCGGGCAGGTTCGCCCCGGCCATGCCACAATGGCGCCCCGGCGCGGGCCGCATCGCTGCAAGCGGTGATGTCCGCCACCGCACGAATAAAGACGATTCATCATGGCACTGCTCCAGATCTCCGAACCCGGCATGTCGCCGGCTCCCCACCAGAAGCGGCTCGCGGTCGGCATCGACCTCGGCACGACCAACTCGCTGGTGGCGGCGGTTCGCAACAGCATTCCCGAAGTCCTGACCGACGAAAGCGGCCGCGCGCTGCTGCCGTCCGTGGTGCGCTACCTGCCCGGCAAGGGCACGCAGATCGGCTACCGCGCGCAGGACGAAGCGGTGCACGACCCCAAGAACACCATCGTCTCGGTCAAGCGCTTCATGGGCCGCGGCCTGCGCGACGTGACGCACATCGAGCACAGCCCCTACGATTTCGTCGACGCGCCCGGCATGGTGCAGATCAAGACCGCGGCCGGCGTGAAGAGCCCCGTGGAAATCTCGGCGGAAATCCTCGCCACGCTGCGCCAGCGCGCCGAGGACTCGCTCGGCGACGAGCTGGTCGGCGCCGTCATCACGGTGCCCGCGTACTTCGACGACGCCCAGCGCCAGGCCACCAAGGACGCGGCGCAACTGGCCGGCCTGGAAGTGCTGCGCCTGCTCAACGAGCCGACCGCGGCGGCCATCGCCTACGGCCTGGACAACGCCTCCGAAGGCATCTACGCGGTCTATGACCTCGGCGGCGGCACCTTCGACATCTCCATCCTCAAGCTCACCAAGGGCGTATTCGAAGTCATGGCCACCGGCGGCGATTCCGCGCTCGGCGGCGACGACTTCGACCAGCGCGTGATGTGCTGGATCGTCGAGCAGGCCGGCCTGCAGCCGCTTTCGGCCGAAGACATGCGCCTGCTGCAGGTACGCGCCCGTGCCGCCAAGGAAGCGCTGTCGGCGGCCGACGCCACCGTGATCGACGCCGTGCTCAACAGCGGCGAGATCGTGCACCTGACGCTCACCGCGGCGGCCTTCGTCGAGATGACCGCGCCGCTGGTGCAGAAGACCCTGGCGCCGGTGCGCAAGGCGCTGCGCGACGCCGGCGTGGCCGCCGACGAGGTCAAGGGCGTGGTGCTGGTCGGCGGCGCCACGCGCACGCCTTCGATCCGCAAGGCGGTGGGCGAGTTCTTCGGCCAGCCGCCGCTGACCAACCTCGACCCGGACAAGGTGGTGGCGCTCGGCGCCGCCATGCAGGCCAACCTGCTGGCCGGCAACGGCGCGCCCGGCGAGGACTGGCTGCTGCTGGACGTGATCCCGCTCTCGCTGGGCGTGGAGACGATGGGCGGCCTGGTCGAGAAGATCATCCCGCGCAACAGCACCATCCCGGTGGCGCGCGCGCAGGAATTCACCACCTTCAAGGACGGCCAGACCGCGATGGCCATCCACGTGCTGCAGGGCGAGCGCGAGCTGGCGGCGGACTGCCGCTCGCTGGCGCGCTTCGAGCTGCGCGGCATCCCGCCGATGGTGGCGGGCGCGGCGCGCATCCGCGTGACCTACCAGGTCGACGCCGACGGCCTGCTGTCGGTCTTCGCGCGCGAGACGCAGTCGGGCGTGGAGGCCACCATCACCGTCAAGCCGTCCTACGGGCTGGCCGACGACGAGATCGCCCGCATGCTGCAGGACAGCTTCCGCGAAGCCGAGCACGACATGAAGAGCCGCGCCCTGGCCGAGGAGCGCGTGGAAGCCGCGCGCCTGGTCGAGGCCACCAGCCGCGCGCTCGAGACCGACGGCGAACTGCTCTCGGCCGACGAGCGCGCCGCCGTGGAGCGGCTGATCCAGGCGGTCGGCGACGTGGCCGCGGGCCAGGACCACCACGCCATCAAGGCCGCCGTGGAGGCGCTTTCCCGCGGCACCGACGAATTCGCCGCACGCCGCATGGACCGCTCGATCAAGAGCGCGCTGGCGGGCCGCAAGGTGCAGGACCTGGGCTGATCCCCGAGGCCGCGCCGTATCCATATCCAGGACAACCCATGCCACAGATCATCGTATTGCCCCACGTCGAACTCTGCCCGGAGGGCGCCGTGTTCGAAGCCGAGGCGGGCACCAGCATCTGCGATGCCTTGCTCAACAACGGCATCGAGATCGAGCACGCCTGCGAAAAGTCGTGCGCCTGCACCACCTGCCACGTGATCGTGCGCGAGGGCTTCGACTCGCTCGAGGACGCGGAGGAAAAGGAAGAGGACCTGCTCGACAAGGCCTGGGGCCTCGAGCCCAATTCGCGGCTCTCGTGCCAGGCGCTGGTCGCCGACGGCGACCTCACCGTGCAGATCCCGAAGTACACGATCAACCATGCCAAGGAAGAGCACTGAGCGCCCGCCGCGCGCCCCTGCCGCCTTCACGACCCGACCGGAGAGAGAGCCCATGAAGTGGACCGACACCTACGACATCGCCGCCGCGCTGTACGACAAGTACCCCGACGTCGATCCCGCCGCGATCCGTTTCACCGACCTGCACCGCTGGGTCATGGAGCTCGATGGCTTCGCCGACCTGCCCGACCGCTCGGGCGAGAAGATCCTGGAAGCGATCCAGGCCGCGTGGATCGAGGAAGCGGCGTAGGAAGTCGTTTCAAAAAGACCCTGGCGTCGCTGCGCGGCACGGCAAGTTACTGGTTGTACTGTCTGCGGCCGCGCCCTTGCAGGGCGCATGCGCGCTGCGTGATCCGAGCTCCCTGCTTCGCCCTGGCCAGAACCGCTTCGCTTCATCTTGAAACGACTTCTAGGCCGCGATGCAGGCAGGCTGGCAGCAGGTAAAGGGTCAAGAAAAACGGGCGCGCGCGCCCGTTTTTCTTTGGCCGCCGGCACTGTGTCCGTCTCAGGCGGGGGCCAGCCCGCCGTCCTGCAGCCGGACCCGCTCGCCGACCTGCACGCCGGGATCGGCATGGTAGGTGAAGGTGCGGTGCGTGCCGTTGTCCATCTGCACGCGGACCTGGTAGCTGGTGTCCTTGCGCACGCTCTTCTCGATCTGGTTGCCGGCGAAGCCGCCACCCACGGCGCCGGCCACGGTGCCGAGGATGCGGCCGTTGCCGCGGCCGATCTGGTTGCCCAGCAGGCCGCCGACCACGGCGCCGCCCACCGCGCCGAGGCCCGTGGCCGGCTTGGCGGTCTCGACCGGCGTGATGGCCACTACGCGGCCGAGGCTGGTGCTGGGCGGCGCGGGCTGGCGCTGCGCATACGCGCCGTTGTCGGCGCGCCGGGGCGGCTGGGCCTGCGCGGCCGGCGCAGCGGGGGCGACAGCTTGCGCCGGCGCCGGATTCATGGCCTCGGGCGGCCGCGTGGTGCTGCCCGGCACGGGCTGCTGCGGCTGCTGGCTGGCCGCGGCATTTTCCGCGGCGATCTGCGCGGTCAGCGACTGCGGCGCACCGGGCGCGGCCTTGCCGAGCGGCAGCACGCCGGTCATGGCGGCCACCGCCGTCAGGCTGGCGATCACGATGGCCACGGCCGCGGCGCCCACGAGCGGATGCAGGCGGCGTTGCGCGGGCAGCGCCGGCGCGGTGGATTCGCTGGACGGGTTCAGGGTCGGATTCGGCATGTCGTTTTCCTTGTGCGGTACCGAAAGCACACGTTGAGTTGAGCACACGCGGCTTCGATGTTTCCCGGTCTTGAGTCTGGCCGAATCCGCCGCCGTTTTCCGTTTGATTTTGTAAGTTTGTGTAGGGCGGATTTGCCCGTGGAATCAATGGCTTGGCCGAGGTGGGCCGGGCGCCGCGCCGGGCCGTTTGTAACAACGCCGGCCGCGGAAAGCAAAAAGCCCCATCGACGCGATGGGGCTCTGGGTCGCCGGCACGTTCAGCCGGCCGCTTGGGTTCGCCCCTCTCCTGCCAGCAGGAGATGAGCGCCAGCCATTCAGCAGCGTTCAGTCCTCGCGGCGCAGGTGCGGGAACAGGATGACGTCGCGGATGTTGGGGCTGTCGGTCAGCAGCATCACCAGGCGGTCGATGCCGATGCCGCAGCCGCCCGTCGGGGGCATGCCGTATTCCAGCGCGCGGATGTAGTCGGCGTCGAAGTACATGGCTTCCTCGTCGCCGGCGTCCTTCTGGTCGACCTGCTTGCGGAAGCGCTCGGCCTGGTCCTCGGCGTCGTTCAGCTCGGAGAAGCCGTTGGCGATCTCGCGGCCGGTGATGAACAGCTCGAAGCGCTCGGTGATGCCGGGCAGCGTGTCCGAGGCGCGCGCCAGCGGCGAGACTTCCACCGGGTAGTCGACGATGTAGGTCGGCTCCCACAGCTGGCTTTCGGCGGTTTCCTCGAACAGCACCAGCTGCAGCGTGCCCAGGCCCGCGTTGAGGAACTGCGGCGCGCCGGTGTTGACGCCGAACTTCTTCAGCTCGGCGCGCAGGAAGTCCACGTCGGCCAGTTGCGCGTCGGTGTATTGCGGCGCGTATTTCTGGATCGCCTGGCAGATGGTGAGGCGGTGGAACGGCTTGGACAGGTCCAGCTCGCGGCCCTGGTAGGTCAGCACGGCGCTGCCGCGCGCGTCGATGGCGGCCTGGCGGATCAGGTTTTCGGTGAAGTCCATCAGCCAGCGGTAGTCGGTGTACGCGGCGTAGAACTCCATCATGGTGAACTCGGGGTTGTGGCGCGGGCTCACCCCCTCGTTGCGGAAATTGCGGTTGATCTCGAACACGCGCTCGAAGCCGCCCACCACCAGGCGCTTGAGGTACAGCTCGGGCGCGATGCGCAGGAACATCTGCATGTCCAGCGCGTTGTGGTGCGTGATGAAGGGCTTGGCCGCGGCGCCGCCCGGGATCGGGTGCAGCATCGGCGTTTCCACTTCCATGAAGTCCGCGTCGGCCATGTGGCGGCGCAGCGAGCTGATGGCCTGGGTGCGCGCGCGGAAGGTGGCGCGCGTCTCCGGCGACACGATCAGGTCGACGTAGCGCTGGCGGTATTTCAGCTCCTGGTCCGACAGGCCGTAGAAATCGCCGGGCAGCGGGCGCAGGCTCTTGGACAGCAGGCGCAGCTCGCTGACCGCCACCGACAGCTCGCCGGTCTTGGTCTTCATCAGCGTGCCGCGCGCGGCGATGATGTCGCCGAGGTCCCACTTCTTGAAGGCGGCGTAGACCTCTTCGCCGATCGCGTCGCGGCTGATGTAGAACTGGATGCGGCCGGCGCCGTCCTGCACGGTGGCGAAACTGGCCTTGCCCATCACGCGCTTGAGCATCATGCGCCCGGCGATGGCGACCTCGACCGGCGCCGCTTCGAGCGCGGCCTGGTCGGTTTCGCCGTACTGCGCGTGCAGCGCGGCGGACTGGTGGGTCGGGCGGAAGTCGTTGGGGAAGGCCACGCCTTGCTGGCGCAGCGCCTGCAGCTTCTCGCGCCGTTCCGCGATGATCTTGTTTTCGTCGGCTGCGGCGGGGGCGTTGGCCTCGGCGGGAGCGCGGTTGGAGTCGGTCATGGTGTCTTGGTGAGGCGCGCGGCGGGCCGCGCGCGGGTCAGGCGGTTCAGGGCGATTCAGGTATTGCGGATGTCGTCGAGCTCGGTGCTGCCGAAGTCCGGGCGGTCGAGGTAGGCCGCGATGCGGCGCGCGGTGTCCTCGGCCGAGGCGAGCTGGTCGTTGTCCTTGAGGTCGCGGAAGCGCTGCACCTGCGCGAAGTCGGCGCCGCGGATGGTGGCCTGCATGCTGGTGTCGACCACGCCCGGGGCCAGCGCCACCGCGCGCACGCCGCGTTCGGCCGGCGCCTGCGCGTACTCGGCGTTGACCGAGCGCACGAACATGTCGAGCCCGGCCTTGCCGGCGCAGTAGGCGGCCCAGCCCTCGACCGGGCGGCGCGCCGCGCCGGACGAGATCGCCAGCACCTTGCGCGGGCAGCCGAAGCGCTCGGTGCGCGCCAGGAAGGCCGCGGTCATGGTCATCGGCGTGGCCAGGTTGGTGAGCAGGTGCGGCACCAGCGTGGCCTCCTGCAGCGCGGCCACCGGGCCGATCGGCTCGATCATGCCCGCGTTGAGGATCAGCGTGGCGCTGGCGGGCGCCTCGTCGACCGCGTCGAGCACGCTGCCCAGCCACGCCGCGGCAGGCCCCGCCTGCGACAGGTCCTGCAGGTGCCAGGCCACCTTGACGCCGCTGGCGGCGGCGGCCTGTTCCAGTTCGGGGTTGCGGTTGCGCGCCACGCAGATCAGGCGGTGGCCCGGCTTGAGCAGGGCCTGCGCCAGCGCGGCACCGAGCCCGCGCGAGGTGCCGGTGATGATGAACAGGTGCGTTGCTGCGGTCGATGCTGCGGTCATGGTCGGATGGGTCCGGCAGGTGAGTCGCGCCGCGCCGCCGGGCGGCGGCGCGGGGTCGTGTTACAGGCCTTGCTTGAGGCTGGCCTCGATGAACGGGTCCAGGTCGCCGTCCAGCACCTTCTGCGTGTTGGACATTTCCACGTTGGTGCGCAGGTCCTTGATGCGGCTCTGGTCCAGCACGTAGGAGCGGATCTGGTGGCCCCAGCCCACGTCGGTCTTGCCGGCCTCGAGCTTGTCGGCCTCGGCCTGGCGCTTGCGCATCTCGTGCTCGTACAGGCGCGACTTCAGCATCGACATGGCCTCGGCGCGGTTGCGGTGCTGCGAGCGGTCGTTCTGGCACTGCACCACGATGCCGGTCGGGATGTGCGTGATCCGCACGGCCGAATCGGTCTTGTTGATGTGCTGGCCGCCCGCGCCCGAGGCGCGGTAGGTGTCCACGCGCAGGTCCGCCGGATTGACCTCGACCTCGAACGAATCGTCCACCTCGGGGTAGACGAACACCGACGAGAACGAGGTGTGCCGGCCGCCCGACGAGTCGAACGGCGACTTGCGCACCAGGCGGTGCACGCCGGTCTCGGTGCGCAGGTAGCCGAACGCGTATTCGCCCTCGATCTTGATGGTGGCGCTCTTGATGCCGGCCACGTCGCCCTCTGACTCTTCCAGCACCTCGGCCTTGAAGCCCTTGCGCTCGCAGTACTTCAGGTACTGGCGCAGCAGCATCGAGGCCCAGTCGCAGGCCTCGGTGCCGCCGGCGCCGGCCTGGATGTCGATGAACGCGTTGGCCTGGTCCATCTCGCCCGAGAACATGCGGCGGAATTCCATGTCCGCGACGACGGCCTCGAAGCCCTTGACGTCGGCCTCGATGGCTTCCATCGTGTCGTCGTCGCCTTCCTCGCGCGCGAGCTCGAACAGCTCCTCGGCGCCCGAAAGGTCATCCGTGAGCTTGCCGAGGACGCCGACCACGCCCTCCAGCATCTTCTTTTCCTTGCCGAGGTCCTGGGCCTTCTTGGGGTTGTTCCAGACCTCGGGATCCTCGAGTTCGCCGTTGACTTCGTCGAGCCGTCCTACCTTGACATCGTAGTCAAAGATACCCCCGTAGATCTTCCGTCCGGGAACGGAGATCGGAGATGGCACCGGAAATGGCGTTGAGGCGTTCTGCTTCCATGATGTTCTGCGCTTTTCAAAACCTTGAATTATAGCGGATCGGGGGCTGTTCCCCCGCACCGGGCGGCGCGCGGCGGACAATTTCGAACGGTTCGCTTGCCGAACGGTCTACAGTTGCGGGTGCGGCATGGCAGACTTGCGGCAGGCCCGCGCCGGCGGGAGCCCGCCGGCCGCCTTCGAAATAGCCGTTCAGACATGGACAAGGATGGACGATAAGCACGCATGAAGCCAAGCAATCACGAGACGACCGAGACGACCAGAATCGAGAGGGCAAGGATGACCGGGACGACCGACACGACCGACACGACCAATGGCCGCCGCCGCCGCGCGCTCGGCCTGCTGGCCGCCGCGGCCGCGGCGTGCCTCGCGGCGGGCTGCGGCACCCTGGCCAGCGAGCCGGCGCCGGACGGCTACTACCGGGTGCAGAGCGGCGACACCCTGTACAGCGTGGCCCAGCGCCACAAGCGCTCGGTGCGCGACCTGACGCGCTGGAACCAGCTGCCCAGCGCCGACCGTATCGAGGTCGGCCAGTTGCTGCGCATCCGCCCGCCCGGCACCGCCAGCGCCGGCGGCAGCGCGGGCAGCGGCAGCGGCCCGGTGGCCGTGCGCGACACCCCGCGCGTGGACAGCAGCCCGCCGGCGCGCGCGCCGGCCACCAGCATCCGCCTGCAATGGCCGGCCGAGGGCCGCGTCACGGCGGGCTACGGGCCGCCCGCCAGCAAGGGCCTGAGCATCGACACGCCGCCCGGCAGCGCGGTGCGCGCCGCCGCCGCGGGCAAGGCCATCCACGTGGGCAACCTGCGCGGCTACGGCATGCTGGTCATCATCAAGCACGACGACAACTGGCTGACGGTCTACGGCAACCTCGACAAGCCCTCGGTCAGCGAAGGCGTGCAGGTGTCCGGCGGCCAGGAGGTCGGGCGCATGGGCAGGTCCGACAGCGAGCTGCACTTCGAGGTGCGCAACAACGGCAAGCCGGTCGACCCGGCCGGGCTGCTGCCCGCGCGCGGCTGAGGCGGGCGCGGGCAGCGGCGGGCAGCGGCGGGCGCCGCCGCTACTGCGCGTGCTCGATCACCATCTGCACGCGCGTGACGCCGTTGAAGGTGTTGTTGTCCAGCCGGTAGGCCACCAGCGCGCTGGCGCCGAGCGAATCGGCGTGGTTGAACCAGATCGCGTCGAAGCGCTGGCTGCCGCGCCCGAGCTGCAGCTTGAGGTGCTTGCCCTTGAGCACGCTCTGGCGCAGCACGTCGAACTCGCCGCAGAAGGTCGGCGCGGGAAAGCCCTGGCCCCACACCTGCTGCTCGAGCAGCGCCACGAATTCCGGGCTGAAGCAGCCGTCCTCGATGTCGCCGTCGGTCTCGATCACGCGCGCGAGCTGCTCGTCGTCCAGCCATTCGCGTCCCACCGCCTCGAACGCTTCCGTGAACTCGCCGAAGGTGTCCGCGCGCAGCGTCAGGCCGGCCGCCATCGCGTGGCCGCCGAACTTGACCAGCAGGCCGGGATGGCGCTTGGACACCAGGTCCAGCGCGTCGCGCAGGTGGAAGCCGGGGATCGAGCGGCCCGAGCCCTTGATGGTGCCGTCGTCGCCGGGCGCGAAGGTGATGGTCGGCCGGTGGTATTTCTCCTTGAGCCGCGACGCCACGATGCCGATCACGCCCTGGTGCCAGGTATCGTTGAACACGCTCACGGTGAAGCGCGCGGCCGGGTCCAGCGCGCCCAGCGGGCCTTCCAGGATGCGCAGCGCTTCCTGCTGCATGCCGGCCTCGATGTCGCGGCGCTCGCGGTTCATGCCGTCGAGTTCCTGGGCGATTTCCCACGCGCGGTTGGCGTCGTCGGTGAGCAGGCATTCGATGCCGAGCGACATGTCGGCCAGCCGCCCGGCCGCGTTCAGGCGCGGGCCCACGCCGAAGCCGAGGTCGAAGGTGTTGGCGCGCGCGGCTTCGCGCCCGGCGGCGCGGAACAGCGCGGCCACGCCCGCGTGCATGCGCCCGGCGCGCATGCGCTTGAGGCCCTGCGCCACCAGGATGCGGTTGTTGCTGTCGAGCTTGACCACGTCGGCCACCGTGCCCAGCGCCACCAGGTCGAGCAGGGCGTCCAGGCGCGGCTGGGTCTGCGCGTCGAACGCGCCGCGGCGGCGCAGCTCGGCGCGCAGCGCCAGCAGCACGTAGAACATCACGCCCACGCCGGCCAGGTTCTTGCTCGGGAAGGCGCAGCCGGGCTGGTTGGGGTTGACGATCACCGCCGCGTCCGGCAGCTGCTCGCCGGGCAGGTGGTGGTCGGTCACCACCACGTCGATGCCGAGCGCGTTGGCCGCCGCCACGCCGTCCACGCTGGCGATGCCGTTGTCCACCGTGACGATCACGTCGGGCTGCTGCCGCGCGGCCAGCGCCACGATCTCCGGCGTCAGGCCGTAGCCGTACTCGAAGCGGTTCGGCACAATGTAGTCGACGCGCGCGCCCAGCATGCGCAGGCCGCGCACGCCCACCGCGCAGGCGGTGGCGCCGTCGCAGTCGTAGTCGGCCACGATCAGCAGCCGGCGGCCGGCGGCGATGGCGTCGGCCAGGTAGGTGGCGGCGTGGCCGATGCCTTTCATCGTGTCCGGCGGCATCAGCCCCGGCAGCTCGGTGGCGAGCTCGGCCGGCGCGCGCACGCCGCGCGCCGACAGGATGCGGGCCAGCGTGGGGTGCAGGCCGGCGCCTGCCAGCGTGCCGGCGTGTTCGGCGGAAAAGGAGCGGACGGCGATTCGGGTCATGTGGAGGCAGGCAGGAAAACGGGGTGAGGCGTTCGGGCGGTCAGTCGGCCGGGCGTTAGTTCATCCGGCCGTTCAGGCGGCATAGGCCAGGTCGGACAGCAGCGCGCGCCAGTCGCCGCGCGCGCCCAGGCCGCGCCAGAACTTGCGCAGGTCGGCGCGGCGCACGGTGAACTCGGCATAGTGGTTGTCGCCGGCCAGCACCAGCGTCAGGGCCGGCAGCGCGCCGCTCTCCAGCGCGGCCAGCGCCGGGGCGAACCAGTTGGCCTCGAGCGCGTGCATGCGCTCGATCCACAGGCCCCAGTCCTCGCCGATATGGGCTTCGGTGGCGTCGTCCAGCAGCGCCAGCGCGCTGTCGGCGGTCCCGGCCGCCGCGGCGTCGAAGCGCGGCGGCAGCGGCTGGCAGGCCGCGCCGCCCGCCAGCGCCAGCCCGCGCAGGAAGGCGTCGTCGCCGAGCACGGCGCCGGCCAGGCGCGGCACCGCCTGCAGCGTGCCGCCGCCGTGCAGCCAGACCGAATTGACGGCCGGCTTGCCGGCGGCCTCGCGGGCCTGGTTGACGCGGTGGTCGTGCCAGGTCATCTGGATCTCGTTCTGGACGCGGCGCCAGTCGCGCGCGCGCTCGCCGGCCTGCATCCACATGTCGATATTGCGCCCGCTGGCGCGCAGCGGGCTGGTGGCGACCAGCGGGCCGAACGCGGCCTCGGGCAGGTACCAGCGCGCCGGCTGCGGCGTTTCCAGCACGATGCCCGATTCCTCCAGCAGGCCGGCCACCGCCGCGTGCAGGGCCGCCGCCTCGTCGGCGCGCAGGCCCAGGTGGGCCGGGTTCATCAGCACCAGGTGGTCGCGCGCGGCGTGGATGTGCACCGGCTGCAGGCAGGCCCAGGCCTGGCCGCCGCCGTTACCGTCGCCGCCGTCGTCCGGCAGGCCCGCGGCGGCGCGGTCGGCCAGCCGCATGAAGGGGGCGCTGGGCACGCGGGTGGTGTCCAGCCCGGCGCGCCCGGCCAGCCAGCGCTCGTGCGGCAGCGAGCGCAGGAAGGGATCGTCGTGCCGCTCGCGCGGGCCGGGGCTGGCGCGGGTCAGCAACTTTCCGAGCGCCGGCAACTCCAACTGGCGCAGCAGCGCCTCCAGCATGGCGTCGTTGCCGCCGCCGTCCGCATCGGTCGCGGCGCCCGGCGGCACGGAAAAGGGCACAATCAGGGTCAGGTGCGTCATCATGATGGCCGAGATTGTAAACTTCCGGCTGGCGGGCGGCGGAAATATCGCCCGGACAGGCGTCGGCGGCAGCACCGCCGGCGGTGCCGGCGACGTGGCGCCGGCGTTTCTCCTCAACGACAGGGATCCTCTTGAACTTTCCGTACGAATGGCAGATCGGCTGGCGCTACACCCGCGCCAGCAAGCGCGCCAGCCGCAACACCTTCATTTCCTTCATCTCGATGATCTCCATGCTCGGCATCGCGCTGGGCGTGGCGGCGTTGATCGTGGTGCTGTCGGTCATGAACGGCTTCCAGAAAGAGGTGCGCGACCGCATGCTGTCGGTGCTCTCGCACATCGAGGTGGTCGGCCCGGGCGCGCTGCCCGACTGGCAGAAGACCGCCGCCGAGGCCGAGCGCAACAAGGAAGTGATCGGCGCGGCGCCCTATGTGGCGGCCCAGGCCATGCTGACCCGCGAGGAAGCCGTGCGCGGCGTGCTGCTGCGCGGCGTCGAGCCCGGCCAGGAGCCCAAGGTCTCCGACATCGGCAAGCAGTTCCGCGCCGGCAGCATGGACAGCCTGGCGCCCGGCAGCTTCGACATCGCGCTCGGCAACGAGCTGGCCAACGCGATCGGCGTGCAGGTCGGCGACAAGGTCACGCTGGTGGTGCCGCAGGGCACCATCACGCCGGCCGGCGTGCTGCCGCGGCTCAAGCAGTTTACCGTGACGGGCATCTTCTCGTCCGGCCATTTCGAGTTCGACAACGCGCTGGCGCTGATCAACCTGCAGGACGCCGAGACCCTGTTCCGGCTGGCCGGCCCGACCGGCGTGCGCCTCAAGCTGAGCGACATGCAGCGCGCGCCGCAGGTGGCCGACGAACTGGCCGGCACGCTCTCGGGCGAGCTCTACCTGCGCGACTGGTCCAAGCAGAACCGCAACTGGTTCGCCGCGGTGCAGACCGAGAAGCGCATGATGTTCATCATCCTCACGCTGATCATCGCGGTGGCGGCCTTCAACCTGGTGTCCACGCTGGTGATGACCGTGACCGACAAGCAGGCCGACATCGCCATCCTGCGCACGATGGGCGCGCAGCCGAGCTCCATCACCAAGATCTTCATCGTGCAGGGCGTGGCGATCGGCTTCATCGGCACGCTGGCCGGGGTGGCCGGCGGCGCGCTGATCGCCTGCAACATCGACGTGATCGTGCCCTTCATCGAGCGGCTGCTGCACGTGCAGTTCCTGCCGCGCGACATCTATTTCATCAGCGAACTGCCTTCGGACCCCCGCGTGAACGACATCGCCACCATCGGCATCCTCTCCTTCGTGCTGGCCACGCTGGCCACGCTCTACCCAAGCTGGCGCGCCGCCCGCGTCAACCCGGCGGAGGCGCTGCGCTATGAGTGAAGCCATGCTGCGCAGCGCCCCCGAAGGCGCCGCCGCGTCCGTGCCGGCCGCGCCCGCCGGCACCCCGGTGCTGATGGCCGAGGGCCTGACCAAGCGCTTCCGCCAGGGCGGCCTCGACGTGACCGTGCTCAAGGGCGTGGACGTGCGCGTCGACGCCGGCGAGAAGGTGGCCATCGTCGGCGCGTCGGGCTCGGGCAAGAGCACGCTGCTCCATGTGCTGGGCGGGCTGGACAACCCGGACAGCGGCCGCGTCGCGCTCAAGGGCAAGCCGTTCACCGCGCTGCGCGAGAGCGAGCGCAATATCGCGCGCAACCGCGACCTGGGCTTCATCTACCAGTTCCACCACCTGCTGCCCGAGTTCACCGCGCTCGACAACGTGGCCATGCCGATGCGCATCCGCGGCCTGAAGCAGGGCGAGGCGCGCGCCGCGGCGCAGGCCGTGCTCGAGCGCGTGGGCCTGGGCGAGCGCGCCCAGCACCGCCCCGGCGAATTGTCCGGCGGCGAGCGCCAGCGCGTGGCGATCGCGCGCGCGCTGGTGGGCAGCCCGGCCTGCGTGCTGGCCGACGAGCCGACCGGCAACCTCGACGACCACACCGCGGGCGGCGTCTACGACCTGATGCTGGAACTGTCGCGCACGCTCGGCACCAGCTTCGTGATCGTGACCCACGACCTCGACCTCGCCAGCCGCTGCGACCGCGTGCTGCGCCTGCGCGACGGGCACCTGCACCGCGAGCGCTGAAGCGCGCAGGACGCCGCCGCCCATGTGGATCGACACCCACTGCCATCTCGACGCCGCCGAGTTCGACGCCGACCGCGATGCCGTCGCGGCCGCCGCGGCCGCGGCCGGCGTGAGCGGCATCGTGCTGCCGGCGGTGGCGGTGTCGAATTTCGCCGCGGTGCGCGCGCTGGCGCGGCGCCACGCGGGCTGCGTCTACGCGCTCGGCATCCATCCGCTCTACACGCCCGGCGCCGGGCAGGCCGATCTCGATGCGCTGCGGCGCGAGGTGGCGGCCTCGCTGGACGATCCGCGCTTCGTCGGCATCGGCGAGATCGGCCTCGATTTCTTCGTGCCCGGGCTCGACGCGCAGCACCAGGCCTGGATCTACGGCGAGCAGCTCAAGCTCGCGCGCGAGTTCGACCTGCCGGTGCTGCTGCACGTGCGCAAGTCGCAGGACCAGGTGGCGGCGCAGCTGCGCCGCGCGGGCGTGCGCCAGGGCATCGCCCATGCGTTCAACGGCAGCCCGCAGCAGGCGCGCGGCTTCGTCGACCAGGGCCTGAAGCTGGGCTTCGGCGGCAACATGACCTTCAGCCGCGCGAAGCAGATCCGGCGCCTTGCGCAGGAACTGCCGCTCGAGGCCATCGTGCTGGAGACCGACGCGCCCGACATCGCGCCCGCCTGGCTGTCCGACGACCAGTTCGGCGAGCAGCACAAGGCGCGCAACACGCCCGCCGAAACGGCCGGCGTGGCGCGGGCGCTGGGCGAGCTGCGCGGCATCGGCGCGCCCGCGCTGGCGCAGGCGATGTGGCGCAACTCGGTGGCCGCGCTGCCGCGCCTGGCGGCATTCGAGGCCACCATGTTCCCGGCCGGCGCTTTGTCCGCCGACTCGTTCGCCGGCACGTCCACCGACCAGCCCGCCGACACAAACGGCAACCTTTCCGTTTCTTCCTGACAAGTTTTCCGCCGCGCGCCGGCCGTATAAACGGACCCTGGTGAATTCGTCCGGGAATCCGCATGCGTCTGGTCCTGATCGCCTTCGTGGCGGGAAGCTGGTGGCTGCAGCAGCAAGGCGCGCTGCCGGGCCGCGCGGCCGGCTGGGCGCTGGCGGCGGCGGGCCTGCTGGCGGCGCTGCTCGCGGTCCTGCTGCGCGCCCGGCATCCGGCCCGGGCGCGCGCGGCCCTGTGTGCGTTCTCCGCGCTGGCCGGCTTCGGCTGGTCGGCGTGGCGCGCGGACGCGCGGCTCGGCGAGCGGCTGGCGCCGGCGCTCGAAGGCATCGACCTCGTCGTGAGCGGCGTGGTCGCGGGGCTGCCCGCGCCGGCTGCGCGCGGGCAGCGCTTCGAGTTTGCGCCCGATGCCGTGCCCGGGATTTCACCTGGTACCGCGCCCTATACCGCGCCCGACGCCGCGCCCGATGCGCCGGCCGGCGGCGCGCGCCCCGCGCCGCGCCTGCCGCCGCGCGTCGTGCTCGGCTGGGAGGACGCGCCGGACGGCCTGCTGCCGGGCCAGCGGCGCGTCTTCGCGCTGCGCCTGACGCGGCCGCGCGGGCTGGCCAACCCGCACGGCTTCGACTACGAATTCTGGCTGCTGGCGGCCGGGCTCGGCGCCACCGGCTACGTGCGCGCCGAGCGCGCACCGCCGCGCGAGGCCGTGGGCGAGCGGCTGGAATGGCGCATCGCGCGCTGGCGCGCGCGCGTGCGCGACCACGTGCTCGCCAGCCTGCCCGCCGGCGCGCGCTTCGGCCCGGTGCTGGCGGCGCTGGTGGTGGGCGACCAGCGCGGCATCCAGCCGCGCGACTGGACCTTGTTCACGCGCACCGGCATCGGCCATCTGATCAGCATCTCGGGCCTGCACATCACCATGATCTCGGGCCTGTGCGGCGCGCTGGTCCACTGGCTGTGGCGGCATTCGCTAGGCCTGGGGCATTGGCTGCGCCGGCCCCTGCCGCTGTGGTGGCCGGCGCGGCGCGCGGCGCTGGTGGCGGCGGTGCTGGCGGCGTTCGCCTACGGCCTGCTGGCGGGCATGCAGGTGCCGGCGCAGCGCACCGTGTCGATGCTGGCGGTGGCGGCACTGGCGCTGTGGAGCGGGCGCGCGCCGCTGGCCTCGCTGGTGCTGGCGTGGGCCGCGTTCGCGGCGGTCGCGCTCGATCCGTGGGCGGTGCTGGCGCCCGGTTTCTGGCTGTCGTTCGGCGCGGTGGGCGTGATTTTCCTGGCTGCCGCCCGGCCGGCGCGCGGGCCGGGCGCCGCGCGCGGGCCGCGGCTGCGCCACGCGCTGGCGCAGGCCGCGCGCACGCAGTGGGTGGTGACGATCGGGCTGGTGCCGCTGACGCTGCTGCTGTTCGGGCAGGTCTCGGTGATCTCGCCGCTGGCCAACGCGGTGGCGATCCCGCTGGTCAGCCTGGTGGTCACGCCGCTGGCGCTGCTGGCCGCGGCCATGCCCGCGCCGCTGGCGGGCTGGCTGCTGGCGCCGGCCCATCTGCTGCTGGCGTGGCTGGCGGCCGCGCTGGAGGCGCTGGCGGCACCGCCGTGGGCGGTCTGGCAGGCGGCGCGCGCGGGGCCGCTGGCCGGCGCGCTGGCCACGTTCGGCGCGCTGTTGCTGCTGGCTCCGCTGCGCTGCGGGCTGCGCGCGCGCCTGCATGGCGTGGCGCTGCTGCTGCCGATGGTGGTGGCGGGGCGGCAGCCGGTCGCGCATGGCGAGTTCCGTGCCACGGCGCTCGACATCGGGCAGGGCACGGCGGTGCTGGTGGAGACGCGCTCGCGCGTGCTGCTGTACGACGCCGGGCCGGCCTACGGCTGGGGCGCCGGCGCGGCGCAGCCCGGCAACAGCGCTGGCGCGCGCGTGATCGCGCCGTACCTGCGCGGCGCGGGCGTGCGCGCGCTCGACCGCCTGGTCATCAGCCATGAAGACGCCGACCATGCCGGCGGCGCGCGCGACGTGATGGCGGCGCTGCCGGTGCGCGACCTGCTGACCGCCGCGCCGGCCGGGCATCCGCTGCTGGCGCCACCCGATGGCGTGGCGCCGCCGCCAGCGCGGCCATGCGCGGCGGGGCAGCGGTGGCAATGGGACGGCGTGGCATTCTCGATGCTGCATCCGCTGCCGGAGGCGGCGGGCAATGCCGCGCTCGACAGCAATGCGCGCTCGTGCGTGCTCAAGGTGGCGGGCAGCGCGCGCAGCCTGCTGCTGACCGGCGACATCGGCCGGCGCGACGAGGCTGCCTTGCTGGCGCGCCTGCCGGCGCAGGACCTGCGCGCGGACTTCCTGCAGGCGCCGCACCACGGCAGCGGCACCTCGTCGGGCGCGTCGTTCCTGGCGGTGGTGTCGCCGGAGCTGGCGTTGTTCCAGCTCGGCTACCGCAACCGCTACCGGCATCCGCGCGCCGACGTGTGGGCGCGCTATGCCTCGCGCGGGATCGGGCGCTACCGCAGCGACGAAACCGGCGCGGTCCAGCTCACGACGCGCGGCGCGGCCTACGTGCTGCGGGCTTACCGGCAGCACGAGCGGCGCTACTGGCGCGCGGCGCCGGTTGCGCCCGATCCTGGCGATCCTGCGCCCGAGCCCCCGCCTGGGGGCCGGCCTGAACCCCGGCCTGGACCCCCTTGACCCGGGCCGGCTCGGCCTGCGCGATGCGGCGCTCGCGCAGGTGCGCCTTGGCGCGCTGCAGGCCGGCGGAGACGATGTCGGCGCGCTCGAGCGCCACGCCGGCGGCGAGCACGTCGCCCAGCACCAGGTGGCAGATGCGCGAGGTCATCGGCGTGTAGACCTCGCTGTCTTCCTCCACGTCGGAGAACACGCAGACGTCGGCCAGCTTGGCCAGCGGCGAGCCGCTGTGCGTCAGCGCCAGCACGCTGGCGCCGCTGGCGCGCGCCAGCGTGGCGGCGGCCAGCATGTCCCAGGTGCGGCCGCTGTTGGACACCAGCACCGCCACGTCGCCGGGGCCCAGCAGCGCGGCCGACATGCTGAACACGTGCGAGTCCGAATACGCGGTGGTGGGAATGCCCAGGCGGAAAAACTTGTGCTGGATGTCCAGCGCCACGATGCCCGAGTTGCCGCAGCCGTAGAACTCGATGCGGTGCGCGGCGGCGAGCAGCTTGATGCCGTGCTCGATCTGGTCCGCCGAGAGCGCGTTGCGCACCGTCATCAGCGTGGCGATGGTGCGGTCGAACACCTTGCCGGCGATGTCGGCGGGGCGGTCCTCGGCCTTGACGTCCTGGTGCACGAAGGGCGTGCCGCCGCCCACGTTCTGCGCGAACTGCAGCTTGAACTCGCGGAAGCCGTCGTAGCCGAGCGCGGCGCAGAAGCGCGCGATGGTCGGCTGCGACACGCCGGCGCGCTCGGCCAGTTCGGGCATGGACAGGCGGATCACGCTGGCGCCGTGGCGCGCCACGTAGTCGGCCAGGCGGCGTTCGGAGGGGCGGAGCGTGTCGTAGACGGCAAGGATTCGTTCGCGCATGTCGGCAGGCGGGATCTCTCGTGCCCGCGCGCGCCGGACATGGCTGCCGGGATCGCGCGGGCTTGGGGTTCGATTGGGAATGTAGATATTCTACAGAATTCGCGCTGAGATTCGCCCGGCGCCGCGCTCGGGAATGGCTAGGGATTTCACCTATGGAGCCGGAATGTGCCGTGCTTTCGCCGCTTTGTGATGTGCTGTCGGGGTGCGCGGCGGAAGTCTTTCGATATAATGTAGAAAATCTACACAAAAAAACGTTCACGGAATCACCGGACACACCATCAGGAACTCCCACGAATGTCGCAAGCCCTCCATTCCGAAGTGCAGGCCGTCACCGCGCGCGTGGCCGCGCGCAGCCAGCGCAGCCGCGCCGCCTACCTGGCGCGCTGCGAGCGCGCCCAGCGGGAGCTGGGGCCGCTGCGCGGGCTGTCCTGCGCCAACCTGGCGCACGGCCTCGCGGCGCTGCCCGCGCATGACAAGCTCAAGCTGCGCGTCGAGCATGCCGCCAACCTGGGCATCGTCACGGCCTACAACGACATGCTGTCGGCCCACCAGCCCTACGAGCGCTATCCCGGCGTGATCCGCGAGGCCGCGCGCGCGGTGGGCGCGGTGGCGCAGGTGGCGGGCGGCGTGCCGGCGATGTGCGACGGCATCACGCAGGGCAACCCGGGCATGGAGCTGTCGCTGTTCTCGCGCGACGCGATCGCGATGGCCACGGCCGTATCGCTGTCGCACAACACCTTCGACGCCGCGGTGATGCTCGGCGTGTGCGACAAGATCGTGCCGGGCCTGCTGATGGGCGCGCTCCAGTTCGGCCACCTGCCGGTGGTGTTCGTGCCGGCCGGGCCGATGGCCACGGGCCTGTCGAACAAGGAAAAGGCGCGCGTGCGCCAGCTCTACGCGACCGGGCAGGTCGGCCGCGAGGCGCTGCTGGAAGCGGAATGCGAGGCCTATCACGGCGCCGGCACCTGCACCTTCTACGGCACCGCCAACAGCAACCAGTTCCTGATGGAGATCATGGGCCTGCACATGCCGGGCGCGGCCTTCGTCCATCCCGACAGCGGCCTGCGCGACGCGCTCACCGCGGCCGCCGCGCAGCGCGCGCTGGCGCTCTCCGCGCGCGGCCCGGACTACCTGCCGCTGGCGCGCATCGTCGACGAGCGCGCCGTGATCAACGCCATCGTCGGCCTGCTGGCCACCGGCGGCTCGACCAACCACACCATCCACCTGGTGGCGATGGCGCGCGCGGCCGGGATCGTGATCGACTGGGACGATTTCGACCGCCTGTCGCGCATCACGCCGCTGCTGGCGCGGGTCTATCCGAACGGCTCGGCCGACGTCAACCATTTCCACGCCGCCGGCGGCGTGGCCTACGTGATCGGCCAGCTGCTCGAAGCCGGGCTGCTGCACGAAGACGTGGAGACCGTGGCCGGGCGCGGGCTGGCGCGCTACACGCAGGAGCCGGTCATGACCGGCGGCGCGCTGCGCTGGCGCGACGGCCCCGCCGCCAGCGGCGACGCCGCGGTGCTGGCCAGCGCGGCCGCGCCGTTTTCGCCCGAGGGCGGGCTGCGCCTGCTGCGCGGCAATCTCGGCCGCGGCATGATCAAGGTCTCGGCGGTGGCGCCGGAGCACCGCGTGGTGGAGGCGCCGGCGCGCGTGTTCGATTCGCAGGAGGGCCTGCAGGCCGCCTTCGAGGCGGGCGAGCTGACCGGCGACGTGGTCGCGGTGGTGCGTTTCCAGGGCCCCAACGCCAACGGCATGCCGGAGCTGCACCGCCTCACGCCGGTGCTCGGCTCGCTGCAGGACGCCGGCCACAAGGTGGCGCTGGTGACGGACGGCCGCATGTCGGGCGCGTCCGGCAAGGTGCCGGCCGTGATTCATGTGGGCCCGGAGGCACTTGCGGGCGGCCCGCTGGCGCGCGTGCGCGACGGCGACCGCATCCGCGTGGACGCCGTGGCCGGCACGCTGGAATGGCTCGGCGGCGCGGATGGCGCGGATGGCGCGTCCGGCCTCGCGGCGCGCGCGCTGGCGCCGTCGCCCGACGACGACTTCGCCCGCTTCAGCGTCGGCCGCGGCCTGTTCGGCCTGTTCCGCCGCCACGCGCGCACCGCGGAGGAGGGCGGCAGCGCGCTCGACCTGTCCGAGGCCGATGCGCCCGGCGCTGTCCAAACCGCCGCGGCCGTCGCACAATAGTCCGCGCCCCCAGGCCGCTTTCCTCTTTTTTGTGGCCTTGCCCGCCGCCTGGCGGGCAAGGCAGCCCCGAGCCGGTGCATGCCAGGTCCTGGCATGGCTGCATGGCCGCGCGGTTCGCCAGGAACCGCCCGGCGCGGCGCGGGGACTACCGACAAGGATGGGACAACCATCCGAACACGATCGCTGGAGCAGACATGATCTACATCCTGATGGGCGTTTCCGGCAGCGGCAAGACCACGGTCGGCCAGTTGCTGGCCAAGACCCTGCATTGCGGCTTCCATGACGCCGACGAATTCCACAGCGCGGCCAACAAGGAGAAGATGCACAACGGCATCCCGCTGACCGACGAAGACCGCTGGCCCTGGCTGGGCGCGCTGCGCGCGGCCATCGACACGGCCCGCGCCGAGGGCCGCACCCATGTGTTTACCTGCTCCGCGCTGCGCCAGGCCTACCGCGACCGCCTGACCCCGCCCGACGGCGGCGTGACCTTCGTCTACATGAAGGGCGACGCTGCCGTGATCGGCGGGCGCCTGTCCGGGCGCAGCGACCACTTTTTCAACCCGGCCCTGCTGCAGAGCCAGTTCGACACGCTGGAGGAGCCGCGCGACGCGCTGGTGCTCGACATCCGGCAGCCGCCCGAGGCGCTGGTGCAGCGCATCCTGGCCGAAGTCCCCGCCACCGCCGCGGCACGCTGAGCCCCCCGCCCCCGCGCGCGCTTTTGCGCCGCGCACGCGCGGGCTGGCAGACATCTTGCTAGATTCCCTTGCGATGGCGCGAACGCCTGCTGCTTGCGGCTTTCGCGGTCATGGGTATCATCCCAGTTAGGACAGCACTTCGACGCATGGCCCGCGGCCTTGACCGCCGGGCCCCGGGTGGTGGCCTCGAAATGCTGTGCCGGGAAGAACAAGCCAATCAAAACGGGATCGCCGGCAGGCTGAGCGGCGCCCAAATCATGGGGGAACGGCCATCATGGCGGCGCGGTTTTTCGACGAGATGCTCGATTGGCAAGATGGCGTGGCGGCAGCAATCCACGCGGGGCAGGCCCTGCCGGCAGGCGCGGTGCGCGCGCACTACAAGCAGTTTGCGGAGTGGCTGGCGCGGCAGTCCGAAGGGACGATGGGCAACAAGCGCGCGGAAGCGGACCTGATCTTCCGGCGCGTGGGCATCACCTTCGCCGTCTACGGCGACAAGGACGAGTCCAACAGCGGCACCGAGCGGACCATCCCGTTCGACGTGATTCCGCGGATCTTCCCGGCCAGCGAGTGGGCCACGCTGGAGCGCGGCCTGCGCCAGCGCGTGTCGGCGCTGAACCGCTTCATCCACGACATCTACCACGGCCAGGACATCATCCGCGCGGGCGTGATCCCGCCCGACCAGATCTACAACAACGCCCAGTACCGGCCCGAGATGCTCGGCATCGACGTGCCGCGCGACATCTATGCCCACGTGGCCGGCATCGACGTGGTGCGCGCGGGCGAGGGCGAGTTCTACGTGCTGGAAGACAACCTGCGCGTGCCCTCCGGCGTGTCCTACATGCTGGAAAACCGCAAGATGATGATGCGGCTGTTCCCGGACCTGTTCGCGCGCAACCGCGTGGCGCCGGTGGCCCACTATCCCGACCTGCTGCTCGACATGCTGCGCAGCGTGTCGCCGCAGAGCATCGCCGATCCGACCGTGGTGGTGCTCACGCCCGGCATGTACAACTCCGCCTATTTCGAGCATGCGTTCCTGGCCCAGCAGATGGGCGTGGAACTGGTCGAGGGCAGCGACCTGTTCGTGCAGGACGAGCACCTCTACATGCGCACCACGCAGGGGCCGCAGCGCATCGACGTGATCTACCGCCGCGTCGACGACGACTTCCTCGACCCGCTGGTGTTCCGCCCCGACTCCACGCTCGGCGCGGCCGGGCTGCTGTCGGTCTACCGCGCCGGCAACGTGACCATCTGCAACGCCATCGGCACCGGCGTGGCCGACGACAAGTCGATCTACCCGTACGTGCCGGACATGATCCGCTTCTACCTGGGCGAGGAAGCCATCCTCAACAACGTGCCGACCTACATGTGCCGGCGCCCCGACGACCTGCAGTACGTGCTCGACCACATGGACCAGCTGGTGGTCAAGGAAACCCACGGCGCCGGCGGCTACGGCATGCTGGTGGGGCCGGCCGCCACGCGCGCGGAGATCGACACCTTCCGCGAGGTGGTGCGCTCGCGCCCCGAGCAGTACATCGCCCAGCCCACGCTGGCGCTGTCGACCTGCCCGACCTACGTGGAGTCCGGCATCGCGCCGCGCCACATCGACCTGCGGCCGTTCGTGCTGTCCGGCAAGGACGTGCGCATGGTGCCCGGCGGGCTCACGCGCGTGGCGCTGCGCGAGGGCTCGCTGGTGGTCAATTCGTCGCAGGGCGGCGGCACCAAGGACACCTGGGTGCTGGAGCGCTGAGCGCCGCGCGCGCAACGAATGCTTGAGATGACCCGCGCCGCCGCCGCTGCCAGCGCGGCCGGCGCGGACGAACCGCGCAGTACGAGGGGACCGACCATGCTAAGCCGCACCGCCGACCATCTGTTCTGGATGGCGCGCTATACCGAACGCGCGGAGAACACCGCGCGCATGCTCGACGTGAATTACCAGACTTCGCTGCTGCCGCAATCGGCGGAGGTAGCGGAGCAGGGCTGGTGGGCGATGCTCGACATTTCCGAGCTGACCACCGTGTTCGACCACAAGTACGGCCTGCTCACGCGCGACGACGTGATCGACTTCATGGTGCGCGACATGACCAACGCGTCGTCGATCATGAGCTGCCTGCGCGCGGCGCGCGAGAACGCGCGTGCGGTGCGCGGCTCGCTCACCACCGAGGTGTGGGAGACCATCAACACCACCTGGCTGGAAGTGCAGCGCATGATCGCCGACGGCGTGCTGCGCGAGGACCCGGCGCAGTTCTTCGAGTGGGTCAAGTTCCGCTCGCACCTGGCGCGCGGCGTGCAGTTCGGCACCATGCTCAAGGACGACGCCTTCCACTTCATGCGGCTGGGCACCTTCCTCGAGCGCGCCGACAACACCGCGCGCATTCTCGACGTGAAGTTCCAGGCCAGCACCGTGGACGACAGCGACCCCAACCGCGACGCCAACGACTTCTATCACTGGGCGGCGGTGCTGCGCTCGGTGTCGGGCTTCGAGGTCTACCGCAAGATCTACCGCACGGTGATCACGCCCGAGCGCGTGGCCGAGCTGCTGGTGCTGCGCCCGGACATGCCGCGCTCGCTGGTGTCGAGCATGGACGAGGTGGTGTCGATCCTGGCGCTGGTGGGCAACCAGCATTCGTCGGAGACCGAGCGGCAGGCTGGTAAACTCCACGCCGACCTGAAATACGCGCGCATCGACGACATCTTCGCCGTCGGCCTGCACGCCTACCTGACCAGTTTCCTGGAGCGCATCGGCGACCTCGGCAATGGCATCAGCCGGGATTTCCTCGTGCCGCTGCTGGCTGCCTGAACCCCGTGGTGGTCGCGCCGGCCTCGCCACATCGTGAAATACAAGATCCGCCACAAGACCGTCTACCGCTACGCCGAGCCGCCGCGCCGCAGCGTGCACGAGCTGCGCCTGGCGCCGCGCTCGGGCCCGCTGCAGACCGTGCGGCAGTGGCAGGTGTCGGCGCCGGGCAACCTGTCGGAGGCGCGCGACGGCTTCGGCAACATCGTGCACAGCTTTACCGTGGCCGGTCCGGCGCATACGCTGGTGATCGAGGCCAGCGGCGTGGTGGAAGTGACGCCGCCCGCGGCCGGCGGCGCGCCGCTGTTCTGCGATGCGCCGCCGGCCGGCGAGGCGCGCGTGTCGCCGCTGTACTACCTGGGCGGCACGCCGCTGACCGCGGCGCCGCCGGAGATGGTCCGCTTTGCCGCGCCTTACCTCGCGGCCGGGCATGAGGTGCCCGCGCTGCTGGCGCTGGCCGACGGCATCGCGCGGCGCGTGCGCTACGCGCCGGACAGCACCGACGTGGGCACCTCGGCCGGCGAGGCGTTCGCGCTCGGCAGCGGCGTGTGCCAGGACCAGGCCCAGGTGATGGTGGCGTGCTGCCGCGCGCTGGGCGTGCCGGCGCGCTACGTCAGCGGCTATTTCTACGACCCGGCCGCGGCGGCGCTGGCCGGCCATGCCTGGGCCGACATCTGCGTGGATGCGGACAAGGAACTGTGGTGCAGCGTCGACGTGACGCACCGCTGCCTGAGCGACGCGCGCCACGTGCGCCTGGCGGTGGGGCGCGACTACCGCATGGCCGCGCCGGTGCGCGGCGTGCGCCACGGCGGCAGCGGCGAGCAGATGGCGGTGGAGATCGCCATTGCACCGCAGCGGTGAATGCGGTGGTGCGTGGCGCACCACCGGTGGGCGCGCGCGCCGGTTCCGCGCGCGGGGCCGCGGCGCTAGAATGCTGCATTCGTTGATGTGGCCTCGGTGCGCCCCTGATGCCGGCGGCGCGCCGGCGCCGGACATGCACCATAACAAGACAAGATCATGACGTATTGTGTTGCCATGCGGCTCGACGCCGGCCTGGTGTTCCTCTCCGACTCCCGCACCAACGCCGGCGTCGACGCGATCTCCAGCGCGCGCAAGATGACCGTGTTCGAGGAACCCGGCGACCGCGTCATGGTGCTGCTCACCGCCGGCAACCTGGCCATCAGCCAGTCGGTGCGGCAGGTGCTGGCCGAAGGGCGCGACGAGAAGCGCTCGCTGTGGACCGCGCGCGACATGTTCGAGGCCGCCACCATCGTCGGCGACGCGGTGCGCCAGGTGCACAAGCACGATGCCCACGCGCTGCGCGAGGCTGGCATCGAGTTCAACGTGAGCCTGATCTTCGGCGGGCAGATCCGCGGCGAGCGGGTGCGCCTGTTCAATGTGTACGCGGCCGGCAACTTCGTCGAGGCCACGCCCGAGAACTGCTACTTCCAGATCGGCGAGGCCAAGTACGGCAAGCCGATCATCGACCGCGTGGTGGAGCCGTCGCTGCCGCTGGGCGAGGCCGCCAAGTGCGCGCTGATCTCGATGGACTCCACGCTCAAGTCGAACATCTCGGTGGGGCTGCCGCTGGACCTGCTGGTCTACGAGGCCGACTCGCTGCGCGTGAGCCGCTTCGTCAACATCGACGAGAAGAACGCCTACTTCCGCATGATCCGCGACACCTGGGGCCAGCGCCTGCGCCAGGTCTTCGGCGAGATCCACGACCCGGAATGGGATGCCGCGGCGCCGGCCGAATTCCCGCTGGCGCGCCAGGGCGAGGCCGACCGCTGGGGCCAGCCGGTGCGCGCCAAGCGCGAGCGCAGCAGCGGGCGCGGCTGAAGGCGCCGGCCAGGGTGAGATGAGGGGCAAGCGGGGCAAGCGGCGCATGCGCCGCAGCGCGCCGCGGGCACGAAGGGCGCGCGCGCGGAGGGGGCAGGTGAAGGTCCGCTTGTCACAAATGCGGCGGTGCAGCAGGCAGCCGCTCATGTATAATCCCGATTTCCCCGGCAAGCTCGGTTTATGACCAAATTCGTCTTCGTCACCGGTGGCGTCGTCTCTTCTCTCGGCAAGGGCATCGCTGCTGCTTCGCTCGCGGCCATTCTCGAGTCGCGCGGCCTCAAAGTCACCCTCCTCAAGCTAGATCCCTACATCAACGTCGACCCCGGCACGATGAGCCCCTTCCAGCATGGCGAGGTGTTCGTCACGGAAGACGGCGCGGAAACCGACCTCGATCTCGGCCACTACGAGCGTTTCGTCTCGGCCAAGATGCGCAAGTCGAACAACTTCACCACGGGCCAGATCTACGAGTCGGTGATCCGCAAGGAGCGCCGCGGCGAATACCTCGGCAAGACCGTGCAGGTGATCCCGCACATCACCAACGAGATCCAGGCCTTCATCGAGCGCGGCGCGGCCGCCTCGCACGGCGGCAAGGCCGACGTGGCGCTGGTGGAGATCGGCGGCACCGTGGGCGACATCGAATCGCTGCCGTTCCTGGAGGCGGCGCGCCAGATGAGCCTGCGCATGGGCCGCAACCACGCCGCCTTCGTGCACCTGACGCTGGTGCCGTTCATCGCCAGCGCTGGCGAGCTCAAGACCAAGCCGACCCAGCACTCGGTGCAGAAGCTGCGCGAGATCGGCATCTCGCCGACCGCGCTGCTGTGCCGCGCCGACCGCCCGATCCCCGACGACGAGCGCGCCAAGATCTCGCTGTTCGCCAACATCCCGCAGGAAGCCGTGATCTCGGTGTGGGACGTGGACAGCATCTACAAGATCCCGCAGATGCTCAACGAGCAGGGCCTCGACCGCCTGATCTGCGAGGAACTGCGCCTCGACCCGAAGCCGGCCGATCTCTCCATGTGGCAGCGCCTGGTCAATGCCCAGGAAAACCCGCAGCACGAGATCACCATCGGCATGGTCGGCAAGTACGTCGACCTGACCGAGTCCTACAAGTCGCTGATCGAGGCGCTGCGCCACGCCGGCATGCACACCGCCACCCGCGTGAACATCGAGTACATCGATTCCGAGGAGCTCGAGTCGGGCCACCTGGAAGTGCTCGCGCCGCTGGACGCCATCCTGGTGCCGGGCGGCTTCGGCAAGCGCGGCACGGAAGGCAAGATCCGTGCGATCCAGTACGCCCGCGAGAACAAGGTGCCGTACCTCGGCATCTGCCTGGGCATGCAGCTGGCCGTGATCGAGTTCGCCCGCCACGTGGCCGGCATGACCGACGCCAACTCGACCGAATTCAACCTCGAGACCGAGCACCCGGTGGTGGCGCTCATCACCGAGTGGGTGGACCGCGAAGGCAAGGTCGAGCAGCGCTCGGCCGACTCCGACCTGGGCGGCACCATGCGCCTGGGCGCGCAGCGCGTGCCGGTCAGGGCCGACACCAAGGCCGGCCAGATCTACGGCGCCGAGGTCAACGAGCGCCATCGCCACCGCTACGAGGTCAACAACCACTACGTGCCCACGCTGGAAAAGGCGGGCATGGTGATCTCGGCGCGCACCCCGACCGAGGACCTGCCCGAGATGATGGAGCTGCCCGACAGCCTGCATCCGTGGTTCGTCGGCGTGCAGTTCCACCCGGAATTCACCTCCACCCCGCGTGACGGCCATCCGCTGTTCAAGGCCTACGTGGAAGCGGCGCTGGCCAGCCAGAAGAGCAAGGCGGCCTGAGGGCCCGGCACCGCGCAAGCAGGAGACTAGTAGCGATGAAACTCTGCGGCTTCGAGGCTGGCCTGGACCAGCCCTTCTTCCTGATCGCCGGCCCGTGCGTGATCGAGTCCGAGCAGATGGCGCTGGATACCGCCGGCGAGCTCAAGGCGATCACCGGCGCGCTCGGCATCCCGTTCATCTACAAGTCCTCGTTCGACAAGGCCAACCGCTCGTCGGGCAAGAGCTTCCGCGGGCTGGGCATGGAAAAGGGCCTGGAGATCCTGGCCACGGTCAAGCGCGAGATCGGCGTGCCGGTGCTCACCGACATCCACGAGATCGACGAGATCAAGCCGGTCTCGGCCGTGGTCGACGTGCTGCAGACGCCGGCTTTCCTGTGCCGGCAGACCGATTTCATCCGCGCCTGCGCGCAGAGCGGCCGCCCCGTCAACATCAAGAAGGGGCAGTTCCTGGCGCCGCACGACATGAAGAACGTCATCGACAAGGCCCGCGACGCCGCGCGCGAGGCGGGCCTGCCCGAGGACAGCTTCATGGCCTGCGAGCGCGGCGTCTCGTTCGGCTACAACAACCTGGTCTCGGACATGCGCTCGCTGGCGATCATGCGCGAGACCGGCGCCCCGGTGGTGTTCGACGCCACCCACTCGGTGCAGCTGCCGGGCGGGCAGGGCACCAGCTCGGGCGGCCAGCGCGAGTTCGTGCCGGTGCTGGCGCGCGCCGCGGTGGCGGTCGGCATCGCCGGCCTGTTCATGGAAACGCACCCGGACCCGAGCAAGGCCATGTCCGACGGCCCCAACGCGGTGCCGCTGTCGCGCATGAAGGAACTGCTGTCGGTGCTCCGGGACCTCGACGCGCTGACCAAGCGCGCCGGTTTCCTGGAAGACAACTTCGGCTGGCCGGCCTGCGCCTGAGCCCGCCGGCCTGCCGCGCCGCCGGGGGCGTCCGCTGACGGAAGCTCTCGGCCGGTGACGGATCGTATCGAAAGACAATACAAAAACTTCGGAGACACGCATGCCCGCCGGCTATATCATCGCCTACGTCGATGTGACCGATCCCCAGCAGTACGAGCAGTACAAGGTGCTGTCGAGCAAGGCCATCGCGGCGCACGGCGCTGAGATCCTGGTGCGCGGCGGCAAGACCGAGCAGCTCGAGGGCGAATTGGCGCCGAGCCGCGTCGTGGTGCTGAAATTCCCCGATTACGAGGCCGCGAAGGTGTTCTATGCCTCCGAGGAATACGGTGCCGCGCGCGCCGCGCGCGAGCATGCCGCGAAGATGAACATGATCGTGGTGGAAGGCGCCTGACATATTGGTCGGGCATCATCCGCGCTGATCCCGGTCAGCAGCAAGATTCAAAACAGTCAGAGAGGAATTCATGAGTGCAATCGTAGATATCATCGGTCGCGAAGTTCTCGACTCGCGCGGCAACCCGACGGTCGAGTGCGACGTCCTGCTGGAATCCGGCGTGATGGGCCGCGCGGCGGTGCCGTCGGGCGCGTCCACCGGCTCGCGCGAAGCCATCGAGCTGCGCGACGGCGACAAGTCGCGCTACCTGGGCAAGGGCGTGCTGAAGGCGGTCGAGCACATCAACACCGAGATCTCCGAAGCCATCATGGGCCTGGACGCTTCCGAGCAGGCCTTCCTGGACCGCACCCTGATCGACCTCGACGGCACCGACAACAAGAGCCGCCTGGGCGCCAACGCCACGCTGGCCGTGTCGATGGCGGTGGCGCGCGCCGCCGCCGAGGAAGCCGGCCTGCCGCTGTACCGCTACTTCGGCGGCTCGGGCGCGATGCAGATGCCGGTGCCGATGATGAACATCGTCAACGGTGGCGCGCACGCCAACAACAGCCTGGACATCCAGGAATTCATGATCATGCCGGTGTCGCAGACCAGCTTCCGCGAAGCCCTGCGCTGCGGCGCCGAGGTGTTCCACGCGCTCAAGAAGATCCTGGCCGACAAGGGCATGTCCACCGCGGTCGGCGACGAAGGCGGCTTCGCGCCGAACTTCGCTTCCAACGAGGAATGCCTGAACGCCATCGTGCAGGCCGTCGAGAAGGCCGGCTACCGCGTCGGCGAGGACGTGCTGCTGGCGCTGGACTGCGCCGCCAGCGAGTTCTTCCGCGAAGGCGAGGACCTGTACCACCTGGACGGCGAAGGCCTCAAGCTGACCTCGACCCAGTTCGCCGACTACCTGGCCAACCTGTGCGACAAGTTCCCGATCGTGTCGATCGAGGACGGCATGGCCGAAGGCGACTGGGAAGGCTGGAAGACGCTGACCGACAAGCTCGGCAAGCGCGTGCAGCTGGTGGGCGACGACCTGTTCGTCACCAACACCAAGATCCTCAAGGAAGGCATCGAGAAGGGCATCGGCAACTCGATCCTGATCAAGATCAACCAGATCGGCACGCTGACCGAGACCTTCGCCGCCATCGAGATGGCCAAGCGCGCCGGCTACACCGCCGTGATCTCGCACCGCTCGGGCGAGACCGAGGACAACACCATCGCCGACATCGCGGTGGGCACCAACGCCGGCCAGATCAAGACCGGCTCGCTGTCGCGCTCGGACCGCATCTCGAAGTACAACCAGCTGCTGCGCATCGAGGAAGACCTCGGCGACATCGCCAGCTACCCGGGCAAGAGCGCCTTCTATAATCTGCGCTAAGCCCGCGTCATGCGCCGGCCGCGGATAACCCTCATCGCGGCCGGCGCCGACGGCCCCGACCTCTTCTGCAAAGCGCCGGAATCCCTATGCGCCTGATCTCGCTGCTGCTGTTCGTGCTGTTGCTCGCCATTCAGTACCCGCTGTGGCTGGGCAAGGGCGGCTGGCTGCGCGTGTGGGACATGGACAAGCAGGTGCAGGAGCAGAGCGCGCGCAACCAGGCGCTCAAGCTGCGCAACGCCAAGCTGGAAGGGGAAGTGAAGGACCTGCAGGACGGCACCGGCGCCATCGAGGAGCGTGCCCGCTACGAGCTGGGCATGGTCAGGGACGGCGAGGTGTTCGTGCAGTTCGTGGCGCCCGCGCCCAAGGTCAGCGCCACGCCGCCGCTGCCCCCGCCGCCGAATTCGCCGGCCGGCGGCAGCCACTAGCGCCGGCGCCGCGCATGGCACCCGCCGCGGGTGCTGTCATGCCGCCGGCGGGATTCGCCGGTCCGGCGATTCCCCGTTTTTCCCTCGTTTTCCCCCAATTGCAGCTACCTGTCGCGGCTCGCATTGCCGTGGCGGGCGGCGTCTCGTCCACGCGCGCCGGCGTCTTGCCGCCTCATTGCTGCCGCCCCATTACCACCAGTACGGATAACCGCCCCAGCCCCAGCCCGGATAACCATATCCGCTGCTGAAGCCGACGCCGCCGCCCCAGTGGCGCCCGCCCCAGCCGCCGTAATACAGGTTCCAGCTCGGCGACGGGTAGGCGTAATAGGAATAGGCGCGCGCGTAGGCCTCGGCCTGCTGCTGGCGCGCGATGGCGGCGTCCTGCTCGCGCAGGATGTCGCGGTTCAGCGTGCCCAGCTTCTGGCTTTCCTCGGGGGTGATCGGCGCGGGCGGGATGCTGTTGGGCACCAGCCGCGCGGTCGGCGGCGAGCCGTTGATGTCGCGCGGCAGCCCGGCGCAGCCGCCCAGCAGCGCGGCGCCGAGCAGCAGCGCGCCAAGCGCGCCCGGCAGGCGCCGCGCCGCGGCGGCAGGCGCGTTTGGAGACGGGTTCGGAGACGGGTTCGGAGACAAAGCGGACATGATATTTCCCCTGGCTCTGGTGGGTCACTGACGCTTGGACCCCGGCGCACCGGGCAAAGGTTCCGCCGGGTCCGGCCGCCGCCCGCCGCTCAGTGCTGCTGGCTGGCGCCGTCGCCGGCGCCGGTGGCCACCGGCACCGGCGTGAACAGCTGGGCACAGTCGACCGGGTCGAAATGATATTGCTGGCCGCAGAAATCGCAGTGGATCTCCACGTTGCCGCGCTCCTCCAGGATGCTCTCGATCTCGGCGCGGCCCAGGTTCTGCAGCATGCCGGCCACCTTGGGGCGCGAGCACGAGCAGTGGAAATGCGGGCCGAGCGGCTCGAACACGCGCACGCCGGCGGCCTGCAGGTCTTCCCAGAACAGGCGGCGCAGCAGCGTGTCGGGGGTCTCGGCCAGCAACTCGCCGGCCTTGAGCGTGGCGCCGAGCTGGCAGGCGCGGTCCCAGGTGTCGAGGTCCTGCGCGCGGGCACTCTCGGCCAGCGGCGCGCCGGTCTCGCCGACCTGCGCCGGGGCGCGGCCGGCGTGGCCTTCCAGGGTGCCGCCGTAGCTCGGCAGCTTCTGCAGCAGCATGCCGGCGGCGACCTGGTCGTCGGCGGCCAGCCACAGGCGCGTGTCGAGCTGCTCGGACGAGCGCATGTAGTGCTCGAGCACCGCGGCCATCGAGTCGAACGCGCCATGCGCGTCGGCCAGCGGCACGATGCTCTGGTAGGCCTGCTGGCCAGGCAGCTTGTCCTGCGGGTCCAGCGTGATGGCGAAGCGGCCGCCGCCGCGCACGTTGACCAGGTCGGCCAGCGTGGCGTCGTCGGCCACCTGCGCGCCCTCGGCCAGCTTGGCGGTGGCGCGCATCGACAGATCGGACAGGCATTCCACCACCAGCATGCGCACCGGGCCGTCGCCGTGCACCTGCATCACCAGCGCGCCGTTGAACTTCAGGTTGGCGGTGAGCAGGGCGGCCGCGGACATCATCTCGCCCAGCAGCCGGCGGACCGGCGCGGGATATTGATTGCGGCGCAGCACATCCTGCCAGGTGGCGCGCATGCGCACCAGTTCGCCGCGCACGGGGGCCGCGTCGAACAGGAATTTCTGCAGGATGTCGGGGGAGGTGGAATCAGTCACGATGGTCCGTCGGTAGATCGGCGCGGGCGCGGTTCCTGGCCGGCGCCCTGGTCGATGCGTGTTAGTCGATGCGTTTCAGCTGCGTCTTGTACATGGCCTGGCGCGTGGCGTAGGTCTCGGCGTTGCGGTACAGGTTGGCCACGTCCTGCTCGGTGAGCTCGCGCACCACCTTGGCCGGCGCGCCCAGGATCAGCGAGCGGTCCGGGAACACCTTGCCCTCCGTGACCACCGCGCCGGCGCCGACCAGGCATTCCTTGCCGATCACCGCGCGGTTCAGGATCACCGCCTGGATGCCGATCAGCGAGCCTTCGCCCACGGTGCAGCCGTGCAGCATGGCCTGGTGGCCGATCGACACCTTGTCGCCGATGGTCAGCGGGCAGCCCGGGTCGGTATGGAGCACGGTGCCTTCCTGCACGTTGCTGGACTCGCCCACCACGATCGGCTCGTTGTCGCCGCGGATCACCACGCCGGGCCACGCGCTCGCGCGCGCCTTGAGCGTCACGTTGCCGATGATGGTGGCCTCCGGCGCGACGTAGGCATCCGGATCGATGGTCGGGGCGATGTCGCCGAGCTGGTAAAGCGCCATGAAGTCTCCTGCACAAGTGCGTATGGGTATATGGGGTTTGCCGCCGGGCTTTAAAGGTTCGCGGGAGGGCGGCGGCGGGGACGCGCGATGTGGCGGATGCCGGCCGCGCCGAGCGCCGGCCCTACAATGGCGGCAACCCGGATTTTACGCTGATGGCAGCCAACCTGAACGACACCCCCCGCGCGGCCGAGCCCGCTTTCCCGGACGCCGCCGCCGCGGCCACCCCCGGCCTGCCGGATGTCACCGGCCTGTCGCTGCGCCGGCAGGCGCTGGCCATCCTGTGCCTGCGCGACGCCCGGCAGAAGGCGGCAGCCACGCGCCGTATGCGCCAGGCCGCCGCGGGCATGGCGCCGGAAGCACTCGGCGCCGGCGAAACCCTCACGGCCACGCTGCCGCTGCCGGGCCGCCCCGAGCGGCCGGAGCTGGTGGCGCCGCAGCGCGTGGAGCGGCGCCGCTCGATCCATACGCCGGCCGGGCGGGCCGCCATGATCCACGCGCTGGCGCACATCGAGTTCAACGCCATCAACCTCGCGCTCGACGCCCTCTGGCGCTTCGGCGGCATGCCGGCCGGGTTCTACCTCGACTGGCTGCGCGTGGCCGACGAGGAGGCGCTGCACTTCACGCTGCTGGCCGACCACCTCGCCACGCTGGGCGCCGGCTACGGCGATTTCCCGGCGCACAACAGCCTGTGGGAGATGGCCGACAAGACCGCCGGCGACGTGCTGGCGCGCATGGCGCTGGTGCCGCGCACGCTCGAGGCGCGCGGGCTGGATGCCTCGCCGCCGGTGCGGGCCAAGCTGGCCGCCGCCGGCGACCACGAGGCCGCCGCCATCATCGACATCATCCTGCGCGACGAAGTCGGCCACGTGGCCATCGGCAACCGCTGGTACCGCTGGCTGTGCGCCGGGCGCGGGCTGGATCCGGTCGCCGCCTATGGCGAGCTGGCGGCGCGCTACCAGGCGCCGCGCCTGCGCCCGCCCTTCAACCTCGAGGCGCGCCGCGCGGCCGGCTTCGACGACGCCGAGCTCGCGTGGCTCGAGGCGCAGGCCGCTCGGTAATACCCGCTCAGTAATACTCGGCCATCACGACCAGGCCCTGCTGGCCGCCGTCCGGATCGCTCTTCCTCACGAAGCGCGCCGTCTCGACCGAGGCGCGCGCCGACTTCAACTGCACGGACTTGCCGGGCATCAGCGGCACGGCGGCGAACTCGGCGGCCTGGGCGCCGTTCTGCGGGCAGCTCACCGAGGCGCTGCCGGAGCCGGCGCTCATCTGCGTCATGCACGACGGCGCGACGATGGCGCCGCGGAAGAAGATCACGCCGCCGGCGCCCCACGCCGGGACCGAGAGCAGCGCGCACGCCAGCGCCAGCGTCAGGCGGTGCTTGAGGTTGCGGATGGAGGCGTTGCCGGTGCGTGCATGCGTGCTCATGGTGATCCCCTTTTGGTCATTGAGCCCAGGAAAATTCGTAAAGCCTTGTCGGAAATTTCTTCTTGTTTGATAGGAAGTTTATTTTCTGTTTGTGGGAAATTCAACTTAGAAAAGATGAATTTTCCTACGTCTATTCGTTCGTTGTTGTGTTAAGTCAATCGGCCTTTTATGCGGGTTTTCAGCATCTTGATATTGGAATAAACAGCATCTAGATGAGATTTATCCTAATTTAAATGATGCGGATGAAGAATAATCAGTGGAAAGTTTTTGGACGATTTTTCTTTAAGAGTTATCTTATGAATAAGATAAATTCCATGCCATTCGATATGCCATGCCATCCGATGCGACTGGCCTGCCATGAACGGTATTTCGCCGACATGACCTGCGCTTTGACTGTGCGATCGGCAACGTGGCCACCTGTCTTCGCTAACGTCAACTTTGGCGAATACTTGACACGGGAATCCACCAGTCCGGATGCCTGCCGGGCAGAGTGGGAAAAAGAGGGGAAAAGATGCGGGGGGAGGGGAAGTGCGGGGAGGCGGCGCAGACCGGCCACGCAGGCGCCGGCGGGCCGGCGCGCGCATGGCCTGCCGGGGGCTAGTGCGCCGGCGTCGTGCCGCGCTGCGCTTCCATCTCGCGCAGCACGCGGCGCTGGATCTTGCCGGTGGTGGTCATCGGCAACTGCGCGATGAACTCGATGGTCTTGGGGTACTCGTAGGGCGCGAGCAGGCCGCGCACGTGCTGCTGCAGCGCCGCGGTCAGGTCGGCGTCGGCCTGCGCGGAGCGGGCCACCGACGGCTGCAGCACGACGAACGCCTTCACCACGGCGCCGCGCTCCGGGTCCGGCGACGGCACCACGGCGCAGTTCGACACGGCCGGATGCTTGAGCAGGCAGTTCTCGATCTCGCTCGGGCCGATGCGGTAGCCCGACGACTTGAAGACGTCGTCGGCGCGGCCCTGGTACCACAGGTAGCCGTCGGCGTCGGCGCGGGCGAGGTCGCCGGTGCGGCACCAGCGCAGGCCGCCGTGCTCGACGAACCGGTCCCGCGTGGCGGCCTCGTTGCGCCAGTAGCCGAGGAAGAACACCGGGTCGGGGTGGCCGTGCCGGTCGGTGTCGCACACGGCGATCTCGCCGGTTTCGCCGGGCGCGCACGGCCGGCCGTCCTCGTCGACCACGGCCAGCCGGTGGCCCGGATACGGGCGGCCCATCGAGCCGGCGCGCGCCGGCCAGCCGAGCTCGCCGTCGTCGTTCTGCGCGGTGCAGTTGCCCACGATGTAGTTGATCTCGGTCTGGCCGAACATCTCGTTGACCACCACGCCGAGCGCGTCGCGGCACCACGCGAACACGGTCTCGCCGACCGCCTCGCCGGCGCTCATCAGCGCGCGCAGGTGCAGGCGGTACTGGCCGCGCGGCGCCGGGCAGGTCTTCATCATCTGCTTGAGCGCGGTCGGGAACAGGAAGGTGTTGGTGACGCGGTAGCGCTCCAGCAGCGCGAACGCCACCTGCGCCGAGAAGCGGCCCTGGTAGCCCACGATGGACTGGCCGAAGTACAGCGCCGGCATCAGCGCGTCCCACAGGCCGCCGGTCCAGGCCCAGTCGGCCGGGCTCCAGAACACGTCGCCCTCGCGCGGATACCAGTTCTGCGAGCAGACGAAGCCGGTCAGGTTGCCGATCAGCGCGCGGTGCGGGATCACGGCGCCCTTGGGCGGCCCGGTGGTGCCGCTGGTGTAGATCAGCACGGCCGCTTCGTCGGCCTTGGTCAGCTCGGCGGTGAAGTCCGGCAACTGCGCCGCCAGCAGCGCGTCCCAGCCGTGCCCGGCGCGGGCCGCGGCCGCGCCCACGCCGATCACCGCGGCAAGCGCCGGGCATTCGGGGCGCGCGGCCAGCACGTTGTCGATGGCGCTCTCGTCGGCGATCGCCACGCGCGCCTCGCTGTGCCGGAAGCGGAAGGCCAGCGCCTCCGGCCCGAACAGCATCGACAGCGGCATGGCGATGGCGCCGAGCTGGTAGATCGCCATATGCGCGATGACCGTCTCGATGCGCTGCGGCATGACGATGCCGACGCGGTCGCCGCGCGCCACGCCGAGCGCGCGTAGCGCGCGCGACAGGCGGTTCGCCTCGGCCTGGATGTGGGCGTAGCTGTAGCTGGCGCGGCGGCCGTCCTCGTGCTCGGTGTAGACCGCGATGCGGCCGGCGCTGGCGGGGTCGCGCGCCCAGCGGCCGCAGCAGGCTTCGGCGAGGTTGAAGTGCTCCGGCACGTGCCAGCGGAAGCTGTCGTACAGCGCGCGGTAGTCGTCGCGCCGGCTGGCGGGCAGGGCGGATGCGGTCATGCAGGTCTCCTGTTTGCTGGCGTTCGCGCGGCGGCGTGGCGGCGGCATCGAGGCAGCGGGTGCCGCTATAATCGCCTGAGCGAACGATCGTTCTATTTTTATCGCGCCTCCCCGTTGTCGCGGGTGAAGGCGCCGGCCGGAAAGGGACCGGGGGAGACCACCATGACAATCAGAGAAACCTCGCGCTCGGAATTTATCACGTTGCGCGGGCTCGCCATGCACGTGCGCCACTGGGGCCGGGCGGGCGCGCCGAAGCTGTTCGCGCTGCACGGCTGGATGGACGTGGCGGCTTCGTTCCAGTTCATGGTGGACGCGCTGGCGGGCGACTGGCACGTGATCGCGCCCGACTGGCGCGGCTTCGGCCAGACCGCCTGGCCGACCCGCCATCCGGGCACCGAGTCGTACTGGTTCCCCGACTACATCGCCGACCTCGAGGCGGTGCTCGACCACTTCCAGCCCGGCGAGCCGGTCAACCTCGTGGGCCACAGCATGGGCGCCAACGTGGCCTGCTTCTACGCCGGCATCCGTCCCGCGCGGGTGCGCCGCGTGGTGGACCTGGAAGGCTTCGGCATGACCGCCACGCGCGCGGAGCAGGCGCCGGGGCGCTACGCGCTCTGGCTCGACGAGTTGCGCGCGCCCCCCGCGCTCAAGACCTACGACAGCGTGGCCGCGGTGGCCGCGCGGCTGCAGAAGACCAACCCGCGCCTGCCCGACGACCGCGCCGCCTTCCTGGCCGCGCACTGGTCGGCGCGCAACGCCGGAGGCCGCTGGGAGATCCTGGGCGATCCGGCGCACAAGATGGTCAATCCGGTGCTTTACCGGCTCGACGAGGTGATGGCGATCTGGGCGCAGGCCACCGCGCCGGTGCTGCACGTGGAGGCGCGCGACTCGCAGACGCTGAGCCACATCGCGCGCGGGCAGCCGCTCGACGAATTCCGGCAGCGCTTCAAGGCGTTCCGCGATTTCCGCGAGGCGGTCATCGACGACGCGGGCCACATGCTGCACCACGACCAGCCGCGCGCGGTGGCGGCGCTGGTCGACGACTTCTGCGCGTGAGGCGCGCCCGCGCCGGGTTCAGGCGTGCGTGAGCTTGTCCTTGAGCGCGGCGTTGTTGCTGGTGTGCACGTGCACCAGCGCCTTCTCCGGGAAGGCGTAGTGATAGGCCTTGCGCAGCGCCAGCGCGGCCTCGTGGAAGCCGGACAGGATCAGCTTCTGCTTGTTCGGGTAGAAGGCGATGTCGCCGGCGGCGAAGATGCCGCGGCGCGAGCTTTCGTAGGTGGTGGTGTCCACCACGATGCGCCCGGCGCGCATGTCGAGATCCCAGTGCGCGATCGGGCCCGGCTCCGACACCAGGCCGTACAGCGCCACCAGTTCGTCCGCGGGCAGGCTCACGGTGTCGTCGCGCGTGCGGATGTCCACGCCGGTCAGCGTGTCGCCCTCGGTCTTGAGCGCGCCCAGCATGCCTACCACGAAATCCATCTCGCCGGCCGCCACGGCCGCGCGCATTTCCGCCACCGTGCCGTCGGCGGCGCGGAAGCCCTCGCGCCGGTGCAGCAGGGTGACGCGCGCGGCCACCTTGCGCAGCGCCAGCGCCCAGTCCAGCGCGGAGTCGCCGCCGCCGGCCACCACCACGCGCCTGCCGGCGAAGCGCGCCACGTCGCGCACCGCGTAGTGCAGGTGGCGGTCTTCCAGCGCGGCGGCCTCGGGCAGCGCCACGCGCTGCGGGGCGAAGGCGCCGGCGCCGGCGCAGATCAGCACGGCGGCCACGTCGAAGCGCCTGCCGCCGTCGGTGGTGACCAGCAGGCGCGGCGGATGCGCGTGGCCGGCGTCGGGCGCGGCCGGCGCGGCCTCGCCGGCGCGGGCGATCTCCTCCAGGCCGTTGGCGCGCTCGTTGAAGTGCATCGGGAACGCGAACGGCGCGCACTGCTCGAGCAGGCGGTCCACCAGGTCCTGCGCCAGGCAGCCGGGCACCGCGGGGATGTCGTAGATCGGCTTCTCGGGATAGAGCTCGGCGCACTGGCCGCCGGCGCGGTCCAGCACGTCGACCAGTTCGCAGCGCAGGCCCAGCACGCCCGCCTGGAAGGCCGCGAACAGGCCGACCGGGCCGGCGCCGACGATCAGCACGTCGGTGCGGGTCACGCCGTCGGCGTGGGCGGAGTCGGCTGGGATGGCGGAAGCGTCGGTCGGCATGGCATGGCGGGCGGCGCGCTTGGCGCCGCCGGGCGGGAGGATCGAGAGGCCCCAACTATACCGCGCGGCGGGGCGCCGCCGGCCGACGCCAGCGTTGGCGGCAGGGCTATCGGGCTGTACCTCGGCCGTACCTCGGCCGCACCTCGGGCGGCGCTGTCGGGCCGCCCCGCCGGACCGGCCGACCGGCGCGCGGCGGCGGCCGGCGCCGCGTGTGCGGCCTCGCGCGCGGGAGTAGAATGGCGGCATGCAGAACCCTCACGCCATCAACGCCGATCTCCATTGCCATTCCACCGTGTCCGACGGCATGCTGTCGCCGCGCGACGTGGCCGCGCGCGCCCATGCGGGCGGCGTGGCTTTCTGGGCGCTGACCGACCATGACGAGGTCGGCGGGCAGAGCGAGGCGCGCGCCGCCGCCGAGGCGCTCGGCATGCGCTTCGTGCCGGGCGTGGAGATCTCGGTGACGTGGGCCGGCCAGACCGTGCACATCGTCGGGCTGCAGATCAACCCGGCCTGCCCGGCGCTGGTCGAAGGGCTGGCCGCCACGCGCTCGGGCCGCGCGGCGCGCGCGCAGGACATCGGCGACGCGCTCGCGGCCATCGGCATCGAGGGCGCCTACGAAGGCGCGCTGCGCTACGTCGGCAACCCGGACCTGATCTCCCGCACGCATTTCGCGCGCTGGCTGGTGGACCAGGGGCGCTGCAAGACCATCAGCGACGTGTTCAGCGAATACCTCGGCGAAGGTCGCCCCGGTTATGTCGGGCACCGCTGGGCCCGGCTGGCCGACGCGGTGGGCTGGATCCAGGCCGCCGGCGGCATTCCCGTGATGGCGCATCCGGGCCGCTACGACTACACCCAGCTCCAGCACGACGCGCTGTTCGACGAGTTCGTGCAGCTCGGCGGCGCCGCGGTCGAGGTGGTGACGGGCAGCCATACGCCCGACCAGTACCGCAAGTATGCCGACGTCGCGCGCCGCTACGGCCTGCTGGCCTCGCGCGGCTCGGATTTCCACGGTCCCGGCGAAGGCCGCACCGAGCTGGGCGCGCTGCCGCCGCTGCCGTCGTCGGTCACGCCGGTCTGGCATGACTGGTAAGCCGGCCCGGCCCGCGGCCGCCCGGCGCTCCGATGGCCCGCCCCCGTCATGCGCACCGTCCGATCTTTTTCCCCGCAAGACCTGCCCGTCGCGCATGTCGCCTTCGCGCCGGGCCGGCGGCCTTTCGCCCTCCGACCGCCCATGTCCCAATATTTCGACATCCACCCGCTCAATCCGCAGCCGCGGCTGATCAAGCAGGCCGCGCAGATCATCGGCCAGGGCGGCCTGATCGCCCTGCCGACGGACTCCAGCTACGCGCTGGCCTGCCGGCTCGACGACAAGGCCGCGGTGGAGCGCCTGCGCCGCCTGCGCGGCATCGACGACAAGCACCACCTGACGCTGATGTGCAGCGACCTGTCCGAGCTGGGCAACTTCGCGCGCGTCGACAACCGCCAGTACCGCTGGCTCAAGGGCGCCACGCCCGGGCCCTACGTGTTCATCCTCGAGGCCACCAAGGAAGTGCCGCGGCGGCTGTCGCACCCGGCGCGCAAGACCATCGGCGTGCGCGTGCCCGACCACCCGATCCCGCTCGCGCTGCTGGCCGAGGTGGGCGAGCCGCTGATCTCGGCCACCCTGCAGCTGCCCGGCGACGAAGCCCCGCTCAACGAGCCCGAGGTGATCCGCGCGCGCCTCGAGAAGCTGCTTGACCTGGTGATCTGCGGCGGCGCCGCGCCGGCGCAGCCGACCACCGTGATCGACCTGACCAGCGGCGAGCCCGAGCTGATCCGGCAGGGCCGCGGCGACATCGGGCGCTTCGGCCTCTGAGCGCCGCCGGCGCGCTCCACGCGGGCGGCCGCCTCAGGCGCGCGGCGGCCCGGTACAATAGCGCCCCATGGATTCTTCCCTGATTCAGACCCTTGCGGTCTACGCCCTGCCGGTCCTGTTCGCCATCACGCTGCACGAAGCCGCCCACGGCTACGTGGCCAAGCTGTTCGGCGACAACACCGCCTATGTGATGGGCCGCGTCAGCATCAACCCGGCGCGGCACATCGATCCCATCGGCACCATCGCGGTGCCGCTGCTGCTCTATTTCATGACCAGCGGCCAGTTCGTGTTCGGCTACGCCAAGCCGGTGCCGGTCGCCTTCGACCGCCTGCGCAACCCGCGCTGGCACGGCATGTGGGTGGCGCTGGCCGGGCCGGGCAGCAACGTGCTGCAGGCCTTCCTGTGGGCGCTGATGGCGGTGGGGCTGGTGCTGGCGCAGGTGCAGGAGCCGTTCTTCAGCCAGATGGCGCGCGCCGGCGTGCTGGTCAACCTGGTGATGGCCGCCTTCAACCTGTTCCCGGTGCCGCCGCTCGACGGCGGCCGGGTGCTCACCGCGCTGCTGCCGCAGCGGCTCGCGCATGCCATCTCGCGCATCGAGCCCTACGGCATCTTCGTGGTGCTGGCGCTGGTGGCCGCCGGCGTGATCACCAAGGTCTGGATGCAGCCGGTGATGGGCGTGCTCAGCGGGCTGGTGCAGCTGATGCTGCAACCCGTGCTGGCGCTGGTGCAATAGCACGCCGCCGGGCCGCGCCCGGCGCGCCGCATCCGACCTGCCATACCGAGTACCGAGTACCGAATCCCCATCAAAAGCACAGACAGACATGTTTCCCGACCGCGTTCTCTCCGGCATGCGGCCTACCGGTGCGCTGCACCTGGGCCACTACCACGGCGTCCTGAAAAACTGGGTCCAGTTGCAGGCCGAATACCCGTGCTTCTTCTTCGTGGCGGACTGGCACGCGCTGACCACCCACTATGAATCGCCCGAGGTGATCGGCGAGTCGGTGTGGGAGATGCTGATCGACTGGCTCGCGGCCGGCGTCGATCCCGAGCGCGCCACGCTGTTCATCCAGAGCCGCGTGCCCGAGCACGCCGAGCTGTTCCTGCTGCTGGCGATGGGCACGCCGCTGGGCTGGCTGGAACGGGTGCCGACCTACAAGGACCAGATCGAGAAGCTCAAGGACAAGGACCTGTCCACCTACGGCTTCCTCGGCTATCCGCTGCTGCAGGCGGCCGACATCCTGATCTACCGCGCCGGCCGCGTGCCGGTGGGCGAGGACCAGGTGCCGCACGTGGAGATCACGCGCGAGATCGCGCGCCGCTTCAACTACCTGTACGGCCGCCAGCCCGGCTTCGAGGAACGCGCGCAGGAAGCCGCCAGGAAGCTGGGCGGCAAGCGCACCAGGGCCTATCTCGAGCTGCGCCGCGCCTACCAGGAGCAGGGCAAGGCCGAGGCGCTGGACGAGGGCGCGGCGCTGGTGGCGCAGTCGCAGAGCCTGGCCGCGGAAGACCGCGAACTGCTGCTGGGCTACCTGGGCGGCTCGCGCAAGACCATCCTGGTCGAGCCGCAGGCGCTGCTGACCGCGGCCTCGCGCATGCCGGGGCTGGACGGGCAGAAGATGTCCAAGTCCTACGGCAACACCATCCGCATGCGCGAGGACAAGGCCTCGGTGGAGAAAAAGGTGCGCACCATGCCGACCGATCCGGCGCGCGTGCGCCGCACCGACGCCGGCGACCCGGCGCGCTGCCCGGTGTGGCAGCTGCACCAGGTCTACTCGGACGCGCCCACGCGCGAGTGGGTGGAGCCGGGCTGCCGCAGCGCCGCCATCGGCTGCATCGAATGCAAGCAGCCCGTGATCGACGGCATCCTGCGCGAGCAGCAGCCGATGCTGGAGCGCGCGCAGAAGTACATGGACGATCCCGCGCTGCTGCGCGACATCGTCGCGCACGGCTGCGACCGGGCCAGCCAGGTGGCGCGCGAGACCATGCGCGACGTACGCGCGGCGATGGGGCTGGGATATCAATGAACAGCGCGATGAACCACGCCGCCGCCGCCGCGCCGCCCTCGCCGTGGGTGCTGCGCTGGGCGCACCTGGCGCGCGCGGGCGGCCGCGTGCTCGACCTCGCCTGCGGTAGTGGCCGCCATGCGGCGTGGTTCGCCGCGCGCGGGCATGCCGTGCTGGGCGTCGACCGCGACGGCGCGGCGCTGGCCGCGCTGCCCGCCGGCATCGAGACGCTGCAGGCCGACCTGGAGCAGGGCGCGTGGCCGCTGGCCGGGCGCGCGCCGTTCGACGCCATCGTGGTGACGAACTACCTGCACCGGCCGCTGTGGCCGCACCTGATCGCCGCGCTGGCGCCGGGCGGCGTGCTGATCTACGAGACCTTCGCCGCCGGCAACGAGACCGTGGGCAAGCCCTCCAACCCGGATTTCCTGCTGCGGCCTGGCGAACTGCTGGACGCGGTGCGCGGCGGGCTGCGCGTGGTCGCCTATGAGGATGGCGTGCTGGAAGTGCCTAGAACTGCCTTTGTGCAGCGCCTGTGCGCGGTGCGCGAGGCGGCGAGGGAGGGTGAGGGCAAGGGCGGCCAGGCCAGCGCCGGCGCGCCGCCACGCTATCTTCTGCCCGGCTGAAGTGCGGCCAGGGCTATGCGCCCGCATGCCCGGCGAGACCCGGACTTCACGCGCTGAACCGGCTTGGGTTTTCCCGGGTCGAAGCAGCGGTCGGAAGGCCCGGGCGATCCGGTACAATCGCGGTATTCGTTTCCCGAATTCTCAAACGTTATGACACAGATTAACGGCAGCATCGTCGCGATCGTGACGCCGATGCAGGAAGATGGCAGCCTGGATTTCCCCGCGCTGCGCGCCCTGATCGACTGGCACGTGGCCGAGGGCACCGACGGCATCGTGATCGTCGGCACCACCGGCGAGTCGCCCACCGTGACGGTGGACGAGCACTGCGAGCTGATCCGCGTGGCCGTGGAGCAGGCCGACAAGCGCATCCCGATCATCGCGGGCACCGGCGGCAACTCCACCAGCGAGGCGATCGAACTGACCGCCTTCGCCAGGAAGGTCGGCGCCGATGCCTCGCTGCAGGTCGTGCCGTACTACAACAAGCCGACCCAGGAAGGCATGTACCGCCATTTCCGCACCATCGCGGAAAGCGTGGACCTGCCGGTGGTGCTGTACAACGTGCCGGGCCGCACCGTGGCCGACATGCAGCCCGAGACCGTCCTGCGCCTGGCGCAGGTGCCGGGCATCATCGGCGTGAAGGAAGCCACCGGCAACATCGACCGCGCCGCGCAACTGATCAAGGACGCGCCGCAGGGCTTCGCCATCTACAGTGGCGACGACCCCACCGCGATCGCGCTGATGCTGCTCGGCGGCCACGGCAATATCTCGGTCACGGCCAACGTGGCGCCGCGCAAGATGCACGAGTTGTGCGTGGCTGCCCTGAAGGGCGACGCCATCGCCGCGCGTCGCATCCACATGGAACTGGTTGCGCTGAACAAGGCGATGTTCGTCGAGGCCAACCCGATTCCCGTCAAGTGGGCACTCCAGCAAATGGGCAAGATGCAGGGCGGTATCCGCCTCCCGCTCACCCCGCTGTCACCGGAATACCACGACGTGGTGCGCAAGGCGCTGTCGGATGCCGGCCTGCTCGGCTGAGATCCCGCGGTACCCTGCCGTTGTCCCATCAACTAGGATTGCGTGTCAATGAAACTCAAGCTTAACCGCCGCGGCGCAACGCAAGTTCGCCGTGCCGCCCTGGTCTTGCCCGTGCTGGTGGCCAGCGCGATGTCCGCGTGCAGCAGCATCAACGATGCGATGGCGCCGGACAAGATCGACTACAAGGCCAACGCCAAGCGCACCTCCACGCTCGACGTGCCGCCCGACCTGACCAAGATCGAAGGCGACCGCCGCTACTCCGTGCCCGACCAGAACGGCACCTCCACGCTGTCGACCTACAACCAGTCGACCAAGGTGGCGCAGCAGCAGGTCGGCACCGAGAACGTGCTGCCGTCCACGCAGGGCGTGCGCATGGAGCGCGACGGCAACCAGCGCTGGCTGGTGATCAGCAACGGCATGCGTCCGGACCAGTTGTGGCAGTCGCTGCGCGAGTTCTGGCAGGAGAGCGGTTTCCTGCTGGTGCAGGACTCGCCCGAGACCGGCATCATGGAAACGGACTGGGCCGAGAACCGCGCCAAGATTCCGCAGGACTTCATCCGCAACACCATCGGCAAGGTCTTCGACGGCCTGTACTCGACCTCCGAGCGCGACAAGTTCCGCACGCGCCTGGAGCGCACGCAGAACGGCAACCTGGAGGTCTACATCAGCCATCGCGGCGCGCAGGAGCAGCTGACCGGCATCGACAAGTCGCAGACGGTGTGGACCCCGCGCCCGTCCGATCCCGAGCTGGAAGCGGAATTCCTCTCGCGCTTCGCGCAGCGCCTCGGCGTGCAGAAGGAGCAGGCCGACCGCATGGCCAAGAACGGCGGCGCGCCGGCGGCAGCGGCGTCCGGCGCGGCCGCCGCGCCCGTGGTGGCGGCCAAGGCGCCCGCGGCCGGCAGCAACCTGACCCAGGTCAACGGCAGCCAGGCGCTGCAGCTGGCCGAGCCGTTCGACCGCGCCTGGCGCTCGGTCGGGCTGGCGCTGGACCGCGTCAACTTCACGGTGGAAGACCGCGACCGCGCGCAGGGCCTGTACTACGTGCGCTACGTCGATCCGCGCGACACCGTGGACAACCGCGGCTTCTTCTCCAAGCTGTTCGTCAGGACCGGCTCCGAGGACAGCAAGCGCGCCAAGAAGTACCGCGTGGCGCTCAAGGGTGACGGCACCGGCACCACGGTGACGGTGCAGAACGACGCCGGCCAGCCGGAAAGCACCGAGGTCGGCAAACGCATCCTTTCGCTGCTCGACGAGCAACTGCGCTGAGCGCGGTGCAGGTCGTGCCAGCATACCCGCGGCGTCCTGCCGCGGGAGGCTCCAGCAAGCTGCCGCGCGAGGCCGGCGCATGATGCGCTTCGCCTTTCTCGGCAGCGGCAGCGAGGGCAATTCCCTGTTGATCGAAGCGCGCGAGGGCAGCGCCACCACGCGGGTGCTGCTCGACTGCGGTTTCGGCATCCGCGAGACCGCGCGCCGGCTCGAGCGGCTCGGCGTCACGCCGGACCAGCTCGACGCGGTGCTGGTCACGCACGAGCATGGCGACCACGTCGGCTCGGCCTATGCGTTCGCCTCGCGCCACGACCTGGCGGTCTACACCAGCCACGGCACCTGGCTGGCCACCTCGCACCTGCGCGGGGCCGAGACGGCCGACGTGCGGGTTTGCTGCGCCGACCATCCGCTGGCCATCGGCGCGCTCCAGATCCTGCCGTACACGGTGCCGCACGACGCGCGCGAGCCGCTGCAGTTCGTGCTCGGCGACGGCGACGCGAAGCTCGGCGTGCTGACCGACGCCGGCATGGAAACGCCGTACATCACCGCGCGCCTGTCGGGCGTGCACGCGCTGGTGCTCGAGTGCAACCATGACCGCGAGATGCTGCGCAACTCCGCCTATCCGGCCTCGTTGAAGCGGCGCATCGGCGGCGATTTCGGCCACCTCGCCAACGAGGTCGCGGCCGGGATCCTGGCGCGCGTGGCGCACCCGGGACTCCAGCGCGTGGTGGCGGCGCACCTGAGCCAGCAGAACAATACGCGGGAACTGGCGACGCAAGCGCTGGCGGGAGCACTTTCCGCGGCGGCCAGCGAGATCCTGGTGGCGGACCAGCACGAAGGGCTGGGCTGGCAGCCGGTCAGGGCCTGAATCCGGCGCGCCGCCGCGCGTGTGGCTGCCATGCGACAGCCGGTGCGGAAACGAACCGCATGGACGAAAAAAAGCCGACCCGAAGGTCGGCTTTCTTATCGGTCGAGACCGATTACTGCTTTGCAGCAGGAGCCGAAGCGTCGGCAGCGGGAGCCGAAGCGTCAGCGGCCGGAGCCGAAGCGTCAGCAGCCGGGGCAGCAGCGGGAGCCGAAGCTTCCGGTGCCGGAGCAGCAGCGGCGGGAGCCGAAGCTTCCGGTGCGGGAGCGGCGGCTTCTTCTTTCTTGCCGCAAGCGGCGAGAGCAACGGCGGCGAGCAGCGATGCGATCAGGAGAGACTTCTTCATTGTTCGTCCTTTAACTTTAATAACAGAAAAACAGGCGATGAATAATTACCGGTAATTATCGCTCTTGAACTGCAAAATAGAGGCTCTCCCGGGTGCCGACAAATGCAGTGGTACACAGTACTAGCCAGCCGACGATTATATCCGCGTTTTCCCGGCTTGTGTAGCGCTGTCTTTTCCTGTTTTTGCTTGTTACGGATTATTACAGCGGAGATGGCGCAAATTGCAGCCAACCCTCCAGCGCCCAGTGATGAAAGGTCTCCATCAGGTCGGGCAGAGCAGCGCTGGCGGCCACTTCGGCGGCACTCAGATGGCGCTGGTCGGCCAGTTGGCGCAGCCAGCGCGCCAGTTCCGCGGGCGGTTCGTAGGCTTCGCCGTTGATAAAGAAATGGGTGCGGTCGTACAGCGCGATCGATCCCGGCGCCAGCACGATGCCGTGAGATAGTGCCAGCTTGGTGTATTTCTTCAGCGTGATTTCCGGTATCTCCGGGAATTCCACGCTCGGCTTCGGCTCGGAAAGGTGGGTACCCAGAAACTCGGAAATCATGCTACCCGACCAACGAAGGGCACCGAGGCGCTCGCCGACCGCGCGCACCATGCCGGCCGGCAATTGCGCCGGCCGCGCGGTGGCGGCCTCGCCCGGGTCCGCGTAGCGGCCCTCGAGTTCCTCGTTGTCCTCGACCGTCTCCGACAGCCAGGCCAGGAAATGCCCGGCCAGCTCGCGGTAGGCCGGTGCGCGGAAGCCGACGGAGTAGGTCATGCACTCGCCCTCGGCCACGCCGTCGTGCGCGTATTGCGGCGGCAGGTAGAGCATGTCGCCGGGCTCCAGCACCCATTCCTGCTCGGGCGTGAAGTCGGCCAGGATCTTGAGCGGCAGGTCCGGCACCAGGTCGAGCCGCGGCTGGGACGAGATGCGCCAGCGCCGCCGGCCCGATACTTGCAGCAGGAACACGTCGTAGGAGTCGAAATGCGGACCCACGCCGCCGCCGTCGGTGGCGTAGCTGACCATCAGGTCGTCCAGGCGCGCATCGGGGGCGAAACGGAATTGCCCCAGCAATGCCGCGGCTGCACTATCGTGGAGGTTGACGCCCTGCACCAGCAGGGTCCATTGGCGCGTCTTGAGCGAGGGCAGGTTGTCGGCGGCGAAGGGGCCCTGCTCGAGCTTCCAGCGGTTGCGGAAGTGCGACACCAGGCGGGACTCGACGTCGTCCCGGTCGGCCAGTTCGAAAAGGGACTCGCGCGATACCGGCGGCACGATTCCCGGTATGGCCTGTCGGATCAGCAGGGGCTTGCGGTGCCAGATATCGCGCATGAAAGCGGCCGGCGTCATGCCTCCCAGCAGGGGGAGCGGCACGTCTGGATCGACGGGGCCGGGGGGCAAGGCCTGCGCGTATAATGCGGAATCGTTCATGGAGTCAAGAATTGAAAATCGCTAAGAACACGGTGGTATCCGTGGTGTACAAGCTGTCGGATGCGCAGGGCAATCTGATCGAGGAATCGGATGAGCCGATGGTCTATTTGCACGGCGGCTATGATGGCACGTTCCCCAAGATCGAGGAAGCGCTGGAAGGCCACGAAGCCGGCTTCGAGACCCAGCTCCAGCTCGAGCCCGACGAAGCGTTCGGCGATTACGACGCCGAGATGGTCAAGGTGGAGCCGCGCGACCGCTTCCCCGAGCCGCTCGAGATCGGCATGCAGTTCGAGGGCGTGCCCGAGGACGGCGACGAAGACGATTCGATCATCTATACCGTGACCGACGTGGCCGAAGACAAGGTCGTGCTCGACGGCAACCATCCGCTGGCCGGCATGGCGCTGCGCTTCTGGCTGCAGGTGTCGGAAGTGCGCGAAGCCACCGACGACGAAGTCCAGCATGGCCACGCCCACGGCGCCTCGGGCGTCGAGGTGGTGGACGAGGACGAAGACGAGGACGACAGCAAGCGCACGCTGCACTGAGTGCGCACCGCCGCGCAGCACGTTCGCTCCCGAAAAGCCGGCTTTGCCGGCTTTTCGCTTTCATGGGCCACCGCATTGGCTACCATCCTGGCCGCCGCATCGTCCCCCGCGCCGCTCAGTCCGGCCCCGGGCCGTCCCTGAGCGTCACCTCGAACGGCCTGGGCGAGCCCGGCGTGATCGCCAGTTCGGCGTACTGCCCGGGCGCGCCGGCCGGCAGCGCCACGCGGGTCACGTTGCGCAGCGTCTTGCCGCCGGCATCGCGCAGCGGCGTGTCGATGCCGAAGCCGCCCAGGCTGGTATGCACCAGCAGCACCTGGCCGCGATAGCGCGCGGCCAGTTCGCGCAACTGGCGCTTGAATTCCAGGAAACCGTCGCGCGCGCGGCGGCGCAGGAAGCCATCGAACAGCGATGGGTTGCCGCGCTGCTCCCAGCCGTTGCCGAACTGCGGATCGGCGTGGACCAGCACCACGATGCCGGGCAGGTTCTGCTGCTGCGCCAGTGAGAACGCGCGCGCGAGCCACTGGCGGTTGGCCTCGCGGCGGTCCTCGAACTCGCCGTTGCGGCCGCCCTCGGAGCGATAGTGGTTGTTGTCGCCGGGCAGGTTCAGCGTCACCAGCAGCGCGCCGCCGGCGCTCCAGCGCACGTTCTCGCGGTAGCTGCGGAAGGTAGCCTGGTCGGACTGCCGCATCAGCGCGGCGGTGCGCTGGCCCAGCGTGGCGTCGTCGGGAAAGAACAGCTCGCGCAGCCGGTTGAGGCGCTCCACCGCGTCGAAATGGCCGTTCACGTCGCGCTGGCATTCCGCCCAGTCGGTTTCGCCGGGCAGGTAGACCAGCGGCAGCGGCGACTGGTCGAGCAGGCGCTGGCGTGCCGCGAGCAGGGCGTCGCCGCACGATTCAGTGTCGCCCTTGATGCCGCCCAGGTGCACCACGAAATCGAGCCGGCGCTCGGCGGCGTAGTCGAGCAGGCGCGCGGTGCGCGCCTCGGCCGCGGGCCACTGCGGCTGGCCGGCGATCAGCGCCAGGCGCACGGTCGCGGCGGCCGGCGCGGCGGCGCGCCGGGGCGCCGCCGCCGCGTGCAGCGCGGGCAGGGCCAGCGCCGCGCCCAGCAGCACGGCGCGGGCCAGCGCGCGCGCCGGCGCGTGGCGGCGGCGCGGCCCGGTCGGCGTCATGCGGTGGCTACCGCATCCCTGGCCAGCGCCCGCAGCCGGTAGAGCGCGTCGAGTGCCTCGCGCGGGGTCAGGCTGTCGGGGTCGAGCCCGCCGATGGCGTCGAGCAGCGCGGACTGCTCCGGCGACATCGCGCCGCCCTGCGCCGCGGCGGGCCGCGCGTAGTCGTCCTCGTATGCCTCCTCGTCCGGCGCCGGCGGCGCGGCGAACAGGTCGAGCTGCGGCGTGGGAGTGGCGTCGGCCGACTGCTGCTCCAGCCAAGCCAGGTGCTTGCGCGCGGCACGGATCACCGGCTGCGGCACGCCCGCCAGCTGCGCCACCTGCAGGCCGTAGCTCTGGCTGGCCGGGCCGTCCTGCACGGCGTGCAGGAACACGATGCCGTCGCCGTGCTCCACCGCCGAGAGATGCACGTTGGCCGCCTGCGTGAACTCCTGCGGCAGTTGCGTGAGCTCGAAGTAGTGCGTGGCGAACAGCGTGTGGCTGCGGTTGTGCGCCAGCAGGTGGCGCGCGATCGCCCACGCCAGCGCGAGGCCGTCGAAGGTCGAGGTGCCGCGGCCGATCTCGTCCATCAGCACCAGGCTGGCCGGGGTGGCGTTGTGCAGGATGCCGGCCGCCTCGGTCATCTCCACCATGAAGGTGGAGCGCCCGCCGGCGAGGTCGTCGGCCGCGCCGATGCGGGTGAAGATGCGGTCGATCGGGCCGATCACCGCGCGCCGCGCGGGCACGTAGGCGCCCACGCAGGCCAGCAGCACGATCAGCGCGGTCTGGCGCATGAAGGTCGACTTGCCGCCCATGTTCGGGCCGGTGATCAGCAGCAGCTTGCGTGCCTCGGTCAGTTGGCAGTCGTTGGCGATGAACGGCACCGACTCCGACGCGAGCTGGCCTTCCACCACCGGATGGCGGCCCTGCGCGATGTCGATGGCGTTCTCGTCGACGCGCTCGGGCCGGGTCCAGTCCAGCGTCTGCGCGCGCTCGGCCAGCGCCGCCAGCACGTCCAGCCGGGCCAGCGCGCCGGCCACGCGCTGCAGCTCGCCGATATGCGGCAGCAACTGCTGCAGCAGCGCGTCGTAGAGCTGCTTCTCGCGCGCCAGCGCGCGGTCCTGCGCCGACAGCGCCTTGTCCTCGAAGGCCTTGAGCTCGGGCGTGATGTAGCGCTCGGCGTTCTTGAGCGTCTGGCGGCGGCGGTAGTCGTCGGGGACCTTGTCGGCCTGGCCGTTGGTCACTTCGATGTAGAAGCCGTGCACGCGGTTGTATTCCACGCGCAGGTTGGCGATGCCGGTGCGGGTGCGCTCGCGCGTCTCCAGGTCGACCAGGAACTGGCCGCAGTTCTCGGAGATGTCGCGCAGCTCGTCGAGCTCGGCGTCGAAGCCGCGCGCGATCACGCCGCCGTCGCGCACCACGCTGGCCGGCTCGGGCGCCACCGCGGCCACCAGCAGCGCCTGGCAGTCCTGCGGCACGGCCAGTTCGGCCACGGTCTGGCTCAGCAGCGGCGCGGCCTCGTCGGGCCGCACGCGGGCCTGCACCTCGGGCAGCGCGGCCAGCGTGTCGCGCAGCGAGGACAGGTCGCGCGGGCGCGCGTTGAGCAGCGCCAGGCGCGCGGTGATGCGCTCCACGTCGGACAGCCGGCGCAGCGCCGCGCGCAGCGGCTCGATGCCCTGCTCCAGCAGCGCGCCGATGGCCTGCTGGCGCGCCTGCGGCAGCGCGCGGTCGCGCAGCGGATGGTGCAGCCAGTGGCGCAGCAGGCGGCTGCCCATCGTGGTGGCGCAGGTGTCGAGCAGCGAGAACAGCGTGGGCGACTCGCCGCCGCGCAGGGTCTCGGTCAGCTCCAGGTTGCGGCGCGTGGCGGTGTCCAGGCCGACGAATTCCGATTCGCGCTCGACCGTCACGCCCTGCACGTGGCGCAGCGACTGGCCCTGGGTGGAGGCGGCGTAGTTCAGCAGCGCGCCCACCGCGCCCAGCGCCGCGCCCAGCCCGGCGCAGCCGAACGGGTCCAGGCTGGCCACGCCGAGCTGCTCGCGCAGGCGGCGCGTGCCGGCCTCCTGGTCGAAATGCCATTCCGGCAGGCGCGTGCGCGCGCAGGCCAGCGCCGGCAGTTCGATGCCGTCGGCGAACAGCAGCTCGGCCGGGCGGATGCGCTCCAGTTCGCGGCCCAACTGTGCCACTTCGCACTCCATCAGGCGCAGCTCGCCGCTGGCGAGGTTGAGCCAGGCCAGCCCCATCTTGCTCACGCCGCGGCGCGTGGTGTGCTGGTGCACCGCCATCAGGAAGGTGTCGGCCTTGTCCGGCAGCAGCGCCGCGTCGGTCAGCGTGCCGGGGGTGACGATGCGCACCACCTTGCGCTCCACCGGCCCCTTGCTGGTGGCGGGGTCGCCGATCTGCTCGCAGATCGCCACCGACTCGCCCAGCTTGACCAGGCGCGCGAGGTACTGGTCCACCGAGTGGAACGGAATGCCGGCCATGCGGATCGGCACGCCGTTGGAGGCGCCGCGCGCGGTCAGCGTGATGTCCAGCAGCCGCGAGGCTTTCTCCGCGTCGTCATGGAAGAGCTCGTAGAAATCGCCCATCCGGTAGAACAGCAAGGTGTCCGGATGGTCGGCCTTGAGGCGCAGATACTGCTGCATCATCGGCGTGTGCTTGGCGCCGGAAGCCTCCGCCGCCGTCTGGTCCGGGTCCGTCTTTTTCTGCAATCCCATTGCCATTAAACCTGTTTGGCACGGAGGGCCGCTGCCGGCGCCCCCGTGCTTGCCACCGCCTTGCCGGCCCGATCGGCGCGCACGGCGCGCGGCGCGGGCGCGGCGGAAACAATCCGGCCGCGCGAGGGGCCTGCCTCGGGACGCAAGGGGGTATTTTGGAAGATGGGCGATATGGTACAGCACCGGCCGCGCGGCTTGGGGCCGGCGGCGCCCGGCGAGGGCGCCGGGCACGGCAACGCGCCCCGGTGAGCGGGGCGCGGAGGGAGGGCTGGCGCGCGTGCGCTCAGCGGAACACCAGCACCGGGATGGTGCTGTGCGTGAGCACCTTCTGCGTTTCGCTGCCGAGCAGCAGGCCGCTGATGCCGCTGCGGCCGTGCGATGCCATGAAGATCACGTCGCAGCCCTGCTCGGCGGCGGTGGCGATGATGCCGCGGTACGGCGCGGCCGAAACCGAGGTGACGGCGTTGCACGGCACGCCGGCCAGCGCCGCGGACGCTTCGATGCGCGACAGCTCGGCGCGCGCGGCGGCCTCGACGCGCTGCTCGAACACCGAGCGCTTCTCGTGGGTGGCGTCGCTGGTCGGCAGGAACGGATATTCCTCCAGGCTCATGTAGGCGGTCAGCTTGGCGCCGGTGGCGCGGGCGAACTCGATGGCGGCGCCGACGGCCTTCTGGGAAAGCTCGGAGCCGTCGATGGGGAGGAGGATGTGCTTGAACATGGGTGGTACCTGGGTTGGGGCGTTGGGGAGGGGGCGGTGCTTCAGGCCGAAGCCTTGCGCAGGATGACGTAGAGCTCGTCCTTGAGCTTGAGCTTTTCCTTCTTGAGGGACTCGATGGCGGTGCTGTCGGCCGGCACCAGCCCGGCTTCCATGTTCTTGATTTCCTGGTCCATCTCGTTGTGGCGATGGAACAGCTTGGCGAAGTGCGTGTCCTGTGCCTTGAGCACAGAGATCAATTCGCGGAATTCGGGAAACATGCGAGGCTCCTTGAAGTGGCGGTCCGGGCTGCGCGGCGGCCTGCAGCGGGCGGGAGCCCGCGCCAGGGCGAGGGTGCCGGCAGCGCATGCCTTCATTGTGTGCCGGCGCGGCACCGCGGGCCTTGATATGGATCAGGCTCACACGGCGTATGCGCCGCCTGCGCGCAAACGAAAACGCCCGCTCCGTGAGGGGCGGGCGTTGCGAGCGGGCGGCGGGGGAGGCTCAGGCCGCCTTGGCGTGGTCGGCCGAGAACGGCGACAGCAGGCGCACCATCTGCGCGAACGCCTTGGGGTTGCCGGCCAGGATCTCGCCCTGCTCGAGCTGGCGCGCCTCGCCGGCGTAGTTGCCGGTCAGGCCGCCGGCCTCGGTCACCAGCAGCATGCCGGCGGCCATGTCCCAGGGCTTGAGGCCCTGCTCGAAGAAGCCGTCGGTGCGGCCGCAGGCCACGTAGGCCAGGTCCAGCGCGGCGGCGCCCGGGCGGCGCAGGCCGGCGCAGTTCTGCGTCATCAGCGCGAACAGCTCCATGTACTGGTCCAGGCCGGCCAGGTCGCGGTACGGGAAGCCGGTGCCGACCAGGCAGTCGGCCAGCTTGTCGCGGCGCGAGACGCGGATGCGGCGGTTGTTCAGGAACGCGCCGGCGCCCTTGCTGGCGGTGAAGAGCTCGTCGCGCGTGGGGTCGTAGACCACGGCCTGCACCGGCACGCCCTTGTGCAGCTGGGCGATGGAGACGCAATACTGGGGAAAGCCGTGGATGAAGTTGGTGGTGCCGTCGAGCGGGTCGATCACCCACGTGTATTCGCCGGCTTCCTCGCCCTCGGCCCAGGACTGGCCGGACTCTTCCGCTAGAATGGCGTGTTCCGGGTAGGCCGTGTGGATGATCTCGATGATCGCGGCCTCTGCGGCGCGGTCGACTTCGGTGACGAAATCGTTGTGCTGCTTGCGGGAGACATGGACCCGGTCGACGTCCATCGACGCGCGGTTGATAACGGAACCTGCCTTGCGGGCCGCCTTGACGGCGATATTGAGCATCGGATGCATGAATCTCTCCAGGCCGGCCAGGAGTGCGCCCCCCGGCGCGAAAGGCCGGGCGCGCTGCCCTCCGGGGGCGGCTGACAACACAACGAATTGTAGAAGAACGGGCGCGTCGCCTTGGCCGGAAACCGGCGGAACGGGCGGCGCACCGAAGATGAAGCCTGGATTGTATATGAACCCGCCGAACCAGACGAGTGCCGCCGCCGGCGACGCCGCCGCCACGCCGCGCCAGCCAATGGATATGACGCAGGGCGCACCCGCGGCCTTCGCCGCCGTGCGCTTCGTGCTGGTGGAGACCAGCCATCCCGGCAACGTCGGCGCGGTCGCGCGGGCCATCAAGACGATGGGCTTCGGCGCCGTGCCGGGCAGCCTGGTGCTGGTCGCGCCGCGCGAGCCGGAAGTGCGCGCGCACCCGGACGCGGTGGCGATGGCCAGCGGCGCCGACGACGTGCTGGCCGGCGCGGTGATCGTGGACGGCATCGAGCACGCGCTGGCCGGCACCGCCTACGCGGTGGCGCTGACCGCGCGCCAGCGCGAGTTCGGCCCGCCGCGCCTGCTGCCGCGCGACGCCGCCGCGCAGGCCGCCGGCCGCATCGCCGCGCGCCTGGCCGCCACGCCCGGCGAGCCGCCGGCCGGCGCGCATGTGGCCTTCGTGTTCGGCAACGAGCGCTTCGGCCTGCCCAACGAGGCCGTGGCGCGCTGCGCGGCGGTCACGCACATTCCGGCCAACCCGGCCTACACTTCGCTCAACCTGGCGCAGGCCGTGCAGCTGATCGCCTACGAGATGCGGCTGGCCCTGCTGGCGCCGCGCGCCACGCCGCTGGCCGAGATCGGCTATGCTGGCGAGCCGGCCACCGCCGAGCAGGTCGAGGCCATGTTCGGCCACCTGCAGACGGGGCTCGAGGCGATCGGCTTTCTCGACCCGGCCGCGCCCAAGAAGCTGATGCCGCGCCTGCGCCGGCTGCTGGCGCGCAGCGGGCTGGAGCGCGAAGAAGTGAACATCCTGCGCGGCATCGCCAAGCACATGCTGCTGGCCGCGCGCGGCGAGGTCCCCGGCGCCGCGCGCGCGCCGGGCAAACAGGAGACGTAAGCGGTGGTGCAGATTCCTGCCTTCGGCGCGATCCACGCGATCGGCCTGACGACGACCGGCCCGGCAGTTGGCCCGACAACCGGCCCGGTAGCCGGCACGACGACCGGGCCGTTCCGCGCGCCCGCGCGATGTTGACGGCCGGCGCCGCCGGCGTCCGCCAGCGCGGACGGGGCGGCGCACGCGCAGTCAATGTCCATGACGGCAGCAGGGCACCAAATCTCTTACACTCCCTGCTCCGTTCCCACCGGCCAACGACCATGCCGGCGATCGCGTTTCCACCCCGGCGCACCTGACCGGGCCGGGGCCCGCGGCGCACGGCAGGGCAACACGACACGACCACGATGTTCTCTCGTCTGAAGGAAGATATCGACGCCATCATGCGGCGCGATCCCGCCGCGCGCAGCCGTCTCGAGGTGCTGACCTGCTATCCCGGCCTGCATGCCGTGGTGTTCCACCGCTTCGCGCACGCCTGCTGGAACGCGGGCTTTCACTGGCTGGGGCGCTGGATCTCGCACTGGTCGCGCTTTCTCACCGGCATCGAGATCCACCCGGGCGCCAAGGTCGGGCGGCGCGTGTTCATCGACCACGGCATGGGCGTGGTGGTGGGCGAGACCGCCGAGATCGGCGACGACTGCACCATTTACCAGGGCGTGACGCTGGGCGGCACCTCGCTCTACAAGGGGCAGAAGCGGCATCCCACGCTGGGCGCGGGCGTGGTGGTCAGCGCCGGCGCCAAGGTGCTGGGCGGCTACACCATCGGCGACGGCGCGCGCATCGGCTCCAACGCCGTGGTGCTCAAGCCGGTGCCGCCGGGCGCCACCGCGGTGGGCGTGCCGGCGCGCATCATCCTGCCCGACGCGCCCGGCGCGCAGCAGGGCGCCAAGCAGGAATTCTCGGCCTACGGCATCACGCCCAACGCGGACGACCCGGTCTCGCTGGCGCTCAAGAGCCTGATCGACAACGCCGCGCAGCAGCACGAGCGGCTGGAGATCGTGATGGCCGCGCTGGACCGGCTCGGCGAGCATCTCGAGAACACGCCGAACGACCGGTTCGACGCCAGCGAGCTGCGCAAGCTGATGAAGTGACGATGATGGCGGCGCGGGGCCGCGCCGGGCGCGCTCAGTCCGCCTGCGGCAGCACGCTGAAGCCGCTGGCGTCGAGCTGCAGCACCGCCGCGCGCGGGCGCCGGCCGTCGAGGTCCCAGTCGGTCAACACCCAGCGCACGCCTTCGGCGCTTTCGTGGCGCGCGGGGCGGTGGGTGTGGCCGTGCACCAGCACCGGCGCGCGGCTGGCGCGCAGCAGCGCGGCCACCGCCTGCGGCGCGGTGTCGCCGTAGTCGGGCGGCGCGTCGCGGCGCGCCTGGCGGGCGCGGCCGGCTTCGCTGTCGGCGCGCAGCCGGCGCGCCACGCGCAGGCGCAGCGCCAGCGGCAGCGCCAGGAACGCGCGCTGCACCCAGCCCTTGCGGGTCCAGCGGCGAAAGCGCATGTAGCGCGCGTCGCCGGTGCACAGCATGTCGCCGTGGCTCAGCGCCACGCGCTGCCCGGCGCAGTCGATCACGGTCGGGTCGGGCAGCAGCGTGGCCCCGGCGGCGCGCGCGAAGCGCTCGCCCAGCAGGAAATCGCGGTTGCCGTGCATCAGGTACACCTGCACGCCATAGCGGGCCAGCTCGCGCAGCCGGGCCGCGATCTGCGCCGCGAACGGGCTGTCGGTCTCCTCGTCGCCCACCCAGAATTCGAAGAAGTCGCCGAGGATGAACAGCGCGCGCGCCTGCACGGCGGCGCGCTCGAGCACGCGCTCGAACGACGCCAGCGTGCGCGGCATCGCGGGCGTGAGGTGCAGGTCGGAAATGAACCACGCCGGCTCCGGCACCGCGAGGGCGCCGGCAGCCGGCGTGGAGGGGGGCATGGTCATGGGGAGGAAAAGAAGTTCTGGCCCGACATCATGCCGCGACCCGGCGCCACCCGGCGGCACGGACCGCCGGGCTGCGCCGCGGATTTACTCGACCACCACGGCCTTTTCGATGACCACGTCCTCGAGCGGCACGTCCTGGTGGAAGCCCGCGCTGCCGGTGCGCACGCCCTTGATCTTCTCGACCACGTCGGCGCCTTCGCTCACCTTGCCGAACACGGCGTAGCCGAAGCCCTGCGGGGTCGGCGAGGTGAAGTTGAGGAAGTCGTTGTCGACCGTGTTGATGAAGAACTGCGCGGTGGCCGAGTGGGGCGCGTTGGTGCGCGCCATCGCCACCGTGTAGCGGTCGTTCTTGAGGCCGTTGCCGGCTTCGTTCTCGATCGGGGCGTCGGTGCCCTTTTGCTTCATGCCGGGTTCGAAGCCGCCGCCCTGGATCATGAAGTTCTTGATGACACGGTGGAAGACCGTGTTGTCGTAGTGGCCCTTGCGCACGTAGGACAGGAAATTCTCGACCGACTTCGGCGCCTTCTCGGCGTCGAGTTCGATGGTGATGACACCCTGGTTGGTGTGGAGTTCTACCTTGGACATGTTGCTTTCCTCTGTTCGGTGATTGCCTGGCTGTTGCCCGGCGTGACGACGGGGCGGGGCGGCCGTGCAGCCTTACTTGACGACCGTGGCCGACTCGATGACGATCGGCGCGGCCGGCACGTTGTGCATCGGGCCATATGACGTGGTAGGCGCGCTCTTGATCTTGTCGACGGTATCCATGCCTTCCACCACCTTGCCGAACACGGCATAGCCGTTGCCGTCCGGCTGCGGATAGTCGAGGTTGGAATTATCCACCACATTGACGAAGAACTGTGCGGTGGCCGAGTTGGGATCGCTGGTGCGCGCCATCGCCACCGTGCCGGCCTTGTTCTTCAGCCCGTTCTGCGCTTCCAGCGGGATCGGCGCGCGCGTGGCCTTCTGCTTCATGTCGCGGTCGAAGCCGCCGCCCTGCACCATGAAGCCGTTGATGACGCGGTGGAAGATGGTGCCGCTGTAGAAGCCGCTCTTGACGTACTCGAGGAAGTTCGCCACGGTCTTGGGCGCGGCATCGGGGTAGACCTCGATCGTGAACTTGCCCGCGCTGGTGACGAACTGCACCCGTTCGGTCCTGGTCTGCTGTGCCTGCGAGGCCAGCGGCGACAGCGCCAGGGCGCCGGCGAACAGGCCGGCAAGGACGAGGCGACGCGAAAAAATCATGCTTGACTCCGTGGGTCGGGGAAACATTGGGGACGGGCCGCGGCCCGCCTGCCGGATAGGGAGGATGCGGCGGCTATGGCGTCTGTGACGTTACCGCGCGGGTTCGGCGGCGGCATCGCTGGCGGCGCCGCTCGCGCGGGTCTCGGTGGCGGCCGCGGCGGCGCCGGCGGCCGGCTTGCGCCGCGCGCCGGCGGCCGGCGCTGCCGGCGCCGGCGCCGGGGTGGCCGTCAACTGCCGGAGGCCGGCCTGCGCCACGGCGTCCGCCGGGTTGCGGCGCAGCGCGTCGCGGTAGGCAGTCTCGGCCAGGCGGCGGTAGACGTCGCCGAGATTGGCGTAGCCGACCGAGAAGCCGGGCCTGACCTCGACCGCGAGCAGCAATTCCGCCTCGGCGCGCTTGAGGTCGCCGCGCCTGGCATACAGCAGCGCCAGGTTGTTGTGCGGCTCGGGCAGCTCGGGGAAGTCCTGGGCCATCGACGACAGCGCGGCAATCGCCTCGTCCTCGCGCCCGGCCTGGGCCAGCGCCCAGGCGCGCTCGAAACGCGCCTGCGCATTGCGCGGGTTGGTGGCCAGCACGCGGTCGAAGCCGCTGATGGCCTCGTCGTAGTGTTGCTGCGCCGCGGCCTTCTGCGCCGCGGCCATGCCCGGGTCCGCCGAGCGCACGCCGCCCGGCGGCGTGGCCGGCGCCGCCAGCGAGAGCGGCCCGTTCTGCGCGCCGGCGGGCGCCGCCGCCAGCAGGCCCGCCAGCATTGCCGCCAGGCCGATCGACGCGGCCGCGGTGCGTCGGCGCGCGGGCTTGGGTGAAGCGGTTTTCAGGGTGGGCAGGAACAGGCTCATGTAAGGGCGGTCCGTTATACTCCGCGGCATTCTAGCAAAGCGCGGCCCGCGGGCCGCGCTTTGCCGCTTGTGCGGGCGCGCGGCGGGCCGCCTCCGGGCGCCGCCGTGGTGCGCCGCGAGGCGCGGGGCGCGTCACGGCGGGCGGGCGCTTCCGGTAAGATATGGGGCGCGCCGGAATTTGCCCGGGCGCAAATCGCCGGACTCGCGAATGGCGCGACAATGGCGTGACGATCTGGCGCGATTGTCGCCTTGTCGCCTGGCCGTGTCGCTGTGCCCTGTTGTGCCGTCGCTGTCGCAACCTGTCATGCTGCCGGCAGGATTTCTCTTCCATTCACCTCGTTTCATGTATCCACTGAATATCTACAACACGCTCGCGCGTGAAAAGCAGCTCTTCGTGCCAATCGAACCCGGCCGCGTGCGCATGTACGTCTGCGGCATGACGGTGTACGACTATTGCCACGTCGGCCACGCGCGCGTGATGGTGGTGTTCGACATGGTGCAGCGCTGGCTGCGCACCGCCGGCTACGAGGTGACGTATGTGCAGAACATCACCGACATCGACGACAAGATCATCCGCCGCGCGGCCGAGAACGGCGAGACCATCGGCGCGCTGACCGACCGCTTCATCCGCTACATGCACGAAGATGCCGACGCGCTCGGCATCCAGCGCCCGGACCACGAGCCGCGCGCCACTGAGTACGTGCCGCAGATGCTCGACATCATCGGCAAGCTCGAGGCGCGCGGCCTGGCCTACCAGGCCAGCGACGGCGACGTAAACTATGCGGTGCGCAAGTTCCCGAACTACGGCCGCCTGTCGGGCAAGTCGCTCGAGGACCTGCGCGCCGGCGAGCGCGTGGCCACCAACGAGGCCAAGCACGACCCGCTCGACTTCGTGCTGTGGAAGTCGGCCAAGGAAAGCGAGCCGGCCGAAAGCAAGTGGCAGTCGAAGTGGGGCGTGGGCCGCCCGGGCTGGCACATCGAATGCTCGGCCATGAGCTGCGCGCTGCTGGGCGAGCATTTCGACATCCACGGCGGCGGCGCCGACCTGCAGTTCCCGCACCACGAGAACGAGATCGCGCAGTCCGAGGGGGCGAGCGGCCAGACCTTCGTCAACCTGTGGATGCACAACGGCTTCGTGCGCATCAACGACGAGAAGATGTCGAAGTCGCTCGGCAACTTCTTCACCATCCGCGAGGTGCTGGCCGCCTACGACGCGGAAGTGGTGCGCTTCTTCATCCTGCGCGCGCACTACCGCAGCCCGCTGAACTACAGCGACGCGCACCTCGACGACGCCCGCCATTCGCTCACGCGCCTGTACACCGCGCTCAAGGACGTGCAGCCCGACGGCGAGCCGCTCGACTGGGAGGAAGCGCACGCGAAGCGCTTCGTCGACGCGATGGGCGACGACTTCAACACGCCGATCGCGATGGCCGTGCTGTTCGACCTCGCCAGCGAGGTCAACCGCACCGGCGCGCCGGCGATGGCGCGCCAGCTCAAGGGCCTGGGCGCCACGCTGGGCCTGCTCGGGCGCGACGCGCACGCCTTCCTGCAAGGCGGCAAGAGCGCCGACGGCCTGCAGCCCGGGCAGATCGAGGCGCTGATCGCCGCGCGCAAGGAAGCCAAGGCCGGGCGCAATTTCGCCGAGGCCGACCGCATCCGCGCCGAGCTGCTGGCCGGCGGCGTGATCCTCGAAGACAAGCCGGGCGGTGTCACCGAGTGGAGGCGCGCTTGAACGCTGCCGCGCGCAAGACGGTGCCGCCCGCGGCGCCGGCCAAGACCGCCGCGGCCGGCAAGGCCGCCGCGCCCCGGCCGGCCAAGGCCGCAGGCGCGGCCAAGGCCGCCGCCAAGCCGGTGAAGCCGGCGCCTAAGGCCGGCGCGCGCGCCGCCAAGGCGCCCGCGCTGCCCGAGGCGCAGGCGGTGCCGCTGCCGGTCGAGGCCGTGGTCGACGCGGTGCGTCCCGCCTACTGGGACGAGGCCTGCGCCGACCTGATGAAGCGCGACCGCATCCTGCGCAAGATGATCCCCACCTACGGCCCCGCGCACCTGATCTCGCGCGGCGACCCCTTCATCACGCTGGCCCGCTCGGTGGTCGGCCAGCAGATCTCGGTCAAGGCCGCGCAGACCGTGTGGGAGCGGCTGGCGGCGCTCTGTCCCCGGCTGACGCCGGCGCAGATGCTCAAGGCCGGGCACGAGAGCCTGGCCGGGTGCGGCCTGTCGCGCCGCAAGGCCGAGTACATCGTCGACCTCGCCGAGCACTTCAAGGCCGGGCGCGTGCACGTGGGAAGCTGGGCGGAGATGGACGACGAAGCGGTCATCGCCGAGCTCACGCAGATCCGCGGCATCGGCCGCTGGACCGCCGAGATGTTCCTGATGTTCAACCTGATGCGGCCCAACGTGCTGCCGCTCGACGACGTCGGCCTGATCAACGCCATTTCGGCTAATTATTTCAGCGGCGAGCCCGTCACGCGCAGTGAGGCGCGCGAGGTTGCCGCCAACTGGGAGCCCTGGCGCACCGTGGCCACCTGGTACATGTGGCGCAGCCTTGACCCGCTGCCAGTGACCTATTAGCCTGACGGGGCGCAGAATTTGCAAGGAAGTGCGCGAGACTGCATCCGCAGACTTGCGGTTCAGCGGGCGAATTCCGGTAGAATGCGCCCCTTCACAGACAGGTACGTGTGATTCTCATGAAAACCACCTTCCTGGATTTTGAGCAGCCCATTGCCGAACTCGAGGCAAAGATCGAAGAACTGCGTTTCGTGCAGGACGATTCGGCTGTCGACATCTCCGAAGAAATCTCGCGGCTGGCCGGCAAGAGCCAGCAGCTTACCAAGGACATCTACGCCAACCTGACCCCGTGGCAGGTGGCGCAGATCGCCCGGCATCCGCAGCGTCCCTACACGCTGGACTACGTGCGCGAAATCTTCACCGATTTCCACGAGCTGCACGGTGACCGCGCGTTTGCCGACGATCTCTCCATCGTGGGCGGGCTGGCCCGCTTCAACGGCCAGGCCTGCATGGTGATCGGCCACCAGAAGGGCCGCGACACCAAGGAGCGCGCGCTGCGCAACTTCGGCATGTCCAAGCCCGAAGGCTACCGCAAGGCCAAGCGCCTGATGGAGCTGGCGGACAAGTTCGGCCTGCCGATCTTCACCTTCGTCGACACCCCGGGCGCATTCCCCGGCATCGACGCCGAAGAGCGCGGGCAGTCCGAGGCCATCGGCCACAACCTCTACGTGATGGCCGGCCTCAAGGTGCCCCTGATCGCCACCATCATCGGCGAAGGCGGCTCCGGCGGCGCGCTGGCGATCGCCGTGGGCGACGTGGTGCAGATGCTGCAGTTCGCCACCTACGCCGTGATCTCGCCGGAAGGCTGCGCCTCGATCCTGTGGAAGACCGCCGAGAAGGCGCCCGAAGCCGCCGAGGCGCTGGGCCTGACCGCGCACCGCCTCAAGGCGCTCGGCCTGATCGACAAGATCGTCAGCGAGCCGCTCGGCGGCGCGCACCGCGACGCCAAGGGCATGGCCGCCATGCTCAAGCGCTCGCTGGCCGATTCGCTGCGCCAGTTCCAGGGCATGGACGTGAAGGAGCTGCAGGCGCGCCGCCACGCGCGCTTGCTGGCCTATGGCAAGTTCAAGGAATCCGGCACGGCGGGCTGATCCGTCCGCCGGCTTGACCGACAAGGTCGCACAGGCCCTCCAGGCCGGTGCGGCCTTTGTCGTTTCTGGCCCCGGCGAGCGGAGCGGCACGGTGGCGGTGGCGCTGTCGGGCGGGCGCGACTCGGTCGCGCTGCTGCACGCGCTGCGCGCGGCGGTGTGCGCCGCCGCGCTGCCGCTGCGCGTGGTGGCGCTGCACGTGCACCACGGCCTGCAGGCCCGCGCCGACGAGTGGGACGCGTTCTGCGCGTCGCTGTGCCGCGACTGGCAGGTGCCGTTCCTGAGCCGCCGCGTCACCGTCGGCCAGCAGCACGGCGAAGGCCTCGAAGCCGCCGCGCGGCGCGCGCGCTACGCCGCGCTCGAAGCCATGTGCGGCGAGGCCGGCGCGCACCTGCTGCTGTTCGCCCATCACCAGGACGACCAGGCCGAGACCGTGCTGCTGCGCCTGTTCCGCGGCAGCGGCCTGGCCGGGCTGGGCGGCATGCCGCGCCTGCGGCGCATGGGCGCGGACCGGCAGATCGTGCTGCTGCGCCCCTGGCTCGACGCGGGCCGCGACCAGATCGACGCCTACTGCGCGGTCCACGCGCTGCCGTGGATCGACGACCCCTCCAACCACGACCCGCGTTTCGCCCGCAACGCGCTGCGCCAGCACATGCCGGCGCTGGCCGAGGCGTTCCCGGCGCTGCGCGCCAACGTGGCGCAGGCCGCCGCGCACCTCGCGCAGGCCGGCGAACTGCTCGACGCGCTCGCCACGGAATGGATGGCGCCGCTGGTGCGCCCGCCGCGCGACGCCGCCACCGTGGCCGAACTCGACCTCGCCGGGCTGCGCGCGTTGTCCGCGGCCCAGGCCGACGCCGTGCTGCGCCTGTGGCTGCGCGAGCTCGGCACGCAGGCGCCGTCCACCGCGCGGCTGTCCGCCATGCGCGCGCAGCTGATCCGGCACGACGGCGGCGAGCCCGCCATCCGTCACGAAGCGCTGGTGCTGCGGCGTTTCCAGGGCCGCGTGCTGGCCTGCCGCGCCGAGCCGGATGTGTCCCCGCCGGAACTGGCCCTGCGCTGGAACGGCGAGGCGAGCCTGCCCGCGTCGTCGTGGCGCGGCGAGCTGCGCTTCACGCGCGACGACACCTTCGGCGTGCCCGAGGCCGTGCTGCGCGAGCCGCTGCGCCTGGCCGCGCGGCAGGGCGGGGAACGCATCGTGCTGCGCCCCGGCGGCCCCGCGCGCGCGCTCAAGCAGGCCTACCAGGAAGCTGGCGTGCCGGCGGCGCGGCGCGCGCACCTGCCGCTGCTGTGGGCCGGCGGCCAGCTGGTGTTCGCGGCCGGCCTCGGCATGCACCGCCGGTGGCCGCAGGCGCCGGCCGCGCCGCGCTGGCGGATCGAATGGTTGGCGTGGCAGGGCGGGGTGCCGGCCGCCGAATAGGCCGCATCCGGCGCGGGTGCGCACCGCCCTCCACATCGGCCGGCGCCTCCTCGGGCCGCCCGCGCCTTGCCTCGGCACGCCTCTTCGTGTATTTTCAGAGGTTTTGCACAATCGCTGGCGTCGACAAGAAGATGGCTCTCATCGTTCACAAATACGGCGGCACTTCGATGGGTTCTCCGGAACGCATCAAGAATGTCGCCAAGCGCGTTGCCAAATGGCATCGCGCCGGCCACCGCGTAGTCGTGGTGCCTTCGGCCATGTCGGGCGAGACCAATCGCCTGCTCGGCCTCGCCAGGGAAATCTCGGCCCAGCCGAACCCGCGCGAACTGGATATGCTGGCCTCCACCGGCGAACAGGCCAGCGTGGCGCTGCTGGCCATCGCGCTGCAAGGCGAGGGCATCGACGCCATCAGCTACACCGGCTGGCAAGTGCCCGTGAAAACCGATTCGGCCTTCACCAAGGCCCGCATCGAATCGATCGACGACGAGCGCATCCTCGCCGACGTCGATGCCGGGCGCGTGGTCGTCATCACCGGCTTCCAGGGCATCGACGACGAAGGCAACATCACCACGCTCGGCCGCGGCGGCTCGGATACCTCGGCCGTGGCCATCGCCGCCGCCATCGAAGCCGACGAATGCCTGATCTACACCGACGTGGACGGCGTCTACACGACCGATCCGCGCGTGGTCGAGGACGCCCGCCGCCTGGACAAGATCACCTTCGAGGAAATGCTGGAAATGGCCAGCCTCGGCTCCAAGGTGCTGCAGATCCGCTCGGTGGAGTTCGCCGGCAAGTACCGCGTGAAGACCCGCGTGCTGTCGTCGCTGACCGACCCCCTGATGCCGCTCGAGAAAGAAATGCACTCGGGCACGCTGATCACTTTTGAGGAAGAGTCTGACATGGAAGCAGCCGTCATCTCCGGCATCGCCTTTGCCCGTGACGAGGCCAAGATCACCGTCCTGGGCGTGCCCGACAAGCCCGGCATCGCCTACCAGATCCTGGGCCCGATCGCCGACGCCAACATCGACGTCGACATGATCATCCAGAACCAGTCCGTCGACGGCAAGACCGACTTCACCTTCACCGTGCCGCGCGGCGAATACCAGCGCGCGCTGTCCATCCTGAACGACGGCGTGAAGGGCCACATCGGCGCCGCCAGCGTGTCGGGCGACCCCAAGGTGTCGAAGGTCTCGGTGGTCGGCGTGGGCATGCGCTCGCACGTCGGCATCGCCAGCAAGATGTTCCGCACGCTGTCCGAGGAAGGCATCAACATCCAGATGATCTCCACCTCGGAAATCAAGATCTCGGTGCTGATCGACGAGAAGTACATGGAACTCGCGGTGCGCGCACTGCACAAGGTGTTCGAGCTGGATCAGGCGTGATCCGGCGCGGCAGGCCGCATCCGGCCCGCCGCACGTTTTGCCGGGGTGCACAAATTTTTGCGGCCGGTCATCGAAACTTCGTTGACCAATCGAAAACACCCCGATAGAATACGCGCTTCGTTGTGTGGCCTCCCTCACACAACGGCAGGTTTGGGAGACGTGGCCGAGAGGTCGAAGGCACTCCCCTGCTAAGGGAGCATCCGGGCCAAAACCTGGATCGAGGGTTCGAATCCCTCCGTCTCCGCCAGCAATGGCGGCAGAACCCCGGAAGATTGCGGTCTTCCGGGGTTTTGTTTTTTCTGGCCCATCAGCCAGCCCATCATCAGATGGAGCCTATCCCGGCGGTTGTCAGCCTTTCCTCGTGTACTCTCGAAGTCATTGACCACCAATGCAAGAGGAACACGTGCGAGTCCGCGTCGAACTATCTTCTGGCCCCCTGATTGAATTCTCGGATTTCTGTCATGCGATAGCTCAGGCCATTTGCCCCGCTGACGAGCAGCCGCTTGAGGGGATGAGATGTGTGGTCGGGAGGAGAACAAGACGCAGCTTCACCGTGCGTCGGCTCCCAGATGGTAACGGGCAGCCTCCCGCGGGCGAGTTCCAAGTGGGTCCAATTTCCGATGGTGCGCTCTTCCATAGCCAGTCGATTCTGGAGCCATGGTGCCCTGATGGCGAAGGAGCAGTGGAATCTCCCGTAGACGCTTCGCAGGATCAAGTCCGGGAGGCGTGGCTGCCCTTTGCGCTGAGCGACAGTGACCGTTGTTGGCTCGAGGGCGTGCTCCCTCAGTTGCCACCACTGCGGTATCCAATCTCTGATGAAGAGGCCGCTGCTTTTCTGACGGCCTACCGTGACCTGAAGGAACGGCCGGAGTGGGAGCCGATGCTGATGACGACAGCAGAAATGGAGCGGAGGAGGGACGGGCAGGCGGCCGTGTTGGCACGTCAACGAGAGGCACTGCAAGCTGAATTCAAGCGTGGCAACATAGCTGCCGTTGACAGCATGTACGTGCCGGTCCCGGTGCTTACCACCGGCAGCTATATTCCACGTGAGCAGGCGGTTGCATACTTAGATCGGTGTGGTCTTGTTCCTGAGGGCAACGATGCGGAAACCGAAGCACAATTCCCACGGCAAGAGACTGAGTCGGGGCAGAAGGCGACCTCGGCTGCAATGCCGGAGGTAGAGCAAGCTCAAGGGGATACCGAGCCCCTTCACACGACCCCGAAATTGACGGAGAAGCCTGTCGTCAGCAAGGCAGGTGAGTTGCGTGAGCCGAAAAGCCGCGGTGGTGCGGGCTATCTGGCGGAGTCTTTGCCCGCTGCCGAGAGGCGACAGATAGGCAAGGTCGCGCGGTTGCCTCGCGTCATGGAGCTTACCGGGCTTGGGCGGAGTTCTATCTACAACCGCATGGACTCGCGCTCAGCCCAGTTCGATCCCTCCTTCCCTCGATCTTTTCCGCTTGGGGCTCAGAACGGAGGGGCTGTTGGCTGGGATGAAGAGCAGGTTAAGGCGTGGGTCGCCAAGTACGCGGCAAACGATTGAGAGTGAGAACAGCATATGGCTAGCGAGGGGTGCCGGCGATTGTTCGTTTCTATGCGGTGTGAAAGGCTTCGCTGAGTCCAATGGATGGCCATAACTCCGCCTGCAAATGCATGAAGGGCAAAAAAAGAGACTGGCCACCGGAAGGTGAGCCAGTCTCGGCTCATGGTCTTACCAGGTCGACAGCGCGGCCTTGATAACGGTCGTAAGTTGGTCAAAGCCTTGCTTTTTGAGCAATGGCGTGAGTTCTTCCGTGCCGGCTGGCACCAGCAGACCGTAGCGCAGATGGCCGTTGTGCAGGGCAATGACAAATTTTGCGCCAGACTTGAGAAGATCGCGATATGTATGCCGGTAGTCGTACAGAATATCCAGATAAAGAGGCATGGAATCGGCGTCTGCGATGTCTTCGTACTTGGCGTTCAACACCATGACATCCGGATTGCGCGGATAGATCGACCAGCTGATCTTGGTGTTGTCTAGCAGGATTTTGCTCGCATCGCTACTGTCATACACTGCCAATTGCCCGTTCGGGCCAAAGCGAAGGTAGCCCGGCCCGATTGGAGGGAACGGCACCGGCCCTATGGTCAACACATCCTGCACTGATGTGTAGGTATTGGCTGGGGTGCCCAGCAGTGGGCACTGAACGACCCCGTCTTCGATGATCGGATTCTCACCATAGTGGCACTCAGTCGATGCTCTGATCGTGACCGAATCCATGCTGCGCGTTGTGATCACGGCGTAGCCAGTCGTGCTCGTAGTGAAGGTACCATTGAGCAGCGCCAAGAAGTCGCTCTGCGTGCCGGCCGGCATGGCATCGACATACGATTTTCCATCCAGCACAGTACGGCGATATTCCAGACGCACCGGCATACCGGTCACCGTGTCCGATGCCGTCACGATATTGCCATTGATGGCTTGCACAGCGAGGTTGCCATCGATATCGCTGGCCGCCGTGAAGGGCGCCCAGGTGCCATCGGTCTTGAGTGCATATTGACCAAACGAATAGGCGACGGCCGCTGCCCCCGTACTGCTAGGTGACCACACATCAGTAGACAGTGCTTGCTCTTCGTAGTTGGATTGGAGCGTCAGTCCGTTAAGCATCCAACTGCGACGTATAGCGGCGACAGATACTAGCTTGTTGGCATCGAAATCCGAACGCGTACCCGCGTAGGTATACATCGTGTCTGCCAGCAACGTGCTCGGGTCGACGTCGCTGATGTAGACCGGCTTCGTCTTGGCTGCATTGACATCGGCCAGGGTGACGGCCGCGATGCTGCCCTTGGTCACAATGGCGTTCATGACGGCACGCACGGTGTCGGCGTCGCTGCGGCCGCCGGCTGCGAGTTCCAAGATTTTATCTACAACAGCGGCGGCAAAGGCATTGGCTGCGTTGTCACCTGTGGCGATGTAGTCGTCCTTAACATTCACGACGCCACCGACCAGAGAGACGATGGCCTTCTGGGCAGCTTCCCGGCTCTTGCCGCTCTCGATCAAGGCTTGCGACATGGTGGTGATCGGAGTGATGTGCTGTATCGGGGTACCGTCGACCACGGCACTCAGCACGAAACTGCTAGGAAAGACGTAACCGGGGCGAGACAGGTCGTGAGTGTTGGCATCGACTACGACCAGGATCTTCTTGCCGACTGCACTGTCGGCGACCACAAGGCCGTAGTTGCCACTGGCATCGGTCACGGTGGTGGGTTCGCTGGCGTCACAAGCACCGTTGTCGTTCTGGTCGAGGCAGACGGTGGCGCCAACGAGGTAGCCGTCAATGGCCTTTCCGGTGAGGGTTGGTGTCGCAGGCGAAGTGGGGGAGGTTGGCGGCGCCGAGTCGGCGGGCGCACCACTGCCATCGCCACCACCGCATGCGCCCAGCATGGACGCGCAAACTGCAGCAAGGATTGTGGGTTTGAGTTTGTTCATGGGATGTCCCCGTCAAAAAAGCACCTGCGCGAACAGTCGTCGCGTGGTGAAGCTAGGAAGTGTTGGGTTTCTGCTTCGATGGTCAGGGCGCGGTCCTTATGGCCGTGCGGACGTTGCCTGGTAGTTGCCACGTTCGTACACCAGCGTGCGGTTGCGCATGGCAATCAACTGGAATCCAGCGTCATGCAGGAGACGCGCGGACTCGGAGATTTCCTGCCGGTTGTGCGTCTCGAAGAGGACATAGCGCGTGCGTTCCAGCGTGCGCGATCCCCCCTTCAGCGCCTCGGCACCATGCCCCTCGATATCGATCTTCAGCAGGTCAATGTGCACGAGACCATATGGAGCGAGGCGGGCATCGAGCGTGCCCGTCTTCACGGTCCGCGTTTGCCGGCGTCCCGTTGCGGTGACGCTGTTCTCTCCGAAGAGCGGATCATCGAAACTGATCTCCAGGCTGTCGCCCTCGGTTGCTGATAGCGCGCATGTGATCGGTTCATACCAGCTTCCCGCACTGCCAATGCGATCCTGAGTGAACGCATGGGCCTCCTGCATCATGTCGAAGCCGAAGACGCGCGCCCTATTGTTGAGGTGATGCCACCAGCGGATCGTCACGCCGATGTTGACGCCGCAATCGACGACGACAGGTGCTGCTGCGCTGCGCAAATGGTTCTCGACTTCAGGGTGCCGCAGCTCACCCTTGCCGAAGTTATCGTGAATGTTGAGCACCTCGTCGAGGGTCGACACCGTGCCGAAGACGGGCAATTCCAGAGCAAAGGGCACCGCCCGCAGGGTTCGGAACAGTGACACCAGACGGCCCTTGGGGCCGATCAATTCTTTGAGCTGTTTTTTCATTTGTGATCTGAATAGGTAATAGACCTCGCGCACAGCAGCGCAGGTCTGTGAACTCCGGGGGAACACGCGGCCAAAGCACGGCGACGCAAGGTCGCCATGTCCTCGATGCCCTCGGGAAGGGAGGGCACCGAGATGGCTTATGAACTGGTTGACGTCAAAAACGGGAGTTATTGTAGAGTAAACACTACAACAAAAGACGAATATAGAACGTCGAGGATCAGTCGCCGGGCAGGCATCCTGCCCGGCATGACTGCCTCTCGCCCGGACAAACCTCCCCGTCGCTCTGCCGCGCATGCGGCCTCCCGCGCCGTTCCTGTCTCCGCGGTACTTGGCAGGCGCATCAAGGAGTGCCGGCATGCGGCCGACAAATCCCAGGAGACGCTGGCCTTCGAGGCGCAGGTCGACCGCACCTACATCTCTGCCATCGAGCGCGGGATCGCCAATCCGTCCATCGAGACATTGGCAGACATTTGCTACGCGATCGGGATCAGCCTGGCAGCGCTTTTCGAGCCCATGACAGAGGTTCCACGTGCCCCGAGTGGGGAGCGCCGTGCGAATGCTGCGACACCGCCCGAGATCAAGCGCAGCCGGCTGCGGTAGCTATGCCGTTCCGTCCGATCGCCGGATCGAGACGCAGCCCTCGATCGCGACAGGGCGCCGTCCGGTAGCGATGACGTATGTCGTCCGACCGCCGGCCTTGCCGAACTCCAGCCGTGCATTGAAGGCGGCAAGCCCAGGTCCGGTCTCGGCCGGGTCCAGCAGCAGTAGGGCATGGGGCACGAAACCCCGAGCCCGCTGCCGTCCCTCCACCCCGACCACCAGTGCAGCGTGCGCTGACGCCGGGTACTGGGTGTGCCAGCCGATGACTACCGGCCAGCCCTTGGCCAGTTCCTGCGCGCAGAAACGGAGCACCTCTGCCGATCTTCCCTCGGCCGTGACCGGTCGCAAGCCGCAGTTCAGCTCCCAAATGAGGCTCGCCAGTTCTGCCAGCGTCAGGCCATGCAGGTAATGAGGGGAGGCGCGGTCCCAGAATCTGGCCTCGGGACCGTGTGCATACCGCCAGACATGGACCGGATCGGACAGCTTGCCGAGCAGCGCGAGTGCCATGGCGGTGCAATGCAGCGTGCTGCCGCCATCCCATCCTCCCTGTCGACTGAAGAGTGGTTTGCCAGAGGTGGCCATCGTGAGCCGCTGGCCGAGGCGCAAGGCCGGATGCAGCTTTTGGATCAGAGGGGACATCAGTAATCACTCGGTAGCAATACGGTCGTCACCGACCGATCCCATTCAGTAACGACCCAGACCATTTGCCGATTGGGCAGCAGGTAGCCGGACAGCACGCGCTGACTGGTGATGGCAGCCAGGTTGTTCCGCAGGCGGTCTTCCTCGGGCACATCTCCCCAGTCACCCCGTGCGTGCCGGTTGATCAAGCCAAAGATCGATACACCGGCTTCCTGCAAGGCTTCCATTGCAGCAGGCGTCGCCAGAAGGCGGCCAAGCCGCAGGCGAGGCGGCGCTGGCGTGGGTACGAAAGGTTCCGTCATGTTGTTCTCCTGATTGAAGGCGTGAGTCGGCCTCCGGAAAGCCCGGATGCGTGAACGTCGGATGGATGGAAAGCGCCGGGCCGAAAGCCCGGCTTATGCCGTTGGGTGATGGGCGGCGAGTTGGCGGCGCAGTGCTGCCGCCCTGGCCTGGGAGCAGCGCAAGTGGCTGCGGATCTCTGCGACGGTAGGCCGAAGCTCGCCAATGGCGATGGCCCGATGCAGTCGCGAGAGGTCAGTCTCGGTATCGGCGTGACTGGTGGAGGCCGGTGGGCTGACCGGGGGCGGGACGATTTGGTGACTCTTCGTGACTGCCGTCATGGCCGGCACCCGCGAGGCAAGCGTCAGGAGCCAGCCGTAGCAGGCGACGCCCTCCAGGGATCCCGCCAGGATCATCGCGCCGAGGAATTCGACGCCGGCAGGTGAGATGCCCAGCCACGCCGCCAATGCTGCGATGACGGGGTCGTGACGGGCAGCGTCACGGCGGGTGGTCTCACGTTGCCTTTCCTCGTCCTGGCGGTCCTCAGCCGCTTCCCAGCGGCGAACTTCCTCTGCTTCCACCGCGAGCGCGTCCAGCGTCGCGGTCAGGCTCTCCCGTCTGGCTTGCAGGAGAGGGCAGCCCCCGTCGCAGTGCCTGGCCTGAGCCGTAGCCAACGCGGTCACGACCCTGGCGCGCTCGGCGGCGATGGCCGACAGAGATCGTCCTGGCGGTGTGGCCGACGATGACTTTTCCGTGACTACGGTGGTCGAACTGGTGGACGCCATGACTGACACGCGTGCCTCCCCTGCATGCTGCTGTGACCAGAGGAAGAAGGTAGCGTGCCCGTAGCCGGCGGCCATCATGCATGCTGCCCAAAGCGCGCCGCCGACCCAACGCGTCTTTTGCCGAGCCGCCTGGCCAAGCGCCGGCAGCAGATGGGCGCTGAGGACCAGCACCCCGCCCATTGCCACCCAGGCGATGCGCTCCACCAGCCAGCCGCCGCGTTGCCAACCAGCCAGCGTCGACAGGAAAAGCGCTGTACCCGTGCCTGCCAACGCCAAGATCAGTGCGCCAAACGAGATCGGATGCCAGCCTCGCGCGGTATCCGCGGCGCTCATGCCGGCAGCGTCGGCAGGGCCTTCTCCTGACGCTCCAGCTTTTCTCGCAACGTCGCATTGGCCGGCGCCTCCGTCCGGCGCATGCTGTGTTCTACAGCTTGTCCGGCTTCGGGAAAGAACTCTTCCGCCACGGCAGCCTGTTCCTCCTCGCCGTCTTCGAACGCGCCATTGGCAAAACCGAGCCGGGCTGCCTCGTCCAGGGCGCCTTGGTCGAAGCCCGCCATACAACGACGCTCATGTATCTCGCGCGCTTCCACGATGGCCGCTTCCAGCGAACTGCCGGCGCGCACGCCCAGGTCCACGTAGTAGATGGCCGAGCGGTAGCTTTGGGTCGTGGACTTGCCCCGCAACTTGAGTTCCAGCGGCAGGCACGCGAGCAGCCCACCCGAAACGGCCCCGAAGTAATGCAGGCGCGCCGCCAGCGTGCGGATGGAGTTGTAGGAGGTCGTGCGGAAGATGAAGGAGCCCAGTTCGTCGTCATCACCGATGACGACGTTCAGACGTCCATAGGGCTTGCATCCTGCGGCCTTGCCGAAGCCACAGCCGTCCGGCGACGGACACGGAAGGGTGGCGACACCATCGTTGCCGACTCGCTTGCAGGTTTCGCCGTTACCGACGCAAACGGGTCGCCCGGTCTCCCGGTCGAAGAGGGTGTATTCGGCGCGCAGATTCAGATTCGGATCATTGAACAACATCCGCACCGGAATCGCACGGAGCTTGCTTTGTCCCGCCTTGCGCAGCGTCTCGTCCAGCGGGTGCAAAACCCAGCCATCGCGATTCTGCACCTGACTGGTCAACGTGAACTGATCGTCTTTCTCCGGCAGTCGCTTGCCGTTCTTTTCCACGACGCGACCGATGGAAATCCGCCCGATGACAGGCGGCGTAATGGTCAAGCCTTTGAGCATGAAGTTTCTCCTTGAGCGTGAATCAGGAACCGGCGCGAACCAGCTTTGGTGGTGGCGTATGTCGCCTGGAATTCGGGGTGCTCGGCCAGCAGCCGCTTCAGATCGAAGCCGGTGCCGTCCTTGCTGCGTTTGAAGCTCACTTCGCCGGTCTCGAAGCGCGCGCGCGAGGCGTCGCCCATGGCCTGCTGGATCGTCTGCTTGAGGTGGGCTTCCAGCGTTTCGCGCGTGGCAATCTCGGAGCGCAACATCACCAGATCGGAAAAAACCGCACTTAACGGCCTGTCTTCGCTGAAGTCCACGGTCTGGCCGTTGTCCAGCGGAAACAGGCAGCGCAGGGCGGCGTCCGCCGACGCGGAGCCATCGGCCGGTGGTGGGGTATCGCTTTGCACGTACTGCCAGAATCGCGCTTCCAGTTCGATGAGACGGGTAATAAGGGCGTCGTCCCGTTCGATCCGGTAGACGGTCAGTGCCTGTCCGCACAGCAGGACGGCGACATCCGCCGCCTGCTTGCCGGTGACAGCGAGTTGGTGCTGGACCTGCAACTGCACGTATTCGGGCACACCATCCCGCCACAGCCGTGCGCCGAACTCGCCCGCCGTCTTGCATTCGAGAATCTGCACGTCCGGCACGCCAACGATCTCTCGATCGAGGTTGGCCAGCATGAAGGGCACGGATGCATGGCGCAGGATGGCATTGACCTTGCGCACCCGGCGACCCGTTTGCTGGGTGTAGGCGGCGGCCACGATGGGTTCGAGCAGCGTGCCCCAGTAGACGGGCTCCGTGGTGTCCTGAGGGTCGGGCTTGGTCAGGCCGGCATCGCGCCCGGTTTTTTCGAGCCACAGTTCCAGTTGGCTTTGGTAGGGATTCAGTCCAACCGCGGCAGCCGCATCCGAGCCGCCGATGCCGGTTCTGCGCGCGGCGAGCCAATCATCTCGGCTCAGGCCCTTGGTATCGACCAGGCGCAGCGCGGGCCTGCCATTGGCGGACTTCGTTTGTTGGTTGGGGTGAGACATCTTTGCCTCCTTGAAATGAATAAGCCCGGTGTGCGATATGCACACCGGGCTTGGACTGATGAATGAAGGACTGCACAGCGCACGCGATCAGTGCGCCAGCCGCAAGGCCTCCTCCCACGCGCGTTGCTTGATGACGGCACCCTGACCAAACCACGCTGCGTCGCGGCGGTGGTCGTCGCTGCGGGCACGGCGATGGTGGTCGACGAATTCCGTGATGCTGTTGAGCAGACCCCACGCGGTCCCGGCCGAGGAGGGAAGCTGCGCACCTTTGCCGCTACCCGCGTAGAGTTCCTGCACCGCCTTGACGGCGCGATCGTTGACGGCAGTGGTTGCCCGCTCGGCCGGGTTGGCGGTGGGGTAGGTCAGCACACGGCGGAAGAAGGTTTCGACTGCATCGTCACTGACACGGCATTCGGACAGCGCCTTCATGCGAGCCATAAAACCATCCCAGGATGAGATGGCAATCCCGAGCTGGCGCTTGACGGCTTGCGCATCGAATTGGCTGCGGTGGGGTACCTTGACGGCACCCGCGCCGTCGCCCAGCGCGATGGACAAGGTGTTGTTGCAGACGACGCGCACGGAAGTGAATTGCGCGGTGGTGGCAAGGGTCCCGTCACAGGCTGTCGCCAACAGCAGATAGCCGTTGACCTTGTCGCGACCCTTCAGCGTGGCGCTCTGCCCGGTGCGGGCGAGCGCCCAGAGCTTGCGGCCTTCCTTCAGCACGCCGGCCGTTTCCAGTTCGAAGCCACCGACCTCGGTGAGATCCCGATAGAACTCCAAAATCTCGGCGGGCTGGACGACCTGGTAGCGGCTGGAGACGACGGAGAGCGGCGCCTTGGTATCGGAGCGGTAGAGGACCTTCTGTTCGGGAAAGGCGTGAATGGAGCCCAGGCCGGCGCTCCCGGACACGAAGCGAACTTCGGACTCCTCGATGCGCCAGTTCATGCCGGCGCGCTCGGCCCAGACCTCGAGCGGCTGGTTCGCGGTCAACTTGTTGCCCAGACCATGCCAGGGCGTTGCGTTGACGTAGGCCATCGTTTGTACGAGATGCATGATAAAAATCCTTTAGAGAGAAAAATGCAAAAAGCCCGGCGCAAGACCGGGCTTCGGAGTGGGTTGACGTAGACGCGGTAAAGGGTGATCAGGCGCCTCGGAATTCGATCTCGTTGGCGCCCCGTGTCTCGAGGTTCTGGTCGACATAGATGGGCTGGTCGTTGCAGGGATCGGTTTCCGTCCTCTGGCCGTTCCACCAGACTTCGGTGTTGCCGGAATAGACGGGTTGGTCATGGTGGTCGAAGCCGGCCACGCAGGCGCAGCCCGGGATCTGCTCGAGAGTGCCGACGATGCGCAGGTCGGTGCCTTTCACATAGGCTTGCTTCAGGGGCAGGACATGTTCTAGGCCGTCATGCGTTGGCGCGAGGGATGGGGTAGCCGTGGTCATGGTGGTAAGGCACAAGAGGCATAAAGCCCGGCAACGGGGCCGGGCTCTACCTAAGATCAAGAGAGTCAATGCAGTCGACGTGGCGTCACGCTGAACGAGCTACTCGCGCTTACGCGCGCTGAAGACATGCTGACAATCAAGGCAATGGAAGTTGTCGAGGACGGCATCGTCTATCGCTTCGCCGATCCGCGCGCCGGTGACACAGCCAGTGGCTCCGCCCACGAGTCCTCCGATGATGGCTCCGGCAATCGTACCGAAGGGGCCACCAGCCGAGCCGACGAGAGCTCCAGCCTCCGCGCCGCCAATCGCGGCCGACGTGCCGCCTACGGCACCGGCAATGCCGCCGATGATGCCAGCGCTCTTGCGAGCGTAATCCCGGGTTTCGATCCGGGTGGAATTGCAGCGAGGGCAGGGCAGCGTCATGGCGTGTTCCCCGGGAGCGTGTAGACCGGGCGCGTTGCCGCGCCGCTGTCCGTGAGTCGGCAGCGCGGCGCAGCTTTCGTGCAGTTGGTGAAATTGTCGAGGCGAGCGTGCCTGCTGGTCTCGAGGATGACGATGACCGGAAGCGGTCGGGAAGGTCGTTGGATGGGTATCACGCTGACTCCATGAAGAGAGAACTCGATGGATGAGGCACCCCAAGGCAATACCGGGGCGGGTTCGTGTCAGTGATATGAGATTGAAAATTTCTGGGATCGGGGCTGTGTAGCGGTCTTTGTGCGTGAGCGGAGGCTTATTGGGCGGCGGCAGTTCCTCTCTTGTCACCTTGATGTGATACAGTAATCACAAATTGATAGGAATCCTCGCACTGTGCACCACTACATCACGCCGGCGCTGCTAATTGATCTTCTTGCGGACCAGCCGGCGAACGATCCAACCTTTGTGGGAATCAGCGAACCGATGCCGGTCGATGGCGACGGCATCGAAGTGATTGGCATCACATTCGGTGTGGTGCGTTTCGTGGTTTTCTTCGCCGACGTCCTCGTTTATGCCGACGGTGATCTCGAATGGATGCGGGAGACGGCCGAAGAATGGGCGGACGGCTTCGCGCCCGCCCCGCATGCCCGTCTGGTGAAATTCATGCGGGCGGAGGCCGACGCCGAAACCATGTTCGATCCCCAAAGTTGGCCACTGCCCGACCCGGGGATGATTTGGCAATTCTGCGATGTGCTGGCAAGATCACTGGTTATTCATGCAAGCACATACTCGGACGTGCCGCAGTACTTCTTCATGCCGCAATCGGGCCAGTTGGATCTGCTTTACAATAGATTGGGTAAGCACTTCGACAAGGGGCGCTATGGCCCCAGGTTCCGGTGCGTCACGCGACCGGATCAGGATAAAGGAGGTTTCTATGGCTTTGAACGCGCGTAACCTGCTGCCGGCCCGCTCGACCAAGGCCAGTAAGCCGAGCAAGCAGTTGCGTCCGCGAGTGGTCGCCATGCAGCAGCGCGGCATGCAAGTTCTGCTGGCGCAGGCGGACACTGCGGCGAGCAAGCCCCAGCCCTCCAAGCCTGTGCGGAGCGCCTATACCAGTACTCTGCGTGTCACGGTCAGCAAGTCTCGCTTGACGGTCAAATAGGGTCGGGCGCAGACTCCCGACGAGCCTCCTTCGGGAGGCTTTTTTGTGGTTGCGGGGTTCCGGATGGACTACCGTCTCAACGCGAAGCTTAGCCTGCATGAGGGGTCGTCGGACGGCAGCGAGCTCATTCCGCTCCCGCTCCCGCTCCCGCTCGAGCTCTTGGCTCAGCCATGCGATCTCCGCCAACTACTCCTCGCCCTTGTCCGAACGGTCCAGATCGCCAATACGAAAGGCGCTGAAATGATCTCCGGCCGCGCGATGGAGGTCACCGCCAGCCTGGCACTTAGTAACGCTGGTCGCCAGACCTATGGCGGCTCCCGTCTCACCGTCAGATGGGTCCGGTCGAAGCCCGCGACAGCAGGGGCGACCGCCAGGCCGGCGCCGCCCGTGTCGGGATGCTGAGTTTTCTGGGCGGCCTTGGTCTGCACTCGCGCGCAGGCCAGTGCGTCAGTCGCTTGGCGGCAAGAGGATATCGAACCGCGTTACCGTGTCGTCCGATGCCACATGCACATCACCGCCATGTGCCTCGACGATCGACTTGACGATGGCGAGCCCCAACCCAGCGCCTTCTCCCTTGCGTTGCCGCGAGGGATCGACACGGTAGAAGCGATCGAACAGCCTAGGCAGGTCCTCATCAGCGATCTTGCTGCCCGGATTCTCGACGCGCACCGTGGTGCGTCCCTGATCCTGACCCAGCCGCACGGTGACGGCAGCGCCGCGCGGGGTGTGGCGGATGGCGTTGGACAGAAGGTTGCTCAAGGCACGCCGCAGCATCTCCCTATCGGCCCTTATCGGTTCGATCCGCCCCTGCAAACGAAGGGTCACGTTGCGATCCTCCGCGAAGGCCTCGAAATAGTCGAAGAGTCCCTTGATCGTGTTGCCCAGGTCCATTTCTACCCGATGGAGATTGCGCGGGTCGTTCTCCGTCTGCGCGAGAAACAGCATGTCCCCGATCATTCGGCTCATGCGCCCGAACTCCTCCAGATTGGAGTACAGCACTTCCCGATACTCTTCGGCGGAGCGGGACTGGCCGAGGGCCACTTCCGTCTGCGTGGTCAGGTTGGTAACCGGGGTGCGCAACTCGTGCGCGATGTCAGCCGAGAAATTAGCCAACTGCACGAATCCGTCTTCGATGCGTGCGAGCATGTCGTTGAACGAGGCGACAAGTTCTTCCAGTTCGAGCGGTACTTCGTGGGGATTCAATCGCACGTTTAGCTGCGATGAGCGGATCGCGCGAATCCGGGCGCTGACTTTGCGGATGGGCCGGTGCCCCCATTGAACGGACAGCCAGGCGACCAGCAGCGCAATGCACAGCACAACGCAGGTGGCCAACCACAGCATGCGCTTGAAGTCTTCGAGAAACGAGAGGTGGAAATCGATGTCCATCGCAACAGCGACGGTATAGCGATCTGCGTTCCGGCCTGCACCGCCATCCACACGTAGCACCGCGCCACGGTAGGACTTCCCTTGTTCCTGCCAGGTTGCCAACTTGCGGGTATTGATCGTCTCGGTGGGACTCTTGCTTGCGACGAGGGATGACAGTTTGGGGCCTCCGCTAGCATAGACCGTGGTTCCTTCGGTGTTGGCGACGTAGTAGAACACCCCATGATGTCCCGCCACCGCGCCGGCAAGCCGGCGGCGCAGCGACCCATCATCGGCATTCATACCGGCGTCGCGCAACGGCTTGACGACGGCATCGGCCACGGCCCTGAGTTCCCCGGCATCTTGCTCGGCAAAGTGGTGTTCCAACGCGCGGACGATGAGCCAACTGAAGGCCAGGAATACTAGCGTCGTGGCGATGCCGACCAGGGCCGTAACCCGCAGCGCGAGCGAAGCCGGGCGACGGATGCGTAAGGCCCTAGTCGGCATCCGGGGCATCCAGCGTATATCCCATGCCCCGTACCGTATGGATGAGCTTGGGTTCGAAGGCATCGTCAATCTTCGCGCGCAGCCGGCGAATGGCGACGTCGATCACGTTGCTGTCGCTGTCGAAATTCATGTCCCAGACCTGCGAAGCGATCAATGAACGCGGCAGCACCTCGCCTTGGCGCCGCGCCAGCAGCTCGAGCAGGGCGAACTCCTTGCTTGTCAGGTTGATGCGCTGTCCTGCCCGGGTCGCGCGTCGTCGCGCTAGGTCGAGCAGCAGATCGGCGATCTGGATGCGATCCGGATGATTGGGCGCGCTGCCGCGGCGCAGCAACGTGCGCACGCGCGCGAGCAGCTCGGAAAACGCGAAGGGCTTGACCAGGTAGTCGTCGGCGCCGAGTTCCAGGCCCTTGACGCGGTCATCCACGCCGCCACGCGCGGTCAGGAATAGTACCGGAACCTGCTTGCCCGCCTCACGCAGCGACTGCACGATGCGCCAGCCATCCACGTCGGGCAGCATGACGTCGAGGATGACCAGATCGTAGGGTTCGCTCATGGCCTGGTGGTGGCCGTCCAGGCCATTGCGTGCCACGTCCACCACAAACCCCGCTTCCATGAGGCCCTGGCGAACGTAGTCCGCTGTCTTGTCCTCGTCCTCGACCACCAACAGTTTCATCACTCTTCCCTGGCTCACGCCATGAACTCTCGCGCATCTGTTCGCTCATTCTGCGCGACTGACTTCCGGATCAATGTACTTGGATGAATCTTCCACCAAGATGACTGGATCATTACATGAATGTAATTAATGGGTCATGCGAGAGAAAGTGGCGCCTCTCTAGCATGGTCGTCAACGGCGTAAAAGCGCGCTCCCTTTCCCAGGGCTCGCGCGTACCCTTCGATGTCTGTTTCTGGAGTTTTTCGTCATGACGCGCTATCCCCCTCATGCCCCACGGCCACTAATGCTGTCGCGGCGGCGATTCGTACAGGGATTGGCGGCGGGCGGTGTCCTGCTGGGGCTGTCAACGACCGCATTGAAAGCCGTAGCCCAGCAAGCGCGGGCCGCCAGCGGAACCGCCCCAGTCCTGCAAGGTACGGAGTTCGATCTGGTGATTGCCGAGTCACCCGTAAACTTCACCGGCCAACCGGGCATGGCCACCACGATCAACGGCTCGCTGCCTGCGCCGACGCTGCGCTGGCGCGAAGGGGATACGGTCACCATCCGCGTCACCAACCGGCTGCATGAGTCCACCTCCGTCCACTGGCACGGCATCATCCTTCCCTACCAGATGGACGGCGTGCCGGGCATCAGCTTTGGTGGTATCGCGCCGGGGGAAACCTTCACCTACCGCTTCAAGGTCAGCCAGAGCGGCACCTACTGGTACCACTCGCATTCCGGCTTCCAAGAGCTGACCGGCATGTACGGGGCGATCATCATCGACCCCGCCGGCCCTGAAACCATCCGTGCCGAGCGCGACCACGTCGTGCTGCTTTCGGACTGGACCGATGAAGACCCCATGCGCGTCTTCATGAAGCTCAAGATTCAGAGCGGCTACTACAACTACCATCAGCCGACGGCGGTGGACTTCTTCCGCGACGCCTCGCGCGATGGCCTCTCGGCCGCGCTGGACAAGCGCAAGATGTGGAACCAGATGCGTATGAGCCCGACGGATCTCTCGGACCTTTCGGCACAGACCTTGACCTATCTGGCCAACGGCACCACGCCCGCAGGAAACTGGACCGGCCTGTTCCGTCCGGGAGAGCGCGTGCGCCTGCGCTTCATCAACGGCGCCGGCAACACCTTCTACGACGTGCGCATTCCTGGCCTGAAACTGAAGGTGGTGCATGTCGATGGCGTGGACGTCGAGCCGGTCACGGTGGACGAGTTCCGCTTCGGCCCAGGCGAGACCTGCGATGTGTTGGTCGAGCCGCACGACGATGCCTACACGATCTTCGCGCAATCCATGGATCGCACAGGCTATGCCAGAGGCACGCTTGCGGTACGTGCCGGGCTCAGTGCGCCCGTGCCGCCGATGGACGCGGCCCCGTGGCTGTCGATGGCGGACATGATGGGAGCGATGGACCACGGCGACATGTCGGGCATGTCCGGGATGGACCACGGCTCCATGGCCGGCATGGACCACGGTGCCATGCAGGGAATGACAGGCATGACAGGCATGACAGGCATGGATTCCGGCCAGATGCAGGGCATGGACAGCGCGAATCCCCTGGCCGCGCCCAGTACCACCGTGCGACACGCCCGAACGGAGTACGGGCCGGGTACGGACATGCGCGTGGACATGCCGCGCACCGCGCTGGACGATCCGGGCATCGGATTGCGCAATAACGGCCGGCGCGTGCTGACCCTGGCCGACCTGCACACGCCCGGCGGTCCGCTCGACCTGCGCGGCCCTGGTCGCGAGGTCGAACTGCACCTCACCGGCAACATGGAGCGCTACACCTGGTCCATCGACGGGCTTCAATTCGGCAAGTCCAAGCCAGTGCATTTCCGCCACGGTGAGCGGCTGCGCGTCATCTTGCACAACGACACGATGATGACCCACCCGATGCACCTACATGGGATGTGGAGCGAGCTGGAGAGCCCCGACGGGCGCTTCCTGGCACGTCGCCACACCCTGTCCGTGCAGCCGGCTCAGCGCCTCAGTTTGCTGGTCACTGCCGACGCACTGGGGCGCTGGGCCTGGCACTGCCACCTGATGCTTCACATGGATGCGGGCATGTTCCGCGAGGTCGTGGTGTCTTGAGCGCCGCTTGAAGAGAAGTGCACAAACGATGAAAACGACACACCTCCACGCATTGACCCTGGCACTGATTGTCACGATGGCGAACCCCGTGCTGGCGCAGTCACAGGCTGGTCAGGAAGACGACCATTCAGCGCACCATGGTGCGGCGGCCACGCCGCCCCCGCCAGCGGCTTCGCCGGGCGCGGCCCAAGCCGATCCTCATGCCGGCCATAGTGCGCCCCCAGCGCCCGCTACAGCGCTTGCCACACCGGTTTCCACGCCGCTCATGGACCATGGCGACATGCAGATGCAAGGCGGCTCCGCGCCCGCCGACGCGCGTGATCCCAATGCCTATTCCGATGGCCTGATCCGCGGCGCGGGCGCGTATGCGGTTCCCGGCGTTCCCGCCCTGAGTCTTGCCGATGGGCATAGCTTCGGTGCGCTGCTGGTCGATCGGCTGGAACGCTCCTATGCGAACCATGGCGGTAACGCCATCGCCTACGACCTGCAAGGCTGGTTCGGCTACGACTTCGACAAGGCAGTCCTCAAGGCCGAAGGCGAGGTGGCCCGCGGCAAGCTCCAGGACGCCCGCACCGAATTGCTGTGGGGGCACGCCATCACGCCGTACTGGGACACCCAGTTGGGCCTGCGCTATGACACGGGCACTGGCCCCGATCGTGGATGGCTTGCCTTCGGGGTCCAGGGGCTGGCGCCATACTGGTTCGATGTCGAAGCGACGGGCTATGTCGGCAATGGCGGCAGGACCGCGCTGAGGCTGGCCGCGAGCTACGACCTGCTTCTGACCCAGAAGCTCATTCTGCAGCCGCGCGCCGAGGCGCAGTTCTACGGCAAGAGCGACCCGGAGCGGGACATTGGTAGCGGCCTGTCGAACGCCACGGTCGGGCTTCGCCTGCGCTACGAGTTCAGCCGGCAGTTCGCCCCCTACATCGGCGTGGAGAGCAGCGGCAGTTTCGGCAAGACCGCTGGCTTCGTGCGCGCTTCGGGCGAACGCGCGCAGGAGATTCGCTGGGTCGCGGGTGTACGTTTCTGGTTCTAGGGGGCTGGCGCCCAGGCTCGTCCTGCCGATCACCGTCTGGACAGACAACCGTTTTTCAACCACCGACCACCCAACAGAGGAATGACCATGTTCTCGATTCGCAAATTTCTCCTCCCCATTGCCGCTGCCACCAGCATTCTGCTGTTCAGCGTCGCCGCGCAGGCCCATCCAAGGCTACTGACCTCCGATCCGCAAGCGAACGCTGAAGTGGCGGCTCCGGCGAAGATCGAACTGCATTTTTCCGAAACGCTGACCACTCAGTTCTCCGGCGCCAAGCTGGTCATGACCGGCATGCCGGGAATGTCCCACAGTCCCATGCCGGTGGACGTCAAGGTATCCGGTGGCGAGGACGGCAAGACCATGGTGATCACACCTGCCAAGCCGCCGATGTCGGGGGACTACCGCGTGGAGTGGCGCGCCGTGTCGGCCGATACCCATCCCGTGACGGGCGACTTCTCCTTCAAGGTGAAGTGAGCCATGGAGGGTTGGGGCAACATCATTGTCCGCTTCGTCAGCTACACCGATCTGATGCTGCTGTTCGGGCTGCCGCTGTTCGGCCTGTACGGCGTGAAGGGTAACGCGGCCGACGCCCATGCAGCTTTCGGTTTTCGAAGGCTGTTCTCCTGGCTCGCGGGCGTTGGTCTGCTGGTGTCGGGCGTCGGCATGCTGATGCTTGCGGTGACCATGAGCGGAGTGGCGGAGTTTGGCGAACTTGAACGCCATGTGTTCGGCATGATCATCACCGGCACCAACGTCGGTATCGCGTGGGTGGTCAAGATAGCGACGCTCGTGGGCATCCTGTTTTGCGCCGGCTTCTACGGACGGTCGCCCACGGCGAGCCTGGCGCTCGCCTCGTTGTTAGCAGCGGTTGGGCTGTCCACGCTGGTCTGGTCGGGACATGGAGCGATGGATACCGGCACACGCGGCGGTATCCATCTCGCGGCCGACACCTTGCACCTGCTCGGTGCTGGCGCCTGGCTCGGTGCACTGGCCGCCTTTCTGCTGTTGCTGCTGCGCCCGGTCCAGGGCGATGCCTACCGGCATCTGTTGCTCTTGCGCCAGGCCGTGACAGGGTTTTCGGCGGCCGGCACGCTCATCGTCGCGGTGCTGATCGTCACCGGCGTCGTGAACTATCTGCTTATCGTCGGCCCGAGCCTTCAGGGCATGGCATCCAGCCTTTACGGTATCTTGCTGCTGGTGAAGCTGGGCCTGTTCGGCACCATGCTCGCGCTGGCCGCGGCAAATCGTTTTCGGTTGGGGCCGCTGTTGGAGCGGGCAAGAAGTTCCACCGAGATCGCTTGCGCCAAGCGTGCCTTGTGCAAGAGCCTGGCGATTGAGGCGACGGCCATGACGCTGATCCTGCTGGCAGTGGCCTGGCTGGGCACCTTGAGTCCACCCGGCAACACGAGACCCTATTGATTTCGACAGGCATGGTCGGCGCTCGCTGGGCCGACCCTTTTGAAGGAAGGTTCATCATGAACGAACATCACCGTCACAACGAATCGCCTCCACGTTTCTGGCGCTCCCGATACGGGATCGGCCTGCTCGTTCTTGGCGCGATTGCGGGCTACTTCCTGCTCAAGGAACACGCCGCCCATGTGGTCGGGTTCCTGCCCTTCCTGTTGCTCGCGGCTTGCCCGTTGATGCACATCTTCATGCACCACGGCCATGGCCACGGCGGGCATGACCATTCCTCCCGCACACCGCCTGATACGACGCCGGGCACGCCGACCCAAACACCGAATCCAGGCGCCGGCTCCGACATCAACGCACGCGATCAACGCGGAGACCAGCCATGAGCCACGATCAACCCGCCTACGGCCTGTGGCTGCTGGTGTTCTTCAACTCGGCCATCTTCATCCTGTTCGCCTTCAGCTTCTTCAAACCGGCGACGGCGCGCGACTGGCGGACCTTCGGCGCGTTTGCCGCTTTCATCGTCGCGCTGTTCGTCGAGATGTATGGGTTTCCGCTGACCATCTATCTGCTCTCGGGCTGGCTGCAGACCCGCTATCCCGGCCTCGACCTTCTTTCCCACGACGCCGGCCATCTGTGGTGGACCTTGCTGGGTGAGAAGGGCGACCCGCATTTCGGCGTGCTGCACATCGCCAGCTACGTCTTGCTCGCCTACGGCTTCTATCTGCTGTCCAGATCCTGGCAGGTGCTTTATCACGCGCAGCGCCGGGGCACCTTGGCCACGGCAGGCCCCTACGCCCGCGTCCGTCACCCCCAGTATGTGGCGTTCGTGCTTATCCTGCTGGGCTTCCTGCTGCAATGGCCGACGCTGCTCACGTTGCTGATGTTCCCGATCCTGCTGATCATGTACGGCCGTCTGGCGGTGAATGAGGAAGCCGAGATGCGAGCCCGATTCGGGGCGGAGTTCGAGCGCTATACGCAAGCCACGCCGCGTTTTTTCCCCCGGTGGCGGCGGTCCGCCGCAACCTGATGCGCCCGATCCATTGGCGCCAATCCATCTGGAGATCACGACCATGACCACCATCGATCTTGACGTCCAGGGCATGTCCTGCGGCGCCTGCGTCAAACACGTCACTGAAGCACTCAAACCTCTGCCGGGCGTGCGAGAGGTGGAGGTTGACCTGGGCGCAGGCCGTGTTCGTGTCCATGGCGATCTTGCCGAAGGCATCGATCCGCTGGTGTCGGCGCTGAAACAGGCCGGCTACCCGGCGCAAGCCAGTGGCGCCGGGGCCAGCAAAGCGCCCGGCGCCGGCCGCGGGCGTTGCTGCTGCGGATAATCCGCTCGGTACCTCCCGTGTGGAATCAGAACACAGTTTCGTCCACCAGGTCGAAGCCGATATACCCATCCAAGAGAACTCGGAGAAACCGTCATGAGCCAGCCCCCGGGAAAAACACCCGAACGGGATCTTCCCGCACAGGGGACACTGCCGTCGGGCAACATGGTTCCCGGAGCGCATGTGTATTGCGGCCACACAGGCGCACCCGCAGCCGAGGGTCGGTCGGGCGCAACGCCGACGGGCGTGATCTACACCTGTCCGATGCACCCCGAAGTCCGGCAGGATCATCCTGGCGCCTGCCCGAAATGCGGCATGACGCTTCAACCCGTCCCGGCAGGGCAGACGCATGCCGGAGCCCCCGGCACCAGCGGCAGCACGGCGGGCCATCACCGCCATGGGCAGGACCATGGGCACGCACCGCAAGCAGCCCCGGTAGTAGCGGACTCGGCGCAACCGCCGAAGCCTGCGGCTCCAGGCACAATTTACACCTGCCCGATGCACCCGCAGATCCGCCAGGATCACCCCGGCAATTGCCCTATCTGCGGCATGACCCTCGAGCCGCTGCTGCCGGACCTGGAGGACGACAACCCAGAGCTGCGCGATTTCTCCCGGCGCTTCTGGTGGACGCTGCCGCTGACCTTGGTGGTGCTGGCACTGGCGATGTTCGGCGAACGTCTGCATCTGATGGACATGGCCACGCAGAGCTGGATGGAACTGGTGCTGTCGCTGCCGATCGTGCTGTGGGCCGGCTGGCCGTTTTTCTCGCGCGGCTGGCAGTCCGTGCTCAACCGCAGCCCGAACATGTGGACGCTGATCGGCCTGGGCACGGGCGCTGCCTTCGTTTACAGCGTCGTTGCCACCGTCGCGCCAGGGATCTTTCCGGCGTCGTTCATCTCGATGGGTCGGGTCGGCGTTTACTTCGAGGCCGCGGGGGTCATCATCTCGCTGACGCTGCTCGGGCAGGTTCTCGAACTCAAGGCGCGCTCGCAGACCTCGGCGGCGATCAAGTCGCTGCTGGGGCTGGCTCCCAAGACCGCGCGCCGCATCGGCGCCGACGGTAGTGAGGAGGATGTGCCGCTGACCCACGTGCACGTCGGCGACCTCCTGCGCGTGCGGCCCGGCGAGAAAGTGCCCGTCGATGGCGCGGTGGTCGAGGGTGCAAGCTCGGTGGACGAGTCCATGCTGACCGGCGAACCCCTGCCGGTGAGCAAGCGCGAGGGTGACAAGGTCATCGGCGCCACGCTCAATACCAGCGGCGCGCTCGTCATTCGCTCCGAGCGCATCGGCTCGGAGACCGTGCTCTCGCAGATCGTGCAGATGGTGGCTCAGGCCCAGCGGTCCAAGGCGCCCATGCAGCGCATGGCAGATGTGGTCGCCGGCTACTTCGTGATGGTGGTCGTCGCCATCGCCATCGCTACCTTCTTCATCTGGGGTTTGTTCGGCCCGCAGCCGTCCTGGGTGTTCGGTCTGATCAACGCCGTGTCGGTGCTGATCATCGCCTGCCCCTGCGCGCTGGGGCTGGCAACGCCGATGTCGATCATGGTCGCCACCGGGCGCGGTGCGACCCAGGGCGTGCTGTTCCGCGATGCCGCCGCGATCGAGAACCTGCGCCGGGTCGATACCCTGGTCATCGACAAGACCGGCACGCTGACCGAAGGCCGCCCTGCCTTCGATCAGGTGGTCCCGGCGGACGGCTTCACTTCCGCGGAGGTGCTGCGCCTGGCGGCCAGCCTGGACCAGGGCAGCGAGCACCCGCTGGCCGATGCGATCGTGCAGGCCGCGCGCGCCCAGGGCCTCGCACTGAGCAAGCCGGAGAACTTCGAGTCCGGTTCTGGCATCGGTGTGCGCGGACAAGTGGAAGGGCAGCCTCTCGCGCTTGGTAACACCGTCCTCATGGCGCAGGTCGGTGTCGCCGTCGATTCACGCGCGCAGCAGGCCGAATCTCTGCGCAGGGAAGGGGCTAGCGTGATGTACCTGGCGGTGGGCGGACGCCTTGCCGGCCTGCTGGCAGTCTCCGACCCAGTGAAGGCGAGTACGCCGGAGGCGCTGGCGACCCTCAAGGCGGCTGGCCTGCGGGTGATCATGGCGACTGGCGACGGCCTGACGACCGCGAAGTCGGTGGGGGCCCGCCTGGGCATCGACGAGGTCCACGGCGAAGTGAAGCCGGTCGACAAGCTGACGCTGATCGAGCGCCTGCAGAAGGAAGGTCGTGTGGTCGCCATGGCTGGCGACGGCATCAATGACGCCCCGGCGCTCGCCAAGGCTGACGTCGGCATCGCCATGGGTACTGGCACCGACGTGGCGATGAACAGCGCCCAGATCACGCTGGTCAAGGGTGACCTGCGCGGCATTGCCACCGCGCGCGGGCTGTCGGTGGGGACGGTGCGCAACATGAAGGAGAATCTGGTGTTCGCCTTTCTCTACAACGGCCTGGGCATCCCGGTTGCTGCTGGGGTGCTGTACCCGTTTACCGGCTGGCTGCTGTCGCCGCTGATCGCCGCGCTGGCGATGAGCCTGAGTTCGGCTTCGGTGGTCGGCAATGCGCTGCGCCTGCGGCACAGCAAGGTGTGAACCCCGGTTCCCTGCATCCTATCAGCATGACGTCTCAGGGCGCAAAACGGGCTGGTTCGATCTACCGCTCCGCCCTTGCCTTTGTCGATCAGGGGGAAATGCGATCAACGGATTCGCCAACGGAGTAGGGCGACGGACTGCGGCAGGTCGGAGACGGCCGCTTGTCCGGTAAAGACGACCGGCAACTTCCAGCGAAGAACAGTGCCCGGCGGCCATGAGTCGAACGGCCGAACTGAGATTGATCGGACGTCTCAATCTTGCTCGTCAGACCACCAGTGAACGGGCGACGCAGATCACCACTTGCCGGGCCATTCCCCGTGAAGGTCATCAATCGTGAAAGCGTGGCGATGCCTGCGTTGCCCCGTCCTCTCTCCCTCTTCCAGATGTCCATCCAATTCGTCGCCATCAGGGTGCTCGTGCTCGAGCATATCGGGATCATCGGCAGGCCATAGCCGCCATGCGCAAAGGACGCCAATCAGTGAGAGACCCGCCAACACCGCGAACGCCGCAGTCATCCCATACCCGGCACCGATCTGGCCAGCCAGCGGATAGGCGATCAACCAGCAGGCGTGCGACAGCGAGAACTGGGCGGCAAATACTGCGGGGCGATCGGGCGAGGCGGCAGATCGCCTGAGCAGGCGCCCGCTCGGTGTCTGTGTCATCGAGTAGCCAACGCCGATCACAAACCATGTCAGAAGAAATTCGGGCCATTCGACCGCCGGCGCAAAGCTGGTCAGCACCACGCCGAACGCAAGGCCAAGGGTCATGATGAACGCCCCGGTCAGCATTGGGGGCCGGTCTGGACGCTCATTGAGGAACCGCGGCAATATCAGTGCAACCAGCATCGAGCCGCATCCGAATGCCGCCAGTCCGAACGGAACGTCCGATGCCGGCCGCTGTAGTTTGCTCTGCACGTAGACTACCGTGTTGACGATCACCATCGAACTGGCGGCTGCCGCGGCAAGGTTCAGCGCGAGCAATCCTCGCAGACGCGGGGTGCGCAGATAGATGGAAATCCCGCGGAAGGTCTTCGCGTAGATGCTGCCGGTACGGTCCACGGCGCGGGACTGCGGCAGGCGTACCGATACCACGAGTGCGGCTGAGCAAAGGAAGCCAATGACCGTGCCACCAAACAGCCAGTGAAAGCTGATGACTGAGAGCAGCGCGGCAGCGAGCGCGGGACTCGCCAGGCTCTCCATGTCATAGGCCAGACGCGACAACGATAGTGCCCGGGTGTAGTCCTTCTCCTCCGGCAACACGTCTGGTATCGTCGCCTGGAAAGTTGGCGTGAACGCTGCCGAGGCAGATTGCAGCAGGAAGATCAGCACGTAAATCTCCCAGACTTGTGTCACGAACGGCAACGAGATGGCCACTGCGGCTCGCACCAAATCCATTGCCACCAGGAATGCCCGGCGCGGTAGCCGGTTGGCGAAGGCGCCCACCACCGGTGCGATGCCGACATAGGCGACCATCTTGATGGCGAGCGCCGTGCCGAGGACGCTTCCGGCGTTTGCTCCGGCGAGGTCGTAGGCCAGCAACCCAAGGGCAACGGTTGCGAGCCCGGTCCCGACCAATGCAATCACCTGCGCGGCAAACAAGTGCCTGTATGTGCGATTTCCCAGTACTTCAAGCATGACGTCTCCGACGCTTCATAACGATCACTACGCTTCGATCAGATCGCGGCCACCTGAGATGACCTGCGGTTGCCGGCGCAAAACGATACCGCACAGGGCGGGCAGGACAAACAATGTCAGCACGGTCGCCGTGATCAAGCCACCGATGACGACCGTCGCCAACGGCTTCTGGACTTCGGCACCCGTGCCCGTTGCAATTGCCATCGGCACAAAGCCCAGCGAAGCCACCAACGCAGTCATCAACACCGGCCTGACGCGCTCCATCGCGCCCTCGATCACGGCCGTGTCAGGCATCATGCCGTCTTCCAGACGTTTGCGGATGGCGGAGATCAGTACCAGTCCGTTCAGCACCGCCACGCCGGACACCGCAATGAAGCCAACTGCCGCCGAGATCGAGAACGGGATCCCGCGCAGTAGCAGCGCGAAGACGCCGCCAGCCAATGCCAGGGGTACCGCCGTCAGCACGGTTGCCGTCAGCGCGGCGCTGCCGATTGCCATATACAGCGTCGCGGCGATCAGGATGAAGCACAGGGGCACAATGATGGCCAGGCGCTTGGTAGCCGCCTGAAGGTTCTGGAATTGGCCGCCCCATTCGATATACATGCCCGGGGGCAGTTTGACTTCCTTGGCGATGCGCTCCGCGGCATCGTCAACGAAGCTGCCGAGATCCCGGCCGCCTACATTGGCTTCCACGTACACGCGGCGCTTGCCGTTGTCGCGACTGACCTCGTTGAGACCCTGCGTGAACCGGAATTGCACCAGTTGGCGCAGCGGCACGGAAGCGCGAGCCTGACCGTCGGTCACAGGCAGCATGACGGGAAGCGCGCCAAGGACATCGAGATTTTCGCGTTGGTCGCCCGGCAGGCGGATCACGATGTCGAAGCGACGGTCGCCATCGAAGATCTGTCCGGACGCCCGACCTGCCATGGCTGCGGAAAGGGTATCAGCCACCTCCTTGACCGTCAGGCCATACCGGGCGATCGCGGCGCGGTCAAAGACGATGTCGAACGTCGGAAATCCGCTGGTCAGTGGCACGCGAACGTCCGTGGCGCCCGGGGTTTTCTTCAACACGCCGGCGATGCGCTGAGCCGTGGCCGCCAGTTCATCCAGGTTTTCACCGTAGATTTTCACGGCGACGTCGCTACGCACTCCGCCGATCAGTTCGTTAAACCGCATCTCGATCGGCTGCGTCACGTCGTAGTTGTTGCCGACCATCGGCGCGGTCTTCTCGCGGATACGCTCGATGACCTGTTCCTTGGTCGTCACGCCTTTCGGCCACTCGCTCTTCGGTTTCAGGATGATGTAGTTGTCCGAGGCGTTCGGCGGCATGGGGTCGGCCGCCAGGCTGGCCGTCCCCGCCTTGGAGTACACGGTCTTGACTTCCGGCAGCGACAGCACGGCGCGCTCGAGCGGCAGATCGATGGCGACCGACTGGTCAATCGACGTCGACGGGATGCGCACCGACGACAGATTCAGATTCTGCTCGTCGAGCGTCGGCATGAATTCGCGCCCGACGAACGTGAATGCCACCGCCGCGATCGCCAGCGTCGCGACGCCGGCGCCAATGAACGGCATCGGACGAGCTACCGCATGCTCCAGCCAGGGCCGATAGCGCCGCTTGGTCACAACGATGACGCGCACCTCGTTCTCGGAGACCTTCTTGCGCAGCAGCACCGCCACCATGGCCGGCACGAAGGTCAGTGACAGCACGAAGGCAGACGCGAGCGCCAGCATCAGCGTGATCACCATCGGCGAAAACATCTTGCCTTCCACCCCCTGGAAGGTCAGGCATGGCAGGAAGACCATGAAGATCACGAGTTGCCCGTACACCGTCGGACGGACCATTTCGCGGGACGACTGGATGACTTCCTCCAGCCGCTCATGGAGCGTGAGCAGGCGTCCCTCGTGGCGCTGCCGTTCGGCCAGCCGCCTGAGCGAGTTCTCCACGATGATGACCGCGCCGTCAATGATCAAGCCGAAGTCCAGCGCCCCCAGGCTCATCAGGTTGCCGGAGATGTTGAACTGGTTCATGCCGATCGCACTGACCAGCAGGGAGAGCGGAATAACCAGGGCCGCGATGGCCGCCGCGCGCCAGTTGCCCAGCAGGGCGAACAGGATCGCTGCCACCAGTAGCGCCCCTTCCACCAGGTTCTTCGCCACCGTCTCGATGGTCGCAATTACCAATTGGGAGCGATTGAGCGTGGGAACGATCACCACGCCCGGCGGCAGCGTCTTCGAGATCTGTTCGAGCTTGTCGCCTACGGCTTGTGCCACCGTGCGGCTGTTTGCGCCGACGAGCATCAGCGCACTGCCCACCACCGTTTCGTTGCCGTTGCGGCTGGCGGCACCGGACCGCAATTCCCCGCCGATCTTGACGGCAGCGACCTGCGCCACTGTGATCGGCACGTTTTGGCGCTGGGCAATTACCGCCCGGGAAATTTCGTCGACGGACTTGATCCGGGCATCGGCGCGTACCAGATACGATTCCCCCGAGCGCCGGATGAAATTCGCGCCGACCGATAGGTTGGCATCCTCAAGTGCCCGGGCGAGTTCCCCGTAGGAGATGCCGTAGGCGGCCATCTTTGCCGCGTCGGGTTCTACGACGAACTGCTTGACGTAACCGCCGAGCGAGTCGACGTCGGCCACGCCAGGCGTCGTGCGCAATTGCGGCCGGATAATCCAGTCCTGCACCGTGCGCAGATAGGCCAGCCTGGAGACGCGATCGTCCAGACGCTCGCCACGCTCGGTGAGAAAGCTGCCGTCGCCCTGCCAGCCGGGCTCGCCGTCCTTGACGGGAGCGCCTGTGCCGTCCGGATGCTGGTATTCGACGCTGTAGTGGAAGACCTCGCCAAGCCCGGTCGACACGGGTCCCATCTGCGGCTCGACGTTCTCCGGCAGGTTCGGACGCGCCTGCGCCAGCCGCTCCGATACCTGCTGACGCATGAAGTACAGGTTCGCGCTTTCCTTGAAGATCACAGTCACCTGGCTGAAGCCGTTGCGGGACATCGACCGCGTGCTCTCTACACCGTTCAGGCCGGCGATCGCGGTCTCGATCGGATACGTGACGCGCTTCTCCACTTCCACCGGGCTCATCGTCGGCACCACGGTGTTGATCTGGACCTGCTTGTTGGTGATGTCAGGCGTGACGTCGATCGGCAGCAGGTTGAGTTGCCAGGCGCCGATCATCGCGACGACCGCCGTCATGAACAGCACCAGCCAGCGATAGCGGACCGAGCCGCTGAGGATACCTTCGATCATTCCTCGTCCCCGCCGCCCTTGTTCATTTCCGCCTTGACCAGGAAGGCGTTGCGGGTGGCCACCTGTTCACCAGCCCGCACGCCGGAGAGGATCTGTGCCGCGCCGCCGCTACGGGTCCCAACCAGCACGGCCCTTGGGCGGAAGCCGTCCTGCGTGCGAACGAACAGGACGTCACGGCCATCGAGGTTCTGTACGGCGTCTTCTGGCACCGAAAGGGACGCGGCCTCGCTCGCCGCCGTGCGCAGGCGCACTTGCACACCTTCGCCCACGACGAGGCGATCGGTCGGCCGCACCGGCTCCACGACCACGGTCGCGGCGCGCGCGGCGCCTGTTGCCGTCGGCGTGACGGCCTGTACGCGCGCTGGTAGCGGCGAGCCGTTGGCTAGCAGGATCGTGGCGTCGCTGCCAGCGGCAATGCGGCTCGTGTCGGCGGCGGTCACGGCGGCCTCCACCTGCACGGCGCCGGCTCCGGCCACACGGAAGAGCTCCGCCTGGGGGGCCACGAAGGCGCCGAGCGTCACGGATTGCGCCGTGATCTTGCCCGCAATCGGGCTCACGACCGCCACCGAGCGCCCGTCGCTGGACAGATGCGCGGACTGGGCCACCGTCGCAGCACGCAGCGCCTCGGCTTGGGCGACATCGAGCGCGGCCTTTGCCGCTTCCATTTCCTGGCGCGGCGTGACGCCTTGCTGGAACAGCGTCACCTCGCGCTCGTAGGTCTTGCGCGCCAGATCGGCCTTGGCCTGCGCGACCTTGCGCTCGGCCGCCATAGCAGCCGCGTCGGGGCTATCGACCACGGCCAGCACGTCGCCCGCGTGCACGACATCGCCGAGCCGGCGCTGGATGCGCTGCACCGCGCCGGCGGCGCGCGACGCGATGGCCGCTTCGCTGCCTGGCACGGCTGTCACCGTGGCCGGCGCCAGGATTTCCGTGCCGACTGCCGCGCTCGCCACCGGCTCCACGGCGATGTTGGCGGCCGCAAGGTAGGCGGCAGGTATCTTGACCTCCTGTTCACTGGGCTTCTTCGCGGCGGCTTCCGGCTTCTGTACTTCTGCTGCCAGCGAGGATGCGGAGGACTTCTCCGATCCCGACAGGCGCGCTGCACCGAAACCCACAGCCGCCGCCACTGCGGCCGCCCCCGCAACCATCGGCCAGTTCACAGACCGGCGCTCGTTTTTCATCATCGTGATTCCTCAAATGCCAGGCGGCCGTCCACCTGAGCCAGCGCCGCCAGAGCGCGCACGCGCGCCAGGCGCGCGTCGATCGTCAGTTGCCGGGCTTCGACCAATGCACGGCGCACGGCCAGCAGTTCCATTAGCGGCGTCTTGCCTGATTCATAGCCAATGCGCCCCATGCGATAGGCTTGTGCAGCGGCCTGTTCTCCTTCGCTGGCCGCGACGAGCTGCTTTTCCGTTGTGGCCACCTGGGATACGGCGGACTGACGCGCGGCATTGGCTTCCAGCCGGACGCTGTCCAGCCGCGCCTGGGCGGCCGCAACTCGCTCGACGGCGGCGTTGATGCCGTTGCGGTTCTGGTCGAACAACGGAATGGAGGCCGTGACACCTACCACGTAGCCACTGGCATTGGTCCAGCCGTAACGCCGTATGCCAGCGCTGACCCCGACGTCGGGAATCCAGCGCCGTCTTTCGACATCCACCTGTGCGTCCAGCGCACTGCGTTCTGCTTCGGCGGCCCGCACCGACGGCGACTCGCCGATCGTCATGGATGCGCCCGGGATGGCTGGCAGTGCGGTCAGCAATGAACTGGCAAGGGCGGTGTAGGGCTCAGCGGCGCCAGACATCGCGGACAACCTTGCCAGAGCCTGCGTGGCGTCGTTGATGGCTGCGGCCTCGGTGGCCTGCGCCGCTGCCACGCTGGCCTTTGCCTGCGCGCTGCGCAAGCTGGCCTCCTTCCCGGAATCGACTAGGGCGCGCGCGGCTGCCAGTTCCTCATTGGCGCGCGCCAGGTTCTCGGTTGCCAGCGCTTGGCGACCCAGCATGGCTTCCGCCGTTGCGTAAGCGACGGCGAGTTCCGCGGCATAGGCTACCTGCGCCTGCCGCTCCCGCGCCTGTGCGGCGGCAAAGTTGCGCTCGCCGACCGCGACGCGGGCTCCCCGCTTGCCCCCGATTTCAAAGGGCTGCGTGATCGAGTAGGTGTTCTGGCGCTGACTCACGCCATCGCTGGCCGGGGCGCCTAGGTTCTCGAGCACGGTATCGACCCGCGGATTGAGCCACGCCCGCGCTTGGGCAGCATCTGCGCCGGCAGCTCGAACATCGGCGGCCTGCGCAACCATTGCCGGGGCAAGTGCCAGCGATTGCTGCAACAAATTCGAATAGGGAGGCGCCTCGGCGGCATGGCTCAACGCTGCGGGCACGAGCCACACTGCGGCGCCGATGTAGCGAGGTCGACAAAGCAACGAAAGGTTCACCTGTTTCATCGAAAGGAGAGACGGTTGACGGCTATCCCTCTCTATACGAGGCAGGTCGGTGCTTCCCCTCGGCGAGTTCCAGTTTTATTTTTCCAAGACGGTTTCGAGCACGGCGGCAAGTTTGGCCCGCGCGCGCGCGATTCGCCCTTCGACGGCCTTCGCGCTCATCCCCAGCACGGCTGCCGCCTCCGGCTGGGACATCCCTACAATGGCCGTCAGCACGATGGCTTCGCGCGAGCTCCTGTCCAGCTTGTCCAGGGTCCTGATCACACGCGCCAGATCCCGGCGAGCCGCCACGCGCTGTTCCGGGCCGGGCTCTTCATTGGCGACGCCGCCTGCTAGCTCCATTTCGCCAAGGTCCTCGGCACCAAAAAGAAATTGCCTGACGCGCCGGAAGCGATACAGGTCCCGCATCTTGTTCAGCCCAATACGGAAAAGCCAGGCGCGGAATGGCCTGTCCGGATCGAAATCATCAAGCGCGTGCCATGCGGCGACAAAGGTATCCTGCACGACGTCGTCAATGTCGGTTTCGGGAACGCCGAAACTGCGCGCAGCCTGGGCCAGGGCGATGCCATGTCGTTCCACGAGCTGGCCGAATGCGCGCTGGTTGCCGTCAGCCGCCTGTCGGGCGAGCAGCCTGTCCGCGTCGTCCAGATTCACTGCGATCCACGGCGAAGCGCATCGACAAGGACGTGGTCGTATGCAGGCCGATGCTCGGGCTTGAGGCCTGCACGCATTTCAAACACGTGGACCAACGTGGCGCGCTGCAGGTCGCCGGCTGCGCGCTCGACCTCTTGGATCGCGGCCTCCACCTCGGGCGACCAGTTCGGATTTCTGGCAATGGCGTCCGCCAGCTTGCCGTTCGCAGCCCGCAACCGCATCTCGATTTCCCGCCGGCGCTGCGCAAATGCCTCTTCTTTCAGCTCCAGAATTTCGCGCTCATTGGCGTCGAGCGGCACAGCTTCGTGCAGCATTTCATGCAAGTCGGTATGTCGGTCATGCGCGGAACGCGTGGCATAGACACCTGCGATGGCCACAGAGATGCCGACCAGCGCTCCAACCAGCGTGGAAATGGATAGACGTCGAGTTCGCGGCGTCATCATTCGCCTATCAGCAAGCCGAACGGCGACGCGGCAGAAGGCGTGGCGACCCATGTCGGCGCTGTCTTGACCATCAGGCTCGTCGCTACCCGGTCCATTGCCGCATAGGCCACCAGCGCCGCAACGGCAGCGCACAGGACAGCGCGCCACACATCGTGGCGCGCCACGAGTACTTCCTGCGTCGGCTCTGCTGCGATGCGCTGCTGAATGGCTGCGACGCGCGTGCCGGAAGATGCCTCAAATGTGATTTTTGAGGCGCTATTAAGCCATTCGTCGACGTCAGCCATTGCTCATCTCCATACCCTTGACCTAGCTAATACGGCGCGCGACAGCAAACACCCTCGCACCTGTATCCAATTTTCGAGATTGTAGAGGTCTCTACAACATTGAAGACAAGGCTACGGACGGCTACGCTTGGCGCATGATTCCTCTCCAATCGAGCCCCCGGGCCACCTGGCTGCTGCTGATCGTCAGCCTGCCGACATCGTCCGCTACTCCGCGCATGCGACTGTGGCGCGGCATCAAGTCGCTCGGCGGCGCACCACTGCGCGATGGCGCCTATCTTTTGCCCGATCAGCCGGGATTGCGCGGCCAGCTCGAAAAGATGGCCGAGGACGCGACCAGCGAGGACGGCAAAGTCTGGATCCTCTCGGTCCAGACGAAAGATGCACAGGAAGATGCCGAGTATCGCGCATTGTTCGACCGGTCTGCCGAGTATGCGGCCTGGACGGCCGAACTCTCCGGCGCGCGCGCAACGTTGGGCGACGCGGACGAAGCGGAACTGCTGCGCCTGGTGCGCCGTCACGGCCGGGGATTCGACGCGATCCGGCATATCGATTTTTTCCCCAACGACGCGTCGGCGCGAGCGGAAGCGCAATGGCGCGACTTCAACGCGGCCGTCGATATCCTGCTGTCGCCGGGCGAACCGCACGAGGTAGCCGGCAGAATTCCGCGACGCGATCCCAGCCAATATCAGGGAAGGCGCTGGGCAACCCGCCGGCACCTCTGGGTGGACCGGATCGCATGTGCCTGGCTGATCCGGCGCTTCATCGACCCCCATGCCACGTTTCTCTGGCTCGACGACGTTCGCCAATGCCCGGACGACGCGCTGGGATTCGATTTCGACGGCGCAACCTTCACGCATGTCGGCGACCGCGTTTCTTTTGAGGTGCTGCTCGCCAGCTTTGGGCTCGACGAGGACAAAGGACTGACGCGCCTCGGCCAGATGATTCATGTACTCGACATCGGCGGCACGCCCGTCGCGGAAGCGAGCGGCTTTGAGGCCGTACTGACCGGTGCCCGCGAGAGGCTGCCCGATGACGATGCCCTGCTGGGCGAGATGAGCCATGTCCTCGATTCGCTCCATGCGCATTTCTCCAGCAGCCGCAGGCGCTAACCACTTTCCACCAATCAGGCTCACCCTTCAAGGCTGACGATGAACTCGCCCCAACCAACCGATACCTCCTCGGCGCAGTCAACTCAGAAGCGCCCCGGATACACGCTACGGCAACTGGTGCTTTACTTCCTGCGGCTTGGCACCTTGGGCTTTGGCGGCCCGGTGGCCCTCGCCGGCTACATGCACCGTGACCTGGTCGATGCGCGGCAGTGGATCACCGATGCCGACTATAAGGAGGGCATCGCGCTGGCACAACTGGCGCCAGGGCCGCTGGCGGCCCAGTTGGCGATCTATCTTGGCTATGTGCACTACCGCATCCTGGGTGCCACGCTCGTCGGGATCGCCTTTGTGTTGCCATCCTTCCTGATAGTGCTGGCGCTCGGCTGGGCGTACGTGCGCTTCGGTGGGCTGACGTGGATGCAGTCGGTGTTCTATGGCGTGGGTGCGGCCGTCATCGGCATCATCGCGATCAGTGCCTACAAGCTGACCAAGAAGAGCGTGGGCAAAGACAAACTGCTGTGGTTCATCTACCTGGTTCTCACCGCAGTGACGGTCATTACGGAGTCGGAGGTGGCCTGGTTGTTTCTCGCGGCCGGCGTGCTGGTCTGGTTTTGGCGTGCGCCGCCCAAGTGGCTGCGTCAAGGCAAGCTGAATGCGATAGCCGCAATGCCCTTGCCGGCGGCGAGCAACCTGCTGAGCACTGTGGACTGGCCTCTGCTCTCGCAGATCGGTGTGTTCTTTGCCAAAGCCGGCGCGTTCGTCTTCGGTTCGGGGCTCGCCATCGTGCCGTTCTTGTACGGCGGTGTGGTGACGGAACACCACTGGTTGAACGACAAGCAGTTTGTCGACGCCGTGGCGGTGGCAATGATCACGCCTGGCCCGGTCGTCATCACCGTCGGCTTCATTGGCTATCTGGTCGCGGGCCTGCCAGGCGCCTGCGTGGCAGCGGCTGCGACATTCCTGCCGTGCTACCTCTTCACGATTCTGCCGGCGCCGTACTTCAAGAAGTACGGCAAGCTGCCGGGCATCCTGGCGTTCGTGGATGGCGTTACCGCAGCGGCCATCGGTGCCATTACAGGAGCGGTCATCGTGCTCGCCAAGCGCTCGATCGTCGATATTCCCACCGTGCTGCTGGCGCTAGTCACCGTTGCGCTGCTGCTGAAGTTCAAGAAGCTGTCCGAGCCCATGATCGTTGCGGGTGCTGCCTTGATCGGGCTCGTGGCCTATCCGCTGCTGCATCACTGACTTGCCACAGGAGACGCCATGATTTACCAGATGACACCGCTCTCATGCGATTCAGCCAGGCTGCCTGGCCTGTCCGAGAAACTGATCGTCAGTCACTACGAGAACAACTATGGTGGTGCGGTAAAGCGACTTAACGCCATTGCGGCCGAGCTTGCTGTCATGGATGCGGCGACCTCGCCCGTGTTCGTGCTCAATGGGTTGAAGCGCGAGGAACTGCTCGCCACAAACTCGATGATCTTGCATGAGGTCTATTTCGACAGCCTAGGTGATGGTGGGCCGCTGGAAGGCAATCTGAAGGCCGCTATCGAGCGCGATTTCGGTTCGCTCGCACGCTGGCAAGCCGAATTCACGGCAATGGGCAAGGCGCTTGGCGGCGGCTCGGGATGGGTATTGCTCACCTACTCGCCGCGCAACCGGCGCCTCGTCAACCAGTGGGCGTCGGATCACGCCCATACGCTCGCAGGTGCTACACCCATCCTGGCGCTCGATATGTACGAGCACTCCTACCAGATGGACTACGGCGCCAAGGCAGCGGCCTATGTGGACGCGTTCATGCAGAACATCCACTGGAAACACGTGGCCGACCGTCTGGCGGCCCTACAGCAGCAAGCTGTTCATCCCGCAAACTAGCGGAGGCTGTCATGCAATGGATTACGCGGGAGCGCCCCAAGATCGATCGTATCGCCTGTCCTTGGCTGATCGCGCGCTTTATCGACGAAACACCGGACTTCTTGTACGTGCAGGCCGGGGATGTCCTGCGCATCGCCAACGAGAGTGGCGCAGTTCCCTATGACATCCCCGGTGTCGAACTTACGCATGTGGGCGAGCTTTGCAGCTTCGATGCCTTCCTCGCCAAGTACAACCTTGGTGGTGATCCGGCCCTGCAGCAAATGGCCGGAGTCGTGCGCGGCGCGGATACATCACGGCTGGACCTGACGCCGCAGTCCAGCGGGCTCTATGCGATTTCATTGGGACTGTCTCACGTTTTCGCCGACGACCATGAAATGCTTGAACACGGCATGGTGATGTACGACGCGCTATATGCGTGGTGTCAAAGCTGCCAGGCGGAGACACATGTGTGGCCACCAAGAATGTCCGTATGAAAGCACTTGGAGGCATTGGCAGTGGCTCAGTATCTGATCAGCAAGGAGTCGAGCGAGGGCGCCCAGGCCCTTTAGTACGCTTTTTTATCGCACGGCCCATCGTCAGCGCGCGTGCTTTGAGACTGGGTTTTACACGAAGAAGTTGGCCGTCCTTCGTGAAGTACTCGGCAACGTTGTCGATCATTCTCTCGAGCGCTGCGGTATCTCGGCAGTCAATGTTTCCGAAGTCCCACCGACCTTGATCGATCAGCACTTTCTTCCGATAGTGAGTACTGTGACCATACCCGGCATCACCGGTTATCGCCTCCCACCGATTGAACACGTGTTCGATGCGTTGAATATCATCTCGAACCCTCTGGCCATCGAAAATGAGCAGGACATGGTGATGAATGGCTGTCGATTGTTCGATCTTCCAGACATAGCCAATGAGATATTTGAAGAGTTCGGCATCTTTCCCATGAGGGTTGGAGAAGAAGCGCTTCCGATGATTCATGGCCTCCTTGATGTCGATTCGACCTCGATATTCGGCCCTGTATTTATCGTGAATGTGAGAGCGCTCGATGCCCATGTGAGTACCGAAGGCCTCCCGAAAGACAATATCTTCCTCAGTAACTGCCTCTTCCCTGTATTGCAGTTCACAACGGACAGCCAGGAGCTTCGTCGTTCGGATCGGCATAGTACGAAGGTAAGCCTTAATGAGCTCTCGCTGTATGCTTGTCTGTCCGTACCGCCAGTCGTGGAGCTCTTTCTTGATTCCCAATCGGATGGCTTCATCGCGTAGGTACGCAATGAACTCATCGAATACCTCGGCCTCCATGCGCCCGTCAGCGACATACCGTCGAGGACTAGTAAATAAGCAAGCTCCAATTCCAGGGTGGGTTATATGGCAGCGACGGAATAGCTCAATATCCGGCGTGTAGACATAGTGCTCAAAGAGCACGCTATGCAGATAACCGAAGTGACGGAAGTGGGTTGCCAGCTTTGAGCACTCCTTTACTGACCGTCGACCATGTCGTTCCTGAATTACATAGGCCTTGTCCTGAGTATAGAGTACGGCTTCGAGGAAGCTCACAAGCTTCTTGAACAGTTTGCTGTACTCTCCAACTTCCCATATGGTTGGTACATCCTCTACCTCGATGACATCCCATGTTGGAGTATGGTTGACTCTGAGTATATCGGGTATGTCGATTGTTGAGTTCAGCATGATCGCGTCCTTATCAGGTTCTCTGGTGGTCAATCAAAGGGAACATGTTGGCGACTTCGAGTCAGCTCATTCTTGCCGGTACTGTTGGAGCTGCTATATCATGCTGCCTTGTTGAGTTATTATTTCTCTGCTACTTCTCCATTTCTCCATTGCTATACTACTTCTCTGCTACCTTATTACTTTCCTAAATTGGAGGGTGATGGACGACCAGTCATTACTGGAGCTTGGTCGTGAACATCCTTCGTTATTGTGGCTCTTGTGCCTCAGGCATATTCTTCCGAATTGTCCAGTCTCGCTGCTATCAGTCTTCGCTAGATCCCGAGGGGCATCAAGCATCCCGCATGCAGTCCTGATGGAGACATGGGGTTCCACAGTAGCATCGGGTGCGGTGCTTCCCAACGAGTTTGCTAGCTTGGGAACTAACTTTATATCTCTGATGAACTAACAAATAGCTCATCAGAACTAACTAGAAGCCCACTGAGAACCAAGTATACGATGCTGCTGCTACCAACTCTGCTACCACTTCGTGCTAACCTAATAATTCTTTCGATACTTTGCTGTGCTCCGAGCAGAATTTGCAGGGCTACGTACCCGTTGGGTATTTGCTGAAATGAAGTATTGATTTTTGCGAGGGTTTTTAAATGGAGTGGAGTATAAACTGATGCTGGGAAAGCCGAGCATTGAGCAGGTGGAGGAGTTCTGGGGGAGAGATGCGGATCGATTTATTCGGACTGTCAAAGGAATATCGGTATGGATTGCCGGTCTGATAATTGAATACCGTAGAGGCAGGAGGTCAATTTTTAAGGTTGAGAATGATGTGGTGAATTACTCGAGAAATTATGACCTTGAGAATTTTGTGGGCTTGGTGTTTTCTGAGGATATTCTCAATGAAGTGGTGAAGATTTCGGTGAATCATCATCGGGAGTGTCGCCATCCATATTTTCGTTTGTGTGTGGATGTCATTTTGGAATGGGCCGGTAGCCAAGGTGTGTACGGAAATGATCCAAAAGATATCCGGCGTCTTGCGGTGCCGAAACTTATAATGGATCGCAAGGCTAGGTTAAAGGATTGCGAGGAGACTCGCCGATCCTTGTATGACCATTTTGATAAAGCTCTTGAGCGGGAGGCAAAGTCAAAGGAGCTTGTGCGGGAGATCAATTCTTGGCGGAAAGCTGCGGAAAAAGTTCAGAGTAGCATGCTGCGACTGACAAGTACGATAGTTATGTCTCATGAAGGCTTGCATGTATATCGACTGCAATTCAAAGGATTGGCGGTGCAGATTTATGATGCCATGCGAAGATTACGAAACGGCTTGGCTAGGAATCTAAAACATGAATTGAGAGATCAATATCTTGGGCACGCAATCTTCTTGAAGCAAGATGAAGGTGGCAGGTATTATATTGAGGTTTTGTTGTTTACAAAAAATAATGTCATTTGGCTCTTTGATAGATTAATAGAAATGGCTTCTCGTGAGGTGCTGCCGGTATTCGGGACGGTGGAGTTCTATGTGCGAGACCACATTCAGTGTGGAAAGATGAATGGTGAGATGGCATTAAGATTTGTCGTAATATTGACGGAGCCTGAATTTTATTTTAGAGCGAAGGTATTGAATGGTGATCGACGATTCTGGAGTGGTCGGAGGATAGTCAAGCCTAAACAAGTCGAGCGGATATCGCGGCAAAAAAAATAGTATTGTAGGTATATCAAGGCCGTTTTTTAGTTTCATTGGTCGAATATCAATTGTTGATTGTATTGGCCGGTTGGTGTAAGTGTTTTTGTAGTCGGAGACCGTAATGGCTACTGTTCTGGAGATGAAGCTTGTGAACTGTTTGTAGCTAGACAGTTACTCTGTTGGCCTATAGCTGCGGCGATGGAGGAGCAAGGGGAGTGTTGTCCGAACCTGGGGATTATGATTCTGTGGGAGCCACCGAGGCGTAGACATGGTTCGCCCACGACTCCATCAGCGGCCGCCGCTGCTCCAGTAAGTCCGTGCGATGGTAAGCCGCCTCAACTTTGTTAGCGACGGTATGTGCAAGTGCCCGCTCTGCAAGATCGCGCGCGTAGCCGTGCTCACTTGCCCAGTCGCGGAAGCTTGATCGAAATCCATGGGCCGTAGCAAAGCGGCCGGGGGTATCGCTTTCGGCCTTGGCCCTACGAAGGAATGCTGTGAGGGTCATGTCGCTAAGTATCTTTTCCCGCGGGGAGGGAAAGACTAGCGTATCGTGCAATTGACGTTCCTTTATCCTTTCGAGTAGCGAGACCGCTTTTTCCGACAGTGGCACACGGTGCATTTCGGCAGCTTTCATCCGATCCGCTGGAATGCTCCAGACGCGATTACGTAGATCGAACTCAGCCCAGGTCGCACCGCGAATCTCGCCGCTGCGTGTCGCGGTGAGGATCAGGAACAGGAGGGCCATGCGCGTGCTGTCGCCAGCATCAATCTCCTTGAGATGCTGAGAGACGAACGTCGGAACTTGCCGCCACGGCATGGCAGGTTGGTGGGTCTTCTTTCCCGATTGCTTTGGCAGGATGTGGTCGATAACGGTAAGCGGATTTGCCGCGATGTGGCCATGTGCCCAGGCCCATTGCATGACGGCGTGCATTCTTTGTCGGGTGCGACCAGCCGTTTCAGCCTTCGACAGCCAGATCGGACGCAGGGCATCGGCGCAATCCGCGGGCGTGATCGCATCCAGTTTTCTTGCTCCTATCTTCGGAAATACATAGGTTTCGAGCGTGCTGATCCATTGCGCTGCATGCTTCTTGTTCTTCCAGCCAGGCTTGAGTTCTTCATGCACTTGGCGGGCCGCTTTCTCGAAAGTGAGGGCCGCCGCGACAACAGCGGCGGCTTCGCGTTCTCGGTTCCGCTGGTCGATGGGGTCTTCCCCATTGTCGATGAGCTTGCGCATGGCGAGCGCCTTTTCGCGTGCCTCTGCAATTGACGTTTCGGGATAGGTGCCAAGACCCGCGTCGCGTCGTTTGCCTGTCGTCGGGCTGGTGAAGCGCAGAGTCCATTTGCAGCCGGATTTTGCTGGTGTCAGCAGTAGCCCAGTGACTTTCCCATCGAAGACAGGCTTGTCGTTTGGCTTGAGTGCTCTTGCTTGTTTGTCGGTTAGCATCGAATTCTGGCCCATCATTCAGCCCATCAGGAAACGTTGGATGGGGTTGGAAGATGCTAGCGTACATTGGACGGAGGGACGGTGCAAGCTATTGAATTTATTGAGAAATATTGGATGCCGTTGAACTGCCTTGGATCGGTATTTGGCAGACTCCGTCTCCGCCAGCAATGGCGGCAGAACCCCGGAAGATTGCGGTCTTCCGGGGTTTTGTTTTTTGTGGGCCGTCAGCGGACACATCACTGGGTGAATCCGTCTGTCGATTGCCCGCTTCCGCGTTGTCACGCGCCGCGCGTCCCGGCACGTTTTCACGGTCACGTCGGCACAGTGCACGTCGGCACGGCGCACGGTCGACGCCGCCCCGGCACTGCCAGCCGGTCACGCCAGAAAAGCCGATCCCGTTCTGCCGGTCTGGGCGGAACGCCCGATGCCGCTCACTTGCGCGCTGCTCATTCGCTGGCGTTCGTCGCCCGGCCGGCGGGCCATCCTCCGCCCAGCGCCCGGTACAGTTGCACGGAGGCAATGGCCTGGCCCGTCTGCGTCTGGACCTGCTCGTCCTCGCGCCGCAGCGCGTCGACGCGCGCATCCAGCACGTCCTGCAGCGTGCGCAGGCCGCCTTCATAGAGGCGCACGGCGCTTTCGCTGTTGCGCCGCGCGGTGGCCACCACCGTATCCAGCGTGGCGTTGCGCTGGTCCAGGCCACGGCGAACGCCGTAGGCGTTGTCCACCTCTTCGAGCGCGCGCAGCACGACCATGTCGTAGTTCGCCTGCGCCGCTTGCAGGCGGGCATCCGCGGCGTCGATATTGGCCTGGACGCGCCCGGCCGTGAAGATCGGCAGCTGCACGCCGACGCCCAGCAAGCCGCCGGAGCCGCTCAGCGCCGGCAGTCCCTCCAGGTGCAGGCGCCCGTCCTGGCCGAGGAAGGTCAGGTAGAAGCGCGGGAACAGCTCCGCCTTGGCGCTGCCGAGCTTGGCGGCCTGTGCCTGCACGAGCGCGGCGTTGGCGCGCACGTCGGGCCGCCGCTGGATGACCTCGGACGGCAACTGTCCGGCGGGAGGCGCCGGCACGAAGAACGCCGCCGGCGCGGGCAGCGCGGCGGTGCCCTGGGGCGCGTCGCCGGCGAGCACGGCCAGGCGGCGCTCGCGGACCGAGATCTGGCTCAGCAGCACGGGCCGCTGCGCGCGCAGCGCGTCGAGCTGTTCGCTCACGCGATCCACGTCGAACGGCAGCGCCTGCCCGGCGGCACGGCGCGCGCGGGTGTAGCGCAGCAACTGCGCCACGGTGTCGACGCTGCGGTCCAGCACCTGCAGGCGGCGCTGCAGGCCGCGCGCCGCGAAGTAGTTTTCGGCCACGTCGGCGGCGATCATCAGGCGCGTGCCGCGCATCTGCTCTTCGGCGCCGAGCGCGACGGCCGCGGCGGCCTGCGCGTCGCTGCGCCGGCCGCCGAAGACATCGATCTCCCATGCCACGGTGGCCCCGGCAAGGTAGCCGTCCACGCCCGGCGACATGTCGGGCAGGCCGGCCGGGCTGCGCAGGTCGGTCACGCCGCGCGCGGCGCGCGCCTGCGCCGAGAGCGTCGGGTAGAGCGCCGAATCGGCGATCCGGCCGGTGGCGTGCGCCTCCGCCACGCGGGCCTGCGCCAGGCGCAGATCGGGATTGGCCTGCAGGGTGCGGGTGATCCGCTGCGTCAGTTCGGGGTCATCCCAGTTCTGCCACCACTGCGACAAGTCCTGCCCGGCGCCCGGCGCGGCCGGATCGGGGGCTTCCGTGAACGCGGCGGGCAGCGCGACGCTGCCCGGCACGGCGACGCTCACCGTGGTGCAGCCGGGCAGGCCGAGCGCGACGCACGCGACAAGGCCGGCAACGGTGACAAGGGTGGCGAGGGTGGCTCCTGGACTATGGCTCAAGGCAGAAATCCGCTTGGGTGGCGTGGTTGCGGGGGAATGTGCGTGGCGTTCCGGCATGGCGGCCTAGCCCTGCTGCGCCAGCATGGAGCGAAAGCGCGCGAGCGCCAGCGCGAGGAAGATCCCGCCCGCGGCCGTGACGCCCAGCAACTGCGGCCACACGACCTCCAGGCCCGCGCTGCGGAACAGGATGGCCTGGGTGAGGTTGACGAACTGGGTGGTCGGCAGGAATTGCACGGCGCGCTGCATGGCGGCCGGCATGCTTTGCACCGGCGTGGCGGCGCCGGACAGCAGGTAGGCCACGGCGTAGGTCGGCACCGCCAGCAGGCCGAACTGCGGCATCGACGGCGCCACCGTGGCCAGCCACATGCCCAGCGCCGTGACGGAAAACAGGTACAGCGCCGTGCTCAGCGCGAACAGCGCCGGCGAGCCCGAGAGCGGCACCTTCAGCCACAGATGGACCACCAGCCACAGCGACAGCAGGGAGGCCACGAAGATCACCGCGCCGTTGGCGAGGATCTTGGCCACCGCGATCTCGCTGGCGCGCACCGGCATCACCAGCAGGTGTTCGATGGTGCCGTGCTCGCGTTCGCGGATGACCGCGGCGCCGACCAGGATGATGGCCAGCACGGTGATGTTGACCACGATCTGCATGGTGGACGTAAACCAGTGCGATTCCGTATTGGGATTGAACATCACCGTGCTTTCCACGCGCACCGGAAGCTGCGCCTCGATGTCGGCGGCGTGCAGGAATTCGAGCACCTCGCGCGTGAAGATCTGCTGCAGGTAGGCCGAGCCGAGCCCGGCCTGCGTCATCGCCGTGGCATCGACGAGCACCTGCACGGTCGGCGTCCTGCCGGCGAGCACGTCGGCCTCGAGGCGCGGCGGGATCTCGATGGCGAAGATATAGCGTCCGCGGTCCATCTCCTCGTCCACGGCATGCCGGTCCACGTCGACGGGCGTCTTGAAATACGGCGGGCGGATCGCGTTGCGCAGGCGGCGCGAGAGTTCGGAATGGTCGGCGTCGACGATGGCCACCGATGCGTTCGATACTTCCGCCTTGATGCCCTTGGCCACCGACTGCACGGCCAGCGTAAAGGCGAACGCGATCAGCACCATCAGCGTGATGTCGCTCGACAGGCTGCGCAATTCCTTGCCGCACAGCCGCGCCACGTTCTTGCACCACTGGTTCATCTCGGCGGCTCCGGGCTAGGTTTCCTGCTTGCGCAACAGCAGGCGCGCGGCAGCGAGGTATGACAGCGCAAAACCCAGCAAGGCCAGGTACATGGAGCCGAAGCTGCCCGCGCCCAGGCCCTTGGTGAAGCTGCCCAGGCTGACCAGCTGGAACCACGACGACGGAAATCCCAGCCCGATCCAGTAGCTGCTGCCGGTCAGCGTGGACACCGGATAGAGCAGGCCGGAGAAGTTGACGGACGGGATCAGGCACAGGATGGCGGTGCCGAAGATGGCCGCCACCTGCGAGCGCACGAAGGTGGACACCAGCAGGCCGAGGGCGGTCGCGGCCAGCACGAACAGCGCCGCGCCCAGCGACAGGGCGAAGAAGGAGCCCTTGAGCGGCACCTGGAGCAGCACGATCGCCAGCGCCACCAGGGTCAGGTAGCTGACCATCGCCAGCGCCACATAGGGCATCTGCTTGCCGATCAGGTATTCGCCCACGCTCGCCGGCGAGGCATACAGGTTGGTGATGGATCCCATCTCCTTTTCACGCACCACGCCGAGCGCGGTCAGCATGGTGGGGATCAGGATCAGCGCCAGCATGACGATGCCCGGCGTGATGGCGTAGATGCTGCGGAATTCCTGGTTGTAGACGAAGCGGGATTCGATGGCAATCGGCAGCGCCGGCGCCCGGGCCGGCTGCGCGCGCATCTGCGCCTCGGCATAGGCCAGCAGCACGCCGGTGACGTAGGCGCGCGTGGTCGCGCCGGGGAAAGGGCTGGAGCCGTCGATGCGGAACGCGACCTGCGGCTGCCGGCCGGCCAGCAGGTCGCGCGCGAAGCCGGGCGGGATCTCGATCACCATCGTGGCGGCGGCCGCGCGCAGGCGCCGGTCCGCATCCGCGTCGTCTCGCGCGGCGTCCGTCTGCACGAAGTAGCGCGAGCCGGAGAACTGCTCCACCAGCTCGCGGCTCGCGCGGCTCTGGTCGCGGTCCAGCACGGCGAAGCGCACGTTCTCCACGTCGAACGACACGCTCCACGCCGCGGCGCAGAGCAGCACGATGGGGCCGAGGATGGCAAACGCCAGCCGGAGCTTGTCGCGCGCCAGCTCCATGGCCTCGCGCCGGCCGAACGCCCACGTGCGCGCCAGCGCCGAGCCGCCGGACCTGGCCGCGCGGCGGCCGTCCGGCGGCGGGGCCGGCGCCGGTTGCGCGGGCGATGCCGGCGCGGAAGCCGCCGCCGCCGCAACAGCCGCAACAGCCGCGGTAGCCGCCGCCGCGTCACGAGCCGGACTCTCGGCTTCCTCCAGGTAGCTGACGAAGGCATCCTCCAGCGTGTGGGCGTGGCGGCTTTCCTGCAGCTCCGCCGGCGTGCCCACCGCCAGCACCCGGCCGCGATGCATGAACGAGATGCGGTCGCAGCGCGCGGCCTCGTTCATGAAGTGGGTGGAGACGAAGATGGTGACCTGCTGCTGGCGCGAAAGCTGCGCCAGGTGGCGCCAGAACATGTCCCGGGCGGCCGGGTCCACGCCGGAAGTCGGCTCGTCGAGGATCAGCACTTCCGGGTGGTGCAGGCAGGCCGCGGCCAGTTGCAGGCGCTGGCGGATGCCCAGCGACAACGCGGCGGGCTGCGCATCGGCATATGGCTCCAGCTCGAAATCACGCAGGGCCTCTCCCACGGCCTGCCGCGCCGCGGCGTTCTCCATGCGGTAGAGCTTGGCGTGCAGGTCGAGGTTCTGCCGCACCGTGAGCTCCTCGTAGAGCGAGAACGCCTGCGACATGTAGCCCACCCGCATGCGCGTGCGCATGTCGCGGGCGTCGATGGTCTGGCCGAGCAGGCGCGCGCTGCCGCTGGTGGCGTCGAGCAGCCCGGTCAGCATCTTCATGGTGGTGGTCTTGCCGCAGCCATTGGAGCCGAGAAAGCCGAAGATCTCGCTGCGCCCGATGCGAAAGCTCACGTTGTCCACGGCGACGAAGTCGCCGAAGCGCCGCGTCAGGCCCTCGGCCTCGATGGCGGGCCCGCGGTCGTCGGGCGGGCGCGGCGGCATCACCAGGCCCGCGGCGCTGCCGCGCCGCGAGGCCGGCAGCAGCGAGACATAAGCCTGTTCAAGATCGCTGGTGCCGGCACGCGCGAGCACGTCGGCGGTGCGATCGCACACCAGCACCTTGCCCATGTCCATTGCCACCAGATGCTCGAAGCGCTGCGCTTCCTCGATGTACGCGGTGGCGACGATCACCGTCATGTTCCGCAGCTCCGCCCGCAGGTCCTCCACCAGCGTCCAGAACTGGCGCCGCGACAGCGGGTCCACGCCCGTGGTGGGCTCGTCGAGGATCAGCAGGTCGGGATCGTGCACCAGCGCGCAGCACAGCCCCAGCTTCTGTTTCATGCCGCCCGAGAGCTTGCCCGCCGGCCGGTCCGGGAACGGGGCGAGGCCGGTGGCCGTGAGCAGGCGCGCGATGCGCCGGCGCCGCTCGGCCGCGTCCAGGCCGAACAGCCGGGCGAAGAAATCGATGTTCTCGACCACGGACAGCGTCGGGTAGAGATTGCGCCCCAGCCCCTGCGGCATGAAGGCCACGCGCGGCGACAGCGCCTCGCGCGCGCGCCGGTCGCGCAGATCCGCGCCCAGCACCGAAACGCTGCCCTGCTGGATGCGCTTGACCCCGGCGATCAGGCCCAGCAGGGTCGACTTGCCGACGCCATCGGGGCCGATCAGGCCGATGGTGGCATTGCCCGGCAGCGTGAGCGACACGTTGTCCAGCGCCACGCTCGCGCCATAGCGGTGCGAGACGCCCTCGACGCGGATGGACGCGGCCTCGCCGGCGTGCTGGCTGGCCACGGCGTCAGTCCGGCCGCTTGCGCGGCGCCAGCGCGGCGGGCCAGGGCTGGGAGGCGTCCAGGCGCACGAAGCCGTCGCCCGTCATGCCGGCCTTCAGCCTGGCCGCGTAGTGCCGCGCCATCTCCGGCGTCAACTGCAGCTTGACGCGGTACATGAGCTTGGCCCGCTCGGCATCCGTCTCCACGTACTTGGGCGTGAACTGCGCCTCGCTGGCGACGAAACCGACTCGCGCCGGGATCGGCTCGTCCGGCATCGCATCCAGCACGATGCGGGCTTCGTCGCCGATGGCCAGCTTGCCGGCGGCGCCGGCCGGCAGGAACACGGTGAAGTACATGTCGGCCAGATTCAGCAGCGACACCACGCGCCCGCCCGCCGGCAGCACCGCGCCGACCTCGATCACGCGGTATTCCACGCGGCCGGCCACGGGCGCATGGATCACGCTCTCGTCGAGCAGCACCTTCAGGCGGGCGATCTGGGCATCGGCCTCCACGATCGCGGCCCGGGCCTCGCCGAGCGCCGCCCGCGCGCCCGCCGCGCCCGCGTTCTCGCCATCCAGGCCAAACTGCCGGCGATCCCGCTCCACCGAGGAAATCTGCTGGTCCTGATAGAGCTTGACCGCCTCGGTCAGCTCCAGCCGCGCCAGCCGCTGCCGGCTCGCGCGCGCATCGATTTCCGCCTGCGCCCGCGATGCCGCCTGCATGGCGCGCTCCCGCGCGGCGTTGGCCAGGCTCAGCTGGGCCTGCAGTTCGGCGTCATCCTGGCGCGCGACCACGGCGCCGGCAGCCACGGCATCGCCCTCGCGCACGGGCAGGTCGATCACGCGGCCGCCGTACTTCACGGCCACGTCGAGCCGGCCGATCTCCATGCGCCCGTTGCTGTGGACGACATACGCGGGCCAGGGATCGCGATGCGTGCCAAGCCACCACAAGGTGCCCGCGACGACCATGACCGACAACAGTGCTGCGATACCCCAGCCAGGCTTCTTTTTCATCGACTATCGTGCCCCGAATGGGCAGGCGTTGTTGGATGGCTCCGGGAACCGGGCTATCAGCGCGAGGGGTGGGCGAGAGGGGAGGGACATCGGGAAAGCCTTGAGCCGTGGGGCGACGGGTGCGGGTGTCGAAATGTTATCCCGGCGATGGTACGGCGGCTTGATCTGGCGCAAGCCAGCGGCGGTGTCGCCTCTTTTGCGATGGCGGGCTCTCGCTCCGTGATCGCCGGCTCGCGCGTGCCGATGTGCGGCGCGGATTCTCTCGCGCCGGTGTGCCGGGCAAGCAGCATGGCAAGAACATGCCGATATCCCCTCCAAATTGACTTCGCCTGTAAGTGGTGTACGATTTGTACAAAACGTACAGAGAGTGAGTCATGCGAACCATTACAGCAAGTGAAGCCCGGCAGGGGTTTGCCGAGGTGCTTGAAGCTGCCCGGCGGGAGCCCGTGGTGATCCAGCGCCAGAAGCGGGATGTGGCCGTGGTGATGTCGATGGACGAATACGAGCGCCTGGTACACCTCAACGTGGCCGAGTTCCAGCGCTTCAGTGATCGTGTCGGTGCCAAGGCGAAGGAAGCTGGCCTGACGGAGGACGTGTTGCAGGGATTGCTGAGCAGTGAGAACTGACCGAAAGCTGGTAATCGATACCAACCTCTGGATCAGTCGCTTGCTCATGCCTGGCGGGACGGCAGCCAAGGCTGTGGATCACGGACTGGCCTGGGGTGTGCCGCTGATGACGGAGGAAACGTTGGCGGAGCTGGCGGATGTGCTGGCCCGACCGAAATTCGACCGCTACGTCTCCCGCGAAGACCGCCAGCAATTCGTGCTTCTGCTCGGTGGGGTTGTTCGGGTGGTCACCGTCACCCGCCGGATGACGGCATGCCGCGACCCCAAGGATGATAAGTTCCTGGATGCGGCGCTGAGTGGCGAGGCGAAGGTCATCCTGACCGGAGACTTGGATCTGCTGGAACTGCATCCTTTCCATGGCATCGACATACTGAGGCCGGTTGATTTTCTGAGTCGGCCAATCGATTGAAGAAGGTCCTTCCAGCTTTGGCCAGCGGGGGAAATCTCGACATTCCCGGAGCATTTGAGAGGCGCTGTAGGAGGAAACACCATGGCCAGGACCATCCCCATAGCAATGCGCAACGCATCGGCTGCCGGCTCGGTCGTGGATGGCGCGCCTATGCGTGTGGCGAACGAGCGCCGCGCTGACCCCCTTTTACTGGTAGCTCATGATGAAGGTGGCCACGCCGTTGATCGAACCCGCACCAACGGCGCCGGTGGCGACGTAGCGCACGCTCAGCGGGATGTTGAGGGCGCTGGCGCCGGTGGTGCCGCCCACTCGCCACTGGCCGGGGTTGCCCGGCGCAACCGAATCCGGCCCGTAGCTGACCGGTGTGCTGCCGCGAAAGATGCGCAACCGCACGCCGGTGGCGGTGGAGCCGGATGCCGGAGTCAGCAGGTCGCTGCGGTTGCCTGGCGTGGTGAGGTCGGTGAGGGTGATGTAGACCGTGGGGCCGGAGGCGCAGTTGCTCAGGCCGATATTGAAGCCGGTCTCGCCGCCGCTGCCTTGTGCGCTCAGCACGGTAGCGTTGATGGGATCCATGGGGACCCTGATCGATGCGTTGGTCACGGTACACGTCGTTTGCATCATCTTGCCCAGGGATGCATTTCGAAACCACGTTTGCCAGGTGAAAGGAGAGGCGGGGTCCCATATCAATGTGGCGCCAATCATTCTGGTGAGGATAGGGGATCAACGCGGCGAAGAGATCGACTTTCCGGTGAGAGCCGACCCGACGCCCTCCATGCGTAGTGGATGGCGCTGCACGCTGCGCGGATAGCGTGCAGCCGGCTCGCCTGGTTGAGCGTACTGATGGCGCCCGATCGGCGGAGCGTGCTCCAACTCGGGAAGACGATCGCGTCCGAGTCGTTTGAGGTGGCGAGCGATGGTGCCGACTTCCAGCCTTGGCTCGTTGGCAGTGAGATGAACGCCGAGGTGGTATCGGCGTGTCCGTCGATATTGGTCTGACCTGGCGTTTCTTCAGTGCCGCCGTGATGTGACGCCGTCAGGCTGGCGTCGCGCGCCTCGGACGAAGTCCAAGGCTCTGGCTGGATCGAATGGATTCACGCACCCAACTGTTCCGCACGAGAACCGAGGGCAGCGATGACATCGGCGAAGTCGGAAGTAACCGCAGCCCCCACCTCGCTGGCTGCCGGCTCCGGTCCGTCGACTTCGCAGCGATAGGTGATCCGGGTGCTGTGCCCGGTCGCCGATAGTTCGTGGCGAACGCGGACGACCACACCGGCGTCGGGGACCTCGGTCACATCCTCGAAGCCCTTGTCGGCCTCAACCCACGCGAAGCGGAACGGCAGCGCCGTCGAATCCGGCAGGACCATCACCGCCGTCGTGCCGGCCCGGAACGGCCCATGCATCTCGATTCTGAGGACGCCCTTGTTCCACTCCGACCACTTCTCCGGCTCCGCCAGGATGCCGAAGACCTGGGCCGGTGTCGCGGCGCATTCACCTGTGACCTCGACTGTCCACATATCAACTCCTTTCAACATGGCAAGCGCATATACATGTCACGGCCTGCATCGCCTGGAGACCGTTGCCGACGATCTTGGCCAATTGCGGTCAAGTATGGCGTCATTTGCCGAAAGCTTCGTTGATGCGTGTCATCGAGGTGTCGGGTCGTCCGGTCTGGCAATGACAGATCGCTGAGCCGATCTCGTTGGCGCCGTGGACGAGAACGGTACGAGTAGCCAACATGTCTTCCATCCACCTATCGCCGACTTCGTTCGCGCAAACGGAGCCATCTTCCGCACATCATGTTGGTTCAGCGTGGGCCCGGGGCACCCATCCGTTTCAGGAACCGCTGCTGGGCGGCGATGAGCTCGCGATACGTGAGCACGCGATACGGCAGGCCGTGACGGGCAGCGATCGGCGCCGCCAGTGCCGCGAGCGCGTCGCAATGGCGGTGGTGCCATGATGGAAACAGGTGATGGGTGGCGTGGCGATGGAGCCCTCCCAGCCAGAAACCGATCCAGCGCGGCCGCGGCAGCCAGTCCACCGCGGTGTACAGGCCGTGCTCGCGCCGGCCATGCGGCATCGTCCCGCCTGGCGGTTCCCGGTAGAACGCGACATCGGCCCAATGCGTGCCGAGCAGCAGCCCGACGACGAGGCAGGACGCCGCCATTTGCGCAACGACATAAGTGCCAAGCGCGGCGCTCCAGCCGATGCCCATCCTGGACAGGATCCAGGCCGGCAGCACCAGCATCAGCGCGAAGTGTGCCAGCTTCGTTGCAACGAACAGAAGCCAGCCGCCGGCACCACGCAGGGCGCGGCGCTTGCCGACAGGGGTCAGCCCGAGCCGATCGGACCAGTCGTAGACCCAGCCGACATATGGCATCGACAAGGCTGCGATCAACGGCCAATACAGGTGCTGACAGCGATGGTGGGCGCGTCTTTTCTGAAATGGCGTCTGGCACAGGAAGAAATTCTCTTCCATGTCGAGGTCACGGCCTTCGATGTTCGCGTAGGGATGATGGAATTCGACATGGCGAACGCGCCAATATGCCGGCTCGATGCCCAGGGGCAAGGCGGCGACCCGCGCGATCAGCGCTTGCCAGTGCCGGGATGCCGCGCGGGATGTGCGCATGGGATCGACAAGGGTCCCGTGGGCTGCGTCATGCAGGACATTGACGGCCAGCAGCGCGAACAGCATGACGCAGGCGATGTAGCTGACCATGAAACGCATCGATCCGTCCGCCGTCAGCGCGAGTGCGCCTGACCCGGCCGCGGCGGCGAGAAGAACGGCGCCTTTCATCCAGTGCCGTGCGTTCGCGTAGCGATGATCGCCCGCCTCGCGCAGATAGGCCCCGGCCGCCTCGCGCAGTGCAATATCGAAGGCCGATTCGCCGGTGGGCCAGAAGCGCGTCGTCATCGCGTCATGCCTCCGGAGCGCGCGCGAACAGACAGGCGAGGCCGTGCAGTGCCAGCAGCGCGAGGAGCACGCAGCCGAGCGGATCGCGCCAGCCAAACAGGCCCGCGAAGCAGGCGGGCATCGCCAGCGCCATCGCGCTCCAGGTGCGGCGGGCGCTGCGCCATCCATCCGACAGCGCGCCGAGCGCGATCGTCTGCATGACGATCCACACAAACAACAGGGGCTCCTGCGGTGACGGAAGCAGGCCTTGCCACCGCACATAGTAGATGGCGAAGCCGAACAGGATGAGGCCACCGCTGGCGATCCAGCCGTCGGCCATCGGTGACGACGGGGTGGCGGCCCCGCGCCTGGGCACGTCCAGGCCGAAGCAGCGAAGCACCGGGATGTTGTTCGCCCAGAACGGATTCGCCGAGCCCACGGCGTCATGGACGCCGTAGCGGATCTTTACGCGGGGAAGCTCCGCCTGATAGGTGCCGAACAGCTTGTCCCAGAGCAGCAGCGTGCCGCCGAAGTTCTTGTCGATGTACTCGGGATTCAGGCCATGATGAACCCGGTGATTCGCCGGCGTGACGAAGACGCGGTCGAGCCAGCCGGAGCGGTGGATAGTGCCGCAATGGTTGTAGAACTGGACCGAGTAGTGAAAGGCCGAGACCAGCACGAACACCTCCACCGGAACGCCGACCACGGCCAGGCCGGCGAAGAATGGGATCGATGTCAGCGACGAGTACCAGGAGTTCCGCACGCCCAGGGACAGGTTGTAGTGCTCGCCTTCGTGATGGACCGCGTGGACGGCCCACATCAAGGGAATGCTGTGATGCAGCCGGTGAAGCCAGTAGAAACAGAAGTCCCAGGCGAAGAAGGCGAATATCCAGACGCCGAGGGCGCCGGTCCGGGTGACCCAGTGGAGATTCAGGTGCGCCGACAGCCATGCGAACAGCATGACCTCGAGGCCACGGAACAACCACATCACGATATGGCCGGAATTGAGGTTGAAGATCACGTCGCGCCATGGCGTTCGCTGCCCTCGGAGCCAGCGCAGGCCGGCAACGTCGGCAAGGACCAGGACGAGCATCAGTGCCAGCGGCAGCGCGAACATGTTCATGGCAGCATCCTCATGGAGCGGAATGGCCGGCGTGATGCGATCGCGCCGCATACAAGCGCGACGAGCAGGCCCGCGGACGTGTCGAGCGCCAGATGGCGGCGCGTCTGGACCATCGCACAGGCGATGGCCAGCCCCCAGAGCGCGGCCAGCGCGCTTTGCCATGGGCGCCGGGCGTCCGCCAGCGCCCATACCGAAAGGTAAGTCAGCGCCGCATGCAGCGATGGAAGGCAGTTTTGTGAGGAGTCGCCGGCAATCAGCAGGCGAAGCAAGCGGGTAGGGATAGACGCATCATCGAACAGGGGATAACTCAGCGTCGTGGGGTACAGCACGAAGACCACGCCCGACACGATCGCGCTCAGTTGCATGGATCGTGCGAGCCAGGGCAGGCGGAGCGCCTCCGCGCGCAGATAGGCGAACGGAATCAGCGCGAAGAACGACAGGTACAGCCAAATGCCTCGCGGGTCGAATGGAATGAGCCGGTCCAGCGCGGTCTCCGGAATCGCCGTGCCGGATCCCTGCGCGAGGGCGGCGGTCGTGTAGACGATGCCGACCGTGCCCCAGCCGAGCGCCATTGCGCGCAGTCGGAAGATCCATCCGTTCATCGGGGCTCCCTCGCGCGGGTGATGCGCCGTCGCTTCAGCATGAAATCGGTGTTCGGCAGGCGGTCTGCCACCGTCCATTCAATGGCCTGGGTGGCGACGCCGAGCCGGGCGAACACGTCCTCCAGGTGTTGCCGGCAGGCCGAAGCGCAAATGCTTGTGCCGGGTCCCGCATCGACCGAGAGCGCCAGCGACGTCGAGCCGGTCTGTATGAGCCGGTAGTCGGCATGCATGGGAAGCGCCTGGGCAAGCGCCCGGGCACACACATCGGCGAAGACGGTGCGCTCCACGCCGTCGATGCCCGGCAGCACGAGCATATCGTCGCAGCGCCCTTCAATCCGCTCGATCGCCCTTGCGGGATTCCCGCAGGGGCAGGCCGCGTGGCGGACGGTGAGCACGTCGTCGAGCCGATAGCGGACGATGGGCTGGGTGCTGCGCGTGAAATCGGTGATGATCGGCACAAACCGCGACTCGTCCAGCCACTGGGGTTCGATGTGCACGAACTCTTCGTTCAGGTGCATTGTCCCGTGCGGGCAGGTCGCACCGAGGAAGCCCTCGGTCGCCTGGTAGACCTCGCCGACGCTGGCGAAGGCTTCGCCGAGCAGTGCGCGGTCCAGCGGCTCGAGCACTTCGGCGACGGCGACAGCCCGGCACTGGCGCAACGTGGCGGCTCGATTCCCGTGCACGCCCAGGACGATGGCGCGCAGCACCTGTGCCGGCGCGACGATGATGGTCGGACGGTACGCTTCGAGTCGATTCAACAGGGACTCGAGCGGCTGGAAAAGATCGTAAAAGACGAATGAGAGCCACGGTGTCCGTACTGTCGAATAGAGCCGGTTGTTCGCGCGCAGAAACAGTGCCACGCGCTCCCGGTGCATCAGTCCCCGGGGCAGCATCTTCGCCAGCATGATGCCTGCCCATGTGGCGCGCTCATCCGCGCTGGCGACGAACACGCCTCGGCTTCCCGAGGTGCCCGACGACAGGCCGACGCTGTAGCCGCCGAGCGTGGCACTGAAGTCCCGGTCATGCTCCGCGCGCATCGCGCACGCCAACACCTCCTGAAGTTTCAGTCCGGCGGTATTCATCTCGTCGAAATGGGCGAGCATGACCTGCTTGTCCATCAACGGCCAGGTGTGGCGCGGCCGATCGGCGTATGGACGGAACCACGGACTGTGTCTCAAGACGGTGCGCGCGAATCGATCGATCGCGGCCGCCTGGTGGCGTTCCAGCGCCGCCCGATCCGCATGGCGGCGCAGACGTGCATTCGCGTAAGCCCACAGCAGGCGGTGCAATCGCATCAGCGGGCTTCCTCATGCGTCAGCAGAATGGACACGCGGCCCGTGGCATGGAGCCGGTGCAGCTTGTCGAGCGTCGCGTAGTACGCCACCGGATCGTCCATGATCAGGTGCGCCAGCCGGGAGGGGCCCCGCGGCTCCAGGTAGCCTTCCGGGGACCACGCGGCATCGGAGGCGAGCAGCACCCAGCCGTCGCGGGTGTCGACGAACGCGCCGATGTGGCCGGCCGCATGGCCGGGCAGTTCGACGAGCAGGATCTCGTTGCCCGCATTCGGCAGGGCGTAGGCCCGGCCGAACGGCGCCAGCGCGGCGGACAGCGCCATGTGTCGGAACGTTTCGACGAATCGGGCGCGCGTGCCGAAATCGCTCGGGACAAGCTCGGGAACGAAGCCGCGGCTAAGCGCCCGAATGCCGCGCAGAGGATGCGTCGCCCGCCAGCCGTTTCCCGAACAGATCAGCGGCACGCCGGGAAAATCGCGCAACCCGGCGATGTGATCGCCGTGAAAGTGCGACATGATGATGCCGTCCAGGTCGGCCGGACGCAGGCCCGCTCTCGCGAGCTGGTGGACGAGAGCCTCGGCGGCATCGAAGCGTACCGGCGTGACCCAGCGATAGAGCGCATGGATGCCGCGCCGTGTGTGGTCGAGGAAATGCGATGCATAGCCGGTATCCCACAGCCAGCGGCGGCCCTTCGCTTCGAGCAGATAGCCGCGCGCGGGGAAGGCGCGCGCCGAGAGGCCCGCGCCCCGCAGCGCAATGCAGGCCGGATGGATGCAGTAGCCCGCCTCAAATGCCGTAATGGTCGCCATGGCCACGAATCCAGTCGGCAGTCAGGCGAATGCCCTCGTCGATGCCGTGGCGAGGGTGGTAGCCCAGCCGCTGCCGCGCTCGCGCATTGCTCAGTGTCATGTCGAAATGCAGCGCGCCTATGCCATAGCGCGTCAACAGCGGCTCGCGGCGGCGCAGCCGCGCCCCGAGTTCGGCCGCGCGCGCAGCCGCGTCGAGCAGCGGGTACGGAAGCGCGCGAATTCGGTATCGCAGGCCCAGGCCGTCGCCGAGCAGGCGCTGGAGCATCGACGCCAGCGTGCATGGCTCGAAGTTGGTGATGTTGAACGCCTCGCCGGAGGCAACGGGCGCATGGGTGGCGGTCTTCATGGCATGCACCACGTTGCCGACGTAGGTCATGTCGATGAACGCCTTCCCGCCACGCGGCAGCGGAAGCACACCGTGCCGGGACCGCAGCAGTTGCAGGATGCGCGGCACGATCACCCGATCATGCGGGCCGAAGAGACCGCGAGGCCGCAGGATGACGAAGGTGGTCCCGCGCCATTGGCTGGACAGCGTCAGGATGCGATCCTCGGCCGCCGCCTTGGTGGCCGCATAGTGATTGGCTAATCTTGCCGCGCGATACGTTTCTTCGATGCCGCGATGGTGCCGGTAGTCGAAATAGATCGAAGGCGTCGATACGTGCACGAAGCGGCGGACGCCGCGTACCGCGGCAGCCTGCGCCATATGCCGGGTGGCCGATACATTGGCCGCCACGAAGTCCGCGTGACGGCCCCAGGGTGCGGACAAGGCGGCGCAATGCCAGACCGCGTCGACACCGTGAAGCAGCGCATCGGCTTTCGCCTCGTCGAGCGTTGCCAGATCCGCGGGAACGAATTCGGCGCCGTTGCGCTCCAGTGCCTCGCCTGCGGCGAGGTTGCGCCCGGTCGCACGCACGGCGATGCCGTCGCGCAGCAGCGCGTCGACCGCATTGCGGCCCAGCCCGCTGGTCGCGCCGGTGACCAGGATCGTCATATGACCAGGACCATTCCGCCAAGCGTCAGTCCGGCCGCGGTGCCGATCAGCAGCACGCGGGTACCGCGGAAGATGCGGCGCTGTGCGAATGCCTCATGCAGTGCCGTCGGGATGGACGCGGCTACCTGGTTGCCATGTTGCCGGTAGATGTCGACGACATCCTCCGGCCTTATCCCGAGACGCTTGCGCACGTGTTCCATGCCGAGGTGGCTGGCCTGATGCGGTATGACGATGTCCACGTCGCCGGGGCCGTATGGCAGGCCGGAAAACAGGCGTTCCACGAACCCGCCCATCAACTCGGACGTCAGCCTGAACAGGCGCCTGCCATCCATTCTGAAGAGGTAGTCCGCCGGTTCGGCGCCGGTGCGCGGGTTGCGGCGCGTGCCGCCGGCGCGGACCTCGCAGAGGGTATTGCCTGCCGGGTGCGTCTCCATCCGGAACGCGTCGATGCCTGTACGGGCGTCGCCTTGCTCGACGATGGCCGCGGCGGCGCCGTCGCCAAAGATCAAGGAGGCCTCGGGGTTGTCCCAGTCGACGCCGCGCGATGCCAGGTCGGATGCCGCAATGGCGATGCGCCGGTAAGTGCCGCTTGCCAGCAGGCTGGCTGCCAACTGCAAGGCGGCCAGAAAGCCCAGGCAGCTCGCGTTGATGTCGAACGCCGGCGTGCCGGCGGGCAGTCCGGCCGGCTCCAGAATCCGGCTGGCGGTGCTGGGCAAGGCCTGCTCGCCGACTCCCGACACCGACAGCAGCAGATCGATCGACGCGGCCTCGCACCGGCCGCGCCGCATCGCATCGCGCAGCGCGGCCGCGGCCAGTCCGGATTGCGTCTCGCCGGGTGCGGCAACGTAGCGGAAATCGATGCCCGACTTGCTCCGGCAGAAGCCGGGCAGGGCTCCCAGCTTCACGTCGAGTTCGTCGGATGAAACGCGCTGCGATGGCAGTGCCTTGCCGGTACAGAGAATCGTGAGGGACAGCATGGTGTTACTGCGGCGTTGCTCGTGAGGCACGCCGATCTGTCTCGACGAGGGTTGTGTCGATCATCATGGGCGTTCGTCGGAGCGGAGCCGCTTCATCCTCGGGTATCGGGGGCGCATTGCCGGCGAGGGCCGGAGATTCATTCGTGTCATGCGCCATGCAGATATCGGAGCATGCATTCGCTCCACACGCGCAAATTGGCTTTATACAGGGCGGCGGAGCGGTCGCGGGGAGGGAAATTTCCGAAAATAACGGAGCGCGGTCTGAATTTGCACCTGAAAGACGGCGGCGCGTTTCGGCCGATGCGCTCGCCTTGGTTGGCAGTATCCATCCGGCAGGCGGATTGCCTGAGTTGCCGCTCCGGCTGTTTGCCGCGCGTGGCGCGGGCGGTGTCCGGTTCGATGTCCGGTTCGATGTCCGGTTTGAGGTCAGGTAAGGGCGCCGTATCGTCGCGCCACCGGAGATCCCTCAGGCCGACCGAGGATGCCCGCCTGCGCAACGCCGCGCCCCTCTTCAACCAGGTACCGGGTGCCCTACGGTGTCGGCGGCATGGCCGTCGGGATCGTCAGGCTGACCTCGGTGCCGTGGCCGGGCGCGCTGCGCACGTCCAGCCGGGCGCCGATGCGCTCGGCGCGCAGGCGCATGCCGGCCAGCCCGCGCGAGCCCGGGTTGGCAGCCGGCTGATCGAAGCCCTGTCCGTCGTCCGCGACCCGGATGACGATGTGCTCGCCCTCGGGCCGCACCGATACGCGGATGTGGGCGGGTGCGGCGTGGCGCAGCGCGTTGTTGATGGCCTCCTGCACGATGCGCAGGATGGCCAGCGCCGACGTCGGCGTCAGCGCGTCCAGCTCGGGCGGCGGCAGCACGTCCCACGTCAGGCGTATGCCCAGCGTGGCCAGGCGCGGTGCCAGGCGGAACCGCAGGTTGCCCAGCAGCGACAGCAGGTCGCTGTCGGTCAGGTCCAGCGAGTCGATGATCAGGCGCAGGTCCTGCAGCGATTCCTCGATGGCGCGCTCCAGGTCCCGGCGGTCGACGTCGGGCCGCTGGGCCAGGCGGCGCGCGGTGATGAGCTGGGCGCCCATGCCGTCGTGCATGTCCTGCAGGATGCGGCCGCGCTCGGTGGCGATGGCCGCCTGCCGTTCGCGCGCGCTTTCCTCGCGGTCGAGGATGAAGCGCTCGGCGAAAACGAAGATCAGCACGACGCAGAAAGGCAGCGCGCCGGCGACGCTCCAGCGGAATGCGTCCCAGGGCAGCCACTCCATCAGGATCAGGTAGGACTGCGCCACCGTCGCGCACCACAACGCCGCGCTCAATGCCAGCAGTACGAGCTTGGGCGAACGCCGGCGCCAGCCGGCCACCAGCAGCAGGCCGCACAGCAGCACCCGCAGGGCGAGGTGCGGCCAGGTCAGCATCCATATGTCGTCGCCGGAGTCGCCCAGGGCCAGCGCCGCCACGATGGCCGCCACGGTCAGCGCCGACAGGCCGTGGATGACGGCATGCATGCCACGTATGGCGAAGCCGCTCAGGCGATAGCCTTCCACGCACAGCAGCCAGTACATGGGCAGGCTGGCCAGGGCGCGCAGCCCTTCCAGGCTGTCGCGCGACACCGGCAGTGCCTGCGTCAGGTACAGCAACAGCGTCACCAGGCCGGCCAGAAAGGCCTGCGGCGTGGCCCCGAAGTGCCGCTGGCGCCGGGCGTAGGCGGAGAGAAAGCACAACGCGCCGGCGACCAGCACCAGCAGGATGTAGGGCGCCACGACCTGCGGCAGGTAGCGCAGCAGCCAGACCGGATGCAGGACATGGGTGGGCCCGAGCCGGATGGCCGGCAGGCCGCTGCGCAGGCCGCGATCGCCTTGCAGGCGCACGTCCAGCATATTCTCGCCGGGGCGGAACAGGGCGGAAGGCAGCACCAGATAGAGGGGCGCATCGGCCATGCTGTCGCCCTTGCGGCCCGCTTCGTCGAAGCGCACGTCGGGACTCAGCAGCGAGCCGTTGAACCATAGCTCGCCGATCAGCGCCAGCCGCGGCAGGTACAGGGCCTGGGGCTCGCGTGGCACCGCGGGCAGGGTGAAGCGCAGGCGGTACCAGCCGTAGCCGCTGTATTGCGGCCGGCTCAGGCGCCAGTTGTCGGGCAGCGCGACCGGCGTCCAGCCGGCGGCGGGCGGCAGCGGCGCGTCGCTGGCGACGAATTCGCCGTGCTCCAGCCACAGCACGCCGTCGTCGGTGGCGGGCAGCGCCGGGGTGAGCGTCCCGGGTATCGTGGCGGCGGGCGTGGTGGCGGGAGGGGCAGCCGCGGCCTGTGCCGTGGGCGTGACCGGGTTGATGGCCTGGACGCTATCGGGCAGCACAAGCAGGCAGGCCAGCAGCGCTACCACGCAGGCCGGCAGCCGCATCCACGGGCGCTTCATCGTATCAGGCCCTGGCGGCGCGCCAGGTTGACCGCTTCGACCCGGTTGCGCACCGCCAGCTTGCTGTAGATATTCTTGACGTGCGTGGAGGCCGTATGCGTGGAGATATGCATGAGACTGGCGGCCTCGGCCACCGTGTAGCCTTGCGAGATGTGGGTCAGGATGTCGATCTCGCGGCTGGTCAGCGCGTTGGGGCCAGCCTGCCATGCCGACTGCGCCGCCGGCGCCAGGCGCCTGAGCAGATGGCACGCGATCCGTGGCGACAGCGGCGAGCCGCCGTCGTGCACCACGCGCAGGGCGTGGGCGAACTCTTCCAGCGAGGTGTCCTTGAGCAGGTAGCCGCGCGCGCCGGCCTCGATGGCGCGAATGACATGGGCCTCGTCGCCGAACACGGTCGCCACCAGCGACGCGGTCTCGGGCCATTCGCGCGCCACGGCCGCGATCAGTTCGACGCCGTCGCCGTCGGGCAGGCCCAGGTCGACGATCATCACGTCCGGGCGGCAGCGTTGCAGCAACGCACGCGCCTGCGCCAGCGTGCCGGCGGCGCCCAGCAGGCGCAGCCCTTCGTGGGCCTGGACCATGCGCTCGAACTCCTGGCGCAGCGGCGCATCGTCTTCGACGATGAGGATGGAGATGGATGAGGTGGACAAGGCAGCAAGCATGTTTCGACCAATATCGCAGCCAGGCGACATTGGCAAGCCGTGCAAGTGCTGAGTCTGTTTGGGAATTATCTTATTTCGCAGTCGGATGTTCGCGCGCAAAAGACGAGTGCTGCGACATGCGCGACGATGGCGCCCAGGCGCGCGCGTCTCCGAACCGCGTCGGTGGCCTGTGGCGATGGCGCGATCTGGAGGACCGCGATAGGCGCAGGGTTTCATGGTTCCACGCGGATGAAATTCTCGGCGAAGCTCAGCGGCAGCCGGGACGACCCCTGGTCGGGCTGCGAGAGGCTCGCCAGCCGCGAGGGACGGGGGCCGAACGGGGTGTCGTGGCGGGCAGCGTAGCGCGCGTCGATGGCGCTGTTTTCCAGTTGTCCGGCGGTAATCATCCCCTGTGCCACGCCGATCGTCAGGGAGCCGTCGCGGTAGTCGATGCGGTAGTTGCCGGAACGCAGGCCTCCCGCCGTCAGGCCATAGACGCCCGGCTGCGTAGCGCCTTGCGCGCTGCCGCCATAGGCCAGGGCGCCCTCCAGCACCGAGGCGTCCTCGCCGTTGACGAAGCCGGTATAGCCCACGCCGTTGCCGCCTTGGTAGGGGATGCCGTTGGCGATCCGGATGGCGTTGTTGGCGGTGATGAGCAGGTGTGCCGGGTCGACGATCCAGGTGCCGTCGCGGGCTTCGGTGACGGTGTAGTTGCCGTTGGTCAGCGTGCCGTTGACGCGCAGCGTGTGGCTGCCGGCGTTGGTGCCGTGGTTGATGCCGAAGCTGTTGGTCAGTCCCGTTAGCACACTCACGTCTTGCCCATTGACCAGGCCGTTGGCGGTGAGGCCAGGGTTGATCTGGTTGGTATCGCCGTAGGTGGAAAGCCCGCCGTTGGCAGTGACCGCGATCTGTCTCGGGTCGACGCCCCAGGTGCCATCGTTGCGCTCCGTGACGATGTAGTTGCCGTTGGTGAGCGTGCCGTCGACGCGCAGCGTGTGACGACCGGCGTCGGTATCGTGGTCGATGCCGAAGCTGTTGGTGAGGCCGGCCAGCACGCCGATGTTCTGGCCGTTGACCAGGCCCTCGGCGGTGAGGCCCGGATTGGTCGGGGCGTCGCCGTAGATGGAGCGGCCGCTGTTGGCGGTGACGGTGATGGCCTTGGGATCGACGATCCAGCGGCCGTCGCGAAGCGCGACGCGGTAGTTGCCGTTGGTCAGCGTGCCCGAGACGGTGAGCACGTACTCGTCGGCATTGGTGGTGGGGTCGATGCCGAAGCTGTTGGCCAGGTCGCCCAGCACGCCGACGTCCTGGGCGTTGACCAGGCCCACGGCGGTGAAGCCCGGGTTGCTCGGGGTGTCGCCGTAGGTGGAGCGCCCGCTGTTGGCGGTGATGGTGAGCGGCGCCTTGTCGATGGTCAGCGTGCCGTTGACGTAGCGAACGTCGTAATTGCGGGCGCTCAGGTCCTTGGCGGTGATGGTGTAGTCGCCGGCGTTGAACGCCTCCTGGGCGTTGCCGCCGAAGGCGAGGGTGCCATCGAGTGCCGCCTTGGTCTCGCCGTGGACGAAGCCGTCGTACCTGACGTCGTAGCCGCCCGTGTAGATCAACCCATCGTAGACCTTGCCCTTGTCGAGGGCGGTGATGGTGAGCGGTGTCTTGTCTATGGTGACCGTGTTGTCGGCATAGATGATGTCGTAGCCGGATTGTCCGGAATAGAGGCCCGTATCCAGACCCAGGCCCGCCGCGTAGCGGCCGGCGTTGGCCGAACGGGTGCCGTAGGTAGCCGCGCCGTCCAGCAGGGCGTCGGCGATGCCGGTGGTGTAGGTGAATGTGCCGCTCGCGGCGGTGCCATCGTAGACCTTGCCATCCATGCCGCTGGCCGTGACCGTGACTGGCTTGAGGAAGCTGCGCAGCAGCGGCATGGTGTCGCCGTCGTAGATGCGCCAGACGCTGCCGGTGCCGCCCTGGCTGTCGATGTCCCAGCCGGCGTAGGTGCCCAGGTTCATCAACTGCGCGCCGGTCTTGCCGCTCGCGCCCGGGGCGGGGGCGGCACCTACGCCGATGGCGGCCAGATCCATATTCCAGAAGCTGTCCTGGATGGCGCCCCCGACGTAGCTACCGACGAGGCCGCGGGCATAGTCACCATCGCCGTTGACCGTGGCCGTGGCATAGGAATTGGAGATGATGCCGCCGCTGTGAGTGCCCACCAGTCCGCCCACGAAGCTGTTGGCGGTGACTGTGCCGGTGGCATAGCTGTTCTCCACCGATCCGGCATTCTGGCCGACCAGGCCGCCCGTGCCGAAAGTGAAGAGGCTGCCGGTGACGACACCGTCCGCATAAGAATTGGAGATAGTGCCGAGGTTGTTTCCGACCAATCCGCCAAGGCCTCCCTTTCCCTGGATAGTCCCGTTGCGGGAATAGACTCCCGTGATGACGCTGTCGACCCTGCTGGTACCGGCCAGGGCCCCAGCGCCGGTATTGGCGGTCACGGTGGCGTTCACCAGGCCGAGATTGCTGATCCGTGCGCCCTGCAGTTTGGAAAACAGGCCCACCGTCGAGCGATTGGGGGTGTTGATAGTCAGGTTGCTGATGATGTGGCCCTGGCCATCCAGGCTGCCGGTGAAGGGCGCGGAGGAGCCTATGGGCGCGAAGCCCGTGCCGTCGTTCCACGCCGCCGAGGCACCGGCATCGATATTGCCGCCCAGCACGAAATGGCCCCCCAGCAGGCTGCCCATGCCCTGCAGGCCATAGACGTCGGTCAGCAGGTAGGGGGTGGTGGCGCTGCCGTCGCTCCCGGTGGCGCGCACGAAGGTGCCGCCGGCCAGGCGGAAGTCGCTGGCCGAGAACATGGGCAACGCGGGCAGGGTGCCGATCTGGCGCCAGTGGCCCGCGTTGAGGGTGTAGCGGCTGACCTCCACCTTGTCAGGGGCCGTGATGTTGCCGGCGACGTTCAGGCTCAGGTGGTTGCCGGATAGCTCGATGGTGCCCAGTGATGCATTCCCGCGCGTGGCCGTCACGGTCAGCGTCTGGCCGCTGGTGCCGGTGCCCTGGGTGACGCCGCCCAGCAGGTTGACGTCGCCACGGGCGGCGCTGATGGTGCGATCTCCGGTCAGCCGGTAGCCGCTGTTGCGGATACTTCCCCCCTGGGTGCCCACCAGCGAGCCGACATTCGTCACGCCGCTGACATCGCCGGAGGCCCATGCGTCCTTGACGGTGCCGTCATTGCGCCCGACCAGGCCACCGACATTGCTATCGCCCTCTACGGTGCCCGTGGCATAGGCGTCGCTGATGCTGACCGTGCCGCCATTGTTGGCATGGTTGATGCCGACCAGACCACCGATGGCGCTACTCGCACCCGTTACGGCGTCGTTGCTAGTTACCGTGCCTGTGGCGTAGGCGTTGCTGATGCTGGCCGAGCCGCTGTCGGCAACGTTTTGTCCGGCCAGGCCACCGACGAAGTTCTTGCCCGTTACCGCGCCCGTGGCATAGGCGCTGCTGATGTTGGCCGTGCCGCCAGCGTCAGCATAGTTGTATCCAACCAGGCCACCGAAGTTGTAGGTGCCGGTACCCGTTACGTTGCCCGTGGCATGGGCGTTGTTGATGCTGGCCGTGCCGCCGTTGGCAATGTTGACGCCAACCAGGCCGCCGACGCTAGCGGAGCCATTCACCGTTCCGCTCGCCCAGGCGTTATCGATGCTGGCGGTGTCGCTGTTGGTGGCTTTGAGTTGTCCAACCAGTGCGCCGACGTTCGAATTTCCGGTGATGTTGGCGTCATCCAGTCCGACGTTGCGAATCGTGGCGTTCTGCGCGGCACCGAACAGGCCCACGAATTCCTGGCCGTGCCGGTTGATAGTCAACCCGCTGATGACGTGGTGTCGGCCATCGAAGGTGCCCTTGAACGGGGTGATGCCGTCGCGCCCGATGGGCGAGAACCCGGCGCGGTCGTTCCACTTGGCCGTGCCGCTGGCGTCGATATCGCCAGCCAGCGCGAAATGTCCGGACAGCAGGGTGCCCATGCCTTGCAGGCCATACACGTCGGTCAGCAGGTAGGGGGTGGCGGCACTGCCATCGCCATCGGTGGCGCGCACGAAGGTGCCGCCGGCCAGGCGGAAGTCGCGGGCCGACAACGCGGGCAGGGTGCCGATTTGGCGCCAGTGGCCCGCGTTGAGGGTGTAGCGGTCGACGGTCACCGCATCAGCGGCCGTGATGTTGCCGGCGATGTCCAGGTTCAGGTGGTTGTCGGGTAATTGGATGGCACCCAGATTCGCGTTCCCGCCGGCCTTTACGGTCAGCGTCCGGCCGCTGGTACCGGCGTCCTGCGTGACGCCGCCCAGCAGGTTGATGTCGCCCTCGGAGGCGCTGATGCTGCGATCATCGGTCAGCACGTAGCTGCTGCGGATGAGGCTCGCGTTTTCCCCCTGGCCCACGAGCGAGCCGACATTCGTCGCGCCGCTGACATCGCCGGAGGCCCAGGTGTCTTCGATGGTGCCGCCATTGCTCCCCACGAGGCCGCCGATGCGGTCGTTACCCTCGACGGCGCCTGTGGCATAGGCGTTGCTGATGCTGGCGGTGCCGATAAGGGCATCATTAGCTCCGACCAGGCCGCCGACTTTGCCGTTGCCTGTCACGGCGCCTGTGGCATAGGCGTTGCTAATGCTGGCGGTACCGCCGACGGCAACGTTGATGCCGACCAAGCCGCCGACATAGTCGCCCTGATACTCACCCTGATCCTCACTCAGACCTGTGACGGCGCCTGTGGCTTGGGCGTTGCGAATGCGGGACGTGCCGCCGATGGCAACGTTGACTCCGACCAGGCCGCCGACGTGTTGCTTGCCCGTCACGGTGCCTGTGGCATGGACGTTGCTGATGGTGGCCGTGCTGCCTTCGTCAGCTTGGTTGGATCCCACCAGGCCACCGACATTAGCGACGCCATTCACCGTCCCGCTCGCCCAGGCGTTGTCGATGCTGGCGGTGCCGTTGTTGGTGGCGCGGAGTTGTCCCACCAGCGCACCGACGTCCCCACTTCCGGTGACGTTGGCGTTATCCAGTCCGACGTTGCGAATCGACGCATTCTCCGCAGCACTGAACAGCCCCACCAAATCCTGATTGGGCCGATAGATGGTCAGCCCGCTGATCACGTGGCTCTGGCCATCGAGGGTGCCCGTGAATGGGGCGCTCTCATCCCGGCCGATGGGTGAAAACCCCGCGCCCTCGTTCCATCCGGCGGTGTGGCTGGCGTCGATATTGCCAGCCAACGCGAAATGTCCGGACAGCAGCGTGCCCATGCCTTGCAGGCCATAGACGTCGCTCAGCAGGTAGGGGGTGGTGGCGCTGCCGTCGCCACCGGTAGCACGCACGAAGGTGCCGCCGGCCAGGCGGAAGTCGCGGGCTGAGAACGTGGGCAGTTCGGTCAGGGTGGCGACCTGGCGCCAGTTGCCCCGGTCCAGCGTGAAGCCGCCGACCTCTACCTTGTCAGGGGCCGTGATGTCGCCGGCGACGTCCAGGCTGAGGTGGTTGTCGGGCAACTGGATGGTGCCCAGACTCGCGTTCCCGCCGGCCGTCACGCTGAGCGTCTGGCCGGTTACGCCATCGCCTTGCACCACGCCGCCCAGCAGGTTGATGTCGCCCTCGGAGGCGCTGATGCTGCGATCTCCGGTCAGCCGGTAGCCGCTGTTGTGGATACTTCCCCACTGGGTGCCCATCAGCGAGCCGACATTTGTCTTGCCGGTGACATGGCCGGAGGCCCATGCGTCCTCGATGGTGCCGTCATTGCCCCCGACCAGGCCCCCGACCCTGTCGTTACCCTCTACGGCGCCTGTGGCATGAGCATTGCGGATGCTGGCACTGCCGCTGTAGGCAACGTTGACGCCGACCAGGCCGCCGACATGGTTGCTCTGATCCTCGCCCTGATCCTTACTCAGGCCTGTTACGGCGCCTGTGGCATGGGAGTTGCTGATGCGGGCCGTGCCGCTGATGGCAGCGTTGACGCCGACCAGGCCGCCGACATAAGCGAAGCCATTCACCGTTCCGCTCGCCCAGGCGTTATCGATGCTGGCGGTGTCGCTGTTGGTGGCGAAGAGTTGTCCCACCAGCGCGCCGACGCTCGACTTTCCGGTGATCTTGGCGTCGTCCAGCCCGACGTGGAGAATCCTGGCGTTCTGCGCGACACCGAATAGCCCCACAAAATCCTGGTTGGGCCGGTCGATGGTCAGCCCGCTGATGACGTGGTCCTGGCCGTCGAAGGTGCCTGTGAATGGGGTGATGCCGTCGCGCCCGATGGGCGAGAACCCGGCGCGGTCGTTCCACTTGGCCGTGCCGCTGGCGTCGATATCGCCAGCCAGCGCGAAATGTCCGGACAGCAGGGTGCCCATGCCTTGCAGGCCATACACGTCGGTTAGCAGGTAGGGGGTGGCGGCACTGCCATCGCCATCGGTGGCACGCACGAAGGTGCCGCCGGCCAGGCGGAAGTCGCTGGCCGAGAACGTGGGCAGCGCGGCGCTGACCTGGCGCCAGTGGCCCCGGTTCAGCGTGAAGCCGCCGATTTCTATCGCGCCGGCAGCGGTGATGTCGCCGGAGATATCCAGGCTCAGGTTATTGCCGGATAGCGCGATGCTGTCCAGGCTCGCATTTCCGCCGCTGGCCGTTACGCTCAGGGTCCGGCCGCTGGCGTTCCCGCTCTGTATGACAGTGCCCAGCAGGTTGACGTTACCATTCGAGGCGCTGATGCTGTGATCGTTCTGAAAAAGAGTATAGGCACTGTTGAGACTGGTCCCGCCCGCCCAGGTCCCCGCGAGTGAACCGACATCTGCCACGCCGCTGACATCGATGCCGAAGGCCACGGAGGCGTCGATGGCCCCTTCGTTGCGCCCGACCAGCCCGCCGGCGCCGCTGCCGCTGCCGACGACATCGCCCCTGGCGCTGGCATTCTTGATGAGGCTGGCGCTGCCCGCGTTCAAGCCGACCAGCCCCCCCACGTTATTGACGCCGCTGACCTTGCCGCTGGCATATACCACCGAGAGGCTGTCGCTCTCGTCGGCGTTGAACCAGATGCTGCCGCTGTTGTAGCCGACCAGCCCGCCGGTATTCGAGCCGGTGCCGGTCACATCGCCCGTGGCATAGGAATTTTCGATATTGCTGGACGTGCCCTTGCCCCAATTCCAGCCGACCAGGCCACCGACGTTGTCGACCCCTTCCACCGTCCCGCTGGCGCTGCCGCCGATGATGGAAGCTGACCCGTCATTCAGGCCCACCAGGCCGCCGACATCCGTAGTGCCGCTGACCTTGCCGCTGGCGCCGGCATTGCGGATGGTGCCTTGGCCGTTCCACCCGGCCAGGCCGCCAACCCTGTCGCCGCCGGCCACGTCGCCGGTTGTCCAGACATCGGAAACATGGTTGTTCGCGCCGTACCATATCCTTCCGACCAGGCCCCCGGTGAAGTCGCCGCCATCGACATCCACGCCGCTGCGGACATTCGTGAGGGTGCCGGAAAAGGCGCCGGCCAGCGCGCCGGTATAGTTGCTGCCTGTTATCTTGCCGCCTTGCAGGCTCAGGTTGGAGATGCTGGCGTTATTGGCATTGCCGAACAAGCCGATATACGACACGCCGGGACGATCGATGACCAGGCCGGAGATGGCATGGTCTTGTCCATCCAGGCTACCTATGAAGTAAAAGCCATTGCCGCCCACGGGCGTGAAGCCGGCGCCGCTGTTCCACGTGGCCGTGCCGCTGGCATCGATGTCATTGGCCAGCGTGAAACGGCCGGACAGCAGGGTACCCATGCCTTGCAGGCCATAGACATCGGTCAGCAGATAGGGAGTGGCGGCGGCGCTGCCGTCGCCGCCGTTGGCACGCACGAAGGTGCCGCCGGCCAGGCGGAAGTCGCTGGCCGAGAACGTGGGCAGTTCGGTCAGGGTGGCGACCTGGCGCCAGTTGCCCCGGTCCAGCGTGAAGCCGCCGACCACTACTTTGTCAGGGGCCGTGATGTCGCCGGCGACGTTCAGGCTGAGGTGGTTGTCGGGCAACTGGATGTCGCCCAGGTTCGCGTTCCTGCCGGCCTTCACGCTGAGCGTCTGGCCGGTCACGCCGTCGCCTTGCACCACGCCGCCCAGCAGGTTGACGTCGCCCTCGGAGGCGCTAATGCTGCGATCTCCGGTCAGCCGGTAGCCGCTGTTGTGGATACTTCCCCACTGGGTGCCCATCAGCGAGCCGACATTTGTCTTGCCGGTGACATTGCCGGAGGCCCATGCGTCCTCGATGGTGCCGACATTGCCCCCGACCAAGCCACCGACGCGGTCGTTACCCTCTACGGTACCCGTGGCGTAGACGTTGCGGATGCTGGCCGTGCCGTCGAAGGCATAGTTGTATCCGACCAGGCCACCGACGTAGTCGCTCTGATCCTGACCCGTTACGTCGCCTGTGGCATAGGCGTTGTCGATGCTGGCCGTGCTGTCGACGGCGGCGGCATTGTGTCCGACCAGGCCGCCGATGTAGTTGCTCTGGCCCTTCACGTTTCCGGTCACCCAGACGTTGTCGAGAGAGGCCGTGCCGTCATCGCGGGCGACGAATTGTCCGACCAGCCCACCGACGTATGCGTTTCCTGAGACGCTGCCCCCGTCCAACCCGACGTGGAGGATCGCGGCATTTGTCGCCCGGCCAAACAGGCCCACATGGTTCTGGCTGGGCCGGTTGATGGTCAGCCCGCTGATCACGTGGCCCTGGCCATCGAAGGTGCCCGTGAATGGGGTGATGATGTCACTACCGATGGGCGAAAATCCCGCGCCAGTCCACATGCCCCCCGAGCGGTCCGCTGTGCCGTTGTTGAGGCCGGTTGCACGGGCGTCGATGTTGCGCGCCAGGGTGTAGTTGGCCCCGAGGTCCATGGCCATCAATTGCAGTTGATGGGCGTTGGTGACGGTGGTCGTGTATTCCGAGGCCAGGAAGGGCCGGGTCTGGCCCTCGATCATGTACCAGCCGGCGTCGGTTTTCTTGCTGGTGGCGACCGTGCCCAGGTTGGCGTAGGCGCCGACCTTGAAGGCGTACTCGGCGGCGTCCGATTGGGCGGGGTCACTGGTGACCCAAAGCAGGTTGGTGAGAATTCCCGAACTGCGGCCGTTGCCTTCGTCTTGCTGAGTGGAATGGCGGTCCCAGTAGCTGTCGCGAACCGTGCCGCGGGCGTTCCATCCGACAAAACCGCCGACAAGGTTGCTGCCTGTCACGGCGCCTGTGGCATAGCTATTGCTGATGCTGGCCGTGCTCGTGCCGCCAGTGTTGTTATTGTATCCGGCCAGGCCGCCGACATTGGTATTACCCTCCACGGCGCCTGTGGCATAGGCGTTGCTGATGCTGGCTGTGCTGCCTTCGATGGCTTCGTTGGATCCGACCAGGCCGCCGACGCTGGCGCCACCAGTCACGGCACCTGTGGCGTAGGCGTTTCTGATGCTGGCCGTGCCGGTGCTGGCCGTGCCGCCGCCGCGGAGGGCTTGGTTGAGTCCAACTAGACCGCCGACAAGGTTGTTGCCCTTCACGGTGCCTGTGGCGTAGGCGTTGCTGATCTTGGCCGTGCCGCCACTTTTGGCAGAGTTGAGTCCAACTAGACCGCCGACGTTGAGGCTCTGACCCGGCCCCGTTGTTACGTTGCCTGTGGCATAGGCGTTGCCGATGCTGACCGTGGCGCCATTGTTGGCAGAATTGACTCCGATCAGGCCGCCGACGCTATTCTGGCCCGTTACGGCGCCTGAAGCATGGGCGTTGCTGATGTTGGCCGTGCCATTGTCGCCGGTGTTGAATCCGATCAGGCCACCGACGTTCAGTGTTCCTGACACGGCTCCGCTTGTCCAAGTGTTATCGATGTCGATCGTGCCGCCGGCTGAAGCCTTGTTGTATCCGACCAGCCCGCCCACAAAGCTGCCCTGGCCCTTGACGTTTCCGGTCACCCAAACGTTGTCGATACGGGCCTTGCCACTGCCGTCGGAGGCAAATTGCCCGACCAGCCCGCCGACTCCGTCCTTCCCTTCTACACTGACCCCGTCCAACCCGACGTGGCGGATCGCGGCGTTATTGGCGGCACTGAACAGCCCCACATAGCTCTGGCTTGGTCGGTTGATGGTCAGCTCACTGATGACGTGGCCCAGGCCATCGAAGATGCCGGTGAAGTCCCCGCTACCCTCCAGTGGTTCGAACCCCTTACCGTAGTTCCACCCACGGGTGGCGCTGGCATCGATATCGCTGCCCAGCACGTAACGACCGCTCAGGTCGCCGTTGATGCCCTGCAAGTCCGTGCTCGTGCGGCTGCCTTGCTCCCCCAGGTGCGTGATGATGATGTAGTCGAGCGTGGGGCCATCGTTGCCCAGCCTGGTGCTGAAGCGGCCCTTGGAGGTCAGGTTGACCGGCGCCCGGACCTGGTAGGTGGCGGCATTGTTCGCGGCCGGTGCGCCCTGGCCGTACCTTAACGCCAGCCCTGCCGCTTCCGAGCCGTTCATGGCGGCGTTGATCTGGATATCGCGCTCGGCGGTGAGGGTGAGCGTATTGGCGCGCCAATTCACCGTGTCGTTGACGAAGATATCGCCCTTGCCGGACTTGCCCCCCCTGACGCTCTGGATCTCGAAGTCGGTGCTCTGCAGCGCCGCGCTGACATCCGCGCCGGTCATGTCGCCGTCGGCCGCGGCGATGGTGAAATCGTTGGGATCGATCAGCCAGGTGCCGGTCTTGCCGTTCCCGGCGCGGGTCGTCACCGTCGTACCGGCGGCCACCGTCACGCGCGCGGCGCTGGTTTCGATGAAACCGCCGTTGCCGCCTTGCGGCGCGCTGGCATCGAGCATGCCGGCCACCTTGGTGGTGCCGCCGCGATCCTGGTCGGCCAGCAACAGGATACGGCCTTCGCGCGTCGCCACGGTACGCGCCTGCACGGTGCCGGTGTTGCTGACCACGGCCGAGGCCAGCGCATTGGCGCCCTGGGCGGTGAGGACCACCTGGCCACCGTCGGCCTGGATCAGGCCGCCGTTGCTGGCCAGCGTAGCCACATCGGCCGGATCGACGGCGATCTGCAGATGGCCGTTGGCACCCGCGGCGAGTGTGATCTGCCGGCCGGCGGCCAGGGCCACGTCGCCCAGCGGGGCGAGGATGGTGCCGGTGTTGGAGACGCGCGCCCCGAGCAAGGCCACGCGGCCGCCGTCGGCCGCCGTGATGCGTCCCTGGTTGCTGACCTCGCCGGTGGCGCCGTCGAGGGTGAAGCGGTCGCGGCCGGCGAGGAAATCGGCATCGGCAAGGCGCAGGGTCGAGGCCACCAGGCTGCCGACGTTGACCTGCGCGCTGGCGCCGAACAGCACGCCGGCCGGGTTGACCAGGTAGACCTGACCGTTGGCGGTCATGGTGCCCAGGATCTGGCTGGCGCCGCTACCGGTGACACGGTTCAAGGTAGCCGCCGTGGTGGAGGGCTGCACGAAACGCACGCTGGCGTTCGTGCCGACATCGAACGACTGCCAGTTGACGATGGCGCGGTCGCTGTCCTGGGTGATGGTCAGCGCGTTGCCCGAGCCGGTAATGTTCGCCGCGCCCGCGGCGACGCTGCCGCCGGTAGGCAGGGCGCCCGCGTCAAGTGCGAGTGCCGGGTGCGCGAGGAACGCGCCGGCCAGGGCCAGGCTCAGGAGGCGCCAGCGCGGATGCGCGCGCGGAGGGAGGCAGGCCGATGCGCGGCTGCTGCGGGCCACGGCGCTGCCTGCGCCGTGGCCGCGCGCGGTTTCCGGGGCCGGCACGAAGGCCTGCTGGACGCGGTTCCAAACCAGCCGGTAGGCGCGGTTGATGCTGGCGTGCTTCCACATGGATGGACCTCTTCTATAAGCAGTTTGCGGTTCCGGCGGACGTCAGGGCCCCACGCGGATAAAGTTCTCGGCGAAGCTTAGCGGCAGCCGGGACGGCCCCTGGTCGGGCGGCGACAGGCTTGCCAGCCGCGAGGGACGGGGGCCGAACGGAGTGTCGTGGCGATCGGCGTAGCGTTCGTCGATGGCGCCGTTTTCCAGTTGTCCCGCGGTAAGCAGCCCCTGTGCCGCGCCGATCGTCAAGGAGCCGTCGCGGTATTCGATGCGGTAGTTGCCGGAGCGCAGGCCTTCCGCGGTCAGGCTATAGACGCCCGGCTGCGTAGCACCCTGCGCGCTGCCGCCATAGGCCAGGGCGCCCTCCAGCACCGAGGCATCCTCGCCATTGACGAAGCCGGCATAGCCCACGCCGTTGCCGCCGCGGTAGGGGATGCCGTTGGCGATCCGGGTAGTGTTGTTGGCGGTGATGAACAGACGCGCCGGATCCACGATCCAGGTGCCGTCACGGGATTCGGTGACGGTGTAGTTACCGTTGGTGAGCACGCCATCGACGCGCAGCGTGTGGCTGCCGGCGTTGGTGTCGTGGTCGATACCGAAGCCGTTGGTCAGTCCCGTTAGCACGCTGACGTCTTGCCCATTGACGAGGCCGTTGGCGGTGAGGCCGGGGTTGGCCTGCTTGGTATCGCCATAGGTAGAGCGCCCGCCGTTGGCGGTGACGGTGATGTTCTTGGGATCGACGACCCAGGTCCCGTCGCGGCGTTCGGTGATGGTGTAGTTACCGTTGGTGAGCACGCCATCGACGCGTAGCGTGTGACGGCCGGCGTCGGTGTCGTGATCGATGCCGAAACTGTTGGTGAGGCCGCTCAGCACGCTGACGTCCTGATCGTTGACCAGACCCACGGCAGTGAAGCCGGGATTGCTCGGTGTGTCGCCGTAAGTCGAGCGCCCGCTGGTGGCGGTAACGGTGATGTCCTTGGGATGGACGACCCAGGCGCCAACGTTGCGCTTCGTGACGCGGTAGTTGCCGTTGGTCAGCGCACCGGTGACGGTGAGCACGTAGTCGTCAGCGTTGGTGTGGCTGTCGATGCCGAAGTTATTGGTGAGGCCGGCCAGCACGCTGGCGTCCTGATCGTTGACCAGGCCCACAGCAGTGAAGCCCGGATTGGTAGGGCTGTCGCCGTAGGTGGAGCGCCCGCTGGTGGCGGTGACCGTGATGTCCTTCGCATCGACGATCCAGGTGCCATCGTTACGCTCGACGACACGGTAGTTGCCCTTGGCCAAGTCGCCGGTGACGGTGAGCACGTAGTCGTCGGCGTTGGTGGTGCGATCGATGCTGAAACTGTTGGTGAGGCCGCTCAGCACGCTGACGTCTTGCCCATTGACCAGGCCGGTGGCGGTGAAGCCGGGATTGCTCGGTGTGTCGCCGTAAGTCGAGCGCCCGCTGGTGGCGGTGACGGTGATGTCCTTGGGATCAACGACCCAGGTGCCATCGTTA
>NZ_BBQM01000019.1 GCF_000876015.1 Cupriavidus basilensis | reverse complement strand
ACTCAGCACGCTGACGTCTTGCCCATTGACCAGGCCGGTGGCGGTGAAGCCGGGATTGCTCGGGGCGTCGCCGTAGGTGGAGCGCCCGCTGGTGGCGGTGACGGTGATCGGTGCCTTGTCGACCGTCAGCGTGCCGTTGACGTAGGCGATGTCGTAGTTGGTGGCACCGTGGCCGCTAGCAGTGATCGTGTACCTGCCGGCGTTGACCGCATCCTGGGCGCTGCCGCCGTAGGTCAGCGTGCCGGTGAGATCGGTCGACGTTTCGTTGTTGACGAAGCCGTCGTACGTGACGCCGTAGCTGCCGGTGTAGGTCAACCCATCGTAGGTCTTGCCCTTGTCGAGGGCGGTGATGGTGAGCGGTGCCTTGCCGATCGTCAGGTGACCGTCGACGAAGGTGATGTCGTAGCCCTGCTGCGACGAATACTGGCCCCCCGGTGTGATGGCGTAGCTGGCGTCATCAGCATTGGCATTGATCGCGCCTTGGGCGTTGCCGGTGTAGCGCAGCGTACCGGCCAGCGAGGCGTTCGGGTCGCTTTGCGTGACGCCGTTGCCACCCGACCAGGCGAGGCCGTCGTACGTCTTGTCGGCGTTGTTCGCGGTGACGGTGACGGGCTTGAGGAAGCTGCGCAGCAGCGGCATGGTGTCGCCGTCGTAGATGCGCCAGACGCGGTCGGTGCCGCCCTGGCTGTCGATGCTCCAGCCGGCATAGGTGCCCAGGTCCCTCAGTTGCTCGCTGGTCTTGCCGATCACGCCTGCGCTGTTCCCGCCGCCTACGCCAGCGGTTCGTCCGGTGGTGCCGATATCCCAGTAGCTGTTGTTGATGATGGAGTTGGTGTCGTTCAGTCCGACCAAGCCGCCGGCAAAAAAGCCACTACTCGTTACAGCGCCTGTGGCATAGGCGTCGCTGATGCGGGCCGTGTGGCCGCCGTTGCCAAGGCTCCATCCGACCAGGCCGCCGACCTTGTCGTTGCCCTTTACGGTGCCCGTGGCATAGGCGTTGCTGATGTTGATCGCGCCGAAGCTGGCTTCGTTCGTTCCGACCAGTCCTCCTACCTCGTTACCTCGGCCCGCCACCTTTCCGGTCATCCAGACGTTGTCGAGATAGACTGCGCCGCTGTTGGCATAGTTGTGTCCAACCAGTCCGCCGACCTGTGAGCCTCCTGAGACGCTGACGCGGTCCAGCCCGACGTTACGGATCGTGGCATTCTGTGCCCGGCCAAATAGCCCCACATAGTCCTGGCTGGGCCGGTTGACGGTCAGCCCGCTGATCACGTGGCCCTGGCCATCGAAGGTGCCCTTGAAGGGGGCGGCCGCGCCGCCGCCGATGGGCGAGAATCCAGCCATAGTCCACATGCCACCCGAGACCTCCGCCGTGCCATCGTTGAGGCCGGTTGCACCGGCGTCGATGTTGCGCGCCAGGGTGTAGTTGGCCCCAAGGTCCATGGCCATCAACTGCAACTGATGGGCATTGGTGACGGTGGTGCTGTATTCCGAGGCCAGGAAGGGCCGGGTCTGGCCGTTGATCATGTACCAGCTGGCTCCGGCGTTCTTGCTTGTGGCAACGGCGTCCTCGCCCAGGTTGTTGGTGTAGGCGCTGACCTTGAAGGCGTAGTTGGCGGCGCCGGACTGGGCGGGGTCACTGGTGACCCAATGGAGGTTCCAGCTCCCGCCGGCCCCGACGCCATCATTTTGCTTGGTGGAAAAGCGGTCCCAGTAGCTGTTGGTGATGGAGCCGGAGCTTTGTCCAACCAGGCCGCCGGCGTTGCCATTAGCCGTCACCGCGCCTGTGGCATAGGCCTTGCTGATGCTGGCCGCGCTACTAGCATTGTGTCCGACCAGGCCGCCGACGTTGTACTTACCCTTCACGGCGCCTGTGGCGTAAACGTTGTTGATGCTGGCCGTGCCGCGACCGACAGAGTTTTCTCCAACCAGGCCGCCGACAAGGCTGTCACCACCCTCTACGGCGCCTGTGGCATAGGCGTTGCTAATGCGGGCCGTGCCGCCAGTGAAACCGTAGTTCCTTCCGACCAGGCCGCCGACGTAGTTGCCCTGGCCCGTCACGTTTGCGCTCGACCAAACATGGTCGAGAGAGGCCGTGCCGTCGCGGGCAAGGTTGTATCCGACCAGCCCACCGACGTATGCGTTTCCTGAGACGCTGCCCCTATCCAGCCCGACGTGGCGAATCGTGGCATTTGTCGCGAAACCAAACAGCCCCACATGGTTCTGGCCGGGCCGGTTAATGGTCAGTCCGGCGATAGCATGGCCAAGGCCGTCAAAGGTCCCCCTGAACGGGGTGTTCTCGGCATAGCCGATCGGAGAAAATCCTGCACCGCCGTACCACTCCCGGGTGGCACTGGCATCGATATCGCTGCCCAGCACGTAACGACCGCTCATATTGCCGTTGATGCCCTGCAGGTCGTTACGCGAAGTGCTGCCTTGCTCCCCCAGGCGGGTGAGGATGGTGTAGTTGAGCGTGGCGCCATCGCTGCCCAGCGTGGTGCTGAAGCGGCCGGTCGAGGCCAGGTTGACCGGCGCACGGACCTGGTAGGTGGCGGTATTGTTTGCGGCTAGCGCGCCTTGGCCATACTTCAACGCCAGCCCTGCCGTGTTCGAGCCGTTCAGGGCGGCGTTGATCTGGATATCGCGCTCGGCGGTGAGGGTGAGCGTGTTGGCACTCCAGCTCACCGTGTCGTTGACGAAGATGTCGCCCTTGCCGGACGTGCTCCCCCTGACGCTCTGAATCTGGAAGTCGGTGTTCTGCAGCGCCGTGCTGACCGCCGCGCCAGTCATGTCGCCGCCGGTAGCGGCGATGGTGAAATCGTTCGGATCGATCAGCCAGGTGCCGGTCGTGCCGTTGCCGGCGCGGGTGGTCACTGTGGCGCTGTCGGCGACCGTCACGCGCGCGGCGCTGGTTTCGATAAAGCCGCCGTTGCCGCCGTGCGGCGCGCTGGCGTCCAGCGTGCCGGCCACCTTGGTGGTGCCGCGGTCCGGGTCGGCCAGCAGCAGGATGCGCCCTTCGCGCGTCGCCACGGTCTGCGCTTGCACGGTGCCGGTGTGACTGACCACCGACGAGGCCAGCGCGTCGGCGCCCTGGGCGGTGAGGATCACCTGGCCGCCCTCGGCCTGGATCAGGCCACCGTTATGGACCTGGGTGGCGAGATCGGCGGGATCCACTGCGATCTGGAGGTGGCCGTTGGCGCCGGCCGACAGGGTGATCTGCCGGCCGGCAGCCAGAGCCACGTTGCCCAGCGGGGCATGAAGGGTGCCGGTGTTGGTGACGCGCGCCCCGAGCAGGGCCACGCGGCCGCCTTGGGCCGCCGTGATGCGGCCCTGGTTGCTGACCTCGCCGGTGGCGCCGTCGAGGGTGAAGCGGTCGTGGCCGGCAAGGAAGTCGGTATCGGCGATGCGCAGGGTGGACGCTACCAGGCTGCCCACGTTGACTCGCGCGTTGGCGCCGAACAGCACCCCGGCGGGGTTGACCAGGTAGACCTGGCCGTTGGCGCTCAGGGTGCCGAGGATCTGGCTGGCGCTGCTGCCGGTGACGCGGTTCAAGGTGGCCGCGGTGGTGGAGGGCTGCACGAAACGCACGCTGGCGCTTTGGCCGATGTCGAACGACTGCCAGTTGACGATGGCGCGGTCGCTGAGCTGGGTGAGGGTCAGCGCGTTGTTGCCTTGGATGGTGATGCTGCCCATCACGCCAGCGGCGATGCTGCTACCTTGGGGCAGGGCACCCGCGTCAAGCGCGAGTGCCAGCGGGCTGACGAGCAGGCCGGCCAGCGCCAGCGCCACGTTCAAGACCCGCCAAAGGGGCCGCCGGTCACTCGGAACGACAGCGTCACCGCGGCGAGTCCGGGCGCGGGTCGCCCCGCCCGCGTGGTGACCGCGCGCGGTTTCCGGGGCCGGCACGAAGGCCTGCTGGACGCGATTCCAAACCAGCCGATAGGCGCGGTTGATGCTGGCGTGCTTCCACATGGTCGGATTCCTTTTCTCGATTTGTCCGTTCAGAACGCCAGGCTGGCGCTGATCCACAGGCGCGCGCCGCGCCGGCTGCCGTCCTGGTTGCGGCCGGGGTTGGCGCTGGCCGGGTTGTGGCCCAGCGGCACGGCGAACACCGCATCCAGCGCGAAGCCGCGCGGGAGGCTCCAGCGCAGGCCGAGGCCGGTGGCATACAGGGCATAGGTGTTGCGGTTCGTGCCTTGCATGTCCCAGCCCGGCCAGCGCGCGCGGTGCTGGCGCACCACGCCGGCGTCGGCGAACAGGTAGGCGTCCAGGCCTGGCAGCGCCGGGGCCGGCAAGGCATGCAGTTCCACCTGCGCCAGCGCGCCGCTGTCGCCGTAGCCTTCGCTGGCCGGATAGCCGCGTACCCCGTAGGGGCCGCCGAGGCCGAACTGCTGCGAGGAATCGAGGTTGTCGGCCGACCATTGCCCGGCGGCGCGCACGCGCAGGTAGCTGGCGGCGCCCAGCACCTGGTCGCGGCGCAGATCGGCGTTGAGACGGGTGAAGCCGCCGGCGACGCGCGGGCCGGCGGCATCCTGCCGGCGGTCGTCGGCCAGGCGCAGGGCGGCGTTGCCCTGGGTCAGTTCGGCGCGCCAGGCGGTCTGGCCGCCGCGGCCGAAGGCATCGCGGCTGTCACCGTACAGGGACAGGCCCAGGGTGTTGAGGCGCCGTTCGCGCAGGGTGAAGCCCAGGCTGTCGTCGCGGTTGCGGCGCTGGCCGAGGTTCAGTGCGAGCCACAGGTTGCGCTCGGCGCCGCGCAGCAGCGGGTAGGCCAGCCCGGCGGTGGCGGCGCGGGCCTGGCCACTGGCATCGAGGGCTTCGAACTCCTTGCCCAGGCGGTAATGCAGCTGGCTGTAGCCGAGCGACAGGCGCAGGCCGTCATGGCCCAGCGGCACGCCGTAGCCCAGGGTCTGGTAGTCGAGGTGGCCGGCGGCGGCGGCGCTCAGGCTGAGCTGGTCGCCATAGCCGCTCGGGTTGTTCAGCGCGACCATGCCGTAGCCCTGCAAGGCGCCGGTGGTGCGGCTGCCGAGGTTGCCCAGGCCGAGTTGTCCGGAGACCCACGGGCCGTCGCGCACGCTCAGCGCCAGGTCGGTGCTGCCCGGCGCGGCGCCGGCCTGCAGCACGCCGTCGGCGGCGATGCCGGGCAGGTCGTTGGCGAGCAGCAGGCCACGTTCGAGATCGGCCTGCGAATAGGGCTGTCCCGCGTCCAGGCGGCGGCCGACGATGCGCGCCACGAAGTCCTGGCGGGCGCGGGTCTGGCCCGGCGCCATGAGCAGGCTGCCGAAGCGGCCTTCGACGACCTGGATGCGCAGGGTGCCGCCGGTCACGTCCTGCTGCGGCAGCAGCACCCGCACGAACCAGCCGCGCGTGCGGTAGTAGCCGACCAGGGCCTGGGCGGCGGCGTGCAGTTCGCCGAGGGTCTGCGGCCGGCCAAGGCTGGCGTCGAGCTGGCGGGCCAGTTCCTCGGCCGGAATCAGCGTGGCGCCCTCGATGACGACGTGCCGGATGACCACGCTGGGCCCGCTGCGGTCTTCCGGGGCGGCGGGCGCGGCGGGCGTCGGCGCGGCGGCGGCGGGCGGAGTCAGGGTCTGTTCCAGCTGGCGCTGGAGATGGCCGGCGTCGGTCGGCACCTGGGCGTGCGCCAGGCCGGTGAGGGCGAGGAGGGCGAGGGGAGCGCCCATCAGGGAACAGCCAGCCCGGCAAAGGGGCAAAGAGAAAGGTAGGCGTCGATTCACGGTGGCTTCCTGAGGGTGCGTGAACGCATGCGCCGGCTGGGCGGTCCTGCCGGCAGGGTTGCGTTTCAAACTGGGGCTCAAGCCCGCACTCTAAGAAGCGCTGCCGAATGGCGCATACCCTGTTTCGGGTATTTGTCGCGGCGAGGTTGGCGTTTGCGCACCGTCACGATCGGCGCATTTGCCATGCGAATTGCGTTTGCTTGCCGACGTTTGCGTTGTCTCGTTCTTGCCCGGCGCGCCGGTCATCCGCGCGCGATGCCTGGGGCGGGCTGCTGGCGTCCGGATCTCAATGGCGGCGTCGCCGCAAACACAAGGACACCACCACCCGCGTCACAAATGCGCCCAATGAGTCATCAGAAAATTCTCTCGAATTAATCCGATTTTTCTCTATGCAATTGCAGATGTGTCCGCAAACCGGCGCGCATTTTCTGATCGACACTCGCCCTCGAAATCCGTCCTGCGGCCGAATGGCCGGCGCGGTGGCGGGCTTCCTCACCGTTCGAGGCGAACGGCCAACCGATACAGCGAGCACTGCCATGTCCAAGAAACTTCTCTCGTTTTTTTTCGTGCTGGCCGGCGTGGCGGCGGCCGCGTCTTCCGCCCGGGCCCAGACCAATGACGGCACCATCTACATCACCGGCCAGGTAACGGCATCCACCTGCACCATCACCGGCACCAACAACGAGGATGTCTACGTCTACCTGGACAATGTGCCGGCATCCGCGTTCTCCGGCATCAATACTTTCGCCGGTGCCAAGCCGTTCACTATCAGGCTGACCGGCTGCTCGCCGAGCACCGGCAACGTGCACACGCGCTTCATGCCGGGCGCCAACACCAACGTCGTGACCAATCGCCTGAACAATGCCGCCACCGGCGGCAGCAACGCCGACATCCAGATCGTCAACGGCGACGACACCGCGATCCTCGTCGGCAAGCCGGACGGTGCGCAGAACTCGAAGCCGGTCGCGCTGACCGGCGGCGCGGCGGACCTCACCTACAAGGCGCGCTATTACGCGGCGTCCTTCCCGGTCACCAACGGCACGGTGGAAACCTCGGTGCCGTACATGATCGTCTACCCGTAACCCGCACACCTGCATAACGCGGCAACGGCCGCCGCCCTGGCCGAAGGGCGCGCGGGCGGCGCCGGGATGGAAACGCATATGCCAGTCAAGCACAGAGCCCGGCCGGGCGCGGCGCTGGCCGCGCTGATGGCCTGCGCCGCGCTCGGTCCGGGCAGCGCCGCGGCCTCCATCGTCATCAACGCCACGCGTGTGGTGTATCCCGAGCGCGAGAGCGAAGTCACGGTCAAGCTCGACAACAACGGCCGCTCCCCGGCCCTGGTGCAGGCCTGGATCGACGGCGGCGACCTGACCGCCACGCCGGACGAATCCACCGCGCCGTTCACGCTGACGCCGCCCCTGTTTCGCCTGGACCCCGGCAAGGGGCAGAGCCTGCGCCTGTTCCATACCCGCGAGGCGCAGCCGCAGGACAGGGAGTCGCTGTTCTAGCTCAACGTACTGGAAGTGCCGCCCAAGGCCGCCGGCAACGACCGCCGCAATGCCCTGCGCCTGGCGTTCCGCACGCGCATCAAGCTGTTCTTCCGTCCGGCCGCGCTCGCCGGCGCGGCGCGCGATGCGCCGGGCAGCGTGACCTGGCGGTTCGCGCGCGGCGGCACCGGTTACGTCCTGCGGGCCAGCAACCCGAGCGCTTACCACGTGACCTTCAGCCGGATCGTGGCCAGGGCCGGCGGCGAGACCTGGAGCAACGACGAGGGCGGCATGGTCGATCCGGGCGCCAGCGCCGATTTTCCGCTGGGCCTGCTGGCGGCGCCGCCAGCCGGGCCGTTTTCGGTGGAGTACCGCTATCTCGACGATTTCGGCGGCAGCCAGGACGGCGCCTACCAGGCGCCGCCGCGCTGAGCGCCGGCATGCCCCGCGCCCGCCGCAGACGTTCGCCACGCGGTACCGCAACGATGCGCGGGCGCCATGCGCTCGCCCTGGCGATGCTCGGTGGCTGGAAGGCGGCCGCGCTGGCCGAGGCCGTCGCCCCGGACGCGCCCGCGATCGCCGCCGTGCACTTCGACAACGATTTCCTGATGAACCGCAAGGGCGAGCGCATCGACGTTTCGCGCTTCGCGCGCGGCAGCCCGGTGCCGCCCGGCGACTACCGGCTCGACCTGTACCTCAACGGCAACTGGCTGGGCAACACCAGCGTGCGCTTCGCCGCCGCGCCGGCCGACCACAGCGCGGCGCCGTGTTTCGCGCCGTCGCTGATCGAGCGCCTGGGCCTGGACGCCGCGGCTCTCGACGCGGCCGGGCGCGACGAACTGGCACGCATGCGCGGCGGCGAGTGCGGCAATTTCGCGCGCATCGCCGCGGCCGCTTCCTATGCCTTCGACCTGGGCAAGCTGCGCCTGGACCTGAGCCTGCCGCAGGCCGTGCTGCTGCGCAATCCGCGCGGCTACGTGAGTCCCGAGTTCTGGGATGCGGGCATCCCCTCGGCCACGCTGGGATACAACTTCAGCGCCTTCCGGATGTCCGGCAGCGGCGGCGCCTCCACCTCCACCTCGTCGTACCTGGGGCTCAATGGCGGCCTCAACGCCGGCGGCTGGCATCTGCGCCACCACGGCAGTGCGAGCCTGCAATCGCGCGGGCGCGGTACCTATCAGAGCGTCGCCACCTACCTGCAGCGCGACCTGCCCGCGCTGCGCAGCCAGCTGACCCTGGGCGACGTCTTCACCGACGGCGCGATGTTCGACAGCCTCGGCATCCGCGGCGCCACGCTGGCCAGCGACGAGCGCATGCTGCCCGAGTCCGTGCGCGGCTACGCGCCGCTGATCCGCGGCGTGGCCAACAGCAACGCGCACGTCAAGGTCACGCAGAACGGCAATACCCTCTATGAAATCAACGTGGCGCCGGGCGAGTTCCGCATCGACGACCTCAACCCCACCGGCTACGGCGGCGACCTGCTGGTGACGATCACCGAGGCGGACGGCAGCCAGCGCAGCTTCGGCGTGCCTTATGCCGCGGTGGCGCAATCGCTGCGCCCGGGCACGAGCCGCTTCAACGTCAGCGCGGGCAGGCTGCGCGAGCGGCTGGTCGGCCGCCGCGCCACCATCGTCCAGGCCACGGCGCAGCATGGCTTCACCAACCTGTTCACCGGCTACGCCGGCGTCCTGGCTGCCAACGGCTATATGGCGGGGTTGCTGGGCGCGGCCTTCAACACGCTGGCCGGCGCGGTGGCGCTGGACGTCACCCAGGCCCGCGCCAGCATCGCCCGCGCCGGCCGGGCCAGCGGGCAAAGCGTGCGCCTGAGCTACAGCCAGCTTCTGGAGCAGACCGGCACCGGCATCACCGTGGCCGCCTACCGCTATTCCTCGAGCGGCTACCGGAGCGTGCGCGATGCCCTGGGCGCGCGCGAAGGCCGCGGCGGGCGCGGCGGCGGCCAGGACCCGGCGCTCGCCTACCGCCAGCGCAACCAGCTGCAGCTGACCCTCAATCAGAACCTGGGCGTGCGCTGGGGCAACCTCTACGCGGTGGGTTCCACCACCGACTACTGGCGCCAGCGCGGGACCATGACCCAGTTCCAGATCGGCTACAACGGCCATTTCCGCGTGGGCGGACTGGATCTGAGCGTCAATCTCTCGCTGTCGCGCCAGCGCGATGGTTTCTCCGGCAGGCTGGAAAACCAGGTGTTCTCCAGCGTCTCGCTGCCGCTCGGACGCGGCCGGCCGGCGCCGCTGCTGACGGGCAGCTACGGGCACAGCAACAACGGCGGCGGCTCGCAGCAGGTCAGCCTGGGCGGCGGCCTCGGCGAAGACAGCGCACTGAACTACAGCGTCGGCGCGGGGCGCGCCGCCGGTAACGGCAACGGCGGCGCCAGCATGCAGTACCGCGGCGCCGCCGCCACGCTCTCGGCCGGCGTCGCCGGCGGCCGCGGCTACACCCAGCAGTCGCTGGGCATCTCGGGTGCCGTGGTGGCCCACGCCGGCGGCGTGACCCTGAGCAACGCGCTGGGCGAGACCGTGGCGGTGGTCGAGGCCAGGGGCGCCGAAGGCGCGCGCGTCAACGGCATCTCGGGGCTGCGCATCGACGCGCGCGGCTACGCGGTGGTGCCTTATCTGACGCCCTATGCCGTGAACACCGTCAGCATCGACCCCAAGGGCACGCCGCTGGACATCGAGCTGCGGACCACCAGCGAACAGGTGGCGCCGCGCGCCAACGCGGTGGTGAAGGTGCGCTTCGCCACCGTCAGCGGCCGCGCCGTGCTCATCCGCGCGCGCCTGGCCGACGGCGCCGCGCTGCCGTTCGGCGCCGACGTGCTCGACGAGCAGGGCAACAGGGTCGGCATCGCCGGCCACGGCGGCCGCCTGTTCGCGCGAGGCCTGCCGGAGGCCGGCCGGCTGAGCGCCACCTGGGGCGCGCGCCCGGGCGAGCGCTGCACGTTCGCGTACCGCCTGCCCGCCGCGGGCGGGAATGCCCATGCGAGCCTCGCGGCGGTGTGCGACAGCGGCGATGTGCCGCTCGCGCTGGCGCCGGCCAGCGATTCCCGAACCCTGTTCCCCATCCCCGACGAATCCGGCGCGCCGGCAGGAGCGAATTTCCCATGAACCCGATGCAATACTGCCGCCGTTGCCTGGCCGCCCTGGTTCTCTGGCTCGGCCTGCACGCCGCGGCCCACGCCGAGCTTGTCTTGTGCTCGATGACGCCGCCGCTGAACACGAGTTGCTCGCCAGGCTGCCAGGACATCGCCATCTGGCCGCTGTTCCTGCTGCCGCCCAAGGCGCAGGCACCCAACGGCACGGTTCTCGCCTCGAAGACTGTCCATTACCAGTACAACTGCCCAAAGGCATCCACGCCCCGCACCTACACCCCGCAATATGCGCCGGTCTGGGTGAACAGCACGGCCGTGCCTGGCGTCAGGGTCCGCAACCAGGCCGCCACGCTGGGCGTGCGTATATACGTCAACGGCCAGCTGATTTCCAACATCCCCTTTAACAACACCAAGACATGGTACGACAGGTCATGGACGGCACCCTGCGTGCCGCCTTGCTCGGGGTCGGTGGCAATCACCTATGAACTGGTGAAGGTCAGCGACGTCCTCTATGACAACCCGCAGCCCGGGGGCAACGTGATCTATTGCGGCCCCGCGTCGAGTGTCTGCAGCTTCAACTTCAGCAACTTCGACCAGTTCCGCTTCAACGACAGCGCAAACCCGCTTGGCGACTTCGCCGGGCCAAGCCCGCTCGCCTGGGTCAGCAGATGGTCGGGCACCTCACAGGGCAGGCTGATGGCCCGGACCTGCACGGTGAATGCGACTCCGGTCAACGTCCCCATGCCGCCGGTCAATGCCGGCGTCCTGAGCGCGGCCGGCACCAGCGGCACCGGCGACACCCCGTTCAGCATCGGCCTGACCTGTGCCGCCGGCGCCAGGGTCTACGTGACCCTGACCGACCTTACCGATCCGGCCAACCGGAGCGACCTGCTGAACCTGACCACCGCGTCCGCGGCCCGCGGCGTGCGGCTGCGCATCCTGCGCGCGGGCAATGTGCCGGTCAACTACGGCGCGCCGTCGATCGCGCCCGGCAATCCCGGCCAGTGGCTGGTGGGATCGTCGGCCGGCCTGGCCAGCATTCCGCTGACCGTGCGCTACGTCGCCACCGGCGCCGTGCAGGCGGGCGACGTCGTCGGCATTGCCGCGTTCACGCTGAGCTATCAGTGAGGGTGGGGCGCAGACGGCGCGCCGCCAGTCCACCAGCCCCGCATCAAGCGTCCCGGTTGTCCGCGCCGGTTGTCCGCGCGGCTCCCCAGGGCCGGCGCCGCCCGCGCTGGCAAGCATCTTGCATAACTCCCGCGTAATTCCGAATCCATAAGTGGATTTCTATTTGGATCCAAATAGAAATCCGAATTGATGTCCAAAACATGTGCGTGAGCGAGATGACGATGAACCGGGATGGTGCGCAGAGGCTGGAAATCGTGCAGGACCAGGCGTCGGCGACCCGAGGCAAGAACTCGATGGTCAACGATGCCTACGAACGGATCAAGGAGGACATCTTCGAACTCCGCATGCCGCCGGGGCAACGCTATTCGGAGCAGGAGTTCGCCAATGCGCTGGGCATCTCGCGCACGCCGCTGCGTCTTGCTCTCCATCTGCTCGCGCACGAAGGGTATCTGCAGCGCCTCGACGGCCATTCGAGCTGGCAGGTCAAGCCGTTCGACCTGGCGCACTACGACGATCTCTATGACTTTCGCACCAGCATCGAGGTGATTGCCGTGCGCCGCCTGTGCGCGATGGACTCGCCGCCCGACCTGTCGGCGTTGTGCAGATTCTGGATGGTGCCGGAGGCGGAAAGGAACCTCGACGGCAAGCGGGTCGCGCAGGAGGACGAGCGATTCCACCAGGCGCTGGTCGAGCTGGCTGGCAACCGGGAGATGGCGCGCACGTCCGCGCGGCTGACCGAGCGCATCCGCATCATCCGGCGCCTCGACTTCACCGACGCGGCGCGGATCTCGGCGGCGTTCGACGAGCACAGGGCGATATTGCGCTGCCTGATGACCAGGAAGGCCGATCGCGCGGAGATGCTGGTCAAGGCCCACATCGGCGCGTCGCGCATCGCGATCCGCCACATCACGCTGCATCGGCTCGCGCTTGCCGCGGTGCAGCCGGACGCGCGCTGAGCGGCCGGCGCGCCGGCGCGCGACTGCGCGCCGCAACGCGGTGCCGCGCCGCAATGGCCCCGGGCAGGCACATCAAACCACCCCCACGTAGACAGGAGAATGCAAGTGAACAGAGTGAGCGTATTGGCGAAGGAACTGCAAGGATGCCAGGACACCGTCCTGCTGAACGACTGGCATGTGACGGGCGTGTCGGAGGACGTCGTGCCGGGCAAGCTGGTGCCGGTGACGCTGCTCGAGCGCGACCTGGTGATGTGGCGGCAGGCGGACGGCAGCCTGCATGTCTGGGAGGATCTTTGCGTGCATCGCGGCGCGCGGCTGTCCAAGGGCTTCATCTGCGAGGACCGCGTCGTGTGCCCGTACCACGGCTGGAACTACGACGGCACCTCGCAATGCGTGCTGATGCCGGCGGCGCCCACCGAGACCCCGATGAAGAAGGCGCGCGCCATCGCGCACCAGGTCGTGGAGCGCTACGGCTTCATCTGGGTGTGCCTCGGCACGCCGTCGAACGACATCCCGGCGTTCCCCGAATGGGACGATCCGTCGTACACCAAGGTGCTGTGCGGGCCGTACCATTTCCGCTCGGGATACCGGGCGATCGAGAACTTCATCGACACCACGCATTTCCCGTTCGTGCACGCGGGCGTGAACGGCCTCATCGACAACCCCGACGTGATCGCGCCCTATGAGGTCGACGAAACCGAGGACGGCCTGTCGACCAACGAAGTCCGCGTGACGCAGCCGTATGGCGATCCGCGCAACGTGCCGGTGATCGCCTACTACGCCTACCGCTGCCTGCGCCCGCTCGTGGCCTATTTCCGCAAGCGCGTGGAGATTTCCGATCCGGCGCGCGCGGCGGAGGGCAACCCGAACGACCGCTTCTGCACGTTCCTGACCGCGCAGCAGATCGACGAGACCCACAGCATCGTGCGCATCTGCTGCGCGATGAATTTCTCGCCGGCGCCGACCCCGGAGGAAGTGCGCAAGCGGCAGGACCTGGTCTACGCGCAGGACAGCGAGATCGTCGATACGCAGCGCCCGGAACGCATTCCGGTGGACCTGCGCTACGAACTGCATCATCGCAGCGACCTGCTTGGGCAGAAGTACCGCAGCTGGCTGCGCAACATGGGCGTCACCTATGGCACCTTCTGCTGAAGTGGGCTACGCCACTCGCCTGGCCAGCATCCGCTACGCCGGGCCGGACGTCTCGCTGTTCGAGTTCGCGGCGCTGGATGCGGCGCCGCTGCCCGAGCCGGAGCCGGGCGCGCACATCGACGTGCGCATCGGCCCCGGCCTGGTGCGGCAGTACTCGCTGGTCACGCCGCTGTCGACGCGCTCGTCCTACGTCGTGGCGGTTCGCCGCGAGGCGGACGGGCGCGGCGGCTCGCGGCGCCTGCACGACGAATGCCGGGTGGGCGCGACCTTCACGATCGGCGGGCCGCGCAACCATTTCGCGCTGGACGAGCGCGCGGGCCGCACGCTGCTGATCGCGGGCGGCATCGGCATCACGCCGGTCTATTCGATGTTCGCGCGCCTGCGGGCGCTCGGCCGCGCGGTCGAACTGCACTACTGGTGCCGCTCGGCCGGGCACGTGCTGTTCCGCGCGGAACTGGAGGGGCGGCCCGGCGTGACGCTGCATTATTCCGGCGCGCCGGATCGCGCCGGCGGTTCGCTCGCGGCGGTCCTGGACGGCGTGTCCGACGACACCGAGGTCTATTGCTGCGGGCCGGCGCGCATGCTGGACGACTTCGCGCGCCTCACCGCGCAGCGGCCGCCGGAGCGCAACCACGTGGAGCGCTTTGCCGCCGCCGCCCCATCTTCCTCCGCGGAAGCCGGCGCGGCGGCCGGCGCCCGCACCTTCGTCGTCACGCTGCGGCGCTCGGGCGTCGACGTGCAGGTGCGCGAGGGCGAGTCGATCCTCGGGGCGCTGATGCGCGAGCGCATCGACGTGTCCTATTCGTGCGAGGAGGGCGTCTGCGGCGCGTGCGAAACGCGCGTGCTCGGCGGCCAGCCGCTGCATCGGGACGCGGTGCGCGCGGCGGCGGAACACGAGCGCCGCGGCACCATGATGATCTGCTGCTCGGGCAGCCGGTCGCCGCGCCTGGAGCTGGACCTCTAGCCTTCCAGTCCGGCTTCTCCGGTCCGGCCGGCCGCGCCGGCCACGTCATGCGGGGCAGGGCGCGCCGGTGTCGGCAGGCGCATCCTGCCCCGCATTGTCGCGCGCGGCTGCCGCTTCGCGATCGGCACGGCCTCGCCGAAACCACACGCTTTCTTCACCCCCACCCTTGCCATGCAACTTTGTTGCATTTATGATTGCCGTGCAACTCGGTTGCAAATCATGGCCGCGGATCGTGAGTGCCAGTCGTGAGTACCAATCGTGACTGCACACCGGCGGCCACCGCGAGGCGGCCGCGCTTTCGCGCAAGCGACGGTTCTGCCGAGCCCGCTTGCGCGAGAGTGCCGGCATCTTCCGGGGCATCGCCTGGGCATCGGATCCCACGGGCCGCGGAAACGCATCTGGGTACCGCGATTGCGGGGTGAAAGCGGCTGCCCTGGCGCTCTCGGCTTTCTCTTCTTGGTGGACGCAATGAATCTGGGACGGACAGGCGCGGCGCTCGCCGCTTTGCTGATGATGGCCGGCGCGGGCGCGCACGAGGCGCATGTGCACGGCGCGGCGAAGCTGGACGTGGTGCAGGACGGGGCCGTGCTCACGGTGCATCTGGCGTCGCCCTTGATGAACCTGTTCGGCTTCGAGCACGCTCCGCATGGCGCGGCCGAGCAGGCTGCCGCGCAGCAAGGCATGGCGCGGCTGCGCGATGGCGAGAAATTGTTCGTCGCCTCGCCCGCCGCGGGCTGCCGGCTGGAATCAGTGCGGTTCGACTTCGGCCCGCTGAACCGCGCCTTCATGCCCGCCGGCGACGGCGCCGCGGTGGCTGCGGTTGCTCCGCAGGCGGCGGCCCGGGACGCGCATGCCGACCTCGATGCCGACTATGTGTTTCGCTGCAAGGCGGCGTCCGCGCTGCGCCAGATCGACGTGAAACTGTTCGACGCGTTTCCGGCGCTGCAGCGCGCCGCGGTGCAACTGGTCACGCCGGCGAAGCAGGCCGGGGCCACGCTGACGCGCGCCGGCTACCGGCTGGCATGGTGAGCGCCGTGGTGAGCACCGCATGGTGAGCGAACCGGTCGTCGACCTGACGGATGTGGTCTTCGCCTGGCCCGGCCAGCAGGCGGCGTGCCTGACCCTGGACCGCTTCCGCGTGGCGGCCGGCGAGCATGTCTTCGTCTCGGGGGCCAGCGGCAGCGGCAAGAGCACGCTGCTGGGCCTGCTGGCCGGGGTCCTGGTGCCGGGGCAGGGCCAGCTCCTGCTCAAAGGCACGGCATTGCGGGACCTGAGCGGCGCGCAGCGCGACCGCTTCCGCGCCGACCACATCGGCATCATCTTCCAGCAGTTGAACCTGCTGCCTTATCTGTCCGTGCTGGACAACGTGCTGCTGGCCTGCAAGTTCTCCGCGCTGCGCCGGCGGCGCTCGGCGCAGCAGGGCGCGAGCCCCGCGGCGGCCGCGGGCATGCTGCTGACGCGGCTGGACCTGCCGGAGCCGCTGTGGCGGCGGCCGGCGGCGCGGCTCTCGGTCGGGCAGCAGCAGCGCGTCGCGGCGGCCCGGGCGCTGCTGGGGCGCCCGGAACTGGTGCTGGCCGACGAGCCGACCTCGGCGCTGGACGCGGGCCGCCAGGCCGCGTTCATGGACCTGCTGCAGCGCGAGTGCCGCGCGGTCGGCGCCAGCCTGGTCTTCGTCAGCCATGACGAACGGCTGGCGGCGCGCTTCGGCAGCCGCTTCGCCATGCCGGCGGCCGGCGCCGCGGAGGCCGCCTGATGCCGCTGCTCGGGCTGGCCGCGCGCAGCGCCTGGAACCGCCGCTACAACCTGCTGCTGATGGTGCTGGCGATTGCCTTGTCGACCGCGCTGCTGCTCGGCGTCGAGCGCATCCGCCATCAGGTCCGGGCCGGATTCTCGCAGTCGGTCTCGGGAACGGATCTCGTGGTCGGCGCGCGCTCGAGCCCGACGCAGTTGATCCTCTACACCGTGTTCCGCCTCGGCGGCGCGACCAACAACATGGGCTGGGACAGCGCCCTGCGCATCGCGCGGCATCCGCTGGTGGCCTGGACCATCCCGATCTCGCTGGGCGATTCCCATCGCGGCTTTCCGGTGCTGGCGACTTCGCAGGACTACTTCCGCCATTTCCGCTACGGCGACCGGCGCCCGCTGGTGCTCGCGCAGGGGCAGCCGTTCCAGGGCCTGTTCGACGCCGTGCTGGGCGCGGAGGTGGCGCGCCGGCTCAATTACCGGCTCGGCGACCGCATCGTCCTGAGCCACGGCGACGCCACCGGGCCGATGGCGGGGCAGCTCCAGCACGCGGACAAGCCGTTCGTCGTCACCGGGATTCTGGCGCCCACCGGAACGCCGGTGGACCGGACCGTGCACATCGGCCTGGAGGCGATGGAAGCGATACACCTCGACTGGCAGGCGGGCACCCCGATCCCCGGCCTGTCGATCCCGCCCGGGCTGGTGCGCAAGTTCGACCTCACGCCCAAGAGCATCACCGGCGTGCTGGTCGGCCTGAAGCTGCGCTCGCGCGTGTTCGCATTGCAGCGTGAGATCGCCGACGACCCGCATGAGCCGCTGATGGCCGTGCTGCCGGGCGTGGCGCTCGATGACCTGTGGGACATCGTCAGCATCGGCGAGAAGGGCCTGCTGCTGATGTCGGCGCTGGTGGTCGCGGTCGGCCTGGCCGGGCTGGTCTCCTCGATCCTCGCCGCGCTGGGCGAGCGGCGGCGGGAACTGGCCATCCTGCGCGCGGTGGGCGCGCGCCCGCTGGACCTGCTGATGCTGCTGGCGGCCGAGGGGCTGGTGCTGATGCTGGCCGGCACGCTGGCGGGCTACCTGCTGCTGACCGTGCTGTCGGTGGCGGTCGCGCCGTGGCTGGAGGCGAGCCTCGGCCTGGCCTTGCCCGTGGCCTGGCCGCAGGCGAGCGAGCTGCCGCTGCTGGCCGCGATCGTCGCCACCGGGGCCGCCGCGTCGCTGCTGCCGGGGTGGCGCGCCTACCGGCTGAGCCTGGCCGACGGCCTGACGCCCAATACCTGAGGTGCATCCCATGCCGACCAGACGAACGATGTTGCGCGCCGCGGTGGCCGGCGCCGGCGCGGTGCTGTTGCCGCAGGCGCGCGCCGAGGGCGGCGACGAGTTTCCGACCCTGCCGTGGTCGGCGCTGCTGCCCCGGGGCTGGGACCCGAAGGCGCCCTTCAAGGGCCTCAAGCTCGATGAGCTGGAGGACGGCGACCCGCGCGCGCAGGAGGCGCTGTTCAAGGCGCGCGACTACTGGAAAAGCGCGCCGGTCGAGCCGTCCCTCCAGGGCGCCCGCGCGCGCCTGCGCGGCTACGTCGTGCCGATGTCGGGCGACGCCGGCATCGTGCGCGAATTCCTGCTGGTGCCGTATTTCGGCGCCTGCATCCATGTGCCGCCGCCGCCGGCCAACCAGGTCGTCCACGTGCTGATGGAAAAGCCGCTGAGGAACAGGCTGAGGACGATGAGCTCGGTCTGGGTCAGCGGCACGCTCCGGATCGAACGCTTTTCCTCGGTGATGGGCGACGCCGGCTACGCGATGCGCGGCAGCCTCGTCGAGCCCTACGTGGAGAGGCCGGGCGGCAGGTAGGCGCGCAGATGCGAAGAACGGCGCAGCCCGCACCCATGTCAGGACGAACGCGCGCCGCCGTCGCGGCCACGGTCGCGATCGCGATCGCGATTGTGCTCGCCGCGCTCACCATCGTGGGGGTGCGCGCGTTCCGCCCGCTGGCGCAAGGCGAGCCGGCCGGCAATCCCGCATCCGCCGCCCGCGCGGAGTACGCGGTGGGGCAGCCGCTGCCGCCGGCGCCCGCCGCCGCCCGGCCGCCGGACCCCGCCTTCCGGGAGATCGACTGGCAGGCCCTGCTGCCCAGGGGCTGGGACCCGATGGCGCCGTTCAAGGGACTCAAGCTCGACCAGATGGAGGACGGCGACCCGCGCGCGCAGGTCGCGCTGTACAAGGCGCGGCAATACTGGAAGAACGCGCCGGTCGAGCGCGGCCTGGACGGCGCGCCGGTGCGGCTGCCCGGGTTCGTGGTGTCGCTCGACGCGGAAGGCGAGGCCATGCGCGAATTCCTGCTGGTGCCGTATTTCGGCGCCTGCATCCACGTGCCGCCGCCGCCCGCCAACCAGGTCATCCACGTGCGCACCGACCAGCCGCTGCCCGGGCTGCGCACGATGGACACGGTCTGGATCAGCGGCGTCATGCGCGTGGAGCACGCGGAAACCATGATGGGATATGCCGGCTACGCCATGCAGGCCGCGCGCGTCGAGCCCTATCTCGCGCCCCCCGTGGCGTCCCCCGGGCAGCCGGCGGGGAAATAGGGCGAATCCGTCGCCGCCGCCGGCGCCGGCGGGGCCCGGGCAGGCCGCCGCTATACCATGCCCCGCCGGCATGGGTCAAGTCGACCCTGCAACACCGCCGAATCCGCCGCCGCTAAAATACGCTCCTTGTTCCGAGGATTTTCGACCTTGCGGCCGCTCAGGCGGCAAGGTCCCGCCTGGAGTCCTTCGCGCGGCCTCGACACACCCTGAAGCCCGGGCCGGATGCGGCGACACGCATCGGCCCCGGCCCCGGTAGTGCCCGCTCACGATGCTAAAGATTCCCTTGCCAACCTCGCCGCTGGAACGCCGCTTTGCCCTGATCGCCGCAACCCTGGCCGTGGTCCTGCTGGCACTGTCGGCCTGGCTGTTCTCGTACCAGTGGGCCGCCTACGCGAATGCCGATCGCGCGCTCGCCGACCTGCGCGTCTTCCACTCGATCCTGCTCGCGATGGAGAAGGTCTCGGTGGAGCGCGGCCCCAGCAACGCCGCCTTGGGCGATGCGTCGCCGCCGCCACCGGCGCGCGAGCGCGCGCTGCGGGAGGCGCGCGCGGAAAGCGACCGGCGCATCGCCGACCTGCTGAGCCAGCTCGAGGCGCCGGCGTGCCGCGATTGCCTCGACGAACGCGACGCGGTGCTGCGGGCACGCGCGGACCTGGTTCGGGCGCGGGCCTTCATCGACGGCCTGCTGGACCAGCCGCGCGGCGCCCGCACGGGCGAAGCGCTGCATCGCGCGGTGGCCGGCATGATCCAGGTGGTCCCGCACTTCACGGCCATCGCCGACGTCAGCGCCGCCAAGGTCGACCGGGGCGCGCCCGGCGCGCTCAGCCGCCTGCTGGCGGCCCGGCTGGCGGCCTTGCTGCGGGAACAGGCCGGCCTGCTCGGCTCGCAGCTCACGCCGGCGCTGGGCACCGGCCGGCCGCTGACCGACGCCGAGCAGTTCGCCATCGAGCGCACGCTGGGCACCATCGCGCAACTGCGGGCGCTGCTCCAGCCGCGCGTGCTGAACGATCAGGCGCTGCCGCGCGGCGCGTTTCAGCTGGTGGAGATGCAGTATTTCCGCGTGGGCCTGGATTATTTCTCCCGCGTGCGCGCGCTGGCGAGCCTGCCCGGCGACGCGGGCGTCTCGACCGCCGAGTTCGCCCGGCACTATGTGCCGCTGATGGGCTCCATCACCAATTTCCGGGACGAGGTCCTCGAACTGGTCCAGCAGCAGGTGGGCGCGCGGCGCGACGTCCGGCTGGCGTGGCTGGGCGGCATCGTCGCCATTCTCTCGGTGGTGGTCGCCTGCCTGTTCCTCGGCGTCTGGCTGTTTCGCCGGCAGGTGGTCCAGCCTTTCGCCGAGGCCGCCAGCGCCATCCGCGCCATCGCGGCCGGCGACCTCGCCGCGCCGCTGTCGCCCAGGCCATACCGCGGGGAGATCGGCGAGCTGTTCGATGCCGTGCAGGTCCTGCAGGGCAACAGCATCGAGCGGGCCCGGCTGGAGAACGAGCGCCGCCACCTGATCGCCAAGCTCTCGAAGATGGCGGAGACCGACGCGCTCACCGGCCTGCTCAACCGCGGCGCCTTCGACCGCAGGCTGAAGGATGCCTGCTCGGGGGCGGGGCGGCGCGCCGACGGGCGGCTGCTGTCGCTGACCATATTCGACATCGACCACTTCAAGCGCATCAACGACCGCTACGGCCATGCCTCCGGCGACCGCGCGCTGCGCCGCGTCGCCACGCTGAGCCGGGAGGTCTGGCGCGAGGAGGACATCGTGGCGCGCATCGGCGGCGAGGAATTCGCGGTGCTGGCCTGCGTGCCGGCGGGCAGCGATGCCGTGGACATGGCGCAGCGCCTGCGCGAGCGCCTGTCGGCCACGATGCTCGTGGCCGACAGCGGCGAGCGGTTCAGCCTGCGGGCGAGCTTCGGCACGGCCTTCGCCGTGCCCGGCAAGACTCGCGACGCGGACGGGCTGATGCGGCGCGCCGACCTGCTGCTGTACCAGGCCAAGCAGGGCGGGCGCGACCGGATCGTCGCCGAAACCGCGTCGCAGGAGCCGGCCGTTGGCTGACGGGCCGCGTCGCCGGATGCGCGACGAGGCCATCCACGCGGCGTTGCGGCCAAGACATTAGCAACATTGCCGCTCGGGGCGGGCCGCGCGTGCCCGCATGGAGACAGTCGCGGCGAACCCGCAGGCTTTCTTGACTGGCATCAAGGCCCGCCGATGGCCGCCGGCGCCTAATCGATACGCTTTTCTGGCGCATGTCGATAAGAGGCGCCATCGGGCGGGTCCCGGCGACGCGACCGCTTCGTTTCATCCCGATGGTGCCTCCTGTTCAAAAACAAGAAACGGAGTCCTCCATGAAACGGCTTTTCCAGAATTCGTTCGTCCGGGGTATGTCAGGTCTGGCTTTCGTGCTGCTGTCGGGCGCCGCGCACTCGGCGGCGCAGGAGCCCGTGCAGCCCATTTCCGCCGCCAAGGTCACGGAGCCGGCCAAGGTCCGGCTCGGCGAGAAGCTCTGGTTCGATCCGCGGCTGTCGCGCTCGGGCTTCATCTCCTGCAACTCGTGCCACAACCTGAGCATGGGCGGCTCGGACAACCTCAAGACCTCGATCGGCGACAAGTGGCAGAAGGGCCCGATCAATTCGCCCACGGTGCTCAATTCGAGCCTGAACCTCGCCCAGTTCTGGGACGGCCGCGCCAAGGACCTGCAGGCCCAGGCCGGCGGCCCGATCGCCAATCCCGGCGAGATGGCGTTCTCGCACGAGCTGGCCGTGGACATGCTCAATTCCATCCCGCAATACGTGACGGAATTCCGCCAGGTCTTCGGCAACGACAAGCTCACCATCGAAGAGGTGACGGCGGCGATCGCGGCATTCGAGGGCACGCTGGTCACGCCCAACGCGCGCTTCGACAAGTGGCTCAAGGGGAACAAGACCGCCATCGACGCGCAGGAGCTGCGCGGCTACCAGCTGTTCAAGAGCGCGGGCTGCATCGCCTGCCACAACGGCCCCAATCTCGGCGGCAACTCGTTCCAGAAGATGGGGCTGGTGGAGCCGTACAAGACCTCGAACCCGGCCGAAGGCCGCTACGCCGTCACCGGGCGCGATGCCGACCGCTTCAACTTCAAGGTGCCCACGCTGCGCAACGTCGCGCTGACCTATCCGTACTTCCACGACGGCGCGGCCGACACGCTGGGCGAGGCGGTCGACACGATGGGGCGCCTGCAGCTCGGGCGGAAATTCACGGCCCAGGAGAACGCCGACATCGTGGCCTTCCTCAAGACGCTGACCGGCGACCAGCCGCGCCTGACGCTGCCGATCCTGCCGCCGTCGAGCGACGCCACCAAGCGGCCGCAGCCGTTCGAGTAAGGCGCGAGAGTCAGAACGTCGCCGGCGAATTCACCCACAGCACCTTGGCCACGTCGGTGCCGATGTTGCGGTACCCGTGCGGCACGCTGCTCGGAAAGGTGAAGGCGTCGCCGGCGGCGATGGTGTAGGTGACGTCGCCGAGCATCAGTTCCAGCACGCCTTCGAGCACGTAGCCGACTTCCTCGCCCACGTGCTCGATCTGCCCGTCGCTGGATTCGCCCGGCGACACGATATGGATGTTCGCCTGCAGCAGCCCGCCGCGCTTGGGCAGCACCAGCCGCTCGAGCGCTATTCCGCCGGCCTTGATGACCGAGCGCTCGCCGCGCCGCAGGATCGGGTTTTCGCCGGGCGCCTCGTCGCTGGTGAGCGCCGCGATGTTGGTGTCGAGCGCCACCGCCAGCCGGTGCAGCATGGCGAACGACGGCGTGGCGTGGCCGCGCTCGAGCTTGGAGATCAGGCTTTCGGAGCAGCCGGCCTTGTGCGACAGCTGCAGCAGCGTGTAGCCGGCCACCAGGCGGGCGTGGCGCAGTTGCAGGCCGAGCGTGGCGGTGGGCGAGGGCGCGGCGGGTGGCGCGGGCGGCAACCCCGCGCCTGCGGCCTTCCCGGGCGCGGTCCGGCGCGTTGCCCGCGGCGCGGCCTTGGCCGCGGGGGCCGCCCCGGCTGCCGGCTTGGCCCTGGCGGCCGGCGCCGCGGCGGCCGTCTTGGCGGGCTGTGCGTTCTTCGCTTTCAATTCGATCCGTCCAGGAATGAGGGCAAGCCGGCGGCTTGCGGGCCGCCCGCTGCGTTGGTCACTGGTGCGCGAGCGCGGCCACGGTGTAGGCCAGCGCCTGCGCGCCGAGGAACAGGTCGTGCGGCGCGGTGTCCTCGGCCGCGTTGTGGCTGATGCCGCCCTTGCTGGGCACGAAGATCATGGCGGTCGGGCAGTGCCCGGCCAGGTACATGGCATCGTGGAACGCGCCCGAGGTCAGCTGCAGCGGCGCGGCCAGCCCCGCGCGCGCGCTGGCGCGCTCGCAGGCCCGGCCCACCAGCGACAGCATCGCGGGCGGGAACAGCGTCGGCGGCCGGCGGAAAAAGCACGCGAAGCCGACGCTGCCGCGGTGCTGCCGCGCGGCGATCTCGCCGAGCCTGGCCTCGAAGCGCTCCAGCACCGCCTCGTCCACGCAGCGCGCATCGACCGTGAATTCTACCTTGCCCGGAATCGTGTTCACGGAGTTCGGCGACACCTGCCAGCGGCCCAGCGTGAGGCGCAGCTCGGTGCCGGCGGCGGCGCCCGATTCCGTCGCGGCGAACGCGTACAGCTGCTGCGCGATGTCCACGGCGGTGGCCATCGCGTCGCTGCGCTCGCGCATCGGCGTGGTGCCGGCGTGGCCCATCGTGCCGGCGCACGTCACGCGATACCAGCGCACGCTCTGGATGCCGCCGACCACGCCCAGCGGCACCGCGGCGCGCTCCAGCACCGGGCCTTGCTCGATATGCAGCTCCACGCACGCCGACATCGGCTGCCGCATGGGGCGGCGCGGCACGTCGGGCGAGGCCGCCAGCGCCGCGTCCAGCGCGTCGCCGAAGCGCACGCCGGCGCCGTCGACCGCGTCGCGGTAGGCCGGCAGGCAGGCCGGGTCGACGAACGCGCTCGAACCCATCGCGCCGGGGCCGAAGCGGCTGCCTTCCTCGTTGGTCCACGCCACCACCTCGATCGGGCGCGGGGTGCGGATGCCGGCGTCGTTGAGCGCGGCGATCACTTCCAGGCCGGCCAGCACGCCATAGGCGCCGTCGAGCTTGCCGCCCACCGGCTGGGTGTCGGCATGGCTGCCGGTCAGCACCGGCGGCAGGTCGGCGGTGCCGGCGCGGCGGAAGAACAGGTTGGCGCAGTCGTCGGTGCTCACCTCGCAGCCGAGCGCGCGGGCGCGCGCGATCAGGTGGCGGCGCGCGGCCAGGTCGACGTCGGTGAGCGCCTCGCGCGAGACGCCGCCGTCGGCGCGTCCGCCGAACGCGGCGAGCTCGGCGATGGCGGCCTGCAGCCGCGCGCCGTCGACGTGGTCCTGGGCGCGCTCGGCGGCTTGTTGTTCCTGAAAGGTCAAAACGGTGCTCCTGGGATGTTGTTCCGGTCCGCGCCGCGGCTCACGCCACGCCGCGCTCGAGCGCGTGCGCGGCGGCCAGCGCCTGCGCGTCGCCGCGGCACGGGCCGACCAGCGTCACGCCGACCGGCATGCCGTGCGCGCCGGTGCCGGTCGGCACGTGCACGCAGGGGTTGCCGAGCAGCGACCACATGCGGTTGAAGATCGGGTCGCCGGTGGCGCCCAGGCCGGCCGGCGCCTCGCCCTCGGCGCTGGGCGCGAGCACGACGTCGAACTGGCCGAAGGCCGCCTCGAACGCGCGGCGCGCCTCGGCGGCCAGCGCCTGCGCGGCGAAATAATGCGTGCCGTCGATGCGCTGGCCGGTGGCCAGCAGCGCGGCGAAGGCGGCGCTGAAGCCTTCCGGGCGCGCGCGCAGCTCGGGCACGAAGGCGGCGGCGGCCTCGTAGGCCATGATGTCGATCTGCGCCTGGGTCAGGCGCGCGAAGGCTTCCGGCATGGCCAGCTCGCCCACGGTGGCGCCCTGCGCCTGCAGCACGCGCGCGGCATCGGCCAGCGCGCGGCGGCTGTCCTCGCCGGCGCGCTCCCAGTGCGGCGTGCGGCAGATGCCCACGCGCAGCCGGGCCGGCGCGGCGGCATCCGCCGGCGCGAGCGGCAGGCGCGCCAGCGTGCCGATGAAGAAGGCCGCGTCGTCGACCGTGCGCGCCAGCACGCCCACGGTGTCCAGGCTCGGCGCCAGCGGCTTGATGCCGGCGCCCGGCAGCGTGCCGTAGGTGGGTTTGTAGCCGACCACGCCGCAGTACGCGGCCGGGCGGACGATCGAGCCGGCGGTCTGCGTGCCGAACGCCAGCGGCACCATGCCCGCGGCCACCGCCGCGGCCGAGCCGCTGGACGAGCCGCCCGGCGTGCGCGGCGCGTCGGTCGGCGCGCGCGGGTTGCGCGTGGCGCCGGGCTGGAAGGTGGCGAACTCGGTGGTGACGGTCTTGCCCATCACCAGCGCGCCGGCCGCGCGCGCGGCGGCCACGCAGGCCGCGTCCATCGCCGGGCGGTGCCCGGCGTAGATGGGCGAGCCGTAGGTGGTGGGCATGTCGGCGGTGTCCATCAGGTCCTTGACGCCGAGCGGCACGCCCTGCAGCGCGCCGGCCGCGGGCGCGGCGTCGAGCGCGCGGGCCTGCGCCAGCGCCTGGGCGGCATCGAAATGCTGCCACGCCAGGACGCCGGCCTCGGTCGCCTCGATGCGCTCGATGCAGGCGCGCGCCACCGCTTGCGCGCTCAGCTCGCGCCGCGCGATGCGCGCCGCCAGCTCGCGCACGGGAAGAGTCAGGAAATCGTTCATGGCAGGTTTTCTCCTGTGGTTCCGGCGCGTCCGGCCGCGAGTCTAGCCAAAATAGGCCGAGCGCACTTCATCGTTGGCGGACAGCGCCTCGGCCGTGCCTTGCGCCACCACGCGGCCCTGCGACAGCACGTAGCCGTAGTGCGAGATCGCCAGCGTCTGGCGCGCGTTCTGCTCCACCAGCAGCACGGTGATGCCGAGCGCGTTGATCTGCTTGATGACCTTGAAGTTCTCCTTCACGTACAGCGGCGACAGCCCCAGCGAAGGCTCGTCGATCACCAGCAGCCTGGGCTCGGCCATCAGCCCGCGCCCGATCGACACCATCGCCTGCTCGCCGCCGGACATGGTGCCGGCCAGCTGCGCGGCGCGCTCCTTCAGGCGCGGGAAGATATCGTAGACCTTGCCGAGCCGCTCGCGCACCAGCGGCGCGTTGCTCTCGAGGAACGCGCCCAGCGCCAGGTTCTCCGCCACCGTCATGCGCGGGAACACCTTGCGGCCCTCGGGAATGCACGAGATGCCCCTGGCGATGATCTTGTGCGTCTTCTCGCCGGCGAGGTCCCGGCCGTCCCACAGGATCTGCCCCTGGCGCGGCGGCGTCAGGCCCAGGATGGCGCGGATCAGCGTGCTCTTGCCGGCGCCGTTGGCGCCCAGGATGCAGGTGATCTTGCCCGGCGCCACCTCGATCGACACGTCGTGCAGCACGTTGACCTTGTCGTAGCCCGTGCTCAGGCCCTTCACGCTCAGCGTGCTCATGCCGCTTCCTCCCCAAGATAGGCGGTCTGCACATCCGGGTCCGCGGTGATCTGCGCGTAGGTGCCTTCGGCGATCTTCTTGCCGTAGTTCAGCACCACGCAGCGGTCCGTGATGCGCTCGATCACGTTCATCTCGTGCTCGATCAGCACCACCGAGAGGCTCTTGAGCTTGCCGCGCACATCCAGGATGTCGTTCATCAGTTCGTGGGTCTCGTCGTGCGTCATGCCGGCGGAGGGCTCGTCGAGCAGCAGCAGGCGCGGCTGGCTCATCAGCGCGCGGCACACCTCGATGCGGCGCCGGTCGATCATGGTGAAGGTCTCCACCGGCTCGAACAGGCGCGCCACCAGCGGCGGGCTGAAGATCTCCAGCAGGCCCTTGACCTTGTCCACGTAGGCATCGTATTCCGCGCGGAAGGCCTTGCGGCGGAACAGGTTGAAGCCCAGCCCGTGGCGCATGTGCTGGTAATCGCCGATCACGATGTTGTCGAACACGGTCAGCGGCAGCGACAGGCGCGAGCGCTGGAACGTGCGCGCCACGCCGCCGCGGTAGATCTCCTGCGGCGACTTGCCGATGACTTCCTCGCCGCGGTAGCGGATCGAGCCGCCGCTGGCCTTGTAGAGCCCGGTCAGCACGTTGAAGAAGGTGGTCTTGCCCGAGCCGTTGGGGCCCAGCAGCCCGAGGATCTCGCCCTCGCGGATGCGCATGTCGAGGCTGTCGAGCGCGGTCAGGCCGCCGAAGCGCATGGTCAGGCCGCGCACTTCCACCATGACGCCGGTATCGTTCACGCTGCTCATCGCGAAGCCTCCCCGGCAAAGAACAGGCGCGTCTTGCGCGGCATCAGCCCGGCGGGGCGGAACAGCAGGATGGCGATCACCAGCGCCGCGTAGAACAGGAAGCGGTATTCCTGGATGAACTGCAGCTTTTCCGGCAGCACCAGCACGATGATCGCGGCCGGCACCAGGCCGACCGCGTTGCCCAGCCCGCCCAGGATCACGATGGACAGCATCAGCAGCGAATCCGAGAACGTGAAGTTGTTGGGCGCGACGAAGCCCGTGACCATGCCGTACACGCTGCCGGCGATGCCGGCGAAGAAGTTGCCGAGCATGAAGGCCACCACCTTCCAGCGCGCGATATGCAGGCCGAACGTGGCCGCGGCGGTTTCGTCGGTGCGCACCACGTCCATCGCCAGGCCCACCCACGAGCGCTCCAGCGCCTTGACCACGGCGAACACGCCGCCGCAGATGCCCAGGCTCAGCAGGGCGTAGCTGACGTAGAACGACACGTCGGCGCCGAACACGGTGAAGCCGTCGTTGAGGGCGTAGCCGAACAGGCGCATGCCCGGCACCTGCAGGCCCTGCGGGCCGCCCAGCACGTCGTTGACCTCGATGAAGGTCTTGAACAGGATGCCGAAGGCGATCGTGACCAGCGCCGCGTAGTGCCCGCGCGTGCGCAGCACCGGCGCGATCAGCAGCGAGCCCACCAGCGCCGAGATCACGCCGGCGATGACGATGATCAGCAGGTGCGGCAGGCCGCTGTGCGCGGCCAGCACCGCGGTGGCGTAGCTGCCGATGCCGAAGAACGCCGCGCCGGCGAAATTGGCCACGCCCGAGAAGCCGAACTGCAGCGTCAGCCCCAGGCACGCGGTGGTGTACAGCAGCACGGTGCAGATCATCAGCAGCGCGAAGTGCGTGTCGTAGAACGCCGCGATCAGCGCCAGCGTGCCGGCCGCCGCCCACAGGCGCGCCAGGCCGGGCCGGCTCATGCCGGCGGCCTCGAGGCGGCGCGTGGCGCCGAGCCGGCGCCCGGCCACCACCGCGGCCAGCGCCACCGCCAGCAGGATGGCCACGCTCAGCTGCGACTCCGCATGCAGGAACAGCCACAGGTAGAGCGTGATGGCGATGCCGGCCGCGGCCAGCACCGCGGCGGGGGCGCGCATCGGGATGGATGGTTGGTTCATGGTGTTGGTTTCCCCTGTGGCCTCAGACCCGTTCACTGGATTTCTCGGCGATCAGCCCGGTCGGCTTGAACGCCATCAGCACGATCACCACGGCGAAGGCGAACACGTCCTTGTACGCGCTCGGAATGTCCGGGATCAGCGCCGGCAGCGTGGCGCTGCCGATCACCTGCAGCGCGGCGAACAGGAAGCCGCCCAGGATCGCCCCGTAGATGTTGCCCAGCCCGCCCAGGATGGCCGCGGCGAAGCCGATCACGCCCAGCAGCAGGCCCACGTTGAAATTGATCTCGTTGTAGTACAGGCCGTTCATGACGCCGGCCAGCGCCGCCATCGCCGAGCCGAGCGCGAAGGTGAACAACACCACGGCCTCGAAGTCGATGCCCATCAGCCGCGCGGTCTCGCCGTCCTGCGCCACCGCGCGGATCGCCATGCCGAAGCGGGTGCGCGTGATCAGCAGGTGCACGCCCACGATGATGGCGATGCCGGTGGCCAGCAGGATCAGGTTGTCGGCCCGCAGCGACAGGCTGCCCAGCTCGATCGAGGCCGAGGGCAGCAGCCGCGGGAACGGCTTCGGGTTGGAGCCGTCGGGATAGAACAGGCGCACGCATTCGCGCATCACCGTGCCCAGCATCAGCGTGGCCAGCAGCGTGTTCAGCGGCGGCGCCTTGCGCAGCGGCAGGATCAGGAACTTGGCGATGCCGGCGCCCAGCAGGCCGGTCACGCTGACCGCGCAGGCCACCACGGCGAGGAGCTGGATCCACGGCGTGTCGATGCCGAGCATCAGCACGCCGGTGGACGCCGCCAGGCCGGCGAAGGCGCCCACCATCAGCGTGTCGCCGTGGGAGAACTTGATGACATCGAGCACGCCGAAGAACAGCGTGAATCCAACGGCGACCATGGCATAGATCATGCCGAGCATCAGGCCGTTGAACACATATTGGGCAATCACACTCATGGATTCTCCGCGTCAGTGCATGGCGCGTCTTGCGACCCTGGCGGCCGCGACAGGAATGGCGAGGCGCTGCCGTGCTGCCGCGCTGCGGCGGCAGCGCGGCAGGGCAGCGGCGTAGCAGGGCGGGGGCGCCGCCGTGCCGCCTACAGGCCGGCCAGCTTCTTCTTGCCCTTGCCGTAGGCGCTGTCTTCCCAGATCACCCACTTGCCGTCCTCGACCACGTACTTGGTCACCAGCGGCACGATGTTCTGGCGATGGTCGTCGAACGTCACCTTGCCGACGATGGTGTCGACGTCCTTGGTGGCGTTGAGCGTGTCGCGCACCTTCTTGCGGTCCGGGCCGACCTTCTCCACGGCGTCCATGATGAGGTTGGCCGCGGCGAACGCGAACGGGCCGTAGGCTTCGGGCGGATCGCTGTACTTCTGCTGCGAATACTTGCCCTGGAAGAACAGGCCGCCGGGCAGCTTCTCCCACGGCGCGCCTTCGATGAAGGCCAGCGAGCCCTCGGCCAGGTCCTTGCCCGTGCCCTGGATGTAGGCGTCGGCCTTGATGCCCGAGGTGCCCTCGAACTGCGCCTTGATGCCGAGCTTTTCCATCTGCGTGCGGATGCGCACGCCCAGCGGCGTCAGGCCGCCGAAATACACCACGTCGGGCTTGAGCTCGCGGATCTTGGTCAGCTCGGTGGTGAAGTCCTGCTGGTCGGCGGTCACGCCGAAGGTGCCCACCACGGTGCCGCCGTCCTTCTTGAGGAACTCGCTGAAGTACTTGTTGTGGCCCTTGCCGTAGTCGGTGGTGTCGTGGATGATCGCCCACTTCTTGTAGCCCAGCCCGGTCATGAACTTGGCCGCCACGTCGCTCTGGTTGATCATCGTGCCGTTGACGCGATGGATCTCCTTGAAGTCGTTGCCGTAGGTCACGTCGGGCAGCACCGCGCCCCACACCACCACCGGCAGCTGGAAGCGGTTGTACACGCCCACCGTGCCCATCGCCACGGCCGAGCAGAAATGCGTGACGCCGGCCACGATGCTGCGGTCCGCGGCGATCTTGGTGGCGACCTGCACGCCCACGTTGGGGCGGCACTCGTCGTCCTGCGTGACCAGCTCGTAGGTGTACTTGGACTTGGGATCCGCATTGCGCAGGCGCACCGCCAGGTCGGCGGAATTGCGCCCGCCCAGGCCGATGGCCGAGACCCCGCCGGTGAGCGGCCCCACGAAGGCGATCTTGACCACGTCCTTGGCGGCCGCCGGCACCGACGCCAGCGCCAGTCCTGCCGAAGCCGCCAGCATGGCGGCGGCCACTACGGTGTTCTTCCTACGCATCCTCATCCCCTCAGGCAGATAGCCGGCAGCGGCCGGCTGGATTGGTCTTCAAGTGACTTGAACGAAAGTATTCCCATGATCCGCAAAATTCAAGTTACTTGAATGCCGTGACGCAACATGCGTGCCAGCGCCAGGGCGCGCCGGGTGGCCGATGTTGGTGCCGGAACGGGCCGTTCAGCCCGGTGGCCGAAGCGATATTGGGGACGGCGGCACGGTTGTGGTGCGATGCGCAAACGAAAAGCGGGCCGGCGCCGGGCGCCCGGGGAGGACTCAGGCGCCGCCGCGCACCTCGCCCTTGCCCAGCACCTTGGCGCGCTGCGCATCGAAGCGCATGGCCTCGGCGGCCAGCCAGTGCTCCACGGTGGCGATCTGCGGCGTCTGCCCGTGCGCCGAGACGAAGTAGTACGAAGCCTGCGAGCGCACGCGGATGCCGAACAGCTCGACCAGCCGCCCGGCGGCGATGTCCTCCAGCACCAGGGCCGAGCGGCCCAGCGCCACGCCCTGTCCCGCCAGCGCCGCGCCGACCGCCAGCTGCGAGAGGTTGAAGCATTGCCCCGCGCCGAGGTTGTCCACGGCGGCGCCGGCGTGCCGGAGCCAGTGGTCCCATTCGGCGAAGGCATCCGCGCCTTCCCACGGGCTGACGTCGTGCAGCAGCCACGCGCCTTTCAGGTCCCGCGGCGCGCGCAGCTCGGGGTGCGCGGCGACGAAGGCGGGGCTGGCCACCGGCAGCAGCCATTCGTCGAGGAACCGCCCGGCCTTGAGGTCTTCATAGACGCCGAGGTCGAAGCGCACCGCCGCGTCGATGCCGTCGCGCGCCATGCGGGTGCTGTCGAGCGTGTGGAACTCGCCATACACCCGCAGGCCGACCTCGGGATGGTCGCGGAAGAAATCGCCCAGCCGCGGCGTGAGCCAGCGCATCGCGAACGAGGGCGCGCAGCTCAGCGCGATCGGCCCGCCTTCGCGCGGCTTGCGCAGCTGGGTCAGGGTGCTCTCGATGGCCTGGAACGACTCGCGCAGCACGAAGCGCAGCCGCTCGCCCTCGGGCGTGAGCACCAGCGCGCGCGGGGCCCGGATGAACAGCGGCCGCTCCAGCCATTGCTCGAGCTGCTTGACCTGCTGGCTGACCGCGCCTTGCGTGATGCACAGCTCGGCCGCCGCGCGCGTGAAGTTGCAGTGGCGCGCCGACGCTTCGAAGCAGCGCAGCCAGCTAAGGACGGAGGAGGAAAGCAGGGTGCTCATGGGGGTCTGCGGGGCGGCATGGCGGGCATGCATGATCGTGGTGCATCAGGCATTAGCAAGACTAATGCACTGGCTAATATAAACCGTTTGCGGCCGGGGCGGGGGAAACCAACAATGGAGTCATCCGGGAAGCCACCACGGCTTCCGCCGCAAACCGCGTACAACGACCCCGAGACAATGAGCCAGCCGATCCCCAGCCAACCGCCCGCCGCCAGCCCGTCCGCCGCCTTGCAGGCCGCCCTGGGCGCGGCCACGCCCCTGTTGTGGTGCAACCCGGGCCGCGTCGAGACCCCGCCCGGGGAACAGGCCGCCGGGGCGCGGAGTATTAGTCTGGCTGACGTCATGTCGGCCCAGGCGCGCTTTCGCCGCTTCGCGCCGCTGCTGGCGCGGCTGTTCCCGGAACTGGCCGGAACGCAGGGCGTGATCGAATCGGAACTCGTCGCCGCGCCGGCCATGCAGCGCAGCCTGGGGCTGGATCCGGCGCTGGGCCGCCTGTTCGTCAAGGGCGACCACGGTCTGCCGGTGGCCGGCTCGATCAAGGCGCGCGGCGGCATCCACGAGGTGCTGGAGTTCGCCGAGGGCCTGGCGCTGCGCCACGGCCTGATCGGCCCCGGCAGGGACCGGCCCGAGGATTACCTGGCGCTCGGCGAACCCGCGGCGCGCGCGCTGTTCGGGCGCTACCGGGTGGCCGTGGGTTCCACCGGCAACCTCGGGCTGAGCATCGGCGTGATGGCCTCGGCGCTGGGCTTCCGCGCGGCGGTGCACATGTCGGCGGACGCCAAGGAATGGAAGAAGGCGCGGCTGCGCGATCGCGGCGTCGAGGTGGTGGAGCATGCCGGCGACTACGAGGAAGCGGTGGCCGCCGGCCGCCGCCAGGCGCAGCAGGATGCGTTCGCGTACTTCGTCGACGACGAGCGCTCGCTGTCGCTGCTGCTGGGCTACAGCGCGGCCGCGCTGCATCTGCGCGAGCAATTGTCCGCCGCGGCCATTCAGGTGGACGCCGCGCATCCGCTGTTCGTCTACCTGCCGTGCGGCGTGGGCGGCGCGCCGGCCGGCATCACCTTTGGCCTGCGCCAGCTGTTCGGCCCGCACGTGCATTGCTTCTTTGCCGAGCCGGTGCAGTCGCCGTGCTTCCTGGTGCAGATGATGGCCGGCAAGGGTAATCCGTCGGTCTACGACTTCGGCCTGACCAACCGCACCGAGGCCGACGGCCTGGCGGTGCCGCGCGCCTCCGAACTCGCCGCGGCGGTGATGGCGCCGCTGCTGTCGGGCGTGTTCACGGTCGCCGACGAAACGCTGTTCGCGCATCTGGCGCTGCTGCTGCAGGCCGAGGGCCTGCGCATCGAGCCGTCGGCCGCGGCGGGCTTCAGCGGCCCGCGCATGCTGTGCGAGAGCGATGCCGGGCGCGACTACCTGGCGCGGCACGGGCTGGCCGGGCGGATGCCGCAGGCCACGCACCTGGTCTGGACCACCGGCGGGCTGTTCGTGCCGCCGGCGGAATACGACGGCTTCCTGGCCAGGGCGGCCGCGCTCGCGCGCTGAGCGGGCCGGCACGCAGCACCCCCGAAAACACACGAGACAGCAGCACGCACGCAATCCACCGATCAACCCTGGCACGCATGCCGGCCACATTGCCGGCGGCCTCTGCCCAGCAGGAGAATGACCATCATGCTCACCCGATCCTTCAAGCTCGCGATCCTGGCCGCCGCCTGCCTGGCTGCCCCCGCCGGCAATGCCCTGGCCGACACGTTCCCGTCGCATCCGCTGCAGATGGTGGTGCCGTTCCCGCCGGGCGGCGCCACCGACATCGTCGGCCGCCTGCTGGCGAAGAAGATGGGCGACCAGCTGGGCCAGTCGGTGGTGATCGACAACCGCCCGGGCGCCGGCACCATCGTCGGCGCGGGCTACGTGGCCAAGGCCGCGCCCGACGGCTACACGCTGCTGGTCAGCTCGGGCACCACGTTCACGGTGAACCCGGCCATCAACGCGCGGCTGCCGTACGACCCGCTCAAGAGCTTCGAGCCGATCGGCCTGACCGGGCGCACCGGCCTGATCCTGCTGGCCAACCGCGACCAGCCCATCAGCAACCTCAAGCAGCTCGCCGCCGCGCTGAAGGCCGCGCCGGACAAGTATTCGTATGGCTCGTTCGGCACCGGCTCCACGGCCCAGTTCGCCGGCGAGATGCTGCTCAACGGCATGGGCGTGAAGATGCTGCACGTGCCCTACAAGGGCAGCTCGCCGGCCATGACGGACCTGATCGGCGGCCAGATCCCGTTCTCGATGGACACGGTCTCCGCCGCCATCCCGCAGGTGAAGTCGGGCAAGGTCAAGGCCATCGCCGTGACCACCGCCCGGCGCTCGACGCTGCTGCCCGAGGTGCCGACCGCCGCCGAAGCCGGTTATCCCGGCATCGACATGGACACGTGGATCGCCGTGGTGGCGCCGCGCGGCCTGCCGGCCGACGTGAAGGCGAAGCTGGAAAAGGCGCTGGCCGCGACGATGGCCGACCCCGAGACCAAGAAGAAGCTGCTGGACAACGGCTTCGAGCCGGCCTACGCCAACGGCGCCGCCGTGACCGCGCTGATCACGCGCGAACTGCCGACCATGCGCGCCATTGCCCAGCGCGCCAACATCCGGGCAGACTGAGGCCGGGCCGGCGCGGCGGCGCGCGATGCCGCCGGCGGCCCGCGGCCATTCCGACCATCCCGACCATTTCAACGACAGGCGCGACGACAAGCGCCCACGAGACAGGCACGCCATGACCATCCTCATTCCGCCCGCGGCAAGCGTCGGCCAGCCCGCCGGCGCCATCGACACGCCCGCGCTGGTGCTCGACCTCGACGTGTTCGAGCGCAACCTCGCGCGCATGCAGCAGGCGGCCGACCGGGCCGGCGTGAAGCTGCGCCCGCACGCCAAGGCCCACAAGACGCCGGCCATCGCGCTGGCGCAGATCGCGCGCGGCGCGGTCGGCATCTGCTGCCAGAAGGTCAGCGAGGCGGTGCCGTTCGTGCGGGCCGGCGTCACCGACATCCACATCAGCAACGAGATCGCCGGGCCGGCCAAGGCCGCGCTGCTGGCGCAGCTCGCCCTGCGCGCGCGCATGAGCGTTTGCGTGGACGACGCGCGCCAGGTGGCGGAGCTGGCCGCCGCGGCCGCGCGGGCCGGCAGCACCATCGGCGTGCTGGTCGAGATCGACATCGGGCAGGGGCGCTGCGGCGTGGCCGACGCGCCCGCCGCGCTGCATCTGGTGCAGGCCATCCGCGCGCACGGGCAACTCGCGTTCCGCGGGCTGCAGGCCTATCACGGCGGGCTCCAGCACGTGCGCGGCGCCGCCGAGCGCGCGCGCGCGGTGGCGGCGGCCGGCGCGCGCACCGCGGCCGTGGTGGCCGCGCTGGCCGAGGCCGGCGTGGCCTGCGAGACGGTGACGGGCGGCGGCAGCGGCAGCGCGGAGTTCGATCTGGCCGGCGGCGTCTACACCGAGCTCCAGCCCGGCTCCTACGTCTTCATGGACGGCGACTATGGCAGCAACGAATACGGCGGCGCGCTGTGCTTCGAGTACAGCCTGTTCGTCGCCAGCACGGTCATGAGCGTGGCCGCCGCGCACGGCGCCGCGCCACGCGTGGTGGTGGACGCCGGCCTGAAGTCGCTGGCGGTGGACTCCGGCCTGCCGCTGGCCTGGGGCGCGCAAGGGCGCTCGGCCACGCTCGACTACGTGGCCGCCAACGACGAGCACGGCATCGTCGAGCCGCGCGCCGGCGCCACCGCCGCCGCGCTGCCGGCGCTCGGCAGCCAGATGCTGCTAGTGCCGGGGCATTGCGATCCCACGCTCAACCTGTACGATGAGATCGTCGGCATCCGCGGGCAGGCCGTCGCCAGCCTGTGGCCGGTGGCCGCGCGCGGGCTCAGCCGCTGAGCCCGCCCGTTCCGTTTCAACGCATCCGCCCACGCCATCCGATCACCCGATTCACAGCACCCGGAACTCCGCCATGAACCAGCACAACGCCCTGCTGTCCCAGTCCGCCGTTGCCCTGCGCCGCCTGATCGGCAGCAAGGAACTCTCGCCCGTCGAACTGCTGGACGCCTGCATCGACCGCATCGAAGCGGTCAACCCGCTCATCAACGCGGTCACGGCCACCTGCTACGAGCGCGCGCGCGGCGAAGCCCGCGCTGCCGAGCAGGCGGTCATGCGCGGCGACGCGCTCGGCCTGCTGCACGGCCTGCCGCTGGGCGTGAAGGACCTCGAGGCCACCGCCGGCCTGCTCACCACCTACGGCTCGCCGCTCTACCGCGGCAACGTGCCCGCGCAGGACAACGTGCTGGTGGCGCGCCTGCGCGCGGCCGGCGCCATCGTCACCGGCAAGACCAACGTGCCCGAGATGGGCGCCGGCGCCAATTCGCGCAACGTGGTGTGGGGCGCCACCGGCAACCCGTTCAACCCCAACCTGAACGCGGGCGGCTCGTCGGGTGGCTCGGCCGCGGCGCTGGCCACCGACATGCTGCCCGTGTGCACGGGGTCGGACACCGGCGGCTCGCTGCGCATTCCGGCCGCCAAATGCGGCGTGGTGGGTTTCCGGCCGTCGCCGGGCGTGGTGCCCAGCTCGCGCAAGCTGCTGGGCTGGACGCCGATCTCGGTGGTCGGGCCGATGGGCCGCACGGTGGCCGACGCCTGCCTGCAGCTGGCCGCCTCGGCCGGCCTGTCGGCCGGCGACCCGCTCACCTATGCGCTCGATCCGCTCTCGTTCCTGCTGCCGCGCCACGTCGACCTGGGCTCGCTGCGCGTGGGCTGGACCGAGGACTTCGGCGTGTGCGCCGTCGACGACGACATCCGCAAGGTGTTCCGCGCCAAGATCGCCGCGATGCGGCACCTGTTCCGCAGTTGCGACGAAGTGAAGTTCGAGCTGGGCGAGGCGCACCGCTGCTTCGACGTGCTGCGCGCCGAGAGCTTCGTCGCCGGCATGCACGAGGCCTACCAGCGCGACCCCGCCAGCCTGGGCCCGAACACGCGCGCCAACTACGAGATGGGCGCGAAGATGTCGCTGGTCGATTCGGCCTGGGCGCAGGCCGAGCAGACCCGCATCCTGGGCCGCTTCCAGGCGGCGTTCGAAGACTACGACGTGATCCTGTCGCCGACCACGCCGGTGTCGCCGTTCCCGTGGACCGAGCTGTACGCCGAGACCATCAACGGCGAAAAGCAGGAGAACTACTACCGCTGGCTGGCGCCCACCTACGTGGTCACGCTGACCACGCATCCGGCCATCAGCCTGCCGTGCGGGCTGGACCACGCCGGCCTGCCGTTCGGCCTGCAGGTGGTGGGCCGCTTCCGCGCCGACCACCAGACGCTAGGCGCGGCGCACGCGATGGAACAGGCGTTCGCCGCCTCCGACGCGCTGCGCCGGCCGCTGCCGGACCTGTCCAGGCTGCGGCCGGCCGACCCGCCGCTGCGCTCGATCGTCACCGCGCCGCCGGTCCTCGACGGCGCGGGCGCGGCGAGCGGGGTGTCGGCGGTCTAGCCTCGCGCGGCGGGGGCGTCATCCGTTCCGTGTCCGTGATGACGCCCGACGGCATCGCCGCCGCGCAATCGCGCAGGCCCGACCGGCACTGCACCCGCGCGCCGTCCTGTACCGCCTGCCGGCGCTGACGCGCCGCATCCCGCATCCCGCATCCGTTTGGCGGCGGCCGTGCAGCCGCCGCCGCGCCGGCGCCGGAACGGCTTCGGGCATTCCCGCAAGCCGCGCCGGCGCATGAAATTCCCGTGACCGAATCTAACCATTTGACGACGCTGGCATGTCATCAACCAGCGGCATGCTTGCATCCGTCTCAGGCGGGCAGGGCGCGTGCGCCCCTTGCTGGAGCGCATGATGCATCGCCAGCGCGGCCTCCACCGACTCGCATCGATGCAGCCGCGCGCCGTGGAGAACGGCGCCGCCGTTGCAGAAATCGATGAGGGTGGCGGGGTCGTGCGAGACCATGATCAGCGCGCTGTGCGCCAGCCGCTCGCGCAGCGCGTCATGGCAGCGCTGGCGAAAGCGCGCGTCGCCGGCGGCGGTGACTTCGTCGATCAGGTAGCAGTCGAAGTCCACCGCCAATGAGATGGCGAACGCGAGCCTGGCCGACATGCCGGCCGAGTACGACTTCACCGGCATGCGGAAATAGCGGCCGAGCTCGGCGAAGTCGTTGACGAATGCGAGGGTGTCGTCGATCGGCTTGCCATAGACGCGCGCGATGAAACGGGTGTTGTCGGCGCCGGTGAGGCTGCTCTGGAACGCGCTGCTGTAGCCAAGCGGCCACGAAACGGAAAACGTGCGCTGCACGCGGCCCGACGTGGGCATCTCCACGCCGGCGGCAAGCCGCATCAGCGTGGACTTGCCGGCGCCGTTGGCGCCGCAGATGCCGAGCGCCGTCCCGCGGTCGATGTCGAAGGAAACGTTGTTGAGGACGGAGGTCGGAACATGCCCCACGAGATAGCTTTTGCTGACGTTCTGGAAAGAGATCATTGGATTCGTCCGGTAGTCCGAGTCGTGTCGTTGCGTGCTGGCGCATTATGAACACGAGAGCGTGTCCCGATCAATCGCGTCATCGGCCCGCGCCGGTGCCGATGGCGCTGCCGTGGAAGGCGGCGATGCGCGCGCTGCCGCCGGCCGGCCTGCGCGTGGCGATCGACGCGCGCACCTGGAGCCTCGGCGCGGGAACGGGCGTGGACACCTACGCGCGCATGCTCGGCGACAGCCTGGCGCGCGCCGGCGTGCCGGTCGAATGGCTGACCGGCGGCACGCGCCACGCGGCGGCGGCGTGGCCGCGCGAAGCGGCGATAGCGCGCTGGTGCGGCGCGCTGCGGCGCGGGCCGCGCAAGGCCAGCCTCGCGCCGCACGGCAGCCATCCCGTCCATGACGGCGGCCGCCTGTTCCGCGAGGCGCAGACTTATTTCAATCTTCACCGGCGCCTGCTGCGCGTGACCAGCGCGGCACCGCCCACGGTCATGCACTGGACCTATCCGCTGCCGCTGTACCTGGAAGGCGCGCGCAACGTCTACACGGTGCACGATCTGATTCCGCTCACGCATCCGCGCCTGACCGGCATCCGCGCCGACCGCCACCAGCGCCTGCTCGACGCGATCCTGTCGCGCGCTGATCACCTGGTCACGGTATCCGACCATTCGCGCACGCATATCATCGATATGCTCGGCTGCCCGCCGGGCTTCGTCACCAACACCTCGCAGGCCGTGCACGCGCCGCTGCAGCGCGATCCGCGGCTGCCCGCGGGGCTGCGCCCCGGCGGCTACTTCATCTGCTGCGGCATGCCCGAGACGCGCAAGAACCTGCCGGCGCTGGTGGCGGCGCATCGCACCGCGATGAGCCAGCGCGCGCTGGTGGTGGCGGGGCCGCTCGCGCATGGCGTGCCGGAAATGGAGTCGATGCTGGCGCGCTCGCCCGGCGTCATCCGGCTGCCGCTGCTGCCGCACGCGGATCTGGTGGCGCTGATCCGGCAGGCGCGCGCCATGTTGTTCCCGTCGCTCGCGGAGGGGTTTGGCCTACCGGTGGCGGAGGCGATGGCCTTGGGCACGCCGGTGATGGCCAGCACCATCGGCGCGCTGCGCGAGGTGGGCGGCGGCGGCGCGCTGTTCGTCGATCCGCACGACACGCCCGCGATGGCCCGGGCCATTCGCGCGCTGGACAGCGACGACGCGCTCTGCCGGCGCTTGCGCGCGGCGGGCTTCGAGCAGGTCGCGGCGTTCGCGCCGCGCGACTACGCGGACCGCATGGTCGGGCTGTATGCCCGGCTTGCCGGACTGGCCCCCGCGCTGCCCCACTGAACCCATTCCACGCTCCTGGCGGAAAGCCGCAACGACCATGCGCATCGGTATCGATGGCTTCAATCTCGCCATGCCAAACGGCTCGGGCGTGGCCACCTACGCGCGCACGCTCGCGTGGTCGCTGGGCGTCATGGGGCACGACGTGGACCTGCTCTATGGCGTGCCGGTCGGCCACCGCGTGCCGGCCGAGCTGCGCGACGTGCTGTTTTTCGACGGCCTCGACCGCCAGCCGCCATCGCGGCGCGGCGCGGCGCGGCGGCTGGCGGCGCTGGGCGGCGGCATCGGCGACCTGTTCGGGCGGCGCGCGGTGGAGATTCCGCTGGACGGCCGCGTGCTGTCCGCGGGCCTGCGGCACCGCGTGCCGCCATGCGCGCGGCTGTTCACCAGCGCCGACGTGTTCGAGGCCGCCGCGCGGCATTTCCGGCGCCACGGCCGCTTCCTGCGCATCCGCCTGCCGGACCCGCCGGACATCATGCACTGGACCTACCCGCTGCCGCTCCATCTGGAAGGCGCGCGCAACATCTACACGATCCACGACCTGGTGCCGCTGCGGCTGCCCTACACATCGCTCGAAAACAAGCGCTATCACTACCGCCTGCTCAAGGCCTGCCTGCGCGGCGGCGATCATGTCTGCACGGTGTCGGACGCCAGCCGGGCCGACCTGCTGGCCATGTTCCCGCGCCTGGATCCGGCATGCGTGACCAACACATGGCAGGCGGTGATGCCGGCCGGCGACGGCGAGGCCGGCGACGATGCCGATAGCGAGGACCGTGCGTCGCGCCTGTCGGCCCGGCTGGCTTCGATGTTCGAACTCGCGCCGCAGGGCTATTTCCTCTACTTCGGCGCGATCGAACCCAAGAAGAACGTCGGCCGCCTGGTGGAGGCATACCTGGCGGCGCAGGTGCGCACGCCGCTGGTCATCGTGGGCGCGCGCGCGTGGAAGAGCGAGGCGGAGGTCCGCCTGCTGCAGGGCGACGCCGGTCGCCAGCTGCGCTCGGTGGGCGAGCGCATCCGCCGCTACGACTACCTGCCGCGCGACTGGCTGATGACGCTGGTGCGCGGCGCGCGCGCCGTGGCGTTTCCCTCGCTGTACGAAGGCTTCGGCCTGCCGGTGCTGGAGGCCATGTCGGTCGGCACGCCGGTGCTGACCTCGCGCGCGGCCTCGCTGCCGGAGGTGGCCGGCGATGCCGCGCTGCTGGTGGACCCGTACCGCGTGGACGAGATCGCGCAGGGAATCCGGCGGCTGGACAGCGACGACGCGCTGCGCGCGGCGCTGGCCGCCGCCGGCCTGCGCCAGGCGCGGCGTTTTGCTCCCGAGCTCTATCAGCGGCGCCTGCGCGACATGTACGCGCGCGTGCCGCGCTCCCCGCATTCTCCCGGCTGCCTGCTGCCGGCCGACGCCGGCCGCCGGCCGGACCCGATCCCACAAGAACCATGACAACGCCGATCCATCCCTTTCTTCCGCGCGCGCTCGCCCTGGCGTGCGCGGCGCTCCTCGCCGCCTGCGGCAACCTGCCCAGCAGCGGACCGACCGCGCGCGAGGTCATGGAGGCGCAGGACAGCACCGCCAACACGCTGGGTTTCCGCATCGTCGATCTCGACGCGCCGCTGGTGACGCAGCTGGGCGCCGCCGCCGGCACGAGCGCCGCGGTCGCCTTGCCGGAGCCCGGCGCGGACACCTCCGTCGAGCGCATCGGCGCCGGCGACACGCTCAATGTCTCGGTCTTCGAGGTCGGCACCACGCTGTTCGGCCCGTCGTCGAGCCTGGGCACGCTGTCCGCCGGGAACCTCGGCACGGGGCCGCTGCCCACCGCGGCGAGCCAGGCGATGCCCACCGTCACGGTGGCCTCCGACGGCACGATCCCGGTGCCCTACGTGGGGCGCGTGCGCGCCGCCGGCCGCACGCCGCGCGAGCTCGAGGAGGTGATCCGCGCGGGCCTGCGCGGCAAGTCGCAGGACCCGCAGGTGATCGTCAGCGTGCGCGAGAACCTGGCCAACAGCGTGCTGGTGATGGGCGAGGTCAGGAAGCCGGGGCGGCTGCCGCTGAGCACCACCGGCGAGCGCGTGCTGGACATGGTGGCGCTGGCCGGCGGCGCCGCCTATCCGCTGCCGGACGTGCTGGCGCGGCTGACGCGCGGGCGCAGGACGCTGGTGCTGCCGCTGGGCGACATCGCGCCCGACAGCGACGCCAACCTGCTGCTGCAGCCGCAGGACCGCCTGCTGCTCGAGCATCGGCCGCGCACGTATTCGGTGTTCGGCGCGGCGGGCAAGGTCTCGCAGGTGCCGTTCGATACCGCCGAGCTGAACCTGGCCGAGGCGGTGGCCAAGGTCGGCGGCCCCGGCGACCTGCAGGCCGACCCGAGCGCGGTCTTCATCTTCCGCTACCAGCAGGAAGCACAGGAAGCGCAGGCGGCGCCGTCGACCGACGCCGCCCGCCCGGTGATCTACCGGCTCGACCTGATGAAGCCGGCCAGCTACTTCCTGGCGCAGCGCTTTGCCATGCGCGACAAGGACGTGGTCTTCATCGCCAATGCGGAATCCAACAGCATCACCAAGTTCGTCTCGATCCTCAACCTGCTGTTCTCGCCGGTGTATACGGGGCACCAGTTCCTGCGGTAGGGGCGGCAGGCGGTGCCGGCGCGAGCGGTCGTCAGCCGCCGGCGCCGGCCGCCAGCCACGTGCGCGCGTAGTCGCTCTGCTGGACCGCCGCCAGCGCCGCGTTCGCGGTCTTGCGCGCGGCCACCATCAGGTAGGTGGGGCCCGCGGTCGGGCCGATCTCGTCCCGGCGGCCCAGGACCTCGGGGTCGGTCAGCACGCGGGGCGTCGGCAGGCCCGCCAGGTCCATCAGGTACATCGCCTCGACCTCGTAGCCGGCCTCGCGCGAGAAGACGCGCCACATCAGCTCCGGGCTGAACTGGTAGAAGCCATGCCCCAGCTGGTTGTTGGCGGCGTTTACCGACAGGAACAGGCCGCCCGGGCGCAGCATGGCGTGCACGTTCGCCAGCGCCGCCGGCACGTTGAAGACATGCTCGATCGTGCCGCCGTCAAAGATGCAGTCGAAGCGGCCATGCAGGTACGTGGGCACCGGCTGGTTGAGGTCGTGCAGCAGCGCGGCCCCCTCGTAGGCCGAATGGTCCATCGCCGTCACCGCGCTGGCGCCGAGCCACGCGAACAGCGACTCCGCGTAGCCGGTGGTGCCGGCAATGGCGGCCAGCGGCGTGCCGGGCGCGTGCAGCGCCAGCACGCGCTGCGCCGCCGGCGCCTGGTCGTGGCCGATGTGAAAGCCCTGCCGGCCGAGCCACAGCGTCTGGCCGAGGGGGCTGCGGCGCGTGCGCAGGAGGAAGTCGAGAACGTAGACGTCGATGCCCATGATGCGCTCCGCCTACCAGCGCTTCTGGATGACGGCCAGCTTCGGCGGGCTGGCCTGCACGAACGGCTGGTTCAGCGTGAAGGCAAAGTCGATGCCGGCGGCCAGCGCCTCCATGCCCTGCAGTTCCGCCGCGGCGAGCCGCGGGAACCTGCCCGTGCGGAACCAGTGTTCGATCAGCTCGGCGGTGCGCATCGTGGGCGGCAACTGCCCCTCGTAGTAGGGCGACTGCCAGTGCAGGTCCTCGATGATGTAGAGCCCGCCGGGCCGGAGATGCGGAAACAGGTGCAGGAACGCCAGTTGCTGGTGGAACGATGCGTGCGAGCCGTCGTCGATGATCAGGTCGTAGCCGTCGGTGCCGGCCACGGCGGCCTGCAGGTCGGCGGCGCGGCCGGCGTCCCCGCGCGTGAAGCGGAAGCGCGGATGCTGGAAGAACGAGAAGTCCGAGATGTCGAAACCCTGGACCATCGCGTGCGGGAAATACTGCAGCCACATGCGCACCGAGGGCGCGTCGGGCGGCTGCCGGCCGGCGTCGTTGCCCACTTCGGGCCCTCCCGCGCACAGGCCGATCTCCAGCATGTCGCGCACCGCCGCGCGGCGCGGTTGCAGCAGCATGTCGTAGACCAGCGTGTACGAATGGGGCTCCGGATGGATCGTGCCCTTGTCCGAATGGAAGCCGTTGGCAAGGTCGGTCAGCGAGGGCGCGGCGGGGTCCGGCGCGGCAATGGTCTTCTGGTGCATGGCGGGAAGATCGGAGAAGATCGGGGAGGTTGTTGGGGAAGGGTTGTCAGGCCGGAATGCGCGGCGCGCTGCCTTCCATCACGGTGGACACGGCGTCGGCAATGCGGCGCAGGCGCTCGTCGATATCGGCGTTCTCGGCGCGGATGGCCTGGCGCACGAAGCTGGCCCAGGGCGAGTTGAGCAGGCTCTTGTCGGCGTGCAGGACCAGGGACTTCGCGTCTTCGTGCTTGTCCAGCAACTGGTGGAACATGCCCTGGTCGTCGGGAACCTGGCCGTTCCAGTCGATCGCGTCGCGCTCCAGGCTGTAGCGCGAAAGAAAGGCCTCCCACTCCCGTACCAGCCGGCGCGTGAAGGGGTGGCCCAGATTGAACAGCATGACGCCGATGTTCACGTTCCAGAAGTAGTCGCTGGTATGCGCCGCCGGCGCCGCGATCATGGCGTAGCGCTGCTTGTCGCGCAGCCAGCCGCGCAGGTCGAAGTCCAGGTCGACCACCCATGCGTCGGCGTCGATGTAGAGCACCCAGCCGCCAAAGCCCCGGTCGATCAGCTCGCACAGCAGGTCGATGCGGTTGTAGGTGGCGTGCCACGGGCGGTTGCCGCGCTTCAGGCCGATGAAGCCCTGGTAGCGCAGCTGGTGGCGGTCGCAATAGCCGCGCGCGGTCTGGCCCGTCAGCATCATCATGTCGAAGTATCGGCTCGATGCGTCCGAGGTCTGCATCAGGATGATCTCGTCCGGGCCGCCGGCATGGGCGGTTCTCGACAAGCCTGGCGCGGTGAGAGAAGCGTGAATGGTCATGGAAATCGCTTGGGATACGGCGGATGTTGCGCGGGGTGTGCGTGCGATGCCACACCCCGCGCGACAGACAGTACGGCTCGGGCATGACCGGCCGGCGACAGATTCTGCGCAGATCCGGCCATGCGCCGATCATGCACGGGCCGTGCGCCGGTCATGTGCCGGTCAGGCACCGCCGCGGCCATAGGCATCGTCGAACCGCACGATATCGTCCTCGCTCAGATAGCTTCCGGACTGGACCTCGATGATCTCCAGCGGGGTCTTGCCGGGGTTCTCGAGCCGGTGGGTCACGCCCAGCGGGATGTACGTGGACTGGTTCTCGCTGATCAGGAACGACTCGGTTCCGCGGGTGACGCGCGCGGTGCCGCGCACGACGATCCAGTGTTCGGCGCGGTGGTGATGCATCTGCAGCGACAGCCGCGCGCCGGGCTCGACCACCAGCCGCTTGACCTGGAAGCGTTCGCCCTGGTCGATCGATTCGAAGCGGCCCCAGGGCCGTTCCACGCGCCGGTGCAGGCGCGCCTCGCTGCGATGCTCGGCGCGGATGCGCTCGACCGCGGCCTTGACGTCCTGCACGCGCGCCATGTCCGCCACCAGCACCGCGTCCGGCGTCTCCACCACCGCGATATTGCGCGTGCCGACGCAGACCACCAGCCGGCTGCCGGCGTGGGCAAAGGTGGAGCTGGCGCCTTCGAGCACCACCGGGCCGCGCGCGGCGTTGTCGTTGCCGTCGCGCGGCAGCCGTTGCCAGATCGCGTCCCACGCGCCCAGGTCGCCCCAGCCGGCATCGAGCGGCACCACCACGCCGGGCGCCAGCGCGGCCTGCCCGGCCACGCGCTCCATGATCGCGTAGTCGATGGAGTCCGCGGGGCTTGCCGCGAACGCGTGCGCGTCCAGCAGCAGCGCATTGCCGCCCAGCGACAGCGCGCCCGCGTGCGCGCGCCGGCAGGCGGCCAGCATGCCGGGCTGCAGCGCGGCGACGAGGTCCAGCCAGGTATCGGCGCGGACCACGAAGATGCCGCTGTTCCACCAGTAGTCGCCCGATGCCACGTAGGCTTCGGCGTCGCGCGCCGGCGGCTTTTCCACGAAGCGGTCGAGCCGGCGCGCGCCGGGCGCGTCGAGCGGCGCGCCCAGGCGGATATAGCCGTAGCCGGCTTCCGGCGCGGTGGGGACCACGCCCAGCATGGCGATGGCGCCGTCGCGCGCGTGGAGCGCCGCGTGCGCGACGGCCGCGCGGAACGCGGCGATGTCGTCGATGGCGTGGTCGGCCGGCATCGCCACCATGACCGCGCCGGGGTGGTCCGCGACGATGTCGAGCGCGGCCACGGTCAGCGCCGGCGCGGTGTTGCGGCCGGCCGGCTCCAGCAGCAGGCGCGGCGCGTGGCCCTGCGCGCGCAGCTGCTGCTCGGTGGCGAACCGATGGAGTTCGCCGCAGACCACGATCACCTCGGGCGCGGCGGCCAGCGCCGGCGCGTGTTGCTCGATGCCGGCCAGCCGGGCCGCCGTGGCGCACAGCAATGTCGAGGCGTCGAGCAGTCCGGCGATCAGCGGCTTGGGCATCTGCTCGCGCGACATCGGCCACAGGCGGGTGCCGCTGCCGCCGGCCAGGATGACCGGCTGGATCAGCGTCGGCGCGGCGGGCGATGCCCGGCCGGGGCCCGGCGAGGCAATCGTGGCGAAAGCGGGGGCGTCGCCCGCGGGTGGCGTCGGCGCGGGCGTCGGGAGCGGATGCGGCCGCGCCGGGGATTCCGTGATGGTCATGATGGCTGCGCGTCAGAGGTCGGCCAGCAGCTGCGCGGTCTCGTGCGCCGCCAGCGCCAGGCCGTCCGTGCCCGCCGATATGGTCAACGCGTCGGTCGGCGTATCGGTCAGCGTGTCCAGGCTGCCCAGCGCCACCGCCTCCACCAGCCGCAGCCTCGCCGCCATGTCGCCGGCGGCGCACAGGTAGAGCCCCAGCACCGCCGGGCCGATCACGCGCTGGTCCGCGCCATCGGTGGCGTCGGCCAGGGACTCCATCCGGCTGCTGTGCAGGATCAGTTCGAGCGGCTGGCCGGCGCTGGCCGGCATGCGCGCGTCGGCGGCAATCCAGCGCGTTGCTCCGGGCTTCAGTTCGCCTTCCGCGCAGAGTCCCTCGCCGTTTTCCAGCCGGTATCGCGCGCCAAGGCCGGGCATGCCGCGCAGGCCCAGGTAGACCCGTATGCGCTCGCCGCGCATATCGTCGCCGGCCAGCCATGCCAGCCGGCTTTCGCCGGGCTTGCTCCAGCAGCCCCAGTCTTCCGGACTGTGCCAGCCGTCGCCCGCGCGCAGGCTTTCGCCGGCGATCATGCCGCGCCGCAGTGCCGGCGCGCGCTGCGTGGCGATCGGGTAGTAGCGGCCCGGCGCCAGCCGGGGCGCGCCTTCCGTCCGCTCGCCGGGCTGCTGCTGGGCCTCCCAGGCGCTGACCGCGCGGGCCATCTGCGCGCCAAGCTGGGCCCACGTGCGCGGGCGGAAGCCGGCGCGGATGGCGGCCTCGCGCGATTGCCGGTAGGCGTTGTCGAAGGTCAGGCGCTCGATCGATTGCAGCAGCGCCACGGGGGAAGCCGGGTCGAAGTAGTGGGCGAACGATCCGCCCGCCTCCGGCAGCGCGGACACGTCGGAGACCAGCGGCACCTTGCCGTAGCACAGCGATTCCGTGACCGGCAGGCCCCAGCCTTCGTACAGGCTCGGGTAGAGCGTGAACAGGCAGCGCTCGAACAGCAGCGCCAGCTGCGCGTCGGTCAGGCCGGACAGCATGGTCACGCGCCCGGCCAGGACCGGATCGCTCTCCAGCGCGGCGAACACGGCCTCGTTCTTCCAGCCCTTGCCGCCGACGCAAAGCAGTTGCGGCACGCGCCGCGCGCCGTGGCGCTCGATCAGGGCGCGCCACGCGCGGAACGCCGCGAGGTGGTTCTTGCGCGGCTCCACCGTGGACAGCATCAGCACGAATGGCTGGCGGCTCGCGTCCCAGCCCTGCATGCCGGCGTTGGCCGTGCCGCGCGGGGCCGGCGCGGGCTTGCGGATGTCCGCGTCGAGCGTGACGACCTCGACGTGGGTATGGGGAAGGTGGTGGCCCAGCCGCGCCGCCGCGGCCACCAGGTCGCGGCGCGTGCATTCCGAGTTCACGAGGAAGCGGTCCGCGTGGGCGAACGCGCCGAGCAGCCACGCCACGAAGCGGTCGACCAGGTCGTCCACGCAATGCTCGGGCATCACCACGGGAATCAGGTCATGCACGAACGGCACGTAGCGCACGCCGGATTCGCGCTGGGCCAGGCGCACGTGCAGCAGGTAGTCGGGGAACCAGGACGTGCCCAGGCTGACCAGCCACGCGCCGCGCGGAAACGCCATCGCCGGGCCGCCCAGCATCAGCAGGTCCAGTTGCGCGACCGCCTGCTGCCACGCCGCGGGCGTGGCCTGCGGCTGGCCCGTGCACATCTGGCACAGCCGCGCGAACAGCGGCCCCGGCGCTTCCAGCCAGCCGCGCTCGCCGAGATAGCACACGCGCGGCGGCGCGCCGCCGGCGGGCCGGAACGCGGAGATCATTTCCAGCTGCACGCGCTGGATGCCGGTGGGCAGGCGCGAGCCGCGGAAATGGTGAATCAGGTCGGTGGCGTCGAAGATGATCTCCGCGGCGGCGGCGGGTGCCGGCTTCGTGCCGTCGTGCGCGCTGGCCGGCGCCAGGTCGCGCGCGTCGAGCTTGCGCAGTATCTCCACGGCGCTGGCCAGCTGCTCGCGCGCGTGGCGGGCCGCGATGTCGTCCGGCGCCGCCGCGGCGTCCAGCGCGCGGGCCTGCTCCAGCATGCCCGCCAGGGTGGAGCGCGTCTGCGCCAGCAGGCCCGCGGCATCGGGCGCGGCCGCTGCCCGCGCCATCGGCGCCGCGCTGTCGGCGGGCGCGGCGGTCCATACATCGCGCAACGGGCTGGCGTCGATGCGCACGCCCCGGGAGCCGAGCGCCTGCAGCTCGCGCAGCGCGTCGTCGTAGTCGGGCTGCAGCACCAGCGCCTGCACGTAGCTGGCCGCCGCCGCGTCCAGGTCGCCGGCGAGCTTGGCTGCGTGCCCCATCTGCAGGTGGGTGTCCGCCACGTCAGGCTTCAGCGCCGCGGCGCGGCGGTAGGCGTCGCGCGCCGCCGCCACGTCGCCGCCCTCCTTGAGCGCGTGGCCGTACTGGACCCAGATGGCGGGCAGGGTGTCGCGCGCGTCCAGCGCGCGGCGATAGTGGCTGGCCGCGGCGGGCCAGTCGCGCGCGTCGCGCGCCTGGTCGCCGGCCGCCACGCTGGCGCGCACCGCATCGGCATCGTGGCCGGCGCCAATGCCGGGCAATAGTCGTCTGAACAGGTTCACTCCGGTCTCCAGGTCATGCCGCGTGTTCGCGCACGCCCGCCACGATCAGCCAGCCGATGCCGTAGGACACCAGCAGGCAGAAGAAGACGCTCGTGACGATCAGCGCGCTGCGCGGATAAAGGGCGCGCACGGGCAGGTTCGGCTCCACCACGTGCACCACGTACAGTTGTTGCTTGAGCGCGTTCTCGCGGGCGGTTTCCAGCGCGGTCGCCACCGCCGCGTAACGCTTCGCGGCAAAATCCTGCTTCATCATCAGTCGCTGGTAGTCGGCCATCTTCGGCGCGGTGCCGCGGCCGTCGACCAGGCGCGAGGTCTGCGCGCCCAGCTGCGCCTCCAGTCCCGCCAGCCGGTCGCGCATGGCCACCACCTGCGGGCTGTCGCGATCCACCTGCGCCTCCATCGCGCCCAGCTGCGCGCGGGCCTGCGCCAGCGACTGCTCGAGCTGCGCCACCAGTGTCTGTTGCCCGGTGCCGGTCTTCTCGGGGTCCAGGTCGCGGTGGTCGACGCGGAACGCGGTCAGCGCCCGCTGGGCGTCGATGACCTGCGCCTCGGCTTCGGCCAGCTCTCCGGCCGCCACGCGCACGCTGTCGTCCACCGCGCGCTGGTTGAAGGCGTTGACGCGCGCCTCGCCCAGCGTCAGCAGCCACTGCGCCAGCGCGCGCGCGTCGCCGGGCCGGAAGGCGTGCACGCGCAGCGTGGTGATGCCGGTGTCCTGGCTGAATGCGATGGTGACCTGGCGCCGGTAGAAACGCAGCAGCGTCTCGGCGCTCGGATCCTGCCACCAGAGGCGGGAGAGCAGGTCGGCCTCGGGCCGGCGGAACAGCGCCACGAGGTCCAGCTTGCCGTGCAGCGCGCGCACGGCGTCGTGGGAGCCCAGGTAGTCGCCCACGCTCAGCGACTGCGCCTGGGAGTCGTTGAGCACGCCGGCCAGCCCCAGCATCTGGCCGAGGCCGTTGCCGCCGTTGCTGAACTGCGTCTGCGTGGAGCGCACCACGAAGCGCGCCTCCGACTCATACTGGTCGGCGGCCACGCCGAAGAAATAGACCGCGACCAGCAGCGTGGGCAGCACCACGGTGGCGAGGAACGGCCACCGCGCCCGCCACCACGCGCGCAGGCGGCCGGCCAGGTCCGGCCTTGCCGGTACGGCGCGCGGCGCGCGCGTGGCCGCGGGTTCGGGCAGGTCGTGCGCCGGGACGGTGACTTCGGTGGTCATGGGCAGAGGGCTCCGGCGTGGAAGGAGTTGGGGACGATGAGGGCGTTCACAGGTGGATATGGCGGCGCACCAGGCGCAGGCTTGCCAGGCCGGCAAGCGTCAGCGCGAGGCACCAGGCCACGAGGTAGGGGCCATCGACGTAAGGGCTCTCGAAGTTCTCGAATTGCCCCACGCGCAGCAGTTCGAAGATCTGCGTGAGCGGCACCCACGACAGCCAGCCGCGGTAGGGCTCGGGGATCCACCGCAGCAGGAAGAACGCGCCGGACATCGGCATGGCCAGGTAGACGATCGGGTGGATCAGGCGGTTGGCCATCTTGCTGGTGTAGGTGACGGCGCAGACCAGCATCGACAGGCCGAACGAGAACCACATCATCAGCGCCAGCGCCGCCAGCAGCAGCAGCGGCCGCGCCGGCGGGTCGCCCACGCCGAGCGCGCAGGCGCCGGCCAGCAGCAGCGCCAGCGCCACCGTGCTGGACGCGCCTTCGAGCAGCGCGCGCGCGGCCAGCATGTCGAAGATCGTCACCATGCGGTGGTACAGCAGCGGCTGGTTGGCGTGGAGCGCGCCTTCCGCGCGCGTGATGATCGAGCGGAAGATGATGAACACGCAGTAGCCGCCCAGCGTGAACGGAATCGGCAGGATGGCGCCGCGATGGTGGGTGTCGCCGAGGTGGATCAGCGCGACCGAGCCCGCCAGCAGCATCGGCTCCCCGATCAGCCACAGGTAGCCGATGTTCTCCCGGCCGTAGCGGGTATGGAGTTCGCGCAGGATCAGCGCGCCGATGACGCGGAGCTGCGCGCGCAGGCCGCGCCGGAAAGTGGATTCAGGCTGCAAGGTGAGGCTCCTGCGCGGCCCGCGGCGCGCCGCCCTGGAGCAGCGTGTCGATGGCGTCCAGCACGCCGCCGCAATGGGCGTCCCATGTCGGCGCGGTCCAGGCGGCCAGCCGGCCCAGCTGCGCGGCGCGGCGCGGCGAGTCGGGCGGGGTGTAGTCGCGTATCGCCCGCAGCCAGGCGGGTCCGTCCATCGGGTCGAGGTAGTCGGGCGTGCCGCCGCCGGTCTCGCGCAGCGCGGGCAGGTCGCTTGCGATCACGGGCACGCCCAGCGCCAGCGCCTCGGCGACGGGCAGGCCGAAGCCCTCGGCGAACGACGGCATCAGCAGCGCGCGCGCGCCGCGCAGCAGCGCGGCGACCTCGCGGTCGGAGCGGCCGCTTGCCAGCGAGACCACGCCGTTCAGGCCCGGCGCGCGCTCCAGGATGGTCATCACGTGCGTGTTCTCCCAGCCGTTGCGGCCGACGATGACCAGTTGCGGCGTGGGCGTGGCGCCGGCCATCGACAGCATGCGCTGCCAGACCTGCAGCAGCAGCACGTGGTTCTTGCGCGGCTCGATGGTGCCCAGCATGACGAAGTAGGGCGGGCGCGCCGCGCGCGCGTCGCTGCAGGCCGCGGGCAGGGACACGCCCAGCGGCACCGCCAGCATGTGCGCGGGACGCTGGCCCGGACCCAGCAGCGCGATCAGCGACCGCAGCGTGGCGCCGGAGTTGGTGACGACGAGATCGGCCAGCGCCTCCACCGTCTGCAGCCGCTGCCGGTGCGCCAGGCTGGTGCCCGCGCGCGCGAATTCCGGGTGGGTGAGCGGAATCAGGTCGTGCACCAGGCAGACCAGCCGCGCGTGTTCGTTGGCCAGCGCGCGCGCCACCGCGGCGGGCCGCTCCAGGTTGGTGTGGGACAGCAGCAGGTAGGCGGCGGGGTCCGCCGCCATCGCGCGGCGCGGCGCCGACAGGCACAAGCGCAGCCACAGCCGGCCGGCGGCGCGCAGCGCGTGCGCGGGCTCGCCCCGCCACTGCAGCGCGGTCTCCCGCAGGAACGATTCGGCCGCCGCGCGCGGCAGGCGCACGTGCCAGCCGCCCGGATGCAGCGCGGTGTAGGTCAGCCGCTCGCCCGCATGGCGGGCGAGGTAATGGGCGTAGGCCATCTCCACGCGGTCGATGCCGGTGGGCGTGGCATGGCCGCTGCGGCGCATCAGCCGCGTGATGTCGAGCAGCAGGCGCGGGCTCATGGGCTCACCATGACCGGCGGCGCGGCGGCCGGCGTTGCGGCCGGCGTTGCGGCTGGCGCGGCGGCGCGCTCCGGCGCTTCGTCCTGGAGCAGCCGCCGGCAGGCCTGCGGCACCAGCAGGTCGATGCCCGCCGCGTCGTGGAAGCCGCCGTGCAGCAGGCAGCGGTCGGCCAGCACGCGCCGGAAGGCATCGAACAGCGTGGCGTCCGGCGCGCGAGGCGCGCGCCAGAAGCCGGCCAGGCCCTGCTGGTCGGTCAGGCCCGGCAGGTCGTAGACCGCGGTGCCCAGCGTCAGCACGGGCACGCCGGCCGCCAGCGCCAGCGTGCCGCTCGTGCTGTTGACCGTGACCATGCCGCGCGCGCCGCGCGACAGCGCCGCGATGTCGCCGCCGTCGATCCACACGATGCGGTCCGCCACGGCCAGGCGCGTCGCCGCGCGCAGCGCGATGTGCCGCCAGTCGGTCAGCCCGTTGTCGAGCGGATGCGCCTTGAGGGCCAGCAGGCAGTCGGGCGGCGCGTGCGCGGCGAAGCTATCGAGCACGTGCAGCAGCGCGCGGCCGAGGCCGCCGAAGCGCGAATGCACGCGCAGCTGGAAATCGGAATCCAGCTGCAGCGGAAACAGGAAGTACGGGCGCGCCGCCAGCCGCCGCACCGCGGCGGCCGTGGCGCGCGCGGCGGCCCGCCGGCGCAGCAGGCGCATCATCCATCCCGCGCTTTCGCGCGCGGGATGCCAGCGCCGGTGCGTGCAATAGTGCGGAAACAGCGGCCATGAGAGGCTGCCGGCCAGGTAGTAGCGCACCGCCGCGCGGGCGCGCTCGCCGAAGCGGCCCGGTGTGGCGCGGTGCGGGGCCGGGTCGGGCAGGGCCGCGGCCTGCTCGCGGTACCACTGCGGCGCGCGCGGCAGCGTGGAGTGGCCGTTGACGCCGTCGCGCTCGAGCGTGACCCAGTCCGGCCGCAGGTAGCCTTCCTCGAACACATGCAGCCGGATCCCGTGGCGCCGCGCCACGCCGGCTGCTGCCAGGTGCCTTGGCCTGCAGTCGCCGAACACCACGAGGTCGGTGATGCCCAGCGCGAGCAGGCGCGTCTCCAGCCACGCGGGCCAGCGTCCCGGGCGCCCGCGGAACGCCAGCGCGCCGCCGGCGCGCCAGTCCATGACGTCGCCGCCGTGGAAGTTGACGCGGTGCACCGCGTGGCCGGCATCGCGCAGGGCCGCGCCCAGGCGGCTGAAGAACAGCCCCGGCGGCCCCTGCAGGAACAGGAAGGCGCGCCGCGCGCACGGGCCGGGGCCGGGCATGCCGGTGCCGCGCCTCATGGCCGGGCGCCGCGCGACCACGCGTGGCCGCGGCCGAGCCAGGCGCGCAGCGCGTGCCATGCCCACATGAACTGGCCCTGCAGGCGGCGCACGCGCGTCAGCGGCGACGCGGACCCGCGCAGGCGCTGCGTGAAGCGCCGCACCAGCACTTCGGGTGGGCAGGGCAGGCCGGTCTGCGGATCGAGGTAGCGCGGATACAGCAGCAGCACGCCCGCCACCAGTTCGTCGAGCGCGAGCTGCCGGCGGCGCCAGGCCATCGGCGCGAGATCCCGCGTCAGTCCCCAGCCCGCGTAGAACGGCTGGCCATGCACCACCACCTCGCGCCCGCGCAGCAGCGCTTCGAACCCGGCCAGCGAGGTCAGCGTGTGCACGGCGTCCACCGCGTCCAGCAGGGGCGGCAGCGGCGTGCCGCGCACGATGGCGTCGGCATGGCGCAGGATCAGGTCGTCGGCCAGCGCGCCGGGGCGGTGCCCGGCTTCCACATCGGGGTGCGGCTTGAAGACGATGTAGGCGTCCGGCTCCGCGGCGCGCGCGCGCCGCAGCAGCTCCAGGTTGCTGTCGATGCCGGCGCCGCCGAGCCGCAGCGAAGCGTCGTCCGTGACCTGGCCCGGCACCAGCACGCAGCGGCGCCCCGCCGGCAGCGGCGCAATGGCGGGGCCGGCATCGCTGCCGTACTTGGTGATGCCGTGCGTGACCAGCATTGCCCGCAGGTTGCGCGCGCGGCGCAGGAGCGCGTCCGGGAACACGGTGTTCGCCAGCAGGGTCTCCAGGTCGCTGCCGCTGGCCGGATCGTAGTAGATGCCGCGCCGGTCCACCACGATGGACATCGGCGGATAGAGATCGCTGCCAAGCCCGCGCGAGCGGATGAAACCGTCCTCCACGCGGTACAGCGGCACGCCGGCGGTGTTGGCATAACCGGCCAGCTCGTCGGTCTCGCGCGATGCCCACACGGCCACCGCGCCGCCGCGGGATGCGGCGTAGGCCACGGGCCGGCGCGCGCCGGCGAAGAAAGGGACCTGCCGCGCGCCGCTGTGGAAGAAGCGCGCGATGTCCCGGCGCTTCCACAACGCCATGCCGGTGCAGCAGGCCACGTCGCGGTTCTGGTGGCAGAGCTCGCGCCAGAACACCAGCAGTTCCACCACGGCCTCGCATGCGGCGGCCTGGCCCGAGAACGGGTCGACGTAGCGGGCGCCCCGCAGCAGCACGGCATCGGCCAGCTGGGCCAGCGTGCGCGCGGGCTTGATGCTCGCGTCGGCGTCCACCGTGCCCACGTCGTGCGTGAGCCCGCGCCCCGACAGGTAGCCGTCGGCCACGCACGTGACGGGCGTGCCGCGCAGCAGCGCCAGGAAACCGACGGTGTCGTTGCCATCCACCGCCACGCGCTGGCAGCGGTCGAGCAGCGGCCACGGGTCGACGGGATCGTGGAACAGCAGGCCCTCGCTGGACTCCACGACGCCGCGCAGCGTGGTCTTCCAGTGGGCGGTGCCCGGCATGACCATGCACGGCGCCAGTCGCCACGCGCGCGCCAGCGCCAGCATCTGCCCGGCCTGCCGCGCGTTGCGGGGGCGCAGCAGCGCGAACGGGCGGCTGCCCAGCGCGTCCAGCGCCAGCGCCGGGTCGCTGCCCCAGAACGCGCCGCCGATGCGCGCGGCCACGACGGCCTCGCCCAGCGCGTGCGCGCGCGCATGCGGCCCGGTGCGCGGGTCGGTGGACGCGTCGGCGTCCGACAGTGCGGGCATGGCGTCGAGCGCGCGGTCGATCCAGCCGCTGGCGGGCTCGCCTGGCCGGCTTAGCCAGGTCTCGCTGAGTGGCGGCCCCTTCCATTCGAAGTCCGGCGCCTCCAGCACGCCGGGCACGCGCCGCAGGCCACGGCGCGGCGGCGCGGCGTCGGGCGCGGCGCCGGCATCCGGCGCGGCCACGGACGGCGCGGCGGCGGTCGGGGGAGGCGTGTCCTGCGCGGGCGATGGGCGTGGTGACATGGTTGGGCACAGGGCGTGGTTGTTCTCGATGCGGTGCCGGCGACGCGATGCCGCGGCACGTCATCGATCGGGCGAAGACGGATGCTAGGCACGCTTCGCGTCTCGGATATGGCGAAATCTGCGTAGATCCGGTCGCGGCCCGCCGCCGCCTGGCGCCGCCGCGCGGACCCGGGCGTTGCCCGCCGCGCCGCGCCAGGCAACGGTTTGCGGAAATCTGCGCAGTTCCGGTCACGAACGCGTCACCTCTGGTCTGCAATCTGCTGCGACTTCAGGGCACGCGTCATCCGGAACACGTTGCGCATCCGATGCGCGGCCACGGGCGCTCCCATGACCCATCGCAACGGCACTGGTGATGTGCCGACAGGATCCAGCATGAATCAGGTGCACCCGGGCGCGCTGCCCAAGGCCAACCCGCCGGTCCGGTTTCGCATGCGCGCGGCAACGCGGAAGCTGGCGCCGCATCCGCTTGCCAGCGCGGTGGCCGTGGCGCTGGCCGCATGGTCCGCCGCCGCGAGCGCGGCGGGGCCGGCGACCAACGCCGCCTGGATCGCGCAGCAGGCGGGCAAGCAGGCGACGGCCAACGCCGCGCGCATCGGCGCGATGACGCCCTACGGCGCCACGCTGACCGCGCAGCAGGTGCAGCAGCTCAATGAGCAGACCCGCCTGTCCATCGCCAACCTGGGCCAGGCGGCCCAGGCCGCCGCGGCGGCAATGGAAGCCCAGCGCAAGGCGCGCGAGGCCGCGCTGCTCGCCAGCGGCGGCGTGCCGGACGGCCTCGGCACCGGCGGCCTGAGCGTCGACACCAATCCCGCCACGGCGGGCTGGAGCGGCGCGGACAAGCCCACGCAGGCCATCGACCCCGCCACCGGGCGGATCCTGGTCGGCATCCGCCAGACCGCGGACCGCGCCATCCTGAACTGGGAAACCTTCAACATCGGCCGCAACACGTCGCTGCAGTTCGATCAGCAAAGCACCTGGGCCGTGCTCAACCGCGTCAACGATCCGTCCTCGCGCCCGAGCCAGATCCTGGGCCGGATGAGCGGCGCGGGCACGATCATGGTGCTCAACCGCAACGGCGTCCTGTTCTCGGGCTCGAGCCAGGTCGACACCGGCAATCTGGTGGCGGCGGCGGCGCGGATGAGCGATGCGCAGTTCCGCGACAACGGCATCTACAGCGCCGCGGCCGGCGCCAGCGGCTTCACGCCCAGCTTCACGGATGCCGGCGGCAAGCTGATCGTGGAGGGCGGCGCCATCATCAACACGCGCGCGCCGCAGTCCGTGACCGAAGGCGGCGGCTACGCGCTGCTGCTGGGCAGCGAGGTGAGGAACGGCGGCACGATCAACACGCCGCGCGGCCAGGCGGAACTGGCCGCCGGCGACAGCTTCATCCTGCGGCCCGGCTACAGCTCGGACGGCAACCAGGTCTCCACCACGCGCGGCAACGAGGTCGCGGTGCAGCGCGCGGCGGCCAGCGCCGCCGGGCTGGTCTCCAACAGCGGCGTGATCACGGCCGGGCGCGGCGACATCACGCTGGCCGGCCACGACGTGCGCCAGGAAGGCGTGGCGCTGGCCACCACGTCCGTCAGCCAGCGCGGCACCATCCACCTGCTGAACTCGGCAACCGACGCGGACGGCAAGGTCACGCTGGCCGCCGGCAGCGTGACCTCGGTGCTGATCGAGGACAGCACCGAGACCGCGCTGGACAGCCAGCGCGACGCGCTGCTGAAGGATTCCGCGGACCAGGACAAGGCGCGCGCGGACGCCAACGCCATTCCCGCCGCGTTCGACAACCTGTCCCGCCTGCCGGACCGCCGCGACCAGTCGCGCGTGGAGATCACCAGCGGCGGCACCGTCAACTTCGAGAACCAGTCGCTGACGCTGGCCACCGGCGGCCAGATCGCGGTCAGCGCCGCGGGCCGCGCGTTCGTCGCGGACGGCGCGCGCCTTGACGCCGCGGGCGCGCCCGCGGTCAAGGTGGCGATGGAGAGCAACAGCCTCAAGATCAGCGTGCAGGGCAACGAGCAGCGCGACGCGCCGGGCAGCCGCGACCGCGGCAGCCTCAACAGCAACGACGTCTGGGTGGACGTGCGCGACCTGGTGCTGATGCCGGCCGGCACCGGCGGCTACGCCACGGACCGCTACTACACGCCCGGCGGCCTGCTGGAAGTCTCGGGCTACCTGGGCACCACGGGACACACCATCGGCGAATGGGCCGCCGTGGGCGGCTCGGTGCGGCTGGCCGGCAAGGAGGTGGTCACGCAGAAGGGATCGAGCATCAACCTGGCCGGCGGCTCGATCGTGACCGCCGACGGCTTTGTGCGCACGAGCTGGCTGCGCGGCAGCGACGGGCTGCTCTACACCGCCGGCAATGCGCCGGGGGACCAGCTGTACGACGGCGTGTACAACGGCTACGAGAACGACTACGCGCGCTGGGGCGTGACCGACCGCTTCTACAACGTCGCGCTGGCGCCGGTCTACCGCTGGCAGAAGGGTTTCGTGACCGGCCGCGACGGCGGCGCCCTGATCGTGGACGCACCCACCGCGATCCTGGAAGGCGACGTCAACGCCGGCGTGCTGCAGGGCGAGCGCCAGGGACGGCCGCGCGACCCCGCGGCCACGGATGGCTACAAGGCCACGCAGAACACCGTGGCGCGCGCCGCGCAGTTCGCCTTCGGCCACTACCAGAACGATGCCGCGCTGCCGACGCAGCCGCCGGTGGACGTGCGCTTCGGCAACGGCCAGCCGTCCGTGACCGGCGGCATGACGGCCGACGGCGCGCTGCCGGACGCGCGCGCGGGCACCGCATGGTTCGACGCCGCGAAGTTCTCGGGCTTCGGGTTCGGCGGCATCGAGGTGTATTCCGGTTCGTCGATCCTGGTCGACGGCGCCCTGACGCTGGCCGATGGCGGCCGTCTGCGCTTCGTGGCGCCCGATATCACTGTCAACGCGAACCTCACGGCACGCGCCGGAGGCATCCGCCTTGGCAACACGATCGCCGCCAGCGGCACCTTCAACGATACCGTGCTGGGCATCGACGGCAAGGCCCGCATCGACATCGGCGCGGGCGCCGTGTTCGATGTGCGCGGCAAATGGGTCAATGCCTTCCTGGACGGCAGCGAAGCGGGTGCGCTGGCCTATGTCGACGGCGGCTCGGTGGACATCGAGTCCACGCATGACGTGACGATCGCCGCGGGTTCGCGCATCGACGCCTCGTCGGGCGGCGCCGTGTTGACCGACCGCTCGCTGCGCGGTGGCCGTGGCGGCGCGATTTCGCTGACCGCCAACGGCCCCGGCGCCAACGCGCCGGGCATGGTGGCCGATCCCGCCGCCACGTTGCGTCTCGATGGCGAGGTGCGTGCCTATGGGGCCGGACAGGGCGGCACGCTGTCCATCTCCGCCGGCACGGTGCGCATCGGTGGCGGGCAGGCCGGCGCGGGCGAGCTGGTGCTGCCGGAATCGCTGTTCGCGAGCGGCTTCTCGAACTACGACATCAACGGCTTGCGCTCGATGACCGTAGCCGACGGCACGCATATCGACGTGGTGCCGGCGGTTTATCGGTTGGACGGCAATGCTCGCTACGTGCCTACCGGCACCGACCCGGCTGTCGCCATGCCGGCCTGGCTGCCGCCGCTCTACCAGGAAAACCCCGTCACGGCCGTGCTGGGCCAACGCGAGGGCGCCAGCCTGACGCTGCGCTCCGCCGCGATCTACGACAGCAACGGCGCGTATCTCGGCGGCGGCAACGTGACTGTCGGGAGCGGCAGTTCGATCACGGTCGACCCGGGCCAGACGATCCGGGTGGATGGCAAAGAACAGGTGGTGGTGGACGGCACGCTGACCGCGCCGGGCGGCAGGATCATCGTCGTCAATTCGCGCGCGCCAGGCGGGGGCAAGGCGGATGCCACGCCGGGCGACCTGGCCGTGCTGATCGGCGGCAACGCGCGGCTGGACGCCGCGGCGCGCGCGGTGACTGCGCTGGACCAGTACGGCCGCGCCTATGGGGTCGTGCCCGATGGCGGCAGCATCGTGCTGGGCAGCGAGGGAGGGACCACGTCCGACGATACGCACTCACCGATTTCCACCGACGCGTTTGTCATCGTCCGTCCCGGCGCAGTGCTGGATGTGTCGGGTGCCTCGGCGGCGCTGTCGACCGGCGCGGCGGTCAGCCCGCTCGACCCGCTGTTCCGTGCCACCTATGACGCGGCCAGCGCCGGCGGCTCCATCGCGGTGCGCTCGTACAGCGGTTTCACGCTGGAAGGCGAGATGCGCGCGGCGGGCGGCGGTCCCGGCGCGCGTGGCGGCCTGCTGGCGCTGGAGCTGCAGGCGCCGCTCTATCCGCAGGCCGGCAGGCCGTTCACTGTGCCCGATGCCATCCGCATCCCGCGCGAACTCTGGGTCAGCCAGCATGACCTGGACATCGTCCCTTACACGTTCGGGACGGGTGCGGTCAGTGTGGACCGTATCCGGGCCGGCGGGTTTGACGACCTGTCGCTGGTGTCTGTCGGTGCGGTCGGGTTCCGTGGGGACGTGGACCTGTCTACAGGGCAAAGCCTGCGCATCAATGCGGGCTGGCTTGACGCGGCCAATCTGGCCGCGGGCGGTGACGGCGTGCCGTCCAGCCACGTCCGCCTTGCCGCGCCGTACGTGTCGCTCGGCGCGGCGCCCCTCGCCACTGTCACCAGCGCGTTCCAGACCTATCCTGTCGTGCGGCCCCAGACCGCGGTCCAGCCGCCGCTGGCCAGCGACGCCGGCCTGCGCATCGAGGCGGACCTGATCGATGTCGGCACGCTCGACCTCACCGGCGCCGCGGGCATCATCGACTTCAACGGCGGCGGCACGCACACCGTTGCCCACGCGGGTTTTGGCACCGCCGACCTGGAGAGCCGCGGCGACATCCGCCTGCAGGGCGCGCTGCGCGGCCACCGTGAACTGACCCTGGGCGCAGCCCAGATCTACCCGGTCACGCTGGCCGTGGCATCGCTGTTCGCCAGCGAGCGCATCGCGCTGCACCGTACCACGGCCGACATGCCGGGGCAGCCGCAATCGGTGTTTGGCAGTCTGTCCATCGCCGCGCCCGAGATCGAGCAAGGCGCCGTGCTGCGCGCGCCGCTGGGCAAGCTGTCGATCGGCGTGGGCGACGATGCGCCGACCACGCCGACTTCCTTCGTCACGGATACCGTGGCGTTCCTGCCGGGCAGCCTGACGTCGGTCAGCGCGGACGGGCTGAGCGTGCCGTTCGGCGGCACGGCGGACGGCATCACCTACGGCTACAACGGCGTTGACGTATCCGGGACCGACGCCAATGGCCTCGCGCAGCGCCTGGCCGCCAGCGGCGTGACCGTCAACGGCCGCCACAGCGCCGTGCAGGCCGGCGCCACGCTGGACCTGTCCGGTGGCGGCGAACTGCTGGGCGCGGCATTCGTCAGCGGCCGGGGCGGTTCGGTCGACGTCCTGCAGACGGCGCTGGCCAACGCCAGCCCGGCCAATACGTTCAGCAGTGCCGGCAACGCGGTCTATGCGATCGTGCCGGGCATCCAGCCGGCCTACGCGCCGGTGGACGCGGGCGCCGGCACGGCGCCCGGCATGGGCCGCCAGATCACCATTCCCGCGGGTGTTCCAGGGCTGCCCGCCGGCACCTACACGCTGATGCCGGCCCGTTATGCGCTGATGCCGGGTGCGTTCCGGGTCGAGCTGGGCGGCATGGCAGACCTGCGGCAGCAGGGCGTGGTGGCGATGAAGAACGGCTCCTTCGCCGTGGCCGCGGTGCAGGGCGTGGCCAACACCGGCGCGCGCGATGCGCAGGCGACTCGCGCAATCCTGACGTCGGGCGACGTCGTGCGCCGCTACGCGCAATATGGCGAGACCAGCTACGCCGACTTCGCACGCCAGAATGCCGCGACGTTCGGCAACCCGGCCCCGCCGTTGCCCGAGGACGGCAAGACGCTGACCCTGCGGCTGTCCAGGCCGGACGGCGCGGGCCTGGCGTTCGGATTCGCCGGCAACGCGCGATTTGGCGCGGCCGAGGGCGGCAATCCTGGCAGCGTGTCGATCGATGGGGCCACGCAGACGGGCATCCCGATCGAGATTCTGGCCGCGGGCGCCGCACCGTCGGCCGGGTACGCGTCGTTCCGCGACGGCGACCTGAACGCGCTGGACGCGCCGCGGCTGTCCATCGGCGGCACCATGGTGCGCCAGGCCGGCGGGCTCTTCGTCATCAATTCGAACACCTCGGCCGCGGTGCTCCGCGGCGGGGCGGTGCTGCAGGCGCCGGAAGTATTCCTTGCCGCCGGGCCAGGCGGCATCACGCTGGAATCGGGCTCGCGCCTGGATACCGTCGGGCAAGGCAGCGCCACACCGTATCGCTCGGCGGACGGCTACCTCTACAGCCTCGGCAACTACGGCGGTTCGCAGGGCATGAGCCTGCTGGCGGTGTCCAACAACTGGCTGGATGTCACCGTGCCGAACAGCGGCAGCCTGACGAACGGCGGCATCCACCTTGGCGACGCGCGGCTCTACACGGAAGGCTCGCTGGTGCTCGCGCTCAAGGGCGCCGGTGCCCTGACGATGGACGATGGCATGCGCTTCGGCGCGCGCGAACTGAGCCTGGCGGTATCGAGCATCAATATCGGCGGCGGCGCGGCGCTGGCCGCCGCGGCGCGCGACCGCGTATTGCCGGACGGCCTGCAGTTCGACCAGGCGCTGATGAACCGGCTGCTGACAGGCAACGACGAGCCCGGCGTGCCGGCTCTCGAGTCCTTGCGTCTCGGCGCCAGCGATTCCATCAACTTCTTCGGCACGGTCGACCTCAGCACGCTGGACCCGGCCACGGGCAAGTCCCGCCTGCGGGAACTGGTGCTCAGCACGCCCGCGATCTACGGGCTTGGCGGCGCCGATGACAAAGCCACGTTGACGGCTGGCCGGCTGGTATGGACCGGACTTAGCGACGGCGTGGCCTACACCATCAGCTCGCAAGCATCGAGTGCCTTGCCGGGCGTGGTCCTGCCGGGCGGGGCGGGAACCGGCCGTGGCACGCTGAGCCTCGTCGCGGACGACATCGTTCTCGGCTATGCCAGCAACGCCGCGCCCGATACGCGCCTGGTGCTGGACCGGCTTGCGCTGGGGTTCTCCACGGTCAACCTGACCGCGGCGGGCAGTATCGTGGGCAATTATCACGGCACGCTGTCCGCTTACCAGTCCCAGGGCGCCTACGTCGCCGGTCAGGGCTACACGTACGGCGGCGGCGACCTGAGCCTCAATACGCCGCTGCTGACTGGCGAGGCCGGTTCCGTGACGAAGTTCGTCGCGGGCGGCGCGATAGTTGCCGCGCCATTGCCCGGGCAGGCGGCGCCAGCGGAGGGCAGCGGCGCGCTGGGCGCGGAGATCGACCTCAAGGGCGACAGTGTGGTGCTGGCCACGCGCGTCGCGCTGCCCAGCGGCAGGCTGGTGGTCAATGCGCAGCGCGACATCACGCTCACGGATGCGGCCCAACTCGACCTGGCCGGTCGCGGCAAGGCGTTCTTCGAACAGACGCGCAGCACCCCCGGCGGCGATGTCGTGCTGGAAAGCACCACGGGCAATATCACGCAGGCGGCCGGCTCGCGCATCGACGTCTCGGCGCCGCACGCGGCCGGCGGCACCGTCCAGGCCACCGCCACCGGCGATGCCGGCGGGCGCGTGGCCCTGGCGGGCCGCATCGACGGCGGCGGCGCGGATGATCCGGCGCAGGCCGGCGGCATCGACATCCGCGCGCGGGTGCTGGATGACTTCACAGGGCTCAACCAGCGGCTCAATGAGGGCGGCGTGGTCGGGTCGCGCAGTTTCGTGCTCAAGCAGGGCGACATGGTGGTGGGCGACGAGGTACGCGCGCACGCAGTGACGATCTCGGTGGACGGCGGCAGCCTCACCGTGACCGGCAAGGTGGACGCCAGCGGGCTGGCGCCGGGCAGCATTCGCCTGGCCGCGCGCGACAACCTGACACTCGCCGGCGCGGCGCTGCTGGACGCGCACAGTACGCGGCTGGCGGTGGACAGCTACGGCCAGCCGATCGACGCGGCCAACCGGGCCACGGTGGAGCTGTCAGCCGCCAATGGCATGCTGACGCTGGCGCCGGGGGCCGCCGTCGACATGCGTTCCGCCGACGCGGTGGCGCGCGGGCGGCTGGTCCTCGACGCGGGCCGAGCCGGCTCGGCCACGGCCAACGACGTCCGCGTCGACGTCTCGGGTCCCGTCCGGATCGACGGTGCCGCCAGCATCGCGGTGCAGGGCTTCTGGCGTTACGACAACGCGCCGGCGGATCCCGAGCCGACCCTGGACGGCAGGACCAACCAGATCATTACCCAGGCCTGGCTCGACACGCTGAACCAGGACAGCCAGGCCTTCATGCAGGGCGCGGCGGGCAATGCCAGCCTGCAGGCCAGGCTGGCGGGCCTGCGCGCCTACGGCGATGCCTATCACCTGCGGCCGGGCGTGGAGATCGTCAGCAGCACGGCCAACGGCAACCTGACCGTGCAGGGAGACATCGACCTGTCCGGCTATCGCTACGGACCCAATGCCACGGCGGTGCGCGGCAGCGGTGAGCCCGGCGCGCTGGTCATCCGCGCCGGCGGCGACCTCGACATCTTCGGCAGCATCTCGGACGGCTTTGCGCCGCCGCCGGCCACGCCGGACGACGCCAACTGGAAACTGGCCTCGGGCATCGATCCCATGCGCGGGGAACTGGTGTTGCCCGTCGCCATCACGCTCAAGGGCGGGGCCACGGGTACCGCGACGTCCTTCAGCGGCATCGCGTCCGCGCTGGACTTTCCGATTTCGGTCCGGGCCACGTCGCTGAAGGCCAATGTCACGATCCCCACGCGGATCACGTTGAACGCCGCCGCCACGCTGCCGGCCGGCACGGTGCTGCGCGCCGCCGTGCGCGACGCCACGGGCAACGTCCTGTATCCGGCGGGCACGGTCCTGACGCAAGCCGCCAGCATTCCGCGCAATGCGCAATTCGACGCCGGCTCCATCGTGCCGGTGACGCTCCAGGTGGCGGCATTCACGGTACCGGCTGGCGTGTCCCTGTCGATCTTCTCGGGCGTGGCAACGCTGGCCGCCAATGTGCGCGTGCCCTCGGGCACCCGCTTGCCGCCCGGCGTCAATCTGCAGTTTGCCGACGCCGCGGGCACCGGCACGGTAGCCGGCATCGACCTGCGCCCCGTTGCCGGCGGCAGGCAGGGTAGTCTCTGGGCCATTGCGCCCATGCTGGCGGCCGGCTCGGACTCGTGGTCCATGCGGCTGGCGGGCGGCGCCGACACGCAGTCGGCCGATACCCGCACGCTGCAGGCCGCCGGCGTGCTTGGCGGCGCCGGCGATATCCGCCTGTCGGACCCGCATTTCACGCTGGTCAAGGCCGCGACCAGGCAGCCTGTTTTCAGCGTGATCCGGACTGGCACCGGCGATCTGGACATGCTCGCGGGTGGGGACTTGTCGCAAGCCACGCCATTCGGCATCTATACGGCCGGCACGCAGGCCGCGGGCATCGGCCCGAATGGCGCCGACCCGTACAACCTGCGGCGTGGCATCAACGACGGCAGCGGCATGGTGCTGGGCAGCGGTGCCGGCGCGGCCTACGAGGCGTTGACAGGGAACGGCAACTACCAGGCGTGGTATCCGGAACGGGGCGGAGACGTGGTCATCGCCGCGCAGGGAAACCTCAGCGGCGACATCTTTGGCAGCCAGTCGCCCGCCAGTCCGCTGGCGGGCCTGGCGGGCAGCAACCTGATCGGCAACTGGCTGTGGCGCCAGGGCGGCGACGGCATTGGCCAGCCGGCCGCGTGGTGGATCAACTTCGGCACCTACGCGGTGCCCTACCGCGATGTGCTGGCGGGCGCGAGCGCGCAGGTCATCGGCTTCACCGGCATCGGCGCGCTCGGGGGCGGCAATGTTGCCGTGGACGTGGGCGGCAACGCGGGCGTGATCTCGGACCGCGGCAACAGCGCGCTGCCGCGCAGCAGCGGGCTGAACATCGCGATCGGCGGCAGCGGGCGGGTATCGTCCGACGGCACCATCGCGCAGACCGGCGGCGGCAATCTCGACATCCGCGTGGGCGGCGCGTTCAATCCCGCGGGTGTCCTCAGTCCGGGAGCCTCCACGCCGGACATGTTCGGATCCCTGGTCAACCTGCGCGGCGACACGGCGTTGACCGCGGGCGCCATCGGCTACCTCGCGGGCGCGCCCTCGCTGAGCCAGCCGGCCGACCCGAATGACCCGCGCTGGCAAGGTGCCGCCGACAACAGCCTGCGCAGGCCGCAGATCGGGGGTGGCCTGCTGGTCGCGCCCGGCGATGGCGGCGTAAGCCTGTCGACGCGCGGGGACCTCGTGCTCGACGCGGCGGCGGATCCGGGGCGCTCCTACCTGGCAAGCCCCATGCCGTTCCGCTACCAGGGCCTGGACTATGCCGGCAACGCGTATAGCTGGTTCACGTTGTGGACGGACCGCAGCGCGATCGCGCTGTTCTCCAGTGGCGGCAACGTGACGCCGTCGCAGCAGAGCAGCCATCCTGCTACCGGCCTGTTGACAAACAGCCTGTCGACCGACGGCAGCTATGTCTATCCGCCGGGTCTCTCCGTCACGGCGGCAAGCGGCAGCATTTTCTACGGCGGCGGCACCGCCAGCAGGTCCCTGGTGCTGGCGCCATCGCCGCTGGGCAAGCTCGAGTTCCTGGCCGCCGACAGCATCCGCGGCCAGGGCTATCCCGTCGACATCTCCGGCGCGGATCCCGCCGCGCTGCCAACGCCGCGCCATCCCGCCTACGAGGCCGCGGCCGGCGACACATCGCTGAGCAATGTCACGGGCGAAGGCGGCGCGACCCAGGGGGGGGAGCGACGCAACTGGCTCTTTACCTATCAGGCGGATACCGCGGCCGGCGGCTTGTTCGACGGCCCCACGCCGCCCGCGCGCTTCTATGCCGTGGAGGGCGACATTGTCGGACTGCGCACCGGAGAAATCCTGAACTTCAACGCAGTGACCGCGCCCCCCGCGTTGAGGGGCCAGACATGGTATGTCGGCTCCCGTCCCGTGTGGGTCCAGGCCGGGCGGGACATCGTCGGCGCGGGCACGGCACCGGGTGTCGCCACGGCATCGGCGCGAGGCGGCGCCCAGGGGCAGTCCAGCGGCAACCTCTTCGTCCACAACGACCCGCGCGACATCTCCGTGGTCGCCGCCGGCCGGGACATCCTGCAGTCCAGCTTCGATGTGGCGGGCCCGGGCCTGCTCGAGGTCAGCGCCGGACGCAATCTTTACCAGGGCGACAAGGGATCGCTGGAGAGCCTGGGCGCCATTGTCAATGTGGACCCGGGTAATCGGTCCGGCGGCGCATCGATCGTGGCCCTGGCCGGCGTTGGCGCCAGCGGTCCGGATTACGCCGCGTTCGCCAGGCGCTATTTCTCGGCGGGCAACGCCGCCAATCCCGCGGCGGGCCTTGACGACGCGGCCAACGCGGGGAAGGTCGCCAGGACCTATGAGAACGAGCTGGTCGCATGGCTTGCCGCGCGCTACGGTTATGCCGGCGGGCCGGCCGATGCGCTGGCGGCGTTCCTGGCGCTCAGCCCCGCCGAGCAGGGCATCTTTGCGCGCGAGGTCTATTTTGCGGAACTGCGCACGAGCGGGCGGGAGTTCAACGACCCCGGCAGCCGTCGCGCCGGAAGCTATGCGCGCGGACGCGCGGCCATCGCCACGCTGTTTCCGGACCACGACGCGCAGGACAACGCCATTGCCTACGGCGGCGACATCACGCTGTTCGGGCCCTCCGGCATCAGGACGGATTTCGGCGGCAGCATCGAGACGCTGACGCCGGGCGGGCGCACGCTGATCGGCGTGGAAGGGAAGGTGCCGCCGCCGTCGTCGGGGCTGCTCACGCAGGGCTCGGGCGACATCAACATGTACGCGCGTGACAGCATCCTGCTGGGGCTGTCGCGGATCTTCACCACGTTTGGCGGCGGCATCACCGCGTGGTCGGCCACCGGCGATATCAACGCGGGCCGCGGCGCCAAGACCACCGTGCTGTTCTCGCCGCCGCGCCGGCTCTATGACGACGTGGGCAATGTCACGCTTTCCCCCACCGTACCCAGCACCGGCGCGGGCATTGCAACGCTCAACCCGATTCCGGAGATTCCGCCCGGCGACATCGACCTGATCGCGCCGCTCGGGACCATCGACGCGGGCGAGGCGGGCATTCGCGTTTCCGGCAACGTCAACCTTGCCGCGCTGCAGGTGGTCAACGCCGCCAATGTCCAGGTACAGGGCAAGGCGACCGGGCTGCCCGCGCTGGCAAGCGTCAATGTGGGGGCGTTGACCTCGGCCAGCGCCGCGGCCAGCGCGGTCACCCAGGCGGCGGAGGACCTGGCGCGCCAGCAGGCGACCAACGCCCGGGACCGCATGCCGTCGGTGGTGTCGGTGCAGGTACTCGGCTTTGGCGACGCCGGGCAGTGATGGTTCGCTGGCAGGGCGCTCCCTGTCTTACATACCCAATCGAGGAGTAGGTGGTGGCTATTGATCTGAATGATTACAACGGTATCGCCCTGGGGGCCGGCAATGTTGGCTGGGTTTTCGGGTCGGTGACCGATAACGGGGATGGCACGGTGTCGCTTCCCGGCGACTACAGCGGCTATCAGTCGCTGATTCCCTCCGCGCGGGCAGACAGCGAGCCGTTCCAGTTGTTCGTGACGGACAACGGCAACGGTACCTATACCGTCGGGGTCGGCAGCAACTATTACCTGGGCGAGCCTCGCCCCACCACCAACTGGACACTGGAGCCGGACGCCGCGACGCCCTGGACCGTGGTGGGAACCAATAGCGAAACGATCGTGCTGAAAGACCCCTGGGGCGACTACCTCGTGATCACGAAGGAGGACATGTACGCCAACTATCGCGATGCCACTGGGGCCACCGACGACGGCATACAGCTCAACAACCCGCTGCTAGACAACGCGGCGGCACCGACCTTCCCGCAGGCGCCCTGTTTTGCCGCCGGCACCAGGATCGCCACGTCTTCGGGCTACGTCGCCGTGGAAGCCCTGCGCGAAGGCGATCTCGTCGTCACGGCGTCCGGCGCGCAGCGCGCCGTTCGCTGGATCGGCCATAGCCGCGTGCATGGCGCGAGCCATCCCCGCCCGTGGGAAGTCATGCCCGTTCGCATCCGGGCGGATGCGTTCGGCCGCGGGCTGCCGCTGCGCGACCTGCTGGTTTCCCCCGGGCATGCGGTCTTTGTCGCCGGCGTGCTGATTCCCGCTGGCTGCCTGCTCAACGGCGCGACGATCGTGCAGGAACCGGTGATCGCGGTGCAGTACTTCCACATCGAACTCGACAGCCATGACGTGCTGCTGGCCGAGGGGCTGCCGTGCGAGAGCTATCTGGACGATGGCAATCGCCAGGGTTTTTCCAATGCCGGCGAGCATGTGGCGCTGCATGGCCGCCTGGACCCGCAGAGCTGGGAAAACGCCTGCGCGCCGTGCGTGATGGCGGGCCCGCAGTTGCTGGAGGTTCGTCAGCAACTGCTCGACCGCGCGCTGGCGCTCGGGTATCGGCGCGTGGAAGACGCGGACGCGCACCTGGTCGTGAACGGCAAGCGTATCGACGCGGTGCACGCGCAAGGCCAGCGCCGCTGGTTCATGGTGCCGGCCGGCGCGGCCGAGATCGGCCTGGTCTCGCGTAGCGGCGTGCTGGCGCACCTGTACGCGGACCAGCAGGACGGCCGGCTGCTGGGCGTCTGTGTCAGCGACATCCGGGTGGACGGCCAGCCGCTCGCGCTCGACGGCGATGCGCTGGCGGCTGGTTTCCATCCGCTGGAGACGCAGGGTGCGACGCCGTGGCGCTGGACCGACGGGCAGGCAATGCTGCGCATCGAGACCGGCGCCGCGCCGGTGATGGTGGAGGTGACCACGGTGATGCAGATGGTGTCGTGGCAGGCGCCGGCGCTGCCGATGGAACTGGCCGCCTGAGCATCCGCGTCTGATTCGATGCTGCAAGACCGGGGGCCCCGTGCGGGGCCCCCGGTTCTTTCGGGCGAGTCGGCCGCGAGCGCCGTCTTGCCAGGGGCGCAGCCGCTCTCCCCGTGCATATGGCCCCGCGCAAAAGCGCCGATCTCTAGCGGACCGGCCGGGGAAAAAAGAAGGCCCACGCAAAGTGGGCCTTCCCGCCGGCCAGGATGGTTGCCCTCCCTGGCCGCTACCGCCTTGCCGTCGAATTAACGGCCGGCCTTGCCGCTGCAGGCGACGGCGTTGCCGATGTTCAGGTTGTTTGCCGTGCCGGTCAGGAATTCGTCCTTGATCTTCGTGACGATCGCGCTCGGCAGCAGGGCAAAGCCATTACCCTGGATGCGGTTCACTTGAGCGGTATCCGCGTAGTCGTAGTGCTTGTTCAGGAATGCCAGCACGTCGGTCTTGACGGTGGCGTTGCTGTAGCACTGGACATGGTCGAGATACGTGAAGCCGGAGATGGGATAGCCGGCAGCCGGGTCAGCCGCCAGCGGCGCCCAGCTGTTCTGGTCGGACAGCGTGCCGCTGATGGTGAGGTTGGCAAGCGCGGTAGTCGTCGCGGCCGCGGTCGGCTGGAAGGTGGCCGTCCCGGTCGTGATGTTCTTGTTGCGCAGGAACGCGGCCTTCAGGCTCTTGGTGGCTGCCGTCGAAGCGGGAGCCAGGGTCGTGTTGATGTAGTCCGGGCTCAGGTAGCCGATGGAATTGCCCACGTCGATGCTGTCGCGAACGCCGGCGCTCAGTGCCGCGCCCACGAAGTTCGACGGCACGCCGCTCGGGAAGTTGTTGGCGAACGTGGTCGTGGTGGTGAAGTTCACGTTCGAGTTGCCGCTGGCGACCGAGCAGACCGCGCTCAGGTGACGGGTGAAGATTTCCGTCGTGCCGCTGCTGTCGCTGCGATAGACCACGCGGATCGGGCCCGAGATGCCGGAGATGGCGCTCCAGTCGGTGATCTTGCCCGAGAACACGCCGCAGAGCTGGTCGGTGGTCAGCGTGATGTTCGCCGGGGCGGCCTTGAAGGCGATACCGACGGCAGTGGCGACCGACGGCATCTGGATCGCGGCGCCTTCCGTGGCGGCACGGTTGGCGTTGTACGTCGAGATTTCCGACGGCGACAGGATCGAGTCGCTGCCGGCATAGTGCACCACGGTGTCGGTGCGGCCGGTCACCGCGTTGAAGGCGGCGGGGGCGTTGGTGAGCAGGGCCGTCTTGCCGGCGCCGCTGCCCGTGGAGGCATAGGGGGCGTAGTTCGGTGCGAAGGCGGTGATTTCGGCCTTGTACAGGAACTCGGGCAGCGAGGCGCCGCCGCCAACGACGTTCTGGGCCATGGCCGCGGTGGCCGAGAAGGCGACGGCCGCGCAGGCCGCCTGGATCAGTGCGTGCTTCAGTTTCACAGTGCAACTCCCGTTGATTGGGTGGAAAGCATTGATGTGGTTTGATGCATGACTTCACTTCCTGCGGGCACCGTGTGGAAAGCGTGTGTGCTGTCGTTGCCCGCAGAAAGGATTCTTGGCGGCGCGCGTGAAAACGAGCGGATGGAATCGTGAAGAGATGGCGAATCTGGCTCATGCTCTTTTGTTATGACGTGCCGCGGCAAGACGCGGCGTTGAGCATGTGGCAGAGAGGAAGACCGCAGGGTGGCTTGCAGCGCGAGAAGCGTCGCGCGATATGACCAAGCCGGGTCTGTCTGATTGCACGATATTCGCAGATTTGGTCACTGCCGTGCAAATGCCGCTTTGTAACTTGAGGGACGTCGCGAGCAATTTGTCGCGAACGCAACGATCGACGACATAGACGCGGGTGATGGCGCGAAAGTTCACGCCGTGTGGTTCACCCATCGCGGGCATCCGCGTGGAGCGTCGACGCAGAGAAAGGCTTGTTGGGGAGCGGCTGTGGGCATTCAACATTCAACCTGTCCACGCCATGAGACTTGCATTGCATCCGGTCGACGCTCGTCTGATCACGGTCCAGGCTTACCTGGCCGAGTTTGGCGCGGCGGCGTTGCACGGCGGCGCGCCGCCACCGCGCTGTCCGTTGTGCCATCGCGCGTTGTTGCTGATCGGCGCGCGCAGCACGCAGATACGGCCTCGCTTCAGCCACGGCTCGCGCGCCCGCGCGCGCTGTCCGTTGATGCGCCACGGGGACCTGCCCGAGGAGCTTGTCATGGGCGAAATGACGGATGTCCGCCTGGCGCTCGCGCAGCGCGACGCCTACCTGGCCCGCTGGCAATGGCACCTGACCTTGATGCGCCGGCCAGAGCTGGTGCCGTCGATGACCATAGGCCGCTTCCTGGGCCTGGCGGAGCTCGCGGCGCGGCGCGGCCTGTGGGGCTATGCCGGCCTGAACCCGGCCCTGGTGCCGTATATCCAGCTGGCGCTGGCCGGCTTCCTGCCGGGGGAACGCGGGTATCGCAGCGGCGGGAGCTGGATCCGCTTCTGGTTCGATGCGCCGGTGCGCGGCGTCGCGGACCTGCACGCGGCGCGCGACCCGGCGCCACGCTTCTACAAGGCGCACTACGTGCGGCCGCGCGACGCGCGCGCACCGCAGCAGCAGCACCTGTATCACCTGGACGAGGTGAAGCTGGACGCGGCGTTCCTGTCCGGCCCGCCGCCCCGGGTGGACGCGGCCGAGGTGCAGGCGTGCTGGGCGTGGCTGCCGGTGCAGCGATCATGAGGCGCCGGCAGCGGGGCGCGGCCGTGGTGACGGCGTTGCTGGTGGTGGCGCTGTGCGTGACGCTGGTGACGACGATGTTCGTCCAGCAGCAGGCGTCCACGCGCGCGGTGGAGTCACGGCGCCTGCGCGCGCAGGGTGAATCCCTGCAGGGGGTCATCACCGCGTGGGCCGTCGTCATGCTCCAGGACAACGGCGCGCGGTCGTCGATCGATCATCTGCGCCAGCCCTGGGCGCAGCCGCGCCAGCTGGCGCCGCTGTCGGCCTGGATCGGTGCGGACGCGGCGTCTGGCGCGACATTCGCGCAGGGCGGCGATGTGGTGACGCTTGGCGGCGCCATCGAGGATGCGCAGGCGCGCCTGAACCTGATGACCCTTGTCAGCACTGGCGACCGTACCCAGCCGCCCGGTGTCAGCGATGTCGGCGTGTCCGCCTACAGGAGGCTGTTGTCCACGCTGTCGCTGGACAGCGCGCTGGCGGCGCCTACCGCCGCCTATGTCCTGCGCAGCTTGCGGCCGAATGGCCCGCTGCCGCTCACGCGCGTGCTCGACCTGCTGGCCGTTCCCGGCTATACGCGCGAAGCGGTGGAAAAACTGGCGCCATTCGTGGTGGTGCTGCCGATGCCGACCACGGTCAACATGAACACAGTGGGGCCCGAGGTCCTGGCGGCATTCATTCCGGGCGTTACCGTGTCGCAGGCCAGGACCATGATCGCCGACCGCGACCGGGCGTACTGGCGGGACCTCGGGGACCTGTCCCTGCGGCTCAAGGCACTGGCCCCGGCGGCCCCGGAGCCGCAGGGACTGATGATCGATGCGCGCAGCCGGTACTTCATCGTGCACGGTGAGGTGCGCGGTGGCCGTTCGCTGCGCCGGACCAGCGCGCTGATCTACCGTGAGGGCATCGGCGCAAGCCTGCGCACGCGCGTGGTCTGGGTGCGGGAGCAGGACCCGGAGGACCTGCCATGACACGCAGGCGGGAGAGGTGGCGCGTGATGGCCGGGCTCGCCACAGTGGCGGTCGCCGCGCAGGCGCATGCCGACTGTTTCGACGATGCCGGCCGCTACCACGCCGTGCATCCGATGATCCTGCGCGCCATCGCGTGGCAGGAGTCGCGCTTCCGGGTCGATGCGCTGCACCGGAACGACAATCGCACGGTCGACATGGGCCTCATGCAGATCAACTCGATTCACCTGGCGGAGCTGAAGCGCTATGGCGTCGACGGCAAGGCGCTGCAGTCGGGCTGCGTCAGCGTCTACGTCGGCGCCTGGCATCTTCGGCGCAAGATGAACAAGTACGGCAATACCTGGGAAGCGGTCGGCGCGTATCACTCGGAGACACCCGTGCTGCGGGACCGCTATGCGAAGGACATCGCGGCAATCCTGCGCGACTGGCAGCGGCCCCGCGGCGGCACGGACTGATGCGCCGGGACGTCATCGCCGTCCCGGCGATCGGGCTCCCGCCTCGACGCTGGCGCTACGGCACCGGCAACCCCAGCGCCGCGCCGACCGTCACCGTGCCGCGCTCGCCGCCCTCGGCCTTCTTCGCCTCCATGTCCAGCACGCCCAGCCCGAACGCCTGCCGCGCGCCGGCCAGCCACTGCATCCACGTGTAGAACGACACCTTGTCGATCCGCACGCGCACGCCGTCGTCCGTGGCTTCGACCACTGTGCCGGTGATACCGGCCGCGTCCAGCGACCTGGCCACTTCGTCGCGCAGCGCGGCGCCGGCGCGCCGGGGGATGTCGGGCAGCGCCCGCAGTGTCTGCGCCTGTTTCGCCAGCGACTGCAATTGCAGCCACTGCGCGCGGTCGCGCGGGATCTCGCGTTGCAGGCGCGGTATCGCGCTGGCGGCGGGTTCCCAGCCAACCAGCCAGCCGCAGGCGACGGCAATCGCCGCGACGCAGGCGCTCACCGCGCGGCGGTCGCGCGGCGGCATGGCCCGCCAGGCATGCAGGCCGCGCGTGACGGCGGGTGGCAGCGGCCATCTCCGGCGCGGCGCGGCGGCTGGTGCCGCGGGCACCAGCAAGGCTTCGTCGAGCGGCGCGTTCATGAGCGGATCCTGATCAGCCACCGGCCATCCTCGATCCGCGCGGAGAGGCCGGCGGCCTCCAGCCGCTGGCGAAAGGCGTCGGCGTCCACTTTGGCCGAATCCGCCAGGCGGGCGCGCAGCGTCTGGTCGCGGTAAGAGAGCTCGGTCAGCGCATCCGGCGCCACGGGCCCGAGCGCCTGGGCCAGGCGCTCGGACAGGTCGGCGATGTCTCCGGTGGCCGGCTGCCCCTTGGCGCGCGCCAGCGCGTCCAGTTGCTGGCGCATCTGCACCGGCGCATCGACGATCGGGCCGACGCGCGGAAAGTGCCGGCGCACCAGGGCTTCCGAGCCGGCCCGCACCTCGGCCTGCTGGCGTGCCAGCCACCACCATTGCGCGTTGATGCCGGCCATGCCGAGCAGCGCCGCGGCGACGCTGAGCAGGGCGGGCCAGCGCCAGCGCGCCGCGCCGTCCTGGCGGGCGGCGCGGCGGCGCGCGTGCGCCAGTTCGAATTGACACAGGTCCATGCCGCCAAGCGCGCGGGCGCCGCGGATCCACAGTGGCCAGCCCGCCGGCGCCGCGGCGTCGCCCAGCAGCGGCCGCGCGGCGTCGTCCGCGTGGCAGGCGGCCACGGGCAGGCGCGTGGCGAGCCAGCCCGGTGCCAGCGCGGCGTTGATGGCGATGCCATAGCCCACGTCGACCGAGGTGCGCACGGTCAGGCGCCAGCAGCCGGCGTCCGCGCCGTCGGACAGGACGTCCACCACCACGGTCGCGCGGTCCTTGGCCAGGGGCACGCACAGTGCCGCGGGCAGCAGCCGCGCGCGCCGGCGGCCGAAGGCGTCGAGCACGAAGCGCAGCCATTCGCGGTCCACGGCGGCGAGCGTGGCGTCGCCGCCGTCGTGGCGGGCCAGCACGGCGATATGGCTGTGTTCGGGGTCCCCCAGCAGGCGCTCTTCCAGCAGGCCCGGCAGCGCCTCGCGCAGGCGCGCGCCGTTGACGGCCGGCAGTGGCACGCGCAGCAGCAGCACGTCGCGGGCATCCACGATCAGCACCGTGTCGCGCGCGGCCGGCAGCGCGCCGGCATCGGCATGGCCGCTGCGCAGGATGCCGCCCTCGCCGTCGGTCAGCGCAAACGGCAATGCCTGGAGCAGCGCGGCGTCCCAGCGGTCCCTGGGCAGCCGCACGGGACGCGCCGGCAGGCGGACGAAACAGCTGGCAAAGAGTTCTGGCGTGGGCATGGGAGCAAGTGGGCAAGAGTGCAAGAGTGCGTTGCTGGAGGTGGGGCGCGATCGCCGCGCAGTCGCCGCGTGCTACGGGCCGCTGGTCAGCACGCGCCGGTAGGCGGAAGGCGGCGAGCCGGCCAGGACGACGACCTCGATGCCGCCGACCGCGTGCTGCGGCAGCGGCGGGGGCGTGCCGGGCGGCAGCGGCGGCGGTTTTCGGCCGCCATCGGTCTGGGCCCAGCCTTCCGGGGTGCCGCCGGGCATGGCGCCCGCTCCGGTGGCGTTGAGCCAGCCGCGCAGCCGGATCGCGCCGGCGCGCCCGATCAATGCCTGGCGCTGCGCCGGCGGGGCGGTCCGCGCCGCCAGCGCGGCCGCGCGCGTGGCCAGGGGGGCCGACAGCTCGCGCCACAGCACGCCGTCGGCGCTGCGATAGCGCACCACCTGCCAGCGCGTCGGCTGGCCCGGCGCCAGCACGGTGCGCACGATGCGCAGCCGGCTGCCATCGAACGCGATGGCGCCGTCGCCAAGGTCGTTGTCGGGCACCGCGTCGGCCAGGTCGATCGACATCTGGTCGAACATCCGGTCCACCTCGCGCAGGTCCGTCATGGTCTCGATGACGCCCTGCTGGCCGCGGATGATGCCGGTCAGGGACCGCCACGACATCAGCGCGACGATGGCCAGCAGCGCGATGGCGATCACCATCTCGATCAGCGTGAAGCCGCCGCGGCGGCGCTGCGCGCGTGTCATTGCGCCATCACCTGCGCCAGTTGCGCCAGGCGCGCGCCGGGGTCCGTGGGGCGATAGACCGATACCGTGACCAGCCGCAGGCGCGCGTCGCCGGTCTGCGACACCACTTCCTCGCACAGCAGCGCCACCGGTCCCTGGTCACAGCCAAAGCGGCGCGTGCCGGGCTCGGGCCAGCGCCCGGCCAGCCGCAGCTCGGCCAGCCGGTTGGCGGCGCTCCAGCCGGCCACCGTGCGCGCGCGCAGGCTGTCGCTGCTGTCGGCCATCATGCCGGACGCGCGCAGGCAGGCGCCCAGCGCGACGGCCACGATGACCAGCGCCACCAGCACCTCGATCATGGTGAAGCCGTGCTTGCGGTCGCGCGTGAAGCCGTGCGTGCAGCCGGCCGCGCGGCGGCGCGTGGCGCTATTGCACGACATAGCGGCCGGGTGCCAGCGTGACGATGCGCACGGCGGCGCCGTCTCGCTGCAGCACGATTTCCAGCGTGGGCTCCACCGCCTCGCGCCCGAACAGCACGCGCGCATTGCCGGCCTGCGCGGGCTGGTCCGGCTGGGCCACGCTCAGCGCGGCCAGCGGGCCGCCCCAGTTGCCCGGGCGCAGCACGTCGTCGCGCAGCGGCAGCCAGCGGCCGCCCTCGCGGATCACGAAGCGGAACGCCTGCGGCGTGGCCTCCCACGCAATCAGCTCGCCGCGCAGCCGGGCCTCGTCGTGCGCGCCCTGCAGCAGCCACACCAGCCGCTGCGCCTGCTGCGCCAGCAACTGGCGCGGGCTGGGCTGGGCGTTGACCGCGACCAGGCCGCTGACGATGCCGATGATCACGATGACCACCAGCATCTCCAGCAGCGTGAAGCCGGCGCCGGCCGCGGCGCGCGGGCCGCTATTCCCAGGAACCGATGTCGGCATCATTGCCGCTCCCGCCGGCCTGCCCGTCCACGCCCAGGCTGAAGATGTCGATCTCGCCGTGCACGCCCGGGTTCAGGTACTGGTACGGGTGGCCCCAGGGATCCTTGGGGAGTTTTTCCAGGTAGCCGCCGCCTTTCCAGTTGTTGGGCACCGGCTCGGTGGTCGGCCTGGACACCAGCGCGACGAGCCCCTGGTCGGTCGACGGATAGCGGCTGTTGTCCAGGCGGTAGAGCTTGAGCGCCTGCATGATCGAGGCGATGTCCTGGCGCGCGGCCACGATGCGGGCCTCGTCGGGGCGGCTCATGATCTTGGGCACCACCAGCGCGGCCAGCACCCCGAGGATCACGATGACCACCATGATCTCGATCAGGGTGAAGCCGCTGGCCGGCCGTTTGCGTCGGTGTCGTGTCGGGGTCATCGCAGGTTCCGCAAGAGGGTTGTCATGATCGCGCGATACAACACAGTCGCCGGGGTCGCGCTACCAGGGCGGGCCAAATGATTCTGGCCAGCGCGAGGGGCAAAGTGGTGACACTTTCTGCGCGGTTTCCGACACCGAAAGTTCATGCCAGGAGGGCCGTTGCGATGACGAGGCTGCTGACGTTGCAGAGGTTGGCGCGATGGGGCGAGTGGTGCCGGCGTTCGCCGGGGGAACTGGCCGTGCCCGCGGCCACGGTGGCCGGCGGCGTGGCTTGCGTGGCGGTCGTGGTCTATTGGGGACTGCAGATCGCCGCGACGCCGGAGATGACGCCGGGGGCGGAAAAGGTCGCCGCGGCCCCGGCGCGCGCCGGCGCGGGCGGCGAGCTGTTCGGCGCCGGGCCGGCGCAGGCGCAGGGACTGAAGGTGACGGTCGGTGGCGTGATCCGGCCGCTCGGGCGGGACGACGGGGCGGCGGTGCTCTCCATCGCCGGCGCCGCGCCACGGCTCGTGCACGCGGGCCGGGAAGCGGCGCCCGGGCTGGTGCTGTCCGAGGTGCGCGCGCGCTCGGTGGTGCTGAAGCGGGGCGGCGTCGCGCAGGAGGTGGCGATGGCGCCGCAGCGCGTGCTGCCGGTGCTGGCGGCGGCGACGAGCGGCGACGTCCCGCCCGGCCCGGCATTGGTGAGCAATATCCCCCGCGCCGGCCGATGACCTGCCGGCGGCGCGTGCAGGGCCGTGTCCTGCCGCGTCGCCAGCGGCAACTACCGCACCATCTGGTTGATCTCCAGGATCGGCATCAGCACCGCCAGCACGATCATCAGCACCATCAGCCCCATGCCCAGGATCAGCGCCGGTTCCAGCAGGCCGGTGATGAACATGGTCCGGCGTTCCAGCTGGCTGGCCTCTCCCTGCGCCGCGCGCTCGAGCATCTCGGGCAGGCTGCCGGTGGCCTCGCCCGAGCGGATCAAATGGATCAGCACCGGCGGGAACTGGTTGGCCGAGGCCAGCGAGCGCGCCAGCGACGTGCCCTCGCGCACGCGCGAGATGGCGTCTTCCACGGTGGCGCGCAGCGCGACGTTGTTGAGCGTCTCGCCGGCGGCCTGCAGCGCGCGCAGGATGGGCACCCCGGCGCTGGTCAGGATGGCCAGCGTGCTGGCGAAGCGCGCGGTGTTGTAGCCGCTGACCAGCTTGCCCAGCAGCGGCGCGGTCAGCAGCCAGCTGTGCCAGTGATGGCGCGGACCGGGCTGCGCCAGGATGCGCCGTATCAGCCAGCCCAGCAGCACCAGGCCGATGGCGGCCAGCCATCCCCACGCGCGCGCGAAGTCGCTGCACGCGAGCATGACCTCGGTGATCATCGGCAGCTTCTGTTTGGTGGTGGTGAACACGCCCACCACCTGCGGCACCACGTAGGTCAGCAGGAACACCACGATGCCGAAGGCCACCACGGTGACGACGGCGGGGTAGGTGAACGCCAGCTTGATCTTCTGCGTGAGCGCGTTGCGGCTCTCGACGTAGTCCGCCAGCCGCGTCAGCACCAGGTGCAGCTTGCCGCTGTGCTCGCCGGCGGACACCAGCGCGCGGTAGATGTCGGGAAAATCGCGCGGATGCTGCGAGAGCGCGCCGGAGAGCGACTGGCCGGACACCACGTCGGCGCGGATGGCGCTGACCAGGTGGCGCACGTAGGCGCGCTCGGCCTGGTCCGCGAGCGCGGACAGCGCTTCGTTCAGCGGCAGGCCGGCGCTCAGCAGGCTGGACAGCTGGCGCGTGAACAGGGCCTGTTCCTGCGCGCCCAGCCTGCCGCCGAACAGCGTGACGCCGCCCCCGTTGGCCGCGGCCGTCACCGGCAGCACTTTCAGCGGCGTCAGGCCGCGCGTGCGCAGCTGGCCGCGCGCGGCCTTGGATCCCTCGGCCTCCAGCACGCCGCGATGGAGCTTGCCGCCAAAGTCCACGGCTTCGTAACGAAAAGCGGGCATGGCGCCCTCCTTGTCAGTCCTTGGTCACGCGCAGCACTTCCTCGAGCGTGGTGTCGCCGGCGTCGATCCAGCGCTGGCCGTCCTCGCGCATGGTCAGCATGCCGCCGGCCACGGCCGCGGCGCGGATGTCGGCGTCCGCGGCCTGCTGGTGAACCTGGCGGCGCACCGCGTCGTCCACCACCAGCAATTCGTAGACGCCCGAGCGCCCCTGGAAGCCGGTGGGGCCGCAGCGGTCGCAGCCCACCGGCCGCCAGCGTCCGTCTTCCAGCCGCCGGCACGCCGGGCACAGCCGCCGCACCAGACGCTGCGCCAGCACGCCCAGCAATGACGACGACAGCAGGTAGGGCTCCACGCCCATGTCCGTCAGCCGCGTGACCGCGGACGCCGCGTCGTTGGTGTGCAGCGTGGCCAGCACCAGGTGGCCGGTCAGCGACGCCTGCACCGCGATCTGCGCGGTCTCCAGGTCGCGGATCTCGCCGATCATGATGACGTCCGGGTCCTGGCGCAGGATCGCGCGCAAGGCCTTGCCGAAGGTCATGCCGATGCGCTCGCCGACCTGGGTCTGGCCAATGCCGTCGAGGTCGTATTCGACCGGGTCTTCCACCGTCATGATGTTGGTGGTGCCGGCGTCCAGCCGCGACAGCGCGGCGTAGAGCGTGGTGGTCTTGCCGGAGCCGGTCGGGCCCGTCACCAGCACGATGCCGTGCGGCTGGCCGATCAGGCGGTCGAAGCGCTGCAGCGTGGCGGCGCCCATGCCCAGGCGCGCCAGGTCGAGCCGGCCCGCTTCCTTGTCCAGCAGGCGCAGCACGGCGCGCTCGCCGTGCGTGGTGGGCAGCGTGGAGACCCGCACGTCCACCGGGCGGCCCGCCACGCGCAGCGTGATGCGGCCATCCTGCGGCAGGCGTTTTTCGGCGATGTCCAGCTGCGCCATGATCTTGATGCGCGAGATCAGCGCGCCGTGCAGCGCCTTCTTGGGCTTGACGATGTCGCGCATGGCGCCGTCCACGCGCAGCCGCACGACGGAGCTTTGCTCGAAGGCCTCGATATGGATGTCCGACGCGCCTTCGCGCGCGGCCTGGGTCAGCAGCGCGTTGATCATGCGGATCACCGGCGCGTCGTCCTCCGCTTCCAGCAGGTCTTCCACGGCCGGCAGTTCCTGCATCAGGCGCGACAGATCCACTTCGCCCTCGACCTCGCCGACCACCTGCGCGGCGGAGCCTTCGTTGCCGGCATACGCCTGCGACAGCGCCTGGCGCAGGTGCTCGGCCGCGACCGTGACCCAGTCTTCGACGCCGAAGGTGCGGGCCGCCTCGGCGATCGCCTCGGGCGGCGTTTCCTCGCACACCCACGCGGTGGGCGGGCCTTCCGCGCGCGCGATCAGCAGCAGCCGCGCGGCGCGCGCCCAGCCATAGGGCACCAGGCGCGCCGACACGCCGGCGGGCAGGGTGGGCGGGGTGAGGTCGGGCTCGACGGCGGTGGCGTTCATCCGTTGTCTCCGGGGCGCGCGGCATCCGGCGCGGCCGGGGATGGCGCGGCCGGTGCCTCATGCTCGCGCGGCGGCGGCAGCATCAGCGACGAATCGGTGGCCTGCGGCCGCGCGGGCACCGGCGTGCGCCTATTGCCGAGCTCCAGCGGCGAGGTCGGCGGCATGCCGTCGGCCTGCGGCAGCCGCGGCGTGTCGTCGTCGCGCACGAACCAGTTGTCGGTGGGCGCGCGCGCGCCTTCGCCGCGCATGTAGTCGTAGCGGGTCATCACCACGTCGCGCGCGGCCTGCGGCGAGCGCATGATCACGGGCCGCAGGAACACCATCAGGTTGGTCTTCCTGCGCTGCTTGTTCTCGTAGCGGAACAGGCCGCCGATCAGCGGGATGTCGCCCAGCCCGGGCACCTTCTGCACGCCTTCGTTGTAGCTGTCCTGCATCAGGCCGCCGAGCACGATGACGTCCCCGGCATCGACCATCACCGCCGTTTCCAGCGCGCGCTTGTTGGTGGTGGGGCCGTTGACGCCGCCCGGATCGATCACGTCCGAGGTCTCCTGGTAGATCTGCATCCTGACGCTGTCGCCGTCGGTGATCTGCGGGCGCACGCGCAGCGTCAGGCCCACGTCCTGCCGCTCGATGGTCTGGAACGGCGTGACGGAGGCGGACGAGCCGGTCTGCGCGTAGGACCCGGTGACGAAGGGCAGGTTCTGGCCGACGATGATGTGGGCCTCCTCGTTGTCCATCACCATCAGGTTGGGCGTGGACAGGATATTGACGCCGCTCTGCTTCGAGAGCGCGCGCAGCAGCACGTTCAGGCCCAGCTTGCTGCTGAGCACGCCGATGTTGAGGCCGCCCGCGCCCGGCAGGCTCGACGCCAGGCCGGCCAGGATGCCGCCGCCCGCGGCCGTGTCGGCGCCCACGTTGACGATGTTCTGGCCGCCGCTGCCGAAGTTCGTGCCGCCGAACGCGCGGCCGTTCTGCGCCTGCCACTGGATGCCCAGCTCGGCGGCGTTGTCGGAGGTGATCTCCACGATCATCGATTCCACGTAGACCTGCGCGCGGCGGGTGTCGAGCTCGTCGATCAGCGCGCGCAGGTTGCGGTACACCGGCTCGGACGCGGTGATCAGCAGCGAGTTGGTGGCCGGGTCGGCCTGGATGGTGCCGCCCGTGGTGGACTGGCTGGCGTTGCCGCCGCTGTTGAAGCTGCCGCTGCCGAGCCCGCTGGCGCTGCCCGATCCTCCCGATGTGCCCGATGTGCCGAGGCCACCCGACGAGCCCAGGCCGGACGACGAGCTGCTCGTGCCGGAGGGCAGGGGCGGCATCGACGGATACGACGCCTGCAGGGCCGTGGCGGGCGCGGCCGCGCCCTGGCCGCCGCCGGCCCCGGACGACTGCATGGAGAGCGTGGCGTCCGCCGCCACCAGCGCGCGCAGCGTTTGCGCCAGCGTGACCGCGCTGGCGTTCTTCAGCGGCACCATGTACATGTTGCCGGGCCGCGTGGAGCGGCGGTCCAGCCGTTCCACCAGCGCCTTCGCCTGCCGCATGCGCTCGGGGCTGGGCGCGCGGATCAGCAGCGTGTTGCTGCGCGGCTCCGCCACCACGGCAATGCGTGGCGCGCCGCCTTCGCCGCCGGAGCCGCCCGAGTTGCTTGCCGACCCGGCGCTGCCACCGGTGCCGCCGCCGCTGCCGCCGTCGAGCATGCGCTGCAGCAGCACGGCCACGTCGCTGGCCACGGCGTTTTCCAGCGCCACCACCTCCACCTCGCCGGCGGGCGTGCCGCGGTCCACCGCCGCGATGATGCCGCCGATGCGCCTGACGTTGTCGGCGTAGTCGGTCACGACGATGGTGTTGTTGTTGGCGTAGGCGTTGATGGTGTTGTTGGCGGAGATCAGCGGCCGCAGCACGGGCACGAGGCTGGTGGCCGATTCGCGGGACAGGCGGAACACGCGCGTGATGACCTGGCCGCCGCTCGCCTCCGCGTCGCCGCCGCCGGCGCCGGTGACGATGGGCATGCCCTGCAGCTTCGCGTCCGCCTCCGGCAGGACCTTGACGGTCCTGCCGTCCGCCACCATCGCATAGCCCTGCAGCCGCAATGCCGACTGCAGCATGCGCATGGCGTCCGCGGTGCCGAGCGGCTGGTCCGAGGACAGGCTGACGGTGCCCTTGACGCGCGGATCGACGAACACGGTCTTGCCGTCCGCGCTGGCGATGGCCTGCACCACCTGCGAGATGTCCGCGTTGTCGAAGTCCAGCGTGACCTGGCGGGCGGCGGCCTGCGCCGCGGGCATGGCGGCGCTCAACAGCAGCGCGGTGGCGAGCGGCAACACGTGGCGCGAGGGGATGCGGGCGAGCGGCATGGTCGGTAGCGGATTGCCGTAACGCGCCTGCTATGCGCCCGGCCGGCGTGAATCGGGCGCCCCGGGGACCGCACGAAACTGCTTGCGGATACCTCGGGGCGCGGTGCATCGCCTAAGGTATCGGCGCATTGCGGCACAACCGTGGCGGCGTCGGGGAAGGTTCTGTCATGAAGTCATCACGACGCGCGTGCCGCCGCCCGCCGCGGCGTTTGAAGCGAGAGTGCGATGTGGAAATCTTTTCCCGCGCGGTGGCGCCGGGAAGCGGGCCGCGCGCTACGGCATCAGGCGTTGCCGTTCTCGTTGCCGCACGGCGATGGCGCGGGCCGCTCCGCTTCGTGGGCGCGGTTTTCCGCGAGCAGGGTCATGACTTCCCGCCACCACGAGGCGGACACCAGGTAGGCATGCGGGCGCTGGTGCTTGACCACCAGCACCGGCTGCTCTTGCGCGGCCTGCAGGGCCCGCGATGGATTGGCGCTGAATTTGGTGACATTAATGACCCACTGATTTTCCGTCATGCTTTTTCCCTATTTTTATCAAGACGAAACCGCGGCCGCTTGTAGCGGCAGCGGTGAATGGAGTCCGGAAAACGGAAGGCGATGACCGGCGATATGCTGAATTGCCCCGTCTCATTGCCGATTCACGTGTTCGCGCCTGAGGATATGGGCTTGCGCCGACTCGCGGGAAAGACCCCCGGCAAGCACAGCGATAATGCGTTGCCAGTGGCTCCCGGCGAATCGAGGCGGCGCATTGCTGCTGCATTGCACAGATCACGGATCATGCTATGCGAGCCCTATGTCGGAATCGTTACACATTCTTCTTAGACGGTGCCATATATCGTTCCCAATGCGCGCGCGCGTTGTCGCCACGTGGCGTGGCCGCGCGTCTCCCCCCAATGGGAGGGGGGTAGCGCGATGCGTCGCGCGATGGGCAGCGCGATAGGCAGCGTGGCGGGCAACGCCAGCGGCAGCGTCAGGGGCGGCGCCCGAGCGCGGGCAGGTAGACGGGCCGTTGCGGCGGACGCTGCGCATTGACCGACGAGCCGAAGGTATTGCCCATCCGGTTGGCGGTGGCCGAGTAATTGAACATGCCTGCCTGGTTCGATGGCAGGCCCGCGAGCTGTTCGCTCAGTGCGCCCGCGGCCGGCTTGTTGCCGCCCCTGGCGCCGCCTCTTGCCGCCTGCTCGAGCCTGTCGTTCAGGCATGCCAGCGCGGGCGCGCGCTGGCCGTTCACCTCGACGCTGACGCATGGCACGGTGTCTTCCGCCGGCCGCGGCGCGCCGGAAATCTGCCCAGATTCCGCAACAACCACGTCACCGTGCGCCGTAAGAATCGCCGCAATCGCAAATGCATGAAGTCGTTTCAACGCTGCGCTCCCAGAAATTTCCTGGCTGGATTGCCTGAGTATCGGCACCCGCCGGCCGCCGTGGACCGTCGTTGAGAGAAACGCTACAGGAGGTCCACCGTGATGCGCAAGCTGATCTTCGTTGTTCCCCGTGCCATTGCCGGCGCGGCGCTGTTCTCGGTACTTGCCGTGGCACCCGGCACCGTCGTGGCCGCCGACAAGATCGTCGCGCAGAGCGGCAAGGCCAGTGTCACGCAGGCGGAGCTGGAGACGTTCCTGCGCGCGCTGGACGCGCCGTCGCGCGCCCGGCTCGCGGCGGACAAGCCGACGCTGGAGCGGCTGGTGCAGAGCCGCCTGGCGCAGAAGAGCGTGCTGGCCGAAGCCGAATCCAAGGGCTGGGCCAGGCGCCCGGAAGTCGCCGCGATGGTGCTCGACGCGGAGCAGTCGGTCATCGTGCGCAGCTATCTGGAATCGGTGACGCAGCCGCCGCAGGGGTATCCGTCGGACACCGAGATCAAGGCGGCGTACGACGCCAGTCCCGCCGCCTTCACCGCGCCGAAGCTGTACCACGTGGCGCAGATCTACGTGGCGGCCGAGGGCGACGAGGCGGCGCGCGCCAACGCGCGCAAGGAGGCCGAGAGCATCGCGCGCCAGGCGCGCGGCGCCGGCGCCGATTTCGCGGCGCTGGCCAGGGCGCGCTCGCAGGAGCCGCGCTCGGCCGCGAACGGCGGCGATACCGGCTGGCTGCCGGAGACGGAGATGCTGCCCGAGATCCGCGCCGCGGTGGTGGCGCTGAAGCCGGGCGCGGTATCCGAGCCGGTGCGTTCGCCCACCGGCCTGCACGTGCTGAAGCTGATCGCGGTGCGCGAGGCCGGGCTGCGCCCGCTCGACGAAGTCAGGGAGCCGCTGCGCGCGAAGCTGCGCCAGCAATACCAGAGCGACGCCGCGCAGGCCTACCTCAAGCAGCAGACCGCGGCGTCGGCCGCCAGCGTGGACCAGTCCGCGCTGGACAGCGTCATCTCGGCGGTGCGCTGAACGCGGGACGGGCCGGCGGGGGCCGGCCATGCCAGGGCGGCCAGCCGCCAGCCTGCCGGCGTTGCCGGACAACAAAAAAGGGTAGGGGTATGAAGACATCCCGGACACACGGGATCGGGGCCCGCGCGCGCCGACGCAGGGCGGGGGCGGTGCTGCTGGCGCTCGCCGCGGCGGCCGCGCAGGCCGCGGCCGCGGCACAGCCGGGCGCACAACCGGCCGCACAACCGGGCGCACAACCGGCCGCGAGCGAGCCGCGCCGGTTCGACGTCAACGAATACGTGGTGCGCGGCAACACCATGCTCGACGAGGGCGACATCGAGGACGCGGTGGCGCCGTTCCTGGGGCCGTCGCGCACCGCCGACGATGTCGAAGGCGCGCGCGCCGCGCTGGAATTGCGCTACCAGAAGCGCGGCTACCAGTCCGTGGTGGTGGAACTGCCCGAGCAGCGCGTGGCCGGCGGCGTGGTGCTGCTGCAGGTCGGCGAGACGCGCGTGGGACGCCTGCGCGTGGTCGGCGCCGAGCACTATTCCCCGGCCGCGGTGCGCGACGCGGTGCCGTCGCTGGCCGAGGGCAAGGTGCCTGACTTCAATGCCGCGCAGAAAGAGCTGACCGCGCTCAACGCCTCGCCCAACCGCCAGGTCGTGCCGATGGTGCGCCCGGGCTCGCTGCCGCAGACCGTGGACGTGGAGCTGAAGGTGGAGGACCACCGGCCGCTCAGCGGCAGCGTGATGCTCAACAACGACCACAGCGTCGACACGCATGCGCTGCGCGCCTCGGCCACCATCGGCCATGACAACCTCTGGCAGATGGGGCACCAGGCGTCGGTGACGTTCTTTGGCGCGCCGCAGGACCTGAACGAGGCGCGCGTGTGGTCGTTCAGCTATCTCGCGCCGTTCGCGGGCACGCCGTACAGCGTGCAGGCCACCGGCTATGTCTCGGACAGCAACGTGGCCACCACGGGCGGCACCAGCGTGCTGGGCAAGGGCAAGGTGTTCGGCATCCAGGGCAACTACGCGCTGCCGCCCGCGGGCGACTGGTCCGGCTCGCTCGGGCTCGGCATCGACTTCAAGGACATGGACGAGGCGGTGTCGCTGGGCGGGGCCGCGTCCAACGTGCCGCTGCGCTACCTGCCGCTGACGCTGTCGTTCAATGCGTACCGCTTCGGCGAGCGCTCGCAGAGCTCGGCCGCGCTTGCGCTGACAGGCGGCTTCAACGGCTTCGGCGTGGGCAGCGGGTGGGCCGAGTACGGCGCCAAGCGCTACCGCGCCTCGCCGGACTTCATCTACCTCAAGGGCGACGGCACGCACACGCAGACGCTCAAGGGCGGCGTGGAGCTCTATGCGCGCGGCGCCTTCCAGGTGGCATCCGGCGCGCTGGTCTCGGGCGAGCAGTTCGCCGCCGGCGGCGCGACCAGCGTGCGCGGCTATTACTCGGCGGAGGCCACCGCGGACGATGGCCTGCTCGCCTCGCTGGAGGTGCGCTCGCCGTCGTACGCGGACTGGCTGTGGCCCGGTGTCGACGAATGGCGCGTCTACGGCTTCTTCGACGCCGCCACGCTGAAGCTGCGCGACCCGCTGCCGGAGCAGCGCCGCAGCTACACGCTGCTCGGCGTGGGCTTCGGCTCCAGCATCCGGCTCTTCCGGAACGTCACCGGCAAGCTCGACGTGGGCTGGCCGTTGCGCGACGCGCAGCGTACCGAGGCGGGTTCCCCGACCGTCAACTTCAACCTTCGCACTACTTTTTGATGGGGCCGGCGCGCACCCAACGGAGCACTGTTATGCGTAAATTGCTGCTATCCCTCGCCATGCTCGGTGCCTGTCTGCCGCAGGTGGCACAAGCCTGGTGGCAACAGGACTGGTCCTTCCGCAAGCCGGTCTCGGTCGATACCACGCCCAAGGGCGCCAACATCGCGGAGCCGCTCGGACGCATGCCGGTGCTGGTGCGCCTGCACGCGGGCAACTTCCAGTTCGACGCCGTGCAGGACAAGGGCGGCGACCTGCGCTTCGTCGCGGCCGACGACAAGACCCCGCTCGCGCACCAGGTCGAGCAGTTCGATTCCCTGCTGGGCATGGGGCTGGTCTGGGTGGATATGCCGGCGGTGCCCGGCGGCGCGCGCCAGGACATCTGGATGTACTACGGCAACGCCAAGGCCCCGCAGGCCGGCGGCGCGTCGCCGTTCGACGCCGACTACACGGCGGTCTATCACTTCGACGGCGCAGCGGGCACGGCGCCGGCCGACGCCACGGCGTACCACAACAACGCGCAGGCCGGCGTGCCGGTGGGCGAGGGCCTGATCGGCCAGGCGGCGAAGCTGGACGGCAAGGCGGGCATCGCCCTGCCCGCCAGCGATTCGCTGCGCGTGGCCGCCGGCGGCGCCATGACGTTTGGCGCGTGGGTGCGCGCGGACGCCGCCGCGAACGGCGTGCTGTACGCGCGCCGCGAGGCCGGCAACGCGCTGCTGGTGGGCCTGGCCAACGGCGTGCCCTATGTGCGCGTGGGCCAGCAGCAGGCCGCGGCCAGCGAGCCGCTGGGCGCGCAGCAGTGGACCCACGTGGCGATGACCGCGGGCGGCGGGCAGGTCGCGCTGCTGGTCAACGGCCGCGAGGTGGCGAAGGTGGCTGCCGCGCTGCCGGCGTTTGCCGGCGCGGCCATGATCGGCGCCGACCCCGCGGGCGAGTTGCCGGGCTTCGCGGGCCAGCTCGACGAGGTGCGCATCTCGCGCGTGGCGCGGCCCGCGGCGCTGCTGGCCGCGGAGGCCGCGATGCAGGGCAGCGACTCGAAGCTGCTCGCCTACGGCCCCGACGAAAAGCAGGCCGGCAGCGGCTTCGGCGAGATCGGCTTCATCCTGACCAACGTGCCGGTGGACGCATGGGTCGTGATCGGGCTGCTGGCCGTCATGGCCGTGCTGTCGTGGTGGGTCACCTACGTCAAGGCCACCTACGTGAGCCGCGTGTCGCGCGCCAATGACGAATTCATGGCGCAGTTCCGCAAGGTCGGCCACCGGCTCGAAGCGCTGGCGGAATCGGTGCCGGCCAACCCGGGCCTGTCCCGGCGGCTGGCCGATTCCACGCTGTACCGGCTGTACCAGGTGGCCGTGGGCGAGCTGCGCAGCCGGCGCGAGCAGGACGGCAACAAGGCCGTGGCCGCCGAGACCATCGAGGCCATCCGCGCGTCGATGGACGCCACGCGCGTGCGCGAGAACCAGCGCCTGAACCGCGGCCTGGTGCTGCTGACCATCTCGATCTCGGGCGGGCCGTACCTGGGCCTGCTGGGCACGGTGGTCGGCATCATCCTGGTGTTCGCGGCGGTGGCGCTGGCGGGCGAGGTCAACATCAACGCCATCGCGCCCGGCATCGCGGCCGCGCTGGTGGCTACCGTGGTGGGCCTGTTCGTCGCCATTCCGGCGCTGTTCTCGTACAACTACCTGCTCACGCGCAACAAGAACGTGAGCGCGGACATGGACGTGTTCGTGGACGAATTCGTCACGCGCCTGGCCGAGCTCCATGCGGGCAGCGAGAGCGAGGTGGCGCAGGCCGAGGCCGGCGGCCACATGGACCGCCTCGTGGGCGAGCTGATGCGCCGCTTCGCGGAAGCGGGCCTGGTGCCGGCCCGGCAGGCGGGGGCGGGCGGCGTGGGCATGGCCCCGTCCGCCCGCGCCGGCGAGCGCGGCCCCGGTGCCGGCGCGCTCTGAGGGGAACCCATCATGGCCGCCACGCACGACGACGACAAGCCCTACGACGACATCAACATCACGCCGCTGCTGGACCTGGCGTTCGTGCTGCTGATCATTTTCATCCTGATGACCACGGCCGCGGTGCAGGGCATCAAGGTGGACCTGCCCAAGGCGAGCGCCTCCGCCAGCCTGTCCGAGCAGAAGATCAAGGCCATCACCGTGACCGACTCGGGCCAGGTCTACCTGGACGCGTTTCCGGTCACGCTGGCGGAGCTGGAGGACCGGCTGCGCGCGCAGCGCGCCCAGACGCCGGACTTCCCGGTCATCGTCAAGGGTGACGCCGCGGTGCAGTACCGCAAGGTCATCGAGGTCCTGGACCTGCTGCGGCGGCTGGAGCTGCAGCAGGTGGGCCTGGTGACAGGCAAGCCAGCCAACTAGGCCGCGTCATGGAACAGCAGCCGTACGACGATCGCGAGGCCGCGCCACGGCGGCGCTGGCGCGGACCGCTGGCCGGCGCCGCGGCAGCGCTGGCGCTGGCGCTGGCCGGCTGGGCGCTCTGGAAATGGGCGGGCGATACCGCGTCCGCGAGAAAGGAGGCGCCGCGGCTGCCGCCGATGGTCTCGCTGCCGCCCCCGCCGCCTCCGCCCCCGCCCGAGCAGAAGCCGCCGGAGCCGGTCAAGCAAGAACGCATCCGCACGCCGGATCCCAAGCCGATGGAGCCGGCACCCAGGCCCGCGGAAGCGCCCAGGCCGGCCAACGACGCGGCGCAGAGCGTGACCATGAACGCCGACGCGCAGGCCGGCGCGGGCGGCATCCAGGTCGGCAGCGGCGACGGCATGGGCAGCGGCGGCGCCGGCCGCGCGGGCAACGCGACGTATGGCCAGTACCTGGCCTACGCGCTGCAGCGCGCCGTGCAGCAGAACCCGGCCACCGCGCGGCTCGCGTTTCCGCAGGTGATGGTGAACATGTGGATGGACGAGAGCGGGCGCATCACGCGCGTGGAGCTGGTGCGCTCGACGGGCAGTGCGGCCACCGACGAAGCGCTGCTGGCGGCGCTGCGCGCGCTGGGCCGCGTGGACGAGCGGCCGCCGGCGGGCCTGAGCTTCCCGGCCCGCGTGGTGATGCAGGCGCGGCGCCCGTGACGCGCCGCCGGGACCCGGGCCGGACATGAGAGAGATCCTTGAGGAGAGAGCAATGAATCAGTGCAAGGCATCGCGCCTTCGCCATCCGGTGCTGCGGCCGCTGGCCGCCGCCCTGACGCTTGCGGCGTGCTGCCAGCAGGGCCATGCGCAGGGCACCGTGCCCCCGGCATCGGCGGACGTCACGCAGAACCTGATCCGCATCCTGGTCATGCGCGGGACGCTGACCCGGGAGGAAGGCGAAACGCTGCTGGCGCAGGCCCGCGCGGCGGCGCAGCCGCCGGCCGCGGCCGGGCCGGGGGCCGCAGGTGTGGCGGCGGGCGTGGCGGCGGGAGCGGGGGCCGCGACCGTGGCCGCCGCGGCCGGCGGCGCGCAGCCGGGCGACGTGCGCGTGCCCTATGTCTCGCCGCGCGTGCGCCAGCAGATCCGCGACGAGGTCAAGGAAGAGGTCATCGCGCAGGCGAAGGAGGAACACTGGGCCACGCCCAACACGTTCCCCGACTGGGTCTCGCGCATCACCCTGTCCGGCGACGTGCGCGTGCGCTACCAGGCCAACCTGTACGGCGGCGGCAATGCGCCGACCGTCGACTACGCGGCCGTCAACGCCAACGGCCCGGTTGACTTCGGCCCCTCGGCCAACTCGCTGCCGCCGCTGCTCAACACCGACAAGAACCGCACCGACCTGCTGCGCCTGCGCGCGCGGCTGGGCGTCACCGCCGCAGTCTCCGACGACCTGACCGCGGGCATCCGCATCGGCACCGGCAGCAGCAACGGGCCGGTGTCGACCACGCAGACGCTCGGCGGCGGTTTTGCCAAGAAGAGCATCTGGCTGGACCAGGGTTATCTGGACTACCGTTTCACCGATGCGTTCCACGTCACCGCCGGCCGCTTCGGCAACCCGTTCTATGGCCTGGACAACAACGACCTGGTGTTCTCCAACGACCTGAACTTCGACGGGATTGCCGGCGCCTGGCGCAAGTCCGTCGGCACGCGCGGCGTCACGGCGTTCGTGACCGGCGGCGCGTTCCCGGTCAACTACAGCGACGACAATTTCCCCTCGAACGCGCAGGAAAAGTCGGACAGCCGCAACCAGTGGCTGTTCGCGCTGCAGGCCGGCGCGGAATGGAAGCTGGCCGGCGGGGACCGCTTCAAGGGCGCGGTGGCGTATTACCACTTCACCGACATGCGCGGCCAGTTCTCGCAGCCGTGCCTGACGTCCTCGCCTTCCTGCGACACCGACAATTCGCGCCCGGCGTTCATGCAGAAGGGCAACACGCTGTTCGGGCTGCGCAACAACGTGCCGGTGGACGTGAACGACACCTCGAACCCGCAGTTCTTCGGGCTGACCCAGAACTTCCGCCCGCTCAACATAACGGGGCAGTGGGACACGCATGTGTTCGGCGGGCTGCCGTTCAGCTTCCAGGCCAGCTACGTGCGCAACCTGGCGTACAACAAGGACCGCCCGTTCTCCGACCCGCGCTCCTACCCGGCCAACCACTACGAAGGCGTGGACGGATCGACGCCGCTGAGCGAGTACAAGGACAAGTGGCGCAGCGGCCCGAACGGCTACCTGGTGCGGGCCATCTTCGGCAACCAGGCGGTGTCGGCGCGCGGGCAGTGGAATTTCATGATGGGCTACAAGTACCTGGAGCCCGATGCGGTGCCGGACGGCTACACCGACCCGGATTTCCGCCTGGGCGGCACCAACGCGCGCGGCTATTTCCTGGGGGCGGCCTACGGCATCGACAAGAACGCCTGGCTGCAGGCGCGCTGGCTGAGCGGGCGCGAGGTCTATGGCGACCCGTTGTCCATCAACGTGCTGATGCTCGAACTGAACGCCAAGTTCTGAGGTAGACCATGCTGCAATCACGGATGAGGAACGGGGCGCTGGGCGTGGCCGTCGCGGCATGGCTGCTTGCCGTGCCCGCGCCGGCCGGTGCCCAGGCGCAGCCGCAGGGCACGCTGGAAGACCGCCTGCGCACGCAGCTGCGCGCGCTCAACGCGCAGAACCAGCAGATGCAGGCGGAGCGCGCCACGCTGCAGGCGACGCTGCGCGCGGCCGAGGAAGGCAAGGCGGCGGCGGCCAGGGAGCTGGCCGAAGCGCGGGCCGAGCTGGAAGCCAGCCGCGGCCGGGCGCAGGGGCTGGCGGCGAGGCAGCGCCAGGTGGAGGAGAGCGCCGCCGAGCGGACGCGCCAGGCCGATGCCGCGCGCGACGAGCAGCAGCGGGCGGCGCGCGGGCTGCAGCAGCAGCTTGCGGCGATGACGCAGGAGCGCGGCCGCGCGCTCGACGCGCAGCGCGAACGCGACGCGCAACTGGAGCGCTGCGGCGCGATGAACGCGCGGCTGCAATCCATCGGCAAGGAAATCCTCGATGCCTACGAGCATTTCGACGTGGCCGACGCGGTCGCCTTTCGCCATCCCTTCGCGGCGGGCGCGCGCGTGAAGCTGGAGACGCAGGCCCAGGCCTACGGCGATGCGCTGTACGAGAACAAGTTCGATCCGCGCGGCGTGGCGGCGCTGTCCGCGCCATCCGCCGCGCCATCCGCCGCATCACCCGCCGCGCCGTCCGCGCCATCCGCTGCCGGCGCCGCCCACTGATCCGGGACACGTCATGAACGATATCAGGATACTGTCCGCCGTCGATGCGGACGAACTGGCCGCCGCCATCCGCGCGGCCGGCTGCGCCGTGACCACGACCGAGCGCGATGGCAAGACCCAGTTGCACAGCGCCAGCCAGGGCGTGGGCTTCCAGGTGCTGTGGGGCAATGCCGCGGAGACCGGCGGCCACGTCGATTTCACGCTGAGCTGCGCGCTGCGCGTCAGCGGCGGCGAGGTGCCGCGCGCGCTGCTGGACGGCTGGCAGCGCGGCAAGCGCTTCGCGCGGCTGGCCACGCACGGCGAGCTGATCGTGCTCGAGATGGATGTGGTGCTCGCCGGCGGCGTGACCCAGGCCCATCTAGAGGCCATGCTGCGGCTGTGGGTGATGATGACCGGCGAATTCCTCATCCACCTGCGCAACACGGCGGCGCAGGCCGACCCCGCGGGCGTGTCCTGAGCGCCGTCAGGCCGGAGTGCGCGCTCCCATGTACAGCAGGCCGCCGGTGTCGTTGCGCACGGTCAGCAGCACCTGCCCGCCGACCATCGCGAGCTCGCCGTTCAGCGTCCGCCCGTTGAGCGAGCAGCCGCGCGGGCCGGCGACCCGCACCGCGACGGCATGGCATCCGGGCGCGTCGCACGGATCGACGCTGGCCTGCACCGAGCAGTTGCCGGGCACCCGGGCCGAGAGCTGCCAGCCGGCGCCAGGCATCTCGCCGGCGGTGATCGACACCTTCAGCGGCCCCGCCTCCTGGCAGGCCTCGACGCGGCCCGCGTACTGGCCCGCCGGCGTCTCGCGCGGGAGGTCCGGCGTGTCGACCGAGCTGAGCACGAACAATTCGTCGTCCGCGCCATCCCGGCTGATGCGCAGTCGCAGGTCGCCCGGGGACAGGCATGCCACCGAGATCTCCACGGGCCGCGTCACGCCATCGAACGGCACGTACTCGGTGGCGCCGCCGGCGTCGTCCAGGTAGACGAACGCGCTGGGCTGCCCGGCCCGCTCCCCGAACGCGACGATGCCCACGTGGGACGTGCCGCGCAACACCGCCACCGCATGCCGCATCCTGTTGCTTGTTCCCCTGAAGACTTCCGGCATGACCGCGTGCACGACCTGTTCCATATTGATTTCCATAACCGTCTGGCGCGCCAATATTGCCAGAATTAAACGTTATTTATACCTGAAATAAGCGAAATAATCGCGCTCGGCCTACAGGTAGTTCACGTTTGATACAGCACGTGGTTGACAGGGCGTGAAGCGGATTTGCGTATGTGACTAATTTACAACCTCATGGCTGGCGGGAACGCGCGCGGCTTGCCGGCGGTGCGCCATGACGGTGCGCATGACAGTGCCGTGCGGCGCGGCGGCGCGGGGAAGGGCGCCGGCCTGGTGGCCGCGCGGAGCGAAGCCGGCAGGCGCGTGGAAACACCGGGCGGGCCGTGCCCGCGGGTTCGGGATTTGCGCGAGGTGATGAAAGGGCGGCCGGCGCGGGCCCGGCCCGCGGGTCAGCCCGCCCGCAGCGCCCGGATCGCCGCCGGCGCGCCGTGCAGGAACATGTCGACCTGCTGGCGGATGACCGCGTCCACGTTGGCCGGCACCTTCAGGCCGTAGACCCACTTGCGCACGCCGATATAGAAGATGGCCGCATGCAGGCTCCAGATCATCTCGATCTCGGCCTCGGTTTCCGCCGCGTTGCGCGGGGCGGCGATGCCGAAGGCTTCCCGGACCTCGGCCAGCACGGGCAGGAACACCTTGCTGCGCAGCTTGCTGAGGTATTTGTTGTTGATGCCCTCGTGGGTCAGGCCGGCGAAGATGAACAGGCGGATCCATTCCTCGCGCAGAATCACCGAGGCATAGTCGAGGTAGAACGCCTGGAGCCGCTCGGCCAGCGGCTTCGCGCGGTCGGCGATCTGGCGGTCCCAGTCGGGGCGCCACTGGAACACCTCGTGGTAGACCCGGTCGATGAGCGCTTCCTTGCTCTCGAAATAGCGATAGAGCAGCGGCTGGGTGACGCCGATCTGGCGGGCCAGCTCGCGCGTGCTGCCGCCGAAGCCGTTGCGCGTGAAGTGCTCGATGGCCTTCTCGACGATCTGCTGTTCCCGTTCCTCGGGCAGCAACCGCCGCGTGCCCTTGCTGGCGGTCTCGTCCGGAGTGGGGGTGGCGGGTGGCTCCATGACTGTCTCTCTCGGCTTCCGGCATGCGGACGATGTCCGGATTCTACCAATCGCCCGATAAACGAGAAGGCGGGGAGCGTGTTCGCCTGTCTGTCCCCCGCCTTGCCCCCCGCCTTGCGCCATGCCGCCCGGGTCAGGCGCCGGGTTTGCCGGCGATGCCGAGTTCGCAGTCCACGCGCTGGTTCTGGTAGGCATCGCGCTCCCAGGCGCCGCGCGCGGAGCGGTCCGTCACCGAGAACGCATAGATGCCGGCGAACGCCACCAGCATCGAGAACAGCGCCGGATACTCGTACGGATAGATGGCCGCGGCGTGCCCCAGCACCTGCACCCACACCGTCGGGCTCAGGATCGTGAGGACGACCGCGGTGACGAGCCCGAGCGTGCCGCCGGCCACGGCGCCGCGCGTGGTCAGGCCGCGCCAGTAGACCGAGAGCAGCAGCACCGGGAAGTTGGAGCTGGCGGCGATCGAGAACGTCAGGCTGACGATGAAGGCGATGGTCTGCTTCTCGAACAGGATGGCGAGCAGGATCGACAGCACGCCCAGCACCAGCGTGGTGACGCGCGACACGCGCATCTCTTCCCGGTCGGTCGCCTTGCCCTGGCGCAGCACCGTGGCGTAGAGGTCGTGCGAGATCGCGGAGGAGCCCGCCAGCGTCAGCCCGGCCACCACGGCGAGGATGGTCGAGAACGCCACCGCGCAGATGAAGCCCAGGAACACGTTGCCGCCCACCGCGTGCGCCAGGTGCACCGCCACCATGTTGACCCCGCCGATCACGGCGCCGGCGCCGTCGTGGTACAGCGGCTCGCGGGCCACCAGCGCGATGGTGCCGAAGCCGATCACGATGATCAGCGCGTAGCCGGTGCCGACGATGCCGGTGGCGTAGAGCACGCTCTTGCGCGCGGCCTTGACGTTGCCGACCGTGAAGAAGCGCATCAGGATGTGCGGCAGGCCGGCCGTGCCGAAGATCAGCGCCAGCCCGAGCGAGACCGCCGACACCGGGTCCGAGACCAGGCCGCCGGGACGCATGATGGCGTCGTGCCTGCCGTGCGCCGCGATGGCGTGCTCGAACAGGCTGTTCAGGCTGAAGCCGAAGCGGCTCATGACCATGAACGCCATGAACGCGCAGCCGGCCAGCAGCATCGCCGCCTTGATGATCTGGATCCACGTGGTGGCCAGCATGCCGCCGAAGAACACGTACACCACCATCAGCACGCCGACCAGCACCACCGCCGAGGTGTAGTCGAAGCCGAACAGCAGTTCCACCAGCTTGCCGGCGCCCACCATCTGCGACACCAGATACAGCAGCACGATCACCATCGAGCTCGAGGCCGAGAACGCCCGGATCGGGCGCTGCCGGAGGCGATAGGAGAGCACGTCGGCGAGCGTGTAGCGCCCCAGGTTGCGCAGCGGCTCGGCGATCAGGAACAGGATGATCGGCCAGCTTGCCAGGAACCCGATCGAATAGATCAGGCCATCGTAGCCGCTGGTGAAGACCAGCGCGGAAATGCCCAGCAGCGAGGCGGCGGACATGTAGTCGCCGGCGATCGCCCAGCCGTTCTGCATGGCGGTGATCCTGCCGCCGGCGGCGTAGTGATCGGCCACGCTGTGGTTGCGCCTGGCGGCCCAGCGCGTGACGGCGAGCGTGGCGGCGACGAACGCCACGAACATCGCGATGGCGATCATGCTCATGCCCTGGCCCACCGGCGACGTCGCCGCCAGGGCGGGGCCGGCCGCGGTCAGCGCAGTGAGTGCGGTCAGCATGCGGTTCATGACTGCGCTCCCTTGCGGATGTCCGCGATCATGCCGTCGTAGACGGTGTTGGTGCGATGCACGTAGATGGCCACGAGCGCGAACGTGAACGCGAACATGCCGAAGCCGACCGGGATGCCGACGCTCATCGGCTGGCCCGCCACCAGTTGCCGGGCCAGCAGGTCGGGGCGGAACGCCAGCGTGAGGATGAAGCCGAAATAGACCAGCAGCATGGCCGCGGTCAGCGTCCACGAGAAGCGCCGGCGCGCGCGCTGCAGGCGCTCGAAGGCCGGCTGGCCCAGCATGGCGTGCGGTATGACCGGGGCATCGGTCCCGGCGAGATCGAGATGCGCCGGATAGGGGGCGGCTTGGGGCATGGTTGTTGTCTCCGAATGGATGTTGTCCGTGATGGTTCAGAATTGCCGCGACACGGCGGTCTCCCGCATCACCGCCTCGGGCGTGCGGTAGCGCTCCGCCATCGCGCGGTCCTGCTCGCTCCTGAGCTGCGCCTGCATGTAGGCGCCGAGATGGCGCGCGTGCTCGACGACCGCCTGCCCGACCTGGACGCGCTCGGCGCTGTACGCCCGCAGCGCCGCCTCGACGGGCCGGTGCGCCGCCAGCGCGCGGGCCAGCGCCACCGCGTCGCCCGCCGCCTTGGTGACGCCCATGCCGCAATGCGGGCGCGCCACGAACGCGGCGTCGCCGAGCAGCGCGATGCGGCCGAAGGCCATGCGCTGCACGGTCAGGTCGTAGATCGGCTGGAACAGCGGCTGGGCGGTGCGCGCCACCACCTCGGCGAACTGCGGCGCCAGCAGCGTGGCGGCGGCGCTCTCCATGTCGGCGAGCACGTCGGCGCGGATCAGGCCCGGCGGGATGCCGGCGCGCCAGCACTTGCCGCTGGCGTCGGTCAGCAGGTCGGCCAGCGCGTCGTCGGGTGTGGCGCGATACCAGACGAAGTTGTAGCGGCGCTGGCCCGGCGCGATGCTGTTGCCGTCGCCGGCGACCGGATAGCCGAGGATCTGCTCGCGGGGCGGCAGGCAGAAGGCAAACTTGCCGAAGATGGCCGCGTGCGTGGCCGGCGACAGCCGGGCCTCGTCGACCAGGCCGCGCCAGGCGATATAACCCGCGTACTCGAGCCGCGCCGAAGGCAGCAACTGCTCGCGCAGGCCCGAGCGGAAACCGTCGGCGGCGACGACGAGGTCGGCGCGGTGCGTCGATCCGTCCTGCAGCGTGACCGTGGCGTGGTCCGCATGCGACTCGACCGCGCTCACGGCGGCGCCGGTGCGGTAGACGCCGGGGAACGCGCGGCCCAGCACGTCGTACATCTTGCCCCAGGCCGTCAGCGTCTGCGGCAACTCGCGCGCGGACACCGTGGTGCCGTCGCGCGCCAGCGTGACGCGGGTATCGACGCGCACGCCGATGCCGTCGTCGACCGCCACGCCGGCCGCCGCCAGCGCCTCGAACAACTCCGGATGCGTGACGATGCCCGCGCCGCGGCCGGTCAATGCCTCCGGCGTGCGCTCGAAGACCTCGACGTCCCAGCCGTTGCGCGCAAGCAGATTGGCGGCAAACAGTCCGCCCAGCGAGCCGCCGACGACGATCGCCCTGGGTTGCGTGTGCTGCGCGGGATTCATGCCAGTGCTCCAGTCCGTGCCTGCGCCTCTACGGGCAGTTCCAGGCCCGCCACTTCCCCGGCCGGGTAGTTGAGTTCGATCGTCACGCCCGAGGGATCCTCGATGAAGACCTGGTGCAGGCCGAGGCTCGGCACCGTGCGGTCGCGCCACGCGATGCCCTCCGCGCGCAGCGTCTGCCACATCTGCGCGACGCCGGTGGCCAGGAAGGCGATGTGGTCGAGCGTGCCGGTGCCGGGCTCGGACACCGGCTTGTCCCCAAGATAGGCGGTCAGGCCGGCCGGGTCGTCGGGGTCGATGCCGATGATGTGCACGGTGCCGTAGCTACCCTCGTCGCCGCCCATGTAGAGCCACGCGCCGGGAAACGCGAACGGCGGGCGATACCCGCGCCGGAACCCGAGAACACGTTCGTAGAACGCGCACGACCGCTCCAGGTCGGTCGTGCGGATGGAAAAATGTGCGAGCTTGCCCAGCGCCATCGCTGCTCCTTTCAAGTTATCGTTCGATCAGTGATCGATTGATAAATTATAGGGAGGATGCCTGGCCGGACCAAGAGAGCAGGGGGTGGGATTTACCCTGACGCGCGGGCGCGCCGTGTTCCGCTTTCTGGATTCTGGAAGGGATGCGGCGCCGGCGGCCGGCGCGCGAGGGGGCAAGACGGATCGTCGGGTCGTCGGCTTCAGGCGGCGCGCTCGGCAAGCCGCCTTCCGCCCCGGTCCGGGCAGCGCAACCGGGGGCCGGCGCGGAAGGGGCGGGTGTGGGTATCCGCGCCGACGCCCAGCCCGACGTGCGCCGCCGCGACGCGGGCATCGGCTACCTGTACGCGATGTCCAGGCGCACGGATCTCCACGCCAACGCGCTGTACGACAAGCTGGGCAACCAGGGCAGCGGCATGACGGCAGGCGTCGGCATCCGGCACAAGTTCCGAGCGCTCCGAGCGTTCCGAGCGCGCTCGGGCGCGGTCAGCGCTCGGTCTCGCTGCGCACCAGCAGGACCGGCTTGTGGCTCTTCTGCAGCACGCCTTCCGACACGCTGCCCATCACCAGGCGCCGCAGGCCGCGCCGGCCATGCGTGCCGAGCACGATCAGGTCCGCGTTCTGGCGGTCCGCTTCGGCCACGATGGTGCTGGAGATCTGCCCGGGAGAGACGGGTTTCTCGATCAGCTGGGTGGTGTGGCGGATGCCGGCTTCCGCGAGCCGCCTGGCGGCCGTGGCCAGCGCTTCGCGGCCCAGGGTGAGGATGCTTTCCACCAGCTTGTTGGGGTCGTAGGCGCCGACCGGGAAGAAGGCGTCGCTGTCGTCCGCCACGAACAGCGCCTCCACCTCGCTGCCGGTCGCCTTGGCGATGATGATCGCCTGGCTGATGGCGAGGTCGGAAGAATGGCTGCCATCCACGGCAAGCAGGATTTTCTGGTACATGGCGGGTCTCCTTTCAACGTTGTCATGGCGCGCCCGGCGAGGGCGCGCGTCCTTCTTGCAGCATAGGTGACGGCGGCGGCGGGTGCTTGACGCATATCAAGCGTTGGCGCCGGTGCTTCCGCGTGCTCATCGCGTGCTCATCGTCGGCTCCTGGCCCGCCTATCGCCCGGCCGGCTTGCAGCCGCCGCCGCAGTAGAGCCAGGAGCGCTCCGCGTCGTTGACCGCGATGCGGAAGTCCAGCGCCGCCGGCTTGCGGCCGGCGGTGAACTTCCGGGTCTGCGAGACGCCCTGGTAAGTGATGCGCGCGCGGTAGCTGCCGGGCGGCAGCTTCACGTAGAGAAACGGCCCGGACGTGACCAGCGAGAACACCGGCTTGCCCCGCGCGTCGGCGAGCGCCACCGCCACGTCGGACAGCCATTCGCCGGTGCGGGCGTCGGCGAACTGCATCTGGACGTTGAACGCGGCGCGCATCGAGCGCATCCGCGCGGCTTCGTCCGCGCCGATCCCGCCGGACAGGTAGGCGATGCCGTCGCGCTGCTCCACCCGCGGCGGGTTCGGGCCCAGCGGCGTGGCCGGCGGCGCGGTCGCCGCCGGCGCGGCCGCGGCGTGCAGGCAGACCAGCAGGGCGGCAAGCGCGTGCTTCCACGGCGCGGGAAAAGGGCGGTGACATGGCATGGTCGGGCTCCTGGTGTCCATGAGGCGCGGGCGCCGCCAGCGCGCCGGCGCCGCCGGCGATCCGTCCCTGCATCGTAGGCAATGCCGGCGCTTCGGCATTGATCCCGGTCAGCCGCCGCGGCAATGCGCGGACATGCGCCGTCAGAGGCCCGGGCTTGACGTGCGTCATGTCCCGCCGGGCCGCGGCATCCAGAATGGATACGCGCGCGCCGCCATGCCGCCAGCCGGAGCGGCCCGGGAGAGGGCGCGGGAATCACACGGAGAATGCGATGCATCGGAAGCAGCAGCAGGGCAGGTGGTGCCGTCTTCTGTGCCGGGCCGTGCTGCTGCCGGCGCTGGCGCTCGCCGCGCTGTCGGCCGGCGCGCAGGCGCCTGGCGCGCAGCGCGGGGTTCCCGTGCTGGTCTATCACCGCTTCGGCCCGGTGGCCGCGGACAGCATGACGGTGCGCACGGCCACGTTCGAGGCGCACCTGCGCATGCTTGCCGCGCAGGGCTACCACGTCGTGCCGCTGGCCGACGTGGTGCGGTGGCAGCAGGGCGGGCCGGATGCGCTGCCGGAGCGGGCCGTGGCGATCACGGCGGACGACGGCCATCGCTCGGTGTTCGACGTGATGCTGCCGATCGCGCGGCGCGAGCATGTCCCGGTCACGCTGTTCATCTATCCCTCGGCGATTTCGAATGCCGCCTATGCGCTGACCTGGGATCAGTTGCGCGCGCTCAAGGAGACCGGCCTGTTCGCGGTGCAGTCGCACAGCTACTGGCACCCGAACTTCAACACGGAACGCAGGCGCCTCGCGCCCGAGGCGTTCCGCGCGTTCGCGCACATGCAGCTGCGCCGCGCGCGCGAGCGGCTGGAGCAGGAGCTGGGCGGCCCGGTGCGGTGGCTGGCGTGGCCGTTCGGCATCCATGACGAGGAACTGATGGCGATCGCCGCCAGCGAGGGCGTGGAGGCGGCCTTCTCGCTGCAAGGCAGCGCGGTCACGCTGGCGTCGCCGCGGCTGGCGCTGCCGCGCTTCCTGATGACCGACGCCTGTGGCGACGGCTGCCTGGCGCGGATGCTGGCGCAGGCAACCGCGCCGGCCTCGCCCGCCGTGTCCCGGTCGCAGACATCCCCGCCGCACGCATCCCGGCCGCGGGCCGGAGCCGCGCAATGAGCGCCCTCGCGCGCCGCCTGTGCGGCTTCGCGCTGGCGCTGGCCGCGTGGCATGGCGCGGCGGCGGACACCGTCACCGGCACCGTCGTCGATGCGCACACCGGCGCGCCCCTGGCCGGGGCCACGGTGGTGGTGATGGACGATGCCGCCGCGTCCGCCCAGACCGGCGCGGACGGCGGCTTCGCGCTGGCCGCGCCGCCGCCGGGCGCGGGCATCGGCATCGGCGCTAGGGCTCCCGGTTATGGCCGCGCGCTCGCCACGGCCACCGGCGGCGCGCCGGTGCGGCTGGCGCTGACGCCGGTACGGCCCCGCGCGGTCTACCTCTCGGTGTTCGGCATCGGCAGCGCGGCACTGCGCGACGCCGCCGTGGCGCTGCCGCAGGCCAGCGCCATCAACGCGCTGGTGATCGACGTCAAGGGCGACCGCGGCATGACGCCTTACCGGAGCGCGGCGCGCGACGCCATCGGCGCCAGCGCGCAGGTCAAGGCGCCGGCGCCGCTGGTGCGGGATTTCCCGGCCTTGCTGGCCGGGCTGCATGCGCGCGGGCTGTACCTGATCGCGCGCATCGTGGTCTTCAAGGACGAGCCGCTGGCCGCCGCGCACCCGGACTGGACCGTGCGCGACGGCCAGGGCGCGGTGTGGCGCGACCGCGAGGACCTGCGCTGGATCGATCCCTTCGAGACCGAAGCCTGGCAGCACAACCTCGACCTGGCGGAGGAGGCGGCGCGCATGGGCTTCGACGAGATCCAGTTCGACTACCTGCGTTTCCCGGATGCCGGCGGGCTGCGCTTTTCGCGGCCCAACACGCAGGACAACCGGGTGGCCGCCATCACCGGCTTCCTGCGCGCGGCGCGCGCGCGGCTGGCCCGCTACAACGTGTACATCGCGGCGGACATCTTCGGCTACGTGTGCTGGAACCTCGACGACACGGCGATCGGCCAGCAGCTCGAATCGCTCGGCGCGGCGCTGGACTATATCTCGCCCATGCTCTATCCCTCGGGCTTCACCTGGGGCCTGCCGGGCTGCACCCGGCCGGTGGAGCACGCCGGCGAAATCGTGGCGCGCTCGCTGGCCGAGGCCAGGAAGCGCACCGGCCTGCCGGGCGTGCGCTTCCGCCCGTGGCTGCAGGCCTTCCGCGACTACGCCTTCGACCACCGCGAGTTCGACGCCGACGAGATCCGCGCGCAGACGCAGGCCGCGGACGCCGAGCAGACCGACGGGTGGATGCTGTGGAATCCGCGCAACCGCTACGATCCGGCGCAGTTGCCGCAGTTGCCGCAAGCGGGGCTGCCAGCGCAACCGGCGCAGGCAGCGCCCCCGGCCAGATGAACCATCGCGCCGCGCGCCGCGCGCTGTCCGCCGTGCTGCTGCTCGCCTGCGCGCTGGCGCGGGGGCAGACCGCGGCACCGGCCGCGGCCCAGCCCGCGGAGCCGGCGACGGCCGCCGCGCGCGAACAGCTGCGCGCCATCGTCGAGGGCCAGATCGGCGCCGGCAACATTCCCGGCGCGGTCGTGCTGGCCGGCGACGCCGGGCACATCCGCTACCAGCTGGCCGCCGGCCGGCGCGCGGTCCTGCCGGCGAGCGAGGCGATGAGCGCCGATACCGTGTTCGACCTCGCCTCCGTCACCAAGGTGATCGCCACCACCACCGCCGTGCTGCAACTGAGCGAGCGCGGCGCGGTCTCGCTGGACGCGCCGGTGGTCCGCTACCTGCCGGCGTTCGGCGCCGCCGGCAAGGAGTCCATCACCGTGCGCGAACTGCTCGCGCATACCTCGGGCCTGCCCGCCGGGTTGCCGCCGCGCCGGCGCGCGGGCGACGGCGACGCCTTGCGCGAGGCGATGAACCTGGCGCCGGTGGCGCCGCCCGGCGAGCGCGTCATCTACAGCGACGTCAATTTCGTCGTGCTCGGCGAACTGGTCCGGCGCGTGGCCGGACAGCCGCTGGACGCATGGTGCCGCGACCACGTCTTCGCGCCCCTGGGCATGCGCGACACGGGCTTCCTGCCCGGCCCGCAGACCGTGGCCCGGACCGCGCCGACGGCGCCGCGCGGCGGCCGGATGCTGCGCGGCCTCGTCCATGACCCCACCGCGGCGCGCCTGGGCGGCGTGGCCGGCAATGCCGGCCTGTTTTCCACCGCGGCGGACCTGGCGCGGTTCGCGCAGATGCTCCTCAACGGCGGGCAGGCCGGCGGCACCCGCGTGCTGCGGCCCGAGAGCGTCGCGCTGCTGGCGGCGCCGGCCACGCCGCTGGCCGCCGGCGCGTGGCGCGGCCTGGGCTGGGCGCTGGCCGCGCCGCTCGCGGCCAACCGCGACCGCCTGCCGCCGCTGGGGATGCTGGAGCAGACCGGCTACACCGGCACCGGCGTGTGGATCGACATGGTGAGCGGGCGTTTCGCCGTGATCCTGAGCAGCCGCCTGCATCCCGGCGACCAGGGCAACGCCGCGCCGCTGCGGCAGCAGGTGCTGGCGCTGCTGGCCAGCGAGACGCCGCCGCTGGCCGCGCGGGCGATCGGCGCCGCCGTGCCGGGCACCGCCGCGGCGCTGGCGTGGAGCATGCGCCTGCCGCCGGCCGCGGGGCCGGTGCGCAGCGGCATCGACGTGCTGGAGGCACAGGCGTTCGCGCCGCTGGCGGGCCTGCGCGTGGGGCTTGTCACCAACCGCAGCGGCTTCGACGGCAGCGGCGCGCGCACCGCGGACGTGCTGGCGCGCGCGCCCGGCGTCACGCTGGCGGCGCTGTTCGCGCCCGAGCACGGCCTGGGCAGCGATGTCGACGCGCCGCTCGGCGATGCGGTCGACGCGGGCACCGGCGTGCCGGTCCACAGCCTGTACGGCGCGCACCGGCGCTTCGCGCCGGCGACGCTGGCGGGCGTGGACGCGCTGGTATTCGACGTGCAGGACGCCGGCGTGCGCTTCTTCACCTACATCACCACGCTCGGCTACATGCTGGAGGCCGCCGCCGCGCGCGGCGTGCCGGCCTTCGTGCTGGACCGGCCCAATCCGCTCGGCGCCGACCGCTTCGGCGGCCCGCCGCAGGACCCCGGGCAGGCGTCGTTTACCGGCTACTTCCCGCTGCCGCTGCTGCACGGCATGACCGTGGGCGAGCTGGCCCGGATGTTCAACGGCGAGCTGGGCATCGGCGCCGACCTGCGCGTCGTCGCCATGCAGGGCTACACGCGCGGCATGCGCTTCGCCGACACCGGCCTGGGCTGGGTGCCGCTCTCGCCGAACCTGCGCGACGCGGCGCAACTGGACCTGTATGCCGACGTCGGCCTGATCGAGGGCGCGAACGTCAGCGTGGGGCGCGGCACGCCGACGCCGTTCGCGCTGGTGGGCGCGCCGTGGATCGCCGCGCGGGAACTGGCCGCCTACCTGAACGCGCTGGATGCCGGCGCGCGCTTCGAGGCCACCAGCTTCGTGCCGACCGAAGGCCGCTATCGCGGCCGCCTGTGCCAGGGCGTGTCGATCCGGCCCGGCGCGGCGCCGAGGCCGCCGGGCCGGCTCGGGCTGGCGCTGGCGATCGCGCTGCACGCGCTCCACGCAAAGCAGTTCGACCTGCCCGCGATCCGCGCGTCGCTGGGCTCGGCCGAGGCCTGGCGCCTGATCGACGCGCACGCGCCGCTGGCCGAGGTCGAGCGGGCGGTGTCGGCGCAGGGCGCCGGCTTCGCCGCGCAGCGCGCGCGCTTCCTGATGTACTGACGCGGCCGGCGCGCCGGCCGCGATGGCAACGCCCGCACGGGCATCGACGGAGGAACAGCGAATGACGACGAAAACGGCGGTCCGGATTGGCGGCGGCGCCCGCGCGCGCGCCTGGTGCGGCGCCGCGGGACTGGCCGCGCTGCTTTGCGCGGGATGCGCGTCGGGGCCGGACTGGTGGCGCCCGCCGCGGCCCAAGGCCGGCGCGGCGGCGGTGATGCCGGCCGGCGCCGGGGCGGGAGGCGATCTTCGCGTCGCCGGAGACGGGCGGCCGGCGGTCTGCCGGCGGGTGGACGCGGCCTAGAACCGGCGATCGGCAATTGGCAATCGGCAGGCCCGCGCTTCCCGGCCGGAGGGCCGGCGGCGCCGGGCGCCGGGCGTCAGGAGGCGTGCGCGACCGCGCCGGGCTGCGCGGCCGGCAGCGTCTGCGGCGTCGTTGGCGTCTGCGCCGGCGGCGCATGCAGCAAGGCGTCGAGGGCCGCGCGGTCGACCACCTCGGTGGCCAGCAGCAGGTCCGCCAGCGCCGCCAGCTCGGCGCGCCGGGTCTGCAAGGTCTGCCGCACGCGCTCGCCGGCGTCGGCCAGCAGGTGCCGCACCTCGTCGTCGATCGCCTCGGCGGTGCGCTCGCTGTAGTCGCGCGGCTCGCGCGGCGCCGCCGCGGGATCGGGCTCGAGCGGGCTGGCCAGGCGCTCGTAGGTGGCAAAGCCGAGCTTCTCGCCCATGCCGTAGCGCGTGACCATCTGGCGCGCCATGTCGGTCGCGCGCTGCAGGTCGTCCTGGGCGCCGGTGGAGGCATCGCCGAACACCAGTTCCTCGGCGAGGCGCCCGCCCAGCAGCACGTCCAGGCGGTCGAGCAGCTCGCTCTTGCGCAGCACGTAGCGGTCCTCGGACGGCGTCTGCCGGGTATAGCCCAGCGCCGCGATCCCGCGCGGAATGATCGAGATCCGCGACACCTTGTCGGCATACGGGCGGTTCTCGGCGACCAGCGCGTGCCCGGCCTCGTGGTAGGCGATGATGCGCTTCTCGAGCGGATTCATCACGCGGTTCTTTTTCTCCAGGCCGCCCACGATCCGCTCCAGCGCATCGTCGAAATCGGCCATGTCGACCGCGTCCTTGCCGCGGCGCGCGGCCAGCAAGGCCGCCTCGTTGACCAGGTTGGCGAGGTCGGCGCCGGCGAAGCCCGGCGTGCGCGCGGCGATCTGCGCGATCTGCGTGCCGGGCGCGAGCCGCACGCCGCGCACGTGCACCTGCAGTATCTGCTCGCGCCCGCGCAGGTCGGGCCGGTCCAGCGGCACGTGCCGGTCGAAGCGGCCGGCGCGCAGCAGGGCCGGGTCGAGGATCTCCGGGCGGTTGGTGGCGGCCATGATGATGACGCCCTTGTTGGTGTCGAAGCCGTCCATCTGCACCAGCAGCTGGTTCAGGGTCTGCTCGCGCTCGTCGTTGCCGCCGGCCATGCCGAAGCCGCGCGCCTTGCCGAGCGCGTCGAGCTCGTCGATGAAGATGATGCAGGGCGCCTTGGCCTCGGCCTGCGTGAACAGGTCGCGCACGCGGGCCGCGCCCACGCCGACGAACATCTCGACGAAGCTGGCGCCGCTGATGCTGAAGAACGGCACGCCCGCCTCGCCCGCCACGGCCCGCGCCAGCAGGGTCTTGCCGGTGCCCGGCGCGCCCAGCAGCAGCACGCCCTTGGGCAGCTTGCCGCCGAGCCGGCGAAAGCGCTCCGGCGCCTTCAGGTATTCCACGATCTCCATCAGCTCGGCCTTGGCCTCGTCGATGCCGGCCACGTCCGCGAACGTGACCCCGGTGTCGGTCTGCATGTAGATGCGCGCCCGGCTCTTGCCGATCTCCAGCAGGCCGCCGGTGGCGGAGCCCATGCGCCGCAGGAAATAGCCCCAGATGGCGACGAAGATCAGCGCGGGCAGCACCCAGGAGAGCAGGGTGCCCAGCCACTGGCTGTCGACGTCGCCGACGAAGCGGATCTTCGCCGCCTCCAGGTCCTGCGTCAGCGCCGGGTCGCCGACCCGGACCGTGGTGAAGCGGCGCTCGTCGCCGCCCGCGCCGCGCAGCGCGTCGGCCTGCGGGCCGGCCAGGATGGTGCCGAGGTCGCGGGTGTCCACCGTGCCGCGGATTTCCCGCTCGCCGACCACCAGGTCGTGCAGCTTGCCGGCCTTGAGCAGGACCTTGAAGTCGCTGTACGCCAGGCTTTGCTCGGCGCCGGTGCGCAGCAGGGTCTGCATGGCCGCCATCAGCAGCAGGGCCGCCAGCAGGTAGACCAGGGAGAATTGTCGGTGCCGTTGTTCCATGCTGTCCTTGCCAGATGAGTCCGGTCCGTGCCCGTGCGGGTGCCCGGAGACGCGCCCGGCACGCGGCGTCGCCGCCGGGCGGGCGCCGTGGATGACGCTAACCGCAGTATTGGCCACGTGCCGCCACGGCGCTTGATGCAGCGCAAATCCGATGGCGGACGACGTTGCAGAATGGAGTGAACGCGCATCGGCGCGAGCGGAGACCCATGATGGCGGCACTGACTGCACTGACCGACGAGCAACGCAACGGCCTGGCCCTGGTGCTGGATGGCCGGGAAAAACAACTGCGCGGGCAGATCGAGGCGGCGCAGGCCGCCCGCGTCGTCGCCACGCGGCCCGAGCCGGGCGATGCGTCCGACATCGCCGAGGAAGACGACGCGGACCAGGCGATGGTGGCGCGCCACCGCGTGGAGCTGGCCGACATCGCCGCCGCGCGCGTCCGGCTGGCCGGGCATACCTATGGCGTGTGCGTGGAGTGCGGGGCGCCCATCCCGTACGAGCGCCTGCAGGCCTACCCGACCGCCAAGCGCTGCATGCCGTGCCAGCGCGGGCACGAGCAGGCGCGTTCGGCCGGCGGCGCCTGATCGGCGGGGCCGCCCGGGCCGTTCGTCCAGGCCCGGCCCCGTTTCGTCGTCCGCGCGGCGCGCTTCAGCCCTGGAGCGCTTCCATCACTTTGCGGTGGACCTCGAACAGCGCCGGGTCGTCGGGATGGCGCGGGCGCGGCACGTCCACCTCGATCACCTGCTGCACGCCGGCCGGGCTGCCGCCCATCACGGCGATGCGGTCGGCGAGGAAGGCCGCTTCGAGCATGTTGTGCGTGACCAGCACGCCCGTGGGGCGCGGCCGGCTTTCGTCCAGCCACAACGATTGCAGCAGGCTGCGCAGCCGGCGCGCGGTCAGCTCGTCCAGCGCGCTGAACGGCTCGTCGAGCAGCAGCACGTCCGGCTGCACGGCAAATGCCCGGGCGATGGACACGCGCTGCTTCTGCCCGCCCGAGAGGAATTGCGGATAGGCCCGCCCGTGCTCGGAGAGCTCGACCTTGCGCAGCAGTTCGCGCACCACGCGCGGCCGCTCGGCGGCGTCGACGGCGCGTCCCTCGAACACGATGCCGATGTTCTCCTCGACGCTGAGCCAGTCCAGCAGCCGCGGCTGCTGGAACACCACGCTCAGGCTGATCGCGTCCTGGCTGCGGTCGAAGGCCACGCGGCCCTGGCTGGGCCGGTCGAGGCCCGCGATCAGGTTCAGCAGCGTCGACTTGCCGCAGCCCGACGGCCCCACCAGCGCCACCAGCTCGCCGGCGCGCACGGTCAGGTCCACCTGGCTGAGGATGGTGCGCGCGGCGTCGGTGCCGCGCGGCGCGAAGCGCTTGGCCACGCCTTCGATGCGGATGTCGCTGCTCATGATGCGCCGCCCCGTTTCCAGCGGTTCGCATGCGCCTCGAGCGTGCGGAACACGCCGTGCTCGACCACGATCATCGCCGCCCAGAAGGCGATGGTCCAGGCGATCACGCCCTCGACGTTCTGCGTGCTGAACTGCGCGTTGAGCTGGTAGCCCACGCCGTTGGACATGCCGAAGATCTCGACCAGCACGATGACCTTCCACGCGATCGAGAAGCCCACGCGGCAGCCCGACACGATGAAGCTGTACAGCAGCGGCAGCCACACCTTGCGCAATACCGTGGCGCCCGGCAGGCGGAACACGCGGACCATCTCCACGATCTCGTGGTCGAGCGAGCGCACGCCCTGCTGCACCGAGATCACCAGCGAGGGCAGCACGCCCAGCGCCACCGCCACCACCGGCGAGGTCAGCGAGACGCCGAACCAGATCACGCACAGCAGCGCCCACACCAGGCCGGGCACGGTCAGGCCGAGGATGATGCCGGGCTCGAAGAAGCGCTCGGCGAAGCGCGACACCGCCGACGCGATGCCGATCGGCAGCGCGAACACCAGCGCCAGCAGGAAGCCCAGCGACATGCGCAGGAAGGTCACGCCGATCTCGCTGAAGGCGAAGCCGCTCACGCTGATCGCCACCAGCTCGCGCGCGATGGCCGCGGTGCCCGGCACCAGCGGCGAGTGCAACACGCGCGCCATGCCTTCCCAGCCGGCCGCCAGCAGCACGAAGAACAGCGCCTGCGGGCCGAAGCGCGCGGCCGCCGCGCGCAGGCGCAGCGCCAGCGCGCCGCGCCGGCCGGGCGGCGCGGCGGGGCGCTCGAGAATGATGTGATCGGTATTCATCAGGCCTGCACGTAGATCTTGCGCGCCGGGGCGCGGTCGAGCACGCCGAGCTTGACCGCCACCTCGATCTGCTTGTCGATGGTGGCGAACACGCTGGCGTCCCACCGGGTCGCGTAGGCGGGCGCCAGCCGCGACGGCAGCAGCTCGATGGCGCGCGCCTCGTCGGCCTTGAAGCCGATCTCGGGCGCGATCTCGCGCAGCTGCGCCGGGTTCTGCCGCAACGAGCCGCTCACGCGCTGGAACAGCGCGCCGAGCTTGGCCGCGGTGGCGGTGTTGCTCTCGTACCAGCTCCGGCTCGCGGCCAGCCCGACCAGGATCGGGTCTTCCTGCTGGCCGGTGGCCTGCTTCCAGATGTCGGCCACGCGCGCGATCTCGCGCGCGCCGCGCGCCACCAGCCGCGTCGCGGTCGGCTCCAGCGTGATGATCGCGTCGACGTCGCCGCGCTCGAACAGCGCGAGGTTGGCGGTCGGGGAACCGTGGATGACCTTGACGTCCTTCTTGAGGTCGATGCCGATCAGCGAGGCGGCGATGCGTGCCTGCTGGTAGGTCTCGCTGGTCTCGGCGGTGGTGGCGATGCGCTTGCCCACCAGTTCCTTCGGCGCGCGCAGGCCGCTGTCGCCGCGCACCAGCCAGCGGCCGTGGTTGTTCAGCGCGGGGCCGAACAGCACGATGTCGCTGCCGCGGTTGGCCAGCGTGGCCAGCCCGACCGCGCCGAACACGCCCACGTCGAGCGAGCCGGCGCTGAGCTGCACCTGCATCTTGCCGGGATCGGCCGTGACCCAGTCGAGCTTGAGGGCCGGGTCCGTGTTGAGCTTGTAGCGGTCGATCAGCGGGCGCCACACCGAGCCCGCGCTGCCTGGCGAAGGCAGCGTGATGCGCACGCCGGACGCCTGCGCGAAGGCCGCGAGCGGCGCCAGGCCGGCGCCGAGGGTAAGGAGGAATTGCCTGCGTTGCATGGATGTCCTGTTGGTCAAAGGCGCGTGAGGCTGGCGCGGCGCAAGCGCACTCACACCACCAGCGCGCGGTGCAGCACGCGCCGGCCCTGGCCGAAGTCCGCCACGCCGCGGTGCTGCACGGTGCGGTTGTCCCAGATCAGCGCCGTGCCGTCTTCCCAGCGGTGGCGCGTCTGCACCTCGGGCGCGCCCAGCGCGTCGAACAGCACGTCGAGCAGCGCCTGGCTGGTGCGGCGCGTGACGCCGAGGATGCGCTGCGTATAGAGCTCGTTGGCGAAGATCTGCTTGCGGCCGGTCTCCGGGTGCGTGCGCACCAGCGGCACCTCGATGGGCGGATGCTTCTCGCGCTGCGCCGCGCGCTGCGCGAGGTCGTGGTAGGCCAGCGTGAGGAAACCCTGGGCCTCCACGTCATGCACCGCGCTCAGCGTCTCCAGGTAGGCGGCGAACAGCGGGTCGAGCAGGTCGTAGGCGGCGGTCGCGTTGGCGAACAGCGTGTCGCCGCCGACCTGCGGCGCGGCCTGCGCGAACAGCGCGGTGAAGGGCGGCGGTGTCGGCTGGAACACCTGGTCCATGTGCCAGATGTAGTTCATGCGGGTCTTCTTGATCGACGAGTCGATCGCGTTGAGCTGGCCGTCCTTGCCGGTCTCCGGCGTGTACGGCGTGTTCATCAGCCTGGCCGTGCCGAACAGCGCGACCAGTTGCTCGAAGTTCTCCAGCGCCACCGTGCCCGGCGCGAAGCTCAGGAAGCCGTGACGCAGGATGCCGTCGTAGAGGAAGCGGCGCAGCGCCGCGCCGGGCTCGGCATGCGGGCCGATGCGCAGGCCGGTGACGCGCGCGCCCACGGTGGCGGAATAGGGCGTCAGCGTGACGCCCTCGAAGGTGGCGGGCGCGCCGTGGTAGCGGCGCATGTCCAGGACCCTGGACTGGATCCGGTCCAGTTTTTCGTCGTCGACGAAGATGCCGTTCATGATGTGATCGGGAAAGGTGGTGCGAGAGAGGAGGGCGGGCCGCGTGCCGGTTCAGGCCGCGGGCGCGGTGGCGGCGGCGGGGATGGCGATGGCGCTTGCGTCGACCGGGTACTGGTCGAGGTTGCCCCACTCGTTCCAGGAGGCCGGATAGACCGCCGCGTCCGCGTGGCCGGCAAGCTGCAGTGCCACGAAGGCGCGCGCGGCGCGCCCGCCGCCGCCGCAGTAGACGATGGCGCGCTCGCCGGGCGCGGCGACCTGCGCCAGCGCCGCGGCAAGCTGCGCGCGCGGCGCGAAGCGGCCGTCGGCGCCGAGTTCCTGGCGCGTGTCCCAGAAGCGCGCGCCCGGCACGCGGCCGTTGCGGCGGGCGTTGCTGCGCAGGCCCGCGTATTCGTCGTGCTCGCGCGCGTCGATCACGCGCGCGCCGCCTTGCGTGGCCGCCAGCACTTCCTCGGCGGTGGCGAGATAGGCGGCCCGCGGCTGCGGCACGAAGCGCGTGGCCCGCACCGCCGGCGCGGCACGGTCGAGCGCGCCGCCCCACGCCTTCAGCCCGCCGTCGAGCAGCGCGATGCGCGCCACGCCGGCATAGGCCAGCGCCCAGGCCACGCGCGCGGCATTGACCTCGTTCTGCGCGCCGGCCACCACCACGTGCGTGTCCGCCGCGATGCCCAGCGCGGACAGCGTCCAGCCCAGCAGCGTGTGGAAGCGCGCCAGCGCGGGCGCGTCGGTGCGCGGCAGCGACAGCAGCGCGCCATCGAGATGGCGCGCGTGCGGGATGTGCCCTTCCCAGTAGTCGGCCTGCGGGCGGCTGTCGATGACGGCCACGCCCGCGGCGCCTGCGTGTTGTGCCAGCCAGTCGGCGCTGACGAGTTCGAATACCGCCATCGGTGTCGCTCCGTGTCTTCTGTGGTGATGGGCCGGCGCGCGAGCGCGCCGGCTGCAAGGAATGGATCGCATCGTATAGGCAGCGCGCCGGCCAACCAACGACCGATTAATAGTTAGCATATTTACTAATCGCATTTCCATTGCGCCCGCGCAGCGCCGAGAATCGGGGTCCGGCCTGGTCCGGCCCGTTGCCTTTTCCTCCCCGGTTTCCGTTTCCCCGCTCATGCCATCCCAGCACGCTTCGACCGCCACAGCCGCCAAAGCCGCGCAGGCCGACTTCCGCCCGCTGTCCATCCTGGTCGGCATGGCCTTCTTCATGGAGCAGCTCGACGCCACCATCGTCAGCCCGGCGATTCCCGACATCGCGCGCGCGTTCGGCGTCGATCCGCTCAGCCTCAACCTGACCATGACGGTCTACCTGCTGTGCTCGCTGATCTTCATCCCGCTCAGCGGGCTGCTGGCCGCGCGCCACGGCACGCGCACCGTGTTCCAGGCCGCCGTGGCGCTGTTCGCGGCCAGCTCGGCCGCGTGCGCGCTGGCGCCGAGCCTGCCGGCGCTGACGCTGGCGCGCGCGCTGCAGGGCAGCGCCGCGGCGATGATGGTGCCGGTCGGGCGCACCGCCATCGTGCACCTGGTCGGCAAGGCGCAACTGGTGGAGGCACTGGCGTGGATGATCACGCCGGCCATGCTCGGCCCGATGCTGGGGCCGCCGCTCGGCGGCCTGTTGTGCGCATGGCTGTCGTGGCACTGGGTGTTCCTGATCAACGTGCCGGTCGGGCTGCTGGGCCTGCTGGCCTCGCGGCGCGCGATGCCGCAACTGCGCGAGCGCACCGACGCCGTGTTCCACCCGCGCGAATGGCTGCTGGCCGCCGCCGTGCTGACGCTCGCGGTGGTCATGCTGGAGCGCGCGCGCCATGCGTTCGACGCGCCGCTGCTGGCCGCGCTGGCGGCGCTGCTGGCGCTGCTGGCCTGGCTGCACGCGCGCCAGTTCCGCCGGCTGGCGCGGCCCATGCTGGACTTCCGCCTGCTTTCGGTCGGCACCTTCTCGACCGGCTTCTGGGCCGGCGCGCTGGTGCGCGTGGGGTATGGCGCGCTGCCGTTCCTGCTGCCGCTGATGCTGCAGATCGGGCTCGGCTTCAGCGCGCTGCACAGCGGGGTGGTGCTGCTGGCCAGCGGCGTGGTCGCGTTCTTCACCAAGACCCGCACCACGGCCATGCTGCGGCGCTGGGGCTTTCGCCGCGTGCTGCTGTGGAACGGGCTGATGTGCGCGCTCGCGCTGGCGGCCTGCGCGCTGTTCGCGTTGCCGCGCTGGAACCTGCTGGGAATCGGCGCGGTGGTGTCGCTGGCGGGCTTCTTCCGCGCCGTGCAGTTCAACGCGCTGACCGCGCTCGCCTATGCCGACCTGCCGCCGGCGAAGGTGGCCGCGGCGACCACGCTGAACACGATGGGCTGGCAACTCGCTATCATGCTGGGTATTTCGCTGTCGGCGCTGGCCGTGCAGTGGTCGGCCCGGCTCGGCGGCCGCGCCGAGCCCGCCGGCGCCGACTTCTCGCTCGCGTTCGTGGCGGTGGCGCTGTTCGCCTGCGCCGCGCTGCCGCGCTACCGGGCGCTGCCCCGGCGCGCCGGCGAGGAGCTCAGCGGCCACCAGGCCGCGTGACACCCCATTCCACCCACTTTCGCATCCCTATGTCCACCACCGAGGTCGAGCGCCTGTCCCAACTCTATTCCCGTCCCGGCTTCCTGCTGCGGCGCGCGCACCAGATCTCCGTCGCCATCTTCGAGGACAGCTTCGCCGCGCTGGAGCTGACACCGTCGCAATACGCCGTGCTGATCGCGCTCCACAACATCGAGCGCGCCAGCCAGAACGACGTGGCGCGCGCGCTCGGCGTGAACAAGGTCAGTGTCTCGCAGGTGGCGCAGAGCCTGGAGGAGCGCGGCTGGGTCACGCGCGAGACCTCGGCCGACGACCGCCGCCAGCGCCAGCTCGCGCTCTCGGCCAAGGGCCGCAAGGCGCTGTCGCGCTCGATGGAAATGGCCGACGCCGCCTACGACGCGCTGATGGCGCCGTTCGACGCGGCCGAGCGGCGCCAGTTCATCGCGCTGCTGCAGCGCGTGGTGACGTCGCTGGAGCCGCGCGCGCGCACGCCGTTCGCGCCGGCCGGCGCCTAGCGGCGCGGCCGGCCCGGTGCGCCGGACCGGCCAGGCGTGGCGGCAGGCGTGTCAGGCGCTCGGATGCGTCATCTCGATCGGCACGATCCAGCGCGCGTAGTCTTCCTCGCTCAGGTAGCCCAGCGCCAGCGCCGCGGCCTTGAGCGTGAGCCCTTCCTTGTGCGCCTTCTTGGCGATGGCCGCGGCCTTGTCGTAGCCGATATGGCGGTTCAGCGCCGTCACCAGCATCAGGTTCTTGTCGAGGTTCTCGGCGATCTTCGGCAGGTTCGGCTCGATGCCGACCGCGCAGTGGTCGTTGAAGGCCACGCTGGCGTCGGCGATCAGCTCGATGCTCTCCAGCACGTTGTGCACCATCACCGGCTTGTACACGTTGAGCTGGAAGTTGCCCTGGCTGCCGGCGAAGGCGACCGTGGCGTCGTTGCCGAACACCTGCGCGCACACCATCGTCATGGCTTCGCACTGGGTCGGGTTGACCTTGCCGGGCATGATCGACGAGCCCGGCTCGTTCTCGGGGATGTTGAGCTCGCCGATGCCGCAGCGCGGGCCCGAGGCCAGCCAGCGCACGTCGTTGGCCATCTTCATCAGCCCGCCGGAGAGCGTGCGCAGCGCGGCCGAGGCCTGCACCAGCGCGTCGTGCGCGGACAGCGCGAAGAACTTGTTGGGCGCGTCGACGAACGGATGGCCGGTCAGCGTGGCGATGTAGGCCGCCGCGCGCGCGCCGAAGCGCGGGTGCGCGTTCAACCCGGTGCCCACGGCGGTGCCGCCGATGGCCAGTTCCAGCAGGCCCGGCAGCGCGGCCTTGACCGCGTTCAGGCCGAAGTCGATCTGCGCGACCCAGGCGCTGATCTCCTGGCCGAGCGTGATCGGGGTGGCGTCCTGGAGGTGGGTGCGGCCGGTCTTGACGATGTCCTTGTAGGCCGTGGCCTTGGCCGCGAGCGTGTCGCGCAGGGCTTCCACCGCCGGCAGCAGCTTGGTGTAGATCTGCTCCACCACGGCGATGTGCATGGCGGTGGGGAAGGTGTCGTTGGAGCTCTGGCCGCGGTTGACGTGGTCGTTGGCGTGCACCGGCTTCTTGCTGCCGATCTCGCCGCCGGCGATCTCGATGGCGCGGTTCGAGATCACCTCGTTGGCGTTCATGTTGGACTGCGTGCCCGAGCCGGTCTGGAACACCACCAGCGGGAAATGGCTGTCCAGCTTGCCGGCGATGACCTCGTCGGCGGCCTGCACGATCAGCGCGGCGAGGTCCTTGGGCAGCTCGCCCAGTTCGGCATTGGCCTCGGCGGCGGCCCGCTTGAGGATGCCCAGCGCGCGGATGACCGGCCGTTGCCAGCGGAACCGACTCACCCCGATCGGGAAATTGATGATGGAACGCTGCGTCTGCGCGCCCCAGTACCGGTCTGCGGGGACGTCGATGGCGCCCATCGAGTCGGTTTCGGAACGGAATTCGGACATCTGAGTTGCTCCCCAAAAAGGTTAATCCAGCGCGCCCCATGTTCTGGACGAGGGATTTCGTCTCGCGGTCTGCGCTGCCCGGAACAATAGCGCAGGTTGCCGCCGGCGGCACGCGTAGCCTGACCGGCGAAAGGGGTAAGCGGGGGGCAGGCCGGGAGGAACGCCTGCGGCGCGGGGGCCACTCCGGCGGGAGCCGGGCCGGCGGATGGACGATGCGCCGCCGCGGCCGTCCGCCCGCGGCGGGCCGGCGGCGCGGGCAAGGTGCCCCGGCACCGCACTCCGGCGCCGGAGTGGCTTGCGGGCGGCTTCGCCGCGGCGCCGCCCGGCGCTTCGGCACACCGAATCAGAACAGGCCGGTGGTCGGCGGCGGCTGGTCCTTGAGCAGCCACGCGCCCACCGCCGCCGCCTTCCACTGGCGCGGGTTGTGGTTGGCCACGGTGCGGGCGTTGCGCCAGTGCCGGTCGAGGTTGTACTGGCGGTCGCAGGACGACGCGCCGCCCGCGTCGAAGGCGAGTTCCCCGCTCTTGAGCGCGGCGTCGACGGCGAAGTACTGCGCCTGCGCCACGGCGATGGAGGCCTCGGTCAGCGCGGCGTCGCCGAGCCGGTCGGCCCAGGCCGCGTCGATGGCGTCGGCGGCGCGCAGGGTGGCGGCCTCGGCGGCGAAGGCCAGCGCCGCGATCTGGCCGATGGTTTCCTGGATGTAGGGGTCGTCCACCGAGCGCTCGGCCGAGCTGTGCTTGATCGGGCGCGCCTTGTGGCGGGCGAACCAGACCGCGTCGTTGAGCGCGTTGCGGGCGATGCCGGCCTCGGCGGCGGCCAGGAACAGCTGGAACAGCGGCGTCACGGGGTTGCGGCGGTCGCGCGGGAAGTAGCTGGTGCGCAGCTCCTCCGGCTCGACGCGCAGGTCGGTGAAGCGGGTGGTGCCGCTGGCGGTGAGGCGCTGGCCGATGGCGTCGAAGTCGTCCACCAGCTCCATGCCGGCGCGCCCGCGCGGCACCACGAAGTGGGTTTCCTTGCCGTCCTCGTTCAGGGCGATGGAGCTGACCCAGTCGGCGTAGAGCGCGCCGGTGCTGTAGAACTTGGTGCCGTTGACCACGTAGTGGCCGTCGCGGCGCACGATGGTGGCGCGGATCTCGCCGTGCTTGCCGCCGCGCTCCACGCCGCCATTGCCGACGATCTGGCCGGCCAGCAGCCGGCCGAACCACAGTTGCCGCTCGGCCTCGTTGTCCTGCCCGGCCAGCAGCGCCTCGATCAGGCCGAAGTTGGGGCGCAGGGCCTGGGTGATGTTGGAGTCGACGGCGGCGAGGTCGATCAGGAAGCGGATGGTGTCGCGCATGCTGCCGCCGGGGCCGCCGTAGGCCTTGGGAATGCGGAAGGTCAGCAGGCCCGCGTCGGCGATGCGGCGGGCCAGCGCATAGGGCAGCTCGCGCTGCTGCTCGCGCCGCGCGGCTTCGTGGCCGATCTCGGGCAGCAGCGCCTGGGCGCGCCGCAACAGCGTGGCCACGTCGCCGGCCGGCGGCAGGGCCTGGCCCGGCGGGGCGGGATGGGCGGCGGTGGCGGAAGGCAGGGCGCCGGCGGCGGGCGCGGACGGGAAGTCGGTATGGGTCATGGCGGAGATACGTGAGGTGTGGTGCCCGGCGCGCGGCGGCCTTGCGCGAGGCGGAATCGGTGCGTCAGGCGGCGGCGGTGCTGGCGGTTGTGCTGGCGCTTGTGCCGGCCGTGGTGACGGCAGCGGTGCCGGCCTCCGGCACGCGGTAGCGCGCGGCGGCATGATCGCTGCCCAGCCGGGCGTGGCCCGGGCCGTAGAGCTTCTCGCGCAGGGTGCCGGGCTGGTAGGCGGTCTTGTAGACGCCGCGGCGCTGCAGCTCGGGCACCACGAGGTCGACGAAGTCGCGGTGCGAGTCGGGCATGATGGTGTAGCTGAGGTTGAAGCCGTCCACGCCGGTGTCTTCCATCCAGGCCTGCATCGCGTCGGCCACCTGCGCGGGCGAGCCCACCAGCACCGGCCCCTTGCCGCCGATGGCGTTGTGGCGCGCGAGCTCGCCGATGGTCCAGACGCGGTCGGGGTCGGCGATGGTGAAGCCCTCGACGGTGGACTGCATGCCTTCGCTCCTCTCGTAGGTGAACGGCGCGTCGATGTCGCGCCCGGCCAGGTCGATGCCGGTCCAGCGCGAGAACAGCGCGAGCGCGCCTTCGAGGCTGACGTGCTGCTCGATGTCGGCCAGCTTGGCGCGCGCTTCCTCCTCGGTGCGCCCGACGATGACCGTGAGCAGCATGAAGAACAGCACCGAGGCCGGGTCGCGGCCCTGTTCGGCCACGCGGCGGCGCGTGTCCTGCACGGTGTCGCGGATCACCTTGCGCGACGGCGCGCTGATGAACACGCACTCGGCGTGCGCGGCGGCGAAGTCCTTGCCGCGGCCCGAGGTGCCGGCCTGGTAGAGCAGCGGCGTGCGCTGCGGCGAGGGCTCGCTGTAGTGCACGCCCTCGATGTGGAAATACCGGCCGTCGTGGCGGATCTCGTGCACCCGGGCCGGATCGGCGAAGACCTGCCGCTCGCGGTCGCGCACCGCGGCGCCGTCTTCCCAGCTGCCTTCCCAGAGCTTGTACAGCAGGGCCATGTATTCGTCGGCGACGTCGTAGCGCTCGTCGTGCGCGCGCGCGTCGCCCAGGCCCACGGCGCGGGTGCCGGTGTTGCCGAAGCTGGTGACGATGTTCCAGCCCACGCGGCCGTTGGTCAGGTGGTCCAGCGTGGACATGCGCCGCGCGAACTGGTACGGCGGCTCGTAGGTGGTGCTGCTGGTGACGGCGAAGCCCAGGTGCGTGGTGACTTGCGCCAGCGCCGACACCAGCAGCAGCGGATCGAGGCGCGGGAACTGCAGCGCGCCGCGGATGGCGGGATCGTGGGAGCCGCCGTAGACGTTGTAGGTGCTGATGCCGTCGGCCCAGAACAGCGCGTCGTAGAGGCCGCGCTCGGCGATGCGGGCCAGCTCGGTCCAGTAGGCGAGGGTGTGGTATTGCAGCGACTGGTCGCGCGGATGCTTCCACAGGCCCGGCGACAGGTGGCTCGGGGCGAAGGTGACGAAGGCGTTGATGCGGATTTCTTTGCTCACGGTGCGGTGACGTGCGGTGCGGGCGCGGCGGCGCCGGCGGTGGTTGGAGAGGCGGCCGCGCCGTGGCGGTGGCGGCTGGCCGGGTGGCTGTCGGGCAGGCGCGCCTGGCCCTGGCCGTAGAGCTTCTCGCGCAGCGTGCCGGGGGCGTAGTCGCGCTTGTAGACGCCGCGGCGCTGCAGCTCGGGCACCACCAGGTCGACGAAGTCGCGGAAGCTTTCGTGGGCGACGGCGTAGCCGAGGTTGAAGCCGTCCACGCCGGTGTCGTCGACCCACTCCTGCATGCGGTCGGCGATGGTGGCGGGCGCGCCCACCAGCAGGCTCGCGCTGCCGCCGCCGATGGCCACGCGCGCGAGGATCTCGCGGAAGGTCCAGACGCGCTCCGGGTCGGCGCGCGTGTAGTTGTTCACCACCGACTGCATGTGGTTGGAGTCGATGTACTCGATGGGGTCGTCCAGGCCGTAGCGCGACAGGTCGATGCCGGCCCAGCGCGAGAACAGCGCCGCCGCGCCCTCGGGGCAGGCGTATTGCAGGTAGTCCTGGTATCTGGCGCGGGCCAGCTCGTCGGTGGCCGCGGGGATGGCGGTCAGCGACAGGAACACCTTGATGTCGCTGGCGTGGCGCCCGGCCTGCACGGCGCGCCGGCGCAGGTCGTCCACCGCGTCCTTGACCACCTTCTTGCTGGGCGCGCTGATGAACACGCATTCGGCGTGCGCGGCCGCGAAGGCCTTGCCGCGCGTGGAGGTGCCGGCCTGGAACAGCAGCGGCGTGCGCTGCGGCGAGGGCTCGCAGATGTGGATGCCCTCGCTGCGGAAGAACTCGCCCTCGTGCCGCACCTGGTGGATGCGCGCCGGGTCGGCGAAGATGCCCTGCTCGCGGTCGCGCAGCACCGCGCCGTCCTCCCAGCTGCCTTCCCAGTACTGGTAGACCAGCGACATGTATTCGTCGGCCACGTCGTAGCGGTCGTCGTGGGCGCGCGCGGCCTGCCCGTTGAGGGCCCTGGTGCCGCTGTCGCCGAAGCTGGTGACGATGTTCCAGCCCACGCGGCCGCCGGTGACATGGTCCAGCGTGCTCATGCGGCGCGCGAACAGGTAGGGCGGCTCGTAGCTGACGCTGCTGGTGATGCCGAAGCCCAGGTGCGTGGTGACGTGCGCCATCGCCGAGACCAGCAGGATCGGGTCGAGCCGCGGGAACTGCACCGCGCGGCGGATGGCGGTGTCCGCGCTGCCCTTGTACACGTCGTACAGGCTGATGCCGTCGGCGAGGAACACCGCGTCGAACTTGCCGTCCTCGGCGATGCGGGCCAGGTCGGTCCAGTAGGACAGCGTGTTGTACGCCAGCGAGCGGTCGCGCGGATGCCGCCACAAGCCCATCGACAGGTGGGACGGCGCGGCCAGCGCGAAGGCGTTGAGTCGGATTTCTTTGCTCATGGCGCAACGGGATGGGCGAGGCATGGAAGGGCCGCCGCGGCGGGCGGCATGGACGGACGCGGCGACGCCGTCCGCCGCGGAGGTGGCCACGGCAGCGCGCGCCGGGAGCCGACAGGTTAATCAATCCGCGGTCGTGGCCGAAGCGCGATTTCCGCATTTGGTTATCCGCGCGCATTTCCATGCATATGAGAAATCGGTCTTTGTCGCGCGTGGCGGGAATTCGCACAATGCCTGTCCATGACTGAGCCGCATGGCCGCACACAGGCCAGCGGCGCGCCCCCCGCTTCGCTCGTTTGGTCCGTTGCGCCGCCGTCCGCGGCAGCGGCGGCGCGGCGGCGGCGGCCTGCCAGCCTGCCCGGGGCGCCAAGCCTGTCGCCCGGCAACCGCATCGAAGAAGACGCCCTCCATGTCCGCCGTTCTGGAAACCGATCCCGCCCGCGCCGCCGGCCTGCCCGATGTGTCCGCGCCCGTCGTCGCCGATGCGCGGCAGCCGGACCTGGCGGCGCTGCGGCAGCTGGCGCAGACGCGCTTCGCGCCGCGCGAACGCGCGCTGCACGAAGCCGCCGCGCTGCCGCTGGAAAACCTGCGCGAGCTGCATGACGGCGGCTGGCTGCGCCTGACCCTGCCCGAGTCGCTCGGCGGCGCCGACAGCCGCCTGGGCACCGGCGAGGCCGCCACCTACCTGCAGGCGATCCGCACGGTGGCGCGCGTGTCGCCCGGCACCGCGCATTGCCTGCAGGTGCACAACCATGCGGTGTGGACCGTGCTCGAGGCCGGCACGCCCGAGCAGCACGCGCGCTTTCTCGCGCCGCTGCGGCACGGGCTGTCGCTGTTCTCGTTCATCGGCAGCGAGCCGGGCCTGGCGCCCGGCGCCGCGCGCTTCCAGACCACCGCCACGCCGCACGCGGGCGGGCTGCGCGTGCATGGCCGCAAGCAGTACGCCACCAACGGCGTGGCGCGCGGCTACGGCATCGTCTTCACCTCGCTCGACGGCGTCGAGGGCATGGCGGCCAACCACCAGATGGTGATCGTCGAGCCCGGCATGCCTGGCGTCGCGCAGGACGACAACTGGTACGCGCCCAGCGGCATGCGCGTGGCGGCCAGCCCGCAGATCCGGCTCGATCAGGTCGAGGTGCCGGCCAGCCACGTGCTGGGCCAGCCCGGCGAGTACCTGCGCGGGCGCTGGCAGGGCCGCTTCCACCTCGGCTTCACCGCCAATTACCTGGGCATGGGCGAAGGCATCCTGCACTGGTCGCTGGCGTGGCTGCGGCAGTTCCCGGAGCGCGTGGCCGATCCGTTCGTGCAGGCCCACGTGGGCGAGGTGACGGCGGCGCTGCAGGCCGCCGCCGCGGCGCTGGACCATGCCATCGCCGCGTGGCGGCAGCCGGACGTGCCGCAGGCCGAGCTGCTCTCGATGGCGGCCAAGTCGACCTGCGCGCAGGCCGCCGTGCTGGCGGCCGACACGCTGGGGCGCCTGACCGGCTCCACCGCGCTGTTCGACGACCATCCGCTGGGCCGGCTGATCCGCGACCTCAAGACCCACATCCTGCACGTGGGCCACGACCGCACGCACCAGACCATCGGCGCCGCCGCGCTGGGCCAGGCGTTCGACTCCACGCGCCAGCGATGAGCACGCGCGGCCTGGCGTGCGACGTGCTGGTGGTCGGTTATGGCGCGGCCGGCGCGGCGGCGGCCATCGAGGCCGCGGATGCCGGCGCGGCGGTGCTGCTGGTGGAGAAGATGCCGTCGCCGGGCGGCCTGTCGGTGGTGTCGGCGGGCGGCGCGCGCATGGCCTTCGACGCGGACGCGGCGCTGGCCTACCTGCGCCGCACCTGCGGCGGGCGCACGCCCGACGACGTGCTGCGCGTGCTGGCCGACGGCATGCGCGACTTTCCCGCGTGGCTGGCGGCGCTGGCCCGCGACATCGGCGCCGAGCTGGCGGTGCGCCCGGCGCCCGGCAACTATCCGTTCGAGGGCTTCGAGGCGCTCGGCTACGCCGAAGTGCAGGCGCTGCCCGCCGGGCTGGCGTTCCGCCATCCGGTGCCGCCACGCGTGCGCGAGGTCTCGCCCGCCGGGGCGCGCTTCTTCGGGCTGCTGCAGGCGCACGTGGAGCGCCGCCCGGTGTCGGTGCTGACCGCCACGCGCGTGGCGCGGCTCGTGCGCGACGCCGCCGGCGCGGTATGCGGCGCGGAGCTGGAGGACGCGCACGGCAGCCTGCCGGTGCAGGCGCGCCAGGGCGTGATCCTGGCCTGCGGCGGCTTCGAGGCCAACGCGCGCATGCAGAGCGACTGGCTGGAGCCGGCCACGGTGCTCAACGGCAGCTTCCTCGGCAATACCGGCGACGGCATCCGCATGGCGCAGGAGCTGGGCGCGGACCTCTGGCACATGTGGCATTTCCACGGGCCGTATGGCTTTCGCCACCCCGACCCCGGGTTTCCCTACGGCCTCTACGTCAAGAACTTCCCGATGTGGACGCCGGGCCTGCCGACCGCGCACCTGCCGGTGATGCCGTGGATCCTGGTGGATCAGCGCGGCCGGCGCTTCGCCAACGAATACGAGCCCTATCCCGGCGACACCGGGGTGCGCCATTTCTCCCATCTCGACGGCAACCACGGCGGCAACACGCGCCTGCCGGCGTGGATGGTGCTCGACGCGGACGGTTTCGGCATGTATCCGCTCGGCCGCTTCGTCGCGCATGACACGCAGCAGTCGTTCGCATGGAGCGCGGACAACCGCCGCGAGCTGGCGCTGGGCATCTTCCGCGAGGCCGGCTCGCTGGCCGCGCTCGCGGCGCTGACCGGCGTGCCCGCGCCGGCGCTGGCGGACACAGTGCAGGCGTGGAACGCGGCCTGCGCGGACGGCCACGACGCGGCGTTCGGCCGCCCGCCGGCCACCATGCGGGCGCTGGCGCGCGCGCCGTTCTACGCGGCGCCGGTGTGGCCGCTGGTGATCAACACCCAGGGCGGCCCCGTGCACGACGCCTGCCAGCGCGTGCTGGACGTGCGCGGCCGCGCCATCGAGGGCCTGTACGCGGCCGGCGAGCTGGGCAGCGCCTTCGGCCATCTCTACATGGCCGGCGGCAATCTTGCCGAATGTCTCGTCGGCGGCCGCGCCGCCGCGCGGCACGCGGTGTCGCGCGGCGCGCGGCGCGCGGCGGCGTGAATCCATCATCCAACCCAGAGAGAGGGACCTGTTTCATGAAGGCTGTTTTGCGAATGACCGGCGCGGCCGCCGCCTGCCTGATGCTGTCGGCCGGCCCGGCCCACGCGGTGGGCGGCAAGCCCGCCGTCGACCGGCAGACGCTGGTGGTGGCGCTCGCCTCCGGCCCCGGCAACCTGGACCCGCAGGTCGCGCCCAGCGTGGACTCGGCCAAGTACGCCTGGAACGTGTTCGACACGCCCTACGGCTTCGACGTCAAGGGCAACCTGGAGCCGCGCCTGGCCACCGCGTACAAGATCAGCGAGGACGGACTGGTGTTTACCTTCACCATCCGCAAGGGCGTCAGGTTCCACAACGGCGACAGCCTGAGCGCGCGCGACGTGAAGTATTCGCTGGAGCGCATCCTCGACCCGGCCACCAAGAGCACGCGCCGGCCGTTCTTCGTCAACGCGGTGGAGAGCGTGCAGGCGCCCGACGACGGCACCGTGGTGATCCGCCTGCGCCGGAAGGACGGCGCCTTTCTCAACAAGGTGGCCGGCTACCTGTACGTGGTGCCCGAGGCCTACACGCGCGGCCTGGGCTCGCCCGAGGCGTTCGCGCGGCAGCCGGTCGGCACCGGCCCGTACCGCGTGGTGTCATACCAGATCGGCCAGTCGCTGGAGCTGCAGCGCTTCGCGCAGTTCTGGGGCGAGGCGCCCAAGGTCAACCGCATCGTCTACCGCTTCGTGCCCGAGGCCAGCAGCCGCGTCAACGCGCTGCTGGCCGGCGAGATCGACCTCGCCACCGACATCGCGCCGACCGAGGTGGAGCGCCTGCAGGCCAACCCGGGCCTGCGCAGCCTGTCCGTGCCGGGCGGCAGCCCGGTGTTCGTGCGCGTGTACGCCAACGATCCGAAGACGCCGCTGTCCAAGCCGCAGGTGCGGCTGGCGCTGAACTACGCCATCGACAAGGACGCGCTGATCAAGAACGTGTTCCGCGGGCGCGCCGCGCCGCTGCGCTCGCACATCCCGGACAGCTACCCGACCGATCCCAACAAGGGCCTCAAGCCGTTCGCCTACGACCCGGCGCTGGCGCGCAGGTTGCTGGCCGAGGCGGGTTATCCGCAGGGCTTTTCCACCAGCCTGATGTGCACCACGCCGACCTTCGAGCGGGCCTTCTGCGAGGCCATCGCCGCCTACTGGGCGCAGGTCGGCGTGAAGGCGCAGATCCGGCTGATCGAGTCCACCGCGTCCAACCGCCTCAACAACACGCACCAGAGCGGCCCGCTGTTCCTGTCGCACTTCGGCAATGCCATCTACGACCCCATCCACGTGGTGGGCGGCTCGATCGCCAGGGACGGCACCTGGGCCGACTACGACAACCCGGCCGTGCAGGCGCTGGTCGACGAGGTGGAGGGCGTCAACGATCCGGCGCGCCGCACCGAGATCTTCAACCGCCTGCTCAAGCTCGCGCGCGACGACGGCCAGGCCGTGCTGATCGCCGAGCCGCAACTCAACTACGTGGCCGACTCTGCCTTGCAGTGGTCGCCGCAGGTCGCCGGCTGGAGCTTCAACTTCCGGCAGGTGACGTGGAAATGAAATCCGCCATGACCCAAGACACTCGCAACATCCGCCGCCGCAAGGCGGCCCTGGCCGCCAGCGTGGCCGCCGCGCTGGCGTGGGGCTTCGCCACGCCCGCATCAGCCATCAACGGCAAGCCCGCCGTCGACCGGCAGACCGTGGTGGTGGCCATCACGGCGCTGCCGGCCAACCTCGACCCGCTGATCCCGCCCAGCATCGAGTCGGCCAAGTACGCGTGGAACGCCTTCGATTCGCTGTACGGCTTCGACCGCCAGGGCAACCTGGAGCCGCGCCTGGCCACCGGCTACGAGATCAGCGCCGACGGCCTGGTGTGGACCTTCCGCCTGCGCACCGGCGTGAAGTTCCACAACGGCGACGCGTTTACCGCCGACGACGTGAAGTTCTCGATGGACCGCGTGCTGCAGCCCGAGAGCAAGAGCACGCGCCGGCCGTTCTTCGCGCCGGTGGTGGAATCCACCACGGTCAAGGACGCGCACACCGTGGTGTTCCGGCTCAAGAAAAAGGACGGCGCCTTCCTCAACAAGCTGGCCGGCTATCTCTACGTGGTGCCGCGCAAGTACGTGCAGGGCCTGCCGAACGCCGAGGCCTTCGGCCAGGCGCCGGTGGGCACCGGGCCGTGGAAGATCGTGCAGAACCAGGTCGGGCGCGAGCTGGTGTTCGAGCGCTTCGACGGCTTCTGGGGCAAGAAGCCCGGCGTGGCGCGGCTGGTCTACAAGGTCATCCCCGAGCCCAGCAGCCGCGCCAGCGCGCTGCTGGCCGGCGAGATCGACCTGGCCACCGAGGTCGCGCCCACCGACCTGGAGCGCCTCGCGGCCAACAAGGGCCTGGCGGCCGAGGTGGTGGACGGCGGCAGCCCGCTGCACATCCGCATCTACGCCAGCGACCCGGCCTCGCCGCTGTCGAAGCGCGAGGTGCGGCTGGCGCTGAACTACGCTGTCGACAAGAAGGCCCTGATCGCCAGCGTGCTGCGCGGGCAGGCGGCCGAGCTCAACGCGCTGATTCCGTCGAGCTACCCGTATGGCAGCAACCCGGCGCTCAAGCCGTTCGAGTTCGACGCCGCCCGCGCCCGCCAGCTGCTGGCGCAGGCCGGCTACGCCAAGGGCTTCGACACCAGCCTGACCTGCCCGAGCAACCAGCCGCGCGCGATCTGCGAGACGCTGGCCGCCTACTGGGGCCAGGTCGGCGTGCGCACGCAGATCAAGGTGATCGACTCGATCGCCTACAACCGGCTCAACAACACGCACCAGAGCGGGCCGCTGGTGGTGATGGGCTTCGGCAACGCCATCTACGACCCGATCCACGTGATCGGCGGCGCCGCCATCAAGGACGGCACGTGGTCGGACTACACCAACCCGGAAGTGGAGAAGCTGGTGGCGCAGGTGGACGGCGAGTCCGAGCGCGCCCGGCGCGACGCGATCTTCCGGCAGGTGCTGCAGATCGCGCGCGACGACGGGCAGGCCGTGCTGCTGGCCGAGCCCAAGGTGCTCTACGTGCAGGACCCGCAGCTCGGCTGGAAGCCGCAGGTCGCGGGCTGGAGCCTGAACTTCCGCGAGGTGGCCTGGAAATAGGCCGGGAGCTGCGATGCTGAACTACCTTCTCAGGCGCATCGGCCAGTCGGCGCTGACGGTCTTCCTGGTCATCGCCGTGATCTTCACGGTGGTGCGCGCCATCGGCGACCCGACCCACCTGATGCTGCCGCCGGAAGCCACCGAGGCCGACCGCCAGGTGCTGCGCGAGCAGATGGGGCTGGACCTCCCGCTGCCGGTGCAGTTCGCCAGCTTCGTGGCGGACCTGGCGCACGGCGATTTCGGCACCTCGTACCGCTTCTCGCGCCCGGCGCTGGGCGTGGTGGCGCAGGCGCTGCTGCCCACGCTGCTGCTGGCGGTGGCGGCGCTGGCCGTGGCGGTGCTGATCGGCCTGCCGCTGGGGGTGGCGTCGGCGCTGTGGCCGGACGGCGTGGCGGACCAGTGCGCGCGCATCTTCACCGTGCTCGGGCAGGCGGCGCCGCCGTTCTTCTTCAGCCTGGTGTTCGTCAAGGTGTTCTCGCTGCAGTTCGGCTGGTTCCCGACCGGCGGCTACGGCACCGTCTCGCACTTGGTCCTGCCGATGCTGGCGCTGGGCTGGTACGCGGCGGCCGGCGTGGCGCGGCTGACGCTGTCGAGCATGACCACGGTGCTGCATTCGGAGTACGTGAAGTTCGCCCGCATCAAGGGCGTGCCCGAGCACGTGATCGTGCTGCGCCACGCGCTGCGCAACGCCATCCTGCCGGTGATCACCTTCGTCTCGCTGCAGTTCGGCGTGCTGCTCGGCGGCGCCGTCTCCGTGGAGGTGGTGTTCGCCTGGCCCGGCGTGGGGCAACTGCTGCTCGATTCCATCAACAATCTCGACTACACGGTCGTGCAGGCTGCCGTGACGGTGGCCGCGCTGGTGTTCGCCGCGGTCAACCTCGCGGTGGACCTGCTCTACGCCGTGATCGATCCCCGCATCCGCTATGCCTGATACCGTCCGCGCCGCCATGCGGCCTGTCATTGGCCAGACCGCCGGAAAAACCGTCCGCGAAATACCGGCCGAGCCCGCGCTGCCCGCCGCCACGCAGGCGCGCTCCCGCCGGCGGCTGGCGCGCGCGCAGCGCTGGGCCGCGCTCGCCGTGGTGCTGGCGGTGTGCGCCTGCGCCGTGCTGGCCGAGTGGCTGTCGCCGTTCGACCCGGTGGCCATCGCGCTTGCCGACACCTTCCAGCCGCCGTCGCTGGCGCACTGGATGGGCACCGACCAGCTCGGCCGCGACATCCTCTCGCGCGTGATCCACGGTGCGCGCGTGTCGCTGGCGATCGCGCTGATCGTGGTCACGCTGGCGGGCGTGCTCGGCACGCTGCTCGGCGTGGTCGCCGGCTACCTGGGCGGCGTGGCCGATGCCTTCATCATGCGTCTGACCGACATGCAGCTGGCGTTCCCGGCGGTGATCCTGGCGCTGGTGCTGGCCGGCGTGATCGGCGTCAACATGAGCAACCTGGTGGTGGTGCTGACGCTGGCCAACTGGGCGCGCTTCGCCCGCATCACGCGCGGCGAGGTGCTGTCGCTGAAGTCGCGCGAGTACGTGCTGCTGGTGCGGCTGGCCGGCGCCGGCCCGGCGTGGGTGATGCTGCGGCACATCGTGCCCGGCATCGCCGGCATCTTCGTGGTGCTGGCCACGCTGGACATCGGCAGCGTGATCATTCTCGAGGCCACCATGAGCTTCCTGGGGCTGGGCGTGCAGCCGCCCGCGGCCTCGTGGGGCTCGATGATCGCCGAAGGCCGCGGCCAGCTGAGCACCGCGTGGTGGGTCTGCGTGATGCCGGGCGCGGTGCTGATCGTCACCGTGCTGGCCGTCAATCTGCTGGGGGATGCGCTGCGCGGCAAGCTCAACCCCGTCATTCCGCAGACCTGGTGAACGGGGAACGCATGGACATCCTGCTCGAAGCGCGTGGCCTGGCCACGCAACTGATTACCCGCAACGGCACCATCACCGCGGTCGACCAGGTCAGCCTGGCGGTGCGCAAGGGCAGGGTGCTGGCGCTGGTGGGCGAGTCCGGCTCGGGCAAGAGCATGACCTGCGCCTCCATGCTCGGCCTGCTGCCGGCCAACGGCAAGGTGGTCGGCGGCGAGGTGCTGTTCAAGGGCCGCGACCTGCTGCGCCTGCCCGCGCGCGAATTGCGCAAGGTGCGCGGCCGGCAGATCGGCATGGTGCTGCAGGACGCCATGACCTCGCTCAACCCGCTGCTGACCATCGGCGAGCAGGTCGGCGAGGTGTTCCGCTGGCACCACGGCGTCACCGACCGCCGCGAGCTGCGCCGCCTGAGCATCCAGGCGCTGGAGGCGGTGCGGATTCCCGCCGCCGCCGAGCGGCTCGACAGCTATCCGTTCCAGTTCAGCGGCGGCATGCGCCAGCGCGTGTCCATCGCCATCAACATCGCCTGCTCGCCGGACCTGCTGATCTGCGACGAGCCCACCACGGCGCTCGACGTGACCGTGCAGATGCAGATCCTGGGCCTGCTCAAGGAGCTGCAGGCCACGCGCGACATGACCATCGTGTTCATCACGCACGACCTGCAGCTGGCCGCGCAGTTCTGCGACGACGTGGCCATCATGTACGCGGGCCGCATCGTCGAGCAGGGTCCCATCGCCGAGGTGTTCGCGCATCCCGTGCATCCGTACACCGAAGGCCTGCTGCGCGCGATCCCGTCGCTGTCCGACTGCGACGCGCCGCTGCGGACCATCCCGGGCACGCCGCCGCTGCCGCGCGACTGGGCCCCCGGCTGCCGCTTCGCGGCGCGCTGCCCCGAGGCCGCGGCGCGCTGCCACGCCGCCTACCCGAACTGGTTCGAGTGGGGTGGCGACGATGATGACGGTGGCGACGGCGGCGGCCGGCGCCGCGTGGCCTGCTGGCACACCGCGCAGCGCGTGGAGTCCGCCCGCGCGGGCGCCGACGCCGTGGCGCAGCCCGTTTCCGTTCCTCCCGCCAGGCAGAAGGTCGCATGAGCGCAGCCACCGCATTCATCCGCGCGGAAGACCTGCGCAAGCAGTACCAGGTACGCAAGGGCCTGTTCGGCAAGGGCAAGACCCTGCATGCCGTGGCCGGCGTCGATTTCGAGGTGGCCGCCGGCAGCACCTTCGGGCTGGTGGGCGAGTCCGGCTCGGGCAAGAGCACGCTGGCGCGCCTGCTGCTGGCGGCCGAGCCGCCCAGCGGCGGCCGGCTGCACGTGGACGGCAAGCCGCTGTCCACGCGCACGGCGCGCGAGCGCAAGGCCTTCCACCGGCTGGTGCAGCCGGTGCTGCAGGACCCCTATGCATCGCTCAACCCGCTGATGCGGATCGGCGACATCGTGTCCGAGCCCATGCGCATCCACGGCCTGGCGAAGGGGCCGGCGCTGGCCGCGCGCGTGGCCGCGCTGCTGCAGTCCGTCGGCCTGGCGCCGACGCTGGCGCAGCGCTTTCCCAACGAGCTCAGCGGCGGCCAGCGCCAGCGCGTGGCGATCGCGCGGGCGCTGGGCCTGGCGCCGCGCGCGCTGGTGCTGGACGAGCCGGTGTCGGCGCTCGACGTCTCCATCCAGGCGCAGATCCTCAACCTGCTCAAGGACATCCAGCAGCAGCAGGGGCTGACCTATGTGCTGATCTCGCACGACCTCGCCGTGGTGGCCTACATGAGCAGCCGGATCGGCGTGCTGTACCTGGGCGAGTTCGTGGAGCTGGGCAGCCGCGACGACATCATCCGCCATCCCCGGCATCCCTATACGCGGGCGCTGATGGCGTCCAGCGAAAGCCGCGTGGAAAGCGGCACGCAGGGCGACGCGATGGCGGAGATCCCGTCGCCGATCGCGCTGCCGCAAGGCTGCCGTTTCCAGGCGCGCTGCCCGCATGCCGCGCCGCGCTGCCGCGAGCAGCAGCCGGCGCTGCGGCCGGCCGGCGCCGCGCACCGCGTGGCCTGCCATTTCGATCTCTGAGCGCGGGCGCGCTTCCTTGCGCTCCCTTGGTGCCTCCTTGGCGCCCCTGATAAGGAAATGCGAAACAAGCAGTTGGAGGGCGCGGGGGCGCGTTTCTATACTTGGCACTCGCCGGTGCCGAGTGCTGATCGACCGTGCTGACGCGCGCTGAAACGCGCTGAATCGCATCGACGGCGCAGCGCCGCCCCGGCCCGAATCCCTTTCCCATCCAGGAGCCAGCATGAGCCTTCGTCCCCTGCATGACCGCGTTCTCGTCAAGCGGTCCGACAACGAAACCCGCACCGCGTCCGGCATCGTGATTCCCGACAGCGCCGCCGAGAAGCCCGACCAGGGCGAAGTGATCGCGGTCGGCCCGGGCCGCCGCAACGAGGCCGGCGAGCGCATCGCGCCCGACCTGCGCGTGGGCGACCGCGTGCTGTTCGGCAAGTACGCCGGGCAGGGCGTCAAGGTGGACGGCGAGGAACTGCTGGTGCTGCGCGAGGAAGACATCGTCGCCGTGGTCGAGCGCTGACGCGCCGCCGCACCGTAATCCGACCAACAGACAACGACACAGGAACAACAGCAATGGCAGCGAAAGACGTAGTGTTCAGCGACGTGGCGCGCGCGAAGGTGGTGGAAGGCGTCAACATCCTCGCCAACGCAGTCAAGGTCACGCTCGGTCCCAAGGGCCGCAACGTGGTGCTGGAGCGCAGCTTCGGCAGCCCCACCGTGACCAAGGACGGCGTGTCCGTGGCCAAGGAGATCGAGCTGCAGGACAAGCTGCAGAACGTCGGCGCGCAACTGGTCAAGGAAGTGGCCTCGCGCACCAGCGACAACGCCGGCGACGGCACCACCACCGCCACCGTGCTGGCCCAGGCCATCGTGCGCGAGGGCGTCAAGTACGTGGCGGCGGGCCTGAATCCGCAGGACCTGAAGCGCGGCATCGACAAGGCCGTGGCGGTGGCCATCGAGGAGCTGCGCCGCATCAGCAAGCCGACCACCACCAGCCGCGAGATCGCGCAGGTGGGCACCATCTCGGCCAACGGCGAGAGCGCCATCGGCGAGCGCATCGCCGAGGCCATCGACCGCGTCGGCAAGGAAGGCGTGATCACCGTGGAAGACGGCAAGTCGCTCGGCGACGAGCTCGAAGTGGTGGAAGGCATGCAGTTCGACCGCGGCTACCTGTCGCCGTACTTCATCAACAACCCCGACAAGCAGGTGGTGGTGCTGGAGCAGCCGTTCCTGCTGCTGGTGGACAAGAAGATCTCCAGCATCCGCGACCTGCTGCCGGTGCTGGAGCAGGTGGCCAAGTCCGGCCGCCCGCTGCTGATCATTGCCGAGGACGTCGACGGCGAGGCGCTGGCCACGCTGGTGGTCAACAACATCCGCGGCATCCTGAAGGCCGCCGCCGTCAAGGCGCCGGGCTTCGGCGACCGCCGCAAGGCGCTGCTGGAGGACATCGCCATCCTCACCCGCGGCCAGGTGGTGGCAGAGGAAGTCGGCCTGTCGCTGGAGAAGGCCACGCTGGAAGAACTGGGCCAGGCCGCGCGCGTGGAGATCGGCAAGGAAAACACCACCATCATCGACGGCGCCGGCGACGCCGCGCAGATCCAGGCGCGCGTCAAGCGCATCCGCACCCAGATCGACGAGGCCACCTCCGACTACGACCGCGAGAAGCTGCAGGAGCGCGTGGCCAAGCTGGCCGGCGGCGTGGCCGTGCTCAAGGTCGGCGGCGCCACCGAGGTCGAGGTCAAGGAAAAGAAGGCGCGCGTCGAAGACGCGCTGCACGCCACCCGCGCCGCGGTGGAAGAAGGCATCGTGGCCGGCGGCGGCGTGGCGCTGATCCGCGCGCGCCAGGCCGTCAAGGGCGTGACCGGCGCCAACCCGGACCAGCAGGCCGGCATCAAGATCGTGCTGCGCGCGCTGGAAGAGCCGCTGCGCCAGATCGTCACCAACGCCGGCGAGGAAGCCAGCGTGATCGTGGCGCGCGTGGAGGAGGGCTCGGGCAACTTCGGCTACAACGCGGCCACCGGCGAATACGGCGACCTCGTGGAAGGCGGCGTGGTCGACCCGACCAAGGTCACGCGCACCGCGCTGCAGAACGCCGCCTCGGTGGCCGGCCTGATCCTGACCACGGACGCGGCGGTGATCGAACTGCCCAAGGCCGACGCCGCGCCCGCGCTGCCGGGCGGCGCGCCGGGTGGGCTGGATTTCTGAGCCTGACGGCCGGTTGATGGCCGTGGCGGGTGACGTGGCCTGCCGGCGGAAATCAGCCTGATGCGTGTTGTCGCCTCGCTCCCGCGTGCGGGAGCGAGGCAGGGGGAGAGGGGCGGCGCCGCCACGAAGCGACAGTGACCGCCTGTGCCGCGCGCGGGCGCTGGCCCTTTCCCCCGGCCCCTCTCACACGCTGCGGGAGAGGGGAGCAAACCTTCTCCTTCGCTCGAATCCTCGCGCAAATGCCGGCCCGAACCGGCGCCGGAGGGCATCGGCAATTGGCATGTTCCGCGCCGCCCGACTACCCTTCACCCATCCCCGAAGCAACATGATTCAAGCCGGCAGCCGCCAGGATTGCTAGACTGTGGGGTTGCCGCTGCCCCGGTCCGGCCCCGATGGCCTGGATGGCGGGTCTTTCCGCCATCTTCCGGGCCAGCGCCGGGGAGATGGCTGGCGGGATGGTTGCCACCCGGCACGAATAACTTTCTTGAAGCGGATGCACTATGGGTTTTGAACAACTTGCCGCGTTGAAGCAGCAACTGGCGGCGCAGGCTAAAGAGGCCCGGCAGGGCAAAGAGGCCAGGGCGGACAAGGCGGACAAGCGGAAGGCCTCGCCCCGGCGGCCGGAGAAGAAGGAGCCGGTCGACCCGGTGGTCGAATCGATCTGGCGCCTGCAAAGGCACTTCCCGCGGGCGTTTCCCAAGAATCCCGCGCCCAAGCTGCCGCTCAAGCAGGGCATTCTCGACGATGCCGCGCTGCAGCTCGACACGCTGGGCCTGACCCGCGAGCAGTTGCAGCAGGCGATTGCCGCGTGGTGCCAGGGCAGCCGCTATTGGGCGTGCCTGGTGGAGGGCGCGGCGCGTGTCGACCTGCAGGGCAACCCGGTCGGCAGCGTGAGCGCGGACCAGGCCGCGCGGGCGCGGCGCCAGGGGGCGCGGCGCGCGCCCGGGCGCGGCGGCCGCAAGGGCGGTGGCAAGGACAGCGGCAAGGATGGCGGCAAGGAAGTCGCCGCCGCCGCGGTCGCGCCGGCGCCCGCGCAGAACGACAACGCGGCGGCGGACACGCCGCCGCCCGCCGACGGCGCCTGAGCGCGGCGCGGGCGCGCAGCCGCGCGGGCCTTTGCGGGCCCGCGCGGCTCATGCGCTGTTCATGCGCGGCTCACGCCTGACGCATCGCGCCCGACTCACACCTGCCCCGGCGGCACGAACTGCGGCGCCGACACCCTGTTCTGCACGGTGATCGACTTGACGTGCGAGTACAGGTTCAGCGTCTCGTGGCAATGCTCGCGGCCGATCCCGCTTTCCTTCACGCCGCCGAAGGGCGAGCCGCTGTTGAGGTTGAAATAGTGGTTGATCCACACCGAGCCGGCTTCGAGCGCGTCGGCGGTGCGCATGGCGTTCTCGAGGCCGGCGGTGTAGATGCCGGCAGCCAGTCCGTAGCGCACGTCGTTGGCTTCGCGCAGCATCGCGTCGTGGTCGCGCCAGCGGATCACGCTGAGGACCGGCCCGAAAATCTCTTCCTGGGCGATGCGCATGTCGTTGCGCGCCTCGAATATGGTCGGCCGGACGAAGCAGCCGGCCTCGCACCCGGGCACCCGCACGCGTTCGCCGCCGGCCAGCAGCCGCGCGCCTTCGGCCTTGCCCAGGCCGATGTAGTCCAGCACCCGCGCTCCCTGCCGTTCCGAGACCAGGCAGCTTAGCCGCGTGTCCGCCGCCAGCGGGTCGCCGACCCGGATGCGCGCGGCCGCGCCGGCCAGCGCTTCGGTGAAGGGCCGGTAGATGTCGTCGTGAACGAACAGCCGCGTGCCGGCCAGGCAGGACTGCCCGTTGCAGTACATGGCGGCGAACAGCGCGTTGTCGACCACCGCGCCGATGTCCTCGATGTCGGGGAACACGATGTTCGGGCTCTTGCCGCCGAGTTCCAGCGAGACCGGCACCAGCCGCTCGGCGCCGGCATGGCCGATGATGCGCCCGACCTCGGCGCTGCCGGTGAAGGCCAGCTTGGCGACGCCGGGGTGGCGCGTCAGCGCGGCGCCGGCTTCCTCGCCGAAGCCGGGAACCACGTTGACCACGCCGGGCGGGAAGATGCGCGCGGCGATCGCGGCGAATTCCAGCGTGGAGAGCGAGGCGTTCTCGTCCGGCTTGAGCACGATGGTGTTGCCGGCGGCGAGCGCCGGCGCCACCTTGAGCGCCACCATGATGGCGGGCACGTTCCACGGAATGATCTGGCCGACCACGCCGATGGGCTCGCGCTTGGCGATCAGGTAGCCGTCGGGGATCGGCCGGCCGTGGCCTTCGTGGGTGAGGATGGCGCCGGCGAAATAGCGGTACTGGGCCACGGCGATCTGGTAGTCGATCAGCGTCTCGGCGAGGCGGCGGCCGATGTCCTGCGCGTCGATGCGCGCCAGGCGCGGTGCCTGCGCCTCGAGCGCGTCGGCCAGGCGGTTGAGCAGCGCCGAGCGCGTTTCGTAGGTGGTGGCCTTCCAGGCCGGCAGCGCGCGCCGCGCGGCCGCGACGGCGGCGTCGATCTCGGCGGCGCCGCAGCGCGCGATGTCGGCCAGGTGCGCGCCGGTGGCGGCATTGGTGGCGGCGAAGGTGGTCATGATGGCGCCGGCCTCGGCCGCGAACGGGCGGCCGCCGATGTGGGCGTGATAGGTGTTCATGGTGTCGGAGTGCAATCTGATTTCGGTCTGAGTCCGGTCGGGACGGGGAGGGGTCAGCGGCCGATGCGCAGGACCGGCTTCAGCGTCAGGCCCTTCTCGCTGTCCGCGGCGGCCTGGTTGATCTGCTCGAACGGGTAGAACTTCACCAGCTTGTCGAACGGGAAGCGGCCCTGCAGGTAGAGCCTCACGAGGTCGGGAATGAACCGCTGCGGCACGCTGTCGCCTTCGCAGATGCCCTGGATGCGCTTGCCGGCGATCAGCAGGTCGTTGACGTCGAAGTCCGCCGCGGTGCCCAGCGGCGAGGCGCCCACCACGCCGAGCGTGCCGAGGCGGCCCAGCGCGGCCACGCCCTGGCGCAGCACTTCCGGGCGGCCGGTGGATTCCAGCGCGTAGTCGGCGCCGCCGCCGGTGGCCTGCCGCACGGCCTCGGCGAGGTCGCCCGCGCGGCTGTCGACGGTGTGGGTGGCGCCCAGCGCGCGGGCCAGCGCCAGCCGGGCGGGCACCACGTCGACGGCGACGATGGTGGCGGCGCCCGCGGCGCGCGCCGCGAGCACGGCCGAGAGCCCGACCGCGCCGGCGCCGAGCGCGGCGAAGCTGCTGCCGGGGCGCACCGCGAGCGCGTTGATGACGGCGCCGGCGCCGGTCTGGATGCCGCAGCCGAGCGGCCCCAGCAGTTCCAGCGGCGCTTCCCGCGGCACCTTGATGGCGCTGCCTTCGCGGCTCAGGGCGTAGGTGGCGAACGACGACTGGGCGAAGAAGTGGTCGTGGACGGGCTGGCCGTGCGCGTCTTCGATGGCGCAGTCGCCGTGCGGGCCGGCGCCGCCGAAGTTGCGCGCGTAGAACGCATCGCAATAGGCCGCGTGGCCGCCGCCGCAGGACGGGCAGTGCCCGCAGGCGCCATAGGTCAGCACCACGTGGTCGCCGATGGCGAGGCGCTCGACCCGCGGCCCCACGGCGGCGACCACGCCCGCGCCTTCGTGGCCGAGCACGGCCGGCAGCGGCACCGGGTAGAACTGGTCGCGCACGATCATGTCGGTGTGGCACATGCCGGTGGCGACGATGCGCACCAGCACTTCGTTGCCGCGCGGCGCGCGCAGGCGGACCGGTTCCAGCACGAAGGGGGCGCCTCGGGCGCGGGTGACGGCGGCGGTGGCTTCGTAGAAAGCGGGGGTGCTCATGATGTCTCCTGGTGGCGGCGGTGCGATACTGCGGCCATTGGCCCCGGCTCTGGCTGGCCGGCTGGCCGGCGCGGCCGCGGCGCACCGCGTGGGCAGATCATCGGCGCGGGGCGGGCCGCGGCGCTATCGATCCGGCGCCACGGCTATCGGCGCAGCGCCGTTACTGTGGCGCGGCACCCTTGCCCGAGGGTTATCCCGCGGGCATGGCGCGCGATCGAGGAGGAAGACATCGGATGGAACCCGCTACCGTACCCGGCACCGCCTTCGACGCGGCGGCCTCCGCGCCGGACTGGCATGCCGCCGAGATGCCCGAGTCGGCCAGGCTGTTCGAGTCCGGCGATCTCGGCCTGGCGCGCGACGAGATCGGGCGGGTCTACTGCCCGTACCGCTACCGCGCCGGCGGCGCCAGCCGGCATCCCGCCAGCATGCACAACCTGCCGGGCGCGCAGGTCGGCCTGTCGCGCTTTGCCTATGGCCGGGAGATCGCGATCGAGCCGGAGGTGTTCCCCGATTTCGCGCTGGTCCTGGCCACCGTCGCGGGGCACGCGGACATCGAGGCCGGCGGGTTTCGCCACAGTGGCGCGGCGGGCGTGGTGGTGGTGCCGCCCGGGGTCGCTTCGCGCTACCGGTACAGCGCGGACAACGTGCAGCTGGTCGCGCGCATCGACATCGGGCGCGTGGCCGCGGTCGGCCGGGCGCTGTCCGGCCGCGGCGGCGCGCGGTTCGCCCTGCGCCCGCAGGCGCTGGTGCGGCGCGCGCAGGTGGCGCGCTGGCTGGCGCTGCTGCAGGGGCTCAAGCAGGCGCTGCACCCGGACGCGCCGCCGCCGCTGCGGGCCATGCTGCTGCCGCGGGCGGAGGAGCTGCTGATCCTGGACCTGCTGTTCGAGCAGGACGCGCTGCGCGGCACGGAAGCATCGCCCGCGGGCGGCGTCAGCCCGGCCTGCCTGCGCCGCGCGGTCGCGTTCATCGAGGCGCACGCGGACCAGCCGCTGACCTTGCTGGCGGTGGCCGGCGCGGCGCAGTGCAGCGTGCGCACCTTGCAGCGGGTCTTCCACGACTGGCGCGGCATCGGCGTGATGCAGTTCCTGAAGGCGGTGCGATTGCAGCGCGTCAGGCGCGTCCTGCTCGACGCGGATGGCGGCGAGACCGTGACCGGGGCCGCGCTGCGCTGGGGCTTTGCGCACCTGGGACAGTTCGCCGTGGACTACCGCAAGGCGTTCGGCGAGAAGCCGTCCGAGACGCTGCGGCGGCGCGGCTGAGGCCGCCCGCCGTTATCCCGCCCGGAATGCCTATCCTCCGGGCCGCTACCAGTCGCGCACGCGCCCGGTGTCGGCGTGCACGAACTGCTCGTGCGGATAGAAGCCCACGCCGCCGCCGCGCAGGGACAGCGCCGCGTCGCGCAGGTCGGCCAGCGGCACGCCGGCCAGGCGGATGTCGATGGCCTTGCCGTCCATGTGCAGGCTGTGGCTGGCCACGCCGCCGCCGCGCGTCTTGCGCAGCCGCGCGTTGGTGGCCGGGCTGCGGTAGCCGGAGATCACCTGGAACGGGCTGTCGCTGTCGAGCGTGCGGCGCAGGCGGTAGAGCAGCGTGAACAGCTGCGGGTCGATGACGCCGGCCTGTCCGCTGTAGTGGTCGCGCAGGAAGTGGTTGAGCGCGGCCAGCGACTCGGGCACGAACTGGTCGCCCACGGCGAACACCAGCGCGATGCGCTCGCCGGTGTGGGTGTGGTCGAACGACAGGCTGCGCGCGTCCGGCAAGGCCGCCAGCGAGGCGAAGGCGGGGCGCGCCGCCAGCGGCAGCGCGGCGCCGGCCAGCGCCAGTTGCGCCGAGCGCGACAGGAAGGCGCGGCGGGGGAAGGGCTTGGGCATCGGCTTGGGCATCGGGTGTTTCCTCCTGGCGTCAGGGCGCGGCCTGGGCGGGCGCGCCGGCAGCGCTGCCCGCGCGCCGGCTGGCCGAATGTTGCCGCAGGGCCCGGTCCAGCAGGCCGTCGAGCCCGTAGATGTCGTTGAAGAAATATACACGCCCGTCGGCCTTGACGATGGCGGTGCCGTAGGCGAGCACCACGGGCAGCGGTTCCTGCAGCCGCAGCGTGCTCGACTGGCCCTTGTCCATCGCCTGGCGGATGCGCGCCTCGTTCCAGCCGGGCATGTCGCGCAGGACGAAGCCGGCCAGCGCCACCGGGTCTTCCACGCGGATGCAGCCGTGGCTGAAGTCGCGGCGGTCGCGCGTGAACAGTTGCGGCGCCGGCGTGTGGTGCAGGTAGATGTTGTCGTTGTTGGGGAAGATGAACTTGATGTCGCCGAGCGCGTTGAGCGGCCCGGGGCGCTGCCGTATGCGCATCTGCCCGCGCTGCGCGGCGTCGAGGTTCGCCGCCGACAGCACCGCCGAGACCTTGCCGTCGCCGCCGACGAACTCCAGCCCCTGCCGCGTGAAATAGGCGGGGTCGCGGCGCAGCCGGGGCAGGGTCTCCGCGCGCGCGATGGACGGCGGAATGTTCCAGTAGGGGCTGAACTCGATGAAGCGCATGTCCTCCTTGAACAGCGGCGTGCGCGTGTCGAGCGCCTTGCCGACGATGACCTTCATCTCGGCCCTGACCCGCACGCCGCCGTCCTCCACCTCGTAGGCGCGCAGCACGAACTCCGGCACGTTGACCACGATCATGCGCGGGCCGTCCAGCAGCGGCGTCCAGCGCAGGCGCTCCAGCGTGAGCTCGATCTGGCGCACGCGGCCGGCCGGCGGCGTGTTCAGCTGCGCGAACGTCCCCGCGCCGATCACGCCGTCCGGGTCCAGTCCGTGGCGCGACTGGAAGGCCTTGACGCCGTCCACCAGCGCGCCTTCGTAGCGCGCGGGCGCCGCGCCGGCGGGCTGGCCGGCGGGCAGGTCGCCCAGCGCGGCCAGGCGCTGCGCCAGCGCCGGCGCGCCGGCGTAGGGCGCGCCCGGCGCCAGCTTGCGCGCCGGCAGCGGCGGCAGCGGCGCCTGCCAGGCAGGGCCGGCGGCCAGCGCGCGGTAGCGGGCCAGCGCGTCGCGCAGGGCGCCGTAGAGCGGGAACGAGGGCGCCGCCTGCCGCACCGCCTCGGGCAGGCGGTGCGCGGCGACGGCGGCGCGCAGGTAGGCGGCGGCGTCGAAGCGGGCGTCGGCCGCGCCGGAGAAATTCTCGTGGATCTGGCGCGGGTCGATGCGGCCGCCGTGCAGGTCGGCCAGGTAGCGCTCCATCGCCGCCGTCAGCGCCCGGTCGAGGCCGGCCGCGGCGTCCGGCGCCAGCGGCGGCCCGTCCTGCGCCTGCGCGAGGGCGCGGCGCAGCGCGGCGGCGCCGTAGTCGTCCGGCTCGAGCCCGTCGGCGGCGGCATCGGCAAGGCTGTCGACGGCCTGCTGCGCCTCGGCCACGGGGCGGCCCTGGGCGAACCACAGCCCGGCCTCGGTGGCCAGCGCGCCGGCATGCCAGGCCGCCAGCGCGGCGGCCAGCAGGGCAGCGACCAGCGGCGCCTTCAGGATCGCGGCGGTGCCGGCGTGGCCGCGTGGCGGGGCAGTGCGGTGCGCTGCCCTCATTCCTTGATTTCGCTGCGGATCAGCAGCACGGGCTTGCTGCTTTCGCGCACCACGCCTTCGGCCACGCTGCCCATGACCATGCGCTTGACGCCGCGGCGGCCGTGCGTGCCCATCACGATCAGGTCGGCGCCCCAGCTATTGGCCTCGCCGACGATGGTCTCGGCGATCAGGCCGGGCGAGACCGGGTTCTCGATCAGCTTGGTGGCGTGGCGCACGCCGGCTTCCGTCATGCGCCGGGCGGCCGCGGCCAGCGTTTCCTCGCCCATCGTGCGGATGCTGTCCATCAGCCAGGACGGGTAGGTGGTGCCGGCGAAGTAGAACACGTCGGCGTCGTCGGCCACGAACAGCGCCTTGATTTCGCCGCCGGTCGCCTTGGCGAAGAGGATGGCCTGGCTCACGGCCAGGTCCGAGGAGCGGCTGCCGTCCACCGCGAGCAAGATCTTGTCGTACATGATGATGTTTCTCCTGGCTGAGCAGCCGCTGTGTTCGTCAGTATTCGCCGTGTGACAAGGGCAGCCTCCCCGCGGGGGGCGCCGTTGCCTGGAGAATAAGGGCCGGCGCCGTCCGGGGGTTGACGCACATCAAGCGCCCGCCGCGTCCGCGCCGATGCGCAGCACCGCGGCGCCGCTGAGGGTGCCCGCGCGCAGGTCGGCCAGCGCGGCGTTGGCCTGCTCCAGCGCATAGACCTTGATGGTAGTGCGCAGCGGCGTGTCCTGCGCGATCCGCATCAGGGCCTCGCCGTCCTCGCGCGTGAGGTTGGCCACCGAGACCAGGGACCGCTCCTCCCACAGCAGCCGGTACGCGAAGGCCGGGATGTCGCTCATGTGGATGCCGCCGCAGACCACCGTGCCGCCCTTGTCGACTGCCTGCAGCGCCAGCGGCACCAGCGCGCCGACCGGCGCGAAGATCAGCGCGGCGTCGAGCAGGCGCGGCGGCGGCTGGTCGCTGGGGCCGGTCCAGCAGGCGCCGGTGGCGCGCGCCAGCCGGCTGGCGGCGTCGTCGCCGGGGCGCGTGAAGGCGTAGATCTCGCGCTGCTGCGCCACCGCGATCTGCGTCACCAGGTGGGCCGCCGCGCCGAAGCCGTAGATGCCGATGCGCCGGGCCGCGCCGGCCATGCGCAGCGTGCGATAGCCGATCAGGCCCGCGCACAGCAGCGGCGCGGCGTGCTCGTCGTCGTAGCGGTCCGGGATGCGGAAGCAATAGCGGCTGTCGGCCACCACGTACTCGGCGTAGCCGCCGTCGCGCGTGTAGCCGGTGAACTGCGGCGCGTCGCACAGGTTCTCGCGGTGCGCCGCGCAGAACGGGCAGTGCCCGCAGGTCCGGCCCAGCCAGGGCACGCCCACGCGGTCGCCCGCGGCGAAGCCGGTGACGCCCGCGCCGCAGGACTCGACCCGGCCGACGATCTCGTGGCCCGGAATCAGCGCGGGCTTGGGCTGCGCCAGCTCGCCGTCGAGGATGTGCAGGTCGGTGCGGCAGACGCCGCAGGCAGTCACGGCGATCCGCACCTCGCCTGGCCCGGGCACCGGCACCGGCACGCGCGCCGCGCGCAGGACCGGGCCGCCGCCGTCGAACACCATCGCTCGCATCCACTGCTGCATCTCCGCCTCCTTGCCGGCCGCCGGCCGGATTATCCTGTTTCCATGCTAGGCCACGCCGCGCGCGGCCGCTTGCGCCGCATCAAGGTGGCGCGTGGTGGCGCGTGGTGGCGGGGCAGCCCCCGGAGCGCGCCGGCAAAGCTGCGAAATGCATGATCCACATCAACATGGCCGGCGCCGGCGCGGACAAACTGGAACCATCGGGACCAGGGCTGCCGCAGGGGCGGCCATGTTCCCCCCTTTGATGACCGCGGAGCGACCGCGGCGGGAGAGAAGACGATGTACAGCAAGATCCTGGTTGCCGTGGACGGCAGCGAATCCTCCATGCAGGCGCTGGACGAGGCGCTGCGCGTGGCCGGCGCGACCGGCGCCGAACTGGTGGTGGTGCATGTGATCGACAACAGCTACCTGCGCTACGAGGTCGGTTATGTCGACCTGACGGACCTGCGCTCCAGCCTGGTCGAGGGCGGGCAGCAACTGCTCGACGAGGCCAAGGCCCTCGCCGCGGCGGCAAAGGTCAAGTGCTCGACCATCATGATCGACGAGCCGCTCGCGATCGGCGACGTCTCCAGCGCGATCGAGCAGGCGGCGGAGCAGGCCGGCGCCGAGCTGCTGGTGGTGGGCACGCACGGCCGCCGCGGCGTCAAGCGGCTGCTGATGGGCAGCGTGGCCGAGGGCCTGGTGCGGCAGAGCCACCTGCCGGTGCTGCTGGTGCACGCGCCGAAGCCGGCGCAATAGGCAACCACGCAGCGAACCACGCAGCCAACCACGCCAAGATGGCCGGGGAGACATGATGAACGACAACGAGCAAGGCATCCAGATCGTCTATTACTCGCGCACCGGCACCGCGCGCCAGGTCGCCGAAGACCTGGCGGCGCTGACCGGCTGGCCGCTCGCGGAAGTCAGCGACGTGGCCACCCGCGCCGGGCTGGCGGGCGACCTGCGCTGCGTGATCGACAACCTGCTGCTGCGCCGCGTGGCCTATCGCTACGGCGGGCCGGCGCCGGCCGACTGCCGGCGGCTGGTGATCGTCGCGCCGGTCTGGATCGGCAAGCTGGCCGCGCCGATGCGCAGCTTCCTGCGCGAGCGCGCGCCGCTGGGCTGCGATACGTCGGTGATCTGCGTGATGTCGCGGCAGGGCGCGTTCAACGCCGCGGAAGAGATCGCCCGCCTGGGCAGGACGCCGCCGTCGCCGGTGCTGGCGCTGCGCCAGAGCGACGTGGTCAGCGGCACGGTGCAGCAGCCCTTGCGCACCTTCGCCGACCAGGTCGAGGCCGCGGGCAGGCAGGGCGGCGGCGCGCAGCGCCCCGCGTGGATCTCGCCCAAGGAAGCCTGAGCCAGCGCAGCCAGGCCCGCGCGCGGCGGGCCTGGTTCAATTTCCACCCTTCAATTTCCATCCATCTCTGGATCTGGAGGTGTCGGCGTGCTGCCGGCGTGACGGAGCGTGCCGGCGCCGCCGGCGTGTCAGGCCAGCGTCCCGGCGCCGATCCGCACCACGTGGCGCCATTCGTCGCTGCCGAGCGGCTCCTGCGTGCGCCGCTGTCCTTCCAGCACCTGCAGCGTGGCGTCGGACGGATCGCCGCCCTGCCGCGTCCGCGCCGCGATGCGCTCGCGCAGGACGGCCACGTCGGCATCGCAGTCGACGATGGAGAAGGGCACGCCGCGCCGCGCCGCCAGCGCGGCGAACTGCTGCCGCTGGCCGCGCGCGAGGAAGGTCGCGTCGGCGATCATGGGAAAGCCCGCGCCGCTGCCCAGGCGGCAGATCGCCAGCATGCGCCGGTAGACGCGCGCGGTGCGCCCGGGCGCGTAAAGCTCGCCGCCGGGCGGGCCGGCGCGGCGCGCGGCGCGCTTGCGCTCGGCGTCGGAGCGCACCCGCACCATCGCCCCGGCCAGCGCCAGGCGCCGGGAGACCGTGCTTTTGCCGCTGCCGGACAGCCCGTGCATGATGGTGATGGCGCCCGGGCGGCGCGTCAGCGTGGAGGCGGCCAGCCCCAGCAGGTCCTTGCACAGCAGCCGCGTCCTGGCGGTTTCCTCGGCGCTGATGGCGCCGGCCGCGCCGCGCTGCCGCGCGCGCTCGAGCAGCACGCGCGCGCGCACCACGGCGCGCATGGCGGTGTAGAACGGCAGCACGGCCAGCGCGGCGTAGTCGCCGCTGCATTCCAGGTAGGTGTTGAGCAGCCGGTAGGCCAGGTCCTGCCGGCCGTGGTGCTGCAGGTCCATGAACAGGAAGGCGATGTCGCTGGCGGTGTCGATCCAGCGCAGCCCGGCGTCGAATTCCAGGCAGTCGAACGGCGTCGGCACCTCGTCGATCAGCGCGACGTTGCCCAGATGCAGGTCGCCGTGGCATTCCCTGACGTGGCCGCTGGCCAGCCGCTTGCCGAAGGCGGCCCGCAGCGCCGCCGCCCGCTCGCGCAGCAGCGCCGCCACCCGCGCCGTCATGGCGTCTTCCGGCGCGAGCGCGGCCAGCCCGGCCAGCGCCTGTTCCATCACCGCGCCGATCTGCGCCGGGGTGCCGTGGCCGCCGCCGGGGGCCGCCGCCGGGGCGGCGCGGTGGAAGGCGGAGAGCTGGCGGCCCAGCGCCTCGACCTGCGGGCCGCTCAACTGGTCGGCCTCGGCCATCGTGGCCAGCAGGTCGCGCTGGCGGAAGCGGCGCATCTTGACGGCGTATTCCAGCGCCGGGCCGTCGCCGCCGACCGTGACCTCGCGCGGCCCGGGGCCGGCGGCGATCGGCACGACGCCGAGGTACAGCGGCGCGGCCAGCCGCCGGTTGAGCCGCAGCTCGGTTTCGCAATCGGCGCGGCGCGCCGCCAGGCTGCGGAAATCGACGAAGTCCAGGCATACCGGCTTGCGCACCTTGTAGGCGAAGGCACCAGCCAGGAAGACTTGCGAGATGTGGGTTTCGATCAGCGTGACCTTGTCCACGGGGTGGGGGTAGGCCGCGGGCCGCATCAGCGCCCGCGCGAGTCCCTCGGATTCCATGCTCGGCTCTCCCGGGTGGCGCCCGCCGGTGCCGGCGGGCCGAGTCTCCATGCTAGGCGGGTGGCCGGGCGCCGGCTTGACCGGGGTCAAGAGGGGGCGGGGGCCGCCGCCGGGCGGGATGCTAGATGCGGTCCAGCGCGTCGAGGTCCAGCAGGCTGATGCGCTTGCCGTGCACGCTGATCAGGCCGTCGCGCTGGAAGCGCGACAGGGTCCGGCTGACGGTTTCCAGCTTCATGCCGAGGTAGCTGCCGATTTCCTCGCGGGTCATGCGCAGCGCGAGTTCGCGCGGCGAGTAGCCGCGCGCCTTCTGGCGCGCCGAGATATTGAGCAGGAACGCCGCCACGCGCTGCTCGGCGCACAGGCTGGCCAGCAGCAGCATGACGCCGGATTCGCGCACGATCTCGCTGCTCAGCATGCGGTGCACCTGCTGCTGGAGCGAGCGCATTTCGCGGCACAGCGCTTCGAGCAGGTGGAACGGGATCACGCAGACCGCGCTGTCCTCGAGCGCGATGGCGTCGCAGGCGTGCTGCTCGGTGCAGATGCCGTCCAGCCCGAGCGTCTCGCCGGTGAGGAAGAAGCCGCTGACCTGCTCGCAGCCGTTGGCGTGGGCCACCACGGTCTTGAACGAACCCGAGCGCAGCGCGTAGATGCTCTGGAAGGCATCGCCGGCGCGGTAGAGGGCCTCGCCGCGCCTGACCATGCGCCAGTTGTGGATCACCGTGTCGAGCCGCATGCGCTCGGCGTCGTTCAGCTTGCTGCCCAGGCAGATGGTGCGCATCGCGCAGTTGGAGCAGCTAGCCTTGTGGCTGGCGCCCGCGCACGGGGCCGGCGCCGCCGGCGCCTGCGGTTCCTGCCGCAGCAGTCGCAGGACCTGGGGGGCGTGGATGGCAGCGCTGGCTGCCGGCGGTGCTTCCTGTTGCAGGTGGTGTGACATGGTGGCCTCGTTCATCCCTTCGGCATGCCGGCTGGCGTGCCGCGATTCAACTGCGCTGTTTCCCGGTGCTGCCGTCGGTACGTCAATGCGTCGATACGTCAATCTGCGGCGCTGCCTGCTGCGCGGCGGTCTTCCTGGCGGCGAGCTGCAGCAGCGCGCCGCGCAGCGCATCCAGTTCCATCGTCTTGTCGAAGAAATACGACGCGCCGGCCTGCAGGTAGGCATCGCGCATCGGCTGGATCGAACAGTTGCTCAGGACGATGATGGTGGCCGGCCGGCGCATGCGCGCCAGGTCCTGCAGCGCGCGCATGCCGGCTTCGCGGCGCAGCGGCAGCGCCAGGATCACCACGTCGGGCAGCAGGATCAGGGCCGCCAGCATGGCCGCGCGCGGCTCCCGCGACGAGGCCACCAGCTCCACTTCCTTCATCGCGCGCAGCATCCGCGTCAGGCGCGCGCTGATCATGGGCGCATGCTCGAGCACGAGGACGGTCAGCGGTTGGGTGCAGGGCAACGAATTCATGGGTTGCAGTATCGTCGCCGGCGGGGCCGGCCGAAAGCAGCGACGGCTGAAGATGGCGTCCGGGAAAGGAAGGTCCGTGTCAGGTTTTCCTGACAAAGACGGCCGGCAAACGCGAGAAGGGTGCCCGCCGCGGGCCACGAATGCGTATCATGCAGATCGGCTACCTTTCGTCTCCGCCGGCCGACCTGCCGGCGGAGCACGCTTCGCCCCAAAGACGGCTACCGATATGGCTCCCGAACCAACCGACCTACCGCAACCCGGCGCGCAGGACCTGGCGCGCACCCAGGCCAGCGAGGCCCGTCTCGCCGGCATCATCCGCTCCTCGATGGAGGCCATCATCACGGTGGACGAGGCGCAGCAGGTGGTGCTGTTCAACCCGATGGCCGAGCGGCTGTTCGGCTACACCGCGGCGCAGGCGCTCGGCAGGCCGCTCGGGGACTTCATCCCGGCCCGCTTCCGTGAGGCGCATGGAGCACATGTGCGCCGCTTCGGCGTGACCGGCGTGAGCGAGCGGCAGATGGGCCTGCAGCGCGTGCTGCACGCGCTGCGCCGGGACGGCACCGAATTCCCGATCGAGGCGTCGATCTCGCAGACCCAGGACGGCCACGGCAAGCTGTTCACCGTGATCCTGCGCGACACCACCGAGCGCGTGCGGGCCGAAGCCGCCATGCGCCAGTCGCGCGAGGAGCTCCAGCAGCTTTCCGACCGGGTCCAGGCCTCGCGCGAGGAGGAGCGCCGCCGCATCGCGCGCGAGCTGCACGACGACCTCGGCCAGCGCCTGAGCGCGCTCAAGATGGACCTGGCGATCCTGGCCGGCGACCTGCGCGAGGCCGGCGCCGCGCAAGGCCTGCTGGACCAGGCCGCGGCCATGAACCTGGTGATCGACGAGACCGTGGCCTCGGTGCGGCGCATCGCCGCCGACCTGCGCCCGGCGCTGCTCGACGAGCTCGGTCTGATGCCGGCCATCGAGTGGCTGGCCAAGGAGTTCTCCGCGCGCTACGGCATCGCCGTGGCGGTGCACGCGGCCGAGGAGGAGGACGTGGGCGAGCGCGCCGCCACGGCGGTGTTCCGCATCGTGCAGGAGGCGCTCAGCAACGTGGTCCAGCACGCCGAGGCCAGCCGGGTGGACATCGGGCTGGTGCGCCACCCGGCGCATTACGAGCTGACGGTGCGCGACAACGGCCGCGGCAGCGCCGCCGGCGCCGGCCGGCCGGCGCGCGGCCGGCGCATCTCGCTGGGGCTGGTCGGCATCCGCGAGCGCGCGCGCCTGCTGGCCGGCACGGTCTCGACCACGCAGGCCGACGGCGCCGGGTTCTGCCTGACGGTCTGCTTCCCGCTGCCCGGCGCCGAAGCGGACGCCGACAAGACCAGCCCGGAGGCCCTGTCATGATTTCCGTGATGATCGCCGACGACCACGCCGTGGTGCGGGACGGCCTGCGCCACATCCTCGGCAGGTCGGGCGGCTTCGAAGTGGTGGGCGAGGCGGTCGACGGCACCCAGGTGCTGCAGATGGCGCGCGAGTGCCAGCCGCGCGTGATCCTGCTGGACCTGTCCATGCCCGGGCGCAGCGGCCTGGAGCTGATCAAGCAGTTGCGCGCCGAGCAGCCGGCGCTGCGCATCCTGGTGCTGACCATGCACGCCGAGGAGCAGTACGTGGTGCGCGCGTTCCGCGCCGGCGCGGCCGGCTACCTGACCAAGGAGAGCGCGGCGACCGAGCTGGTCAGCGCCATCGGCAAGGTGGCCGGCGGCGGCACCTACGTGAGCCCGGCGATGGCGGAGAAGCTCGCCAACAGCCTGCAGGACGAGCACCGCGACGAGCCGCACCTGCGCCTGTCGGACCGCGAGATGGAGGTCTACCGGCGGCTCGTGCTCGGCGAGCCGCTCACCGAGATCGCCGCCGCCCTGTGCGTCAGCGCCAAGACCGTGAGCACCTACAAGATGCGGCTGATGGAGAAGATGCAGCTGCCCAGCGAGGCCGCGCTGGTGCGCTATGCGATCCGCCACCGGCTGTTCGGCGAAGGCGAGCTCTGAGGCGCCGCGTCCGCGCCGCCGCGGCGTGGCGCCGGCCTTGATCTGGAACAAGGCCGTTTTGCCCCCCTGTGCCACCATGAAACGCAGGCCCGGCCCGGGCCGTTCACCTCATGGAGGCAAGCGATGAGCAATCTCAGGATCTACGACCCGCTGTCGATCGAACCGGTCGGCGACTTGTTCCAGGGCATGCTGCGGGCGTTCCGCAGCGGCCCCGAAGCCGGCGGCTTCGCGTTCAAGGTCGACGTGACGGAGTCCGACAAGGCCTATAACCTCGTGGCCGAGATTCCCGGCGCGAAGAAGGAAGACATCGACGTGTCGGTCGACCGCGGCACGGTGATGATCTCGGCCAAGGTCGAGCGCTCGTCCGAGCAGAAGGACGGCGAGCGCGTGATCCGCCGCGAGCGCTACAGCGGCGCGATGCAGCGCGCGTTCACGCTCGACAGCGCCATCGACGAAAGCAAGGTCGACGCCAGCTACGAGGATGGCGTGCTGCGCGTGGTGCTGCCCAAGAAAGAAGCGTCGCCGCAGCAGCGCGTGACGATTCGCTGACGGTCCGCCGGCAACCGGCGCGGCCCGCAGCTGTGCCGCCGCCGGACCGGCCTGGCGCGCACCGCCGGCCGCGGCGATGCGCCCATCCCATATATACCCCCACAGGCGGAACGCAGCGATGCAATTGCAATTTCTCGGCGCCACCGACACGGTGACGGGCTCCAGGTATGTGCTGGATACCGGCCACAGCCGCGTGATGGTGGACTGCGGGCTGTTCCAGGGCTACAAGGCATTGCGCCTGCGCAACTGGGAACCGCTGCCGGTCGACCCCGCCCGGCTCGACGCGGTGGTGCTGACGCACGCGCACATCGACCACAGCGGCTACCTGCCGCTGCTGGTGCGCAACGGTTTCCGCGGGCGGGTCTTCTGCACGATGGGCACCGCCCAGCTCTGCAACATCCTGCTGCCCGATTCCGCCCACCTGGCCGAGGAGGACGCGCGCTTCGCCAACCGCGAGGGCTTCTCGCGCCACCACCCGGCGCTGCCGCTCTACGACGGCGCCGACGCCGTGCGCGCGCTGCGGCGGCTGGAGCCGTCCCACTACGACACGCGCGTGGCGGTGGCGCCCGGCGTGGAGGCGGAGTTCCACCGCGCCGGGCACATCATCGGCTCGGCCATCGTGACGCTGCATGCGGGCGGACGGCGCATCGTGTTCTCGGGCGACCTGGGGCGGCAGCAGGACATCGTCATGCGCGCGCCGGAAGCCGTGCGCGCGGCGGACTACCTGCTGGTGGAGTCCACCTACGGCAACCGCGTCCACCCGGACGAAGACCCGCTCGACACGCTCGGCGAAGTCGTCAGCCGCACCATCGGCCGCGGCGGCAGCGTGGTGATCCCGGCCTTCGCGGTGGGGCGCAGCCAGGCGCTGCTGTACTGCCTGTACCGCCTGCGCCAGCAGAACCGCATCCCGGCGGTGCCGGTCTACCTCGACAGCCCGATGGCCATCGACGCCACCGAGGTGTTCGCGCTGCACCCGGACGAGCTGCGCATCGAGCGCGCCGACTGCACCGCGGCCTGCAACATGGCCATCCTGGTGCAGAGCGTGCAGCAGTCGGCGTGGCTCCAGCGCGACCGCGCGCCCAAGATCATCCTCGCCGGCAGCGGCATGGCCACCGGCGGGCGCGTCGTGCATCACCTGCAGACCTACGGCCAGGACGCGCGCAACACCATCCTGCTGTCGGGCTTCCAGGCCGCCGGCACGCGCGGCGCGGCGCTGGCCGCGGGCGCGCGCGAGCTGCGCATCCACGGCAAGCCGGTGCCGGTGCGGGCCGCGGTCGCGCAGATCGAGACCCTGTCCGCGCACGCGGACGCCAACGAGCTGATGACGTGGCTGGGCGGCTTCGGCCAGGCGCCGCGGCAGACCTTCGTGGTGCATGGCGAGCCGGCGGCCAGCGACGCGCTGCGCCAGCGCATCGAGCGCGAGCTGCAGTGGCCGGTGTCGATGCCGGAATACCTGCGGTCGTATGCGCTGGACTGACCTGCTCAATTGACCTGCTCGCTTTTCTCGCCGGACTGAACGCAAAACGCCGCGCGGCGCCGGCCGGGCATTGCCCGGGCCGGCGCCGCGCGGCGTTCCGGTCTCCAGCCTTCCAGTCTGCCGCTAGTCCTCCAGCACGTAGCTGCCCGGCGCATCGGCGAGCGCGCCGGGCGCGGGGTCGCGCGCCGCCACGCGGCCGGTGGAGTGCGACGCCAGCCACGCCTGCCAGCACGGCCACCACGAGCCGTCGTGGTGGGTGGCGTTGGCGAGGAAATGCTCGGGGCTGGCGTAGGGCGCCAGCGCGTCGCGCGTGGACACGCGGAAGCGCCGGCGCGGATGGCCCGGCTCGGACACGATGCCGGCGTTGTGCCCGCCCGAGGTCAGCAGGAAGGTCAGCGTGGTCGACGTCAGCAGGTGCAGCTTGTAGACCGAGCGCCACGGCGAGACGTGGTCGTGCTCGGTGCCCACCGCGAAGATCGGCATGCCGAGGTCGGCCAGCGCCACCGGGCGGCCGTCCACGCAGTAGCGGCCCTCGGCCAGGTCGTTGGTGAGGAACAGCTTGTGCAGGCATTCCGAATGCATGCGGTAGGGCAGGCGCGTGAGGTCGCGGTTCCACGACACCAGGTCGTTCGGGCGCAGCCGCTTGCCGAGCAGGTACTCGCTCATCATGCGCGACCAGATCAGGTCGCGCGACTGCAGCATCTGGAACGCGGCGGCCATCTGCGGACCGTCGAGGTAGCCTTGCCGGCGCATGGTGGCGTCGAGCGTCGCCAGCGCGCTGCTGTCGATGAACAGGCCGAGCTCGCCCGGCTCGGTGAAGTCGGTCTCGCTGGCGAACAGGGTCAGGCTCTGCAGCGGCGTGCCGTCGCCGTCGCCATCGCCGTCGTTGTCGCGGCTGAGCGCCGCGGCGCAGATCGACAGCAGCGTGCCGCCCAGGCAATAGCCGGCGGCGTGGACGTGGGTATCGGGGCAGCGTTCCTGCACCACGCGCAGGGCGGCCTGTATGCCCAGCCGCAGGTAGTCGTCGAGGCTGGTGTCGCGCGCCTCGGCGCCCGGGTTCTTCCACGAGATCATGAAGACCGTGTGGCCCTGCTCGACCAGGTAGCGCACCATCGAGTCGTGCGGCTGCAGGTCCAGGATGTAGTACTTCATGATCCACGACGGCACGATCAGCACCGGCTCGCGCCATACCTCGTCGCCGGCCGGCGCGTACTGGATCAGCTCGATCAGCGCATTGCGGAACACCACCTTGCCCGGCGTGATGGCCACGTCCTCGCCCACCTTGAAGGCGGGCGGGCGGCGCAATGCGGGCTCGTGGGTGAGGTCGGCCACCACGTCCTGCAGGTCTTCGAGCCAGTTGCGCGCGCCGTTGGCGAAATTGCCGCCGGCGCTGGCGGCGGTGGCCTGCAGCACCACCGGGTTGAGCCACCAGGCGTTGCCGGGCGAGCAGGTGTCGAGCACCTGCCGGGCGCAGAACGACACCAGCCGCTCATGGTGGTGCGACACGCCGCTCTGGCCGTGCGTCAGCGACTCCCACAACGCCTCGTTGTTGCAGAAGGCATCGCGCCAGAAGCGATAGGGCCATTGCGACCAGGCCGGGTCGGCGAAGCGCTGGTCGGGCGTCGCCGGCGGCGCCGGTTCGGTGCCGGGCAGCACGCAGCCGCCGGCGGCGACGGCGCCGGCCAGCCACTGGCCCACCGCGGCGCTGACCTTGCCGGGCGAGGTCGCCGTGTGCAGGGCCCAGTCCATGCCGGCCAGCCAGAACGAGGCCAGCGACAGGCCTTGCGTGGCCCCGGCCAGCATGGAGCGGACCTGTTCGTCGAGCAGTTCGTGCGGGCCGGCCGGGACCGGCTCGCAGCCGCATCCGGCCTCGGCGGCCGCGAGTTCCTTGTTTGTGGTCGGTGCGTTCATTGCATGTGCTGCCCACCGTTGATGGCGATGTTGGCGCCGGTGATGAAGGCCGCATCGTCCGAGCACAGGAACGCGATCAGCGCGCCCACTTCGTCGGGCCGGCCCAGCCGGCCCAGCGGGATCTGCGGCAGGATGCGGGTCTGGAGGATGTCGGCGGGAATGTCGGTGACCATGTGCGTGGCCAGGTAGCCGGGCGAGACCGTGTTGACGGTGACGCCCTTGGTGGCCAGCTCCAGCGCCAGCGACTTGCTGAAGCCGTGGATGCCGGCCTTGGCGGTCGCGTAGTTGGTCTGGCCGAAGGCGCCCTTGGAGCCGTTGACCGAGGCGATGTTGACGATGCGCCCCCAGCCCCGGCCGACCATGCCTTCGCACAGCGGCTTGGTCATGTTGAAGATCGAGTCGAGGTCGGTCCTGAGCACGGCGTCCCAGTCGGCCTTGCCCATGCGCCGGAAGGTCATGTCGCGCGTGATGCCGGCGTTGTTGATCAGGATGTCGACCTGGCCGAGTTGCGCCAGCACTTCGGCGGCGCAGCGCTGGCAGGCGTCGAAATCGGCCACGTCGACGGCGAACGCGCTGAACTCGCGCCCGGCCTCGCGCTGGTGCCCGAGCCAGGCCTGCACGTGGTCGTTGCCCAGGGAGTGGGTGACGGCGACCCGGTGGCCGGCGTCGTGCAGGCGGATCGCGATCGCTTCGCCGAGGCCGCCCATGCCGCCGGTGACGAGCGCGGTGCGGTTAGCCGGCATGAACGACGCTCCTCGACTTGCCGCCGGCCGTGGCGGCGGTGGTGGCGGCGGGTTCCGTGGCGCTCGGCATCCACGAGGTGGGCTGGCTCAGTTTCTCGAACAGGTCCTTCACCGGCGCGGCCAGCGCGGCGGGGTTGGCGGCGTGCTGCCACAGCGAGGTCTGGCAGCGCTGCCAGGACTCGCCGGTTTCCCGCAGTTGCTCGAGCACGGCGTTCTGGTCGTGGATGGCGAGCCGCATCCACGCCTGCATCAGCGTGGCGTAGTGCTCGGCCTGGCTGCGGAACAGGGCGGCCGGCAGCGCGGCCAGCGCGCCGAAGTCGCCCGCGTGGACGAGCTGCTCGCCGATTTCCCGCGAAGTCTTGATGTCCTTGCGCACCGCCTCGAGCTGGGCCTCGAGCAGGCGTGCGCGGCTTTCCTGCAGCAGCGTCAGCGTCCGCAGGCCCGTTTCGCAGGGGAAGGTCAGGAGGTCGGTCGGGATGCTGGTCGGTTCTGCCATGATGAATCTCCTTGGTTTGCGCGCGCCGCGGGGGCCGCGGCAATGCCTGGCGGGAAGCGGGGGCAGGGACCGGACGGGCCGTGGTGGAGCGCGGCGAGGTGTCCGGGGCTTGTCTCCGTCGGAAGCGGCGGGCGCAACGCCCGCCATTGATGCCGGGCGGGCGCTGGCCCGTCAGTTGATTCTAGGAGAGCGCCGAGCGCGCTGGTTGACACGCATCAAGCTTCGGCGCGGGCGCGCGCCGAAGCGGCGTCCGGCGGCACCCCGCGGCACCCCGCGGCGGCCACATAGGTTGAGGTGCATCAGGCAAAATGTGCGCGCACGGCCCACACTGACTGCCATTGCGCAATCTTCCACAATCGCGCTGGCATTGCGCCCGCCCCCGGCCAGAGGAACCCGGCATGAACCAGACCGTCGTCTCTTTTTGCGTTGCGCTCGGCATCGGGCTGGGTTTCGGGCTCGAGCGCGAGCGCAGCCAGGCGGCGGACGGCGCCGAGGCCGCCGCCGGCCTGCGCACCTTCGCCATCGCCAGCCTGTGCGGCGCGCTGGGCGCCTTCCTGCCGCAGGCCGGGCTGCTGCCGGCGGTGCTGCTCGGCGCGGCCGGCCTCGCCGCGGTGGGCTACCGGCACACCGCGGCGGCAGACCCGGGCCTGACCACCGAGTTCGCGATGCTGTGCACGGTGCTGCTCGGTGCGCTCGCCATCACGCATCCCGGCCTGGCCGCCGGCCTCGCCGCGGTGCTGGTGAGCCTGCTGCACGGCAAGGCCACCCTGCACCGGCTGGTGCGCAGCGCGCTCACGCGCCAGGAGGTCAACGACGCGCTGACGCTGGCGGTGGCCGCGCTGGTGATCTGGCCGCTGCTGCCGGACCGCTACATGGGGCCGCTCGACGCCTGGAACCCGCGCACGCTCTGGCTGGTGGCGGTGCTGGTCATGATGATGGGCGCGGCCGGGCACATCGCCACGCGCGTGTTCGGGGAGAAGGCGGGGCTGCCGCTGACCGGCCTGTTCGGCGGCTTCGTCTCGAGCGTGGCGACGGTGGCCTCGATGGCCGCGCTGGTGCGCAAGGCCCCGGGCACGCCCGGCGTGCGTGATGCGGCCGTGGCGGCGGCCCTGCTGTCCAGCGTCGCCACCTTCGTGCAGATGCTGCTTCTGCTGGCCGCCACCAGCGCGGCCGCCCTGCGGATGCTGGCGCTGCCGCTGGCGGCCGGGCTCGCCGTGATGGCGGCCTGCGCCGGCTTCTGGCTATGGCGGGCGGTGTGCCGGAAGACCGGGCGCGACGATGCGCGCGCGGGCGCGCAGGCGGCCGGCCAGCGCATGGACTGGCGGGTGGCGGTGGGGTTCGTGGCGCTGATGGCGCTGCTGATGCTGGTCAACGCCGCCGTGCGCGCGTGGCCGGGGACCGGGGTGCTGCTCGGCGTCGCCGCGGTCGGCGGGTTTGCCGACGCGCACGCGGCGACGGTCTCGGTCGCCGCGCAGGTGGCGGCCGGGCGCGTGTCGGCCGCGGACGCGGTCTGGCCCGTGCTGGCGGCGTTTTCCGCCAATACCCTGACCAAGATCGTGGCGGCGGCGGCCGGCGGCGGCGCCTTCGCCTGGCGCGTCGCGGCGGGGCTGGTGCTGGCCGCCGCGTCGACCTGGAGCGTCGCGCTCGCGCTGGACGCCTGGCGCTGATCCCCGGCGCTGAGAATCGGTGCTGATCCCCGGTGCTGAGAACCGGCGCCGGGGATCAGCCGCGCCGGTCGAGCGCCAGCGCGCACAGCGCGCCGCAGGCGGCGGCAAAGGCCGCGGCCGCGCCGAGCACGCGCCACGGGTGCTCGTGCACGAATGCGTCGCCGGCCTCCATGCCGTGCCGGACCTGTCCGCGCGCCTGCGTCTCCAGTTCCCGCAGGCGCAGTTGCAGGGCGTCGAGCCGCGCCCGGAACTGCCCGCGGGCCGGGCCGGCCTGCCCGCCGGCGTCGGTGGTCGCCTCGCGCAGCAGGGCGTGCAGGTCGGCCAGCAGGGTCTCGATGTCGCGCGTCAGCGTGGTGCGGTGCGCGGACAGCTCGGAGCGGAAGTCGTCGGTCATGGTGTTCTGCCGGCAGGTTGGGACAGGTTGGGACAAACTGGAACAGGGCTCGGGTGGGGATCGCGGGATGGAAACGCGCGGGCCGGGAACGCGCGGCCCGCAGGCGCGCGCCAGCCACTATAGGCAGCACGCCGGCATGCCGCTTGACCATAGTCAATAGCATGGCGGGCGGCGGGCGCGGCGCCGTGGCGGGATGCCGCCGCGCGGCCCGCCAGGCGCCGCCGGGCAAGGCGCCGCGCCCGCGCGCGCGGGCGCTGGCCCTTGCCGGGCGCCGCGCGCGCCCGCGTCGGGATTCGGCAACATGCGCGCGCGGCGCTATTGCCGTTGCCGGAACGGCGCTGGTAGAATCCGCGCCGCCCGGGCCCTGGCCCGGGGTTTTTTTTTGCGCATCGCACCTCCATCCGCCGCCGCGGGGCGGTGCCCGATGTCCCGGATGCGCCGCGCGCGCCGCTTCGGCTATAGTATTTCCACCTGCGGCCCCCGGAGGCCGCGCTTTCCCCGCGCCTGCCGTGTCGATCCGGCCGGCGCCGCGACGACCGGCGGCCCGATGCCTGCGCCCGGGGCCGAGCGAGGGGCCCCGATCGGTTGCCGCATTGGAGCGCCATGCACAAATCGCCCCGGGCCGCAGCGCTGTTCTGCCTTCTTGTCCTGTTCCTGGTTTCCGTCGCCCGGGGAGCCAGCGTGTCCGCCCCCGCGGCGCCGCCGGCGCACATCGAGGTGTTCGGGCGCCTGACCTCGGCGCCCAAGCCGTGGCTGAGCCAGGACGACCGCGAGTGGCTGGCGCACCGCGCGCCGCTGACGGTGGGCGTGGTGACGCCCGACTATCCGCCGCTGGAGATGCTCAATGCCGACCGCTTCGAGGGCGTCACGGCGGACTATCTGGCGCTGATGTTCGACCAGTTGCCGCGCGTGCGCGCCTTCACCTCGCGGCAGGCGGCGCTGGAGGCGCTGCGGCGCGGCGAGATCGACCTGCTCGGGCGCGGCAGCGCCGCCGAGGCCGCCGACTACGACCTGCGCGTCTCCCACATCTACCTGGCCGACCAGCCGGTGCTGATCTCCGCCGACGGCAGGCGCTTCGACGACCAGCGCGAGGGCGCCACGCTGGCGCTGGTGGCCGGCTACCTGGCCGAGCGGCAACTGGCCGCGCGCTATCCCAGGAGCCGCATCCTGCTGTTTACCTCGCCGCAGCGCGCGCTCGAGGCGCTGAGCCTGGGGCACGTGGATGCGATGGTCGGCGATGCGTTGTCCACGCATTACCTGATCAACATGAATTACCTGCTGAACCTGCGCATCGAGAACTTCGCGCCGATCGACAGCCACGGCTTCGGCTTCCTGGTGCGCTCCGAGGACAACCGGCTGCGCGCGCTGCTCGACCGCGCGCTGGTGCAGGTCAACGTGCAGTTCGGCGACGAGATCCTGCGCAGCTGGAGCGCCGGGCGGCGCTTCCGGCTCGACGAGCAGCGCCTGGCGCTGACGCCGGCCGAGAACCGCTGGCTGGCCGCGCACGCGGAGGTGCCGGTGATCGTCAACCGCTACCTGGGCTCGCTGACCCAGCTCGACGCGCGCGGCCGGGTGTCGGGCATCGGCCACGACTACCTGGAGCTGATCGCCAAGCGCAGCGGGCTGAAATTCACCTACAGCAGCGTGGACAACTTCGCGGAGTTGAGCAAGCGCATGAATGACGGCGCGGCGATGCTGACGCCGGTGCTGCCGCCGGACAACCCGGCCGACGGCAAGCTCGAGATCCTGTCGCCGTACCTGCGCAGCTCGGTGATCCTGATGACCAGCCAGGACCGCGAAGGCGTGAGCGACCTCGCCCGCCTGGCCGGCAAGCGGCTGGCGACCGGCGCCGGCTACTACCTCAACGAGACCATCCGGCGCAACTACCCGGCGATCGACCTGCAGGTCTACGACAACCTGCTCGACGCCATGCGCAGCGTCGACGAGGGCAAGAGCGACGCCTGCATCTCCAACCTGTTTTCCGGGCGCTTTCTCGCCGCGCACAATTTCAACGGCAGGCTGGTGGTCAGCGGCATCCTGGAGGACCGCACCGTGCCGGTCAGCATCGGCGTGCTCAAGAGCGAGCCGGAGCTGCAGAACATCCTGGAGAAGGCGCAGATGTCGATCGGCCCGGACGAGGTGGCCGACATCGTGCGCCAGTGGGAGCCGCGCTTTCCCGCGGTGGGCGCCAGCTTCTGGCGCGACCACCGCGGCCGCATCGTCCAGCTCGGCGGGGTGTTCGCGCTGCCGGTCGCGCTGTCGCTGGTGTGGGCCTTCTACCTGACCCGGCAGGTGCGCAAGACGCGGCGCGCGGAAAAGCGCCTGACCAACCAGCTCGCGCTCAAGAACACGCTGATCAACGCCATTCCCAACCCGGTCTACCTGCTCGACCGCGACGGCTGCCTGAGCGCCTGCAACCCGGCGCTGCTGCGGCTGTTCTGCGCCGGCTCGGAGCAGAGCCTGGGCAAGACCATCCTCGAACTGCACTGGTTCCCCGCCGAGCTCGCGCAGCGGCTGCTGCGCGAGCAGCGCCAGCGCATGGCGCAGGGCACGCCGGCGGTCGAGGAGCACCTGCTCGACATCAACGGCCAGGTGCGCTACATCCAGCACTGGACGGTGCCGTACCGCAACGTCGACGGCGAGGTCGAAGGCATGATCGGCGGCTGGGTCGACCTGACCGAGCGCCAGAGCCTGATCGAGCAGTTGCAGGTGGCGCGCGAGAAGGCGGAGTCGGCCAACCAGGCCAAGAGCATCTTCCTGTCCACCATGAGCCACGAGATCCGCACGCCGATGAACGCCATCATCGGCCTGCAGGAACTGGTGCTGCAGAAGGCCGAGCAGGGCGCGCTCGACACCACTTCGCTGGCGGTCGCGCAGGAGGCCGCGCGGGGCTTGCTGCTGCTGCTCGGCAACGTGCTCGACCTGACCCGCATCGAGACCGGCAAGCTCGATTCCTCGCCCGAGCCGGTGGCGCTCAAGGCGCAGATCGAAGGCATCGTCACGCTGGTGCTCGGCATGGCGCGGCAGAAGCACCTGTCGCTGGACCTGCGCTTCGAGGGCGAGGTCGACCAGTGGGTGATGATGGACCCGCTGCACTTCAAGCAGGTGCTGTTCAACCTGCTGAGCAACGCCATCAAGTTCACCGAGCGCGGCGGCGTCACGCTGCGCGCCACCGGGCGCCGCGTGGACGGGCGCCTGCGCCTGCTGCTGGAGGTCATCGACACCGGCATCGGCATCTCGGAGCAGGACCAGGCCAAGCTGTTCCAGCCGTTCTCGCAGGTCGAGGCGGCGCAGGCCGGGCAGGCCTTCGGCAGCGGGCTGGGCCTGAGCATCAGCCTGCGCCTGATCAAGCTGCTGGGCGGCAGCATCAGCCTGAGCAGCGAGCCGGGCCGCGGCTCGTGCTTCAGCGTCGACCTGGACCTGCCGCTGAGCGCGGCGCCCGCCGCGGCGGAGGCGCCGGCGCTGGCGCCGGACGCGGCCGCGCGCAACCTGGACGTGCTCGCGGTGGACGACCATCCGGCCAACCGCATCACCTTCCGGCAGCAGCTCAAGCACCTCGGCCACCGCGTCACGCTGGCCTCGGACGGCCTGGAGGCGCTGGAGCTGTGGCAGGCCGGCGCGTTCGACGTGGTGCTGACCGATTGCCAGATGCCGCGCATGGACGGCCTGGAGCTGGCCCGCCGCATCCGCGAGGAGGAAGGGCGCGGCGGGCGCCGCCGCTGCCTGATCCTGGCGGTCACGGCCAGCGCCGAGCCGGCCGAGGTGCAGCGCTGCCTGGCGGCCGGCATGGACCGCGTGCTGATCAAGCCGCTGACGCTGGAGACCGTCGGCCAGGCGCTTGCCGCCGTGGCCGCCTAGGCTTGCACTTTCTTTTCCTTGGCGATTCCTTTTCTTTAGAGCAATCCTTTTTTCCGCGTTTTCAGGATTCCAACGTGAGCATCCGCAGTTTCCAGGGCAATGCCCCCCGGCTCGGCGACCGAGTGTTCGTCGATGCCAGCGCCGTGCTGATCGGCGACATCGAGATCGGCGCCGATAGTTCCGTCTGGCCGATGGTGACGATCCGCGGCGACATGCACCGCATCCGCATCGGCGCGCGCACCAGCGTGCAGGACGGCAGCGTGCTGCACATCACGCACGCGGGGCCGTTCAATCCCGACGGCTTCCCGCTGACCATCGGCGACGACGTGACCATCGGCCACAAGGCGCTGCTGCATGGCTGCACGGTCGGCAGCCGCATTCTGATCGGCATGGGCGCCATCGTCATGGACGGCGCGGTGATCGGCGACGAAGTGATCCTCGGCGCCGGCAGCCTGGTGCCGCCGGGCAAGGTGCTCGAGGGCGGCCATCTGTACGTCGGCAGCCCGGCGCGGCAGGCGCGAGCGCTCACGGAGAAGGAGCGCGGTTTCTTCCGCTATACGGCGGGCAACTACGTGAAGCTCAAGGACCAGTACCTGGCGGAGCAGGGCGGCGGCTGAGGGCGCCGCCGCCTGGCTCAAGCCGGGCCGCCGCCCGCATAGGCGGGACGCGCCGGTGCGTCGCCGCGAGGCAGGCCGAGAATCCGGCGGGCTTCCTCCGGCGTGGCGATCTCGTAGTCCATTTCCCTGAGAATGCGGACCGTGCGCTCGACCAGCTCCACGTTGCGAGCCAGTTCCGCGTGGCGATAGTACAGGTTGTCTTCCAGGCCGACGCGGATCACCTGGCCGCCGAGCAGCAGCGAGTTGATGCCCGCCTGCAACTGGGACGGCCCGATGCCGCTGACGCAGAAGACGCTCTGCCGCGGCAGCAGGTCGACCATGAACTGCAGCGTCTTCGGGTCGTAGGGCATGGCGTTCTGGAAGCCGCGATGCGCGTTCATCACCAGGTTGAAGACGTAGGGCGGCTCGTCCAGTCCCATCCGGATCAGCGTCGCCGCATCCTGGACGATGTGCGCGGGGCTGAAGACCTCCCACTCGGGCTTGATGCCGCGCCGCTTCATTTCCTCGGCCAGCGTCCGGCAGCGCGAGGGCGAGGTGTTGAACAGGATTTCCTTGCCGCCGAAGCTGCCGACGAAGGTGCACGCGTCGAGCGTGCACATCTCCGCGCCGGCGTCCATGCCCTTGAGCCGCTCTTCCCAGACGGTGTCCCACATCCCGCCGGCCATTGGCCGGATCATGTCGCCGTGGACGCCGCCGCCGGTCGAGTTGTTGATGACGATGTCGCATCCGGCGCGGATCCGTTCGTTGATGTCGCGGTAGATGTCCGCGTTGCACGTGGCCTGGTCGTCGGGCAGGCGGGCATGGATGGCGGCCACGCTGGCGCCGGCGTTGTAGCAGTCGAGGACGTCCCGCGCGATCTCGTCGGGCTGCGTGGGCAGGTGCGGGTTCTGGGACTTGAAGGCCATGCCGCCCGTCGGGGCCACCAGGACCACCACCTTGTTCGATGCAGTCATTTTTTTGTCTCCGGGTTGATGAATGCCGCTGCGCCAGTCGTTGCCGGTCTTTCCGGTGTCGCTGGTCTCGATGTCGGCGGGGAAAACGCTGCCGGCCGCTCCCGCGGGCGCCCGCCTTGCGGCGCCTGCGGGACCGGCGCGCCCGTGCTTCAGGCGGGGAAGAAATGCCCGTACTGGCGCACGAAGCTCGTGAACGCATTGACGAACCGGTCGATTTCCTCCTGGCCGACAGGAACGCTGAGCACGACGAAACCGCGGCGCGCGAGGTACACGCCGTTCTCGATCATGTGGAAGAAGAAGAGATCCTTGATGGCGTTGCCGCCGGGCAGGATGTCGGCGGTCGAGCGGATCTCGTGCGTGCCGGCCTGGAGGTTCATCAGCGAGCCCACGCCGGTGAACTGCAGGGCCGCGCCGTTGTCCCTGCAGATCCGGTTCAGCCGGTCGCGCAAGGTGTCGCCAAGCGCGTTCAGGCGCACCGCGGCCTCCGCGGTGTAGATCCGGGACAGGCCCGCGGCGCCGGCGGCCATCGTCAGCACGTTGTTGTTGAAGGTGCCGGCATGCGGCGTCGCGTCGGTGCGGCGCGGGTCGAACTGGGACATGATGTCGGCGCGGCCGCCGAAGGCCCCGAACGACATGCCGCCGCCGATGTACTTGCCCAGCGTGGTCAGGTCGGCGTGGATGCCCAGCTTTTCCTGCAGGCCGCCCGGAGCCAGGCGCGAGGTCATGACTTCGTCGAAGACCAGCAGCGCGCCCTGCCGGGACACCAGTTCCCGCAGGCCGCGCAGGAATTCCACCTTGGCTTCGATGCATCCGGAAGCGCCCTGCATGGGCTCGACCACCACCGCGGCGATGTCCCGCGGGTTGGCCGCGAACAGCGCGCGGACGCTGTCGAGATCGTTGTACGAGGCGATCAGGAAATCGTGCGGCACGTTGACCGGGGTGTTGCCCCTGGCGAACGTGAGCACGCCGCCGTGATACCCGCCGCCGAAGACGACGACCTTGGCGCGGCCGGTGTGGATCTTCGCCGCCGAGATGGCCATGAGGTTGGCCTCGGTGCCCGAGTTGGTGAAGCGCACCACGTCGACCGAGGGGAAGCGCTCGCAGATGAGGCTGGCCAGCCTTGCCTCCAGCACGTTGTGCCCGCTCAGGTTGATCCCGGCATCCAGCGCGTCGTCGATGGCGCGGCGGATCACGGGGTTGGAGTGGCCGTAGATGCCGGCCGTGAATTCCGCGATGAAATCCACGTAGGCATGGCCGTCGGCGTCCCACAGGCGGCACCCGTCGCCGCGCGCCATCGCCAGCGGGAACGGGGCGTAGAACAGGACCGAGCGCGTGTTGCCGCCAGGCATGTAGCGCGAGGCCAGGTCGAACTGCTTCTGGCTGGCGGGGTTGCGCCTGGCATAGCGGTCGGCCGCCTCGGCCACCGCGGTGGCGATCGGGGCGGTGTCGACCGCGAAGAGATGTGGATCCATGATGATGCGGTTCCGAAGGTTATTGAAATGTGTACTGTGCAATTACTGTACACCGTACAATTAATCGGCGCAAGCGATGCGGGCGCCGGCTCAGACGACGGAGATCGGGGCGCTGCCCGCGGTTTCCGCCGCCAGCGGCGGATGGGTGACGATGGACCGCAGCGAGGCCGTGCCCGCGCGCAATGCGTCGAGGTCCGGGCGCGGGCGGCGCAGCGCCGCGTGCGCGTCGAACGCGGCTTCGAGCGCCGCGCCGATCTCCAGCAGGCGCCGGTCGCGCCGGAAGGGCGCGATCACCTGCAGGCCGAAGGGCAGCCCTTGCCGGTCGCGCCCGCACGGCAGCGACAGCGCCGGGTTGGTGGCTAGCGTGACGACGTAGGTCAGGTCGAGCCAGCGGTAGTAGTTGGGCAGCGGCCGGCCGTTGATGGCTTCGGCATGGGGCCGGGTCCACGGGAAGGGCGACACCGGCGTGGTCGGAGCCAGTATCACGTCGAAGCGCGAATACAGCCGCTGGAACGCGCGGAAGATCCTGGTCTGCTCCGCGTGCGCCCACGCCGTGTCGGCCAGGGAGAGCGCAGCGCCGATCTCGTAGTTGGCGCGCGCGTTCGGGCCGATCGAGCCGGGGTCCCGCTCGTAGGCCCCGCGCATCGCGGCGACGAAGGCCTGGGCGCGCATGACGTCGAAGCAGCGGTGCACGTCGCCGAGCGGCTCGCGGGCGAAGTCGACCGGTTCGCACGCGGCGAAGAAGCCGGAGATCCGGGCGATGCGCTCCCGGAACGTGGCGCGGATCTCTTCGTCGACCTCGCACGCGCCGAAATCCTCGGTGAAGCCGACGCGCAGCGCGCCGAGGTCGGTGCCGCGCAGGTCCAGGAAGTCGTGCGGATTGGCGTCCTGGCTCAGGGGCTCCGCGTCGCACAGGCCCGCCGTCGCCGCGAGCTGCAGCGCGGTCTCGGCCACGGTGCGGCCCATCGGCCCCACCACCGACAGCGGCGACCAGCCCAGCAGCCGCCGCTCGCTCGGCACCAGTCCCGGGGACGGGCGCATGCCGACCACGCCGCACTTGGCCGCCGGGATGCGCAGCGAGCCTCCCGTATCGGACCCCGTGCAGACCGGCAGCATGTCGCAGGCCAGCGCCGCGGCCGAGCCGCCGGACGAGCCGCCCGCGTTCAGGCGCGCGTCGAAGGGGTTGCCGGTGGCGCCCCACACCGGATTGCGGGTGTTGGCGCCGGCGCCGAACTCGGGCACGTTGGTCTTGCCCACGAGGATGGCGCCGGCGGCGCGCAGGCGGCCGACCAGCACGTTGTCGCGCGCGGGGACGTTGCCGCGGTATAGCGGCGAGCCATAGGTGGTCAGCAGGCCGGCGGTCTCCTCCAGGTCCTTGACGCCCATCGGCAGCCCGTGAAGGATGCCCACGGGCTCGCCCCGGGCAAGCGCGCGCTCGGCGGCGCGCGCTTCCGCCTCCGCACGCTCGTAGCACGTCGCGGTGACGGCGTTCACGTAGGGATTGACGGCTTCGATGCGGCGGATGCACGACTGCAGCAGCTCGACGGGCGATATTTCGCGGGACCGGATCAGCGATCGCAGCACGGGGGCGGTGAGTTCAGCAAGCTCGGCGGTCATGGGTCTCTCTTGTGGTGGCGCGGGCCGTGTCCGGCGCCGCGGGAAATGGCGGGCGGGTCGGCGCGGGCATCACTTCAGCTTCGCCTTCTCGACCACCGTGACGTTCTGCGCCATCTCGGCGGCGGCGCGCCGCCGGAACGCCGCGCCGTCCTGCCAGCTTGCCGAGAAGCCCAGCGCGCCGAGCTTCTTCTGCACCTCCGGGTCCTGCACCACGGCCTTGAGTTCGGCTTCGAGGCGCGCCGATACCTCGGGCGCAAGCCCCCTGGGCGCGACGACGCCGACCCAGTTGTCGAACACGAATTCCGGCACGCCCTGCTCGATGAACGTGGGCACCTGCGGCAGCAGCGCGGCGCGGGTCCGGGACGCCACCGCGATCGGGACCAGCGCGCCGGACTGGATGAAGGGCGCCGCGGCCACCACGCTGTCGATTGCCAGCGCGGTCTGCTTGCCCATCAGCGAGGTCAGCGAAGGCGCGCTGCCCTGGAACGGCACGTGCAGCAGCGACACGCCGGCCTTCATGGCGAAGCTCTCGGCAATGATGTTCGGCATGGAGCCGTTGCCGAAGGAGCCGTAGGCCAGGCTGCCGGGCTCCTTGCGCGCCGCCGCGACCACGTCCGCGACGGTCTTCAGCGGCGATCCGGGGTAGGTCAGCATGACCATCGGCATCGCCGCGACGATGCCCAGGTAGTCGAAGCTGGCGGCGCCGTAGCGCGCGTTCGGATAGAGCAGCGGATTGATCGTAAACGTCGGGGCGCCCGTGATGAGCAGCGTATAGCCGTCGGCCTTCGCCTTCGCCACGAAGCCGGCGCCGATGGTCGTGTTGGCGCCGGGGCGGTTGTCCACGACGAACGGCTGGTGCAGCCGCTCCTGCAGCTTCGTGGCCATGAGCCGGGCGATCGTGTCCCCCGTGCCGCCGGCCGGCACCGGCGCGACGACCGTCACGGGCCGCGAGGGGTAGGGCTGCGCGAAGGACGGCTGGGAAACGACGATGCCGGCAAGGGCGGCGCCGGCAGTGGCGATCGCCGAAAGGAAACTACGCATGAAGCACTCCAATTCAATCTTCGAGGGAGCCGGCCGCCCGCGTTCGCGTGCCCGGCGCCGCCGATATTGGATCATTGTTCGTCGTTTTTCAATACATTGTTCATCGTACAATAAATTTATAGTCTGGCGGCACTGATCTTGTGCCGGCCGGCGCGCCGATGCACGGAATCGAGGCGCCGCGCTTCATCCTGGTTCGTCCCCGGACTGCCCCCGGCTCGTCCCCTGCTCGTCCGCGGCGGCGCCGCGCGATCCCGGCCGGCGCGCCGCGCACGGTCGTAATACGCGTAATCACCTATTCGTTGTACACCGAACAATAAATAAACTGACCTTGGTATCGACAATCATAGAACGTCGTACAGGTCTGGCATGCACATTGCGTAGCCGGTGCCATGCCTCGATTTTTTCCGCCGCGGCGCGGCGCGAGGCACGGCGAGTTGAATGAAGACGGACGCACACGACACAAGGGGAGCAAGACTTGAATACATGGAGCAAGGCATGGGCGGCCGGTGCAGCCCTGTTCGGCCTGGCGGGCGGGGCGCAGGCCCAGACCTCGGGCGTGACGGTTTACGGCTCGATCGACGCCGGCGTGACCTACCTCAGCAATGTGGGCGGCCACAACCAGGTGAAGATGGACGACAGCATCAGCCAGGGGAACCGTTTCGGTTTCCGCGGCAGCGAAAGCATCTCGGGCGACCTGTCGGCCATCTTCAACCTCGAAGGCGGCTTCATGTCGGACACCGGCGCGAGCCGGCAGGGCGGCCTGCTGTTCGGGCGGCAGGCCTATGTCGGCCTGGCCTCCGAGCGCTTCGGCACGCTGACGCTGGGCCGGCGCTTCGACCAGATGGTGAGCCTGATCCGCTATCACCCGGGCTACTACACCGGCATCTATTCGTTCACGCCGGGCGACATGGACCGCATCTCCGGCGCGTGGCTGAACAACACGGTCGTCTACAGCAGTCCCAGCATCGGCGGCCTGACCCTGAACGGGCAGTACAGCTTTGCCGAGGACGGCACCAGCACCACCAACGGCGGGCGCGCATACAGCTTCAGCGCGGCCTATGCCGCGGGCCCGTTCAACGCGGTGGTGGCGGCCACGGGGATCAAGCAGTACGCGGCCAAGTCGGCCAGCGCGCTCGGCGTGCCCTTCCTGTTCGGCGCGGCCGCGAACGCGGCCCAGACGATCGTTCTCGACGACTACCGCACCGTCGGCGCGGGCGCGGCGTACAAGTTCGACAAGGTGGCGGTCAGCGGGCTGTACACCAACACCCGGCTGGAGCCGAAGGGCGCGCCGTCGGAGACGCTGCACAACGCGTCGCTCACCGTGGCGTACTGGCTGACGCCGAGCTGGATCCTGGTCTCGGCCTATACGTACTCGAAGCTGGGCGACTATCGGTGGAACACGTACAACGGCGCCGTGGACTACCTGCTCTCGAAACGCACCGACGTGTATTTCATGGCGAACTTCCAGGACGCCAGCGCGCAGACCCACGCGATCCTGACGACAAACCCGGCCTCGGGCAACGACCGTCAGCTGGGATTGCGCGTGGGCATCCGGCACAAATTCTGATGCCGCATCCCGATTCCGAAACCGAACGAACAGGCAGGGCTTGGCCATGAACGCAATGACCGATTCAAGAACGGACTCAGGCACGGATTCAACCAGCGGGCCGCCTGCGGCGCAGTCCGGCGCGGCGCCGCGAGGCGGCGCGAAGGCGAGGCGCAAGGCGGTCGTCGCCGGCGTCGCGGGGAACATCCTCGAGTGGTATGACTTCGGCGTCTATGGTTTCCTGGCGGCCATCATCGCCAGGAGCTTCTTTCCGTCGGCAAGCGGGGTGGGCTCGCTGCTGATCGCCTTCGCCACGCTGGGCGTCGGCTTCGTGGCGCGGCCGGTGGGCAGCATCGTCCTGGGCCATCTCGCGGACCGGCGCGGCCGCAAGACGGTGCTCACGCTGACCATCTTCCTCATGGCCGGGAGCACGGTCGCCATCGGCATCCTGCCGACCTACGCCACGGCCGGCGTGCTGGCGCCGGTCCTGCTGGTGCTGGCGCGGCTGGTGCAGGGCTTTGCCGCCGGCGGCGAATGGGGCAGCGCGACCGCGTTCATCACCGAGTGGGCGGGCGAGGGCCGGCGCGGCTTCGTCGGCGCGTTCCAGCAATCCAGCATCGCGATCGGGCTGCTGCTGGGGTCGGGCGTGACGGCGATCCTGGCGTCCTCGCTCGGCGCCGCGGACCTCGAAGGCTGGGGCTGGCGGATTCCGTTCCTGCTGGGCGCGGTGCTCGGGCCGGTCGGCGCGTACATGCGCCGCAACATCGCGGAGCCGCCGGTCTATCGGTCCGCGTCGCCGTCGGGCCGGCTGTCGCGGGCGGATTTTTTCCGGCGCATCCTGCACGCCATCGTCTTCGTGGCCATCTGGGGCGTGGCCTCCTACATGGTGACCGTGTACATGCCGACCTTCGGCCAGACCTACGGCGGCCTCACGCGCAGCGAAACGCTGTGGTCGGTGACCATCGCGCTGGCGCTGACGGCGGTGCTGGCGCCGGCGTTCGGCCACGTATCCGACCGCATCGGCCGCAAGCCGGTATTGCTGGCCGGATGCGCCGGTTTCCTGGTGCTGTCGTATCCGCTCTACGGCGCGGTCCTGTCGCACCCCGGATCGGTGCCGGTGTTCCTGGCCGTGCAGTGTTCGCTGGTGGCGCTCTACTCGCTGCTGGCCGGCGCCGGCCCGGCCTACCTCACCGAAGCCTTCCCGACCTACATCCGCACCACGGGCATCTCGGTTGCCGGGGCCTGCGCCGGGCTGTTCGGCGGGTTTGCGCCGCTGACGGTGACGTGGATCATCCAGGGCACCGGCGCGGCGACCGCGGCGGGCACGTTCCTCGCTTTGGTCGCGCTGGTCTCGCTGCCCGCCGTCCTGACGATCCGGGACGCGGCGCACGCGCGCCTGGACTGAACCGCTCCGGATCCCCCCGGGCCGCGCGACCGCTCCAGCTATCGTTCGAGCGGCCCTTGTGAAACTGCACACGCATGTTCGAAATTGCCATGAATGCGAACCCTGACCAGACGCCGGGAAAAACAAGAGGAATCGTCCAGACCGTGCTCGGGCCGGTCAATCCGGGCGAGCTCGGCCCGACGCTGATGCACGAGCACCTGCTCATCGACCTGACGCCGCCGCCGTCGCTGCTCGCCGGCGGCCCGGCCGCGCAGGAAGCGGAGATCACGCTGTGCAATTGCTGGGGCATCGGCAATGGCCAGAAGTCGTACCTGAAGAACTACCAGCTCGACCAGATCGACGTGGCCGTCGAGGAGGTGCGCGAGATGATGGGCGCGGGCGGGCGCACCATCGTCGACCTGACGAATGGCGGGCTCAAGCCCGACCCGGCGGGGCTGGCGCGGATCGCGCGCACCACCGGCGCCCACATCGTGATGGGCTGCGGCCACTACGTGCATGCCTACCAGGACCCCGCGAATCACGAAAGGACCGTCGACAGCTTTGCCGCCGAGATGATCGCGCAGCTGACGCAGGGCGCGTGGGGCACCGGGATCCGTGCCGGCATCATCGGCGAGATCGGCTGCCAGTCGCCGTGGACCGAGCTCGAGCAGCGCGTGATGCGCGGCGCCCTGATCGCGCAGGCCGAGACCGGCGCCGCCATCAACGTGCATCCGGGCCGGCATCCGGACCAGCCCGCGGAGATCGTGTCGTTCATCGAGGCGGCCGGGCACGGCGTCGGGCGCGTGATCATCAGCCATGTGGACCGCACCATCTTCGACGACGACCGCCTGCTGCGCCTGGCGGATACCGGTTGCGTGATCGAGTTCGATCTCTTCGGCTGGGAGCAGAGCTACTATCCGATGTCCAGCGAGATCGACATGCCGAACGACGGCGCCAGGCTGAAGATGGTCCGGCTGCTGGTGGAGCGGGGCCATCGCGATCAGGTCCTGATGAGCCAGGACATCTGCACGCGCACCCGGCTGGGCCGGTATGGCGGACATGGCTATCAGCACATGTTCGCCAACATCGCGCCGCGCATGCGCCAGCGCGGATTCAGCCAGGCGGACGTCGACGCCATCCTGGTGGAAAATCCCCGGCGCCTGCTCACGATAGCCTGACCCTCCCGGCCCGCGCTCATCGGCCCGGGGTGTCGGTTGGCGTACAATGATCTTACTGAACACCAAGTAAGAGACATGATGGCTACAGGGACCAGGGGCACCAGGAGCACCAGCGGCGCGGGGACCACGAGGACCAGGGCAGGCGACAAGGGCACGGTCAAGACCGCGGTCAAAGTCGCGGTCAAAGCCGCGGCCGGCGCCGGGGCGAAGAAGAGCGCCTCCGCCCAGGGCGTTCGCAAGCGGGCGGTGCCGGCCGCGCCGCCCGCCGCCAGGAAGGAGGCGGCGCGCGCGCCGCGGGGGAGGGCTTCGGGACCGGCGCTGACCCGGGAGAAGATCGTCGCGGCCGCCCTCGAGCAGATCGACCGCAACGGTGTGATGGCGTTCAGCCTGCGCGACGTTGCCCGCTCGCTGGGCGTCTATCCCGCCGCCCTGTACTGGCACGTGGCCACGCGCGACGACCTCCTGGCGTCCGTGGTCGAGACCACGATGGTCGACGTCGCGCCCGAGCCGGGCGAGCTGGCGTGGCAGGACTGGCTGAGGGAATTGTTCGTCCGCTGCCGCGACGTCATGCGCCGGCATCCGAACATCGCCCAGCTGGTGGGCGCCCAGCTGGTGGCGAACGCGAGCCTGAGCCCGACGCTGATCGACCGCATTCTCTCGGTGCTGCGCGCCGCGGGCTGCCCGGACGACCGCATGCTGGAGATGTACAACGTCGTGGTCTCCACGATGGTGGGCTTTCCGACCCTGGAATACGCATCGGTGCCGAAGGACGACACGGAAGCCTGGGCGCGGCAGCTGCAGGAGCGGACCCGTTCGATTCGCGCGATGGACTATCCCACGCTGGCCCGATACCTGCCGGACATGGCCAACAAGGCGTTCATCGTCAGGTGGCAGAACGGCACCGACGCGCCGATGGACACGAGCTTCGACCTGTACGTGAACGTGGTCATCCGTGGCATCGAAAGCTGCCTGCCCGGCTAGGGCAGGCGTTCTCCGGGCGCCGGACGCTAGACCACCTTGCCGGGATTCATCAGCCCCCGCGGGTCCAGCGCCTGCTTGACCGCGCGCATCATGGCCAGCTCGACCTCGCTCTTGTAGCGGCGGTTTTCCTCGCGCTTGAGCTGGCCCAGGCCGTGCTCGGCCGAGATCGAGCCGCGGTGGGCGTGCACGCTGTCGTGCACGATGGCGTTGACGGCGGGGCTGTTGTCGAGGAAGGCGTCGTGGTTCTGGCCCGCCGGCGGCGACACGTTGTAGTGCAGGTTGCCGTCGCCGAGATGGCCGAACGTGACCATGCGCGCGCCGGGGAAGGCCTGCTGGATGAGCGCGTCGGTGGTGTCGATGAAGTCGGCGACGCGCGAGATCGGCACGGCGATGTCGTGCTTGATGTTCTTGCCTTCCTCCACCTGCGCCAGCGGGATGTGCTCGCGCAGGTTCCAGAAGTCGCGCGATTGCTGCACGGACTCGGCCACCACGGCGTCTTCCACCACGCCGGTCTCGAACGCGGTTTCCATCATGGCCTCGAAGATGGCGCGCGCGTGTTCCTCGCTTTCGTTGTCGGACAGTTCCAGCAGCACCACCTGCGGATGCGGGCGGTCGAACGGATAGCGCAGTTGCGGGTAGTGCGTGGTGACGAGCGACAGGCACATCTGCGACATCAGCTCGAAGCCGGTCAGCAGCGCCCCGGCGCGCTGCTGGGCGATGGCCAGCAGCGCCAGCGCGGCGCGCGGGCTGGCCACCGCGGCCAGCGCGGTCACGCGCGCGCGCGGCAGCGGGTAGAGCTTCATGACGGCGGCGGTGATGATGCCGAGCGTGCCTTCGGCGCCGATGAACAGGTCGCGCAGGTCGTAGCCGGTATTGTCCTTGCGCAGGCCGCGCAGGCCGTCCCAGACCTCGCCGGACGGCGTGACCACTTCCAGCCCCAGGCACAGCTCGCGCGTGTTGCCGTAGCGCAGCACGCCGGTGCCGCCCGCGTTGGTGCCGAGGTTGCCGCCGATGGTGCAGCTGCCTTCGGCCGCCAGGCTCAGCGGGAACAGGCGGCCGTGCTCGCGCGCGGCGTCCTGCAGCTGCTGCAGGATCACGCCGGCCTCCACGGTGACGGTGTTGTTGAGCGGGTCGACCTGCCGCACGCGGTTGAGCCGCTGCAGCGAGATCACCACGGACCCGGTGCCGGCCATCGGCGTGGCGCCGCCGCACAGCCCGGTGTTGCCGCCCTGCGGCACCATCGCGATCTGGTGCGCGTGGCAGGCATGCACGGCGGCGGCGACTTCCTCGGTGGTGCCGGGGCGCAGCACGGCGATGGCCTCGCCGGTGTAGCGCTTGCGCCAGTCGGTCAGGTAGGGCGCCTTGTCGGCGTCGTCGGTCAGCACGTGCTGGCTGCCCAGCGCGGCGCGGCAGAGGGCGAGGAAGGATTCGAACGGCGTGGCGGTCATGGTGAGGTCCGGTGCGGCTTCTGGTATGGCGGGCGTGGTTGCCGGCGCGGCTACTTGCGGCGGGCCGGCTGCAGCGCCCGGGCGCGGCGCTTGTACGGGCGCAGGTAGAGGATGGTGGCGAAGAAGAACAGCAGCGTCAGCGCCACCTCGAGCCACGCCAGCGCGGAGGAGGGCGGGCGGTCGCTGGTGGCGCGCACGATGCCTTCGGTGAAGAACAGCAGGATCAGCATCGACGACCACTGCATGGTGTAGCGGTTGCGCGTCAGCACGCCGCGCAGCGGCAGCAGCAGCGGCAGGAACTTGAGGACCAGCCACGAGCCGCCCGGGCGCAGCGGCGCGAGGAACCATTCCCAGGCGATGCACAGCACGATCAGCGCGAGCAGGCTGCCGGCGCTCAGGCGGTACAGCGCGGCGCTGTGCAGCGCGCCGTCGGTGGCCGCGGCGCCGGCCGGCGCGGCGCTCATGCGCGGCTCCCGGCGGCCAGCCGCAGCGCGGTCTCGGCCAGGCGGCGGCCCATCGCGCGCGCCAGCGCGGCTTCGTCCTCGGACACCGGCGCGCTGTTGTCCACGCGCGCGTGGTGGCTGGGGCCGTAGGGCGTGCCGCCGCTGGTGGTGGTCATCAGCGCGCTTTCCGAGTAGGGCAGGCCGACCAGCAGCATGCCGTGGTGCAGCAGCGGCAGCATCATCGACAGCAGCGTGGTTTCCTGGCCGCCGTGCAGGCTGCCGGTGGCGGTGAACACGCAGGCCGGCTTGCCGCTGAGCGCGCCCGCCAGCCACTGCGCCACGGTGCCGTCGAGGAAGTATTTCATCGGCGCGGCCATGTTGCCGAAGCGGGTCGGGCTGCCCAGCGCCAGGCCCTGGCATTCCTCCAGGTCGCGCAGCTCGGCATAGGGCGGGCCGTCGGCGGGGATGTCCGGCGCGGTGGCTTCGCTGACGGTGGATACCGGCGGCACCGTGCGCAGGCGGGCATGGGCGCCGGGCACGCTGTCGATGCCGTGGGCGATCAGTTCCGCGAGCTTGCGGGTGCTGCCGTGGCGGCTGTAGTAGAGGACGAGGATGTCGGTCATGGACGGGGCCGCGGCTGGCCGCGCCGGGCGGCAGGCAGCGAGGGCAGGCTGGTTGGCGCCGGGCGCGGCGCGCCGGGCAATGCGCGTATTATAGTTGTGGCCCCGGCGCGGCCCGCCGGAGCCGTCATGGCGGCGTCGCCGGCGCCGATTGCTGTCGATTGCCATCGATTGCTGCCGATCATTGCCGCCCGTCATCACTATCCATCATCACCGCATCACGCCAGGAGCCCGCCCCCGCATGTTCGCCGCCCGCATCGTCCGCCTGCGCAGGGAATGGAACCTGCAGAAGCTGCGCGCGCTGACCCGCTACGCGCTGCGCCGCGCGGCCGAGGACCGCCTGCCGCAGGTGTCGGCCAGCCTGACCTTCACCACCGTGCTGGCGGTGGTGCCGGTGCTGACCGTGGCGTTCGCGCTGCTGGCCGCGTTCCCGGTGTTCCGCGAGTTCCGCAGCTCCATCGAGACCTTCCTGTTCCAGAACCTGATTCCCGGCAACGTCAGCGATTCCATCACCAGCTATCTCGGGCAGTTTTCCAAGAACGCCAGGGGCCTGACCGCGGCCGGCCTGGGCGGCCTGATGGTGACTTCGGTGCTGACCATGCTGACGGTGGAGGACGCGCTCAACGCGATCTGGCGCGTCAAGCAGCGCCGCCCGCTGGCGCAGCGCGTGCTGGTGTTCTGGGCGGTGCTGACGCTGGGGCCGGTGCTGATCGGCGCCAGCCTGTCGATCAGCTCCTACCTGATCTCGGTCTCGGCCGGCTACGCGGGCACCATGCCGCTGGGGCTGGGCCTGCTGGTGAGCCTGACGCCGGTGGTGCTGTCGGCGCTGGCCTTCGCCTTCCTCTACATCGCCGTGCCCAATGCCAGCGTGGAGTGGCGCGACGCCATCACCGCCGGGCTGGTGGCGGCGCTGGCGTTCGAGTTCGCCAAGCGCGGCTTCGGCTACTTCGTCACGCACATCCCGACCTACACCGCGGTCTACGGCACCTTCGCCGCGCTGCCGATCTTCCTGCTGTGGATCTACCTGAGCTGGCTGGTGACGCTGCTGGGCGCCACCATCGCCGCCAACCTGCCGGTGATCCGCCAGGGCTACTGGCGCCGCCGCACGTTCGCCGGCAGCGAGTTCTTCGACGCGCTCGGCGTGCTCTACCTGCTCTACCGCGCGCGCGACGAAGTGCCGCGCAGCATCGGCGAGCTCGACCTCGGGCGCAAGCTGCGGGTGGAAGCGGACTACCTGTCCGGCCTGCTCGGCCGGCTCAAGGCGATGCACCTGATCGGCAAGCTGGCGCAGGACCGCGGCCAGGCCCACTGGGCGCTGCTGTGCGACCCCGCCCACGTGACGCTGCGCACGCTGCACGACCGCCTGGTGCTGAACCTGCCGCGCCTGCCGCGCACCGCGCTGGCGCAGCAGTTGCAGGGCGCCGACGCGCTGCGGCAGGTGCTGGACAACCCGCGCCTGGACCAGCCGCTGGAAGCGGTGTTCGCGCAGCGGCAGGCGCAGGCCCAGGTCTTGGCGGAAGAGGAAGCGGCGGCGCCCGGCCGTCCGGCCGAGGGCGCGCGCCGCGCGCTGGAAGTGGTGCCGCCGGGCTGGCACGGCCAGATCTGAGCCGCGCGCGCGGCTAGAACGGAATCCTGCCGCGCCAGATGTCGGCGTACATGACCCAGTCGCCCATCAGGCTGTAGAACGGGTGGCGGAACGTGGCCGGGCGGTTCTTCTCGAACCCGAAATGGCCGACCCAGGCGAAGGCGTAGCCCGACACAGCGGCCGCCGCCAGCCACCACCAGTTGCCGCTGATGAGCAGCGCCAGCAGGCACAGCAGCGCCACCGTGGAGCCGGCGAAATGGAGCCGGCGGCAGGTGAGGTTGCGGTGCTCGTTCAGGTAGAACGGGTAGAAGGCGGTGAAATTCCGGAATTCGCGGGTGCGTGCCTGGGGCATGTCGTACTCCTGTGGGGGTGCGGCATGTTTCAGTCTAGCCGGCGTGGGGCGGGTGTCCAGAGGGGTCTTCATGGGGCTGCGATGCCGGACAACACCGTTGGCCCTGCTTGATGTGGCTCCTAGCTAAACCGCCCCTCTCCCCGGCCCTCTCCCCGTGAGGGGAGAGGGAGGACACCATGCTTGGGCTAGCTCTGGCGGCTTGGGCCCATTCGCGGGCTTCGCCAGTCGCCGGGGGTTTGCTCCCCTCTCCCGCTTGCGGGAGAGGGGTCGGGGGAGAGGGTCGGCGTGCCTTTGGGCCGAAGCCTCGCTCAACCCGCCGCCACCGCCTTGCGCGCGAACGCGGCCAGCGCGTCGAGCACTTCGTCGGGTTTTTCGCCCATCAGCGCGTGGCCGCAGGGCACGGAGACGGTGCTGGCCGAGGCCATTCTTGCCGCCAGCGCCAGCGCGGCCTTGGGCGAGGTCATCATGTCCTTGCTGCCGCTGATGAACAGCGCCGGGCAGCGCACCGCGGCGGCGGCGGCTTCGCCGTTGGCGTAGGCGTTGCAGGCCGAGAAGTCGTTGTGGAAGACGTGGCCCTGCGGGTTGCGCTGCGCCACGCGCTCCATCAGGCGCTGGCTGCCGCCCTGCATCCACGAGCCGGGTCCCGGCGAGGACGGCTTGTTGGCGAGGCTGGAGTGCGACCACGCATTGACCATCGCGATGGCCTGGTCCACCTGCTTGAGCGAGGCTTCGAGCAGGGCGTCGGAGACCTTCATCGGGTAGGCCGTGGCCAGCAGCGCGATGGCGCGCACCGCATCGGGGTGGCGCGCGGCGGTTTCCAGCGCGATCAGCGATCCCATGCTGTGGCCGAACACCAGCGCCGGCGCGGCGACGCCGGCGGCGCGCAGCAGTTCGGCCACCCAGTCGGCCATCGCCTCGATGGTCTTGAGCGGCGCGCCTTCGCTGCGGTTGTGGCCGGGCAGGTCCACCGCCAGCACGCCGAAGCCGTGGTTGGCGAACCAGCGCGTCTGCAGGGCCCACACGCTGTGGTCGTTCTGCGCGCCGTGCACGAACACGGCGCACGGCAGGGCCGGGTTGAAGGGTTTGCCGCCGGTGTAGGCGTAGGCCTTGCGGCCCGCGATCGTCAGTTCCATCAGGCTTGCCCTCCCTTGCCGCTCATGGCGCGCTCGGCGGCCTTGAGGCCGCGCTTGAGATCGTCGATCAGGTCGTCCGCGTCTTCCAGGCCGACCGACAGGCGGATGGTGCCTTCGCCGATGCCGGCGGCCTGCAGCGCCGCCGCGTCCATGCGGAAGTGCGTGGTGGAGGCGGGGTGGATCACCAGCGAGCGCGCGTCGCCGACGTTGGCCAGGTGCGAGAACAGCGCCAGGCTTTCGATGAAGCGCTGGCCGGCGGCGCGGTCGCCCTTGAGGTTGAAGCTGAACACGGCGCCGGCGCCGCGCGGCAGCAGGCGCTTGGCGAGTTCGTAGTCGGGGTGGGATTCGAGCTCGGGGTAGGCCACCGACTCCACCATCGGGTGCGAGACCAGGAACTGCACCACGCGGCGCGCGTTGTCCACGTGCCGGGCCATGCGCAGCGGCAGGGTCTCGATGCCTTGCAGCAGTTGCCAGGCGGCCATCGGGTTCAGGCAGGCGCCGAAATCGCGCAGGCCTTCGCGGCGCGCGCGCAGCAGGAACGGCGCCACCGTGCTTTCCTCGGTAAACACCATGTTGTGGAAGCCGGCATACGGCTCCGACAGCTCGGGGAAGCGGCCGGCGGCCTCGAAATCGAAGGTGCCGCCCTCGGCCAGCACGCCGCCGATGGTGGTGCCGTGCCCGCCCAGGAACTTGGTGGCCGAGTGGTAGAGCAGGCCGGCGCCGTGGTCGAACGGCCTGAGCAGGTAGGGCGTGGTGAAGGTGGAGTCGACCAGCAGCGGGATGCCGTGGTCGCGGCCGAGCTGGGCCAGCGTGGGGATGTCGAGCACGTCCAGGCCGGGGTTGCCGAGCGATTCGCCGAACAGTAGCCGGGTCTCGGGCCGGATGGCGGCGCGCCAGGCGTCGATGTCGCGCGCCTGCACGAAGGTGGTCTCGATGCCGAAGCGGCGCAGCGTGTAGTGCAGCAGGTTGTGCGAGCCGCCGTACAGCGCGCTGGACGCCACGATGTGCGAGCCGGCGCCCATCAGCGTGGCCACGGCGAGGTGCAGCGCGGCCTGGCCGGAGGCCACGCCGATCGCGCCGGCGCCGTTCTCCAGCGCGGCGACGCGCTCCTCGAACACGGCCACGGTGGGGTTGGAGATGCGCGAGTAGACGTGGCCGGCGCGTTCCATGTTGAACAGCGAGGCGGCGTGCTCGCTGTCGCGGAAGACGAAGGACGTGGTCAGGTGGATGGGCGTGGCCCGCGCGCCGGTGGCGGGGTCGGGGGCGGCGCCGGCATGCAGCGCCAGGGTGTCGAATCGGGTACCGGACATGGCTTCCAGGGCAAGAGTTGTCTCCGGTGCGCATCGTAGCATCCGGCGACGGCGCCGGGGCACGGCAAAGCGCGCGCCGGGGCGGCTCGCGGGGCCGCCGCGCTTTACTTGGGCGGGCGGTTTCGGCTAGGATCGGCCCATCCGGCGGTGCCGGGGTTGTTCAAGTCGCACGCCTGGAAGCATGCATAGGTTAATAGCCTATCGGGGGTTCGAATTCCCCTCTCTTTTCCATAGTAATGGCGGAAAGGGTAGGATTCGAACCCGCGGTATCGCCGGCCGGCAGCGGCAGTACATCAGCAGATACATACAAGCAGATTCAGCAAGCGGAGACCACCATGAAAGTCAGCGACATCCTGCAGATCAAGGGCAACACGCTCTTTACCGTGACGCCCGACACCTCGCTGCAGCTGGCGGTCAGGACGATGGCCGAGCACGACATCGGCTCGCTGGTGGTGATGGAGTACGGCGAGCTGGTCGGCATGCTGACCTTCCGCGAGATCATCAACACGCTGGCCGCCAACAACGGCTCGGTGGGCACCTTCAGCCTGCGCAAGGTGATGGACGACGCGCCGCTGACCTGCACGATGGAAACCGACGTCAACGAAGTGCGCCGCATGATGCTGGAACGCCACACGCGCTACCTGCCGGTGATGGACAACCGCACCCTGATGGGCGTGATTTCCTTCTACGACGTGGCCAAGGCGGTGGTGGAGGAGCAGAGCTTCGAGAACCGCATGCTCAAGGCCTACATCCGCGACTGGCCGGAAGAAAAGACCGACTGAGGCCAGCGGCGCGCCGCGGGTGCCGGACGGGCGGCGCCGCGGCGATGTGAACGGAATCAAGCGCCGCGGGTATGCATCGGGTATGCATCGGGTGTGCATCGGGTGTGCGCGCCCGCGGCGGCAGCCACGTTGCCAGCAATGTCGCGCCGGGGGCCCGCCACGGGCATCCGGCTTGCCGGGGTCATCTCTTTCCTGTCTACATGAGCCAACAAAACCAATTCCGACTGCTCCGCTCGCGCCGTTTCGCCCCGTTCTTCTGGACCCAGTTCCTCGGGGCCATGAACGACAACCTGTTCAAGGTTGCCTTTACCTCCCTCGTCACCTACCACACGGCCCTGTTCGAGGGCGTCGACGCCCGCAGCGCGGCGTTCCTGATCTCGGCCATCTTCATCGCGCCGTTCGTGCTGTTCTCGGCCACCAGCGGACAGATCGCCGACAAGATCGAGAAGTCCCGGCTGATCCGCATGGTCAAGACGCTGGAGATCGGCATCATGCTGCTGGGCCTGGCCGGCTTCGCCCTGCACAGCGCGGCCTTGCTCTACCTCGGCACGTTCCTGATGGGCCTGCACTCGACGCTGTTCGGCCCGGTCAAGTTCGCCTACCTGCCGCAGCACCTCGATGAAACCGAGCTGGTCGGCGGCAACGGGCTGGTGGAGATGGGCACCTTCGTCGCCATCCTGCTCGGCACGCTGCTGGGCGGCGAGCTGGCCGGCATCGCGCACGGCGGGCGCATGACGGGGCCGCTCTACGTGGGCGCGGCCTGCGTGCTGCTGGCGCTGGCCGGGCGCGTGGTGTCGGCGCGCGTGCCGGACTCGCCGGCGCCGCAGCCGGACCTGCGCATCAACTGGAACCCGTTTACCGAGACCTGGCGCAACCTGGCGCTGGCGCGCACCAACCGCACGGTGTTCCTGAGCCTGCTCGGCATTTCCTGGCTGTGGTTCCTCGGCGCGACCTTCCTGACCTCGTTCTTCAGCTTCGCCAAGGACGTGCTCGGCGGCGACCAGAACGTGGTGACGCTGCTGCTGGCGGTGTTCTCGCTCGGCATCGGCACCGGCTCGCTGCTGTGCGAGCGGCTGTCGGGGCGGCACGTGGAGATCGGGCTGGTGCCGTTCGGCTCGATCGGCATGACGGTGTTCGCGCTCGACCTGTTCTTCGGCAGCCACGGCGAGCATCACGCCGAACTGTCGGGGCTGGCCGGCTTCCTCGCCGAGCCGCGCCACTGGCGCGTGCTGGCCGACCTGTTCCTGCTGGCGATGTTCGGCGGCTTCTACAGCGTGCCGCTGTACGCGCTGATCCAGAGCCGCTGCGCGCCCACGCACCGGGCCCGCATCATCGCCGCCAACAACATCCTCAACAGCTTTTTCATGATCGCTTCGTCGCTGATGGCGATGGTCATGACCCAGGCCGGCTTCACCATCCCCGAGCTGTTCCTGGCGGTGGGCGTGCTCAACGCGGTGGTGGCGATCTACATCTACAGCCTGGTGCCCGAATTCCTGCTGCGCTTCATTGCCTGGATCCTGGTGCACACCGTGTACCGGCTGCGGCGCGTGAACGCCGAGCGCATCCCGGCCGAGGGCCCGGCGGTGCTGGTCTGCAACCACGTCAGCTTCGCCGACGCGGTGGTGCTGATGGCGGGCAGCCCGCGTCCGGTGCGCTTCGTCATGGATCACCGCATCTTCAAGGTGCCGCTGCTGTCGTGGTTCTTCCGCCAGGCCAAGGCGATCCCGATCGCGCCCGCGCACGAAGACCCGCAGATGCTCGAGCGCGCCTATGACGAGGTGGCGCGCGCGCTTGCCGAGGGCGACCTGGTCTGCATCTTCCCCGAGGGCAAGATCACCGCCAACGGCGAGATCAATCCGTTCAAGCAGGGCGTGCAGCAGATCATCCGCCGCACGCCGGTGCCGGTGGTGCCGATGGCGCTGCGCGGGCTGTGGGGCAGCTTCTTCTCGCGCCAGGGCGGCGCGGCCATGTCGCGGCCGTTCCGGCGCGGCATCCTGAACCGGCTGGAGCTGGTGGTGGGCGACCCGATCGCGCCGGAGCTGGCCACGCCGGAGAGCCTGCAGCAGGTGGTGCAGGGCCTGCGCGGCGAGTGGCGCTGAGGCGTCCCCGCGGCCGGCATGCGGCGGCTTCGCCGCACGCCGGCGCGGGGCCGGGCGGGCGGCAAAAGCCTTACAATGTAGCCCGTTCCCCAATTTCCACGCGCTGTCGCGGTTCTCCATCATGTCCGGCAATACCCTCGGCCTGCTCTTCACAGTCACCACGTTCGGCGAATCGCACGGCCCGGCCATCGGCGCGGTGGTGGACGGCTGCCCGCCGGGCATGGCCCTGAGCGAGGCCGACATCCAGGGCGACCTGGACCGCCGCCGGCCCGGCACCTCGCGCCACGTCACCCAGCGCCAGGAGGCCGACCAGGTCGAGATCCTGTCCGGCGTGTTCGAAGGCAAGACCACCGGCACGCCGATCTGCCTGCTGATCCGCAACACCGACCAGCGCAGCAAGGACTACGGCAACATCGTCGAGACCTTCCGTCCAGGCCACGCCGACTACACCTACTGGCAGAAGTACGGCATCCGCGATTACCGCGGCGGCGGCCGCTCGTCGGCGCGCCTGACCGCGCCGGTGGTGGCGGCCGGCGCGGTGGCCAAGAAGTGGCTGCGCGAGCAGTACGGCACCGAGATCCGGGGCTACATGTCGCAGCTGGGCGAGATCCAGGTGCCGTTCATGGACTGGGCCGAGGTGCCGCAGAACCCGTTCTTCGCCGCCAACGCGGAGATCGTGCCGGAGCTGGAAACCTACATGGACGCGCTGCGCCGCGACGGCGACTCGGTCGGCGCGCGCATCGAGGTGGTGGCCAGCGGCGTGCCGGTGGGCCTGGGCGAGCCGCTGTTCGACCGGCTCGACGCCGACATCGCGCACGCCATGATGGGCATCAACGCGGTCAAGGGCGTGGAGATCGGCGCCGGCTTCGACAGCGTCGGCCAGCGCGGCAGCGTGCATGGCGACGAGCTGACGCCGGAGGGCTTTCGCACCAACAATGCGGGCGGCGTGCTGGGCGGCATCTCGACCGGCCAGGACGTGACCGTCTCGCTGGCGATCAAGCCCACTTCCAGCATCCGCACGCCGCGCGAATCGATCGACAAGACCGGCCAGACGGCCACCGTGGAGACCTTCGGCCGCCACGACCCGTGCGTGGGCATCCGCGCCACGCCGATCGCCGAGGCCATGCTGGCGCTGGTGCTGATCGACCACGCGCTGCGCCAGCGCGCCCAGTGCGGCGACGTCAAGGTCGACACGCCGCGCATCCCCGCGCAGGCGCCGCAGTCCGGCCAGCCGCGCTGAGTTGGCGCGGGTCCAGCCGCGGGCCGGCGAGACGGCCACGCAAGCGGCCGGCGCCGGGCCGGCCGGGCGCCTGTCCGAGACGCGCTTCGGCCTGTTCTATCTCGGCTACTACGGTTATGTCGGCGTCATCTCGCCCTATGTGAGCCTGTTCTTCGCCGGGCGCGGCTTCAATCCGGTGCAGATCGGCGTGCTGATGGCGTGCTTCCAGGTCAGCCGCATCGTCGGCCCGTATTTCTGGGGCTGGCTGTCGGACGTGATGCATACCCGGGTGCGCCTGCTGCGCCTGGCCGGCGTGAGCGCCTTGCTGGCCTTCCTGGCGGTGCCGGGCATCACCAGCTACGGCGGCATGATGGCGATGATGATCGGGCTCAACCTGATCACCAGCGCGATGTCGCCGCTGGGCGACGCGCTCACCATTTCCACGCTGCGCCGCTACGGCGCCTTCGATCACCGCTACGGGCGCATCCGCATGTTCGGCTCGGCCGGCTTCATCGCCGCCGTGCTGCTGGGCGGCGCGCTGTTCGGGCGGCTCGGCATGGAGGCTTTTCCGTGGCTGGCCAGCGCCATGCTGGCGCTGTTCCTGGTGGTGGTGTTCGGCCTGCGCGACGCGCCCGAGGAAGGCCCGCGCGTGAAGCCGCCGCCGGCGCTGCCGCTGCTGCGGCGCGCCGACGTGCGCTGGTTCATGGCCTCGGCCTTCCTGATGATGTTCGCGCATGCCGCGCTGTACGTGTTCTATTCGCTCTACCTGGAGCAGCTCGGCTACAGCAAGTTCGCCATCGGCGTGATGTGGACCATCGGCGTGGTGGCGGAGATCGTGTTCTTCTTCTACCAGGGCCGGCTGTTCGACGCCGTGCCGCTGCGCGCCATCCTGGCCGGCACCTTCGTGCTGGCGGCGCTGCGCTTCGGCCTGACCGGCTACCTGGCGCAGCTGGCATGGCTGATGGCGCTGGTGCAGGTGCTGCACGCGGCCACCTTCGGCGCGCACCACAGCGCCAGCCTCAAGCGGCTGCAGCGCTGGTTCGCCGGGCCGCTGCAAGGGCGCGGCCAGGCGCTCTACACCGGCATTTCCTATGGCCTGGGCGGCACGCTGGGCGGGCTGGCGATGGGCTGGACCTGGAAGGCGCTGGGGCCGGCCCATACCTTCGGGCTGGCCGCGCTGGCGGCGGCGGCCGGCGCCGCGTGCGCGCTGATGACGTTCCGCGCCGAAGCCGCGCAGGCCCAGGCCGGCAGCTAGGCGCTCAGGCGCTCACACCAGGCTGGCCACGCGCTCGGCCAGCGCCAGCGAGGAGGTCAGTCCCGGCGACTCGATGCCGAACAGGTTGACCAGCCCCGGCACGCCGTGGGTGGCCGGGCCGTCGATGCGGAAGTCGGCGGCGGCCTCGCGCGGGCCGCTGATCTTGGGGCGGATGCCGGCGTAGCCGGGCTGCAGCGCGCCGTCGGCCAGCGCCGGCCAGTAGCGGCGCACCTCGTCGTAGAAGCTGTCGGCGTCGGACGGGTCGACGCCGTACTCGATCTCGTCGATCCAGCGCACATTGGGGCCGAAGCGCGCCTGGCCGCCCAGGTCGATGGTCAGGTGCACGCCGAGGCCGGCGGCCTCGGGCACCGGGTAGATCAGCCGCGAGAACGGCGCGCGCCCGGCCAGCGTGAAATAGCAGCCCTTGGCGTAGAACTGCGGCGGAACGTGCGCGGCGGGCACGCCCTCGATGCGGCGCGCTAGCGCCGGCGCGGTGAGCCCGGCCGAGTTGATGACGGTGCGCGCCAGCAGCGTGGTGCCGTCCGCGCCGCCATCCGCGCCGCCGACGTCGAGGCGGATGCCGTCCGGCGTGACCGCGCCGCCGGCCACCGGCGACTGCACCGCCAGCATGGCGCCGGCGTTTTCCGCGTCGCCCAGCAGCGCCAGCATCAGGCCGTGGCTGTCGACGATGCCGGTGGACGGCGAGAGCAGGGCGGCGAGGCACTGCAGGTTGGGCTCGAGCGCCTGCGCCTCGGCCTGGCCGATCAGCCGCAGGTCGTGCACGCCGTTGGCGGCGGCCTTGGCGCGGATGCCTTCCAGCGTGGCGACCTGGGCCGGTGAGGTGGCCACGATCAGCTTGCCGCAGCGCTGGTGGCTGACGTGATGGCTGGCGCAGTAGTCGTACAGCATGGCCCGGCCGCGCACGCACATCTCGGCCTTGAGCGAGCCGGCCGGGTAGTAGATGCCGGCGTGGATGACTTCGCTGTTGCGCGCGCTGGTGATGGTGCCGAAGGCGTTCTCGGCCTCCAGCACGATCACTTCGCGGCCCCGCAGGGCCAGCGCCCGCGCCACCGCCAGGCCCACCACGCCGGCGCCGATCACCACGCAATCCACTTTTTCCATCGTCTTCCTCGTTCCGTTTGTCCGTTTGTCCGTTCGTGACGTGCGTTCGTTGGTTCGTGCCGCGCGGCGGCGGCATCTGCGCCGCTTCAGGGCAGCTTCAGTTCCAGCCCCATGCGCCTTGCCGCGGCCGCGAGGTGGCGGCGCGCGGCAAGGCGCGCCGCGCCGGCATTGCCGGCGGCGATGGCCTCGACCAGCGCCGCGTGCTCGCCGTCGGCGCCGCGCGAGCCGCCGCGAAAGCGCGCCGCGTTTTCCCACGCGGTCTGCCGCGCCGCCAGCAGGTGCTGGCCGACGAAATCGGTCAGGCCGGTGAAGCACGGGTTGTGCGCGGCCTGGGCGATGGCGTGGTGGAAGGCCACGTCGGCCGCGGCGGCGCCGGGAAAGTCCCGCGCGTGCTCGCGCATGGCGGCCAGCGCCGCGCGGATGGCCAGCAGGTCGTCCTCGCCGCGGCGCAGCGCGGCCATCTCGGCGCAGGCGCATTCCACCACCATGCGCAGCTCGAACAGTTGCGCCAGCGTCGGCCCGCCCTGCGGCACGCTCGGCATGCGCCATACCTGGCCGCCCGGCGTCTCCGAGACATAGGCGCCGGAGCCCTTGCGCGTCACCAGCACGCCGTCCGCCTTGAGCTGCGCGATGGCCTCGCGCACGATCGGCCGGCTCACGCCGAAGGTCTCGCCGAGCGCCGCTTCGGCCGGCAGGCGGGCGCCCGCGGCAAAGCGGCCGGCGGCGATGTCGGCGCGCAGGGCGTCGGCGATGCGGGTGGCGAGCGAGTCCGGGCGGCTGAGAATGGTCATCTTGATCTGTAAGGCTGTCAGACAGCTTTTCGGCATTTTCGGGGGAAAGGCGGGCGGCGTCAAGGCGTGGGAAGGCGCGCGATGGCCATCCCGCAACGCGGCGCTCAAGGTTTTTCGCGGGAGGCCGATAGCAAGTCTGATGAGACGCGCCATCCACCCGGGACCTCGTGGCCGGCGCGTCCGGCGGGCCCGGGCGGCGACATTGCGTGCCGGGTGCCCCGCCAGGTGGCGGCCCGCGGACCTGCGTCAGGTCCGGCCGCCGTTCGATCCACCATGCCCGCCGTCGGGCATCCACCGCTGCTTCCCATGATTGCACTTACTCCTGACGATCTCCCGGTTGGCCAGCCCTTGCCCTGGTCCTTGCTGGACGAAAGCGGAAACCTCGTGCTCGGCAGCGGCAGCGTGATCCCCGAGGACCGCGACGTCGCGCTGGTGTTCCGCCACGGCGTCGTGTGCCGCCCCGACAGCGAGCCGGGCGACGCCGCCGAGAACGAGCGCCAGGCCAGCCCCGGGCCGTTCGGCCTGCAGGTCGGCACGCTGCTGCAGATCAAGAACCAGGGCCACGTCGGGCGCGCGGCGGCCAGCCGGCTGATCGGCTTCGTCGACCAGGGCATGTTCGTGACCTGGCCCCAGCTCGGCGGCAAGGAACTCCAGTTGCAGGCGGGCGAGACCGTGCTGCTGCGCGGCTTTTCCGGCCACGCCATCCTCAGCTTCGAATGCACCGTGACCGCGGTGTGCCGCAGCCCGTTCCGCTACCTGGTGCTGTCCGCACCGGCGCAGATGCAGCAGTTGCCGGTGCGCAAGGCGACCCGGGTGCCGACCCGGCTGGCCGCGTACCTGGTGGACCCGGCCGGCGCGGGCGAGGGGGCTGCCGCCCACGCCGCCGGCGGCGAGGCTGGCGAGGGCGCCCAGCCGCCGCGCGGGCGCCAGCCGTCGCGCCTGGTGATGCTGACGGACCTGAGCACCGGCGGCGCGCAGATCGAGACCGCGGACGCGGTGCCCGCGCCGGGCACGCCGGTGCGGCTGTGCTTTCACCTGCGCACCGCGGCGCTGGACAGCGAGATCATGGTCGACGGCGTGGCGCGCAGCGCGACGCCGATTTCCGCCGCCTCCGGCTTTCCGGTGTTCGGCGTGGCGTTCGACCTGCTGGGCGAGCGCGAGCTGACGCTGTTGCAGTGCTATATCTACGAGCAGTTGCTGACCAGCGCCAGCATGCCGGTGCCGGGCTGACGCGGCGCCTCGCGCCACCCCGTTTGGAGGAATCCTGCTAGCGCGCCGGCTTGCCTGGGCCGGGCCGCCGTCTTTACTCTCCTACCCGACAAGAACAAAGAAGGGAAAAACAAGGGAACAACCCTGTCGTCGAGGAGACAAGATGGATCAAGGCAAGCGCTGCGGCGCAACAGAGACTGCCATGCCGGCCGCGCCGGCGTGGACGCGGGCAAGGATGCGCGCCGCGTGCAAGGCCGGCGTGCTGCTGGCCGCCGTGGCGGCGGCGTGGCCCGGAATGGCGGCGGCCGACGCCAACGCCAACGTCAACGCCAATTACGCCCGGACCCGCTACCCCATCGTGCTGGTCCACGGCCTGACCGGCGCGGCCCGCATGGGCGGCGTGCTGGACTACTGGTACGGCATTCCCCAGCTTCTGCGGGCCAACGGCGCGCGGGTGTACGTGGCCACCGTGCCGGCCTTCAACAGCGACGAGGAGCGCGCGCTGGCGCTGCAGGCCTACGTGCGCGGCGTCAAGCTCGACAGCGGCGCGGACAAGGTCAACCTGATCGGGCACAGCCAGGGCGGGCCGACCTCGCGCATGCTGGCCGCGATGTCGCCGCAGGACGTGGCTTCAGTGACCACCATCGGCAGCCCGCACCGCGGCAGCGAGCTGGCGGACCTGGTGCTCGACGTCGTCAACGGCATCAACCGCATCCCGCTGGCCGGCCCGCTGCTGGTCGGCGTGATCCAGGGCGTGGCCGACGCGATCGGCTGGTTCCAGGGCGTGAGCAATGGCGTGAAGCTGGACCAGAACGCGCTGGCCGCGCTCAGGAACCTGACCACCGCCGGGGTGGCCGCGCAGAACGCGCGCCTGAATGCCACGCTCAAGCCGGGCACGCCCTCGGCGCTGGGCCCGGACTGCGCCACGCCCGGCGCGCCGGTCGAGATGCGACAGGCGCGCGATGCCGCCGGCAACCTTGTCAGCCACGCGCAGGCCGCGTATTCGTGGACCGGGCGCGGCGGCCCGGTCAGCCTGCTGCGCTCCAACCTGCTCGACCCCACCACGGCGCTGATGGCCGGCGCCGCCGGCCTGATGAGTCTGAAGGGCGCCGGCCCCAACGACGGCATGGTGTCGGTCTGCAGCAGCAAGTGGGGCCAGGTGCTGGCGACCGGCTACTACTGGAATCACCTGGACGAGGTGAACCAGCTTGCCGGCCTCTACCAGGACGCCGATCCGCGCGTGGTCATCCTCAACCACGCCAACCGCCTGCGCAATGCGCGCCTTTGAGCGGCGCTGGCCGGGCTGGTGGTGGATGGCGCTGCCCGGCTGCGCGCTGGGCGGCGCCATCTACTGGATGACGATGCCGCCGGCACAGGTGCCGGCCGCCGCGCCGGTGGCCGCCGGCGTGGCGCCGGGCGGGCCGCCCGATGCCATGTCCGCATCCGGCGCGGCGGCCGGCGTGCCGGCGCAGTTGCCGTCGCTGGCCGGCGTGGACGTGCCCGCGGGCCTGGCGGCGGACGCGCGCGGCAACCTGCACGCAAGCCGCGCCCTGCGCGGCTATTTCGACTATTTCCTGTCCGCCGCCCACGATGCCGGCGACGCCGGCGCGCTCGATGCGCTCGTGCGCGCCGACATCCGCGCACGCGTGCCCGAGCCGGCCGCGACGCAGGCATGGCAGCTGTGGCAGCGCTATCGCGGTTATCTCGCCGAGGTCCATGCCGGCGCGGCGGACGCGGGCCAGGGACAGCCGGGCGACGATGCCGACGCGCTGTCGGCGGTCCAGGTGGCCCGGTTGCGCCGGTTGTGGGACGCGCGCCGCGCCGCGCGCCAGCGCCATCTGCCCGACGTGGCGGCGATCTGGTTCGACGCGGAGGAGGCCTACGACGCGGCCATGCTCGAGCGGCTGGAGGTGGCCGCGCAGCCCGGCCTCGACGCGGCGCAGCGCCGGCAGCGGCTGGCCGCGCTCGACAGCCGGCTGCCCGATGACGCCCGCGCGGTGCGCGCCGACAGCGCCCGCCCGCAGCAGATCGGCGAGACCATCGGCAGGCTGCAGGCCGAGGGGCGCAGCGCGCAGGACATCGCCGCGGCGCTGGCGCAGTCCCACGGCGCCGAGGTCGCGCAGCGCTACCAGCAGCAGGCGCAGGCCGACCAGTCGTGGCAGGACCGCTACCGCGACTATGCCCGCCAGCGCGCGCAGGTCGAGCAGTTCCCCGGCCTCGCGGACGCCGACCGGCAGCAGCAGCTGGAACGGCTGCGGGCGCAGTCGTTCGCCGACCCCGGCGAGGCCCTGCGCGCCTACGTGCGCGACACGGTATACGGCAAGGTGTACGACCGCGCGGGCCAGGACCAGCCGGCCGCGCCGTGACGCGGCGGCGGCAACGCGCCGCCGCGCATGCGCGCGCCGTCCCGCGTCAGTATTCCATCAGGGCCTTGCCGATCGTGTTGCGCAGGATCTCCGACGCGCCACCGGCGATCTCGTACGCCTTGGCGTCGCGCAGGTAGCGGCCGTAGGGCGAGTTTTCCATCACGCCGTAGGCGCCGCAGATCTGGATCGCGGTGCCGGCCACCTCGGTGGCCAGCGCGGCGGCCATCAGCTTGGCCTCGCTCGACAGGCGCGGCACGTCCGCGCCGGTGTCGAGCGCCTGCGCGGCGCGGTAGGTCAGCAGCCGCGCCGCGTCGATGCGGGTGAGCATGTCGGCGAAATACCACTGGATGCCCTGCTTGTCGAACACGGTGCTGTCGAACACCTTGCGCTGGCGCGCGTGCGCGAGCGATTTGTCGAACGCGGCGCGGGCGATGCCGAGGCTGATGCCGGCGGCCATCGTGCGCGAATAGTTGAGCGTGGTCACGGCCGCGCGCACGCCCTTGCCTTCGGTGCCGATGAGATGGTCGAGCGGCAGGCGGCAGCCGTCGAGCACGAGGTTCACGTGCGGGCCGTTGCGCAGGCCGAAGGTGGCCGAATTCGCGCCGACGTAGGTGGACAGCCCGCGGGTGTCGCCCGGCAGCGCGAACGCCGACACGCCGGTCTCGGTCTGCGCCAGGATGATGAAGAACTCGGCGGCGGACCCCGAGGTGATGAACGATTTCTCGCCGGTGAGCAGCCATTCGTCGCCGACGCGGCGCGCCTTGGTGTCGAGCGAGCGGATGTCGCTGCCGTGGTTGGCCTCCGTCAGCGCGTAGGCCGAGATCAGCCCCTCGGCGAAGCGCGGCAGGTAGCGCCGGCGGAGCGCTTCGTTGCCGAACAGGTGCAGGATGGTCTGCGCCTGCAGGATCGTGATCAGACTGATGCCGACCGCCGCGCTGGCGTAGGACACCTCCTCGAACACCGCCAGCGCGTGCCGGTAGCTGCCGCGCCCGCCGAACTCGGCCGGCAGGCAGATGCTGTTGTAGCCCGCGCGCGCCAGCGCGCGGATCTCCGCCACGGGGTAGACGTCCTGCGCGTCGATGGCGGCGGCGTTCGGTTCGACATGCGCCGCGACCAGCGCGCGCAGCGCGTCGACGAAGGCCGGCTCGACCATGTCCTGCCACAGCTTGTTGCGGTTTTCCTGCATCGTTGCCTCCTGTACTTGTTCTCTGTGTATTCAGTATGTTGAAACTATATTCGTCTGGTTGACATTATACAGGCCGGTCGTAGAATTGGCGCAAGCGCCCGGCGTGGCACCGCGCGCAATCCAGAAGACAGAAGAATTCACAAGAAAGACCGGAGACAACGATGAAGTGGTACCGAGAACTCGGCAAGGACGAACGGCGCACCTTTGTGGCGGCGTTCGGCGGATGGGCGCTGGACGGCGTGGATTTCATGATGTTTACGTTCGTGCTCGGCACGTTCATGTCGCTCTGGCACATCGACCGCACCCAGGCCGGCATGCTGGGCACCGTCACGCTGCTGGTGTCGGCGCTGGGCGGCTGGGTCGCCGGCATCCTGGCGGACCGCTACGGCCGCGTGCGCGTGATGCAGTGGACGATCCTGTGGTTCTCCGTGTGCACCTTGCTGCTCGGCTTCGCGCAGAACTTCGAGCAGGCGTTCGTGCTGCGCGCGCTGCAGGGCCTGGGCTTCGGCGGCGAGTGGGCGGTGGGCTCGGTGCTGATGGGCGAGATCGTGCGCGGCGAGCACCGCGGCAAGGCGGTGGGCACGGTGCAGAGCGCGTGGGCGGTGGGCTGGGGCATCTCGGCCATCGCCTATACGGTGGTCTACTCGCTGGTGCCGGAGGCGCTGGCGTGGCGCATCCTGTTCTGGATCGGCATCCTGCCGGCGCTGCTGGTGTTCTACATCCGCAAGCACGTGCCGGAGCCGCGCGTGTCGGCCAACGCGCGCGCGCTGGCCGCGGCGCGCGGGGAGTCGGTGCCGTTCCACCGCATCTTCTCGCCGGCGCTGCTGCGCACCACGCTGCTGACCTCGCTGCTGTGCACCGGCGTGCAGGGCGGCTACTACGCGATCACGATCTGGCTGCCGACGTTCCTGCGGACCAAGTACCACCTGTCCGTGCTCGACACGGGCGGCTACCTGATGGTGGTGATCGTGGGCTCGTTCGCCGGCTACATCGTCGGCGCCTACCTGACCGACTGGTGGGGCCGGCGCGCCAACCTCTACGTGTTCACGGTGCTGTCCGGGCTGTCGATCTGGTTCTACAGCCAGTACGACATCACCAACGGCCAGATGCTGGTGCTGGGCTTTCCGCTGGGGTTTGCCGCGTCGGGCATCTACAGTGGGCTCGGCTCGTTCCTGACCGAGCTGTTCCCGGCCTCGGTGCGGGCCAGCGGGCAGGGCTTCGCCTACAGCTTCGGCCGTGCCGTGGGCGCGCTGTTCCCGACGCTGGTGGGGCATCTGAGCGAGCGCATCGGCCTGGCGGCGGCGATCGGCGCGTTCGCGGGCGGCGCCTACGTGCTGGTGCTGATCGCGGCGACGCTGCTGCCCGAGACGCGGGGGACGGATCTGGGCGGCAGCCGCGAGGTGGCGCCGGCGTCCGCCGAGTGATGATCAAGTAAGGTCCGGGCAATGGGTCCGAAGCAATGGCGGCGCGATGCCGCCAGCCTGCTTCTCCCTCGGAGGCAGGCGCGGGGGCGCCTCAGCCGCCCCGGGTATCGAACGACGCGCGCCAGTTCCGGGTGAATGCCGTGATCAGCTTGACGTGCTTGTCCAGCGCCGCCTCGATGCGCGCCGACGGGCCGGCGATGGCCACCGCGTAGTATTCCTTGCCGATGCGCATGGCGTCGGCGACGGCGCTCACGTCGTCGAAGTATTCGCCGGCGGTCATGTACCAGCCGCGCGCGCGGCTGGTTTCGAGATCCTTGAGCAGCGCCGCGCGCGAGGTGATCGATTTCTTGCCGCGCCGGGTGAAGGCGATGCCGTCGATCATCGCGTCGCGCTCGTCGTCGGGCATGGCGCCGAGCAGCGCCTTGCCGACCGCGCTGGCATAGAGCGGGCGCGTGTCGCCCACGCGCACGATGAAGCGGATGCTCTGCTCGCTCTCCAGCACTTCGACGTAGGAGGCGTTGTCGCCGGTCAGCTTGGCCAGCACCACCGTCTCCAGGCACTGGTCGCGCATCTCCGCCAGGCCCGGCACGATCCAGCCCGGCAGCGGGTCGAATTCCTCGATCGCGCGCACCAGGTGGCCGAGCAGGCGGGTCATGTAGTACCCGCCCTGGGTCTTGCTCTCCATCAGGTAGCCGCGGGACTCGAGCGTCTTGACCAGGCCGTGGCAGCTCGAAAGCGGCATGTCGGTAGCCTTGGCGATCGTCGACACCGACATCGGGCGGCGCTCGCGCGCGAAGATTTCGATGATGTCGAGGGTGCGGCCGGCTGCGGGTACGGTCATGGGCGTATATGGCGGAAATGGGATGGCGGAATGATAGCGCTTGTTAGCCCGCTGCCTTGACCTCAACCCGCGGCCTTGAGGTCGATGGTCGCCGCGGAGTTCTTCGGCAGGCGGAAGCGCTGCACCTTCTGCGTCGGCGTCTTGGGGATCTCGGCGACGAAGTCGAGATAGCGCGGCACCATGTGGCGCGGCAGCGCGCCGCGCAGGTGCGACAGCAGCTCGGCGGCATCGAAGCCGTCGCGGCGCACCACCACGAGCTTGACCTCTTCCTCGAGGATCTCGTCGGCCACGCCCACCGCCGCGCAGTCGGCGACGTGGGCGAACCTGAGCGCGGCGAGCTCGATCTCCACCGGCGAGATCATCTCGCCGCCGCGGCGGATCAGTTCCTTCTTGCGGCCTTCGAAATAGAGGAAGCCGTCGTCGTCGAAGCGGCCGAGGTCGCCTGTGTGGAACCACAGGTTGCCGAGCGCGGCGAGCGTTTCCTCGGGTTTGCGGAAATAGCCGGTGGTCATCACGAACGGCTCGCGCGGGCGCACCGCGATCTCGCCGGTGCGCCCCGGCGGCAGCACGCGGTCGTCGTCGCCGAGCACCGCCACGTCGAAGTCGTCGCGGGCGGCGCCCACGGAGCCGAAGCGATAGCGCCCGCCCGCGTTGATGGTGACGAGCCCGCCGGTCTCGGTCATGCCGTACAGCTCGTGCACCGTCACCGGCAGCAGGCCGTCGAGGCGTTCCCACACCGCGCGCGGCGCGCCGCCGCCCACGCACCAGCGCAGGCTGCTGCGCACCGGCTCGCTCCATTCCTTGGCCAGGATGCTGAGCACGGTGCCGACGTAGGTGAAGCCGGTGGCCTGGTACCGCGCGGCCTGCTGCAGGAACCGCGATGCCGAGAATTTCGCCACGATGGCGATGCTGCAGCCCACCGTCAGCGCGGACATGACCGAGTACATCTGCGGGTTGGCGTGGTGCAGCGGCAGGAAGGTGAGGATGCGGTCGTCCTGCGTGATGCCGATCGCCTGCGTGACCTTTTCGCCGGCGGCGAGGTACGAGCGGTTCGGGATCACCACGCCCTTGGGCTGGCCGGTGGTGCCGGAGGTATAGAGGATGGCGGCGGGCGCGGCGGCCGCCATGCCGGCGACGGGCGCCGGCGCGCAGGCATCGGTGGCGGCGAGGAACGCGGCCTCGTCGGCGAAGGCGAGCACGCCGACGGCGCAGTCGCGGGTGTCTTCCTCGAAGCGCGCGCGCTCGCCGGCCTCGCACAGCAGGAAGCGGGATTCGCTCTGCCGCACCACGTAGCGCAGCGGCTCGCCGAACATGTCGTGGCTGACCGGCACCGCCACGGCGCCGCGCGCGAGCAGCGCGAACCACGCGAACAGGAACAGCGGCCGGTTGCCGATCGCCAGCACCACGCGGTCGCCCGGCTGCACGCCGAGCTGGTCGAGCCAGGTGGCGCCGCGCCGCGCGACGCCGGCCACGGCGCCAAAGCTCCACTGCTGGTCTTCGAACAGCAGGAACGGGGTGTCGGGCCGCTCGTCGGCGAGGCGCATCAGGCGTGAAATCACATTCGTCTCCAGGTCTCTATAAATTCAACAGGTTGAATAATTAATCAGCAGGTTGACATTGTAAGGTGTGGGATTAGAATTCGGAAGCGGTTTTGGCACGGGCGGCATGTCGCCGCCCGCACGCCGGCCACACGAAAACGACATAGGGGACAGTGGAATGGCAACGCGATGGAAACGTCGGCCCGAGGGCTCGACATGGGGGGATTTCGGCGAGGACGACCAACTGGGGCGGCTGAACCTGCTGACGCCGGCAAAGCTCAAGGCCGGCATCGGCGAGGTCACGGAGGGGCTGTCGTTCTGCCTGAGCCTGCCGCTCGATTTTCCCGGCGGCGCGGTGCTGAACCCGCGCCGCCATCCGCCGCGGCTGTCGCCGACGCTGCAGGACGGCTGCCCGTGCCTGAACTTTCCGCTGGCGCGCCTCGACGGGCGCAACACCGACGTGCTCAGCGACGACCAGGTCACGCTCGCGCTGCAGTACTCCACGCAGTGGGACTCGTTCGCCCACGTCGGCGCGTTCTTCGACGCGATGGGCAACGGCGTGAAGGAGAAGGTCTACTACAACGGCTATCGCGCCAACGAGCACGTGGTGGGCCCGCGTGACTACCGTCCCGACGGCGACGTGGACGTCGACGGCCCGTACGGCGCGCACGCGCTCGGCGTGGCCAACATGGCGCGCAAGGCGATCCAGGGCAGGGCGGTGCTGGTCGATCTCAAGAAGCACTTCGGCCTGGAGCGCCGCTACGTGGGCTACCAGGACCTGATGCGCGTGCTGGACGCCGACCGCATCACGGTCACGCCCGGCGACATGCTGGTGCTGCGCACCGGCTTCACCGAGGTGCTGGTCGGCATGAACCGCGAGCCGGACATCGAGGTGCTCGACCGCACCGCGAGCGTGCTCGACGGGCGCGACGACGCGCTGCTGCAATGGATCACGGACAGCGGCGTGGCCGCGATCTGCGCGGACAACTACGCGGTGGAGGGACTGCCCGCGCAGGAGAGCACGCTCGGGCAGCGGCCCGCGCTGCCGCTGCACCAGCATTGCCTGTTCAAGCTGGGCGTGCCGCTGGCCGAGCTGTGGTGGCTGGCCGATCTGGCGGACTGGCTGCAGGCGCGCGGGCGCTCGGCGTTCCTGCTGACCGCGCCGCCGCTGTACCTGCCGGGCGCGGTGGGCTCGCCGGTGACGCCGGTGGCGACCGTGTAGCGCGGCGCGCATCCCGCGCATCCCGCAGACACGCATTCCCATAACAACGACGGAGACAACAATGAACCAGCAAGCCTTGCGCGCGGGGCTGGCGGCGCTCGCCTGCGCGGCGGCGGCGCTATGGCCCGGCCTCGCGGGCGCCCAGCCGGGCGACTATCCCAACAAGCCGATCCGCATGATCGTGGGCTTCGCGCCCGGCGGCCCGACCGACATCGTCGCGCGCGTCATCGGGCAGGCGCTCGGCGACAAGCTCGGCCAGGCGATCGTGGTGGAGAACCGGCCCGGCGCCGGCGCCAACATCGCCGCCGAAACGGTCGCCAAGGCCGTGCCGGACGGCTACACGGTGCTCTACAACACCTCGTCGATCACCATCGCGCCGTGGGTCTACGCGCGCGTGGGGTACGACCCGGTGCGCGACCTCGCGCCGGTGGCGCTGACCGCCGAGATGCCGCTGGTGCTGATGGTGAATCCCAAGGTGCGGGTGAATTCGCTCAAGGAGCTGATGCAGCTGATCAAGAGCCAGCCGGACCATTTCAACTACGGCTCGTCGGGCACGGGCGCCATCGAGCATCTGTCGTCGGCGCAGCTCACGTCGATGTGGCAGCTGAAGGCCATCCACGTGCCCTACAAGGGCACGGCGCCGGCGCTGGTCGACCTGCTTGCGGGGCAGACGCAGTTCATGACGACCACGCTGAACACCGCCTTGCCCTACATCCGCGACGGCCGGCTCAAGGCGCTGGCGGTGACTTCGCGCGCCCGCGCGGCCACGCTGCCGGACGTGCCCACGGTGGCCGAGGCGCTGTCCACCGATTTTTCCTCGACCGCGTGGCAGGGCATCGTCGCCCCGGCCGGGACGCCCGCGCCGGTGATCGCCAGGCTCAACCAGGCGATCAACGCGGTGCTGGCCAGCGCGCCGGTGCGCAAGGTGCTGGCGGAGCAGGGCGTCGACGTGCTCGGCGGCACGGCGCAAGCCTATGGCGCGTTCATCCGCTCCGAGTACGCGCGCTGGCAGGGCGTGGTGAAGGCGTCGGGCGCGAAGATCGAGTAGCGCAAAAACAAAGCGGGCATCCGGGAGCGACCCGGATGCCCGCTGCGCGCATCGCGCCGGACGCTTACATGCCCACGTAGTTGGGGCCGCCGCCGCCTTCCGGCGTCACCCACACGATGTTCTGCGTGGGGTCCTTGATGTCGCAGGTCTTGCAGTGCACGCAGTTCTGCGCGTTGATCTGCAGGCGTTCCTTGCCGTCGTCGTTCTTGACGAACTCGTACACGCCGGCCGGGCAGTAGCGGCTTTCGGGGCCGGCGTACTTGTCCCAGTTGACGCTGACCGGCACGCTGGCGTCCTTGAGCGTCAGGTGGGCCGGCTGGTTTTCCTCGTGGTTGGTGTTGCTGATGAACACCGAGGACAGGCGGTCGAAGGTCAGCTTGCCGTCCGGCTTGGGATAGGCGATCTGCTGGCACTCGGCGGCCGGCTTGAGGTAGACGTGGTCCGGCTTGGTGCGGTGGATGGTCCACGGCGGGTTGCGGATGCCGAGCTTGGGCAGCAGCCATTGCTCGATGCCGGTCATCAGCGTGGCAACGGTACGGCCTTTCTTGAACCACTGCTTGAAGTTCTTCGATTGCAGCAGTTCCTTGTGCAGCCAGCTGTTTTCGAATGCGACCGGATAAGCGGTCAGTTCATCGCCTTGGCGTCCCGCTTGCAGCGCGTCGTAGGCCGCTTCGGCGGCCAGCATGCCGGTCTTGATGGCGGCGTGGCTGCCCTTGATGCGCGAGCAATTCAGATAGCCGGCGTCGCAGCCGACCAGCGCGCCGCCCGGGAACACGGTCTTGGGCAGCGACAGCAGGCCGCCGGCGGTGATCGCGCGCGCGCCGTAGCCGATGCGCTTGCCGCCTTCGAAATACTTGCGGATCTCCGGATGCGTCTTGAAACGCTGGAACTCCTCGAACGGCGACAGCCAAGGGTTGGCGTAATCCAGGCCCACTACGTAGCCGATGGCTACTTTGTTGTCTTCCATGTGGTAAAGGAAGGCGCCACCGTAGGTATCGGGGTCCAGCGGCCAGCCGGCCGCATGGACGACCAGGCCGGGCTGATGCTTGGCCGGGTCGATTTCCCACAGTTCCTTGAGGCCGATACCGTAGCTTTGCGGATCCTTGCCGTCGTCGAGCTTGTACCTGGCGATCAACTGCTTGCCCAGGTGCCCGCGCGATCCCTCTGCGAAGATGGTGTACTTGGCGTGCAGCTCCATGCCGAGCTGGAAGTTGTCGGTGGGCTCGCCTTCCTTGTCGATGCCCATGTTGCCGGTGGCCACGCCCTTGACCGAGCCGTCCTCGTTGTAGAGCACCTCGGCGGCCGGGAAGCCGGGGAAGATCTCGACGCCGAGCGCCTCGGCCTGCTGGCCGAGCCAGCGCACGAAGTTCGACAGGCTGAGAATGTAGCAGCCGTGGTTGAGGAAGCATTCCGGCAGCAGCGGGGCGCCCTTGGCGCCGGTTTCGTCGAGGAACAGGAACTTGTCCTCGGTCACGGGCTGGTTCAGCGGCGCGCCCAGCGCTTTCCAGTCGGGGAACAGTTCGTCGAGCGCGCGCGGGTCCATGATGGCGCCGGACAGGATGTGCGCGCCGGGCTCGGAGCCCTTTTCCAGCACGCAGACGTTGACGTCGTTGCCTTTCTCCTGGGCGAGCTGCTTCAGGCGGATGGCGGTTGCCAGGCCGGCGGGGCCGCCGCCGACGATGACAACGTCGTATTCCATGGCCTCGCGGGGACCGAACTGCTCCAGGAGCTGCTGCTGATTCATTGTCTCTAACCCTCTATTCTTGGCAACTTGCGCGCAATTGTGGGAAATGCGTGGTTCTGTGATTCGGGGAATGCCTCGGGCCGGGCCGGGCAAGCCGTGCACGAAGCGGCGGCAAAGCGGCAGGAAGGCGACAGGGAAAGCGGACGGACGCGGCGGCGCGCGCACGAGATGGCGGCGGCCTGCGTGTTTTTCCTCTTTCCCTTTGTGGCCCGAGTTCTTAGAATCTTCGGCATTGTCCGGGACTCGCCATGGTCAGGCAAGACATTTTTTGGAACGACCGTTCTTTTTTTGATATGCTGCCTTCCGTTTTGGCCGGGCAGTTTTCGCTAGGAGCGCCCGCCGGCGCGGACCATGGCAGACGGCGGACGGGGCTCCGAATACAGAGGGCATTATGGGTTTGTCGATCAATCTGGAAGGCAAGGTCGCGCTGGTGACGGGCGCGTCGAGCGGCCTGGGCACGCGCTTTGCCCACGTCCTGGCGGCCGCTGGCGCCAAGGTGATACTGGCGTCGCGGCGCACCGAGCGGCTCAAGGAGCTGCGCGCCGCGATCGAGGCCGACGGCGGCAGCGCCCACGTGGTGCGGCTCGACGTGACCGATCCCGCCAGCATCCGCGCCGCGGTGGCGCATGCCGAGACCGAGGCCGGCGCGATCGATATCCTGGTCAACAACTCGGGCGTGTCCACCACGCAGAAGCTGACCGAGGTGGCGCCCGAGGATTTCGATTTCGTCTTCGACACCAACACGCGCGGCGCGTTTTTCGTGGCGCAGGAAGTGGCCAAGCGCATGATCGCGCGCGCCAAGGGCTCGGAGAAGAACGGCAATCCGCTGCCGCAGTCGCGCATCGTCAACATCGCCTCGGTGGCGGGGCTCAAGGTGCTGTCGCAGATCGGCGTGTACTGCATGAGCAAGGCCGCGGTGGTGCACATGACCAAGGCGATGGCGCTCGAATGGGCGCGCCACGGCATCAACGTCAACGCGATCTGCCCGGGCTACATCGACACCGACATCAACCACCATCACTGGGATACCGATGCCGGCCAGAAGCTGATCCAGATGCTGCCGCGCAAGCGCGTGGGCAAGCCCGAGGATCTCGACGGCCTGCTGCTGCTGCTGGCGTCCGACCAGTCGCAGTTCATCAACGGCGCGGTGATCACCGCCGACGACGGCATGGTGTGAGCGGGCACGGGCGGCATCGGTCCGCCCGCAACCGGCGATGCCGGCCCCGCGCCGCGCCACAAGCGCGGGCGGGGCGCGCGTTTCCCCCGGCCCAGGGCTGATCCGGTCCCCTTGGGCGTGAAGCGCGCGGGGTCTGGCTGCCCGCCCGGCACCGCAGGCAGGCGTAGGGCAGGCGTAAAAATTCCCCCGCCGTGCGCAGACTTGGCATAATCCGCCATGTCTTGAGATTAAGTCTTTACATAATTCAAAGAAAATCCGCGAGCGGCCGGCGTGCCGGGCGGACCGGACCGGAGGCCGGGGAGATGCAAGCAGACCAGGAGGGGCGGCGCGATGCCGGCCCGCAACACGCCGCGGCCGTGCCCGGCGAGGCTGGCGCCAGCCAGCTTGTGGAGAACGTGGACAGCGCGGACGGCGGTTTCAGGGTGTCGCCGCGCATCGAGGACTGGATTGGCGTGATCGTGATGGTGCTGCTGGTGTGCATCACCTTCGCCAACGTCGTGGTCCGCTATTTCACCGACGAATCGTTCGCCTGGACCGAGGAATTCTCGGTCTTCCTGATGATCGTGCTGGCGCTGGTGGCCGGCAGCGCGGCGGTGGCGCGCGACCGCAACATCCGCATCGAGTTCTTCTTCGAGCGCGGCAGCGAGGCCCGGCAGCGGCGCCTGGCGGTGTTCTCGGCGCTGATGGTGGCGGCGATGTTCATCGCGCTGGCGGTGCTGGGCGCGCGCGTGGCATGGGACGAATACACGTTCGGCGAGACCTCGCCCGGCATCGGCATCCCGAGCTGGTGGTATTCGGTGTGGCTGCCGGTGCTGTCGGCGGGCATCGCGCTGCGCGCCTTCGGGCTGGTGGCGCGCAACCTGCGCGCGCTCAAGGCGCTGCATGCCGGGCGCACGGGCGCGGCGAAGACGGAGGCCGCGCCATGACGCTGGTCGCCATTACCCTGTTCGTGGTGTTCCTCGGGCTGATGATGCTCGGCGTGCCGATCGGCGTGTCGCTGGGCCTGGGCGGCCTGGTGGCGATCGGCCTGTCCAACCTCGACACGCAGATGTTCGGCCTGCTGGCCGTGCCGCAGAACTTCTACGCCGGCCTGGCCAAGTATCCGCTGCTGGCGATCCCGATGTTCGTGCTGGTCGGCTCGATCTTCGACCGCTCCGGCGTGGCGCAGCGGCTGGTCACGTTCGCCATCGCCATCGTCGGGCGCGGGCCCGGCATGCTGCCGCTGGTGGCCATCCTGGTGGCGATGTTCCTGGGCGGCATCTCCGGCTCCGGCCCGGCCAACGCGGCCGCGGTGGGCGGCGTGATGATCGCGGCGATGTCGCGCGCGGGCTATCCGGGCGCGTACAGCGCCGCGGTCGTCGGCGCGGCGGCGGCCACGGACATTCTGATCCCGCCTTCGGTGGCGTTCATCATCTACAGCGTGCTGGTGCCCGGCGCGTCGGTGCCGGCGCTGTTCGCCGCCGGCATGATTCCCGGCATCCTGGCCGGCGTGGCGCTGATCGTGCCGGCGGTGTGGCTGGCGCGCAAGCACAACATGGGCGCCATCGAGGCCGCGCTGCCGCGCCCGCCGTTCTGGAAGAGCCTGCGCGAGGCGGCCTGGGGGCTGGTGGCGCCGTTCCTGATCCTGGGCGGCATGCGCGCGGGCTGGTTCACGCCGACCGAGGCCGCCGTGGTGGCGGTGGTGTACGGCCTGTTCGTCGGCATGGTGATCTACCGCAGCATCGGCATGCGCGACCTGTTCGTGATCTTCCAGGAAGCGGCGGAGACTTCCGCGGTGATCCTGCTGGTGGTGGCGCTGGCCGGCATCTTCGCCTACGCGCTGTCCACGCTCGGCGTAATCGACCCGCTGGCCAACGCGATCGCGCATTCGGGCCTGGGCGAGTACGGCGTGCTGGCGCTGATCGTGGCGCTGCTGATGACGGTGGGCATGTTCCTCGACGGCATCTCGATCTTCCTGATCTTCGTGCCGCTGCTGCTGCCGATCGCCAACGCGTTCCACTGGAACCCGGTGTGGTTCGGCGTGGTGCTCACGCTCAAGGTGGCGCTGGGGCAGTTCACGCCGCCGCTGGCGGTGAACCTGATGGTGTCGTGCCGGATCGCGCGCGTGCGCATGGAAGAGACCGTGCCGTGGGTGGTCTGGATGCTGCTGGCGATGTTCGTCGCCATGCTGATGGTGCTGGCCTACCCGCCGCTGGCGACGTGGCTGCCGGACCGGCTCGGCTACTGATCCGAACCAGGCTGAACCGGGCTGAACCGGCCCGGGCCGCAAGCCGGCGGAAGAGGGCGATGCTGTCCCTGTGCCGCCGGCAACAGAACAACACACAACACATCCCGAGAGGAGAGAACCGATGAAACGTCGTGCCCTGATGCTGTCGCTGGCTGCCACCATCGCCGCCGCCGCCCTCGCGCCGGCCGGCGCCCAGGCGCAGAGCTACAAGTCCGAATACAAGATGTCGCTGGTGCTCGGCCCCGCGTTCCCGTGGGGCAAGGGCGGCGAGATCTGGGCCGATCTGGTGAAGCAGCGCACCAGTGGCCGCATCAACATCAAGCTGTATCCGGGCACCTCGCTGGTGGCCGGCGACCAGACCCGCGAGTTCTCGGCGATCCGCCAGGGCGTGATCGACATGGCGGTGGGCTCGACCATCAACTGGTCGCCGCAGGTCAAGGAGCTGAATCTGTTCTCGCTGCCGTTCCTGATGCCCGACTACAAGGCGCTGGACGCGCTCACCCAGGGCGAGGTCGGCAAGTCGATCTTCGCCACGCTGGACAAGTCCGGCGTGGTGCCGCTGGCGTGGGGCGAGAACGGTTTCCGCGAGGTCTCCAATTCCAAGCACGAGATCCGCAAGCCGGAAGACCTCAAGGGCCTGAAGTTGCGCGTGGTGGGCTCGCCGCTGTACATCGAGACCTTCAACGCGCTGGGCGCCAACCCCACGCAGATGAGCTGGGCCGACGCGCAGCCGGCGATGGCCTCGGGCGCGGTGGACGGCCAGGAGAACCCGCAGTCGGTGTTCGCCGCCGCCAAGCTGTACACCGTGGGCCAGAAGTTCGTCACCGCCTGGGGCTACGTCGCCGATCCGCTGATCTTCGTGGTCAACAAGCAGATCTGGGAAAGCTGGACCCCGGCCGACCGCGAGATCGTGCGCCAGGCCGCCATCGACGCCGGCAAGCAGGAAACCGCGCTGGCCCGCAAGGGGCTGGTCGAGGCCGGCGCGCCGGCCTGGAAGGAGATGGAGGCCCACGGCGTGAAGGTGACGCAACTGACGCCGGCCGAGCACGACGCCTTCCGCAAGGCCACCGCCAAGGTCTACGACAAGTGGAAGAAGCAGATCGGCGCCGATCTCGTGACCAAGGCCGAGGCGTCGATCGCCAAGCGCTGAATCGACGGGCGCCGGAGGGGGACGCGCCGCCGCGGCGGCGCGGTTTACTCTCCTTTTGTTGCATGATTGATACCGCAACTGCTATCAAGGGTGACAAAACGCGACCGTTAATAGGCATGCCAGGGCATGCTTGTTACAATCCGCCGTTGGCCGTGTGCGCGTGGCGCATCATTGCGGCCGCGGCGGCGCCCCGCAGACTTGAGACGCCGCCGTGGCCATGCCGCCGTGGCTTGCCGATAACCCGAATCCTCGCTCTGTCCCTGCCGGAACGCTATGCTGAACAATTCCCGCCGCGCCCCTTTGCTTGCCTGCCTGATCGGCCTGACGTCGTCGCTGTGCGCCGCTGGCGCGCTGGCTGCCGCCGATCCGGTGCCGGTGGCGGCAGCGCCGGCGCCGCTGAGCGCGGCCCCGGCCGGCAGCCCGCAGGCGTCGCCCGCCTCGCTGGGGCTGGTGGCCGAACTGCAGCAGCGCCTGCGCGACCGGACCGTGCGCGAGCTGCGCACGAGCTACAACGGCGACTACGGCACCACGCTGATGCTGGCCGACGACCAGGTGGTCTGCTACGTGGCGCTGTTCTACCAGAAGAACCTGTGGCGCGTGTTCCGCTTCGAGTCGATCGTCCCGGCCGAGCAGGCCTACCGCCAGGTCACGCGGCAGAGCGCCGTTTGGGCCGGCGACGACATCCGGCGCCAGGTGCTGGCGTCGCAGAAACGCGCGTATGACAAGGCGCTGCAGGACACCGAGGCGCGCGCCAACGCGCTCAACGAAGACCTGCGCGTGATGCAGGCCCAGCGCCAGCGCATCGCCGAGGAACAGCAGTCCGCGCATGCCGAGGTGCAGAGCGCCGAGGTCGAAAGCCGCGCCTCGCGCATCCGCCTGGACCAGCTGCAGCAGCAGATCCGCCGCATGGAGTCCTCGCTGGCCGATTCCGGCCTCGCCACGCCCGCGCAGGGCAGCCGTCCGCGCCGCTGAGCGGCTGGCCATCGGCGGCTCCGGCATGATCCGGGCCGTCCCCGCATGCACCGGCGCCGCTGGCGCCGCGAGTGCCGCGAGTGCCTTTCCCGCCCGATCCTGCCCGGCACCGCGTTGCGCTTGCCCCGGCCGCGCGTGCCGGCGGCATTTGCCGATTTTTCCCACGCCAGAATCCGTTCCGTCCGAGTCGCAGGCCGCCGCCGCGCGCCTATGATCCTGCGCTGACCGATGGCGCCCGGACGGGCCGGCGCCGCCGCGTCCATTGCGCCTCGGGGGTGAGCCGTGTCCAGATCCGTTTCCAGTCTCAATTCCAATTCCGGTTCCCGCCGCCGTGCCGGCGGCGGTGCCGGTCCGGTCGATGTCGCCACCGGCCTGCCGCCGCTGCCGGCCGACGCGGCCGTGCCGCCGCCGTGGGGCACGAGCTTCGACGTGCGCGAATCGCTCGACGCGATGCGCGCCGCCGCGGTCAAGCGCCATCTCGCCACCATCGGCCCCGGCCAGGCGCGCTCGCTGCGCCGGGCGCGGCAGCGCAGCCTCGTGACCGGGCTGCTGGGCGGCGGTGTGGCGATGCTGGCGCTCTGGCTCGCCAGCATCGCCCTGCGCGGCAACGGGCCGCCGGCGGCCACCGTGGCGCACGCGCCGGCCGTGACGGCGACGGCCGTGGTGGAGCAAGCCGCGCCGCCGGCCGCCCCGGCGGTCCATCTTGCCGAGGCGACCCGGAGCGAGCCGGTCGCGGTGCCGCAGAGCATGCCCGCCGCGGTCGCGGCGGCGTCTCCGGCGGTTCCCGCGTTTGCCGACGCCTCGCCGCGGCCCGCGGCGGCTGGCGTCGAAAAACCTGCCGTGGCCGCTGCCCGCCCGGCGCGGCCGGCGCCGCCGCGGCTGATCGCCAGCCGCGGCGACTTCCGGCCGGCCGGGGATGTGGCCGAGGACACCGGCGACGAAGCGCCCGGGGACGGCGCCTTCGACGGCTGGCCGCGTCCCAGCGCGGCGGCCTACCTGCCGCCCGACACGCCGTTCGAACTGCCCACGCATACGCGCCTGAGCGACGGCTGAGGCCGGAGAGCGGCGGGGGGCGGGAAGGCGGAGGGCGGGTGGATGGAACGAGCGCGCGGCGAATGATAGGCTAGCGCCCATGAAACCCGTATTCACGCTGCGCATGCCCATCCGGTGGGGCGACATGGACGCGATGGGCCATGTCAACAACACGGTCTATTTCCGCTACCTGGAGCAGGCGCGCATCGCCTGGTTCGAGTCGCTCGGGCACGGCGGCAAGGACGCCGCCGGCCACGGCCCGGTCATCATCAACGCGCACATGACCTTCATCCGGCAGTTGCGCTATCCCGGCGACATCGAATGCCGCATGTCCGCCGGCGGGCTGGGCCGCACCAGCTTCGAGACCCGCCTGGAGATCCGCCGCGCCGACCAGCCCGAGGTGGTCTACGCCGAGGGCGGCGCCAAGGTGGTGTGGTGCGACTACGAGGCGGAGAAATCGGTGCCGGTGCCGGACGCGATCCGCGCGCTGATCGGGTAGACGCCGGCGGCGGCCGCGCCGCTCAGTGATTGACCAGGCGCTGCACCAGGTCCACCGCGGTGTGGGCGCCGTATTTCTTCATCAGCCGCGCGCGGTAGATGTCCACCGTGCGCGGGCTGATCGACAGCAGCTTGCCGATCTGCTTGCTGGTCCTGCCTTCCACCAGCTGCGCGGCGATGTCGCGCTCGCGCGCGGTCAGCTCGGCCGTGACCGGGCGCTTCTGCGACAAATCCTCGAAGGTCCAGATGCCCGCGCCGAGCGGCTGCGAGCGGTCCAGCGAGCGTCCCGTGACATGGCACCAGAACAGTTCGCCGCCGGCGCGCTTCATGATGCGCTCGTCCGAATAGGTCCCCCTGGCATTCATGATCGGCACGATGCGCGCGCCGGTGCGCTCGAACTCGTCGGCGGTGGGGTAGAGTACCTGGAACGATTCGCCGAGCAGCGCCTGCCGCGTGGTGCCGAAGATGCGGCACACCTCGTCGTTGCAGTCCTCGATCATGCGCTCGCGCGACAGCACGAGGCCGACCGGAGCAAGCTGGAAGGCGGTCTGGTAGTCGATGGCGGGCATTGGCTTATGTAGTTTTACGTATTGGCGCGGCATACCGCACATGCGTATGCTGTCGGACGTTCGGCAGCGGGGCGATGTCCGCCCGATTGTACCGTTACAATTTCACTGCGTGGCTCGCCGGCGGCACACCGCACGGCGCGTACAGCGACAGGAAAATCACCGAGGCAAGGAGATAAAGATGAACAAGGTCTACGCCAGCGCCGCGGAGGCGCTCGCGGGCGTCGTCCGCGACGGCCAGACGATCGCGGTCGGCGGATTCGGTCTGTGCGGCATTCCCGAGGCACTGATCGCGGCGCTGCGCGACAGCGGCGCCAAGCAGCTTACCTGCATCTCCAACAATGCCGGCGTCGACGGCTTCGGCCTCGGCCTGCTGCTGGCCACGCGCCAGATCAGCAAGATGATCTCGTCCTACGTGGGCGAGAACAAGGAGTTCGAGCGCCAGTACCTGGCCGGCGAGCTGGAGCTGGAATTCACGCCGCAGGGCACGCTGGCCGAGAAGCTGCGCGCCGGCGGCTCGGGCATCCCGGCTTTCTTCACCAAGACCGGCGTGGGCACCATCGTCGCCGAGGGCAAGGAAATCCGCGAGTTCGACGGCCACCAGTACGTGATGGAACGCGCGCTGACCGCCGACGTGGCGCTGGTCAAGGCCTACAAGGCCGACCGCGCGGGCAACCTGGTGTTCCGCCGCACCGCGCGCAACTTCAACCCGGTGTGCGCGATGGCGGGCAAGATCACGGTGGTGGAGGTCGAGCACCTGGTCGATACCGGCACGCTGGACCCGGACGAGATCCATACGCCGGGCATCTTCGTGCAGCGCATCGTGGTGAACGCCACCCCCGAGAAACGCATCGAGCAGCGCACCGTGCGGGTTTCAGAAAATCAGGCCAGCTAAGGAGCGACATCATGGCATGGACACGTGAGGAAATGGCGGCGCGCGCCGCGACCGAGCTGCAGGACGGCTTCTACGTCAACCTGGGCATCGGCCTGCCGACCCTGGTGGCCAACCACGTCCCGGCGGGCATGGAAGTGTGGCTGCAATCCGAGAACGGCCTGCTCGGCATCGGCCCGTTCCCGACCGAGGACGAAATCGACCCCGACATGATCAACGCCGGCAAGCAGACCGTGACCACGCTGCCGGGCTCGTCGATCTTCTCGTCGGCGGACTCGTTCGCGATGATCCGCGGCGGCCACATCAACCTGGCCATCCTGGGCGCGATGCAGGTCAGCGAGCGCGGCGACCTGGCCAACTGGATGATCCCGGGCAAGATGGTCAAGGGCATGGGCGGCGCGATGGACCTCGTCGCCGGCGTCGGCCGCGTGGTGGTGCTGATGGAACACACCGCCAAGAAGAAGGACGGCAGCGAGGACATCAAGATCCTCAAGGCCTGCAACCTGCCGCTGACCGGCGTGGGCGTGGTCAACCGCATCATCACCGACCTCGGCGTGCTCGACGTGACCGAGCCCGGCCTCAAGCTGGTCGAGACCGCGCCCGGCGTGAGCCGCGAAGAGGTCCAGAGCAAGACCGGCGCGCCGCTGCTGTGACCGCCTGACCGCCTGACCGCCTGAACGCCCGGACTGCGGGCGGCGGCAATGCCGCCGGTCGCCTTTCCTCTTCCACGCGGGAGAGGGCCGGGGGAGATCGGCAGCCGTCGCCGTTCCAGGATCGCCCGCTACCCCAAATGGCCGCATCGCGGCCATTTCCGCTTCATGCGCCGCGCTTGTTGTAGCTGGCGAAGACCGAGGCCGCGCCGTCCCGGCGGATCAGGAAGACGTCGAACGGGTCCTTGCGCGAACCCTGCTCCATGCCCGGCGAGCCGACCGTCATGCCCGGCACCGCCAGCCCCGCGGCGGCGGGCCTGGCGGCCAGCAGCCGCCTGATGTCGGCGGCCGGCACGTGTCCCTCGATGCCGTAGCCCGCGATCATGCCGGTGTGGCAGGAGCCGAAGCGCTCCGGAATGCCGGCGCGCGCCCGGTACGGCCCCGTATCGTCCACATTGCGCACCGTCACGGCGAAGCCGTTGGCGCGCAGGTGCTCGACCCAGCCTTCGCAGCAGCCGCAGGTCAGCGTCTTGAAGACTTCGATGGCCGCCGCCGGCGCGGCCTGGGCGCGCCCGAGCGCGAGCGCGGCGGCGGCGCCGGCCGCCAGGGTCTGGATGAAGATGCGTCTTTGCATGACCGGTTCCTTGCGTTCGGGTCTTCGTGGCGCGGCCGCCTGTGCCCGCGCGGGCTTGTGCGATTGCGCGCCTGGCGGCGCGTGCGTGGCGGGTGCGCGGCGCGCATATGGCGCGCATATGGCGCGCGTGTGGCGGTGGCAGCCGGATGCTGTGGCATTGTAACTGCTGCGGCGTACAATCCAGCTTTGCCCAGCCGCGTGCCGCCCAGCCGGCGGCGCCGCTTCGATAACGCTTTGCCAGGGAGTTCAGATGTCAGTCAGTCCGCGCCTCGGCTTCGTCCAGTGCATCAGCCCGGCGGGGCTCCACCGCATGGCGTATCACGAGTGGGGCGACCCCGCCAATCCCCGTGTCCTGATGTGCGTGCATGGCCTGACGCGCACCGGCCGCGATTTCGATACCGTGGCGGCCGCGCTGTGCGGCGAGTACCGCGTGGTCTGCCCCGACGTGGTCGGGCGCGGCCGCTCGGACTGGCTGGCCGACCCGCGCCGCTACGTCGTGCCGCAGTACGTGTCCGACATGGTCACGCTGATCGCGCGGCTCAACGTCGAGCAGGTCGACTGGTTCGGCACCTCGATGGGCGGCCTGATCGGCATGGGCCTGGCCGGCCTGCCCAAGGCGCCGGTGCGCAAGCTGCTGCTCAACGACGTGGGCCCGCGCCTGGCCGCCTCGGCGGTGGAGCGCATCGGCGCCTACCTCGGCCTGCCGGTGCGCTTCAAGACCTTCGAGGAAGGCCTGGCCTACCTGCAGACCATCAGCGCCTCGTTCGGCCGCCACACGCCCGAGCAGTGGCGCGAGCTCAACGGCGCCATCCTCAAGCCGATGCAGGGCGCCGAGGGCCTGGAATGGGGCTTGCATTACGATCCGGCGATGGCGCTGCCGTTCCGCGAGACCACGCCCGAGCAGATAAGCGCCGGCGAGGCCGCGCTGTGGCACATGTTCGAAGCCATCCAGGCGCCCACGCTGGTGGTGCGCGGCGCCCAGTCCGACCTGCTCACGCGCGAGACCGTGGCCGAGATGGTGTCGCGCGGGCGCAATGTCAGCGCGGTGGAAGTGCAGGACGTGGGGCATGCGCCGACCTTCATCGACCCGGCGCAGATCGCCATCGCCCGCCAGTTTTTCCTGGGCGCGGCCTGACGCGCGGCGGCAGTTTTTCCAACAGACCAACCGGGCGAACCGGAGCAACAGAGTTTTTTGCCATGAGCACCAGTGAACTGAAGCGCGCCCACGTGGGCAAGCGCCTGTCCGAATACGCGATCTACAACGGCGTGGTCTACCTCGCCGGCCAGGTGGCGGAAACCGATCCCGCCGCCGACCTGCGCGGCCAGACCGGCGAGGTGCTGGGCCACGTCGAGCGCCTGCTGGCGGAAGCCGGCAGCGACAAGAGCCGCATCCTGTCGTGCCAGATCTTCCTCACCAACGTGGACGAGATCGGCATCATGAACGAGGTGTGGGACGCCTGGGTGGTGCCCGGCGCCACGCCGCCGCGCGCCACCGTGGAGGCGCGCCTGGCCAATCCCGGGTACCGCATCGAAGTGGTGGTGACCGCCGCGCTCAAGTGAGGCGGGTGCAGCGAGATGGTGACGTCGACTGACCTGGCCGGGCAGGTTGCCGGCACGCCCGACGCCGGGCTGGTGGAGCGCGCGCTGGCCTACGTGCGCGAGCGCGGCGGCGCCGCGCAGCTGCCTACCGGCGAGCCGGTGCTCACGCATGCCGAGGGCATGCTGCGCATTCTCGACGGCCTGCGCGTCGACGATGCCGCGCGCGCGGCGGCCTGCCTGTTCGCGGTGGCGGCGTTCGTGCCGGGCTGCGAGGAAGATATCGAGCCGCGTTTCGGCGAGGAGGTCGCCCGGCTGGTCAGGGGCGTGCGGCAGCTGCTGCGCATCGGCGCGATCGCGGTCGGCCACAGCGGCGCGCCGGAAACCACCAAGGACGAGATCGCCGCGCGCCAGGAGCAGGTGGAGGCGCTGCGCAAGATGCTGCTGGCGTTCGCGCAGGACATCCGCGTGGTGCTGGTGCGGCTGGCCTCGCGCCTGCAGACGCTGCGCTGGCTGGCGCAGGTCAAGGCGCAGCCGCTGCCCGGCGTGGCGCGCGAGACGCTGGACATCTACGCGCCGCTGGCCAACCGGCTCGGCATCTGGCAGATGAAGTGGGAGCTGGAGGACCTGGCGTTCCGCTTCGAGCAGCCCGATACCTACAAGCGCATCGCCAGGCTGCTCGACGAGAAGCGCATCGAGCGCGAAGGCTACATCGCCAGCGCCATCGCGCGGCTGCAGTCCGAGCTCGAGACCGCCGGCATCCGCGCCGAGGTGACGGGCCGGCCCAAGCATATCTACAGCATCTGGAAGAAGATGCGCGGCAAGGAGCTGGACTTTGCCGACCTCTACGACGTGCGCGCGTTCCGCGTGATCGTGGACGACATCAAGGACTGCTACACGGTGCTGGGCATCGTGCACCATATCTGGCAGCCGATCCCGCGCGAGTTCGACGACTACATCTCGCGGCCCAAGGCCAACGGCTACAAGTCGCTGCACACGGTGGTGATCGGCGACGACGGGCGTGCCTTCGAGGTGCAGATCCGCACCCAGGAAATGCATCACTTCGCCGAGTACGGCGTGGCCGCGCACTGGCGCTACAAGGAAGCCGGCAGCAAGGGCTACAGCGGCCAGTTCTCGGCCAGCGAGCGCTACGACGAGAAGATCGCGTGGCTGCGCCAGCTGCTGGCGTGGAAGGACGACGCCGACCATTCGGTGGCGCACGACGAGTCGTGGGAGCAGCTCAAGCACGCCGCCATCGACGACCACATCTACGTGCTCACGCCGCAGGCGCGCGTGGTGGCGCTGCCGCAGGGCGCCACGCCGGTCGACTTCGCCTACTACCTGCACACCGACCTGGGCCACCGCTGCCGCGGCGCGCGCGTGGACGGCACGATGGTGCCGCTGAACACGCCGCTCAAGAACGGGCAGACGGTGGAGATCATCGCCGTCAAGCAGGGCGGCCCGTCGCGCGACTGGCTCAACACCGAGCTGGGCTACCTCGCCGCGCCGCGCGCGCGCGCCAAGGTGCGGGCCTGGTTCAACGCGCTCGACTCGCAGGAAACCATCGCGCAGGGCCGCGCGCTGATCGACAAGACGCTGCAGCGCGAGGGCAAGACCGCGGTCAGCCTGGATGACCTCGCCGCGCGGCTCGGCTTCAAGACGCCGGACGAGCTGTTCTCGGCGGTGGGCAAGGAAGAGTTCAGCCTGCGCCACGTGGAGCAGGCGCTGCGCCACCCGGAGGGCGAGGCCGCCGCGCCGGTCAGCGAGGAAGAGGCCGTCACCAAGAAGAGCCGCGCCACCAGCGTGGCGCGCGGCGCCAAGAGCGGCGTGCTGGTGGTGGGCGTGGACTCGCTGATGACGCAGATGTCCCGGTGCTGCAAGCCGGCGCCGCCGGACGACATCGTCGGCTTCGTCACGCGCGGGCGCGGCGTGTCGATCCACCGGCGCAACTGCCCGACCTTCGGCCAGTTGTCGGCGCGCGCGCCGGAGCGCGTGATCCAGACCGAGTGGGGCAAGAAGAGCGACGCGGTCTACCCGGTGGACATCCACGTCGAGGCGGTCGACCGGCAGGGCCTGCTGCGCGACATCTCCGAAGTGCTGTCGCGCGAGAAGATCAACGTCACCGGCGTGAAGACGCTGTCGAGCAAGGGCGTGGCGCGCATGCAGTTCACCGCCGAGGTGTCCGAGGCGACGCAATTGCAGCGCGCGCTCGGGCTGATCGAGGACGTGGCAGGGGTCTTGCAGGCGAAACGAAAGTGATGCTATACTCGCGCTTTCGCTAGGCTCGTAGCTCAGCTGGTTAGAGCACCACCTTGACATGGTGGGGGTCGTTGGTTCGAGTCCAATCGAGCCTACCAACGAATTCGCAGTGGTAAGCAATTCTGGTAGTGCGCTGGCGTGAAGCACGACATGGTGCGGCACGGCGGTGCAGCAGAAAAAGAAGTAGGGCAGTAGTGTGGCAGTAGGCTCGTAGCTCAGCTGGTTAGAGCACCACCTTGACATGGTGGGGGTCGTTGGTTCGAGTCCAATCGAGCCTACCAAAAGCATTGCAGCAGGCAGTAACCTCGCAGTAGCGCAGTACCAATTCGCAGTATCCAGTTTCGCAGTACCGGTTCAACCCGCTCACAGGAACGGAAGGCGCCATGATGAAGACATCGCGAACTACTACCGCTAATTAGCGACAGTAGTCGAGGTGCGCCTTGATCCCGGTCCGGCCGGAGTTGAAATCGAGAAAAACGCAGCCTTGGCTGCGTTTTTTTTCGTCTGTCGCTCGTTAGCCGCCTGCTATGCTGCCGGTCGCCGGCCGATGCGACCGCGCGAAATCCCCGCTGCCTGGCCCATGCCCCGCATGGCTGCCCGGTGCTACAAGATGCTTTTCATCCGCTTGCCGCCGCGCAGACGCCGGCGGGTGGATTCCTGATGAGGTGCAAGATGATCGCAATCACGCTGCCGGATGGTTCCCGCCGCGAGTTTCCCGGCCCGGTGACGGTCGCAGAAGTGGCGCAGAGCATTGGCGCCGGGCTGGCCAAGGCGGCCCTGGCCGGCAAGGTGGACGGCCGCATGGTCGACACCAGCTACCGGATCGAGCAGGACGCGAGCCTGGCCATCGTGACGGACAAGGACGCCGACGGCGTCGACGTGATCCGCCACTCGACGGCGCACTTGCTGGCCTACGCCGTCAAGGAGCTGTACCCGGACGCGCAGGTGACGATCGGCCCGGTGATCGAGAACGGCTTCTACTACGACTTCTCGTACAAGCGCCCCTTCACGCCCGAGGACCTCGTCGCCATCGAGAAGAAGATGGCCGAGCTCGCCAAGAAGGACGAGCAGGTGACGCGCGAAGTCTGGAGCCGCGACGAGGCCGTGAAGCTGTTCGAGTCGATGGGCGAGAAGTACAAGGCCGAGATCATCGCGTCGATTCCGCAGGACCAGGAAATCGGCCTGTACCGCGAAGGCAAGTTCGTCGACCTGTGCCGCGGCCCGCACGTGCCGTCCACGGGCAAGCTCAAGGTCTTCAAGCTGATGAAGGTGGCCGGCGCCTACTGGCGCGGCGACGCCAAGAACGAGATGCTCCAGCGCATCTACGGCACGGCCTGGGCCAGGAAGGAAGACCAGGAAGCCTACCTGCACATGCTCGAGGAAGCCGAGAAGCGCGACCACCGCAAGCTGGGCAAGCTGCTCGACCTGTTCCACCTGCAGGAAGAGGCGCCCGGCATGGTGTTCTGGCATCCGAAGGGCTGGCAGGTGTGGCAGGCCGTGGAGCAGTACATGCGCGGCCGCCTGACGCAGGCCGGCTACGAGGAAGTGCGCACGCCGCAGGTGATGGACCGTTCGCTGTGGGAGAAGTCGGGCCACTGGCAGAACTACAAGGAGAACATGTTCGTCACGGAGTCGGAAAAGCGCGACTACGCGATCAAGCCGATGAACTGCCCGGGCCACGTGCAGATCTTCAACCACGGTCTGCGCTCCTACCGCGACCTGCCGCTGCGCCTGGCCGAGTTCGGTGCCTGCCACCGCAACGAGCCCTCGGGCGCGCTGCACGGCCTGATGCGCGTGCGCGGCTTTGTGCAGGACGATGCGCACATCTTCTGCACGGAAGAGCAGATCGTGGCCGAGGCCAAGGCCTTCAACGAACTGGCCTTCTCGGTCTATGACGATTTCGGCTTCAAGGACGTGGCGGTCAAGCTGTCGCTGCGCCCCGACCAGCGCGCCGGCTCGGACGAGGTCTGGGACCACGCCGAGGAAGGCCTGCGCCTGGCGCTGCGCGCCTGCGGCGTGGAGTGGGAGGAACTGCCGGGCGAGGGCGCTTTCTACGGCCCGAAGGTGGAGTACCACATCAAGGACGCGATCGGCCGCTCGTGGCAGTGCGGCACGCTGCAGCTCGACCTGGTGCTGCCGGAGCGCCTGGGCGCCGAATACGTCTCCGAGGACAACGCGCGCAAGCGCCCGGTGATGCTGCACCGGGCCATCCTGGGCTCGTTCGAGCGTTTCCTGGGCATCCTGCTGGAGAATCACGCCGGCGCGCTGCCCGCGTGGCTGGCGCCGGAACAGGTCATCGTGATGAATATTGCCGACTCGCAGGCGGAATATGCCGAAAACGTCGTGCAATCACTGCTAAAACAAGGATTTAGGGCCAAGGCGGATTTGCGTAACGAGAAAATTACGTATAAAATCCGCGAGCATTCCCTTCAGAAGATTCCCTACCTGCTGGTAGTGGGCGACAAGGAGCGGGATGCCAATCAAGTGGCCGTGCGTGCCCGTGGCAATGCGGATCTGGGTGTGATGCCCGTTTCCGCGTTTGTGGAGCGTCTGCAACAGGACGTTGCCAGCAAAGCCTGATGGGATGAGCACGGCTTGTTTTTTGTCTTCTTGAGGTAACGCAACATCGCTACAGACAAAGGTCATCGCATCAACCGCGAAATCAGCGCACCCGAATTGCGCCTGGTCGGGGTTGATAATGAGCAGCTCGGCATCGTCAAGTTCATGGACGCGCTTCGCCTGGCTGAGGATAAGGACTTGGACTTGGTGGAGATCGCGCCGACCGCGGTGCCGCCGGTTGCCCGTATCATGGACTACGGCAAGTTCAAGTACGAGGAAGCCAAGCGCGCGCACGACGCCAAGCTGAAGCAGAAGATCATCCAGGTCAAGGAAGTCAAGTTCCGGCCGGGTACGGATGACGGCGACTACAACGTCAAGCTGCGCAACCTGAAGCGGTTCCTGGAAGACGGCGACAAGACCAAGATCACGCTGCGCTTCCGCGGCCGTGAGATGGCGCACCAGGAAATCGGCGCGCGTGTGCTCGAACGCCTGAAGGCGGACCTGGAAGAAGTCGGCCAGGTCGAGCAGATGCCGAAGATGGAAGGGCGCCAGATGGTGATGGTGCTGGCTCCCAAGAAGAAGAAGTAAGATTCTGCGCGTCGCCGCGGCCAGGTGGAGAATTCCGCCGGGCGCGGCGGTGCGCGAATACGGCGCGGACAGCCCCTCGGGGCGCCGCGCAACAACAAGTGGATGCGGGTCATGCAAGCGTCGGCGCCAGCCGGCCACCTGCATGCATGTCATAGAGCTGGAGTTTTTCATGCCGAAGATGAAGACCAAGAAAAGCGCTTCCAAGCGCTTTACTGCGCGTCCGAACGGTTCGTTCAAGCGTGGCCAGGCCTTCAAGCGTCACATCCTGACCAAGAAGACCACCAAGAACAAGCGTCAACTGCGCGGCACCCAGGACGTCCATGAGACGAACCTGAAGTCCGTTCGCGCAATGATGCCCTACGCATAACCCCTAACGAAAACGAAAGGAGCATTTCATGCCTCGAGTCAAGCGTGGGGTCACTGCACGGGCCCGCCACAAGAAAGTCATCGACGCTGCCAAGGGTTTCCGCGGCCGTCGCAATAACGTCTACCGCATCGCCAAGCAGGCGGTCATGCGTGCCGGCCAGTACGCGTACCGCGATCGCCGCAACAAGAAGCGCGTGTTCCGCGCGCTCTGGATTGCGCGTATCAATGCCGCGACGCGCGAGCATGGCCTGACCTACAGCGTGTTCATGAACGGTCTGAAGAAGGCCTCGATTGAACTGGACCGCAAGGTGCTGTCGGACATGGCCATCCATGACAAGCCTGCCTTTGCCGCCATCGTCAACCAGGTGAAAGCCTCCGTTGCCTGATGCCGGCTCCGGCCCGGCGCGCTAGCTGCGCGGCGGGCCGGGGGCAAGCACCGACCGCAAGGTCGACAGCATCTCCACCGGATTCGCGTCCGGCGGACCTGCAAGAACGGGGCTCCTCACCGAGCCCCGTTTTCATTTCGAATGCCGTTTGTGTCTTCTTGCGCGCCGCCGGCCAGGCGGGCGCGGCGGGCGAGACGGCATCCGAAACGAGCCCCGCGCCGCTCCCGGTGCCGCGCGGGGCCCGGCACCCACATCGCACCTAGTGCCAACCCACGCCCGGGCCCTTCCCGTGACCCGGACGCCAAATTTATCGCCGACCGCCGCCATGTCTCTGGATCCGGATCAAATCGTCGCCGACGCCCAGGCCGCCTTCGCCGCCGCCAACGACAACGCCTCGCTGGAAAACGAAAAAGCCCGCTTTCTCGGCAAGACCGGCGCGCTCACCGAGCTGCTCAAGAGCCTCGGCAAGCTCGACCCGGAGGCGCGCAAGAGCGAAGGCGCGCGCATCAACCAGGCCAAGCAGCAGGTCGAGGCCGCGCTCAACGCGCGCCGCCAGGCGCTGGCCGACGCGCTGATGAACGCGCGGCTGGCTGCCGAGGCCATCGACGTCACGCTGCCCGGGCGCGCCGTGGCGCGCGGCAGCCTGCACCCGGTGATGCGCACCTGGGAGCGCGTCGAGCAGATCTTCGGCTCGGTCGGCTTCGACGTGGCCGACGGCCCCGAGATCGAGACCGACTGGATGAACTTCACCGCGCTGAACAACCCGGACAACCATCCGGCGCGCTCGATGCAGGACACCTTCTACGTGGACGGCCGCGACAGCGAGGGCAAGCTCCTGCTGCTGCGCACCCACACCAGCCCGATGCAGGTCCGCTACGCGCGCATGCACGTGGAGAAGTACAAGGGCCGCGCGATGCCGCCGATCAAGGTGATCTGCCCGGGCCGCACGTACCGCGTCGACAGCGACGCCACGCACTCGCCGATGTTCAACCAGGTCGAGGGCCTGTGGATCGGCGAGGACGTGAGCTTCGCCGACCTGAAGGGCGTGTACACCGACTTCCTGCGCAAGTTCTTCGAGCGCGACGACATCCAGGTGCGCTTCCGCCCGTCGTACTTCCCGTTCACCGAGCCGTCGGCGGAAATCGACATGGCTTTCGGCAACGGCAGATGGCTGGAGATCTCGGGCTCGGGCCAGGTGCACCCGAACGTGCTGCGCAACATGGGGCTGGACCCCGAGCGCTATATCGGCTTCGCCTTCGGCTCCGGCCTCGAACGCCTGACCATGCTCCGCTACGGCATCAACGACCTGCGCCTGTTCTTCGAAGGCGACGCGCGTTTCCTGCGCCAGTTCGCCTGAGGCGCCCGCGCGCCAGAGCCTAACGTCACCGACTCAACAGAACAGAATACTTACCGGATCAGAAGCGCCATGCAATTCTCGGAATCCTGGCTTCGCAGTTTCGTCAATCCCGACAAGGTCACTACCGACGCGCTCTCGCACAGCCTGACGATGGCCGGGCTGGAGGTGGAAGAGGTCGGCCCGGTCGCGCCGCCGTTCGACAAGGTGGTGGTGGCCCGCGTGCTCGCCACCGAGCGCCATCCCAACGCCGACCGCCTCAACGTGTGCCAGGTCGATGCCGGCACCGGCCAGACGCTGCAGATCGTGTGCGGCGCGCCCAACGTGGCGCCCGGCATCCTGGTGCCGTGCGCGCTGGTCGGCGCGGTGCTGCCGCCGGCCGAGGCGGGCGGCAAGCCGTTCGAGATCAAGGTCGGCAAGCTGCGCGGCGTGGACAGCTTCGGCATGCTGTGCTCGGCGCGCGAGCTCAAGCTGTCGGAAGACCACGGCGGCCTGATGATCCTGCCGCCGGACGCGCCGGTCGGGCAGGACATCCGCCAGTACCTGGACCTCGACGACCAGGTCTTCGTCATCAAGCTCACGCCCAACAAGGCGGACTGCCTGTCGATCCACGGCGTGGCGCGCGAAGTCGCCGCGCTCACCGGCGCCGTGCTGACGCTGCCGGAGATGAAGCCGGTCGCGGTGACGCTGGCCGACAAGCTGCCGGTCAAGGTGTCGGCGCCCGACCTGTGCGGCCGCTTCTCCGGCCGCGTGATCCGCGGCGTGAACGCGCGCGCGGCCACGCCGGCCTGGATGGTGCAGCGCCTCGAGCGCGCCGGCCAGCGCAGCATCTCCGCGCTGGTGGACATCTCCAACTACGTGATGCTCGAGCTGGGCCGCCCCTCGCACGTGTTCGACCTGGACAAGATCCACGGCGGGCTCGACGTGCGCTGGGGCCGCAAGGGCGAGCAGCTCAAGCTGCTCAACGGCAACACCGTGGAGCTCGACGAGCAGGTCGGCGTGATCGCCGACGACAAGGAAATCGAGAGCCTGGCCGGCATCATGGGCGGCGACAGCACCGCGGTCTCGCTCGACACCGCCAACATCTACCTCGAAGCCGCGTTCTGGTGGCCCGAGGCGATCCAGGGCCGCTCGCGCCGCTACAACTTCGCCACCGACGCGGGCCACCGCTTCGAGCGCGGCGTGGACTACGCCACCACGGTCGAGCACATCGAGCGCATCAGCGCGCTGATTCTCGAGATCTGCGGCGGCCAGGCCGGCCCGGTCGACGACCAGATCGTCAACCTGCCGCAGCGCAAGCCGGTGCGCCTGCGCGTGGCGCGCGCCGAGCGCGTGCTCGGCATCGCGCTGTCGTCGGCGGAAATCACCGACGTGTTCCAGCGCCTGCGGCTGCAGTTCACGCGCGAGCAGGGCGCCGACGGCGAAGTGTTCGTGGTGACGCCGCCGAGCTACCGCTTCGACATCGAGATCGAGGAAGACCTGATCGAGGAAGTCGCGCGCATCTACGGCTTCGAGCGCATCCCGGCGCGCCCGCCGGTGGCCGAGAGCGAGATGCGCCCGACCGGCGAGGCGCGCCGCTCCAACCACGTGGTGCGCCACGCGATCGCCGCGCGCGACTACCAGGAAGTGATCAACTTCGCCTTTGTCGAAGAGAAGTGGGAACGCGACTTCGCCGCCAACGACAACCCGATCCGCCTGCTCAACCCGATCGCCAGCCAGCTTGCCGTGATGCGCTCGACGCTGATCGGCGGCCTGCTCGACAAGGTGCGCTACAACCTCAACCGCAAGGCCTCGCGCGTGCGCCTGTTCGAGGTCGGCCGCGTGTTCCACCGCGACGCGTCGGTGGCGGACGGCGGCCTGACCGTGGCAGGCTATCGCCAGCCGCTGGTGGCCGGCGGCATCGCCTACGGCCCGGCCTTCGAGGAACAGTGGGGCGTGGCCACGCGCCCGGTGGACTTCTTCGACGTCAAGGGCGACGTCGAGGCGCTGCTGCATCCGCGCGTGGCGCGCTTCGAGCCGGTCTCGCATCCGGCGCTGCACCCGGGCCGCGCCGCGCAGGTGCTGATCGACGGCAAGCCGGCCGGCGTGATCGGCGAACTGCATCCGCGCTGGCTGCAGGAATACGAGCTCAGCCAGGCGCCGGTGGTGTTCGAGCTGGACCTGCAGGCGCTGCGCGAAGTGGGGCTGCCGGGCTACACCGAAATCTCCAGGTTCCCGGCCGCGGTGCGCGACCTGGCGCTGGTGGTGAAGCAGGCCGTGCGCGTGCAGGACCTGCTCGACACCATGCGCGCGGCGCTCGAAAAACAGGGCTACGGGCGCTACTGCCAGAGCCTCGCGCTGTTCGACGAGTTCCGCCCGAAGGCCGCTTCCGCGGCCATCGGCGCGGACGAGAAAAGCCTTGCGTTCCGCCTGACCTTGCAAGATACTGGGGCGACCCTCCAGGACGAAACCGTCGACAGCGCGGTGCGCTGCATGGTCGAAGCCGCGGGCGCTGCCTTCCAGGCGCGGCTGCGCGGCTGAACCAGCGGGCACGCCGGCTGGCGTGACGACATGACAATGGAGCGCCCGGACATCCGCATCCGGGCGGATCGCACACTGAATGACAATGAACGATCGACACGCGCATCTCATGGCCGCAGCAATGGGTGAGGCAGGCGACCGGCAGGCAGCATCGCTCGACGACGAGGCCGCCGACGCCCGTGCCGCCGAGGTACCCACGCTCACCAAGGCCGAGCTCGCCGAAATGCTGTTCGACCAGGTCGGTCTCAACAAGCGCGAATCCAAGGACATGGTCGAGGCCTTCTTCGACGTGATTCGCGAAGCGCTGGAACACGGCGACAGCGTCAAGCTGTCCGGCTTCGGCAACTTCCAGCTGCGCGACAAGCCGCAACGCCCCGGGCGCAATCCCAAGACCGGCGAGATCATTCCCATTACCGCGCGGCGCGTGGTGACGTTCCATGCCAGCCAGAAGCTCAAGGCGCTGGTGGAGGAACGCGCCGGCATCGCGGTGACGGGCTGACCGCGGGCTGACGCCGCGAACTGGCGTCGCGCGTTCACGTCGCCGGTTCACGCCGGTTTGCCAGCCGCGCCGCCAGTCGCTATCCTGCTCATCTGTCCGTCGTTTCGATTGCCGCTTCGGTTGCCGTACCGAATCGCCCCGCGTGCCCGCGCACCTGTCCGCGCGGGCATGCCAACCACTGCCGGCACGGCCTGAAGCCCGCCCATTCACCGTATGTCGGAAAGACCCAGCGAACGCATTTCGTTGCCGCCGATTCCCGCCAAGCGCTACTTCACCATCGGCGAAGTCAGCGAGCTTTGCGCTGTCAAGCCGCACGTGCTGCGGTACTGGGAGCAGGAATTCACGCAGCTCAAGCCGGTCAAGCGGCGCGGCAACCGGCGCTACTACCAGCACCATGAAGTCCTGCTGATCCGCCGCATCCGCGACCTGCTGTACGAGCAGGGCTTCACCATCAACGGCGCGCGCAACCGCCTCGACGAAGGGCGGCAGCACGGCCATGCGCCGGCTGAGGAAGAGCAGGCCGCGGTCGCGGCGGCGGCCGACGAGGCGCCGGTCTTCTCGCTCGACATCAACAACCTGCGCAATGAGCTGGTGGAAGTCCAGCACCTGCTCGCGCAGCTTCGGCAGATCGCGCGGCACCAGTAAAAAGTGCATCAAGGGTCTAGCCAGCGAGCAAATGCTTCTGATATAATCTTTTTCTTTCGGGGCGTAGCGCAGCCTGGTAGCGTACCTGCATGGGGTGCAGGTGGTCGGAGGTTCAAATCCTCTCGCCCCGACCAGCATCATGAGAAACCCGCACAGTGAAGACTGTGCGGGTTTTTTCTTTTTGTCCGCGCTTCTTTTTGCATCCGAAAAATGTTCGAATATCCGCAATACCCGCGCATCGGTCAATTTACGTAATTGCCGGGCCATTGCCGCGAAGGATCGAAGCCATGTCGTCATGGCCGGAAAAACATCGGCGCTTTGCGCGAACGCGGGCAGATGATCGGGTTTGTAGTGCTCCGGCGCTGACTCTACAATCAAGGCGTGGCCGCGCGCTCTGCATGTCTTTCGGAACAGACGTTTGTTCGCTGCAGGCGCCGGCATCGCCGCGGCCTTTTTTCGCGGCATCGGGTTTCCGCAGCATCCGGTCGCAACGACGAGGAGTGGACGATGGCCAAACGCGAACGCTCTGCACGGGCCTTGCAGGACGAGGTGAGCCGGCGCATCCAGCGTATCGACGACATCATCGAGGACGGCGCGAAGGTGCGCGTGCCGTTGCCGCAGGCGCAGCCGCGCGACGCGCGCGGGCGCAACTGGGACATGAAGGCATTCGGCAATGCCAGCGGCTTCGAGAAGAGCATCCGCATCGTGGTGGACAAGGCGCGCGACGAATTCGACCTGGCCGAGTTGCCGGGCCAGGGCGCGGCCGACCCGTTCGGCGGCGCTTCGTGAAGCGGCCGCCGGCGGCCTCGTTGGAGTAACGGCATGCAGGCTTGCGATCCCTGCCATCTGCTCGTCGGCGCGCCGGCCTCGGTGCTGCCGCACGAGAACCTGGCCGCGTCCGGCGCGGGCGCGCTCGGCCTGGAGATCAACTCGCGCTGGGTGGACCGGCCGTGGCACTGCACGGTGTGCGGCGCGTGGATGTTCCAGAACGCGGCCCACGGCGACCCGCCCAATGTCTGGCGCATGGGGCGGCGCCCGCACGAGCGGCCGCTGGAGTGTGTCTGACCCGCTGCCGGCGCCGCGCTCCCGTTGCGCCGCGGCATGCTACGATGCCCGGCAAAGGGAGACATCATGAGCGAATCGAGAACGCTGCACTACCGCGGCCACGTGGTCCTGATCTCGGTGCAGCAGCACGCGCGCGGCTGCCTGGTGAGCGCGTCGATCGTGCGGGAGGGCAAGGGGGAGGTGCGCAATCCTTCGCCGCTGCAGTCGTGGATGGGCCATGAGCAGGGCGATCTGCTGGAGGTGGCGGACCGTGCCCAGGCGCGCGCCTGCCGCCTGATCGATGCCACGGTGGACCATGTTGCCTATGCGGCGGACTGAGCGGCGGTGCCGCGCGCGCCAGAAGTTTTGCGTCCCGGCCTACATGGCGGCGGGTCGCGGTCGTTAATCGGGGTATGAACTCATTCGATGCATCCGAAAAGGGCGCGGCCAACGCCGACGCCATAGGCTGGGGTTCGTCGCCGCCACACGTGCTGGCGGCCGTGCTCAACACCGCCCTGGCCGCCGAGGACCTGCACGGCTTCGCCGCGCTGCTGTCCGACATGGCGCGCGACCGCGGCCTCAAGGGCACGCGCGGTGCCCACCAGTCCATCTACGACATGCCGTACGCCAGCCTGCTGCCGCGCCAGCAGCATCTGCTGGCGGATGCGTTCGAGCTGCTGATCCGCCTCGGGCTGGAACTGCAGCCACGCCGCCCGCGCGTGCTGGGCGACGGCCCGGCCGACCTGCTGGTACGCGGCAGCCACGACATTCCCCCCACCTGAGGCGGCCGGCACCGCTGGCAGAACCGCCGCGCCGCATGCTAGCATCACGCAAAAATCAGGGGGGCCTCCAGCCCTGACCGATCAGATCGCCGCAAGACGGCGACACGCTGCCCGTGCCGAAGCCGATCGCGGCCGGACAGCCTTGCTGGCACCGGCCGCCCGCGCACGGCCGTGTTGTCCGAGGGGAGCGATCACGAGTCTTGGAGGTATGTGTGATGGACGAAGACGAACCTTTCGGGGTTGTGTTCGAGGATTTCCGCGTCATCTGGGTGGCCGAACGCCTGCAGGACGGCACCTGGACGGCGCGCTACTGCTGGCACCCGGGCACCTCCGAGGCTTCTGCCAAGGCCTTGCAGGCCGCGGTGCTGAGCGGCAAGTCCAAGCGCCTGCTGGGCGAATTCCGCAGCGAGGAAGAGACCGTCGCGGCCATCAAGGCCGCGGTGCTGCTCGAGGCCAAGTGGGTGCGCTGAGCCGGCCGCCTCCCGCGCGCTAGCGCGCGGGCAAGGCGACGTCCGGCAAGGCGATGCGGCTCCATTTCCAGCTCCACAGGCCGTCGCGCGTGAGACCGATGACGATGCGCTCGCCGTTGTCCTTCGTGGCCGACGCCTCGACCGTGTTCAGGCCGCGGTAGGACAGTGCATACCTGATCGCGTCCTTCGCGGCTTCGCGCTTCGGTGCGCTGTCTTCCGCGCCCGGCGAGTCCTGCCGCGGGGCGGGGGTGGATGCCGGCGGCGCTGAGGGTGCCGAAGGCGCGGCGGCGGGCTTCTCGCCGGCCATCAGCGCCATCACGCCGGCCGGCGACACCATCGTGTCGATCATGGTGTGGATGACGGCCTGGCCGATGGCCTGGCCGATGCCGGCCAGCGGCGTGTCGCGCAGGGCCGGCGCCGCGCCGAGCTTCTGCTGCAGCGACGCGGTCAGTTGCTCCTTGAGGTTTTCGCGCAGGGCGGGGTAGTCGACGTAGCGCGAGAACTTGTCGGCATCGTGCGCCTGGATGGCCGCGCGCATCTGGTAGAGCGTCCAGTAGGGGCTGGCATAGCTGGTGGCGGCGACGGCGAGCGCCGCCGCGATTGCGGTCTTGAGGGTTCGGTTCATCGCGGGTCCGGTTGGCGCCGCCGCGGAAGGCGGCGGGCGCGATGCGCCCATTGTCCCCAAAGCCCGGCGCTCGCGTCCAGCTTCCGCGCGGCGCCGCCTGCCGCGCCTGTCCGGATGTCCTCAACGTCCCAACGCCCGAGCGCCCGAGCGCCCAAATGCCCGATCGTCCTAGCAGCCGGGCTGGCTGCGCTCGAGCAGCCCGATCTCGCGGATCGCCACCGACAGCATCGACAAGCCCGCCGCGCCCGAGGCGCGCTGGTCCGCCAGCATGCGCGAGAAGCGCTCGATCTGGGCTTGCCGGCCGTTGCGCCAGGCTTCGATCAGTTTCTCCGTGGTGTCCAGTTCCACCGGCTGCGACAGCACGCTCACGGTCAGCGCGCGCTTGAGGCGGCCCAGGTCTTCCAGCGCCGTGGTGCGCGCCAGCAGGTCCCAGTGGCTGTCGGCGGGCAGGGCCTGGGCGCGCTCGCGCAGCCAGCCGAAGCTGAACTCGGTGTCGAGCGCGAAGTAGACGCTGGCCACCAGCGCCAGGCCGCGCTGCGTGGCGGCCGCCACGTCGGCGATGTCGAGCGCGGCCGCGCAGATTTCCCCGGCGGCCACGCGCAGCGCCAGCGCGTCGTCCACGCCGGCCTGCGCTAGCGCCTGGCGCCGCTCGGCCAGCGCCGCCGCCTCGGGCGCGGCCAGCAGCGCCGGCAACTGCGGCGTGAGCCAGGCCGCGGCCTCGGCGTAGCGCGCGCTTTCGCCGCCGTCCTGGCCGCCGCCGGCGCGCGCATGGCGCAGGAACCAGAGGCTGGCGTGCTCCAGCAGCCGGCCCACGGCGGCGAACATGCGCGCCTGCACTTCGTCGTCGACGCGGTTGTCGAGCGCGTCGATCTCGGCCCACAGCGGCTCCAGCCCGAACACGTCGCGGCCGATCAGGCAGGCGCGCACGATGTCCGCGGGGCGCGCGTCGGTCTCTTCCAGCATGCGGTGGACGAAGGTGGCGCCGGCGCGGTTGACCAGCGTGTTGGTCAGGTGCGTGGACAGGATCTCGCGCCGCAGCGGGTGGCGCAGCATGGCCTCGGCATGCCGCTCGCGCAGCGGCCGCGGAAAGTAGGCCGGCAGCAGGCCCGCCACCAGCGGGTCCTCGGGCAGGCTCGATGCGAGCAGTTCGTCATACAGCCACATCTTGCTGTAGGCCAGCAGCACCGCGCGCTCGGGCGAGGTCAGGCCCAGCCCGGCCGCCTTGCGCTCGACCACTTCCTCGTCGGCGGGCAGGAACTCCAGCGCGCGCTTGAGGCGCCCGGCGCGCTCCAGCCAGTGGATCAGGCGCGCTTCCTGGTCGAGCAGCGCGGCGGCGCCGCGGCCGGCCACCGAGAGCGCCTGGGTCTGGTAGTAGTTATCCTCCAGCACCAGCAGGCCGACTTCGTCGGTCATCTCCGCCAGTTGCTTGTTGCGCTGCTTCTCGGTCATCTCGCCGTCGGACACCGCCAGGCCGAGCAGGATCTTGATGTTGACCTCGTGGTCGGAGCAGTCCACGCCGGCGGAATTGTCGATCGCGTCGGTGTTGATGCGCCCGCCGTGCAGCGCGAACTCGATGCGCCCGAGCTGGGTGAAGCCGAGGTTGCCGCCTTCGCCCACCACCTTGCAGCGCAGTTCGGCGCCGTTGACGCGCACCGCGTCGTTGCTGCGGTCGCCGACCTGCGCATGCGTCTCGCGGCTGGACTTGACGTAGGTGCCGATGCCGCCGTTGTAGAGCAGGTCGACCGGCGCCAGCAGGATCGCGTGGACCAGGTCGGCCGGCGACAGCGCCGCGGCGCTGGTGCCCAGGCAGGCCTGCACCTCGGGCGTGAGCGCGATGGCCTTGGCGGTGCGCGGGAACACGCCGCCGCCGGCCGAGATCAGGCTGGCGTCGTAGTCGGCCCAGCTCGAGCGCGGCAGCGCGAACAGGCGCTGGCGCTCGCGCAGGCTGGCGGCCGGGTCGGGCGCGGGGTCGAGGAAGATGTGGCGGTGGTCGAAGGCCGCCACCAGCCGGATGTGCGGCGACAGCAGCATGCCGTTGCCGAACACGTCGCCGGACATGTCGCCGACGCCGGCCACGGTGAAATCGGTGGACTGGATGTCGATGCCCATCTCGCGGAAATGGCGTTTGACCGATTCCCACGCGCCGCGCGCCGTGATGGCCATCTTCTTGTGGTCGTAGCCGACCGAGCCGCCCGAGGCGAAGGCGTCGCCGAGCCAGAAGCCATATTCGGCGGAGATCGCGTTGGCGTAGTCGGAAAAGCTCGCCGTGCCCTTGTCGGCGGCCACCACCAGATAGGGGTCGTCGCCGTCGTCGCGCACCACCTCGGGCGGCGGCACCAGCGCGCCGGCGACGCGGTTGTCGGTCACGTCGAGCAGGCCGCGCAGGAAGGTCTGGTAGCAGGCGATGCCTTCCTGCAGCACCGCGTCGCGGTCGCCGGCGAGCGGCGGGCGCTTGACCACGAAGCCGCCCTTGCTGCCGACCGGCACGATCACGGTGTTCTTGACCATCTGCGCTTTCATCAGGCCGAGCACCTCGGTGCGGAAGTCCTCGCGCCGGTCCGACCAGCGCAGGCCGCCGCGCGCCACCGGGCCGCCGCGCAGGTGCACGCCTTCGACGCGCGGCGAGTAGACCCAGATCTCGAACATCGGGCGCGGCTCGGGCAGGCCCGGCACGCGGGCCGGGTCGAACTTGAACGACAGGCACGGGCGCGGCCCGCCGTCGGCGCCGTGGCGGAAATAGTTGGTGCGCACGGTGGCGTTGATGACGCCGAGGAACAGCCGCAGGATGCGGTCTTCGTCCAGGTTCGGCACCTGGTCGAGCGCGCCGCCGATGGCCTGCAGCAGCCGCTCGCAGTGCGCCGCGCGCGCGGCCTCGGTGGCCGGGTCGAAGCGCGCCGCGAACAGCGCCACCAGTTGCGCGGCGATGGCCGGGTTGCCGGTCAGCGCGCGCTCGATGTAGGCGTCGCTGAAGGTCGAGCCGACCTGGCGCAGATAGCGCGCATAGGCGCGCAGGATGGTGACGTCGCGCGCGGCGAGCCCGGCGCGCAGCACCAGGCGGTTGAAATTGTCGTTCTCGATCTCGCCGTTCCAGGCGCGCGCGAAGGCATCCTCGAACAGCGCCTTGATGCGCTCGATGTCGGCGCCGAGGTCGGCACCGGCGCCGGCGGCCACGCCGTCGGCCATCTCGAGTCCGAAGTCGTGCACCCAGACCGGCGCCGCGCCGCTGGGCTCGATCAGGTAGGGCCGCTCCTCGTCCACGCGCACGCCGAGATGCTCCAGCATGGGCAGGCTCAGCGACAGCGCGATCGGCTCGCGCGCGCGGTAGACCTTGAAGCGGAACGCGCCGGGCGCGGCCTCGATGGGCCGGTACAGGTTCATGGCCACGCCGCCGCTGGCCAGCGCGGCCTCCATCAGCTCGATGTCGCGCACCGCGGTGCGGGCCGGATAGTCCTCGCGGTAGCCGGCCGGGAACGCATCGCCGTAGCGGCGCAGCAGGCGGTTGCCCTGTTCCTCGCCGTTGCTGTCGAGCAGCGCGGCGGCGAGGTCGTCCTGCCAGCGGCGCGCGGCCTGCACGATGCGCGCCTCGAGCTCGGCCGGGTCGACCTCGGGCATGGTGCCGGGCTCGCCGCGCACGATGAGCTGGATGCGCGCCAGCGGCGACTCCGACAACTGCGGCGTGAACTCGCAGCCATTGCCGTGGAACGCGGTCATCAGCAGCTTCTGGATGCGCTGGCGCAGGTCGGTGTTGTACTTGTCGCGCGGCACGAACACCAGGCAGGAGACGAAGCGGTCGAAGCGGTCGCGGCGCACGAACAGGCGGATGCGCTGGTGTTCCTGCAGGCGCAGGATGCCCAGCGCGATGTCGGCCAGCTCGTCCTCGTCGGCCTGGAACAGTTCGTCGCGCGGATACTGCTCGAGGATGGTCACCAGCGACTTGTACAGGTGGCCCTTGGTCAGGAAGCCCGCGCGCGCCAGGACGTTGGCGAACTTGCGCCGCACCAGCGGGATCTCCGCGCACGACATCATGTAGGCGGTGGAGGTGTAGAGCCCGACGAAGCGGCGCTCGCCGAACAGCTTGCCGTTGGCGTCGACCAGCTTGACGCCGATGTAGTCCAGGTAGCCGGGCCGGTGCACGGTCGCGCGCGAGTTGGCCTTGGTGACGAAGATCGGCGAGCTGCCCTCGATCACGCTGCTGGCGGCCGCCGGCAGCTCGGTGAGCGCGCCGGCCTCCGCCGGGCGCAGGCTCTCGCGCAGGATGCCGGCGCCGGACCCGGCCACGCCGCGCAGGTAGAAGCGGCCGTCTTGGGTGATCAGTTCGTAGTCGCGCTGCCCGAGGAAGGTGAAGTGGTCGTCGAGCATCCATTGCAGGAAAGCGCAGGCTTCCTGGGTCTCCGGCTGGCGGCCGTGCGGGGGCTGGGCCAGCGTCTCGACGGTGGCGGCGGCGGTGGCGGTCATGCCGGGCCAGTCCTCGACCGCGGCGCGCACGTCGCCGAGCACGCGCGCGATGCCGTTGCGCAGCGCTTCCTGCGTGGCGGCGTCGCCGCAGCGGTCGACCTCGAAGTGGATGAACGATTCCAGCCGCGGCCCGCCCGCGGCTGGCGTGTCCGCCGCTGTGTCCGCCGCTGTGTTCGCCGGCGGTGCGCCGGCCTCGCCGTCGCCGGGCAGCGCGACCCTGGCGATGCTGCCGTCGGCCTCACGCCAGACCCGGAACACCGGGTGGATGGCGGAGTGCAGGGCCAGCCCGAGCCGGTTGATCTCCATCGTCACCGAATCCACCAGGAACGGCATGTCGTCGTTGACGATCTCCACCACGGAGTGATCGGAATGCCAGCCGTGCTGCTCCAGGTTGGGGTTGTAGACCCGCAGCCGGGCGCTGCCGGAGACGAAGCGCTGCGCGGTCTGCCAGTGCGCTATCACCGCGCCGTACAGGTCGGCCACTTCCCGCTGCAGCAGGTCGTCGGCGTCGGCCAGGTCGTAGTAGTGCCGCAGGAACGGCTCCGCCCTGGCGAACATGTCGCCGGGCAGGCGCCCCTGGGCGAACTGCATCAGGTCGGCCAGCAACCGGGCCAGTCGCGTTTCGCTTTCCGCCAGCATGGTGTCTCCCCGGGGTCGTTTCGGCAGGTCCATGCGCGCGGGGCCCGCGCGGCGCCGTCGTGCGGTGCCGGGCCGGGGGCGGCATGAGCCTGCTAACTACTGTAGAGCATAAAGAGGCGCGCGGCGTGTCAGTCGTGTGATGGCCGGGTGGCGCCGGGGCAGGTATGAATTTAGCGACTAGGATCCATGACTTTATATCGCCGCTGGAATATGTCCGCTCTGGCTACACTGCTTATCTGCGCCTTACCGTCGGGTAGCCAGCGCGAGCCGGACGGGGGGCAAGGCCCATCCACGGCGTGCGCCAGCCAGCGGCCGGTCGGGGCAGGTTTCATGGAGACATATAAGATGTACAAGGAACGAATCCGGCTGGCCAGCCTCCTCGACAAGATCATGCCGGCGGATGCCGCCGCCGCGCTGATCCGGGATGGCATGACCGTGGGCATGAGCGGCTTTACCCGGGCCGGCGACTGCAAGGCGGTGCCGGAGGCGCTGGCCCGGCGCGCGGCGACCGAGCCACTGCGCATCACCTTGATGACCGGCGCCTCGCTGGGCAACGACACCGACAAGATCCTGGCCGAGGCCAACGTGCTGGCGCGGCGCCTGCCGTTCCAGGTCGACCCGACCCTGCGGCGCAAGATCAACGCCGGCGAAGTGATGTTCATCGACCAGCATCTGTCCGAGACCGTGGAGCAGTTGCGCGGCCGCCAGATCGCACCGGTGGACGTGGCGGTGGTGGAGGCGGCGGCCATCACCGAGAGCGGCGGCATCGTGCCGACCACCTCGGTGGGCAATTCCGCCAGCTTCGCCATGCAGGCCGAGAAGGTCATCGTCGAGATCAACCTCAACATGCCGGCCGAGCTGGAAGGCCTGCACGACATTTATCTGCCCACGCCGCGCCCCGGCCGCGAGCCGATCCCGCTGACCGCGGTGGACCAGCGCATCGGCCTGACCTACATCCCGGTGGACCCGGCCAGGATCGCCGCCATCGTCATCACGCAGAAGGACGACAGCCCGTCCAGCGCGCTGCCGCCCGACCAGGACACCCGGCAGATCGCCGGGCACCTCAACGAATTCCTGCTGCACGAGGTCCGCGCGGGCCGGCTGGCGCCGTCGCTGCAGCCGCTGCAGGCCGGCATCGGCACCATCGCCAACGCGGTGCTGCACGGCCTGGTCGATTCGCCGTTCCGCGACCTGAAGATGTATTCGGAAGTGCTGCAGGACAGCACCATCGAGCTGCTGGACGCGGGCCGGCTGAGTTTCGCCTCGGCCTCCTCGGTGACGCTGAGCGGCCCGGTCTATGCGCGCTTCCTGGCGGACTTGGCGCGCTACCGCTCGCGCGTGATCCTGCGCCCGCAGGAGATCAGCAACCATCCGGAGCTGGTGCGCCGGCTGGGCCTGATCACCATCAACACGGCGCTGGAGTGCGACATCTACGGCAACGTGAATTCCACGCACGTGGGCGGCACGCACATGATGAACGGCATCGGCGGCTCCGGCGACTTCGCGCGCAACGCGCATATCTCGGTGTTCGTCACCAAGTCGGTGGCCAAGGCGGGCGCGATCTCCAGCATCGTGCCGATGGTCTCGCACGTGGACCATACCGAGCACGATGTCGACGTCATCGTGACCGAACACGGCCTGGCCGACCTGCGCGGCCTGGCGCCGCGCGAGCGCGCGCAGCAGATCATCGCCAATTGCGCGGACCCGCTCTACCGCGACCTGCTGCAGGACTACGTGACGCGCGCCGGACGGCGCGGCGGCCAGACACCGCACCTGATCGAGGAAGCGCTGGCCTGGCACGCGCGCCTGCGCGAGCAGGGCACCATGAGCGCCACCCCGGCGCTGGCGGCGGCCTGAGCGCCTGATGGCCCGGGCGGCGGGGCGGACGCGCGCCGCGCCGTCCCGCCGTCTGGCGCTGGCTGCTATCCCTTGAAGATCAGCACCGCCAGGACGAGGGAGGAAGCCATGAGTATCAGGACATCGAGCATGATGGTCTCCACGGAAGGAGCGGGGCTGGGCGGCAAAGCCGCGGGCGCGATCGCGGGCAAGGATGCGCGTACGGGCGCGGCCATAGCCTGACGGGACGCCGCGTGGCTGCCTTCCTGCTGCTTTCCAGTTTTCCTGCCGGGATATATCTCACACTTCGCCACACGGCGTCATCCGCGCGATGGCGTTTCAAGCGGGCGTTGCAATCTCGGCTATGCCGATGCTGCCGCCGGGGACGCGCGCGGACGGTGCGCTGGCGCACCATCCGCGGCAATGCCCGCGCAATGCGGGCAGGCTGGCGATTACTGCTTGGGCGCGGCCTTGGCGCCGTCGGTGTACGGGTCGAACTTGCCCGACTTGGCACCATCGGTGTACGGATCGGGCTTGCCGGACTTGGCGCCGTCCGTATAGGGATCAGCCTTCTTCTTGGCGCCGTCCGCGCTCAGATTGGACTTGGTCGACTTCTTCGCGCCATCGGTATACGGATCGAACTTGCCCGATTTGGCCGCGTTCTTGTTCGGATCGCCCTTGTTGGTGTGGGCGCCGCCATACAGGTCGCCACCATCGGTGTAGTTCTTCTGGGCGTGCGCCAGCTGCGCGCCCCCGAAAGCGGTCACGGCGACGATCATCAGAGCGGATACGGTCTTGTTGCGCATTGCTTGTCCTCATGGGTTTGGCCGTGGGCAGGGGGCACGGCCGTCGTACTGGTTGTCTGACCCGGTTACTTTACCGACTCGGGAGGGCCCTGCGATGTCAATTTCCTTCCCGTTATATTGAAGCACCAAGGACGGGTACGAATACTGCGCCAGATCAAGTGGCGCGGCATGGCAACAACAGGCGGGCGGGAAGGGCCGGCGGCCCCCCGCCGCATCGGGCCGGGGGCCGCCGCGAGGCTTACTCGAGCGTGATGTTCTGGTCGTGCGCGATCTTCTTGCGCAGTTCCAGTTCGCGCTTGATCTGCGCGGCGTACTGCTGCGGCGTGTTGCCGTCGGGATAGGCCCCGCTTTCGGCCAGCCGGCGCTTGACGTTGGGGTCCTGCAGCGTCTTCACGGCAGCGTCGTGCACCTTGGCGATGACGGCGGCCGGCGTGTTGGCGGGCGCCACCAGGCCATACCAGGCCATGTTGTTCATGTCCTTCATGCCGGCCTCGGCGAAGGTCGGCACGTCGGGCAGGCCTTCCACGCGCTTGGGCGCGGCCACCGCCAGCGCGCGCAGCTTGCCGGCCTGGATGTGCGGCATCGACGAGGGCAGGTTGTCGAACTGGCCGCTGACCTGGCCGGCCAGCGTGTCGTTCAGCGCCGGGCCCGAGCCGCGGTAGGGCACGTGGACCATGTCGGTCTTGGTCAAGAACTTGAACAGCTCGCCGTCCAGATGCGAAATGCTGCCCTTGCCGGCCGAGGCGTAGCTGTACTTGCCGGGGTTGGCCTTCACCAGCGCGACGAATTCCTGCACGGTCTTGGCCGGCACCTTCGGGTTGACCGTCAGCACGTTCGGCACATTGACCAGGTTGGTGATCGGCGCGAAGTCCTTGAGCGGGTCGTAGGGGTTGCGGGCGTTGGTGGCCGGGTTGGTGGCCATCGTGCTGACCGTGGCGATGCCGAGCGTGTAGCCGTCCGGCGCGGACTTGGCCAGCGCATCGGCGCCGATCGCGCCGCCGCCGCCGCCGCGGTTTTCCACCACCACGGGCTGGCCCAGTTCGCGGCCGATGCCGTCGGCCACCGAGCGCGCCACGATGTCGGTGGTGCCGCCCGCGGCGAACGGCACGATGAGGCGGATCGGCTTGGTGGGATAGCTTTGCGCCATCGCGCCCTGGCACAGGCCGAACAGGGCCAGGCAGGCTGCACTGCTGATTTTCAGGACTGCTTTCAAGAGAGGCTCCGAAGATTCCAGGTTGGCTTGCGGGTGCGGCAACGGAGGCGCGGGCATGGCGGGTTCCCGTGTCTGGTCCCGTCTTGTTGTTGTGATTCCCTGCTGGCTTGCCGCAGTGTTCCGGGCGGCAGGGCGCGCCCGGATTTGCCGAAGCGACCGGAGTTGTTCCGTGATGCGGAACTATGTTCCGCGATGTGCTTCAGGTGCAATTCAACCGTGAAAGCGGGCGGGGCGGAATCAGTATCAACCCGGTATCAAGTTGGCGGAAATCCGGTATTCACCCGGGGCCGCCGCGGCCGGGAATCGATACGTCAAGCCGAGGCCCGCGTGAAAATCGAAGCGGACAAGCGCGTGGGGAAAGCGTGGGGAAAAGGAAGGGGAAATGAAAAGCGGAAAAGAAAAAAGCCGGGAGCATTTCTGCTACCGGCTTCTTTGAATTCGCTGGTGGGGCGTGAGTGACTCGAACACTCGACCTACGGATTAAGAGTCCGCTGCTCTACCAACTGAGCTAACGCCCCAACGAAGTCAAAAATTATATCAAGGCATTTTCGATCGCGCAATAGCTGCGTGCATTTTCTTGTGAATCCGATGACGGGGCGGCGGCTACAATGCGCTCGTTCCGGCCATCGCCAGGCCCCGCACACGGAGAACCCTTCATGCATGCCAGAGTCCTGCGCTACCTCGACGAGGTGGTGAGCCGCGGCTCGATTCGCCAGGCCGCGCTGCACCTGCATGTGGCGCCGACCGCGATCAACCGGCAGATCCTGGATCTGGAGGCCGAGCTGGGCGCGCCCTTGTTCGAGCGCATCAACAAGCGGCTGCGGCTCACGCCGCTCGGCAAGATGGTGCTGGCCCACGTGCGCCAGACCCTGCGCGAGCACGAGCTGCTGCGCAGCCGGATCGAGGCCGTCAAGGGCATGCGCCAGGGCGAGGTCACGGTCGCCACCACGGCCGGCCTGGCCGGCTCGCTGATGCCGTCGCTGGTGCACGGTTTCCGCCAGCAGTACCCGGGCATCCTGGTGCGCCTGCTCGATCTGCCGGTGGCGGAAATCGCCGCCGCCGTCGAGCGCGGCGACGCCGACCTCGGCCTGGGCTACGACCTGCCCGACGTGGCCGCATTCCGCATCCTCGCCGGCAGCGACTGGCCGGTCGGCGCGGTGGTGGCGCCAGGCCACGCGCTGGCGGCGCAGCCGTCGGCGCTGCTGGCCGAATGCCTGGCGTGGCCGGTGATCCTGCCCGCGCCCTCGATGTCGCTGCGCGGCCTGCTCGACGAAGGCTTCGCGCGTGCCGGGCTGGCGGTCCTGGCGGCCACGGAGACGACCTCGACCGCGCTGATGCGCAGCCTGGTCATGCTCGGCGACGGCATCGCCTTTCTCAATCCGCTCGACGTGCTCGACGAACGCGCGCGCGGCACGCTCGCGTGGCTGCCGCTGCGCGACGGCAACCTGCCGCGCCAGACCCTGCGGCTGGTGGCGCGGGCGCGCGGCGAGCCAGGCGCCGCCGCCGGCCTGATGGCCGGGCGCATCGGCGCCGCGCTGGCCGAGGTGTTCGGCGCGGCGCGCTAGCCTGCAAATCTCCGGCCGGCGCTGTGCTGATTTTGCGCACAGCATCGGCGCAATTCGATGCTTTGCCGGGCGCGGCCGGCGCCGTAGACTGCCCGGGCCTTCCACAACCGCTGCGGAGATGCCGTCATGCCCCTGATCCTGCTCCACGCCGACGTGCTCGTGACGATGGACGAACGGCGCCGCGAGATCGCCGACGGCGCGCTGGTGGCGCAAGGCCCGGCCATCGAATGGGTCGGCGCCAGCGCGGACCTGCCGCCGCAGTACCGCCGCCTGATCGACGAGGGGCGGGCCGAGGTGCTCGACATGCGCGGCCATGTGGTCACGCCGGGCCTGGTCAACACGCATCACCACATGTACCAGAGCCTCACGCGCGCGGTGCCGGCGGCGCAGGACGCCGAGCTGTTCTCCTGGCTGGGCAGCCTCTACCTGCTGTGGTCGCACCTGACGCCGGAGATGATCGACGTCTCCACGCGCACCGCGATGGCCGAGCTGATGCTGTCGGGCTGCACCACCACCAGCGACCATCTCTATCTTTACCCCAACGGCGCGCGCCTCGACGACGCCATCGCGGCGGCCGCGGACATGGGCATGCGCTTCCATGCCGCGCGCGGCTCGATGAGCGTTGGCCGCAGCAAGGGCGGCTTGCCGCCCGACTCGGTGGTGGAAGAGGAGGGCGCCATCCTCGCCGACAGCCAGCGGCTGATCGAGCGGTATCACGATGCCTCGCGCCACGCCATGCTGCGCGTGGTGGTGGCGCCGTGCTCGCCGTTTTCCGTATCGCGCGACCTGATGCGCGAGTCGGCGCGGCTGGCGCGCAGCTACGGCGTGTCGATGCACACCCATCTGGCCGAGAACGACAACGACATCGCCTATTCGCGCGAGCGCTTCGGCCTGACGCCGGCGCAGTACGCCGAAGCACTCGGCTGGGTCGGTCCCGACGTGTGGCACGCGCACTGCGTGAAGCTCGACGGCGATGGCATCGCGCTGTTCGCGCGCACTGGCACCGGCGTGGCCCATTGCCCGTGCAGCAACATGCGGCTGGCGTCGGGCATCGCCCCGGTGCGCGCGATGCGCGACGCGGGCGTGCCGGTCGGGCTGGGCGTGGACGGCAGCGCTTCCAACGACGGCGCCCACATGCTTGGCGAAGCGCGCCAGGCCATGCTGTTGCAGCGCGTGGGCTACGGCCCCGCGGCCATGAGCGCGCGCGAGGCGCTGGAGATCGCCACGCTGGGCGGCGCGCGCGTGCTCGGGCGCGACGACATCGGCGCGCTGGCGCCCGGCATGTCGGCCGACTTCGTCGCCTTCGACATGCGCGCGGTCGCCTACGCCGGCGCCGGCCACGATCCGGTGGCGGCGCTGGTCTTCTGCACGCCCGGCAACGTCGCCGCCAGCGTCATCAACGGCAAGGTGGTGGTGCGCGGCGGCGAGCTGCTGAGCGCGGAGTTGCCGCGCGTGCTGGCGCAGCACCGCGGCCTGGCGCGCGCGCTGTTCGAGCGCGCCGGCACGCCGGCGTAAGCCTGCGCGGCGGGCGCCGCGCGCGCAGGACCGGAATGCCACGTGCGCGCGACCCCACTCGAGTGGGGCAGCATCATGTTTCCAATGTATTCACACTTGTCCCTGGGACGTTCCCCGAACGCCCCTGACCCTTCCCGAGCCCGCAGACCCGCGGGCTTTTTTTTGCGCGCGAGGATGGCGTGCCGAGATGCCGCGGCGGCCGATCGTGCCGATGACATCTGTCACATTGATGCGGTATCAATGTCGGGACGACGCAGGCACCGAAGCGGACAAGAGGCGCGCGCAGCGGCAACGAAAAAGCGGGGAAAAGCGGCAGGCGCGGGAAGCAAAAAAGGAAAGCGGAAAAGAAAAAAGCCGGGAGCATTTCTGCTACCGGCTTTTCAGAATTCGCTGGTGGGGCGTGAGTGACTCGAACACTCGACCTACGGATTAAGAGTCCGCTGCTCTACCAACTGAGCTAACGCCCCAACGAAGAAAGAGATTCTATCATCGTTTTTGAGTTTGTCAAACGTTTAGTGCTTTTTCTTCGTTCCGCGTTGGCGGCGCTTGCGCGGCGATCGCGCATGAAGCCGGCGCACGCGGCGGGAACTTGCCCGCGCCTGCGGCGGTCACGTCCGGAGGCGAACGAAGCGTAGGCCTTTGCGGACGAGTCGGGCCGACCCATGTTAGGATGTTTTTTCACTTGCAATGGAGGGCTGTACCGATGGATATCAAGTTCCAAGAGCAAGAGCGTTACGATATCAACAATGAAGGCTTGCTGTTCCACGCCGTCGTCGACGGCCAACCCGTCACCTGCGTGGTGACGCGCGAGGCGCTGTGGGAAGGCTTCAGCGCCGACCAGGTGCTGTCGCTCGAAGAAGCTTTCCGCGCCGGGCGCGAGACCATCGAGCGCGCCGCCGTGGTGCTGATCGAGCAGGGCGCCGCACAGCCGGTGGTAGTCAAGCGCGCCCACGTGGCGCCGCTCTGAAACGGGCTTCAGTCCGGGCCGGTCATCGGTCCGATCCCGGGCGCCCGCTTCATGTGTTTGCGGCTGCCGGCGATTCGCCAGCAGTTGCCTGGCGCCGGATTCTCCGGCGTTTCTCTTTTCGTTTCACTCCCCGTCGCTACTAGCCGCCATCGTGCCGCATGCCGTGCCGCGTGCCGTGGCAATGCCGCATTGCGCGCGCTTCATGCCGGCTGCGCGGCGGCGCCGGGGCGGCTGGCGCATTCCTCGAAGATGCGCGCGCGGCAGGCGCGGCACACCGCCGGGTCGAGCCGGGCGATGATGGTGTGCAGGGCCTGCCGCTTGGTCGGGAAGATGTGGTCCTCGCCCAGCTTGGCGGTGAAGCCGGTCTGCTCCCAGGTCTGCAATACCTGCGTGCGCGGCCGGTGGAAATAGAGATCGCCGCCGGCCGCGCGCCGCTCGGTCAGTTCGCTCTCCCACATCTCGGCGCCGGCCAGGTCGATGAAGTTCATGCTCTTGGTCATGGCCAGCAGGTGGATCTGCCCGGGGTGCGCCGTGCGCGCGTGGTGCAGCCGGTCGGTGACGTACTGCACGGCGCCGAAGTAGATCGCGCCTTCCATGCGCAGCAGTTTCAGTTGCGGGCATTCCGGCTGCGGCCGGCGCAGTTCGTCGAGCGGGGTGAAGCGGCGCTCGGGGTCGTCCGCGTCCGGCACCAGGCTGCGCACGGCCGGGCGCGAGGTGCGGTAGAGATAGGCCACCAGCGACAGGATGGTGCCGAGCAGGACCGCCATCTCCAGGCGGATGGCGAGCGTGGCGGCGAACGTGCTGATGGCGATGGCGAACTCGGCGCGGCTCAGGCTGGCGATGCGCCGCAGCCGCGCGAAGTCGAACAGGCCCCACGCCACCAGCAGCAGCATCGCGGCAATCGCCGCCAGCGGAATCTGCGCCAGCAGCGGCGCGCTGGCCGTCACCAGCACGACCAGCAGCAGCGCCGAGAACACGCCGGCCAGCGGAGTCTGCGCGCCGGCCTCGTAGTTGGGCATCGAGCGGTTCAGCGAGCCGCACGAGATGTAGGCCGAGAACAGGCCGCCCGCGATGTTCGACAGGCCCTGGCCGATGAACTCGCGGTTGGCGTCGATATGCTGGCCCGAGCGCAGCGCCACCGCCTTGGCGATCGAGATCGACTGGCCCAGCGCCACGATGGTCAGCGCCGCGGCGATGCCCAGCAGGTCGGGCACGGCCTGCCAGGCAATGTCCGGCAGATGGAAGGGCGGGATCGCCGAGGGAATCGGCCCGACCACGTTGACGTGGCGCGCGCCCCGGCTCCAGCCCGGCGCGTTGAGCAGCAGGGCCGTGCCGTAGCCGGCCAGCAGGCCCAGCAGCATGAACGGCAGGCGGCGCCAGACGCGCTTCACGGCGAGCGTGACGGCCAGCGTGACCACCGCCACGGTAAACGCGCTCCAGTTGATGGCGGCGGCGTTGTCCAGCAGGAAGCGCACCACGCCGAAGGCGCTGGTGCCGGTGGGCACGGCCAGCCCGAACAGGTCCTTGAGCGCGTAGAGCCCGATCAGCGTCGCCGCGCCGCAGGTGAAGCCGAGCAGCACCGAGGGCGAGATGAAGTTGGCCAGCGAGCCCAGCCGCAGCGTGCCCACCGCCAGCTGCAGCACGCCGACCATGATGGTCACGGCCAGCGCGAGGTTGATGTAGGCCGGGCTGCCGGCGAAGGCCACCGGGCTCAACATGGCGAACAGCGCCAGCGAGTTGGCGTTGGTCGGCCCCGACATCACGTGCCAGCTCGAGCCGAACAGCGCGGCCACGATGCAGGGGATGACCGCCGCGTAGATGCCGTACTGGGGCGGCAGCCCGGCCAGCGTGGCGAAGGCCACGCCCTGCGGCAGCACCAGCACCGCGCCGAGCAGGCCGGCCACCAGGTCGGCGCGCAGCGAGGCGGCGCCGACCCGGTGGCGCCACGCCGGCAGCAGGCGCGCCAGCATCGCGCCGGGGCCGGCCGCGCTCATGCGCGCGGGTCCTTCGCGTCGAAGCTCTCCAGCAGTTCGTCGAGCGCGCCGTAGACCTTGCCGAGCCGCTCGGCGCCGATCATGCGCTCCAGCTCCGCGTAGCGCCGCTCGATCAGCGGCTCCATCGCGGCGATCATGGCGCGGCACTTGTCCGTCAGCGAGATCTGCTGGCGGCGCTGGTCGGTGGCGCAGCGCGAGCGCAGGATCAGGCCCGCCTCCTCCATGCTGGACAGCATCCGGGTCAGGCTGGGGCTTAAGATGAGGCAGGCGTCGGCGAGCTGGTTCGGCTCCATCTCACCCTGCTCGTTGAGTGTGCGCACCACGCGCCATTGCTGCTCGGTCAGGCCATGCTGGCGCAGGATCGGCCGGAAGCCGGCCATGAGCGTTTCGCGGGCCTGCAGCAGCAGGTGGGGCAGGTTGCGGTGGCGGAAGGTAGCCGGTTTCATGCCCGCCAGTGTAGCCGCGCGGAGGCCATCGCGCGAGCCGGTAGCGATACCGATGGCGCCGGCCGCGCGGGCCGGTTCCGCGCCGCGCCGCGCGGGCTCAATCCAGCGTGGCCACCACCGGCGTGTGGTCGGACGGCTGCTCCCAGGCGCGCGGCACGCGGTCGATCACGCAGCCGCGGCAGGCCTCGCGCAGCGCCGGCGACAGCAGGATATGGTCGATGCGCAGGCCGGCATTGCGGCGGAAGGCGAACATGCGGTAGTCCCACCACGAGAAGCTCTTCTCCGGCTGCTCGAACAGGCGGAACGCATCGGCCAGGCCCAGCGCCTCCAGCGCGCGGAACGCCTCCCGCTCCTGCGGCGACACCAGGTTCTGGCCTTCCCACTTGGCCGGATCGTGCACGTCGCGGTCCTCGGGCGCGATATTGAAGTCGCCCAGCAGCGCCAGCTTCGGGTACTTCGCCAGCTCGCCGCGCAGCCACGCCGTCATGGCGCGCAGCCAGTCGAGCTTGTAGACGAACTTGTCGGAGTCGGGCGCCTGGCCGTTGGGGAAATAGGCGCACACCAGGCGCACGTCGCCATAGGTGGCCGCCACCACGCGCTGCTGGGTGTCCTCGAAGCCGGGGATGTTGCGCACCACGTCGGCGGGCGCCGGCATGGTCGCGCCGCGCGCCAGGATCGCCACGCCGTTGTAGGTCTTCTGGCCGGTGAACACGCTGTGGAAGCCGGCGCTTTCCAGCTCGGCCAGCGGGTATTTGTCGTCCGGCATCTTCAGCTCCTGCAGGCACAGGGCGTCGATGGGCGTGTCGGCTTTTTCCTGCTCGTTCAGCCAGTCCAGCACCTGCGGCAGCCGGACCTTGAGCGAGTTGACGTTCCAGGTGGCGATTCTCATGTTTCTTTGAAACCCTTTTGTACCATGGCTTTCATGGTTTCCAATGATGCATGGTACCCCGAGATCTTGTTGTTCGCGTCAGTCCAACGCAGGCTGCCATCGCTTTCCACCGCATTGAAGGGCGCCATTTACGGAACGGCCTCTCCCGGTCGGTAGGCGATGAGATTGCCACTATCCACGGCCCGAGCGAGAGCAAGGCCAATGCCGCCCGCAGCTTGCTCTCCCACGTTGCGCCGGATTTTCTGGGCTGCCTCGTCAACGGTATAGCGGCCGGCCGCCCGGCGCTCTGAGGTGCGGCGCGTCTGCTTAAACGGGGTGCTCAGCCTGGACGACAAGGCGCACGCCCAGCGCCTTGCACACCTTGGCTATCGTGTCGAAACGCGGGCTGGCATCAGCCCGCAGGGCTTTGTAGAGGGATTCCCGGCCAATACCGGCGGCCTCGGCGATTTGCGCCATGCCGCGCGCGCGCGCCGCGACGCCCAGCGCCTGCGCAAGCTCGCCGGCGTCTCCGTCTTCGATCACCTGTGTCAGGTAGGCGGCGATGTCCTCGTCGTCGCGCAGGTAGCGCGCGGGGTCGAAGGTCGGCAGTTCGGAAACCTGAATCGTCTTCTTGCTCATGATGGGTCTTCCTCGTCGTTTCTCAGGGCGCGCGCCAAGTCTTTGGCTCGCTTGATGTCGCGGCTTTGCGTGGCCTTGGTGCCGCCGCCCAGCATGACGATCAACACGTCGCCCTGCTCGATGTAATACATGCGCCAGCCGGGGCCGAAGAACTCGCGCATCTCGCTCACGCCTTCGCCAACCGGCTCCACATCGCCCAGCAGGCCCTGAGCCGCCTTTTCAAGCCTGCGGATGAGGCGGGCGCGCGTGGCAGGGTCTTTCAGGCTATCAAACCAAGCGTCGAATTCCGGCAGGGGCTTTATCGTATACATGGGGTATTGTATTCGATCGAATACTAATTGGCAAGGTTGATGGGGTTACCGCGCTGCGCGGCCTTTGCCTGTGAAAACAGGTGGATGAGGTTGTTGGGCGTGGGTTTGACGAATGCAGGCGTGGGCGCGCCGGTCTGTCAGGTCACGATGAACTCGCGCCACTTCTCCAGCGCCTCGCGACGCTGCGCGCTCCGGTCGTTCTTCGCGCATGTCGTAGAAGTCGTCCCGTTCGCCCAGCTTGTGGTTCAGCGCCACCTCTGATTGCGTTGCACCGCGCGCGCACCCAAGTGCGGGGTGATGACCTGATCGTAGTCGCGGTTCCGGTAGTCGATGGTGTCCTGGGCGAACCCGGTGAGCAGCAGGCCCTTCTCCCTGTAGCCGGCGATCGGCTCGCGCAAAGTCCAGGCCCCTCGTCGATGACGACGCGCGCGACGCGGGCTTTCGTTGCTCCGCCGTCAGGCCAGAGCCTCGATGACAGCCTGCGGGTTGCGCTCGATCACGTTGAGCAGCACCAGCGCCGGGCCGCGCGGCGTGCGGTCGCCACGCTCCCAGTGCCGCAGGGTTGCCGTGGAAAAGCCGAAGCGCGCGGCGAACTGTTCCTGGGTCATGCCCACCTTGGCGCGCACGGCCTTCACGTCGATGGCGCGGGGGCGGTGCACGCGCACGCCGTGCTCGTCGCCCTTGGCGTGGGAGATGGCCTCTTGCAGGCCCTGCTTGATGCTTTCGAATGCCGTGCTCATGATGGTGTCCTTTCCTTCCAGATGCCTGTCAGCACATCGACCAGGCCGGCCAGTTCGTTGCGCTCGGCCTTGGTCAGGTTGGCCTTGTCACCCTTGGCGAAGAGCGTCAGCAGGTACAGCGGCATGCGGTCGTCATGGTAGTAGTAGATGACCCGCACGCCACCGCTCTTGCCCTGGCCGCCACGGCGCCAGCGCAGTTTGCGCACGCCGCCGGTGCCTTCCATGATGTCCCCGGCCCTGGGATGCCCGGCGAGGTAGTCGATCAGGTCCTGGCGTTCTTCCGTGCTCAGGAGCTTGTCGGCCAACCGGCTGTACGTGGGCAGTTCGGCAATGCCGCGCAGGGCTTCGTTCATGGCCCATTCTAATCCAGTGGATTAGCTTTCTCAAGGGCAACCCCAGCCTTGCCATTTTCCCCGGCAGTCAGTGCGCCGGCGCCGCGGTCCCGCCGGCCTGGGCGGCCCGCGCCGCGCGGGCATTGCGCCTGGCCTTGCCGGCCTCCACGGCGACCGCCACGATGGCCGCCGCGCCGACCGACACCGCCAGTTCCAGCGCATCCAGCGGCCGGGTGTGGAGCAGCGCCTGGAACACCGGCAGATAGATCACCGCGAGCTGCAGGCACAGGGTGAGCAGGACCGCGCCGAGCAGCGGCAGGTTGGTGGCCAGCGGCAGCCGCCACAGCGGGACGTGCTCCGAGCGGATCGCCATCACGTGCGCCATCTGCGCCAGCGTCAGCGTGGTGAACACCATCGTCTGCCAGCCGTCGCGGCCCTGGCCGAGGGCCCATGCCTGGACGCCCAGCGAGACCAGGCCGATCAGCAGGCCGATCCCGAGGATGTGCTGCCACATGCCGTGCGCGAAGAGGCTCTCGCGCGGATGGCGGGGCGGCCGGCGCATGACGTCCGCCTCGGCGGGCTCGGCGGCGAGCGCCAGGCCCGGCAAGCCGTCGGTGACGAGGTTGATCCACAGGATCTGCGCCGGCAGCAGCGGGATGGGCAGCAGGAACAGCGGCGCCAGGGTGATGACCCAGAGTTCGCCCGAGTTGCCCGTCATCGCATAGCGGACGAACTTGCGGATGTTGTCGTAGATGCGGCGCCCCTCGCGCACGGCGGCCACCACGGTGGCGAAGTTGTCGTCGAGCAGCACCAGGCTGGCGGCTTCCCGGGCGATGTCGGTGCCCTGCCTGCCCATCGCCACGCCGATGTCGGCGCGCTTGAGCGCGGGCGCGTCGTTGATGCCGTCGCCGGTCATGGCGACGAAGTGGCCAAGGTCCTGCAGCGCTTCGACGATGCGCAGCTTCTGCTCGGGATCGACCCGCGCGTAGACCCGGACGTGGGCGACGGCGGCCTGCAGCGCCGCGCGGTCGAGCTGCGCCAGGGCGGCGCCGGTGAGGACCTCGCCGCCGTGCTCGCCGAGGATGCCGAGCATGCGGGCGATGGCCAGCGCGGTCTCGGGATGGTCGCCGGTGATCATCACCGGCATGATGCCGGCGGTGACGCAGTCGCGCACCGCGGCCGCCGCTTCCGGGCGCGGCGGGTCGAACAGCGCCACCAGACCGAGAAAGGTCAGCGACGACTCGGCGCCGGCCACGGCATCGGGGTCGGGCAGGGTGTCGTGCTCGCGCATGGCCAGGGCCAGCACCCGCAGGCCCTGCGCGGCCAGGGCCTGCGCGTCATGCAGCGCGTCATGCAGTGCGGCTCGCGGCGCCATCGGCAGCGTGCCGTCCGCGGTCTGGCGCGAGGTGCAGCACGGTATCACCGACTCCGGCGCGCCTTTGGTGAAGGCGATATAGCCGGCGGCCTGGCGATGGAAGGTGGTCATGCGCTTGCGCGCCGCGTCGAAGGGCTGCTCCTGCACGCGCGGCAGCCGCGCCTCCAGCGCCAGCTTGTCGATGCCGGCGGCGGACGCGGCATCCGCCAGGGCGGTCTCGGTCGGGTCGCCAATCCAGGTGGTGGTGGTGTCGCCGCCGGCGTCCGGATCGGGGCGCGCGTCGTTGCACAGCGCGGCGGCGACCAGCAACTGGCGCTGGCAGGGGGTGGCCAGCGCCTCGCCCGGCAGCCACGGCCGGGCGTCGGCGAGCAGGCGTTCCAGCCGCATGCGGTTCTGCGTCAGCGTCCCGGTCTTGTCGGTGCAGATCACCGTCACCGATCCCAGGGTCTCGACCGAGGACAGCTTGCGCACTAGCGCCTTGCGGGTGGCCATTTTCCTGGCGCCGAGCGCGAGGATGATGGCGACGACGGCCGGCAGCGCCTCTGGGATCGCGGCCACGCCGAGGCTGATCGCCGTGAGCAGCATCAACACGGGTGGCTCGCCGCGCAGCAGGCCCAGCCAGAACACCGCCACGCACAGCAGCAGGATGGCCACCGAGAGCCGCCAGCTGAACGCGGCCAGCCGCTTCTGCAGCGGGGTGTCCGGCCGCGCGGGCGCGAGGTGCCGCGCCAGCTTGCCGAGCTCGGTGCCGGTGCCGGTGGCGACCACGATGCCGCGGCCGTGGCCCTGCGTGACCGAGGTGCCGAGGTAGGCCATGTTGTGGCGGTCGCCGAGCGTGGCGGCCGGCGCGGCGATGGCCTCCGCGTGCTTGGCGACCGTGGCCGACTCGCCGGTCAGCGCCGATTCGTCCGCCATCAGTTGCGCCACCTCCACCAGGCGCAGGTCCGCGGGAACCTGGTTGCCCGCCTCGAGCAGGACCACGTCGCCCGGAACCAGCTCGTGCGCCGGAATGGCATGCGGGTGGCCGCCGCGCAGCACGGTGGCCTGCGCCGCCGCCAGTTGCTGCAATTGCGCCAGGGCCCGGTCGGCGCGCCAGGTCTGGCTCAGCCCGAGCGCGGTCGTCATCAGCACGATGGCCAGGATGACCAGGGCGTCCAACTTGTCGCCGAGGATCGCGGAGGCGATGGCCGCGATGACCAGTATCACCACCATCGGGTCGGCCAGCTGGGCCGCCGCCAGGGCGAGCACGCTGCGGCGCGGCGCCGCCTGCAATGCGTTCGGCCCGTGCGCGCGCGCGCGTTGCGCCGCCTGTTCGCTGTCCAGCCCGCGCGCCGCATCGACCGCGTATTCGCGTGCCACCTCATAGCATTCGCGGGCATGCCAGGGAGTGGCGCCGGTTGCGCCGGAAGGCGTGCCGGCGGCAGGGGTCGATGGCGATGGAGACAATGGAGGCGCTCCCGGGCAATCGCCTCGGCGGGGCTGGCCCGCGCCGGCGACGGCCGCTGTGTCGGGGTGGATGTGATCCGTTACAGCATAGGACGCGCGGGCGCGCCGGCATTGATGTGACGCAAGCCGGTGCCGTCAGGGCTTGAACGAGCCCTCGATGGTGTAGCGCGAGCCGGGATGCACCAGGCGCGCCAGCGTGATCGGCGAGCCCTGGCTCTCGGTGCGGCGGACCACGATCAGGCACGGCTCGCTGGCCTTGATGCCGAGCAGCCGCGCCTCTTCCGCGGTGGGCAGCTGCGCTTCGATGGAGTACTGGGCCTCCCACAGCGGCGCCACGGCCAGCAGGTAGTTGGTGGGCGTGGTCCGGGTGAAGTCCACGCCGAGGTAGTCCGGCGCGCGCGCGGGATTGACGTAGCGGTCTTCGCACAGCAGCGGCACGCCGTTCTCGCTGTGGACGATGAGCGTGTGGAAGACCTGGCTGCCGACCGGCAGGCCGATGCGCGGGGCGAGCGCCTCGCTGACCGTCTCGGCCCGCGCCAGGTGCACGTCGGAGCGGTGCTTGTGGCCGCGCTCGGTGATCTCGTCGTGGAGGTCGCGGATGGTCAGCGTGGACGAGGCGCGGTAGGGCTGGCTGGCGAAGGTGCCCACGCCCTGCACGCGCTCGACCAGTCCCTCGGCCTGCAGCTCCCGCACCGCGCGGTTGGCGGTCATGCGGCTGACGCCGAACTGGGTCACGAGCTCGGATTCCGACGGCATCAGCGTGCCCGGCGGCCAGCGGCCCGCGCTGAGGCCTTCCTTGAGGTAGTTCTTGATGTGCGCGTAGGCGGCGGCGGGAGGGAGGTAGCTCATGGCCCGCATCTTACTTGACCGGGCTTGTCTAGCCAATTCGGACCGGCGCGCCGGACTGGCGCCCGCGTGCGCCGCGCGGGTCGCTTCGGGGCGCTTCCTGGGCTGCTTTCCGGGTCGCTTTTCGAGTCGTCTCCCGGGCGCCGGCGCGGCTCCGGCCGGATGCCGGGGCCGCGCCATGCGCCGGGATCACGCCACGGCCATGCCGCCGTGGCGCAGCAGCGCGTCGATCTGCGGCGCGCGGCCGCGGAACGCCGTGAACGACTCCATCGCCGGGCGGCTGCCGCCGACCGAGAGGATCTCGCGGCGGTAGCGCGCGCCGGTCTCGGCGTCGAGCACGGAGCCCGACAGCCCGGCGGCTTCCTCGAAGGCCGCGTACACGTCGGCGGACAGCACCTCGGCCCACTTGTAGCTGTAGTAGCCGGCCGCGTAGCCGCCCGCGAAGATGTGGCTGAAGGTGTTCGGCCAGCGCGACAGCGGGTGCTGCGGCACCACGTGGGCGTGGTCGTTGATCTCGCGCGACAGCGCCAGCACGGACTTCTCGCCGGCGGGGTCGAAGTCGGTGTGCAGGTGCATGTCGAACGACGAGAACACGATCTGGCGCAGCGTCATCATGCCGTTCTGGAAGTTCCTGGCGGCCAGCATGCGCTCGAACAGCGCGCGCGGCAGCGGCTCGCCGGTGTCGGCGTGCGCGGTCATGCCGGTCAGCACCTCGTATTCCCAGCAGAAGTTCTCCATGAACTGCGAGGGCAGCTCCACCGCGTCCCATTCCACGCCGTTGATGCCGGACACGCCCAGCTCGCCCACCTGGGTGAGCATGTGGTGCAGGCCGTGGCCGAATTCGTGGAACAGCGTGATGACTTCGTCATGGGTGAACAGCGCGGGTTTGCCGCCGACCGGCGCCGAGAAATTGCAGGTCAGGTAGGCCACCGGCGTCTGCACGCGGCCGTCGCCGAGCAGCTTGCGGCCGCGCGCGTCGTCCATCCAGGCGCCGCCGCGCTTGCCTTCGCGGGCGTACAGGTCGATGTAGAACTGCGCCAGCAGGTTGCCTTCGGGCGAAACCACGCGGAAAAAGCGCACGTCCTGGTGCCAGGTCTGGGCCTGGTCGGCCTCGATGCGCACCGAGAACAGCTTCTCGACCACGCCGAACAGGCCCTTGAGCACCTGCGGCTCGGGGAAGTATTGCTTGACCTCCTGCTCGGAGAAGGCGTAGCGCTGCTCGCGCAGCTTTTCCGAGGCGTAGGCCACGTCCCACGGCGCCAGCTCCGCCAGGCCCAGCTCGCCGGCGGCGAAGGCCTTGAGCTCGTCCCAGTCCTTCTCGGCGAACGGGCGCGCGCGCGCGGCCAGCTCGTCGAGGAAGCGCAGCACCTCGGCCGGCGACTCCGCCATCTTGGGCACCAGCGAGACCTCGCCGTAAGAGGCGTAGCCGAGCAGGTGCGCCTCTTCCTGGCGCAGCGCCAGCTGCTCGCGCATGTTGTCGGTGTTGTCCCATTCGGCCTTGCCCTGGCCGTATTGCCCGGCCAGCTCGGACGCGCGGGTCACGCTGGCCTGGTACATGGTCTGGCGCAGCGCGCGGTCGTCGGCGTACTGCAGCACCGGGAAGTAGGACGGGAAGTGCAGCGTGAACTTCCAGCCGGCCTTGCCGTCCTTCTCGGCGGCGGCGCGCGCGGCTTCCAGCGCGTCGGCGGGAATGCCGGACAGGCGGCTTTCGTCCTCGATCACCAGCGCGTAGGCGTTGGTGGCGTCGAGCACGTGATCCGAGAACGCCTTGGACAACTGCGCCTGCTGTTCCTGGATGGCGGCGAAGCGCGGCTTCTTGTCTTCCGGCAGCTCGGCGCCGCCCAGGCGGAAGCCGCGCAGCTCGTTCTCCATCAACTGGCGCCGCGCCGCGCTCATGGCGGCGAACTCGGGGCTGGCGGCGATCGCCTTGTACTTATCGTACAGCGCCAGGCTCTGGCCCAGCGACGACCAGAACTCGGTCATGCGCGGCAGGTTGTCGGCGTGCGCCTGGCGCAACGCTGGCGTATCCGCCACCGCGCTCAGGTGGCCGACCACGCCCCAGGCGCGCCCGAGCGGCTCGGTGGCGGTTTCGAGCGCTTCCACGGCGCTGGCCCAGGTGGCCGGGGTGGCGGGGTCCTCGGCGCGCTCGACCGCGGCCTGCGCGGTGGCCAGCAGCGTGTCCAGCGCCGGCCCGATGTGTTCGGGGCGGATCTCGGAGAAACGGGGCAGGTCGGTAAAGTCCAGCAGCGGATTGGCGGCGTTGGCGGTGGCGGCTTGGTCCATGACGTCTCTCTTGGCGGGGCCCATAAAGGCAATACCCCGCACATTGGGGCGGGGCGGGGTTTTTCCAGTACCGCGGCGGCGCGTGCGGCGTTCAGCCGGCGGCGCGCTCGGCGGCTTCCAGCGTGTTGATGAGCAGCATGGTGATGGTCATCGGGCCGACGCCGCCGGGCACCGGCGTGATATAGCCGGCCACTTCCCTGACGCCGTTGAAGTCCACGTCGCCGCACAGCTTGCCGTTGTCGTCGCGGTTCATGCCCACGTCGATCACGGCCGCGCCGGGCTTGACCATGTCGGCCGTGATGATGTTGCGGCGCCCCACGGCGGCCACGATCACGTCGGCCTCGCGGGTGTGCGCGGCGAGGTCGCGCGTCTTGCTGTTGCAGATGGTGACGGTGGCGCCGGCCTGCAGCAGCAGCATCGCCATCGGCTTGCCGACGATGTTGGAGGCGCCCACCACCACGGCGCGCGCGCCGCGCAGCGGGAACTGCACCGATTCGAGCATCTTCATGCAGCCGTAGGGCGTGCACGGGCGGAACAGCGGCGCGCCGGTCATCAGGGCGCCGGCATTGGCCACGTGGAAGCCGTCCACGTCCTTTTCAGGAGCGATCGCCTCGAGTACTTTGTGGCTGTCGATATGCTTGGGCAGCGGCAACTGCACCAGGATGCCGTGGATGTTCGGGTCGCGGTTCAGGGCGTCGATGCGGGCCAGCAGGTCGGCTTCGCTCAGGTCGGCCGGATAGCGGTCCAGCGAGGAGTGGAAGCCGTTGTCGTCGCAGGCCTTCACCTTGTTGCGCACGTAGACCTGGCTGGCCGGGTCCTCGCCGACCAGGATCACGGCCAGGCCCGGGCGGTGGCCGCGCTCGGTGAGGCGGGCGGCGCGCTGGGCGGCTTCCGTGCGGAGTTGCTTGGCAAGGGCGTTGCCGTCGATCAGTTGGGCTGGCATGGGGATGGGAGGGGGAAGGTGGGGAAACAGGGAACAAAGCGGAATTATAAAGGTTGACGCAACCCGGGGCGAACTCGGCGGGGGCGCTGGTAGCATCTGCCCATGCATGTACCGATCGATTCACTGAGCGAGGCGCTGGCCCGCCTGATGGCGCCGGACGGCCCGGCCGCGCAGGCCTGGCTGGCGGCGTGCGGGCTGGCCGGGCTGGCCTGGGCACTGTGGCGCCGGCCCTGGCACCTGCTGCGGCGCGGCGACCTCCAGCACGGCTGGCTGGGCGCGCTGCTGTTCGTGACGCTGCTGTGGACGGCGCGCGTGGCGCTGCCGGGCGGGCTGGTGTTCCAGTTGTTCGGCGCCACGCTGATGGTGACGCTGTTCGGGCTGCCGCTGGCGCTGCTGTCGCTGTTCGTGGTGGACCTGGTGTCGCTGCTCGGCCTGGGCTACCTGGCCGGCGCGAACTGGAGCGGCGTCGACTGGGCGGCGCTGTGGCCGCGCTATGTGTGGATGGGCCTGCTGCCGGCGCTGCTGTCGGCGGCGCTGCAGGGCGCCATGCGCCGGTTGCTGCCGCGCCATCCGTTCGTCTTCATCCTCGGCCACGGCTATTTCGCCGCCGGGCTGGCGGCGCTGGGCGCCGGCGCGGCGCGCGCCGTGTGGCACAGCCACGGCGCGCGCGGCGGCGTGCTGACGCTGCCCGACACGCTCACCGCGGTGCTGATCCTGGCGTTCGGCGAGGCGTTCCTCACCGGCATGCTGGTGGCGGTGTTCGTGGTCTACAAGCCGCAATGGGTCGTGACCTTCCGCGACGAGGAATATCTGAAGGGATAGGAAGGCGGGGCGGCCGCCGGTGATCCGGCGGCGGGTTGCGGCGGCCCTGTTGCGGGACCGCGGGCGGGGCTCAGGCGTTTTTCGACAGCGCCAGGCGCAGCAGGTCGGCCACGGTGTTGACGTTGAGTTTTTCCATGATGTTGGCGCGGTGCGCCTCCACGGTCTTGATGGAAATGCCCAGGTCGTCGGCGATCTGCTTGTTCAGGCGGCCGGCCACGATGCGCTCGAGCACCTGCTGCTCGCGCGTGGTGAGCTTGCCCAGCAGGTCCTTGGCGGCGCGCTGCTCGCGCGCGGCGGAGTGGTCCGTGCGCGCCTTCTGCAGCATGCGCTCCACCAGCGAGCGCAGCTCGGACTCATCGAACGGTTTCTCGATGAAGTCGATCGCGCCTTTCTTCATGGTGGACACCGCCATCGGCACGTCGCCGTGGCCGGTGATGAAGACGATCGGGATGTTGATGTTCTCCGCGATCATGCGCTCCTGCAGCTCCGGCCCGCTCATGCCCGGCATGCGCACGTCCAGGATCAGGCACGAGACCTGGCCGGCGTCGTAGGCGGAGAGAAACTGTTCGGCGCTGGTAAAGCTGCGAACCTGGTAGCCATTGCCCTCCAGCAGCCAGGTCAGCGAGTCGCGCATGGCTTCGTCGTCGTCGACGATGAAGACGGTTTCGCCGCGGTGGGAGGTGGGGTTTGGCGTCACGTTCATGAAGTCTCCTGGGACATCGAAGTCATTTGCCGCCAAGTGTAACCGGCCCGGGCGGCTAGCAACAGGGGCCGGCGCCCGGCGCGGGCGCCCGGCCTGCCGCGTTGCCGGGGCGCCGCGCGGCGCCGCTACCGCGGCGCTACTGTTCGGCCAGCGCCGGCAGCAGCGGCAGCATGATCTTGAAGGTGCAGCCGATGCCGTCGGCATTGTTCTCCACCCACAGCCGTCCCTGGTGGGACTCGATGATGGAGCGGCAGATGTTCAGGCCCATGCCCATGCCGTCCGACTTGGTGCTGAAGAACGGCTCGAACAGCCGCTCCTTGGTGGCCTCGTCCACGCCCGGGCCCTGGTCGATCACGTCGATGCGCACGATCTGGCCGAACTCGCCGGGCTCCACGCGCGCGTGCAGGCGCACCACGCCGGTCGAGCGCATGGCGGGCAGGCCGGCCATCGCCTCCACCGCGTTCTTGAGCAGGTTGACCAGCACCTGCTCGATCAGCACCGGGTCCACGTACAGCAGCAGCGGCGGCGCCGGCAGGCGGGTCAGGATGGTCACGCGGCGGCGTGTGGCTTCCAGGTCGGCCAGGCCCACCGCATCGGCCACGATGTCGTGCAGCGCGGCCTCGCGCCGCTGCGGCTGGCTGCGCTTCACGAAGCCGCGGATGCGGCTGATGATGGTGCCGGCGCGCACCGCCTGCGCCGAGGTCTTTTCCAGGATCGGGATCAGGTCCTCGGCGTTGCTGCGCCCGGAATTGAGCCGCGCCACCGCGCCCATGCAGTAGTTGTTGATGGCGGCCAGCGGCTGGTTGAGCTCGTGTGCCAGCGACGAGGCCATCTCGCCCATCGTGGTCAGGCGGCTGGTGAACTGCAGGCGCTCCTCGTGCTGGCGCGTCATTTCCTCGGCCGCCTTGCGCACCGTGATGTCGGTGGCGATCTGCATCTGCGCCAGGTGGCCGTCCACCCACTGGATATAGCGGCGGCGCACCTCGAACCACTTCTGCATGTCGGGCACGAAGACCTCGCGCGCGTCCGACGAGTACGGCATCAGCTCCGACGCCGGCAGCCCGGCGTAGGCGTCGATGTAGTCGGTGGCGTCGCTCGACACCTGTTCCTTGTCGACCTCGCCGCCGGCCAGCTTGAGGTGGCCCTCGGCCTCCCAGCCGAACAACTGGCGGTAGTAGCGGTTGGCGAACAGCAGCTCGGCCTTGTCCGTGGCCAGCACCGACACGGCCGCGTCCAGGCTTTCCAGCACGGTGGTGAAGCGGTCGTGCGCGGCGGCCAGCTCCTCGCGCGCGCGCTTGGGCTCGGTGATGTCCGTCATCGAGCTCATCCAGCCGGTATGGCGGCCGCGGCTGTCCACCAGCGGCGACACGTACATGCGCGCGTGGAAGCTGCTGCCGTCGCGGCGCATCACGCGCATCTCGTAGCCGCTGGCCGGCGACTTGCCCTGCAGCGTGAGGTCGATCTGCTTCTGCATTTCCTGCTGGTCGTTGGGCGGCCAGTAGGGGAAGGGCGGCATGCGCCCGACCAGCTCGGTGTCCTGCCAGCCGGTCATGCGGCAGAACGCCGGGTTGACGTAGGTGATGCGGCCGTTCAGGTCGAGCGCGCGCAGCCCGATCAGCATGGAGTTTTCCATCGCCCGGCGGAACGAGGTCTCGGCCAGCAGCGCGCGCTGCGCCTCGGAGCGGCGGCTGGTATGGCGCCACATGCTCCACAGGCTCCACAGCAGGAAGCACGACAGCCCCACCACCAGCCACAGCAGCATGTTGTTGGGCAGGTTGGAGGCGGGCGGGTAGGCGTCGGCGCGCAGCGACAGCGAATGCCCGGGCGGGTCGAGCAGCACCTCGTAGGACAGCGCGTTGCCCGGCACCGGCCGCAGCGAGGTGCTGGCGCGGATCTGGTTGTTCTTGTCGATCAGCGAGAAACGGTAGCGCTCGGTCAGCTCGGGCGGCAGCAGGTGGGTGAGGATGCCGTTGATCGAGTAGAGCGCGCCGAGCGTGCCGAGGAACTCGTTGTCGCGCACGATCGGCACTTCCATCAGCATGAAGCTGTCGCCGCGGTCGTTGACCAGCGGGCGCGAGTACACCACGCGCTGGGTCTCGCGCGCGGCGTCGAAGGTGTCGAGCACCTCGGGCTCGAGCGGCTGGTCCTGGGTCTCGCGCAGCCGGCTGGCGAACTCGGAGGTGGAGGGCAGCGACCAGCGCCCGCGGTGGGTGGCGTCGAGCCAGTTGACGAAGACGATCTCGGGGTTCTCGCGCAGGATTTCCTGGGCCGCGGTGCGGTAGGCGCCCTGGTCGAGCTGCGCGGCGGCGATGTCGCGCGCCAGCGAGGCCATCTGGTCCTGGTTGCTCAGCAGGGACAGGCGCACGCGCTGCTGGGCCCAGGCCGCGTCGCGGTAGAGCGCGTCGCGCTGCTGCTGGCGCTCGGTCTCGTGCAGCGACCACAGGATCACGCCCATCGCCGCCGTAAACAGCACGATCGCCACCAGCGGGATGAACATGAACCAGCTGGTCGCCACCAGGTTGCGCCAGCGCAGCCACCACAGGCCGCGCGGCGGGCCGCTCACGGCGGCCGGCTCGTCAGCGTGGCCGAGCGATTCGAGCGGCGGCAGCGGCGGCAGCGGTGCGAGCGGCGTGAGCGGGCCGGGCGGCGCGGCCGCGGCGGAGTCGCCGCTGGCCGCCTGGGCGGTGCCGGAAGCGGAGGGCGGCACGATGGCGGTGCGCAGGCGGGACAGAAAATCGATGAGGGAAGGCATGGCGGGATTGACGACTGACGGGCCAGTGTAGCGGGATTGCCGTGCCGCGTCGCTTGGGGTAAGCGCCAATGCGGCACCGCGTCATTCCTGCCGACGAGGGTACCGCCGCGAAGCCCCTGCCCGCAAGGCTTCGCGCCGCCCGTGATGCGCCGCCGCAATATTCCGCATTATGAGAAACAATATCGCAATTTGAAAATTTGGCTTGTCTTGCCCTATCTGCTTCCATAGAATCGGTCCGACCGAAAAGTACGGACGGCGGGGCTGCGCCTGCTGCAGGCGACAATGCCTGGCAGGGTTTTCGCAGGGCCCGCGCCGTACCGTAGCGACACCGTCAGGACGGGGTTCCCACGACACCAATCCGGGAGCGCCGCGGCATGCATTCACCAGGAGACAGTCATGTCAGCTGTACCAGAGCAGATTCTCGGCGCCAGCAGCGCCAACGACGCCGATCCCCAGGAAACCCACGAATGGCTTGCCGCCCTGCAGGGCGTGCTGGCCGCCGAAGGCACCGAACGCGCCGCCTTCCTGATCGACAAGCAGATCGAATACGCGCGCGTGAACGGCGTCACCCAGCCGTTCCACGCCGAGACGCAGTACATCAACACCATCCCGGTCGAGCAGCAGGCCCACATCCCCGGCGACCAGGACGTCGAGCACCGCATCCGCTCGTACACGCGCTGGAACGCGATGGCGATGGTGCTGCGCGCCAACAAGCACACCAACGTCGGCGGCCACATCTCGTCGTTCGCCTCGGCGGCCACGCTGTATGACGTCGGCTACAACCACTTCTGGCACGCCCCGTCCGAGAACCACGGCGGCGATCTCGTGTTCGTGCAGGGCCACTCGGCTCCGGGCGTGTATTCGCGCGCCTTCCTGCTCGGCCGCCTGACCACCGAGCAGCTCGACAACTTCCGCCAGGAAGTGGACGGCAAGGGCATCTCGTCCTACCCGCACCCGTGGCTGATGCCGGACTTCTGGCAGTTCCCGACCGTGTCGATGGGCCTGGGCCCGATCATGGCCATCTACCAGGCCCGCTTCATGAAGTACCTGGACAGCCGCGGCCTGGCCAAGGCCGGCGACCGCAAGGTCTGGGCCTTCCTCGGCGACGGCGAGACCGACGAGCCGGAGTCGCTCGGCGCGATCGGCATGGCCGGGCGCGAGAAGCTCGACAACCTGGTCTTCGTCATCAACTGCAACCTGCAGCGCCTGGACGGCCCGGTGCGCGGCAACGGCAAGATCATCCAGGAACTGGAGTCCGAATTCCGCGGCTCCGGCTGGAACGTCATCAAGGTGGTGTGGGGCAGCCGCTGGGATTCGCTGCTGGCGCGCGACACCAAGGGCCTGCTGATGAAGCGCATGATGGAATGCGTGGACGGCGAGTACCAGACCTTCAAGGCCAAGGACGGCGCCTACGTGCGCGAGTTCTTCTTCAACACGCCGGAACTCAAGGCGATGGTGGCCGACTGGTCCGACGACGACATCTGGCGCCTGAACCGCGGCGGCCACGATCCGCACAAGATCTACGCCGCCTACAAGGCCGCCAGCGAGCACAAGGGCCAGCCCACGCTGATCCTGGCCAAGACCATCAAGGGCTATGGCATGGGCGACGCCGGCCAGGCCATGAACGTGGCCCACCAGCAGAAGAAGATGCCGGTGGAGGCCATCCGCACGTTCCGCGACCAGTTCAACATCCCGGTCGCCGACGACAAGATCGAGGAAGTGCCGTACCTCACCTTCGAGGAAGGCTCGAAGGAACTCGAATACATGCGCGCGCGCCGCATGGAGCTGGGCGGCTACCTGCCGGCCCGCCGCCTCAAGGCCGCGCCGCTGCCGATCCCCGAGCTGTCCGCGTTCGACGCGCTGCTCAAGGCCACCGGCGAAGGCCGCGAAGTGTCCACCACGATGGCCTTCGTGCGCATCCTGAACACGCTGCTCAAGGACAAGCAGATCGGCAAGCACGTGGTGCCCATCGTGCCGGACGAGTCGCGCACCTTCGGCATGGAAGGCCTGTTCCGCCAGGTCGGCATCTGGAACCAGGAAGGCCAGAAGTACGTGCCGCAGGACCATGACCAGCTGATGTTCTACAAGGAATCGCAGACTGGCCAGGTGCTGCAGGAAGGCATCAACGAAGCCGGCGCCATGTGCGACTGGATCGCCGCCGCCACGTCGTACTCGACGCACGGCGTGCAGATGATCCCGTTTTACATCTACTACTCGATGTTCGGCATCCAGCGCATCGGCGACCTGTGCTGGGCCGCGGGCGACATGCGCTCGCGCGGCTTCCTGCTGGGCGGCACCTCGGGCCGCACCACGCTCAACGGCGAAGGCCTGCAGCACGAAGACGGCCACTCGCACGTGTTCCACGCCGCCATCCCGAACTGCATCTCCTACGACCCGACCTTCCAGTACGAGCTGGCGGTGGTGATGCAGGACGGCATGCGCCGCATGTACGTGGAGCAGGAAGACGTCTATTACTACCTGACGGTGATGAACGAGAACTACGAGCATCCGGAAATGCCGGCTGGCGTGGAGCGCGACATCGTCAAGGGCATGTACCAGTTCCGCAAGGGCGTGGAGAACAGCAACGCGCCGCGCGTGCAGCTGCTGGGCTCGGGCACGATCTTCCGCGAGGTCATCGCCGCGGCCGATCTGCTCAAGAAGGACTGGGGCGTGGAGTCGGACCTGTGGAGCTGCCCGAGCTTCACCGAGCTGGCCCGCGAAGGCCACGACGCCGAGCGCTTCAACCTGCTGCACCCGACCGAGACGCCGCGCGAGTCGTTCGTCGCGCAGAAGCTCAAGGGCGTGCGCGGCCCGGTGATCGCCTCGACCGACTACGTCCGCGCGTTCGCCGAGCAGATCCGTTCGTTCGTGCCGCGCCGCTACGTGGTGCTGGGCACCGACGGCTTCGGCCGCTCGGATACCCGCGAGAAGCTGCGCCACTTCTTCGAGGTGGACCGCCACTGGGTGGCGCTGGCCGCATTGAAGGCGCTGGCCGACGAAGGCGCGATCGGCCGCGACAAGGTGGCCGAAGCCATCAAGAAGTACAACCTCGACCCCAGCAAGCCGAACCCGATGTCGGTCTAAGCCGGCTGACTGCACGAAACCCCCGCAGGAGCGGCAGCCGCGCCGGGGCGGCCGGGCTGAAAGCCCGGCGCCTTGCGGCGCGGCGGCGTGACAGATCCGGGCGGTGAGGGTACCCTCGCCGCTGGTGCTTGCCGTGCCCGCCGTCCTGCCCAGGAGACACTGAATGAGTCAAGCGATTGAAATCAAGGTGCCGGATATCGGCGATTACGACGCCGTTCCCGTCATCGAAGTGCACGTGAAACCGGGCGACACCATCCAGGCCGAGGACGCCCTGGTGACACTGGAGTCGGACAAGGCCACGATGGACGTGCCGTCGCCGCAGGGCGGCGTCGTCAAGGAAGTCAAGATCAAGGTCGGCGACAACGTCTCCGAAGGCGCCGTGCTGGTGATGCTGGAACCGGCCGGCGCGGCCGCCGCACCCGCGCCGGCCGCGCCGGCACCGGCCCCCGTGGCCGCTGCGCCCGCGCCCGCTGCCGCGCCGGCCCCGGCGCCCGCCAGCGCGCCCGCGCCGGCCGCCGCCACCGGCCCCATCGAAGTCAAGGTGCCGGACATCGGCGACTACGACGCGGTGCCCGTGATCGAAGTCCACGTCCAGCCCGGCGACACCATCAAGGCCGAGGACGCGCTGGTCACGCTGGAATCCGACAAGGCCACGATGGACGTGCCTTCGCCCGCCGCCGGCGTGGTCAAGGAAGTCAAGGTCAAGATCGGCGACAACGTGTCCCAGGGCACGCTGATCCTGATTCTCGAAGGCGCTGGCGCCGCGCCTGCCGCCAGCGCCCCGGCGCCGGCCGCCGCCGCGCCCGCGCCGGCCGTTGCCGCAGCACCGGCGCCGCAGGCCGCGCCGGCGCCCGCCGCTGCGCCCACTGCCGCGCCCGCCGCCGGCGTGACCGGCGCCGCCGCCCACGCCAGCCCCTCGGTGCGCAAGTTCGCGCGCGAGCTCGGCGTGGACGTGTCGCGCGTGCCGGGCACCGGCCCCAAGGGCCGCATCACGCAGGACGACGTGCAGCGCTTCGTCAAGGGCGTGATGAGCGGCCAGACCGCCGCCCCGGCGCAAGCCGCGGCCGCCCCGGCCGGCGGCGCGGGCCTGAACCTGCTGCCGTGGCCGAAGGTCGATTTCACCCGCTTCGGCGAGATCGACAGCAAGCCGCTGTCGCGCATCAAGAAGATCTCGGGCGCCAACCTGCACCGCAACTGGGTCATGATCCCGCACGTCACCAACAATGACGAGGCGGACATCACCGAGCTGGAAGCCTTCCGCGTGCAGCTCAACAAGGAAAACGAGAAGTCGGGCGTCAAGGTCACGATGCTGGCCTTCATCATCAAGGCCGCCGTGGCGGCCCTGAAGAAATTCCCGAACTTCAACACCTCGCTCGACGGCGACAACCTCGTCTACAAGAAGTACTTCAACATCGGCTTCGCGGCCGATACGCCGAACGGCCTGGTCGTGCCGGTGCTGAAGGACGCGGACAAGAAGGGCGTGCTCGAGATCAGCCAGGAAATGGGCGAGCTCGCCAAGGCCGCGCGCGACGGCAAGCTCAAGCCGGACCAGATGCAGGGCGGCTGCTTCTCGATCTCGTCGCTCGGCGGCATCGGCGGCACGCATTTCACGCCGATCATCAACGCGCCGGAAGTGGCCATCATGGGCGCCAGCAAGTCGTACATGAAGCCGGTCTGGGACGGCAAGCAGTTCGTGCCGCGCCTGGTGCTGCCGCTGTCGCTGTCGTACGACCACCGCGTCATCGACGGCGCCGAGGCGGCGCGCTTCAACGCGTATCTCGGCCAGTTGCTGGCGGACTTCCGCCGCATCATCCTTTAAGGCGGGCAGGGCGCGCGCGGCCCGCCGCGCGTGCCTGTCGCCGGCCCGGGCGCCGCCCGCCGGCAGGCCCACGGCCCAACAGGAAGCGAACAGGAAGCGAAATCCATGACCACCTGCGTCGTCGTCAAGAAGGCCGGTGAAGTGGCGATTGCCGCCGATGCGCTGGTGACGTTCGGCGACACGCGGCTCACGCGCGCCTACGAGCGCAACCAGAAGGTGTTCCCGGTGGGCGAGAGCTTCGTCGCGCTGGCCGGGACCACGGCGCATTTCCCGGTCATGCGCAGCCTGCTGGCCGGGCTCGGCGAGGACTGCCGGCTGGGCTCGCGGGACGAGGTCTTCCGGACCTTCCTCAAGGTGCACGAAAAGCTCAAGAACGAGTATTTCATCAACACCAAGGAAGACGAGGACGACCCCTACGAGTCATCGCAGATCGTCTGCCTGATCGCCAATCCGGCGGGCATCTTCGGCGTCTACTCGTACCGCGAGGTGTTCTCGTTCGACCGCTTCTGGGGCATCGGCTCGGGGCGCAACTACGCGCTCGGCGCCATGCACGCGGTGTTCGAGCGGCCCGGGCTGGGCGCGGCGGACATCGCCCGCATCGGCGTGGACGCGGGCGTGGAGTTCGACAAGAGTTCGGCGGGGCCGATCGAAGTACAGGTGGTGCAGTTGCGCGACATGCCCGGCGACGGGGCAACCAATAACGACGGCGCGGCCCGCATCTGAGGCGGGGCGCGTTCTTGAGGAGCAAAGCATGAGTGTGATCGAAGTCCAGGTGCCGGATATCGGCGATTTCGACGCGGTGGAAGTCATCGAGGTGCTGGTCAAGGCCGGCGACACGATCGAGCTGGAGCAGTCGCTGATCGTACTCGAGTCCGACAAGGCCAGCATGGACGTGCCCGCCTCGGCCGCCGGCAAGGTGGTCGAGGTGCGCGTGAAAGTGGGCGACAAGGTCGCCAAGGGCGCCGTGATCTGCACGGTGGAAAGCGAAGCGGCCGCCAAGCCGGCCGCCCCGGCGCCCGCGCCGGCAGCCGCGCCCGCCGCCGCTCCGGTCCCGGCAGCGGCTCCCGCCGCCGCCACGCACGCCGGCAGCGCCGACATCACCTGCGAGATGCTGGTCCTGGGCTCGGGCCCCGGCGGCTACTCGGCCGCCTTCCGCAGCGCCGACCTCGGCATGAGCACGGTGCTGGTCGAGCGCTACGGCACGCTCGGCGGGGTCTGCCTGAACGTGGGCTGCATCCCGTCCAAGGCGCTGCTGCACAACGCCGCCGTGATCGACGAAGCCAAGGCGCTGGCCGCCCACGGCATCCTGTTCGGCGAAGCCAAGATCGACCTCGACGGCCTGCGCCACTACAAGGACACGGTGGTCGGCAAGCTCACCGGCGGCCTGTCCGGCATGGCCAAGACCCGTAAGGTGCAGGTGGTGCGCGGCATCGGCACCTTCCTCGACCCGCATCACCTCGAAGTACAGGAAACCGAAGGCGAGGGCAAGGCCACCACCGGCAAGAAGACCGTGATCCGCTTCGAGAAGGCGGTGATCGCGGCCGGCAGCCAGGCGGTCAAGCTGCCGTTCATTCCCGAGGACCCGCGCATCATCGACTCGACCGGCGCGCTGGAGCTGCCGGAAGTGCCGAACAAGATGCTGGTCATCGGCGGCGGCATCATCGGGCTGGAAATGGCCACCGTGTACAGCACGCTGGGCGCCAGCATCGACGTGGTGGAAATGCTCGACGGCCTGATGCAGGGCGCCGACCGCGACCTCGTCAAGGTCTGGGACAAGATGAACAAGCAGCGCTTCGGCAAGGTCATGCTCAAGACCAAGACCGTGGGCGTGGAAGCCAGGCCGGACGGCATTTACGTCAGGTTCGAGGGCGAGCAGGCGCCGGCCGAGCCGCAGCGCTACGACCTCGTGCTGGTGTCGGTGGGCCGCGTGCCCAACGGCAAGAAGATCGGCGCCGAGAAGGCCGGCGTGGCCGTGACCGAGCGCGGCTTCATCGACGTCGACAAGCAGATGCGCACCAACGTGCCGCACATCTTCGCCATCGGCGACATCGTCGGCCAGCCGATGCTGGCGCACAAGGCGGTGCACGAGGCGCACGTCGCCGCCGAGGCCGCGCACGGCGAGAAGGCCTACTTCGACGCCAAGCAGATCCCGTCGGTGGCCTTCACCGATCCGGAAGTGGCCTGGGCCGGCGTGACCGAAGACCAGTGCAAGGCGCAGGGCATCAAGTACGCCAAGAGCGTGTTCCCGTGGGCCGCCTCCGGCCGCGCCATCGCCAATGGCCGCGACGAAGGCTTCACCAAGCTGATCTTCGACGAGGAAACCCACCGCATCATCGGTGGCGGCATCGTCGGCACGCATGCCGGCGACCTCATCAGTGAAGTGTGCCTGGCGATCGAGATGGGCGCCGACGCGGTGGACATCGGCAAGACCATCCATCCGCACCCGACGCTGGGCGAATCGATCGGCATGGCAGCCGAGATCTACGAAGGCGTCTGCACGGACGTGCCGCCGCCGCGCAAGCGCTGAACGGCGCGGTAGTCCTGGTCCGCCGCGAGGCCCGCCATTGCGGCGGGCCTTTTTCTTGCCCTTAAATCGCAATTAACGGCCAGATAATCAAACCAACCGACCGCGCGGCCATGCCGCGGCATGCCGGCATGCATGACCGGGGAGGGGATGTGCGGGGGCAGCGGCGGGCGCGCCCGCGATGGGGCGCGGCCTTGCCGCGGGGGCGCTTTGTTCCTGCTTCACTTGTTTCCCTTCAACGGGCAGGTGCTGAAGCCCAGGATGGGATACAGCGGGCAAAAGCCAGCCAGGCCGGTGAGCAGCGGCACCAGGCCCAGCCAGCCCCACCAGCCCACCGTGCCCGTGGCCGCGAGGGCAACCAGCACCACGCCCACGAGGATGCGCAGGACACGATCGATACCGCCGACATTGGATTTCATAAGACCTCCTGTTGACAACGAAAAAACGGACAAAAAACGGATTAGGAAGCGGACAAGAAAGACGGCTCAGTTCGCCATGACCCGGCGATTCCACGGCGCCTTCATCAACACGCGCGCCAGCCCGCAGTAGCCGGAAACGCCCGCGAACAGCAGTCCCGCGCCGACGAAGCCGGCCAGTGCCAGGAACCACGGCGACACGGTGATGCCCAGCGCGGTGCCCAGCAGGACCAGCGCGCCCGCGGCGATCTGCACCTGGCGCTGCAGCTCCAGTGGCTGGCGGGCATCGGCCACCACGGGCAGGCCGGCGCGCTTCCAGCCATCCAGCCCGCCTTCGAGCAGATAGCCTTCCCCGGCCACGCAGGCGCGCAGCCGCTGCGCGTTCATCTGCGTGCGGTTGCCCGAGCGGCAGTAGAAGATGACCACCGCCGCGCCGTCGGCCGGCAGCGGCTGCGCCGCAAGCCGGTCCAGCGGCATGTGGCGCGATTCGGCAATGTGCTCGCGGGCGCGTTCGTCGGCGGCGCGGATGTCCACCAGCACCGCGCCGTGGTCCAGGCGCTGGCGGGCCGCTTCGGGAGACAGGGTCTTCAGGGTCATGTCGGGTACGTCGCAACAATGGTGGATCAGGGGCAGAAGATGTCCTTGAGCGTAGCGATGAGCTTGGCCACATTCGGGTCCTCGACCCGGTAGTACAGCGTCTGCGCTTCGCGCCGGTACATCACCAGACCTTCCTCGCGCATCCGGGCCAGATGCTGCGACAGCGCAGAAGGACTGAGGGCGACGAATTCATTGATCGCGCCCACGGTCATCTCGCCGTGCTCCAGCAGCAGGCACAGCACCAGCAACCGGTTGGGGTTGCCCACCGCCTGCAGCAGCGCGGCGGCCTGTACGGCACTGTCCTGCAAGCGTTCAAGATCGGATTTGCGTTGGGTCATGCTTCGGGGGCTCTTTCGGCGTACATCATATTTTAGAAACTTCTAAATTAGAATAAACTAAATTAAGCGTTTCGGGAAGGGTTGGCTCGCCATCCGGTCCGCCGCGCGATCCGCCATTCACCCTCGACAAGGAAGCTCCCCGTGACCACGCAATACAAGCAACTCACCCAGCGCATCTCCGGCAACCTCGCTCAATTGCACACGACCCAGGCCGGCGTGATGAAAGGCTTCGGCGACCTGGGCAAGGCCGCGATGGCGGGCGGCGCGCTCGATCCCAAGACCAAGGAACTGATCGCGCTGGCCGTGGGCGTGGCCGCGCGCTGCGACGGCTGCATCGGCTTTCACACCAGGGCGCTGGCGCGGCTGGGCGCGACCACGGAGGAGGTGCACGAAGCGCTGGGCGTGGCCATCTACATGGGCGGCGGCCCGGTGGCCATGTATGCCGCCAATGCCGTGGCCGCCTTCAATGAATTCGCCGCGCCCGCGCACGCCTGAATAGGAGGGGAGGAAGGATGCGGACCGCCGCATCAGGGTGGCCGCGCGCGAATCAGGCGTGCCGCGCGACGGACTGCCGGCGCAGCCGGTCGATGCGCGCCCGGCACCGGGCAGAAAAAAACCCGGCGCATGGCCGGGTATTAACGGTATTGGAATACAAGAAACCGGATACCGAGGAGACATCGGTAGAGGGCGGGGAACCGGTGGTTCGTGGTTCCCGCTTGCCTTCGTTGGCAAAACGCGCCGGCGCGTGCCATGCGTGCTTTGCCAACGAACCGGCCGGAGCCGGTCCGTCTGCCGCGTGCGCTGCTTAGGCGGCGGTGGTGGTGGCCTTCTTGGTCGCGGTGCGAGCCGAGGCGCTGGCTTGCTGGGCGGCCTTGGTGGCGGCCGAGGCGGCTGCCTGGAAGTTGCTTTCAGCGATTTCCACAGCCTGCTTGGTGGCCTTCTGGACCGACTCGTAGGCGTTGTTGGCGGCGCTGATCGCCGACTTCACGATGGCCACGGTGGATTCCGAACCGGCCGGGGCGTTCTTGGCGAAGTTCTCGACCAGGGCTTGCACCTTCTTCGAGCTCTCGGCCAGCTGGGCTTCGGCGACCTTGGTGAATTCCGACTGGGTTTCCGAGGCGATTTCGTACAGGTGGCGGCTGTAGGCCAGGGTCTTTTCGGCGACCGGCTGGACCAGCGAAGCCTGGATGGCCAGGAATTCCTGGGGATCCTTGGCGGACAGCGCCTTCTTGGCGTTGTCGACGTTTTCTGCGAAAGTCGCCTTGACCACTTGCAGGTTCAGCTCGACCAGCTTTTCAACGCCTTCGAATGCCTTGGTGGTCAGGCCGAAGATGGTTTCCAGGTTGGCTTTTTGCGCTGCAGCGACTTGTTCCGGGGTGAAGTTCATGCGAGTCTCCAATGATGAAGTTCAAGATCATGCAAAATTAGGCCGCCCAGATGTCAAAGCCATGACGAATAGCAGTCTCTCGTCAGCCAGCCCCAGGCGCAGGAGGTTGCCGACACGCTCCGCCTGCTTGGCAAAGTCGGATGGTGCGCCGCAACAATTCCAATTGTAGGGAAAAGAAAAAGGCTGTCAAGGTCTTCTTGTGCATTGCACAAATAAATCTCCCCGAAGTCCTCGCTGACCGTCCTCCCGGAAGCCGATGCCGGTGGCGCATGCCGCACGTGAAACCGTTGCCGGCACGGTGTTTCCCGGGCCGGGGCGGGGCGCCTGGCGCCGTACGCCCGCGGCGCGGCAGTGCTACCATCGCGGTCTGCCGGAAGCGCCGTTTCCGCAGGCGCAGCCGGCCGCGCCACGCCGGTTTCCCGTTGCCCATGCTTGCCTTCTACGCCGATCATTTCGTCCTGCCGCTGCCCGAGGGCCATCGTTTCCCGATGCGCAAGTACAGCATGCTCAGGGACGCGGTCGGGCGCGAGGTGCCGGGGCTGACGCTGGCCGAGGCGCCGCGCGCCGGGGACGACGCCCTGCTGCTGGCGCATACCCGCGAATACGTCGACAGCGTGTCGCGCGGCCAGCTCGATCCGGCGCGCCAGCGCGAGATCGGCTTCCCGTGGTCGGAGGCGATGGTGGAGCGCTCCCGGCGCTCGGCCGGCGCCACCATCGCGGCCTGCCGCGCCGCGTGCCGGGAGGGCATCGCCGTCAACCTCGCCGGCGGCACGCATCACGCCTATGCGGACAAGGGCGGCGGTTTCTGCGTGTTCAACGACGCCGCCGTCGCCGCCCGCCAGTTGCGCCGCGACGGACTGGCCGGGCGCGTGGCGGTGGTGGACCTCGACGTGCACCAGGGCAACGGCACCGCCGCCATCCTGCGCGGCGATCCCTTCGTCTTCACGCTGTCGCTGCATGGCGAGAAGAACTATCCGTTCCGCAAGGAAGCCAGCGATCTCGACGTCGGCCTGCCGGACGGCTGCGGCGACGATGCCTATGCCGAGGCGCTGCAGGGCGCGCTCGATACGCTGTTCGCCCGCTTTGCCCCGGACCTCGTGATCTATCTGGCCGGCGCCGACCCGCATGAAGGCGATCGTCTCGGCCGCCTCAAGCTGACGCTGGCCGGGCTGGCGCGGCGCGACCGCATGGTGTTCGACGCGGCCTGGCAGCGCGGCCTGCCGGTCGCCGTGGCGATGGCGGGCGGCTACGGCAACCGCATCGAGGACACCGTGGCGGTGTACGCCCAGACGGTCGCGCTGGCGGCGCAATATCACGCGCGCCGGCGTGCCGCCACGGCCGCGATGGCATTGCCCTGACGACGCGCCGCCGAAGCCTGCCCTCCCGCCACCGATCTGCCACCACGCTCCCGCCACCGATGAAACCGACCGCCGACACGCGCAGCGCCTACCGCCACTTCCAGCCCATCACCACGCGCTGGATGGACAACGATGTCTATGGCCACGTCAACAACGTCGTCTACTACAGTTATTTCGATACCGTCGTGAACACCTACCTGATCCGTCAGGGCGTGCTCGACATCGAGGCGGGCGAGACCATCGGGCTGGTGATCGAGACGCAGTGCAACTACTTTTCCGCGCTGAGCTTTCCCGATACGGTGGTGGCGGGGCTGCGCGTGGCGCGGCTCGGCAATTCCAGCGTGCGCTACGAGGTGGGCCTGTTCCGCAACGACGAAGAGATTGCCGCGGCACAGGGGCATTTCGTGCACGTCTACGTGGACCGCGCCACGCGCCGTCCGGTGCCGCTGCCGGCGGCGCTGCGCGATGCGCTGCGGCCCCTGGTGCATGAGACGCCGGGAAATGGGGCCGGACAATGAGACCGGACCATAAGGCCGGGGCAGTGAGACAACAAGGATAAACGTATGGATTCGCAGCAAAGACGCGACGCCGCGGCGGTTGACCAGGCGATCATCACGCGGCGCTCGGTGCGCGCTTTTCTCGATACGCCGGTGCCGCGCGAGATGGTCAGCGAGATCCTGGCCGTGGCCAGCCGCGCGCCGTCGGGCACCAATGTGCAGCCGTGGCGGGTCTACGTGCTGACCGGCGAGGCCAAGCTCAAGCTGTCGGCCGACGTGCTGGCGGCGTATGACGATCCGCAGCGCGACAGCAAGTACCGCGAGGAATACCCGTACTACCCGCGCGAGTGGGTCAAGCCGTATATCGACCGCCGGCGCAAGGTGGGCTGGGACCTGTACAGCCTGCTGGAGATCAGCCGCGAGGACAAGGCGCGCATGCATGCGCAGCATTCGCGCAACTTCACCTTCTTCGATGCGCCGGTGGGCATGATCTTCACCATCGACCGCATCCTGGAGCAGGGCAGCTGGCTCGACTACGGCATGTTCCTGCAGAGCATCATGGTGGCGGCGCGCGCGCGCGGGCTCGACACCTGCCCGCAGGCCGCGTTCACGCAGTTCCATGCGGTGATTTCCAGCCACCTGCGGCTGACCGGGGACGAGATGGTGGTGTGCGGGATGGCGCTTGGCTACGCCGATCCCGCGGCCATAGAGAATACCCTTAGCACGGAACGTGAACCGGTAAGCGAGTTCGCGCGTTTCCTTTCTTGAGGGCGATCGCGGGACGGCGCGATGCGGGCCGTCCCGGTTGCATGCCGCCGCGCTGGCAAGTGCCGCGCGGCCCGCGCAAATGCGCTGGCCGCGCGTTGCCGGGGGCGGCGTGCGGTGGAATTACCACAGTCCGAGTCGGGCGCGCAGCACGTGTTGTGTGACGCTTGGCTCTCTTTTTCCGTAATGCGGAATTGTTTGCAAATCGAACTTTAAAGAGGCTTCGTAAGTCTTTAATCTTGCTAACAATTTCTTTTTTTCCTAAACTGGCGCCATCCTAGCTGCGCGCTGAATGAATCATGTTCCGGTCTGATTCCTCCCTATTTTCCAGATTCTTCGGCTCTGTCCCTTTGACTGCGGTCGCGGCTTCAGTGCTGCTGTCCGTTTCCATGCTGGCCGTTCCCACGGCCGATGCCGCCACCAAGGCGGAAACGACAAAGTCTAAAAAGTCGGCAAAAATCTCGAAGTCCGAGAAAAAGCCGGCAACTCCTTCTAAAACTGTCGCTGGGCGCGCTGCGCCGCGCAAGGTTGTCGTGCTCAAGAACGGCCGGCACCAGGTGGTCGCGCAGCGCCAGGCAGCGCCGGTGCGCGCCGCGTTCACGCCGGCCAAGCCGTCGCTGGGCGAGGCGCTCGGCCTGCGCAACACCGAGGACTCGCTCGCCCTGCGCTCCAGCGTGGCGCTGGTGATGGACCAGAACAGCAACGAAGTGCTGTTCCAGAAGAATTCCGCCGCGGTCCTGCCGATCGCCTCCATCACCAAGCTGATGACGGCGCTGGTGGTGATGGACTCGCACCTGCCGATGGATGAAGTCCTGACCATCAGCGAGGAAGACCGCGACAACGAGAAGCACAGCAGCTCGCGCCTGCGCTTCGGCACGCAGCTCAGCCGCCAGGAACTGCTGCTGCTGGCGCTGATGTCCTCCGAGAACCGCGCCGCTTCCGTGCTCGGCCGCAGCTACCCGGGCGGCCTGCCGGCCTTCGTGCAGGCGATGAACCGCAAGGCGCGCGAGCTCGGCATGAACGACAGCCACTTCGTCGATTCCAGCGGCCTGTCGAGCGGCAACGTCTCGAGCGCCGTGGACCTGGTGCGCATGGTCAACGCGGCCTACCGCAACCCGACCATCCGCGAGTTCACCACGCAGACCGAGCATGAAGTCAACGTGCTGGGCCGCACCCAGCACTACGTCAGCACCAACCGCCTGGTGCGCGGCGGCAACTGGGAGATCGGCCTGCAGAAGACCGGCTTCATCTCCGAGGCCGGCCAGTGCCTGGTGATGCAGGCGCGCGTGAACGGCCGCAACGTGGTGATGGTGTTCCTCGACTCGGTGGGCAAGCTGTCGCGCTTCGCCGATGCCACCCGCGTCAAGGACTGGCTGGAGCATTCGCCGTCCGGCCCGGCGCCGCATCCGTTCCCGGCCTCGCCCAACCTGACGCAGGCGCCCGCCAACAGCCCGCAGGCCGTGCTGGCCGCCCAGCAGGCGCGCGGCATCTGATGGCCGCGGCGGCGGCGGGCTGAGCCGCTGCGCGGCTCGGGTCGTCCGCCGATGTCCCGCAATGAAAAAACGCGCCGTCCCCGGCGCGTTTTTTTGTCGCCGTCGCGGCGGCGATGCGCTTACAGCAGCTTGCCGGGATTCATGATGCCGGCCGGGTCGAGCAGCTGCTTGATGCCCTGCATCAGGCGCAGTTCCAGCGGGTCCTTGAGGCGCAGGAAATCGTCGCGCTTGAGCTGGCCGATGCCGTGCTCGGCGCTGATGCTGCCGCCGTAGCGCGCCACTTCGTCCAGCACTTCGGCGGTCAGCGCCTTGCCGTGCACGGCCGCCCAGTCGCGTTCCGCGCCGGCCGGGCGCGACAGGTTGTAGTGCAGGTTGCCGTCGCCGAAGTGGCCGAAGATGAACGGGCGGATGCTGGGGCTGGCGGCTTTCAGGCGCGCTTCCATCGACGCCATGAAGGCCGGGATCTGCTCGATCGGCAGCGACACGTCATGCTTCAGGTGGGGGCCGTCCGCGCGCTGCGCCTCGGAGATTTCCTCGCGCAGCTTCCACAGGCTCTGCAGTTGCGCCAGCGAGGCCGAGACCGCCGCGTCGAGGCACAGCTCGCGCTCCAGCGCTTCGCCGATCACGCGCTCGAGCAGGGCGCCCAGCGCGGCCTCGTCGGTGGTGTCGGCCAGTTCCACCAGCACGTAGGCGGGATAGCGCTGGCCGAACGGCTCCTGCACGCCCTCCGCGTGGCGCAGCACGAGGTCCAGGCAGTCGCCGGTGAAGAACTCGAACGCCTGCAGCCGCGCGCCGCATTGCTCGAACAGCAGCTCGAACAGTTCCAGCGACTGCTGCGGAGACGCCACCGCCGCCAGCACCACCGAGCGCGCGTCGGTGCGCGGGAACAGGCGCAGCGCGGCGGCGGTGATCACGCCGAGCGTGCCTTCGGAGCCGATCAGCAGTTGCTTGAGGTCGTAGCCGGTATTGTCCTTGCGCAGCGCGCGCAGGCCGTGGAAGACCTCGCCGTTCGGCAGCACCGCTTCCACGCCCAGCACCAGCTCGCGCGTCATGCCGTAGCGCACCACGTTGACGCCGCCCGCGTTGGTGGCGAGGTTGCCGCCGATCTGGCACGAGTCCTCGGCCGCCAGGCTGAGCGGCAGCAGGCGGTGGGCCTCGGCCGCGGCGCGGCGCAGGTTGCCGAGGATGCAGCCGGCCTCGGCCACCATCGTGTTGGCGATGGTATCGACCGAGCGGATCGCGTTCATGCGGTCCAGGCTCAGCACCACGTTGGCGGGGCTGCTGTCGGGCGCGGCGCCGCCGCACAGGCCGGTATTGCCGCCGCGCGGCACCACCGGCACGCCGGCCTGCTGGCACAGCGCCAGGCAGCGCGCCACTTCGTCCACGCTGCGCGGGCGCACCACGGCCTGCGCGTTGCCGCGGTAAAGGCCGCGCCAGTCGGCCAGCCAGGGTGCGACCTGGTCGGGCTCGGTGGCGGCAACATCGGGGCCGAGGGCTTCGACCAGGCGGGGCAGGAAGGCGGAAGTTTGCATGGTGCTGTCCGGTAAGGCGGCGCGGCTCAGGCCGCTGGATGGGAAGGATCGGGGTGGCGCGGCGCGACCGGCAGGCCCAGCCGCGCGGCGGCGCCTTGCAGGTGCGACACCGCGGCCGCGCGCGCCAGGCCGGCGTCGCCGGCGCGGATGGCATGGAAGATCGCCAGGTGTTCCTGATGGACCTGCTCGGACAGGCCTTCCTGCTGGCGCGTGTTGCGGCGCGCGGCATGCACGGCCTGGTGCAGCTGCAGGTTCAGGTATTGCAGCAGTTGCAGGTAATAGGGATTGTGGGTGGCGGCGGCGATCGCCACGTGGAAGGCGGTATCGGCCTCCACGCTGCGGTCCGGGTCGTGCAGTTGCGCGCCGAGCTGCGCCAGCAGCGCCTGCATCCGCGCCAGTTCCTCGGCGGTGCGCCGCTGCGCCGCGAGCGCGGCGGCGGCGCTTTCCAGGTCGAGCCGCAGCTCGTAGAGGCTGGCCAGCCCGCCGCGGTCGATGCCGATTTCCTGCGGCAGCCGGAAGCCGCCGCTGCCGGTGCGCGACAGCACCGTGCTGCCGAGCCCCTGGCGGCTTTCCACCAGCCCCTGCGAGCGCAGGTGCTCGGTGACTTCGCGGATCACCGCGGGGCTGACGCCGTAGCGCTCGGCCAGTTGCTTGCCCGAAGGCAGCCGGGCGCCGACGGGATAGACGCCGTCGGCGATTTCCGCGCGCAGTTGCTGGGCGACCTGTTCGGTCAGCGTGATGGCCTTGGTTCGCATGCCCGGCAGGATACTGCTAATCAGGTTATCTGAAAACTAAGGGTAAACGCTTGGTCGAGCAGAGGGCAAGCCAAGGGGAGGGGACGCCATCGCACGGGAAAGCCGCCGCACGAAGCGGTGGCACGAAGCGGCGGCAGGCGGGCACGATGCACGGCGCGCGTCCGTGCGACGCGCGCCGCCCAGGTCAGGCAGCGGCGACGTCGGTTGCGTAACCCATGCCGCGCGAGATCTGCAGCGCGGTGTCCTTGAGGTTCTGCAGCCAGCTTTCCTGCAGGCGGTCGGCCGGGGCCGACAGCGAGAGGCCGGCGACCAGGCGGCGCGAGTCGTCGTAGATGCCGGCGGCGATGCAGCGCACGCCGAGCTCCAGTTCCTCGTTGTCGCGCGCGTAGCCGTTGGTGCGCACCCAGTTGAGTTCGCGCTCGAGCTTGATCAGGTCGGTGATCGAGGTGCGGGTGTGCCCGGCCAGCCCGGTGCGGGTGGCGTAGTTGCGCACGCGGCTGAGCTCGTCGGCCGCCAGGAACAGCTTGCCGACCGAGGTCAGGTGCAGCGGCGCGCGCCCGCCGATGGCGCGCACCACCTGCATGCCGGAGCGCTCGCTGTAGGCGCGCTCGATATAGACGATCTCGTCGCCCTGGCGCACCGACAGGTTGACGGTCTGCCCGGTCACGCGGTGCAGCGCGCGCATCGGCGCCAGCGCCGCGTCGCGCACCGACAGGCGCGCCTTGACCAGGTTGCCCAGCTCCAGCAGCCGCATGCCGAGCCGGTAGCTGCCGGGATCGGAGCGGTCGACGAAGCGGCAGGCCACCATGTCGTTGAGGATGCGGTGCGCGGTGGAAGGATGCAGGCCGGTGGCCAGCGACAACTCCTTCAGGCTGACGGGATCCGCGTGCTGCGCGAGCGAATCCAGCAGGGTCATCATGCGTTCGATGACCTGGATGGATGTCTTGCCGGGTTCTTTGTCTGCGTCTGCCATGAGGAAATGTTGCCATGCGGCAAATTAAGCGGTTGCCTGATTCTATCTCGCATTGTGAAAATTTCAATAGGTGAAATGCGATTGCCGAACAAAACCTTGCATGCGCCGGCCTCGGTATAAGCCCTAGGAAATGCGCTGACATGCACTTTTCAATGGCATGAAAGTGGTCCCGACGGCTGTCCGACAGGTGCGGCACGGTGCGCGAAAGCGCATAATTGCGGGGTTTCGGGGTCTGGAAAAGGGAAACAATGCGAGTCGGCCTGTTCGCCACCTGTCTGGTGGACCTGATGCGTCCGGAAATCGGCTTCTCGGTGCTCAAGCTGCTGGAAAAGGCGGGATACGAAGTGCTGGTGCCCGAGGCGCAGACCTGCTGCGGGCAGCCCGCCTACAACTCGGGCGAGCGCGCCGTGGCGCGCGACCTCGCCGAGAAATTCCTGCGCGAGTTCGAGATGTTCGAGTACGTGGTGATCCCGTCCGGCTCCTGCGGCGGCATGGTGCTGCATCACTACGCCGACTTGCTGCGCGACGACCCCGAGCTCAACGGCCGCTACGAAAGCCTGCGCGCGCGCGTGTTCGAGCTCACCGATTTCCTCGTCAACGTGGCGAAGCTGGGCGAGTTCGATTCGACGTTCGCCGGCCGCGTCACCTACCACGATTCCTGCTCCGGGCTGCGCGAGCTTGGCGTCAAGAGCCAGCCGCGCGCGCTGCTGGCGCACCTGCCCGGCGTGCAGCTCAGCGAGATGAAGGACTGCGAGGCCTGCTGCGGGTTCGGCGGCACCTTCTCGGTCAAGTACGGCAATATCTCGACGGCCATCGTCGACGAGAAATGCGCCAACATCAAGGCCAGCGGCGCCGATGCCGTAGTGCTGGGCGACCTGGGCTGCATCCTGAACATCGAGGGCCGGCTGCGCCGCACCGGCGACACGCGCACGCAGGTGCTGCACATCGCGCAGGTGCTGGCCGGCGACGCCTGAGTCCGCCGGATCGAAAAACAACTTCAGCGAGATCCCCGCTATGCAAGTTCGCAGCATGGAATTCAAGGCGCGCGCGGGCCAGAAGCTGGCCGACCAGCGCCTGCAGCAGAACCTCAAGAAGCTCTCCACCAAGTTCGTCACCGCGCGCGCCGACGCGATGCGCGACATCGACTTCGACGCCACGCGCGAAGCGCTCAAGGAGCGCCGCAACCGCGCGCTCGACAATCTCGACGTGTGGCTCGCCACCTTCGAGGAAAACGCCACGCGGCGTGGCGCCACCGTGCTGTTCGCCGAGACCACCGCGGACGCCGCGCGGCTGGTGGCGGAGATCGCACGCAAGCACGGCGTGAAGAAGGTCATCAAGAGCAAGTCGATGGTGACGGAGGAAATGCGCCTGAACCAGGTGCTCGGCGAGATGGGCGTGCAGAGCATCGAGACCGACCTCGGCGAATACATCCTGCAGATCAACGACGCCGAGCCGCCGTCGCACATCATCGCGCCGGTGGTGCACAAGGACAAGGAAGAGATCGCCGACCTGTTCGCCCGCGTCCACCACAAGCCGCGCCTGACCGACATCCCCGAGATGACGCGCGAGGCGCGCGAGGTGCTGCGCCCGCAATTCCTCTCGGCCGACATGGGCGTGACCGGCGGCAACTTCATCATCGCCGAGACCGGCTCGGTGGCGGTAGTGACCAACGAGGGCAACGAAGGCATGTGCACGGTGATGCCGCGCGTGCACGTGGCCGTGACCGGCATCGAGAAGGTGCTGCCCACGCTGGAAGACCTCGCCACCGTGATGCGCCTGCTGCCGCGCTCGGCCACCGGCCAGGCGATCTCGAACTACTTCTCGCTGCTCACTGGTCCGCGCGCCGCCGGCGAGCGCGACGGCCCCGAGCACATGTATTTCGTGCTGGTCGACGGCGGGCGCAGCGGCCTGATCGGCGGCGAGTTCCAGGAGATGCTGCGCTGCATCCGCTGCGGCGCCTGCATGAACCACTGCCCGGTCTACCAGAAGATCGGCGGGCATGCCTACGGCTGGGTCTATCCCGGGCCGATGGGCAGCGTGCTGACGCCGAGCTATGTCGGCCTGGCCAACGCGCTGGACCTGCCGCAGGCGGCCACGCTGTGCGGCGAATGCAACCGCGTGTGCCCGGCCTCGATCCCGCTGTCGGACCTGCTGCGCAAGCTGCGCGAAAAACAGATGGAACGCGGCCTGCGGCCCTGGCAGGAGCGGCTCGGCCTCAAGGCCTGGGGCTACGTGGCCAGCCGGCCGGGCCTGTACGCGTTCGCCACCCGCATCGGCGCGCGCCTGCTGGCGCGCATGGGCGGCAGCAGCAGGCTGATCGCCAGCCTGCCGATGGCCGGCCGCGGCTGGACCGAGACGCGCGACATGCCGGCCCCGAGCGGGCGCACGTTCCGCGAGCTGTACAAGGAAAGGAGGGCACGCCGATGAGTGTTTCTGTCTCTTCCACCGGCAACGCGCCCGCGCTGGCGGGCATGCGCACGGCGCTGGATCAGCACCTCGGCGGCACGCTGGCGGCCGACGCGCTGGTGCGCAACTGGCGCGCGGCGGCGCCCGCTCTGGCGCTGCCGCCGGTGTTCGGCCAGGCGATGGAAGAACTGCTGCGCCGGCTGGAGATGTCCGCCGTGTTCGCGCAGGACAGCTGCTCGTTCTCGGGCTCGGCGGTGACGGACCAGATGAAGCGGTGGCTGGAGAAGGTGGCCGCGGCGTAGACGGCCCGCCGATGGTTCTGCCCCCTCGCCCATGCATGGGCGAGGGGGCAGAACCGCAACGCTCGAATCAGCTCAACAGCAACGCGTCGTCATCCAGTTGCTCGTGCCGCGTCTGCTCGAACATGCGCAGCAGGTCGGGCACGTCGAGTCCGGCGCGCTGTTCGCCGGACACGTCCAGCACCACCTGCCCCTGATGCAGCATCACCGTGCGCTGGCCGTAGTCGAGCGCCTGGCGCATGCTGTGCGTGACCATCATGGTGGTGAGCTTGCTGTCCTCCACGATCTTGGCGGTCAGTTCCAGCACGAAGGCGGCGGTCTTGGGATCGAGCGCGGCGGTGTGCTCGTCGAGCAGCAGGATGCGCGAGGGCTGCAGCGAGGCCATCAGCAGGCTCACGGCCTGGCGCTGGCCGCCGGAGAGCAGGCCGATGCGGTCGGTCAGGCGGTTTTCCAGGCCCAGGTTGAGCAGGCGCAGCTTGTCGCGGAACAGCTCGCGCGAGGGCTTGTTGAGCGCCGCGCGGAAACCGCGGCGGCTGCCGCGCGCCATCGCCAGCGCCATGTTTTCCTCGATCGTCAGCGCTTCGCAGGTGCCCGCCATCGGGTCCTGGAACACGCGCGCCACCAGGTGGGCGCGGTCCCACGCCGGCTTGCGCGTGACGTCGGTGTCGTCGATCGTGATGCTGCCGCTGTCCACCATCTGGTCGCCGCTGATGGCGTTGAGGAAGGTGGACTTGCCGGCGCCGTTGGAGCCGATCACGGCCACGAACTGGCCGGTGGGGATGTCCAGGCTGAGGCCGCGCAGCGCGCGCGTCTCGATCGGGGTGCCGGGATTGAAGGTCAGTTTCAGGTCTTGCGCGCGCAGCATCTCAAGCACCTCCCTTGCGGCCGAACAGCTTCTTGCGGGTTCCCGGCAGCACCAGCGCGCCGGTGACCAGCACCGCGGTGACGAGGTTCAGGTCCTGCGCCTTGAGGCCGATGAATTCGCTGTTGAGCGCCAGCGCGATGAAGAAGCGGTACAGGATGGCGCCGAGCACCACGGCCAGCGTGGTGTAGACCAGCCGGCGCGCCGGCAGGATGCTCTCGCCGATGATGACCGCGGCCAGGCCGATCACGATGGTGCCGATGCCCATCGAGATGTCGGAGCCGCCCTGGGTCTGCGCGAACAGCGCGCCGGCCAGCGCGACCAGGCCGTTGGACAGCGCCATGCCGGCCAGCGTGGCGCGGCCGGTGGCGATGCCCTGGGCGCGCGCCATGCGCGGGTTGGCGCCGGTGGCGCGCATGGCCAGGCCGAGTTGCGACGAGAAGAACCAGTCGAGGCCGAGCTTGGCCGCGACCACCACGACCAGCAGCAGCGCCGGGCGCAGCACGTAGTCCGGCAGCCAGTCGGGCTGCAGGATGGTGAAGATGGTGGATTCGGTGATCAGCGGCACGTTGGGCTTGCCCATCACGCGCAGGTTGACCGAGTACAGCGCGATCATCATCAGGATACTGGCGAGCAGGTCCATGATCTTGAGGCGCACGTTGAGCCAGCCGGTGACGAAGCCGGCGAAGGCGCCCGCCACGATCGCCAGCGCGGTGGCCAGGAACGGGTCCTGGCCCGAGGCGATCAGCGTGGCGGCCACGGCGCCGCCCAGCGGGAAGCTGCCGTCGACGGTCAGGTCGGGGAAGTTGAGGATGCGAAAGGAGATCAGCACCCCCAGGGCGACGAGGCTGAAGATCAGGCCGATCTCCAGTGCACCCAGGATGGAAAAGAGGGACATGGGGAAATCCAGTTGCTGTTTCCGGCACGGGAGGCCGGATCTGAAACGCCCGGCGCGCCGCCCGGGTCAGGCGGCGCGGCGCGGGCGTTCCGGGGGGCGGCCCGGATAGAGCCGCCTGCGCGCGTGCGCGCAGGCTCGGCGTGCCGTCTTACTTGATGACGGTCTTCGCTTCCTTGATCAGTTCGGGCGAGAGCGTCACGCCTTGCTTCTCGGCCGCGCCGGTGTTCACGAACAGTTCGAGCTTGTCGCTGGTCTCGGAGGCGATCGCGCCGGGCTTCTCGCCCTTCAGGATGCGCACCACCACCTTGCCGGTCTGGTGGCCGAGGTCGCCGTAGTTGATGCCCAGCGCCGCGATGGCGCCGCGCTTGACGCTGTCGGTATCGGCCGCCACCAGCGGGATCCTGGACTCGTTGGCGACCTTGACCAGGGCCTCGTACGCCGACACCACGTTGTTGTCGGTGTTGGTGTAGATCACGTCGACCTTGCCGATCAGGCTCTTGGCGGCGGCGCCGATGTCCACCGTGCGCGGCGCGGCGGCTTCCTTGAGCGCCAGGCCTTCCTTGGCCAGCAGCGCCTTCAGTTCCTTGACCACCACCACCGAGTTGGCCTCGCCGGGGTTGTAGACCATGCCGACGGTCTTGACCTTGGGCACCACGCGCTTGATCAGGGCGACCTGCCTGTCCAGCGGCAGCTTGTCCGACACGCCGGTCACGTTGGTGCCGGAGGCGCTCCAGCCCTTGACGAGTTGCGCGGCGACCGGGTCGGTCACGCCGGAATACACCACTGGCACCGACTTGGTGGCGGCCACCACGGCCTGCGCCGACGGCGTGGCGATGGCGACGATCACGCTGGGCTGGTCGCCGACGAACTTGCGGGCGATCTGGGCGGCGGTGCCGGTATTGCCCTGCGCGCTCTGGTATTCCCACTTCAGGTTCTTGTCGGCGTCATAGCCGGCGCTCTTCAGCTCGTCGCGCACGCCGTCGCGGATGGCGTCCAGCGCAGGATGGTCGACGATCGAGAGCACCTTGACGGTCTGGGCCTGCACGGCGCCGCCGTACAGCAGCGCGAGGGCCACGGCGCTGGCCAGGATGGTCTTGGTCGATGTCTTCAGGCACTTCATGGTTATGATCTCCCCCGGATATGGGTTCTGGGTGGTGAGCCGCTCATTGTTTTTCACCGGTCTCAGGTCCGGTCCGCCGTCCCGGCCGGCCGCGGATCCGTGGCGGATCGGCGCGGGCCGGCCGCAGCCGTGGCGCGGCGACTTGCCTGGCGGCGGGCAGGCAGTCGCCGTGGCGCGACGGTTTGCGACGGCGATAAGCCTGCGAGGATACCATTTTCGCCGCCCGATTTGCCCGCTTTGCCCCGTTCCAGTGCGCCGGAAGGGGCAAGCCGCGGGTAGGGCGGGGCGCGGGTGGCGCGGCGCCAGGCGCCTGCTTGCTGCGCGTTCTTATTGCGCCGGGTTGTTGATTTCGGCGTGGATGCGCTCGATCGCCGCGGTGACGTCTTCGGGCAACGAGCGCGCCTGCCATGCATCGACGTCCTCGCGCAGTTGCTCCAGCGAGGTGGCGCCGATGATGGTGCTGGCGGCGAACCAGCGCGAGTAGCTCCAGGCCAGCGCCAGCGTGGCCGGCGAGATGCCGTGCGCGCGCGCCAGCTTCACGTAGCGCGCCGATGCGGCCAGGCTTTCCGGGCGCAGGTAGCGCGGGCTCCAGTCGGCCGGGAAGCGGGTCAGGCGGCCCTTGGCCTGCGCGTCGAACGCCGGCTGCTCCGGCGTGCCGGCGAGGTACTTGCCGGTGAGCTGGCCGAACGCCAGCGGGCTGTACACCAGCAGGCTCACGTCGGTGCGGAAGCAGGCCTCGTCCAGGCCCTGCTCGAAGCTGCGGTTGAGCAGGTTGTACGGGTTCTGGATGGTGGCGATGCGCGGCAGGCCGTGCAGCTCGGCCTGCTTGGCGAACTCCGCCACGCCCCACGGCGTTTCGTTGGACACGCCCACGTAGCGGATCTTGCCGGCGCGCACCAGTTCGCCCATCGTTTCGAGCTGGGCCTGGATCGAGGTGCACTCGCGCTCCTTGGCCGGATCGAACTGCTTCTGGCCGAAGTTGGGCGCGTTGCGGGCCGGCCAGTGGATCTGGTAGAGGTCGATGTAGTCGGTCTGCAGGCGCGCCAGCGAGGCGTCCACCGCCTCGCGGATGCTCTGCGGCGTGAGGTCGCCGCCGTTGCGGATCCACGGCATGCGGGCCGGGCCGGCCACCTTGGTGGCCAGCACGATGCGGTCGCGCTGCTGGCGCTTGAGCCAGGTGCCGACGATGCGCTCGGTGCTGCCGTAGGTTTCGGCGCGCGGCTTGACCGGATACATCTCGGCCGTGTCGATGAAGTTGATGCCGCGCGAGACGGCGTAATCGAGCTGGCTGTGGCCTTCGGCTTCGGTGTTCTGCTCGCCGAAGGTCATGGTGCCGAGGCAGATGCGAGAGACTTCCAGGTCGCTGCGGCCCAGACGGATGGTTTCCATGACGTTCTTTGTCCTTGTCACACGGAGGAGAGTGGGATGGGGATGATACGGCGATTGGGAAAACCGCGTATGAGGCGCACATCGTGCCCACATCGGGCCCACATCGGCCCCACATCGGGCCCGCACCAGACCCGTGTCAGCCCCGCAGCGCCTCCGCGCATTCCTTCACCAGCACCGGCCCGCGGTAGATCAGCCCGCTGTAGACCTGCACCAGCTGCGCGCCCGCGGCGATCTTGGCGCGCGCGTCGGCGCCGCCGAAGATGCCGCCCACGCCGACGATGGGCACGGCCTCGCCGACCACCGCGCGCAGGCCCTCGACCACCCGCGTGGAGGCCGCGAACACCGGCCGGCCCGACAGGCCGCCGGCTTCCTCGCCGTGCGGCAGGCCCTTGACCGCGTCGCGCGCGATGGTGGTGTTGGTGGCGATCACGCCGTCGATGCGGTGGCGCACCAGCGCGTCGCCGATGTTGCCGATCTGGTCGGCGTCGAGGTCGGGGGCGATCTTCAGCGCCAGCGGCACGTAGCGCTTGTGCTGGTCGGCCAGGCGCTGCTGCGCGGCCTTGAGCGTGGACAGCAGGCTGTCGAGCTCGCTCGCGCCCTGCAGCTGGCGCAGGTTCTTGGTGTTGGGCGAGGAGATGTTGACGGTGACGTAGCTGGCGTGCGGGTAGATGCGCTCCAGGCAGTGCAGGTAGTCGTCCACCGCGCGCTCGATCGGCGTGTCGGCGTTCTTGCCGATGTTCAGGCCCAGCACGCCGCCCTCGGCCTTCCACCGCGAGGCGGTGACGTTGGCGATGAAGGCGTCCACGCCGCCGTTGTTGAAGCCCATGCGGTTGATCAGCGCGTCGGCCTGGGGCAGGCGGAACATGCGCGGGCGCGGGTTGCCCGGCTGCGCGCGCGGCGTCACGGTGCCCACTTCGATGAAGCCGAAGCCGAACGCGGCCAGCGCGTCGATGTACGCGCCGTCCTTGTCCAGGCCGGCGGCCAGGCCGACCGGGTTGGGAAAGCGCACGCCCATCACGGTGCGCGGGTCGTCGGCGATGGTGTTGCCGATGCAGCCCGCCAGCCCGAGGCGCTTGGCGCGGCGCAGGTTGTTCAGCGTGAAGTGGTGGGCGTCCTCGGCATCCATCGAGAACAGGGCGGGGCGAAACAGGGGATAGAGCGCGTTCAGCACAGGGGATCAGCTTGGAAGTCGGGGCCAGGCCGGCATTGTAACGGCTGGGCCGCCCCGCGAGCGCACTGCGCGCGCCGCGCGTGGCGGCTAGAGCGTGCCGCCGGGCCCGTTCTCGCCGGGCTGCGGCGGGATCACGGGCGCGGCGGTGGGCGCGCCCTGCGGCGCCGGCGCGGCGGGCGCGTCGAACGGCCGCCACTGGTTGCCGGTCAGGACCTGAAGCGGCTGGTAGCGTGCCTTGTAGGCCATCTTGCGGCTGTCGGCGATCCAGTAGCCGAGGTACAGGTGCGGCAGCGCCAGCTCGCGCGCCTGGCGGATCTGCCACAGGATGTTGTAGGTGCCGTAGCTCGCGCCCATCTCCAGCGGATCGTAGAAGGTGTAGACGGAGGACAGGCCGTCGTCGAGCACGTCGATCATGCTGACCATGCGCAGGCGCCCGGCCTCGGGCGAGCCCGGCGGCTCGCGGAATTCCACCAGGCGCGAGTTGACGCGGCTTTGCAGCAGGAACTGCTCGTACTGGTCGCGGCTGTCCTGGTCCATGCCGCCGCCGGCGTGGCGCATCGACTGGTACAGCAGGTAGAGCGCGTAGTGTTCCTCGACGTAGGTCAGCGGCGCCACCAGCGCCTGCAGGCCCTCGTGCTGGCGCCACGCGCGGCGCTGGCTGCGGTCCGGCGCGAAGCGGTCCACCAGCACGCGGCACGGCGTGCAGGCGTGGCATTCGTCGCAATAGGGGCGGTAGGTGAAGATGCCGCTGCGGCGGAAGCCCGCGCGCACCAGCCGCGAATAGACGTCCGCGTTGATCAGGTGGGCCGGGGTGGCCACCTGCGAGCGCGCCATGCGCCCGTCCAGGTAGCTGCAAGCATAGGGCGCGGTGGCGTAGAACTGCAGCGCGGAAAGGGGTAGTTCCTTTAGCTTGCTCATTTGTCTGCGGCGGCCAGGGATGAAACGGCGATGCAAGGGAAGCCGCCGCGCGGTGTGCGGCGTGCGCTCGCGGGCGCTAGCCGCAGGCCGTGTCCGGCGCCAGGGTCCAGTGCCGGAGCACTGTCTTGTCGAAGCGCCACGGCTCGATGTCCGGCTGGCGGGTGGCAAGGCGCACATGCGCCGCGAACTCCGCGCGCGGAATCGGGCTGGCGCCGAGCGAGGCCAGATGGTCGGTTTCCTGCTGGCAGTCTATCATCGCCACGCCGTGCATGCCGAGGAACGCGCATAGCGCGGCCAGCGCGATCTTGGAGGCGTCGGTGCGGCGCGCGAACATCGATTCGCCGTAGAACATGCGCCCCAGCGCCACGCCGTACAGGCCGCCCACGCGCTCGCCGCGGTACCAGCTCTCCACGCTGTGGGCCAGGCCGTTCTGGTGCAGCGCGCCGTAGGCGGCGATGATGTCCTCGGTGATCCACGTGCCGTGCTGGCCCTCGCGCGGCGTCAGCGCGCAGGCCTGCATGACCTCGGTGAAGCCGGCGTCGACGCGGATCTCCCAGTCCGGGTCGCGCAGCACGCGCCGCAGGGTCTTGCGGAAGGTGGCGGACACGCGCAGCGCCTGCGGCGGCAGTACCATGCGCGGGTCGGTGCTCCACCACAGCACCGGCTGGCCTTCGGCGTACCACGGAAAGATGCCTTGCCGGTAGGCCAGCAGCAGGCGCTGGGCCGAGAGCTCGCGGCTGGCGGCGAGCAGGCCGGGCGCGTCCGTGCCCGGGCCGAGCGCACGCTCGACCGGCGGAAACGGATCATGCGGATCCAGCCAGGTGATCATGCGGGATGGGCGGGTGCGCGGGCGGCGGGAGCGGCCTCGGGTGAAGGGATCAGGGCTCGACCGTGGCGCGGCTGGTGAGCGGGCGTATCGGCTTGTCGATGTCCAGGCTGTGCAGGCGGAAACTGCCGTCGGCCAGCCTGCCCGCCGCGCGGTCGGCGAAGAAGCAGCGCAGCGAGTGGATCACGGTGGGGAAGGCCAGCTCGTCCCACGGCACGTCGGCCTCCTCGACCAGCTTGACCTCCAGGCTTTCCTCGCCCGCGCTGATGTCGAGATCCTCCAGCGTGGCCAGGTAGAACAGGTGCACCTGGTGCACGTGCGGCACATTGAGGATCGAGAACAGCTCGCCGATCTGCACGCGCGCGCCGGCTTCTTCCAGCGTCTCGCGCGCGGCGCCCTGGGCGGTGGTCTCGCCGATCTCCATGAAGCCGGCCGGCAGCGTCCAGAAACCGTAGCGCGGCTCGATGGCGCGCTTGCACAGCAGCACCTTGTCCTCCCACACGGGAATGGTGCCGACCACGTTGCGCGGGTTGACGTAATGGATGGTGCCGCAGTTCTCGCACAGGTGGCGCGGGCGCGAGTCGCCTTCGGGGATGCGCAGCACGACCGCATGGCCGCAGTTCGAGCAGAATTTCATGAGGGGCGTCCGGGAGGAATGGCGAAAGTGTATCACCGCCCGTGGACGCTGCCGGAGCCGTGCGATGCGCTTGCGCGGGGCGCCCCGGGGAATGTCCGGATGCTGGTGCGCGGCCGGCTGCGCGGGCGGTGCGCAGCGCCGGGCGCACAAAACACGCACAAAACAAAAAACGCCCTCGGAGGGCGTCATTGTCTTGCTGCATGGTGTCTCGACGAAGTGTTGGTTGCGGGGGCAGGACTTGAACCTGCGACCTTCGGGTTATGAGCCCGACGAGCTGCCAACTGCTCCACCCCGCGTCCGTCGAAGAAAAAGATTATAAGGCTATTCCTTTTGCATTGCAACACCCGATTCACAATTCCCTGCTAGGCGAGGCGGCGGCCCCGCCACGCGGACCGGGCGGCGCTCAGTCCTGCGCGCCGTCCGCGGCGGGCGCCTGCCACGGCGCGGCGGGAAACTGGAAGCTGTCGCGCTGGAGCAGGTCGTCGCGCTGCCAGATCACGCGGTCGGGCCGCACCGTCAGCATCCAGGTGGTGGTGGTCAGCGGCTGCGGCTCGGCGAACGCGCGCGGCGTCAGCAGCGCGGCGCAGGGGCCGTGCTCGGGATCGCGCACCGAGCTGTAGCGGATCATGCCGAGGCCGGCCTCGCGCGCGGCGCGCGCCAGCGCATGGCAGGCATCGTAGTGGTCGGGGTCGGTCCAGCGGGCCGCGTGCTCGGACAGCGGCGGCGCGTCGAGCGCGATGCCGTCGGTGCGCACGCTGACCTGGAACAGCGTGTGCGGGCGCGCGTCGATGCGCGGCAGCGCCGGGCTGTCGCGCAGGAAGCGCCAGCGCCAGTAGCCGAGCTCCGCGCACGCGGTGCGGACCTGCTCGGCGCCATAGAACACGCCCGGGTCCTGCGGGCCGCGAAAGCGCGAGCCCCACGACGAGGGCGGATAGCGGAACGGCGTGAACAGCAGGTAATGGAGATGGCGCGCCTCGGCCGGCACGGCGGGCTTGCCGGCGTCGAGCACGGCCTCCAGCACGGCCTGCTCCTCGAGGCTGTCGACCAGGGGCATGGTCGAGACCACGTGCTGCGCCTCCACCGCGCGCCAGAGCGTCAGCGCGAACGGCCGGCGCTCAGACGCGACCGCGGGTGGCATCCAGATAGTGGACGACACGTACCAGGCCCTCGGTTGTGCGGATCAGTTCGCCCGGCTTGCCGCCGAGCGCCAGGTTTTCGTTGGCCAGCCAGAGGCGGGCCTGGTCGCTGTGGCCGAGGATGGCGTCGAGCGAGCGGAACAGGCGCACGAACAGCACGCCGAACTCCCATTCCTTGCGATGCGCGTCGAGCACATAGCCGCCGGAGGCCATGCGCGACACCGAGGCCGTGCTGATGCCCAGCACGCTGGCCACGCCCGCCTGGCTGATGCCGAGAAAGCCGGCGGCGCGCATGACCGCCTTGGTCAGGGTGGTGCCGGGGTCGGGACCGCCGGCGGGATCGCGCTCGGGGAGTTGCCTGGTTTGCATCGCCTCGCTCCTGTTTCTTGAGAAACATTATAGGTGCCATGTTTCGCAAGGGAAGCACTAAAGCACACCTTTCGGGTATCTCCCATGCCCGCGTTGCCGGAGGTCTTTGCGGCCAAGGCGCGCACGGTCTGCCCGGATGTGCGCTTTCCATTCTTGCTTGTCTCGTGATATGCAAAATAATGCCTTTCGATGGGGCGGCTCTCCCGCGCGGGGTGCCCAGGGCATCCGGTCAAGCGGCAACGGTAAGGCTGCTGCGATATGTCGGGGGCGGCGATGATAAGCGACGCATCGATCCTGCCATATAGTGCATTTCTCTGATTGCATAATGATTGATATGCAATAAAATGCATTGTCAAAAGAGGCAGACAAGCAGGCTGCCGACCAAGAACCAACCGGATGCCGCCACCCCGCCGCCCTTGCGCACAAGGCGGGGCACGGCTTGGAGGAGTGGAGACATGACGCCCCCAGTGGCCCCCCCGCAAGCGCCGGCCGGAGCGGCCGTGGCCGTGCTGCCGGCCCGCTACAACGCCGCCGCCGACCTGCTCGGCCGCAACCTCGCCGCCGGCCGCGGCGCCAAGACCGCCTATGTGGACGACGCCGGCGCGCTCGGCTACGCGGCGCTCGATGCGCGCTGCCGCCGCTTCGCCTCGGCGCTGCTGGCGTCCGGCATCCGCCCGGAGGAGCGCCTGCTGCTGTGCGCGCTCGATACCGTCGATTTCCCCACGGCCTTTCTCGGCAGCCTGCTGGCCGGCGTGGTGCCGGTGGCGGTCAACACGCTGCTGACCGCCGACGACTACGCCTACATGCTGGGGCACAGCGGCGCGCGCGCCGTGGTGGTGTCGGCGCCGCTGGCGGCCGTGCTGCGCGAGGCCGCCGCCCGGGCGGGCACCGCGCCGGCCTTCATCCTCGCCGCGCCCGCGGATGGCGAAGCGGACGGCGAGGCGAGCGACGATACGGACAGCGTGGCCGCGATGGCGGCGCGGGGCGCGCCGCTGCCGCAGGCCGCCGCCACGCGGCCCGACGACATCGCCTTCTGGCTCTATTCGTCCGGCTCCACCGGCCGCCCCAAGGGCACCGTGCACACGCACGCCAACCTGTTCCATACCGCCGATCTCTACGCGCGCCAGATACTCGCGCTGCGCGAGGACGACGTGGTGTTCTCCGCGGCCAAGCTGTTCTTCGCCTACGGCCTGGGCAACGCGCTGACCTTCCCGCTGTCGGTCGGCGCCACCACCGTGCTGATGGCCGAGCGCCCCACGCCGCAGGCCGTGTTCCGCCGTCTTTGCGAGCAGCGCCCGACCGTGTTCTGCGGCGTGCCCACGCTCTACGCCGGCATGCTGGCGGCGGCCGAGCTGCCGCCGCGCGCGCAGGTGTCGATGCGTGTGTGCACCTCGGCCGGCGAGGCGCTGCCGCGGGACATCGGCGAGCGCTACCGCGCGCATTTCGGCTGCGACATCCTCGACGGCATCGGCTCCACGGAGATGCTGCACATCTTCCTGTCGAACCGGCCCGGCGAGGTGCGCTACGGCACCACCGGCAAGCCGGTGCCGGGCTACGAGCTGAAGCTGCTCGACGAAGCCGGCCAGCCGTGCGCGCCCGGCGAGATCGGCGACCTGTTCATCAAGGGGCCGAGCGCGGCGCTGATGTACTGGGGCAACCGCGACAAGAGCCGCGACACCTTCGTGGGCGAGTGGACGCGCAGCGGCGACAAGTACCGGCAGGACGCCGACGGCTATTTCATCTACGCGGGGCGCAGCGACGACATGCTCAAGGTCGGCGGCATCTACGTCTCGCCGTTCGAGGTGGAGGCCGTGCTGGCCCAGCACCCGGCGATACTGGAGGCTGCGGTGATCGGCGTGAGCGATGCCGACGGGCTGGTCAAGCCCAAGGCCTTCGTGGTGCCGCGCCCGGGCCAGCGCTGGCACGATGGCATGGCGGCCGAGCTGCAGGCCTTCGTCAAGTCGCGGCTGGCGCCCTACAAATACCCGCGCCAGATCGAGTGCGTGGCGGAGCTGCCCAAGACCGCCACCGGCAAGATCCAGCGCTTCCGCCTGCGCCAGCGCGAGGAAGCCGGCGCGGCGGGCTGAACGCAGCGGATTGAAGACAACAGAACGGAAGCAGAGGCAAAGAGGCATGCAAAGCGAGTTGGTTGAGATTCCCTTCGACGGGCGCCGTATCCACATGGAAGTGCAGTGGCTCAGGCCGCAGCGCGAGGCGCGGCCGCTGCTGGTGTTCCTGCACGAGGGGCTGGGTTCGGTGAGCCTGTGGCGCGACTATCCCGCCGCGCTGTGCGAGGCCGGCGACTTCCGCGGGCTGGTGCTGTCGCGCTACGGATATGGCCGCTCCACGCCGCGCCCGGCCGAGGAAAAATGGGGCGTCGATTTCATGCACCGGCAGGCGCGCGAAGCGCTGCCCGCGCTGTTCGACGCGCTCGACATCGGGCCCGGCCGCGGCCGCGGCGCGCCCTGGCTGTTCGGCCACAGCGACGGCGGCTCGATCGCGCTGATCTACGCGGCCAGCTTCCCGCAGGCGGTGGACGGCATCACCGTGCTGGCGCCGCACATCCTGGTCGAGGACGTCTCGGTCGAGAGCATCCGCGCCACGCGCGAGACCTACCTCAACACCGATCTGCGCGGCAAGCTCGCGCGCCATCACGACGACGTGGACTCCGCCTTCTGGGGCTGGAACGACATCTGGCTCGATCCCGCTTTCCGCGCCTTCGACCTGCGCCCGCTGCTGCCGCAGCTGCGCTGCCCGGTGCTGGCGGTGCAGGGCGAGGACGACGAGTACGGGACCATGATGCAGATCGAGGGTATCCATCGATATGCGCCGCAAACCGTCCTGCTTAAACTCGCGCGGTGCGCACACTCCCCGCACCGCGACCAGCCGGGACCGTTGACGGAGGCGGCGGTCCGGTTTATAACGGCACATACTTCATACCTAAAATAATTTCGCGCCCTGCGCGCCGGCCCGCGGCAACCCCGCCGTCCGGCGATGCCAGCCACGGCGACGGAAATCGGCTTGACCACCAGGAGACGTCCATGCATCGCTTCACAGCGCGCGGGCTGGCCCCCGCTTGCCTTGCCATCGCCGCATCTTTCGCCGCATCCTTTGCCTGCACCGCCGCCGCCCAGGGCAGCGGCAAGATCAAGGTCGGCTTCATGCTGCCTTACACCGGCACCTACGCCTCGCTCGGCAACGCCATCGAGAACGGCTTCAGGATGTACGTGCAGGAGCAGGGCGGCAGGCTCGGCGGGCGCGAGATCGAATACTTCAAGGTGGACGACGAATCCGATCCGGCCAAGGCGCCCGAGAACGCCAGCAAGCTGATCAAGCGCGACCAGGTTGACGTGGTGGTGGGCACGGTCCATTCGGGCGTGCAGATGGGCATCGTCAAGGTGGCCAAGGAAAACAACACGCTGCTGATCATCCCCAACGCGGGCGTGGACGAGGCCACCGGGCCGCTGTGCGGGCCGAACATCTTCCGCTCCTCGTTCTCGAACTGGCAGCCCGGCTACGCGATGGGCCACGTGCTGGCCGAGCGCGGCATGAAGCGCGTGGTCACGCTGACGTGGAAATACGCGGCCGGCGAGCAGTCGGTCAAGGGCTTCAAGGAAGCCTTCGAGGCCAAGGGCGGCAAGGTGGTGAAGGAACTGAGCCTGCCGTTCCCCAACGTCGAGTTCCAGGCGCTCATCACCGAGGTGGCGTCGATCAAGCCGGACGCCGTGTTCGTGTTCTTCGCCGGCGGCGGCGCCGTGAAGTTCGTCAAGGACTGGGCCGCGGCGGGCCTCAAGGAAAAGATCCCGCTCTACGCCTCGGGCTTCCTCACCGACGGCACGCTGGAGGCGCAGGGCGCGGCCGCGCAGGGCCTGGAAACCACGCTGCACTATGCCGACGGCCTGGCCAATCCGCGCGACCAGAGCTTCCGCCTGGGCTACGCCAAGACCTACAAGCTGCAGCCGGACGTGTACGCCGTGCAGGGCTACGACGCGGCCCAGCTGCTGGCCGCCGGCGCCAGCGCGGTCAAGGGCGACATGACCAGGAAGGCCGAAGTGGTCAAGGCGATGGAGCTGACCCGGGTGGACAGCCCGCGCGGCTCGTTCACGCTGTCGAAGGCGCACAACCCGGTGCAGGACTTCTACCTGCGCAAGGTCGACGGCCGCGAGAACAAGGTCGGCGGCATCGCCGTCAAGGCGCTGGCCGACCCGGCGCGCGGCTGCCGGATCTGAGCGCCCGGGCCGCGGCGCCGCGTCTGCCGCGTCTGCCGCGTCTTCGCGCCAGCCGCGGGCGCGGCGGCCCGGTCCTGGTCCGGCCTGCTTCGCGCGTTCCGTCTTCCCGCGGTCCTTCTTCCCGCCTTCCTCGTTTCGCAACCGGGCTGCCGCCTTGCCGCATGGACATCGTTTCCTTCTTCATCCAGTGCCTTAACAGCATCCAGTACGGCTTGCTGCTGTTCCTCGTGGCCAGCGGCCTGACCCTGATCTTCGGCATCATGGGCGTGATCAACCTCGCCCACGGCAGCTTCTACATGCTGGGCGCCTACCTGGCCTTCACGCTGGCCGGACTGACCGGCAGCCTGCTGACCGCCATCCCGCTCGGCATCGTGCTGGCGGTGGCGTTCGGCTACGTGCTGGAGTGGGCGTTCTTCAGCTATCTCTACCAGCGCGAGCACCTGCAGCAGGTGCTGATGACCTACGGCCTGATCCTGGTCTTCGAGGAAATGCGCAGCATCCTGGTGGGCGACGACGTGCATGGCGTGACGGTGCCGCCGTTCCTCGACTGGGCGCTGCCGATCGGCAACGAGATGACCTACCCGGTCTACCGCCTGTTCATCTCGGCGGTGTGCCTGCTGGTGGCCGCGGCCATGTACGTGGTGATCCGCCGCACGCGGCTGGGCATGATGATCCGCGCCGGCGCCGCCAACCGCGAGATGGTGCAGTCGCTCGGCATCAACGTGACGGTGCTGTACCGCTTCGTGTTCGCGCTCGGCGTGGCGCTGGCGGTGCTGGCCGGCATGATCGCGGCGCCCGTGTCGTCGGTCTACCCGGGCATGGGCGGGCAGGTGCTGATCGTGTGCTTCGTGGTGGTGGTGATCGGCGGCATCGGCTCGGTCAAGGGCGCCCTGGTGGCGTCGCTGCTGCTGGGATTCGTCGACACCTTCGGCAAGGTGTTCTGGCAGGAGGCCTCGGGCGTGCTGGTCTACCTGCTGATGGCACTCATCCTGCTCTGGAAACCCCAGGGCTTGTTCAAGGCGGGGTAGGCATATGCCGGGCGACATCAATGCACTGGAGGGCGCGCCGCGCCTGCGCGCGGGCGCGGCGCCGTGGCGCGGCGGCCTGGGCTGGCTGGCGCTGTTCGCGCTGCTGGCCGTGCTGCCGCTGCTGCTGGGCGAGCAGGGGCAGCGCTTCTACATCGAGCTGCTCAGCAAGGTCATGATCATGGCCATCTTCGCGCTGTCGCTGCAACTGCTGATCGGCTATGCCGGGCTGGTCAGCCTGGGGCACGCGGCCTATTTCGCGGTGGCGGCCTATGCCACCGCGATGCTGGCGCCGCAGGCCGGGCCCGGCAACGGCTGGCTGCTGCTGCTCGGCGCGCTCGCCGCGGCGGCGGCGCTGGCGCTGGTGGTGGGCGCGCTGGTGCTGCGCACGCGCGGCGTGTATTTCATCATGGTCACGCTGGCGTTCGCGCAGATGGTGTTCTTCGTGTTCCACGACACCAGGATCGCGGGCGGCAGCGACGGCACCTATATCTATTTCCGGCCGGAATTCGACCTGCTCGGCGCGCGCCCGTTCGACGTCAACGACGTCGCGCATTTCTACTGGCTGGTGCTCGGCGCGCTGGTGCTCACCGTGGCGGGCCTGGCGCTGGTGCTGCGCTCGCGCTTCGGCCACGCGCTGGTGGGCATCCGCCACAACGAGCAGCGCATGCGCGCGGCGGGCTACGCCACCTACCGCTACCAGCTCGGCGCGTTCGTGGTGGCCGGCACCTTCGCCGGGCTGGCGGGCTATCTGTATGCGATCCAGTATGGCTTCGTCAATCCGGAGATCGCGTCCTGGCACCAGTCCGGCAATGCCATGCTGATGGTGATCCTGGGCGGCGCCGGCAGCCTGGCCGGCGCCGTGCTGGGCGCCTTTTCCTTCGTGCTGCTGGCGGAGTGGTTCAGCACGCTGACCCGGCACTGGCAACTGCTGATGGGCGGCTTCATCATCGTGGCGGTGGCGCTGCTGCCGCACGGGCTGGTCAGCCTGGCGCGCGTGCTGGCGCTGCCGCGGGCGCGCCGCGGACAAGGAGAATCGCGATGAACGCACCGGTCCTGTCGGCGCGCAGGCTGACGCGCCGCTTCGGCGGCCTTACCGCGGTGGGCGAGGTGGACATCGACCTCGCCCTGCATGAGATCCATGCCGTGATCGGCACCAACGGCGCGGGCAAGTCCACGCTGATCAACATGCTGTCGGGCGAATTGCCGCCGTCCGCGGGCTCGCTGCAATTGCAGGGGCGCGACGTGACCGGCTGGGCGCAGCCGCGGCTGGCGCGCGCGGGCATCGGCCGCAGCTACCAGCGCAACAACATCTTCCTGCCGCTGACGGTGCGCGAGAACTGCCGCCTGGCGGCGCAGTCGCGCGCCCAGCGCGCGTGGCGGCTGTGGGAGGGCGCGCAGCGCTGCCGCACCAGCCGCGCGCTCGGCGACGAGGCGCTGGAATGCGCGGGCCTGGCCGCGTGCGCCGACACCGTGGCCACCGCGCTGTCGCACGGGCAGAAGCGGCAGCTCGAAGTTGCCATGTGCCTGGCCACCCAGCCGACCGTGCTGCTGCTCGACGAGCCGCTGGCCGGCATGGGCGCGGAGGAGTCGGCGCGCATGCTGGCGCTGCTGCGCTCGCTGCGCGACGGCCACGCGGTGCTGCTGGTGGAGCACGACATGGAAGCGGTGTTCTCGGTGGCGGACCGCATCACGGTGATGGTCAACGGCACCGTGATCGCCTCGGGCGATCCCGCGTCGATCCGCCTCAACCGCGAGGTGCGGCAGGCATACCTGGGGGAAGAGGACGCGGAAGGGGACGCGGAAGAGGGTGGGCACGGGAGCGCCGGAGGCAGCCATGAAGGCGGGCCACGCCGCGGCGCGGGCCGGGAGCAGGCGGCATGAGCGAGATCATCGCGGCCACGGACGTGCACGCCTGGTATGGCAGCAGCCATGTGCTGCGCGGCATCGACTTCCGCGTCGGGCGGGGCGAGACGGTGGGCCTGCTGGGCCGCAACGGCATGGGCAAGAGCACGCTGCTGCGGACCCTGCTCGGGCACGTGCGGCAGCGCCAGGGCGCCATCTTCGCCGCCGGGCGCGAGGTTTCGCGCGCGCAGCCGCACGAGGTGGCGCGCCTGGGCGTGGCCTACGTGCCCGAAGGGCGCGGCATCTTTCCCAATCTGTCGGTGCGCGAGAACCTCGTGATGGCGGCGCGCAAGGGGCCGTCCGGGCGGCAGGACTGGGACGAGGCGAGGGTGCTGGACCTGTTCCCCCGCCTCAAGGAGCGCCTCGGCCACGGCGGCCAGCAGTTGTCCGGCGGCGAGCAGCAGATGCTGTCGATCGGGCGCGCGCTGATGACCAACCCCGACTGCCTGATCCTGGACGAGGCCACCGAGGGGCTGGCGCCGCGCATCGTGGCGGAGATCTGGCGGGTGATCGCCACCGTGCGCGCCACCGGCATCGCCTCGGTGGTGGTGGACCGCAACTACCGCGCCGTGCTGGCCAACGCCGACCGCGTGGCGGTGCTGGAAAAAGGGCTGGTCGTGATGGACGGGCCCGCGGCCGTGCTGGCCGCCCAGCCCGGCGCGCTGGATCGTTATCTCGGCATTTGATTGTGATCCATGAGCCATTCCGTGTGGCGATGCGGCAACGCAGCCCGCGCGCGGCCGCGCCGGGATTCGGCGGGCCGGCGCGCGCAAGCGCTTGACCGGGCGGGACTTCGCTCGCATGCTTGCCCGGTCACCAGCACCAGGCAGGTTCTGCAAGGCAGGATGCTCCCCAGTGGTCGTCACCCGGCACTTCATCTAGAATGGCGCGCGTTTGTGCAATGCAATAGCGCGAGCGGCCCGCTTTTGCCCGTTTTGCTTGTCCCGACCGTCCCGGCCCCCTGGCCCGGGCGTCCGGCGCGTTGCGCGAGCCTTTCAAACCAGACCCCTATCCATGACCCAGACCGCAACCAGTCATTATTTCGTCGAAAGTCCCAGCAAGCATGCACTGGTGATCGGCGCGATCGGCGTCGTCTTCGGCGATATCGGTACCAGCCCCCTGTATTCGCTCAAGGAGTGCTTCAGCACCGAGCATGGCATTCCGTTCAGCAGCGACGCGGTGCTGGGCATCATCTCGCTGCTGTTCTGGGCCATGACCATCGTGGTGTCCATCAAGTACGTGATGTTCGTCATGCGGGCCGACAATGATGGCGAAGGCGGCGTGCTGGCCCTGATGGCGCTGGCCCTGCGCACCGCCTCGCCGCGCTCGCGCACCGCCAAGATGCTGATGATGCTGGGCATCTTCGGCGCGTGCATGTTCTACGGCGACGCGGTCATCACGCCCGCCATCTCGGTGCTCTCCGCCGTGGAAGGGCTGGAGATCGCCGCGCCCGGCCTGTCGCATTTCGTGATTCCGATCACCCTGGTGATCCTGGTGGCGCTGTTCATGATCCAGCGCAGCGGCACCAGCGCGGTGGGCAAGCTGTTCGGCCCGATCATGATCGTCTGGTTCCTGGCCCTGGGCGCGCTCGGCGTGTACAACCTGGCGGGCGTGCCGTCGGTGCTGCTGGCGGTCAACCCGCTCTACGGCGTGCGCTTCCTGACCGAGCATTCGCTGCAGGCCTTCATCGTGCTGGGCTCGGTGTTCCTGGTGCTGACCGGCGCCGAGGCGCTGTACGTGGACATGGGCCATTTCGGCCGGCGCCCGATCCGCTTCGCCTGGTTCGTGCTGGTGATGCCCTGCCTGATGCTGAACTACTTCGGCCAGGGCGCGATGCTGCTGCGCAACCCCGAGGCGATCAGCAACCCGTTCTACCTGATGGTGCCGCAGGCGCTGCTGCTGCCGATGGTGCTGCTGGCCACCTGCGCCACCGTGATCGCCTCGCAGGCGGTGATCTCGGGCGCGTTCTCGCTGACCAGCCAGGCGATCCAGCTCGGCTTCGTGCCGCGCATGCGCATCCGCTACACCTCGGCCGCCGAGATCGGCCAGATCTACCTGCCGGTGATCAACTGGATCCTGCTGGTGCTGGTGGTGGCGGTGGTGGTGGCCTTCAAGAAATCCGACAACCTGGCGGCCGCCTACGGCATCGCCGTGACCACCACGATGGTGATCACCACCTTCCTGGCGGCGGTGGTGATGCGCAACGTCTGGAAGTGGAACCCGGTGCTGGTCACGCTGATCGGCGTGAGCTTCCTGCTGGTCGACCTGGCCTTCTTCTCCGCCAACCTGCTCAAGGTCGCCGAAGGCGGCTGGTTCCCGCTGCTGATGGGCGGCACCGCGTTCTTCCTGCTGATGACCTGGCACAGCGGCCGCAAGCTGCTGCGCGCCCGCAGCCTGGAGGACGGCATCCCGCTCGAGCCGTTCATCGGCGGCCTGCTGGCGCACCCGCCCCATCGCGTCGAAGGCACCGCGGTGTTCCTGACCGGCAATACCGAATCGGTGCCGGTATCGCTGCTGCACAACCTCAAGCACAACCGCGTGCTGCACGAGCGCGTGGTCTTCCTGAGCTTCGTCACGCGCGACGTGCCCTACGTGGACGACGACCACCGCCTGACCTGCAAGGACCTCGGCGGCGGCGTGTTCATCCTCAAGTCCGAATACGGCTTCAAGGAAACGCCCGACGTGCAGCGCGTGCTGGACCTCGCGCAGCGCAAGCTCGGCATGGCCTTCGAACTGATGGAGACCTCGTTCTTCATCGCCCGCGAATCGGTGATCCCGTCCAAGCTGCCGGGCATGTCGATGTGGCGCGAAAGCCTGTTCGCGTGGATGCATCAGAACGGCGCCAAGCCCTCGGACTTCTTCCAGATCCCCGCCAACCGCGTGGTGGAGCTGGGCACGAAGGTGGAGATCTGATCGTTGTTGTGGCCCGGGGGCTACGGGGTATCGTGAAAACGGGACTTCTGTAGCCGCGAGGCATCAAAATTCGGCTTCCGTTTTGTCGCCCACCGGCTACAATAAAGCGGAATCCAACCCGTTTTGATGCCCGGAGGCTACAGAATGACGACCCTGGCCGACATCGGCGAGATGCTGCGCGAGGTGCGCCGCGAAACCGGCCTGTCCCAGCAGGAACTGGCCGAGCGCGCCGGCGTGGCGCGCACCACCGTCGCCCGCATGGAAACCCTCGCGCGCGGCGACATGAGCGTGTCCGCGCTGGTGCGCCTGCTGGAATCGGCCGGCTACGACCTGAAGGCGGTCAGGCATGGCCACGGCCGCACGCTCGACGACATCCTGGCCGAGCAGCGCGAGGCGCCACCGCAATGAGGCTCGACGTCCATGTCATGCGGCGGCGGGTCGCCACGCTCTACCGCGAGCGCGACGAATACGTGCTGCGGTACCTGCCCGAGGCCCGGCCGCAGGATTTCGTCTCGCTGGCCATGCCGGTGCGCGAGGACCCGTGGCGCTGGCCGCGCGACCTTCATCCCTTCTTCCGCCAGAACCTGCCCGAGGGCTTCCTGCTCAACCTGATCCGCGAGCAGTTCGGCCCCTTGCTGGACGGCACCGATCTGTCGTTGCTGGCGGTGGTCGGCGCGATGGGCATCGGCCGCGTCACGGTGACGCCCGAGGGCGTGGCGCCGGGCACGGAACTGCGGGGCCTGGACGTGCAGCGCATCCTGCACGGCGACAACACCGAGGCGCATTTCGCCGCGCTGGTCAGGGAATACGCGCGCGCCGCCATCTCGGGCGCGGTACCCAAGTTCATCGCGCCGGACGCGCAGGGCGCGGAAGCCGCGCCGCTGGGCAAGCCCACGCTGCGCACCAGCCGCTACATCGTCAAGGGCTCGGACGACAGCACGCCGTTCCTCGGCTTCAACGAGTTCTATTCGATGCGCGTGCTGGCGCGCCTGCAGGCGGTGCCGGTTGCCGCCACGCGCATGTCGGACGACGGCCGCGCGCTGGTGGTGGAGCGCTTCGACGTGGACAAGGACGGCCTGCCGGTCTACGGCGTGGAAGACATGTGCAGCCTGCTGGGGCTGCCGCCGCACGAGAAATACGCGGCCACCACGGAGAAGGTGCTGGCCGCGTCGCGCGCCTACCTCGCGCGCGACGCGCTGCACGCGCAGATGGAACACCTGGCCTGGCACCTGCTGGTCAACTACGTGGTGCGCAATGCCGACTGCCATGCCAAGAACATCGCGCTGTACTACTCGGGCGTGGACGACGTGAGGTTCAGCCCGGTCTACGACATCGTCACCACCCAGGCCTACCCGCGTTTCGCCAGCAACCCGCCGGGCCTGTTCATCGACGGACGCAAGACCTGGGCCGCGGGCAAGACGCTGGAGCGGCTGCTGAACACGCGCATGGGCATCCCGCCGCGCCGCTATGCGGCGATGGTCGAGGCGCTGTGCGATTCGGCGGTGGCGGTGGGCCACGAACTCATCGAGGCATCGCGCAACGAGCCGCGCTGGCGCGGCGTGGCCAAGCAGATGCTGCACGCATGGAACGACGGCATGGAATCGCTGCGCAGCACGCGCAGGAACGCCGGCCTGCGGCAACTGACGCCGGCCATCGAGGCGGCCGGCTTCTCGGACCCGGCGCCGCCGGAGAAGACGGCGACGGTGATCGGGCGGTCCAGTCTGATGGGCGGGAGAGGAGGGCGGTGAGGGTGTTTTCGGATTGCTGGCGCGCCATCATATTGCCGAAGGCTGTCTCCCCTCTCACGCATGCGGGAGAGGGGAGGCAACCTCGGTAATCTGCGGCCTGGAGGGCGTTCTTCCGCCCCGCGCGTTCAGCGCTTGAGCTTGGCGAACGCCGCCGCCATCGCGCCGGCCGGCTCGGTTTCGCGGCGGCCGCCGCCGAAGCTCTTGTTCTGGCCCTGGCGCGGACCATTGCCGCGCTCGCCCTGGCCGGCGCGCGCCAGGGCCTGGCCCGGTTCGTCGTCGAGGCGCATGCTCAGGCCGATGCGGTTGCGCTTGACGTCCACTTCCATCACCTTGACCTTGACGATCTGGCCGGCCTTGACCACCTCGTGCGCATCCTTGACGAACTTGGAGGACAGCGCCGAGATATGGACCAGGCCATCCTGGTGCACGCCGATGTCGACGAAGGCGCCGAACGCGGCCACGTTGGTGACGACGCCTTCGAGCACCATGCCGGGCTGCAGGTCCTTGATGTCCTCCACGCCGTCCTGGAAGGTGGCGGTCTTGAACTCGGGGCGCGGATCGCGGCCGGGCTTTTCCAGCTCGGCGAGGATGTCGCGCACGGTCGGCAGGCCGAAGGTCTCGTCGGTGAAGGCCGTCGGCGAGAGGCCGCGCAGCGCTTCGCGGTTGCCCATCACGTCCCGCAGGCCCTTCTTGATGTGGTCGAGGATGCGCGTGACCACCGGATAGGCTTCCGGGTGCACCGAGGAGCGGTCCAGCGGGTTGTCGCCGTCGTTGATGCGCAGGAAGCCGGCGGCCTGCTCGAAGGTCTTGTCGCCCAGGCGCGGCACCTTCTTCAGCGCGTCGCGGTTGGAGAAGGCGCCGTTGGCGTCGCGGTACTCGACGATATTGCGCGCCAGCACCGAGTTCAGACCCGACACGCGCGCCAGCAGCGGCGCCGAGGCGGTGTTGACGTCCACGCCCACGGCGTTGACGCAATCCTCCACCACGGCATCGAGCGCGCGCGCCAGCTCGCGCTGGTTGACGTCGTGCTGGTACTGGCCCACGCCGATGGACTTGGGGTCGATCTTGACCAGTTCCGCGAGCGGGTCCTGCAGGCGGCGCGCGATCGAGACCGCGCCGCGGATCGACACGTCGAGGTCGGGGAATTCCTTGGCCGCCAGCTCGGATGCCGAGTAGACCGAGGCGCCGGCCTCGCTGACCACGATCTTGGTCAGCTTGGCTTCGGGCAGTTGCTTCATCAGGTCCTGCACCAGCTTGTCGGTCTCGCGGCTGGCGGTGCCGTTGCCGATCGAGACCAGCATCACGTTGTGCTGCTTCGCCATGCGCGCCAGCGTGGCGAGCGAGCCGTTCCAGTCGCGGCGCGGCTCGTGCGGGTAGATGGTGGCGGTGTCGAGCAGCTTGCCGGTGGTGTCGACCACGGCGATCTTGCAGCCGGTGCGGATGCCCGGGTCGATGCCCATCACGGACTTCGGGCCCGCCGGCGCGGCCAGCAGCAGCTCGTGCAGGTTGCGGCCGAACACCTTGATGGCCTCGCTCTCGGCGGTCTCGCGCAACTGCGTCAGCAGTTCGGTTTCCAGGTGCGGCTGCACCTTGACGCGCCAGCACCAGCGGCACACGTCGCCGAGCCATTTGTCGGCGGGGCGGTTCTGGTTCTGGATGCCGAAATGGCGCGCGATCATGCCTTCGCACGGGTGCGGCACCAGCGCGTCCTGCTCTTCGCCGAGGCCCAGCTTGACCATCAGCACGCCCGCGTTGCGGCCGCGGAACAGCGCCAGCGCGCGGTGCGACGGCACGGTGCGGATGGTTTCGCTGTACTGGTAGTAGTCGCGGAATTTTTCTTCCTCTGCGCCTTCCTTGCCTTCCATCACCGACGAGCTCACCAGGCCGTTGCTCCACAGGTGCTCGCGCAGCCTGCCGAGCAGCTCGGCGGTCTCGCCGAACTGCTCGGAGAGGATGTCGCGCGCGCCGTCCAGCGCGGCCTTGGCGTCGGGCACGCCGCCGTCGGCGGTGGGATTGCCGTTGACGTACTTGGCGGCCTCGGCCTGCGGGTCCAGCGTGGGGTCGGCCAGCAGCGCCTGCGCCAGCGGCTCCAGCCCGCACTCGCGCGCGATCTGGGCGCGCGTGCGGCGCTTGGGCTTGTAGGGCAGGTAGAGGTCTTCCAGCGTCTGCTTGGTCTCGGCGCCTTCGATGGCGGCGCGCAGCTCGGGCGTGAGCTTGCCCTGTTCCTCGACCGAGGCGAGGATGGCGGCGCGGCGCTCTTCCATCTCGCGCAGATAGAGCAGGCGCTCTTCCAGCGTGCGCAGGTGCGTGTCGTCAAGGTTGCCGGTCACTTCCTTGCGGTAGCGGGCAATAAAGGGCACGGTCGCGCCTTCGTCGAGCAGTGCTACGGCCGCCGCCACCTGGCGGGGTTGGACGGACAGTTCGGCCGCGATGAGCGACACGATCTTTTGCGTGACGGAAGCTGGCAGATTGGACATCAGGAAAACAGTCAGTCGAAAGCGGGGCATTTTGCCACAAGCGCGCAGCGCCGCGACGCGGCGCGCGGCCGCACGCGCCGTGCCGCGGCACGCGCGCGCCGGCGGCGCGGCAGGAGGCAGGCCGGGTGATAGAATCGGGGCATGATCGTCAAGCCACATCCGGCCGCTCATCCGGCCGCGTTCCCCGCCCCCCGCGCCACCCGCGCGGTGGCCCGCGCGCCCCGCCTGCCGCGGGCGCGGCGCATCGTGCTGGCCGCCCTCGCGGCGGCCTGGCTATGCCCCGTGCCCGGCATGGCGCAGGCGCCCGCAGCGGCACCCGAGGCCACCGCGCCGCAGGCGCCGCCCCGGGACTTCGCCGCCGAGCGCAAGGCCATCGGCGACTCGCGCGAATGGACCAACTACCGCTACGGGCAGGCCGCGCACGACTGCTACAGCAAGTTCTTCGTCACCCACTGCCTCGACAAGGCCAAGGACCAGCAGCGCGCCGAGCTGCAGGTGCTGCGCAAGCGGGAACTGGAAGTCGGCGAGGCCGAGCGTGCCTTCAAGGCGGTCGAGCGCGATCGCCAGCAGGCCGTCCAGCGCGCCGAATACGAGGCCGACCAGCCCAAGCGCGAGGCCAACGAGCAGGCCAGCCGCGAGAGCTTCGAGCGCAAGCAGCAGGAGCAGCAGTTGCGCGACGCCGAGCACGCGGCGGGCGCGCCGCAGCGCGCCGCCAACGCGCAGGCCTACGACAAGAAGCAGGCGGATTTCGATGCCCGCGTGAAGCAGGCGCAGGAGCAGGGCGCGCAAAAGGCCCAGCAGCGGCAGGAGAACGTCAAGGCCTTCGACGCCAAGCAGCGCGACGCCGAGCAGCGGCAGAAGGACCTCGACGAGCGCCGCGCCAAGGCCAAGGAACAGCAGCAAGGGCAGGGCTCGGCGCCGCGGCCCTTCGGCTTCTGAGCGGCGCGAGCCGCGCCCGGGGCCGGGGGCAATGCCGGCCAGGACAGGCAGCAACAGGCCATGACAGGCCACGATTGGCGACAACAGCCGGTGCCCGACACCATGCCGGCGCCGCCGGCGCAGCGCCGGCCTTGAGCAGGGGGAGCCTATGGACCGCAACCTGAATACCCTAGCGCGGCAGATCATGGAGTTGCAGATCGAGCACCGCGACCTGGATTACCTGATCGACCGCATGGCGGCCGACGCCGTGCACGACGAACTGCAGATGCGGCGCCTGAAGAAGCGCCGCCTCAAGCTCAAGGATGCGATCACGCTGCTCCAGCTTCAGCTCGAGCCGGACGTGCCCGCCTGAGCGCCCGCCGATCGACCTTTCCGACCTCCCGATCTCTTCATCCCTCTCATCCACGGGCCGGCGCCGAGCCGGCTCGCCAGAAAGCCCCGCCTTGCCTGCCTCCGAAGATCTCCCCGACACCGCCGACATGCCCGATACGCTCGCGGCCCCGGCTACGCCCGACGCCTCCGGCGTCTCCGAAGGCGCCGCCGCCGTGCCGGCGGGCCAGGTCGACCAGGCGGCCGCCCACGCGGCGCAGCTGGCCACCATCTTCGCCAGGACCGGCACGCTGGCGCAGGCCATCGACGGCTACCGCCCGCGCGACGCGCAGGAGCGCATGGCCGCGGCCGTGGCGGGCGCCATCGAGCGCAGCGACACGGTCATCGTCGAGGCCGGCACCGGCACCGGCAAGACCTTCGCCTACCTGGTGCCGGCGATGCTGTGGGGCGGCAAGGTGATCCTCTCCACCGGCACCAAGAACCTGCAGGACCAGCTTTTCCTGCGCGACATCCCCACGGTGCGGCGCGCGCTCAACGTGCCGGTGTCGGTGTCGCTGCTCAAGGGGCGGGCCAACTACCTGTGCCATTACCACCTGGAGCGGGCCGAGGCGCAGGGCCGGCTGGCGTCGCGCCAGGATGCGGCCTGGCTGCGCGAGATCGCCAGCTTCGCCAAGGTCACGGCGTCGGGCGACAAGGCGGAGCTGGCCTCGGTGCCGGAGAACGCGCCGGTCTGGCAACTGGTCACGTCGACGCGCGACAACTGCCTCGGCACGGAGTGCCCGCAGTACAAGGAGTGCTTCGTCATGCGCGCGCGCAAGGAGGCGCAGCAGGCCGACATCGTGGTGGTCAACCATCACCTGTTCTTCGCCGACGTGGTGCTGCGCGATACCGGCATGGCCGAACTGCTGCCGGCGGCCAACACCGTGATCTTCGACGAAGCGCACCAGTTGCCGGAAACCGCCACGCTGTTCTTCGGCGAGAGCCTGTCCACCAGCCAGTTGCTGGAGATCGCGCGCGACACCGTGGCCGAGGGCCTCTCGCATGCGCGCGACGCGGCGGACTGGGTGCGCATGGCCGCGCCGCTGGAACGCGCCGCGCGCGACCTGCGGCTGGCCTTCAGCAAGGACAACGTGCGCCTGGCGGTCAGCCAGGTCGAGGCCGATCCGCGCATCGGCAAGCCGTTCTTCGAGACGCTGGACGCGCTGGAAAGCGCGCTGGCGGATTTCGTGGCCCTGCTCGAGAGCCAGGCCGAGCGCGCCGAATCGCTGGAGCAGTGCCACCGGCGCGCGGTGGAGCTGGAGCAGCGCCTGGCCGCGTGGCGCAGCGACGCCAAGGCCGCGCCGAAACCGGCCCCGGCCGGCGGCGAGGGCGCCGAGGGTGCCGGTGCCAATGGTGCCGATGGCGCCACGCCGGAAGCCGCCTTCGGGCCAGACACCGTGCGCTGGGTGGAGGTGTTCTCGCATACCGTGCAGCTGCACCGCACGCCGTTGTCGATCGCGCCGATCTTCACGCGCCAGCGCGAGGGGCATCCGCGCGCCTGGGTCTTCACCTCCGCCACGCTGTCGGTGAAGGGCAATTTCAGCCACTACGCCGCGCAGCTCGGGCTGGACAAGGAGAAATCGCTCACGCTGCCGAGCCCGTTCGACTACGCCGAGCAGGGCCTGCTCTACGTGCCGCGCGACCTGCCGGCGCCGCAGTCGCCGCAGTTCACCGACGCCGTGGTGCAGGCCGCGCTGCCGCTGATCGAGGCCGCCGGCGGGCGCGCCTTCCTGCTGTGCACCACGCTGCGCGCGGTGCAGCGCGCCTCGGACCTGCTCTACGACGCCTTCGCCGAGCGCGGCCTGGAACTGCCGCTGCTGGTGCAGGGCCAGGCCAGCCGCACCGAGCTGCTCGACCGCTTCCGCGAGCTCGGCAACGCGGTGCTGGTCGGCAGCCAGAGCTTCTGGGAAGGCGTGGACGTGCGCGGCGAGGCGCTGTCGCTGGTCATCATCGACAAGCTGCCGTTCGCGCCGCCCGACGACCCGGTGCTGGCCGCGCGCATGGAAGTGCTGCAGAAGAAGGGGCTGAGCCCGTTCGCCGTGCATCAGTTGCCGCACGCGGTGATCACGCTCAAGCAGGGCGCCGGGCGCCTGATCCGCTCGGAAACCGACCGCGGCGTGCTGGTGATCTGCGATACCCGGCTGGTGGAGAAGCCCTACGGCCGCCAGATCTGGCAGAGCCTGCCGCCGTTCAAGCGCACGCGCGAGGCGGACACGGTGATCCATTTCCTGGAGTCGCTGCGCGGCGGGAGCGGACTGGCGGCAGAGGATGCGGGGGAGGCGGATCAGGCGGAAAGCGGCGCCGGCGGCGAGTCCGGCGGCGAAGCGCCCGCCGCGTAGGACGCGCGCGGGCGGGCGCGCAGGCAAGAAAAAGCCCGATCGGAATCGGGCTTTTTCGTCAGCGCTGGCTGCCGTTCAGAACACTTCCCACCAGGACTTGTCCTTGCGGCGCTCGCCGTACTTGATGTAATCGCTGTTCGGGAAGTTCTTTTCCATCACGCGCGCGGTGTCGTCGCGCAGGTCCTTCATGCCCAGCGAGTCGTAGCTGCGGATCATGATGTACAGCGCTTCCTCGTTGGCCGGCGCGCCGTCATAGTCCTTGAGGGCCTGCTGGGCGCGGTTGGCGGCGGCCAGGTAGGCCCCGCGGCGGTAGTAGTAGCGTGCCGCGTGGACCTCGTGCTGGGCCAGCGAGTTCACGATGTACTGCATGCGCGCGGCGGCATCCGGGGCGTACTTGCTTTCCGGGAAGCGCGTGATCAGCGTATTGAAGGCATCATACGCGGCGCGCGCGGCCTTCGGGTCGCGCTCGCTGAGATCCTGGCCCGAGAAACGGCCAAGCCACCCGAGGTTGTCGTTGAAGTTGATCAGGCCCTTGAGATAGTAGGCATAATCAATGTTCGGGTGATTCGGGTGCAACTGGATGAAGCGGTCCACCGAGGCCAGCGCGGCGGCAGTCTCGCCGTCCTTGTAGTTGGCGTAGGCGGTATCGATCTGCGCCTGCTGCGCGAAACGGCCGAACGGATAGCGGCTTTCGAGCTTTTCGTACAGCTTGACCGCGCGGGTAAAGTCACCTGAATCGAGAGCGTCCTTGGCTTCCGAATATAATTTGTTGGCCGACCAGCCGGCAGTCTCGTCTGGTTGATCCGACAGCAGGCCGCATGCCGACAGCATGACGCAGCCGCCTGCGAGCAGAATCGCTCCAATTCTTGCGCGCCAACTGGCGCGCTTCATGCTCATCAATTGCATGGGCAACGTATCCCGGATGAAAAATAGCGTCAAGCATTATAGCCCAAGCCCCTTGCCGGAAACCGCCGCCAAGGGCACCACGCCGCGCGCCGCGGATCCGGCCGACGCCTTGAACGAGGTGGAGGACCTGGAAGACCTCGTCGACGTGGCCGCGCTGGGCGGCCTGCCGCCCGGCGCAGCGCTCACGCCGATCGAGACGGAGATGCAGCCGGTCTCGTTCGATGTCGACAGCGCTTCACATGGAGAGCGCCTCGACAAACTGCTGGCCCGCCATCTCGGCGGCTTCTCCCGCAGCCGCCTGCAGCAATGGATCGAGGGCGGCTCGGTGCTGGTCAACGGCGCGCCGCGCCGCTCGCGCGACGCCGTGCAGATGGGCGAGCGCATCGAGGTGAGGCCGCAGGCCGCGCCGGAGTCGCGCGCCTTCGTGGCCGAGGACGTCGAGCTGGACGTGGTGTATGAGGACGCCGCGCTGCTGGTCATCAACAAGCCCGCCGGGCTGGTGGTTCACCCGGCCGCGGGCAACTGGGGCGGGACCGTGCTCAACGGCCTGCTGCACCGCTATCCCGAAGCGGTCGGGCTGCCGCGCGCCGGCATCGTCCACCGGCTCGACAAGGAAACCACCGGCCTGATGGTGGTGGCGCGCACGCTGACCGCGCAGACCGACCTCGTGCGCCAGCTGCAGGCGCGCACCGTCAAGCGGCGCTACCTGGCGCTGGTGTGGGGGACCACGCCCGATTCCGGCACCATCGACGCGCCGATCGGCCGCGACCCGCGCGAGCGCACGCGCATGGGCGTGGTGCTGACCAACAGCGGCAAGCCCTCGCGCACGCATTTCCGCACGCTGGGCACGGTGCCGCTGGGCCGCGGTCATGTCTCGATGGTGATGTGCCAGCTCGAAACCGGCCGCACGCACCAGATCCGCGTGCATTTCGAATCCATCGGCCATCCGCTGCTGGGCGATCCGGTCTACCACCGCGCCGCCACCCGGCGCGGCCAGCGCCCGGCCATCAAGGCGCCGCTGCCGCGGCCGCTGGACCGCCAGGCGCTGCACGCCTTCCGGCTCGGGCTGGTGCACCCGGTGACGGGCAAGGACATGTCCTGGGAGGCGCCGCCGCCCGAAGACCTGCAGGCGCTGATCGACGTGCTCGACTTCGAAGGCACCGGCGACGATGACGACGATGACGGCTGGGTCGAGGGCGAAGACGGCGTGTGGGTGTACGGCGATGACGACTAAGCCGTCATCGACCGACCCGACATCGACCGAGGCGGACTGGCTGGTGCCGGACTGGCCGGCGCCGGCGCGCGTGCGCGCGCTGTCCACCACGCGCCAGGGCGGCGTCAGCGGCGCGCCCTACGGCCTCGCCGACGGCAGCCGCGGCGGGCTCAACCTGGGCACGCACGTGGGCGACGATCCCGCGGCCGTGGCCGCCAACCGGGCGCGCCTGGCCGCGCGGCTGCCGTCGGCGCCAGCGTGGCTGGAGCAGGTGCATGGCTGCGCGGTCGCGACCGCCGACCAGTCTGCCTCGGGCGGCGCGGTGCCGCAGGCCGACGCCAGCATCGCCACGGCGCCGGGGCGCGTCTGCGCGGTGATGACCGCCGATTGCCTGCCGGTGCTGCTGTGCGACCGCGCCGGCACCGTGGTCGGCGCCGCGCACGCGGGCTGGCGCGGCCTGTGCGCGGGCGTGATCGAGGCCGCGCTGGCGCGCATGGGCGCGCAGGCGGGGCCGCAGCCGCAATGGCTGGCGTGGCTCGGCCCGGCCATCGGGCCGACCGCGTTCGAAGTGGGGGCGGAAGTGCGGCAGGCCTTCCTCGACGCGGCGCGGCCGGCGGAAATCGCGCAGGTCGGCGCGGCCTTCCGTCCCGGCGCGCCGGGCAAGTACTTCGCCGACATCTACGCGCTGGCGCGGACCCGGCTGGCCCGGGCCGGCTGCCTCGACGTCCACGGCGGCGATGCCTGCACCGTCACCGACGCGCAGCGCTTCTATTCCTACCGGCGCGACGGCGTCACCGGCCGCATGGCCAGCCTGGCCTGGCTGGAAGGCTGAACCCCTGCTGCTTCATTCGCGCGGTGCCTGCGCCGCGCCGGCAGGCGTGTCCGCGGGCGCGGCGGCATCCGCGGCGTCCGCCGCCGCCGCTTTTTCCGCTTTCGCTTCCTCGGCCTTGCGGCGCCGGCGGCGGCCCGGCGTGCCCATGATGTACACCAGGATGGCAACCGGCCCCAGGCCATAAAACACGAAGGTGGCCACGCCCGCCACCACGGTATGCTCGGTGATGGCCATCATCAGCACCACGTAGAGCCAGCCGATCGCAACGATATACATCAGAACGTCATCCTCCTCGGGCAAGCTCGCCCCTTCGCGCGGCGGGCCCGGTTCCGGGGCGCGCCCGGCGCAATCTGCCGGTGCCTTGCGCCCGCGCAGTTTTCCGCATTGACAGGCAGAACATTGCAAGGCAACAATGGCCTCGAATGTCTTGCGAGGCGGTCTGCTCGCGGTCATTCGCAGGCTCCGCCGGGACCGCCCGGTCCGCGGCGCGGCATATCCGGCAAGCATACCGCATGGCGCCACCAGCCGAGGGCGCCGGGGCGGGCCGGTCCCGGGGCTGGCGGCGGCGTAGCGCGCAGTGGCGGCACACCGTCCGGCCGGCCTTCAAATAAGTGACGGCAGAGAGACGAAACATCATGGCAACCGGCAAAGGTGCGGCAGCTTCCTCCAAGGAAGACAAGTCCCAACCGTTTTCATTTGCACCGGGGCCATTCGATCCAGCGGCATGGCTGGCATGGTCCCGTCAGGCGCAGGCCAACGGCAGTGGTAGCGGTAATGGCAGCGGCAACGGCGCGGCAATGCCCCAGGGCTTGCCCGGCATGCCGGGCATCCCCGGCTTCGAGGCGCTGGCCGGTTCCGCCGCGGCGGGCGTGAAGATCCCGCCCGACCAGCTTGCCGACATCCAGCAGCGCTACATGAAGGACTTCACCGAGCTGTGGCGCCGCATGGCGGAGGGCGATGCCGGTCCCGCCCCGGTCCTGGGCGACCGCCGCTTCTCTGGCGAAGCCTGGCGCAGCAGCGCCGCGTTCCACTACGCGGCCGCGTTCTACCTCATCAACGCGCGCGCCATGAACGAGCTGGCCGGCGCGGTCGAGGCCGACGCCAAGACGCGCCAGCGCATCCGCTTCGCGATCTCGCAGTGGGTCGACGCCATGTCGCCGGCCAACTTCCTCGCCACCAACCCGGAAGCGCAGCAGCGCCTGATCGAGTCGGGCGGCGAATCGCTGCGCGCCGGCGTGCGCAACATGCTGGACGACCTCGGCCGCGGCAAGATCTCGCAGACCGACGACTCCGCCTTCGAGGTGGGCCGCAACGTGGCCGTCACCGAAGGCGCGGTGGTCTACGAGAACGCCTACTTCCAGCTGCTGCAGTACAAGGCCACCACCAGCAAGGTATTCGCGCGCCCGCTGCTGCTGGTGCCGCCCTGCATCAACAAGTACTACATCCTCGACCTGCAGCCCGAAAGCTCGCTGGTCAACTACATGGTGGGGCAGGGCCATACGGTCTACGTGGTGTCGTGGCGCAACCCGGACGCCTCGATGGCGGAGCTGGGCTGGGACGACTACATCGAGCACGCGGCGATCCGCGCGATCGAGGTCGTGCGCGAGATCAGCGGCCAGGACAAGATCAACCTGCTCGGCTTCTGCGTGGGCGGCACCATCGCCGCCACCGCGCTGGCCGTGCTGGCCCACCGCGGCGAGCGCCCCGTGGCCAGCCTGACGCTGCTCACCACGCTGCTCGACTTCGCCGACACCGGCGTGCTGGACGTGTTCGTCGACGAGGCCCACGTGCAGTTGCGCGAGGCCACCCTCGGCGGTGCGGCGGGCGCGCCCTGCGCGCTGCTGCGCGGGGTGGAGCTGGCCAACACGTTCTCGTTCCTGCGTCCCAACGACCTGGTGTGGAACTACGTCGTCGACAACTACCTGAAGGGCAACACGCCGGTGCCGTTCGACCTGCTGTTCTGGAACGGCGACGCCACCAACCTGCCGGGCCCGTGGTACTGCTGGTACCTGCGCCACACCTACCTGCAGAACGAACTGAAGGTGCCGGGCAGGCTGACCGTGTGCAACGCGCCGGTGGACCTGGGCAGTATCGACGTGCCGACCTATGTCTACGGCTCGCGCGAGGACCACATCGTGCCGTGGATGTCGTCCTACGCCTCGACCGCGCTGCTGGAGAACAAGGTGCGCTTCGTGCTCGGCGCGTCCGGCCACATCGCCGGCGTGATCAATCCGCCGGCCAAGAACAAGCGCAGCCACTGGATCAACGACAAGATCGCAGACTCCGCGCAGGCATGGCTGGACGGCGCGACCGAGCATCCCGGCAGCTGGTGGCCGGACTGGTCGGCGTGGCTGGCCAAACATGCCGGCGCGCGCAAGGCCGCGCCTGCGGACTACGGAAACAAGGACTACCGTGCCATCGAGCCTGCCCCCGGACGCTACGTCAAGGCCAGGGCATGAGACAGGTCCGGGCCGGCTGCCGCACGCGGCCGGCTGATTCACTTCCTACATGCAATTACCTCGAGAGGATCTCCCAATGACTGACATTGTCATCGTATCCGCTGCCCGTACCGCGGTTGGCAAGTTCGGCGGCTCGCTCGCCAAGATCCCGGCGCCCGAGCTGGGCGCCATCGTCATCAAGGCCGCGCTCGAGCGCGCCGGCGTCAAGCCCGAGCAGGTCAGCGAAGTGATCATGGGCCAGGTGCTCGCCGCCGGCTCCGGCCAGAACCCGGCGCGCCAGGCCTCGCTCAAGGCCGGCCTGCCGGTGATGGTGCCGGCCATGACCATCAACAAGGTGTGCGGCTCCGGCCTGAAGGCCGTGATGCTGGCCGCCAACGCCATCGCCGCCGGCGATGCCGAGATCGTGGTGGCGGGCGGCCAGGAAAACATGAGCGCCGCCCCGCACGTGCTGCCGGGCTCGCGCGACGGCTTCCGCATGGGCGACGCCAAGCTGGTCGACAGCATGATCGTGGACGGCCTGTGGGACGTCTATAACCAGTACCACATGGGCGTCACCGCCGAGAACGTGGCCAAGGAATACGGCATCACGCGCGAGGCCCAGGACGAATTCGCGGTCGGTTCGCAGAACAAGGCCGAGGCCGCGCAGAAGGCCGGCAGGTTCGCCGAGGAAATCGTGCCGGTGCCGATTCCCCAGCGCAAGGGCGACCCGGTGCTGTTCGCCACCGACGAATACGTGCGCCACGGCGTCACGCTGGACGGCCTGTCCGGCCTCAAGCCCGCCTTCGACAAGGCCGGCACGGTGACGGCGGCCAACGCCTCGGGCCTGAACGACGGCGCCGCCGCCGTGGTGGTGATGTCCGCCGCCAAGGCCAAGGAGCTCGGCCTGACCCCGCTGGCCACCATCCGCGCCTACGGCACCGCCGGCGTCGATCCCAAGGTGATGGGCATGGGCCCGGTGCCGGCCTCCAAGCGCTGCCTGTCGCGCGCCGGCTGGAGCGTCGGGGAGCTCGACCTGATGGAAATCAACGAAGCCTTCGCCGCGCAGGCCCTGGCCGTGCACCAGCAGATGGGCTGGGACACCTCCAAGGTCAACGTCAACGGCGGCGCCATCGCCATCGGCCACCCGATCGGCGCGTCCGGCTGCCGCGTGCTGGTCACGCTGCTGCACGAGATGAAGCGCCGCGACGCGAAGAAGGGCCTGGCCTCGCTGTGCATCGGCGGCGGCATGGGCGTGGCGCTGGCGGTGGAACGCCAGTAACAGAGCGCGAGCGGTGGAACGCCGGTAAGCAAAGCGATGGCCGGGCGCGGCATGCCGCGCCCGGCCGCTCAGAGGGGTGTGCCGGCGGCGAGATGGCTTTCCCGCCGCCGGCCTAATAACAACTAGCCATCAAGGAGTAGATATGACTCAGCGCATCGCATACGTAACGGGTGGCATGGGCGGCATCGGAACGGCCATCTGCCAACGCCTGGCCAAGGAAGGCTTCAAGGTGGTGGCCGGCTGCGGCCCCAATTCGCCGCGCCGCGAAAGGTGGCTCGAGCAGCAGAAGGCCCTGGGCTTCGATTTCGTCGCGTCCGAGGGCAACGTGGCCGACTGGGATTCGACCAAGGCCGCCTTCGACAAGGTCAAGGCCGAGGTCGGCGAGGTCGACGTCCTCATCAACAACGCCGGCATCACGCGCGACGTGGTGTTCCGCAAGATGACGCGCGCCGACTGGGACGCCGTGATCGACACCAACCTGACGTCGCTGTTCAACGTGACCAAGCAGGTCATCGACGGCATGGCCGACCGCGGTTTCGGCCGCATCATCAACATCTCGTCGGTCAACGGCCAGAAAGGCCAGTTCGGCCAGACCAACTACTCGACCGCCAAGGCGGGCCTGCACGGCTTCACGATGGCGCTGGCGCAGGAAGTGGCGACCAAGGGCGTGACCGTCAACACCGTGTCGCCGGGCTACATCGCCACCGACATGGTCAAGTCGATCCGCCAGGACGTGCTCGACAAGATCGTCGGCACGATTCCGGTCAAGCGCCTCGGCGGCCCGGAAGAAATCGCGTCGATCTGCGCGTGGCTGGCCTCGGACGAGTCGGGCTTCGCCACCGGCGCGGACTTCTCGCTCAACGGCGGCCTGCACATGGGCTGAGCGCGGGACCGCCTCGCTGCCGGGGCGGCCTGCCAGTGCCAGGGCCCTCTGCGGAGGGCCTTTTCTTTTCCGGCGCCGATATTGCGTTGCATTGCCCGCACCGCATCAATGCTGCGCCGGAAACCGCGGCCTTCCCCCGGGAATTCCCGCAATCCATTGCCCCGTGCGGGTTTTCCTTAAACGCGCCGGCTTTCAATAGTGCCTTGTTGGGCATAGAATCAGGGCAGCGGCATGCCCGCACCAAAATAGATCATGCGTTGCAGGTCAACACGTTGTATCCCCCGCTGGCGGTTCCCCCGATTGCGCACCGCACAGCATGCGGTGCAGCAGCATGCAACAGCGACGATAAAAGGATAGAGCACCGATGGCTACCACCAAGAAAGGCGCAGAGCGACTGATCAAGAAGTATCCAAATCGCCGGCTCTACGACACGCAGACCAGCACCTACATCACGCTGGCGGACGTCAAGCAGCTCGTGATGGACACCGAGGATTTCAAGGTGATCGACGCCAAGTCCGGTGACGAGCTCACGCGCAGCATCCTGCTGCAGATCATCCTGGAAGAAGAGACCGGCGGCGTGCCGATGTTCTCCAGCGCGATGCTCTCGCAGATCATCCGCTTCTACGGCCATGCGATGCAGGGCATGATGGGCACCTACCTGGAGAAGAACATCCAGGCCTTCATCGACATCCAGAGCAAGCTGGCCGAGAACTCCAAGGGCCTGTACTCGGGCGAGCCGTTCAGCCCCGACATGTGGTCCCAGTTCATGAACATGCAGGGCCCGATGATGCAGGGGATGATGAGCAACTACATCGAGCAGAGCAAGAACCTGTTCGTGCAGATGCAGGAACAGATGCAGAGCCAGGCCAAGAACATGTTCGGCACGTTCCCGTTCAATCAGCCGGAGAAGAAGTAGGGCGGGTGCCTGCCGGCTGGCCTGCCACCATCTCCGCCCCGGCCACGGGCGGCAGGTTTTCGCGCAAGGGCTGGCCGGACGATCGTCGAAATGGCTGGCCTCAGGCCGGGCCGGCGTGCAGACGGATTCCCAGTGCGCGCATCACCTTCCAGATGGTGCTGAATTCGGGGTTGCCTTCGCCTGACAGGGAACGATAGAGATTCTCGCGCGACAGCCCCGTGTCGCGCGCCAGCTTCGACATGCCCCGCGCCTTGGCGATGACGCCCAGCGCATGCGCGATGAAACTGGGATCGTCGCCGGCTTCGGCCAGGCAGGCCTCGAAATAGGCGACCATATCCTCGTCCGTTTTCAGGTGTTCGGCGGAGTCCCAGGGGCGAGTGGATTCTTTCATGGCTTACTCCAGGTCGAGACGTGCGGCGATGGCATGGGCTTTGTCGATGTCGGCCTGCTGTGTCGCCTTGTCTCCGCCGCATAGCAGGATCACGAGCACCGCGCCGCGTTGCTGAAAATAGACTCTGTAACCGGGCCCGTGGTCGATGCGCATTTCGCTGATGCCGCCGCCGACAGGCTTGGCATCGCCGGGGTTTCCGTGCTCCAGGCGGTCGATGCGGACCTGTATGCGGATCCGGGCCTGCCGGTCGCGCAGCCCGGCGAACCAGGCGTCGAAGGTGGTCGTGGTCCGGATCTCGAACATGGCCAGACTGTAGCGTATGCGCTACGATCTCGCAATGGCTCCCCACGGCCCGCGCCGAAGTCCGCCGCCGGGGGATCGGTTAGAATCACGCCGGTCCGGGCAGCGCCAGCAACGATCGCGGCGGCTGCCTCTCCCGAATGTGGCGATTCATCTGCGTGATCGTCCGCGCAGCGCCAATCCCGATGCCCTCCGAAATCCGAGCCATTCCCGCAGCACATGCCGCCCAGGCCGAGCCCGTCCAGGCGCCCGGTTTCGCGTTTTCCGCGGCGCCGGCGTATCGCCGGGGCAAGGGCAGCGGCTGCGCGCCCACTCCCACATGAGCCGGCTCTTCCTCGCCCCGATGGAGGGGCTTGCCGACTACGTCCTGCGCGACGTGCTGACCGCCGCGGGCGGCTATGACGGGTGCGTCTCCGAGTTCGTCCGGGTGACGGGCTCGCTGCTGCCCGGGCGCGTCTACGAGCGGGACACGCCCGAGGTGCTGCACGGCGCCCGCACGCCCGGCGGCACGCCGATGGTGATCCAGTTGCTCGGCAGCGATCCCGAATGGCTGGCGCGGAATGCCGCCCAGGCCGCGGCGCTGTCGCCGCACGGCCTCGACCTCAACTTCGGCTGTCCCGCCAAGGTCGTCAACCGGCACGGCGGAGGGGCCATGCTGCTGGCGGACCCCGGCCTGCTCAACCGCATCGTGTCGTCGGTCCGCGCCGCGGTGCCCGCCGGCATCGCCGTGACCGCCAAGATGCGGCTGGGCGTGTCCGACACTTCGCTGGCCATCGACTGCGCCACCGCGCTGGCCGAAGGCGGCGCGGCCTCCATCGTCGTGCATGCCCGCACGCGCGACCACGGCTACCGGCCCCCGGCCCACTGGGAATGGATCGCGCGCATCGATGACGCGGTGGACGTGCCCGTCATCGCCAACGGCGACGTCTGGACCGTGGACGACTGGGAGCGATGCCGGGCCGTGAGCGGCTGCACCGACGTGATGATCGGGCGCGGCGCCGTGTCCGATCCCTTCCTGGCCCTGCGCATACGCGGGCGCATGGAGCGCTCGCCCTGCGGCGAGGAATGGCCGCTGGTGCTCCGCCATATCGCCGACTACCTGAAGAAACTGCAGGACCGCATCGCCTCCTGCCATGAGCACGGCCGCGTCAAGCTGTGGCTCAGCTACCTGAAGCGGACCTGGCCGCAGGCCGCCGAACTGCATGACGCGATCCGGCGCATGCAGGATTCGAGGGAAATACGTGGGGTGATAGAAAATGCTGTGGCGCCCTTGCCAGCATCGTCATCGTTAAAGTGATGTTTGCTTAGTATTTCTCCCCATAGCATAGTCTCGCCGTCATTCCGATTCGAACCCCTGATATTGCGGAGCGAGTTCGCTTTCCATCAGCCGTTCGACACGGTCCGCAATGTTCCCACTCCCACAGCCTGCGTGTCAGCTCACTACTGTCACGGCGCCGTCCCACCTCCAGCACGACGCTAGCTAACTACCTCCGGCGTCACATAGGCGGAGCGTTACTGCAGCACTCTGGATGTCAGCGTGTGCTCAGCAACCCAAAAGCGGCACCTAGTGAGTGCGGAAGAATCCATCGGGTGCGAAGACTGTTCTCTGTGATCTTATCGACTCAGGGCGCTGAGATTTTTGTGAACTTCGGAATATACCTAAGTTTTTTCCGAAGTCAAATTACCGTTGAATTGGTTCCATAAAAATAATTAATTCATATTTAATTCCGGTAACAAAAATAAGATGGTCGGATTAGGAGTTGGCCGATTTTATCGCGATTGCAGAATCGGTATGCTGTCCCATTGTGCACGGCTGTCTCTTGTTAATCCATGACTGGAGATGCCATTATTGACTCGATTGGGGATAAGGGGAATCAAGAAAGTCAAGAGAGGTGCGTGGTTGGAGTGGAGAGGCCAGTCCGTCGCGTTGCGCGCGTCGGAGCGAAGAGATTTTTCCTAGCTCGGGCCGGGCGACGTGAACAGGCAGCCTCTGCTTGTTCAGTGGGTTCATGCCTGTCAAGGTGGATTTAGACGGATTTTTGTTTCTCTATATCGAATTCAATTATTGCTGAGAAATTTCATGTCAATTGATATTGGTACTCTCCCGACCGTCACGGTCTATGCAAATCCGCCACAAGGTGATCCATTTTGGGGTACTGGTAGCAGCGGTACCTCGCCCGTCATGCCACCCCCGGGTTCGCCTCCTACTAATCCGGCGCAGTTGGCCTACGGCTTAATGTACAACGGCGTGAAGGTTTTTGACCAGGCCCAATTGGGTAACCCTCAAGGCGTCCTTGAGGAATTCTGCAAGGGCTTGAGTGGCCGACCTGGTCCCTTTGCGTGGGGGCAGATTCGCTCGTGGGGCGAGTTTACTGATCACATGGCGGCTCACTCGCTGGATATCGTTGGTGGTTCGCAATATGGTCTGACATTGGAGCAGGCCATGCGCCCAAATTTCGTGGCCGAACTCGCGGGGTTGTATCAATGGCAGGCAAATGGCCGCTTGACCTCAGCGGATCCAGGGCGAAGCTGGTATGGTAATCCGCTGCTACCAATCAAGGCGTTGTGGCACTGGATTGACGGTGGTGGCCAGAGCGTGCGCGTCCCGGTCGAAGGTCTGCAGCTTTCTCTCGCACTCGATAGAATTCATGGTGATTTCAAAGCCCTTGTGCAATTGAACCGCACACCCGGTCAATATGCCATCAACGTGCCCTTTTCATACAATACCTTCGAGCCAATGCTGCAGAATGGTTGGGTCGGCGGTACGCTTGGTCGGGTTTCCGGTCGAATCGACGGCATCGTAACCGTTACGGAAAACGGTCACTATTCGTTCAGGGGGCGCTACACCCTGAATCCGGATCGCTACGATGCGGACCCGAATGTGCGCAAATTTTATCAGGAGGCTCTGACTACCTTCCTTCGCTGGATTGGCGATACCTTTGGCCATACTGACTACACCATCGAATTCACTGGAGCCGCTCTGCTCGAATTCGATGGTCCTTTGAGTAACCAATCGATGCCGCCGATCAAGTATCCCACACCGAAGGATCCCCCGCCCGGTCCTGGTAAGAAATAGAGAAGCAAAAGTTCTTCTTCGGGGGAGGGATATTATTTTATTTGTTTATTTTATACTTATGTGGATAATTTATTTATAGCAAATGAAAATAATATTGAAAATATTAAATCGGATGGGGGTTGCTCTTGTCGGTGTCCTGGTTGCTGCTGTGTTGGCGATCTTCTTGGTCCCATTTGTAATAGGGTTGCGCCACTATGATGGTAATATGGGGACTTGCCCAGATGCGACTCCGCAGTTTTATGAATCAGCCGTACGCGATTATTTTATCCGCAACGGAAAAGGAGCTGACGATATCGAATTTGTCCCCGGCTCGGTGTATGACTCCACGCTGTCGAGCATTGCATTCCGCAAAGGCGGGCAGAAATACTTGGCATTGGTGGACTGCAAAGGAGGGCTGGAACTGAGCCTGCAATAGAGGGTATCGGTGAGGAGGCGCATAAGGGGCTGCATATCCGCCGACGGCTGACGTCGGCATGAGTGAACTGAGATAGTGGACCAGTGGACCCTGTCCCGATTACGGGCTCCCTGACGAGCGTGAGGCAGAAAAGCAATGTGCATATGGCATTGGAGCTGGGCAACCGCCCCTCGGCAAACATGCTGCTTGTGGCTGCCCGATCTGGCCATAGTTCGGTACGGCAAGAACAAAAAAGGAACCGGCGCTCGCTGATATGGCATTGGCATAATGTTAATGTTAATTAAGAGTAGCTTTTCGTAGGGACTGGCAAGCGATCTGTCGCAGGTGCAAGAGCAGTCACCAGCTTGGTGGCTGCCGTCGAAGTGGAGTCTCGAACGATTTCAGCTGTTCGCAAGTGGGAGGGTGGGTGCACGGCCTCACGGCCGTGAGGCTCTAGAAGCCGTTTCAAAAGGGTCCTGGCATCGTTGCGCGGCACGGCAAGTACCACTTGTACTGTCTGCGGCCGCACCCTTGCAGGGCGCGTCGCTGCGCAGGCGGATCACCGAATTCCCTGCTCGGCCTTAGCCAGGACCGCTTCGCTCCATTTTGAAACGACTTCTTAGGCGTCAAATGGGGAGAGACTTCGGGTGAATGGAGATGTGTGGCCTTAGCCGCCGGCAAACGCCGGCGAACGGTTAAAATGCGCGATTGGCTTCGTACGGCCCGGCGGCCATGTCCCGCCCGGCCCGCCCCACATCTGGAAGTAACCGTGAAAAACCCTGCAGAATCAACGACCAACAAAGACCGTATTCCGAATGTGGGGTTCGTCAGCCTGGGCTGCCCGAAAGCCCTGGTCGACTCCGAGCAGATCATCACCCAGCTGCGCGCCGAGGGCTACGCCATCAGCGGCACCTATGACGGCGCGGACCTGGTGGTGGTCAATACCTGCGGCTTCATCGACGAGGCGGTGCAGGAGAGCCTGGACGCCATCGGCGAGGCGCTGACCGAGAACGGCAAGGTCATCGTGACCGGCTGCCTGGGCGCGAAGAAGAACGCCAATGGCGAGGACATGATTACCTCGGTGCATCCCAAGGTGCTGGCCGTGACCGGCCCGCACGCGCTGGGCGAGGTGATGCAGGCGGTGCACGCGCACCTGCCCAAGCCGCACGATCCGTTTACCGACCTGGTGCCGCCGGCCGGCATCAAGCTCACGCCCAAGCATTACGCCTACCTGAAGATCTCCGAGGGCTGCAATCATCGCTGCTCGTTCTGCATCATCCCGTCGATGCGCGGCGACCTGGTGTCGCGCCCGGTGGCGGAGGTCATGCTGGAGGCGGAGAACCTGTTCAAGTCGGGCGTGAAGGAACTGCTGGTGATCTCGCAGGACACCAGCGCCTACGGCGTGGACGTGAAGTACCGCACCGGCTTCTGGGACGGCCGCCCGCTCAAGACGCGCATGACCGAGCTGGTGGCGGCGCTGGGCGAGCTGGCGAGCCGCTACGGCGCCTGGGTGCGCCTGCACTATGTGTACCCGTACCCGCACGTGGACGAGATCATTCCGCTGATGTCGCAGGGCCACGTGCTGCCTTACCTGGACGTGCCGCTGCAGCACGCGCACCCGGACGTGCTCAAGCGCATGAAGCGCCCGGCCAATGCCGAGAAAACGATGGACCGCATCCGCGCGTGGCGCGAGATCTGCCCGGAGCTGACCATCCGCAGCACCTTCATCGCCGGCTTCCCCGGCGAGACCGAGGCGGAGTTCCAGACGCTGCTGGACTTCATCGCCGAGGCCGAACTGGACCGCGTGGGCTGCTTCGCCTATTCGCCGGTGGACGGCGCCACCGCCAACGACCTGCCGGGCGCCTTGCCGGACGAGGTGCGCGAGGAGCGCCGCGCGCGCTTCATGGAGGTGGCGGAGGCAGTCTCGGCGCGCCGCCTGCAGCGCAAGGTGGGGCAGACGCTGCGCGTGCTGGTGGACGAGGTCAACCAGGATGGCGGCATCGGCCGCTCGGCCGCGGATGCGCCGGAGATCGACGGGCTGGTCTATATCGATCCGCCGGCGGGCGCGGGGCAGCGCTACAAGGCCGGCGAGTTCGTCGAGGTCAAGATCACCGGCGCCGACGGCCACGACCTGTGGGGCGAGGTCTGACCCGCCCGGCGAGGCTTAGGTAAAAGTACGGTCGTTCGTTTTGCCCGGCGCGCCGCTATACTGTGCGCTGCAACATCAGCCCAGGAGACACAAGATGACACGTGAAGTGGTGGTGGTGAGCGGCGTCCGGACCGCGATCGGTACCTTCGGCGGCAGCCTGAAGGATTTTTCCCCGACCCAGATGGGCGCCCTGGTCGTGCGCGAGGCCTTGTCCCGCGCGCAGGTCGGCGGCGACGAGGTCGGCCACGTGGTGTTCGGCAACGTCATCCAGACCGAGCCGCGCGACATGTACCTGTCGCGCGTGGCGGCGGTGGAGGGCGGCGTGAGCATCGACGCGCCCGCGCTGACGGTCAACCGCCTGTGCGGCTCGGGCCTGCAGGCCATCGTGAGCGCCGCGCAGACCATTCTGCTGGGCGACACCGACGTGGCCATCGGCGGCGGCGCCGAGAGCATGAGCCGCGCGCCGTACCTGGCGCAGTCGGCCCGCTGGGGCGCGCGCATGGGCGACGCCAAGCTGCTCGACATGATGCTCGGCGCGCTGCACGACCCGTTCCACAGCATCCACATGGGCGTGACGGCGGAGAACGTGGCCAAGGAATACGACATCAGCCGCGGCCAGCAGGACGAGACCGCGCTGGAGTCGCACCGCCGCGCCTCGGCGGCCATCCGCGCCGGCCACTTCAAGGACCAGATCCTGCCGATCACGCTCAAGTCCCGCAAGGGCGACGTGACCTTCGACACCGACGAGCACGTGCGCCACGACGTCACCATCGACGACATGGCCAAGCTCAAGCCGGTCTTCGTCAAGGAAAACGGCACCGTCACCGCGGGCAATGCCTCGGGCCTGAACGACGCCGCCGCGGCCGTGGTACTGATGGAGCGCGGCGTGGCCGAGAAGCGCGGCCTCAAGCCGCTGGCGCGCCTGGTGTCCTACGCGCACGCCGGCGTGGACCCGAAGACGATGGGCATCGGCCCGGTGCCGGCCACGAAGAAGGCGCTGGCGCGCGCCGGCCTGAGCGTGGCGGACCTCGACGTGATCGAAGCCAACGAGGCGTTCGCCGCGCAGGCCTGCGCCGTGACCAAGGCGCTCGGCCTCGATCCGGCCAAGGTCAACCCGAACGGCTCCGGCATCTCGCTCGGCCACCCGATCGGCGCCACCGGCGCGCTGATCACGGTCAAGGCGCTGTACGAGCTGCAGCGCGTGCAGGGCCGCTATGCGCTGGTGACGATGTGCATCGGCGGCGGCCAGGGCATCGCGGCCATCTTCGAGCGCATCTGAGGCAGCGGCAGTGCGTCGTCCCGCGAACCGATCGTTCCGCGCCCGGCTGCCGCTGGCGGCCGGCATGGCCGCGGCCATGCTGGCCGGCGCCGCGCTGGCCGCCGGCGGCACCGAGCTGTCCACGGTGCCGCCCGCTGGCGACGGCAAGGGCTTCGGCATCAACCAGGCGATCCGCGACGGCGAGGCGAAGCGCGGCGCGCAGCTTTCCACGGGCGCGCCCCGGCCGCTCGCGCCGCGCCCTGAATACGCTTCGCTGCCGGTCTACGTGGGCACGCTGGGCGACCAGCCGGTGCGCCTGCGCATCGGCCCCAAGCCGGACGAGCGCGACAGCGTGCACGGCGAATACAGCGCGGGCGGCGGCGGCGTGCGCCTGCTGGCCGGCGAATACGAGAACGGCGGCTTCCTCATGGAAGAATCCAGCGACGGCACCCACGTGACCGGCAACTGGGAGGGCGCCATCGACGCCACCGGCGCGGTGCGCGGCAACTGGACCGACCCGGCCAACCCGGCCATCGTGCTGCCTTTCATGATCCGGCCGCTCGGCGTGCTGGTGATCCCGCCGTTCGACATGAGGCCCGGCAGCGGCATCACCTACGCGCCGCCGCCGCCGAAGTCGTCGATCTCCGACCACTAGCCAGCCGGGCGCGGGCGGAGGCGAAGAAGGCACCCCGGGCCAACGCGCGCCCGAATGCTGGTAAGCTCGAATGCTTATCGAGTCATCGCCAGACAAGGAACCATCGTGTCCGACCGCCAGCCGCCGGAGCCCTCCGCTTCTCAGCCCGCTCCCCAACCCGCCTTCCTGCAAACCGTGGCCGTCCAGCCGGAGCTGGACCTCGCGCCCGGCTTCGCCTCGTTCTCGCCGCCCACGCACCGGGGCTCCACCGTGGTCTTCCGCAACCTCGCGGAGCTGCGCGCGCACGGCGACGGCGCCACCACCTACTGGCGCTACGGCCTGCACGCCACGCCCACCAGCGAGGCGCTGTGCCAGCATCTGGCGCTGATCGAGGGCGCGCGCCACACGCTGCTGCTGCCGTCCGGCCTGGCGGCGATCTCGCAGGTGTATTTCGCGCTGGTCAAGTCGGGCGACGACGTGCTGGTGCCCGACAACGTCTACGGCCCCAACCGCGAGCACGGCGAATGGCTGGCGCGCGATTTCGGCGTGTCGGTGCGCTACTACGATCCGATGATCGGCGCCGGCATCGCGGGCCTGATCCGCCAGAACACGAAGCTGATCTGGATGGAGTCGCCCGGCTCGGTGACGATGGAAATCCCCGACACCGAAGCCATCGTGGCCGCGGCGCGCGCGCGCGGCGTGCTCACCGCCATCGACAATACCTGGTCGGCCGGCGTGTATTTCCGGCCGTTCGACAAGGGCATCGACATCTCGGTGCAGGCGCTGACCAAGTACCAGTCGGGCGGCAGCGACGTGCTGATGGGCGCGGTGCTGACCCGCGACGACAAGCTCCACGACCGCATCAGGCGCTCCCGCATGCTGATGGGCTGGGGCGTGTCCGCCGACGACTGCTACCTGGTGCTGCGCTCGCTGCCGAGCATGCCGGTGCGGCTGGCCGCGCACGACCGCGCCGCGCGCGAGGTGGCCGAATGGCTGTGCCGGCGCCCGGAAGTGGCCAAGGTCCTGCACCCGGCGCTGCCCGACTGCCCGGGGCACGAGTTCTGGCGGCGCGACTTCACCGGCGCCAGCGGCCTGTTCTCGATCGTGCTGCGCGAGCGCTACACGCGCGCGCAGGTCGACGCCTTCGTCGAGGCGCTGCGCCTGTTCGCCATCGGCTGGTCCTGGGGCGGCGCGCACAGCCTGGCGGTGCCGTACCACGTGCAGACCATGCGGCCGGCGGGCAGCTGGCCGCCGGCCGGCTGGGAAGGCACGGGCGAGCTGGTGCGCCTGTACATCGGCCTGGAGGACACGCGCGACCTGATCGCCGACCTGCGCGCGGCGATGGAAGCGACGCTGCGCGCCTGAGTCCGGCGCGCATGCGAAAACGGCCCCGCCGAGGCTTCGGCGGGGCCGTTTTTCATGGCGCGCGCGGAAGGCGCCGGCAGCGCGGTCAGAACTGCACGCTGGCGTTGGCCAGGAAGGTGCGCGAGGCGCCCGGCAGCACGAAGCCGTCGTAGGTGGTGGTCCAGAAGCGCTTGTCGGCCACGTTGTTGACGCCGGCGCGCAGCGTCACCGCCTTGCCGGCGACCTTGGTCAGGTAGCGCGCGCCCAGGTCCACGGTGGTGTAGGACGGCACCTTCTGCGTGTTGGCCGAGTTCACGTACATGTCGCCGGTGATCTTGGCACCGGCCGACAGCGTCAGGCCGCGCAGGAACGGCGTGTCGTACTCGACGCGGGCGGTGGCGATGTAGCGCGGCGTGGCGTACACGCGGTTGCCGTCGATGGCGGGATCGTCCACGCCGTGCGCCTTGGCGTTGAGCCACATCACGCCGCCCAGCAGCCGCACGTCGCGCGCGATGCGCAGCCAGCCGCTGGTGTCCAGGCCGGTGAAGCGCTGCGTGCCGTCCTGCACGAACACGTTCGCGGTGTTGGTGTACTCGTAGCCGCGGTCCACGCGGAACAGCGCCACGTTGGCGCCCCAGTCGCGGCGCTCGGTCTTGAAGCCGATCTCGTACTGCTTGCTCTTGAGCGGGCCGTAGACGGCCGGGTAGTTGGCGTTGGTGATGCCGGCCGAGCCGCCTTGCTCCAGCGCCTGCACGTAGCTGAAGTAGGCGGTGGAGAAGTCGTCGGTCTTGTACATCAGCGCCACCGTCGGAGAGACCGGGCTGGCCTTGTAGCGCGAGGTGGTCTGGGCCGAGGTGTCGTAGCTGCTCTGGGCGAAGTCGGTGTAGCGCAGGCCGGCCAGCACCGAGAAGCGCTGCGTGAACTGGATGGTGTCGCTCAGGTAGAGCGACTTCTGCGTGATCTTGTAGTCGCGGTAGGGCACGTAGTCCTTGCCCACGCCGGCCTGCTCGGGCAGCGGCACCGGGTTGTACAGGTTGCTCTCGCCGAGGTAGATGCCGTTGCCGCCGAGGCCGGAATCCAGCTCGCGCACCTGGGTCTGGTAGCCGACGCCGGCCACCACCTCGTGCTTGATGCCGCCGGTGTCGAACTTGCCCTGCACCATCGCGTCGTAGGCCTGGTAGTAGTAGGCCGTCTTCCAGCGGTACTGCGTGTCGGAGAAATTGCCGGCGGCGTCCTCGACGAACAGGAAGCTGTCCGCGTTCAGGCGGTTCTCGCGCGCGAAACGGTACTTGAAGCTGGCCTTCCAGGCGTCGTTGATGCGGTAGTCCAGGCCGGTGCCCACGGTGGTGGTGTCGGTCTCGTGCGAGGAGTAGGGCTGCACGATGTTGCGCGCGACCTTGCTGGCGCCGGGCACGTCCACGCCGGGCGCGAAGGACATGCCGAAGAGCGTGCCGCTGGTCTTGCGCTTCCAGTACATGACGTCGGCCGACCAGGTCAGGTCCGGCGTGATGCGGAAGTCGGTGGCCAGCGAGAAGACCTGGCGGCGCACGCGCACGTTCGGGTCCACCGAGTTGCCTTCCTCGTTGACGGCATTGATGCGGTAGCCGAAGCGGTCGTCGACGCCGAAGCGGCCGCCGAGGTCGAGCTTCTCGCTCCAGATGTTGTTGGCCTGGTAGCCGAAGGTGAACTGGCGATAGAGCGTGTCGGTGGGGCGCTTGACCACGTAATTGACGATGCCGCCGGGCGTGCCGAAGCCGTACATGAAGCCGGACAGGCCCTTGAGCAGTTCCACCTGCTCGAACGGCTCCAGCGGCAGTTCGGTGTCCCAGGCCACGAAATTCTGGCCGTCCACCTTGGTGCCGTTGAGCGGGTCCACGCGCATGCCGCGCACGGCGAAATACGAATTCTCGGTGCGCGTGTTGTCGCCCAGGATGGATACCGACGGGTCGTACTTGAAGACGTCGTTGGCGGTCTGCGCCATGCGCTCCTGGATCTCCTCGCTGGTGACGCCGACCACGGAGAACGGCGTGTCCACCGGCTTGCGGTCGCCCAGCGCGCCGCCGCTCACGCGTTCGACCTTGGCCGGCTCCGCGTCGCGCGAGGCGGACACGGTGGCGGTCGGCAAGGTGGCTTCGGCCTGGGCCAGCGCCGGCAGCGCGGCGAAGGCGACGGTCAGGCCCAGCACCGCGCTGGCGACAGGCGAGAGCCGGAGAGCGGGCGCGCATGCGGCGGCGCACCCTTGCGATGGGCGAGGAGAAGGCATAAGGACGGTTCTTTAGGAAAAGTGAGGCCAGGCCAGCCCGCTGGCGGGCCTGGATGGCTACGACGAAAGCGGATGAAAGGCGGGGGCCGCGGCGCTCAGGACGGCTCGGCCAGCGACGCCGGCACCTTGGCCACCTTGGCCGCGGTGGCGGGGTCGCCGCGCGCCGGCAGGGCCCACACCGAATGCGGCGGCCCGTTGCGCGCGCGCCGGCGCGTGGCCAGGGCCAGCACGGCAAAGCCGCAGGCCAGCGCCAGCGCGCCAAAGTCGAAGCCGGCCACGGCCCAGTGGCCGGCCAGCGCCGCCTGCCACAGGTAGTCGCCGGTCATCGCCGCGTTGACCGCCGGCACCAGCGCGGCGCCGGCCGCGGCGGCCCACAGCAGTTCGATGGCCGCGCGCGCCGGCGCGCGCAGCAGCGCCCAGGCCAGCGCGGCGAAGAACACCGGGAAGTAGTGCCAGCCGGCTACGCGCCCGGGCCAGACCAGCGCGCCGCAGAAGGCCGCGGCCACGCCAATGCAGCAGCCGATGCACACGCCCACGGTGGCCTGCGCCAGCAGGCGGTGCACGCGCGGCTGCTCTGCCTGGCGGGTCTTGCGGCGCGATTCGATCCACAGCAGGTTGCCGGAGTAGAACAGGAAGGCGCCGGCCAGCCCGCCAATCAGGTAGACCAGGCGCAGCGCGAGGTCGCCGTAGGTGCCGAAATGCAGGGCGTAGATGGCGCTGTAGATGGCGTGGTTGGCGTCGCGCCGCCCGGCGGTCTGGTCCGCGAGCACGCGGCCGCTGTCGGGCTGGCCGGCGGCGGCGTGCACGGAGACCGAGCCATAGTTGCCGAGCGCGCGCGCGCTGTTGCCGCGGATCTCGATCAGCGCGCGGGCGTCGCCGTAGTGCTGGTAGCGTACCGACAGCGGCGTGAAGCGCGCGCCGGCGCTGGCGCGCGCGGCCTCCATCAGCGTGGCCGCCGGCAGCATCGGCGCCGGCCGGCCCGCCGCCTTCAGCTCGGGCGAGGCGGTGGTCAGGCGCGGCAGCGCCTCGAACAGCTTGCCGTCGAAGGCCAGCACGTTGAACGTCGTGATCAGCACCATCGCCAGGCACAGCACGGCGCCGGTGATGGCGAACACGAGATGGAAGGGCAGGCTGAACAGGCCGATCACGTTGTGCGCGTCCATCCAGAAGCGCTTGAGGTTGCGCCCGGGCCGGACCGCGAACAGGTCCGCCTTCAGGCGCGGCAGGTGCAGCAGCACGCCGGACACCAGCGCCAGGCCGTACAGCACCGAGACCGCGCCCATGAAATAGTTGCCCGCCACCGGTACGCCCAGCGTGTAGTGCAGGCTGTCGATGAACGCCGCCAGCTCGCCGTGCGCGGCATCGAGCGAGGTGTCCCCGGGCGTGTTCCGGCCGGCTTCGAGCTTGCCGGAGCTGCTGGTCTGCCAGTTGCCGTCCTGGTCCAGCCAGTAGGCGGTGAACTCGGGCTCGTGCACGGTCGGCAGCGTGACGTAGGCGCTTTCCGCGCTCCTGGGATGCGCCGCCACCAGCGCGCGCATGAAATGGTCCAGCGCGGCGGGATCGGCGCCCTGCGCCGCCGGGCGGTCGGCGAGCGCGCGGTCCGGCGACTGCCACGTGTGCAGTTCCTCGTGGAAGACCGTGATGGCCCCGGCGAAGAAAGCGATGAACAGGGCCCAGCCGGCCATCAGGCCGACCCAGGTATGCAGGGTCTGGTAAAGGCGCAGCGTGGCGGCTTTCATGTGTCGCTCCTGTTGCGCGGGGTCATGCCGCGCCGCCCGCCAGCAGGCGCCAGGCCCACAGCGCGCCGAACGCGGCCGCGTTGCCGGCCGCCAGCCACGACCACGCGGCCAGGCTGCTGCGGAACAGCACCGAGGCGCTGATGATGGCCACCCACAGCGGCAGGCACGCCAGCATGGCGCCGACGGCGCCGCTCTGCCAGCCGCCCGGCAGCCACATCACGGACAGCGCGCACAGCGCCACGGACAGCGGCAGGCCCAGCAGCGTGCCGGCCAGCCACCTGGTGCCCATGCCGGGCCGGGGCTTGCGCGCGCCGCGCAGGCTCGCCGCCGTCATCGGGCGGCTCCCGCCGGTTGCCGCTCCTGGCGCCGGCGCCGCGCATCGAGGCAGGCGCCCGCGAACGGCCACAGCGACAGGCCGGTGCCGACCGTGGCCAGCGTCGCGGCAATGGCGCAGGGCCAGCCCTGCGCCGTGCTCCATGCCCAGGCCGACACGGCGACGGCTACTGCCGCTGCCCGGCACAGCCAGGCGGTGGCGGCGGATGGCAGGGGAGAAAGAAGGCGCTGGTTGGGCGATGCAAGATAAAAACCACAGGCGCCGCCCAACCCAAGCAGCACGGCGAGCACTTGCATGGCGGGTCGGGATTATTCTGGAAAAGACAAATGATAATGATTACGATTTGTACTTGCAAGCCTGGAGAGAGAATTTTGCCCCGCAACGGTGCGTGACAAGGCGCCCTGCGCGCGGGCGGGCAGGGACGATCAGGCGGCGGGACGGAGGGGAAACCCCGGCGGGCGCCGGGGCAGGGCAGGCTGCGCGCGCCCCGGGGCGGGGCGGATCAACGCGCGGAAATCAGTGCGGGAACAGTTGCAGCAGGCCGTCGAGCCCGACGTGGTTGAACGCCACGCTGGCCTGCGCGCGCACCACCGGCTTGGCGCGGAACGCCACCGAGAGGCCGGCCACGGCCATCATCTTGAGGTCGTTGGAACCGTCGCCCATGACGATGGCCTGGGCCGGATCGGCGCCGATCTGCGCGCACACCTCGCGCACCGTGCGGGCCTTCACGTCGGCGTTGACGATCTCGCCGAGCACCTGGCCGGTGAGCTTGCCGCCGACGATCTCCAGCGTGTTGGCGCGCGTGAAGTCGAGCCCCAGCCGCGGCTTGAGCTTGTCGGTGAAATGCACGAAGCCGCCCGACACCAGCAGCGTGCGCAGGCCCAGCGCCTGCACGGCCCGCAGCATGTTCTCGGCGCCCGGCGACAGGCGCAGGCGCTCCTCGTAGACGCGCTCCAGCACGCTGGCGTCGAGGCCCTTGAGCAGCGCCACGCGGCGGCGCAGGCTCTCGTTGAAATCGGTGATCTCGCCGCGCATGGCGGCCTCGGTGATGGCCGAGACCTCGGCCTTGAGGCCGCAGAAATCGGCGATCTCGTCGATGCACTCGATGGTGATGAGCGTGGAGTCCATGTCCATCGCCACCAGCCTGAAGTCCGACAGCCTGCGCCCGGCCGGCACGATGGCCCAGTCGATGGCGCGCGGGCCGCAGAAGGCGTCGAGCGCTTCGCGTAGCGCGGGCGTGAGCGGCGCGCAGTCGTCGGCGGCGGCGACCAGGCCGGTGCGCGCGGCCAGTTGCGGCGCCTGGGCCAGGGAACGCAGCGCGTCGAGGTCGGCGGCGCCGATCGGCGCGAGGCTTTGGAGAATCAGGGGCATGGCGTGGATGCGGGCGCGCGCGGCGCGCCGGGTGGCGTTGGATGCGGAATGGCAGGCCGCCGTGGCGGCAAGGACCCGTATTGTAAACGTCCGCGCGCCCGCCGGCCCCACAACCCCGCGGAGCCGATTCCGCTCAGCTCACGCGCAGGCTGTCGATCACCTTGTGCAGGAACGACTCGCACGCGGCGAGCTGCGTCAGCTCGACGTACTCGTCCGGCTTGTGGGCCTGCTGGATATCGCCGGGGCCGCACACCACGGCCGGGATGCCGGCGCGCTGGAACAGGCCGGCCTCGGTGCCGTAGGCCACCTTGTTGACGTCGCGGTCGGCGGTCAGCGCGCGCACCAGTTGCGTGATGGCTTCCTGCTCGGCCACGTCGAGCGAGGGCGCGGCGGCGATCTTGCTGATGGCCAGGCCCGCGTCGGCATGCTCGGCGCGCATCTTCGGCTGCAGCACGTCGTTGGCGTAGGCCTGGATGCGCGCGAAGATCGCTTCCGGGTCGACCCCGGGCAGGTTGCGGAACTCGAACACGAACTCGCACAGCGCCGGGATGGTGTTGAGCGCGATGCCGCCCTGGATGGTGCCGGTCTGCGCGGTGGTGAACGGCACGTCGAAGGCCTGGTCGTAGGGGCCGTTGGCCTTGAACTCGTCGGCGATGTCGCGGATGAAGCAGATCAGGCGCGCGGCGTATTCGATGGCGTTGACGCCCCTGGGCGTGAGCGACGAATGCGCGGCCTGGCCCTTGACGCAGCAGCGGTAGGCGTTGATGCCCTTGTGCGCGACGATCACGCGCATGCTGGTGGGCTCGCCCACGATGCAGCCGGCCGGGCGCACGCCGCGCTCGCGCAGCTCGGCCAGCAGGTAGGGCGCGCCCATGCAGCCGATTTCCTCGTCGAACGACAGCGCGTAGTGCACCGGCTCGCGCAGCTTGGCCTGCAGGATGGTGGGCAGCAGCGCCAGGCTGGTGCCGATGAAGCCCTTCATGTCGCAGGTGCCGCGCCCGTACAGGCGGCCGTCGCGCATCACCGGCTTGAACGGGTCGGTGGTCCAGTTCTGGCCGTCCACCGGCACCACGTCGGTGTGGCCGGACAGCACGATGCCGCCGTTGGTGGCGCCGTTGGCGGCGGGCACGGTGACGAACAGGTTGGCCTTGTCGTTCTGCGGGTTGTAGCTCAGGTGCGGACGCAGGCCCTTGGCGAGGAAATGGTCGCGTACCGTCTCGATCAGGCCGAGGTTGGAATGGCGGCTGGTGGTGTCGTAGCTGACCAGGCGCTGGATCCAGTCGAGGGCGCTGCCGCGGGGGGCGGCGTCGGCAGGCTTGCTGAGGGTGTCGGCTTGCATGGCGGGGTGCCTTTGGTATGGCTTTGGATAAGGTGTCAAGCGGGTGATGCTACACCGCGCGCGGACCGGGGTCCATGCGTGGCGCACCATCCCGGGGCCGCCGCGTGGCGGACCCGGGAAGCGAGCAATGATCAGGCCAGTTGCCGCAGGGTGTGCTTGATGGTCTGCGCGCGCACGGCCACGTCGGCCATCTTGCCTTCGATGCGCAGCTTGTCCTGGCCGGCCAGCTTGATGTGGCGGTTCTTCTGCACCAGCTCGATGATCCTGAGCGCGTCGATGGGCGGGTTGGGCAGGAACTGCATGCTGATGGCGGTCTCGTTCGCGTCGATCTTGCGCACGCCCAGCGGCACCGCGGCGATGCGCAGGCGGTGCGTCTCGATCAGCGCCTGGGCCTGGTCCGGCAGCCGGCCGAAGCGGTCGATCAGCTCTTCCTGGATGTCGTCCACGCGCTCGGCCGTCTCGCAGTTGGCCAGCCGCTTGTACAGCGACAGGCGCTCGTGCACGTCGGTGCAGTAGTCGCTGGGCAGCAGCGCCGGCGTGCCGAGGTTGATCTCGGTGGTGGCCGCCAGCGGCGCCATCAGGTCCGGCTCCTTGCCGGCCTTGAGCGCCTTCACGGCGGCGTTGAGCATGTCGGTGTAGAGCTGGAAGCCGATCTCGTGGATCTCGCCCGACTGCTTGTCGCCGAGCACTTCGCCGGCGCCGCGGATCTCCAGGTCGTGCATGGCGAGGTAGAAGCCCGAGCCCAGTTCCTCCATCTGCTGGATCGCCTCGAGCCGGCGCTGCGCCAGCTTGCTCAGGCCGTCCACGTCGTGCACCAGCATGTAGGCGTAGGCCTGGTGGTGCGAGCGCCCGACCCGCCCGCGCAGCTGGTGCAGCTGCGCCAGGCCGAACTTGTCGGCGCGGTGGATCAGGATGGTGTTGGCGGTCGGCACGTCGATGCCGGTCTCGATGATGGTGGTGCACAGCAGGATGTTGTCGCGCCGCGCGACGAAATCGCGCATCACGCGCTCCAGCTCGCGCTCGTGCATCTGCCCGTGCGCCACCGCGATGCGCGCCTCCGGCACCAGCTCGGCGAGCTTGGCGCGCTTGTTCTCGATGGTCTCGACCTCGTTGTGCAGGAAGTAGACCTGGCCGCCGCGCTTGAGCTCGCGCAGGATGGCCTCGCGCAGCACGCCGTCTTCCTCGCGCCGCACGAAGGTCTTGATGGCCAGGCGCTTCTGCGGCGCGGTGGCGATCACGGAGAAGTCGCGCAGGCCCTCGAGCGCCATGCCCAGCGTGCGCGGGATCGGCGTGGCGGTCAGCGTCAGCACGTCGACCTCGGCGCGCAGCGTCTTGAGCGCCTCCTTCTGGCGCACGCCGAAGCGGTGTTCCTCGTCGATGATGACCAGGCCCAGGCGCTGGAAGCGCACGTCGTCGGACAGCATCTTGTGGGTGCCGATGACGATGTCGGCGGTGCCGTCGTTGATCATCTTGATGGCGCCGTCGATCTCCTTCCTGGTCTTGAAGCGCGACAGCTCGACGATGCGCACCGGCCATTCGGCGAAGCGGTCGGAGAGGTTCTGGAAATGCTGCTCGGCCAGCAGCGTGGTGGGCGCCAGCATGGCCACCTGCTTGCCGCCCATCACCGCGACGAAGGCCGCGCGCAGCGCCACCTCGGTCTTGCCGAAGCCCACGTCGCCGCACACCAGGCGGTCCATCGGCTTGCCCGAGGTCATGTCGGCGATCACCGCGGAGATGGCGGCGGCCTGGTCCGGCGTTTCCTCGAAGCCGAAGCTCTCGGCGAACTTCTCGTAGTCCCTGGGCGAGAGCGGGAACGCATGGCCCTCGCGCGCGGCGCGGCGCGCGTACAGGTTGAGCAGCTCGGCGGCGGTGTCGCGGATCTGCTGCGCGGCGCGGCGCTTGGCGCGCTCCCACTGGCCGGAGCCGAGCGAGTGCAGCGGCGCGGTGTCGGGGTCGGCGCCGGAGTAGCGCGAGATCACGTGCAGCTGGTGCACCGGCACGTAGAGCTTGCTGCCTTTCTCGTAGTCCAGATGCAGGAATTCCTCGTTGCCCTGGCCCAGGTCCAGCGTCACCAGCCCCTGGTAGCGGCCGATGCCGTGCTCGCTGTGCACCACCGGGTCGCCGATCTTGAGCTCGGCCAGGTCGCGCACCATCGAATCGACCGCGCTGGCCTGTTCCTGCTTGCGCCGCCCGGTGCGGCGCGCCACGCCGGCGTAGAGCTCGGCCTCGGTGACGAAGGCCAGCGGCGCCCCGCCGTCGGCGGCCGGCAGCGCGAAGCCGCTCTGCAGCGGCGCCACCGCGATGGAGAAATGCGAGTCGCCGGCCAGGAACGCGGCGAAGTCGTCCACCGGCAGCGGGCGCAGGCCGCTCTCGCCGAACAGCTGCATCAGCGTCTCGCGCCGGCCGGCGGAGTCGGCGCACATCAGCACGCGCCGGTCCTTCCTGAGCAGCAGCGCCTCGAGGTTGACCAGCGGGTCTTCGGCGCGGCGGTTGACCGAGACGTCGGGCAGGGCCTCGGCCAGCGGCGCGGCGGCGGTGTTGTCGTTGGTCGCCTGCAGCACTAGGCGCGCGAGCGGCTTGGCGGCGGTGAAGAACTGTTCGTCGGAGAGGAACAGCGTGGCCGGCGTGAGCAGCGGGCGCTCGCGGTCGTGCCGCATGAAGTTGTAGCGCTGCGTGGTGTCGGCCCAGAAGCGGCGGATGGCGTCGGGCACGTCGCCCACGAAGGCAAGCTGGCTGCCCGCCGGCAGGTAGTCGAAGGCGGTCGCGGTCTGCTCGAAGAACAGCGGCAGGTAGTATTCGATGCCGGCCGACGGCACGCCGTTGCCGATGTCCTTGTAGATCGGCGACTTGGTCGGGTCGCCCTCGAACAGCTCGCGCCAGCGGCCGCGGAAGGCGGTGCGCGCGGCTTCGTCGAGCGGGAATTCGCGGCCCGGCAGCAGACGCACTTCCTTGACCGGGTAGAGGCTGCGCTGCGTGTCGGGGTCGAACGCGCGGATGGTCTCGATCTCGTCGCCGAACAGGTCGATGCGGTAGGGCAGCGCGGAGCCCATCGGATAGAGGTCGATCAGCCCGCCGCGCACGCTGTACTCGCCGGGGCGCATCACCGCGCTGACGTGCTCGTAGCCGGCCAGCGTGAACTGCGCCTTGAGCGCGTTTTCGTCGAGCCGCTCGCCCTGCTTGAAGAAGAAGGTGTAGGCCGCCAGGAAGGCCGGCGGCGCCAGCCGGTAGAGCACGGTCTGCGCCGGCACCAGCATGATGTCGCACTGGCCGCCCTGGATGTCGTGCAGCGTGGCCAGCCGCTCGGAGACCAGGTCCTGGTGCGGCGAGAAGCTGTCGTAGGGCAGCGTTTCCCAGTCCGGCAGCAGGCGCACGCGCAGCTCCGGCGCGAACCACGGGATCTCGTCGGCCAGCCGCTGCGCGTCGGTCGCGTTGGCGCAGACCACCGCCAGCATCGGCACGCGCGCGCGGTGCTGGCGCGCGTAGGCGGCCAGCGCCAGCGCGTCGGCGGAGCCTGGCAGGCCGGCGATGGTGTGGCGCAGGCCGGCCTTGACCAAGGGCAGGCTGGCGAAAGGGACGGGACGATTGGCTTCGGGCATCAGGTACGGACTGGCGGTTGGGTGCGGAGGCCTTGCTGCGGCGGGCATTCGGCAAACGGACACCGGGACACCGGGGCGGCAGGGCACGGGCAATCGGGCAATCGAGCAAACGCGCGCGTATCGTCGCGCATCGGTGGCATGGGCACGTTAGTGGACACATGTGACGCACGCATGCGGCGCCACGCACAACGCACGGCGGGCACGCGGCGGGCTACACAACGGGCCACACAACGAACGCGAAACGAACGCGAAACGAACGCAGGACGGCGGCAAGACGAACGAGAAAGCGCGGGCCGCGCAGCAGCGACACCCCGCCGGCATCGCGGGCGGGGTGTCGCTGCATGCAATCCGTGCCGAAGCAGGCGGCGTCGCGCTTCGGCATTGTGCTTTCATCGCCCGTTTGTCCGCGAGCGAAGGCCGTATTATAGAATGCGCACCGAATCCACGTTTCAACAGCCGTTCCAAGAGCTGCGCATCAGGAGCCGCGTTTGCCCGCCTTCCCCCCGGCGGCCAGCATCCGCTGGCCTTGCCGCGCGTCCCGTGCCCCGCGCACCCACTTCGTTTCCTTGCGCCATCCGTGTCCGTCCGCCGCTTTGCCCTGATTCCCTGTGCCGGTACCGGCAGCCGCGCCGGCGGCAGCCTGCCCAAGCAATACCAGACCGTGGCCGGCCGGCCGATGATCTGGTACGCGCTGGCTGCCTTCGCCGCCTGCGATGCCGTCAGCGCGACCGCGCTGGTGCTGGCGCCGGACGACATGCCGCTGGAGTCGCGCTTCGGCGCCGGCACGTTTGCCGGGCTGCGCTTCGATACCGCCTTCGTGGGCGGCGACACGCGCCACGCCTCGGTGCTGGCGGGCCTGCATCACCTGGCGCAGCTCGGCGCCACCGAGCGCGACTGGGTGCTGGTGCACGATGCCGCGCGCCCCGGCCTGACGCCCGCCATGATCCACGCGCTGGTGCGCGCGGTGGAAGGCGAGGGCGGTGAGGAAGACGGCCCCGACGCCGCCATCGGCGGCATCCTCGCGATCCCCGTGCCCGACACGCTCAAGCGCGCCAGCGACGCGCCGGGCCAGGGCGCGGCGGTGCGCATCGGCGCCACCGTGCCGCGCGAAGGCCTGTGGCAGGCGCAGACGCCGCAGATGTTCCGCATCGGCGTGCTGCGCCAGGCCCTGCAGGAAGCGCTGGCGGCCGGCGCGGTGGTGACGGACGAGGCCAGCGCCATCGAGCGGCTGGGCCTGCATCCGCGCCTGGTGAACGGCTCGCTGCGCAACTTCAAGGTGACGTATCCGGAAGACTTCGCGCTGGCCGAGCTGCTGCTGGGCGACGCCGCCGCGCGGTCCTGATCCGCCTTGCCCATTCGAACCCCTGTCCCTGAAGGAGTGACGCTTCCATGACCCCATTCGATATCCGTGTCGGCCAAGGCTACGACGTACATGCCCTGGTGCCCGGGCGCAAGCTCATCCTGGGCGGCGTGGACATTCCCCACGACCGCGGCCTGCTGGGCCACTCCGACGCGGACGCGCTGCTCCACGCCATCACCGACGCGCTGTTCGGCGCGGCCGGCCTGGGCGACATCGGCCGCCATTTCCCCGACACCGACGCGCGCTTCGCCGGCGCCGACAGCCGCGTGCTGCTGCGCGAGGCGGCCCGGCGCGTGCGCGAGGCCGGCTACGAGATCGGCAACGTGGACGCGACGGTGATCGCGCAGGCGCCGAAGCTGGCGCCGCACGTCGGCGGCATGGTGGCCAACCTGGCCGAGGACCTCGGGCTGCCGCCCGCGAGCTGCAACGTCAAGGCCAAGACCAACGAGAAGCTCGGCTTCGAGGGGCGCCAGGAAGGCATCGTGGCGCAGGCGGTGGTGCTGATCTGGCGCGGCACGATCACGCAGCAGCAGGACTGAAGGATCGAGGGAAAACGGAGGAGCGACGCGCGCGCTCAGCCCTTGGGCGCCGCCGCGCCTTCGGGCGGCACCGCGTAGACGTAGTCGATCAGGCGGGCCATCGCGCCCGCGCGCGCGCCGGCCTCGGTGCGCTTGACGAAGCCCATCTGCTGGCACAGGCGGTTGGCGGATTTCATCTCGGGCATGGTGCGCACCAGCAGCGCGCCGGCGCCGATGTCGCGCGTGCGCTGGATGCAGACCTGCATCAGCGTGCGCCCCAGGCCCAGCCCGCGCGCCTGCGGGCTGACCGCCAGCAGCCGCGCCTCGGGCAGGGCCAGCGTGACGGTGCTGCCGTCGAGCACCGGCACGGTCGCGCCGGGATGGCAGAACAGCACGGCGCCGCTGACGCCGTGATCGGTCTCCGCCACCCACCATTCCATTTCCGAGGTGTTCGCCGCCAGCACGGACTTCATGCCCTGCTGGAACGACGCGCGGCAGTCCTCCATGATCTCCAGCTCATACTGCCCGTAGGCCTGCTGGGTCACGGCGGCGATGTCGCCCCAGTCGTGCACGGCGGCAAGACGGTAGCGAAAGCGCGGGGAAGTATGCGAAGGCAGGGTGCTCATGGTGGGGCGAAGGCTGTGACCTTGCTGGATTGTAGGCCCTTCGGAGCACAAAAGCAGTCAGTGAATTACCGACTTGGCGCGCCGGCAACAGGCGCCGGTGCGGTGGCCGTCATGTTGGCCGATGCGGTGGCCAACATGGCGGGAAGGCGCCTGCCTTCCCGCCCGTGGCGAGCTGCGGGGGCGTTTTGCGGGGAGTTTATTCCGCGGCGATCACGTTGGCGGCCGCCACGATCACGGCGGCGATGCGGCCCACGTCGCGCAGTTGCTGCGCGGTCATGCCCTGCTCGTTCTTGAGCAGCTGGTAGTGCGACTTGACGCAGAAATGGCACTTGCCGACGATGGACGCGGCCAGCGCGTACATCTCGAAGCGGCGCTTGTCCACGCCGCCGTGCGTGGCATACGCGTTCATGCGCAGGCCCGCGGGCTGGCTGGCCAGATCGGGGTCGTCGGCCATCTCGATGTACGGATACCAGACGTTGTTCATGCCCATCAGCGCGGCGGCGGTCAGCACCGCGTTGGTTTCCTCGGGCGACAGCACGCCGGAGTTGCGGATCGTGTCGACGAGCACGCGGCTCTTGGCGGCGAAGGCGGCGGCCAGGGCCACGGCCACGGCATCGTTGCCCTCGAGCGAGGAGCGCGCGATGGTGCCGTCGAGGTTCAGGCGGATGTCCTTGACGTAGTCGGGAATCAGGCCCTTAATCGTGCTGATGAATTCCATACAAATCTCCTATCGGTAGGGGCTCAAAAAACCCGCCGGGGCGGGTTTCGAGACGCAGGCCGTAGCCCGCGCGCAGATCGCCGCAAACCGCCGGCCTTGTGGCACCGGCAGTTTGCGCTGCATGCAAGCCGTACTGAAGCTTACAGCGTGGCGCCGCCAACGGCGCGGTTGCACGGGCACAGTTCGTCCGTTTGCAGGCCGTCCAGGATACGCAGGACTTCGTCCGGGTTGCGGCCGACGTTCAGGTTGTTCACCGACACGTGCTGGATCACGTTGTCCGGGTCGACGATGAAGGTGGCGCGCAGGGCGACGCCGGCGGCGTGGTCACGCACGCCGAGCTGGTCGATCAGCGAGCCGGTCACGTCGGCGAACTGCCATTGGTCCAGCTTGTTCAGGTCCTTGTGTTCACGGCGCCATGCCAGCTTCACGAATTCGTTGTCGGTCGAGCCGCCCAGCACGATCGCGTCGCGGTCGGCGAAGTCGCCGTTGAGCTTGGCGAAGGCAACGATTTCGGTCGGGCACACGAAGGTGAAGTCCTTCGGGTAGAAGTAAATGATCTTCCACTTGCCTTCGAACGACTTCTCGGTGATGTCTTCGAATGCCGACTGGCCATTCTCTTCATGGTTGTTGAAACCCGGCTTGACACCGACGACGTGGAAGGCTTCGATCTTGTCACCAACGGTCTTCATAGACTGCTCCTGGATGCGGTTGAGGAGAGACGCTCGCGCCGCCATCCGCCGGGGGGCAGAACAGCAGCGCAACGAACATGGATTATGCGTCATCCCCGGAGGCCGGGCTAATTGAAAATCTCAAAGAGCCCGATAGCCCGGGGTGGCGCCGGCGCGCACCGGCCATGCGCGCCGGCCAACGATGGTGGCCGCCGCATGTTGCGGCGCCATGTCAGCCGGGACACGCGCCGCGCGTGCCATGCAGGGGCATCGCACAGGCCAGGCCGGCCGGCATCGGAAGTCTACTCCACCGGCGCGCGGCCGGCGCGCCGGTGCCGCATGGCGGCCGTGTTCAGGCGGCCTTGCCGGCCGCTTCCACGTAGGCCTGCTGCCGGCCGGCGCGGAAGATCGTCAGCGTGGCGGCCAGCCCGCACGCGGCGGCGAACATCAGCCACAGGCCGGGCGCGGCCTTGTTGCCGGTGCTGTGGATCAGGTAGGTGGAGATCGCCGGCGTGAAGCCGCCGAACAGCGCCGTGGCGAGGCTGTACGCCAGCGAGAAGCCGGCCGTGCGCACCGCCGGCGGCATCACTTCGGTCAGCGCCACCACCATCGCGCCGTTATAGCCGCCGTACAGGAAGGACAGCCACAGCTCCACCATCAGCAGGCGGCCGAACGACGGCTCGGCCACCAGCCACGATACCGCCGGATAGGCCGTGGCCAGCGTGAGGACGGTGAACAGGATCAGCATCGGCTTGCGGCCCACGCGGTCCGACACGGCGCCCATCAGCGGCAGCCAGATGAAGTTGGACAGGCCGATGCACATGGTGACGATCAGGTTGTCCACGTCGTCGAGCTTGAGCACGGTCTTGCCGAAGGTCGGCGTGTAGGCCGTGATCATGTAGAACGACACCGTGGTCATCACCACCAGCAGGCAGCCGGCCACGATGATGCGCCAGTTGGCGGCCATCGAGCGGTAGATCTCGCCCACGCTCGGGCGGTGCTTGCGCGCCTTGAATTCCTCGGTCTCTTCCAGCGAGCGGCGGATCAGGAACAGGAACGGCACGATCAGGCAGCCGATCACGAACGGCACGCGCCAGCCCCATTCGCCCATCTGCTCGGGCGACAGCAGCGCGTGCAGCGCCACGCCCAGCAGACCGGCGAAGATCACCGCGACCTGCTGGCTGGCCGACTGCCAGGCCACGTAGAAGCCCTTCTTGCCGGGCTGGGCGATTTCCGCCAGGTAGACCGACACGCCGCCGAGTTCGACGCCGGCGGAAAAGCCCTGCAGCAGGCGCCCGGCCAGCACCAGCAGCGGCGCGGCCACGCCGATCGAGGCATAACCCGGCACGCAGGCGATCAGCAAGGTGCCGCACGCCATCAGCACCAGCGTCAGGATCAGGCCCTTGCGGCGGCCGTGGTGGTCGATGTAGGCGCCCAGCACGATCGCGCCGAGCGGGCGCATCAGGAAGCCCGCGCCGAAGGTCGCGAGCGAAAGCATCAGGGAAGCGAATTCGTTGCCGCTCGGGAAGAACGTCCTGGCGATGGCGGCGGCGTAGAAGCCGTACACCATGAAATCGTACATTTCCAGGAAGTTGCCGCTGACAACGCGGAACACGGTACGGAACCCGTGCTGCTGGGACGTGGAGCTTGACATGTGGCTGTCTCTCGCAGGCGCCGCCGGTCAGTCCCGGCGGCTTGATTGTGGTGGTTTCTGTCAGCCTTGCGGGGAGGCCGCGCACGTGGCTGCGCGGTGCCGTGGGCGGCGGTCCGGCTGATGGCGGGAGTTTGCTCCGGGGCGCTGTCAATCCGCTGTCAAAGGCCTTTCAAATTGATATCAGCGGCTGTCGAAAACCTGTCAGTCGCCGGCGCGGGTGTGGGGAGGGGCACTTGCGGCGGGTTTTCCGGGCGCAGGGCTGGGGCGGAAATGCGGAAGGCCATTTCGCGATGCCCGCGCGGGGCACGGCGAAATGGCCTTCGATGCGACGACGCCAGGATCCTCTTGAAACGGCTGCTAGGCGCGCCGGAAAAATGCGCTCACCACCAGCCCGGTCTCGGGCGGCGGCCGGTTGGCCAGCATCAGCCGGCCGCCGTTGCGCTGCAGGATGCGGTTGACGATCGACATCCCCAGCCCCGCGCCCTTGGCCTCGCTGCGCGCGCCGTCGAGCCGGTAGAACGGGCGCGTGAGCAGCGGCAGCTGCGCCTCGGGCACGCCGCTGCCGTTGTCGGCCACGGTCAGCACCGCTTCCTTGTCTTCGATGCGGGTGCTGATCTCGACCACCGCCACGCCGTTGTCCTCGGCCTTGGCGTAGCGCCGCGCGTTCTCCACGAGGTTGTCGAGGATGCGCTGCACTTCCATGCGGTTGGCCACCGCCATCACGGGCTCGCCCGCGCGCACGTGCACCTGCACGTCGTCGTGCGCGCCGTAGACGCCCACCGCGTCCTGCACCAGCGCCGACAGGTCGACCGGCTCCACCGTTTCCAGCGCGGGGCGGGCGTAGTTGAGGAACTGGCCGATGATCGCGTCCATCTGCTCGATGTCGGCGATCATGGCCTCGCGCGTGGCGTCGTCCACGGGCGACATCTCGGTCTCCAGCCGCAGCCGCGTGAGCGGCGTGCGCAGGTCGTGCGAGATGCCGGCCAGCATGACCACGCGGTCGTCGTCGAGCTGGCGCAGGTCGCGCACCATCTGGTTGAAGCTGTGGTTGGCCAGCGCCACTTCGCTGGCGCCGTGCTCGGGCAGCGTGGGCGGGTCGCCGCCGCCGCCGATGGCGCGCGCCGCGTTGGCCAGCCGCTTGAGCGGATGGTTGACCAGCGAGGTGATGAAGGCGGCGCCGATGATCGACAGCAGCAGCGCGGCGATGCTCCACCACAGCCACTGGATGCCGGGCACGCGCTCGAAGCGCTCGGGGCTGATCGCCACCCAGTAGTCGTCGCCCTCGATCTCGAAGCTGACCCACACGCCGGGAATGTCGTTGACGGTGGTGGCGATCACGGTGTCCTCGCCGAGCCGGCCGCGGATCTCCTGCTGCACCAGCTGGGTCAGGAACGGGTTGGTCGTGGGCCGGGAGAAATCGTCGTCCTTCTCGCGCGGGTAGACCTTGATGCCTTCGTTCTGCACCAGGTCGAGCAGCAGGAAGCGCCGCCGCGCGGGGTCGGAATAGAGCAGGGCGGCGCGCGTGAGCTTGACCACGCTGACCACCTGCATGGCGATCTGCTGGGCGCGCGGCGCGCGCTCGAACAGCCGGTAGCTCTGGAACCAGATACCGAGCGAAAGCGCCAGCAGGAGGGCGATCAGCATGAAGGTCCGCCAGAACAGCGAACCGAACAGGCGTGTGGCCGCGCGGCCGAGGGCGGTCGCCATGCGCGGCGCCTTACTTCACGCCATCGGGAATGAATACGTAGCCGAGCCCCCAGACGGTCTGGATGAACCTCGGGTTGCCCGGATCGGGTTCGATCAGCTTGCGCAGGCGCGAGATCTGCACGTCGAGGCTGCGGTCGAAGACTTCATATTCGCGCCCGCGCGCCATTTCCATGAGCTTCTCGCGCGACAGCGGCTGGCGCGGATGGCGGGCGAACACCTTGAGCACCGAGAATTCGCCGGTGGTCAGCGTGATCTCCTCGTCGTTCTTGGTCAGCGTGCGCGTGGCCAGGTTGAGCACGAAGTCGCCGAAGGCGAAGGTCTCCGGCGTTTCCGAAGGCGCGCCGGGCACCTCGGCCGGACCCTTGCGGCGCAGCACGGCGTGGATGCGGGCGATCAGCTCGCGCGGGTTGAACGGCTTGGGCAGGTAGTCGTCGGCGCCCATCTCGAGGCCGACGATGCGGTCCACGTCCTCGCCCTTGGCGGTGAGCATGATGATCGGGGTCTGGTCATTGGCCCCGCGCAGGCGGCGGCAGATCGACAGGCCATCCTCGCCGGGCATCATCAGGTCGAGGACCAGCAGGTCGAAACGCTCGCGCAGCCAGAGCTTGTTCATCGCGGTGGCGTTTTCCGCTACCAGTACCGTGAAGCCCTGTTCGCCAAGGTAGCGGCGCAGCAGGTCGCGCAGACGGGGATCGTCGTCCACGACGAGAATCTTGTGGCTGGTATTTTCCATGGCGGTATCTTAGCGACAATCGCTTTCGCTCAAAATGGCTTAACAAAAGGTTACATACTTTACCCCGTGGCATGGCGGCGCGCATCCGGCGTCCTTGTACACTGCCGCATACCGTTTCCGCAGCCGCGCCCGCGCGCGCTCATACCGCGGCTTTGCCGCGGCTTTGCCGCGGCTTGTACTGCGGCTCGCACCGCGGGTTTTGCCGCAGTTCGTGCCGCTTGCGCGGGTGTCGCCGTGCACGACCCCGGCAATACCGGAGGATGCGCGCGGCGGGGCAACGGGATCTCCTGCTTCCGGCAGGCCGGCCGGCCGCCGTTCCAGAAGCGAAAACCGCCATTATCAATGAAAGTTACCCGCAAGCGCGCCGGGATTTCTCTTTATCGTACCGGCGCGGCGGTGGCATTGCTGCTCGCCGCCGGCGCCGGCCATGCCCAGTCGCCGGGCATGGCGCATCTGCTGCAGAGTCCGGGGCGGGCCGCCGCGCCCAATCCCCCCGCCCGCGACGGCTTCGCGCGCAACGAGCGCGAGCGCTTCGGCCAGGACGAGGCGCGCGCCCGCGCCGGCAAGTACCGCGCCGAGCGCGATCTCAACGAACGGCTGTCGCGCGACCAGTCCAACGACAAGCTCTCGCCCGACGAGCGCCGCAAGCTGCGCCAGAACCTCTACGACCTCGGGCGGGAGATGTACCAGGGCGGCTGACGCCGCGCCCGCCGCATGCCCGCACCATGCCTGCGCGGGCTTGCCGGCCTTCCGGCGGGGCGTTGTGATTGGCATGCCTCTTACCGATCCGGCCCGCGGCGCCTAGCCGCGCGGCTGGAAATGCCGCAGGAAATCCACGAACGTTTCCGCCGCGAGCTGGGCATCGGCGGCGGTGATGGTCTCCAGCGGGTTGTGGCTGATGCCGCCGTTGCCGCAGCGCACGAACAGCATGGCCACGTCGGTGATGCGCTGCATCATCATGGCGTCGTGGCCGGCGCCCGAGGGCAGCTCGAACGCTTCCAGCCCGCGCTTTTTCAGCACCGCGCCGAACTGGTCCATCAGCCAGCGCGCGCACGGCGCGTTGTTGACCGGCGCCACGCGCTCCACCTCGGCGGCCAGGCCGCGCCGCGCGGCGATGGCCTCGATGCCGGCCAGGATGTCGGCGATGGCGGTTTCGCGGATGCCGTCCTCGCCGGCACGGATGTCCATCGAGAACACGCACTCGCCGGGAATGACGTTGCTCGACCCATTCGGCACCTGCAACTGGCCCACGGTGCCCACCAGCGTGGGCGCCTCGCCGCAGCGGCGCTCCACCAGCAGCACCATCTCGGCCGCGGCGGCGGCGGCGTCCTTGCGCATGGTCATCGGCGTGGTGCCGGCGTGGCTGGCCAGACCGCGCACGCGCACCTGGAAGCGGCTGCTGCCGGCGATCTGGGTGACGACGCCCAGCGGCAGTTCGTGGTGCAGCAGCACCGGGCCCTGTTCGATGTGGACCTCGACGAAGCCGTGCAGCGTGGCGGGATCGACCGCCGCGGCCCGCAGCGCGTCGAGGCTGCCCGCGCCCGGCAGGCCGGAGGCGGCCAGCGCCTCGCGCAGCGTCACGCCGTCGGCGTCGGCGCGCGCCAGCAGGGCCGGGTCGAAGCGGCCGGCCAGCACGCTGCTGGCCAGGAAACTGGTCTTGAAGCGCAGCCCTTCTTCCTCGGCGAAGGCGACCACGTCGAAGTGATAGGGCAGGCGGATGCCGGCCGCGTTGAGCGCGCCCGCCACCGCCACCGGCAGCAGGATGCCGAGCCGGCCGTCGTAGCGGCCGCCGTTGCGCACCGTATCGAAGTGCGAGCCGGTCATCAGCACGCGCGCCGCCTCGCCCGCGGCGGGGTCGGCGGCGTAGCGGCCGATCACGTTGCCGATGGCGTCGATGCGCACCGCCATGCCGGCCGCGCGCATCCACTCGGCCAGTTGCGCCTGCGCGGCGCGGTGGGCCGGGGTCAGGTAGGCGCAGGTCAGGCCGCCTTCCATGTCCGAGAAGCGGGCCAGCGCGTCGGCCTGGTCGAGGATGGTCTGGCCGAGCGGGGCGCCGGCTTGCGGGAGCGGAGTGGACTGGGTCATGGCAGGGAAGAAAAGCGTGCCAGCAGCGGCGCGCCCCCGGCGGGCGGGCGGCGCGAAGCGGGAATGGCGAAATGGGGGTGAAACCGGGATGATAACGCCGCGCGGCGCGCGCCCGGCGCGCTCAATTCTCGCGGCAAGCCATGCGCCTGGCGCGCCCGGCGCGCGTCAGCGGTTGCGCAGCCACGTCTTCCACGCGATCCACAGCTTGCGCATGGGCGTGAGCGAGATGCGCTGGTTCAGCACCTGGAAGTCGCTCGCCTCCAGCTCGTCGAGCAGCGCCTGGTGGATCGCGCCCATCACCAGCGCGGCGCGCTGGGCGCGGCGGTCGGCGCGCGGCAGCAGCGCCAGCGCCTCGCGGTGCAGCGCGCGGGCCTGCCCGGCGCGCTCGCGCATCAGCGCGGCGAAGCGCTCCGAATGCGTGCCGCGCGTGATCTCGGCCGCCGGCACCTGGAAGCGCTGCATGGTGTTGACGGGCAGGTAGATGCGCCCGCGCCGGGCGTCCTCGCCCACGTCGCGCAGGATGTCGACCAGCCGCAGCGACAGGCCGAGCTTTTCGGCGAATGCCAGCGTGCTGGGGTCCTGGCAGCCCAGCAGGCGCGCGCTCATGGTGCCGACCACGCCGCCCACGTGATGGCAATAGCGGGCCAGCGCGATGTCGTCGAGGTAGCGCGACTGGGCGAGGTCCATCTCCATGCCTTCGAGCACTTCGCCGAACATCGCCTGCGTCAGCCCGGCGGCCTGCGCGTGGGGCTGGAGCGCCTTCGTGACCGGATGGCTGGGCGCGCCCATGAACATCTGGCCGATCTCGTTGCGCCACCAGGCCAGTTGCTGGTGCGCCACGCTGGCGTCCTGGGTGTCGTCGACGGCATCGCCGATCTCACGGCACCAGGCGTGCAGCGCCGTCATCGCCTGGCGCTGCGCGGGCGGCAGGAACAGGAAGCTGTAATAGAGGCTGGAGCCGCTGCGGGCGGCTTTGTCTTGGCAATACTGATCGGGCGTCACGCCGGTCTCGGTCGGTGAAGTGGGGGCATCCGCGCCGGACGGCGGGGCCGCCCGGGGAACGCGGCGGATTGTAGCACCGCGCCCGCGCCGGCCCGCATGCGCCGGGCGCGCCGCTGCGACAATCCGCCGCGCTTGCCGCCATCGCCTGCCGGTGGTGTCCGGGACGGTCGGCAAGCGCCGCCGCGGGCGCTTTAGAGGGCTTCCCCCACGGAGCGCCGTTTGACGCATTCGGGTCCACCCCGCTATATTGCTGACCGGCGGGTTATTAATTGCCCCGCCGGCTCTCGCTGTGCCCGCAGTCCCACCGATCTCACGCTCAATTCATGCCAGTGCCTTGCCCCAGGCCGGACGTCGCGGCCGCCAAAGTGCTTTCTTCCTCGCTTTCCGCGCCCGCCGGCCGAGTCGGCCGAGCCGCCCGGAGCGCGCGCGGCCTGGCTGCCTGCCTGGCCGCGGCTGGCCTGCTGTCGGTGCTGGCGGCCTGCAGCCCCAAGCCGGAGCCGGCCCCGGAAGTCCGCCCGGTGCGCCTGATGCGCCTGCAGGCGGGCGCCGGCAAGACCGATTTCGAGTTCTCCGGCGACGTGCGGCCCCGCATCGAGTCGCGCCTGGGCTTCCGCGTGGGCGGCAAGATCGCCGCCCGGCTGGTCGACGTGGGCGCCACGGTGCGCAAGGGCCAGCCGCTGGCCCGGCTCGACCCGACCGACCTGGGCCTGGCCGAGGCCGGCTCGCGCGCGCAGTTCGACGCCGCCCGGACCGACCGCGACCTCGCCGAGGCCGATCTCAAGCGCTACAACGACCTGTTCGCCAAGGGCTTCATCAGCGCCGCCGAGCAGCAGCGCCGCCAGGCCACCTTCGACTCCGCCGTGTCGCGCCTGCGCCAGGCCGAGGCCGGCCTGCGCAACCAGTCCAACCAGACCGCCTATGCCGTGCTGCCCGCCGATGCCGACGGCGTGGTCACGGCCATCGACGCCGAGGTCGGCCAGGTGGTCACGCCCGGACAGCCGGTGGTGCGCGTGGCGCAGACCGCCGAGAAGGAAGTGGCCGTGGGGCTGCCCGAAGACCAGGTCGAGCGCCTGCGCGGCATCTCGGACGTGACGGTGCGCACCTGGGCCGAGCCGGGCCGCCCGCTGCCGGGCCGCGTGCGCGAGATCGCGCCGATGGCCGACCCGGTCACGCGCACCTACGCCGCGCGCGTCAGCGTGCCCAACCCGCCGGCCGACTTCAAGTTCGGCATGACCGCGGTGGTGACGTTTACGCGCACCGGCGACAGCGCCGCGCTGCGCGTGCCGCTGTCCGCGCTGCTGCAACAGGGCGGCGGCAACCAGGTCTGGATCTACGAGGCCGCCGCTAACGCGGTGGCCGGCACCGTGCGGCCGGTCAGCGTGACGCTGGGCGAGCCGCAGGGCAACGAGGTGCAGGTCACGCGGGGGCTGGCGCCGGGGCAGACCATCGTCACGGCCGGCGTGCACCTGCTCAAGCCCGGCCAGAAGGTGAAGCCGCTGCCGTCGGTGGCGCCCGCCACCGCGCGCAACTGAGGCGCGCGGCATGGAACATTCCCGCTTCAACCTCTCGCGCTGGGCGCTCGAGCACCAGCCGCTGACGCGCTACCTGCTGGTGGTGCTGCTGCTGGGCGGCCTGTTCGCCTACTTTCAGCTCGGCCAGGACGAAGACCCGCCGTTCACGTTCCGCGTGATGGTGGTGCAGGCCTACTGGCCCGGCGCCACCGCCGAGCAGATCGCCGTGCAGGTCACCGACAAGATCGAGCGCCAGCTGCAGGAAGTGCCCTACGCCGACAAGATCCGCAGCTTCTCCAAGCCCGGCGAGACCACGGTGATCTTCCAGCTCAAGGACACCTCGCCGGCCAAAGAGACCGCGCAGATCTGGTACACCGTGCGCAAGAAGGTCGGCGACATCGCGCAGACGCTGCCGGCCGGCGTGCGCGGGCCGTTCTTCAACGACGAGTTCGGCGACGTGTACGGCTCGATCTACGCGCTGTCCGCCGACGGCTTCAACTACAAGGAACTGCGCGAGTACGCCGACCTGGTGCGCCAGCAGCTGCTGCGCGTGCCCGCGGTGGCCAAGGTGGCGCTGATCGGGCTGCAGGACGAGAAGATCTTCATCGAGTTCAACCAGGCCCGCTTCGCCCAGCTCGGGCTCGACATCAACGCCATCGCCGACCAGATCTCGCAGCAGAACAGCATGAACGCCAGCGGCGTGCTGGTGACGCCCGGCGACAACCTGCAGGTGCGCCTGTCGGGCCAGTTCGCCGACGTGGCCGACCTGGAGAACCTGGTGCTGCGCGGGCCCAGCGGCATCGCCAACATCCGCCTCGGCGACATCGCCCACGTCTACCGCGGCTACGTGGACCCGCCGCAGAGCAAGATGCGCTTCCAGGGCAAGGAAGTGATTGGCCTCGGCATCTCGATGGAGAAGGGCGGCGACATCATCGCGCTGGGCAAGAACCTGCGCGCGGCGATGGACGGCCTGCGCGGGCAGCTGCCGGTCGGCATCGAGCTCGATCAGGTGCAGAACCAGCCCGAGGCGGTGGAACGCTCGGTGGGCGAGTTCGTGCACGTGCTGATCGAGGCGGTGGTGATCGTGCTGGGCGTGAGCTTCGTCTCGCTCGGCCTGCACACCCGGCCGCTGCGCCTGGACGCGCGGCCCGGGCTGGTGGTGGCGCTGACCATCCCGCTGGTGCTGGCCGTGACCTTCCTGTTCATGAACCTGTTCGGCATCGGCCTGCACAAGATCTCGCTCGGCGCGCTGATCGTGGCGCTCGGGCTGCTGGTGGACGACGCCATCATCGCGGTGGAGATGATGGTGCGCAAGCTGGAGGAAGGCTTCTCCAAGATGGAGGCCGCCACCTTCGCCTACACCTCCACCGCCATGCCGATGCTGACCGGCACGCTGATCACCGCCGCCGGCTTCCTGCCGGTGGGGCTGGCGCGCTCGACGGTGGGCGAATACACCTTCGCCATCTTCGCCGTGACGGCGCTGGCGCTGGTGCTGTCGTGGCTGGCCGCGGTCTATTTCACGCCCTACCTGGGCTACCTGCTGCTCAAGGCCCGCCCGGCCGGCGAGGGCGCCCAGCACGAGGTCTTCGACACGCCGTTCTACAACCGCTTCCGGCGGCTGGTGCACTGGTGCGTGACCTGGCGCAAGAGCGTGATCGCGGTCACGCTGGTGGCTTTCGGCCTCGGCCTCTATGCCTTCAAGTTCGTCGAGAAGCAGTTCTTCCCCGACTCCAGCCGCCCCGAGCTGATGGTGGAATTGTGGCTGCCCGAAGGCAGCAGCTTCGCCCAGACCGAGGCCGAGACCCGGCGCTTCGAGCGCGCGCTGCGCGACGACCGCGAAATCGCCAGCCTGGCCAGCTTCGTCGGCACCGGCGCGCCACGCTTCTACCTGCCGCTCGACCAGATCTTCCCGCAGAGCAACGTGGCGCAGGTGATCGTGCTGCCGGCCGACGTGGCCCTGCGCGAGCGCGTGCGCCAGCGCGTGACCGATCTGCTGGCCAGCGATTTCCCGCACCTGCGCGGGCGTGTCAAGCTGCTGCCCAACGGCCCGCCCGTGGCCTATCCGGTGCAGTTCCGCGTGATCGGCCCCGAAGCGGCCGGCGTGCGCAAGCTGGCCGATGAGGTCAAGGCGGTGATGAGCGCCAACCCCAACACGCTGGGCGTCAACGACAACTGGAACGAGAGCGTCAAGGTGCTGCGCCTGGACATAGACCAGGACAAGGCGCGCGCGCTCGGCGTGAGCAGCACCGCCATCGCGCGCGTGACCCAGACCGTGCTCACCGGCGTGGCGGTCGGCCAGTACCGCGACGGCGACAAGCTGATCGACATCCTGATGCGCGCCCCGCGCAACGAGCGCGACGCCATGTCCGACCTGCAGAACGTGCAGGTGCCCACCGCCAGCGGCCGCGTGGTGCCGCTGACCCAGGTGGCGCGCATCGCGTTCCGCTCCGAGCCCGGCGTGGTCTGGCGCGAGAACCGCGACTTCGGCGTGACCGTGCAGTCCGACGTGGTCGAAGGCATCCAGGGCCCCACCGTGACCGCGCAGATCAATCCCAGGCTCGACGCGCTGCGCGCGCAATTGCCGCCCGGCTACCGCATCACGGTCGCCGGCGCCGAGGAAGAAAGCGGCAAGGCCGGCGCCTCCATCGCGGCGCAGCTGCCGCTGTGCATCTTCATCATCTTCACGCTGCTGATGCTGCAATTGCACAGCTTCTCGCGCGCGCTGATGGTGTTCCTGAGCGGCCCGCTCGGCCTGATCGGCGCCGCCGCCACGCTGCTGCTGCTGCGCGCGCCGATGGGCTTCGTCGCCCAGCTCGGCATCACCGCGCTGCTCGGCATGATCATCCGCAACTCGGTGATCCTGGTCGATCAGATCGAGCAGGACATCCGCGGCGGCGCGCCGGCCTGGGAAGCCATCGTCGAATCGGCGGTGCGCCGCTGCCGCCCCATCATCCTGACCGCGGCGGCCGCCGTGCTGGCCATGATCCCGCTCTCGCGCTCGGCCTTCTGGGGCCCGATGGCGGTGGCCATCATGGGCGGCCTGATCGTCGCCACGGCGCTCACGCTGCTGTTCCTGCCGGCGCTGTACGCGGCGTGGTTCAGGGTGAAGGCGCCGGAGGCGGGGGCGGTGGTGGCGCGCTGATGCAGCCGGCAGGGCCGCGCAAGCCTGCGCGGCCCTGTTTCGTGCCGGGACGGGGACTATTCGCCCGGGACTATTCCCCCGTCACCGGAACGGCTTGAAATGGCACGTGGGGCAATAGAGCGACACGCCGGGCTCGCCCTCGATGACCAGATTGCCCGACCGATACTGCGTGACACTCCACGTGCCCCGTTTCCCGTCCTTGAACGACACCTCGCCGGCGGCCGAGCACGGCGACCAGTCGACGGCGTGAAGCGCATCCTGCTGACTGATCTCTCTTGCGCCAGTCAGGAAGCGGCGCACCGTGCGCGCGGTGACGACGAAATCCTTGCAGGTGGAGTCGGCATCGGTGGCCAGCGGCGAGCGCCGCGCATTCTCCGTGATCGTGACCGACCGGATCTGCGGCAGGTGGATGAGGCAGGTGCGCGGTTCGAACTCGGTTGCGGGGACGCATTCGGTCTTGGCGAGAGCGTTGGGAATGATGGCGCTCGCCGCGGCCAGGAAGACCAGGATTCTCACCATTGCGCGGTGCTCGCTTCCGTGTGATTCTTTCGGGAAATGTCGGGATGCCTGAACACTTCCTGGGCCGATATTCCCAAGGTCTGCGACAGGTTCCGTATCAGCCATTGAAGTGCTTCGTTTTGCGACGGTGTCACTGTCTCGTACACTTTCTTGTGGTCAGGTACGAGATTGCCTCGAGGGAGCGCTTCTCCCACAAGTTCTATGCCGATCGCGTCTTCGTTTGACGGGAAGCGATCCGGTGCGGTCTTTTTCTTTTCCTTGGCGTGTTCTGCCGCTGGATTGAATGCCTTCAAGGACTTGATTTCGGCGGGACTGCATCGATGTTCAGCCAGGCACCTGGCCTTGAGTCTGCCAACATGGGCTGTCTTGCGGTAGACCGATGCCGTCTGATAGATGGTTCCGTCCTTGTCAATCAGGAAGTGGGCGCCATTGGCCGATGCGTTGGCATAGCTATGAAAGGTGGAGTCAGCCGAGCTGCTGCCGGTCTGATGAACAACGATGCCCACGATCGAGGACATCTGGCCACGTTCGATGGATTTCTGTATGCGTCCAAGTACACGTCCGTCGACGATTTCACCATTTTCCGAAATTATCATGCCAATTCTCTCATCCGAAAGCAGGCCATTTGCGAATGCGCAAGCAAGCTGAACCAGGAAATAGTCTCGCTATGGCCGGTTATATCAGGGATTCAGGATTTCACATTCCCGAGGAAATGCTTTGCGTAGGCTAGCAAAGGGAAAATGGAGATTGTTGGGGAAGTTTCAGAAAGATGGGAATTGAATGGTTATTAATGTATCGAGCGCCCGGTTAATTTGGTACGGGTCCGATAAATTGACTCGAATAGGCAGGCGTACGCTGACTACGCACGAATGATTGCTTGCGAATCGACTGCAAGTTTTGACGTTACGCCTGCCTGGCGTTTGTTGTCTTACATCGCCTCGAACACCACATCCTGCGCGCCTTCCCACAGCACCTTGGTGCCGAGCGCGCGCAGGTTTTCCTTGCCTTCGACGATGGTCAGGAAGTGGTTGCCGGCGAGCTGGCCCATCTTGCTGGCGAAGCAGCAGCTGCCGTAGGCGAGGATGATCTCGGTCTCGCTGTAGCCGCCCGGGTAGAACAGGATGTCGCCCACGGAGGGGTGGCTGGTGTGGTTCTCGAAGCCCACGCCGAGCTTGAACTCGCCCAGCGGAATCCAGCAGCCTTCGCCGCTCCAGCGCACGTGGATCAGCTTCTGGCGATAGGGCAGCAGCTTGGTGAAGGCGGCTACGGTGAGCGGGGCGTCGGGATTGGTCTCGGCGACGAACTGGTAGCCGCCGGCGGTGATGCGGATACGGGCCATTGAGGCTCTCCTGGTCTGGTCGGAACTGGTCGAAAGAAAACGGGGATAAAACGCACGGGCAGAAACGCGCGCGCCGCCGGGCTGGCCGGCGGCGCGCGCGCATGCTGGCGAGAGGCGTAGCTTAGCCCAGCGCCTCGAGGAGGTGTTCCGCGAAGGCGATCAGGCTGCGGTCGCTGCCGGCCGGGCCCATCAGCGAGAGGCCGAGCGGCGCGCCGTCGCGGCCGGACAGCGGCAGGCTCATCTGCGGGAAGCCGGTGAGCGGCGCCAGGCAGAGGATCTGGGACGAGCGGTTGCGGTAGTCCTCGAGCGTGTCGTCGTCGGCGCCGGACAGCGGGGCGATGTCGGGCATGGTCGGCATCAGCAGCACGCCGTCCTCGCCGAGCAGCGCGCCGACGTGCGCGGTGACGGCGCGGCGGATCGCCGTGGAGGCTTCGAACTGCCCGGCGGTGACGCTCTTGGAGAAGGCGAAGCGGCCGGCCACGTCGGGGCCGAGATGCAGGCCGTATTGCTCGATCAGTTCGCCGTCGGCCTGCCAGGCTTCCCAGCCCTGCACGTAGCGGAAGGCCCACCAGATGTCGAGCAGCGGTTGGTTCATCACCGTGACCGGCGCGGCCTTGCCGAGCGCGGACTCGATGCGGCCGACCACCGGCAGCAGCGCGTCCAGCGCGGGCGCGGTGGGCAGGCGGAACAGGTCTTCGGCCAGCAGCAGGCGCGGCGCGGCCGGCAGCGCGCGCGCATCGGCGCCGAGCAGCACGTCGGCCACGCGCGAGAAGGTGGCGATGTCGCGCGCGAAGAAGCCGCAGGTGTCGAGGCTCTCGGCCAGCGGCAGGGTGCGCTCGAGCGAGACGCGGCCGTGCGAGGGGCGGATGCCGAACAGGCCGCAATGGCTGGCCGGCGCGCGCACCGAGCCGCCGGTGTCGCTGCCGAGCGCGAAGTCGCACAGCTTGTTGGACACCGCCGAGGCGGAGCCGGACGACGAGCCGCCGGTGATGCGCCCGGGCGCGGCGCCGTTGACCGGCGAGCCGTAGTGGGCGTTCTTGCCGTTCATCGAGAAGGCGAGCTCGTCGGTGTGGGTCTTGCCGACGAAGGTGGCGCCGGCGTCGAGCAGGCACTGCACCGCGGGCGCGGTGGCGGTCTTGATGCCGGACCGCGCCAGCACGTGCGGATTGCCGCCGCCGGTGGGATAGCCCGCCACGTCGAACAGGTCCTTGGCGGCGAAGGTCAGGCCGTGGAGCGGGCCGGACGACGCGCTGGAGACGGCGGCGACGGGGTAGGGCATGAAGGCACGGGCGGGGTGGGTAGCCAGGGACATGGGGTTGGGCTTCCTAACGTTGGGGTGTTCAGGCGGCGGCTTCGGCAACGGCCGGTTCGGATGCGAGGATACAGCTCACGCGGTGTCCCTGCCCGAGATCGGTGGTGGCGGGCACCTGCGCCAGGCAGGCCGGGCGCGCGTGCGGGCAGCGCGGCGCGAAGGTGCAGCCGGGCGGCAGCGCGGCGAGGTCGGGCGGCGAGCCGGCGATGGTCTGCAGCCGCTGGCCGCGGTCCATGCCGTGCTGGCGGCTTTGCAGCAGCGCGATGGTGTACGGATGGCGCGCGGCGCGCAGCAGCGTGCGGATCGGGCCTTCCTCGACGATGCGCCCGCCGTACATCACCGCCACGCGGTCGGCGATCTCCACCGCCGCGCCGATGTCGTGCGTGACGAACACGATCGACAGGCCGAGCTCGCGCTGCAGTTCGCGCAGCAGGATCAGCACCTGGATCTGCACGGTGGCGTCGAGCGCGGTGGTGGGCTCGTCGGCCAGCAGCACCTTGGGGCTGGCCGACAGCGCCAGCGCGATCATGGCGCGCTGGCGCATGCCGCCCGACATTTCGTGCGGGTAGGCCGCCAGGCGCCGCTCGGGGCTGGGAATGCGCACCGACTCCAGCGCGCGCAGCGCGCGCTGGCGCGCCTCGCTGGCGGACACGCTGGCATGGGTGCGGATGCACTCGATGATCTGCTGGCCGACGGTGTAGACCGGGTCCAGCGCCAGCAGCGGCTCCTGGAACACCATCGCCACGGTGCCGCCGCGCAGGCGCTGCAGCGCGCGCGCGTCGAGCGCCATGACGTCGGCGCCGTCGATGCGGATGGCGCCTTCCATGCGGGTGCGGCGCGGCGGGTGCAGGCGCATGAGCGCGCGCAGCGTCACGCTCTTGCCCGAGCCGGATTCGCCGATCAGGGCCAGCGCCTCGCCGGGCGCCACGTCGAGCGAGACGCCGTTGACGGCGCGGATGGTCTTGCCGCCGCCGGAGAAGGTCACGCGCAGGTCGCGCACCGATACCATCGGGGCGGCGGCTTGCGCTTCGGCGTGGTTGTCTTGTGGGGTGGTCACGGTAAGCCTCGCTCAGGTCGTTGCGGCCAGCTGGCGGCTGTGGCCGCCGTCCGCATGGGCCATCAGGCAGGCCACGGGATGCCCGGCCAGCGCGTCCGACAGCGCCGGCGCGCGGCGCGCGCAGACCGCCTCGGCCATCGCGCAGCGCGGGTGGAAGCTGCAGCCGGACGGCGGGTTGATCGGGTTGGGCGGGTCGCCCGCCAGCGGCGCGACCAGGGTGCGGTGGTCCGGGTCGGTGGCCGGCATCGAGGCCAGCAGCGCGCGCGTGTACGGATGGGCGGGATTGGCGTAGAGCGTCTCGGTGTCGCCCACCTCCACCACCTTGCCCAGGTACATCACCATCACGCGGTCGCACAGGTAGCGGATCACGTTGAGGTCGTGGCTGATGAAGACGTAGGTGAGGTCGAATTCCGCCTTGAGCTCCAGCAGCAGGTTCAGCACCTGGGCCTCGACCGACTTGTCGAGCGCGGACACGGCTTCGTCCAGGATCACCAGGCGCGGGCGCAGCACCAGCGCGCGCGCGATGTTCACGCGCTGGCGCTGCCCGCCCGACAGTTCATGCGGATAGCGCCCGGCGAAGCGCGCCGGCTCCAGGCCCACGCGGTCGAGCAGCGCGCGCGCCCGCGCGCTGGCCTCGGCCGCGCCGATGCCGTGCACGCGCGCGGTGAAGGCGATCGATTCCTCGATGGTCAGGCGCGGGTTGAGCGAGGAATAGCTGTCCTGGAACACCATCTGCACCTGGCTGCGGAAGCGCTTCATCGGCAACTGCGCCGAGCCCACGCCCTGGGCGTCGAAGATCAGCTCGCCGCTGTCCTGCTCGATCAGCTGCATCAGCAGGCGCGCGGTGGTGGACTTGCCGCAGCCCGACTCGCCCACCACGCCGAGCGTCTCGCCCTTGCGCACCTCGAAGCCGACGCCGTCGACGGCGCGCACCACGCCGGCGCGGCGCCCGGGGATCTTCGACTTGAGCGGGAAGTGCTTGACCAGGTCGCGGGCGATTACCAGCGGCTGGGCCGGGCCGCCCACGTCGGGGTTGCGCAGGGCTTCGGGCAATGTGGTATCGGTCATGGCGTCAGTCCTTGATTTCCATCGCCGAGCGGATGCCGTCGGCCAGCAGGTTGAAGGAGATCGAGGTCATGAAGATCATGGCGCCGGGCAGCGCGGCCACCCACGGCTGCGTGTAGATGGCGGTGCGCAGCGTGTTGAGCATCAGGCCCCATTCCGGCTCGGGCGGCTTGACGCCGAGGCCGAGGAAGGACAGCCCCGAGGCCAGGATCATCGACACCGAGATCAGGCTGGTGGCGTAGACGAAGATCGGGCCCAGCACGTTGTTGAGCACGTGCGCGCGCACGATGGTCAGCGACGAGGCGCCCGAGGCGCGCGCCGCGTCGACGAACTCGCGGTTGCGCACCTGGGTGGTCACGCTCTCGGCCACGCGCACGATCTGCGGCACGAACACGATGGTCAGCGACAGCAGCGCGTTGCCCACGCCGGCGCCCAGCGTGCCCGACAGCGCGATCGCCAGCAGCACGGACGGGAACGCGTAGAGAATGTCCACCAGGCGCATGATGACGGTGTTGGTCCAGCCGCCCGCGTAGCCGGCCACGATGCCCAGCGCGCTGCCGATCACGAAGGCGATCAGCACCGGCGTGATGCCCATGAACAGCGACAGGCGCGCGCCCAGCATCAGGCGCGAGAGCATGTCGCGGCCGAGCTCGTCGGTGCCGAGCGGATAGTGCTCGGTGCCGACCGGCTTGAGGCGCTTGAGGATGGAGGCGGCGTAGGGGTCGGACGGCATCAGCGCCGGCGCGAACAGCGCCATCAGCACCAGCGCGAGCAGGATCAGCGCGGCCAGCATGGCCAGCTTGTTGCGCAGCAGGCGCCGGCCGACCGTGGTCCAGTAGCCGGGCGAGCGCTGCACCAGCGGCGCCGCGGCGGGCTTCTTCAGGGTCATTTCCATGTGGGGCTCCCGGTCAGTTGCGCTGGATGCGGGGATCGAACAGCGTCTGCAGCGCGTCCACCAGCAGGTTGAGCAGCACGAAGAACACGGCCAGCACGAGGATGGTCCCCTGCAGCAGCGGGAAGTCGCGCTGGAAGATGGCCGAGTTGAGCAGGAAGCCGGTGCCGGGCCACGAGAACACGGTCTCGATCAGGATCGAGCCGCCCAGCAGGTAGCCGAGCTGCAGGCCCATCACCGACAGCGCGGTCGGCGCCACGTTCTTGAGCACGTGGCGGAACACCGCGAGCTCGGACAGCCCGCGCGCCTTGAGGCCGACGATGAATTCGTTGGAGAGGATTTCCGCGACCAGCGCGCGGATGGTGCGCGCGACGATGCCCATCGGAATCACCGACATCGTGACCGCCGGCAGCACCATGTACTGGATATGCTCCCAGTCCCACTGCCAGTCGCCCGAGCCGCCGGGGCCGGCGCCGGTGGCCGGCAGCCAGCCGAGGAACACCGAGAACACGATCACCAGCACCATGCCCAGCCAGTAGTGCGGCATGCTGACGCCGAACACCGACAGGAACGAGGCGGTGCGGTCGGCGGCGGAATCGCGGAAGTAGCCGGCCACGAAGCCGAACAGGCAGCCGAAGGTGAAGCCGATCAGCGTGGCCACCGCGGCCAGGCGCACCGAGTTGATCACCGCCGTCATCACTTCGCTCATGACCGGCCGGTTGGTGGCGATGGAGGTGCCCAGGTCGCCGTGCAGCGCGCGCGTGAGCCAGTGCACGAATTGTTCGAGGAAGGGCTTGTCGAAGCCGTACAGCGCGGTGAGCTGGCGGCGCAGTTCTTCCGAGGCGTCGGGCGGCAGCACCGACACCAGCGGGTCGCCCGGCGCGATATGGACCAGCGAGAAGCACAGCAGGGCGACCCCGAGCAGGATGGGGATCGCGTAGACGATGCGGCGGAGCAGGTAAGTCATGGGCTTGGCCGGCTAGAGAAAACGAATGGGTGGGGCAAGGCAATGCAATCGCGGCAACGCGCCGGCTGTCTCCCTTCTCCCGCGGGCGGGAAAGGGGAGACAGCCAGGGCGGCCTGACCGGCTCGGCGCATCTGTCCGTGCGCCTGCGCCGTCAATGCCGCTCAGTCCATCGACATGGTGGCCATGTCGATGAACCAGCTTTGCGGCTGCACCACGCCCTTGACCTTCTTCGAGATGGCGCGCGGGCCCACGTCGTGCGCGATCAGCACGAACGGCGCCTCTTCCACGATGCGCGCGTGCAGCTTGGCCAGCGCGGCGTCGCGCGCCTTGTCGTCGAAGGAGGTGCGCGCGGTCTCGATCAGCTTATCGAACTCGGCGTTGCCGAAGTAGCCCCAGTTGTTGGAGACCGGCGGCTGCGTCTTGGTGCTGACGAAGCGGACCATCGCGAAGAACGGGTCCATCGCCGCGAAGCTCACGTTGATGGCGTTGGCGCCGTGCGCGCTCGGGTCCTTGGCGCCGATGCGCCAGTTGGTAAACAGCGTGTTCCACTCGACCACGTCGAAGTCCACGTCGAAGAAGCACTCCTTCAGGTTCTGCTGCACGTACTCGTTCATCGGCAGCGGCTGCATCTGGCCCGAGCCCGAGGCCGATACCTGCACCTTGACCTTGACCGGCTTGGCGGCCGAGTAGCCGGCCTCGGTCATCAGCTTGCGCGCGGCGCTGGGGTCGTACTTGATGTCGAACTTGGGATTGCCCCACCACGGGTTGCCGGGCTCGACGATGCCCTTGGCCTCGGCCATGTAGCCGCCCAGCAGCGTCTTCAGGCCGGAGCGGTTGACGCACAGGTTGGCGGCCTCGCGCACGCGCTTGTCGAGCCAGGGCGAGCCGGGCGCGAACGACACCTGCCACGGCCACATGTGCGGCTGCGCGTTGGCGTAGACCTCGAAGCCGCGGCTCTTGATCTGCGCCACGGCGTCGGGCGCCGGCGCCTCGATCCAGTCCACCTGGCCGGACAGCAGCGCGGCGGTGCGCGCGTTGGCTTCCGGCATCGGCAGCATCACCACCTTGTCGATCTTGGGCACGCGCTTGGCGTCCCAGTAGCTCGCGTTCTTCACCACTTCCAGCCGCTCGCGCGGCACGAAGCGGCTCATCTTGAACGGGCCGGTGCCGGAGGCGTCGGCGGCGAACGCCACCCAGGCCTGCTTGCTGCGCTCGGCCGCGTCGGTCACGGAGGCCGGCACCGCGGCCAGCTTCTTCTCCCACTGCGTGGGCGAGGCCATGAACAGGTTGCTGAGGTTGTAGGGCAGGAACGAGTCGGGTTCCGACGTGACCAGCTCGACGGTCAGGTCGTCGATCTTCTTCGCCGAGCGCAGCGTGGGCATGCGCGAGGCGGTCACGCCGACCTGGCTGGGGTCGAACTGCTTGGCGGTCTTGTCGAGCACCTTGTTGACGTTCCACACCACGGCGTCGGCGTTGAACGCGGAGCCGTCATGGAACTTGACGCCGGGGCGCAGCTTGAAGACCCACTTGGTCTTGTCCTTGGCGTCCACCTTCCATTCCGTGGCCAGGTCGGGGATCAGCAGGCTCGGGCCGTTGGCCTTGGACAGGTCCCACTGGGTCAGGCCGTCGTACATCGGGATGCCGGTGAAGCGGTTGCCTTCGAAGCCCTGGTCGGGCTGGCCCAGCGTGCGCGGGATGTCGGCGGCGGTCATGCCGATGCGCAGCACCTTCTCGGCGTGGGCCGCGCCGGGCAGCGCGAGCAGGGACAGCGAGGCGAGCGCGGCGAGCGCGGTGGTCGTGGCGACGGTTTTCAGGCTGGGTTTCGTGCTTCCGGTGGCGGAGGAAGAAAAAACGGTCACGGGCAGGACTCCTGGGTGGGGGAAGGGGAGACGGACGAATTCCTCCAAGCAAGTCATGTGCCAGTTGCCGTCCGGGCGGGGCGCCGGGCGCGTCCCGGCCGCGCTTTTCTCATGGCCTGCTTTTTGCTGACCTGTCCTTTCGTTTCCCAACCAACCGGTTTTCCGACATGGACCAGCAACACCTCCCCCGCATCAATGCAGACCGCCTCTGGCAATCGCTGATGGAACTCGCCAGGATAGGCGCGACGCCCAAGGGCGGCGTGTGCCGCATCGCCCTGACCGAGCTCGACAAGCAGGGCCGCGACCTCGTGACGGGCTGGTGCCGCGAGGCCGGGCTCGCGGTGCGGACCGACGAAGTGGGCAACGTGTTCGCGCGCCGCGCCGGCAGCGACCCGGACGCGCCCGCCGTGGCCACCGGCAGCCATATCGACACCCAGCCCTCGGGCGGCAAGTTCGACGGCAATTTCGGCGTGCTGGCGGGCCTGGAGGTCATGCGCACGCTCAACGACCACGGCGTCGTCACGCGCGCGCCGCTGGAGCTGGCGTTCTGGACCAACGAGGAAGGCACGCGCTTCACGCCCGTGATGATGGGCTCGGGCACCTTCGCCGGCGTGTTCGAGGCCGAATTCGTGCGCGCCCAGCGCGACCTCGACGGCATCAGCGTGGGCGAGGCGCTCGAGCAGATCGGCTACCGCGGCGAGCACGCGGCGGGCGAGGTGCCGGGCGGCATGTTCGCGGCCTATTTCGAGGCCCATATCGAGCAGGGGCCGGTGCTGGAAGCCGCCGGGCTGCCGATCGGCGTGGTCTCGGGCGCGCTCGGCCAGCAGTGGTACGACGTGACCGTGACCGGGCAGGACGCCCACGCCGGCCCCACGCCGCTGGCGCTGCGCCACGACGCCATGCTGGCGGCCGCGCGCATGATCGAAGAGGTCAACCGCATCGCCGTGGCGGAGGCCCCGCACGGCCGCGGCACGGTCGGCTACGTGAACGTGGCGCCCAACTCGCGCAACGTGATCCCGGGCCGCGTCGATTTCTCGGTGGACTTCCGCAACCTGTCGCAGCCGGGGCTGGACCGCATGGACGCGGCCATGCGCGCGGCGTTCGGGCAGATCGCGCAGCAGGGCGGAGTCGCGGTGGAGATCCGCCAGGTGGTGAAGTTCGAGCCGTGCGCATTCGCGCCCGCCTGCGTGGACAGCGTGCGGCGCGCGGCCGCGGCGCTGGGGCTGCCGCACATGGACGTGGTCAGCGGCGCCGGCCACGACGCGGTCTACGTGGCGCAGCGCGCGCCGACCGGCATGATCTTCGTGCCGTGCAAGGACGGCATCAGCCACAACGAGCTGGAAGACGCGCTGCCCGAGCATATCGAGGCCGGCGCCAACGTGCTGCTGCAGGCCATGCTGGAGCACGCGCGGTAATCTGGCCGCGCTCTCAGTGCGCGATGGAGCGGGAAATCGCCCACGCGCACTCGATCACCATCGGCGCCAGCTTCTTCTGCGCCTCGGCCATGCTCCAGCGGCTGGCCGGCGGCGACACGTGCACGGCGCCCACCGGCTGGCCCTGGCTGTTGACGATGGCCGCGCCGATGCCCATGTCGCCGAGGAACAGCTCCTCGTTGTTGCACGCATAACCCACCTTGCGGCAGGCCGCCACGGTCTCGAAGATCGCGCGCACGTCGGTCAGCGTGGCCGGCGTGCGCGCCACGCGCGCCGAGCTTTCCAGCATGGCCATGACCTGCTCGTCCGGCAGCGTGCTCAGGTAGGCGCGGCCGCTGCTGGTGCAGTACATTGGAATGCGCATGCCTACCGGGGTCAGGACCGGGATGTATTTCGACGTCATCAACTGCGCCACGTAGACCATGTCCAGCCCGACCGGCTCGGTCAGGTTGGCGGTCTCGCCGCTGGCATTGGCAAGCTGCGACAGGTAAGGGCTGGCGGCCTGGATCAGGGCGTCGGCGGACAGGTAGTTGTAGCCGATCTCCATCACCTTGGGCGTCAGGCGGAAGCGCCGCGTCTGCGGGTGCTTGGCCACGTAGCCGAGCTTTTCCAGCGTATGCACGGTGCGCTGCGCCGAACTCTTGGTCATGCCGGTAAGCGCGGCCAGCTCCGCCAGCGTGAGCGTGCGGTGGACGACGCTGAAGGCGCGCAGGACGTCCAGGCCCTTCTCCAGCGACTGGTTGAACAAAGGGTCGGGCCGGGTGGTGTATTCGCCGCTTTCCGCGGCTTGCGGCGGCACGCCGCCGCCCTGGTATTCGATGTCCTGCACGGTCATTTCCGCTGTTCCGTCGAGTCCGCGGCGCCGGCGCCCGGCACCAACGCTGGGATGCCCTGCACCACGATGAATGCATATTGCACCAATATACGACTGAATCGATTATCGATTCGTCGCCGATGCGTCCATCATAAAAGGATGGCGTTGTTTTGGGAATAGCGGGCGAGGGCGCGCTGTGGCGCGGCGATGGGCGGGAGGCCGGCAAGCAGGCCGAAAAGCCTTGTCCGCAAAGGCTTTGCGAGGCGTGAACTGGTGTTTCGGGGCCGTTCGCTATCGAGCCTGTTCCAGATGCCTGCCGGGAAACCAGTCATCTCGCTCTAGCGTTTACCCCAATCCTGGCCGTGTTGACGATCAGTGAAATATCAGACTAGTATTACAACAACTTCAACACCCGTGGAACGCATCATGGCCCATCCGATCAGGCTGGTCGGCACCGCCGGCACCGGCACCGGCGCCGCGGCGGACGGCGGCACGAGCCGCGCCGCCACCGGCGCCGCCATGCGCGAGCAGGCCTACGCCGAGATCAAGCGCCGCATCATCGCCTGCGAGTTCCGCCCCGGCGAGCCGCTCAACGAAGCCCAGGTCGCCGGCCTGCTCGGGCTGGGCCGCACGCCGGTCCACCAGGCGCTGCACCGGCTGGAAGTGGAAGGGCTGGTGTCGATCCTGCCGCGCAAGGGCGTGCTGGTGACGCCGCTGTCGCTCAACGAAGTGCTCGACATGATCGAGGTGCGCGCGACCAACGAGGTCCTGTGCGCCACGCTCGCCGCCGAACGCGGCCACGAGAGCGATTTCATGGCCATGCGCGAGATCGTGGACCGCACGCCCGACCTGCTGGCGCGGCGCGACATCGCCGGGCTGGCCTCGCTCGACCTCAAGTTTCATACCGCCATGTCGGCCGCCTCGCGCAACCGCGTGCTGGCCGACCTGCTGCGCAACCTGCACGAGAAGCAGGCGCGCTTCTGGTTCCTCTCGCTGTCCGACCCGCAGCACCTCGAGAAGGTCTACCAGGAACATCTGGAGATCGTCGACGCGCTCGAACGCCGCGACATCCCGGCCGTGCGCGAGGCCATCCGCGAACACATCGACGAATTCCGGAAGAACATCATCCGGACCATCTGAACCACCGACAGTTTTCTTCCGCCACAGGTAACAGGTAGTACGAACATGCCGACACTGCAATTCCAGGTCGCCGGCGAGGGCGCGCTCGCCCTCGACATCCAGCGCCTCATCATCGCCGGCTGGACCGGCCGCGACGCCGACGCCGTCAACCATCACATCCGCGAGCTCGAGGCGATCGGCGTCAGGCCACCCTCGACCGTGCCGTGCTTCTACCCGCTGGCGGCCTCGCTGCTGACCACCGGCACGCTGCTCGAGGTGCCGCGCGAGGATTCCTCGGGCGAGATCGAATTCGTGCTGCTGGCCGGTCCGGACGATCTCTACATCGGCGTCGGCTCGGACCATACCGACCGCAAGGTCGAGGCCTACGACGTCACCGTCTCCAAGCAGATGTGCGCCAAGCCGCTCGGCACCGAACTGTGGCGCTTCGCCGAGGTGGCGGACCACTGGGACCAGTTGCAGATGCGCTGCTGGCGCACCCGCGGCGGCCGGCGCGAGCTGTACCAGGAAGGGCTGGTGACGCGCCTGCTCGACCCGCGCGACCTGATCCGGCGCCTGACCGGCGAAGACGCGCTGCCGCCCGGCACCGCCATGTTCTGCGGCACCCAGGCGGTGATCGGCGAACTCGGCAGCGGCGAAGCGTTCGAAGTGGAGTTGCACGACCCGGTGCGCCAGCGCACCTTGCGCCATGCCTATCGCGTGGCCTGCCTGGCGGTGGCGCCATGAGCGGCGCGCACCCGACCATCGCCGCGCTCGCCGCCGACCTCGCCGCGGGGCGCGCCACCAGCGTGGCGTTGACCGAACAGGCGCTGGCGCGCATCGCAGACCATCGCCGCCAGGGCGGCACGGCCTTCCTGGAAGTGGACGCGGCCGGCGCGCTGGCCGCCGCGCGCGCGGCCGACCAGGCGCGCGCCGCCGGGCTGGTGGCCTCGCCGCTGGCGGGGCTGCCGGTCTCCGTCAAGGACCTGTTCGACGTCAAAGGGCAGGTGACGCGGGCCGGATCGAAGGCGCTGGCCGGCGCGCCCGCCAGCGCCGACGCTGTCGCCGTGGCGCGCTTGCGCGCGGCCGGCGCCGTGCTGATCGGGCGCACCAACATGAGCGAGTTCGCGTTCTCCGGGCTTGGCCTGAACCCGCACTACGGCACGCCGCGCACCCCGTTCGACCCGGCGCGCATCGCCGGCGGCTCGACCTCCGGCGGCGCGGTCAGCGTGGCGCAGGGCATGGCGGTGGCCGCGCTCGGCACCGACACCGGCGGCTCCATCCGCATTCCCAGCGCGTTCTGCGGCCTGACCGGCTTCAAGCCCAGCGCGCGCCGCGTGCCGCTCGACGGTGGCGTGCCGCTGTCCACCTCGCTCGATTCCGCCGGCCCGCTGGCGCGCTCGGTGGCCTGCTGCGCCGCGCTCGACGCCATCCTCAGCGGCGAGACGCTCGACAGCCATCCCGCGCCGCTGGCCGGGCTGCGCCTGCTGGTCACGCGCGACTTCGTCTGCGACAGCCTGGAGGCGGCGGTCGCGCAGGCGTTCGAGGCCACGCTGGAAACGCTGTCGCGCCTCGGCGCGCGCATCGTGCCGTTCGACTTTCCCGAACTCAGGCGCCTGCCGGACATCAACGCCGGCGGTGGCCTGACCGCGGCCGAGTCGTGGCACTGGCACAAACAGCTATTGGCCGAACGCGGCGACGCCTACGACCCGCGCGTGGCCATGCGCATCCGCCGCGGCGAAAAGCTCGGCGCCGCCGACTACCTCGACCTGCTGGCCGCGCGCCGCGCCATGCAGGCGCGCGCCGCCGGCCTGCTGCGCGAAGCCGATGCCTGGCTGATGCCCACGGTGGCGGTGCGCCCGCCGCGGCTCGACGCGCTGGACAGCGACGAAGCCTTCTTCGCCACCAACGGCCTGGTGCTGCGCAACCCGAGCGTGATCAATTTCCTCGACGGTTGCGCGGTTTCGCTGCCGCTGCCAGCGGCGGAGCGGGGCATCGGCCTCGGCGTGTGCGGGCTCGGCGGCCAGGATGCGCGCGTGCTGCAGGTGGCCGGCGCCATCGAGGCCGTGCTCCGGTAGTTCGGCAACCTCACCAGCAACCCCGCCAGCAATCCAGCCAGCCACGACGAACCGAGAGGGCCGCGCCGACGCAGCGCGGCCCCGCCATCCCTATCCAAGGAGTTGTACCGATGACTACCGTGATGACCGGCGCCCCCGACACCCCCGACACCGCAGGGCACGCCGCGCCCAGCGCCGCCGAGCGCGACCATGCCTACCGCAAGATCGCGGCGCGGCTGGTTCCCTTCCTGGTCTTCCTGTTCGTGCTCGCCTGGATCGACCGCGTCAACGTCGGCTTCGCCAAGCTGCAGATGCTGCAGGACCTGCAATTCAGCGAAGCCGTGTACGGCTTCGGCGCCGGCATCTTCTTCATCGGCTACTTCCTGTTCGAAGTGCCCAGCAACCTGCTGCTGGAAAAGATCGGCGCGCGCCGCACGCTCGCGCGCATCACCATCCTGTGGGGCCTGGCGTCGATGGCGATGATCTTCGTCAAGACCCCCATGCAGTTCTACGCGCTGCGCTTCCTGCTCGGCATCTTCGAGGCCGGCTTCTTCCCGGGCGTGGTGCTTTATCTCACCTACTGGTTCCCCGCCCATCGCCGCGCCCGCATCAACGGCCTGTTCATGACCTCGTTCGCCATCGCCGGCGTGATCGGCGGCCCGCTGGCCGGCTTCATCATGAGCCGCATGGAAGGCGTCGAGGGTCTAGCCAACTGGCAATGACTGTTCGTCATCGAAGGCATCCCGTCGGTGCTCGCCGGCATCGCCGTGCTCATGTTCCTGCCCGAGAAGCCGGCCGGCGCCGGCTGGCTCACGGCGGGCGAGCGCGACCTCGTCACGCGCGAGATCGACGCCGAGAACCGCGACCCCGCCAAGCACTCGTCGCTGCGCGACGCCTTCGCCAACGCCCGCGTCTGGATCTGCGCCGCCATCTACTTCTGCGTGGTCAGCGGCAACGCCACCATCGCGTTCTGGTCGCCGTCGATCATCAAGGAGCTCGGCGTGCAAGGCAACCTCCAGATCGGCCTGGTCTCCGCCATCCCGTTCATCGCCGGCACCCTAGCCATGATCTGGAACGGCATCCACTCCGACCGCACCGGCGAACGCCGCCTGCACTGCGCCCTGGCCACCCTGATGGCCGCCGCCGGCCTCGTGCTCACCGGCATGTGGCTGCACAGCGCGGTGCTGGCGCTGATCGCGCTGACCATCGCCTCGATCGGCATCCTCGCCGCCTTCCCGGTGTTCTGGTCGCTGCCGTCCGCCTTCCTGGCCGGCACCGCGGCCGCCGGCGGCATCGCCCTGATCAACTCCATCGGCAACCTCGCCGGTTTCGTCGCCCCGTACATGATCGGCTGGTTCAAGACCAGCACCGGCCAGCTTTCCTCCGGCCTGTACTTCGTCGCCGCGCTGGAAGCCTGCGCCACCGTGCTGGTGCTGGCCTGCATCAAGGTCAAGCGCTGAAACCGGCGCCCGGCGCGCCCGCGCGGGGAAGACCCCGGCGAGGACCGCGGGGAGGGCTGGATTCCCCGCGCGCTTTGCGCTAGAATCCGCTGCCTCGTTGCGCTGCATGCGCAAAGTGCGCCGGCAGCACAGGAACACAAGCCAGGCGGGCAGTCCAAGCCGCCTGTTTTGCTTTGGGCTTCTCCTTGCTCATGTGGCTTCACATGCCGCCCGGCACGCTAGCGAGCAAAGCGGCCTCCCGCCAGGGATGCGCCCGCAGGGACTGCGAGGGTGGCGGAATTGGTAGACGCACCAGGTTTAGGTCCTGACGCCAGCAATGGTGTAGGGGTTCGAGTCCCCTCCCTCGCACCACCACCCAATTCCAAGGTATGCCAATCAGCAACACAAGACATTGATTTTATTGGGTTTTCCTTGGTTTTTGTCGTCGTTTGTTGACACTGAAACACCACGCAAAACCACACCAAAATTCTTCGCGTTACACCAAATCTGCACCACCATTACACCAACTGCTATACTCGCCGCCACATTGCGTGGGCGATAGCTTGGGCTGCCCCACGCCTCTCCAACTCTACGGGGTAGCGACGCGATGGCTTCATTTACGAAGCGAGGAACATCCTGGCGAGCATCGGTGCATGTGAATGGTGTGCGGGATACAGGCACATTTCACACCAAGGCCGAAGCGCAGGCTTGGGCGGCGAAGCGTGAGACCGAGATCCGCTCGCTAGCAGATGGGCATGGTAGCAAGACGCACACGGTCGGAGATGTGCTCGACACTTACCAAAAAGATGTCAGCCCGAAGAAGCGCGGCAGCCGATGGGAAATCATCCGGCTTGAACTGATTGGCCGAAAGGAGATCGAGGGTAATCCATTCCGCGAAATCCGCCTCGCCGATCTCAAGCCCAACCACATCGCTGCATGGCGCGACGCGCGCGAGCGCGAGGTATCCGGATCATCTGTATCTCGGGAGATGTCGCTGCTGTCGCACGCGTTCAAAGTTGCCCGCGAGGAATGGGGTTGGATCACGACTGACCCGATGAAGAATGTGACCAGGCCGGCAGAAGGTCCACCACGCGAGCGCAGGATTTCCGATGCCGAGATCGAGGCCATTATCCAATCCCTTGGGTTCATAGAGGGGCAACCGGTTGTGCTGCCGATCCAAAGAGTGGCCGTGGCCTTCTTGTTTGCCATCGAGACGGCTATGCGGTCTGGCGAAATCCTGGGGTTGACCAGCATGACCGTCGACAAGAAAAAGCAGGTCGCACACCTTCCCCTCACGAAGAATGGCGGTGCGCGTGACGTGCCGCTGTCAGTGCGCGCGGTCGAGTTGCTCGGCATGTTGCCTACTGTCGAGCCCGGTAAGCCCCTCTTTGATCTTACCGACTTCAGCCGTGACGTGCTGTTTCGAAAGGGCCGTGACAGGTCTAGAATCAAGGGTCTGACGTTCCATGACACGCGCCATGAGGCCATCACGCGGCTGGCAATGAAGCTCCAGCCGCTGGATCTAGCCCGAATGACCGGGCACACAAACCTCTCCGAACTGCTGACCTACTACAACGCCACCGCCTCCGATATTGCGAAGCGGCTGGGCTAGACCGCCTTGCGTGGGCGGCCAACTGTCTTCTCACGATGTGATTCGGTCCATGCGATCACCTCGGAGGCTTTCCACCGCGGGTGCGCTGTTGCCTTGCTGCCAGCAGATACCGGAAGGCGGATGGGCGTCGGGAAACCCGGGAGGCAAACGATGCGCTCGCGCACTACTTGCGCCGGCCGCTGAAGGTACGCTGCGATCGCTTCGGTGCTCCACAACTGCACGTTGAATGGCACGCTTGGCTGTACACGCTCCGCGACGGCGGCAGCTAAGCGCTCAATCAAATCAACTTCGCTCATTTTCTTCTCCGATCCGCCGTGCTTGGCGGAATGCTGCAGACCCGGAGAACCCCAATTTCTGAATGCTTTGCGCCTACGCGATGGCGGCCACGGTCTTTGCCGGGCTGGTTGCCATTGCTGCGATTTCGGGCGGTACATCGAAGAAGCCCAGTCGGCCGAGCGGCGGTGTGAACGGGAAGTATGGCGCGCTGTCGAGGGTGGTTTCGGTCAGGTGCTTCATGGCATGCACCGCGGGTTGCCGCAGCACATGCCGCGCACCACGTCGCCACCTGTCAGGGTGTCGAGGTCGTCGGCGGTGTGCCAGCGTGAATCGCTGTTGTGCAGCGCGGCGATCTTCACCGTCTCGCGCGCGCCGCAATGGCATTTCAACCAAACCTCAGGCTCGTCGGCGAGCGTCTGATCCGCCATCCACTGGTCGAAGGATTTCATGCTTTGAACCTCCTGTAGTCGGCCCACTCGATTTTGCTGCTCTCGCTCATGCTGCACCGCCTTCCGCTTGGCTGGTGGTGATGTTGGATGGGGCTGCCCCTCCCGCAAGCATGGCCCTCGCTTCCTTCACCGTCAGCATGTCGCGAACGAAGCGGCGGTCGTCGGGTGGGTAGCCTTGGTAGCGATAGCACACTTGTTCTTCGAGTTCGTCGGCCAGGTCTTTAACGAGGGTGCGCCAGCCCTCTGGTGCATCGACAGCGGGTCGGCGGTTCCAGGCAGCGATGGCTTCTGTCTCCTGGCTTGCGGCGAAGGCAATGAATAGTCCAGTGTTGTCGCAACCGGATTCCTCGCCACATGAGATTCCGACGATTTCATCCAGCCGCTTCAGGGTCGGCCGAGCACCGCAAAACGGACACGGCTTCAGCTCTGCGCTCTCAGTCATGGCTGGCCTCCCTTGGCGATTGCGGCGTCGATGGCGGCGTCCAGGCGCTCGCCACTGGGGCAGTCCGTGCCCAGCCGGACCAGGGAGTGAGGCCCTGCACTACGAAGAGCGCCGATTCGTTCCAGTTGCGCTCTCGCAGCCACCGATACCGCCCCGCATCGCGCTTGTCCTCGCTGGGCTGCTCTGCGGCCAGAAGGGCCCGTTCAGCATTCCGGAAGTCAACCATGTGTACGCCATTGTTCAGCGCCAGGTTTTCCATGCCCATACGCAGATAATGCAGCGCATCCGTCAGCGCCTTGGCGCTCGGTTGTGGGGTAGTGGCCTCTGCCCGGATGGCGGATTGCTGTGCGGCCGGCACGCCAATGCGCATTGCTACGAATCCTAGCGGCCAGTCCCCGTCACGAATGAACTTGATCGCTGCCTCGTAAGACGGAAATACTTCTTGCCCAAATTCGCTGGGCCACAAATACGCCAGCGTTGGCCGCTGTCCATCCCCATGTTCCCACACGTGTTCTTTTACAACAATCCACGCATGCGCCTGCGCAGCGGGTGCCGTGGCACGAAGCTTTGCTATAGCTGACAAGATCAGGTCATTACCATTTGCGCAGGACGCTTCGTCGTCGGGGATGCCAAGCGCGTTGGAAATCTCACCGATCATGTAGACCATCGTCTCAAAGCGCGCTTTGTAGTCAGGCGATGCGGCGAGCAGGTGGGGGATGGCGGTGCGGAACTGCTCGACGTATTGCTCAACCGTGGAACCCCAACGATTCAGCAGGCATTCGTCGCTTGGCTCGCTGTCAGGATCGTCCTCGTCCGGCTCACCCGGCACCATGAAGAACTCGCGCTCGACCGCATCGAGACAGTCAGCGAAATGCTTGACGTTGCGAATGCACACCAGAAGGGTGCCAAGCTCATTAGAGCCCGGGCCGAGGATCGCGCCAATCTGTGCCAGTGCATCCGTCAGCGCAGCAGGCGATGCGCTCGGCGCAGGGGCGGCATGACCGACCTTCTGCACGCTGACGCCGCCGATCTCGAACTCGATGGACCATTCCCAGGCTTCGCCCTCCAGTGCCCACTGCTCTTGCATATCTTGCAGTGCGGCATCGAGCGAGTTCGTTCCATCGTCGTCCTGATGATCTTCCGAGCCAAGCCATTCCGCGACCAGGAAAGCGCGCACACCGTCCAGGCCGGTGACGATTGCCGCCGCAGGAAAATCGGTCTCACCCCAAGCCTTGCAGAGATAGTTATCGCCTGCTGAGGGCGCTACCGGCTCCGCCTGTTGCGCGCCGGCGCTCGGCTCGCTCTGCATATCCTTTTCGTCAATCATCATGACTTCCTCCTAGCACGATAGGTAGGCCGCGGTTCGCCCCAAACCGAGTACATCTCAGGGGCAGCCCCATCGGTGGAGACGGCTACAAGAGCCATTCCG
>NZ_BBQM01000020.1 GCF_000876015.1 Cupriavidus basilensis | reverse complement strand
GGGCTACGGCGCCGTAGCGGCGAGCATTGGCCAGAACGGTCTCGCGAAAGCCGGCCCTGACGGCGCAGTTGTCATCGCCTGGTGGGATTCCACCGCAAAGCGTCCGCGGGTCGCTGTCGGGTACGTGGGCGAGGACGGCATCGAAGCCAACACGTGGTATCGCGCCGACGACAAGGGAACCCTGGTCGTTGTGCCGGAGGACGAGGTATGACCGAGCCTTCCCATGCCCGCCTGTCGCCCTCTGGCGCCGATCGTTGGTCCGTCTGCCCCGGTTCGGTGATCCTTGAAGCCGGCGAGCCCGACAACAGCAACGAGCACAGCGATTGGGGTACGGCTGCGCATGCCGTGTCCGCAATGTGCCTGATCGAGAAGAACGATGCTGTGGTCTACCTTGGCCGGCGCATCGACGTCGGCGACTGCCGCACGGTCGAATGCGATCGCGAGATGGTCGAAGCGGTCCAGCAGTATGTCGACTATGTCCGCCAGGTCGCCGACGGTGCCGAGCTGCTGGTTGAACAGCGCTTCGATATCAGCCACGTGGTGCCCGAGTGCTTCGGCACTTCGGATGCTGTCGTGATCCGTCCCGACGAACTGCACATCATTGATGCGAAGTTCGGGCGCGGCGTGCCGGTCTACGCCAGCTATGCGGTAGATCCGGCCGCCCCCGGCAGCCCGCGCAAGCCCAACAAACAGATGGCGCTTTACGCGCTCGGCGCGCTGCGCGAGCTCGAACTGGTGAACGAGTTCAAGCGCGTGCGCATGACGATCCACCAGCCGCGTTTGAACAGCGTGGACGAGTGGGATTGCTCGGTCGCGGATCTGCTCGAGACCGCCGAAGAACTCCGCATGGCCGCCGCGCGCGCGTATCGCTACGTCGACAGCACCACGCCGCTCGTGGAAAGCGACCTGGCGCCGGGCGACAAGCAATGCAAGTTCTGCAAGGCCAAGGCCACGTGCCCGGCGCTCGCTCGGCGCGTGCAGGACGAGGTGGGCAGCGACTTCGAGAATCTGGCCACGTTCGCCCAGTCGGATGAGCAGAAAGTCATGACGCTCAAGGCGCTGACCCCGAAGACTGGCGAGACGCTGGGAAAAGCCATGCGCGCCATCGATCTGATCGAGTCCTGGTGCAAGGCCGTGCGCGGCGGCGTCGAGGTCGAGCTGTTGAACGGCCGCGAGGTGCCTGGCTACAAGCTCGTGCGGGGCCGCAAGGGTGCGCGAGCCTGGACCAGCGAAGCCGAAGTCGAAACCGCGCTCAAGGCCATGCGGCTCAAGGTGGATGAGATGTACAGCTTCAAGCTGATCACGCCGCCGGCGGCCGAGAAGCTCGTCAAGGCCGGCCGTCTTGGTGATCGCCAGTGGAAGAAGCTGCAGCCGATGATCGGGCAAGCCGAAGGCGGCAAGTCGGTGGCCCCAGCCAGCGATCCGCGTCCCGCCATCGTCGCAACGCCACCCGAGGACGACTTCGCCAATGTGGCCAACAGCCCGGCACCGGCCAGTGAGGATTTCGCATGAAAACGATCCTCCCCAGCATCGTGTTGGTCGCCTACTGCGTCTTCTGGTTCGCCATCGCCCTGGCAGCCGGCACCCACGACGGCTCCCCGTGGTGGATGCCGTTCGCGATCCTGATACTGGTTGCGTTGCCGGGCGCGGTCGGTATCGCTCTGGGCCACGCGCTCGCGGAGCACGACGATGAAACGTAGCCAGCCAATCCCGCAGCGCGCTGTCGCGCTGTCGACCCTGCTCCCGGCCGAAGCGAGCGCGATGCTCGCGGCCGCCGCGACGATCTATCCCAACGATCCGTTCGCCCGCCAGAAGGCGGTCGATGCTGCGATCAAGCGTGTGAAAACGCAGTACCCCACCTATTTCCGCCAGGAGTAACGCCATGAAAGTCATTCTCAAAGACGTGCGCATTGCCTTCATCGAAGCGCTGTGGACCCCCAAGCAGTACCAGGGCGCTGGCCCGTTCCGCCGCAGCGCGACGTTCCTCGTCGTGCCGGGCAGCGAGAACGACAAGCTGATCGAGGCCGCGATCGAGAAGGTGGCGGCCGAGAAGTTCGGCAAGAAGGCCGCGTCGGTGCTGGCCGGCGTGCGCGGCAACAGCAACAAGTGCTGCTACATGGACGGCGACACCAAGGCCGACTACGACGGCTTCCAGGGCATGAAGTACCTCGCCAGCCACCGCAAGGATGCCGACGGCCCCGTGCTGGTGCTGGACACCAACAAGGCACCCCTGGCCGAAGGCGTCGGACGCCCCTACGCCGGCTGCTACGTCAATGCGAGCGTGGACATCTACGCCCAGGACGGCACGAACACCGGCGTGCGCAGCGGCCTGATCGGTGTGCAGTTCTTCCGCGACGGTGACAGCTTCGGTGGCGCGAGCCGGTCGGACGGCAGCGAGTTCGATGACCTCGGCGCCGGCGCGCAGGTGGAGGACTTCGCCTGACAAGACAACCCCGTTTGCCTGGCCCACGGGCCAGGCCTTTTTGATGTGGGTGTAGCTCAGCGGCAGAGCACGTGAGTCACGCATGTCGTGGGTTCGAACCCCACCGCCCACACCAAAAAGCGGGAACGTCCGTCCTCCCAAGTCGCGAATGGCCGCGCGACAAAACGGCCGGGATCGCTACCGCTCGGTGCCCGATACACGCCTCACATCGAGCGCATGCGCAAACCGCGGGACGTTGGCAACTAGACACGCGGCAATCCCGGCAAAGGCCTTTCACCTGGACCATCATGCCCTTCAAGTACCCCGACCTCTGCCACCGCATCGTCGCCAACACCGTGATGGCGGTCGATTCCTTCTACGACGGCACGCCCTGCTGGCTGTGGCTTGGCAAGCGCAATGCCTCCGGCTACCCCGTCATCTCGCTGCGCTGGCAGCGCGGCCCGCGCAAGGGAAAGGTGCGCAGCGCGCTCGCACACCGCGTCTCGCTGGTTGCGTTCAAGCGGCGCCGCCTCTCGGCTCGGTCGGTTGCAAAGCACCTCTGCAACAACCCGGTTTGCGTGAACCCCGACCATCTGGCTGGCGGCACGCAACGCTCGAATATCCGCCAGTGCGTGGCCGAAGGGCGCCACTACACCCCCTTTCGGGAGGCCGCGTGACTCGATTCTGGTGGGATATGGAAACGTACTCCCCGGTCCCCATCAAGCACGGTACGCACGCCTACGCCGAGCAGGCCGAGGTGATGCTGTTCGCCTATGCGCTCGAGGACGGCGACGTGTTCGTGTGGGATCGCACGGCGGATCAGGTGTGGCGGCTGGCCGGGGATGACGTTGTGCTGGTCGAGACGCTGGCAGCCGGCGCCGCGCCGCTGGCCGTGCTCGAGGCTGCGGACGAAACAGGCGTGCACTGGTGGGGCCACAACACGGGCATGTTCGACTGGGTAGTGGCCTCGCACGCCCTGCCGTGGCTCGCGCGCATGGTGCCGCAGGAACGCCGCCGCGACACGATGGTACAGGCGTACTGCCATTCCCTGCCCGGCTCGCTTGGCGCCTTGTGCGAGGTGATGACAGTGGACGCGGCTGACGCCAAGGACAAGCGCGGCCGCGACCTCATCAACCTGTTCTGCAAGCCGCCGGCCAAGAACCTGAAGCGCGGCCGCGCCACGCGGCACTCGCACCCGGTCGAGTGGCGCGAGTTCATTCTCTACGCCGGCAAGGACATCACGTCGATGCGCGCGGCGTCCAAGAAGATGCCCATGTGGAACTACACGGGCGACGAATTGGCGCTGTGGCATCTGGACCAGACCATCAACATGCGCGGCGTGGCGATGGATCTTGACCTGGCCGAAGCTGCTGTGGCGGCCGTGGACCGCGCCCAGGTGGACCTGGCCAACCGCACGCAGCAACTGACCGACGGTGAAGTCGAATCGGCCCGCAAGCGCGACAAGCTGCTGGCCTACCTGCTGGCCGAGTTCGGGGTTGAACTGCCCGATATGCAGAAGTCGACGCTCGAGCGGCGCGTCGACGACCAGAACCTGCCGTGGGCGCTACGCGAGCTGCTGGCTATCCGCCTGCAGGCCAGCACCACCAGCACCAGCAAGTACAAGACGCTGCTGCGCGGCGCCAGCAGCGACGGGCGGCTGCGCGGCACGCTGCAGTTCTGCGGCGCCGCGCGCACCGGGCGCTGGGCCGGCCGGCTGTTCCAGCCGCAGAACCTGCCGCGGCCGGCCATCGGCTCGCTGCGCGACGAGGCGCTGCAGGAAGCGATCGACCAAGGCATCGACGCGCTCAAGCTGGGCGTGGCCGATCTGATCGCGGACAACGTGATGGAGCTGACCAGCGCGGCTATCCGGGGGTGCATCGTGGCGCCGCCCGGCAAGAAACTGGTGGTGGCCGACCTCTCGAACATCGAGGGCCGCATGCTGGCTTGGCTGGCCGGCGAAAACTGGAAGCTGCAGGCGTTCCGTGACTATGACGTCGGTACCGGCCACGACCTCTATGTGCTGGCCTACGCCAAAGCGTTCGGTGTGAAGCCCGAGGACGTCGACAAGTTCATGCGCCAGATCGGCAAGGTGATGGAGCTGGCGCTCGGCTACGAGGGCGGCGTCGGCGCGTTCCTGACGTTCGCCGCGGCCTACAACATCGACCTCGAGGATATGGCCGAGAAGGCGTTCGACTCGATCCCGGCCGATATTCTGGACGAAGCCCGAGGCATGTACGAGTGGACGCTCAGGAAACGCCGCAGCACCTTCGGCCTATCCGAGCGTGCCTGGCTGGTGTGCGAGTCGTTCAAGCGCAGCTGGCGCTACGCCCACGCCGAGACGGCGGCCTTCTGGAAGGAGCTTGGGCAGGCCGTGGTCGAGGCAACCCAATACCCGGGCAAGACCTTCACCTGCCGCAGGCTCAAGCTGCGCCGCGATGGCGCCTGGCTGCGCATCCGCCTGCCGTCCGGCCGCTTCCTGTGCTATCCAGCCCCGCAGGTCGATGACCGCGGGCAGTTCTCGTACATGGGCGTGAACCAGTACAGCCGGCAGTGGAGCCGGATCAAGTCCTATGGCGGCAAACTCGCCGAGAACGTGACCCAGGCCGCCGCGCGCGATGTGCTGGGTTCGAGCATGCCGACCATCGAACGGTCGGGGTACGACATCGTGCTGACCGTCCACGACGAGGACATCACGGAAGCCCCGGACTCGCCCGAGTTCAATGCCGACCATCTGGCGCAGCTCATGAGCACGAACCCATCGTGGGCCGCCGGCCTGCCGCTGGCCGCTGCCGGCTTCGAAGCGAACCGGTATCGCAAGGAGTAACGCATGCTCGAATCGAAGATCGAGACCCACCTCGTCAAGCGCGTGAAAGAACTGGGCGGCGCCGCCTACAAGTTCACCAGCCCCCAGCGCCGCGCGGTGCCTGACCGGCTGGTGCTCCTGCCCGGCGGTCGCGTCATGTTCGTGGAATGCAAGGCCACCGGCCAGAAGCCCACGGACGCACAGGTGCGCGAGCACGCACGCTTGCGGGCGCTGGGCTTTCCGGTGCTGGTTCTCGACAGCATCGCCGGCGTGGAAGCATTCATCGGAGGTATCCAGCCATGACCCCCACACAAGCCGCGGCCCGCCAGGCGGACCATGAAAACCTGATCAGCGAACTCGTGGCGGTGGTCGAGCGCTACGTCATGGCCGATGACATGTACGGCGAAAGTGCGCCCGCCACGACTTTGTACCGCGACGCCAAGGCTGTACTTGCGAAGGCCAAAGACAAAGCATGAGCCGGCTTTCCTTTACCCCCCGCCCCTACGGCAAGCTGATCCAGGACCATATCCTGGACACGCCGCGCTGCGGTGTGTGGGCCGGCATGGGCATGGGCAAGACCGTATCCACGCTCAACGCGCTGGACATCCTGGAACTGGTCGAGCCTGGCCCCACCCTGGTCTGCGCGCCGCTGCGCGTGGCGCAATCCACCTGGCCGGACGAGGCTAGGAAGTGGGCACACCTGCACAACGTCGAGGTGGTACCCATCGTCGGCGACGCCAAGGCGCGCACCCGGGCGCTAGCCCGCGCCTACATGCCGTCGGCCAGCATCTTCACCATCAATTATGAAAACCTGCCCTGGCTTGAGGACACGCTCAAGCGCGAGCGCATGCCCTGGCCGTTCCGCCGGATCGTCAGCGATGAGTCGACGAAGCTCAAGGGCTGGCGCGGCAGCCAGCAAACGAACGCCAACGGCACCGAGTTCGTCCGGGGCGCCGGCGCGCAGCGCTCGCGCTCCCTCGCGCGGGTGGCGTTCACACATGCCCAGCGTTTCATCGAGCTGACTGGCACCCCGTCGCCCAACGGCCTGCAGGACCTGTGGGGCCAAGCCTGGTTCCTCGACCAGGGCGCGCGGCTGGGGCGCACCTTCAAGGCCTTCTCCCAGCGCTGGTTTCGCGCCAAGCATCAGGGCTTCGGTACGGAGCCATACGACCATGCTCAGGCCGAGATCGAAGACCGCATGCGCGACCTGTGCATGTCCTTGAACGCTGCCGACTGGTTCGACCTGCGCGAGCCGATCAAGAACCTGATCCGCGTGGACCTGCCAGCCAAGGCGCGCGCGCTGTACCAGGACATGGAACGCAAGATGTTCATGCAGATCGACGGTCACGAGATCGAGGCTTTCAACGCCGCGGCCAAGACCATGAAGTGCCTGCAGCTCGCCAACGGCGCGGCCTACGTGGACGAGAACGCCGAGCAGTGGGCCGAGGTGCACGACGTGAAGCTGCAGGCGCTGGAATCGGTCATCGAAGAAGCAGCCGGCATGCCGGTGCTGGTGGCCTACCACTTCCGATCGGACCTCTCGCGCCTGCAGAAAGCGTTCCCCCAGGGACGCCACCTGGACAAGGACCCGCAGACGATCCGCGACTGGAATGCCGGCCGGATACCAGTGCTGTTCGCCCACCCGGCCAGCGCCGGCCACGGCCTGAGCCTGCAGGATGGCGGCAACATCCTCGTGTTCTTCTCCCTGAACTGGAACCTGGAAGAGCACCTGCAAATCATTGAACGCATCGGCCCCACGCGCCAGATGCAAGCCGGCCACGACCGGCCGGTCTTCATCCATTACCTGGTCGCGCGCGACACCATCGACGAATTGGTGCTGGCGCGCATTGAGACGAAACGCGAGGTGCAGGACCTGCTTCTCGAAGCCATGAAACGAAAGGGGTACCGATGAAAAATGACGAACAGGACCGCGGCTCAATAGACGACGCCACCCCCGAGGAATGGAATCGGGCCAGTGCGGTTGTGCGCGCGGAGACATTTCCCGTACGCCGCGACGTATCGACTTTGAAGCCCGGAGAAATTATCCACACGACGAATTGGGGCGTGGCTGAGTTCCGGCGTTGGGATAGCTACAGGGGGCAGCGCACAGCAGAGATTCGCAGCATTGATTACGGCGGAACCTACAACCCGTTCCCCAAACAATTGCAGGAAGCACACGATGCATGGCTTGCCGCCGCCTTTGCGCCGAGCGCATTGCCTGCGCTGCCCGAGCGCGATACCAGCAAGCCAGCCGAGCAGCAGGGCCTTTTCCGAAAGTTCGACGTGCGCCGTATGGACGGCAGCGACGCGACAGGCGGCAAGCACCACGGATGCGAATACTTTGTGCTTGACCTGGACCACGATGCGTATGCAGGTGCCGCGCTGGCGGCCTATGCCACAGCCTGCGAGGCGACGCACCCTGATCTTGCGCGCGACCTTCGCGCGAAATGGTGCGTGCCTCTGCAACCGAGCGCCAAGGCGCTGACGGATGAGCACTACGAGGAAGTCAAGACGACGCTGGATGGTGCACATCGCATCATGGAGACCCTGTCAGCCATTGAGCGGCGCGTTGGCCCCGTCGGATCACATGCGCGTGGCTATACGCACAAGATCACAAATGCTTTGAAGCATCTAGAACTGATGCGCGCCGCATGCCGCATCCGCGCCCTGGCCGCAGAGCAGCACAGCGAGGACAAGCACCATGTAGGAACGGCATGATGGGCTATCTCAATCCACTATTGCGCCTTCCAGCGGCGCGCAATCTCCTACGCCTGCCCCCGGAACAGCGCAAAGCGATGGTCCTAGTCCTGCGCCAACTTCGTGACCAGGCGAATACCGAGGCGGAGCAAGCCTGGCGACGGCGAAAGGGACCGATGGCGGCCTACTGGCGAGCTGTCTCAACCTACGCCCGCCACCTCGCCCACGCATTGGAGCAAACCGACATCGACGCTGCAATCGCCAAGGGAGAGGAATGATGGCCACGAGACCAATGCGCTTCGGCCTCCATCGGCGTCCCGCTCTCGCCAGGATCTACGCGGTTCTGGTGATGATCATTTTGCCGGTGCTGTTTCCATTCCTGTTCGCCATCGCATATGCGCCGGACGTGGCCAGGACATTCATCGATGACATTTCGCGCAATTACCGCGATGCGTGGAGAGTTGCCTTCGGAAAGGGAGAGAGCAGATGACTACGATCTTCCTCCTGCTCGCTCAGTACGGCGCCACAGCCGTCATTCCTATCGACGTGGTGGCCCGAGACTACTTTCCCCACCTGAGCCCGGAGAAACTACTGCGCAAGATCGGCCGGGGCGAGATTCGTCTGCCAGTGGTCCGAATCGAAGGCTCGAACAAGAGCGCAAAGGGTGTGCATGTGGAAGATCTGGCGGCCTACATCGACGAGCGCCGAGCCGCTGCGAAGAAGGAATGCGAGCAACTGAACGGCTGATTGAAATGCTACAACAGTGCTACGCGGGGGTGGTTTGCCTCCCCGCTTCTCCCTTTCCAGTCTCGTTTGTACCGTTTTCAGTCCGTCCAGTCCATCATCGGGGCGACGGAAATACGGCGGGAATTTGGATTCATCGTGCTACGGCGTCAAACGACCGCGCATCGCGCGGCCAGCCAGGAAGAAAGGAAGGCCAAGAGTATACGGCAGCGCGCGCCGGCGCGCTGCCGCGGCCGGCATCCGCCTGACGATGCCGCGCCGACCCCCGGCCTAGTTCACCCGCCCCGCGTCGATGGTCTGCATGGCCGACGCTTCGGCCAGCGCCAGCGCCGCCTCCGCGGTGGGCGCGATGCCGGCGTCCTCCTCGAAGGAAACCTGCGGGGCATCGCCGCCGAATGCGTCGGCGATCACTACCGTGGCCGAGAAGCCGCCGCCGGCGCACGCCACCGCGCGGGCCAGCACGGCGTAACCGCCATATTCGAATGTGCGCTCCATCGCTCCCTCCCTCCGCCGGGCATGACGCCATCATAAATGGAACCGCACCGGCCGGGGCGGGCCGTCAAGCCGCATTCAGCGACGGCGGGAACACGCACCAGCCGCAGTCGCCATGCCGGAAGAAGAACATCGAGAGCTGGCCGGACGGGCCCGCCACCTCCACCCGCACGCAGCCGCCCTGCCCGGCGCGCGCGCCACGCACGCGCGTGATGCGCGCCGGCGCGGCCAGCCGCGCGCCGAGCCACTTGTCGATCAGTCCGCGCAGGGATACCCGGGTCGTTTGCATGTCAGTCTCCTGGCAGGTTCAGGCGATGCGGGCGCCGAAGTGGGCGCCGCGCCATTCGGTTTCGATCAGCGTCCTGAGCAGGACCACGACCGTGTGCACCGCCACGGCCGGATGGTGCAGGCACGCTTCGACCTGCTCGCTGCGGGCTTGGCCCAGCAGGCACCACGAGCAGAAGTGCTCGCAGTTGTTGGTGAGCAGGCGGTAGTCGTCTTCGCCGAGGCGGGAGCGGGCGCGCGCGACGGCTTCGCGGCCGACGTAGCGGGCGCAGGGGTTGGCCTTGACGCTGACCGCGTGGCCGGCGGCGAAGTGTTCGAGGCTCACTTCTTCCACCGGGCCGCGATGCAGCGAGCCGGCGAACCCGGCGTAGTGGACCACCTTGCCCTCGCCGATGTAGATGCCGTGATGGGCGTAGCCGCGGCGTTCGGTGACGAGGTGCGCGCCGAGCGGATAGTCGGCTTCGGCGGCTTCGGCGGCTTCGTCGTGGCGTTGGTCTTGGTGGTTCATGGCGGCCTCGGATCTGTTTGCTTGCTGCAGGCATTGCCTGCTGGTTGCAGCCATATCCGCATCAACCGTGCCATCGGCCACCGGCCCAGGTGCCATCAGGGAAAGCGGGAAAAACGGCGGGACCGGCGCCACAAGAATGTCGTGGGCAGCCCAACATCCCGGCGCGCTTTGTGTTGGCCGCGCGCCGTCATTGCGCGCACCCGGCGGCAAGCGGACGCGCCGCGCCGACGCGAATCCGAAGCACACCGAAACCGCCATTGCGCGAACGCGCGGCGCGGCACGGAAACAGACGGGCCGCAGCCACCAGTTCCGGCGCCCATGTTGGCGCACCGCCAACTCGCCAGCGCGCGCGGCCACGCGCCGCATCGGCCCACGCCGGGCCGCAGGCCGCGCCGGCTGGCGGTTCCGGGCTGGCGCGGCGCACGCGCCGGATGCCGGCGCCGCACTGGCATGCGCCTTGCTGATGGAAGGGGGACGGCATCATGGCCATCGCGCAACCATCCCGCAACCACCACCGGAGACCGATCATGGCATCGCTCGCCATCCACGACCTCTACAACGACCGCACGCTCGACGGACGCGCCATGTCGGCCATCCGCGGCGGCGGCGCGCCCTGGGTATTCGGCTGGATCCAGCCCTACCAGCCGGCCAGGCCGAGCCTCGGCCCCGTCGTCAACTTTTACGAGATCAACAACAGCTTCTATGCTGATCAGATGGTGAATCAGTTCCAGAACATCGACGTTCGCAATTCGGCACCGGGCGCGAACATCAATGTGCAGGCGGGACAAGGCGCGCGCAACGACGGGCACATCTGAGCCCGCCCGGAGCGCGACGCGCGGCCGCGCCCGCGTCCATGCGACCGGGCCGCGCGGCGCGCGCCGGCCGGCCCGCGCAACGGAGACGATCGTGACCTGTGCATCGCAATTCCGCTGGACTTCAGCCGCGCGCACCGACGTCGGCCTGGTGCGCGAGCGCAACGAAGATGCCTGCCTGTCCCGGCCCGAGCGCGGGCTCTGGGTCGTGGCCGACGGCATGGGCGGCCACGCGGTGGGCGACTATGCCAGCAACCTGGTGGTGGAAACGCTGGACCGGCTGGGCGAGCCGCGCAGCCTGGAAGGCCTGCTCGACGATGCGCGCGCGGCACTGCTGGAAGTCAACCGCGCGCTGCTGGCCGAGGCCACGCGCCGGCAGGTGCGGCGCATCGGCAGCACCGTGGTGGTGTTGATGGCCTGCGAGCGTTTCTGCGGCTGTCTGTGGGCCGGCGACAGCCGCATCTACCTGTACCGCGACGCGCACCTGACCCAGTTGACGCGCGACCACAGCCGCGTGGAGGAGCTCAAGGCGCGCGGCCTGATCACGGCGGAGGAAGCGCTCCACCATCCGGCGCACAACACCATCACGCGCGCGGTGGGCGCGAATGCCTCGCTGGAACTGGAGCAGACCTGGATGGAGGCGGCCGACGGCGACATGTTCCTGCTGTGCAGCGACGGCATCAGCAACGAGCTGCGCGATCCGGAGATCGCCGGCTTCCTGGCCTGCGGCGACTGCGAACTGGCCGCGCAGGCCCTGGTGACGGCGGCGCTGGAGCGCGGCGGCCACGACAATATCTCCGCCGTGGTGGCGCGCGCCGAAGACCTCTACGCCAACGACAAGACAATGGTGAATCCCGCGCTCTAGGCGCGGGGCCGGCCATTCCCCTAGCCCGCCTTGCCACCCTGCGCGGCCTGGTGGCGGAAATCCTTCGAATGGATGCCGTGCTTCTTGAGCAGCATCTGCAGGTGCGAGCGGTTCATGTCGAAGCGCCTGGCCAGCTCCGCCACGGTGCCGCCCACTTCGTGCAGGCCGCGTTCGAGGAAGGCGCGCTCGGCCTCGTCGCTGGCGGCGCGCTTGGCTTCGCTGAGCGAGGTCGCGGTGGTCGCGTCCACGCCGCCGGCCGCCGCCACCCCGCCCGCCACCAGCGCGGGGCCGGCCGCCCGCGGCCGGATGTCCTGCGGCAGGTGCTCGAGGTCGGCGGTGTCGCCGGCCAGGCACGAGACCCGGTACATCAGGTTGCGCAGCTCGCGGATATTGCCCGGGTAGGCGTAGTTCATGAGGAAATCGCGCAGGCGCGGCGTCAGCTTGACCGGGCGGCGCTTGAGCGAGCCGGCCGCCTCGTCGCCGAAGAACGCCACCAGCAGCGCGATCTCGTCGCGGCGCTCGCGCAGCGGCGGCAGCGTGACGTGGATCACGCTGAGGCGGTAGAACAGGTCTTCGCGGAACTTGCCCTCCTCGCTCAGGCGCCGCAGGTCGCGGTTGGTCGCCGCCACGATGCGCGTGTCCACCGAGATGGTCTCGTCCGAGCCGACCCGCTGGATCTCGTGCGCCTCCAGCACGCGCAGCAGCTTGACCTGCCCGGTGAGCGGCAGCTCGCCGATCTCGTCGAGGAAAATGGTGCCGGTGTGCGCGCTCTCGAACTTGCCGCGCCGGTCGCTGGCCGCGCCGGTGAAGGCGCCCTTCTTGTGGCCGAACAGCTCGGACTCGATCAGGTTCTCGGGAATCGCCCCGCAGTTCACCGAGATGAACGGCTTGTCGGTGCGCGAGCCGTTGGCATGGATCACCTTGGCCATGAGCTCCTTGCCGGTGCCGCTCTCGCCGTCGATCAGCACCGGCAGGTGCGTCGGCGCGGCCTTCTCGGCGATCTCCAGCGCCTCCAGCAGCTTGGGGTTGTCGCCGAACGTGCCCTCGAAGATGAAGCTGCGCTCCAGCAGCGCCTGGCGGCGCTCGCGCGGGCCCAGGTCGGCCGCCGGCTCGGGCTCGGCCGGCTCGGCCACCGCGGCCTGCACGAAGCGCTCCTTGTGCGACAGCTGCATCACCTCGTCGCGCAGCGTGGTGGCCTGCTTGAGCAGCTTCTCGATGTCGGCGCGCTCGAGCCTGGAGGCCCAGCGCAGCGTGGAGCGCAGGATCTCGATCTTCTCGATCAGCCCGGCGTAGGACAGGGTGCTGCCGACCGCGCCGCCCTGGTTGAACAACTTCATCTCGCCCTCCCCTTGCGCGCCGACGCTCAAGCCATGCTCAAGCCATGTTCAGGCCGCGCTCAACTGCTTCTGCACCAGCTGGTAGTACATGCCCTTGCGCTCGAGCAGTTCCTCGTGCCGCCCCTGCTCCACGATGCCGCCTTCGTACAAGACCAGGATCTTGTCGGCGCGCATGATCGTGCTGAGCCGGTGCGCGATGATCACCGCGGTGCGCCCGCGCAGGATGTCCTGCATGTTGCCGAGGATATTGCTCTCGGACTGCGTGTCCAGCGCCGAGGTGGCCTCGTCGAACACCAGCAGGCGCGGGTCGTGGTACAGCGCGCGCGCAATGCACAGCCGCTGGATCTGCCCGCCGGACAAGCCCATGCCGCGCTCGCCCACCACCTGCTCGTAGCCCAGCGGCAGCTTGCTGATGAAGGCGTGCGCGTCGGCCATCTTGGCCACTTCCTCGATGTGGCGGCGGTCCGGGCTGTCGTCGCCGCAGGCGATGTTCTCGGCGATGGTGCCGGAGAACAGCAGGTTGCTCTGCATCACGTAGCCGATCTGCGCGCGGTAATACTCCTTGTCGATCACGCCGAGGTCGTAGCCGTCCACCGTGATCTTGCCCTCGCTGGGCACGTAGAAGCCCACCAGCATCTTGGCCAGCGTGGTCTTGCCCGAGCCGCTGCGCCCCACGATGGCCAGCAGCTCGCCGGGCTTGATGCTGAAGCTGATGTTCTCCAGCACGTAGGGCGTGTCGTTGCCGCCGTAGCGGAAATACACCCCGTCCAGGCTGATCTCGCCCTGCAGGTCGGGCAGCATCACGCGCGAGGGCAGGTCCTGCGGCTTCTGCTCGGGGTCCAGGTCGAGCACGTCGCCCAGGCGCTCCATCGCCACGCCGGCGTCGTTGAGCTGGCCCCACAGCGACACCAGCCCCATCAGCGGCGCCAGCACGCTGCCCATGAAGGCATTGAAGGCGATCAGCTGGCCGATGGTCAGCTCCCGCTGCAGCACCAGGTTGGCGCCCACCCACAGCACGGCGATGGTGGTGGCGGCATTGAGCAGCTGGCTGGCCAGGCCGACCACGATATGGAACGCCTGCGCCTTGTACTGCAGCTCGAGCGCCTTGGCGTACTTCTTTTCCCACTTGAGCCGCACCGCGCGCTCGATGCCCATGCCCTTGACCGTCTCCACGCCGCCCAGCGTCTCCATCAGGTAGGAGCGGGCCTCGGTGGACGTGGTGAAGACCTCGCGCGCGTAGGCCTTCACGCGCGGCGTGGCCAGCACCGTGAGCGCCGCGATCGGCACCACGAAGGCCAGCAGCACCAGCGTCATCTTGACGTTGTAGAGGAACATGATGGTGAAGTAGATGAACACCATCAGCAGGTTGAGCGCGGTGGTCACGGTGGACTCGGTCAGGAACGCGCGGATGGTCTGGTTCTCCTGGAAGCGCGCGAAGATGTCGCCGGTCTTGCGCTTGGCGAAGAACGAGAACGGCAGCGACATGGTGTGCCGGAAGAAATGCGACATCATGGCGAAGTCCATGTTGCGCACCATGAAATTGGCGAGATAGGCGCGCACCGTGGACATCAGCTGCGAGAACACGTTGGAGACGATCAGCCCCACGATCAGCAGATTGAGCAGGCCCACGTTCTGGTGCACCACCACGCCGTCGAGGATGTTCTGGATGATCAGCGGCGGCACCACGCCCAGCACCTGGATCACGAAGGTCGCCATGAACAGATGGACCAGGATGCGCTTGTACGGCGCCAGGTAGCCGACGAAGCGCAGCCACGGCGAGCGCGCCACCGCCAGTTGCGCCATGCTCTCGCCGGCGGTAAACAGCAGGCAGGTGCCGCTCCAGCCGCGCTCGAATTCCTCCACGCGCATCTTGCGGAATCCCAGCGCCGGGTCCGCCACCCACACCCAGCGCCTGGACACGCCGTAGACCACCACGTAGTGGTAGCCCTCCCAGTGCACGATGAACGGCAGCGTGAAGCCCAGCAGCGAATCCTGCGTGCACTGCACGCCGCGCGTGGTGAAGCCGAGCGACTCGCCCGCGCGCGCCAGGCTGTCCAGCGTGGCGCCCTGCGTGGTCACGTTGGCCAGCTCGCGCAGCTTGCCCAGCGTCATCGGAATGCCGTAGTGGCGGCAGATCATCGCCAGGCACGCGGCGCCGCAATCCATTTCCTCGGCCTGCTCGACCAGCGCGAAGCGGCGGATCACGCGCTCGCCCATTTCCGGCTTGGAGGCCAGGTCCAGCATCACCGGATGCTTGCGGCGCTCGGCCAGCTTCTTCTGGCGGTGCAGCTCGCGGTCGACGAAGCGGATGCGCTCCTCCAGCACCTCGCGCAGCCTCGGGTTGCGCTCGATGATCAACTGCACGGTCTTTTCCGGGATCACCAGCAGCCGCGCGTCGGTCACGGCGACGGCCGAGGCGATCTGCTCCTGCCGCATCACGCAGGCCCGCTCGCCGAAGATGTCGCCCTGGCGCAGCGTGGCCAGCGGAAACTCCACGCCGTCCTCGGTGCGCACGATGCGCACCTCGCCCTGCCGCACCACGTAGAGGCGGCGGTCCTCGCGCGCGTCCTGGCGCAGGATCTCCTTGCCGGCCGATATGCGCTTGACACCCACGCTGCGCACCGCCTCTTCCAGCTCGGCCTTGTCGAGCTTGCCGCGCAGGTCAAACAGGCGCGCCACGAAGCCGCCCGCCGAGCTGATCGCCACGTAGCTGGCAATGAACGCCATCGCCGCCGGGTTCTGCGCCGCCAGCGGCTCGGTCACGCCGCGCGGGATGAACAGCAGCTCGGTCTTGCCCGACGCGCGCACCGACGATTCATGCCGGTACTCGCGCAGCATGGCCACGTCGGCGAACACCTCGCGCGCCTTGCGCACGCCCAGGCTCACCTCCTTGCCGTTGTCCTCGTTGAACACGCGCACCGAGCCGGCCTTGACGATGAACAGGCCGCCCGCCGCGTCGCCCGCGTTGCACACGGTCTCGCCGAAGCCGTAGGTCAGCGCCTGCGCGTGCTCCGCCAGCCGCTCCAGTTCCTCGCGCGAGAACGGCGAGAGGATCTCCACGCCGGCCAGGAAATCGGCGAGCGGCTGCAGTTCGGAGCTGGCTTCCATCGCTTGGTGCCCCCGCGCCGGCGCGCTAGCGCGCTTCGATCACATGTTCCTGCGCCCTGGCCATCAGCCAGTCCTCGCGCAGCAGTCGGCGCACCTCGGCCGCCACTTCGGCGTCGAGCACGGCCGGGTGCTTGTCGCTCACCATGAAGATCTCGAAGACGGCGCGGTCGGCCGACGGGAACGGCCCGAGCAGGTCGCCGGCGGCGGCGTTGAACACCTTGGCCTCGATGTCGGCGCGCAGCGAGCCGCGCAGCACCTTGCCGATGGCGCCGCCCTGCTCGCGCGTGTCGGCGATGGAGTGCTCGCGCGCCATCTCGGCGAAGCTGTCGGGGTCGTCGCGCAGGTAGGAGATGAGTTCCTTGGCCTTGCCCTCGGCGTCCACCACGATGTGGCTGATCTCGATGCTGTCGAACTTCGGCGAATGGAGCTTGAAGTAGGCATCCACCGCGCGCTCGTTCGTCACCTCGGCCATCATCTTTTCCTGGTAGAGGCTTTCGGTGATGAAGGTCTCGAACTCGTCCAGGCTGACGTTGAGCACGTCGAGATAGTGGTTCATGTCCGCCGCGCGGTGCAGCCCCTGCACGCGGCGGAACTGGTCGGCGCGCTCCTGCACCTCTTCGGGGGTGACGCCGATGCGCTGCTTGCGCGCCGCGTGCACGGTGAGCTTGTCACGCACGATCTGCTCGATCAGCCCCTCGAACTGCCCCGTGAGCTTCAGCACCCGGATGAACTCCTCGACGCCGATGATCTCGTCGTCGACCCGCACAATCGCTGTCATGTTCCGTGCTCCTCGCTCGTTGCCGCACGCGCCGTGCCGGGCACGCCGCCCCTCCCGCCCCCGCCCCGCATGCCGCGCGCCCGTCAGCCGGCCACCTGCCGGAACGGGTCCAGCCCCAGGTCGATCAGGCGCCGCTCGCGCACCACGATTTCCGCCGTGGCGGTCATACCGTAGCGCAACGGATATTTGCCGTCCGCCACGGCGTAGTACGTCTGCGCCAGCCGCACGCGGCCTTCGTACACCGGCTGCCGGTTCTGCCCCGCCAGCTTGGTCGCCGGCGAGATGTATTCCAGCGTACCGTTGATGAGCCCATAGCGCTGGTAGGGAAAGGCATTGAACTTGAGCTTGACCGGCAGCCCCTCGCGCAGGAAGGCGCGGTCGCGCTCGGCGATCTCGATCTTCAGCACCGGGCGCGCGTCCTTGGGCGCGATGCCGCCCAGCGGCGCGTTGGCCTGCACCTTGTCGCCGCGCTGCGTGGAGCTCACGTCGGTGATGACGCCGGCCACCGGCGCCAGGATCAGCAGGAAGTTGTCCTTGTCGATGTTCTCGAAGCGGATGCGCGCCGCCGCCTCGGCCACCAGCCGCGCGGTCTGCACCTGCAGGCGCAGCTTGTCCTCGGTGTTGCTGATCTCGCGCAGCGCGGCGTCGTACTGGATGCGCAGGTTGGTCAGTTCCTGGCTGCTGCCCTCGAGTTGCACGGTGGCCTGGTTGAGTTCCTGGCTCAACCGCGAATCGAGCTCGGTCAGGCGCGACTGCGCGATGCGCAGCGCGTTCTCCGCCTCCACCGCGGCATTGCGCTTGCCCTCCACCTGCGACTGCGACACCCCGCCGCCGCCCGGCAGCGCGAACAGGCGCGCGTACCGGTCTTGCTCCTGGCGCGTGAACTCGCGCTGGCGGCGCGCGTTGTCGAGATTGCTGCGCGCTTCCTGCAGCTGCGCGCGCTGCTGCTCGGCCAGGCGCGTGGTGCCCTCCGCGGTGCGGTTCTCGTGCAGGCGCTCGGCCACCTCGATCTGCTTCTTGAGCGCGGCCGCCTTACGCTCCATCAGCAGCTTCTTGTCCGGGAACTGCTGCCACTCGCGCTCGGAGTCCTGCAGCTTGAGCTGGGCCTCCAGCGCATTGGTGGCCGCCTCGATCGCGCCGCGCGCGTTGAGCCGCGCCAGCACGTCGTCCTTCGACACCGGCTGCCCCTCGGCCACGTAGAGATCGGCCAGCTCGCCGTCCACCGGCGCGTAGAAGCGCCGCACTTCCGACTCGGGCGCGAGCGTGCCGTCCGCCGTGACGATCACATCCGCGTGGCCGACGAACGACCACACCAGCGCGCACAGCACCAGCAGCACCATCACCAGCACCGAGACCTGCATGATCTTGAGCGGCTCGGCGCTGAGGATCGCGATGCCCTCGGCGCTGTGGTCCTCGAGCGCCTCGTGCAGCGGCTTGAGGCGGTTGTCGCGGTTATCGTCCTTCATCGCGCCTCCCGCCGTCCTTCTCTCCGTCCCTGCCCCCGCCCGCCGCCACGCTCTCGCCACCGTCCGCCGCCTCGGCGCCGATCAGCGCCAGCTTGCCCTTGAGCACGGCGGGATTCAGCACCATGCGCAGCTCCTGCAGCGAGCGGCGCTGCAGCTCGGCCTCCGCCTCGATGTCGTCGCGCACCTGGCTCCACTGCGCGGTGTCGCCGACCTTGAGCTGCGCGTAGATGCGCATGCCCTGGCGCGCCTGCGCGCTGGCGCCGGACAGCAGCCGCGCCTGCGCGCGGAACTTGGCCGAGATCTCCGGCTCCAGGCGCTGCTCGCCGCCGAGCGCGCCGTCGCGCCGGTACTGGCGCCAGCTTGCCAGCGCGCCGTTCATGAGCGCCTGCGCGCGCCGCAGCGCGGTGTCGTGGATGGCCGCCACGTCCGGCTCGATGGCTTTGACGAAATAGGCGTCCTGCGCCGGATCGAGCACGGCGTAGAAGGACAGCAGGCGCTCGTCGTAGCCGCTGCCGCCGCGCCCCTTCTGCAGCTCGCCGAACTGCGCGGCCACCGCCTGCCGCCGCGCCAGCTCGCTGGCCGCCGCCTCGGCCCAGGGGCCGCCCTTGATCTGCTGCAGGGCCGCGAAGGCGGCGCCGGCATCGCCCGCGCGCCAGGCCTTGTCCGCGTCGCCGTACAGACGCGCCACCTCGGGCGTGGGCAGGCGGCCGGCGGCGAGCTCGCGGTAGCGCGCCTGGAACGGCGGCGTGGCGAAGCCGGAGCCGGCCATCTGCGCCACCACCGGGCCGAGCGCCGTCGCGCGCAGGGCGGCGTCGAGCTCCAGGTAGCGCCGCAGGTCTTCCTTGAGGCGGTCCATGCCGGCGAGGCGCGGGTATTTCCCGGCGTAGTCCGCCAGCACGGGCTGCAGCGCCTGCGGCGCATCGCCGGCCAGCCCGGTGGCCAGCGCCGCGTTGAGGCGATCGATGGCGGCGAGGTAGACGGAATCGTCGCTCTGCAGCTTGCGCACGTAGCTCAGCGCCACCGCGTAGCGGTCCTTGAACGCGGGCACGTAGGCGGAAATGCGGTCGAGCGCGCGCTGGTGCGCGGGGATGTCGGCGTTCCAGTCGCGCAGCAGGCCGCGGATGGCGGCCTCGTCGGCATACATGCGGATCGGCGCGTCCACGCCGCCGCGGCCCGCCACGAAGCGGTCGAGCCGGCCCAGCCACGCCATCTCGTCGAGCAAGGCGCGCGCGTCGGCGTTGTGCGCGCCGAGCGTCTTCATCCGCGCCAGCGCCGCGTCGGCGCCGTCGAAGTCGCGCGCCTGCAGCCTGCCCATCCAGGCGGGCACATACGCGCGCAGCAGCGCCTCGGTGCCCGCGGCCTTGAACTGCGCGTTGTCGGGATGCCGCGCGAGATAGGCGTCGGCCACGGCGGCGGCGCGCGGGAAATCGCCGCCCGCCATGAGCGCCTTCATCTCGCGCTCGGGCGCGCCGCGGAAATAGAGCGCCAGCAGCAGCACCACCCCCGCCAGCGCCGCCGCCGCGCCCCAGCGCGCCGCGCGCCTGAGCTGCGCGCGCTCGCCGGCGCCGAAACCGGCCGCCAGCCGCGCCATGACCAGCGCGTACTTGCCCTGCGCCTGCGGCTTGTCGGCGGCGGCGCCCTGCGCCGGCGCCACGGCCTCCTGGTTGACCTCGTCTTCCTGCCGCGCGGCGTAGTCGACGCAGAAGATGTCGAGGAACGATCCCGGCGCCGCCACGAAGGTGGTCTTGTCGGGGTCCTGCGCCGGCGCGGCGGCAACCGGCGGCGGCACCTCGGCGGCCGGCGGCGCGGCGCTGGCTTCTGGCGGCTGCGGCAAGGCCGAGCTGGTGACGGTCGCATCCTGCGTGGGCTCGGCCCGCATGCCGACGCGGTAGGCGAAATGGTTGCCGCCGAACGCCAGCAGGTCGTGCTCGGCCAGCGCCACCGCATGGTCCTCCACGCGCGTGCCGTTGACGAAGGTGCCGTTGGTGCTGCCCAGGTCTTCGACGAAGGGCTGCCCGCCCCTGAGGAAAATGTGCGCGTGCCGGCGCGAGACGTAGTTCACCTGGTGCGGATAGGCGTCGCGGTAGCGCGCGAAAGTCTCGTCGGCCTTGCTGGCGAGGAACGGAAAGCCGGTGATCTCGATCGGCTGCAGGCCGAGGTCGCCGCGTTCCGGCGTCAGCGTCAGCACCACCGGCGGATGTGCGGCCGGCGGCGCCGGCGCGCGCGGGCACAAGCGCACGCGGTAGGCCAGCGCGCTGCCGAAGCGCAGCTCGTCGCCGTCGCGCAGGCGCGCCGGCTGCTGCGCCACGGCCGCGCCGTTGAGCGTGGTGCCGTTCTTGCTGCCGAGGTCGGCGATGTAGGCCGCGCCATCCTCGCTGAAGATGCGCGCATGCCGGCGCGACAGCACGGCCGCCACCTCGGCGGGATAGGCGGCAAAAGGCGCTTCGGCGCGCCCCACGGCAAACAAGCTCTCCTCGATGCGGATCTCGCCGAGGGCAGGATGCGTGACAGGCGCGAGCACGATGTCGAGCCGCGGCGCCAGCCCCGGCGAAGGCGCCGCGCCCTGCCCCGCCGCCGCCCGCGCCTCGTCGATCAGAGCCTGGTCTGAAGCCATGTTTCGCTACCACCAACAGCGCTTGGGCCATGCGCGTGCGCCGGCGGCAAGCCATTTTTCATGGCGGCGGGGCGGGCCCGCAGGCCGCCGCGCCGGGAACGTGCTGACAAGGACATAGTAGGCCAGGCCCGCCGGTAGTCAATCGCGCGGCCGCGCGCGCAGCGCGGCTATTTCGCGTCCTGCTGCGACACCTGCCGCGGTCCGTCGCCGGGCGCGTTGGCCACGGCCACGCTGGGCCACCCGCCGCCGAGCGCCTTGTAGAGGGTGACAGTGTCGGCGAGGATCTGTTGGTGATTGGCCAACAACTCGAGCTGCGCGCCGAGCAGCGAACGCTCGGCCTCGAACACGTCGAGCTGCGACACCACGCCCTCCTTGAGCTGCGCCTCGATCTGCGCCGAGACCACGCGCAACTGCGCCACCTGCTGCTGCAGTTCCACGCGCTGCTTCCTGTGCGCCTCCACGTTGACCAGCGCATTCTCCACTTCCTCGAACGCGGTGATGACGGTGCGGCCGTATTCGCTCTCGGCCACCTTGGTCTGCGCCTCGGAGGTCTTCACGCGGGCGCGCACGCCCGGGTCCAGCATCGGCAGGTTGATGCTCGGCATGAAGCCGAAGGTGAAGGACTTGAGCAGGTCGGTCAGCGCGAAGCTGGAGGTGCCGCCGCGCCCCGTGAGGCTCAGGCTGGGCAGTTGCGCCAGCCGCGCCTGGCCGACCAGGTTGTACGACTCGAGCACGCGGTACTCCGCCGCCACGATATCCGGGCGGCGCGACAGCAGCTGCGACGGCAGCCCGGCCGGCACCGGCGGCAGCTGCACGCGCTCCTGCAAGCGCCCGGCCGGCACCTTGAACACGCCCGCCGGCACGCCCACCAGCGTGCCCAGCGCGTTCTCGGAGAGATCGCGCCCGCGGCGCAGCTCCAGCAGGTCCTTGGTCAGGCGGTTGATCTCGGCCTGCTGCTGCATCACGCGGACCTGGGGAATCAGGCCGTTCTGGAACATGGCCTGGTAGGTGACGAGGATCTGCTTGTTGCGGGCCAGCGTGCGCGCCTGCTGCTCGCTCTGCTCGTCGAACTGCAGGATCTGGAAATAGGTGGTCGACACGGCCGACACCAGGGTGAGGTAGCCCGCACGCCAGTCCGCCTCGGTGGCGTTGAACTCCGCCTTCTGGGCCTGCACGCCCTTCTCGACCTTGCCCCAGATGTCGATGTCCCAGTTGACCTGGGTGCCGAGGTTGTAGGTCCGGCTCAGCGACTGCCCGGTGGTCTTGTCGAAACTCACGCCGGCGCCCACGTCGAAGACCGGCAGCGCGCCCGCCCTGACTTCGGCGATCTGCGCGCCCGCCACCTTGATGCGCGCGGCCAGCACCTTGATGTCGTAGTTGCCGGCGATGGCCTTGTCGACCAGGCCGTCGAGATACGGATCGCGGAAGGCCTGCCACCAGTTCGGCACGATGGTGTCCGCCGGCGACACCGTGATCGCGCCCTGGCGCGACCATTCGGGCTTGGCCGGGGTGTCGGGGCGCTGGTACACGGGCGGGCGGAAATCGGCGCAGCCGGCCAGCGCCAGTACCAGCCCCAGCGCCGTCAGCAGGGTGGCGCGCGCGGCGCGCGCGACGAACGGAGTAGGCAAGCAAGGCACGATCGTCTCCCGCGAGGAACCAGGCTGGTCTCGCCATACGCTGTGCATTCATTGTGTATCCGCCCGCGGCGCGATCCAACCCGAAATTGCAGGCTGGCGGCCTTGCCCGGCGGCGGCGCGAAACGCCTTGCGCGCGTCCCGCCCGACATGGCGGGCGGGACGCGGCGGCATTCAGCGATAGATGTTGTTGGTGGCGTTCTGGGTGCTGTCGACGTGCGAGCGGATGCCGTCGGCGAAGGCCGTGTTGTTGCCGTTCATGTTGACCACGTTCTGGGTCTGGCCGATCAGTTGCGAGGCATTGAAGGTCGAGTCGATCTTGACCGCGCTGAACACGGGCAGGACGGGCAGGAAGACCGTGCCGCCGCGCACCGGCGCGCATGGCGCGGGCATCGAGTTGTTCGGTGACGGACAGGTCCTTGATGGCGAGGGATGGTAGTCATGGCAGTGCTCCTGGGTTCGGTGAGAGTGCGTGCGCGTGGGCCGGGACTGGCTTAGCGGTAGATGTTGTTGGTGGCGTTCTGCGTGCTGTCGACATGCGAGCGGATGCCGTCGACGAAAGCGGCGTTGTTGCCGTTCATGTTGACCACGTTCTGGGTCTGGCCGATCAGTTGCGAGGCGTTGAAGGTGGAGTCGACCTTGACCGCGCTGAACACGGGCAGGAAGGGGACGAAGCCGCCGCGCACGGCGCGCATGGCGCGGGCGTCGAGTTGTTCGGTGACGGACAGGTCCTTGATGACGAGAGTGGTTTGCATGGTGGTTCTCCTGAGAGCGGTTGGCTGGTTGGGCCGTTGGTGATTGGGACTTCGGTTCGTTTGGTGTTGAGCATCGTTGCTGCGCTCGGGAGGTACAAACGCATGGAGTGTGCCAAGGCGGGCCGGGCCGATGCGGATTGCCCACAAAGCCAGGCAGCATGTGGGTTTGCGGTTCGGCGCCGCACATCGCGGGGGCTGGCACGCACTGCCGCGCTGACGGGTGCGGACCAACACCATCGCGCCACGGTGTCTGCCGCCGGCAGACAAGTGCGCGCGGCGCGCGCTTGCGCAAGAAGACAGGGGAAAAAGCGCGGGAGGAAAATGACGCCGCCGGACGCGGCGGTCCGGTCATGGCGCGCGCGGCGCGGGCCGCGCGCTCACTTCACGTAGATCGTGATCTTCCGGGAATAGATCGGCGGGTTGTGCGGGATGTGCTTGTCGTCGGCCATCAGCAACTGCAGCGTGTGCTTGCCCGGCGGCAGTTCGATCGTGGTCTCGGTCTCGCCCGCGCCGAAGTGCAGGTGGTTGCGGTCGTTGGGGATTTCCTTGTCCATCGGCGGCAGGTCGGTGTCGATCAGCAGGTGGTGATGGCCGCTGTTGGGAAACGTCACGCCGCGCGGCGCCACTCCCATGCCGCGCAGGCCGAACCACACCTTGATCGGCTTGCCGGCCGGCAGCACCTGGTTGTTGTTGGGGAAGCCGATGTACAGGTAGGCATTGGGCGGCGCCGGCGTGGGGCCCGCCGCCACCGCATGGCCCGGCATGCCGCCGTTCAGAAGCAGGCTGGCTGCGAGCGCCGCGCCCAGGATGAGCTTACGCATGGACTTTCTCCCGACTTTCTTCCGCCGTGTTCCGCCAGCGGCCTATCGGACGGTGATGGTGATCTTCTTCGAATACACCGGCGGATCGTGCGGCTTGTGGTTGGCATCGCCAAGCAGCAGTTGCAGCGTGTGCTTGCCCGGCGGCAGCTCGATGCGCGCCTCGGTCTCGCCCGCGCCGAAGTGCAGGTGGTTGCGGTCGTTGGGGATTTCCTTGTCCATCGGCGGCAGGTCGGTATCGATCAGCAGGTGATGATGGCCGACGTTCGGCATGTCCACGCCCTTGGGCGCGACGCCCATGTTGCGCAGCCCCATGCGCACCCAGAACTTGCCGCCGTCGATCACGGCGCCGTCGGGCGGCCAGATGATGTAGACCTCGGCATTGGGCGGGGCGGGCGTGGAGAAGGAGATCGAGGGCAGCGGAGCCAGCAGCGCTGCTGCCACGGTGCCGAGCACGGTTCGCCTGTGCATCTGAAAGCCCTCCCCTACGACGATCCGTGCCGCGTGTGCGGTGTGGATTTTTTTCTTGCTCCTGACCGGCGCCCGAGCATTTTCGTCCTCCAGCTTAGAACGGAAAAACGCAAAAAGATACTCGGCGCACCCGGCCGCGCGGCACGCGCGGCAAGCGGTGGGCTCGCGGCGCCACCCGGCGCTGCAAAGCACCTCCGGATTCACAATCGCTGTGCTATGGTGGATTGAGCCGGCCGGTGCCGCCCGCGCTGCATGCTGCCGTTGCGCCCGCAGCGCGGCCCCGCCGTACCGGCCGGGCATCATCGCGTTTCGCGCGGCACGGCCGGTACAACTGGCACAGCCGGCGCGCGGCGCGGCGATGACCTTCCGCGCGGTACGAACAAGGCCTGCATATGTGGCGAACCCTCCTTGTCGTGTGCCTGGTCGGCCTGGCCGCGGTCGTGCGCGCCGAAGCCGCGACCACGCAGATTCCCGGCGAGCCGGCGCGCGTGGCGCTGGTGATCGGCAACGCCGCCTATGCCGGCGCCCCGCTGCCGAACGCGCGCGGCGACGCGCGCGCGATGCGCGACACGCTGGCCGCGCTCGGCTTCGACGTCATGCTGCGCGAGGACCTCGACCACGCGGGCATGGCGCGCGCGCTGGCCGAGTTGCGCGGGCGGCTCGCGGGCGGCGGCGTGGGCCTGTTCTATTTCGCCGGGCACGGCCTCGCGGCCGGTGCCACGCCGGTGCTGCTGCCGGTCGATGCCGACGGCAGCGCGCCGCACCGCCTGCTGACGGCGGGCACGGCGCTGGACGCGGTGCTGGCCAGCATGCCGGCGGCGCGGCCCGGCGCGCGCAATGTGCTGATCCTCGACACCTGCCTGGACGATCCCTATCGTGGCGCCGCCGTCACGCCGCCCGCCGCGCCCGCGGGCACCGTGATCGCCTATGCCGCCGCGCCGGGCGCCACCGCCAGCGACGGCGCGCGGCATGGCGTCTTCACCGCGGCGCTGCTGCGCACGCTGGCCGCGCCCGGCGCCGACGCCGAGTCCGCGCTGCGCGAGGCCGGCCGCATCGTCGGCGCGCGGACCGCACACGCCCAGCAGCCGTGGATATCGTCGGCGCTGGCGGCGCCGTTGCCGCTCGGCGCGGCAACGCACGCAACCACCGGCGCGGCAGCCGGCCTTGCCGCGGCCGGCGCCGCCGAGCCGGCACGGGTCTCGCCGGCGCTGTACGCGCAGCGCGGCATCCTGCCCAAGGACAGCGACGAGCAATACGAGCTGACCTTCTGGGAATCGATCAAGAACAGCAATTTCGCCAGCGACTACGAGGCCTACCTGAAGGCCTATCCCAACGGCCGCTTCGCGCCGCTGGCGCGCGCGCGCATCGAGCGCCTGCGCGCCAGCGCGCCGAAGACCGATGCGGGGACTGCCGCCGAGCGGCCGCGCGCCGCGCCGGCGCCGTCCACCGCGCAGGGTACCGTCGCGCCGCCGCCGGCACGCGCGCAGAGCGGCAAGGTGCAGCCGGCGCCCGCCGCCGGCACATCCGCATCCGCATCCGCATCCGCATCCGCGCCCTCGTCCGCGTCCTCTGCGTCGTCCGCGTCAATCAGGCAGCGCGAAGTGGCCAGCGGCGCCGTCACGGTCGACGTCAAGCCCGGCGAGCTCAAGGACTGCCCGGCCTGCCCGGTGCTGCACAGCGTGCCGGCGGGCACCTTCACGATGGGCAGCAACGGCGGCGACCCGACCGAGAAGCCGCCCCATCACGTGGCCATCGGCCAGCCGTTCGCGATCGGCAAGTACGAGGTCACGGTCGAGCAATGGAATGCCTGCGCCGACGGCGGCGGCTGCCCGCGCATCGCCACCGTGGCCGGCGCGGCGCGCAACGCGCCCATGCGCGACGTCAGCTGGGACGATGCCCAGCAGTACGCGGCGTGGCTGAGCAAGGCCAGCGGCAAGCGCTACCGCCTGCCCACCGAGGCCGAATGGGAATACGCGGCGCGCGGCGGCACCGCCACGCTCTACTGGTGGGGCGACCAGATGCGCAAGGGCACCGCCAACTGCAAGGACTGCGGCGAGCCCTGGAGCGCCGACGCGCCGGCCAACGCCGGCTCGTTCGCCGCCAACGGCTTCGGCCTGCACGACGTGAACGGCAGCGTGTGGGAATGGGTGGCCGACTGCTGGCACGTCTCCTACAAGGGCGCGCCGGCCGACGGACGGGCCTGGGACGAGCCGGGCTGCAGCGTGCGCGTGATCCGCGGCGGCTCGTGGCAGGAGGGCGCCAGCTACATGCTGTCCTCCACCCGCTTCAAGTACAGCGCCAGCGTGCGCCAGTCGCAGAACGGCTTCCGCGTCGCGCGCGACCTGAAGTAGCCGCCGCGCGCGCTCAGCGCGCGTGCGTGGAGATCTGGGCCATGTCGGCGCCGATATGGTCCTCGCCGTACTTCGCGGCCATCGGCCCGAGCTGGCGGTCGAGCGCGCGCAGGTAGTCCTGCCGCGGCTCCGCCTCGGGCCGCAGCGTGTCGAACAGCGGCGCCGGCGTGGCGAGCAGCACGATCAGCTCCGTGCCGAACGGCCTGCCCACCACCCAGTCGCCCATGCTGCCCACGCTCGCGCTGTAGCCGGCCGGCGCCTGGTTGGCGCGCGAGCGGCTGCTCGGCACCATGTGCACGACGCGGCCGTCGGCCATGTAGTAGTCCACGTAGACGTAGGTGTCGAACGGCGGCGTGGTGATGTCCACCACCAGCGGCGTGCCTTCGCCGAGCTGCCCGTTGCGCGCGCGCGTGCGGATGGTGGCGAGCGCGTCGCCGGCGCGGCGCCCGGACCAGTACGGCGACACCAGCCGCGCCACGTCGCATTTGTCGTCGCCGAGCGGCTGCACGTCGAGGTTCACCGCCTGCACGCCGGGCACCGCGCCGAGGTCTTCCTGCAGCCGCCTGGTGCCGACGCGCTCGGCCACGAAACCGCGCACCTGCAGCGCGTGCTCGCCGCGCGCCGAGGCGGCCAGCAGCGAGCACGGCTGGCGCGCCAGCACCGCCGCCACCGCCTGCATCGACATGGCCCGCGGCGCCGGGGCCTGCGCTGGCGCCGCGGGCGCGCCGGCGGCGGCCTGCTCAGGCGGCGGCCGGGTGTCGGCGCCGCGCATGCGCCACGCGAAGTAGCCGAGGCCGCCGGCCACCAGCACGCCGGCGAGCGCCGCCGCGCCGACGCGCGCCAGCGGCGGCATGCCGCCGCGCGCGGCGCCGAGGTCAGCCAGGAAGCGCGCCACGGTGGGCGTGCGCGTGGCGCGGTCGAACGACAGCGCGGCGCGCAGCGCGCGCCACTGGCCGCGCGTGAGCAGTTTCGGCCGCTGCAGCTTGAGGCCGCCGCTGCGCGCCTGGTTGGCCGAGAGCCGCTCGTAGGGATGGCGCCCGGTGAGCAGTTCGTAGGTCACGCAGGCCAGCGCGTAGATGTCGTCGCGCGGGTCCGGCTCGCGGTGCTCGAACATCTCGGGGCTGGCATAGGCCGGCGTCATGCCGCCGAGCGTGCCGGGGTCGAACACGGTGGGATCGGCGTCGTCGGCCGGCTGCTGGAACACGCGCGCGATGCCGAAGTCGATCACCTTCACTTCGCCGGCATCGGTGATGAAGACGTTGGCGGGCTTGAAGTCGCAGTGGACGAAACCGCGCTCGTGCGCGTAGGACAGCGCGCGCGCCATGCCGGTGATGATGGGCAGCGCCTTGGCATAGGGCATGCCGGTGAAGTCCGGCGCGCGCAGGATGCGGTTGAGCGACTTGCCCTGCAGGTACTCCATCGTCAGGTAGACCACCGAGCCGTCGCGGTCGAAGTCGTAGACGGTGACGATGTTCCGGTGCGCCAGCGTCTGCGCCTTGCGCGCCTCGCGCTGCAGCGCGATCAGCGATTTGGGGTGGCCGCGGAACTGTACGTTGAGGACCTTGATGGCGATGTAGGGCCGGCGGTCGGAGGCTTCCAGCTTGCGCAGGTCGAGCGCCTTGTAGACCGTGCCCATGCCACCCACGCCGAGGCACTCCTCCAGCACGAAGCGGCCGTTGAGCGTATCGCCCACGCCCTTGGCCGGCTCGCCCGCGGGCAGCGCCTGGCCCGCGCCCTCGGCGGACGCCGGGGACGATGAAGGAGACGAAGGAGACGACGCGGGCGGGGACGACATGAAAGGCGCGCCCGCCGGCCCGGTCTCCATGCGGGTTTCTTCGCCGCCTTCCTCGAACTGCGTGGCGCCGCGGCGCTCGATGCGGCGCAGCACTTCCTCGTAGACGCCGGGCGGCAGCGGCACGCGCGTGTTTTCCTCGCTGAGCATGTCCGCCAACTGCCGCGCGCTGGCGTGGTCCGCGGCCAGGGTGCGGTCGATGCGGGCAAACAGCTCTTCGTGCGAAAGACCACCGCTCTGGAAGGTTCGTATCAGATCCGGAATGCTAGCCATCGGTGCAGCCGCGACGTGGTAGCGCGAAGTCGCGCATTGAGCGCCTACCCGCCGTCCGCCGGCGAGTACCTGCCCACGATGGATACTAGTGCGCACTCATGCCAATCGCAAACCTCGCGTGCATCGCCTGGGCGACGCACGGGCGACGCAGAGGCGGCACAAGCGCCGCGCGGCGCGCGCGGGCGTGGCGAGGTGTCGCGCGCCAACGAACACATGGCGCCGCGGTGTTGGCCGCAGCCCGCCAGCGGCCGGGGCCATCGCATCGCGCGGCCCCGCGCCGGATGTGCGGCGCCAAACCGCAAACCCGCATGCTGCCTGGCTTTGTGGGCAATCCGCATCGACCCGGCCCGCCTTGGCACACTCCATGCGTTTGTACCTCCCGAGCGCAGCAACGATGCTCAACACCAAACGAACCGAAGTCCCAATCACCAACGGCCCAACCAGCCAACCGCTCTCAGGAGAACCACCATGCAAACCACCCTCGTCATCAAGGACCTGTCCGTCACCGAACAACTCGACGCCCGCGCCATGCGCGCCGTGCGCGGCGGCTTCGTCCCCTTCCTGCCCGTGTTCAGCGCGGTCAAGGTCGACTCCACCTTCAACGCCTCGCAGCTGATCGGCCAGACCCAGAACGTGGTCAACATGAACGGCAACAACGCCGCTTTCGTCGACGGCATCCGCTCGCATGTCGACAGCACGCAGAACGCCACCAACAACATCTACCGCTAAGCCAGTCCCGGCCCACGCGCACGCACTCTCACCGAACCCAGGAGCACTGCCATGACTACCATCCTCGCCATCAAGGACCTGTCGTCACCGAACAACTCGATGCCCGCGCCATGCGCGCGGTGCGCGGCGGCACGGTCTTCCTGCCCGTCCTGCCCGTGTTCAGCGCGGTCAAGATCGACTCGACCTTCAATGCCTCGCAACTGATCGGCCAGACCCAGAACGTGGTCAACATGAACGGCAACAACACGGCCTTCGCCGACGGCATCCGCTCGCACGTCGACAGCACCCAGAACGCCACCAACAACATCTATCGCTGAACGGCGCCGCGCGGCGGGCCGGGGACACGCCCCGCCGCCGCGCCACCGGACACCACCACCATCAAGGAGCAAACATCATGTCATCCATCATCGTGCGCGACCTCGCGCTGACCCAGGATCTCGACGGCAAGTCCCTGGCCAGGGTGCGCGGCGGCGCCAACAACTGGCTGCAAGGACTGGGCCCGGTGGCCAACGTCAATGTCAACGTCAGCCAGAACATCGCCCAGCTGCAGAGCATCAACGTCAACACGCTCAACAACGTCGGCGTGATCGGCTCCGGCCTCGGACTGGCGATCAACGTCAATCCGGCGCAATGGGCGGCCACGCACGCCGCGGTCTGAGCGGCACACCAGCGGTCCCGGAGCATAGGCCCGTGACCTATACTGACCAGGGCGGCGCCGCGGCCACGCGGCCGCCCGTCAGGCGCATGCAGGAGGAAGTCATGGCCGTTATCGTCATCAAGGATTTGCCGGACAGCGTGGATCTCGACAGGGAAGCCATGACGGCGATCACCGGCGGCGCGAGGACCGGCGCCCGCCATGCATGGCCGTTGCGCAGGGCCGTCGCGGGCCTGCGCATCATCAGCTATCCGGAGGGCTTTCCAGGCCAGCCGCCGGCAGGCACGCGCGAGCGGCCGGCCGGGGACCTCAAGCGCGGGAAATAGAACCACAAGCACCACGACACGCGCGCGGCAGCGATAACCTGCCCTCCCGCCCGCTGCCCTTGCGACAGCGGGCGTCAACGTTTGCGCGCGATGCTCAGCGCGGCGCGTTGCGCTCGATCCAGCCGGCGAAGGTGTTCAGGTACTTGTCGAGAAAACCGCGCGTGGACTCGCTGGCGATGCCGCCGTGCTCGTCGAACAGCTTGTCGACGCCGCTGAGATAGGCCTCGGGCTGCTGCAGCACCGGGATGTTGAGGAACACCAGCGACTGGCGCAGGTGGTGGTTGGCGCCGAAGCCGCCGATCGCGGCCGGCGATGCACTGATGACGCCGCCCGGCTTGCCGTCCCACGCGCTCTGCCCGTAGGGGCGCGAGCCCACGTCGATGGCGTTCTTGAGCGCGGCCGGCACCGAGCGGTTGTATTCGGGCGTCACGAACAGCACCGCGTCGGCGCGGCGGATGCGGTCGCGGAACGCGACCCACGGCGCGGGCGGGCTGCCGTCTTCGTCCTGGTTGTACAGCGGCAGCTGGCCGATCTCCACGATCTCCAGCTTGAGGCCGGCGGGAGCCCGCGCGGCCAGCGCAAGCGCGAGCTTGCGGTTGAAGGATTCCTTGCGCAGGCTGCCTACCAGTACGGCTACGTCACGGGGATGGCTCATCGCGATTCCTTTCACGTTCACTGCAGGATGGATGTCGGAGTGATGCGGACCGGCCGCGGCCGGTCCAGCCGTCACTTTAATCCAATTGCGTGAAAGAAAACCGCGGGCACCGGGCGGGAACAGGCCCGCCCCATCCGGCCTACAGCGCCGCGAGCGGATGCTCGCCGTGCGCCCACGGGCTGTCGAAGAAGGCGCGCACGCGCTCGCGCGACACCTCGTCCAGGCGCGGCGGCTGCCACTTCGGCGCGTGGTCCTTGTCGACCGCCAGCGCGCGGATGCCTTCCACGCCGTCGCCGTGGCGGAACACGTAGTACATCATGTCGAGTTCCATGCGCAGCTCGTCCTCGAGCGTCATGGTGCGCGCGCGGCGGATCTGCTCGAGCGTGACGTTGAGCATCAGCGGCGAGCGCCCGCGCAGCATGGCGGCGGTCTGCGCGGCCCAGTCGGTGCCGGCGTCGCTGACCGCGGCCACGATGTCGGTCACGGTGGCGCCGGCGAACAGGCGGTCGATGTCGTCCCGCAGCGCGGCCAGCTGGCTTTGCGCGGGCACGCAGGCGCCGCGGTGCGCGGCGGTGGCGGCGTCGATGCAGGCCAGCACCGCGTCGCCGTCGGCGAACGCGCGCGAGCGCAGCGTGTCGACCAGTTCGGCCATCGCGTTGCCGGGCAGGTAGGCGTCGGCGAGGCCGGCGTGCAGCGCGTCGGCGGCATGGATCACGGCGCCGGTCAGGCCCAGGTACTCGCCGAGGCGGCCCGGCGTGCGCGACAGGAACCAGCCGCCGCCCACGTCGGGGAACAGGCCGATATTGGTTTCCGGCATGGCCATCCTGGTGCGGTCCGTCACCAGGCGGCGGCGCGCGCCCTGCGAGATGCCCATGCCGCCGCCCATCACCACGCCGTCCATCAGCGCGATGTAGGGCTTGGCGTAGCGGTGGATCAGGTGGTTGAGCGCGTATTCCTCGACGAAGAACTGGTCGAGCGTGGCGAGGTCGCCGGCCAGCGCGGCCTGGTGGAAGAAGCGGATGTCGCCGCCCGCGCAGAAGGCCTTGCCGCCGGCGCCGGCGACCACCACGGCCGCGACTTCGGGCGCCGCGGCCCAGTCGTTGAGCGTCTCGGTGATGGCGCGAATCATCTCGAGCGAGAGCGCGTTGAGCGCCTGCGGGCGGTTCAGCGTGAGGTAGCCGATACCGCCGTGGATCTCGCTGGTGACCAGGTCTGTCATTGTCTCTTTCTCCTCGGAAGCAGCCCTCGACTTTACACCAGCGGGACCGCGCGGCGGGCACCGCGGCGGCATGGCGCGGGCCGGCGCGCGTCTAGAGGGCGGCCTCCAGGCATGAACGCCGGAAACCGGCAACACTTGGCGCCATGACACAGTCGACCCTCGATCCCGGCCTGATCCTGCTGGCGTTCGCGCCGGTGTTCCTGCTCACCATCGGCGCGGAGGCGTGGTACTGGGCGCGCCGCGACCCGGGCGTGTACAGCCTGCGCGATTCGGCCTCGAACGCCGCGCTGGCGCTGATGCACCAGGCCTCGGACGCCTTCTTCCTGTGGCTGATGGTGCGCACCGTCTACGACTGGTGCTACCGGCACGGCTGGCAGGCGGTGCCGCAGGCGTGGTGGTCGTTCCTGCTCCTGCTGCTGTTGCAGGACTTCCTCTATTACTGGTTCCACCGCGCCAGCCATCGCGTGCGCTGGCTGTGGGCCTCGCACGTCACGCACCATTCGTCGGAGGGCATGAATTTCTCGACGGCGTTCCGCCAGAGCCTGACCTACCCGCTCTCGGGCATGTGGCTGTTCTGGATCCCACTGGCGCTGGCCGGCTTCACGCCGGACTGGGTGATCCTCGCGGTCGGCCTGAACCTGGCGTTCCAGTTTTTCGTGCATACGCGCCTGGGCAGGCGCTGGCGCCGCGTGGAATGGCTGTTCAACACGCCCTCGGTCCACCGCGTGCACCACGCCCGCAACCCGCGCTACATCGACCGCAACTACGCCGGCGTGCTGACCGTGTGGGACCGCCTGTTCGGCTCGTTCGTGCCGGAGCGGGAGGCGCCCGAGTACGGCATCACGCGCCGCATCGACAGCCACAACCCGCTCACCCTCACCTTCCACGAATGGCGCGACATGTTCGCCGACGCGTGGCGCCACCGCGACCCGCGCCACCTGTGGATGCCGCCGGAATGGCGCAGCCCGCGCGCGGCGGCGCCGGCGGCGGAGCGGATGCCGGACGCCTGACGGCGCCGCCGTGGCCCGGACGACAAAAAACCGCGCACGGGGCGCGGTTTTTCGTTGCTGCCGGACTGCGGCGAAAGGCGCTTACGCGTTTTCGCGCGAAGCGCGCTTGCGCTCGTGTTCCTTCAGGTGGCGCTTGCGCAGGCGGATGCTCTTCGGCGTGATTTCCACCAGTTCGTCGTCGGCGATGAATTCCACCGCGTATTCGAGCGACATCTGGATCGGCGGCACCAGGCGCACGGCTTCGTCGGTGCCCGAGGCGCGCACGTTGGTGAGCTGCTTGCCCTTGATCGGGTTGACAACGAGGTCGTTGTCGCGGCTGTGGATGCCGATGATCATGCCTTCGTACAGCGCATCGCCCGGCTTGACGAACATGCGGCCGCGGTCCTGCAGCTTCCACAGCGCGTAGGCCACGGCGTCGCCGTCGTCCTGCGAGATCAGCACGCCGTTGTGGCGCTCGCCCAGGCCGCCTTCGCGCAGCGGCGCGTAGTCGTCGAAGATGTGGCTGATCAGGCCGGTGCCGCGCGTCATGGTCAGGAACTCGCCCTGGAAGCCGATCAGGCCACGCGCCGGGACGCGGTATTCCAGGCGGGTGCGGCCCTTGCCGTCGGACGCCATGTCGAGCAGTTCGCCCTTGCGGCGGCCCAGCTCTTCCATCACGCCGCCCTGGTGGCCGTCTTCGACGTCCACGGTCAGCAGCTCGAACGGCTCGTGCTTGACGCCGTCGATTTCCTTGAACACCACGCGCGGGCGCGACACGGCCAGCTCGTAGCCTTCGCGGCGCATGTTTTCCAGCAGGATGGTCAGGTGCAGCTCGCCGCGGCCCGACACTTCGAAGATGGTGTCGTCGCCGGTCTCGGCCACGCGCAGCGCCACGTTCGACTTCAGTTCGCGGTCCAGGCGCTCGCGCAGCTGGCGGCTGGTCACGAACTTGCCTTCGCGGCCGGCCAGCGGCGAGGTGTTGACGCAGAAGTTCATCGTCAGCGTGGGCTCGTCCACCTTGAGCATCGGCAGCGCGTCCTGGGCGTCCGGCGCGCACACGGTGCAGCCGATGCCCAGTTCCTCGATGCCGTTGATCAGCACGATGTCGCCGGCTTCGGCTTCGGGCACGATCTCGCGCTCGAGGCCCTGGAACTTCAGCACCTGGTTGATGCGGCCCTTGATCGGGTTGCCTTCGGGGCCGAACTTGACCACCACGTCCTGCAGCGGGCGCGCGCGGCCGCGCGAAATGCGGCCGACGCCGATCTTGCCGACGTAGCTGGAGTAGTCCAGCGAGATGATCTGCAGTTGCAGCGGGCCGTCGGGGTTGTCGTCGCGCACCGGCACCTTGGCCAGCACGGTCTCGAACAGCGGCTTCATGTCGCCTTCGCGCACGTCGTCGGTCAGGCCGGCGTAGCCGTTCAGGCCGGAGGCGTAGATCACCGGGAAGTCGAGCTGCTCGTCGGTGGCGCCGAGCTTGTCGAACAGGTCGAAGGTCTGGTTGATCACCCATTCCGGACGCGCGCCGGGGCGGTCCACCTTGTTGATCACCACGATCGGCTTCAGGCCCAGCGCCAGCGCCTTGCGCGTGACGAAGCGGGTCTGCGGCATCGGGCCTTCGACGGCGTCGACCAGCAGCAGCACGCCGTCGACCATCGACAGCACGCGCTCCACTTCACCGCCGAAGTCGGCGTGGCCCGGGGTATCGACGATGTTGATATGGGTACCGTTGTATTCGACAGCGCAATTCTTCGCCAGGATGGTGATCCCGCGTTCCTTTTCGATGTCGTTCGAATCCATCACGCGCTCTACCACTTGCTGGTTGTCGCGGAAGGTCCCTGCCTGGCGCAGGAGTTGGTCGACCAGAGTGGTCTTGCCATGATCGACGTGGGCGATGATGGCGATATTGCGGATGGCGCGGGTCATTGCAGCGTCTCGCTTGTGGGGCTGAGCATCAAAAGATAACCCGACATTATAGCATGTTGCGGCGCAAAACCCGAAGCGCGACCGGAAGGCATGGCGACGGGCCGGGAACGGGTGGCCGGCGCGATCACCTTGCCGATCACAGTTATTCAATTATTGCGTATATCGCAATAGCAAGTTGCCGTCCTTGCGGATCTTCATTCGTGAACATATAGTTGCCACGGCAAACATTGCAGCGACAAGCACCTGACAAGCACCTGACAGACATGCCCGAGCAGCCCTCGCCCCAGCCGCACGACCCGTCCGCCTTCGACGACACCCATCCTTTCGACCCGGCCCAGTACCGCATGGGCGAAAGCGTGGGCTACCTGATGGCGCGCGCCAAGAACCTGCTGTCGCACGAGGTGGAGCTGGAAGTCAACGACCTGGACATCACCCATGCCCAGGCCACCTGCCTGATGATGCTGGCCGCGGGGCGCGGCAACACCGTGACCGACCTGGGCCGCGAGCTCAATACCGACATGGGCTCGGTCACGCGCCTGCTCGGCCGCATGGAAAAGCGCGGCCTGATCGAGCGCCAGCGCAGCGACGCGGACCGCCGCGTGGTGGACGTGTCGATCACCGCCGCCGGCCGCACGCTGCTCGAGGCGCTGCCGCGCATCTACTGCCGCGTGCTGAACCGGCATTTCCGCGGCTTCTCCGAGGCCGAGCTGCAGACGTTCCGCTCGATGCTGCACCGGATCATCGGCAACAACAGCGGATAGGCGCGACACCGGCCGGCAAGCCGGATCGATTGACGTTCTTCACCGATGACAAAAGCAACATTGACGCTCTCGCGCAGGGCACCGAGATGAACCAAGCTCCCAATTCCCAATCCGCACTGTCGCCGCGCGCCGGCGCGGCCGGCCGCCGTGCCGCCACGCTGGCGCTGAGCGCGCTGGCGGCCGCGGTGCTGGCCGGCTGCGCCGCCTTCGGCAACTCGCACAGCACGCAGACGGTGACCGACCCGGCCGCCCTGGCCAGCGCCAGGACCCTGCCCGGCGAGCATGGCCAGTGGCCCTCGCTCGACTGGGTCGACCAGTTCAACGACCCGCAGCTGCGCAGCCTCGTCGACGAGGCGGTCAAGGACAGCCCCGACCTGCAGGCCGCGTTCGCGCGCGTGGAAGCCTCGCGCGCGATGGCCGACATCACGCGCAGCGCGCTCTACCCGAGCGTGGACTTCGAGGGCAGCCTGGTGCGCCAGCGCTTTTCCTCGACCGACCTGTTCGCGGGCACGCCGCTGGCCGGCTCCTGGCAGAACCAGTCGCGACTGCAGGCCGGCCTGTCGTACGACTTCGACTTCTGGGGCAAGAACCGCGCCGCGCTCGAGGCCGCGCTGTCCGACGACCGCGCGATGGAGGCCGAGAGCCAGGCCTCGCGCCTGATCCTGACCACCGCCGTGGCGCGCACCTACGCCCGCCTGGCCGCGCTGTACGCGCAGCGCGACGTGGCCGAGCGCGCCATCGCCCAGCGCCGCGACCTGACCCAGCTGTCCAGCGACCGCCTGCGCGCGGGGCTCGACACGCAGGTGGAAACCACCCAGGCGCGCGGCACCGTGGCTTCGGCGCAGACCGACCTGCTGCGCGTGGACGAGGACATCCTGCTGGCGCGCAACCAGATCGCCGCGCTGCTGGGCAAGGGGCCGGACCGCGGCCAGGAAATCCAGCGCCCGACCGTGCTCGCGCACGACACGCCGCAGTTGCCCGACAACCTCACCATCGAGCTGCTCGGCCGCCGCCCCGACCTGGTGGCCGCGCGCTGGCGCGTGGAGGCTTCCGGCAAGGACATCGCGGTGGCCAAGGCCGAGTTCCTGCCCGCGATCAGCCTGACGGCCTTCGCCGGCGTGGCCTCGCTGGACACCTCCAACCTGCTGATGGGCATCAGCCGCACGTTCGGCGTCGGCCCGGCCGTGACCCTGCCGATCTTCGAAGGCGGCAAGCTGCGCGCCAACCTGCGCGGCAAGTACGCGCAGTACGACCTCGCCGTGGCCAACTACAACCAGGCACTGGTCGACGCCTTGCGCGAGACCGCCGACACCGTGACCAGCATCCGCAGCGTGGACACGCAGATCACCGCGCAGCGCGAGGCGCTGGCGCTGGCCGAGCGCGCCTACTCGCTCGCCACCATCCGCTACAAGGCCGGCCTCGGCACGCAGCTCACGGTGCTCAATGCCGAGAGCAACGTGCTGCAGCAGCGCCGCCTCGCCACCGACCTGCAGGCCCGCCGGCTGGACCTGCAGATGGGCCTGATGAAGGCGCTCGGCGGCGGCTACCAGGAACCGGCCGGCGGCGTGGCGGGGGAAAAGCCCGGCGGCGCGCAGGGCTGAGAGCGCCACGCACCAACGAGGCGGACGGCCGCGGCCGCCGCACAGCACCGAGACAGCATTCTTAAGACACCATCATGAGCGACAACAAGCAAGCGTCCCAGACCGCCGCCGCGCCCGCGCCCGCGGCCTCCGCCAACAACAACGGCAAGCGCAAGCGCCTGCTGCTTTCCCTGACCGCCGCGGTGGTGGTGGCGGGCGTGGCCTACGGCATCTACTGGGGCCTGTACGCGCGCCACTTCGAGAACACCGACGACGCCTACGTCGCCGGCAACGTGGTGCAGGTCACGCCGCTGGTCAGCGGCACCGTGATCTCGATCGCGGCCGACGACACCCAGCTGGTCACGGCCGGCCAGCCGCTGATCCAGCTCGACCGCGCCGACTCGCAGGTCAACCTGGAACAGGCCGAGGCGCAGCTCGCGCAGGCCGTGCGCGAAGTGCGCACGCTCTACGTCAACAACGGCTCGCTGGCCGCCAACGTGGCGATGCGCGAGGCCGACGTGGCCCGGGCGCGCGAAGACCTCCGGCGCCGCCAGGCCATCGCCGGCTCCGGCGCGGTCTCGGGCGAGGAAATCTCGCACGCGCAGACCGCGCTGCAGGCGGCGCTGTCGGCGCTCTCCTCCACGCGCGAGCAGCTCGCCTCCAACAAGGTGCTGACCGACCAGACCACGGTGGAGAAGCATCCCAACGTGCAGCGCGCCGCCGCCAACCTGCGCTCGGCCTATCTCGCCTTCGCGCGCTCCACGCTGCCGGCGCCGGTGACCGGCTACGTGGCCAAGCGCTCGGTGCAGGTGGGCCAGCGCGTGGCGCCGGGCACGCCGCTGATGGCGGTGGTGCCGCTGGAGCAGGTGTGGGTCGACGCCAACTTCAAGGAAGTGCAGATCACGCATATGCGCGTGGGCCAGCCGGTCAGGCTCGAAGCCGACGTGTACGGCTCCAAGGTGGCCTACGACGGCAAGGTGGAAGGGTTCTCGGCCGGCACCGGCTCCGCCTTCTCGCTGCTGCCGGCGCAGAACGCCACCGGCAACTGGATCAAGGTGGTGCAGCGCCTGCCGGTGCGCATCGCGCTGGACCCGCGGCAGCTCAAGGACCATCCGCTGCGCGTGGGGCTGTCGATGAACGTGACGGTCGACGTGCGCAAGGAGGAAGGCGCCTCGATGACCCAGACCACGGCGTCGCGCCCGATGCAGACCGACGTCTATGACAAGGTCGCGCAGGACGCCGACGCGCTGATCGCCCGCATCATCTCGCTGAACAACGGCGGGCGCCAGGCTGCCGAGCCGATGGCGGCTCCGATGGCGGCGCCGGTCGCGGCACCGGCGGCGAAACCGGCCAACACCTGAACATGGCGACCTCCCTTCCCGCGCGCGACGGCGCCGCGCCCGCCCCGCGCGCGCCGGCACCCCGCTCCGCCCTGCCGGTGCCGCTGAGCGGCGGCAAGCTGGTGGTCGGCACCATCGCGCTGTCGCTGGCCACGTTCATGAACGTGCTGGACTCGTCCATCGCCAACGTGTCGATCCCGGCCATCTCGGGCGACCTGGGCGTGGCGCCCAACCAGGGCACCTGGGTGATCACCTCGTTCGCGGTGGCCAACGCCATCTCGGTGCCGCTCACCGGCTGGATGACCACACGCTTCGGCGCGGTGCGGCTGTTCGTCACCTCGATCCTGCTGTTCGTGCTGTCGTCGTGGCTGTGCGGCGTGGCGCCCAACCTGGAGGTACTGCTGGCCGCGCGCGTGCTGCAGGGCGCGGTGGCCGGGCCGATGATCCCGCTGTCGCAGGCGCTGCTGCTGTCGAGCTACCCGCCGCAGAAAAGCACGATGGCGCTGGCGCTGTGGGGCATGACCACGCTGGTGGCGCCCATCATGGGCCCGCTGCTGGGCGGCTGGATCTCGGACAACATGACGTGGCCGTGGATCTTCTACATCAACATCCCGGTCGGGCTCGGCGCGGCCTATGCCACCTGGGCGATCTACCGCGAGCGCGAGACGCCCACCCGGATCCTGCCGATCGACCGCATCGGGCTGGCGCTGCTGGTGATCTGGGTCGGCTCGATGCAGCTGATGCTCGACAAGGGCAAGGAGCTGGACTGGTTCCACTCCACCGCGATCGTGGTGCTGGCCGTGGTGGCGGTGGTCGGGTTCCTGTTCTTCGTGGTGTGGGAGAACTACGAAAAGCACCCCGTGGTGGACATCCACCTGTTCAGGGGGCGCAACTTCAGCGCCGGCGTGGTGGCCATCTCGGTGGCCTACGGGCTCTTCTTCGGCAACCTGGTGATCCTGCCGCTGTGGCTGCAGACCATCGTCGGCTACACCGCGACCGACGCCGGCATCGTGATGGCGCCGGTGGGCATCTTCGCCATCCTGCTGTCGCCGCTGATCGGCAAGAACCTGCCGCGGATGGACGCGCGCTGGGTCGCCACGCTGGCCTTCGTCACCTTCGGCGTGGTCAGCCTGATGCGCTCGGGCTTCACGCTGCAGGTGGACAGCCGCACGCTGATGATCCCCACGCTGATCCAGGGCGCGGCGATGGCGATGTTCTTCATCCCGCTGACCTCGATCATCCTGTCGGGCCAGCCGCCGGAGAAGATGCCGTCGGCCTCGGGCGTGTCGAACTTCGTGCGGATCACCTTTGGCGCGATCGGCGCCTCGATCTCGACCACCGTGTGGGACAACCGCTCGGCGCTGCATCACGCGCAGCTGGTGGAGCAGGTCAACCCGTTCAACCCGGTCTATGTCGACCAGATCAACCACCTGATGCAGATGGGCATGACGCGCGCGCAGGCCGACGGCTTCATCGAGCGCGGCATCTCGCAGCAGGCGGCCATGCTCGGCGCCAACGACATCTTCTGGATCTCGGGGGTGCTGTTCTTCGTGCTGATCGTCTTCGTCTGGCTGACCAAGCCGAAGAAAGGCGGCGACATGGATGCGTCGGCGGCCGGGGCGCATTAGCGTCGTTCCAAGAAGGTCCTGGCGCCGTTGCGCGGCACGGCAAATGCCAGTTTCCTCTCGCGCTAACCGCGAGGCCGAAACATCACGGTCAATGCCGTGGCGCCCGGCCCCACCGCGGCCGAGTTGTTCTCAGTGGCCGCGCCGGCGGCAAGGCCAGTCACAACCATTCGTCGAGACATGGATACGTCTTCATTCATGGTGTTTCCCGGTAGTTTGCCGGCCGTGGTCGGCCGTGATTGATCATCTGGTGCCGGCATCCTGCGACGCCTTCCGTCCTTCTTCGTCTAGAGCGAGGAAATCTTCATCCGAAAGCGCTATCGCCGCGGCGGCAACGTTTTGCGCTAGATGCGTGACCTTCGACGTACCCGGGATCGGCAGCATGTTCTGGCTTCGCTTCAAGAGCCAAGCAAGCGCAAGTTGCCCGGGTGTAGCGTGGTACCGCCGAGCCAGGTTATCGAGCAAGGCGCCTGGCTTGGCGAGATCACCTGCGGCCAGCGGAAACCAAGGAATAAAGCCGATACCGAGGGAGGAGCAGTAATCAAGCACTTGCTCGCTGAAATGTGCCGGACTGTTCGGCACCCAAGGACGAACTAGCCATCCTCTTACTCCTTATCTAAAATGTCTCCGCGGCGCCGATTGCGCGCTGCGGAGTATTCATTGGGGTCAAGGCAGCAGTTATATCTAGCTATGGAATCAGGATTTCCATCTCGGCGCGCCGAATGCCGAGGCAACTTCTTAGCAACGGTCTGAGTCCAGAACTCACCAGTCGAAGCTGATCGCAATTTTTCCGAAGTGGCCGCCTTGCGCCATCAGCTCGTAAGCCTTCTTCAAGTCATCAAGGCCGAAAGTGCGGTCGATGACCGCCTCGATGCGATGCGCGGCCATCGCCGCCACCGCTCCCGCCAGGTCCGCCACCGAGCCGCCGTTGCTGCCTTGTACGCGCACCTCCCTGAAGATGACCGACAGCAAATCCAGCGGCGTGGCACCGCCGCCGAGGAAGCCGATGGCGGCCACGGTGCCGCCGTGCCGTGCAGCGGTCACGGAGCGGTTGAAGCCTTCGCCGCCGACCGGGTCGATGACCAGATCGGCACCGACGCCACCCGTGCGTTCCAGAACGGAAGCATCCCAGTTGGCATCCTGGCGATAGTTGAAGACCTCATCGGCGCCCAAGGCGCGAGCGCGGGCCAACTTCTCGTCGGACGAGGAGGTGATGATGACTCGCGCCCCGCGTGCCTTGGCCAGTTGCAGCGCAAAGATCGACACCCCGCCCGTGCCCAGCAGCGCGACGGTGGATGCCGGGCCGATCTGCGCCGATTCCAGCGCACGCCATGCCGTCATCGCCGCGATGGGGAGCGTGCCTGCGGCTTCCCAGCTCAAATGGTCCGGCAGCTTGACGACGCTGGCCGCATCGAGTTCGGCGATTTCGACCAGCGAGCCGGGCAGCGTCGCACCACGCATCGGATTGGCCAGTTCCGCGCTAGGCCGGCCAGCGATCCAGTGCGCCTTGACGTGGATGGCGACGCGATCGCCAACGGCAACTTGCCAGACATCTTCTCCGACAGCGATGACCTCCCCCGCACCGTCGGACAGGGGAATGTTGGGATACAAGGCACCGGGGTAATGGCCGGAAGCCACGGCGAGATCGGCGAAGTTGACGCTGCCAGCCTTCATGCGAACAAGGATGCGTCCCTTGCCAGGTTGAGTGGGTTCGGGCAGCTCTACCCGCCGGAATGCATCGAACGAAGGTGCGGTGATTTGAATGGATTGCACGAGTCTTTCTCCTAAAGGTATGTCACTTTAAATCGCGGCGTTTTTATGTAGAATACGGAGACGACGCATTTCATACCTGCGAAAAATGCAGCAATCTCTATTCTCCGATCTGAACGAGCTAGCGGCTTTCGTAGCTCTGGCCGATACAGGATCGTTCGCTGCGGCTGGCAGGCAGCTCGGACGGGATCCCACTGCGGTTTCTCGCCGCTTGAGTGCGATGGAAGCGCGCCTGGGTGTCCGGCTGGCCGAACGAAGCACGCGCAAGGTGGCTCTCACCGAGGCCGGTCGAACCTATCTCGACCGGATTCGGCCATTGCTGCACGACCTGCAGGCGGCCGGACGCGAAGCAGTCGCGTTCGCTGATGGCGAGGCGCGCGGCCATCTGCGCATCACCTTGCCGGGCAACTTCGGTCGCATGTGGTTGACACCGCTGATCGTGGAGTTCCTGCGTAAGCATCCGCGCGTCACCATCGAGGCGGACACCAGCAATCGCTTCGTTGACCTGATCGGGGAACGCTTCGACCTCGCCATCCGCTTGGGTGAGCTTCCCGACTCGCGCTTGGTCGCCCGCAAGGTTGCAGAGCGTCGTCGGATGATCTGCGCATCCCCGGATTTCATCGCCCGGCATCCGGCTATTCAGACGCCGCAAGACCTAGCCAACTATCCATGTCTTTGTTTCACCGGCCGACACGATCCCTACCGATGGAATTTCACCAAGCCCAGCGGGGGGACACTCGGCGTCACCGTGTCTGGCCCCCTGGCGTCGGATGACGCCGAACTGTTGATCGAAGCGGCTGTCAGCGGGCTAGGTATCCTGTACACGTCGGACTGGTATGCCTGCCGCGATCTGGCCGCGGGCAAGCTGGTCGAAGTCCTTCCTGACTGGGCACTGCTCGATCGCGGCGCCGTCTATGTGGTCACACCGGCAGCGGCCGGCACTCCGTCCAAGACTCGCGCCTTTTCCAACTGGATCACCGAAAAGCTGGCGGCTCCCCCCTGGGTTGTGCAACGAACGGCCACTTCCACGCAGACAGTAAAGCGGGCTGGCCGTTGAGGCGCAACTCCACGCTGCCGTCCCATATCCCACGACACACCGCCGCCGCGCACTGTCCAGGCCAGCGCAGCGAGGCCGATGGCGGCAAAGCCCCCCAGCACGATGCGAGCGCGCACGCTTTCGCACAACCTGCCGCGGCAAACTGGGGCGTAGCGCCACAAGCCTCGCCCATTGCGGCGGGGTGCCATCAAGATCTTGCCCGCGCTAGCGGGCGCCGATCCGAGTCAGCGATGCACACGCATGTATGCCTCGATTGATGCCACCGCAGCACGAACATGCGGTTGCTTTCGCAAATCGCGGTGATAAACGAGGTAGAAAGACTGGGACGGCCCATCCGTATCCGTTTCGACACGGATCAGGCCCGCGCTTCGTGGATCTCTTTCAAGGAATGCCGCAAGACCTACGCCGTAGCGAACGGCTTCTTCGATGGCATCCATTGAACTGGAGCGGAATGCAAATCGCGTCGCGCCCAGCGTCCGCATCCATTGCTCGTGCGGCAGCTCCTTCCATCGTTCATCAAGTCCGACGAATGAATGCGCCGCTGCCTCGCCCTTACTGAGCCGCCGCGTTGGAAGATGGCGTCGAACATAGTCCGCAGATGCGAACAGCGCGAACCGAAACGTCGCCAAGTGCTTTTCGACGAGCACATTGGAAGTGGAGCGCGCCAGACGAACGGCAATGTCCGCCTCACGCGCGGCCACATCCACCATCCGATTCTCTCCTACCAGCTCAAGATCAACGTCGGGGTACTCTTGGCAGAACGCGAGCAGCGATCGGGTCAGTGTTTGAGCCATTCCATCCGGCACACTGACCCGCAATGTCCCAGCAAGAACGGTTTGATCGCGGCGCAACGCATCCAGACCATGCTCAAGCCCTTCGGCTAGCTGCACCATGCGCAACGCCTCTGGTTTCAACTCAGTGCCCGACTGGCTGCGGTACACCAATTGCCGTCCTACGGCGGCCTCCAGGGCATCCAGACGCCGCGCGGTCGTGGAGGTTGAAAGGCCAAGTGCTTTGCCTGCACCCAGCAAGCTCCTGGCCCGATGCACAGCCAGAAGAATGCGCAGATCATCCCAAGAAAGTTTTTCCATATATGGGAACCAGATTACCGTAATTTTCCGTATCCGGGAATTTCCGTCGCGCCTAGACTGATTCCATGAAAATCATTCTGATTGGAACTGGTCGAATCGGCAGCGCCGTCGCCTTCTGTCTCGCCAAGGCTGGTCACGACATCACCGTCATGGCACGCGGCGCACGCTTCGACACGTTGAGCCGCGAGGGAGCCATTATTACCGTTGACGGGCAACGCATGCCGGTCAAGGTAGTGCAGACGCTTGATCCAGCCGCCCCCTACGATCTGGCTATCGTCACTGTTCCCGAACACCAAGTCGCGCCCCTATTGCCAGCGTTGTCGGCAAGCAGCGCGAGCACCATCCTTCTAATGTTCAATACGTTTCAAGGAACCGAACCCTATCGAGCAGCCATAGGCATCGAACGCTTCGCATTCGGGTTCCCGAAAATGTCGGCTTTTCTGGTGGACCAACGGCTGCGCTTTCGCGTGGATGGCCCCGGCATGGTGACAACGCTGACGAATCCGGCTCTCGCCACGTTGTTCAGGGAGGCGGGTATGCCAAGCGAAGTTGAAGACGATATGGATGCCTTCCTCCGAAGCCATGTCGCGTTCGTGGTGCCGTCATTCCTCGCCGCTCTGCTCACTTGGAAACGAGCTACTTCCCTCACATGGGCAGAGGCGAGACAGCTTGATGTTGCATGGGTGGAAGGGTTCGAACTGGTTCAAAGCCTGGGCCACGCACTGAAGCCTCGTCTGCTCGGGACGCTTGCAGGCCTGCCTTCGATCGTGCGTACGGGCCTGCTATGGATTCTGAGCCGTACGCGCCCCATCAAGGATCTCGGTGAGTTTGGCCCGACGGAAACGCGCGCGCTGATTGATGCGATGGCGGTAGCGGCCTCCGGAAATATTCCTCACTTATTGGCGCTTCGGCCTTAGCTTCCAAAGGGATATCTTGGGTTCGCAAAAGTCCATTGCGCGCGCTGCCGCCGCCTAGTCAAAGGTGGCGACGGGGCGATTTTCTGTGGGCATTGAAACCGGGCGCGGCAGACTTGCTGCGCCCGGTCTCATGTTTGCGTGGTGCGTTTGATAGCGAAAGCCGCGATTGTCAGCTCAATGTTGTCAGCTCAATGCATCCCGATGCCGTCAAGGAACATATCCACCAAGTGCGCGACTCGCGCTTTCCCGGCACGGCCTTGCTCGACGGCAAGGGAGATCGCCGTGACCATGCACAAGAGATCGTCGAGGGAAACATCCTTGCGAACGACTCCCGCTTTCTGCGCGCGCTGGAGCAGCCGCAATCCTTCTTCGCTCCCTGCGTGACAACCGGGAGTGCCACTCTGGAGTACCGCCCCCAGCGACGCCGCCAACCCGCGATAGTGGCTGGCGTGCATCACCAGTTCCCGGACGAAGGCGCGTATGGAGGCCTTCGGTTCGAGCGTGTCGTCCGCGGCCCGGCTCGCCGTAGCGAGCGACAGCAAGCGCTCATCGCTTAATGCAGCAAGCAGGGCCTCGCGCGTCGGAAAGCGGCGATAGAGCGTCCCGATGCCGACCTTGGCGCGCTTGGCGACATCGTCGAGCGAGGCATCGGCGCCACGTTCAAGAAACACCTCTTCCGCCGCTGCAAGGATGCGTTCCCTGTTGCGCGCAGCGTCGGCGCGCAGCGGCGCTTCGTCAGTTGCAGAATGCGCTTTCATCTTCGACCTCATTTACAAAGTGGATGATGCCTCCATATAATAAGTGGAGCAACACTCCACTTATAGATGAGGCACATATGAACAAGCGATTCGAGAACAAGGTTGTGGCGATCACCGGCGGCAGCGAGGGCATCGGCCTGGCGACTGCCAAGCTCTTTGCGGCCGAAGGCGCGCAGGTCTACGTCACCGGACGCAGACAGGATCGACTCGACGAAGCCGTGCGGGAAATCGGCAATGGCGCTATTGGCGTGCAGGGAGACGCCGCGAACCTCGCGGATCTTGATCGACTCTATGAGCGCATCCAGCGCGAGCACGGCAAGCTGGATGTCGTTTTTGCCAACGCCGGCATCGCCGAGGGCGAGCCGCGACCGCTGGGCACGATCGCCGCAGAGGACTTCGACCGCCTCTTCGGCCTGAATGTGCGTGGCCTGCTTTTCACTGTGCAGAAGGCCTTGCCACTGCTGACTGCGGGCGGCGCAGTAATCCTCAACGGCTCGGTCGCCGGCAGCAAAGGCTTTCCCGACCAGTCGCTCTACAACGCGAGCAAGGCGGCGGTGCGTTCGTTCGCGCGAAGCTGGACGACCGACCTGAAGGAGCGTGGCATCCGCGTGAACGTGGTCTCGCCGGGCGGCACCGAAACACGCCTGATGCGCAGCTACCTCGACACGCGTCCGGGAGTCGAAGACATGCTGAAGCAGATCGTGCCGCTCGGCCGCCTGGGGCAGCCGGACGAAGTCGCGCGCGCCGTGCTCTTCCTGGCATCCGGCGAGAGCAGCTACATCGCGGGCGTCGAACTCTTCGTGGACGGTGGCTCACTCGCTGTTTGAGCCTCGCTTCGCCCGAGATTTCCAGCAAGGAGCGCAACGCCACGACTACGGCAGCAGGCGATTCCGGCACGTGACCAGGCAGCGCAACTTGCGATGGAAGAACAGCAGATCGCCCACTTTGTGGGAGAGGAGAGCAAACCGTTGATGACGGAATGAACTTGGTCAGCCAGTTCCCCGCGTTGCGGACCGGCTCAAAGCCTGACCAGCCGCTCCGGCCGCAGCGCCCCTTCGCGCATGCGCGCCACGCCCAGCAGGCGTTGCGGCTCGCCGCCATAGACGCGCGCGAGTTCGCCCTCGGCCAGCGCGGTGCCCGCCGGCAGGTCGCGCTGCGCGATGCGCTGGCCCTGCAGGAAGCGGCCCGCCGCGGCTTCGTCCAGCGTCACCGGCGCGCAGCGCTGCAGCAGCGCGTCGACCGGCGCCAGCATCGCGGGGCGCGCGGCGTCGTCATGGGCGTCGATCTGTTCCAGCGTGACCGCGCCGTCCAGGCTCAGGTCGCCCACGGCCGTGCGGCGCAGGCCGGTGAGGTGCGCGCCGCAGCCCAGCGCTTCGCCGATGTCCTCGGCCAGCGTGCGGATATAGGTGCCCTTGCTGCAGGTCACGCGCATGGTGAAGGTGGGCGCCTGCGGCAGGCCGCAGTCGAGCAGCGCGATCTCGTGAATGGTCACGCGGCGCGCGGCGCGCTCCACGGTCTGGCCCGCGCGGGCGTATTCGTAGAGCGGCTTGCCGTCTTTCTTGAGCGCCGAGTGCATCGGCGGCACCTGCTCGATCTCGCCGGTGAAGCGCGCGATGGCCGTGCGCAGCGCGTCGGCGTCGCACGTCACCGCGCGCTCGGCGATCACCTCGCCTTCGGCGTCGCCGGTGGCGGTGCGGATGCCCAGGCGCACCGCGGCCTCGTAGGTCTTGTCGGCTTCGAGCAGGTCCTGCGAGAACTTGGTGGCCTCGCCGAAGCACAGCGGCAGCAGGCCGGTGGCGAGCGGGTCGAGCGTGCCGGTGTGGCCGGCCTTGAGCGCGCGCAGCATGCGCTTGGCGCGCACCAGCGCGTCGTTGGACGACAGGCCGAGCGGCTTGTCGAGCAGCAGCACGCCGTGCACCTCGCGGCGCGGCTGCCGGGGCGGGCGGTTGGTTTTCGGATCGGTCATGACGGGAGAGCGGGCGGAACGAACGAAGCGGATGAAGCGGATGAAGCGGATGACGCCGGCGCGGACGGAAAAACGGCCCGTTTCAACGGGCCGCCGGTTCAGTCTTCCTTCGCCCGCGTCGAATTGGCTTCGCTGATCAGCTTGGACATCTCGATGGCCTGCTCGACCGAGGTGTCGTGGTGGAAGTGCAGCGTCGGCACGGTGTGGATATGCAGCTGCTTGAACAGCAGCGAATGCAGGTAGCCGGCCTTTTCGTTGAGGATGCCTTCGGCCACCGCGGCATCGGCGCCCAGCACGGTGAAATACACCTTGGCGTGCGCGTAGTCGGGCGTCATCGTGACCGACTGCAGCGTGACGAGCCCCAGGCGGGGGTCGCGCAGCTCGCGCTGGATCATCGCGGCCAGGTCACGCTGGATCTGGTCGGAAATCCGGAGATTGCGGGAGGAGATATTGCCTTTCTTGGCCATTCAATAGGGTCTTGTCGAGACGGCCGCGGCGGACCCGCCCGTGAAGGGGGCCCGCCGCGCGCGCGGCGCCTTACAGCGTGCGCGCCACCTCGGTGATTTCATACACTTCGAGCTGGTCGCCTTCCTGAACGTCGTTGAAGTTCTTGATCGACAGGCCGCACTCGAAGCCTTGCTTGACTTCCTTGACGTCGTCCTTGAAGCGCTTGAGCGAATCGAGCTCGCCGGTATGGATGACCACGTTGTTGCGCAGCACCCGCACCAGGGAGGTCCGCTTGACCACGCCGTCGGTGACCATACAGCCGGCCACCGCACCGATCTTCGGCACGCGGAACACCTGGCGCACCTCGACCGTGCCGAGCGTGACCTCGCGCTTTTCCGGCGCCAGCATGCCCGACATCGCCGCCTTGATCTCGTCCACCGCATCGTAAATGATGTTGTAGTAGCGGATGTCGATGCCGTTGTTCTCGGCCAGCTTGCGCGCGCCGGCGTCGGCACGCACGTTGAAGCCGATGATGACCGCCTTCGAGGCCGTGGCCAGGTTGACGTCCGACTCCGAGATGCCGCCCACGCCGCCGTGCACGATCTGCACTCGCACTTCGTCGGTGGAGAGCTTCTGCAGCGACTGCACCAGCGCTTCCTGCGAACCCTGCACGTCGGCCTTGACGATCAGCGGCAGCGTCTGCACTTCGCCTTCGCTCATCTGCTCCAGCATGGTCTCCAGCTTGGCCGCCTGCTGCTTGGCCAGCTTGACGTCGCGGAACTTGCCCTGGCGGAACAGCGCGATTTCGCGCGCCTTGCGCTCGTCGGGCAGCACCAGCACTTCCTCGCCGGCGGCCGGCACTTCGGACAGGCCCTGGATCTCGACCGGAATCGAGGGACCGGCTTCCTTGGTCGGCTTGCCGGTTTCGTCCAGCATGGCGCGCACGCGGCCGTAGGCGCTGCCGGCCAGCACCACGTCGCCACGCTTGAGCGTGCCGCTGGTGACGAGGATGGTCGCGATCGGGCCCTTGCCCTTGTCGAGCTGGGCTTCCACCACCAGGCCCTTGGCCGGGGCGTCCACCGGCGCCTTCAGTTCCAGCACTTCGGCCTGCAGCAGCACCTGCTCGAGCAGCTCGTCGATGCCGGCGCCGGTCTTGGCGGACACCGGCACGAACGGCGAGTCGCCGCCGTATTCTTCCGGCAGCACCTGCTCGGCCACCAGTTCCTGCTTGACGCGGTCCGGGTTGGCTTCGGGCTTGTCGATCTTGTTGATCGCCACCACGATGGGCACGCCCGCCGCCTTGGCGTGGGCGATGGCTTCCTTGGTCTGCGGCATCACGCCGTCGTCGGCGGCCACCACCAGGATGACGATGTCGGTTGCCTTGGCACCGCGCGCACGCATGGCCGTGAAGGCCTCGTGACCCGGGGTGTCGAGGAAGGTGATCACGCCACGCTCGGTTTCCACGTGGTAGGCGCCGATGTGCTGCGTGATGCCGCCGGCTTCGCCCGCGGCGACCTTGGCGCGGCGGATGTAGTCCAGCAGCGAGGTCTTGCCGTGGTCGACGTGGCCCATCACGGTCACGACCGGCGGACGCGGCAGCTGCTCGGCGTCGGTGTGCTCCTCGCCATCCACCACCAGCAGCGCTTCCGGATCGTCGAGCTTGGCGGCGAACGCCTTGTGGCCCATTTCTTCCACCACGATCATGGCGGTTTCCTGGTCCAGCACCTGGTTGATGGTCACCATCTGGCCGAGCTTCATCATCTGCTTGATGACCTCGGATGCCTTGACGGCCATCTTGTGGGCGAGATCGGCCACCGAAATGGTTTCGGGGACGTGCACTTCGCGCACCACGGGTTCGGTCGGCGCCTGGAAGTTGGTGCCGCGGTCGTCCTGCTGGTGGCGGTTGCCACGGCCACGCGGACCACCGCGCCAGCCGCCCACGCCGCCCGACGAATCGCCGCGCGTCTTCAGGCCGCTGCCCTTCTTCTTCGAGCCTTCGTCCTGCCAGGTCGACGACGTGCCGGCCTTCACCACCTTGCCGGTCTTCTTGTCGACCGTGGTGGTGGCGGTGGCAGCCGTGGTGGCCGGCTTCTTCTCTTCCTTCTTGGTCTCGGTGCCAGGCGCCTTGACCGGCTTGTGCAGCGTGCCGGTCTGCTCGGCCTTCTTTTCCTCGGCCTTGCGTTCGGACGGCGCCTTGAGCACGCGCGCCGGCGCATTCAGCATCTGCTGGATGGCGCGGGCCTCGGCCTCGGCGGCTTCGCGGCGCTTGCGCGCGGCGTCCTGCTCGGCACGGGCCTTGTCGGCGGCTTCCTTGGCCTGGTCGGCGGCCTTCTGCGCGGCGGCGCGCTCGGCGGCAAGGCGAGCCTTGTCGTCCTCGGCCTTCTTGCGCGAATCGTCGTCCTCGGGCGCGGCCGTGGCAGCCGCGGCGCGCAGCGCGGCGGCTTCCTCTTCCGCCTTGCGGGCGGCGAGCTCGGCCTGGCGGCGTTCCTCGGCTTCGAGCGCTTCCTGCTTGGCGCGGCGTTCGGCTTCCTCGCGTTCGGCCGCTTCCTGGCGGGCCTTCAGCTCGGCTTCCTGGCGCGCCAGCTGCTCTGCCTGCAGACGGGCCTCCTCTTCCTGGCGCGCCTGTTCGGCGGCGTCGGCCTGCTGGTCGGCACCATCCTGGCCATCGGCGGCGCCCTCGGGCGAGGCCTCGTCACGCTTGATCAGGACGCGCTTCTTGCGCACCTCGACCTGTACCGTGCGCGTCTTGCCGGTCGAATCGGCCTGGCGGATCTCGGAAGTCTCGCGCTTGGTCAGCGTGATCTTCTTGCGCGCGCTGTCGTCGGCCTGCCCGTGCGAACGCTTGAGGTAGTCCAGCAACCTGGTCTTGTCGGATTCGGTGATGATGTCTTCAGGCGTCACCTTGCCCACCCCAGCTGCCTGCAATTGTTCCAGCAGGGCAGCTGCGCTGCGGCTCAGTTCTGCGGCCAGTTGGGCAACTGTTGTGCTTGCCATTCAAACCCTTTCAATGCTCGGTTTATACGTCGGGACAGTCGTGTGCGGAATACGCGCCCAGGCCGGTCGGTCCGGGCGTGTCCCTCAGTTAAACCAATGTTCCCGTGCTTTCATGATCAACGCGCGGGCCTCTTCTTCGCCCAGGCCGACCATCTCGACCAGTTCGTCGACTGCCAGTTCGGCGAGTTCGTCACGCGTGTGGATATTGCCTTCGGCCAGCTTGCCGATCAGTTCCGGGGTCAGGCCGTCGAGCGAGCGCAGATCCTGCGACACCGCTTCCACCTTTTCTTCCCGGGCCAGTTCCATCGTCAGGAGCGCATCGCGTGCGCGGTTGCGCAGCTCGTTGACGGTGTCTTCGTCGAAGGCATCGATCTCCAGCATCTCGCTGATGGGCACGTAGGCCACTTCTTCCAGCGTGGAGAATCCTTCGTCGATCAGGATGTCGGCCACTTCTTCGTCCACGTCCAGCTTGGCCATGAACAACTTGCGCACCACGTCGCTTTCCTCGGCCTGCTTCTGCGCCGATTCTTCCTGCGTCATGATGTTGATCTGCCAGCCGGTCAGTTCGGACGCCAGGCGCACGTTCTGCCCGCTGCGGCCGATGGCGACGGCGAGGTTTTCCTCGTCGACCACCACGTCCATGCTGTGCTTTTCCTCGTCCACCACGATGGACTGTACCTGTGCCGGGGCCAGCGCGCCGATCACGAACTGCGCCGGATCTTCCGACCACAGCACGATGTCGACAGCCTCGCCGCCGATCTCGTTGCGCACCGCCGTCACCCGCGTGCCGCGCACGCCGACGCAGGTGCCGATCGGGTCGATGCGCTTGTCATGCGCCACCACGGCGATCTTGGCGCGCACGCCGGGGTCGCGCGCGGCCGCCTTGATCTCCAGCAGGCCCTGCTCCATCTCCGGCACTTCGTTCTCGAACAGCTTGATCAGGAACTCGGGCGCGGTGCGCGAGAGCTCGATCTGCGGGCCGCGCGCGGTGCGGTCCACGTTCAGGATGTAGGCGCGCACGCGGTCGCCGGTGCGCAGGTTTTCCTTCGGGATGATCTGGTCGCGGGCCAGCAGCGCTTCCACGCGGCCGGACTCCACGATCAGGCCCTTCTTGTCGGCGCGCTTGACCGTGCCGGTCATGACCTTTTCGCCGCGGTCGAGGTAATCGTTGAGGATCTGCTCGCGCTCGGCGTCGCGGATCTTCTGCAGGATCACCTGCTTGGCGGCCTGCGCGCCGATGCGGCCGAACTCGACCGACTCGATCTGTTCCTCAATATAGTCGTCGAGCTGGATATCCGGGTTCTGCTCGCGCGCTTCGAACATCAGGATCTGCTTGTCCGGCTCCTGCAGGCCCTGTTCATCGGGGACCACGAGCCAGCGGCGGAACGTTTCATGCTCGCCGGATTCGCGATCGATGGCGACGCGGATGTCCACGTCTTCCTCGAAACGCTTCTTGGTTGCCGAAGCGAGTGCCGCTTCCAGCGCACCGAATACCACATCCTTGTCGACGTTCTTCTCACGCGCAAGCGCATCGACGAGCAACAGAACTTCGCGGCTCATTGCTTGTTCCCTTTTTTCTGATTTCCTTTGAAGTCGATCACCGGCACCAGGCGTGCGCGATCGACATCGGATATGGCGAATTCCAGCAGTGCCGTGCCGTCCTTGCCTTCGAACTCCAGGCCGACCTGCTCCGCCCCGGGCTCGCCGGTGGGCGCCTGCAGGATGCCGACGAAGTTCTTCTGACCGTTGACCGGCAGGCGCAGCGTGACCCTGGCCTCCTGGCCCGCGAAGCGGACGTAGTCAGCCAGTTTCTTGAGCGGCCGGTCCAGCCCCGGCGAGGACACCTCGAGGCGTTCGTAGTCGATGTTCTCGACCGTAAGCACGTGCGTCAGCTGACGGCTTACCTTTTCGCAATCCTCGATGACGATCCCGGTTTCAGGCTGATCGATATAGACGCGCATCAGTCCGCCCGGAGCGCGCTCGAGCTCAACCAGCTCGTACCCCATGCCGTTCAGGGTGGTTTCGATCAAATCTGCCAGATGCACTGTATTCCCGAATAATGGCCATCAATACCGTGGCAGACCCAGCCCACCGGCATCGCCGCCCTTCTTGCCGAAGGCGGCTTCGCAGCCTGCTTGCCTGCCCGTCACCCCGACCGGCGCGCCGTGCGAGGACGGCACGCATGCGGATTGGGCGAACCAAAAAAAAATGGGCGCAATGCCCATCATTCGCCCATCCTTTTTCAGGATGACTTTTGAATAGACTTGGATTATACGCCGTCGCGGTGCAAAAGGCAAAGAGATAGCCGGGAGAACCCGGACGGGCGAGCGGCACGCACCGCACTTCGCCCCATCCCGGCCTGCGCGCCGGCCATCCTGCACCAGAAGGCGTCAGCGGTTGCCGTCCCGGCCGCCGCCGCGCGGGCGGCGATTGCCGCCAGCCTTGCCGGCCTGCGGCATCACATTGCCGTTGACCTCGCCGCCGCCGCCGCGGCGCGGCCCGCGGCCCTGGCCGCCGCCCATGCCGCCGAGACCACCCATGCCGCCCATGCCACCGCTGCGGGCACCGCGGCCGCCCCGGCCGCCAGCCCCGCCGCCCATGCCACCCATGCCGCCGGGGCCGCGCGGCAGGCCTGCCGCGGCGCCGCCCAGCTTGGTGGTGTGCGAGGTCAGCAGGGTCGGGCCGCCGATGTAGCCCATCGAGGTCTGCATCGGGTCCGGCTGGCCGCGGCCGGCGCCGCTGCCGCGCGGGCCGTTGCTGCGGTTCACGCGCGGCAGGCCGTCCATGCCGGTCGGCATCGGCATGCCGGCGATGGCCGCCTCGGTGCGCGCCTTGCGCCCGGTGACCTTGCTGCTGCCGCCCTTGGGCTGGCCGTCGCCCTTCGCGGGCGCCTTCAGGCCGATCGAGGCCATCAGCGCGCGCACGTCGTCGGCGGCGAGCTCCTGCCAGCGGCCGCGCTTGAGGCCGCGCGGCAGCAGGAACTGGCCGTAGCGCGTGCGGATCAGGCGCGACACGGTCAGGCCCACGGCCTCGAACATGCGGCGCACTTCGCGGTTGCGGCCTTCGGTCAGCGCCACGTGATACCAGTGGTTGATGCCTTCGCCGCCGCCGTCGGCGATGCGCAGGAAATTGGCCTCGCCGTCGTCGAGCTTGATGCCGTGCAGCAGGCGCTGGCGGTCGGCCTCGGCCAGTTCGCCCAGCGTGCGCACCGCGTATTCGCGCTCCACGCCGTAGCGCGGGTGCATGAACTTGTTGGCGATGTCGCCGGAGGACGTGAAGATCAGCAGGCCTTCGGTGTTGAAGTCGAGGCGGCCCACGGCCACCCACTTGCCCGCCTTGATGCGCGGCAGGCTGTCGAACACGGTCGGACGGCCTTCCGGGTCCGACTGACTGACGATCTCGCCGGCCGGCTTGTGGTACAGCAGCACGCGCGGCGGCTTGGTCGACACGCGGCGGTGGATCAGCTTGCCGTTGACGCGGACCTGGTCGGCCGGCAGGATGCGCTGGCCGATGTGGGCCGGCAGGCCGTTGACCGAGACGCGCCCCTGCAGGATCAGTTCTTCCATCTCGCGGCGCGAGCCCAGGCCGCCCTCGGCGAGCACCTTGTGCAGCTTGGGCGCGTCGTCGTCGGCCGACAGTTCGCGCACCGGCTTGGCCTTGGCGCGCGCGCTGCCCGCGTCTTCCTGGTCGTACTGCCCGGAAATCACGAAGCGGAACAGGTCTTCGCCGCTGACCGCGGCGGCCGCCGGTGCCTTGTCGGCCGCGCCCGGGGCCTGGCGCTGCGCGCCGCCCTTGCCCTTGCCGCCCTTGCCACCCTGGCCCGCCGGGCGGGCACCGCCCTGTGGCTGGCCTTGCTGGCCCTCGGCGCCGCCGCGGCGGCCCGCGCCCTGCGCCTGCTGGCCCTGCTGCGGCTTGCGCTTGCGCGCGCCGTTCGGGTTGGCGCGGGCGCCGTCGCGCTGGCGTTCGCCGGCGGCCTCGCCGCCCGCATCGGTGCCGGCGGCATCCGCGCCGGGCGCGCGGCGGCCGCGCTGGGCCGGGCGCTCGCCCTGCTCGCCGGCCTGCGCCATCTCGCCGTCGGCGGGCTTGCGCTTGCCGCGGGTGCGGCCCTTGCGGACGCCGTCGCCGCGCGGCTGGCCATCGGCCGCGCCCGCCTCGGCGCCGGCCGCGGCCGGCTCGCCGTCCGCGGGACGGCCGCCCTCGCGGTCCTGCGCGGCCTGGCGGCGCGTGGCCACCAGATTGCGCAGGCCGCGGCGCAGGCCTTTGCGGCGCGGTGCGCCTTCGGTGCCATTGCCGGCATCGCCGGCATCGCCGGCCGGCGCATCCGCCGGGCGGACGTCTTGATCAACGGAATCGGACAAGGTATTCACATTCGGATGTTGCATGGTGTTCAGTTGGACACGCGCTCGTCGTGCTCATCGTGCTCGCTGGGGTGCGCCGGATCCGCCGGGTTCGTGCCCGGCGCATCCGGGGCTTCGGGCTCCTGCTCGCCGGAGGCCACTTGCACGTGGTAACCGTTGGCCGGGGCTCGCGCTTCCGTTTCTTCTTCCGCCTCGCCGCCGCTCGCGGCGGGCTCCGCCTCGGCAGCGGGTTCTGGTTCTGGTTCTGGTTCTGCTTTCGGGGCCGGCTGCGCCGCGCCGGCCGCCTCCGCTTCCGTTTCCGCCCCGGACACGGTCGGGAATTCGGGTTCGGAGATACCGGGTTCCTCATCGGCCGGCAGGGCATCCTGCACGGCCTCGGGGGCCGCCTCCGCCTGTTCAGCCACGGGTGCTTCGGCTTGTGCCTCTTCGCCGGCGGCATCCGCCTGCGCGGGCGCGGCTTCGTCGGGCTCCGCCTGCGCGAAGGCTTCCTCGTCGCTGCCGTCGGGCAGCGCGCCGAGCGCCTCGAAATCGATCGGGGCCTGGTTCAGCAGCGCTTCCTGCGACTGCGCCTGGATGTCTTCCAGCGGCGGCAGCTCATCCAGCGTGCGCAGGCCGAGGTCGTCCAGGAAGGCCTTGGTGGTGGCGTACAGCGCCGGGCGCCCGGGCACGTCGCGGTGGCCAATGACCTCGATCCAGCCGCGGTCCTCGAGCTTCTTCACCACTTCGGTGCTCACCGTGACACCGCGGATTTCCTCGATGTCGCCCCGCGTCACCGGCTGGCGGTAGGCAATGATCGCCAGCGTTTCCATCACCGCGCGCGAGTACTTGGGCGGCTTCTCGGGGTTGAGCCGGTCGAGATACTCGCGCATCGCGGGGCGGCTCTGGAAGCGCCAGCCGCTGGCCAGCGCCACCAGCTCCACGCCGCGCTGATCCCAGTCGCGGCGCAGCTCCTCGAGCAGGACGCGGATGGTATCGGCACCGACGTCGTCGGCAAACAGCCGCCGCATGTCATGGACGCGCAAGGGTTCCTGCGCACAGATCAGCGCGGTCTCGAGGACGATCTTCGCCTCTTGGGTATTCATGTTGATTGCGTGCAGCCTGTCTTTGCACCTGCGCCCCGGACTGGCCCGGACGCACTGGAGATTGCGGGTTCAGCGGTGGGGATTGCCACCGCCATCTGTCCGCGCAGCCAGCCGCATGCTCGCTTGCATGTCGGCCGTGCGCTTTCCTGTCTTGCATCGGATGCCGGACTGGACCGGCAGGAGATCGTCCGGCCACCGGCGTTGCCTGCCGGTCGACGGAGCCCTTGCGTCGCGCCTTTCCCCCTGATGTGGCGGACCTGTCCGGCGCGACGCAGGTCGCACCGGGTGCAAGAAAAAACGGATATCGGCCCTGCTTGGCCTACGCTGCTTGGCCTGATTCACCCCGCCCTGCCGAGGCTGGTCTTTTGAACCGAATCTTTTAAACCGGACGGCGGGTGGGGAACGGTCCCTGGCGGTCGTACTTGCCTGGGGAGTTCCTGGCATGCATCCCTGAGAGCGAATGCTAACCGGCGATGCCACGGTGAAATACGCTGCGCGATATCGCTGTTCTTGCGATTGTATGGCATTCCCAGCCAAACCTGCAACCGCTTCCCTTGCGCGGCCGCCGGCCCGGGTGCGCGGCACGCCACGGGACGGCCCGTCAGAACACCAGGCAGAAGCCGTGCGCCGCCAGCGATTCCGGCAAAAGCAACGCGCGCGCCACACCCGCCACGCCGAAGCCGATCACGGCGAAACCGGCCACGGCGCGCACCGCCGGACGGCGCGTCAATTGCCGCAGATAACCCGACAGACCCGAAATCACCAGCAGGTTGGGCAGCGTGCCGAGCCCGAACACGGCCATCACCAGCGCGCCCGAGGCGGCGTTGCCGGCCAGCAGCGACAGCGCCAGCGCGCCGTACACCATGCCGCACGGCACCAGCCCCCAGGCCAGGCCCATGCCGTAGCGCCGCGCCAGCCGCGCCTGCGGCAGCGCCATGCCGGACAGCCGTCCGGCCGCGCCCAGGCCGCGCAGCAGGCCGCCCGCGCCACGCGCCGCCAGCCGCTCCAGCCAGGCCGTGCCGAGCATGCGGCCGCGCAGCATCCACAGCCCCGACACCACCAGCATCGCGCTGCCGGCGCCGAACAGCCAGCGCTGCAGCGGCAGGTACTGGGCCTTCCAGACACCGGCGCCCAGCGCGCCGAGCAGCGCGCCGAGCAGCGCGTACATGCTGAGGCGCCCGGCATGCATGACCAGCAGTTCGAGCAGCCAGTGCCCGGGCCGGCGCAGGATGGTGGCCGGCACCCGGGCCACGCCGCCCTGCTCGGCCGCCAGCGCGATCCCGCCGCACATCGCCGCGCAGTGCACGCCACCCAGCAGAGCCAGGGTAAATACGCTGAAAAGCACGCCTATGGTCAACATCCACTCCCTGTCCGGCCGTTTGGCGCGGTAAAATGCGGTCGACGCGCCCCCGCAGATCCCAGAGGCGCTGTCGACTTCCAGTCCAGCGCCTGCGCCTGCGCGCGTGTTGCAGGCATGACGGCGAGCCGCCGCACAGCACCCCGCAGAGGGTGCGGATGCGCCAGGCCCGCGCGCCGGACTTGACGTCGCCAGTGTCTGTAACCGACGTCATCGACGTCAAGCTCTCGACGCCATGCGCCTGCTTCGCCGCGCTGGGTTGACTGCGTTAAACCGGACAGGCCCCAATTGCTCACCACCATTCCTATCTCCGAGATGTCGCCCCGCTGCTCCACGTGCTCGCTCGGCCAGCTTTGCCTGCCGGTCGGCATGACGCAGCACGACCTCGACAAAATGGACACCCTGGTGCAGGAACGGGTGCGGGTACGCAAGGGCGAAACCCTGTACCGCCTTGGCGATCCGCTCACCGCTGTCTTCGCGATCCGCTTCGGCACGCTCAAGACGCACCTGACGATGGAGGATGGCCGCTCGCAGATCACTGGTTTCCACCTGCCCGGCGAAGTCGTCGGGCTCGACGGCCTGGGCGAGATGCAGCACGCATCCGATGCCACCGCGCTCGAGGATACCGAAGTCTGCGTGGTCCGGTTCGGCGATCTCGAATCGCTCTCCGGCGCCCTGCCCTCGCTGCAGCACCAGTTCATGCGCCTGATGAGCCGCGAGATCTCGCAGGACCAGGTCATGCTGATCACGCTCGGCTCGATGCGCGCGGAAGAGCGCCTGGCGGCTTTCCTGATGAATTTGTCGGAGCGGCTGTCCGCGCGCGGCTACTCGTCCTCCGAGTTCGTGCTGCGCATGAGCCGCGAGGAGATCGGCAGCTATCTCGGGCTCAAGCTCGAGACGGTCAGCCGGCTGTTCTCGCGCTTCGCCGAGGCCGGCCTGATCCAGATCCGCCAGCGCCACGTCAAGCTGGTCGACATGCCCGGCATCAAGCAGATCGTCAACAAGTCCTGCTGACCGCCCTGCCGGGCCGCCGGCTCCGGCGTCCTCCGGGCGAGGCGTCCGCCGGGCGGCGCGGGCGCGCCGGTTCGCGCCGCTCATCTCGTCTATTCCCTGTCCGTTCCGCGCTTGTTGCGCTTGTTGCGCTTGTTGCGCTCATCGCGCCTGCCGCGCTCATCGCGTCCGTTGCGCCCATCCCGCACGCTCCGCGCCCGTTCCACGTCTATTCCAGCTCGTCCGTGTCGGCCAGCCGCGTCGGCATGGTGTACAGCGTGAGCCCGCTCGACAGCGAGCAGAGCACCCACGCGAACAGGAACCCCACCGTGTAGACCGCCTCGCGCGAGGCCTCCACCTGCTGCCCGAAGAAACGCAGCTCGCCCGGGTCGACCATCGAGAACACCAGCGCAGTCGCCAGCCCGCCCACCAGGAAGCCGGGCCACAACACCCACATCAGCCAGCGCAGCCTCATGGTCACCTCGCCTGCGCCGTGGCCGGCGCCGCGGGGTGCGCGGCGGCGGCGGTCTTCTCGACCACCAGCCCGTGCCGCGCCACGCCTTCCTCGATCGGCCGGTCGGGGTGCGACATCGCCAGCCAGATGGTGAACCCGCAGGCCACCATCGCCACCAGCGGGCCGCTCATCAGCAGCCACGGCCAGGGCTCTTTCCACCAGGGATTGCTTTGCTGCGTCATCTGGCCTCCTTTGGTTGTCTGTCCGATGCGGGCATCCGTCACGGCTGCCCGCATCACAGATTGCGCGGCACGATGAAGCTCGTGCTCTGGCTGATCTCCGCGCCGCGCGCGCCCGCGGCTTCGTCGCCGGCGGCGGTCACGGTCACGTGGATCTTGTGGGTACCCTGCCCCGCGGCGTCGATCGGCACGCGCACGCGCACCGGAATCAGGCGGTTCGACGTCGGATCGAGGTCGCCGGCGCTATGGTCGTATTCCACCGTCAGGCCCTTGAGCTCGTCGCTGTCCGCGCTGATCGCCACGCGCATCGGCGCCTCGGTGGTGTTGATCAGCTGCAGGCGGTACACGTTCTCGATCCAGCGGCCTTCCACTTCGCGGCCGAGCGCGCCGCGGTCGCGGATGATGTCGACCTTGAGCGGCGTGCGCATGGCCAGCGAGGCCATGAAGCCGCCCACCAGCGCCAGCCAGATCACCGAGTACACCACCGTGCGCGGACGCACCAGGCGCTTGCGCGCCACGGCTTCCGAGAGCGCGCGGCGCATGGCGTTTTCCGAGGTGTAGCGGATCAGCCCGCGCGGATACGCCATCTTGTCCATGACCTGGTTGCAGGCGTCGATGCAGGCGCCGCAGCCGATGCAATCGTACTGCAGCCCGTCGCGTATATCGATGCCGGTCGGGCACACCTGCACGCAGATGCTGCAATTGACGCATTCGCCCAGCCCCGAGGCCTTGTAGTCGGCCTTGCGCGAGCGGCTGCCGCGCGGCTCGCCGCGGCCCACGTCATACGTCACCACATAGGTGTCGCGGTCCACCATCACGCTCTGGAAGCGCGCATACGGGCACATGTACTTGCACACCTGCTCGCGCATGAAGCCCGCGTTGCCCCAGGTGGCGAACGCATAGAACAGCATCCAGAAGGTCTGCCACGGGCCCAGCGACAGGCTCAGCACCTGGCCGCCGAGCGCGCGGATCGGCGAGAAGTAGCCGACGAAGGTGAAGCCGGTCCACAGCGCGATCAGGATCCACAGCGAATGCTTGGTGGCCTTGAGGCGCAGCTTGCGCGCGCTCCAGGGATCGCCGTCGAGGCGGATGCGGGCGAAGCGGTCGCCTTCGACATGCCGCTCGATCCACATGAAGATCTCGGTATAGACCGTCTGCGGACACGCATAACCGCAGAACAGCCGCCCGGCGATGGCGGTGAACAGGAACAGCGACAGCGCCGAGATCACCAGCAGCACGGCGAGATAGATCACGTCCTGCGGCCACAGCACCAGGCCGAAGATGTAGAACTTGCGCGCGCCGAGATCGAACAGCATGGCCTGGCGGCCATTCCACTGCAGCCAGGGCATGCCGTAGAAGAACAACTGGGTCAGCACCACGACCCACACCCGCCAGCGCGAAAACGCGCCAGTCACCGAGCGCGGATAGATCTTGCGGCGGACTTCGTACAGGGTTTCGTCGGAGCTCTGCGCATCCGCCGTGGCGGATGCGGGCTCCCGCTGAGCCGCGGGCAAGGTACGGGACCTGGCAAGCGGCTCCGGTTCGGGGGCATTCATGGATTCTCATCTCCGCCTGCGCGGATACCGCGCAGGCATACTACGTCCAGACTCATTGCCCGCTCCCGGTACCTGCCCCACTGGTGTTGGACAGGCCCCAGACATAGGCGGTCAGCATGCGGATGCGCTCGGGCGTCAGGATTTCCTCGTGCGCGGGCATGTGGTTGTTGTGGCCCTTCTGGATGGCGTCGACGATGTTCGCCTCCGAGCTGCCGTACAGCCACACGTTGTCCGACAGGTTGGGCGCGCCCAGCGCCTGGTTGCCCTTGCCGGTGGCGCCGTGGCAGGCCGCGCAGGTCGACTTGAAGGTGCTCTCGCCGCGCGAGGCGCGGATCGGGTCGGACGCCAGGCCCGACAGCGAGCGCACGTACTGCGCCACGTCGCCGGACAGCTTGGCGTCGATGGCGGCGCCCAGCGGCGGCATCACGCCGTTGCGGCCCTTGGTGATGGTCTGGGTGATGGTGGCGGGGTCGCCGCCGTACAGCCAGTCGTTGTCGGTCAGGTTGGGAAAGCCGCGGCTGCCGCGCGCGTCCGAGCCGTGGCACTGCGCGCAGTAGTTGAGGAACAGCCGCTGGCCGATCTCGCGCGCCTGCGGGTCCGCCGCCACCTGGGTGACGTCCATCTTCATGTACTTGGCGTAGATCTCGTTCTGCACCTGCTCGGCGGCCTTGCGGTGCGCGGCCAGTTCGCCCTGCGTGGAGAACTTGAGCACGCCGGCGTACGAACCGAGGCCCGGGTACAGCACCAGGTAGATCAGGCCGAAGATGCACGCCAGCAGGAACATCCACATCCACCAGCGCGGCAGCGGGTTGTTCAGTTCGCGCAGGTCGCCGTCCCAGACGTGGCCGGTGTCCTGCGTGGCGTCCGCGACCTTGGCCACGCGGCGCTGCGAGAACAGCAGCCACACGCACCAGACGATGCCGACCAGCGCGATGGCGGCAATGTAGTAGCTCCAGAAATCCGTGAAGAAGTCGCTCATGACTCAGTGTTCCTGCTTGGTGTTGTTGGCGCCGGCGGGGCTGCGCTCATGGCGGGCAGCCAGCGGCTCGTCGGGCAGGGCGAACGGCAGCATGGCCGACTCCGCGTTGGCGGGCTGGCGTCCGGCCGACCAGGCCCACCAGCAGATCGCGAGGAACGCGGCCATCGAGATCACGGTGGCGCATGCAGTGATGATCGCCATGATTTACTCCTTGGCCGGCGCGGCCGGCGCCGCGGGAGCGGCCGCCGCCGTATCGACGCGGACGTTGCGCTTGCTGATGCCGAGTTCCTGCAGGTAGGCCACCAGCGCGTCTTCCTCGGTCTTGCCTTCGAGCGCGGCGGGCGCCTGCGCGATCTCGGCATCGGTGTAGGGCACGCCCAGGCGCCGGAGCGCGCGCATGCGGTCGCCGATGTCGCTGGTCTTCAGCGCGGCCTTCTCGAGCCACGGATACGACGGCATCACCGATTCGGGCACCACGTCGCGCGGGTTGCGCAGGTGGATGCGCTGCCAGTCCTCGGAGTAGCGTCCGCCCACGCGCGCCAGATCGGGACCGGTACGCTTGGAGCCCCACAGGAACGGGTGGTCGTAGACCGACTCGCCCGCGGTCGAGTAGTGGCCGTAGCGCTCGGTCTCCGCCTGCAGCGTGCGCACCTGCTGCGAGTGGCAGCCCACGCAGCCTTCGCGGATGTAGATATCGCGGCCCATCAGGCGCAGCGGCGAATACGGCTTGATGCCCGGATCCGGCTCGGTGGTGGAGTGCTGGAAGAACAGCGGCACGATCTGGACCAGCCCGGCGATGCTGACCACCAGGATGGTGCAGATGATCAGCCAGCCGATGTTCTTCTCCAGGGTCTCGTGCGAAAAGAAGCTTTGTTTCTGCGACATCGTTTCTGTCCTGGCGTAATCAGTGGGCGGAGGCGGCGGCGGTCGTCGCCGGGATCGGCGCGTCCACGGCAGGCTTGCCGATGATGGTCTTGGCCACGTTGTAGGCCATCAGCAGCATGCCGGAGAGGAAGCACAGGCCACCGAGCAGACGGATCAGGTAGAACGGATACTTGGCCTTGACCGCTTCCACGAAGGCGTAGGTGAGCGTGCCGTCAGGCTGCGTGGCGCGCCACATCAGGCCTTCCATCACGCCGGCGATCCACATCGAGGCGATGTACAGCACCACGCCGATGGTGGCGATCCAGAAGTGCAGCTCGATCAGGCGCACGCTGTACATCTCCTTCTCGCCGAACAGCCGCGGGATCAGATAGTAGAGCGAGCCGATCGAGATCATCGCGACCCAGCCCAGCGCGCCGGAGTGCACGTGGCCGATGGTCCAGTCCGTGTAGTGCGACAGCGCGTTGACGGTCTTGATCGACATCATCGAGCCCTCGAAGGTCGCCATGCCGTAGAACGACAGCGCCACCACCAGGAACTTGAGGATCGGGTCGGTGCGCAGCTTGTGCCAGGCGCCCGACAGGGTCATGATGCCGTTGATCATGCCGCCCCACGACGGCGCCAGCAGGATCAGCGAGAACACCATGCCCAGCGACTGCGCCCAGTCCGGCAGCGAGGTGTATTGCAGGTGGTGGGGACCGGCCCACATGTACGTGAAGTTGAGCGCCCAGAAGTGGACGATCGACAGGCGGTACGAGTAGATCGGGCGGCCGGCCTGCTTGGGAATGAAGTAGTACATCATCCCGAGGAAGCTGGTGGTCAGGAAGAAGCCCACCGCGTTGTGGCCGTACCACCACTGCACCATCGCGTCCTGCACGCCGGCGTAGGCCGAGTAGGACTTCCACATCGACACCGGCATCTCGATGTTGTTGACGATGTGGAGGATGGCGATGGTCAGGATGTAGGCGCCGAAGAACCAGTTGGCCACGTAGATATGGCGGGTCTTGCGCTTGACGATGGTGCCGAAGAACACGATCGCGTAGGCCACCCACACCAGCGTGATGAGGATGTCGATCGGCCATTCGAGCTCGGCGTATTCCTTCGAGCTGGTGATGCCCATCGGCAGCGTGATGGCCGCGGCTACGATCACCAGTTGCCAGCCCCAGAACGTGAAGGCCGCGAGCGGGCCGCAGAACAGGCGCGCCTGGCAGGTGCGCTGCACCACGTAGTAGGAGGTGGCGAACAGCGCGCTGCCGCCGAAGGCGAAGATCACCGCGTTAGTGTGCAGCGGGCGCAGGCGCCCGAACGACAGCCACGGCGTGTTGAAGTTGAGCTCAGGCCAGATCAGCTGTGCTGCGAGCAGCACGCCGACGGCCATGCCCACGATCCCCCATACGACAGTCATGACGGCAAATTGCCGCACGACGCCGTAATTGAAGGTGTCGGCGCGAGAATGCGCGGCGGTGACATCCATTCAGACCCCCAGATTGTAAAAACAAATTTGATGATGTGACTGTAGAAAAACGCGGCCCTGGGTGCGTTGATCTGTATCAAGCGCATCGGAAAGCCGGGGAACTCGCCCCGCGGCGCCCGCTGCACGACCGTGCCGGAGCACGGTTCAGGGCTTGTCGTTGTCCAGCAGGATGGCCTCGGCGGGACGGTCGAGATCGTCGTACTGGCCGGCGTGCAGTGCCCACCAGAGCGCGCCGGCGATCACCGCCACCAGCACCAGGCTCATCGGCACCAGCAGGTAAAGCATGTCCATGCGTCAGTCTCCGGTTCCGGTCTTGCCCGTGCGCAGCAGGCGCCAGGCGTTGGCCACCACCAGCAGCGACGACACCGACATGCCGATGCCCGCCATCCAGGCGGTGACGTGGCCGGTGGCCGCCAGCGGGATGGCGATGACGTTGTAGGCGAAGGCCCAGACAAGGTTCTGCCGCACCACGCGGCGCGTGCGGCGCGCGGTGCGCAGCGCCTGCGCGATCTCGGCGATGCGCCCGTGGGCGAGCACCGCGTCGGCGCCGGCCTGGGCCAGCGGCGCGCCGCTGCCGATGGCGATGGAGACCTGCGCCTGCGCCAGCACCGGCGCGTCGTTGATGCCGTCGCCGACGGCCAGCACCACCGCGCCGGCACGCTGCAGGCTCGCCACGTATTCGCGCTTGCCCTCGGGTGTGACGCCGCCCTCGCGGCGCGCGATGCCGAGATGGTCGGCCCACCAGTTCACCGCCGCCGGCGTGTCGCCGGACACCAGGTGCGTGGTCACGCCGAGCCGGCGCAACTGCGCCAGCAGCGTGGCCGCCTGCGCGCGCGCGGTATCGGCCAGCGCGAACACGGCCAGCATGCCGCCGGCGTCGCCGAGCCAGACCAGGGTCGCGCCGCGGCGGTCGCTGGTGGCCAGCGTGGCGGCGATGGCGTCCGCGTGGTCGGTGCCGCTGCCGCGGCTGCCCGCCAGCGCGGCTACGAACTCGCGCCGCCCCAGCCGCAGGCGCCGGCCATCCACTTCGGCCTCCAGCCCCTGCCCCGGCACGTTGCGCACCGCGCCGACCGTGTGCGCGTCGCCGGCCAGTCCCCGCGCCTGCGCCGCCTCGACGATGCCGCGCGCGAGCGGGTGCTCGCCGGAGCGCTCGATGGCGGCGGCCAGGCCCAGGCTGGCGGCCACGTCGGCCGCGCCGAACGCATGGGTCTGGACCAGCGCGAAGCGGCCTTCGGTCAGCGTGCCGGTCTTGTCGAGCATGACGTCGGTGACGCCGGCCAGCGCTTCGAGCGCATGGCCGCGCGTGAGCAGCACGCCGCGCCGCGACAGCGCCGCGCCCGCCGCGGCCAGCGCCGCCGGCGTGGCCAGCGAGAGCGCGCACGGGCAACTCACCACCAGCACCGCCACCGTCACCAGCAGCGCGCGCGCGGGATCGATCCACGCCCACCAGACCACGCCGGCCAGCGCGGCCAGCACCAGCAGCACGGCCACGAACCAGCCCGCCACGCGGTCGGCCAGCGCGGCCAAGCGCGGCTTCTCGGCCAGCGCGCGGTCCAGCACGGCGACGATCTCGGCCAGCCGCGTCGCCGCGCCCACCTTGACCACGCGCAGCTCGAGCGGGCTGGCGGTGTTGAAGCAGCCGGCCAGCACCGTGTCGCCGGCGGCGCGCGCCACCGGGCGGCTCTCGCCGGTCAGCATCGATTCGTCGAGCTCGCTGGCGCCGGCCACCACGGTGGCGTCGGCGGGCACCACCTCGCCGGCCTTGACCCGGATCAGGTCGCCCGCGCGCAGGCGCGCCACCGGCACGCGCTCGCCCGTGCCACCCTCGTCCCGCAGGCGCTCGCAGGTGGACGGCAGCTGGCGCGCCAGCATCTCGGCGCCGCTGCGCGACGCCTGGCGCACGCGCAACTCCAGGTAGCGCGCCAGCAGCAGGAAGGCCACGAACATCGTGACCGAATCGAAATACACCTCGCCGCTGCCGCGCAGCGTGGCCACAGTGCTGGCGAGGAAGCCCGCGCCGACGCCGATGGCCACCGGCACGTCCATGCCGAGGTGCCGCCGGCGCAGCCCGCGCCACGCGCCGGCGAAGATCGGCGAGGCCGAGTACAGCACCACCGGCAGGGTCAGCACCAGGCTGGCCCAGCGCATCAGCTGCAGCTGGCCGGGCTCGATGGTGGCTTCATGGGTATAGATCGGCCATGCGTACATCATCACCTGCATCATGCCGAGCATGGCCACCGCCATGCGCATCAGCAGGCCGCGGCGCGCGTGGCGGTCCTGACGGTCCGAGCGCGACACCTCGAACGGCCACGCGAGGTAGCCGATCCCGGCCAGCGCGGCCAGCAGCGCGGACACCGGCTGCTCGGCGGCGCGCCAGCGCACCACCACGCGGCGCGTGGCCACGTTGGCGATCACGGATTCCACGCCGGGCAGGCTGCCCAGGTGCTGCTCGATCAGCCAGGCGCAGGCGGCACAGCGGATGTTCTCGGGAGCCAGCGTGATCTCGGCGCGCGCGGCGTCGAGCGGCCGCACGAACTGGGTGCGCAATTCCTCGGTGTCGTAGGCGGCCCAGACCGGCTCGGCCTCGCGCCGGGCGGCATCGTCGATGGGGCGCGCGAAGCGCGCCTGGTCGCCGTACAGGTGGCCGAAGCCGGCGGCATGGAGGGTCTGCGCCAGCGCCTGGCAGCCGCCGCAGCAGAAGGCCTGGTCCTCGCCGCCGATGACGGCATGCAGCACCGGCTCGCCAGCGACGAAGGCCTGCCCGCAATGGAAGCAGCCGCCCCGCGCGCCAGCGGCCGGCGCGGCGGCGCTGGCCGGCGGCGTGGTCGCGATGGAAGCGGACAGGGATGCGGCGGCGGAAGGGGGCATTGGGACTCTTTTTTTACCATTGGCATGGTATGAGCCCCCCGGGCAAGCCGCCTTGATACAGATCAAGCGGGTGGATCAGGCGCGCCGCGCGGCGGCGCGCCGGTGTGGCCAGCGCCTCGGATCGGCGCTCAGATCGGCGCCTCAGGTCAGCGAGGTATCCACGGTGCGACGCGGCGATTCCAGGTATTCGCGCGACTGCATCTCGATGATGCGCGACACGGTACGGTGGAATTCGTTGGACATCTGACCCTCGGTGTAGAGCTCGTCGGCCGGCACCTCGGCCGAGATCAGCAACTTGACCTTGTGGTCGTAGAAGACGTCGATCAGCCACGTGAAGCGGCGTGCCTCGGACGACATGCGCGGCGTCATCTTCGGCACGTCGGACAGCACCACGGTGTGGAACTGCGTGGCCAGCTCGAGGTAGTCGTTCTGCGAGCGCGGCCCGCCGCACAGCGTGGCGAAATCGAACCACACCGCCCCGCCGGCCTTGCGCAGCGCGCGCAGCTCGCGGTGCTCGATGTGGAGGATCGGCGCTTCGTCGGGCACGCCGGCGATGCTGGTGAAGGCGTGGCGCAGCGCGGCGCTGGCTTCGGGCCCCAGCGGCGTGTGGTAGGCCTGCACCTGCTCGAGCGCGCGCTTGCGGTAGTCGATGCCGGCGTCGACGTTGAGCACGTCGAGCTTGTGCTGCAGCAGCGCGATGGCCGGCAGCACGCGGTCGCGGTGCAGGCCGTCCGGGTAGAGCAGGTCCGGGCGGTAGTTGGAGGTCATGACGAACTGCACGCCGTTCTCGAACAGCTGCTGGAGCAGGCGGTGCAGGATCATGGCGTCGGCCACGTCGTTGACGTGGAACTCGTCGAAGCAGATCAGGCGGAAGCGCCGCGCGATGCGCCTGGCGAGCTCGTCGAGCGGGTCCGGGCGGCCGCGCAGTTCCTCGAGCTGGCGATGGACCTCGCGCATGAACTCGTGGAAGTGCAGGCGTGTCTTGCGCACCACCGGCACGCAGGTATAGAAGCTGTCCATCAGGAAGGACTTGCCGCGCCCCACCCCGCCCCACAGGTACACGCCCTTGGGCACTTCCGGGTGGACCAGCAGCTTCTTGAGCGTGCTGTTGCGGCGGCTCTTGTACGCGACCCACTCGTCGTAGCACTGCTGCAGCCGCGCGACGGCGCGCAACTGCGCCTCGTCCGAGGTGTAGCCGCGTTGCTTCAGTTCCTGCTCGTAGTACTCACGGACGTTCATGCTGACTGCTTGCGCTGGTGCCGGCACGGATGGCGACGGGCCGGGCTGGAAATGGAACGGGGATCGGGAGACCGGAGGATCAGGGAGCGGGACCCGCGGCGACGGCGCCTGCGCGCCCTGCCGCCCCGAAAGCGAAAACGGCGCGCCGCTGGAGCGGCGCGCCGGTACTCAACGACACGCTGGCCGATAGGCAGGCATGCGCCTTACATATTGAGCTGGCGCTTGTCCACGGCGAGGGCGGCTTCGCGCATGACTTCCGACATCGACGGATGCGGATGGCAGGTGCGGCCGATGTCCTCGCTGGCGGCCTTGAACTCCATCGCCACCACGGCTTCGGCGATCAGGTCCGAAGCGTTCGCGGCAACCACGTGCACGCCCAGGATCTCGTCGGTCTTGGCGTCGGCCAGCATCTTGACGAAGCCTTCCGGATGGCCCATGCCCAGCGCGCGGCCGTTGGCCAGGAACGGGAACTGGCCGGACTTGTACTCGCGGCCCTCGGCCTTGAGCTGCTGCTCGGTCTTGCCCACCCAGGCGATTTCCGGGAAGGTGTAGATCACCCACGGAATGCAGTTGTAGTCGATGTGCGGCTTCTGGCCGACGATGCGCTCGGCCACGGCCACGCCTTCGTCTTCCGCCTTGTGCGCGAGCATCGGGCCGCGCACCACGTCGCCGATGGCCCACAGGCCCGGCACCTTGGTGGCGCAGTGGTCGTCCACCTCGATGAAGCCGCGCTGGTCGGTGGCCAGGCCGATGGCGTCCAGGCCCAGGTTGTCGGTGTTGGGCACGCGGCCGACCGACACGATCAGGCGGTCCACTTCCAGGGTCTGGGCGGCGCCGTCCTTGTCGGTGTAGCTGACGGTGACGCCGTCGGCGCCGGTCTTGACCGCGTCGACCTTCACGCCGAGGCTGAACTTCAGGCCCTGCTTGGTCAGCAGCTTCTGCGCTTCCTTGGCCACGCCTTCGTCGGCGGCGCCCAGGAACGACGGCAGCGCTTCGAGCACGGTCACGTCCGCGCCCAGGCGGCGCCACACCGAGCCCAGCTCGAGGCCGATCACGCCGGCGCCGATCACGCCCAGCTTCTTCGGCACGCTGTCGAACTTGAGCGCGCCTTCGTTGTCGCTGACCAGCTTGTTGTCGACGGTGATGCCCGGCAGGTGGCGCGCCTTGGAACCGGTGGCGACGATGACCTGCTTGGCGGTCACGACCTCGGTGCCGGCCTTGCCGGCGATCTCGACCTGGAAGCCCTCGGCGGTCTTGCCGGTGAACTTGCCGTAGCCCTTGAGCAGCGTGACCTTGTTCTTGCGGAACAGGAACTCGATGCCCTTGGTCATCTTGCCGACCACGTCGTCCTTGCGCTTGAGCATCTTGGCGATGTCGACCTTGACGTCGCCCACGGTGATGCCGTGGTCGCCCAGGTGGTGCTGCACGTTCTCGAATTCTTCCGAGGAGGCCAGCAGCGCCTTGGAGGGGATGCAGCCCACGTTCAGGCAGGTGCCGCCCAGGCGCACTTCGTCCTTGGGATCGTCATAGGCATTGCCTTCGCAGCAGGCCACGTTCAGGCCGAGCTGGCCGGCGCGGATGGCGGCGATGTAGCCGCCGGGGCCGGCGCCGATCACCAGTACGTCGAATTGTTTGCTCATGGATTTCCTTTTGCGGCCCTGGCGGGGCAACGTCGCCCGCCGGGCCGCCATCAACTCTTCGGTCCGCCCTGCCCGCCCGCGCCACGCGGATGGCGGGCGCGGCGGGCACGGCTTCGGTCACTGCGGTTGCAGCAAAGGCTTACAGGTCCAGCAGCAGGCGTGCCGGATCTTCCAGCGCGTCCTTCATCGCGACCAGGCCCAGCACGGCTTCGCGGCCGTCGATGATGCGGTGGTCGTAGGACATCGCCAGGTAGTTCATCGGGCGGATCACGATCTGGCCGTCTTCCACCACCGGGCGGTCCTTGGTGGCGTGCACGCCCAGGATGGCCGACTGCGGCGGGTTGATGATCGGGGTCGACAGCATCGAGCCGAACACGCCGCCGTTGGAGATCGAGAACGTGCCGCCGGTCATTTCCTCGATCGACAGCTTGCCGTCCTTGGCCTTCTGGCCGAATTCGGCGATCTTCTTCTCGATGTCGGCCAGGCTGAGCTGGTCGGCGTTGCGCAGGATCGGCACCACCAGGCCGCGCGGCGAACCGACCGCGATGCCGATGTCGAAGTAGCCGTGGTAGACGATGTCGTTGCCGTCGATCGAGGCGTTGATCAGCGGGAACTTCTTCAGCGCGTGGACCGCGGCCTTGACGAAGAACGACATGAAGCCCAGCTTGACGCCGTGCTCCTTCTCGAAGCGGTCCTTGTACTTGTTGCGCAGGTCCATCACCGGCTTCATGTTCACTTCATTGAAGGTGGTGAGGATGGCGTTGGTGGCTTGCGATTGCAGCAGGCGCTCGGCGATGCGCGCGCGCAGGCGGCTCATCGGCACGCGCTCTTCCGGACGGTCGCCGAGGGCGGCGAAGTCGACCGGCGCGGCCACTTGCTGCAGCGCGGGCTTGGCGGCGGCGGGTGCCGGGGCGGCCTTGGCGGCCGGCGCGGCGGCGGCGCCCAGCACGTCGCCCTTGGTGATGCGGCCATCGCGGCCGGTGCCGGCGACCTGGCTGGCCGACAGGCCGCCTTCGGCCATCAGCTTGGCGGCCGAGGGCATGGCCACGGCGCCGGCAGCGGCGGGCGCGGCGGCCGGCGCGGCAGCGGGTGCCGGGGCGGCGGCCGGGGCGGGAGCGGCGGCGGCGGGCGCGGCGGCGCCGGCGGTGGCTTCGGTGTCGATCTTGGCGATCACTTCGTCGGCGACCACGGTGTCGCCGTCGTTGCGGATGATCTGCGACAGCACGCCGGCCGACGGGGCCGGCACTTCGAGCACGACCTTGTCGGTCTCGATTTCGATCAGGATTTCGTCCTGGGCAACGGCTTCGCCCGGCTTCTTCTTCCAGTTCAGCATGGTTGCTTCCGCAACCGATTCAGAAAGTTGGGGGACCTTGACGTCAACAATAGCCATGGTTTTTTATTTCCTTTGGTATTCGTATGTGCTTCACGCGTGCGGCAAAAACAAGGCGGCGCGCGCCCGATGCGCGCACCGCCATTCAGGCCACGATCATTTGGTCAGGACAAAGCCCTTGAGCTTGACGAAAGCGGCTTCGAGCAGTGCCTTCTGTTGCTCGTTGTGCTTGGCGTAGTAGCCCACTGCCGGCGAGGCCGAGGCCGGACGGCCGGCGTAGCCGAGCTTCTGGCCATCGGTCATGTTTTCCATGATGTAGTGCTGCACGAAGAACCAGGCGCCCTGGTTCTGCGGTTCGTCCTGGCACCACACGATCTCGTTGGCGTTGGGGTACTTCTTCAGCTCGGCGGCCACGGCCTTGTGCGGGAACGGATAGAGCTGTTCCAGGCGGATGATGGCCGTGTCGCTGGCGCCGCGTTCCTTGCGCGCGTTGACCAGGTCGTAGTAGACCTTGCCCGAGCACATGACGATGCGCTTGACCTTGCTGGCGTTGAGTTCTTCGTGGTCGGGGATGACCGTCTCGAAGTGACCCTTGGCCAGGTCGGACAGCGGCGAAACCGCATCCTTGTTACGCAGCAGCGACTTCGGCGTCATGATCACCAGCGGCTTGCGGAACAGACGGATCATCTGGCGGCGCAGCAGGTGGAAGATCTGGGCCGGGGTGGTCGGCTGGCAGACCTGCATGTTGTGGTCCGCGCACAGCTGCAGGAAGCGCTCGATGCGCGCCGAGCTGTGTTCCGGACCCTGGCCTTCGTAGCCGTGCGGCAGCATCAGCGTCAGGCCCGAGGCGCGGCCCCACTTCACTTCGCCGGACGAGATGAACTGGTCGATCACGACCTGGGCGCCGTTGACGAAGTCGCCGAACTGGGCTTCCCAGATCACCAGCGCGTTCGGCTCGGCGGTCGAGAAGCCGTATTCGAAGCCGAGCACGGCTTCTTCGGACAGCACCGAGTCGATCACCGTGAACGGTGCCTGGTTTTCCGACACGTTCTGCAGCGGCACGTAGCTGCCGGCATCCCAGCGCTCGCGGTTCTGGTCATGCAACACGGCGTGGCGGTGGGTGAAGGTGCCGCGGCCGGCGTCCTGGCCGGTGATGCGCACCGGGTAGCCCGAGGCCACCAGCGAGGCGAAAGCCAGGTGCTCGCCCATGCCCCAGTCCAGCGACTGGTCGCCGCGGCCCATGTTGGCGCGGTCCTTGACGACCTTCTCGACCAGCGTGTGCAGCTTGAAGTGCTCGGGGATGGTGGTGATGCGTTCGGCCAGGCGCTTGAGCTCGGTCACCGGCACGGCGGTGTCGGCGGCGTCGGTCCACTTGCGGTTCAGGAACGGCATCCAGTCCACCGCGAACTTGTTCTTGAAGTTCGACAGGACCGGATCGACCGTGTGCTTGCCCGCGTCCATCGCGGCGCGGTATTCCTTGACCAGCTCGTCGCCGAAGTCGGCGCCGACCAGGTTCTGCGCGGCCAGCTTGTCGGCGTACAGCTTGCGCGTGCCCGGATGCTGGCTGATCTTCTTGTACATCAGCGGCTGGGTGACGGCCGGGGTGTCCTGCTCGTTGTGGCCCAGCTTGCGGAAGCAGATGATGTCGACCACGACGTCGCGCTTGAACTCCATGCGGAAGTCCACGGCGAGCTGCATGGCGAACACCACGGCTTCGGGATCGTCGCCGTTGACGTGCAGCACCGGCGCTTCGATCATCTTGACCACGTCCGTGCAGTACAGCGTCGAACGCGCGTCGCGCGGGTCGGAGGTGGTGAAGCCGATCTGGTTGTTGATCACGATATGCATCGTGCCGCCCGTGCCGTAGCCGCGGGTCTGCGCCAGGTTCAGCGTTTCCATCACCACGCCCTGGCCGGCGAAGGCCGCGTCGCCGTGCACCTGCACCGGCAGCACCTCGGCATGGCCGGCGGGCTCGCCGCGGCGTTCCTGGCGGGCCTTGACCGAGCCTTCCACGACCGGGTTGACGATTTCCAGGTGCGACGGGTTGAACGCCAGCGACAGGTGGACCGGGCCGCCTTCGGTGGAGACGTCGCTGGAGAAGCCCTTGTGGTACTTCACGTCGCCGGCCGGCAGGTCGTCGACGTGCTTGCCTTCGAACTCGGCGAACAGGTCCGCCGGCATCTTGCCCAGCGTGTTGACCAGCACGTTCAGGCGGCCGCGGTGGGCCATGCCGATGACGATTTCCTGCACGCCCTTGCTGCCGGCGCGCTGGATCAGCTCGTCCATCGCGGCGATGAACGATTCGCCGCCTTCCAGCGAGAAGCGCTTCTGGCCGACGAACTTGGTATGGAGGAAGCGTTCCAGGCCCTCGGCCGCGGTCAGGCGGTCAAGCACGTGCTTCTTCTTCTCGAGCGTGAACACCGGCTTGGAGCGCGTCGTTTCCAGGCGCTCCTGCCACCAGCGCTTCTGCGCCTGGTCGCTGATGTACATGAACTCGGCGCCGATGCTGCTGCAGTACGTTTCGCGCAGGTTGTTGAGCAGCTCGCGCAGGCTCATCGATTCCTTGCCGAAATAGGTATTGCTGGCGTTGAAGACGATGTCGAGGTCGCTTTCGGAGAAGCCGTAGAAAGCGGGGTCGAGATCCGGCAGGGGCGGACGCTCCTGGCGCTTGAGCGGGTCGAGGTCGGCCCAGTGCGAACCGATGTTGCGGTAGGCGGCGATCAGCTGCGTGGCAGCGACGCGCTTGCGCCCCATGTCCGAATCGGCGGACGCGACGATGGTCCTGATGGGACCGGCCTTGGCGCGCTCGGCGAACGAGGCGACGATCGGCGCATGCGGAATGTCGCGCGCGCTGGAGCCGTCGACGGCAGGCACGTTCTGCATCGCGTCGAAATACGCGCGCCAGTTGTCGGGGACCGAGGTGGGATTCTGGAGGTAGGCCTCGTACAGCTCTTCCACATAGGGCGCGTTGCCGCCGAAGAGGTACGAATTGCTTTGATACTGCTGCATCATGGGGCGCTCACTATTCTCCGGGAATGCCGGAGTAAAGCGGGTTCATCAACCTTCCGCGACACGGCTTGACCGGTTAGCGGATTGCAAACAACTCTTCAGGTCAACCGGAACACCTTATGCAAACGGCACCGCGATGGGTGCCGGTTCTTTCAGCGCTGCGATTGCCCTGCAAGGGCAAGTTGTGCGGGGAAGGACCTAAGTCTTCACTGCGCATAAGAATAGCACGTTTGCCGGAAGCCGCCGGGGTCTTTTCGTATTGCGGAACGCATTTGCAACAACGCCCGCGCCGGGGCCGGCGCGGGCGCATTGGCGCGCTTCGCGGGGCCGCGCGCGCGATGCGCCGGCCCCCGCCGCGGCGGGCGCCAGGGCGCATCGCGCCGCATCAAGTCGCATCAGGCCGGGTCGGGCGCGATCCGGTCGACCGCGTCGGTGATCAGCGAATCGAGCCCCCAGCCCAGCAGCTCGGCCGCGCGCGCCGGATCGTTGACCGTGTAGCAGGCCACGCGAAATCCGGCCGCGTGCGCCGTCTCAATCACTTCCGCGGTGAGCTCGCGATGGTTCGCATCGAGCGCCACGCAGTCCAGCCGGCGCAGCCGCGCCAGCCAGTCGGGCGGCAGCTTGTCCAGCAGCAGCGCGCGCGGCAGCGCCGGCGCGGCTTCGCGGGCGGCTTCCAGCGCGGTCTCGGAGAACGACGACAGCAGCGGCGGCACCTCGCTGCCGGCCCACAGCGCCAGCGCGTCCAGCGCCACCGCCGCGCCGGTGCGCCATTCCACGCCGGGCACCGGCTTGATCTCGATGTTGGCGTGCAGGCCGTTGGCGCGCGTATAGCGCGCGATGGCGGCCAGCGTGGGAATCGGCTCGCCGGCGTACACCGGGCTGTGCCAGCTGCCGGCGTCGAGCGTGGCCAGCTCGCCCAGCGTGAGCGCGTCGATGCGGCCGTGGCCGCTGGTGGTGCGCTCGAGCATGGCGTCGTGCAGCAGCACGGCGCGGCCGTCGCCGGACAGCTTCACGTCGAACTCGAACATGCGGTAGCCGAACCCGGCGCCGTGGCGGAATGCCGCCAGCGTGTTCTCGGGCGCCAGCTTGCCGGCGCCGCGGTGGGCGACGTGGCGCGGATAGGGCCAGGCGGCGAGGGCTGCGGACGCGGGCGTGGTCTGGGTCATGGCGCGGGCTCCTTCAGGCGTCGATGCGCTTGCCGGTCTCGGTATCGAAGAAATGCAGGTGATCGGCCGAGGCCGTGACCGGCAGGCGGTCGCCGCCGCGCACCTGCATGCTGCTGTCCAGCCGCACCACCACCGGCTGGCCGCCGAGCGTGCCGTAGGCGAACGAGTCCGCGCCGAGCGCCTCGACCAGGCGCACGTCGATCTCGGCGATGGCCTCGGCCGCCGCGCACGGCTCGATGTGCTCCGGGCGCAGGCCCAGCAGCGCGCGCTGCGGCAGGTGCAGGCCCATCGGCAGATGGCCGAGCGTGGCCTCGGGCTGCGCCGGGGCGCCCTCCTTCGGCTCCACGCGCATCTGCGCCTCGCCGCCGCCGTTGAGGCGCGCCACCGGCACCAGGTTCATCGGCGGCGAGCCGATGAAGCCCGCCACGAAGGTGCTGGCCGGGCGCGCGTAGACTTCCAGCGGCGTGCCGATCTGCTCCACGCGGCCGCCGTTGAGCACCATCATGCGGTCGGCCAGCGTCATGGCCTCGACCTGGTCGTGCGTCACGTACATGCTGGTGGTGCGCAGGCGGCGGTGCAGCTCCTTGAGCTCCAGCCGCATCTGCACGCGCAGCTTGGCGTCGAGGTTGGAGAGCGGCTCGTCGAACAGGAACACCGCCGGCTCGCGCACGATGGCGCGGCCCATCGCCACGCGCTGGCGCTGGCCGCCCGACAACTGGCGCGGCTTGCGCTCGAGCAGCGGCGCCAGCTCCAGGATGCCGGCGGCATGGCGCACGCGCTGCTCGATCTCGGCCTTGGCCATGCCGCGGATCTTGAGCCCGTAGGCCATGTTGTCGTAGACGCTCATGTGCGGATAGAGCGCGTAGTTCTGGAACACCATCGCGATGTCCCGCTCGGCCGGCTCGAGCTTGTTGACGACCTTGTCGCCGATGTGGACCTCGCCGCCGCTGATGGCCTCGAGCCCGGCCACCATGCGCAGCAGGGTGGACTTGCCGCAGCCCGAGGGGCCGACGATGACGATGAACTCGCCGTCGGCGATCTCCATGTCGATGCCGTGCACGACCTTGACGTTGCCGGCGTAGGTTTTCTGTACGTTGCGAAGCGACAGTTTTGCCATTGCGATTCTTTCCTGCTGCGTGTGCGCTGCTTGTTCGCGGCGGCGCGCCGGTTGCGCGCCGCTCGTCCGCTATCGGGCATGGGCTGGCGCGTTCCCGCGCCCCGCCCTGCCCGCCCGCTTATTTCTCGGTCTCGACCAGGCCCTTGACGAACCACTTCTGCATCAGCATCACCACCAGCGCCGGCGGGATCATGGCCAGCATCACGGTGGCCATCACCAGGTTCCAGTCGGTGGCGGCGTCGCCCGAGCGCGAGATCATCTGCGTCACGCCCACCACCACCGGCGTCATCGACTTCTGCGTGGTGATCAGCAGCGGCCACAGGTACTGGTTCCAGCCGTAGATGAACTGGATCACGAACAGCGCCGCGATGCTGGTCCGGGACAGCGGCAGCACCACGTCCCGGAAGAAGCGCAGCGGCCCGGCGCCGTCGATGCGCGCGGCCTCGGCCAGCTCGTCCGGGATGGTCAGGAAGAACTGGCGGAACAGGAAGGTCGCGGTGGCCGAGGCGATGATCGGGATGGTCAGGCCGAAGTAGCTGTCGAGCATGCCGAGGTCCGACACCACCTTGTAGGTCGGCAGGATGCGCACCTCCACCGGCAGCATCAGCGTCATGAAGATCATCCAGAAGAACAGCTTGCGCAGCGGGAAGCGGAAGTACACCACCGCGAAGGCCGAGATGATGGAGATCGCGATCTTGCCCAGCGCGATGCCCAGCGCCATGATCAGGCTGTTGAGCATCATCGTCGAGACCGGCGAGGCGGCATTGCCCACGCCGTCGGCCAGCACCGTGCGGTAGTTCTCCAGCAGGTGGCTGCCCGGCAGCAGCGTCATGGGCGCCTGCAGCACCTCGTCGGCGGTCAGCGTCGAGGCGACGAAGGTCACGTAGACCGGAAAGGCCACCACCAGCACGCCGAGCACCAGCACGAGGTGCGAAAGAAAATCGAGAAAAGGGCGTCGTTCTACCATGTCAGCAATCCCTCAGTACTGCACCTTGCGTTCCACGTAGTGGAACTGCACCACCGTGAGGACCATCACGATCCCCATCAGCACGACGGACTGCGCGGCCGAGCCGCCGATGTCGAGCCCGCGGAAGCCGTCCTGGTAGACCTTGTACACCAGCGTGTTGGTGGCGTTCACGGGGCCGCCGTGCGTCACCGCGTCGATGATGGCGAAGGTGTCGAAGAACGCGTAGACCACGTTGATGACCATCAGGAAGAACGTGGTCGGCGACAGCAGCGGGAACACGATCGACCAGAAGCGCCGCCACGGGCCCGCGCCGTCGATGGCGGCGGCCTCGATCAGCGGCTTGGGGATGCTCTGCAGCCCCGCCAGGAAGAACAGGAAGTTGTAGCTGATCTGCTTCCACGCCGCGATCAGCACCACCAGCAGCATGGCCTGGTTGCTGTTGAGCAGGAAGTCCCAGTTCACGCCGAACGCGTGCAGGGCATAGGACACCACGCCCAGCGTCGGGTTGAACAGGAACATCCACAGCACCCCCGCCACCGCCGGCGCCACCGCATACGGCCAGATCAGCAGCAGCTTGTAGCCGCTCGCGCCGCGCACCACGCGGTCGGCGAAATACGCGAGCAGCAGCGACACCGACAGCCCGACCAGCGTCACGCCAACGGCGAACACCGCCGTCACGCGGAAGGAATTCAGGTACTGCGCGTCGCCGAACAGGTCCCTGAAGTTCTCCAGGCCGACGAACTGCAGGTCGATGCCGAACGCATCCTGCCGCAGCACCGACTGGTACAGGGCCTGCCCCGCGGGCCAGAAGAAGAACACCAGCGTGATCGCCATCTGCGGCAGCACCAGCAGATAAGGCAACCATGAAGATTGGAATACGACCCGTTTTTCCATCACGTATCCAGACCGCCGCCACGGGCGGGGAGTCATCCGTCGGGAACACCGCGGCCCTGGCGGGCCGCCCAAACCAAAGACGGAGGCAATGCCTCCGCCGTCCATCCACCCGATACCTCAGGCGCTCACTCGCGGGCCGTCTTCTGGAAGCGCTCGAGCAGTTCGTTGCCGCGCGCCACGGCCGAGTCCAGCGCCTCCTTGGGCTGCTTCTTGCCGGTCCACACGGCTTCGAGCTCTTCGTCGATCACGGTGCGGATCTGCGGGAAGTTGCCCAGGCGGATGCCGCGCGACTTGTCGGTGGTCTTGACGATCATCTGCTTGACCGCGACGTCGGCGCCCGGGTTCTTGTCGTAGAAGCCGGACTTCTTGGTCAGCTCGTAGGCCGCCGTGGTCACGGGCAGGTAGCCGGTCGACTGGTGCCAGTCGGCCTGCACCTCGGGGCGCGACAGGAACGTGAAGAACTTGGCCACGCCCTTGTATTCCGCGGGCTTCTTGCCGCCCATCACCCACAGCGACGCGCCGCCGATGATGGTGTTCTGCGGCGCGCCGGGCACGCCCTGCTCGTAGGGCAGCTGCGCCGCGGCGAAGTCGAACTTGGCGTTCTTGCGGATGTTGGCCAGCGCCGCCGAGGAGGCGGTCAGCATCGCGCACTGGCCGGCGATGAACTTGGCCTTGGGCTCGTCCTTGCGGCCGCCGTAGACGAAGTAGCCCTTCTGCTGCATGTCGAGCAGGTTGGCGATGTGCTTGACGTGCAGCGGCGAGTTGAACGTCAGGCGCGCGCCGGGGCCGCCGAAGCCGTTGTTCTCGGTGGCGAACAGCGTGTTGTGCCAGGCCGAGAAGCTCTCCAGGTGCACCCACGACTGCCAGTCGGTGGTGTAGCCGCAGGAGACGCCGGCGGCCTTGAGCTTGGCGGAGTCGGTCGCCACTTCCTGCCACGTCAGGGGCGGCTTGTTCGGATCCAGCCCGGCCTTCTTGAAGGCGTCCTTGTTATAGAACATGATCGTGGTCGAGCTATTGAACGGGAACGACAGCATCTCGCCCTTGTTCGACGTGTAGTAGCCGGCCACCGCGGGGATGTAGATCTTGGGGTCGAACTTCTCGCCGGCGTCCTTCATGACCGCCGCCACCGGCTTGATGGCGCCCTTGGCGCTCATCATGGTGGCCGTGCCCACCTCGAACACCTGCAGGATCGCCGGCGCGTTGCCCGAGCGGTAGGCCGCGATGCCCGCCGCCAGCGACTCGTCGTACTGGCCCTTGTAGACCGGCACGACCTTGTAGTCGGACTGGCTGTTGTTGAACTCGGTGGCGATCGCGTTCACCTTGTCGTTGAGCGCACCTTCCATCGAATGCCACCACTGGATCTCCACGGCAGCATGGGCGGAGCCCGCCACGGCCAGCATGGCGAAGGTGGCGAGGGTCAGCGCGGTACGTTTGATGGTCATGGGAAACTCTCCTGTTGTTCTATCGCGACGTGGGACAAAAATCGTCCGACTGTATGCAGTTTTTATGACAGCCGGATGTTACCCCGCCGGCCGCGATTGGAGAACCGGGCAATTCCACTAAATGACAATAATATGACAACGATTTGCCAATGCCTTGACAGGGTAGAATCCGGCACCATGCAAGCCATCCAGACCCTCTCCGCCCCGGCGCTGCGCCGGGTTCGCGGCGTGCTGACCGACATCGACGGCACCCTCACCACCGACGGCAGGCTGCCGGCGGCGACTTACCTGACACTGGACCGCCTCCGGCAGGCCGGCCTGCACGTGATCCCGGTCACGGGCCGCTGCATCGCCTGGGCCGAGATCCTCACGCGCCTGTGGCCGGTGGACGCCATCATCGGCGAGAACGGCGCGTTCTATTCCCACCTGCGCGCCGGCAAGCTGGCGACGCGCTACCTGGACGACGCCGCCACGCGCGCCGCCAACCTCGCGCGCATCCACGCGCTCGGCCAGCACATCGTGCAGGCGGTGCCGGGCTGCGCGCTGGCCTCCGACCAGGCCTGGCACGCCGCCGACCTCGCCATCGACCATGCCGAGGACGTCGCGCCGCTGCCCGCCTCGGAAGTGGCGCGGATCGTGGCGCTGATGCGCGCGGCCGGCATGACGGCCACGGTCAGCTCGATCCACGTCAACGGCTGGTTCGGCGCGCACGACAAGCTCAGCATGAGCCGGCTGTGCGCGGCCGAGCTGCTGGGCGCGGACCTCGACGCCGAGCGCGACCAGTGGCTGTTCATCGGCGACTCGGCCAACGACGCCACCATGTTCGCGCACTTCCCGCTGTCGGTCGGCGTGGCCAATATCCGCGACATCCTGCCGCAGCTGCCCGCCCTGCCCGCCTACGTGACCGCCGCCGCCGGCGGGGAAGGCTTCGCCGAGATGGCGGAGCTGCTGCTGGCCGCGCGCGGCTGACGCGCCGGCGCGGCAGACGAGACAAGCCAGGCGAAACAAGCAAGACAAGCGAAACGGGCGGGCCGGAGGCCGATCCTGTCGGATCGGCGCCCGGCCCGCCCGCCTCTTTTCCCGCGGCCCGGCGCGCAGCCGGCGCGCGGCTCAGTCGAAGCCCAGCTCCTGCAGCTTGCGCGTGATCGTATTGCGCCCGATGCCCAGGCGCGTGGCCGCCTCGACCCGGCGCCCGCGCGTCACGCCCAGCGCCGCCTCCAGCACCGCCTTCTCGAAGCGGCGCGTGAGCGCGTCCATCACCTCCGGCTGGCCCGATTCGAGCATCGCGCGCGCCTCGCCGGCCAGCAGGTTTTCCCAGCCCGCCATCGCGCCGGCCGACGCGACGCGGCCGGCAAAGGACAGCGCGCCGTCCGGCTCGGTGGTGATGACGCTCGGCGCGGCGCCGTAGTCCACCGCGTCGTGGCCGTCGGTGTCGTCGCGCGCCTCCGGCGCCCGCGCGATGCCGCTCGCCGTGCCGGTGCCGTTGCTGCCCGAGCCGCCGCCGATCATCTCGCGCGGCAGGTCCTTGACCTCGATGGTCTGGGCCGGCGCCATCACGGTCAGCCAGTTGCACAGGTTCTCGAGCTGGCGCACGTTGCCGGGGAACGGCAGCGTGCTGACGTAGGCCAGCGCCTCGTCCGACATGCGCTTGGGCTCCACGCCCAGTTCCTTGGCGCTCTTCTGCAGGAAATGGCGCGCCAGCAGCGTGATGTCCTCGGGCCGCTCGCGCAGCGGCGGCAGGCGCAGGCGGATCACGTTGAGGCGGTGGAACAAGTCCTCGCGGAACAGCCCTTCCTTGACGCGCGTCTCCAGGTTCTGGTGGGTGGCGGCGATCACGCGCACGTTGGCGCGCAGCGGATTGTGGCCGCCCACGCGGTAGAAATTGCCGTCGGACAGCACGCGCAGCAGGCGCGTCTGCAGGTCGAACGGCATGTCGCCGATTTCGTCGAGGAACAGCGTGCCGCCCTCGGCCTGCTCGAAGCGGCCGCGGCGCATGGTCTGCGCGCCGGTGAAGGCGCCGCGCTCGTGGCCGAACAGCTCGGATTCGAGCAGGTCCTTGGGGATGGCCGCGGTGTTCAGCGCGATGAACGGGCCGTTGGCGCGCGGGCTGTGCTTGTGCAGCGCCTGCGCCACCAGTTCCTTGCCGGTGCCGGACTCGCCGGTGATCAGCACGGTCACGTTGGACTGCGACAGGCGGCCGATGGCGCGGAACACGTCCTGCATGGCCGGCGCCTGGCCGAGAATCTCGGGCGCGTCGACCAGGCGGTCTTCCATCTCCTCCTCGCGCAGGCTTTCCTGCAGCGCGCGGCGGATCAGCTCGACCGCCTTGTCCACGTCGAACGGCTTGGCCAGGTATTCGAAGGCGCCGCCCTGGAACGCCGCCACCGCGCTGTCGAGGTCGGAGTAGGCCGTCATCACGATGACGGGCAGCCCCGGATGGCGCGCCTTGAGCGCCTGCAGCAGATCCAGGCCGGAACCGCCGGGCATGCGGATATCGGAGATCAGGACTTGCGGCTCGTCGTCTTCCAGCGCGGCGAGGACATCGCGCACGTTGGTAAAGCTGCGCGAGAGCAGGCTTTCACGGGCAAGGGCTTTCTCAAGAACCCAGCGGATTGATTGATCGTCGTCGACTATCCAGATCGGCTTCATGTGCGTCGCTTGTCTGCTCGGTGTCATTTGGTCTTCCGATCCTGCGTGCGCGCCGCCGGCGGGGCCGGTCGGCAGCAATCGTTGTGGCAAGGCCGCTTGCCGGCGCCGGGTCAATGCAGGGGCAGCAGGATACGGAAGTCGGTACAGCCAGGCCGGCTCTCGCATTCGATCAAGCCCTCGTGCTGCTGCACGAAGGTTTGAGCGAGTGTGAGACCGAGGCCGCTGCCGCCGTCCCTACCCGACACCAGCGGATAGAAGATGCGTTCGCGAATATCCTCGGGGATGCCCGGACCGTTGTCGATGACATGCAAGTCCAATGCCAGCTTGAACAAACGCTTGGCAATCGTCACCTGGCGGGCCACCCGCGTGCGCAGCACGATCTGCGCGTCGCCGCGCGCGATGCGCTCGGCGAGCGCCTGCGCGGCGTTGTGGACGATGTTGAGCACGGCCTGGATCAACTGCTCCATGTCGCCGCGCAGGTCGGGCAGGCTGGCGTCGTAGTCGCGCACGATGTCCAGCCCCGTGGGGAATTCGGCCAGCACCACCGAGCGCACGCGCTCCAGCACCTCGTGGATGTTGAGGTCGGACACGATATGCGGGTGGCGGTGCGGCTCCAGCAGCCGGTCCACCAGCGTCTGCAGGCGGTCCGACTCCTTGATGATGACCTGGGTGTACTCGCGCAGCGAGCGGTCCGGCAGCTCGAATTCCAGCAACTGCGCCGCGCCGCGGATGCCGCCCAGCGGGTTCTTGATCTCGTGGGCGAGATTGCGGATCAGCTCCTTGTTGGCCGAGGTCAGGTCGAGGATGCGCTCCTCGCGGTCGCTGCGCACCTTCTGCTCGTTGGGCAGCATCTCCACCAGCACGGTGTCGGGATTGGCTTCGAGCGCGCCGATCACCACGTGCACGTGCATCGGCTCCTGCAGCGGCGGGTGCAGCACCACGTCCTGCCGGCGCGCGTCGAACTGGCGCGACAGCACCGTGTCGATCATGCTGTCGAGCTCCTCCGAGGCGCCGAACAGGTCGCCCAGCGACAGCTCCAGCATCGCCTTGCGCGACAGCGCGAAGCTGGCCTCGGCGGCCGGATTGGCGTAGACCACGCGCATGCCCGGCTGGCGCACCAGCAACACCGGGTTGGCGATGACGTCGAGGCCCTGGTGGTAGGACACGTCGCCCAGGGGCAGCACCACGGCTTCGCCCTCGGGCGGGTTGCCGGCTCCGGCCGAAGCCACTTTGCGGGAGACGCTGCGGATCAGGCGACGCATGAGACTAGTCCTTCAGGTTGGAGAGTTCGCGCCGCAGCGATGCGGCGTTGGCCTCGCCGCGCGCGATGTCGTCGCGCAGCGTGGCGGTGCGGTCGAGATACTTCTGGTAGTTGCGCTCGTTGCCCTGGCGCTCCGGCTGGCCGTCGTTGTACTCGGCGCGCAGCGCGGCCAGCTTGGCTTCCTCGCTCTGCAGCTCCTGCTCGAGCACGGCGCGGCGCTCGCCGTCGCGGCTCTTCTGCGTGGCGCTGTCCACGCGCGGGAACGCCGCCGGCGCGGCGGCCGGCGCGCCGCCCCTGGCGCCGCCGCCGGACACGCGCGTGCCCGGCACGGTAGTGACCTCGGGCAGGCTGAGCCGCTTGCAGTTCTTGCCGCCGCTGCCGTTGCGGTACTCCGGCACGCCGTTGGCGCCGGTGCACAGGTAGATGTCGCCCGACTGCGCCGGCGCCGGCCGGCTCCAGCCGAGCAGCGCCAGCGCCAACATGGCGCACAACGCCGCCGATGCGTGCCAGCGAGCACCAAAGCGGGGCACGGGCCGGAGCGAGGAAAGCAGGGAATCGAGCGCGTCCATTGATTTCAGCAAGGGAGGTGGGAAAGGAGCCTCATTCTAGCCATCAATGCAGGCATCAAAACAAAAAGGGACAGCCGAGGCCGCCCCTTCCTGGTGCAACTGTTGCCCGGTCACAACCTGGCAACGTCCCGCCTTACAGCGAGTAGTACATCTCGAACTCGACCGGGTGCGTGGTCATGCGGAAGCGGGTGACTTCTTCCATCTTCAGCTCGATGTAGGCATCGATCATGGAGTTGGAGAACACGCCGCCGCGCGTCAGGAACTCGCGGTCGTTGTCGAGGTATTCCAGGGCCTGGTCGAGGCTCGAGCAGACGGTCGGGATCTTTGCATCCTCTTCCGGCGGCAGGTCGTACAGGTTCTTGTCGGCGGCTTCGCCCGGGTGGATCTTGTTCTGCACGCCGTCCAGGCCGGCCATCAGCAGCGCCGAGAAGCCCAGGTACGGGTTGCACAGGGGATCGGGGAAGCGCGTTTCGATGCGGCGGCCCTTCGGGTTCGCGACATACGGAATGCGGATCGAGGCCGAGCGGTTGCGGGCCGAGTAGGCCAGCTTCACCGGGGCTTCGAAGCCCGGCACCAGGCGCTTGTACGAGTTCGTGCCCGGGTTGGTGATGGCGTTCAGCGCGCGTGCGTGCTTGATGATGCCGCCGATGTAGTACAGCGCGAATTCCGACAGGCCGGCGTAGCCGTTGCCCGCGAACAGGTTCTGGCCGTCCTTCCACACGGACTGGTGCACGTGCATGCCCGAGCCGTTGTCGCCGACGACCGGCTTCGGCATGAAGGTGGCGGTCTTGCCGTAGGTGTGGGCGACGTTCTGGATCACGTACTTCTGCAGCTGGGTCCAGTCGGCGCGCTGCACCAGCGTGCTGAACCTGGTGCCGATCTCGTTCTGGCCCTGGCCGGCCACTTCGTGGTGGTGGACTTCCACGGGGATGCCGAGCGATTCGAGGATCAGGCACATTTCCGAACGGATGTCCTGGAAGGTGTCGATCGGGGCGACCGGGAAGTAGCCGCCCTTCTTGCCCGGACGGTGGCCGCTGTTGCCGTGCTCGAATTCCTTGCCCGACGACCACGGTGCTTCTTCCGAGTTGATCTTGACCGAACAACCCTGCATGTCGACGTTCCACGTCACGCCGTCGAAGATGAAGAATTCGGGTTCCGGACCGAAGTAGGCGGCGTCGCCCAGGCCGGTGCTCTTCAGGTAGGCCTCGGCGCGCTTGGCGATCGAACGCGGGTCGCGGTCGTAGCCCTTGCCGTCCGACGGCTCGATCACGTCGCAGGTCAGCACCAGCGTCGGCTCTTCGTAGAACGGATCGATGTTGGCGGTAACCGGATCCGGCATCAGCAGCATGTCCGAAGCCTCGATACCCTTCCAGCCGGCGATCGACGAGCCGTCGAAAGCGTGGCCGCTTTCGAACTTGTCTTCGTCAAAGTGCGACACGGGCACCGACACGTGTTGCTCCTTGCCTTTGGTATCGGTGAAGCGGAAATCGACGAACTTGACGTCGTTTTCCTTCACCAGCTTCATCACATCTGCAACGCTGTGGGCCATGCCTATCTCCTGGAAATTCGGCTGAAGTCTAGAAAGCCATTCTTGCGTCGATCTCCGCACCGGCCGCCCTGCTCGGGGGCATCGGCGCGGCACGAGGATCGCCGCGAAAGGGACGAGGAATGTTAGCAGAAAGCATGCCAAGGGAAGACCCCAATTCCACCCCCGTTCCCGAAAAAAGTGCAGCCCGGCAGCCGCATGCGTCTCTTCCGCCCGGCGATGGGTGCCGCATGTGGCATATGCGGAACGGCACCGCGGCGAACGGCGCGCACGCGCCCCGCGACTGCGCATGCGGGCCACGCGCCGGAAACACCAAAACAGTGCCACGCCTTTTCATTGCGCACTATTTTCGTGCCAATGCGGTGTCATGCATATTTTTGGTGCATTCCCGCCAGCACCACCTCTCCGCCCGCCTTCGTTCGCCGGCAGCACCGTCCGAACGCACCGGCGCCGGGCCGCGGCGCGCTAGAATAGTTGATGGCGTCCCCGCTGCGCGATGGGCGGACAGACGGACGCCATTCCCATCCCCCAAGATCCTGCCACCCACCCCCGATGACCACCCGAGACGATCTCCTCCAGGCCGCGCGCCAGCGCCAGCAGCAAGACCAGCTTCCCTATTTCGGCGCCCTCTCCCCGCAGGAAGCGTTCGCGCTGCTGCAGAACGACCCCCGCGCCGTGATGGTCGACGTGCGCACGCAGGCGGAGCTGGACTGGATCGGCGGCCCGGACCTGCCGGAAGCGCAGTCCGCGCACGTGGAATGGATGAGCTACCCGGGCGGCGCGCAGAACGCGGCCTTCCTCGAACAGCTCAAGGCGCGCGTGGCGCCCGACGTGCCGGTGCTGTTCCTGTGCCGCAGCGCGGCGCGCTCCAAGCATGCCGCGCGCGTGGCCACCCAGGCCGGCTACCAGTTCGCCATCGACGTGCTCGAAGGCTTCGAGGGCAACCGCGACGAGCACCATCACCGCAAGACGGTCGAAGGCTGGTGCGTGCGCGGCCTGCCGTGGCATGGGGCGTGAGGGTGGCGGGATAACCCGGCGCAAACAAGAAGGGACAGCGGCGCCGTCCCTTCGGATATTGGTGCCATGCCATCCGCTGCCAACGGTTTGCTCCCCTCTCCCATGAAATGGGAGAGGGGCCGGGGGAGAGGGCAAGCGCTGGCGAATGGCGAAGGCACTCACTTCGTGGAAACGCCGCCCCTCTCCCCCGCCCCTCTCCCGCAGGCGGGAGAGGGGAGACCACAAACGGCAAGCCGGCTTTGTCGGCAATTCCGCGGGACGACACCATCCCGCTTCAGTCCCTGAACGCGCCGCGCCCTAATCCCCCGCCGGATCCCCGGGCCGCCGCGAGCCCACTTCCACCAGCTCGAACCCCATCGCGCGCACGCCGTCGCGCAGCATCGCGTAGGCCGGCTCGACCAGATCGACCACGCCTTTCACGCCGAGGTCGATGTGCCGCCGCGCATAGAGCTCGCCGCGCGTGGCGTCGCCCACCGACGGCAGGCTGAACACGCGCACGCCGTCGAACGCCGCCTCGACCCGCTCCATCAGCGGGGTCAGCGTCGACTCGGGCGCCTCGAACACCAGGAACGAGCGCTCTTCCTGCACCGACATATGGAACAGGTGCGGGTAGTAGTGGTCGAGCACCCATTCCATCATCGGCCACGCCATCACCGGGAAGCCGGGCATGAAGTGGTGGTCGGCCACGGAGAAGCCGGGAATGCGGTTGTAGCTGTTGGGGATGATGCGCGCGCCGGCCGGGAATTCGCCCATCTTGAAGCGGTGCTGGTTCTCGGGCAGGTTCAGGTCGCCCTTGACCGGGTCGCCGGCGGCGGTCTCGGCGATGCGCTGGGCGATCAGCTCGCGCGCCTCGGGATGCAGTTCCAGCGGCACGCCGAGCGCGGCCGCCGCGCACTGGCGGGTGTGGTCGTCCGGCGTAGCGCCGATGCCGCCGGTGCAGAACACCACGTCGCTGCCGGCAAGCGTGCGGCGCAGCGTGGCGGTGATGCGCGCGCGCTCGTCGCCGACGTACTCGGCCCAGTCCAGCGCCAGCCCGCGCGCCGCCAGCAGCTCGATGGCACGGCGCATGTGCTTGTCCTCGCGCCGCCCAGACAGAATCTCGTCGCCAATGACGATCAGGCCGAAACCCATGATGCCCTCGCTTCAGGAATGTTCAATGCGCCGCACGTCGGACGGCGCGAGATCGATGACGTCCAGCGCCGGCGCTGCCGCCGCGGCGGCGGCGCGCTCGGCGCGCAATTGCTCCAGCGCGCGCAGGCAGAAATGCCCGAACCACAGCGCCGAGAAGATGAAGATCAGCACGTACAGCCACAGCGTGCCCGCCAGCACGAACGGGAACAGGAAGATCAGCGCCGCGGAGGAAACCCAGATCAGCGTCGGCGCCGAGCCCAGCAGGCCGACCACCACGCCGATGGCGAGCAGCGGCATGCGGTGGCGCTTCATCAGGGTCCGGCGCTCCTCGGCGGTGGCATGCTCGGCGAGCGCGTCGTAGGTCATGACGCGATAGGTCAGCCAGCCCCACAGCAGCGGCGGGATCAGCGCGAAGAACAGCGGGAACAGCCACAGCGGCAGGGTCACGATCACCAGCACCAGGAACAGGCAGGTGCTGCCCAGCGTCTGCAGCACGCTGCCGGCCACGCTGCCGCCCCGGGCCCGCTCCAGGCCGGGATAGCTGCGCTCGAGGTGCCGCACCACCGCCGGCACCGAGAACAGGCTGATGAAGATCAGCATGGAGGCGATCACCAGCGGCACCATCAGCGCGATCACGAACAGCGGCGCCACCACCGCGTGCAGCGACTGCATGCCCAGCCACGCCAGCCCGGCGTAGATCCAGCTGGTCAGCACCGAGGTCTCGAGCATGCCGCGCGCGGTCGCCATGATGGGTTCCCAGCCCCACAGCAGCAGGCCGCCCCACAGCGCCGTGGCGAGCACGAAGGGGATGACGGTGAGCATCAGCATGCGCGGATGCAACTGGCTCATCAGGGCACGGGCGAGCGCGCGGAAAATGTCGTTCATGCAGGCAAGAGGAGGATCGCGCGACTACCGCGCAAACGGGGACGGATAGACTAGCACACGTCACCGGAACGGGCTGCCGGGCCCGCGCGGGCGCTCATCCGCGCCGCAGCAGCCGCCGGATGCCGTACCACTGCTGCGACAGGAAGCCGGCGCCGTAGTCGCGCCCCTTGCCCGCCGGGGGCGGCATCTGGTCGCGGATGCCGGTGGGATGGTAGGCATCGGTAAACACGGCGGTGCGGAACAGCATGTCCCACCAGGGGAAGATCACGCCGTAGTTACAGCCGCCGAGCCGGCCCGGGCGGCCCTGCGTCTCGTGCCCCACGCCCACCGCGTGATGGGTGCGGTGAAAGCGCGGCGACACCAGCAGGCGCTCGCCGAGCGCGCCGAAATGCAGGCGCAGGTTGGCGTGCTGCAGGCTCTGCAGCAGTTGCGACAGCGCCACCAGCAGCACGTACTGCGACGGCTCCACGCCGACCGCCAGCGCGGCGGTGGCGAACACCAGGTCGCGCAGCATGTCGTCGAGCAGGTGGTTGCGGTTGTCGCTCCACAGCGTCATCTGGCGCTGGCTGTGATGCAGCGCATGCAGGCTCCACCACCAGCGGTAGCTGTGCGACAGCCGGTGGTACCAGTAGTCGAGCAGGTCGAACAGCAGCAGGTAGACCACGAAGCTCACCAGCGGGATCGAGGTCACGCCGGGCCACCAGTCCTCCACGTTGACGCGCTGCCAGCCGAGCAGCCGGAGGTGCCCTTCCAGCGCGTCCATGACCGGATCGAGCAGGAAGAACATGGCCAGGCGGAACAGGCCGAGCCGGTGGATGACCGTGTAGAGGATGTCGGTGCGGATCGCGGCGCGGTCGGTCACGGCCTCGACCGGGCGCAGCTTTTCCAGCGGGCCGAGGATCAGCACCATCACCACGATCTGCACCAGCCCCACCAGCAGCCATTCGGTGCCGGTGAAGGCGTCCTCGGCATAGCCGCCCAGACCGAGCTGGTACACCACCGGCAGGATCACGTCCTGGAACAGCGTCGCCTCGACCTGGCCGACCCAGGCATTGAAGGTGTCCAGCATCACGGCCTCCCCGCACCCCCGGCCGCGACCGTGGCCGCCTGCGCGCGGAACCACTCGCGGTAGGCCGGATGCTCGCGCAGCGTGGCGAAGCAGAAGCCCTTGCGCTCCAGGCCGCTGATGAGCGGCTCGAGCACGGCCGGCGCCCACGGATCCTTGCGCGACCAGATGCCGAGGTGCGCCATCGTGATGTCGCCGTCGCGCAGGTCGCGCAGCGCGCGCGCCAGCAGCGCCTTGTTCGGGAAGCGCTCGGACGACAGTTCGTCGCCGAGGAAACCGGCCGGCGCCCAGCCCACATGCTTGAAGCCGCACTGCTCGGCCCATTGCAGCGTCTGCGGCGCGGTATGGCCGCCCGGCGCGCGCCACAGCGGCGACATGGTGGCGCCGCTCAGGCTATGCAGCGCCTGCGCGCTGCGCTTGAGTTCGGCGCAGAAGCCCTGCTGGTCCATCGCCACGTCCTGCCCGGCCTGCGCGCCGAACTGCGGGCGCATCGTCACCTTGCCGTCGCGCGTGCCGCGCAGGTAGACGTGGTCGAAGGTATGGCTGCCGAACACGTGGCCGTCCGCCGCCAGCGTCTTCCAGTACGGCGCCCAGCCCGGGTCGAGCGAGCTGTCCTTGTTGACGGTGGGCTCGTTGGCGAGAAAGAAGGTGGCCTTGACGTGGTGGCGGCGCAGCGTGTCGGCGATCAGCGCGGCCTGGCTCATGCTGCCGGTGTCGAAGGTCAGGTAGAGCGTGCCGGCGCGGCACGACTGCGCGCCGGCACCGGCGGCGGCGGGCGCGGCGGCGCCGGCCAGCCCCGCGGCGAGCGCCAGCCCGGCCGCGGCAAGCCCCGCCGCCGCGCGGATCGCCGCGCGGGCCGGGCGGGGCCGCGAAATCTTGCTCATGATGCCTGTCCTGTTGACCTGTGACTGCATTGGAGTAGCGACAGCCATGCTAGTTCGATTGCCCTGTCCGCCGCGGCGTTCCGCGCCGCGCTCAGTACAGCGGCGCGCGCGTGCGGAAGTAGATGCCGTGCGGCGAGCGGCCCACGCGGATGGTCTTGACCAGCTTGCGGCTGGCCACGTCGATCAGGCCGACCGAGCGCGCCCAGCGGAAGCTCACCCACAGCGTCTTGCCGTCGGCGGTCAGTTCCATGTCGTCCGGGCCGGGCGGCAGGCCGGTGATGTCGCCGACCTTGGTCAGGGTCTGCTGGTCGACGATGCTGATGGTGCCGGACACGCGGTTGGACAGGAACAGGTGGCGCTTGTCGCCCACCGCGCGGAAATTGTGCGCGCCCTTGCCGGTCGGGATCTGCTTGACCACGGTGCGGGTATGCCAGTCGATCACGGCGACGTAGTCGGCGCCGGTCATGCCCACCAGCAGGTACTTCTGGTCGGGCGTGACCCACACGCCGGCCGGCGCCGAGCCGGCGTCCATGCGCCACATCACGCTCTGCGTGGGCAGGTCGATGGCGACCACCTCGTTGGAGTCCTGCAGCGTGACGAAGGCCACGCGGCTGTCCGCGGTGAAGGCGATGTGGCTCGGTGTCTTGGCCAGCGGCAGCTGCTTGGCCAGCTTGAGCGCCTTGCCGTCCCAGCGGTACAGGTCGACGCGGTCGAGGCGGTTGCCGGTGGTGACGAACCACTTCTGGTCGGGCGAGAAGCCGATCTGGTAGGGATCGTCGATGTTGGGAACGCGCTGCTGGACCTTGCCGGTGACGGGGTCGAGGAAGACCAGGTCGTTGCCCACCGCGTTGGCGACGATCAGCGATTTGTCGTCGGGCGTGGCGATCAGGTGATGGGGCTCCTTGCCGATCGGGAAGGTCTCCAGCACCTTCTGCGTGTCCTTGTCGATCAGGGTGACGGTGGCATCACCCGAATTGAGGACCACCACGACTTCCGCCGAGGCCGGCGCCGCTGCCATCCCCAGGGCCAGGGTGCCGAGCATGGCAAACCCGGAAACTACACGACGCAATGCGAGCATAAGACCGTTAGGCAAAAGACTGAATCGGGCATTCTAACGTTTCAGGGCCGCGATCCGATGACCTGAAGCAACAAACTAACACTTCGTCACAATGTCGCAAGGTGCACCGGCCCGCACACGGAAAGCCGCGGGGAAAGCCTCGGCTTTCCCCGCCGTCCAACGCTCACCGCTGCATGGATTCCCACACCTTCTGCAGCCGCTTCACCGACATCGGCACCGGCGTGCGCAGCTCCTGCGCGAACAGCGCCACGCGCAGCTCTTCGAGCATCCAGCGGAACTCGTCCAGGCGCGCGTCCTCCACGCCCCGGCCCTGCTGGCGCAACTGTTTCTCGGCGCGCTGCCACTGCTGCAGCAGCGGCGTCATGTCCTGCAGGCGCTGGGCGTCGCGCGCGGGATCGCCCTTGATCTTGTCGATGCGCATGGCGATGCCCTTCAGGTAGCGCGGGAAATGCACCAGCTGCTGGTAAGGCGTGTCCGTCACGAACTGCTTGCCCATCAGCCGCACCAGCTGCGCTTCCATGTCGGCGTGCGCGGCGGCGAACGGCCTGGCCTGCACCAGCTTGCGCGGCAGCGTGGCGTACTCGGCCAGCACCGCGCCCACCAGCCGGGCGATCTCCTGCGCCAGCAGGTTCAGGCGCGAGCGCCCTTCTTCCTTGCGCGCAGCGAACTCGGCCTCGTTGCGCGGCAGCGGCGCCTGCAGGCAGGCCCGCTCCAGCGCCACCGTGACGATCTGGTCGCGCAGCATTTCCTGCGTGCCCAGCGTCATGTACTGCATGGCCATCTGCTGCAGGCCGGGAATGTTCTTTTCCAGGAACTTCACCTGCTCGCGCAATTGCAGCGCGAACAGGCGGCGCAGCCCGGCGTGGTGCACGCGCACCGCTTCCTGCGGATCGTCGAACACTTCCACGTCGCAATGCGCGCCGTGGTCGACCAGCGCCGGATAACCGAACAACGTCTGGTTGCCCTTGCGGATCTCCAGCAGTTCCGGCAGCTCGCCGAACGACCAGCTGGTCAGGCCTTCGTACTGGCCCGGCTCGGCCGCCGGCGCCTGCGAGGCGGACTGCGCGGCGATGCTCTGGAACGACTGCTGCGCCTGCCCGCCCAGCTCGGCGCGCAGCTGCGCCAGGTTGCGGCCCATGTCGAGCTGGCGGCCGTGCTCGTCGATGACCTTGAAGTTCATCGCGTGGTGGGCCGGCAGCGTCTCCAGCTTGAAGTCCGCGCGCCTGACCAGCGTGCCGGTCTGCGCGCGGATGTCGGCGATCAGCACGTCGAGCAGCTCGCCCTCGCCGAACGGGTTGCGCTCGACGAAGCCGGCCGCGTAGTCGGGCAGCGGCACGCAATGCCGGCGCAGCTTCTGCGGCAGCGACTTGAGCAGCAGGTGCACCTTCTCCTTGACCATGCCCGGCACCAGCCAGTCGGCCCGCTCGGGGCGCACCTGGTTGAGCGCGTACAGCGGCACGGTCAGCGTCACGCCGTCGCGGTGGCTGCCGGGCTCGAAGTGGTAGGTCAGCGCCATGTCCACGCCGGCCACCGGCAGGATCTTGGGGAACAGGTCGGTGGTGATGCCGGCCGCCTCGTGGCGCATCAGCTCTTCGCGGTTCAGGTAGAGCAGCTTGCGGTCGCGCGCGCTCTCGGCCTGGTACCACTGCTCGAAGGTGGCCTGCTGGTGGATGTCGGCCGGGATCAGGCGGTCGTAGAACGCGAAGATCAGCTCGTCGTCGACCAGCACGTCCTGGCGGCGCGCCTTGTGCTCGAGATTCTCGATCTCGCGCGTGAGGCGCTGGTTGTGCGCGAAGAACGGCAGCCGGGTGTCGAACTCGCCTTCCACCAGCGCGCGCCGGATGAACAGCTCGCGCGCCTCGGCCGGATTCATCGGCCCGTAGTGCACGCGGCGGTGCTGGTAGACCACCAGCCCGTACAGCGTGGCGCGCTCCATCGCCATCACCTGGCCCGACTTCTTCTCCCAGTGCGGATCGCTCCAGCTCACCTTGAGCAGGTGGCGGCCCACCTGCTCCAGCCATTCCGGCTCGATGCGCGCGAGCGTGCGCGCGAACAGGCGGCTGGTCTCGATCAGCTCGGCGGCGATGATCCAGCGGCCCACCTTGCGCGCGATCAGCGAGCCGGGCCACAGGTGGAACTTGATACCGCGCGCGCCCAGGTATTCGCGCCCGCGGCCGTCGGCCTCGTCGAGCTTGCAGCCGACGTTGCCAAGCAGGCCGGTCAGCAGCGCCTTGTGCACCTGCTCGTAGGTCGGCTCGCTCTCGTTGAGGCGCCAGCCCTGCTCCGTCACCGTGGTCAGCAGCTGCGAATGCACGTCGCGCCATTCGCGCAGGCGCACGTGCGAGAGGAAATTGGCGCGGCACTGGTCCTGCAACTGGCGGTTGGTCTTCTTGTGCGCCACCGCTTCCTCGAACCACTTCCACAGCTTGACCCAGCCGAGGAACTCGGACTTCTCGTCCATGAACTTGCGGTGCGCCTGGTCGGCGGCTTCCTGCGCCTCCTGCGGACGGTCGCGCGGGTCCTGCACCGACAGCGCGCTGGCGATGATCAGCACCTCGCGCAGGCAGTGATGCTCGCGCGCGGCCAGGATCATGCGCGCCACGCGCGGGTCCAGCGGCAGGCGCGCGAGCTGGCGGCCGGTCTGGGTCAGCGCGTTGGCGTCGTCGCCCGCGCTCTCGACCGCGCCGAGCTCCTGCAGCAACTGGTAGCCGTCGGCGATGGCGCGGCCCAGCGGCGGCTCGATGAACGGGAACTGCTCGATCGCCGTCAGCCTGAGCGCCTTCATGCGCAGGATCACCGCAGCCAGCGAGGAGCGCAGGATTTCCGGATCGGTGAAGCGCGCGCGGCCGATGAAGTCCGATTCCTCGTAGAGCCGGATGCAGACGCCGTCCGCCACCCGGCCGCAGCGCCCGGCGCGCTGGTTGGCGGCGGCCTGCGAGATCGCCTCGATCTGCAGCTGCTCGACCTTGTTGCGGTACGAGTAGCGCTTGACGCGCGCCAGCCCGGTATCGACCACGTAGCGGATGCCGGGCACGGTCAGCGAGGTCTCGGCCACGTTGGTGGCCAGCACGATGCGGCGCGCGTTGGACGGGCGGAACACGCGCTCCTGCTCCTGCACCGACAGCCGCGCGAACAGCGGCAGTATCTCCGTGTGCGGCGGATGGTGCTTGCGCAGCGCCTCGGCCGCCTCGCGGATCTCGCGCTCGCCGGGCAGGAACACCAGCACGTCGCCGGGGCCGAGCCGGCACAGCTCGTCCACGGCCTCGACGATGCCGTCGAACAGGTCGCGGTCCTTGCTCTGCGCCGACTTGGGCGCGCCGTCGGCCGGCGCGTCCTTCTCGATCGGGCGGTAGCGGATCTCCACCGGGTACAGCCGCCCGCTCACCTCGATCACCGGCGCCGGCCTGCCGCGCTGCGCGAAATGCTCGGCGAAGCGGTTGGCGTCGATGGTGGCCGAGGTGATGATGAGCTTGAGGTCCGGGCGCTTCGGCAGGATCTCCTTGAGGTAGCCGATCAGGAAATCGATGTTGAGGCTGCGCTCGTGCGCCTCGTCGATGATGATGGTGTCGTAGGCGCGCAGCAGCGGGTCGGTCTGGGTTTCCGCCAGCAGGATGCCGTCGGTCATCAGCTTGACCGAGGCGCCCGGCGACATGGTGTCGTTGAAGCGCACCTGGTAGCCCACGTGCTCGCCCAGCGGCGTGCCGATCTCCTGCGCGATGCGCTTGGCCGTGGAAGTGGCGGCGATGCGGCGCGGCTGGGTATGGCCGATCAGCCCGCCGCCGCCGTCCGTGCCGGGGCCGCGCCCGATCGACAGGCAGATCTTGGGCAGCTGGGTGGTCTTGCCGGAGCCGGTCTCGCCCGAGACGATCACCACCTGGTGGTCGCGCAGCGCCTGCGCGATCTCCTCGCGGCGCGCCGACACCGGCAGCGCCTCGGGGAAGGTCAGCGGCGGCAGCGGCGTGGCGACGCGGCGCGGGCGGGCGGCGGCTTCCGCGCGCGGCCGGCCCTCGCGCGGCGGCCTGGGCGGGCGCGGCCCGGCCGGCGCGGCGGCGTCCACCGGCTTTGGCCGGCGCCCGTCCCCGCGCGCCGGCGCGCGGCCTTCCGGCGCGCCGGCGGGCATGGCGGCGGACGCGGCGGCGGACATAGCGGCGCCCGCGCGCGCGCCGCCGGGCGGCCCGGCATGACCGGGCCGCCGCCCCTGCTGGGCGGCAGGCCGGGCGGGCGTCTGGACGGGTGCGGGAGCGGCCTTGGGCGCGGGCTGGCCGGCCTCGGTTTTCCGATCCGGCGGCAAAGGTTTGGCGGGGCGTTGTGCTGACATTGGCCGGGATTATAATCCGCGGCATGAATGCAAGAACCGACTCGCTAGCCGACGCGCCCGCGCCGTCCGAAAAGGACGAGCCCCTGCCCGTCCCCGACCCCTCCGCGCCCCCGGCCGCGCCGTTTTCCGCCCCCGCCTCCGAGGCGGCCGAGCGCGGCGCGCCGGACCACCAGCAGTTCGTCGACTGGCTGCGCGCGGTAGCCCCCTACATCCACGCGTTCCGCGGCAAGACCTTCGTGATCGCCTTCGCCGGCGAGCTGGTCAAGGCCGGCACGCTCAATGCGCTGGTCAACGACGTCGCGCTGCTGCACGCGATGGGCATGCAGATCGTGCTGGTGCACGGCTCGCGCCCGCAGGTGGAAGAGCAACTGGCGCTGCGCCACGTCGAGTCGCAGTTCGCCGATGGCGTGCGCATCACCGACAACGCCGCGCTCGAATGCGCCAAGGAAGCCGCCGGCGAGCTGCGCCTGGACATCGAGGCCGCCTTCAGCCAGGGCCTGCCCAACACGCCGATGGCCGGCGCCCAGCTGTCGGTGATTTCCGGCAACTTCGTCACCGCGCGCCCGGTCGGCATCGTCGAAGGCGTGGACTACCAGCACACCGGCCTGGTGCGCAAGATCGACGGCGAGTCGATCCGCATGTCGCTCTCGCACGGCAAGGTCGTGCTGCTCTCGCCGCTCGGCTTCTCGCCCACCGGCCAGGCCTTCAACCTGTCGATGGAAGACGTGGCCAGCGCCACCGCCACCGCCATCAAGGCCGACAAGCTGGTCTTCATCACCGAGGTGTCCGGCGTGCAGGACGCCACCGGCCGGCTGATGCCGGAAATGTCGCTGCGCACCGCCGTCGAGCGGCTGCAGAACAACCACCTGCCGCCCGAAGTGGCCTATTACCTGGAACACCTGGTCAAGGCCCTCAAGGGCGGCGTGCCGCGCGCCCACCTGATCCCGTTCGAGCTGGACGGCTCGGTGCTGCTGGAGCTGTTCCTGCACGACGGCGTCGGCACCATGATCTCGGACACCGACCTCGAAAGCCTGCGCGAAGCCACGCTCGACGACGTCGGCGGCATCGTCCAGCTGATCGCCCCGCTCGAGCAGGACGGCACGCTGGTGCCGCGCGGGCGCCACCTGATCGAGCGCGACATCGCCAACTTCTCGGTGATCGAGCACGACGGCGTGCTGTTCGGCTGCGCCGCGCTCTACCCCTACCCGCGCGAAGGCATGGCCGAGATGGCCTGCCTGACCGTGTCGGCCGAGGCGCAGGGCACCGGCGACGGCGAGCGCCTGCTCAAGCGCATCGAGCGCCGCGCGCGCAGCCTCGGGCTGGACCGCCTGTTCGTGCTCACCACGCGCACCGAACACTGGTTCCTCAAGCGCGGCTTCGTCCATGCCAACGTGGACGACCTGCCCGAAGACAAGCGCAAGCTCTACAACTGGCAGCGCAAGTCGATGGTACTGATGAAAAAACTGTGACGACCGTGGGGGTAGCCGGAAGGCGCGCCCCCGCTTCGCTACAATAGCGCCCTGCAATGGCGCGGCGCGCCCGCCGCGCCGGCCACATCACACGACTACAAGGAGTTCCCCATGGCCCGCATGGTCCAATGCGTCAAGCTCAACAAGGAAGCCGAAGGGCTCGACCTGCCGCCGCTGCCTGGCGAACTCGGCAAGAAGATCTGGCAAAGCGTGTCCAAGGAAGCCTGGGCCGGCTGGCTCAAGCACCAGACCATGCTGATCAACGAAAACCGCCTCAACATGGCCGACACGCGCGCGCGCCAGTACCTGCTCAAGCAGACCGAGAAGTATTTCTTCGGCGACGGCGCCGACCAGGCCCAGGGCTACGTGCCGCCGCCGCAGGCGTGATGGCGGCTGCCCGCGGCCAGGTGCCGCGGCAGTGAAGCGCAAAAAAGGGTGCCGCGAGAGGCACCCTTTTTGTCGGCCGGAAATCCTGGCGCGCGGCTCAGAAATCGCTGCGCTTGACCCCTTCCGGCGTGCCCAGCAGCAGCACGTCCGCGCCGCGCAGCGCGAACAGGCCCACCGTCACCACGCCGGGCACGTGGTTGATGGCCTCTTCCAGGCCCTTCGGGTCGGCGATCTTCAGGCCGGCCACGTCGAGGATCACGTTGCCGTTGTCGGTCTTGTAGATGCCGCCTTCCTTCGTCATGCGCAGGCGCGGCTGGCCGCCCAGCGCGGCCAGCTTGCGCGCCACCGCGGCGCGTGCCATCGGAATCACTTCCACGGGCAGCGGGAACGCGCCCATCACTTCCACCAGCTTGCTGCCGTCGGCGATGCAGACGAAGCGCTGCGCCACCGAGGCCACGATCTTCTCGCGCGTGAGCGCGCCGCCGCCGCCCTTGATCATGGCGCCGCTGGCGTCGATCTCGTCGGCGCCGTCCACGTAGACGGGGATTTCGTCGACCTCGTTGAGGTCCAGCACGTTGAAGCCATGCTGCTGCAGGCGGCGGGTGGATGCCTCCGAGCTGGAGACCGCGCCGGCGAAGCGTCCCTTGAACGCCGCCACCGCATCGATAAAGAGGTTGGCCGTGGAGCCCGTGCCCACGCCGAGCACCGCGCCGGCCGGCACTTCCTTCTCGACATAGTCCGCCGCGGCTTGCGCCACCAGCGCCTTGAGTTCATCCTGAGTCATGACAACAGCCCGTCTGCTTGGGGGAAACCGCATAGTGTACCGGAATGCCGTGGCATCGCCGGAGGCGGCGCGGGGCGGCGGTACAATGGCTGCGAGGCCGGCGCCCGGCCCCCGCACGACGGCTCCGGGCGCCGGCCAAGGCATTGCGCCTTGCACCGCCCTCCCCTGCCGGGAGCGCAACGATGTACGGCGGCACGCGCGGCCCGGCATGCCGGCCGCGGCGCCATCCACCCTCTCTAACAGCGACTCACCGACCATGAACCAGCTCGATCAGCTCAAGCAGTTCACCACCGTCGTGGCGGACACCGGCGATTTCCAGTTGATGAAGCAGTACACGCCGCAGGACGCCACCACCAATCCCTCACTGATCCTCAAGGCCGTGCAGAAGGCCGAGTACCGCCCGCTGCTGGACCAGGCCGTGCGCGACAACGAAGGCCGCGACGCCGTCATGGACGCGCTGCTGATCGGCTTCGGCTGCGAGATCCTCGCGATCGTGCCGGGCCGCGTCTCCACCGAGGTCGACGCGCGCCTGTCCTTCGACACCGAGGCCACCGTGGCCAAGGCGCGCCACCTGATCGCCCTCTACGAGCAGCGCGGCATCGCGCGCGAGCGCGTGCTGATCAAGATCGCCTCCACCTGGGAAGGCATCCGCGCCGCCGAGGTGCTGCAGCGCGAAGGCATCCGCTGCAACATGACGCTGCTGTTCTCGCTGGCCCAGGCGGTGGCCTGCGCCGAAGCCGGCGCGCAGCTCATCTCGCCCTTCGTCGGCCGCATCCTCGACTGGCACAAGCAGAAGGCCGGCGACAAATGGGACGCCGCCGCCAACGCCGGCGACGACGATCCCGGCGTGCGCTCGGTGCGCCAGATCTACGACTACTACAAGAAATTCGGCTACGCGACCGAAGTGATGGGCGCCAGCTTCCGCAGCACCGGACAGATCCTCTCGCTGGCCGGCTGCGACCTGCTGACCATCAGCCCCGACCTGCTCGAAAAGCTCGCCGCCACCGAAGGCCAGGTCGAGCGCAGGCTGTCGGTGGACCAGGCCCAGGCCGCCAACATCGCGCGCATCGAATGCGGCGAAGCGGCCTTCCGCTGGCAACTCAACGAGGACCAGATGGCCACCGAGAAGCTGTCCGACGGCATCCGCCTGTTCGCGGCGGATGCGGTCAAGCTGGAGGCGCTGATCGCGCGCTGAGCGTGGCGGCTCAGGCCGCCGGCGGCACCGACCAGTCTTCGACGCTGACACCCGGGTAGGCGGCGAAATCGCGCACGTTGTTGGTCACGACGATGGCGCCCTCGGCCAGCGCGTGCGCCGCGATCAGCTTGTCCAGCGCGTCGGCCTTGCGCTCGCGCGTGGCCGCGCGGATCGGACCATAGGCGCGCGCCGCCGCGCTCGTCAGCGGCAGCACCGGCACGCGCGCCACCAGCGCCGCCAGCGCGCGGCGGGCCGCTTCCGGCTCCCGCGACATGGCGATGCCGTATTCCAGTTCCGCCAGCGTCACCGCCGACAGCACCACATCCCCTTCGAAGCACGCTTCCAGCCGCTGCGCCACGTGCGGCGGCTGGTTCTTCATCAGGTAGATGCACATATTGGTGTCGAGCATGTACCTGGCCATCAAAGCCCGTCCCGTTCGGCCTGCTCCTGCCGTTCGCGCCCGCCGGCGAGGAAATCCTCGGGAAACGCCGCGAACACGTCCAGCAGCCCGGTCAGGCGCTTGCGCGCCGGGCGGATGCGCAACTCGTCGCCAACCCGCTCGATCTCGAGCGGCATGTCGCTGTCCGGATAGGCAAGGTCGGCGGGAATCCGTATCGCTTGCGAATTCCCGTTGCGGAAGATGCGGGTGTGGTGCATGGCAGCCCCCTGATAAGCACTGGATGCAGGAAGTCTAGCACGGCGGCGGGCGATGTACATCCGGGATGTACATCGCCTTACACGAACCCGATCGGCTTGCCGCCGGCGCGCTCAGGCCGGCGCCGCGGCCTCGTCCCACAAGCGCGGCAGCACCACCCCGGCCGGCCCGCGCAGCACGATGTCGGCGGTCTGGTCCAGCGCCGAGGGCTGGGGGTTGACCACGATGACGTGCGCGCCGTGGTCCCTGGCGACACCGGGCAGGCCGGCGGCCGGGTAGACCAGGCCGGAGGTGCCCACCACCAGGCACAGATCGCAGGTTTCGGCGGCGTGCTCGGCGCGATAGCGCGCCACGCGCGGCAGTTCTTCGCCGAACCACACCACGCCGGGCCGCATCATGGCGTTGCACAGCCCGCAGCGCGGCGGCGTGCCGGGGATGGCGGTGACCGGGTCGCAGCGGCCGCAGCCGTCCAGCCATTTGTCGGCGAACAGGTTGCCGTGCAGCTCGATCACGTCGCGGCTGCCGGCGCGCTGGTGCAGGCCGTCCACGTTCTGCGTGACCAGCGTGACCTTCTTGCGCGCGGCGAGCGCGGCCAGCGCGAGATGGGCGGGGTTGGGATGGGTGGCGGCGACCAGTTCGCGCCGGTGCAGGTACCACGCCCAGACCAGCGCGGGCTGGCGCCGGTAGGCGTCTTCCTGCGCGAGCTCCTCGGGGTCGAAGCGCGACCAGAGGCCGGTCATGGCGTCGCGGAACGTCGGCACGCCGGACTCCGCCGATACGCCGGCGCCGGTCAGCACCATGATGCTGGCGGCATCGGCGACCAGGCCGCGCGCGGCCGCCAGCGACTGCGCGTCGCGTTCCGCCGTCATGGCGTCAGCGCGGCAGGCGGCGCTGGCGCACCGCTTCATACAGGCACACGCCGCTGGCCACCGAAACGTTGAGGCTTTCCACGCCGCCGGCCATCGGGATGCCGACCAGTTCGTCGCAGGTCTCGCGCGTGAGGCGGCGCATGCCTTCGCCTTCGGCGCCCATTACCAGGGCGATGGGGCCCTTGAGGTCGGCGTCGTAGACGGTCTTGTCGGTGCCGTCGGCGGTGCCGACCACCCAGATGCCGCGTTCCTGCAGTTCGCGCAGGGTGCGGGCGAGGTTGGTGACGGTGATGTAGGGCACGGTCTCGGCCGCGCCGCTGGCGACCTTGGCCACGGTGGTGTTGAGGCCGACGCTGCGGTCCTTGGGCGCGATCACGGCGTGCGCGCCGGCGCCGTCGGCCACGCGCAGGCAGGCGCCGAGGTTGTGCGGGTCGGTGACGCCGTCGAGCACCAGCAGCAGCGGCGTGCCTTCGATGCCGTCGAGCAGTTCGTCGAGGTTGAGCGCGAGCGCCACGTCTTCGGCGCGGGCCACCACGCCCTGGTGGCGGTCGGTGCCGGCCATGCCGCGCAGGCGCTCGGCATCGACCGGATGCAGGCGCACCTTGAGGCTCTCGGCCAGGCGGATGAAGTCCTGCATGCGGCGGTCGCGCCGCGCGGATTCTACGTAGACATCGGTGACGCCGGCGGCGTCCTGGCGCAGGCGCGCGGTGACGGCGTGAAAGCCGATCAGGAGTTTTTGTTTAGCCATGACGGGATTGTACCCGCCGGCACCCGCCGGGCGTTCGCGGCGGGGGCGCCGGTGATGGCGCCCCCGCCGTGCATCAGCGCTTGCGCGCCGCGCGGCTGCTCTTGCCGGCCGGTTTGCCGCCGCCCTTGGGGCCCGAGCCGAGATGCGCGGGCTTGGGCTTGGCGGCACGCTTGGCCGGCTTGCCGGCGGGCTTGGCGCCCTGTCCGGGGCGCGCCTTGACCGGCGTGATGACGGCCTCGAACACCGGCTGCTCCTCGATCACGCGGTCGAGCGTCTCGTCGAACGATTCTTCCGGCTTGGAGGTGCCGCCGAGCAGCGCCGCCAGCTGGCGGCCCTTCTTGCGCGCCGGCACGGCGTGCGCGGCGGGCACGCGCGGCTGGGCTTCGGTGACCGGCGCGCGGGCGCGCAGGTTCTTGGCCGACGGCTCCTGCACCAGGCGGAAGTCGATCTTGCGCGCGTCCAGGTCCACGCGCGAGACCTGCACGCGCACGCGGTCGGTGAGGCGGTAGCGGATGCCGGTGCGCTCGCCGCGCAGTTCGTTGCGCGCCTCGTCGTACTGGAAGTAGTCGCTGCCCAGTTCGGTGACGTGCACCAGGCCTTCGACGTAGAGCTCGTCGAGCTGCACGAAGATGCCGAACGACGTGACCGAGCTGACCGTGCCCGAGAACTCGCTGCCGAGCTTGTCGCGCATGAAGTAGCACTTGAGCCAGGCTTCGACGTCGCGCGAGGCTTCGTCGGCGCGGCGCTCGTTGGCCGAGCAGTGCAGGCCGAGCTCGTCCCAGATGGCTTCGTTGCGCTTGGCGCGCGCGGCGCTCAGCTCGGCCTTGGCGGCGGCGTCCTTGGCCTGCAGGCGGCGCGCCTTGGGCGCGATGGCGGTGTTCAGCGTCGTGCCGGGGGCGAACGCCGGCTGATACTTGGTGTGCGCCAGCACGGCCTTGATCGCGCGGTGGACCAGCAGGTCGGGGTAGCGGCGGATCGGGCTGGTGAAGTGGGCATAGGCCTCGTACGACAAGCCGAAGTGGCCGATGTTGTCCGGGCTGTAGACCGCCTGCTGCATCGAGCGCAGCAGCATGGTCTGCAGCATGGGCGCGTCGGGACGGCTCTTGATCTTGTCCATCACGTCGGCGTAGTCGGCCGCCTGCGGCTTGTCGCCGCCGGCCAGCGACAGTCCCACGGTCTTGAGGAACTCGCGCAGGTTCTTGAGCTTTTCCTCGCTCGGGCCGGCGTGAATGCGGTACAGCGTGGGATGCTTGAAACGCTCGAGGAAGTCGGCCGCGCACACGTTGGCGGCCAGCATGCATTCCTCGATCAGGCGGTGCGCGTCGTTGCGGGTGCGCGGCAGGATCTGCTCGATCTTGCCCTGCGCATTGCAGACGATGTAGGTCTCGGTGGTGTCGAAGTCGATCGCGCCGCGCTCGCGGCGGGACTTGAGCAGGACCTGGAACAGCTCGTACAGGTTCTGCAGGTGCGGCACCAGGTCGGCGCGCTTGTGCGCCTCCGGACCCTTGGTGTTCGACAGCACGGCCCAGACCTCGTTGTAGGTCAGGCGCGCGGCCGAATGCATCACGGCCGGATAGAACTGGTAGGCCTTGAGCTCGCCCTTGGCGGTGATGACCGCGTCGCACACCATGCACAGGCGGTCCACCTGCGGGTTGAGCGAGCACAGGCCGTTGGAGAGCTTCTCCGGCAGCATCGGGATCACGCGTCGCGGGAAATACACCGAGGTGGCGCGGTCGAGCGCGTCGGCGTCGAGCGGCGTGCCGGGACGCACGTAGTGCGACACGTCGGCGATCGCCACCACCAGGCGCCAGCCCTTGGCGCGGCCGATCTTGACCGGCTCGCAGTAGACCGCGTCGTCGAAGTCGCGCGCGTCCTCGCCGTCGATGGTGACCAGCGGCACGTCGCGCAGGTCGATGCGGTGGTCGAGGTCGGACTCGCGCACCACGTCCGGCAGCGCGGCGGCTTCCTTGGCGCAGGCATCGGAGAACTCGTGCGGCACGCCGTACTTGCGCACCGCGATCTCGATCTCCATGCCGGGGTCGTCGATGTCGCCCAGCACTTCCACCACGCGGCCGACCGGCTGCACGTAGCGGTCGGGATAGTCGATGATCTCGACGCTGACCACCTGCCCCACGCGCGCCTTGCCCTGCGACTTGGGCGGGATCAGGATGTCCTGGCTGATGCGCTTGTCTTCCGGCGCCACCACCAGCACGCCGCCTTCGCTGAGCAGGCGGCCGATCACGTAGCGGTTGGCGCGCTCGATGATCTCGACGATCTGGCCTTCGGGCCGGCCGCGCCGGTCGTAGCCGATCACGCGCACCTGGGCGCGGTCGTTGTGCATCGCCTTCTGCAGCTCGCGCTCGGGCAGGAAGATGTCGTCGTCGCCGTCGTCGCGGATCAGGAAGCCGAAGCCGTCGCGGTGGCCCTGCACGCGCCCGGTCACGAAGTTGGGCTGGTGGGCCAGCTCGTAGCGGCCCTTGCGGTTGAGTTCGATCTGGCCGTCGCGCTCCATCGCGGCGAGGCGTTTCTGGAATCCGTCGTGCTCCTTGCGCGTGACGGCCAGCGCCTTGGCGATGTCGCCTGCCGACAGGGGCGACCCGGACGTCCTCAGGACGCCGAGGATTTCTTCCCGGCTAGGGATCGGATAGTTATTTTGATTCAATTTTTATGGATAGTATTTGACAAACGTATTGCGGTCGCTATAATGAGCGCTTCGGTTGTTTCGACGCCCGCCCAGGTGGCGAAATTGGTAGACGCACTAGGTTCAGGTCCTAGCGGTGGCAACACTGTGGAGGTTCGAGTCCTCTCCTGGGCACCAGATCAAACGGAAAACCCGCAGCGCTTTCGAGCCTTGCGGGTTTTTTGTTTTCCGTCCTGTTCTCCGGCATCTGATCCGACAACTTGCTGCTCCCGATTCGATTTTTTCGATTTTCTTCGCGACCGCGCGACTGAATAAAAAGATAAGCACGGCGGCGGTTCCGGCCTGCGCTGCGCCGCCCTCGGGCGGCCCTTCCTGGGGACTGCCGTTCACATGAACGGCAGCGCGCGGCCCGGATCACCCGCTGCCTGGCGCCGACTGCTGCGCTGCGGGTGAGTGTATCAGTTTCAGTGCCGATACCGGCATTCTTCCGCTGCCTGCGGGCCAGAATGTCGCGTTTTGCGCAGGTTTCCCGCGATTTTTCAATATGAACGCCACTGTCGCGGCACGCGGCCGGCCTGCCTCGCCACCCGCGCGCCGGCGAGCCGCGGCTTGACAGTCGCCCGCATCTGTAACTATGATGGTTTCACATCGCGCTTCGGATTGCGCTCCCCCATGACCACCAGCAGCCGCTTCGCCGTCGCCGTCCATATCCTCACCTTGCTGGCCAGCGCCGACGCGCCGCTGCCGTCGTCGCTGATCGCCGGCAGCGTGGGCACCAACCCGGCGCTGATCCGGCGGCTGATCGGGCAACTGGCCGAAGCGGGGCTGGTGAGCACCGCGATGGGCAGCACCGGCGGCGCCTCGCTGGCGCGCGCGGCGGCGTCGATCACGCTGCTCGACGTGTTCCGCGCGGTGGAGTCGACCGCCCTGATCGCCCTGCACCACAGCGCGCCCAACCCGGCGTGCATGGTGGGCCGGGAAATCACCGGCGCGCTGAAGCACGCCGCCGACCGCGCGCAGGCGGCGATGGACGGCGCGCTGGCGGAGATCACCATCGCCGGCATGCTGGCGGACGTGGAGCGCGCCGCCGGGGAGCGCCGCAAGCGCTGATTTTTTTGCGCCGATATGTAACTGAACTGGTTTCATATCGGCGATTGGCGCCCGCGCCTTGCGCGGGCATGACTATGCTGTGAGACACACAGCGGTGCAGCAGTCCCGAGCCACAAACAGCAGGCAACCAAGCCAGGAGTTGAACATGAAGATCGCAATCATCGGCGCCACCGGCCGCGTCGGCACCCGCCTCGTCGACGAAGCGCTGCGCCGCGGCCACACCGTGACCGCCGTCGCGCGCCAGGCCGGCAAGCTGCCGGCGCAGCCGAACCTGACCACGCGCGACGCCGACGCGGCGGATACCAAAGCGCTCGCTGCCGCCATCGCCGGCAGCGACGTGGCCATCAGCACGGTGCGCTTCGAACACACCAGGGCCGCGCAGATCGTCGGCGCAGTCAAGGCCGCGGGCGTGCCGCGCCTGCTGGTGGTGGGCGGCGCCGGCAGCCTCTACGTGGCGCCCGGCGTGCAACTGGTGGATACGCCGGGATTCCCCGACGCCTACAAGCCGGAGGCGCTGGCCGGGCGCGATTTCCTCGATGCCCTGCGCGCCGAGACCGCGCTCGACTGGACCTTCCTGTCGCCGGCCGCGCTGTTCGAGCCGGGCACGCGCACCGGCACGTGGCGCACGGGCGGCGACACGCTGCTGTCCGACGCCGCGGGCAAGAGCTGGATCTCGATGGAGGACTACGCCATCGCCATGCTCGACGAGGTGGAAAAGCCGGCGCACCCGCGCCAGCGCTATTCGGTGGCTTACTGAGCGATGCCTCGGGGCGGCGCGCTGCCGCCCCGCCCGCTCGCTTCTCAGCCGGCCGGCCGCGCGAGGTAGCTGCGCCGCGCCGGCTTGAGCACCGCGATGGCCAGCAGCGCGGTCGCGATGTCGAGCGTGATCGCCACGCCGAAGACCGGCATCCAGCTACCCAGCCGCTCGTGCATCAGCGCGGCCAGCGGGCCGCCGAAGATCGAACCGATGCCCTGCGAGATGTACAGCCAGCCGTAGTTGGTGGTGGCGAAGCGCGTGCCGAAGGTATCGGTCAGCGTGGAGGGAAACAGCGAGAAGATCTCGCCCCAGCCCAGGAACACCACGCCCGACAGCAGCACGAACAGCACCGCGTTCTCGCGCGTCAGCAGCCACAGCGCCATCGCCACGCCTTCCAGCGCGAAGGCCAGGCACATGGTGTTCTCGCGTCCCCAGCGGTCGGAGACCCAGCCGAACAGCGGGCGCGTGAGCCCGTTGGTGAAGCGGTCGAGCGTCAGCGCCAGCGGCAGCGCCGCCATGCCGAGCACGGTGGCGCCGGTGACGCCGAAATCCTTGGCGAAGGCCGCCATCTGCGACGTCACCATCAGGCCCGAGGTGGACATCATGGTCATCATGCCGAACAGCAGCCAGAACAGCGGCGTGCGCAGCATCTGGCGCGTCGGCACGTCGGCCACGGCGCGCGCGGCGCTGCCTTCCCGGCCATGCGCCGGCGCCGCCGCCGCGTGCGCCGCGGGCGCGCGCAGCCCCTGCGAGGCAATGAAGCCGATCACCGCGAACAGCAGGCCGAACTGCCACAGCGTGGTTTCCAGCCCCTTGCCGGCCAGCGCCGAGGCGATCGGGAAGGTGGTGACGATCGCGCCCATGCCGTAGCCAGCCGCGACCATGCCCACGGCGAAGCCGCGGCGGTCCGGGAACCAGCGCACCATCTGGCCCACCACGCCGACGTAGACGATGCCGGTGCCCAGGCCGCCCACCACGCCGTAGCACAGGTAGAGCATGCCCAGGCTCTGCACCTGCGACGCCAGCACCCAGCTCAGCCCCGACAGCACCGTGCCGAGCGCGATCAGCCGGCGCGGCCCGAAGCGCTCGATCAGCGCGCCCTGGAACGGCGAGAAAAAGGTCTGCAGCACGATCAGCAGCGAGAAAGTGACCTGCAGCTCGGACAGCGGCACGCCGAGCTTGGTGGCGAGCGGCTTGGTAAACAGGGTCCAGACGTATTGCGGGCTGGAGATCGCCATCATGCACGCCACGCCCAGCGCGAGCTGGATCCAGCGCGTGCGCGCCAGTGGCAAGGCGGGCGCCAGGCCGAGTACTGCGTCATCTGCAACGGAACGCATCGAACCACTCCTTGAACGGACTTCGGGGAAAACCGGCGCGCGCAAAGCGCGCCGCCGGTGCGCAGGCCCCGGGACGGCCGGCGCGGCCGGCGCGCCATGCGGCCGGGAGCCGCGAAAAAAACGGGCGGCGCCGCGGCGCGCGCCCCATGCCTTGCGCCGCGCCTACCAGCCGGCCACGCTGCCGTCGCTGCGCGGATCGGAGCCGCCTTCGTAGAGGCCGTTCGGGTGCAGCAGGATGGCGCCCGCGTGTCCCATCGTCTCGTCGTAAGGCCTGAGGATTTCCACGTCGTGGCCGAGCTGGCGCAGCGCGTCGCTGGTGGCGGCGGGAAAGCGCGCCTCGAGCTTCAGGGTGTCGCTGGTCTGGCCCCAGGTCCGGCCCAGCAGCCAGCGCGGCGCGTCGATGGCGGCCTGCGGGTTCATGCCGAAATGCGCGATGCGCGAGAACACCGCGCTCTGCGACTGCGGCTGGCCGTCGCCGCCCATGTTGCCGTAGACCAGCGTGCGGCCGTCGGCCAGGCGCGCCAGCGCCGGGTTGAGCGTGTGGAACGGCTTGCGTCCCGGCGCCAGCGGATTGCGCGCGGCGGGGTCGAGCGAGAAGCTGCAGCCGCGGTTCTGCCAGTTGACGCCCGAGGCCGGCAGCACCACGCCGCTGCCGAACTCGTGATAGATGCTCTGGATGAAGCTGACCGCCACGCCGTCGCCGTCGATCACGCCCATCCACACGGTGTCGGCGGGCCCCAGGCCATTGCCCCACGGCAGTGCGGCGTCCGGGCGGATGCGCGCCGCGGCCGTGTCCAGCCAGTCCGGCGTCAGCAGGTCGCGCGGATCGATGTCCATGTGGAGCGGATCGGTGATATGGCGGTCGCGCACGCCGAAGGCCTGCTTGGTCGCCTCCACGCAGGCGTGGACGAAGGGCGCGCCGAGCGGGTCCATGCCGCTGTCCAGCAGGCGGTCGAGCTGGCCCAGGATCAGCAGCGAGACCAGACCCTGCGTGGGCGGCGGCATGTTGTAGACGGTGCCGCGCGAATGCGCCAGCGCCAGCGGGGTCTTCCACACGGCGCGGTGCGCGCGCAGGTCGTCGAGCGTCAGCGGGCTGCCCACGGCGGCGAGGTCGCGCGCCATGCTGTGCGCGAGGTCGCCCTGGTAGAAATCGTCCAGCCCGACGCGCGCGAGTTGCTCCAGCGTCGCGGCCAGGCGCGGCTGGCGGAAGCGGCTGCCGGTCGCCGGCACGCCCTCGGCAAGGAAGGTCTCGGCAAAACCCGCGATGCCGGCCAGTTCGGCCTGCTTGGCCGCCACGCAGGCCGACTGGCTTTGCGTGACGGGCACGCCGTCGCGCGCATAGGCGATGGCGTCGGCCAGCAGGCGCGACAGCGGCAGGCGCCCGCCCAGCGCTTCCTGCGACCACGCCCGCGCGGCGTTCCAGCCGGAGACGGTGCCGGCCACGGTGTTGGCCGCCAGGCCGCCGCGGAACGGGATCGTGGCCAGGCCGGCCTCGCGGTAGCGTTCGATGGTGGCCGCGCCGGCCGCCGCGCCGCAGGCCTCCAGGCCGCGCGGCGCTTCGCCGGGCCGGGCGATCAGCCAGAAGCTGTCGCCGCCGATGCTGTTCATGTGGGGATAGGCCACCGCAATGGTGGCCGCCGCGGCGATCATCGCCTCGACGGCATTGCCGCCTTCGCGCAATACCGCCAGCGCGCTCTGCGAAGCCAGCGCGTGCGGCGCGACGGCCATGCCGCGGCTGCCGCGGATCGGATTCAGGTGAGAACTCATCGTGTCCTGCAATTTATGTATACATAAACGGATTCGCAGGAGACGTTGCAACATGCGTGCCACGGCGGACAGAACGCAGGCCCGGATGCACAAACATGGCGCGAGCGCGGCCATGGCGCGGCCCGCAAAGCGTCAGCGGGCGCGCCAAGACCGCGTGGCGGGCGTGTTGGGAGAGGTCCAGGGGAAGGTGCCGGGCGGCGGGCCCGGGCGTGGCCGCCGTCCGGCGACCGGCAAGGAAAGCCCGGCGTCAGCCGAAGCGCCTGCGCCGCGGCGGTGCGCCCGGCGGCACCGGCAGCACAAGGCTGGTGCGGATCCGCTCGAGGCGCTCGGTGGTCAGGCGGCTCACTTCGGCGCGGCCGTCCTCGATATGCGAGGCCAGCAGCGCGACGGCGCGCGCGCTGTCGCGCGCGGCCACGGCATCGAGAATGCCGGCGTGCTCGTCATAGGTCAGTTCGACGCGGTCGCCGTAGGCGAAGTCCAGCCGGCGGATGATGCGGATGCGGTCGGTCACCTGCTGGTGAACCGCGGCGGCCTCCGGGTTGCCGGCCGCGTGCATCAGCGCGAGGTGGAAACCCTCGTCGAGCCGCGCCACCTCGTTGCCGTCGGCCAGGCGCTGCGCGCGCGGCACGCGCCAGATGGCGTCCTGCCGCGCCAGGCTGGCGAGGTCGACGTGGCGCGCGGCGGGCTGCTGGCACAGCCGCGTCACCGCGTGGGTTTCCAGCACGGTGCGCAGTTCGTAGAGCGCTTCGAAGCGGCCCAGGTCGAGCGGCACCACTTCCCAGCCGTTGCGGTAGTGGCCGCGCACCAGGCCGTCGCCCTGCAGACGCTGCAGCGCCTCGCGCACGGGCGTGCGCGAGATGCCGAGCCGCTCGGCGACGTCGTTCTCGGTGAAGCGGTCGCCAGGCAGCAGGCGGAAGGCGAAGATGTCGTCGCGCAGGCTGTGATAGGCAGCCTGCGAGCGCGAGGCCCGCGTGGCGACGCCGCCCTGCCCGCTCATGTGCGCGCGCCCCGCGGATCAGGCCTGCGGGCCGCCGTCGGCCGCGCGCTTGCCGCGCTTGAGCCAGGCCGCGAGGTTGTGCGGGCGCAGCGTGTCGTACTCTTCGAACGGCTGGTGGATCCAGGGATTGGTCGGCAGGAAGGTCACGTGGTAGTCCGGCTTGACCTTGGAGCACGCCTTGTACCAGAGCACCGCCGAGCGGACTTCCGTCACCGCCGGATAGCGCTCCTTCAGGTGGCGGCCCACGCGCTCGAGCGTGACGCCGGAATCCACCAGGTCGTCGACCAGCAGGATCTTGCCCGACAGCTCGCCGCGGGTCATGGTGATGTACTGCGCGATGTCGAGCTCGCCCTGCTGCGTGCCGGCCGCCTCGCGGTAGCTGCTGGTGGCGAGGATGGCCAGCGGCACGTCGAAGATGCGCGACATCTGGTCGCCCACGCGCAGGCCGCCGCGCGCCAGGCACAGGATCTTGTCGAACTGCCAGCCCGATTCGTGGACGTTCAGTGACAGGCGTGCGATCAGGCTGTGGTAGTCATCCCAGGAAATCCACAGGTTCTCGTCGTCGTTCGATGGCAGGTTCATGGTTCTTGTCGCCTATTCCGGCGCTTCGGCTTGTGGTCTGTCGACCGGGAATGCTTCGGCCCGCTTGCGCGGGCCGATTTGCTATTGTGCTGCGGACGCCTTGCCGGCGCCATGCCATGCGCGCCCTCGCGGGCGCCCGGCGTCACGCCACGTACGGGTGGCGCAGCAGGATGGTTTCGTCGCGGTCCGGGCCGGTCGAGATCATATCGATCGGGATGCCGACCACTTCCTCGATGCGCTTGAGGTAGACGCGTGCCTGCTCGGGCAGCGCGTCCCAGGCCTTCACGCCGAAGGTGGACTCGTTCCAGCCCGGGAATTCCTCGTACACCGGCACGCAGCGCGCCACCGCATCCGAGCCGCGCGGCAGGATGTCGACGGTCTTGCCGTCGAGCTGGTAGCCCACGCACAGCTTGATGGTCTCGAGGCCGTCGAGCACGTCGAGCTTGGTCATGCACAGGCCCGACACGCCGTTGATCTGCACCGAGCGCTTGAGCGCGGCGGCGTCGAGCCAGCCGGTGCGGCGCGGACGGCCCGTGACCGAGCCGAATTCCTTGCCGACGTTGGCCAGGCGCACGCCGACCGCGTCCTGGCGGGCGGGGTTGTCGTTGTCGTACAGCTCGCTGGGGAACGGGCCCGAACCCACGCGGGTGCAGTAGGCCTTGGTGATGCCCAGGATGTAGTTCAGGCGGCCCGGGCCGACGCCGGCGCCGGCGGCGGCCGCGCCGGCCACGCAGTTGCTCGAGGTGACGAACGGATAGGTGCCGTGGTCGACGTCGAGCAGCGTGCCTTGCGCGCCTTCGAACATCAGGTTGTCGCCGGCGGCGTTGACCGCGTACAGCTCGGCGGACACGTCGGCCACCATCGGCGCCAGGCGCGGCGCGTAGGCCAGCATTTCGTCCAGGGTCTGCTGGAAGTCCACCGCTTCGGCGCCCAGGTACTGGGTCAGCATGAAGTTGTGCAGGTCCAGGTTCTCGCGCAGGCGCTCGGCGAAGGTCTTGGGATCGAACAGGTCCTGCACGCGCAGCGCGCGGCGGGCCACCTTGTCTTCGTAGGCCGGGCCGATGCCGCGGCCGGTGGTACCGATCTTGCCGGCGCCGCGGCGCGCTTCGCGCGCCTTGTCGATGGCGATGTGGTACGGCAGGATCAGCGTGGTCGCTTCGGAGATGCGCAGGCGGTTCTGCACCTGCAGGCCGGCGCCTTCCAGCTCCTCGATCTCGCGGAACAGCGCCTCGGGCGACAGCACCACGCCGTTGCCGATGTAGCAGACCGTGCCGGCGCGCATGATGCCCGAGGGAATCAGCCGCAGGATGGTCTTCTTGCCGCCGATGATGAGGGTGTGGCCCGCATTGTGGCCACCCTGGAACCGCACCACGCCCTTTGCATGATCGGTAAGCCAATCGACGATTTTCCCTTTGCCTTCGTCACCCCACTGGGTGCCGATCACGACGACATTGCGTCCCTGGCTTACTGCAGAAGCGGACATGTTGATTTGGTCAGAAGGTTAAAAACGTATTTTACTCTCGTTGCCGGACAACACCCCGTTTTTGGGGAGCCGGCCGGCAACGGGCCGAAAGCGGGCGCGGCAGGCGCCGCGGCGCTGCCGGCCCATGCGCGCGAGCCGCGCGAAAAAAGGGCGCCTACGCCCCGGCGCCGCGCGGCACCACCACCCAGCCGCCGTCCTGGCGCACCAGCTGGCGGTCGCAGTTGAATTCGTCGAGCTGGTGCGTGTGGCCCGGCAGCGACTGGATCACGATCTCGCCGTCGGCGCGCAGCGCGGCAATCGCGGCGCGCAGCTCGGGATCCGCATCCCACGGCGCGAAGATGGCGAAAGCCCGCACTTCCAGCGGCGACAGCGCGGCAACCTCGCGCAGATCGAGCGAGAAGCCGGTGGCCGGCCGCGCGCGGCCGAAGGCTTCGCCGACCTTGTCGTAGCGCCCGCCGCGGGCCACGTAGTTGGGCAGGCCGGCGACGTAGGCGGTAAACATCACGCCGCTGTGGTAGTGGTAGCCGCGCAGGTCGGACAGGTCGATGTTGACGCTCGCCCCGCTCACCGCGGCCGCCAGCGCGGCCAGCTCGTCGAGCGCGCGCGCGATGGCCGGGCTGGCCGGCAGCGTGGCGCGGGCGCGCTCCAGCACGTCCACCCCGCCGTACAGCGTGGGCAGCGCCAGCAGCGCCTCGCGCTCGGCCTGCGGCATGCCTTCGGTCAGCTCGCGCAGCGCCGGCACGTCCTTGGTCTCGAGCGCGGCGAACAGCGCGTCCTCGATCTTGCGGCTCGACGGCAGGCCGTCGAGCAGCGCCTCCAGGATGCCCGCGTGGCACAGGTCCAGGCGCACGTCGGTCAGCCCCGCGACCTGCAGCGCGGCCAGCATCAGCGACTGGATCTCGACGTCGGCCTCGAGGCCGGCGTGGCCGTAGATCTCGGCGCCGACCTGGATCGGTTCGCGCGTGGCGCGAAAGCCCGCCGGGCGCGCGTGCAGCACGTTGCCGGCGTAGCACAGGCGGGTCACGCCGGAGCGGTTGAGCAGGTGCGCGTCGATGCGGGCGACCTGGGGCGTGATGTCGGCGCGCAGGCCCAGCGTGCGGCCGGAGAGCTGGTCGACCAGCTTGAGCGTGCGCAGGTCGAGGTCATGGCCGGTGCCGGTCAGCAGGGACTCGAGGTATTCCAGCATCGGCGGCATGACGAGCTCGTAGCCGTAGGTGCGGAACAGGTCCAGCATGCGGCGGCGCAGCTCTTCGATCTTGCGGGCCTCCGACGGCAGCACGTCGGCGATGTTTTCAGGCAGAAGCCAGTGGTTGGACATGGTCAATCTCTTCACGTCGGTTGCCGGGCATCCGCGGGATGCCCGTTGAATTGGGTTCGCGCCGGCGGCGGCCGGACCGGCAGCGCCGCGCCGCCGTCACCCGGCGCGCCCGCCGTGCGGCGGCCGAGGCGCCCGGCCGGCGCGCGCATCGCGCCGCCCCAGCCGGACAAAACCCCGGCAAGCCGGGGTTTTGTCCTGGCGCCCGGCGGCCGTGGCCGCCGGGCGTGGCGCTTGGTGGCGCTCAGCGGCGTCCCGCCGCGGGCGCCGGCGCCGGGGCCGGCGCGCCGTTCGGCGAGCGCATGTAGCGGAAGAAGTCCGAGTTGGGCTCCAGCACCAGCACGTCGCGCTTGTCGCGGAAGGTATTGCGGTAGGCCTCCATGCTGCGCCAGAACTGCGCGAACTGCGGATCGCGGCCGAACGCGTCGGCGTAGATCTGCGAAGCCTGGGCATCGCCGTCGCCCTTGATCTTCTGCGCGTCGCGGTAGGCCTCGGCCAGCACCACCTCGCGCTGGCGGTCGGCGTCGGCGCGGATCTTCTCGCCCTCGGCCGCGCCGGTGGAGCGCAGCTCGTTGGCCACGCGCTTGCGCTCGGCCTCCATGCGGCGGTACACCGATTCGCTGATCGCGGGCAGCAGGTCCACGCGCTTGAGGCGCACGTCGATGATCTCCACGCCGACCGACTGCGCGTAGTCGGCCATCGCCGAGCGGATGTTCTGCATGACCTTGTCGCGCTCGCCGGCGACCACGTCGGCCACCGTGCGCTTGCCGAATTCCTCGCGGGCGACGGAATCGATGCGCTGGGTCATGCGGTCCTGCGCGCTGCGGATGTTGCCGTTGAAGGCGACGAAGAACTTGCGCGGATCGGTGATGCGCCACTTGACGAACCAGTCCACCACCATGCTCTTCTTCTCGGCGGTCAGGAAGCGCTCGGACGCGGCCACGTCGATGGTCAGCAGGCGGCGGTCCATGAAGACCACGTTCTGCAGCGGCGGCGGCAGCTTGAAGTGCAGGCCGGGCTCGCGCACCACCTGCTTGATCTCGCCGAAGGCGAACACCACCGCGTACTGGCGCTGGTCCACCACGTACACCATCGAGGAGCCAATCGCCAGCACGATGAAGAGGCCGATGACAATCGAAATCAGTCGGTTCATGTCAGGGCTCCTCAGCGCGAATCGCGGTCACGGTTGCGCAGCAGTTCGCGCGACCGGTTGTCGCCGCTGGCGTCGGGCGCCGGCGCGGGAGCGCTGCCGGCGGCGGGCGCCTGCGCGGCGCCGGCGGCCGGCGTGCCGGACTGCGCCTGCGACATCAGCTTGTCCAGCGGCAGGTAGAGGAGATTGTTGCCCTGGCGCGAGTCCACCAGCACCTTGGTCGAATTCGTATAGATCTGCTGCATGGTTTCAATGTAGAGGCGGTCGCGCGTGACCTGCGGCGCCTTGGCGTATTGCGCCTGGACCTGCTGGAAGCGCGCGGCGTCGCCCTCGGCCTGGTTGACCACGCGCGACTTGTAGGCCAGCGCCTCCTCGTTCAGGCGCGCGGCGGTGCCCTTGGCGCGCGGGATCACGTCGTTGGCGTAGGCCTGGCCTTCGCTGATGGCGCGCTCGCGGTCCTGGCTGGCCTTGTTGACGTCGTCGAAGGCGGCCTGCACCTGCTCGGGCGGCTGCACGCTCTGCACGTTGACCGAGATCACGCGGATGCCGGTCTTGTAGGCCGAGAGGATGGACTGGATCGACTTGGCGAGGTTCTGCGCGATCTGCTCGCGGTTCTCGTACAGCACCGCATCCATCTTGTTGCGGCCGACGATCTCGCGCACCGAGGTCTCGGCGGCCTGCGTCACCAGCTCTTCGTCGCCGCCGCGGTCGGTCTTGTTGTAGAACAGGAATTCCTGGGCGTCCTGGATGTCGTACTGCACCGTGAAGCGGACGTCGATGATGTTCTCGTCCTGCGTCAGCATCGACGCGTCCTTCAGGTTGCTGTCCTTGATCGAGGTCGAGCGGCCCACTTCCACCGAACGCACGCTCGACAGGTTGACGATCTCGGCCGACTGGATCGGGTACGGCAGGCGCCAGTTGATGCCGGGGCCGGTGGTGTACTTGAACTTGCCGAACTGCAGGATCACCGCGGTCTGGCCTTCCTGCACCATGAAGAAGCCGCTGGCCAGCCAGATGCCGATGGCGGCGATCACCACCACGCCGGCGCCCACGCCCGAGCCCTTGCCCGGCGTGCGCGCGCCGCCGCCAAAACCCTGGTTGCCGCCGCCACCGTTGTCCTTGCGGCCGAGCAGGCCGTTCAGGCGGCGGTTGAAGTCGCGCCACAGCTCGTCCAGGTCGGGCGGGCCGTCCTGGGGCGGCCGCTGCTGCTGCTGGCGGTTGTTGTCCTTGTCCTTATCCTTGTCTTCATCATCGCCCCGACCCCAACGTGGATCGTTCAACGACAGGATCGCGCGCAAACGCTGCCACGCCGACCGCGACGGGGCGCCGCCGAAGGCATGGCTCGATTCAGGATTCCGGGGAAACTGGGGCATGAAGTGCACGGGTCCGGGATAGTTGGAACAGAGGGATTCTAACAGTCATCGACGCCACATTTGCCTATTTGGGGCAATCTGGCACCGATTTCCGCCGAACCGGCTTACAGCGTGTCGGGTTCTTCCGGAGCGGCGTCATCGCCGCCGTCCTGGCCGCCGTCCCCGCCGACACCCCGGTCATCGTCCGTGGTGTCGTCGTGGGCATCGTCCACGCGACCGTGCCCGTCGGCGAAGCGCGGGTCGAGCGGCGCCGGCCCGGCCGGCCGCTCGGCCAGCCAGCGCGCCGCTTCCACCACCGCCTCGCGCAGCGCGTCCAGGCCGATGCCGTCGCGCGCGCTGACGAACACGCGCACCGGCACGCCTTCTTCGTTGCGCTCCACGCGCGGGCCCTGCTCCAGCAGCTCCGGCGCGGCGTCGATCTTGTTCATCACGACGATCTGCGGGATGTCGTCGGCATTGATTTCGGCCAGCACGCGGTTGACCTGCTCGACCTGCTCGTGGCGCACCGGGCTGGAGGCGTCCACCACGTGCAGCAGCAAATCGGCGTGCACGGTTTCCTCCAGCGTGGCGCGGAACGCGGCCACCAGTTGCGTGGGCAGGTCGCGGATGAAGCCGACCGTGTCGGACAGCACCACGTTGCCCAGGCCTTCCAGGTAGAGCCGGCGCGAGGTGGTGTCGAGCGTGGCGAACAGCTGGTCGGCGGCGTAGGCGCGCGCCTTGGTCAGCGCGTTGAACAGCGTCGACTTGCCGGCGTTGGTATAGCCGACCAGCGAGATGCTCAGCGTGTCGTTGCGCGCCCGCGCGCGGCGCTGGGTGCTGTGCTGGCGCTGCAGCCGGGACAGGTCCGACTTCAGGCGCTTGGCGCGCTCGTCCAGCAGGCGGCGGTCGAGCTCGAGCTGGCGCTCGCCCGGGCCGCCGCGCATGCCGATCCCGCCCTTCTGCCGCTCCAGGTGGCTCCATGCGCGGACCAGCCGCGAGGCCTGGTACTGGACCTGGGCCAGCTCGACCTGCACCTTGCCGACGTGGCTCTGCGCGCGCTGGCCGAAGATGTCCAGGATCAGGCCGGTGCGGTCGATCACGTGGCGCTTGAGGAAACGCTCGAGGTTGCGCTGCTGGGCCGGGCTCAGCGTGTGGTTGAACACCACCACGTCCGCGTCGAGCGCGTCGGCGGCCTCCTTGAGTTCCTCCGCCTTGCCCGAGCCGATGAACAGCGCCGGGTCCGGGCGCGAGCGCCGGCCGGTCAGCATGTGCACCGGCGTCGAACCGGCGGTGGACGTCAGCAGCGCCAGCTCGCTCAGGCTTTCCTGGAAGTCGTGCTTGCCGAAATCGACGCCGACGAGGATGGCGCGGGAGGACTCGGAATTGGAGGTAGCTCTAGATTGCAAACGGGAGGATCGCGAAACGCGAAAAGGAAAACGATGGAAACCGGCCGGGGGCGTGGCGGGTGCCGCGAGGCAAGGGCCCTGTCCCGGTTGGCGCGCGGCGGCGGAGATGGTCCGCGGCGGCATGCACCAGGGTAAGGCATCGTGCGCGGCATAACCATATGCATGCCCGCGGTGCGACCGGATGGCCGGTGTCGTTGCTGGCGTCGCGCCGGGATTTCAGGCCCCGGCGCGGCACCGGTTCGCGGTGGCCTTGCCGCAATGGCGGCGGGCCAGCCGTGAACATGGGAATAACGGTAAAGGATCAGCCCTCGGCCGTATCGTCCACGCGGAAATTCACGGCGCGCGCGGGCACGACGGTGGAAATCGCATGCTTGTAAACCATCTGCGTCACGGTGTTGCGCAACAGGACGACGTACTGGTCGAACGACTCGATATTGCCTTGCAGCTTGATGCCATTGACGAGGTAGATTGAAACCGGCACGTGCTCTTTGCGCAGCGCGTTCAGGAACGGGTCTTGTAGCAATTGCCCTTTGTTGCTCATGGCACACTCCAAAATTATAGATTTAGTGATGGATGATGGGGACGTTCATCCCCGATTCAAGTCGAGCGGCGCAAACCGCGCCAAAAAAAGATCAAAAACGGTACCAAGCCAGCATCGTCTCGCGGGGAACCCCCCGCTACCGAGAATTTAGCCTCAGTTCCAAACGAACGCAAACGAAACTTGCCCGCCAGGCTGCCCCGCTGCCCGACTCAATCCTTCGAGTCCGCATACGGGTTTTTGTTCGTGCGAAATTCGATGCGCAGCGGCGTGCCCTTGAGCTTGAAGGCCGTGCGGAAGCGATTTTCGAGATAGCGCCGGTAGCTGTCCGCGATGCCCGACAATGAATTGCCGTGCACCACGATGATCGGCGGATTGGAGCCACCCTGGTGCGCGTAGCGCAGCTTGGGGCGGGTCGCGCCGACGCGGCGCGGCTGCTGGAACTCCACCGCTTCCTGCAGGATCCGCGTGAGCTGCGGCGTCGGCAGCTTGACCATCGCCGCGGCGTAGGCCTCGTCCACCGAGCGCAGCAGCGCGCCGATGCCGGTGCGCTCGCGCGCCGACACGAAGTGGAAGTTGGCGAAGTCGAGGAACTGCAGCTTGCGCTCGAGGTCGTGCTTGATGCGGTCGCGCGCATGGCCGTCGAGGCCGTCCCACTTGTTCACGCCGACCACCAGCGCGCGGCCCGATTCCACGATGAAGCCGGCGATGTGCGCGTCCTGCTCGGAAACGTCCTGCTGGGCGTCGAGCAGCAGCACCACCACGTTGGCGTCGGCGATGGACTGCAGCGTCTTGACCACCGAGAATTTCTCGATCGCCTCGAACACCTTGCCGCGCTTGCGCAGGCCGGCGGTGTCGATCAGCGTGTAGGGCTTGCCGCCGCGCTCGAACTCCACGTAGATGGCGTCGCGCGTGGTGCCGGGCATGTCGAACGCGATCACGCGCTCTTCGCCGATCAGCGTATTGACCAGCGTGGACTTGCCCACGTTGGGGCGGCCCACGATGGCGATCTTGACGCCGCGCTGCGCGTGCTCGTCTTCCTCGGCCAGCTCCGGGCGCTCCTTGACCGCCAGCTCCAGCGCCTCGTCGACCAGCTCGCGCACGCCGTCGCCGTGCGTGGAGGAGATGGCATAGGGGTCGCCCATGCCGAGCTCGTAGAACTCCGCCGCCACGGTGGTGTACTTCATGCCCTCGGCCTTGTTCACGGCCAGCATGACGCGGCGCCCGGTCTTGCGCAGGTAGTCCGCGATCACGCGGTCCTGCGGCGCCAGCCCGAGGCGGCCGTCGACGAGGAAGATCACCACGTCGGCCTCGACCACCGCCTGGCGGGTCTGCTTGGCCATCTCGGCGACGATGCCGTCCTTGGCCACCGGCTCGAAGCCGCCGGTGTCGATGGCGATGAACGGGCGCTCGCCGATGCGGCCCTCGCCGTAGTGGCGGTCGCGCGTGAGCCCAGGCAGGTCGGCGACGAGGGCGTCGCGCGAGCGGGTCATGCGGTTGAATAGCGTCGACTTGCCCACATTGGGACGGCCGACCAGAGCGATAACTGGTTTCATGCAATAAACGGAAATGGGGGCCGGCAGATGCCGCCCCCCAGGAACTCCGGAGTGATGTGGGTCCGACGGCCGGGCGCCGCGCGCCTGGCCACGTTTCCTGTCGGGCAACCGGGCTGGCCTTGCCACCCGGCCTCGTTCACCTGCACGATCCGCCGGATCATGCTACCGGATCGGCGCGGCCCGTGCCGACAGGTGCACGGGCGCGCCCTCATCGTCGCGGCGCCTCAGTCCGGCACGAAGCCGTAGAGGTTGCCGTCGCGCGTCTGCACCACCATCGACGCGCCCGCCACCACCGGCGCGGCGGTGATCTCGCTGCCGTCGGTCTTCAGGCGGGCCAGGAACTGGCCGTCCTCGCGCGAAAGAAAATGCACGTAGCCTTCATAGTCGCCCATCACCACCGAGCGGCCCAGCGCCAGCGGCGCGCCCAGGCGGCGGTACAGCAACTGGTCGTTCTTCCAGCGCTCGTTGCCGTTCTGGCGGTCGAACGCATGCACCACCGAGCGCTCATCGCTGGCGTACAGCGAGGTGTCGTCCTGCGTCGGGCCGGTCGGCGACGAGAAATCCTTGCCCCACTGGGGCTGGCCGTTGGCCAGTTCCAGGCACGCCACGCGGCCCTGGAAGGTGGTGGCGCAGACCTGGCGGCCGTTGACCGCCGGCTGGCCGGTGACGTCGTTCAGGCGCTCGATCTCGGACACGCCCTTCGGGTAGGACACCGTGCTTTCCCAGCGCAGCACGCCGTTGCCCGGCGCCAGCACGCCGAGCTTGCCGCCCGGGAAGCCCATCACGATGCCGTCGCCGGCGAACGTCATGCCCATCGCCGCGCGCAGGTTCAGCGGCGTCTGCGAGCGCTGGTAGATCCAGCGGCGCTCGCCGGTCTGCGCGTCCAGGCCCAGCACGCGGGTGTCGGTGGTGCGCACCACCACCAGGCCGTTGCCGACCAGCGGCGCGGACAGGACCTCGCCGTTGACCTGCTTCTTCCAGATCTGCTTGCCGCTGTTGTCGAAGGCGAACACGGCGCCCTTCTCGCCCGCCACCGCCGTCACCGAGCCGTCGCTGCCGGGGCCGCTGGTGAGGTCGATGTCGGTGCGGGCCTCCCACAGCGTGCGGCCGGTGGTGCCGTCGAAGGCCATCACCTTGCCGCCGTTGGAGGACGCGTAGACCGTGCCGCCGGCCACGGCCGGCTGCAGCGTGTACGGGCCGCTCTTGCCGACGCTGGCGCGCCAGGCCTGGCGCACCGACAGGGTCTGGGTGATCGGCTTGAGATCGACCGGCGTGCGCTTGTCACTCTTGCTGAACAGCGAGCAGCCGCCAAGGGTGGCGGCACAAGCGGCGGCCACCACCAGGGCGCGGACGAAATTGCCGTGTTGCTGGTTCTTGGCCGTGCCGGGAAACGATGACGTCATGGGGTTCCGATCCTGAATTGGGTTGAAACGCAAAACCGCGGACCCGCCCGCCCCCGGGCGGCGGGTCCGCGCGCCGGCGCGCCGGAAAGCGCCGCCCTCAGGCGGTGCCCAGCGCGTCGAGCTTGAACTGGATGATCTGGCGCATGGCCGCGTCGTTGGCACTGAGCTTGTCGAGCGCCAGCCGGTACGCCGTGCGCGCGTCGGCGCGCTTGTCCTGCGCGGCCAGCAGGTCGCCGCGGCGGTCGGCATACAAGGCCGCGAACGATGCCGGCGGCTCGTCCTTGAGCAGCGCCAGGCCCTGGTCGTAGGCCTTTTCGTCGAGCAGCACGCCGGCCAGGCGCACGCGCGCGAGGTGGGCATATTCGCTGTCGCCGTGGTCGATCGCCCACTGCAGCTGGGTCTTGGCACCGGCCAGGTCGCCCGCATCGTACAGCACCTTGGCCGCCATCAGCGCGGACATCGGGCCGTAGGCGGTCTTGCCGAACTTCTGCTCGAGGTCGCCGGCGGCGCGCTTGACGCGCTCCGCGTCGCGGCCTTCGGCGGCCTTGATGACCTGCTCGTACAGCAGCGCGGCCTCGCCCGACTGCTTGCGCTGCCAGTAATTCCAGCCGCTCCAGGCGGCAAAGGCCAGCAGGCCGGCGATCAGCACCCACGTCACGGCATTGCCGTACTGGCGCCACCAGGCCTTGAGGCTCTCAAGCTGTTCCTGTTCTTCTAGATCGTAAGCCATGTCGAGGGATCCACCCGCGTGTGTTGGTATGAGCGGGGCCGCGCCGCGGCCCCTGGTCGTGCTGTCCGGCGGCCCTATTCGCTCGCGCCCACCATCGCGTCGATGATGTGGTCGACCAGCGCCTGCGCCGGCACCGTCCTCTGCGCGCCGGCGTCTCCCGGTCCGCCCTGCGCGCCCTGGCGCAGATCCTTGACCTGAGCCGTGCCGGCCGCCACTTCGTCGTCGCCAATGATAACGGCATAGGCCGCGCCGCTGGCATCGGCGCGCTTCATCTGCGACTTGAAGCTGCCGCTCTTGCCGTCCGGCGTGGCGTGCAGCAGCACGTCGAGGCCGGCGTCGCGCAGGCGCTCGGCGGCGATCATGGCCTGCTCGGCGGCCGCCTCGCCCTGGTGCACCAGGTAGACGTCGCAGCCCTCGGCCTCGGGCACCAGGCCTTCCTCGCGGATCAGCTCGATGATGCGCTCGATGCCCATCGCCCAGCCGCAGGCCGGCGCCGGCTTGCCGCCCATCTGCGCGATCAGCGGGTCGTAGCGCCCGCCGCCGGCGATGGTACCCTGCGCGCCGAGCTTGTCGGTGATCCACTCGAACACGGTCAGGTTGTAATAGTCCAGCCCGCGCACCAGGCGCGGGTTGATCTTGAACGGGATGTTGTTGGCCTTGAGCAGGCGCTGCACGCCCTCGAAGTGGGCCAGCGACTCCTCGCCCAGGAAGTCGATCAGCTTGGGCGCGTTGGCCGCCATCTCCTGCAGCGCCGGGTTCTTGGTGTCGAGCACGCGCAGCGGGTTGGTGTAGAGGCGGCGCTTGCTGTCCTCGTCGAGGATGTCCTGGAAGCCTTCCAGGTACTTGATCAGCTCCTCGCGGTGGGCGGCGCGCTCATGCGCCTGGCCCAGCGAGTTCAGCTCCAGCCGCACCCCGACCAGACCCAGGTCGTCCCACAGGCGCTGGCACATCAGGATGATCTCGGCGTCCACGTCCGGGCCGGCGAAGCCGAGCGCCTCGGCGCCCAGCTGGTGGAACTGGCGGTAGCGGCCGCGCTGCGGGCGCTCGTGGCGGAACATCGGGCCGGTGTACCACAGGCGCTTGGGGCCGTCGTACAGCAGGTTGTGCTCGATGGTGGCGCGCACCGCGGCGGCCGTGCCCTCGGGGCGCAGCGTGAGCTGCTCGCCGTTGAGCGAATCGGTGAAGGAATACATTTCCTTCTCGACGATGTCGGTCACTTCGCCGATGCCGCGCACGAACAGTTGCGTGTGCTCGACGATCGGCGTGCGGACCTGCTGGTAGCCGTAGGCGCGCAGCATGGCGCGCGCGGCGTTCTCGAAATGCTCCCACAGCGGCGCGTCGGCGGGCAGCATGTCGTTCATGCCCTTGACGCCCTGCAGGGCCTTGGCGGCCTTGGCCTTGTTATCGGCCTTGCTGTCGGCTTTGTTGTCAGCCCGGCCTTCGCCGGCCGCCGGATTCACGGGTTGATTCATCTTCTGTTGTCTTTCCCTGTGTCGCCCTGTCCGCAACGGATCAGGCCGCCACCTCATTGCCTGCGCGCCCGGCGTTGCTGCCATAGTGGGTGCGCACGTAGTCGTCGACGATCGCCTGGAACTCCTCGGCGATGCGCTCGCCGCGCAAGGTCTTGACCTTGACGCCGTCGACGAACACCGGCGCCGCCGGCGATTCGCCCGAGCCCGGCAGCGAGATGCCGATGTTGGCGTGCTTGCTTTCGCCCGGGCCGTTCACGATGCAGCCCATCACGGCCACGTCCATTTCTTCCACGCCGGGGTATTCGGTCTTCCACACCGGCATCTGCTCGCGCAGGTAGCCCTGGATGCTGGCCGCCAGTTCCTGGAACGTCGTGCTGGTGGTGCGCCCGCAACCCGGGCACGCGATCACCATCGGGGTGAAGTTGCGCAGGCCCATCGTCTGCAGGATTTCCTGCCCCACGTAGACTTCCTTCTCGCGCGGCGCGCCCGGTTCCGGCGTCAGCGAGATGCGGATGGTGTCGCCGATGCCTTCCTGCAGCAGCACCGACAGCGCCGCGGTGGAGGCGACGATGCCCTTGCTGCCCATGCCGGCCTCGGTCAGGCCCAGGTGCAGCGCGTAGTCGCAGCGCCTGGCCAGCTCGCGGTACACCGCGATCAGCTCCTGCACCTGCGAGACCTTGCACGACAGGATGATCTGGTCGCCCGACAGGCCGATCTCCTCGGCCTTCTTCGCCGACTCGATGGCCGAGGTGATCAGCGCCTCGACCATCACGTTCTGCGCCGGCCACGGCCGCGCGCGCTGCGCGTTCTCGTCCATGATGCGCGCCAGCAGCGACTGGTCCAGGCTGCCCCAGTTCACGCCGATGCGCACCGGCTTGCCGTAGCGGATGGCCATCTCGATCATCTGCGCGAACTGCGTGTCGCGCTTGGCGCCCTGCCCCACGTTGCCGGGATTGATGCGGTACTTCGACAGCGCCGCGGCGCACTCGGGATAGTCCTGCAGCAGCTTGTGGCCGTTGTAGTGGAAGTCGCCCACCAGCGGCACGTCGACGCCCATGCGGTCGAGCTGCTCGCGCACGGCGGGCACCGCGGCCGCGGCCTCGGGCGTGTTGACCGTGATGCGCACGATCTCGGAGCCGGCGCGCGCCAGCTCCTTGATCTGGATCGCGGTGCCGATGGCGTCCACCGTGTCGGTGTTGGTCATCGACTGCACGCGCACGGGCGCGCCGCCGCCGATGGTGACCACGTTGTCGCCCCACACCACGCGCGCCTGGCGCGTCTTGCGGCGGGGTAGCGGGCCGGGCAGTACCGGCATGGAGTCCTGTTGATTCATAGCATTACCACCTTCATCTTGCCTGGCCCCGCGTCTTGCGCGAGGCCGGGAGAAACGGCATTCAGGGCAGCGTCAGGCGCGCCACGTTGTTACGGTTCGAGGCCGCCAGATCGACCGGCGTGCCGTTGCGGGTCAGCGATTCGACACCCTTCACGTTGCCGATCACGACCTTGTAGGGAGGCGTGCCGCCACCGCTCAGGTCCTCGCCGGCGCGCGCGGTACCGCCGAGGACGACCTTGCCGCTGCGGTCGCGGATCTCGTACCAGGTCTCGGCGGCGAAGCGGATGCGCAGCTCGCCGCCGCCCGCGGCGGCCGGCGCCGCGGGTACGACGGGCGCCGCAGCCACCGCCGGCGCCGGGCTGGCGGCGACGGGCGCGGCAGGCGTCGGCGTCACCGGCGCGGCAGGTGTCTCGGCAACCACCGGGCCGCTGGCGGGCAGCGCCTCGGACGGCGCGGGCGCGTCCGAGGCCGCCATCACCGGCGGCAGCGCCGCCGTGACGGTGCCGGGCTCGCCGCCCGGCTGCGCCGTGGCTTCCACGGCCGGCGGCGCGCTCAGGCCTTCCTTGCGCGCCTCGAGCCATTGCTTGAAATGATCCAGCCCGAACAGGGCGCCGCCGCCGATCAGGGCCACCACCAGGGCCAGCCAGATCCAGCGCCCGCCCGAGCTGCTGGAGCCGAAGCGGTTGCGGTCGTCGAAACTCTCGTTGAGGCCGCCTTCGCGGCGCATGCCGATTTCCACCACCGGCACCGCCTGCGCGTGGAAGCGCGCGAGCAGCGCGTCGATGTCGATATGGAGCATGCGGGCATAGGCGCGCATCACGCCCTTGGCGAAGGTCACGTCCGGCAGCGCGGCAACGTCGCCCTGCTCGATCGCGGCCAGCTTGTGCGCCGCCACCTTCAGCCGCGCGCTGACGTCTTCCAGCGAAAAACGCTGGTCCTTGCGCGCCTGCGCCAGGCGCTCGCCAATCTCGCGCGCCACCGCCTCGCGGCCAGCGTCGGCGGCCACGCCGCCCACGTGCCCGGTCGCCGCAGTCTGGCTTTCGGCGCGCTCTTGCTCACTCATCCCATGCTCCTTGTTCGTATGCGGTCAACTCACGCGAGTCGGGGAAACGGCTGCGCAACTGGCCCACCAGGGCATTCTGCGTCGCGGCGTCGCCCTGGCGGCGGGCAATGCGCGCGCCCAGCCAGAGGGATTGCGCGCTGACGAAACTGCTGTTGTTGACCCGCGCGGCGTACTCCTTGGCCCGCGCGTAGTCGCCGCGCTGGTAATAAAGCAGCGCGAGGTTGCTGTTCGCTTCCGGGTTGTTGCGGTCGTAGCGCAGCGCGCCGAACAGGCTCTTCTCCGCGGCTTCGCCGTCGCCGTTGCGCAACTGGCAGGCCCCCAGGCTGGTCAGCGGCTTGGCCGGGCCGCTCGCCGACGGCGCCGAGACCGCGCGCTCCAGGTAAGGCACCGCTTCCCGGTAACGGCCGTTCAGGCACAGGAACCAGCCGTAGTTGTTGAGCACGTCGCCGTCGTCGGGGCGCATCGACAGCGCGCTGCGGAAGCTGTCCTCGGCCAGCGCGCGCTCGTTCATGTTCATGTAGACCAGCGCGCGGATATGGTACGCGTCGACCAGGGTCGGGTCGATGGCGATGGCCTGCTTGGCCTCGTCCAGCGCCACGCTGTACTGCCCCGCCGACAGGTAGCTGGTGGCCAGCTGCAGGCGGATGGTGGCGCGCCGCGTGCGATCGGTCTGGTCAGACGCGGTCTGCAGGTCCGGCTTCGCCGGGGGCGGTAGCTGGCAGGCGGACAGCATCACCAGCCCGGTCAGGACTGCGACTATCAGACGCGTCATGCAGGGCGAGCCTCCCGCGGCTGGCCGGCGCCCGGCGCGCTCGCCACCGGCGCGGCGACGATCGGCGTGATCTTGCCGAACTTGCCGCGCTCGGCCAGCCGGGTGCGGTCCTTGACCTCGCCGGCAAGCTGGCCGCAGGCCGCGTCGATGTCGTCGCCGCGCGTCTTGCGGATGGTGGTGACGATGCCGGCGTCCATCAGGACCTGGGCAAAGCGGCGGATCTGCTCGTTGTTCGAGCGCTTGAGACCCGATTCCGGGAACGGGTTGAACGGGATCAGGTTGAACTTGCATGGCACGTCGGCCACCAGCTTCAGCAGTTCCCGCGCATGCTCGACGCCGTCGTTGACGCCGTCCAGCATGCAGTATTCGAAGGTGATGAAATCGCGCGGCGCGAACTCGAGGTAGCGGCGGCAGGCCGCCATCAGTTCCGCCAGCGGGTACTTCTTGTTGAGCGGCACCAGCATGTCGCGCAGCGGATCGTTCGATGCGTGCAGCGATACCGCCAGTGCGACCGGCAGGTCTTTCGAGAGCCGGTCCATCATCGGCACCACGCCGGAGGTGGACAGCGTCACGCGCCGGCGCGACAGCCCGTAGGCGTTGTCGTCCAGCATCAGGCGCATGGCCGGGACCACCTGGTCGTAGTTCAGCAGCGGCTCGCCCATGCCCATCATCACCACGTTGGAGATGACGCGGTCGTCCTTGGGGCCGCGGCCGAGCTGGGTGCGCATGGCGAACTCGGCCATCCACAACTGACCGATGATCTCGCCGGTGGTCAGGTTGCGCGAGAAACCCTGCTTGCCGGTCGAGCAGAAACGGCAGTTGACGGCGCAGCCGGCCTGCGAGGACACGCACAGCGTGCCGCGCGTCTCCTCGGGGATGTACACCGTCTCCACCGCGTCGCCGGCGCCGACGTCGAGCAGCCACTTGCACGTGCCGTCGGCCGACAGGTGGTCGGTGATGACGGCCGGCGAGCGGATCTCGGCGCGCGTGGCGAGCTTTTCGCGCAGCGACTTGGCGAGATCCGACATGGCGTCGAAGCGGCTGGCGCCGAACTGGTGGATCCAGCGCTGCAACTGCCGCGCACGAAACGGCTTCTCGCCGAGCTCGCCGCAATAGGCGGTGAGCGCGTCCGCATCCAGATCGAGCAGGTTGACGAGAGGGTTCATGACGGCAGTATCGACTTCAGAAGCAGTCTAGTCTTGTGAAATAGACCAGACAATCAGCGGCTGTAAACGTTCATGCCGGGGAAGAAGAAGGCGATTTCGACGGCAGCCGTTTCCGCCGCGTCCGAGCCGTGCACGGCGTTGGCGTCGATGCTGTCGGCGAAGTCGGCGCGGATGGTGCCCTTGTCGGCCTTCTTCGGGTCGGTGGCGCCCATCAGGTCGCGGTTGGTCAGGATGGCGTTTTCGCCTTCCAGGGCCTGGATCATGACCGGGCCGGAAACCATGAAGTCCACCAGGTCCTTGAAGAACGGGCGGGCCTTGTGCACGGCGTAGAACTGCTCGGCTTCGCCGCGCGACAGGTGAACCATCTTGGCAGCCACGATCTTCAGGCCGGCGGCCTCGAAGCGAGCGTAGATCTGACCGATGACGTTCTTGGCCACGGCATCCGGCTTGATAATGGACAGGGTGCGTTCGATCGCCATAAAAACTCCGAAAAATGAAGGGGTTACAATTGGAATAAACGTGCAATTCTAGCACGAGACAGTTATGGTTTCGAGAACGACTCCGCTGCCGGCGCACTGCCCCCGGCCACCGGCGACGCCATCCGCCTCACGTGACCATCGCGCCACTTTATTTCTGTTCGGCGTGGAGGGAACGCCTGTCGCGGCCGATAATCGAATGAACGTTGGCCACGCGCGAGGCGAGATTACACCTTGATGACAAAGTGGCGATTACGTTTCACAAGCCCTTGCAATTCGCCCGGTGCGATGCCACATTGGCGTTGTGCCCGTCCGGGTCAGCGCGGCGCCTCACCGTTTTGAAACAGGAGTCACCATGGACAACAAGCTGAACACCTACAGTTTCGGCAGCGGCACCGCAACCAGCGACGTTGTGGTCCGCAATCGGGTAATGCGCAACACCTACTGGCTGCTCGCCATCTCGATGATCCCCACCGTGCTCGGCGCGTGGATCGGCGTGACCAGCGGCTTCAGCCTGATGCGGGGCAGCCCCGGCCTGTCGCTGATCCTGTTCCTGGGCATCGCGTTCGGCTTCTTCTTCGCCATCGAGAAGACCAAGAACAGCAGCATGGGCGTGGTCCTGCTGCTGGCCTTCACGTTCTTCATGGGCCTGATGCTGTCGCGCCTGATCGGCTCCGTGCTGCAGTTCTCCAACGGACCGGCGCTGATCATGTATGCCTTCGGCGGCACCGCGGCGGTATTCGGCGCGATGGCGACCGTCGCCACGGTCAGCAAGCGCGACTTCTCCGGCCTGAGCAAATTCCTGTTCGTCGGCGTGATCCTGCTGATCCTGGCCAGCGTCGCCAACATCTGGCTGCAACTGCCGTCGCTGATGATCACCGTGTCGGTGATCGCCATCGGCATCTTCTCGGCCTACATCCTGTTCGACGTGCAGCGCGTGCTGAATGGCGGCGAGACGAACTACATCACGGCCACGCTGGCGATTTACCTGGATGTGTATAACGTGTTTGCCAACCTGTTGGCGCTGTTGGGGATCTTTGGCGGCAATCGCGATTGAGGTGGGCGGCCGGGCCGCCCTGTCCCTCCCCTCCTGAAACGAAAAAGCCAGCGCAATCCGTGCTGGCTTTTTCTTTTCTTAACGGCTTAACGTCGAAGTCAACTGCTGAATGTCAACGGCTGAACGTTAAAGTCAAAGGCTTTCGCTCCCCCGGAGCGACCTACTTTCTTTTCCCCGAAAAGAAAGTAGGCAAAGAAAGCGGGCTGCCTGGCCGGCAGGGGCAGAAACGTTGGGGTTTCCCTTGTTGGTGGTTTCGTGGTGGGGGCGGTGGTTCTGCTGGCATCCTGCCGGTACCGGTTCGACTCGCCACGATCTGGCTAGCGGTATGGGTTGCGGGGTCAGACCTATGATGGCGGGCGGACTGCTGGTTCGGACATCTGCCGTTACCGGTTTGAGCCGCCACGACATAGCATCCTCGTGGTTTCGTGGTGGGCGTGGTGGACCCAGCGCGGGTGTGCTGGGTTGCTTTGAATCGGATTGCCTCTCAAGCCAAATCGTTCGGTACTGAGATCAAACAGGGGCCACCGCGCCCACCACGAATCCAGCACCGTCCCTATGCCGCACCCATCCGCCCCGGTCGCGGCAGCAGCCTGAAGGGCCTGGACCAACGCCATCATGCAGCGCCACCACGAATCCAACGCCCCCCGAGAGAGCGTGGCCACCAAAACCGGTACCGGCAGAATCCCAGCAGAACCACCGCCCCCACCACGAAACCACAAACCCCAAGTAACACTGTTCGGCTCTGCCCCTGCCGGCCAGGCAGTCCGCTTTCTTGGCCTACTTTCTTTTCGGACAAAAGAAAGTAGGTCGCTCCGGAGGAGCGAAAGCCTTTGACTTTGATGTTGATTTTAGGCAGTTGACTTTGAAGTCAAGCCCCTTACCTCTTACCCCCGATCAAACACCGCAATAGACTCCACATGCGAAGTATGCGGAAACATATTAACCACCCCCGCCCCCGACAACCGATAACCCGCCTCATGCACCAGCAGCCCCGCATCCCGCGCCAGCGTCGCCGGACTGCATGACACATAGACGATCCGCCGGGGCAGCACATCGCTGCCAGCCTGGGCCAGCTCGCCGAGCGCCTTGCACACCGCCAGCGCACCCTCGCGCGGCGGGTCGACCAGCCAGCGGTCGAAGCGGCCCAGCGCGGCGATGTCCTCGGCGCCGACCTCGAACAGGTTGCGGCAGGCGAACTCGGTCTTGTGGTCGAGCCCGTTGCGGGCGGCATTGGCCAGCGCCCGCGAGGTCAGCAGTTCGCTGCCTTCGATGCCCATCACCGAGCGGCCGCGCGTGGCCAGCGGCAGCGTGAAGTTGCCGATGCCGCAGAACAGGTCGAGCAGGCGGTCTTCCGGGCGGGCGTCCAGCAGGCGCAGCGCGCGGCCGATCAGCACGCGGTTGATCTGGTGGTTGACCTGGGTGAAGTCGGTCGGCTTGAACGGCATGCGGATGCCGAACTCCGGCAGCGTGTAGGCCAGCTCGCGGTCCAGCGGGTAGAACGGCGCCACCGTGTCCGGGCCCTTGGGCTGCAGCCAGAACTGCACGCCGTGCCGGTCGGCGAAGGCGCGCAGCAGATCTTCGTCCGCGGCGGTGAGCGGCTCCAGGATGCGCAGCACCAGCACGGTCACGTCCTGGCCCACGGCCAGCTCGATCTGCGGCAGGCGGTCGCGGATCGACAGCCCCGTCACCAGCTCGCGCAGCGGCACCAGCATGGCCGAGACATGCGGCGGCAGCACTTCGCAGCGCGTCATGTCGGCGACGAAGCTGCTCTTGCGCTCGTGGAAGCCCACCAGCACCCCGCCCTTCTTGGCCACGTAGCGCACCGTGAGGCGGGCGCGGTAGCGGTAGCCCCAGTCGGGGCCGGCGATCGGGCGGAACACCACGTCCGGGCGCAGCTTGGACAGGTGCCAGAGATCGTCCTCGAGCACGCGCTGCTTGATCGCCAGCTGCGCGCGCGAGTCCAGATGCTGCATCGAGCAGCCGCCGCACACGCCGAAATGCTGGCAGCCGGGCTTCACGCGCATCGGCGTGGCGTGCTTGATCTCGACCAGCGATGCCTGCTCGAAGCTGGCCTTGCGCTTGAAGCTGCGGTAGCTGACGGTCTCGCCGGGCAGCGCGCCCTCGACGAAGATGACCTTGCCGGGCGTACCGTCCTCGTTGACCAGCCGGCCGACGCCGCGCGCCTCCATGTCGAGGCTGTGGATCTGCACCACCGGCAGCGCGGCGTCCGGGGAAGCCGGAGGCACGGCAGGAACGGGCGCGGAAGCAGGAACAAAGGCGGGAACAGAAGCGGGCACGGAAGCCGGCGATGCGGCTTGCACGCCATTTCCTGGCGCCGGTTGGGCTTGTGGTCGAGTCACGGCTTGGGACACCTGGGGAACTGTCATATTGTTTTGCGAAAGCGCGATTGTAGTCCAGACGCGGCCGCGTCCGGCCACGATGGCGGCGCCCGGCCGGCCTGAAACCAGCACGGGACAAGCGCTGCCGATTGGCGCAACATGGATGCTGCGCGCAAACCCGGGCCGGCAGCCGAGCAGGAGACGACATGGAACTGATCTCGTGGAACATCCAGTGGGGCCGCGGCGCCGACGGGCGCGTCGACCTCGCCCGCACCGTGCGGACCCTGCGCGCCATCGCCGACGCCGACGTGCTGTGCCTGCAGGAGGTGACGCGCGGCTACGCCGAACTCGCGGGCGGCCCCGGCGCCGACCAGGTGGCGGAGCTCACGGCCCTGCTGCCCGGCTACCGCATCCTCTACGCGCCCGGCGTGGACCGGCTGGGCGCCGACGGCTCGCCACGCCAGTTCGGCAACCTGATCGCCACCCGGCTGCCGGTGCGCGAGGTGTTCCGCCATACCCTGCCCTGGCCCGCCGACCCGACCGTGCCGTCGATGCCGCGCGTGGCGCTGGAAGCCACCGTGGTGGCCGGCGAGCGCCACCTGCGCGTGATCTGCACCCACCTCGAGTATTACTCCACGCACCAGCGCGCGGCGCAGGCCGACGCGCTGCGCGTCTGGCACCGCGAGGCATGCGAGCATGCCAGCCAGCCGGGCCGGCGCGAGCACAAGCCCGGCCCGTTCACGCCCGAGCCGCGCCCGGTCTCGGCCGTGCTGTGCGGCGACTTCAACAGCGCGCCCGACGACATCGCCTACCTGCGCATGCTGGCCCCCTACGACAGCCCGCACGAGCCCGCCACGGTGGCGTGGCACGACGCCTGGATGCGCGCCCACCCGGGCCAGCCGCACGCGCCCACCTGCGCGCTGCACGACAAGGAGCAATGGCCGCAGCCGCCGTTCGCCTGCGACTTCGTCTTCCTCACCGAAGACCTGATGCCGCAACTGCTGTGCTGCGAGGTGGACGGCGAAACGCAGGCCTCCGACCACCAGCCCATCTATCTGTCGCTCGCGGACGAATAGCCGGCGGCCGTGGCCGCATGGCAAACGCCCCGGCGCGGCATGGCCGGACCGGGGCGCGACAGGACAGCCGGCAGAACCGGCCATCGCGGCGGGGTCAGATCTCGGGTTCTTCCTCGTCATCGCCGCCGGCGTACACCGGCTTGATGCGGAACGCGCGCAGGTAGTCCATCCACTGCGCGCCGGGCAGTTCGGCCAGCGACTGCTGCACGAACTCGACCTCGGTATCGAACTGCCGCGGCGTGAGGCCGCCGCGCATCAGCTGGAAGCGGCAGTACACCAGGTAGGTGTTGACGACGTCGGTCTCGCAGTAGTCGCGGATCGCGCCCAGCTGGCCGTCCTGGTAGGCCTGCCAGACCTTGCTGCCGTCCATGCCCATCTTGCCGGGAAAGCCGCACAGCTTGGCGAGATCGTCGAGCGGCGCGCTGGCGCGCGGCTGGTACATCGCCAGCAGGTCCATCAGGTCCAGGTGCCGCATGTGGTAGCGGCTGATGTAGTTGTTCCACTTGAATTCGCGGCTGTCGGACTCGCTGCCCTCGCCCATCTCCCAGTAGCGCGGCGCCACGATGCCGTGGACCAGCCCGCGGTAATGCAGCACCGGCAGGTCGAAGCCACCGCCGTTCCACGACACCATCTGCGGCGAGTAGCGCGCCACGAGGTCGTAGAACTTCTGGATCAGCACGGCCTCGCCGTCTTCCGGCGTGCCGAGCGAGCCGACGTGGAACACCGGGCTGCCGTCGCGCTGGTTGCGCCGCAGGACGCACGAGATCGCGGCGACGCGCTGCAGGTAGTGGGGCAGGAAATCGCTGCCGTTCTTCTCGCGCCGCGCCGCGAAGGCATGCTCCGCGACTTCGGCGTCGGTCATGGAATCGGGATGGTCGTGGAGACGACGCAAACCATCGACATCGGGAATCGTCTCGATGTCGAATACCAGCACAGGTGTCATAGAACGGCGTCCTTGCGCACGCCTTGGGAAGCGAAATGGCGCTTGAGCTTGACCAGCGCCTCTTGCTGGATCTGGCGCACGCGCTCGCGCGTCAGCCCCATTTCCTCGGCAAGTTCTTCCAGCGTGGCCGGCTCGATATGGTTGAGTCCGAAGCGGCGCTCGACGACGTAGCGATGTTTCTCCGACAGCCGCGCGAGCCACTGCTTCATCAGGTTTTCCAGCTCGCGGTGCGCGACTTCCTGGTCGGGCGCGGCGTTATGCTCGTCCGAGAGGAAATCCAGCAGGCTGGAGCCGGGGTCGAGGTCGAACGGGGTGTCGAGCGAGGTGGTGTGCTCGTTGAGCGCGAGCACGTCCTGCACTTCGTCCGGGGTCTTGCCCAGCAGGTGGGCGATGTCTTCCAGGCTCGCGTCGCGCCCGTCCGTGCCGCCCTTCTCCAGATGGCGCTTGGCGCGCAGCACCTGGTTGAGCTCGCGGATGACATGGACCGGCAGGCGCACGGTGCGCGCCTGGTTCATGATGGCCCGCTCGATGCTCTGGCGGATCCACCACGTGGCATAGGTCGAGAAACGGAAGCCGCGCGAGGGATCGAATTTCTCGATGGCGTGCATCAGTCCGAGATTGCCTTCCTCGATCAGGTCCAGCAGCGGCACGCCGCGGTTGAGGTAGCCCTTGGCGATGCTGACCACCAGCCGCAGGTTGCGCTCGATCATGACCTGGCGCGCGGAGAAGTCGCCGCCCTTGGCCAGCGTGGAGAAATGCAGCTCCTCGGGCGCGGACAGCAGCGGCTTGATGCTGATGCGGTTCAGGTAGTGCTGGACGGTGTCGGCTGCCAGCTCGGTGTGCAGCACGGTGCGGAAGTCGTCGTGGTCGGGCGCGGCGGCCTCGCTCTCGCCCTCTTCCTCGTCGTCGGATTCCTCGTCCTCTTCGTCGCGGGCCTGGCGCTCGACTTCCTCGACCATCAGGTCGGCCTCGCGCAGGCCGGCGGTGCCGCCCGCCGTGATCGGCTCATCGGTCAGCGGCACCAGCTCGGCGGCCGGGTCCTGGTCGTAGGCATCGGCCTCGGCATCGGCCTGGGCCACGCCAGCGGTCTGCTGCATCTCCGGCTGCTTGGAACGCCGGGTCCGGCTGGTGCTTCCGGTTGAGACAGTTTTCTGGCGTGCCATGAATCCTCACTGTGGCGGCAGATACCGCATCGGATCGACTGGTTTCCCGTTCTTTCTTACCTCGAAATGCAGTTTCACACGATCGGTGTCACTGTTGCCCATCTCTGCAATCTTTTGCCCCTTGCGGACCGTTGCCTGCTCTGTGACCAGCACCTTGTCATTGTGGCCATACGCAGTGAGATATGTATCGTTGTGTTTGATGATGACAAGATTCCCGTAGCCGCGCAAGGGGCCAACGTGAATCACGCGGCCATCGTCCGCCGCCTGCACCGGATCGCCTTTCTTGCCGGCAATATCGATGCCCTTGTTGCCCTTTTCGTCGAAGTGGCCGATCAACTGGCCGGTCACCGGCCAGGCCAGCTTGATGCCGCTGTCGGCCGCCGCGGCCGAGGCCGGCGCCGCCGGCGCGGCGGTCGCGCCGGGCGCCGACGATGCCGAGGCCGCCGGCAGCGGCACGAGCACCGGGCGTGCCTGGTCGATCGGCTGGCCCTGCACCGCGCCCGGCGTCACCGGCATGGTGGCCACGCCGGTGCCGGCGTTCACGTCCGCGCCCGGCGGCGCCACGCGCAACAATTGACCCACTTCGATCTGGTTCGGATTGGTGAGCTGGTTCCAGCCCGCCACGTCGCGATAGGATTGGCCGTTCTCGAGCGCGATTCGATAAAGCGTATCGCCTCGCTTGACGCGATAGTAGCCGGGCGGCGCCGGCTCCAGCGGCGCGACCCCGGCCACGCCGGCACCGGAAGTGCGGTCCACCACGGGAGCCGGCATCGGCGAAGAGGCGCAGGCCGCCAGCAGCGACAGCAGCAACGAGGCGGTGACAAGCTGCCCGGCGCGGGCGAAACGTTCCGTATTCACGATATTGTGCATAGTTCGACTCAGATAGTGCCCGATTTTAATGGCACAAAGAAAACGGCTTCAAGCGCGGTCCGGTGAAATCGATGGCGGTTGCGCCGCTCGATCAACAATAACTGCTGCGTGATGGTCTGGCCCGGCCCGCCGGCGGTGGGCGCCACCGCCACCGGGGCGATCAGGCGCCCGCCGATGGCGAGCTGCTCCAGCAGCGCCTGCGGCACCTCCATGCCGGCAGCCGCCAGGATGATCGCGGAAAACGGCGCCGCCTGCGGCAGGCCCAGCATGCCATCGCCGTAATGCAGGCGCAGGTTTGGCACGCGCAGCGGCCGCAAGTTCGCCTTGGCTTGTTCGTGCAGCGGACGGATCCGCTCGATGGAGAACACTTCGCTGGCCACCAGGCTCAGCACCGCCGCCTGGTAGCCGCAGCCGGTGCCGATCTCCAGCACGCGCGCGAGCGGCTCGTCGGCGGCCAGGCCGTCGCGCAGCAGCTCGATCATGCGCGCCACCACCGACGGCTTGGAAATGGTCTGCTGGTGGCCGATCGGCAGCGCCGCGTCCTCGTAGGCCTGCGACGCCAGGCCCGGCTCCACGAACAGGTGGCGCGGCACCGTGGCGATGGCGTCGAGCACGCGCTCGTCGCGGATGCCGGCCGCGCGCAGCCGGGCCGCCAGCGCGCCGCGCGCGCGCCCGGAGGCCATGCCGCCGCCGCCCGCGGTGGCGGCGCTGGCGCGGGCCTGCACCGCGCTGGCCGGCGGCACCGGCGCGGGCACGCCCGGCGCGCGCGCCTTCGCCGCCTTGGCGACCGCCGCGCCGCGCGCGCCGCCCACGGCGGGCAGCCCCGCGGTGCGTGCCGGCGCGGGCTTGCGCTCGACGACGGCGTCCAGCGAGAGCGGGAATTTCGGGCGGCGCGGGGCAGTGCTCATGTCGGCCGGGGACAGCGCAGGAAAGACGGGCTTATGCCAGCCACTGGTTGATCTGCTCGAGCTGGGCGCGGTGCGTCAGGTCGAGCTGCAAGGGAGTCAGCGAGACGTAGCCTTCGCCGGTGGCATGGAAATCCGTGCCCTCGCTCGCGTCGCGCGCGTCGCCGGCGGGGCCGATCCAGTAGTTGGTGTCGCCGCGCGGGTTGACCTGCGTGATCACCGGCTGGGACGGATGGCGCTTGCCCAGGCGCGTGGCGCGGTAGCCGCGGATATGCTCGAACGGCAGGCTGGGAATGTTGACGTTGAGCAGGAACGGCTCGGCCGCGGGCCTGGCGATGTAGCGCTCGACGATGTCGCGCGCCACGCGCGCGGCGGCGTCGAGATGGGTCCAGCCCTTGTCCACCTGCGAGAACGCGATCGAGGGAATGCCGAGCAGGAAGCCTTCGATGGCGGCGGCGACGGTGCCCGAGTACAGCACGTCCTCGCCCATGTTCTGGCCCTGGTTGATGCCGGACACCACCAGGTCGGGCCTTTCCTCGAGCAGGCCGGTCAGCGCGATGTGCACGCAGTCGGTCGGCGTGCCGTTGACGAAGCGGAAACCCTTCTGCACGCCTTCGCGCGCCTCGTAGATCGACAGCGGGCGTTGCAGCGTCAGCGAATTCGAAGCGCCGCTGTGGTTCTGCTCCGGCGCGATCACCGTGATGCGCCCCAGCGGCGCCAGCGCGGCATGCAGCGCGGCGAGGCCGGGGGCCAGGTAGCCGTCGTCGTTTGCGAGAAGGATATGCATGGCCGCGATTGTACCTGACAAGAATGCCGCGCAAGCCGCGCGCGCGCCGCAAAAGGCAGCGCGCCGCCGCGCCGCGGCGATGCCCGCGCGGGAGCTAACAGAACGACCGTGCTATTTTGCGCTACACTTGCCCGGGCCTGTTGCAGGATGTTGCAGGACCCGCCTGGCGCGAGGCCCGCGCAGCCGGCACGGCGCGCGCGTGCACCCGTGTCCGCGCCCCCGTGCGCCGCCGCGCGGGGGACACGACGACGCCGACGACCATATACCGGAGACATGATGAAAGCCGTACTGTGCAAAGCCTGGGGCCCGCCCGATTCGCTCGTGCTCGAAACCCTGCCCGACCTCGTGCCCGCCCAGGGCGAGGTGGTGATCGACGTGAAGGCCGCCGGCGTGAACTTCCCCGACGTCCTCATCATCCAGAACAAATACCAGGCCAAGCCGCAGCTGCCCTTCTCGCCGGGCTCGGAACTGGCCGGCGTGGTCAATGCCGTCGGCGCGGGCGTGACCCACGTCAAGCCCGGCGACAAGGTCATCGCCTATCTCGGCAACGGCGCCTTCGCCTCGCAGGCGAAAGCCCCCGCCAGCGCCGTGGTGCCGATGCCGCCGGGCATCGACTTCGAGACCGCCGCCGCGTTCACGCTGACCTACGGCACCTCGCACCACGCGGTGGTGGACCGCGGCGAGCTGAAGGCCGGCCAGACCATGCTGGTGCTCGGCGCGGCCGGCGGCGTGGGCCTGGCGGCCATCGAGATCGGCAAGGCCATCGGCGCGCGCGTGATCGCGGCCGCGTCCACCGACGAAAAGCTGGCGGTATGCAAGGAACACGGCGCCGACGCGCTGATCAACTACAGCACCGAGGACCTGCGCGAGCGCGTCAAGGCCCTGACCGACGGCAAGGGCCCGGACGTCATCTATGACCCGGTCGGCGGCGTCTATGCCGAGCCGGCCTTCCGCTCGATCGGCTGGCGCGGCCGCTATCTCGTGGTGGGCTTCGCCAACGGCGAGATCCCCCGCATCCCGCTGAACCTCGCGCTGCTCAAGGGCGCCTCGCTGGTGGGCGTGTTCTGGGGCGACTTCGCGCGCCGCGAGCCCAAGGCCAACCAGGCCAACATGGCGCAGATGCTGGGCTGGATGAAGGAAGGCAAGATCCGCCCGCACATCTCCGCGCGCTATCCGCTCGAGCAGGCGCCGCAGGCGCTCAAGGACATGGAAGCGCGCAAGGTCACGGGCAAGATCGTGATCGTGCCGTGACCTTCATGCCGTGACCCACTGACGCGCGCCTCGCGGCGCCGCGCGGCACGCCCAGCGGAAGCCGGGAAAAAAGCGCCCGGATGCTCGACGCATCCGGGCGCTTTTCCGTTTCGGGCGCGGCCGCGGCCGCGCCGGGAGCGCCGCGCGGCGATTCGTAGGAAACCTCTATATCGCGGGTATCCCCGGACACACAGCAGTCACGCGGCGAGGCAAGAATCGCGGGCTGAGCCAACGCGCGCGTGCGCGGCAGCCAACGCATCCACCTATAAGGAGAAACAAGCCATGGATCGCCGCCGATTCTTGAAATGGGGAAGTTTCATCACCGTCTCGGTCGCCACCACCGGCCTGGCCGGCTGCGGCAACGACGACAGCGCGACGCCGGATCCGGCGCAGCCCGCCGCGCCGGCCGCGCCGAACCCCGCGGACAATTTCAGCTTCCTGCACGGCGTGGCCTCGGGCGACCCCAAGCCCGACAGCATCGTGCTGTGGACCCGCGTGGAAGGCGACAACGGCAAGCAGCCGGTCGCCGTCAAGCTGCAGGTATCGGCCCAGTCCGATTTCTCCACGCTGCTCGTCAACGACACCCTGAACGCGCTGCCCGACTGGGACTACACGCTGCGCAACAAAGTCACCAACCTCGCCGCGGCCACCACCTACTACTACCGCTTCGTGGTCGGCAGCAAGACCAGCCCGGTCGGCCGCACGCGCACCGCGCCGGCCGCCGGCACGCCGCTCACCCAGCTCAAGTTCGCCTTCGTCAGTTGCCAGGACTGGAGCGTGAACCACTGGGCCGGCATGGAAGAGCTGGCGACGCAGGACCTGGATTTCATCGTCCACGTGGGCGACTACATCTACGAGACCGTGGGCGCCAGCTTCCAGACCGGCGCGGTGGAAAGCCGCCACGCCCAGCTCAAGCTGCCCGACGGCACGCTGCGCGACGACGGCGCCACCTACGCCACCACCGTCAACGACTACCGCTATCTGTACAAGTCCTACCGCAGCGACGCGCGCCTGCAGGCCCTGCACGCGCGCTTCCCGGTGATCGCCATCTGGGACGACCACGAGTTCTCTGACGACTGCTGGCAGGACCGCCAGACCTACAGCGTCGCCGACGACGCCACGCCGCGCACCGCGCGCCGCCGCAGCGCCAACCAGGCCTGGTTCGAGTTCATGCCGGCCGACGTGAGCCTGGACCTGAACAACCCCTCGTTCCAGAACATCCAGATCTACCGCGCCTTCACCTTCGGCAACCTGGCCACGCTGGTGATGACCGACGAGCGCCTCTACCGCGCCGACCACGTGATCCCCGAGCAGGCCGCCGGCAGCGAGATCGGCAGCCGCTACTTCGTGCCCAAGGCCACGCTGGCCGCGCTCGAAGGCGCCAAGATCGCCGGCGCCGGCAACGCGCTGACGCCGGTCTCCATCCTCGGCGACACCCAGCGCGCCTGGTGGCAGACCCAGATGAGCAGCGCCGCCACCACCTGGAAGCTGTGGGGCAACGAGGTCTCGCTGCTGCGCATGCAGATCGACGGCACCCAGGCCATCGCCGCCATGTTCGCCACCGCGCTGGTCCAGGCCAACGCGGCGCTGGCGCCGCTGCAGGCCGCCATGACCGCCGCGCTGGCCGCCGACCTGAGCGCCGCCAAGAGCGGCGGCACCTACCCCGGCGCGGTGACCTACGCCAACCTCAAGGCGCTGCTCGGCGCGGCGCCCGTCAACATGCCCGGCGCAACCTTCGACGCCGGCATCAAGCCCCTGCTGGACGCCCAGCTGCCGCCGGTGGCGCTGCTCGACCAGTACATCCTGAACGCCGACCAGTGGGACGGCTACAACGCCGAGCGCAAGAGCCTGATGGCCTTCCTCAAGGCCCAGGGCATCGCCAACGTGGTGGCGCTGACCGGCGACATCCACGCGTTCTTCGCCGGCCCGGTGATGGACGACTACGACGCCGCCACGCCGGTGCCGGTGATGGTGGACCTGGTCACGGCCGGGTTGTCGAGCAATTCGTTCCAGAGCTACTTCAAGAGCGTGGTGGACACCGACGCCGCCTTCGCCGCCGCCAAGCCGCTGGTGTACGTCACGCAGGGCGGCACCGTGGTCAACACCTTCAACGACACGCTCAAGGCCTTCAACCCGTGGATCAAGCACGTCGATTCCGACGCCCAGGGCTACGCCGTGGTGACGCTGACCGCGGCCAAGCTGAGCTGCGAGTTCCACAAGCTCAAGACCCAAGCCAACGGCACCGCGCCGGCGCTGCCGGCCACGGCCAGCACGCAGGTGATCGAGGTGGCGGCGGGCGTGGCGGCGGTCACGGTGGTTTGATCTGGTGGTCTGATCTGGAGGTTTGCTGACTTGCTGGCTTGAGGACTTGCCGGCTTGCCGGCGACGCCACGGTCGGCCGCCGGTTTGCTCCCCTCTCCCGCCTGCGGGAGAGGGGTCGGGGGAGAGGGCCGGCGCGGGCGAATGCCGCCGTGCCGATAAAAATCGGTGGCGTCGTTCATTGCCCCAGCGACCCTACAGCTTCTCCGTCTCCCCCGTGCGCGGCTGCCACTTCATCAGCCGCTTTTCCACGCTGCCCACCAGCGTGTCCAGCACCAGCGCCGCCGCGGTCAGCACCACGATGCCGGCGAACACGGTGTTGATGTCGAAGGTGCCTTCGGCCTGCAGGATCAGGTAGCCCACGCCGCTGGCCGAGCCCAGGTACTCGCCCACCACCGCGCCGACGAAGGCCAGGCCGACCGAGGTATGCAGCGACGAGAACACCCAGCTGGTCGCGCTCGGCAGATAGACGTGGCGCAGCAGTTGCCGCTGGTTGGCGCCGAGCATGCGCGCGTTGGCCAGCACCACGGGGCTGACTTCCTTGACGCCCTGGTAGACGTTGAAGAACACGATGAAGAACACCAGCGTCACCGCCAGCGCCACCTTGGACCAGATGCCGAGGCCGAACCACACCGCGAAGATCGGCGCCAGGATCACGCGCGGCATCGAGTTGGCCGCCTTGATGTAGGGGTCGAGGATGGCCGAGGTGAGCGGGCTGAGCGCCAGCCACAGGCCCACGCCGAGGCCGGCCGCGGTGCCGATGCCGAACGCCAGCAGCGTCTCGGCCAGCGTCACGCCGAGGTGCAGGTAGATGTCGCGCTCGACCACGAACCAGCTCCAGATGCGCTGGGCCACCATCAGCGGCTCGCCGAAGAAGAACGCGACCTGCTGCGAGCGCGTGGCGAAGTGCCACGCGGCGAGGATCACAACGAGGACGAGCAGTTGCCAGAAGCGCAGCATGCCCTTGGAATCGGGACGGAATGCCATGAGGATAGAAATAGAGTCGGACCGGATTGGATGGCGGATGCCGGGGTTGCGGCGGCGGCCGCTTCAGGCCACCTTGCGCTGCTGCGCGTAGCCCTTGAGCACTTCCTCGCGCAGCACGTCCCAGATGGCGGCATGCAGCTCGACGAAGCGCGGGTGGTTGCGGATCTCGGCCACGTCGCGCGGGCGCGGCAGGTCGATGGCGAACTCGCCGATCGGGTGCGTGCCCGGCCCGGCCGACAGCACCACCACGCGGTCGCTCATGGCGATGGCCTCGTCGAGATCGTGGGTGATGAACAGCACCGCCTTGCGCTTGGCCGCCCACAGCTCCAGCACCTCGTTCTCCATCAGCTGGCGGGTCTGGATGTCGAGCGCGGAGAACGGCTCGTCCATCAGGATGATGTCCGGGTCCAGCACCAGCGTCTGCGCCAGGCTCACGCGCTTGCGCATGCCGCCCGAGAGCTGGTGCGGATAGCGGTCGCCGAAGCCGCCCAGGCCGACGCGGCGCAGCCAGGCCTCGCCCTGCCGCGCGGCCTCGGCGCGCGGCACGCCGCGGAACTCGAGTCCGGCGATCACGTTGTCGAGCGCGCTGCGCCACGGCATCAGTGCCTCGGCCTGGAACATGTAGCCGGCGCGCGCGTTGATGCCGCGCAGCGGCTCGCCGAACACGCGCACCTCGCCGGCCGACGGCTGCAGCAGGCCGGCGCCGACGTTGAGCAGGGTGGACTTGCCGCAGCCGGTCGGCCCCACCACGGAGACGAACTCGCCCGGCGCGATGGCCAGGGTGACGTCCTTGACGGCGGTATAGCGCTGGCTGCGGTCCTCGCGCGAGACGAAGGTGCAGGTGACGTTGTCGAGGGAAAGTGCGGCAGTGCTCATGGCTGGCTCTGTGCCGGCCCGGGGCGACGGCGGTGCCGGGCACCGCCGCGCGGCCCCGGGCCGCGGTGGAATACTGGCGCCGCGGGTTGCCCGCGGCGCAAATGCAAAGGCCCGCTGCGCGCAGCGGGCCGCCGGTTCCCGTGGCGCGGGCGGTGGCTTACTTGTACTTGGCGTTGGCCTTCAGCACGAAGGCGTTGGTGAAGGTGTCATCCAGCCTGATGGCCTTGCCCTTGAGCTCCGGGTCGAACTGCTGCAGCGTGTTGAGCGCGGTCCGGGGGCCGTCGGCCGGCATCACGCCGTCCGGCGAGATCGCTTCCTTGACCTTGTCCCACGCCGCCAGGTACAGCGCGCGGTCGCCCAGCAGGTAGCTCTCCGGCACGGTCTTGACGATGTCGGACGGGCCGGCCTTCTGCAGCCACTTGAGCGCGCGCACCATCGCGTTGGTCATGGCCTGCGTGGTGTTCGGGTTCTGCCGGATGAAGGCGGCCGAGGCATAGAGGCAGCCCGACGGCATGTTGCCGCCGAACACGGCCTGGGTGTCCTTGAGCGTGCGCGTGTCCGAGGCGATGCGCACTTCGTTCTTCTGCGTGAGCATCGACACCACGGGATCGAGGTTGGCCATCGCGTCGATCTGGCCCGAGCGCATCGCGGCCACCGCGCCGGCGCTGGCGCCCACGCCGATGAACGACACGTCGGACGGCTTGAGGCCGGCCTTGGCCAGCACGAAGTTGGCCATCATGTTGGTCGACGAGCCGGGCGCGGTGACACCGATCTTCTTGCCCTTGAGGTCGGCGACGGACTTGAAGTTGGGCAGGTTCTTGTTGGAGACCACCAGCACGATCTGCGGGGCGCGGCCCTGCAGCACGAACTCCTGGTACTGCTGGCCCTTGGCCTGCAGGTTCAGCGTGTGCTCGTAGGCGCCGGAGACCACGTCCGCGCTGCCGCCCACCACGGCCTGCAGCGCCTTGGCGCCGCCGGCGAAGTCGACGATCTCGACGTCGAGGCCTTCGTCCTTGAAGTAGCCGAGGCGCTCGGCGATGGTCAGCGGCAGGTAGTAGAACAGGTTCTTGCCGCCCACGGCGACAGTGACCTTGGTCTTCTCGGGCTTGCCCTGGGCCTGGCTGCCGAAAGTGAACCAGCCCGCCAGGAACAGCGCCAGCGCGATCAGCGCCTGCTTCCAGAATTTCTTGTTATACATTGCTTTCTCCTACCTGTTCTATCCGCTCGTCCTGCCCGCTCGTTCTGCCCGTTGTCTCCGCGGCGCAGTGCCGCGCAGCGGCAAGCTGCGATGCTAGCGGATGCGGCGCATGCCCGCATCGGGACCAACACCTATGCCGCGTGCGGCGGCCAGCATACAGGACATGCCTTTCGACGGGCTTTCGACGGGCTGCCGGCAGCCCGCCGCGGCCCGCCAGCCTCACTCGGCGTGGATGTCGGCGGACTTGATCACCTTGGCCCAGCGCGCCAGCTCGCCGCGCTGGTAGGCATCGAGCTGCTTCGGCCCCATGAACTTCGCCTCGGCGCCGAGCTCCTCGGCCTTCTTGCGGAAGGCCTCGGTCTGCATGATGCGTTCGATCTCGCCGGCCAGCTTGTCGACGATGGGCCTGGGCGTGCCGGCCGGCGCGTACATGGCGAACCACGACGACACGTCGAGGTCGGGATAACCGGCCTCGGGCGCCGAGGGCACGTCCTTCAGGCTGGGCAGGCGCTGCTTGCTGGTCACGACCAGCGGGCGCAGCTTGCCGCCCTGGATATGCCCCATCAGCGGCGGCGGCGTGGTGATGGTGAGGTCGACCGAGCCGCCCAGCAGGTCGGTCATGGCCGGGCCCGTGCCTTTGTATGGCACATGGGTGATGCGGATGCCGGCCATCTGGTTGAGCAGCTCGGTCGAGACGTGCTGCAGCGAGCCGTTGCCCGACGACGCGTAGTTGAGCTTGTCGGGATTGGCCTTGGCGTAGGCCACCAGTTCCTTGAGCGACTTGACCGGCAGGCTCGGCCGCACCACCAGCACCTGCGGCGCGGACAGCAGGTTGGCCACCGGCGCGAAGTCCTTGACCGGGTCCCACGCGGTCTTGGTCAGCAGCGGCGTGATGACCTGGTAGCCGGAATACTGCACCAGCAGGGTGTAGCCATCCGGCTTGGCGCGCGCCACCACCTGCGCGGCGATGCCGCCCGAGCCGCCGGGCCGGTTGTCCACCACCACCGGCTGGCCGAGGGCCTTGGCCAGCGGCTCGGAAATCATGCGCGCGGCGAGATCGGTGGTGCCGCCGGCTGCGGCCGAGACCACCAGCGTGACCGGCCGCTGCGGCCAGGCGCCGTCCTGCGCGAAGGCCGACGTGCCGGCCAGGCCCGCCACGGCGAGCGCGGCGGCGGCGCCGAGCGCCCTGCGGCGCGCGGCCGAGGCGCCGCGCGGCGCGCGGGTGTGGGAAAGCGGCGAACGTGCGGCGGCAAATGCCTGGATGCTGGACATGGGTGTCTCCTGCCTGATGCGTGTTGGTCTTGATCTGGTCTTGCGCCCGCGGCGGCCCTCGCCGCGCGGTGCGCGCCCGTTGCTACGGGGTGATGCGGCGAATCTCCGGCGCGCGCCGCTCAGCGCCGCGCACCGTCCTGCGAACCGTTCCGCAAATCTTCGTGCGGTGCTTGCGGTGCCTGCTGCAATGCCTGCTGCGCGGCTTCCTGCGCGGCGAAATGCGCCGCCATCCAGGCCGGCGGCTGGTGCGTGCGCAGGCGCGGGCCGGCGCTCAGCAACTGGCTCGGCGTGTCGCGCCGCACCAGCTCCGGCAGCCCCGCCACCACCTCGAGCAGGCGGCCGAGGTCCACGCCGGTGTCCACGCCCATCGAAGCGAACATGTGCACCAGTTCCTCGGTGCTGACGTTGCCGCTCGCACCGGGCGCGTAGGGGCAGCCGCCCAGGCCGCCGGCGGCGGCGTCGAAGCGCGCCACGCCGGCCTGCCACGCGGCCAGCGCGTTGGCCAGGCCCATGCCGCGCGTGTTGTGCAGGTGGATGGTCAGGCCGGCCTGCGGCAGCTCGCGCCGGAAGCGCTCGCACAGCGCGGCGACCTGCGTGGGATAGGCCATGCCGGTGGTGTCGCACAGCGTGATGCCGGCCGCGCCGGCGGCGGCGAACGATGCCGCCAGCGCCATCACCGCGTCCGCGTCGACCTCGCCTTCGAACGGGCAGCCGAACACCGTGGACAGCGAGACATTGACCGGCACGCCGGCCTGCCCCGCCGCCGCGATCATCGCCAGCAGTTGCGCCTGCGACTGCGCGCGCGTCATGCGCAGGTTGGCGCGGTTGTGCGTCTCGCTGGCCGACATCACGAGGTTGAGCTCGTCGGGCCGGCACGACAGCGCGCGCTCCATGCCGCGCAGGTTGGGCACCAGCGCGGTGTAGCGCACGCCGGGCGCGCGCGCCATGCGGTGCATGACGGCCTCGGCATCGGCCAGCGCGGGAATCGCCTTGGCGGAGGTGAAGGAGGTCGCCTCGATGCGGGCAAAGCCGCACGCGGACAGCGCGTCGAGGAAGGCCACCTTGGCGTCGGTCGGCACCACCACCGGCTCGATCTGCAGGCCGTCGCGCGGCGCCACCTCGTTGATCTCGATGCGGGCCGGGCCGGCGGAGGCGGCGGAAGCGGCGAACGTGGCGGCGCTCATGCCACCACCCCGCGCGCGCGCAGGTCGGCGATGGTGGCGGCATCGAAGCCCGCCTGCGCCAGCACCGCGTCGGTATGCTCGCCCAGCGCGGGCGCGCGGTCGTGGATGGCGCCCGGGCTGGCCGACAGCTTGGGGATGATGCCCGGCACTTCCACGGTCAGCCCGGCGGCCGAGGTCACGCTCTCGATCACGCCGCGCGCGCGGTAGTGCGGGTCTTCGGCGATGTCCTTGACGGTGTAGATGCGGCCCGACGGCACCTCGGCCTGCCGGAGCACGGCCAGCGCGTCCTCCACGCTGTGGGCGCGGGTCCAGGCCGCGATGGCGGCGTCGATCTCCTCGACGCGCTGCACGCGCCCGTCGTTGCGCGCGAGTGCCGGGTCCTCGGCGAGGTCGGCGCGGCCCAGCGCATGCATCAGGCGCTTGAAGATGGCGTCGCCGTTGGCCGCCACCAGCACGTACTCGCCGCTGGCGCACGGATAGGCGTTGGACGGCGCGATGCCCGGCAACGCGCCGCCGGCCGGCTGGCGCACCGCGCCGAACGCGGAGTATTCCGGCAGCAGGCTCTCGCTCAGGTTGAACAGCGATTCATACAGGGCCACGTCGATGACCTGCCCCTTGCCGCCGCGCGCGTCGCGCTCGTACAGCGCCAGCAGCACGCCCAGCGCGCCGTGCAGGCCGGCGATGGTGTCGCCCAGCGACAGGCCCGCGCGCACCGGCGCGCGGCCGGGCTCGGCGGTCAGGTGGCGCAGCCCGCTCATGGCCTCGGCCACCGCGGCGAAGCCGGGTTCGTCCTTCTTCGGGCCGGTCTGGCCGTAGCCCGAGACCCGCACCATGATGAGGCCGGGGTTGTCGGCGCTCAGCGTGTCGTAGCCCAGGCCCCATTTCTCCATCGTGCCGGGGCGGAAGTTCTCGATCAGCACGTCGGCCTCGGCGGCCAGGCGGCGCACCACGGCCTGGCCCTCGGCCTGGCGCAGGTCGATGCAGATCGACTGCTTGTTGCGCGACTGCGCTTCCCACCACACCGAGGTGTCGCCATGCAGCATGCGCCATTTGCGCAGCGGGTCGCCCTGCCCGGGCGGCTCGACCTTGACGATCTGCGCGCCGAAATCGGCCAGGGTCTTGGCGGCGAAGGGGCCGGCAATCAGTTGTCCGAGTTCCAGGACCCGGATGCCCTCTAGAATCTGTCGCGCCATGTGCGGGGTCTCCATGCATTTCGATTGCGGCGGGCCGCGCTGACGATCGCGCCGGCGCCACGCCTTGTTTCGACGCAGTGTGCCCCAGCCGCGCGCATGGCGGAATCGGCATTCGGAGAAGCGGGCCTTCTTGGAACGCGAAAGGCGGGGGCGTCAGAAAGGGGCGCGGTCGCCGCAGAGATGCGTGATGAGCAGGCGCGCCGACACCGTCAGCCCGGCCGGGTCGCGCATGCCGATCAGCAGCGTGCGGCGCGCCCAGGCGTCCTGCAGCGCCACCAGCGACAGGCCCATCGACTGCACGTGCGGCTCGGCCGCGATGCGCGGCAGCACGCCCACGCCCAAGCCCGCCATCACCATGCGGCACATGGCATCGAAGCTGCGCACCTGGATGCGCAGGCGGAACGGCCGCTCCAGCCGGCTGCTTTCCTCGAGCAGGCGCGCGGCCAGCGAAGTCACCTGCGGCAGGCTGACGAAGTCGTATTCGAGGGTGTCGGCATAGCGCACCGGGCCGCGCTCGGCCAGCGGGTGGCCCGGCGGCGTGACCACCACCAGCTCGTCCTGGCGGTACTCCACCGTGACCAGCCCCGCGCTCGGGGTGCGGTCGGCGAAGATGCCGACGTCGGCGCGGTTTTCCACCAGCGCGGCCACGATCTCGCTGCTGTTCTGCTCTTCGAGCTCGATGCGGATGGTGGGATGCAGCGCCATGAAGCTGGCGAGGTCGTCGGGCAGGAACTGCGTGATGGCCGAGGTATTGGCGCACACGCGCACCTGCCCGCGCACGCCGCTGGCGTAGTCCGACATCACGCCGGCCATGCGCTCGACGTCCTGCAGGACGGTGAGCGCGTGGTGGAAGCAGGCCTGCCCGGCCTCGGTCAGCTGCACGCCGGCGGCATGGCGGAAGAACAGCGGCGCGCCGACCGCGGCCTCCAGGTCGGAGATGCGCTTGCTGGCCGCCGCCACCGCCAAATGGGACTGGCGCGCGCCCGCCGAGATGCTGCCCTGGCGCGCCACGGCGACGAACAGACCCAGCGTGACCAGATCGAAACGGGCGAGATTCATGCGCATGCGCTGGCGGCGCGCTTACACCGAGCGCCGGTCCATCACCGCGCGGGCGATGGTGCCGGCATCCACGTACTCGAGCTCGCCGCCCACCGGCACGCCGCGCGCCAGGCGCGTGACCTTGAGCCCGCGCGCCTTGAGCATCTCGCCCACGTAGTGCGCGGTGGCCTCGCCCTCGCTGGTGAAGTTGGTGGCGACGATCACCTCGGACACCGGCCCGCCCAGCGCCGGGTCGGTGGCGCGCGCCAGCAGCCGGTCCAGGTGGATCTCGCGCGGGCCCACGCCGTCCAGCGGCGAGAGCCGGCCCATCAGCACGAAATACTGGCCGCGGTAGGTCAGGGTCTGCTCGATCATGGCCTGGTCGGACGGCGTTTCCACCACGCACAGCAGCGAGGCGTCGCGCCGCTCGTCCAGGCAGGTCGAGCAGATTTCCTGCTCGGTGAAGGTGTTGCAGCGCGAGCAGTGCTTGATGCCGTCGGCCGCGCCGCGCAGCGCGTCGCCGAGCTTGCGCGCGCCGTCGCGGTCGTGCTGCAGCAGGTGGTAGGCCATGCGCTGCGCGGACTTGGGGCCCACGCCGGGCAGGACCCGCAGCGCTTCGATCAGCGCCTGCAGCGAAATCGGGGGCGCGTTCTTCAAGCGACGCCTCCGCCGGCGAACACCACCATGCCCGCCGGCGGCGCGCGATGCGGTGCGGATTCGAGACTCATTGCCGGCTTCCTTGCGCGTGCCTGGCTCAGAACGGCATCTTGAAGCCCGGCGGCAGCGGCAGGCCGGACGTCATCGAGCCCATCTTTTCCTGCGTGGTCGCCTCGGCCTTGCGCACCGCGTCGTTGAAGGCGGCCGCCACCAGGTCTTCCAGCAGTTCCTTGTCCTCGCCCTCGGCCAGCAGGCTGGGGTCGATGGTGACGCGCTTGACGTCGTTCTTGCAGGTCATGACCACCTTGACCAGGCCGGCGCCGGACTGGCCCTCGACCTCGATCAGGGCAAGCTGCTCCTGCATCTTCTTCATGTTCTCCTGCATCTGCTGGGCCTGTTTCATCAGCCCGGCCAGTTGACCCTTCATCATGGAAAGCTCCTGATAGCGTGTTGGATGGAAACCACGGGCCGCCGCGCGTCATGGGCGCCGGCGGCCCGTCATAAAAAGAAACGGTGGCGCGGCAGGTGGTCAGGCCGCGCGTGGCTGGATCGATCCCGGCAGGATATGGCCGCCGAACTCGCGCAGCAAGCCTTGCACGAACGGGTCCTCCCCGATGGTGGCCTCGGCCTCGCGCTGGCGCTCGGCGCGGGCCTGCGCATCGGCCGCCGCCGCGGTGTCCGCGACCGCGCCGATCTCGCACTGCACGCGCACCTCGGTGCCAAGCTGCTCCGACAACGTCTGCTGCAGGCGCTCGACCACGCCGGCCTCGGTGATCGGCGCCACCGGCGCGCGCAGGTGGAAGGTGCGCCCCACCACCTGCACCAGTTCGCTCTGGTAGGCAAGCTGCTGCGCCAGGCCCTTGAGCGGCAGGCTGGCGGCCAGCGCCGGCCAGGCGCCGGTAAACACCGGCGGCGTGCCGTCCTCGCCGGCCACGGGCGGCCTGGGCGGCGCCAGGCGCACCGGCGCGGCCGCTTCCGCCGGCGCGGCGGCGGGAGCGGGCTGTGCCGATTGCGCCGATTGCGCGGACGGACGCGACGGCTCGCGGCGCGGCGCGGCCTGCCGCATGGGCATGGGTTCGGGATCGCTGTCGTAGGGGCCGATGACCGGCAGGTCCGGCGGCAGGTCTTCCCACGGCGGCACGTCGCTACTGCCGGCGAACTCCCACGGCGGGACCTCGTCCGACGGACCGTGATTGGCGGCTTCGGCGGCTTCGGCGACTTCGGCAGACGCGGCGGCCGGCGCGCGGCGCTCGGGCGACCCGGCGCGGGCCGGAGCCGGAGCGGGCGGCGCGGGCCGCACCGCGGCGGCGGCCGGGCCGGGCGGGCGCAGCGGCTGGGCCGCCGGCGCGCGCGCGGCGGGCGCGGCAGGCGCGGAAGGCGGCATGGCAGCCGGCGTCATGCGCGGACTGCCGCCGCGCGCGGCGGAAGCCTGGCGCGCGGCGGCCAGCGCGGCGCGCGCCGGCGACAGCGGCGCCGTGGCGGCGGGCGCGGCGGCGGCCGCTGCCGCAGCGGGCTGCGCCGGCGCCGGTTCGGGCGGGCGCGCGGGCGCGGGCGCGGGCTGGCTGGCGGCGGGCGCCGGCGCGGCGGCCGGCGGGCGCAGCGAGTGCACGGCCGGCGCGGCCGGCGCGACAGCAGGCGCGGGCGCAGTGGACGCAACGACAGCAACAGCAGGAGCGACGACGGCGGCAGGCGCCGCCGCAGCCGTGGCGGCGGCCGCATCGGCGGCCACGCGGCCGGCGGGCGCGGCGGCGCCACGGGCGGACCGGGCCTGCTGCCCGCCGCCCTGCGCCGGCGCCGCCGGGCTGGCCGACGGGCGGAACGCCAGCATGCGCAGCAGCGTCATGGTGAAGCCGGCGTATTCGTCCGGCGCCAGCGCCAGCTCGCTGCGGCCGAGATTGGCGATCTGGTAGAACAGCTGCGCTTCCTGCGCGTCGAAGGCGGCGGCCAGGCGGCGCACCTCGGCGGCTTCCGGCCATTCTTCCTGCACCGAGGCGGGCACCGCCTGGGCCAGCGCGATCTTGTGCAGCAGCGAGGCCAGATCCTGCAGCGCGCCCGCGAACGACAGGCTGCGGTCGGCCATGCCGTCGGCCACCGCCAGCATGGCGGCGCCGTCCTCGGCGGCCAGCGCGTCGAGCAGCTGGACCAGGTAGCTCTGGTCGATGGCGCCGAGCATGCCGCGCACGGCGGCCTCGGACACCTGGCCGGCGCTGTAGGCGATGGCCTGGTCGGTCAGCGACAGCGCGTCGCGCATCGAGCCGTGCGCGGCCTGCGCCAGCAGGCGCAGCGCGTTGGCGTCGCGCGCGATGCCTTCCTCGCCCAGGATGTGGTCGAGGTGGCTGACGATGTGGCCCGGCGGCATCTGCTTGAGGTTGAACTGCAGGCAGCGCGACAGCACCGTGACCGGGATCTTCTGCGGGTCGGTGGTGGCGAGGATGAACTTGACGTGCGCGGGCGGCTCTTCCAGCGTCTTCAGCATGGCGTTGAAGGCGTGGTTGGTCAGCATGTGCACTTCGTCGATCATGTAGACCTTGAAGCGCCCCGCGGTCGGCGCGTAGACCGCCTTGTCCAGCAGCGACGCCATCTCGTCGACGCCGCGGTTGGAGGCCGCGTCCATCTCGATGTAGTCGACGAAGCGCCCGCTGTCGATCTCGGTGCAGGCCTTGCACACCCCGCACGGCTGCGCGGTGATGTCGCCGCGGCCGTCAGGGCCGACGCAGTTGAGCGCCTTGGCCAGGATGCGCGACAGCGTGGTCTTGCCGACCCCGCGCGTGCCGGTGAACAGGTAGGCGTGGTGCAGGCGCTGTTGCTCCAGCGCGTGCGTGAGCGCGCGGACCACGTGCTCCTGGCCGACCAGCGTGGTGAAATCCCGGGGGCGCCATTTGCGCGCTAGCACTTGATAACTCATGGCGGCGATTGTAGCAAAAGGCGGCCGCCCGTCAGGGACGATCGGCGGCGGCGCGCGCGCATCCGCGGCGGATCGGGCGCCGCCGGCCGCGCCCGGGGCGATCCGGCTAGCCGCACTCCCCCACGTAGCCGCAGTTGGCGCACTTGGCGCAGCCGTCGACCTTGTGCAGCGCATGGGCGCCGCATTCGGGGCAGGTCTTGCCCGAGCCAAGGCCCAGCCCGAGGCCGGCTGACGGCCGGGCGCCCGCGCCGGCGGGCTGGCCGGCGGCCGCGTCCTGCGCGCCGGGGCCGGCGCCCCCGCCCGCTTCCTGCGCGGCCAGGCGCGCGGCAAGCGCCGCCACCGGCACCTGCACGCCGTCGGCATCGAGGAAGCCGCGCTTGATCAGGATGCGCTGCAGCGCGTAGCCGATCGCCGCCACCTCGGAGTCATGAAAGCGCGGCGCCTCGCTGCCGTCCTGGCGCTGCAGCGTGCCGTAGCGCACCGTGCCCTTGTCCCACACCACGTTGCGCATATCGGCCAGCGCCTTGGCGATCGAGCCGCCCGAGCGCGCCACCATCGACAGCAGGCGCATGGTGGAAGTGATCCACTGCTGGCCGTCGTTGCGCTGGCCGGCCGGCATGAAGAATTCCACCGGCCGCTCCACCGCCACCGGCTTGCCGTCCAGCACGCCGGCCACGCGCATGAAGTTGACGGTGAGGTAGACCGTCTTGTGGCCCTCGTAGGTCATGTACTCGACCTTGGACGTCACCCCTTCGAGGTCGCCCACGGGGCGGCTCTCGAACGGCTTGCGCAGCGGGTCGTCGGCCGGCGCCCCGGCGGCGGGCGCGGCCGGCGCGGCGGGCGTCACCGACAGCACCGCGCCGAGCACGCTGTTGGGGCGGTAGGTGGCCAGGCCCTTGAGCCCGGCGCGCCAGGCATCGAGGTAGAGGTTGCGGAAGGCCTCGTAGGGATAGTCCTCCGGCACGTTGACGGTCTTGCTGATGCTGGTGTCGATGTAGGGCTGCACCGCCTCGAGCATCTTCATGTGGTCGAGCGCGGACATCTGCAGCGCGGTGACGAAGCTGTCCGGCAGCCGCGCCATGTCGCCGCCGAGATGGCGGTACAGCCGCCAGGCGTGGTCGGCCACCTCGAACACCTGGTAGGTGTCGTCCGGCATGCGCTTGCGGCGGTTGTAGGTCCACGAGAAGGCCGGCTCGATGCCGTTCGAGGCATTGTCGGCGAAGGCCAGCGTGATGGTGCCGGTGGGCGCGACCGAAAGCAGGTGCGAGTTGCGGATGCCGTCGCGCGCGATCGTCTCGCGCAGCGCCGGCGGCAGCCGCCGGGCGAAGCCGCTGGCCAGGTATTCATCGGCCTTGAACTGCGGGAAGGCGCCCTTCTCGCGCGCCAGCGCGGCGGAGGCCTGGTAGGCCGTGTCGCGCAGCACCTCGGCGACGCGCGCGGCCAGCGCGCGGCCGGCCTCGGCGTCGTAGCGGATGCCCAGCATCACCAGCGCGCTGCCCAGCCCGAGGAAGCCCAGGCCGACGCGGCGCTTGGCCTGGGCCTCGGCCTGCTGCTCGGGCAGCGGCCAGAAGGTGACGTCGAGCACGTTGTCGAGCATGCGCACGGCCAGCCGCACGACCTCGGCGAAGGCGTCGAAGTCGAAGCGGCTGTCCGCGGCGAACGGCTGGCGCACGAAGCGGGTCAGGTCGATGGAGCCGAGGCAGCAGCAGCCGTAGGCGGGCAGCGGCTGCTCCGCGCACGGGTTGGTGGCCTCGATGCGCTCGCAGTAATAGAGGTTGTTGTCGTCGTTGATGTGCGAGAGGAACAGGATGCCGGGCTCGGCGTGGTCGTAGGTGGCCTGCATCACCTGGTCCCACAGCTGCCGGGCCGGCACGCGGCGGTAGACCCACTGGCCGTCGCCGCGCCGGTACGCGCCGGCGGCGATGGCCTCGGCGGCGGGCTCGGCCTCGTGGATCAGCTCGACCTCGCCGTCGGCCTCGACCGCGCGCATGAAGTCGTCGCTCACGCCGATCGAGATGTTGAAATTGGTCAGGTCGCCGCGGTCCTTGGCGTGGATGAAGGTCTCGATGTCCGGGTGGTCGCAGCGCAGCACGCCCATCTGCGCGCCGCGGCGCGAGCCGGCCGACTCCACCGTGGCGCACGATGCGTCGAACACCTTCATGAACGAGACCGGCCCCGAGGCTCGCGAATGCGTGCCGCGCACCAGCGCGCCGGCCGGCCGTATCGCGGAGAAATCGTAGCCCACCCCGCCGCCGCGCCGCATGGTCTCGGCGGCCTGCGCCACCGCGGTGTAGATGCTGGGCTTGCCGCCGCGCGCGTCGGACACCGAATCGCCGACCGGCTGCACGAAGCAGTTGATCAGCGTGGCCTCGATGCGCGTGCCGGCCGCCGAGGCGATGCGCCCCGCCGGCACGAAGCCCTGCTCCTGCGCCCACAGGAAGCGCCCGGCCCACTGCTCGCGCTCGGTCGGGGCCTCGGCCTCGGCCAGCGCGCGCGCCACGCGCAGGCGCACGTCGGCAACGCTGGCCTCCTCGCCCTTGGCGTATTTCTCCAGCAGGACTTCGGTGGAGATGTCTTGCGGCGGCAAGGTGGCGTGGAGCATCTGGTCTTTGGCGTTCATCGCTGGTCTCGCTGGTTGTGGTGGCGGCCCTGCGCGCCGCGCCGGCACGGTTCCACTGTAGTACCGGCCCGGGCCGGCCATGCGGCTTGCCGGGTCAATTTCACGGGAAATAGGCGGGCCCGCCCGCACTGGGTTACAATGCGCACCGGACGGGCCTCCTCGCATGGCGGCGCGGTCAACCTGGTCAGGTCGGGAACGAAGCAGCCACAGCCGTTTTCCGCCAGTGCCGAGGGTCAGGCTCGTCCCCCTATTCCGCTATTCCGCTATTCCCCTGTCTTCTGCCTTCTTGCCGGATCTTCCGCCGGACCCGCTCACGAACCCTGTCGCCAGGTCCTTCCCCGCGGAATCCGCGCCGCAGGACTTCCCGGCAAAGCCATTCGTCCCCCGGTCATTCGCTCCCCGGCAGTTCCCCGGCCGCGTCCGCGCGTTGCGCCCTGCGCACCGGTGCGGCTATTGTGCCGCGCATGGCAAGCCGCGCGTCATGACACAGGACAAGTCTAGAACAATGCCCCCTGGCGCGGAACCTGCAATGCATCCGCCGCGATCCACTCCCCGTCGGCCGTGGCCACGCCGGCCTCGACGCGCCGCCCCGGGAACATCGGCCTGACCGCCGCCACGTAGCGCGCGAGCTGCTGCGCGTAGGCCGCGTGCTCCTGCGGCAGCAGGCGCAGCTTGTAGTCGACGATGACCACGCGCTCGTCGAACTCCACCAGCCGGTCGATGCGCAGCAGGCGGCCGCGCGCGTCATATAGCTCGACCTCGTTGCGCGCGCTGCGCGCGTCCTGCGGGAACAGCAGCGGGCGCAGCGCGGGCGCTTCCAGCATGCGCCGCGCCGCGCCGATGGCGGCCTCGGCCTGGGCCCGCCACTGCGCGCGCGCCTGCGCATCGCCGCCGCCGGCCAGCGGGAACCAGCGCATCACCACGTCCGGCCCGGGCAACGCTTCGAACGCCTCGGGATAGCGCGTGATGCGCTCGACCAGCGCGTGGATCAGTTCGCCGTGGCGCGCCGCCTCGGCGTCGAAGACGATGGCGTGGCTGTCCTCTTCGACGTCATCCCGCGCCGCGTCCTCGTCTTCCCATTCGTAGGCCGGCACCAGCGTGTCCGCCGCCTCGCGGTAGCGCTCGCGGAAATCGGCATAGCGCACGCGCGCGTCGTGGCCGGGCCGCTGCCAGGCGTCGTCGCCGGCCGTCGCCGGCGGGAACGCCTCCACCGGCGCGCCCGTGCCGGCCGACTGCAGGCGCACGTACCAGCTCCCGGCGATCTCGCGGTTGCCTTCGCCCTCGGCGCCGCGCGCGGCGCGCCCTTTCACGCCGCTCACCAGCAGGCCCTGGCACGCGCGCGTCATGGCCACGTAGAGCAGGTTCCAGTTCTCGCGCTCGGCCAGCGCGGCCTCGGCCTCGAACAGCGGCGCGCGCGCCAGCCCGCGCGTGCTGCGCTTGCCGTAGGCGGAAAAATGCACCGGCACCGGCGACGACGGCGGCCAGTCGATCAGGATGCCGCCGTTGTCGGCGGCGGGCTCGCTGTGGTTGGCGTCGAGCAGCACCACGAACGGCGCCTCCAGGCCCTTGGCGGCGTGCACGGTGAGGATGTGCACGGCGTCGAGCGCGCTGTCCGCCGCATCGGCCGCATCGGCATCGCCTTCTTCGGCGCGGTCCGCCATGCCGCCTTCGTCGGGGCTTTCGCCCTCTTCGCCGCGGCGGATCTCCTGCAATTCGTCGATGAACTTGGGCAGGCTCGGATAGCGCCCGCCGTCGAGGTCGAGCGAGAGCTTGAGGAAAGCGTCGAGATTGGCCAGCACCTGGTCGCGGATGTCGGCGGGCGCGGCCTCGGCATAGCGCCGGCGCACCTCGCCGCCGTGATAGATGTGGTCGATCAGGTCGTGCACGGGCCGGTGCGGCGCGACTTCCAGCCAGTGCCGCAGGCGCGCCACGCCGTCGCGCAGCGCCGCGCTGGCGAACTCCGGCAGGCCCTGCCCGCGCAGGCAGGCCCACCAGCCCGGGCGCGGCTCCTGCGCCTGCACCTGCTGCGCGATGGCGATCAGGTCTTCGTCGGTGGCGCCGACCAGCGGGCTCTTGAGCACGTGGGCGAGGTCGAGGTCGGACTCCGGCGTCATCAGGAAGGCCAGCAGCGCCGACAGGTCGAGCGCCTCGAGCGTGGCCAGCAGGCCGCCGCGACGCGGGCTCAGGCACGGAATGCCGGCCTCGCGGAAGGCGCGCTCGTATTCCGCCAGATAGGTCTTGCGGCGCACCAGCATGTGGAAATCGCTCCAGCGCGCCGGGCGCGTGCCGCCGCCTTCGGCCACCGGCACGGTGGCGCGGACGTGGCGCAGCCACGCCGCCACGCGCCGGCCTTCTTCGAGGCGCAGCGAGTCGCCTTCGTGCCGGCGCGGCTGGGTCAGCGTGTCGCGGTGGATGGCGGCGGTTTCCAGCGCGCCGTCTTCGGCCGCCTCCGCACCTCCGGCATCTTCCCCGGCATCTTCCGCCGCCTCCGCTTCGGGCTCGACCAGCGGCAGCAGCCATACCGGGCCGCCCGGCTCTTCGAGCGCGGTGGTCTGCGTCTCGAACAGCGGATAGCGGCCGTCGGCGCGCGCGGCATCGAACACCGCGTTGACCCACTCAAGCACCTCGGGCCGGTTGCGGCGGGTGCGGTTGGTGCGCAGCACGGTGGCGCCGAACGCGGCCTGCAGCATCTCGCTGGCGGTCTGGAACAGGCGCGCGTCGGCGCGGCGGAAACGGTAGATGGACTGCTTGGGGTCGCCCACGAGGAATACCGAGGGCCGCTCGCCGAGGCCCGCGTAGCCGGCCAGCCAGCCTTGCAGGATGCGCCACTGCAGCGGGTTGGTGTCCTGGAATTCGTCGAGCAGCAGGTGGCGATAGCGCGCGTCGAGCCGCACCTGCAGGTAGGTGGCGGTTTCCTCGTCGCGCATGAGCCGCGCGGCCAGCCATTCGAGGTCGGCGAAGTCCATCGCGCGCTGCTCGGACTTGTGATGCTGGTAGCGCGTCAGCAATGCGTCGCCGAGGCGGTAGAGCGCGAGGTTGACGGCCAGCACGGCGGCCTCGCAGCGGCGCTGCGCCACCTGTTCGAGCGCGGCGCAGCGCTCGCCGTGCGCGGCCACGAACGCCTCGACCGCGGCCTCGCCGCCGAGCGCCTTGGTCAGCGCGGCGGTCGCGCGCAGCGAGCGCGGCTTGCCGGCGGCGGTGAAGAACGCATCGCGCAGGACCGCGAAGGCGCGCTCGGCCGGCGCGCCGTCCGCCGCCCCGCCCTCGCGCCACGCGCGGATCGCCATGACCGCGTCCGCCAGCCGCGCGGCATGGGCCTGCTCGGTCTTGCCGCCGCGGCCCAGTTGCGAGGCCATGTCCTGGCAGGCGTCGAGCCAGGCGTCGTCGGCCAGCACTTCGGGCAGCACGTCGACGCGCGCGTCGTCGCCGAGATCGGCGGCCAGCGCTTCGGCGGGATCGGCGCTTTCCTTGAAGGCGAACCACTCGCTGCGCGCATGGAACATCGCGTCCAGCAGCGCGCGCGCCTGGAACTCGCCGATGGCGTCCACCAGTTGCTCGAAGGCGGCGCGCAGCTCGGCATACGGCGGCGTGGCCAGCGCCTGCCAGAACGGCGCCCAGGCCTCGCGCTTCATGCGCAATGCGTCCTCGCGCAGCGTGGCGCCGGGCACGATGCCCGAGGCCAGCGGCGCGCCGCGCAGCAGCGTGCCGAACCAGCCGTGGAAGGTGTCGATGGCCATGCGCCCCGGCGCGGCCAGCACCTGCGCGTGCAGGCCGCGCGCGCGCGGCAGCGCGGCGCGCGCGGCGTCGGCGGACAGGCCGCGCTGGACCAGCGCGGCGATCACCGCGTCGTCGTCGTCGCGCGCCAGCTGGGCCAGCACTTCGAGCAGGCGCTCGCGCATTTCCTCGGCGGCCTTGCGCGTGAAGGTGATGGCGAGGATCTCGTGCGGCGCGGCGCCGGCCAGCAGCAGGCGCAGCAGGCGCGCCACCAGCAGCCAGGTCTTGCCGCTGCCGGCGCAGGCCTCCACCACCACCGAGGCGGCGGGGTCGCAGGCCGCGCGCGTGAACTCGGCTTCGGCGACCGGCGCGCCGTCGCGCAGATAGGCGTGCGCGCTCATGCGCGGCCTCCCACCTGCGGCGGCAGCGCCGTGCTTTCCCAGAAGCCCTTGCGGCACAGGCCGCGCGCGGTGCAGTAGGTGCACGCGCCGGCATCGCCGAAGGCCGGCAGCGGCGCGTCCCGGCGCAGGCGCATCACGTCCTCGCGCAGCTGGCGCTCCAGCCAGGCCACGGCGGCGTCGAAATCGGGCAGGCCGACTTCGCGCTGGGCCGCGGGCGGGCCGTCCTTCGTGCCTTCCAGCGCCACCCAGCTGCCGACGCGCACGTCGGCGCGCAGCAGGCCGTAGAACGGCAGCTGGCAGTCCTCTTCCACGTCGTCGACCTTGCGCTTGAGGCGCAGCACGCTCTGCGTCTTGTAGTCCAGCACGGCGCGGCTGCCGTCGCGCGCGCGGTCGAGCCGGTCGATGCGGCCGTTGACGCGCAGCGGCTGGCCGTCGGGCATGGGCAGGTCGACGGTGGCGTCGATCTCGCCGCCGTCCCAGAACCAGCCCTGCGCCTCGCGCTCGGCCTGCCACGCCACGTAGGACGGCAGCACCTCGCACCAGCGGCGGTAGTAGCCGATGGCGTTGCCGTCCTCGCGCATCAGCGCGCCGAATTCGTGGTCGGAAATCTCGCGCAGCCGCGCCAGGCGCGCGTCGTCGTGGCGCAGGCCGTCCTCGCCGGCCTCGCGGTGATAGCGCAGCAGGATGCGGTGCAGCAGCTCGCCGATGTCGCGCTTCTCCAGATCGTCGCTGACCACTTCCAGCCCGGCCAGGCCGAGCATGCGCCCGGCGAAGAACTGGTAGGGACAGCGGCGCAGCATGTTGTACGCCTGCGCGCTCCAGCGCGCGGGCACCAGCTCCGCGGCGGCCGGCGCCGGCATGCCGCCCGCTTCGGCGAAGGTCTCGTGCAGCGCCGGCAAGGCGCTCGCCTCGATCGGCGCGCCGGCGCGCGAGCACAGCGCGCCGAGCCGCTCGATCCAGCCCGACACGTGCTTGGGCTCGCCGCGCGCGCCCAGGCGCTGCCAGGTCAGCACCACGTCGTCGTTGTTGAGCAGCACTTCGGCCAGGTCGCGCGCCTGCTGGGCGAAGCGGATCTCGCGGTCTTCCAGCGCCAGCTCGCGGCGCATCTGGTTGGAGAAGAACATCAGCTCGGCCGCGCTCGACGGCAGTTGCGCGTCGTCGCAGCCGACCACCACCACGCCGTCGAAGCGGCGCATGCGCGCGCCGTTGAGCGGCAGGATGGTGATGCGCGCGGCGCCGCTGGCCGAGGGCTCCTTGTAGGCCACCGATTCGAGCAGCGCCGAGAGCATCGAGCGGAATTCCGCCAGGTCGAGCGTGGCGGCCGCGCCGGTTTCGTCGTGCGGCAGGTCGGCCAGGCGCGCCAGCGCGTCGAGCAGCTGGCGGCCGGCATCGTCGGCGGCCAGCGCCGCGCGCATGGCGAGCGCGTCGAGCGTGGCGTCGAGCCGTTCGAGCCAGGTGGACACCGGCTGCTGCGTCCGGCCGCGCGGCCACGCGCCGGCCTCGGCGGCGAGCCGCTGCACCAGTTCGCAGGCGGCCTGGCGCGCGGCGTGGCGGGCATCCTCCCCGCCGGCGGCATCGTCCGCGTTGTCGACGTTGCCGGCCGCGGTCTCGCGCCGGGCGTCGGGCGCGAAACGCTGCTGCAGGCGGCGCCAGCCGCCGCTGATGCCGTCGCGGCGGATCCGCTGCTCGAGCGCGGCGATGGCGGCGCCGCGCGCGGGGAAGTCCGGCAGGCAGAACGGGCTCTTGAGCAGGTCGAGCAGCGCCGCGGTGTCACCGTCCTGGTTGAGCAGGTCGAACCAGCGCATCAGCGCGGCGGCGGCGCGCGTGGTGGAGAGCTTCCAGCCGGTCTCGTCGCGCACCGGCGCGCCGGCGCGCGCGAGCAAGGCGCGCGCGCGGCGCGCCACCACGCGGTCGTGCGCGACCAGCGCCACGTGGCGCCGGCCCTGGTTGAGCCACGCCACCAGCTGGCTGGCCGCGGCCGCGGCCTCGTCCTCGAAGCGCGCGCTGCCGACCACGCGCACGCGCGGGCGCGTTTCGGGCAATGCGCGTGGCGGCGCGCGGCGCGCGGCGGGCTCGCCGGCGCCGGGCAGGCGCGCCTCGGGCCACAGCGCGAGCAGCGTGTCGTACCAGTCGCCGGGTTCCGGGCCCTCCTGCGCCGTGCCCGCTTCGGCATCGTCCGCCTGCGCGCTCCAGTCGTAGCCGATGCGCATCACCGGCACCAGTTCCGCGGCCTGGCGCAGGAACGCTGCGTCGATGGGCGTGGGCGGCGTGGGGCCGAGCCAGATGACCGGGCCGTCGACGTGCGTGGCCAGCCGGTGCAGCATGCGCCGGCGCGCCGGCAAAGGGTCGTCCGGGCCGGACAGCGCCTGCCAGAACGCCATCACGATGCGCGCCTCCTCGCCGAGGAAGCGCGACGACAGATGGGCGTAGGTCCGCTCCAGCGCGCCTTGCAGCAGCGCCGCGCGGTCGTCGCCGTCGATCTCGTCGTCGCGGATGGCGTCGTCGTCGAGCCAGCGCGCGCTCAGTTCGTCGCTGACCGTGAGCAGCGTCTGCGCCAGGCCCCAGGCGGCGGCCTCGGTCTGCGCGCCGAACGCGCGCCGCAGCCAGTCCTGCGCGCGGATGGCCTGCTGCACGGCGAGCAGCCGCGCCGCGTGGCTACGCACCGGCTGCGCCTCGGGCGGCAGGTCCAGCAGCCAGTGGCCGAGCGTGAGCACGCGCGGCAGCAGGCGCGGCGCGCCGGCCGCGCGCGCGGCCGCGTCGAGCGCCTGGCGCACGCCGGGAATCTGCGCCGCGGTGGGCACCACCACGTGCGCGGCGGCCTGCTGCCCGCCGCAGCGGTCGAGGAAGTACCAGGCCGCGGCGGCGGCCTGCGGCAGGAAGTCCGGGCCGGGCCGGAATTGCAGCGCGGTCATGAAGCTGGCGTGGCGGGAAAAGCGAAACGCCGGGCGCACGGCGACCGGTCCGTGGCGCGCGCCGCGGGCACGGACGATGCCGTCACTGGCGCCTGCGCCCGCAAGCCGGGAATGCCGGAAATACCCGCAGCCTTCAGTGGCCGCCGCCCTCGACGCGGGCGCGGATCTCGCGCGCGGTCTCGAGCAGGCCCTGGTAGCCGGAGCGCGCGTGCTCGGGCAGGTCGGGGTCGCCGATCAGCGCGCCGAGCGTCTCGATCACGCTGAACAGCAGGCCCCTGGCCGCCCCGCCGGCAATGCTGTTCTGCTCGACCGCGGTGTTGATGTGGTCCAGCGCGTCGCTCAGGTGCTCGACGGTGGGCGATTGCTGCGGATCGGTCTTGGGAGAATGGTCGGACGTCATGGTTGGTGGCCTTGTCTGGAGCGCGTGATTCTATCTATTCTACGCGCCGCATTCCCCGGGACCTTGTTCCGGGACAGCGAAAAGCCGGATCGCAGGCACTTTCGCGGTGTGCTCGGTAATTCATACGCGAATCATGCGCGAGCCATATGCGAAGGCCGCGCGCGATTGAGAAAAGCTCTCGCGCCCATTAATACAATCACTCCACGGCACCGGCATTCCCGGGCAGAATGTCCCCCAAGTGCCACCGTGCCGGCAAGGCTTCGCGCCATGTACGGCAACGCACCGCCAGCCTGCCGGGGCCGCTATTGAATTCCAGGCAACTGGTAACATATCAGCAACATCCGCGTTGGCCGGCCATCCCGTCGCTCGGGACTGCCGGCACCGGGTAAGGCGCCCGCCCACGGGCATGCGCAAACTCGTGTAATGTAGCGGTTCGGCAAATCCCGCCTTCAAAATCAACAGAGCGAAACCAGAGGTTTTCCGCCATGAGTGAACAAATCAAGTATGTGAGCGACGCCTCCTTCGACGCCGACGTGCTCCAGTCCGACAAGCCTGTCCTGCTCGACTTCTGGGCCGAATGGTGCGGTCCGTGCAAGATGATCGCCCCGATCCTGGACGAAGTGGCCAAGGACTACGGCGAGAAGCTGCAGATCGCCAAGATCAACGTCGACGAGAACCAGCAGGTGCCGGCCAAGTTCGGCATCCGCGGTATCCCCACGCTGATCCTGTTCAAGAATGGCGCGGTGGCCGCGCAGAAGGTCGGCGCGCTGTCCAAGTCGCAGCTGACCGCATTCCTCGACGGCAATCTGTAAGACGATTGCGCGGGGCGCGGCGCCACCAGGCGCGGCCCCGTTTGTCGCCACAATCCGACGTGCGTGCGCCAGCCCTGGCGCACCGGCCGGATTGTGCTAAGATGGCACCAACAACTTCCCCGAGCGTCCGCTCATTTCTTCCCCCCTCTTTAGGTCCAGCCCGTCCGGGCGCCTCTGTACCCCTCGTCTATGCACCTGACAGAACTCAAATCGCTTCACGTGTCTGCGCTTCTCGAAATGGCCGCGACCCTCGAGATCGACAACGCACAGCGGATGCGCAAACAGGAACTGATGTTTGCCATCCTGAAGAAGCGCGCCAAGCTGGGCGAAACCATCTTTGGCGACGGCACGCTGGAAGTCCTGCCTGACGGATTTGGCTTCCTGCGCTCGCCCGAGACGTCGTACCTGGCGAGCACGGACGATATCTACATCAGCCCTTCGCAGATCCGCCGCTTCAACCTGCATACCGGCGACACCATCGAAGGCGAGGTGCGGACCCCCAAGGACGGCGAGCGCTACTTCGCGCTGGTGAAGGTGGACAAGGTCAACGGCCAGGCGCCCGAGGCGGTGAAGAACCGCATCATGTTCGAGAACCTGACGCCGCTGCATCCGAACCGGCCGCTCACGCTCGAACGCGAGATCCGCGCCGAGGAAAACATCACCGGCCGCATCATCGACATGATCGCGCCGATCGGCCGCGGCCAGCGCGCGCTGCTGGTGGCCTCGCCGAAGTCGGGCAAGACCGTGATGCTGCAGCACATCGCCCACGCGATCGCCAACAACCATCCGGAAGCCGACCTGTTCGTGCTGCTGATCGACGAGCGCCCGGAAGAAGTGACCGAGATGCTGCGCTCGGTGCGCGGCGAGGTGGTGGCGTCGACCTTCGACGAACCGGCCATCCGCCACGTGCAGGTCGCCGAAATGGTGATCGAGAAGGCCAAGCGCCTGGTCGAGCTCAAGCGCGACGTGGTGATCCTGCTGGACTCCATCACGCGCCTGGCGCGCGCCTACAACACGGTGGTGCCGGCCTCGGGCAAGGTGCTGACCGGCGGCGTGGACGCCAACGCGCTGCAGCGCCCGAAGCGCTTCTTCGGCGCCGCGCGCAACCTGGAGGAAGGCGGCTCGCTGACCATCATCGCCACCGCGCTGATCGAGACCGGCAGCCGCATGGACGACGTGATCTACGAAGAGTTCAAGGGCACCGGCAACATGGAAGTGCACCTCGAGCGCCGCCTGGCCGAGAAGCGCGTCTATCCGTCGATCAACCTGAACAAGTCGGGCACGCGCCGCGAGGAGCTGCTGATCAAGCCGGAAATCCTGCAGAAGGTGTGGGTGCTGCGCAAGTTCATCTCCGACATGGACGAAGTGCAGGCGATGGAATTCATCCTCGACAAGATGAAGGCGACCAAGAACAACGCCGAGTTTTTCGATATGATGCGCAGGGGCGGCTGAGCGCTGGCCATGCCGCGCGCGGTGGCTCGCCACGGCGCGCGCGTATCGCGCAGGAGGGCGTGCCACGGCACGCCCTTCTTGCTTTGCGGCGCGCTACGAGCGCGACCTACGAGCGCAACCTGTCGGCGAAGCACGCAGTCCGAAGAACCAGGCAGGAGAACCATGTTCGGCAAACTCAGCCACTTCCTGCGGGGCCGCTCGCGCGAGCGCAAGCTCGAGCACTACGCCATCCCCGACGCATTGTGGGCGCACACCGTGGCGACGCTGCCGTTCGTGCAGCGCTACGGCGCCGCCGACCTCGCCACGCTGCGCGAGCTCGCCACGCTGTTCATCGCCGAGAAAGAATTCTCCACCGCGCACGCGCTGCCGCTGGCCGACGAGATGGTGGCCAGCGTGGCGACGCAGGCCTGCGTGCCCATCCTCAAGCTCGGCATCGAGTGGTATCGCGGCTGGCGCGGCATCGTGCTGTATCCGGGAGAGTTCATCATCCGGCGCACCGTCGAGGACGACATCGGCCTGGTGCACGGCGTGGTCGAGGAAGCCAGCGGCGAGGCCTGGGAGCACGGCCCGGTGATCCTGTCCTGGCCCGACGTGCAGGCCCCCGGCGCGGGTGCGGGCGCGCATCACGCGCATCACGCGCACCCCGACGACAGCTACAACGTGGTCATCCACGAGTTCGCCCACAAGCTCGACATGCTCGACGGCGAGCCGGACGGCGTGCCGCCGTTCTCGCGCGTGCTGCACCCGGGCGTGGACCGCGAGCAGTGGGCCGAGACGCTGCTGGGCGAATACGACCGCTTCGCCGATGCCTGCGACCGCCAGTCCGACCATGCCTGGGACCATCCCGAGCGGCTGCCGCCGGCGCTGCGCGTGATCGATCCCTACGGCTGCGAGGCGCCGAGCGAGTTCTTCGCGGTGGCATCGGAGACCTTCTTTGTCGAACCGGCCGGGCTGCGCAGGCACTGGCCGGCGCTGTATGGCGCATTGGCCACGTTCTACCGCCAGGACCCGGCCGCGATGTGACGCATCTGGCCTATTTCCGGGCGCCCGGCCGACACTGTCGGCACGCTCGCAAATCTTGCCCATGTTTTTGTTTTTCTGCGATAATCCCGGTTTGTCCGTTATCGGCAAGTGGTTCGTTCGCCGCAACACTGCCAACCGGTTCGACCGGAACCCCGGAAACCCCGGCAGCGGCAGCGCGGCATGCAGCGGACTGGCTACCCAACCTGAAAGGAAGCACCATGAAAGAAGGCATTCACCCGAATTACCGCGAAGTCGTGTTCCACGACGTGTCGAACGACTTCAAGTTCGTGACCCGCTCGACGATCCAGACCCGCGACACGATCGAATACAACGGCAAGGAATACCCGCTGGCGAAGATCGAAGTCTCGTCGGAATCGCACCCGTTCTACACCGGCACCCAGAAGATCATGGACACGGCCGGCCGCGTCGAGAAGTTCCGCCAGAAGTTCGGCAGCAAGCTGGGCAAGGCCGCGGCGAAGTAATTCGCTGCGCGAGCCTGCTCGCAGCCCGGCCTCGGACGATGCTCCGGCGCCGCGCACCCAAGCAAAGAGGCAGCATCGGCTGCCTCTTTGCTTTTGCGGCCCGCGCCGCCCGGCCCTGCTTCCGCTGTCTTTGCGGCGGTCGTTCCGGCAGCTGTTCCGGCAGTCGTTTCAGTAGTCCCTTTTGCAGTCCCTTTTGCAGTCTTCGCGCCCCGCGCGCCGGCGACAGACGCAGCCAACCGCAGGCGCCCGCCCGGCCGCCACCCAGCCCTACCCATCGATGAGCGCAGCCAAGACCTCCCGAGTCCACCTCACCGCAGCCGCCACCGGCACGCTCCCGCGCGCGCTGCTGCTGGCCATCTGCATCATCTATGGCCTGGCCGGCCTGTTCGGCCGCGACCCGTGGAAGAACGAGGACGCGGCCGGCTTCGGCGTGATGTGGCAGCTGGCCACCGGCGGCGCCCAGGACTGGCTGATGCCGAACATCGTGGGCCGCCCGTACAGTGACGACGGTCCGCTGGTGTTCTGGGTCGGCGCCGCCATGATCCGCCTGTTCGGCGGCTGGCTGGGCGCGCCCGACGCCTCGCGCCTGGCCACGGCGCTGTTCTACTTCGGCACCTGCGCGCTGATCTGGTATGCCACCTACCTGCTCGGCCGCCGCGCCGAGGTGCAGCCGTTCGCCTACGTCTTCGGCGGTCAGCCCAACGCGCGCGACTACGGCCGCACGCTGGCCGACGGCGCGCTGCTGATCTTTCTGGCCTGCGTGGGCCTGGCCATGCGCGGGCACGAGACCACGCCGCAGGTCGGCCAGGTCTGCTTCGTCGCCATGAGCCTGTACGGCATGGTGCGCAGCCTGGACAAGCCGCTGCAGGGCGGGCTCTGGCTCGGCGCCGGGCTCGGCGCGCTGACGCTGTCGAGCGGGCCGATGCTGCCGGTGGTGCTGCTGCTGGCCGTGATCGCCTGCGGGCTGGCCTGCAGGCCGCTGCCGCTGCCGCGCCTGCTGCTGGCCAGCGTGCCGCTGGCGCTGGCCCTGGTGGCCGCGTGGATGGCGGTGGCCTACCTGGGCGCTGCCGACCACAACGACGCCGTGACCTTCATCCGCGAGTGGTCGCGCGACGACCGCCGCACCTACGGCGCGCCCAACGCGCTGGCGCTCAACTTCATCGCGCGCAACCTGCTGCTGTTTACCTGGCCGGTGTGGCCGATCGCGTGCTGGGCGTGGCTGAGCTGGTCGGGCATGCGCCGCGCGCCGCATGTGGCGCTGCCGCTGTCGCTGCTGGTGCCGCTGGTGCTGCTGCTGTTCCTGCTGCGCCAGCCCGGCGACGTGCAGTTCATCCTGCTGCTGCCGCCGATGGCGGTGCTGGCCGCCTTCGGGCTGCCCACGCTGACGCGCGCGGCCATCAATGCGATCGACTGGTTCGCGCTGCTGTTCTTCACGATCTTCGGCGGCTTCGTCTGGTTCATGTGGATCGCCCGCACGACCGGCCAGCCGCCGCGCATCGCCGCCAACATCTACCGGCTGCTGCCGGGCTTCCAGCAGGACTTCACCGTCAGCGCGGTGGTCTACGCGCTGATCGTCACCGCGGCCTGGGTGCTGATCGTGCGCTGGCGGCTGTCGCGCGCGCCCAAGCAGATCTGGCGCCCGGTGGTGATCTCGGCCGCCGGCACCACGCTGATGTGGGTGCTGGCGATGACGCTGTGGATGCCGTCGATCAACTACGGCAAGACCTACCGCGACGTGGCGCAGGCCGCGTCGATGGCGCTGCCGGCGACCTACAACTGCGTGCAGCCGATCCGCATGGGCGACGCGCAACTGGCCTCGTTCGCCTACTTCGGGCACATCCGCTTCGGCGGCCCGAGCGACGGCTGCGACATCCTGCTGCGCCACGATTCGGTGGACTACGGCGAGCCGACCAGCATCTCGCATTTCGAATGGCGGCTGGTCTGGGAAGGCCGCCGGCCGTCGGACCGCGACGAGCGCTTCCGCATGTACCGCCTCGTCGATATGTCGAAGGCGCCGCCGCCCAAGCCGGTCCTGCCGCAGCGCCGCCTGCCGCGCCGCTAGGACGCGCCGGCGGGACGTACCAACGGGGCGTGCCGTCACAACCGACGCGGACAATGCGGACAACACGCACTCAACAGCCACAGCTATCCGGCAGCGCCGCGGCGCGCCGGCCCATCGGATGAAACTGCTGCAGGATATCCGCCGCATCGGCGAACTGGCCGCGCCAGTCCTGGTCGGCCAGCTCGCGGTGATCGCCTTCGGCGTGATCGACACCATCATGTCCGGGCGCGCCTCTGCCACCGACCTCGCCGCCGTGGGGCTCGGCGGCTCGATCTACGTCACCGTCTACATCAGCCTGATGGGCGTGCTGCAGGCGCTCGCCCCGATCGCCGGGCAGTTGCACGGCGCGGGCCGCGCGGCGGAGATCGGCAGCGAAGTCAGGCAGGCGGCGTGGCTGGGCGTGGCACTGGCGGTGCCGGGCATGCTGCTGCTGGCCTTTCCCGGGCCGTTGCTGCAGTTCGCGCAGGCGCCGCCCGAACTGGTCGAGAAGGCCACCACCTACCTGCACATCCAGGCCTTCGGCCTGCCCGCCGCGCTCGGCTTTCGCATCTACTCGGCGCTGAACAACGCGCTGTCGCGGCCGGTGATGGTGACGGTGCTGCAGATCGTCGGGCTGGCGGTGAAGATCCCGCTCAATGCCTGGTTCATCGACGGCGGCCTCGGCCTGGCGGCGATGGGCGGCCCCGGCTGCGCGCTGGCCTCGACGCTGATCAGCTGGATGTGGTGCGTCTCCGGCGTGCTGATCCTGCGGCGCAACGCGGCCTACCGGCCGCTGCAGATCTTCTCGAGCTGGGCCTGGCCGCAGGCGCGGCCGATCCGCGCGCTGCTGCGCCTGGGCGTGCCGATGGGCCTGACCTACCTGATCGAGATCACCTCGTTTACGCTGATGTCGATCTTCATCACGCGCATGGGCACGGTGGTGCTGGCCGGCCACCAGATCATCGCCAACCTCGGCGCGGTGGCCTACATGCTGCCGCTGTCGCTGGCGATCGCCACCTCCACGCTGGTGGCCCAGTCGATCGGCGCGCGCGACCTGCCCGCGGCGCGCCGCATCGCGCGGCGCGGCATCTGCCTGGCGGCGCTGCTCGCCGTCATGGTCGGCAGCCTGCTGTGGATCCTGCGCGAGCCGCTGCTGCACGCCTACGCCAAGGACCCGGCGGTGGTGCGGGCCGCCCTGCCCCTGATGCTGTTCATCGCGTTCTACCAGGCCTTCGACGCGGTCCAGGTGATGACCGCCTTCATCCTGCGCGCCTACAAGATCGCGCTGGTGCCGACGCTGATCTACGCGCTGTCGCTGTGGGGCGTGGGGCTGGGCGGCGGCTACGTGCTGGGCTTCGGCCTGATCGGCTCGCTGCCGGCCCTCACGCGCGGCGCGGCGGGCTTCTGGCTGGCCAACAGCGTGAGCCTGGCGCTGGCCGCGACGCTGCTGGTGCGCTATTTCGTCACGGTAAGCCGGCGCCCGCAGGACTGAAGCCGGCGCCGGGATAATCGCTCGCCGGCGCGCCGATAATGCGCCGCGGCGGTATCCGGCCAGCGAGGCGGGCGATTATCGAGGCACGGCCGGAGCGAATACCGCGAACGCATGCCGCGGCAGGAAATGCAGCAGGAAAAACCGAAGACGGGAAAATGCGGGCGGAAAAAGAAAAACCCGCATGGCATAACCATGCGGGTCTTGATTTGGCGGAGTGGACGGGGCTCGAACCCGCGACCCCCGGCGTGACAGGCCGGTATTCTAACCAACTGAACTACCACTCCAATACTTCTACTTGCTGCCGGCAGCGATGCCGCCGACGACAAACCGGACGTTTGGTTACGTCCGTTATCTGGCGTCCCCTAGGGGATTCGAACCCCTGTACTCACCGTGAAAGGGTGATGTCCTAGGCCTCTAGACGAAGGGGACAGAAACTTGTCTTCCGACTTGTTCCGTCTGGCGCGGCGAATATCCGGATAATCCGGTCTTCACCACACCGGGAAGTTTCGCCATGACCGCAATCGAAACTTCCGGCATTTTGGTGGAGCTAAGCGGGATCGAACCGCTGACCTCTTGCATGCCATGCAAGCGCTCTCCCAGCTGAGCTATAGCCCCAAGGCACTACGTTACTGCTGATTTACTGCTCCAGCTTGCTGCTGCTGTCGTTTCGCGTTTGTTTCTTTGTTTCAGCGAAGACAAGATTATATAAACAACCTTGCTTTTTGACAACCCCTTTTTTTAACTTTTTTCAGCGATCCGCATTACTGCGGGAATTACTACTGTTCGCTGCCGTCCGTTAAGCCCGCTTGGTTTTTGTCCGCGCTGCAGGGAGAACGAGATTATGCTCAAGTCGCGGCAGGAGCGCAAGCCCCTTCCGCGACTTTCCGCAAAAAATTTCAGGCGAGGCCAGCTTGCAGCCGGCGCAGCACCGTTTCGCGGCCGAACAGCTCCAGCACCGCGTCGATGGCGGGCGTCTGCAACTGCCCCGCCACCAGCAGGCGCACCGGCATGGCCAGCTTGGGCATCTTCAGGCCGAACTCGGCCAGCACGGCCTTGAAGGCCGCGCCGATGTCCTCGCGCTTCCACTCGGCCAGCGCGCCCAGGCGCGCCGCCAGGGCCTGCAGGGCGGGCAGCACGTCGGCGTTGAGGTGCTCGGCCTTGAGCGCGGCGTCCGGCTGCGTCTCGCCGCGGTAGAACAGCAGCGCGGCCTGGGCCACGTCCTTGAGCGTGTTGGCGCGGTCCTTGACCAGGCCGATCACCGCTTCGAGGCTGGCGCCGCCTTCCACCTTGCCGCCCAGCGCCTCGATGAACGGCCGGGTCAGCGTGGCCAGGCGCGCGTTGTCGCCCACCTTGATGTAGTGGTTGTTGAGCCAGGCCAGCTTTTCCGGGTTGTACTGCGCCGGCGACTTGCCCAGGTGCTCGAGGTCGAACCACTCGATGAACTGCTCGCGCGAGAAGATCTCGGCGTCGCCGTGCGCCCAGCCCAGCCGGGCCAGGTAGTTGAGCACGGCCTCGGGCAGGTAGCCTTCGTCGCGATAGCCGGTCACGGGCATGGCGCCGTGGCGCTTGCTCATCTTCTCGCCCTGCTCGTTGAGCACGGTCGGCAGGTGGGCATAGACCGGCGGCGTGCCGCCCAGCGCGCGGATGATGTTGATCTGGCGCGGCGTGTTGTTGACGTGGTCGTCGCCGCGGATCACGTGGGTGATCTTCATGTCGAGGTCGTCGACCACCACGCAGAAATTGTAGGTGGGCGTGCCGTCGGGGCGGGCGATCACGAGGTCGTCCAGCTCGTCGTTCGCGATCTCGATGCGGCCCTTGACCGCGTCGTCCCACACCACGCTGCCGCCGATCGGGTTCTTGAAGCGGATCACCGGCTGCACGCCGGCCGGCGGCGCGGGCAGCACCTTGCCCGGCTCGGGGCGCCAGAAGCCGTTGTAGCGCGGCTTCTCGCCGCGCGCGCGCTGGGCCTCGCGCAGCGCGTCGAGTTCCTCGGTGCTCATGTAGCACGGGTAGGCCAGCTCGCTGTCCAGCATCTGCCTGACCACCTCGCGGTAGCGGTCCATGCGCTGCATCTGGTAGTAAGGGCCTTCGTCGATGTCCAGATCGAGCCAGGCCATGCCTTCCAGGATCACGTCCACCGCTTCCTGGGACGAGCGCTCGACGTCGGTGTCCTCGATGCGCAGGATGAAATCGCCCTTCATGCGGCGCGCGAACGCCCAGGGGTAGAGCGCGGAGCGGATGTTGCCGAGGTGGATGAAGCCGGTGGGGCTCGGCGCGAAGCGGGTGCGGACGCGTTGTGTCATGTCGGAGCGAAACAAAAAAGCCCGCGCGCGGATGCGCGCAGGCCGGGGTGTAGGATCGCCGCATTATAGCAAGCGGGGGCGCGCCGCCCGGCCCCGCCGCGCGCCGGGTGCCGCCGCGCGTGGAATCATTTATGCTTTGCCCGGTCTGAAATGCTGCCGCGCCAACGCGGCGCCGGCGCCGGCGGCACATTCGCCGCGGCACCGCACCGGCTGTGACGGCCGCGGCATTTCCCCTTCCCTCACGGATCCATGCAACGACGCCATTTCCTCGGCGCGGGCGCGGCAGCGCTGCTCGCCGCCTGCTCTTTCGGCCCCAAGCCCGGGACCCTCACCGCCCAGCCGGAAGCGCCGGCAGCCGCGCCGCCAGCGCCGCCGCGCCCGCTCAAGATCGGCCTGGCCCTCGGCGGGGGCGCCGCGCGCGGCTTCGCCCATATCGGGGTCATCAAGGCGCTGGAAGCGCAGGGCATCCACCCGGACCTGGTCGCCGGCACCAGCGCCGGCGCGGTGGTCGCCGCGCTCTATGCCTCGGGCATGAGCGGCTTCCAGCTCAACAAGCTGGCGCTGACCATGGACGAAGCCGCCATCGCCGACTGGGCCCTGCCCTTCGGCACCCGCTTCGGCGGCTGGCTCAAGGGCGAGGCGCTGCAGAACTACGTGAACAAGCTGGTCGGCAACCGCCCCATCGAGGCCATGAAGCTGCCGCTGGGCATCGTCGCCACCGACCTCAAGACCGGCCACGGCATCCTGTTCCGGCGCGGCAACACGGGGCAGGCGGTGCGCGCCTCCAGCAGCGTGCCCGGCGTGTTCCAGCCGGTCTCGATCCAGGGCCACGATTACGTCGACGGCGGGCTGGTGGAACCGGTGCCGGTGGATTCCGCGCGCGTCATGGGCGCGGACTTCGTGATCGCCGTGAACATCTCCGCCGACCCGTCCAGCCAGAAGAACGGCGGCCAGAGCGGCGTGCTGCTGCAGACCACCGCCATCATGGGGCAGTCGCTCAACAAGATGGCGCTGGCGCGCGCCGACGTGGTGATCCGCCCCGACCTGCCCGACATGGGCGGCAGCGACTTCACCGCGCGCAACCGCGCCATCCTGGCCGGCGAGCAGGCCACCGCGGCCGTGCTCGCCAGCCTGCGCGACAAGCTCGCGCAGGCGCGGCTCAAGCCCGCCGGCGCGGTGGCCGCGCAATAGCGGAAACCGATCGCCGCCCGTCCGCGCGGCAAACCCACCGCGCCATCGACGAGACCAACGGCCCGGCCTTCACGGACGGCGAGGACGACGCAAACGAAAAAGGACTGCCGAGGCAGTCCTTTTTTCATCCGGTCCGGGCCGAGATCAGCCGCCGTAGAGCGTCCGGTTGCCGGCGTTCGGATCGAAGCGCTTGAGCGTCTCGACCATGTTGCCGAGGTTGTCCGCGCCGACGCCGCCCTGCAGGTTGTCGTCGATGCGGCGCGCGCCGTTGTAGCGCGTGACCCAGTACGAGGCGCGCATGTCGTCCACGCGGATCTTGCTGCCGGTGGACGGCGCGTGCACGAACTTGTTGTCACCGATGTAGATGCCGACGTGCGAGAACGTGTGGCGCATGGTGTTGAAGAACACCAGGTCGCCGGGGCGCAGGTCGCTGGCCGCCACCGTGGTGCCGACCTGGCTCATTTCCACCGAGCGGCGCGGCAGCATGAAGCCGAACGTGTCGTTGAACACGTAGCGCACGAAGCCGCTGCAGTCGAGGCCCGATTCCGGGCTGTTGCCGCCGAAGCGGTAGCGCACGCCGATCAGCCCGAGGGCGTTCATGACGAGGTCGCCGGCCTTGCTGGCGACGTGGCTGGTGGAGCTCATCATCGAGGACAGCAAGCCGCGCTTGCCTTCCGGATGCGGGTCCGAGCTGAGCTCGCTACGCGCATCGATGCGGGCGTCGGGGTCCTTGAACACCGTGTCAGCCAGCACTCCATTCGACAGAGCAGCACCGCAGGCAATGGCAATTCCAACGGCGGCGCGCGCCAGGGAATGAAGTACCGTTCGCTGCATTGGTTCTCCTGTTCAATCGGTCTTGGCCTGGCCCGGGACGACACGCCGGGCCGGCTCGAATTCAACTGGGGTGATTTCCCCCGTGGGCGGCATGCAATAAGCAGACCAGCCGCTTATGTGATGCAAAACACTCGCGCCGCTCATAAGCGGCGCGCGAACCACCCCTGAAAATACTTCTCGCCGGATGGTATAAGGTTGTCACGCGCATGTCAAAGTGCGTTACAAAATCCCCCTAAAAGGCTTTGGAATCAAGCCCATACATCGGAAGTCGCATCTGCTTTCTTGTTTATCGTATGTCAGTCCCGAGTCAACCCGGTGACACCCCGGTTTCGGCTGCACCAATTTGCGGCCCGACCGGCTCGGGCGCACCAATCTCGGCCGCCAGCATCAGCTTGCGCGTATAAGCGTGCTGCGGCGCGCCCAGCACCGCCTCGGTATCGCCTGCCTCGACCACCTCGCCGGACTTCATCACGATGACGCGATGGGCCATCGCGCGGATCACCGCCAGGTCATGGCTGATGAACAGGTAGCTCAGGTTGTACTTGCGCTGCAACTGCGTCAGCAGCGCCAGCACCTGCTGCTGGATCGACACGTCGAGCGCCGAGGTCGGCTCGTCCAGCACCAGCACCTGCGGCTTGAGGATCAGCACGCGCGCGATCGCCACGCGCTGGCGCTGGCCGCCCGAGAACTCGTGCGGGTAGCGTCCCAGCGCGGTGCGATCCATGCCGACCTCGCGCAGCGCCTCGGTGACGCGCTGGCGCATGGCGTCGCGCGACAGGCCGGGCTGGTGCAGGGCCAGCCCCTCCCCCACGATCTGCTCGATGGTCATGCGCGGCGACAGCGAGCCGAACGGGTCCTGGAACACCACCTGCAAGCGCGAGCGCAGCGTGCTGCGCTCGCGCCGCGAGACCTCGTCCAGGCCGCGGCCCAGGAAGCGGATGTCGCCGCCGCTGCGCCGGGTCAGGTTCAGCACGGCGTGGGCCAGCGTGGTCTTGCCCGAGCCCGACTCGCCGACGATGCCGACCGTCTCGCCCTCGCGCAGCGTGAAATCCACGTCCTTGACCGCCGCGAACTGCTCGCGGCCGAACCAGCCGGCCATGCCGCGCTTCTTGCGCGCGTAGTTCACGCACAGCTGCCGGGCCTCCAGCAGCACCGGCGCCAGCGGCACCAGCGGCAGCACCTCGCGGCGCGGCCGGCTGTCGATCAGCTTGCGGGTATAGGGATGGCTTGGCGCGGCGAACACCTCGGCGGTCTTGCCGACCTCCACCAGCACGCCCTTCTCCATCACGCCCACGCGCTGGGCGAAGGCCCGCACCAGGTTGAGGTCGTGCGTGATCAGCATGACCGCCATGCCGAACTCGGCCTGGAGGTCGCGCAGCAGGTCGAGGATCTGCACGCGGATGGTGACGTCGAGCGCCGTGGTGGGCTCGTCGGCCAGCAGCAGCTTGGGCCGGCAGGCCAGCGCCATCGCGATCATGGCGCGCTGGCGCTGGCCGCCCGAGAGCTGGTGCGGGAAGCTGTCGAAACGGTTCGCCGCATCGCTGATGCCGGTGCGCTCGAGCAACGCCACGGCGCGCTCGCGCGCGGCGCGGCGGTCCAGGCCCTCGTGCAGCGACAGCGTCTCCACGATCTGGTTGCCGATCGTGTAGAGCGGGTTGAGCGCCGTCATCGGCTCCTGGAAGATCATCGCGATGTCGGCGCCGCGGATGCCCCGCATCTCGCGCTCGGACACCTGCATCAGATCGCGCCCCTCGAAGCGCACCGCGCCCTGGTAGCGCGCGTCCTCCACCAGCCGCAGCATGGCCAGCGCGGTCACGGTCTTGCCCGAGCCCGATTCGCCCACCAGCGCGAAACGCTCGCCGGCGCACAGGTCGAAGCTGACGTCGCGCACCGCGCGGGTGGCATCCTCGCCCTGGCCGAATGTCACCGACAGGCGCTCGATGCACATCAGCGGGCCGCCGCCACCGCCTGGCTCGCGGGGCTTGCCCCCCTTCGCGCGGCCGCCCGCGCCGGCCTGCGGCAGCGCGCTCATGGCGTCACCTCGGCGGCGGGCGAGCCTTCGGGCGCCTTCGGCTCCGCGCGGCCGCGCAGCTGCGCCAGGCCCAGGCGGGTGTCGAAGGCGTCGCGCAGCGCGTCGCCCATGAAGGTCAGCAGCAGCAGGGTCAGCACCAGCACGGCGAAGGTCGACAGGGAGATCCACCAGGCATCGAGATTGGCCTTGCCCTGCGCCAGCAGCTCGCCCAGGCTGGGCGTGGTGGGCGGCACGCCCAGGCCGAGGAAGTCGAGGCTGGTCAGCGCCAGGATGGCCGCGCTCATGCGGAACGGCAGGAAGGTGATGACCGGCGTCAGGCTGTTGGGCAGGATGTGGCGCCACATGATCTGCACGTTCGACAGGCCGAGCGCGCGCGCCGCCTTGACGTAGTCGAGCGAGCGGTTGCGGTAGAACTCGGCGCGCACGTAGTCCGACAGGCCCATCCAGCCGAACAGCGACAGCAGGATGATCAGCAGCGCCAGGCTGGGCGTGAAGATGGAGGCGAAGATGATGAGCAGGTAGAGCTCCGGCATCGAGCTCCAGATCTCGATGGCGCGCTGGGAGATCAGGTCGAAGCGCCCGCCGAAGAAGCCCATCAGCGCGCCGGTCAGCGTGCCGATCAACACGCCGATCAGCGTCAGCGCCAGACTGAACAGCACCGAGACGCGAAAGCCGTAGAGCAGCCGCGCCAGCACGTCGCGCCCGCGGTCGTCGGTGCCCAGCAGGTTCTCCGCCGAAGGCGGCGCCGGGTTGGGCTCCTTCGAGAAGTAGTTGAGCGTGTCGTACGAATACCGGTTGGGCGGGAACACGGCGAAGTTGCCGTTGCTGGTGATGCGGTCGCGGATGAACGGGTCGAGATAGTCGGTGCGCGTGGGGAAGTCGCCGTCGAAGGTGGTCTCGGGATAGACCTTGACGATCGGGAAATACCACTCGCCCTTGTACTTCACCACCAGCGGCCGGTCGCTCGACAGCGCTTCCGCGAACAGGCTGAGCACGAAGATGCCGATGAACAGGATCAGGCTCCAGTAGCCCAGCCGGTTGCAGCGAAAGCGCTGCCACGCGCGCTGGCGCGGCGATGGCGAATGCGGCAGGCCGCTGGACGGCGCGCGCGTGCGGAATTTCATCGGTGCACCGCCTCGAAGTGGATGCGCGGGTCGACCATCACGTAGCAGACATCGGAGATCAGCCGCGTCACCAGGCCGATCAGGGTGAACAGGTAGAGCGTGCCCAGCACGACCGGATAGTCGCGCCGCAGCACCGCCTCGTAGGACAGCAGGCCCAGGCCGTCGAGCGAGAACAGCGTCTCGATCAGCAGCGAGCCCGTGAAGAAGGCACCGATGAAGGCCGCCGGGAAGCCGGTCACCAGCGGGATCAGCGCGTTGCGGAAGATGTGCTTCCACAGCACGCGGCGCTCGGCCAGGCCCTTGGCGCGCGCGGTCAGCACGTACTGCTTGCGGATTTCCTCGAGAAAGGCGTTCTTGGTCAGCATGGTGATGACCGCGAAGCTGCCCACCACCGAGGCGGTGATCGGCAGCACGAGGTGCCACAGGTAGTCCATCACCTTGCCCATCATCGAAAGCTGGTCCCAGTCGTCGGAGGTCAGCCCGCGCAGCGGGAACCACTGCACGAAGGTGCCGCCGCCGAACAGCACCAGCAGCAGCACGCCCAGCACGAAGCCCGGAATGGCATAACCGACCAGCACCACCATGCTGGTCACGACGTCGAAGCGGCTACCCGCGCGGATCGCCTTGGAGATGCCGAGCGGCACCGATATGAGATAGGTCAGGAAGAAGGTCCACAGGCCCAGGCTGATCGACACCGGCATCTTGGACTTCACCAGCTCCCACACGCTGCGGTGCTGGAAGTAGCTCTGCCCCAGGTCGAAGCGCGCGAAGCGCTTGAGCATGATGAAATAGCGCTCCAGCGGCGGCTTGTCGAAGCCGTACAGCGCCTGGATCTCCTTGATCTTGTCCGGGTCCACGCCGCGGCGGCCGCGGTATTCCGCGCCGCCGCCGCTGGCCTCGCCGCCGGCGCCCCGCCCCTTCATCTCCATCATCATCTGCTCGACGGGGCCGCCGGGCACGAACTGGATCACCACGAACGTCAGGGTGATGACGCCGATCAGGGTCGGGATCATCAGCAGCACGCGCTTGAACAGGTAAGCGAGCATCTCGGTTCCTTCAGTTGCCGTCCGCGCTCAGCGGGCGGCCGGCCTGGCGTCGGCGCGCCACCAGTTGCTCAGGATCCATCCCTCGGCCGTGTAGTAGTACGGCAGGCGCTGCGGATAGACCAGTTCCTTGCGGTACGCCACGCGGTGCGACGCGCTGTACCAGTTCGGCACGATGTAGTAGCCGTGCATCAGCACGCGGTCCAGCGCGCGCCCGGCGCTGACCAGGTCCTCGCGTGTGTGGGCGTGCAGCACATTGTCCACCAGGCGGTCGACCGCCGGCGACTTGAGGCCGAACAGGTTGTCGGAGCCCGGCGTGCCGGCGGCCTCGCTGTTGAAGCGGTCGCGCAGCTCGTTGCCCGGGCTCTGCGAGTCCGGGAAGCGGATCGACACCATATCGAAATCGAAATCCTCGAGGCGCTTCTGGTACAGCGCGAAATCCGTGGTGCGCTGGTTCACCTCGATGCCCAGCTTTTCCAGGTTGCGCACGTAGGTGGTGATGACGCGGCTCATGGCGCCGCCGTCGTCCAGGAACTCGAACACGAAGGGCTCGCCCTTGGCGTTGCGCAGCGCGCCGTCCTCGTAGGTCCAGCCCGCCTGCGCCAGCAGCCGGCGCGCGGCGCGCAGGTTGTCGCGCAGCGAACGCGGCGCATCGGTGTTGGGCTGCGTGACGATGGGGCCGAACACTTCGGGCGCCAGTTGCGCGCGCAGCGGCTCGAGCAGCGCCAGCTCGCCGGGGCCGGGGCGCCCGTCGAAGGTGGCGCTGGCGGCCAGCTCGCTGTTGGAGAACCAGCTGTCGAGCCGCCGGTAGGCGCCGTAGAACAACTGGCGGTTGAGCCATTCGAAGTCCAGCGCCAGGATCAGGGCCTGCCGCACGCGCACGTCCTGGAACATCGGCTTGCGCATGTTCATCACGAAACCCTGCATGCCGGCGCCGTTGCGGTGCGGGAAATCGGTCTTGAGCAGCTCGCCGCTGGAGAAACGCTTGCCCTCGTAGCTCTTGGCCCAGCTCTTGGCCTTGTATTCCACGATGGCGTCGAACTCGCCGGCCTTGAAGGCCTCGAGCTTGGCGGTCTCGTCCTTGTAGAGGCGGTAGACCACGCGGTCGAAGTTGAAGGTGCCGCGCCGCACGGCCTGGTCGTTGCCCCAGTAGCCCGGGTCGCGCTTGAAGGTGATGCCGCGCCCGGCGTCATAGCGCTCGATCAGGTACGGGCCGCTGGCCACCGGCGCCTCGAAGGTCAGTTTCTCGAACGGCGTGGTGGCGGTCCATTTCTTCGAGAACACCGGCAGCGAGCCGACGATCAGCGGCAGCTCGATGTTGCGCTGGCGGAAATCGAAGCGCACCGTGCGCGGGTCCACCACGGTGACCGACTTCACGTCCATGCACATGCTGCGGTAGCCCGGGCTGGAAGCCTTGCTCATCAGCATGTCGTAGGAATACTTGACGTCGCTGGCCCGCACCGGGTCGCCGTTGCTGAAGCGCGCCTGCGGGCGCAGGCGGAAAGTCACCGAGAGCTCGTCCGGCGCCACCGCGACATCCTCGGCCAGCAGGCCGTAGGCGCTGGCGGTCTCGTCGGCGCTGGCGATCAGCAGCGACTCGAACATCAGCGTGTTCACGCCCGGGGCCGAGGTGCCCTTGAGCGTAAACGGGTTGAACTTGTCGAAACTGGTGCGGCGGTCGGGATTGGCCAGCGTCAGCGTGCCGCCGCGCGGGGCGTCGGGATTGACGTAGTCGAAATGGGTGAAACCGGCGGGGTACTTGAGTTCGCCATACTGCGCAAAACCGTGGGCCGCGCCGGCGGACAGGGGGAAACCCGCGGCAGCCAGGGCAAGAAGTCCACAACCCAGCACCGCAAACGTGCGCATGCGCTGCCATGCCGCCTGAAGCGGTCTACGTGCGCGAATATACATCCGGTTGGAAACCTCCGCCTGAATCGGACAAGCCGCGGCCGTCGGCGGCGCGGTCAAGTTATGAGACAATTTTACATTGGATCGGATGACACCCAGCCATCCGGACATTCCAGTACGCGGCGCAGCAGACACGCCGGCCCTCGGGCTGCCGCAGCGCGGCCTTCGCGCGGGGCGCGCCGCAACCCCGGACGGCATTGCACGAATCGTGCCCGTCCGCCCCGAACATCATTGGAGAACCTATGGGATTTCTGGCAGGTAAGCGAATCCTGATCACCGGCTTGCTGTCCAACCGCTCGATTGCCTACGGCATCGCATCGGCCTGCAAACGCGAAGGCGCGGAACTCGCCTTCACCTACGTCGGCGAACGTTTCAAGGACCGCATCAACGACTTCGCCAAGGAATTCGACAGCAGCATCGTGCTCGAATGCGACGTCGCCAGCGACGAGCAGATCGCCGCCACCTTCGCCGAACTGGGCAAGCACTGGGACAAGCTCGACGGCTTGGTCCACTCGATCGGCTTCGCGCCGCGCGAGGCGATCGCCGGCGACTTCCTCGAGGGCCTCTCGCGCGAAGCGTTCCGCGTGGCCCACGACATTTCCACCTACAGCTTCCCCGCGCTGGCCAAGGCCGCGCTGCCGATGCTGTCGGACACGGCCTCGCTGCTGACGCTGACCTACCTCGGCGCGGAACGCACGGTGCCCAACTACAACACGATGGGCCTGGCCAAGGCTTCGCTGGAAGCCAGCGTGCGCTACCTGGCCGCGTCGGTCGGCCCGCGCGGCATCCGCGCCAACGGCATCTCGGCCGGCCCGATCAAGACGCTGGCGGCTTCCGGCATCAAGGGCTTCGGCAAGCTGCTGGGCCACTTCGAGGAAGCCGCGCCGCTGCGCCGCAACGTGACCATCGAGGAAGTCGGCAACGTGGCCGCCTTCCTGCTGTCCGACCTCGCCAGCGGCGTGACCGGCGAGATCACCTACGTGGACGCCGGCTTCAACACGGTCGGCGCGAGCCTGCCCGCGGAAGCGTAGGCGGCGCGGCGGCAACGCCGCCACCGCAAGAAAGGGCGCGCGGCTCCGGCCGGCGCCCTTTTTTCGTTCGCGCTGCCAGCGGCCTTAGTCGCCGGCCGCAGCGCCCATGCCGCCCGCCTCGCCAAGATTGCCCGAACGCAGGTAGGCCACGACCGGCGCCCAGAACGCCTCCTGCCATTGCGGCTCGATGGCGGCGTCGTGCGGCAGCGCCGCCAGCGCGACCAGGCGCCGGGGCCCGGCGGCGGCGCGCGCCAGGCGCTCGGCATGGGAAAACGGAATCACGTCGTCGGCGCGGCTGTGGACCACCAGCACGGGCAGCCGCGAACGGCGCAGGCGCTCCTCGTTGTCCCACGGCTCGGGCAGCAGGCGCGCCATCCAGGCCGGCACGCGCCCCGTGACCACCGCCGCCGCGCGCGCCGAGGTAAAGCCGGCCGCGATCACCATGCCGGCCGGCGCCGGCCGCAGCGCCTGCGCCACGTCGAGCAGCGCGCCCGAGCCGAGCGAGAATCCCATCACATAGCGCCGCGCCGCACGCGGCGTGGCCGCCAGGAACTGGTCGTACGCCGCCATGCCGTCCTCGCGCAGGCGGCGCACGCCGGGCTTGCCGCCGCTCGCCCCGTAGCCGCTGTAGTCGAACACGCACGAGGTGATGCCGTTGCGATACAGCAGCGCCTGCGCATGGGCCCAGTCGGAGAGGTTTTCCTCGTCGCCGTGATAGATCAGCAGCGCCGGCGCGTCGGCGCGCGGCGCCTGCACGCACGACGCGCGCAGCAGGCGCGCGCCGCTGGCGAACGCGAACTGGCGGGACGGCGCGCCGAGCCGGTCGGGCGTGAGCGCGCCGGCGGCGCTGGCCGGCTTGGGCTCGAACGCGCCGCTCTCCACCGCCAGGAGCAGCGCGTGGCGCGCCGCCGCCGCGGCCAGCAGCACGCAGGCACCGCCGGCCAGCCAGTAATGCACCTTGCTGGTGCCGCCGCGGGAATTCAGCATGGACTTGCCTGGGAAGGTCATCGTGGCATCTTAGTCCACGCCGGCGCGCGGCGCCGGCCAGGACCCGGACGGATGCTGGATGCGCGCGCGATGCCTTCCTACCGAGGAAGCGACTGGCGCTCGACCATGTTCACCGCATGCGTCATTGATGCCGTGAAGCCGGACGTGGCGGAGCACCTGGAAGTGGAAGACCTACGGAGAGCGGAGAGAGGCAGTGGCCCGCCCTACACGACTCGAACGTGTGACCGCTCGCTTAGAAGGCGAGTGCTCTATCCAACTGAGCTAAGGGCGGATGGCGCGGCCGCGGCAAGCAAGCGCCGGGCCGGCGTGGAGGCCAGCATTCTACCTCAGCGCACGCCCGGCGTGAGCACCGCCATGCGCCCCGGCGCGCGTCAGGAAGCCTGGGAGACGCGGATGCGGGCCGCCGAGCCCAGGCCGGCGGCGCGCTCGGTGGGCTGGGTGGAGACGCAGTTGCGCCCCATCGTCTTGGCGTCGTAGAGCGCGTTGTCGGCGCGGCGCATGAGGCCGTCCGCGCCTTCGCCCGGCAGCCGCTCCGCCATGCCGATGCTGACCGTGTACGAGATCGCGTCCGGCTCCGACGGGCACGGCGTGGCGCGCACCAGCGTGCTCAGGCGCAGGCTCAGCGCGCGCCCCTGCTCGAGCGCGGTGCCGGGCATGGCGATGCCGAATTCCTCGCCGCCCAGGCGCCCGGCGAAATCGCCGCTGCGCACGGTCTTGCGCAGCAGGCCGCCGAAGTGGCGCAGCACGCTGTCGCCGGCGAGATGCCCGTAGAGATCGTTGATGGCCTTGAAGTGATCGAGGTCGATGAAGGCGACCGTGAGCGGCTGGTGCAGCCGCTCCGCTTCCTGGCAGGCTTCCTCCAGCGTCGCCCAGTAGGGGCCGCGCGACAGCACGTCGGTCAGGTCGTCATAGCTGGCGCGGCGCTCGAGCCGGCGGCGCAGGCGGTCGTGCGCCATCAGCGCGAAGCTGACCGACAGGCTGACGATGCCGAAGGCGTGCAGGATAGTGAAGGTCTCCTGCGGCACCTGCCTGGGCAGCGCCAGCAGCCCGGCCGGCACCAGCGTCAGCTCGGCGGCCTGGTAGAAACCCATGCCCGCGCATGCCAGCGCGATCAGGCCGAGCGACAGCGCGGCCAGGCGGCCGGTGCCGCGGCGCGCGGGCACCTGCGGCGCCACCACGCGCAGCAAGGCCAGCGGCAGATAGAGATTGGCCAGCGCGGACAGCAGCGCGGGGCCGGCCGGCGGCGCGCCGGACAGCTCGAAATAGACCGTGCCGCCCAGCACCACGAGGTTCAGCATGCACAGCGAGGCCGCGGCCCCGCTACGGTCGTAGAAGCGGCGCGTGCCGTACACCATCAGCGAGAGCGCCGCCGTCATCAGCACGTCGGCCAGGCCGAGCACCGGCCAGCCCGGCAGGTGGCCCTGCGCGGCCAGCAGCGCGGCGGCGGCCGTCACCAGCAATTCACCGGCCACCCACGCGCTCAGCCCGGCGCGGCCCATGCCCGGCGTGCGCCGCAATACGGCGAAGACGACCGCCATCTGCAGCCCGAATACGGCTGCGACCAGCACACTGACCTGCGACTGAAACATGATTTCCCCGTCCAACTTGGCAGGCGGCGCTACGTCGCGCCGCCATGCGCCTCCCGGGACCCGCAGCCCGGAAGGTTTGCGCCATTCTTTTTGCACATCGGCCGCCTTCCTTGCGCCCCGGCGGTCTGGGGCAGGCCCCGCTATCGTGGCGGGGCGCTCTTGTGGTCGTTGCTGCGGCCCTGTTTTCATGGCCGCGGGCCGCCGGCGGCCCGCCCGCCCTGCGCCTGACCGGGCGCGGGAGCGTGGCTGCCGGGGTGTGCGGATTATGTCAGCGCTCGCGCTCAAGTCAAGCGGACCCGATCCCTTCCGATGGCGGCGGCAGCCGCGCCGGCGGTGCCGGGCAGCCTGCCCGGCAAGCCAAACAAAGTTTGACCCCCGCCCCCGCGCCGGGCTACAATTCGCCGCTTCGGGGCGTAGCGCAGCCTGGTAGCGCATCTGATTTGGGATCAGAGGGTCGCATGTTCGAATCATGTCGCCCCGACCAGTATTTGGCAATGAGATCAAAGGCTTAGACCATCGGGTCTAAGCCTTTTTTTCGCGCGTTTTTTCGTGCGCCGCGCGCCGCGAGCAGGCACTGGAAGATGAGGCACGCGCCACTTTCGTGCAGCCGCCGCGACCTTCGCCGCACCGCAACAATGCACCGCCGCGGCAAACGCGCGGGATGCCTTGCCCCGCACAAGGACCGCCGCCGGCTCTGGACACGGCCAGGCGCCGCCCGCGTCACTCCGCGGCCTGCCTTCCGTCCTCCCGCATGCTTTCCGCCCCACCCGCACCGGCCACGCAAGTGCCGGCGCGCCGGCATGCTGGCGCGCCTGCCGGGCCCGCTCATGGTACAATCGCGCGTTAGCCCGGGGTGAATGCAGCATGCCCTGTAACCGGGCGCCCCTGCCGGATGCCGCTTTGCAGCACGCTTTGCGGCGCAGTGCCGGCGAGCCACCGGAAGCATCCTGCCCTCGCATCGCTCCGCGCCCACCACGGTAGCACGGCCGCCTTGGCACGCGGCCGCAACCGGCAAGGCAATCGGCCGGGCTCTGACGCGCCCCCTGGCGATTCCCTAACGTGGACCTCATTGCACGCGCAGTTGCCGTGCCGGTCCGGGTCAGCTTGCCTCTTCGCAACCTTCGGCGCACCCAAGCAAGCCGGCGCTTGTCACTGCCGGCACCCGGACCTTGCGGAAACGCCGGCGGCAAGCCGGCACCCGCCTCACCGGATTTACCGACATTCATGCAGCCCCGGCTGCAGTAAAGGAAAGAGATTGGCTAAGGAAGAACTGATTGAATTTGGCGGTGTTGTCTCGGAAGCCCTGCCCGACAACCGTTACCGCGTCACGCTGGAAAACGGCGTGGAGATCTGGGCCTATGCGTCGGGCAAGATGCAGAAGCACCGCATCCGCATCCTGGCCGGCGACCGCGTGACGCTGGAAATGTCGCCCTACGACCTGACCAAGGGCCGCATCAACTTCCGCCACAAGGCCTGATGCTCTGCGGCGCCCGCCGCCACGGCGGACGCCGCGCCTGACCGCTTCCCGAGGGCGCCGCCCGGCGCGGCCCTGCCCCGGAGCGGTGTCGTGCCGCCGCGGTCCGGATGTGCGTTCCCGCACAGACCGGCTTCGGCGGCAGCGTCATATCCGCGCATCCGACATCCGCGCGTCCCCCTCCCCCGCATTCCCGCACGACTGCTCCGCCCGCCGCGCTGCCGCGCCTCCACGCATGTCCCGCCGGTCACATGGCCGTCATGCCGGCGTGCAACGCTCGGGCGCATCCGGCGGGTGTTTGCCCGCCTTGCGCGCCGCGGCGCGCGTCGCCATACTCCTCGTGCCGTCCGCTCCGTTGCCGACCTCGCCCCGCCACCCCATCCCGCGATTTTCCCCGCTGCCATGAACCTGATCCTGTGGCGCCACGCCGAAGCCGAGGAACTGCCCGCCGCGCTCGGCCTGACCCGCAATGCCGACCTGCAGCGCCCGCTGACGCGGCGCGGCCACAAGCAGGCCGATGCGTCCGCCGCATGGCTGCGCGCGCATCTGCCGCCCGGCGCGCGCGTGGTGTGCAGCCCCGCGCTGCGCACGCGCGAAACCGCCGCCGCGCTGCGCGAGAACGCCGAAGTGCTGCCCGACCTCGCGCCCGGCGCGGACGTCAGCGCGGTGCTGGCCGCCATCGACTGGCCGCAGGGCGCCGAGCACACCGTGGTGGTCGGCCACCAGCCCTGGCTCGGGCGCCTGGCCAGCCTGCTGCTGGCGGGCTCCGAGATCAACTGGAGCGTGCGCAAGAGCGGCATCTGGTGGCTGTCCGGCCGCACCCGCGAAAGCGAATCGCAGGTCGTGCTGCGGGCCGTGATCAACCCCGAATTCCTCTAGCGCCAACGCCGCGCGCCGGAGCCCCGGCGCCGCCGCCGGTGCCATCCAGGCAACACTGCCGTTGCAGAGGTGGCGCGCGCCGTTGTACAGTCACCGAACCGTCATGACCGCTTCACGGCACTGTCACCTGCCGTATCTACATTCGGTTGCAACAGTTTCGTCACCTAAAGGACATACTGATGCGAGATCTCCCAACGCCCACCCAGCCGTTGTTCGATTCCCTGCCCAATGGCCAAGCCGGCCATTCGGCGCGGAGGCGTCTTCATCGCCCGCCACCTGCGCAAGCACATGCCCAAGCGCATGAACAGCCTGCTTTCAGCGTGGCGTGGGCGCGCCACCAGGATGAAGTAGTCGAGGCCCAGCGCCTGCGCTACAAGGTCTTCGCCGAGGAAATGGGCGCGCGGCTGAACCCGTCCGCGCACGAACTCGACGTGGACATGTTCGATGCCTATTGCGACCACCTGATCGTGCGCGACCTCGCCACGCTCAAGGTCGTCGGCACCTACCGCGTGATGGCGCCGCACCAGGCCAAGCGCATCGGCTGCCTGTACGCCGAGTCGGAATTCGACCTCGTGCGCCTGGCCCACCTGAAGCCCAAGATGGTCGAACTGGGCCGCTCGTGCGTGCACCGCGACTACCGCTCGGGCAGCGTCATCATGGCGCTGTGGGGCGGCCTGGGCGAGTACCTGCAGCGCTGGGGCATCGAGTCGATGCTGGGCTGCGCCAGCGTGCCGATGAGCGACGGCGGCCACTATGCGGCCAGCCTGTACCGCGTGTTCGCCGAACGCGCGCTGGCACCGATCGAATACCACGCCTTCCCGCGCCTGCCGCTGCCGATCGACGAGCTGAACCAGACGCTCGACGTGGAGCCGCCCGCGCTCATCAAGGGCTACCTGCGCCTCGGCGCCCGCATCTGCGGCATGCCGGCCTGGGACCCCGACTTCAACGTGGCGGACTTCCTCACGCTGCTGCGCGTCAACGACATGAACCCGCGCTACGCGCGCCACTTCCTCGGCCTGAACCGCGGCGTCTGAGCACCGCGCGCGGCGCAGCGCGGACGGCCGCCGTTCGCGCGGGCCGGGCCAGCGGTGGCCGCGGGCGGGGCGCTCCTGCCCTCCCGCCTTCGCCATGCGCCGTTCAGGCGTACACCACCTTGTAGCGCTTGCCGATGCGCTCCCACTCGTCGGCCTCCTGCGCCAGGCTGTATTCGACCAGCGGATTGGCTTCGATCCAGGCCTTGGGCAGGCGCACCTCGAAACCGTCGTCGAGCGCGTCCGAGCGCTGGCCCACGGTGATGTCCGGCAGCGGCTCGTCGGCGCGGCGCCGGCACAGCACGAAGGCCAGCCGCAGGCTGAACAGCATGCGCCAGTCCACGAACTTGCCGCTGCCCGACAGCTTGCCCAGCTTGCCGGCATGGCCGAGCAGCAGCGTGGCCAGCCGCGCCTGGTCGGTCTTCGAGAAGCCCGGCATGTCGGCATGGGTGGCGATGTAGGCCGAGTGCTTGTGATAGCCGCTGTGCGAGATGCTCATGCCGATCTCGTGCAGGCCGGCGGCCCAGCCCAATAGCGCGAGGTTGTCGTCGCGCCGCTCGTGGCGCGGCTCCGGGAACTGCGCCAGCAGCCCCAGCGCGGCCTGCTGCACGCGCAGCGCCTGCGCGCGGTCGACGCCGTAGCGCCGCATGAACTGGTCCACCGTGATGGTGCGCATGTCCTCGTGGTGCGTGCGCCCCAGCAGGTCGTACAGCACGCCCAGGCGCAGCGCGCCGTCGGTGACGTCCATGCGCTCGATGTCCAGCTCGGCGAACACGCCGAGCATGATCGACAGGCCGCCCGGCAGCACCGGGATGCGGTCCGCCTTGAGCCCCACCAGCTTGACGCGGTTGGCGTTCTCCGCCTTGACCAGCGCGCGCTTCAGGCGCTCCAGGCCCTCGCGCGTGATGCCGTGCTCGGCCGGGTTGTCGTTCATGCCGTTGAGCTCGATCAGCTCGGCCAGCGCGCGCGCGGTGCCCGACGAGCCCACCGCCTGCTGCCAGCCGGCGGCGCGGTACTGGCGCACCAGCACCTGGATCTCGCGGCGCGCGGCCAGCTCGGCCTGCTTCATCGCGTATTCGTCGACGTTGCCGCTCGGGAAGAACTGCCGGCTGTGCGAGACGCAGCCGATGTAGAGGCTCTCCATCAGCTTGGACGAGTAGCCGTTGCCGATGATGAACTCGGTCGAGCCGCCGCCGATGTCCACCACCAGCCGGTTGCCGGTGCAGGCCGGCGCGTCGTGCGAGGCGCCCAGGTAGATCAGCCGCGCTTCCTCGCGCCCGGCGATCACCTCGATCGGGAAGCCGAGCGCGTTCTCCGCCTCGATCAGGAACTCCGAGGCGTTCTTGGCCACGCGCAGGGTGTTGGTGGCCACCGCGCGCACGTGGTCGGCGGAGAAGTCGCGCAGGCGGTCGCCGAAGCGCCGCAAGGCATCGATGCCGCGCCGGCGGGCCGGCTGGTCGAGGTACTTGTCGGGCGTCAGACCCGCCGCCAGGCGCACCGGCTCGCGCAGGGCGTCGACCTGGAAGATCTGGCTCGCCGTGCCGGACGCGGTCTGGCTTTCGTCGACCCGGCCGATCATCAGGCGGAAGCTGTTGGAGCCCATGTCGACGGCGGCCAGCAAGCGTGGGTTTTGGTTCATCGCGGTAGGGAAATCTGGATAGCGGCCGCACGGCGCGGCACAGTTAGCAGTGTCACGGGACGCCATGCGCCCGGGAACAGAAAATATGTCTTTATCGTGTCGACATCATGACAAAATCACTTTGTCATCAATCTGACACGATTCTATGAAAAAGTCGCCGCATCACCATAAGAAGGTCATGCCAATGTCGACTAGCCCCCCCGGCGCGCTGCTCAATCGCGAGCTGGGCCTCCTGGAATTCAATTCGCGCGTGATGGCGCAGGCCGCTGACCCCAAGGTACCGCTGCTGGAGCGGCTCAAGTTCATCTGCATCGTTTCAAGCAATCTGGACGAGTTCTTCGAGATCCGCATGGCCGGGCTCAAGGAACAGATGCGCGACAATCCGTCCGGCATCACGCCCGACGGCCTCTCGCTGCAGCAGGCCTACCAGCTCGTCACCGAGCGCATGCAGAAACTCGTGGCCTCGCAGTATGACATGCTGCAGAACGTGATTTTCCCCCTCCTGGAGAAGGAGGGCGTGTTCTTCCACCTGACCTCGACCTGGAACGACGCGCAGCGCGAATGGGCGCGCAGCTTCTTCCTGCGCGAGCTGGGCCCGGTGCTCACGCCGATCGCGCTCGATCCGGCCCATCCGTTCCCGCGCGTGCTCAACAAGAGCCTGAACTTCGTGGTCGAGCTCTCGGGCAAGGACGCCTTCGGCCGCGAGGCCGACCTCGCCATCGTGCAGGCCCCGCGCGCGCTGCCGCGCATGGTGCGCATGCCCGAGGAGCTGTCCGGCTTCCCCTACGGCTTCGTGCTGCTGTCGTCGTTCATGCAGGGCTTCGTGCACGAGCTGTTCCCCGCCATCCAGGTCAACGGCTGCTACCAGTTCCGCGTGACCCGCAACTCCGACCTGTTCGTCTCCGAGGACGACATCACCGACCTGCGCGAAGCGCTGCAGGGCGAGCTGCCGGCGCGCCATTTCGGCGACACCGTGCGCCTGGAGATTTCCTCCGACACGCCGCCGGCGATCGCGCGCCGCCTGCTGCTCGAATCGGGGCTCGGCGAGCAGGACGTCTACCGCGTGAGCGGCCCGGTCAACCTGGTGCGGCTCATGCAGATCCCCGACCTGGTGGACCGCCCTGCCCTCAAGTTCCCGCCGCACGTGCCCGCGCCGGTCAAGGTGTTCACGCCGGGCGTGCCGATGTTCGACGCGATCCGCCAGCAGGACGTGCTGCTGCACCATCCCTACGAGAGTTTCAGCTCGGTGCTGGACCTGCTGCAGCAGGCCGCGGTCGATCCCGCCGTGGTGGCCATCAAGCAGACCGTCTACCGCACCGGCAACGAGTCGCCGGTGATGGAGGCGCTGATGACCGCGGCGCGCAACGGCAAGGAAGTCACGGTGGTGGTAGAGCTGCTGGCGCGCTTCGACGAAGAGACCAACATCAACTGGGCCGAGCGGCTCGAATCGGCCGGCGCCCACGTGGTCTACGGCGTGGTGGGCCACAAGTGCCACGCCAAGATGCTGCTGATTGTGCGGCGCGAGCTGACCGGCGCCAAGAGCAAGCAGTTCAAGCTGCGCCGCTACGCCCACCTCGGCACCGGCAACTACCATCCGCGCACCGCCCGGCTGTACACCGACTTCGGCCTGCTGACCGCCAACGAGGAAATCTGCGAGGACGTGCAGCACGTGTTCCAGCTGCTCACCGGCACCGCCGGCACGATCCGCCTGAACCACCTGTGGCAGTCGCCGTTCACGATGCACAGCAACCTGGTGGAGCACATCCGCGCCGAGGCCCGCAACGCCCGCGCCGGCAAGCGCGCGCGCATCATCGCCAAGATGAACGCGCTGCTCGAGCCGTCCATCATCGACGAGCTCTACAAGGCCTCGCGCGCGGGCGTGAAGATCGACCTGATCGTGCGCGGCGTATGCGCGCTGCGGCCCGGCGTGCCGGGCATGTCGGAGAACATCTCGGTGCGCTCCATCGTCGGGCGCTTCCTCGAGCATCACCGCGTCTACTACTTCCTGGCCGACGGCGCCGAAGTGACCTACCTGTCCAGCGCGGACTGGATGGACCGCAACCTGTTCCGCCGCGTGGAAGTGGCGTTCCCGGTGCTGGACAAGGCCCTCAAGGCGCGCGTGATCAAGGAAAGCCTGCGCGTGCACCTGGAAGACAACGCCTCGGCCTGGGTCATGCAGTCCGACGGCACCTACCTGCGCAAGCACACCAAGTCCAGGCAGCCGCACGTCAGCCAGAACGATCTGCTGGCGATGTTCGCCGCGGCCTGACGCCGGCGGCGAAATACCGCACGCAAATCACCCGCGGCACGCCCGGCGTGCCGCGGCGGCCGCGCGCCGGAGGCCGGCATGTCCGGTCCCGGCGCGCGGCCTTGCCGTTCAGGCGGCCTTCTGCGGCGGCTGGCGCGAATGATCGGGCTGCGGGTGCGCGGCGGGAACCGGCGCGTGGCCGCTGCGGTCGGGCGGGAACACCACGCGGAACACGCTGCCGCGCCCCACTTCGCTGGTGATGCGCAGGTCGGCATGGTGGCGCGACAGCACGTGCTTGACGATCGCCAGCCCGAGGCCCGTGCCGCCGGTGTCGCGCGAGCGGCTGCGGTCAACGCGGTAGAACCGCTCGGTCAGGCGTGGGATGTGGTCGGCGGCGATGCCCAGGCCGGTATCGCTGACCGCGAAGATGGCGTGCTCGTTCTCGTAGCTCAACCTGATGCCGATGCGCCCGCCGTCCGGCGTGTAGCGCACCGCGTTCGAGACCAGGTTGCCGAACGCGGAGAACAGCTCGGTCTCGGCGCCGCGGATCTGCACCTCGGGGTCGATGTCCGCGCTGAGCTGGTGGCGCCCCTGCGACAGCGCCTCGGCATCGTGCACGAGGTGGGCCGCCATGCTGGCCATGTCGACGCGGTCGTAGCTCGGCGGCAGCGCGTCGCTCTCGAGCTTGGCCAGCACCAGCAAGTCCTCGACCAGATGCTGCATGCGCATCGACTGCACCAGCATCATGTCCAGGTAGCGGTTGCGGTCCTGCTCCGACACCGGCAGGTCGCGCACGGTTTCCAGGAAGCCGGTCAGCACCGTCAGCGGCGTCTTCAGCTCGTGCGAGACGTTGGCGACGAAGTCGCGCCGCATGGCCTCGGTGTTCTCCAGCTTGGTGATGTCGTTGGTCAGCACCAGCTTGCGGTTCTCGCCGTAGGGCAGGATCTGCACGGCGATCACGCTGCGCTTGTGCTCGCCGAGGTCGCGCATCAGCAGCGGATCGTCGAAGCGCTGCAGCGTCAGGTACTGCACGAACTCGGGGCGGCGGATCAGGTGGGTGATGCGCTGGCGCACGTCGCGCCGCGCGTTGAGGCCGAAATGCTGCTCGGCCACGTCGTTGCACCACTCGATCTGGTCGGCGTCGTCGAGCATCAGCACGCCGTTGGGCGAGGCCTGGATGGCCTGGATGAAGCGCGTGTGCTGCTGCTCCACCTGCAGCACCTGCATGCGCCAGCGCTTGACCAGGCGGTGCAGGCGGTAATACACCTCGCCCCACAGCCCGAGCGCGCTCGGGATCTCGCCGTAGGCCGGCGCGTCCAGCACCCGCCACAGGCGGTTGATCTGGTACAGGTAGTACAGCAGTTGGCCGAGCAGCGCGGCGCACAGGAACGACAGCGCCGACACCGGGCCGGACAGGAAATACAGCCCGGCGGATGCCAGGCCGAGGACGATCAGGATGGCCGCCGAGCGGGCCCAGATGACGTTCATGAAGAAGGGGGAAGGTCAGGCAGGCCGCAGGCCCGCGCGCGATGCGGTGGAGTGTGCCACGAAATCGGCAACAGGCGCATGACAGGCGGGTGAAGCGGGGGTGACAGGGCCGGCTGGACGCGCGGCGCGCGCGGATCCGCCGGAGAGCCGGCTGGCGGCGCGCCGGCCGCGGCACCGGCGGCTCGGGCGACTGCGGCGGCCCCGCCGCCACGCCGGCGCCGGCATGGCCGGCCTGGGTTCAGTGGCTCGGGCCGCGCGCCAGGCGATAGCCGCTGCCGCGTACCGTCTCGATCATATTGCTGTAGCCGCCGGGCGTCAGGGCCGCGCGCAGGCGCTTGATGTGCACGTCCACGGTCCGTTCCTCGACGAACACGTGGTCGCCCCACACCTGGTCCAGCAGTTGCGAGCGGCTGTGCACGCGCTCGGGATGCGTCATCAGGAAGTGCAGCAGGCGGAACTCGGTGGGGCCGAGGTCGAGCTTGAGCAGGCCCGACTCGTCGTGGCCGGTGACGCGGTGCGTGGCCGGGTCCAGGCGCAGGCCGTTGATGGCGACCACGTCGTCGGTGAGCTGCGGCGCGCGGCGGCGCAACACCGCCTTGATGCGCGCCAGCAGTTCCTTCGGCGAGAACGGCTTGGTGACATAGTCGTCGGCGCCGGCCTCGAGCCCCATCACCTTGTCCTGCTCCTCGCTGCGCGCGGTGAGCATGATGATCGGGATCTGCTTGGTGCGGTCGTTGTTGCGCAGTTCCTTCGCGAAGGTTGCCCCCGACTTGCCCGGAAGCATCCAGTCGAGCAGGACCAGGTCGGGCAGCACGTCGCTCATCAGCGACAGTGCCTGCTCCGCGTTGTAGGCCCGGATCGGATAGTGTCCAGCGTGTTGCAGGTTGACCGCGATCAGTTCCGCGATCGCCGGTTCGTCTTCGACGACAAGAATGCTGCTTGGCATGTATTTTCTCTCCGCTATGGCGCCCGTCAACTCAGCGCTTCGCGCTCCATGTCCTCACGCGAGGCGTGGCGCACGTCGGTGCCCTTGACGATGTAGATGATGAACTCGGCGATATTCTTGGCATGGTCGCCGATGCGCTCGATCGCCTTGGCGATGAAGAGGAAATCCAGCGCGACCGAGATGGTGCGCGGGTCTTCCATCATGTAGGTGATGAGCTTGCGCACGAAGGCCCGGAATTCGTCGTCGATGGCCTTGTCGTCCTTGACGATGCGGGCGGCGGCCACGGTGTCCAGGCGCGCGAAGGCGTCCAGCGCCTGGCGCAGCAGCGCGATGGCCAGGTCGCCCGAGAGCTTCACCTCGGAATAGTTGATCTGGTGCGCGCCGGCGTCTTCCATGATGTGCTTGGTGCGCTTGGCGATCTTCTCGGCCTCGTCGCCCGCGCGCTCGAGGTTGGTGATGGTCTTGGAAATCGCCATCACCAGGCGCAGGTCGCGCGCGGTGGGCTGGCGGCGCGCGATGATGTTGCCGCAGTCGGCGTCGATCTCGAGCTCCAGCGCGTTGAGGCGCTGCTCGCGCTCCACCACCTGGTCGGCGAGCGCGCCGTCGAATTCGGAAAGCGCCCGCATGGCGGTCTCGATCTGCGATTCGACCAGCCCGCCCATCTGCAGCAGCTTCGTGCTGATGGCGTTGAGGTCGGCGTCGAATTGGGTCGACAGATGCTTGTCAGACATGTTGTTCTCCTGGCCTCTGGTCCTGCAAGTGTTCCGCAAATTCCACTGATGCCGTTGTTCGTATGCTGTGCATTATGCGCGCAGCGCTCAATCAGCCGAAGCGGCCGGTGATGTAGTCTTCCGTTTCCTTGCGGTGCGGCTTGATGAAGATCTTCTCGGTCTCGCCGAACTCGATCAGCTCGCCCAGGTACATGTACGCGGTGTAGTCCGAGCAGCGCGCCGCCTGCTGCATGTTGTGCGTGACGATGACCACGGTGTAGTCGTCCTTCAGCTCGGCGATCAGCTCTTCGATGCGGCCGGTCGAGATCGGGTCCAGCGCCGAGCACGGCTCGTCGAGCAGCAGCACCTCGGGGCGGATGGCGATGCCGCGCGCGATGCACAGGCGCTGCTGCTGGCCGCCCGACAGGCCGTAGCCCGACTGGTTGAGCTTGTCCTTGACTTCGTTCCACAGCGCGGCCTTGGACAGCGCCCACTCCACGCGGTCGTCCATCTCCGAGCGCGACAGCTTCTCGAACAGGCGCACGCCGAAGGCGATGTTGTCGTAGATCGACATCGGGAACGGCGTGGGCTTCTGGAACACCATGCCGACCTTGGCGCGCAGCAGGGCGATGTCCTGCTTGGCGGTCAGCAGGTTGTCGCCGTCCATGTTGATCTCGCCCTCGGCACGCTGCTCCGGATAGAGCGCGTACATCTTGTTGAAGGTGCGCAGCAGCGTCGACTTGCCGCAGCCGGACGGGCCGATGAAGGCCGTCACCTTGCGTTCGGGGATCGACATGTTGACGTTCTTCAGCGCATGGAACTGGCCGTAGTAGAAGTTCAGGTTGCGCACGTCGATCTTGGCGCGGGTCGTATCGGGAATGTCGATGACGGTCGAGGTCATGCTCGTCTCTCGCAGGAAATTTTCGGTTTGCCGGTTCGGGCGTCTATGCAACAAGGGCGATATGGGCCGCCGGTCACTTCTTGAACAGCATGCGCGCGACGATGTTGAGCGCCAGCACGCCGATGGTGATCAGGAACACGCCGGCCCACGCCAGTTGCTGCCATTCCACGAACGGGCTCATGGCAAAGCGGAAGATCGTCACCGGCAGGTTGGCCACCGGCTTGTTCAGGTCGCTGGTCCAGAACTGGTTGGACAGGGCCGTGAACAGCAGCGGCGCGGTCTCGCCGGCGATGCGCGCCACCGCCAGCAGCACGCCGGTGACGATGCCCGCGTAGGACGACTTCACCGTGATCGACAGCACCATCTTCCACTTGGGCGTGCCCAGGGCGAAGGCGGCCTCGCGCAGCGCGTTGGGCACCAGGTTCAGCATGTTCTCGGTGGTGCGCACCACGATCGGCACCTGCAGCAGCGCCAGCGCGCACACCCCCGCCCAGCCGGAGAAATGGCCCATGCGGGTCACCACCAGCGCGTAGACGAACAGGCCGATCACGATCGACGGCGCCGACAGCAGGATGTCGTTGATGAAGCGGATGAAGCTGGCCAGCGGCGACTTCTTGCCGTACTCGGCCAGGTAGATGCCGGCCAGGATGCCCAGCGGCGTGCCGATCAGCGTGGCCACCCCGACCATCACGAAGCTGCCGTAGATGGCGTTGGCCAGGCCGCCGCCGGCGGTGTTCGGCGCCGGCGTCATCTGCGTGAACAGGTCGAGCGACATGCCGCCCACGCCCAGCGTGATGGTGGTCCAGAGGATCCACGCCAGCCAGAACAGGCCGAAGCCCATCGCGCCCAGCGACGCGGCCAGCGCATAGACGTTGGTGCGGCGGCGGCGCGCCTGCAGGCGCGTGCGCACGGCATCCGCGTCCTGGCTCACGGCCGGCATCGACGAAGAAGTGGACATCGAGGCTTGGCTCATTTTGCGCCCTCGCTCTTGGCCAGGCGCAGCAGCAGGATCTTGGACAGCGCGAGGACCACGAAAGTGATGAAAAACAGGATCAGGCCGAGCTCCATCAGCGCGGCCGTGTGCAGGCCGGCGCCGGCTTCGGCGAATTCATTGGCGAGTGCCGAGGTGATGCTGTTGCCCGGCGAGAACAGCGACGGGCTGTCCAGCAGGTTGGTATTGCCGATCACGAACGTGACCGCCATGGTCTCGCCCAGCGCGCGGCCCAGGCCCAGCATCACGCCGCCGATCACGCCGGCGCGGGTGTAGGGCAGCACGACGCGCCACATCACTTCCCACGTGGTGCAGCCCACGCCGTAGGCCGATTCCTTGAGCAGCACCGGCGTCACTTCGAACACGTCGCGCATCACCGAGGCGATGTACGGAATGATCATGATGGCCAGGATCACGCCCGCGCACAGCAGGCCGATGCCCAGCGGCGCGCCCTGGAACAGCTTGCCGATCAGCGGCAGCTGCCCCACGGTGGCGGCCAGCGGCTTCTGGAAGTATTCGCCGAAGATCGGCGCGAACACCAGCAGGCCCCACATGCCGTAGACGATCGAGGGCACCGCGGCCAGCAGCTCGATGGCGGTGCCGAGCGGGCGGCGCAGCCAGGCCGGCGACAGCTCGGTGAGGAACAGCGCGATGCCGAAGCTGATGGGCACCGCAATGATCAGGGCGATCAGCGACGTGACGAGGGTGCCGTAGATCGGCACCAGCGCGCCGTAGACGTCCGCGGGTGGATCCCACTCGGCGGTCCACAGGAAGCGCAGGCCGAAGGTCTGGATCGACGGCCAGGCGCTGATCGCGAGCGATACGATGATGCCGCCGAGCAGCAGCAGGGTCACGATGGCGGCGCCGCGCGTCAGGCCACCGAACAGGATGTCACCGGTGCGGCTGGGAGGCCGCACTGCGGATAGATCGGATGTAGTCGCCATGATGTGATATTGGGGTTCGTTTAGGTGGCGTACCGCCCGCTGCCAGCGCGGCCGCGGACTGCGGGGCCCGCGCTGCATGCTCGCGCGGACGCGGTGGATGCCTTGGATACTCAGGTATTCGGTACTTCGGTACAGCGGCGCGGCAGCGTCTGCCGCGGTCTTGCCTGTCCGGCGCCTGGCCGGCGCCGGACAGGCAAAACCGCCAGGCCGGGCGCCAGGGCCCGGCGATGGCGGTCAGCCCATCATCAGTACAGCGACTTGCCCGAACCGTCCTTCACCGAGGTCTTCCAGGTGTTGCGGATCTGGTTGACGACGCCTTCCGGCAGCGGCACGTAGTCCAGGTCGGTGGCCATGGCGGCACCGCTCTTGTAGGCCCAGTCGAAGAACTTCAGCACTTCGGTGCCTTGCGCCGGCTTTTCCTGGCTCTTGTGCAGCAGGATGAAGGTGGCGCCGGCGATCGGCCATGCGGCCTTGCCCGGCTGGTTGGTCAGGATCTGGTAGTACGTCTTGCTCCAGTCCGCGCCGGCGGCGGCGGCCTTGAAGCCGTCGTCGCTGGGCTGCACGACCGCACCCGAAGAATTCTTCATGTTCAGGTAGGTCATCTTGTTCTGCTTGGCGTAGGCGTACTCGACGTAGCCGATCGCGCCGTTCAGGCGCTGCACGAACGCGGCCACGCCTTCGTTGCCCTTGCCGCCCGTGCCGCCGCCCGGCCAGTTGACGGTGGTGCCTTCACCGACCGAGCTCTTCCAGTCCGAGCTGACCTTGGTCAGGTAGTTGGTGAAGATGAAGGTCGTGCCCGAACCGTCGGCGCGGCGCACCGGCAGGATGTCCTGGCTCGGCAGCTTGGCGTGCGGGTTCAGCGCCTTGATGGCGGGATCGTCCCACTTCTTGATCTTGCCCAGGTAGATGTTGGCCAGCACTTCGCCAGTGATGGTCAGCTCGCCCGGCTTGACGCCCTGCAGGTTGATCACCGGCACCACGCCGCCGATCACCGTCGGGAACTGCACGAGGCCTTGCTTGGCCAGTTCGTCGTCCGTGAGGGGTGCGTCCGAAGCACCGAAATCGACGGTCTTCGCGCCGATCTGCTTGATGCCGCCGGCCGAACCGATGGATTGATAGTTGACCTTGTTACCCGTTGCCTTTTGGTATGCGTCGGCCCACTTGGAATACACGGGCGCCGGGAAAGATGCGCCAGCACCGGTAATTTCCGCCGCGAACGCAGTGCCCGCCACCACCAACGACACGATGCCTGCTACGGCAGTCTTGACCAGCTTCATATGTCCTCCAGAGACATGGTTGGGGAATGACAATTTTTTGACACGTCGAACTTTATGCCCCGTATATGACAATTCCATGACATCACGAGATCTTCTTGTAAGTCGACGGCAAGTCTCTTTGACGGTCGCCAGGAGGATGACATGCGCATGACAAAACACGCCGTTTAATACACTATTTCGCCCAAAATCGCCCCGATAGACACATTTTGCTAGCATTTGGCGCGCGCGCACCAGATGGCCGTTAATTGCAGTACGGGCGCAAAAAAAGCCGGGTGAAAACCCGGCTCCATGCCACCGGCGACGCCGGCCCACCGCATCCGCCACGCTCGCGGCGCAAGCGGCCTACCCTCTCCCGCCTGCGGGCGCGGAAGGCAAGCCCCCGCATCCCGCGCGCGGCGGAGTGGCGTGTCAGGCGCGCAGCGAATCGGCCAGCGTCTGCGCCGCCCGCTCGGCGGTCTCGACCTGCTCGGCCTCGACCATCACCCGCACCACCGGCTCGGTCCCCGAGGCGCGGATCAGCACCCGGCCCTTGCCTTCGAGCTGCGGCTCGATGACCGCGCGCGCGGCGCTCAGGCCGGCGTGCGACTGCCAGTCGAAGCCCTTTTCCACGCGCACGTTGATGAGCGTCTGCGGGAACAGCGACACGCCTTCGAGCAGTTGCGCCAGGGTCTTGCCGCTGCGCCGCAGCGCGGCCAGCACCTGCAGCGCGGAGACGATGCCGTCGCCGGTGGTGTGCCGGTCCAGGCAGAGCAGGTGGCCCGAGCCTTCGCCGCCCAGCACCCACTTGCGCTTGTTCAGTTCCTCCAGCACGTAGCGGTCACCCACCTTGGCCCGCACGAACTCGACGCCCTGGCGCTTGAAGGCCAGCTCGACCGCCATGTTGGTCATCAGCGTACCGACCGCGCCGGCCACGCTCTGCCCGGACTGCAGGCGATCCTGCACGATCAGGTAGAGCAGCTCGTCGCCATTGAACAGGCGGCCGTCGCGGTCCACCACCTGGAGGCGGTCCGCATCGCCGTCGAAGGCCAGGCCGAGGTCCGCGCCGTGGGCCTTGACCGCCTCGATCAGCTTCTCCGGCGCGGTGGCGCCATAGCCGGCGTTGATGTTGCGCCCGTCGGGCTGGTTGCCGATCGACACCACGTCGGCGCCCAGCTCGTGGAACACGTGCGGCGCGATGTGATAGGCGGCGCCGTGGGCGCAGTCCACTACCAGCTTGAGCTTGTGCAGGTCCTGCTCGTAGGGGAACGTGCTCTTGCAGAACTCGATGTAGCGCCCGGCCGCATCGTCGATGCGGCGCGCGCGGCCGAGGTCGTCGGAGCGCACGCACACCATCGGCTCTTCCAGGGCCTGCTCGATGGCCAGCTCCACCTCGTCGGGCAGCTTGTCGCCGTCGGCGGAGAAGAACTTGATGCCGTTGTCGTAGTACGGGTTGTGGCTAGCCGAGATCACCACCCCGGCCGACAGCCGCAGCGCGCGCGTGAGGTAGGCCACGCCGGGCGTGGGCAGCGGCCCGGTCAGCAGCACGTTGACGCCGGCCGAGGTGAAGCCGGCTTCCAGCGCGGCTTCCAGCATGTAGCCGGAGATGCGGGTGTCCTTGCCGATCAGCACGGTCGGGCGCCCCTGCGCCTGCTGGCGCGCGCCGTGGGCCAGCACCATGCCGGCCGCGTAGCCGAGGCGCATCACGAAATCGGGCGTGATGGGCGCCTCGCCCACCCGGCCGCGCACCCCGTCGGTGCCGAAGTACTTGCGTGTCATACGTGTTTTCTCCCGTCGTTCTGTCTTGTGGGGATGCTAGCCCGCGTCCCCTGTGATCGATTCCTGCCGGATGGCCCACCACGTCTTGATGGCGTCCACGGTCTGCTCCACGTCGTGCACCCGCACGATGTACGCGCCGCGTTCCGCCGCGCAGACCGCCGCGGCCAGGCTGGCGGCCACGCGCTGCTGTGGCGGCCGGCCGCCGAGGATGGCGCCCAGCGTCGACTTGCGCGACAAGCCTACCAGCAGCGGCAGCCCCGCTACCGCGAGTTGCGGCAGGCGGGCCAGCAACTGCAGATTATGATCCGGCGTCTTGCCAAAGCCAAAGCCCGGATCGAGGGTGATGCGGGCCTCGTCGACGCCGGCGGCGCGCAGCGCGTCCACCCGTTCGCCGAGGAAGCCGGCCACCTCGCGCACCACGTCGCCGTAGCGCGGGTCTTCCTGCATGGTCTGCGGGTCGCGCTGCATGTGCATCACGCACAGGCCGGCCTGCCCCGCCGCCGCCTCGCTCACGGCCGCGACCGCGCCGGGCATGCGAAAGCCCCAGATGTCGTTGATCAGGTCGGCGCCGGCGGCCAGCGCGGCGCGCATGACCTCGGGCTTGTAGGTGTCGATCGACAGGGGCCGGCCGCAGTCGCGCAGCGCCTCCACCACCGGCAGCACGCGCGCCAGTTCCTGCTCCAGCGGCAGCGCCGCCGAGCCCGGCCGGCTGGACTCGCCGCCGATGTCGATGATGTCGACGCCCTCGGCGATCATGCGCTCGGCATGGCGCAGCGCGGCATCGCGCCCGGCATGCTGGCCGCCGTCGGAGAACGAGTCGGGCGTGACGTTGAGGATGCCCATCACCAGCGGGCGGCGGTTGCGTGCGAAGCGGAAGCGGCCGCACTGGAAATGCGAGTCAGCGGAGATCGGGGACAACATGGGAAAACCGGGAAAGTGCAGGAAACCGGGACGGGCCGCGAGGCAGGCCGCTGAATAGGCCGTGGAATAGACCGCGGAGCAGGCCGCGCCCGGGCGGCGGCAATGAAAAAGCCGGCGCACGGGGCGCCGGCTTCAGGCTCGGTGGACGGGCAGGCAAACGACTGCGGCCGCTGCCGCCGAGCCGGCCGTTCAGGCTGCGGCGGGCGCGGTGGCGGGCGCCACCGGCGAGCCGCCCGACGGGGTGTTGCCACCACCGTTCTGGCCGGACGCGCCGCGCGGCGGCCGCGGCGGCTTGCCCGCCATGATGTCGTTGACCTGGTCGGCGTCGATGGTTTCCCATTCCATGAGCGCGGTCGTCATGGCCTCGACCTTGTCGCGGTTTTCCTCGAGCAGGCGCTTGGCCAGGCCATATTGCTCGTCGACGATGCGGCGGATTTCCGCGTCGACCTTCTGCTGCGTGGCTTCCGACACGGTCTTCGAGGACATCTTGCCGAACATGCCGTCCTGCTCGGTGTCGACGTAGACCATCGTGCCGAGCGTGTCGCTCATGCCGAAGCGGGTCACCATGTCGCGCGCGGTCTTGGTGGCGCGCTCGAAGTCGTTGGAAGCACCGGTGCTCATGGCGTTGAGGAAAACCTCTTCCGCCGCGCGGCCGCCGAACAGGATGGCGATCTCGTCGAGCATGTTGTCCTTGTACTTCGAGTACTTGTCATGCTCCGGCAACTGCCAGGTCACGCCCAGCGCCCAGCCGCGCGGCATGATTGTGACCTTGTGCACCGGGTCGGCCTTGGGCAGCAGCTTGGCCACGACCGCATGGCCGGACTCGTGGTACGCGGTGGCGCGGCGTTCTTCCTCGCGCATGACCGTGGACTTGCGCTCCGGACCCATGTAGATCTTGTCCTTGGCGTCCTCGAAGTCCTGCATGTCGACCACGCGCTTGCTGCGGCGGGCGGCGAACAGCGCTGCTTCATTGACCAGGTTGGCCAGGTCGGCGCCCGAGAAGCCGGGCGTGCCGCGCGCGATCACCGAAGCGTCGACGTCGTTGCCGATCGGCACCTTGCGCATGTGGACCTTGAGGATCTGCTCGCGGCCGCGGATGTCCGGCAGGCCCACGTAGACCTGGCGGTCGAAGCGGCCCGGACGCAGCAGCGCCTTGTCCAGCACGTCGGAGCGGTTGGTCGCGGCGATCACGATCACGCCCGAGTTGGCCTCGAAGCCGTCCATCTCGACCAGCATCTGGTTCAGGGTCTGCTCGCGCTCGTCGTTGCCGCCGCCCATGCCGGCGCCGCGATGGCGGCCGACCGCGTCGATTTCGTCGATGAACACGATGCAGGGCGCCTGCTTCTTGGCGTTCTCGAACATGTCGCGCACGCGGGCCGCGCCCACGCCGACGAACATTTCAACGAAGTCCGAGCCGGAGATGCTGAAGAACGGCACCTTGGCCTCGCCGGCGATGGCGCGCGCCAGCAGCGTCTTGCCGGTGCCCGGGGGGCCGACCAGCAGCACGCCGCGCGGGATGCGCCCGCCCAGCTTCTGGAATTTCTGCGGATCCTTGAGGAAGTCGACCAGCTCGACCACTTCTTCCTTGGATTCGTCGCACCCGGCGACGTCCTGGAACGTGACCGCGTTCTGGTTCTCGTCGATCAGGCGCGCGCGCGACTTGCCGAACGAGAAGGCGCCGCCTTTGCCGCCGCCCTGCATCTGCCGCATCATGTAGAACCAGAACACGATGATCAGCAGGGTCGGCCCGAGGTAGTACAGGGCCTGGACCAGCACGTTGGGTTCGTCGTCGGCCTTGCCGGTCACCTGGACGCCGTACTTCATCAGGTCGCCGACCATCCAGATGTCGCCCGGCGAGATGATGGTGTACTTCTGCCCTTCCTTGGGCGTCACCACCAGATTGCGGCCTTGCACGTCAACCCGGCCCACCTTGCCGTTCTTGGCGTCATCCATGAACTGCGAATAGGTGACGCCCTCCTGCGTGCGGGGCTTGTCGAACTGCTTGAAGACGGTAAACAACACCAGCGCGATCACGAGCCAGATTGCCGCCTTTTGAAACAGGTTGTTATTCAAGGCCAAACTCCTTTACGAACGCCTTGCCAACGGGATAGCTGCATTGTAATGCAGTGCCCGGTGCCGGGGGGAAAAGCAAATTCATCGATGCGATAGGCCCGTCCCGCTGGCCCATCTCACCCCACCGACTTGAGGTAACGCCCAAGAATGAAGGTCTCGGAAGACTTGTCGCGCGACGCCTTGGGCTTGCGTTTGGCGACCACCTTGAACTGGCGCTTGAACTTCTCCACGATCTGGCTATAACCGCTGCCATGGAAGCACTTTACCAGCAATGAGCCCTCCGGCTTCAAATGGGCCTGCGCAAATTCCAGCGCCAGGTCGCACAGGTAATCGATGCGCGCCGCGTCCGCGAAGGCCACCCCGGACAGATTGGGGGCCATATCCGACAAAACAAGGTCGATCTTCGCGCCGCCGGAGGCGGCCAGCACGATTTCCTCGAGCTGGCGGAAAACCGGCTCCTCGCGGAAGTCGCCCTGGATGAAAGTGACGTCGGCGACGGCTTCCATCGGCAGGATGTCGATCGCCACCACCGCGCCGTCGATGCCGCCGTCCTTGGCGCGCGGCGACGCCGCCAGCTTGTTGCGCGCGTACTGGCTCCAGCTGCCCGGCGCGGCGCCGAGGTCGACGATGACCTGGCCGGGACGGATCAGCTTGTCCTGCTCGTCGATCTCCTTGAGCTTGTAAGCGGCGCGGGCACGATAGCCCTCGCGCTGCGCCAGCTTCACATACGGATCGTTGATATGGTCGTGCAGCCACGACTGATTGAATTTGTTCTTGGCCATTTGCCTGTGAAACCTGCCTGATACCTGCCTGAAACTCGCCTGATGCCTGCGCGGGGCACCCGCCCCGGAAACCATTTGCCGCGCCGCCCCGGTCCGGGAGCGGCCGCGCGTTTTTCATTCGTTTTGCTGTTTTTGCAGCCCGACGGTGCCAGTTTGACGGATAATACGCGCCGATTCGTTTTTTCGGCACTTCGGTGCCCTGGTTTGCGCACCGAGCTGCGCGCCCGTTTGCACTAACCCGCGCCCATTTGCGCCCTCGCCTGCGCTTTATCTATGCCCGCTCTTCAACTTATTCCAGCCCAGCGCTCCGAACTCCGCTCCCGCGCCCACGGCCTCAACCCGGTCGTGATGATCGGTGCCGACGGCCTGACGCGCCCGGTGCTGGCGGAAATCGACCGCAGCCTGGCCTCGCACGACCTGATCAAGATCCGTGTGTTCGGCGACGACCGCGAGAACCGCATCGCCATCTACGAAGCCATCTGCGAGGATCTCGACGCGGCCCCGATCCAGCACATCGGCAAGCTGCTGGTGGTATGGCGCCCGGGCCCGGCCGTCCTCAAGGAAAACCGTCCCCAGGAACTGGGCCGGCTGGCGCCGCGTGGCGGCGCCGCCCCGCGCACCGTGACGGTGCGCAAGCCCAGCGCGGCGCCCAACCGCCGCCCGAAGCGCTCGCAGGTGACGGTGCTCGGCAACGAGCGCGTGACCGCCGGCGGCAACGTCAAGCGCGCGCGTCCGCGTCCGTCCAGCCAGAAGAAGAAGGCGCTCGACTGAGGCGCTGCCCGGCGCGGCCAGGGCCGCGCTTCGGGCCATGTGCCTTATTCGGGCTTGGAAGTTGTTTCAACATGAAGCGAAGCGGTCCTGGCCAGGCGCGGCCGCAGACAGTACAGCTGGTACTTGCCGTGCCGCGCAACGACGCCAGGATCTTTTTGAAACGACTTCTTATTCGCCCGCCGAACGTGGCGCCGCTGCGCGCCACACCATGACCAGGGCCAGCAGGCTCTGCACCAGGTAGATCACGCTCGACACGCCGTGCAGCATGCCGAACTGGCCCTTGTAGGGCGACTCCGACACGCCCACGCCGAGCGCGGACGCCTTGTCCTTGAGATCTTCCATGAACGGCTGGATGCCGAAATAGCCGGCCAGCACGCACACCAGCATGGCCAGCACCAGCCAGCGCAGGCCGCGGTAGCGGCCCGCGCCGCGGCGGATCATCAGGTTGCACAGCGCCAGTTGCAGCACGCCCACCACGATGCCGAGAATGGCTTCGGTGCGGAACAACTGGCCGGCGATCAGGCCGGCGGTTTCCCGGCTGGGCAGCACGGCGAACAGGGTCGGGGCCACCATGTAGCCCACCGTCCACAGGCTGCCGGCCCAGACCACGGTCAGCAGGAGAAAGATCCGATGCGGCAGCGGCGGCAGACTGGAATAGGAAGAGGAGAACACGAAGCCTCGTTGATCGTTCAGATGTAGCGAACCGTGATGACTTCGTATTCGCGCTCGCCGCCGGGGGCCAGCACGGTCGCCACGTCGCCCTCGAACTTGCCGATCAGCGCGCGCGCGATGGGCGAGCTGACCGAGATCTTGCCGCTGTCGAGGTCGGCCTCGTCGTCGCCGACGATCTGGTAACACACCGGCTTGCCGGATTCCAGGTCTTCCAGGTCCACGGTGGCGCCGAACACGATGCGGCCGTCGGTGTCGAGCTGGCTCGGGTCGATGACCTGCGCGGCCGACAGCTTGGATTCCACTTCCAGGATGCGGCCTTCGATGAAGGCCTGCTTTTCCTTGGCGGCGTCGTACTCGGCGTTTTCCGAGAGATCACCCTGCGCGCGCGCTTCGGAAATGGCATTGATCACGGCGGGACGCTCGACCGCCTTCAGGCGCTGCAGCTCTTCTTTCAGCAACTCTGCGCCGCGCTTGGTAATCGGAATCGTGCTCATGTCTTTCGTTCTGCAAAAAAATGAGCCGCAGCGGAGCGGGAACCATGCACCGGCAACGTGCCCGGGCACTTCCGCTCAACCGCGGCTTTTCAGGTTGTTCTCAGATTGGGTCGTCGGCCCTGACCGACCAGATTGCCGTAGTTTAGGCCAAGACTGCCGCCCGCAGCAACTGCGGGCGGCCCGGGGGCCCGGCCAGGCCGGGCCCCGCGGCGCTCAGGCCAGCGAGGCGTGCAGGCCCTGCAGGTCGTAGACCTCCAGGCTCTGCAGGTGCTTGAGGCCTTCCACCGCGGCGCGCGCGCCGGCGATGGTGGTGTAGTACGGCACCCGGTTGGCCAGCGCCGAGATGCGGATCGAGCGCGAGTCGGCGATGGCGGTGCGGGTCTCGTCCACGGTGGTGAACACCAGCGCCAGCTCGCCGTTCTTGATCATGTCGACGATGTGCGGGCGGCCGTCCTTGACCTTGTTGACCACGCGCACCGGAATGCCGGCGGCCTCGATCGCCGAGGCAGTGCCGCGCGTGGCCACCAGCGGATAGCCCATCTCGTGCAGCATGCGGGCCACGCTGACGGCGTGCGGCTTGTCGCTGTCCTTCACGGTCAGCAGCACCGTGCCCTTCTCCGGCAGGCGCGAGCCGGCGGCGAGCTGGCTCTTGAAGAGCGCCTCGCCGAAGGTCTTGCCCACGCCCATCACCTCGCCGGTGGAGCGCATCTCGGGTCCGAGCACCGGGTCCACGCCCGGGAACTTGTTGAACGGGAACACCGCTTCCTTGACGCTGAAGTACGGCGGCACCACTTCGTCGTGGATGCCCTGCGAGTCCAGCGACTGGCCGGCCATGCAGCGCGCGGCGATCTTGGCCAGCGACAGGCCGGTGGCCTTGGACACATAAGGCACCGTGCGCGAGGCGCGCGGGTTCACTTCCAGCACGTAGACCACGTCCTGGCCGTCGGTGTGCTGGATGGCGAACTGCACGTTCATCAGGCCGATCACGTTCAGGGCGCGGGCCATCGCCGCGGTCTGGCGCTTGAGTTCGTCCACGGTGGCCTGGGCCAGCGAGTACGGCGGCAGCGAGCAGGCGGAGTCGCCCGAGTGCACGCCGGCCTGCTCGATGTGCTCCATCACGCCGCCGATGAACACGCGCTGGCCGTCGCACAGGGCGTCGACGTCGCACTCGATGGCGTCGTTGAGGAAGCGGTCCAGCAGCACCGGGGAGTCGTGCGACACCTTCACGGCCTCGCGCATGTAGCGCTCGAGGTCGCGCGGCTCATGCACGATTTCCATCGCGCGGCCGCCCAGCACGTAGGACGGGCGCACCACCAGCGGGTAGCCGATTTCCTCGGCCAGGCGCAGCGCCTCGTCCTCGGCGCGCGCGGTGCGGTTGGGCGGCTGGCGCAGGCCGAGTTCCTGCAGCAGCTTCTGGAAGCGCTCGCGGTCCTCGGCGGCGTCGATCATGTCGGGGCTGGTGCCGATGATGGGCACGCCGTTGGCTTCCAGGTCCAGCGCCAGCTTCAGCGGGGTCTGGCCGCCGTACTGCACGATCACGCCGACCGGCTTTTCCTTGTCGACGATCTCCAGCACGTCTTCGAGCGTCAGCGGCTCGAAGTACAGGCGGTCCGAGGTGTCGTAGTCGGTCGACACGGTTTCCGGGTTGCAGTTGACCATGATGGTCTCGTACCCGTCCTCGCGCAGCGCCAGCGCGGCGTGCACGCAGCAGTAGTCGAATTCGATGCCCTGGCCGATCCGGTTCGGGCCGCCGCCCAGCACCATGATCTTCTTGTTGGCGGTCGGCTGCGCCTCGCACTCGCCATGCTCGGCTTCGTACGTGCCGTACATGTAGGCGGTGTTGGTGGCGAACTCGGCCGCGCAGGTGTCCACGCGCTTGTAGACCGGGCGCACGCCGGCGGCGTGGCGCGCGGCGCGCACCTCGGCCGGCGTGGCGCCGAGCAGCCTGGCCAGGCGGCGGTCGGAGAAGCCCTTCTGCTTCAGGTGGCGCAGCTCGGCCGCCGACAGGCTGTCGAGCTTGCGCGCCTTGACCAGGGTCTCGGTCTTGACGATGTCCTCGATCTGGGCCAGGAACCACGGGTCGATGTCGGTCTCGGCATGCACTTCCTCGAGCGACATGCCGATGCGGAAGGCATCGCCCACGTACCAGATGCGGTCCGGGCCGGCTTCGCCGATTTCCTCGACGATCTCGTCGCGGTCGGTGGACTTGTCGTCCAGGCCGTCCACGCCGACTTCCAGGCCGCGCAGCGCCTTCTGGAACGATTCCTGGAAGGTGCGGCCCATCGCCATCACCTCGCCCACCGACTTCATCTGGGTGGTCAGGTGGCTGTCGGCCTGCGGGAATTTCTCGAAGGCGAAGCGCGGCACCTTGGTGACCACGTAGTCGATCGACGGTTCGAACGAGGCCGGGGTCTGGCCGCCGGTGATCTCGTTCTTGAGCTCGTCGAGCGTGTAGCCGACCGCCAGCTTGGCCGCGACCTTGGCGATCGGGAAGCCGGTGGCCTTGGAGGCCAGCGCCGACGAGCGCGACACGCGCGGGTTCATCTCGATCACGATCATGCGGCCGTCGGCCGGGTTGATCGAGAACTGCACGTTGGAGCCGCCGGTGTCCACGCCGATCTCGCGCAGCACCGCCAGCGAAGCATTGCGCAGGATCTGGTATTCCTTGTCGGTCAGGGTCTGCGCCGGGGCCACGGTGATCGAGTCGCCGGTGTGGATGCCCATCGGGTCCAGGTTCTCGATCGAGCAGATGATGATGCAGTTGTCCGCCTTGTCGCGGACCACTTCCATCTCATATTCCTTCCAGCCCAGCAGCGATTCCTCGATCAGCAGCTCGCGCGTGGGCGACAGATCCAGGCCGCGCTTGCAGATTTCCTCGAATTCCTCGCGGTTGTAGGCGATGCCGCCGCCCGAGCCACCCAGCGTGAAGGACGGGCGGATCACGATCGGGTAGCCGCCGGTGCTGGTTTCCCTGGCGATCTGCGACTGCACGGCCAGCGCTTCTTCCATCGAGTGGGCGATGCCGGACTTGGCCGAGCCCAGGCCGATCTTGGTCATCGCTTCCTTGAACTTCTGGCGGTCCTCGGCCTTGTCGATGGCCTCGGGCGACGCACCGATCAGCTCCACCTTGTACTTGTCCAGCACGCCGTGGCGGTGCAGGTCCAGCGCGCAGTTCAGCGCGGTCTGGCCGCCCATCGTCGGCAGGATGGCGTCGGGGCGCTCCTTCTCGATGATGCGTTCGACCACTTCCCAGGTGATCGGCTCGATGTAGGTCACGTCGGCCGTGTTGGGGTCGGTCATGATCGTGGCCGGATTGGAGTTGACCAGGATGACCTTGAAGCCTTCCTCGCGCAGCGCCTTGCAGGCCTGGGCGCCGGAATAGTCGAACTCGCACGCCTGCCCGATGATGATGGGGCCGGCGCCGATGATCAGGATGCTCTTAATGTCTGTGCGCTTTGGCATTGCACGCTCTCTTTGTTGGCCGGCCGCGCGCTCGCGCGGGCCGCGCCGGATATCAGGATTCGATTCAGTTCAGGGTGGCCGTGGCCAGCTTCGCGCCGAAGCCGATGAACATGGCGCCCACCCCGCTGGCCATGCCCGCCGACAGGCGCCGGCGGCGACGGAACATCTCCGCCAGCCTGGCGCCGGCGAAGATGATCGAGGTGAGGTAGGCGAAGCTGAACACCTGGCACACCAGCCCCAGCACCGCGAACGACAGCGCCGGATGGCCGAACTGCGGATCGACGAACTGGATGAAGAAGGAGATGAAGAACAGGATCGCCTTGGGATTGAGCAGGCTCACCACCAGCGCCTTGCGGAACGGGTTGGCGCGGTCCGCCGGCGCGGCCGCGGGCGCCTCGCGCCCGGCCTCGGCGCCGCGCTGCGACCAGCTGCGCAGCGCGCCGCGCAGCATCTGCAGGCCGATCCAGCCCAGGTAGGCCGCGCCGATGTACTTCACCACGTAGAACAACGCCGGGCTGGCCTGCAGCAGCGAGGCCACGCCCGCCGCCGACAGCACCATCAGGACCGCGTCGCCCAGGAACACCCCGCAGGCGCCCTTGTAGCCCGCGCGCACGCCGCGCTGGGCGGCGACCGACAGCACGTACATCGAATTCGGCCCCGGCAGCAGCACGATGAAGATCGTGCCGAGCACATAGGTCCAGAAATCGGTGATGCCGAGCGTGGCGTGCATGAAGGCGTTCATGGGGGGTTCCTGCTGGTTCCTGGGTCTTGCTGTCTTCGTTTCTTCTTCGGTTCTGCTTCGTTGCCGGTCCGTTGCGCCGCGCTTACTTGCGCGCGTCCGCCATCATCTTGGTGAAGCGGTCGAACAGGTAAGCCACGTCGTGCGGGCCGGGCGAGGCTTCCGGGTGGCCCTGGAAGCAGAACGCCGGCTTGTCGGTCAGCGCGAAGCCCTGCAGCGAGCCGTCGAACAGCGACACGTGCGTGGTGCGCACGTTGGCCGGCAGCGTGGCGGCATCCACGGCGAAGCCGTGGTTCTGCGAGGTGATCACCACGCGGCCGTCGTCCAGGTCCTTGACCGGGTGGTTGGCGCCGTGGTGGCCGAACTTCATCTTGAGCGTCTTCGCGCCCACGGCCAGGGCCATGATCTGGTGGCCCAGGCAGATGCCGAACGTGGGAATGCCGCGCGCGATGAACTCGCGCGTGGCGGCGATGGCGTAGTCGCACGGTTCCGGGTCGCCGGGGCCGTTGGACAGGAAGATGCCGTCCGGGTTGAGCGCCAGCGCGTTGGCCGCGCTGGCCTGGGCCGGCAGCACCGTCACCTTGCAGCCGCGCTGGGCCAGCATGCGCAGGATGTTGAACTTGACGCCGTAGTCATAGGCGACCACGTGGAACTGCGGCTGCTCCTGCTTGCCGTAGCCCGCGCCGAGCTTCCACTCGGACTGGGTCCATTCGTACGGCTCCCTGGCCGACACCACCTTGGCCAGGTCCATGCCGGCCAGGCCGGGGAACGAGCGGGCCAGGTCGATGGCCTTCTGCACATTGTCCTCGCCGGCCAGGATGCAGCCGTTCTGGGCACCCTTCTCGCGCAGGATGCGGGTCAGCTTGCGGGTATCGATGCCGGCGATCGCCACCACCTTTTCCTGCTTGAGGTAGTGCGCGAGCGTGTGCTCCTTGCGGAAGCTGGAGGCCAGAATCGGCAGATCCTTGATGATCAGGCCGGCGGCATGGACTTTCGTTGCCTCGACATCCTCACCGTTGACGCCGTAATTGCCGATATGCGGATACGTCAGCGTGACGATCTGCCGCGAATAGCTCGGGTCGGTAAGGATTTCCTGGTATCCGGTGATGGCGGTGTTGAACACCACTTCGCCAATCGTATGACCGGAAGCGCCGATGGAATAGCCACGAAAGACCGTGCCGTCTGCAAGCGCGAGAATGGCGGACGGAAAAGACGGTAACACGGGTAGGCTCCTGCTGGATTCACCCCGTGACCGACCTGCTCAACGCCTCTTGCCCCGTTGTCCGGCTTGGCAGCAGGCATGGCGCCGGAGGCGCCGCCTGTTGCCCGGACCGTTCGCCAGGCGCTCGAAACGCCACACGAAAACATGGGGCGGAGCCAGGGCGAAATGGGGGCGGCGGAAGGTGGAATTCGGTAGGCGCTAGGGTGAGGGGTTCTGAAAGCGAAACTTTCGGATTATACCCTGCCGCGCCCATTTTCTCAAGTTATCAAGGACTTGCGGACCGCACGGCGGCGTGCGGGCCACCCGGCCTGCGGCCGCGCGCCGCGGCGTGCGGCGCGGGGTTCATGCCGGCGGCACCACTGCCGTCACCTCGATCTCCACCTTGGCGCGCGCCTCCACGAGGTCGGACACCTCCACCGCCGTCATGGCCGGGAAATGGCGGCCGATGGTGGCGCGGTAATGCTCGCCGATGGCGCGGTAGGCGCCCACGTAGGCCGCCTTGTCCTTCACATACCAGGTCATGCGCACGATGTGCTCCGGGCGCGCCCCGCCCTCGGCCAGCACCGCCACCACGTTGCGCAGCGCCTGCCCGGCCTGTTCCGCGAAATCGTCGGTCTCGAACTCGCACCTGCCGTTCCAGCCGATCTGGCCGCCGACGAACAGCAGCCGGCTGCCCACGCGCATCTCCGTCATCACGCCGTTGGCATAGCCGCGCGGCGGCGCCCAGTCTGGTGGTTGCAGAATCTTCATGATCGGTTTCCCCGTCGTTCTTGTGATGTTGAATTCCATGTTTTCCGATGCGGCCCCGTACAGCCCGATGCGTCCCGATGCAGCCCGGGCTGGCGCGGCGCTCAGCCGCCGTCCTCGCCGCGCGGGCCGTCGGCAGGCACACCGCCGGCCTCGCCCGGCGGCGCCAGGAAGCGCGCCATCGCCGCGTGCACCGCGGGCGGCAGCGCGCGCGGCGCCAGTCTGCCGGCATCGACGCACACCAGCCGCTGCGCGATCTCCAGCCGCGCGTCGCCGGCCGGCCCGCGAAAGCGCACCAGCAGCGAAAAACTGCTGCGCCCGAGATGCGTCACGCGCAGCTCGCGCGTGAGCACCTCGCCGAGCCGGCTCGGCGCCATGAAGCGGCACGACAGCGCCGCGGTCGGCACGCCGGCCCCGCCGGCGCCGTGCATCTCGCCGAAGGGCCAGCCCAGCGCCTCGCGGAACCAGTCCTCGACGAGGTCGTTGAGCATCTCGAAGTAGCGCGGGAAGAACACGATGCCGGCGGCATCGCAGTCCTTGAAGCGCACGCGCCGCGTGCCGGCGAAGACCTCGCTCATGGCTGCCCCGCCCCGCCGTCCGCCGCCGCCTGCTGCTCGGCCATCTGCCGCAGGCGGAAGCGCTGCAGCTTGCCGGTCTCGGTGCGCGGCAGCGCGTCGACGAAGATCACGCGGCGCGGATACTTGTACGGCGCGATCTCCGCCTTGACGTAGGCCTGCAGCGCCGCGCGCGTGTCCTCGCCCGCCGGCACGCCGGGGCGCAGCACCACGTAGGCCGCCACCACCTGCCCGCGCTCGGCGTCGGCCATGCCGACCACGCCGCATTCGGCCACCGCCGCGTGGCGCATCAGCGCGCTCTCCACCTCGGGGCCGGCGATGTTGTAGCCCGCCGAGACGATCATGTCGTCCGAGCGCGCCTGGTAGAAGTAATAGCCGTCGGCATCCGCCATGAAGGTGTCGCCGGGCAGGTTCCAGCCGTCCTTCACGTAGGCCGCCTGGCGCGGGTCGTCCAGGTAGCGGCAGCCGGTGGGCCCGCGCACCGCGAGCCTGCCGACCGTGCCCGGCGGCACCGGCTGCATGGCCTCGTCGACGATGCGCGCCACGTAGCCCGGCACCACCTTGCCGATCGCGCCGGGCCGCACGTCCGCGCCGGCGCTGGAGATGAAGATGTGCATCATCTCGGTGCCGCCGATGCCGTCGGTCATCTCGATGCCGGTGGCGGCCTTCCAGCTCTGGCGCGTGGCGTCGGGCAGCGCCTCGCCGGCCGACACGCTCTTCTTCAGGCTGGCGATGTCGTAGCCCGGCGCCAGCGCCGCCATCTGGCGGTAGAAGGTCGGCGCGGTGAAGACGATGGTGGCGCGCCACGACTGGATCAGCGCCAGCAGGCTCTCCGGCGTGAGCCGCTCGGCCAGCACGGTGGAGGCGCCCGCGCGCAGCGGGAAGCACAGCATGCCGCCCAGGCCGAAGGTGAAGGCCAGCGGCGGCGTGCCGCAGAAGATGTCGTCCGGGCCCGGCTTGAGCACGTGGCGCGGGAACAGGTCGCACATGGCGATCACGTCGCGGTGGAAATGCACGGTGCCCTTGGGCTGGCCCGTGGTGCCGCTGGTGAAGGCGATCAGGCAGATGTCGTCGGCGGCGGTGTCGCAGGCCGCGTAGGCGTCCGGCTTGCCGGCGATGGCCGCTTCCAGCGCGTCGGCGCCGCTGCCGTTGAAGTAGCGCACCTGCGCGAGGCCCGGGCAGTGCTGCGCGCCGCCGGGCGCGAGGTTGGCGTCGAGCTCGTCGCGCAGGCGCGCGTCGCACAGCGCCGCGCCGACCTGGGCGCGGTCGATGACCTGCTTGAGTTCCTTGGCGCGCAGCAGCGGCATGGTCGGCACCGCGATCAGGCCGGCCTTGACCACCGCCAGCCAGCTCGCCGCCATCATCAGGTTGTTGGGCCCGCGCAGCAGCACGCGGTTGCCGGGCACCAGCTTCATGTCGCCGGTCAGCACGTGGGCGATGCGGTTGGACAGCGCGGCCAGCTCCGCGTAGGTGACCGCGTGCCGCGCGCCGTCCTGCTCGTAGCGGATCGCCACGCGCGCGCCGCGCCCCTCGCGCACGTGGCGCTCGACCAGCTCCAGCGCGCAGTTCATGCGCGGCGGGTATTGCGTGTCTTCGTTGAACAGCAGCTCGGGCCACTGCTCCGGGGGCGGCAGCCGGTCGCGCGCAAAGGTATCGAGGTGGGCTGTGCTAGCCATGATTGTCTCCGCTTCCTTCATTCTGATGATGCTGGTAAGGGTCTTGCCGCGCTGTCCGCCGCGCTAGCCGCGCTGCTGCGCCAGCGTCTCGCGCGCGATGATGAGCTTCTGCACCTCGGTGGCGCCTTCGTAGATGCGCAGCGAGCGGATCTCGCGGTACAGGCTTTCCACGCGCGTGCCGACCTTGACGCCGAGCCCGCCGAACATCTGCACGGCGCGGTCGATCACCTGCTGCGCGTTCTCGGTGGCCACCATCTTGGCCATCGCTGCCTCGCGCGTGGTGCGCACGCCGGCCACGTCGCGCAGCCACGCCGCGCGGTAGGTCAGCAGCGCCGCCGAGTCGATCGCGGTGGCCATGTCGCCGAGCGCGGCCTGCGTCAGTTGCAGGTCGGCCAGCACGCCGCCGAACATCGGCCGCGTGCTGGCGCGCGCGAGCGCCTCGTCCAGCGCGGCGCGGCCGAAGCCGAGCGCCGCGGCGGCCACCGAGGCGCGGAAGATGTCCAGCGTCATCATCGCCACCTTGAAGCCCTGCCCCGCCTCGCCCAGGCGCGCGCCGGCCGGCACGCGGCAGCGGTCGAAGCGCAGCGTGGCCAGCGGGTGCGGCGCCATCACGTCGATGCGCTCGGCAATCGTCAGCCCGGGCGTGTCGGCGTCGACCACGAAGGCCGAGATGCCGCGCGCGCCGGGCGCCTCGCCGGTGCGCGCGAACACGCAGTAGAAATCGGCGATGCCGCCGTTGGAGATCCAGGTCTTGGCGCCGTCGAGCACGTAGTCGTCGCCGTCGCGCGCGGCGCGGCACTGCATGGCCGCCACGTCGGAGCCGGCATCGGGCTCGGACAGCGCGAACGCGGCGATGGCCTCGCCGCGCGCCACGCGCGGCAGGTAGCGCTCGCGCACGGCCTCGCTGCCGGCCAGCGAGATCGCGCCGCTGCCCAGCCCCTGCATGGCGAAGGCGAAGTCGGCCAGGCCGTCGTGGCGGGCCAGCGTCTCGCGCAGCAGGCACAGCGAGCGCGAATCCAGCTTGTCGAGCGCGCCGCCGTAGGCGGCCGGCACGCAATAGCGCAGCCAGCCGGCCGCGCCGAGCTGGCGCACCAGCGCGCGGCAGGCGGCGTCGGTGTCGCGGTGGTCGACCGCGAGCGAGGCCGCGGCCCAGGCGTCGAGGCGCTGCTCCAGCGCGCGGTGCGCGTCGTCGAAGAACGGCAGCGAGAGATAACTCTTGTCGGACATGGCGTGGGATTTCCTCTGGTTCGGCGTTGCGCGCAAGATTCAGTCGCCTTCGAACACCGGGCGCGCCTTGGCGACGAAGGCGTCGTAGGCGCGGCGGAAGTCGCGCGTCTGCATGCAGATGGCCTGCGCCTCGGCCTCGGCCTCGATGGCCTCGTCCAGGCCCATGTTCCATTCCTGGTGCAGCAGCTTCTTGGTCACGCCGTGCGCGAACGTGGGGCCGGCGGCGATCTGCGCGGCCAGCGCCTGCGCGTCGGCCAGCAGCGTGCCGGGCGCGTGCAGCGCGTTGAAGAAGCCCCATTGCAGGCCCTCTTCCGCGCTCATCGCGCGGCCGGTGTAGAGCAGCTCGCCGGCGCGGCCCTGGCCGATCACGCGCGGCAGCAGCGAGCACGCGCCCATGTCGGCGCCGGCCAGGCCCACGCGCACGAACAGGAAGGCGGTCCTGGCCTGCGCCGTGCCCAGCCGCATGTCGGAAGCCAGCGCCATCATCGCGCCGGCGCCGGCGCAGATGCCGTCGACGGCGCTGATGACCGGCTGCGGGCAGGCGCGCATGGCCTTGACCAGGTCGCCGGTCATGCGCGTGAAGTCGAGCAGCTCGGGCATGGTCATGCGCGTGAGCGGGCCGATGATCTCGTGCACGTCGCCGCCCGAGCAGAAATTGCCGCCGGCGCCGGTGACGACCACGGCCTTGATGTCGCTGGCATGGCACAGGCCGCGGAACAGGTCGCGCAGCTCGGCGTAGGAATCGAAGGTCAGCGGGTTCTTGCGCTCGGGGCGGTTCAGCGTCACGGTGCCGACCTTGCCGTCGGCCGAGACCGACCACAGGAAGTGCCTGGGCTGGTAGCCGGCGAAGCTGCGCTTGTGGTGGCGCATGTCCAGTGCGATTTCGCTCATCTCGTCTCTCTCGCTTGCGGGTGTTCGTTGGATTGCGTGGGTCGTGTCCCGGCGCGCGCGGCTAGCCGGCCATGACTTCGCCGCCGGCCACCGGCACCGCCTGCCCGGTGATGGCGCCGGCAGTCGGCTGGCACAGCCACGCCACCGCGTCGGCCACTTCCTCGGGCTGGACCAGCCGGCCCTGCGGGTTGCCCTTCGCCAGCTCGGCGCGCGCCTCGGCTTCGCCGCGGCCGGTCTTGCGCACGATGTTGGCCACCGCGTCGCGCACGATGTCGGTCTCGGTGTAGCCGGGGCAGACCGCGTTGACGGTCACGCCGCCGCGCGCGGTCTCCAGCGCCAGCGCGCGCGTGAGTCCGATCACGCCGTGCTTGGCCGCGCAGTAGGCGCTGACGTAGCCGTAGCCGGCCAGCCCCGCGGTGCTGGCCACGTTGACGATGCGGCCCCAGCCGTTTTCCAGCATGCCGGGCAGCGCCGCCTGCGTGCACAGGAAGGTGCCGGTCAGGTTGACTTCGAGCATGCCCTGCCACAACGCCAGATCGGTCTTCAGGAACGGCGCGCTGCGCGCCTGCCCGGCGTTGTTGACGAGGATGTCGATGCGCCCCGCGCGCGCGGCCGCCGCGGCAAAGGCCGCCGCCACGCTGTCGGCGCTGGCGACGTCCGCGCTCACGGTGCCGAGCGTGGCCGGCGGCACCACCGCGTCGGCCAGCGCGTCGGCGGTGGCGGCCAGCGTGGCGGCGTCGCGCCCGAGCAGCGTGACGCTGGCGCCGTGCGCGAGCAGCCGCCGCGCGATCGCCGCGCCGATGCCGCGGCCGCCGCCGGTGACCAGCGCGTGCCGGCCCTGCAATGCAAGTTGTGCCGCCATGTTCAACGTTCCTCCGCCTGGCGCGCATGCCGCGCCGCCGCTTGTATCGCCCGCGCCGCCTGCGCCGCCTGCTGTTGCGCCATCTGCGCGGCGCGTTCCAGATTGGTTTCGAGCTGGCGCTTGCCGGCCTGGTATTGCTTCGGCCACGCCAGCTCGCGGTGGCCGATGCGCGCCGCCTCGTGAAGGGTCCAGGCCGGGTCCGCCAGGTGCGGGCGCGCGATCGCGCACAGGTCGGCGCGCCCGGCGGCGATGATGCTGTCGACGTGGTCGGCCTCGAAGATCGCACCCACGGCGATGGTGGCGATGCCGGCCTCGTTGCGGATGCGGTCGGCGAACGGCGTCTGGTACATGCGACCGTACACCGGCGCCTGGTCCGGGCTGACCTGGCCGGACGAGCAGTCGATCATGTCGGCGCCGGCGGCCTTGAACGCGCGCGCGATCCCGACCGCGTCGTCGGGCGTGATGCCGCCCTGGACCCAGTCGTGCGCCGAGATGCGCACCGACATCGGCTTGTCCTGCGGCCACGCGGCGCGCACCGCGGCGAACACCTCGAGCGGATAGCGCAGCCGCGCGGCCAGCGTGCCGCCGTATTCGTCGGCGCGCCGGTTGGTCAGCGGCGAGATGAAGCTCGACAGCAGGTAGCCGTGCGCGCAGTGCAGCTCCAGCCAGTCGAAGCCGGCTTCGGCGGCGCGCCGCGCGGCGGCGGTGAAATCGTCGCGCACGCGGTCCATGTCGGCGCGCGTCATCTCGCGCGGCACCTGCGAGACGCCGGGCAGGTAGGGCAGAGGCGAAGCCGACAGCAGTGGCCAGTTGCCGCCGGCAAGCGGATAGTCCATCTGCTCCCAGCCGAGCTGGGTCGAGCCCTTGCGCCCGGCGTGGCCGAGCTGCATGGCGATGCGCGCGTCGCTGCTGGCGTGCACCAGGTCCACGACGCGGCGCCAGGCGTCGCGCTGGGTGTCGTTCCACAAACCCGGGCAGCCCGGCGTGATGCGCGCGTCCGGGGAAGTGCAGGTCATCTCCGCCACCACCATCGCCGCGCCGCCGAGCGCGCGCGCGCCGAGATGCGCCAGGTGGAAATCGCCCGGCACGCCGTCCACGCACGAGTACATCGCCATCGGCGACACCACCACGCGGTTCTTCAGCGTCACGCCGCGCACGCGGAACGGCGTGAACATCGGCGGCACGGGATGCGCGGCGGGCACTGCGGGCGCGGCACCGCCGGCATGCGCCGCGGCCTGCCCGGCCAGCCAGCGCTCGAAGCCTTCCACGTAGGCCGCGTCGCGCACGCGCAGGTTCTCGTGCGAGATGCGCTGCGAGCGCGTCAGCAGCGAGTAGGCGAACTGCTCCGGGGCCATGCCGGCGTAGCGCTCGACGTTTTCGAACCATTCGGTGGAATTGCGCGCGGCGTTCTGGATCTTGAGCACCTCCACGCTGCGGCTGGCCTGGTAGCGCTCCAGCGCCCGCGGCAGCGCGGCGGCGCCGACGTCGCCCGCATCGCCAGCGGCGCGGATGTTGTCGGCCAGCTCGATGGCGTCTTCCAGCGCCAGCTTGGTGCCCGAGCCGATCGAGAAATGCGCGGTGTGCGCGGCATCGCCCATCAGCACCACCGGCACGCGGCGGCCGTCGGCCAGCGTGTTCCAGTGCACCCAGGTCTGGCAGATCACGCGCGGGAAGCGGATCCAGCTGGCCGAGCCGCGCAGGTGGGTGGCGTTGCTGATCAGGTGGTGGCCGTCGAGATGGCGCGCGAACAGGCGCTCGCAGAAGGCCACGCCTTCTTCCTGGCTCATCTGCTCGATGCCCGCGGCGCGCCACACCGGCTCCGGCGCCTCCACGATGAAGGTGGAGGTGCTGTCGTCGAAGCGGTAGGCGTGGGCCTGGAACCAGCCGTGCCCGGTCTTCTCGAAGGCGAAGGTGAAGGCGTCGAACAGCTTGTGCGTGCCGAGCCAGACGAAGCGGCAGCGGCGCGTGTCGATGTCGGGCCGGAAGGTGTCGGCATAGCGCGTGCGCACGCGGCTGTTGATGCCGTCCGAGGCGATCACGAGGTCGGCCCGGTACTGCTGCGCGAGCGCCTGGTCGTCGGCCGCGTCGATCTCGAACACGAGATGCACGCCGAGCGCCTCGCAGCGCGCCTGCAGGATGTTGAGCAGGCGCTTGCGGCCGATGCCGATGAAGCCGTGCCCGCCGGAGCGGATGGTGCGCCCGCCGATGTGGACGTCGATGTCGTCCCAGTGGTTGAACGCCGCGTCGATCTCGCGCGCGCTGACCGGATCGGCCTGCCGCAGGTTGTCCAGCGTGGCGTCGGAGAACACCACGCCCCAGCCGAAGGTGTCGTAGGGGCGGTTGCGCTCGACCACCCAGACCTCGCTGGCGGGGTCCCGCAGCTTGGTCAGCAGGCCGAAATACAGCCCCGCCGGGCCGCCGCCGATACACAGCACTCGCATCTTCCGTCTCCTGCGTGCCGGCCCGGGAATGCCGCCGGCCGGCGAACTCGGCACATGCGATGCGCGACCGCGCATCTAGATCATGCCTAAATATTTTATGCCTAAAATATTAGCCCGCATGCCGGCGCCTGGCAAGCACAATCTCTGCGGCGGCGCAGCGGCGCCGCCGTCATCTCCGGCCGGGGCGCGGCATTCGCCGCCCCGCCCCGGCCAGCCCTGCCGTCCGCCTCAGCCCTGCATCGCCGCCTGCAACTGCGCCAGCGCGCTCGGGTCCTCGATGGTGGTGAGGTCGCCCGCGTCGCGCCCCTCGGCCACGGCCTGCATGGCGCGCCGCAGCAGCTTGCCGGAGCGGGTCTTGGGCAGCGCGCCCACGAAGAACACCCGCGCCGGGCGCGCCACCGCGCCAAGCTGCTGGTCCACGGTCTTCATCAGGTCGCCCTCGAAGGCCAGGCGGTCGGCCTGGGTGGCCGTGCGGCTGGCGTCGCGCGCGATCACGAAGGCCATCGCCACCTGGCCCTTGAGCGCGTCGTGCACGCCCACCACCGCCACCTCGGCCACCGCCGCGTGCGAGGAAATGCTCTCCTCGATCTCGCGCGTGCCGAGCCGGTGGCCGGCCACGTTGATGACGTCGTCGGTGCGCCCGAGGATGAAGATGTAGCCGTCCTCGTCCTGCACGCCCCAGTCGAACGTGGAATAACAGCGGCGCCCCGGCACGCCGGTCCAGTAGGTCTTGACGAAGCGCTCGTCGTCGCCCCACACGGTGGTCATGCAGCCCGGCGGCAGCGGGCCGTCGATGGCCACCACGCCCTTCTGCCCGGGCGGGCATTCGGCGCCGGTGTTCTCGTCGACGATCTTCAGGCCGTAGCCGTACACCGGCACGCCCGGCGAGCCCAGCTTGGGCGGCAGCGGCTCGACGCCGCGCTGGATGGCGATGATCGGCCAGCCGGTCTCGGTCTGCCAGTAGTTGTCCACCACCGGCTTCCCGATGCCCTGCTGGATCCAGCTCGCGGTGGGCTCGTCGAGCGGCTCGCCGGCCAGGAACAGCAGCCGCAGGCTGGACAGGTCGTAGCGCGTGAGCCAGGCCGGGTCCTGCTTCTTGAGCACGCGGATGGCGGTGGGCGCGCTGAACATCAGGTTCACGCGGTACTGCTCCACCAGTTGCCACAGGATGCCGCCGTCCGGGCGCACCGGCGTGCCCTCGTACATCAGCGTGGTCATGCCGGCCAGCAGCGGGCCGTAGATGATGTAGCTGTGCCCGACCACCCAGCCGATGTCCGAGCTGGAAAACATGGTGTCGCCGGCTTTGCCGCAGAAGATGTATTCCATCGACGCGGCCAGCGCCACGGCGTAGCCGCCGGTATCGCGCTGCACGCCCTTGGGCTTGCCGGTGGTGCCGGAGGTATAGAGCACATAGGACGGCTCGTTCGATTCCAGCCACGTGCACGGCACCCGCGCCGCGCCCACGCGTTCGCGCCAGGCGGCGTAGTCCTCGTCGCGGCCCGCGGCCAGCGTCATCGGCGCCAGCTGGCGGTCCACCAGCAGCACGCGTTCGGGCTTGTGCGCGGCCAGCTCCAGCGCCGCGTCCAGCAGCGGCTTGTAGGGCACCACCTTGCCCGCGCGCGAGCCGGCATCGGCGCTGATGACCACGCGCGGCCGCGCGTCGTCGATGCGCGCGGCCAGGCTGACCGAGGCGAAGCCGCCGAACACCACCGAATGGATCGCGCCGATGCGCACGCAGGCCAGCATGGCGAACGCGGCCTCGGGAATCATCGGCATGTAGATCAGCACGCGGTCGCCCTTGACCACGCCCATCTGCTGCAGGATCGCCGCCATGCGGTTGACCTCGTCGTGCAGTTCCGCGTAGCTGTAGCTGCGGTGCTCGCCGGTCTCGGTGGACACGTAGATCAGCGCCGGCTGGGCCGCGCGCTCCGCCAGGTGGCGGTCCACGGCGTTGTGGCAGAGATTGGTGCGCCCGCCCACGAACCAGCGGGTGAATGGCGCGCGGCTGTCGTCCAGCACGGTGTCGAACGGGGTCTCCCATTCGATGCGGCGGGCCTGTTCGGCCCAGAAACCGGCGGGATCGCTCAGCGACCGGGCGTGAAAGGCACGGGTTGCCGTCATGGCTTGTCTCCTCCGCTTTGTCGCGGGTTGTGTGATGTCTTGCCGGCGGGCTCGATCGACGAATTCGCGATGCAAAGCACTAGTTTGCCACCACCGGCGGCGCTTGCAGTCTGGCCATGCCGCCTTACGCAAGACTTACCGGCCGCCGCGCGGCAAACAAAAAGGGCGTGCCTGCGCGGCACGCCCTTGATATAGCGCAAATCCGGTGCGGGCCAGGCCCGCGCCCTCAGCGCGTGTGCGCCTTGCCCGAAGCCTTGGCCGGGCCCGCCGTCCGGGCGGCGGGCTTGGCGGCGGCGCCCTTGGCCGTCGCCACCGCTGCCACCGCCGGCGCGGCCTTGGCGGACGATGCCCGCGCCGGCGCCTTGGCCGCCACGGCCGCGCCCTTGCGCGGCACCGCCTGCACCTCCACGCGCTGGCGCGCGCCGCGGCCGCCCTTGCCGGGCGCCGACGCGCGCACCGGCTCGACCGCGCGCACCGGCACCAGCGCCGACGCGGTCGACGGCAGCGCCGGCGCGCTGGCGAAGCGGCTCGCCGCCGGCACCATCACCACCAGGCTCTGCCCCGCCACCAGCTTGGTGCCGGACAGCTTGTTCCAGGACTGCACCTGGCCCGCCGACACGCCATAGCGGCGCGCCACCGTGGCCACCGTGTCGCGCCGCCCGGCGCGCACCACGATGCGGCGCGCGTCGGGCACGTCCGGCTCCACCGCCATCATGGCGCTCTCGGCCAGCGTGGCGCTGATGTCCTGGTTGTGCTCGCCCGAGCGCGGCACCACCACCGTGGAGCCGGCCTTGAGCCGCATGCCCTTGGGAATGCGGTTGATGTCGCGGATGGTGTCGGCGTCGATGTTCAGCCGCGCCGCCAGCGACTCGATGCGCTCGCGGTTGTCCACCGTCACCGCGGTCCAGCTCGACAGCCCGCCCCGGTAGGTGTTGAGGTTGTACTGGAAGCGCTCGGCGTTGTCGAACGGCAGCAGGATCTGCGGGTTGGCCGCGCCCAGGATCACCGGCCGGTTGAACGACGGGTTGAGCGCCTTGAACTCGTCGAGCGGCAGGTTGGCCAGCTTGGCCGCCAGCGTGACGTCGATGTCGCGCGAGGTCGTCACCGTGACGAAGTACGGGTGGTCCGGGATGTCCGGCAGCTTGACCCCGTACGACTGCGGGTTGGCGATGATGTTCTTGACCGCCTGCAGCTTGGGCACGTAGTAGCGCGTCTCGTTGGGCATGCTCAGGCTGGCGTAGTCGGTCGGCAGCCCGCGCGCCTGGTTGCGCGCGATGGCGCGCGAGACCGCGCCCTCGCCCCAGTTGTAGGCGGCCAGCGCCAGTTGCCAGTCGCCGAACATGTCGTACAGCCGGGCGAGGTAGTCGAGCGCGGCGTCGGTGGAGGCCAGCACGTCGCGCCGCTCGTCGCGGAACATGTTCTGCTTGAGGTTGTAGGTCTTGCCGGTGCTCGGGATGAACTGCCACATGCCGGCGGCCTTGGCGGTGGACTCGGCCTGCGGGTTGAACGCGCTCTCCACGAACGGCAGCAGCGCCAGCTCGGTGGGCATCTTGCGCCGCTCCAGCTCCTCGACGATGTGATACAGGTAGCGGCTCGAGCGCCCCACCATCCGCTCCATGTAGTCCGGCCGCTGCGCGTACCACTGCGTGCGGTCGTCGACCAGCGTGCCTTCCAGGTCGGGCATGGCGAAGCCGCGGCGGATGCGGCCCCAGATGTCGTTCGACGGGCCGCGCAGCCAGTCGAGGCTGTCGCTGTCGACGTTGATGACGGAAGCGCTGTTGATCGAGTTGAGCGGATCGGGCTTCGAGACAGCCGGTCTGGTTGCGGAGGCGGTCGCGGTGCCGCCGTCGGCGGCTTCAGGCGGCGTTGGCGTGCTGGCGCACGCTGCTAGCAGCGTGGCACACGCAAATACCGCCAGTAATCGACCAATTTTCATTAAGTTCTCAAATCGTGACGCTAAAAATTTGCCTGATGCTAAAAAAATCCGGCTTTCGCGTCAATGAAATTCTCCCCGCCGCGGCGGCGGGCAGGCCGGCGCGGCGGGCAATGGATGCGGCGGGCGCAGGCCAGGCAAAGGCTGGCGGGCGCCGCGCGCAATCAGCGGAAATTGTCCTTCCAGCCGCGCAGCGCGCCGAAGGCCGCCGCGTCGTCGCCGGCGGGACCGCCCGCGTGGGCGGCCACCGCCCGGCGCACGCCGGGCTCGCGCGAGCGCAGGAACGGATTGACCTCGCGCTCCTGCGCCACCGTGGTCGGCACGGTCGGCGTGCCGGCCGCGCGCAGCGCCTCCACGCGCGCCTCCCACGCCGCCAGCGCGGCATTGTCCGGCTCCACCGCGCGGGCAAAGCGGACGTTGCTGCGAGTGTACTCGTGCGCGCAGTAGACGCGCGTGCCTCCAGGCAGCGCGGCCAGCTTGTCGAGCGAGGCCAGCATCTGCGCCGGCGTGCCCTCGAACAGGCGCCCGCAGCCGCTGGCGAACAGCGTATCGCCGCAGAACACCGCGCGGCCCGCGCCCGGCAGGTCGGCCACGTAGGCGACGTGGCCGGCGGTGTGGCCCGGCACGTCCAGCACGCGCAACCGCATGGCGGGATGGGCCACGTCTACCGTATCGCCCTCGCGCACGGCCACGGTACGCCCGCCGATGCGCTCGCCGGCCGGCCCGATCACCGGCAGCGGCGCGCCGTCCGGCGCCGCCGGGTGTGCCGCCAGCAGCTCCGCCACGCCGCCCTGGTGATCGCCGTGGTGGTGGGTGATTACAATAGCGCCCAGGGCCAGCCCGTGGCGCGCCAGGTAAGCCTCCACCGGCGCAGCCTCGCCCGGGTCCACCACGGCGGCGCAGTGACCGTCGTGGATCGCCCAGATATAGTTATCCTGGAATGCGGGAATCGGCTCCACCTTCAACATGCGTGCTCCTATGTCCAAGCGTCCGATTATAAGTTGGGAAGACTGGCTTGCCTCGCCACCCGGGCAGTACATGCTGCAATGGGAGCAGACCCAGTACGACCGGACCGTCACGGACATCTTCGGCTACCACGCCGTGCAGCTCGGCCTGCCCCACATCGACACCCTGCGCGAGAACCGCATGCCGTTCTCCGCACTCGCGCTGGCGCCCGGCAGCGGCCCCCACGGCCCGCGCGCCCAGGCCGACGCGCGCCAGTTGCTGTGCCGCTTCGACGAACTGCCGTTCGAGACGCAAAGCATCGATCTCGTCACCCTGCCGCACGTGCTGGAATTCTCCGAAGACCCGCACGAAGTGCTGCGCGAGGTCTCCCGCGTGCTCATGCCCGAAGGCCGCGTGGTCGTCACCTGCTTCAACCCGATGAGCCTGTGGGGGGCGCGCCAGGGCCTCAAGCGGCTCGGCGCCGACCCCTTCCTGCCGCACGACAGCCAGTCGATCGGCTTCGTGCGCATCAAGGACTGGCTCAAGCTGCTCGGATTCGATATCATCCGCGGCCGCTTCGGCTGCTATTGTCCGCCCTATCGCACCGAGCGCTGGCTGCAGCGCGCCGCCTTCATGGAAAAGGCCGGCGACCGCTGGTGGCCGATCTTCGGCTCCGTCTACATGATCTCGGCGGTCAAGCGCGTGCGCAACATCCGCCTGGTCGGCCCCGCGTGGAAGACCAAGCCCGCGCTGTCGCCGGTCGCCGCGCCGGTGGCCACGCCCACCGGCACCCACGGCAAGTCGCCCGGCGACGAGCACTGAACGCCACCGACTCTTTACCGAACAACCCGGCGGGCGCCGCCACAGGCCGCCCGCCCCAGCAGCGAACTCCATGTCAAGCAACGAAATCGAAGACGTCATCATCTACTCGGACGGCGCCTGCAAGGGCAATCCCGGCCGCGGCGGCTGGGGCGCCGTGCTGGTCGCCGGCAGCAACGAAAAGGAACTGTTCGGCGGCGAGCACAACACCACCAACAACCGCATGGAGATGACCGCCGTCATCGAAGCGCTGCGCGCGCTCAAGCGGCCCTGCCGCGTGGCGGTCTACACCGACTCGCAATACGTGCAGAAAGGCATCGGCGAATGGCTGCCCGGCTGGAAGGCGCGCGGCTGGAAGACCGCCGACAAGAAGCCGGTCAAGAACGCCGACCTCTGGCAGGAAATGGACAAGCTCGCCCAGGGCCACGACATCTCCTGGCACTGGGTGCGCGGCCACAACGGCCACCCCGGCAACGAACGCGCCGACGCCCTCGCCAACCGCGGCGTGGCCTCGCTCAAGCAACAGTAACCCACGCGGCGGCGGCCGGCCGCCGCGCCCCACCGGTTAGAATGTCCGCCATGCGACAGATCGTACTCGACACCGAAACCACCGGCCTCAACGCCGCCGGCGGCGACCGCCTGATTGAAATCGGCTGCGTGGAGCTGCTCAACCGCCGCCTCACGGGCCGCCACCTGCACTTCTACGTCCACCCCGAGCGCGACATCGACGAAGGCGCGATCGCCGTGCACGGCATCACGCTCGAATTCCTGGCCGACAAGCCCAAGTTCGCCGAGGTCGCCCTCGAGATCCGCGACTTCATCCAGGACGCCGAGCTGATCATCCACAACGCGCCGTTCGACCTTGGCTTCCTCGACATGGAATTCAAGCTGGTCGGCCTGCCGCCGTTCCGCGAACACGCCGGCAGCGTGATCGACACCCTGCGCGAAGCCCGCCAGATGTTCCCCGGCAAGCGCAACTCGCTCGACGCGCTGTGCGACCGCCTCGGCGTCAGCAACGCGCACCGCACGCTGCACGGCGCACTGCTCGACGCGGAACTGCTGGCCGAGGTCTACCTCGCCATGACGCGCGGCCAGAACTCGCTGGTGATCGACATGCTCGAAGGCGGCGGCGAGGTCGGCGGCGCGGTGGCCGCCGCCGACCTCTCCCGCCTGGCCCTGCCCGTGCTGATGGCCAGCGACGAGGAAATCGAAGCCCATCTCGGCGTGCTCAAGCAGCTCGACAAGGCCAGCGGCGGCAAGGTGGTATGGAAGGAACCGCCGCCCGAAACCGATGCCGCCCAGGCCGCGTAGACCGGCATGGGGCGCTCCGCGCAAGGGCAGCGGCAGCCCCGTGGATGTGCCGCACCACTTTTTTGAAGAAATTTCCAAGAAAGGGCTTTACAAGATACAGAGGTGCCGGCATAATTTCGTTTCTCTGCAGCACGGCAGCAACAACGCAGCAGCAGGGGTGGTTAGCTCAGCGGTAGAGCACTGCCTTCACACGGCAGGGGTCACAGGTTCAATCCCTGTACCACCCACCAGAATTCGGTGAAGAACGAAGGACTTGAGGCGACAGCCCAAGTCCTTTTTTCTTTGGTGCGTCTCCGGTGCGCCGCGCGCATGCGCAAGTCAATGGCCCGCGGCATTGCCGCGCCGCCGCCCGCCTGTCTTTCCAGAAATCCCCCACCCCCGGTTCAGATTTTTCCGCCTGAATCCGCCCGCCACCTGCCGTAAATCTGGAACCGTCGCGCCGAAGGCGCATGCATGACGACGATCCGGAATGAAAAAAACATCTCGATGGATGCTCGCGGCCAGATGGCTGCTGACGCTGCTCCTCGGCTTTATCAGCCTCCTGATGATCGCCGAGCTTTGGGGCAGCGCCTTTCCGCCGGACCAGGCCGGCGGCGTGCTCGGCCCGGTGAGCGCGCTCCACGCCCACCGCTCGCGCGAGCATTATTTCGCCGCCTGCGCGATCATCCTGGCCGCGGCCTTGTCGGCGCTGTGGGCGCTGTGGGCCACGCGGCGCGACCTGTGGCTGCGCTGCCTGGCCGGCGCGCCCGTCCTGACGATCTGGATACTGTCGTTCCTCAACAGCCTGGACTGAACGCGCATGCCGGCCAGCAACGCCACCTCGTCAACGCTGCCCGAAGCTCGCATCGATGAACAGGTCCTTGTACTCGCGCGGCTGCGAGCGCCAGTACTGCTTGGGCGCGTGCACCTGCGCGCCGAGCTTGGCGGCGGCATGCCACGGCCAGCGCGGGTCGTAGAGCATGGCGCGCGCCAGCGACACGGCGTCGGCCTCGCCGTTGGCGATGATGGCTTCGGCCTGCTCGGGTTCGGTGATCAGGCCCACGGCGATGGTGGGCAGGCCCACTTCGGCCTTGACCCGCTGGGCGTAGGGCACCTGGTAGCCCGGCCCGAGCTTGATGGCCTGCGCCGGCGAGACGCCGCCGGTGGTGACGTGGATGGCCGCGCAGCCGCGCGCCTTGAGCACCTTGGACAGCGCCACCGTGCCTTCGATGTCCCAGCCGCCCGGCACCCAGTCGGTGGCGGAGATGCGCGCCCACACGGGCTTGTCGGCCGGGAACGCGGCGCGCACCGCGTCGAACACTTCGACCGGGAAGCGCATGCGGTTTTCGAGGCTGCCGCCGTATTCGTCGTCGCGCTTGTTGGCCAGCGGCGAGAGGAACTGGTGCAGCAGGTAGCCGTGCGCGGCGTGGATCTCGATGCCGTCGAGGCCCAGGCGCGCGGCGCGCTTCGCCGCGGCGACGAAGTCGTCGCGGACCTTGTCCATGCCGGCGCGGTCGAGCGCGTGCGGCGGGTCCTCGCCTTCGGCGTGCGGCACGGCGGAGGGCGCCACCGTCTTCCAGCCGCGCGGCTGGTCGGGGCGGATCTGCAGGCCGCCGTCCCACGGCGCGTGGCTGGAGGCCTTGCGCCCGGCGTGGGCGAGCTGGATGGCGATGGCGATCGGCGCGTGCGCGCGGGCGGCGGCGAGCACCTTGCCCAGCGCGGCTTCGTTGGCGTCCGAGTAGAGGCCGAGGTCCTGCGGCGTGATGCGCCCTTCCGGCGAGACCGCGGAGGCCTCGATGATCAGCAGCCCCGCGCCGGAGATGGCGAGCTGGCCGAGGTGGATCATGTGCCAGTCGCCGGCGGAGCCGTCCTCGGCCGAGTACTGGCACATGGGCGCGATGGTGATGCGGTTTTCAAGCCGCAGGTTGCCGATGGAGAGCGGCTGGAAGAGTTGACTCATGGGATGGGGTCCTTGTGGTCTGGGGCATGCACGGTGCTCGCGTGCGGGAATGCCGACCATTCTAGGACGCCTGCGCGTTTCGCGCCGGACGCGGCAACGGGTCTTGCCGCAACGGGTCCTGCCGCTATTGCGGGCGCTGCCCGCCGTCCGCGGCCGGCAGCGGCGGCAGCCCCAGCAGGCCGAGCGTCGGGCTGACCGCGCCTTCGAGCAGCGCGCGCCGCGGCTCGATCCGCGCCAGCACGCGCAGGCCCAGCTGCACGGCCAGCAGGTGCGTGGCGGCGGCTTCGGGCGGCAGCACCGGCGGGATCTCGCCGCTGCCCTGCCCCGCCGCCATGCAGCGCCGGAAGAACGCGCGCATCTGGTCCAGCTCGGCGACGATGGCGGCCTGCAGGTCCTCGTCGTCGGTCGTCGATTCCACCGCGGCGTTGACCAGCATGCAGCCGCGATGCTGCTGATCCGAGAGCGAGCGCTCGATCACCTCGGACATGAAGGCCGTGATGGCCGCGCCCGGCGGCAGCACGGATTCGACGCGGCGCATGCGCTCGTGCAGCGTGCGGGTGAGGTAGTGGTCCAGCGCGCGCCGGTAGAGGCCGCGCTTGTCGCCGAAGGCGTTGTAGATGCTGGGTTGCGTCAGGCCCGTGAGCCGGACCAGGTCGCGCATGGAGGTGGCTTCGAAGCCGCGGGCCCAGAAAGCGTCTCCCGCGGCTTCCAGCACCTGCCGTTCATCGAATTCGCGGGGTCGCGCCATGAGGGTTCCTTGCCGTTTGCGTCGTCTGCTGCATCCGCCCCAAGAAATGGTCGTTTCCCGGCAGCCGGTACGGATCGATTATATATCGGACGATACACAACGCAAGCGCGGGGCCGGCGCGGCCCGGGCAAGCGCTCAGGCCGTGTGCGCGGCGCCTGCCTGACGGCTGCGCTCGCCCGCGGTGACATGATCGATGGCGTCGAGCACTTCCGCGACTTCCGGCACCACGCCTTTCGCGCCCACGGAGACGGACTGGCCCGGCGTATTGATGCCGAAATGCTGGCTGTCCGTCACCGTGAACAGCATCACCGAGGGCTTGCCGAGCGCGTCGGCGAGGTGGACGAAGCCGGTATCGGTGCCGACCACCAGCGCGGCGGCGTCGACGCGCTGCGCGCATTCGGTGATGGTCATGCGCGGCAGCACTTCCGCGCCCGGGATCTCCGCGGCCAGCGCCTCGGATTCCGCGCGCTCGGCCGGCGAGCCCCACGGCAACTGGATCTTGTAGCCGCGCGCCGTCAGCTCCCTGCCGACCGCGATCCAGCGCTGCGCCGGCCATTTCTTGGCTTCGACCGAGGTGGCGTGGAACAGCATCGCGCGCGGCTGGCCGTCGGCGTTGAGCGGCGTGGCCGGCGCCGGCACGCGCAGGGCGTAGTGCTCGGCCGGCTCGATCGGGTAGCCGAGCGCGTTGGCCACCACCATGCGCATCTTGTAGCGGGCCGTGGCGTCGCCGTGCGGCCCGAAGATCTGGGTGTAGGCGAACACGGCGCGCGCCTCGCCGAGATACTCGGCGGCGTAGCCGAGCCGGCGACCCGAGCGCGCCAGCCACGCCACGATGGCGCTCTTGTAGACGCCATGCACGTCCACCACCACGTCGTACTTTTCCCGGCGCAGTTGCCACAGCGCGCCGATGATGGCGCGCAGGTCGGCCCAGCTGCGCGACTTCTTGAAACCCCGCAGCGGCGGCGCGATCACGCGGTCCACGCCCACCGCCCAGCGCGGGATGTCCGCGCAGGAGGCGTCCGCCACCCAGTCGATCTTGGCCTCGGGATAGGCGCGGCGCAGGTCGGACACCAACGGCAACGTGTGGACCATGTCACCCAGCGAGGTGATCTTGATGACGAGAATGCGTTTCATGGGGCGGTCGGAATGGCTGAGGAATGGGGCCGGAGGGGCGCCGGCGAGGCCGTAGTATGCACCAGCCCGCCCCGCCGGCGCACCTCCGCCGCCCGCAGGCGCTTCAGTCCCAGGCCGCCGGGCCGGCCACCACGGTGGCGAAGCGGTCGTGCAGCGCGGCCAGCGCCGCGCGGTGGACCTCGGCCGCCGCCAGCGGCGCGCCGCCGAGCGGATCGGGCAGGTCGCGCGTGGCGCAGGCCGCGGCGACCACGGTGCTGCGATAGCCGTGGTCGAGCGCCGAGCGCACCGTGGCGCTGATGCACATATGGGTCTGGAAGCCGCCCACGATCAGCTCCTTGCGGCCAAGCTGCGCGAGCAGCGCGGCCAGCGTGGTGCCGGCGAAGCTGTTGGGCAGCCCCTTGGCCACGGTGTGCTCGCCGTCGCGCGCGTCGAGGCCTTCGATCAGCGCGGCATAAGGGCCTTCCGGGTCGAACGCGCCGCCGCTGCCGGCGCGGCCGTGATGCACCACGTGCACCACCGGGCTGCCGTGGCGGCGCGCGAGCGCCAGCAGTTCGGCGCAGGCCGCGACGGCGGCGGGCATGCCGGCCAGCGGCAGCTTGCCGTCCACGTATTCGCGCTGGTGGTCGACCAGCACCAGCGTAGCTGCCTGCCAGGCCGAAGGGGCGCGGCTGGCGCCGGCGAGGTCGAGCAGGGTGAAGGGTGCGGGCATGGTGGCTCCTTTTGATGTGGCCGCGCCGGCTGTCCGGTCGCGATGGGGTCCGGGCGGCTTGCCGGTACCGCCGGGATGGTCGGTGTGCAGGCGATGATAGGGCGCGCTATGCTGTCCGGCAATTCTCAATCCGCTCACATCCGCCGTGCAAAAACGTTCACTGCATTGGGACGACCTGCTGACCTTGTCCACGCTGATCCGCACCGGCAACTACTCGGCCTGCGCGCGCGAGCTGGGCGTGACGCACGCCACCGCGATCCGCCGCGTGCGGCGGCTGGAAAGCGCGCTCGGCAAGCCGGTGGCCACGCGCACCGACGGCGCCTTCGCGCTCTCGGCCGCGGGCCGCGCGGCGCTGGCGGCGGCGCAGCAGATGGAGCATTCGGCCGAGCGCCTGCTGCGCGCGGTGGAGGACGCCGGCGCCGGCGTCTCGGGGGTGGTCGGCATTGCCTGCACGGCGGCGCTCGGCAGCCATTTCCTCACGCCGCGGCTGGCGGCGCTGTACCGCGCGCATCCGCAGCTCGAAGTCCGGCTGGAGACCGACAACCGCGTGGCCAGCCTGGCGCGGCGGCGCGCGCACATCGCGGTGCGGCTGGCGCGCCCGCAGGAGAGCGACGTGATCGCGCAGCGCGCGGGCAGCATGGGCTACGGCCTCTATGCGCCGGCGCGGCAGCCGGGCAGCGGACCGTGGCCGGAGGAAGCCCTGGCGGCGGCGCCGCTGTGCGGCCTGCTCGACGAAGGGCTGGCGCTGCCGGAATCGGAATGGACGCGCCGCGCCGGCGCGCGCGCCGGCTTCCAGTCCAACAACATGCTGGCCGTGCACGAGGCGGTCTGCGGCGGGCTCGGCATCGGGCTGCTGCCGCACCATCTGGCGCGCGGCGACGCGCGGCTGGAACTGGTGCGCGACGTGCCCGAAGTGGTCAGGGAAATCTGGCTGGCCTATCCGCGCGAGTTCCGCGGCGCGTCGCGCTTCCGGCCGGTGATCGACTGGCTGGCGCGCGCGCTCGCGGAATGTCCGTGAGCGCCACGCCGGCGCGCCACGCACGACGCCCGCCGGGTGGCGGGCATCGGTGCTGTGCAAGGCCGGGCTTCAGGCCGGCACGGGTTCGGCCACGGGGCCCGACACCGCCACCGTCAGCAGGTCGGCCGCGGCCTTGATCCGCTGCGGCGCGCCGAACAGCCGCGCCACCACCAGCCCGTTCTGCAAGGCGCCGAGCACGGCCTGCGCCATCGTCTGCGGCGCCAGCGCCGCGGGCTTGTGCTGCGCGGCCTGCACGCTTTCCAGCAGGCGCGTGAGCCACGTCTCGTTCACGCGGTAGAACTCCTTGAGCACGCGGTGCACCGGCTCGGGCAGCAGCAGCGCCTCGGTCGACAGCATGCCGACCAGGCAGATGCGGTCCCCGCCCGCCGAATCGAGCCACGGCTGGAGGAATTCGCGGGCCTGGTCCTCGGGCGGCAGGCCGGTGTCGATATGGCGCACGTGGTCGCAGATGCGGGCGCTGTACTCCGTCACCGCCGCCTGCACGAGGTCTTCCTTGGTCGGGAAGTAGTAATGGATGCTGGACGTCTTGACGCCCACGCGCTCGGCCAGGTCGCGATAGCTGAAACCATTGAAACCCCGCTGCCGGACCAGCACCAGGGTGTGCTCGAGCAGTTGTTCGCGTACGGATAGGGTTTTCATCTGGCATTTGTCCGCTGTTGGGCGGACCCTCTCGACTGTCAAAGCCAATCACGCAGCGAAAGATCGCGGATGGCGGCCCCTCGCTGCGCCCTTCCCCGCCCCGGGTCGCGGGAGCGGGGAACCGTCATGCCGCTCAGGCGTTGGCGCCTTCGGTGAAGACGTCGAACTTGCCGGTGCGGGCGCCGTCGGTGAAGGCGTCGCGGTTGCCGCTGCGGGCCGGGGTTGCCGACACGCCGCTGCGGTCCAGGCCGGCCACCAGCGCGCCATCGGTGAACGGGTCAGCCTTGCCGGTGCGCGCGCCATCGGTGTACGCATCACGGTTGCCGATGCGGGCGCCGTCGGTAAAGGCATCGCGGTTGCCACTGCGAGCCGGCGTCGCCGACACACCGCTGCGGTCGAGGCCGGCTACCAGCGCACCATCGGTGAACGGGTCAGCCTTGCCGGTGCGCGCGCCATCGGTGTACGCATCACGGTTGCCGATGCGGGCACCGTCGGTAAAGGCATCGCGGTTGCCGCTGCGCGCCGGGGTTGCCGACACGCCGCTGCGGTCCAGGCCCGCGACCAGCGCGCCGTCGGTGAACGGGTCGGCCTTGCCGGTGCGGGCGCCATCGGTGTACGCATCACGGTTGCCGGTGCGGGCGCCGTCGGTGTAGCCATCGCGGTTGCTGATGCGCGCGCCGTCGGTGTAGGCGTCGCGGGCATCGGTGCGGAACACGTAGCCGTACTTGTCGCCGGCGAAGCTGCTGTCCTTGGGGCCCGAGGCTTGTGCCTGGCCGGCCACGAAGGCGGCAGCGAGGGTGGCGGCGGTGATGACGGTCTTGGCGATGAGCTTGGCGTTCATGATCTTCTCCATTTCACATTGAGGATCCGCGCTGGGGCGGAATCGAATCGGTAAGGCGCGCTGGAGTCCGGCGTTTTTCTTGCTGTTATCTACTAGTAGATAGATGACTTGGGCAAAAAAAACGGGGAGTCCCCGGGTACTGCGCTGGATCCTCTTTCCTGCTTCAGCGTTCTGGCTGGGGCGGAGCAGCGGCTTCCATGACCCGAATATTATCTACTGGTAGATAGATAGTCAAGGAATTTTCCGAAAAATCGTTGAGGAGGTCTGGATGTCGGTATTGGTGCACTCGATGGAGGTGCCAGCTGTGCTGGCGCCGGGATCGCAGGAAACAATCGAGAAACAGTTGCGTTCGGGCTGCCGATGAAGCCGGCTTGCTGCCTGTGGTCTCCTCTCTCCCACAAGTGGGAGAGAGGAGCAAACCCCCGGGCAACGCGGGAATGGGCTGCGCGGCGGGACGTGCCCGGCAATCGGGTACGAGACACGCCCTGCACGCGCTCAGCGCACCCTACCCTCCTTCCAGGCCTGCAGCAGCTTGTCGTAGGCGATGGTCTCGCCCTTCGGCTTTTCGTTGGCCAGCTTCTTCCACGGCGCGTGGTCGTCCGACAGCCACTTGGCCGGATCGCTCTTGGCGTTCAACTTGGGCGCGCAGTTGCTCATGCCGGCGCGCTGCAGCCGCGCCATGACCTGGTCCATTTCCTCGGCGAGGTTGTCCATCGCGGACTGCGGTGTCTTCTCGCCGGTCACGGCGGTGGCCACGTTCTTCCACCAGAGCTGGGCCAGCTTCGGGTAATCCGGCACGTTGGTGCCGGTCGGCGTCCAGGCCACGCGGGCCGGGCTGCGGTAGAACTCGATCAGGCCGCCGTACTGCGCCGCGTTCTTGGTCAGGTATTCGTGGTGGATGTCGCTGTCGCGGATGAAGGTCAGGCCGGTGAGCGACTTCTTCAGCGAGACCGTCTTCGAGGTCACGAACTGCGCGTACAGCCACGCCGCCGCGAGCCGGTTGGGATCGGTGTTCTTGAAGAAGGTCCACGAGCCCACGTCCTGGTAGCCGTTCTGCATGCCCTGTTTCCAGTACGGGCCGTAGGGCGACGGCGCCATGCGCCACTTGGGCGTGCCGTCGGCGTTGACCACCGGCAGGCCCTTCTTGGTCATGTCGGCGGTAAAGGCCGTGTACCAGAAGATCTGCTGCGCCACCTGCCCCTGCGCCGGCACCGGCCCGGCCTCGGAGAAGGTCATGCCCATCGCCTGCGGCGGCGCGTACTTCTTCATCCAGTCGATGTACTTGGTGAGCGCGTAGACCGCGGCCGGGCTGTTGGTGGCGCCGCCGCGCGACACCGAGGCGCCTTCGGGCGTGCACTTGTCCGCGCCCACGCGGATGCCCCATTCGTCCACCGGCATGCCGTTGGGCAGGCCCTTGTCGGCGGCGCCGGCCATCGACAGCCACGCATCGGTGAAGCGCCAGCCCAGCGACGGGTCCTTCTTGCCGTAGTCCATGTGGCCGTAGACCTTCTTGCCGTCGAGCTCCTTGACGTCGTTGGAGAAGAAGCTGGCGATGTCCTCGTAGGCCGACCAGTTGGTGGGCACGCCGAGGTCGTAGCCGTACTTGGCCTTGAACTTGTCCTGCAGGTCCTTGCGCGCGAACCAGTCGGCGCGGAACCAGTACAGGTTGGCGAACTGCTGGTCGGGCAGCTGGTAGAGCTTGCCGTCGGGCGCGGTGGTGAACTTGGTGCCGATGAAGTCCTTCACGTCTAGGCCGGGATTGGTCCATTCCTTGCCGGCGCCAGCCATGTAGTCGGTCAGCGGCAGGATGGCGCCGTAGCGGTAGTGCGTGCCGATCAGGTCGGAGTCGGAGATCCAGCCGTCGTAGATGGACTTGCCGGACTGCATCGAGGTCTGCAGCTTCTCCACCACGTCGCCTTCCTGGATGATGTCGTGGTTGACCTTGATGCCGGTGATTTCCTCGAAGGCCTTGGCCAGCGTCTTGGATTCGTACTCGTGGGTGGTGATGGTCTCCGAGACCACGTTGACCTGCGTGATGCCCTTGGCCTTGAGCTTGGCCGCGGCGTCGATGAACCACTTCATTTCGGCGAGCTGCTTGTCCTTGGACAGCGACGACGGCTGGAACTCGCCGTCGACCCACTTCTTCGCCTCGGCCTCGCCTGCCCATGCGGCGTGGCCGCAGGCCAGCGCAGCCGCGCAGGCCAGGGCCGTCATGCCCAGTTTCACGTGCACCTTCATGAACGTCTCCTCGAGAATCCCCCTCCCTGCTCTTTGTCTGGGCTGCGGCCCGGGAAGGTACAGGCCGCCATGCCCATCGACGAGATTGCCGTCGCTTTATGCTTTCTCAGCCCTTGCGCATCACCAGGGCCAGCACCAGCATCGACGCCACGAAGCTGATCCAGATCGAGGGTTCCTCGGCCAGCGAGAACCACGCCATCATCTTCTCGCCCAGCCCCACCCACGCCAGGTTGATCCACGCGGCGCACATCAGGCCGATGAACAGGCGGTCGCCGCGCGTGGTGGCGATCGGCAGGAAACCCTTGCGCTCGAGCGTGGGCGCGCGCGTCTCCCACACGGTCATGCCGATCAGCATCAGCACCACGCAGACGAAGAACACGGCCACCGGGGTGGTCCACACCATCCAGCTCAGCATTGCCTCTCCTTGGAGGTCGTTTCAAAATGAAGCGAAGCGGTCCTGGCCAGGCGCGCGGCCGCGGGCAGTACAACCGGTACGACAAGGCCGCGCAACGACGCCAGGATCTTTTTGAAACGACGTCTTAAACGCGCCCCATCGCGAAACCCTTCGCGATGTAGTGCCGCACGAACCAGATCACGATGCCGCCCGGCACGATGGTCAGCACGCCCGCCGCGGCCAGCACGCCCCAGTCCATGCCCGAGGCCGACACCGTGCGCGTCATGGTGGCGACGATGGGCTTGGCGTTGACCGAGGTCAGCGTGCGCGCCAGCAGCAGCTCCACCCAGCTGAACATGAAGCAGAAGAACGCCGCCACGCCGACGCCCGCCTTGATCAGCGGCAGGAAGATGGTCAGGAAGAAGCGCGGGAACGAATAGCCGTCCACGTACGCGGTCTCGTCGATCTCGCGCGGCACGCCGGACATGAAGCCTTCCAGGATCCACACCGCCAGCGGCACGTTGAACACCAGGTGCGCGAGCGCCACGCCCAGGTGCGTGTCCATCAGGCCGATGGTGGTGTAGAGCTGGAAGAACGGCAGCAGGAACACCGCCGGCGGCGTCATGCGGTTGGTCAGCAGCCAGAAGAACACGTGCTTGTCGCCGATGAAGCGGTAGCGCGAGAACGCATAGGCCGCGGGCAGCGCCACCGTGATCGAGATCACGGTGTTCATGGCCACGTAGATCATCGAGTTGACATAGCCGGAGTACCACGACGCATCGGTGAAGATGGTCTTGTAGTGGTCCAGCGTGAAGTCGTTCGGCCACAGCGACAGCGTGGAGACGATCTCCTCGTTGGACTTGAACGACATGTTCAGCATCCAGTAGATCGGCAGCACGGCGAACACCAGATAGGCCACGAGGAAGATGGCGCGGCCATAGGCCGCGCGCCGCTGGGCGTCACGCATGGGGCATGTCCTCGCTGCCGGCGCTACCGGCGGTACCCGCGCGCTGCATCCAGTTGTAGAGGACGAAGCACATGAGCAGGATGATGAGGAAATAGACGATCGAGAACGCCGCCGCCGGGCCCAGGTCGAACTGGCCCACGGCCTTCTGCGTCAGGTACTGCGACAGGAAGGTGGTGGCGTTGCCGGGCCCGCCGCCGGTCAGCACGAACGGCTCGGTGTAGATCATGAAGCTGTCCATGAAGCGCAGCAGCACCGCGATCATCAGCACGCCGCGCAGCTTGGGCAGCTGGATGTAGCGGAACACCGCCAGGCGCGAGGCGCCGTCGATCTGCGCGGCCTGGTAGTAGGCGTCGGGAATCGCGCGCAGGCCGGCGTAGCACAGCAGCGCCACCAGCGGCGTCCAGTGCCACACGTCCATCACCAGCACCGTGACCCAGGCGTCGACCGCGCTGCCGGTATAGTTGTAGTCGAAGCCCAGTCCGGCGAGCGCGGCGCCGAGCAGGCCGATGTCGGTGCGCCCGAAGATCTGCCAGATGGTGCCCACCACGTTCCACGGGATCAGCAGCGACAGCGCGATCACCACCAGCACCGCCGAGGCCTTCCACCCCTTCGCCGGCATCGACAGCGCCAGCAGGATGCCCAGCGGGATCTCCACCGCCAGCACCGCGAGCGAAAAGCCGAGCTGGCGCAGCAGCGCGTCGTGCAGCTCGCCGTCGCGCAGCACGGTGCGGAACCACTCGGTGCCGACGAACACGCGCCGCTCGGGCGAGATGATGTCCTGCACCGAGTAGTTGACGATGGTCATCAGCGGCAGGATGGCGGAGAACGCCACGCACAGCACCACCGGGATCACCAGCAGCCAGGCCTTCTGGTTGACGGGCTTCAGCGTGCTCATGCCACCAGCTCCTCGTTGACGTAATAACAGGTATGGCGGTTGAACACCGACAGCCACACGGTCTGGCCCGGCGCCAGCCCGGCGGCCTCGTTGCCGAGCCGCGCGCGCACCAGCGCGGGCGCGCCGCCGGCGTCCTGCACGGTGGCCGTGACCAGCCAGTAGGTGCCGATGTCCTGCGCGCGCTCCACGCGCGCCGGCAGCGCCTGCGGATCGTTGCCGGCGGCCAGCCGCAGGTATTCCGGGCGCACCCCCACCTTGAAGCCGCCGGCGGCCCCCAGCGCGACGGCCGCCGGCGCGGCCAGCTCGGGCATGTAGCGCCGCCCGGCGATCTCGATGGCGCCGTCGCGCCACTGCGCGTCCAGGAAATTCATGCCGGGCGAGCCGATGAAGTTGCCGACGAAGGTATGCGCGGGCCGCTCGAACAGCGCGTCCGCCGAGCCCACCTGCACCGCCTTGCCGCGCGACATCACCAGCACCTGCTCGGCGAAGGTGAGCGCCTCGGTCTGGTCGTGCGTGACGTAGATCAGCGTGAGGCGGAACTCGTGGTGGATCTCCTTGAGCTTGCGCCGCAGCTGCCATTTGAGGTGCGGGTCGATCACCGTGAGCGGCTCGTCGAACAGGATCGCCGAGACGTCCTGCCGCACCAGCCCGCGGCCCAGCGAGATCTTCTGCTTGGCGTCGGCGGCCAGCCCGCTGGCGCGCCGGTCCAGCGACGCGGACAGGTCCAGCATCTCGGCCACGCGGCCCACGCGCTGCCTGACCTGGGCCGGCGCCACGCCGCGGTTGCGCAGCGGGAAGGCGAGGTTCTCGCCCACCGTCATGGTGTCGTAGATCACCGGGAACTGGAACACCTGGGCGATGTTGCGCGCCTGCGGCGTGGCCGCGGTCACGTCGCGCCCGTCGAACGCGATGGTGCCGTGCGACGGCCGCAGCAGGCCGGAGATGCAGTTGAGCAGCGTGGTCTTGCCGCAGCCGGACGGCCCCAGCAGCGCGTACGCGCCGCCGTCCTCGAAGGTGAACTTCAGCGGCAGCAGCGCGTAGTCTTCGTCGGACTGCGGGTCCGGGCGGTAGGAATGGGACAGGTCGAGGTCGATGCGCGCCATGTCAGGCTCCCCGCCCCGCGGCCAGCGGCGCCGCCGCGCGCTGCGGCCGCGCCGGCGCATGGATGCGCTTGCCGGCCGCGTCGAACAGATACAGTTGCGCCGGGTCGAGCTGCAGCGTGAGCGGTGCGCCCAGCTGCAGGTCGACCACGCCCGGGAACTGCGCCACCAGGTTGCCGACCGGCGAGTCCATGTGCACGAAGGTGTCCGAGCCAGACAGCTCGGCCAGCGCCACCGTGCCCGCCACCGGCACCATGCCGGACGCGGCGTCCAGGCGCAGCGCGCCGGCGCGCACGCCCACCGTCACCGGGCCGGCGTGGGCCGCGGCCGCCGGCAGCGGCACGGCGATGCCGCCCGGCAGGGTCACGATCCCGCCGCGCAGGTCGCCGGCCATCAGGTTCATCGGCGGATCGCTGAACGCGCGCGCCACGCGCAGTGAGTCGGGATAGTGGAAGACGTCCGGCGTGGGGCCGTATTGCAGCAGCTCGCCCGCGTCCAGCACGGCGGTGTGGCCGCCCAGCAGCAGCGCCTCGCCGGGCTCGGTGGTGGCGTAGATCACGGTGGCGTCGCCATGCGCGAACAGTTGCGTGAGCTCCTCGCGCAGTTCCTCGCGCAGCTTGTAGTCCAGGTTCACCAGCGGCTCGTCGAGCAGCATCAGCGGCGCGCCCTTGGCCAGCGCGCGCGCCAGCGCCACGCGCTGCTGCTGCCCGCCCGACAGCTCGGCCGGCAGGCGATCGAGCAGGTGGTCGATGTGCAGCCGCGCCGCCAGCGCCCGCACCTGGGCGCCGATGTCCTTCGCGCGGCGCAGCCTGAGCGGCGAGGCGATATTGTCGAAGACGCTCAGCGAGGGATAGTTGATGAACTGCTGGTAGACCATCGACACGTTGCGCTCGCGCACCGGCACGCCGGTCACGTCCGCGCCGTCCACCTCCACGCGCCCGGCGCTGGGCCGGTCCAGCCCCGCCATGACCCGCATCAGCGAGGTCTTGCCGGCCTGCGTGGCGCCCAGCAGGATGGTCACGGCGCCCGGCACGGGCGCCAGCGACATGGGATACAGATACGCCTGCGAACCTGCGTGCTGGGCGATGCCTTCCAATCTGAGCTGCATCGGGTCTCCGGATTCGTATGCTCACCGCATCACATGAACAGCGATGATGCGGACGCACAAACTTTTGCTTTCCGCTCGTTTTAGTGCAAAAACGAACATAAAACAATCATGCACCGCATCATTTGTTTTCGTTTGTGTTTGAACTAGAATGCCGGCATGACCTTGAATCCACGCCAGACCGCCCTGCTCGAAGAGGTACGCAGCCAGGGCTTCGCCTCCATCGACGAACTCGCCCGCAAGTTCGGCGTGACCCTGCAGACGGTCCGCCGCGACGTCAACCTGCTGGCCGGCAACGGCATGCTGGCGCGCTTTCACGGCGGCGTGCGGGTGGAGGGGTCGACCGTGGAGAACATCGCCTACCGGCAGCGGCAGGTGCTCAACGCCGAGGGCAAGGCGCGCATCGCGCGCGCGGTGGCCGGCGCGGTGCCGGAGGGCTGCTCGCTGATCCTGAACATCGGCACCACGGTGGAGGAAATCGCGCGCGAGCTGATCCACCACCGCGGCCTGCGCGTGATCACCAACAACCTGAACGTGGCCAGCATCCTGGCCGACAACCCCGACTGCGAGGTCATCGTGGCCGGCGGCGTGCTGCGCTCGCGCGACCGCGGCATCGTGGGCGAGGCCACGGTGGAGTTCATCCGCCAGTTCAAGGTGGACATCGGCCTGATCGGCATCTCGGGCATCGAGGCCGACGGCACGCTGCGCGACTACGATTTCCGCGAAGTGAAGGTGGCGCGGACCATCATCGAGCATTCGCGCGAGATCTGGCTGGCGGCCGACGCCAGCAAGTTCAACCGCCAGGCGATGGTGGAGCTGGCGCACCTGTCGGAGATCGACCGGCTGTTTACCGACGAGCCGCTCAAGCCGCCGTTCGGGCAGATGCTGGAAGACAGCGGAGTGAGCTGTGTGGTCGCCCGGGACTGAACGCGGCGGCCTGCGGCGCGCGCGCCATGCGCGCGGGCCGGGCGCGGAACGCGCCGGCCATGCGCGAGCGGGCTTACTTGAAGACGATGGTCTTGTGGCCGTTGATGAGGATGCGGTGCTCGGCGTGCCATTTGACCGCGCGCGCCAGCGCCACGCACTCCACGTCGCGGCCCACCGCGGTGAGCTGCTCGGGAGCCATGCTGTGGTCCACGCGCTCGATCTCCTGCTCGATGATCGGGCCTTCGTCGAGGTCCGCCGTGACGTAGTGCGCGGTGGCGCCGATCAGCTTCACGCCGCGGTCGTGCGCCTGGTAGTACGGCTTGGCGCCCTTGAAGCTGGGCAGGAACGAATGGTGGATGTTGATGGCGCGCCCGGCCAGCTTGCGGCACAGGTCGTCGCTGAGCACCTGCATGTAGCGCGCCAGCACCACCAGGTCGATGTTCTGCTCGCGCACCACCTCGAACACCTTGGCTTCCTGCGCGGCCTTCTGCTCGGCGGAGCTGTTCATCAGCGGCAGGTGGAAGAACGGGATGTCGTAGGACGCGGCGAGCTGGTAGAAGTCGCGGTGGTTCGACACGATGGCGGCGATCTCCACCGGCAGGCCGCTGGCCTTGGCGCGGAACAGCAGGTCGTTGAGGCAATGGCCGATCTTCGACACCATGATCATCACGCGCGGCTTGACGCTGGCGTCGAACAATTCCCACTGCATGCCGAACTGGTCGCCAATCGGGGCGAACGCGGCCTTGAGCGCGGCCAGGTCGGGACCGCCCGCGCTCGGCGTGAAATGCACGCGCATGAAGAAGCGGCCGGTGAATTCATCGCCGAACTGGTCGGAGTCGACGATGTTGCAGCCGTGCTGGAACAGCAGGCCCGAGACGGCATGGACGATGCCCGGCTGGTCCGGGCAGGAAATGGTGAGAATGAATCCGGTATTGCTCATCGTGTGTGGTTCTGTCGAGTGCGCGCCGATCATGCGCTGCGGGTGCCGGCCTCGCCCGCGGCGGGGCTCCAGCCGCGCCGCGCGAGCGTATCCAGCGTCACCAGCGTCGCGTCGACGGTCATGGCGCCATCCGCCATGATAGCAAGCAATGCCTCGGGCTCGATACGGCGGTGCTCGGCCACCTCGCCGTCGCGGTTGTGCGGCGTGAAGTCCGCCGGCAGCGGCAGGTCGTACACGTACACCGCCTCCCACTGCACGCCTTCGGGGATTTCGCGCAGCACCTCGATCACGCCGTGCGCCTCGGCGCGGCGCGCCAGCGCGGGCGGGATGCCGGACTCCTCGTCGCACTCGCGCACCAGCGTGGCGAGCGGATCGCTGCCGGCGGGCATGCCGCCGGCCACCAGGTTGTCCCACATGCCGGGGTCGACCGCCTTGGCGGCGCTGCGCCGCGAGATCCACAACGCGCGCTCGCCGGCGATCACGCCGTTCATGTGCGAGGCGAAGGTCAGCAGGCCGAGGAAACGCGCCGCGGCGCGCTCGATCACCGCGAACGCGGGCGCCTCCAGCGCCGGCGTGACCGCGAACAGCTCGTCGCGCCAGCCGCGCACGTGGCCGGCCTCCGCCAGCCAGCGCGCCAGCGTGGCCAGCGCCTCGCTGCGCGCGGCGGGCTCCGCGCGGCCCGGGAGCAGCGCCACCGTGCCGGCCACCTCATTGGCCAGCACCGCGGGCACCGCATCCTGCGCGCGCAGGATGCGCGCATGCGCGCGCGGCAGCCAGCCGACCTGCCGGCCGTCCACGGTCAGCTTGAAGTGGGCCCCGGCGTCGAAGCGGCTGCGCGCCGCCAGCGACGCGGCGATGCGGGAGAGAAACGAAGTATCGGACATGAATATTGCGGGCCGCCACGATGGCGCGCCCGTCGCATGGCATCCAGGAAATCCAGGAAAAAAGGCATGACGCAAACCCAGCCCACGGGCCAGCCCCGCGGCCAGTCGCCCGGCCAGCCCCGCTACGTGCTCGCGCTGGACCAGGGCACCAGCAGCTCGCGCGCCATCCTGTTCGATCACGCCGGCAACGTGGTGCGGGTCGCCCAGCGCGAATTCCGGCAATATTACCCGCACCCCGGCCACGTCGAGCACGATCCCTACGAGATCTGGCAGTCGCAGCTGGCGGTGGCGCACGAAGTGCTCGGCGACGCCGGCGTGGCCGCCAGCCAGGTGCAGGCCATCGGCATCACCAACCAGCGCGAGACCACCGTGCTGTGGGACCGCAAGACCGGCGAGCCGGTCGGGCGCGCGCTGGTCTGGCAGGACCGCCGCACCGCGCCGCTGTGCGAGGCGCTGCAGGCCGAGGGCCACGGCGAGCTGTTCCGCGCGCGCACCGGGCTCATCATCGACGCCTATTTCTCCGGCACCAAGCTGCGCTGGATGCTGGACAACATCGAAGGCGCGCGCGAACGCGCCGCGCGCGGCGAGCTCGCCTTCGGCACCGTGGACAGCTGGCTGATCTGGCAGCTCACCGACGGCAGGCGCCACGTCACCGACGTCTCCAACGCCTCGCGCACGCTGCTGTTCAACATCCACACGTTCGCCTGGGACGATGCCCTGCTCGGCGTGCTCGACATCCCGCGCAGCCTGCTGCCCGAGGTGGCGCCGTCCAGCGGCGAGGTGGCGCGCACGGCGGCGCGCTGGTTCGGCGCGGAGATCCCGATCGCCGGCATCGCCGGCGACCAGCAAGCCGCCACCTACGGCCAGGCCTGCCTGTCGCCGGGCATGGCCAAGAACACCTACGGCACCGGCTGCTTCCTGCTGATGAACACCGGCGCGCAGCCGGTCGCCTCGCACAACCGGCTGCTCACCACCATCGGCTGGCAGCTCGGCGGCGCCGCGCCCGCCGCCGCGCGCACGCAATACTGCCTCGAAGGCGGCGTGTTCATGGGCGGCGCCACCATCCAGTGGCTGCGCGACGGCCTGCAGATCATCAACAGCGCGCCCGAGGCGGAGCCGCTCGCGCGCCAGTGCGAGGATACCGATGGCGTGGTGCTGGTGCCGGCCTTCGCCGGCCTCGGCGCGCCGCACTGGGACCCGTTCGCGCGCGGCACGCTGGTGGGCATCACGCGCGGCACCGGCCGCCCGCATATCGCGCGCGCGGCGCTGGAGTCGATCGCGCTGCAGAGCGTGGACGTGCTGGACGCCATGCAGAAGGACGCCGGCATCGCGCTGGCCGAGCTGCGCGTGGACGGCGGCGCCTCGCGCAGCGACCTGCTGATGCAGATGCAGGCCGACCTGCTCGGCACGGTGGTGGTGCGCCCGCGCGTGACCGAGACCACGGCGCTGGGCGCCGCCTACCTGGCCGGGCTGGCCACCGGCTACTGGAGCGGCGAGGAAGAAATCGCCAGCCAGTGGCAGGTGGAGCACCGCTTCGAACCCAACCTGTCCGCCGACGCGCGCGCCTACCGCTTGTGGCGCTGGCACCGCGCGGTGGAGCGCGCGCGCGACTGGGCGCGCGAGGACGGCGCGCCGCCGCACGCCGCCGGCTGACCGGCCCGCCCGGACAGCCCAGAGCCACATCGCCACATCGCCACACCGGGCCGAACCGCCCCAGGCAACCGCCCCAGGCAACCGCATCAGACAAGGAATCATGCAGACACTGTCCTCCCCCGCCCTGCCGCCCGACCGCGCCGCGCTGCTCGCCACGCTCGAGCGCGAACCCAGGTGGGACGTGATCGTCATCGGCGGCGGCGCCACCGGCCTGGGCACCGCGGTGGACGCCGCCTCGCGCGGCTACCGCACGCTGCTGGTGGAAGCCGCCGACTTCGCCAAGGGCACCTCGAGCAAGGCCACCAAGCTGGTCCACGGCGGCGTGCGCTACCTGGCGCAGGGCAACATCAGCCTGGTGCGCGAGGCGCTGCACGAGCGCGGGCTGCTGGCGCGCAACGCGCCGCACCTGGTGTGGCCGCTGGGCTTCGTGGTGCCGGCCTACCAGTTGTTCGACCAGCCCTTCTACGGCATCGGCCTCAAGGTCTACGACCTGCTGGCCGGCGGCCTCAACCTGTCCGGCAGCCGCTGGCTCAACCACCGCGAGACGCTGGCCGCCGCGCCCACGCTGGCCGAGCACGTGGGCGGGCGCCCGCTGCGCGGCGGCAACCTGTACTTCGACGGCCAGTTCGACGATGCCCGCCTGGCCATCGCGCTGATGCGCACGCTGTTCGACGTGGGCGGCACCGCCGTCAACTACATGCGCGTGACCGGCCTGTCGCAGAAGAACGGCGTGATCGCCGGCGTCACCGTGCAGGACGTGCTCGGCGGCGCCAGCTTCGCGCTCGAGGCCGGCTGCGTGATCAATGCCACCGGCGTGTGGGTGGACGCCATCCGCCAGATGGAGGACGGCCAGGCGCGCGGCATGGTGGCGCCGAGCCAGGGCGTGCACCTGACGCTGCCGCGCAGCTTCCTGCCGGGCGAGCGCGCCATCCTGATCCCCAAGACCGACGACGGCCGCGTGCTGTTCGTGGTGCCGTGGAACGGCCACACCATCGTCGGCACCACCGACACGCCGCGCAAGGACCTGCCGCTGGAGCCGCGCGCGGGCGCCGACGACGTCGACTTCATCCTGGAAACCGCGGCGCGCTACCTGTCGCGCACGCCCACGCGCGCCGACGTGACCAGCGTATGGGCCGGCCTGCGCCCGCTGGTCAAGGCCACCGGCGAGGCCTCCACCGCCTCGCTCTCGCGCGAGCACACCATCCTGGTGTCCCGGGGCGGCCTGATCACCGTCACCGGCGGCAAGTGGACCACCTACCGGCGCATGGCGCAGGACGTGATCGGCACCGCCATCGAGCGCAAGATGCTGCCGGCCGCGCCGTGCGTGACCGCCGACCTGCCGCTGCACGGCGCGCGGGGCCTGCCCGCCGACCTGCCCGCGGCCGGCACCGGCTCGCCCGACCGCTACTACGGCAACGAGCTCGCCATGCTGCGCGCGCTGCCCGGCACGGACGAGATCCTCGTGCCCGGCTCCGGCCTGAGCGCCGCCCACGTGCGCTTCGCCGCGCGCTTCGAGCTGGCGCGGCGCGTGGAAGACGTGCTGGCGCGGCGCAACCGCGCGCTGTTCCTCGAAGCCGGCGCCGCCAGCGCCGCCGCGCCGCGCGTGGCGCAGATCCTGGCCGAGGAGCACGGCCACGACGCCGCCTGGCAGGCCGCCGAGGTGGAGAGCTTCCGTTCGCTGGCCAGCGGTTATATGCTGTCGTGATGCCCGCACGCCAGCCAGGAGCCGCCATGCCGCCGCGCTTTCCAAAGCATTGCCTCGCCGCCGCCCTGGCCTGCACGCTCGGCCTGGCGGCGCTTCCGGCGCAGGCCCGGCCCGGCATCGACGGCGTGCGCTTCGATGCCCCGCGCACGGTGCGCTACCGCTGCGACGAGGGCAGGCAGCTCACTGCCCGCTATTTCAACGGCGCGGACAACCAGATCGCCATCCTGCGCCTCGACGGCAAGCCGCCGCTGCTGTTCGTCAGCGTGCTGACCGGCTCCGGCGCGCGCTACGCGCACGGCATCCACCAATGGATCACCAAGGGCGACGAAGGCCGGCTCCAGGACCTGACCCGGGGCGACGACGCGCCGCCCGCCTACGCCAATTGCAAGGCGGTGAAATAAGCCTCCCGCCGCACGACATTGGTCGCCGGGGCTCCCGCTGAGCGATAATGCGGCTTATCGAATCAGGGAGAACACCATGGACGAGATTGACGATCTGTCCGATCTGCCGATGCCCCGCTTCATCTGGGGTTTCGCCATCTTCACGCCCAAGGGCGGCGAGGTGATGCATGACGAGTTTGAATATCTGACCCATACCCGCAGCCCGCGCTTCACCTGCCGGGTGGTGGAACTGGAAGACATGCCGGCCGACAGCGAGGAAAACGGCATCGACGGGCGCATCGTGCATTACGACGAGCCCGGCCGCCTGTTCTACATCACCGACGCCGGCCTGGCGCTGGTGAACTTCGAGCTGTTCGACAGCCTGCCGGACAAGAACAAGCTCAAGAAGGTCTGCGACGAAGCCATCACGAACTGGCTGCTGCGCCGCGATTTCCTCGAATCCGAGGAAGACGAAGAGGACTGAAGGACCGGGCCTCGCCGCCGGCGAGCGCCTGCCTCGACCGGCAATGACGGCCTCCCGGCCGCCGTTGCCGGCGCCACGCCCGCCGCCATCCCCCGCCATTCCCCTCCGGCCGCCTTCCGCCGCACCGGATTTCCCCGCCTCCCGGCAAGTCAGCCCCCTCCTACATGGCAAGGGGAAACCGCCGGACACCGCCCGCGAGACCCGCCCCCTACAGTGGAGTCGTGGAAACAGCGAAAAAGGAAGGAAATCATGCCCTACGTTCTCGCCTGGCTGCTCGGTGTCCCGGCCTTCGTGCTGCTGCTGATCTGGCTGTTCGTGCACTGATCGCGCGCCGGCGCGCGCGGCCTGCCGCGACATGAAGCGGCCAGACCCTGAAAACGAAAGCGCAGCCCGCGGGCTGCGCTTTTTGCCAATGGGCTTGCCGTTTTGGCGATCAAGCCTCGGTGGTGGTCGTCCCTTTCCCGAATCCCCGAGCCCCCGCAACGGACCAACGGACGCCCCCGGCAGGCGCGGGAGCAACGCCGCCGCATCGACCGTTTAGCCTTCGGCCTGCGCGTTCAGCCCGCCCGGCGCGACGGACGCAGAGCGCAGCGGCCATCGCCCAGCAGGATGAAGGCGACCAGGGCGGCCGCCCAGAACGCGGGATATTCCCAGCCGCCGCCCTTGTTGTTGAACTCCCAGCCGAGCTTGCCATGCACCACGGCAATGGTGCCCAGCAGTTCGAACACCAGTGGTACGGCCACCCAGCGCGCATAGACGCCGAAGATCAGCGCCAGGCCGCCCAGCAGCTCCAGCGCGATCGCCAGATAGGCCATCAGCGGCGGCAATCCCTGCGAGCCGAAATAGCCGACGAAACCAGGCACCGTGAAGACGAATAGCTTCACGCTGACGTGGGCCAGGAAAGACGCGCCGAGCAGGAGGCGGAGCAATAGCGCCCCGTATGGGGCCGTTTTGTTGTCCAACATGATGAATGGCACCTTGATGAAGAAGATGCCGTCATAGTGAACCGCGCCAATATGTTCGAAAATAGCTATATTTGGACATCGACTACACAAAAATGAACAGCCACCCGGCAAGTCCTGCCCAGCGCGGCGACTCCCCATGAAAGACCTCGACTGGAATGATCTGCGCCACCTGCTGGCCATGGCGCGCGGCGGATCGGCGGCGGGCGCGGCGCGCGCGCTGGGGGTATCGCACGCCACCGTGCTGCGACGCCTGCACGTGCTCGAACAGGAGGTCGGCACGGCGCTCTTCGACCGCCTGCAAACCGGCTACGTCCCCACGGACGCGGGCCAGCGTTTCATCGACATCGGCGAGGCATTCGAACGCGCCCTCACCGGGGCCCGGCGCGAGGTGGAAGGACAGGCCGCGGGCCTGGCCGGCCCGGTACGCTTCACCACAACGGATTCCCTCGCCGACGGCATCCTGCCGGACATCCTGCGTGCCTTCCACGAACGGTTCCCGGCAATCACGGTGGAAATGCGCATCACGAATGCCCGGCTGGATCTGGACCGGCGCGAGGCCGACGTGGCCTTGCGCCCCACGCACGAGCCGCCGCCCGCCTGGGTCGGCAAGCCTTTGGCGCGCATGGACTGGGGCTTGTATGCCGCGCCGGCCTCTATCCGGGCACGCGGCCATGAACCTGCCGGCCAGGCGTGGCTGCTGCCCGACGGCCATCTCGCGCAAGGGCCGATCGGCACATGGCTGCGCGAGCGTATCGGCAATGCCGCCGTCGCCGCCACTGCCGATTCATTCGTGGCGCTGCGCCGGCTTGCCGAAAACGGAACCGGAGCGACCGCACTGCCCTGCTTCATGGCGCACGGCACGGGCCTGGAATTGCTGGAATTTCCGCCCCGGCGGCTTTCGCCCAGCCTGTGGCTGCTGACGCACCCGCATCTGCGGCACTCGGGCCGGACCCGAGCATTCATGGATCACGTGGCGCAGCAGATCCGGGGCTGGCGCGAGCGCCTGGAGCCAAATAATGGGTAGGAGCATGCCAACGGGCACCCGCGCGCGCTGCGCTTTCGTCGATGGGATGCCGACGGGCTCGCCCGCGCCAGCGTCTCCGCCGGCGCGTTATCCTGGCGAAGCGTATTTCAGCCCTGCGCGGCGGCGGAGACTGTCTCCCATTTCGTCCAGCCATCCAGCCGCGCCGCATAGCATTGGCGTACCAGCGGCGTCAGACCGCCCATGATGAAATGCAGCGGCGGATCCTCCGCGTCGACGACCTTGAACAGTGCTTCAACCGTCGCCGACGGATCGCCGAACATGGCCGGGGTAAGGGTTGCCGCGAGCTGCGCCCGCATGGCGTCATATTCAGGCATGGGCCTGGCCTGCTTCATCGAAGACTGGCTCATGAACTCGGTGTTGAACGGGCCGGGCTCGATCATCGTGACCTTGATGCCGAATTCCGCGACTTCCTGGGCCAGCGTTTGGCCCAGGCCCTCGACGGCGAATTTCGTCGCCTGGTAGATGCCGCCCAGCGGGAATGTGATCAGCCCGCCGACACTGGTGACGAGCAGGATGTGTCCGTGCTTTTGAGCACGAAGCAACGGCAAGGCCGCCTGAATGACGGCCAGCGTCCCCAGGACATTGGTTTCGAAGTTCGCCCTCGCTTCATCGAGAGCGGTCTCTTCAACCGCGCCCATCAACCCATTGCCCGCATTGCTGATCACGAGGTCGATCTTTCCGAAGTGTTGATGCGCCTTGTTGACGGCGGCGACGACTTCCTGCTGACGCGTGACATCCATCGTCAAGGTCAACAAGGCGTCGCCAAACCTTTCCTTGAGGTCCGCGAGCGCGTTGGCGTCGCGCGCGGTTGCTGCCACCCGGTCTCCGCGCCGCAGCGCGCCCTCCGTCCAGATACGGCCAAAACCGCGGGAAGCTCCTGAGATGAACCAGACTTTCGACGCTGACATGGGTAACTCCTTGGTTGGGTCAGGGTTGACCGCGCCATCGAACATGATGACATTTTCGGTCCAAGTGTCAGTTTAATATATTGACATTACTTGTCAATATGTCAGAATCCAGCCATTGATCCTGAGTCCTCCTCCATGAAAAGAACCGCCCCGACAGACCCCGCGCGTACCCGGCAGGTCATTCAGGCCGCGATCGACGTGTTCCTTCGCTATGGCTACGCGCGCACGACGATGGCCGACATAGCCAAGTCGGCCGGGCTCTCGCGCCCCAATCTCTACCTGTCCTTTCCCGACAAGGAGAGCGTCTTCCGGGCCGTCATCGAAACGATGGTCACAGCCAAGTTCGAGGACATCAAGACCGGACTGGGGAAACGCTCGGGTCTTGAGGCAAAGCTGCGCTTTGCGTGCGAGAGCTGGGGTGCGGAGGGCTTCGAGATGGTCCTGGCCAATCCCGACGCCAAGGACATGTTCGACATCGGCTTCCCCCCGGTGCTTGAGAGCTATTTCGCCTTCGAGGAACTCCTGGCCGACATCCTGGGGACGTCCGTCGAACTCTCCGGATTGAAGGTAAAGGCGCCCGAACTGGCCCGCGTCATCGTCTTCGGCATGAAAGGATTCAAGGATGTCGCCAAGGACGGCAAGGAAATGCGCAGGATGATTGCCGCACTCATCGAAACGGTCACGGCCGCGTTGAAGTCAAGCGATGCCCAGGGAGGAAAGAGATGATCGACGTTGTCGATGGCTACTACAGCTCCGAGCGCATGGGCGCGGCGATCTGCTTCGGTTTGTCACTGGTTGCGGTGGGATCCGGCGCATACCTGGCGAGAACATCGGTCGGCATGCTCTACGGCATGGGATGGTCGCTTCTGATCGCGGGAGGACTCGTTCTGCTGGCAAGCGGAGCGTACTTTGCGGGCCTGGGCAGCAATCACGCCAGGTTCTCCGCCCTGCTGGGCACCGATCCTTCACAGTTTCTTGTGCAGGAAAGCGCCCACCTGACGGGCACCATCGAGAGTCTGCGCAGGGTGATCTACGGTGAAATGCTCATCGCACTCACTGGCATCATCCTCGCATTGGCCGGGCATGTCCGTGAGACGCCCATCCTGACCGGCGTCGGCCTTGGCATGGCGCTCGTCCTTGTCCTGCTTACGGGATACGACTCGTTGAACCGCGGCCGCGCGAGCGGCTATCACCAGGAGATCCAGGCGGTTTCGCGGTAACGCCCGGAAGCCGGGCAATCCGGTTGCGGCGGCAATGTCCCTCGCGGCCCGCGTCGGCTCGCGCGGCGTCGCTGGCAAGTCGCGCGCAAGGACGACGCTGCCCGCGCTGCCCGGCCAGGGATTGCTGCCGTCAGGCCGATGGCCCTGCACCCGGGGTTGTGCCGCATCGACCAATGAAAAACGCCCGCTGGATTCCAGCGGGCGTTTTTCATTGCGGGCGGGCCGGCGGCCAGCGCGTTCGATCCATCACACGTGCCGGCCGCGTGGCCGCGCGGCGCAGCAGTTCAGGCCTCGGCCGAAGCGGACGGCGCGGGCAGGCCGCGCTCCAGCGCTTCCTTCAGCAGTCCGCTCATGCCATCCGGATGCGCCACCGCCAGCGCCTGCAGGCGCTTGACCAGCTCGCCGTCGAGCTTGCAGGCGAACGGCACCAGGCCGAGTTCCTGGTCGAGGCGGCGCTGCTCGCGGCGGTCGACCTTCGGCTGGGCGCCTTCGCGCGCGGCCCGGACGGCGGCACTGTGCTTCAGGCTGTTGGCAAGCTTCAGCCCTTTGTTCTTTTCGAGGTCGGTCTTTTTCACGGCAGGTTCGCTAGAGTCGGTCTGGGGCGGTATTGTACGCACCTCGGCGCCGGCGGGACCGGACGGCAGCCGCGGGAAACGCCGCGGGCGGCGCTATGCCTCGCCGCGCACCTCGATCAGCTCCGCCGCCACGCGCTCGATCTCGGCATACACGGGCAGCGCGGCATCGGGTCCGGTGCAGCCCACCCCGCTCGCGCCCGCGGCATCGGCGCCGGGCGGCAGGAACACGAAGGCCATGCCGGGCCGCCAGCGCGGATCGCTCTTCAGGCTCTCGTTGAGGATTGCCAGGTACTGGCTGCGTGTGAACACGTGCTTTGCCATCTTCGCCTCCGATGCGTTGTCCGGATCGTAGCATGGCCGGCAGGCCACTCAGGCGGGCTCGATGGACCAGCCCGGCCCCTTGCCGTTCTTGTCGCTCTCGTGGCGCCAGCGGCAGCCGCAGTCCGCGCAGGTGTAGGTGGCGAAGGTGATCGCGGGCTCTCCGCGCGGCTTGATGCGCTGCGTGTCCGTCAGCAGCAGCCGCGGGTGTCCGGTGCCGCCGGTCGAACCGGGCCGGATCTGCGCGCACGCATCGCAAAGCGTCATCGTTGCTCCCGCGCCCGGTGCGCGTGGCCAGGGCGGCCGGCGCGACCGGTGCGGGCACGATTGCCCGTACCGCGGACGGCCGCTATCGGTCTTCCGCCATCGCCTTGAGCTGGGCGTCGCCAGCCACGCGCGCGGCGTCCGAAGTGGTGAAAGTATCGTCGGAGACGATATTGCGCTTGACCAGACGCGCATCGAAATCGACCAGCGTGATCACCCATACATAGCGGCCGGCCTGCGGCGCGGTCTGGACGATGGCCTGCAGATGCGGCGTGGAATCCTTGGACATGATGCTCCTCCGGAGAACGCATCCGGCAACTGTAGCACGAGCGCCCGCCGGTGGCCGCGCGCGCGGCGTGCTCAATGCTCGAAATCGAGACCGCCCAGCAGCACGGTCTCCTCGGCCTGGGAGCGCGTGCCGAGATCGATCTGGCGCGGCGCCTGCCACGCATGCAGCTTGCCGGGCAGCGCGGCCAGGTACAGCGCGAACTTCTCCTCGCCGCCGGTGGCGAACAGCGCCTCCACCTCGAGGCTGTCCCACGACAGGTAGATGTTGAGCGGATGGGCGAAGCGCCGCACCCCTTCGAACGGCTCGCCGTAGACGTGCAGCCGCGCGGGGCTCTGGCCGCCGTCGAGCTCGGCGTGGATGCGGTGCCTGAACAGGCCGGCGATCGTCTCGGCGATGCGGGGGGCGAACTCGGCATCGAAGCGTGCCGCGGCATTCTCATGACTCACGTATTTGTCTCTTCCCGGTTTTCAGCGGGATCGTAGCACGCGGGCGCGCCCGCCCAAACTCCGGTTGACCCGCGCCACCGCCGTCCTATACTGAAGGTCTGCCGACTGAGACACGCCGTAGCAAAGCGAAGGTAGGTCGGAGAATGGCCACGCTCGCCAGCAAGGCAGCAAGGCCGAGCAGGCCGATTAGGCCTGCACGTCCGAACCGGATCCTGGTGCGTTTGCCGACCCGGTTCGGATCCCTTTTTCCCGCCTGGCGCATCGACCCGCATGGCGCGTCGACCCGCATGGCGCGTCGACATATCGGCCGGACCAAGAAAGAAGCACCTTCGCGAAGGTGCTTCTTTCTTGGTCGCCGGCCGCGCGGCGCGGTCACGACAGGTCCCGCGACGTGATCATGCGCTCGCCGGGCAGCGCAGCGGCGACCGCAGCCACGAGCGCCCTGGCGATATTGGCCGCGGGATTGATGCGCAGGCCCCGCGGCAGCACCGGGCGAAGCAGCGCCGCGAGCGGGAATATCATGCGCTCGGCGAGGCGAAACTCGTCGCGCTCGCCGCCGATCATGCCCGGGCGCACGATCGTGAGCGATTCGAAGCCGATCGCCCGGATGTCTCTCTCGACCTCGCCCTTGGTCCGGCAATAGAACAGCGGTATCGACAGCGACGCGCCCGGGGAGGAAACCAGCGCGAAGGCCCTGGCCCCCTGCTGGCGGGCCAGTTTCGCGAAGGCCACCGGCAGCACGTAGTCGACATGCCGGAATGCCGCCTTCGAGCCGGCCTTGCCGATCGTGGTGCCCATCGCGCAGATCACCGCGTCCACCGGCCGCCGCGCCATTTCCGGCAACAGCGCCTGCAGATCGGGCGAGACCGGATTGTCCAGCTTGGGATGGGCGGGCAAGGCACGGCGCGTCGGCGCGATGACCGTTTCGATGCTGCCGTGCTCCAGCGCCTGCCGCAGCGCGTTCCGGCCGACCAGCCCGGTCGCCCCCAGGATCAGTACCTTCATCGCGCGCCGCGCCCGGCAGCCGCGGCCCGCCCGCCTGTTGCCGTCACGCCCGGGCCGCGCTCCGGCGAAACGGCAAGACCGCCGCGGGCGAGCGGCGCCATACCTGCATTCCTGGCTGTGGCCACGGCATGTGCCTCATGAGTGGTTGGATGAAGGCGGACATGATGCCCTGCGCCGGGAAAAAGATCATTCATCGCATCCTTTCAACTCCGTTCCATCTGCATCAACTATCGGCGCCTCCGCACGAAGCAGGCCGTACGGCATCGATGCAGCGCGCCGGCGTCATGCCGCCCCGCGCAGCCCGATCTCGCGCACGCGGCCCTGCGGCGACACCAGCCGCGCGAGTTCGCGGATGCCGGGCTCGATCCGCTCGAGCGGAATCGACGAGAAGCCGAGCCGCAGGCTGTTGCATGGCGGCGCGTCGGCGAGATAGAACGGCTCGCCCGATTCGATCAGGATGCCGTGCGCCATCGCGGTGCGCCTGAGCTGGCCGGTGTCGACGTGCCCGGGCAGCATGCCCCACAGTGCGGAGCCGCCGGGCGGCGCGGCGAAGCGCATGTCGCCCAGGTGCTGCCGGACCGCGTCGCACAGCGTGGCCGCGCGCGTGGCCAGGGCCTCGCGCATGCGGTGCATCAGCCGGTCGTAGTGGCCGTGCTCGATGAACAGCGCCGCCGCGAGCTGGTTGTTGGCCGGCGGATGCCGGATCATCAGTCGCCGCAGCCGGCGCAGCTGCACGATCACGGCGGCGGGCGCGACCACGTAGCCGATGCGCAGCCCCGGCGAGAGCGTCTTGGACAGGCTGCCGACGTAGATCACGCGCTCGTCGCGGTCGATGGCCTTGATCGCCGGCAGCGGCTGTCCCGCGTACTGGGTCTCGGCATCGTAGTCGTCCTCGATCAGCACGCCGTCGCAGCGGCGCGTCCAGTCGAGCAGCGCGAGCCGGCGCTCGGTGGTCAGCGTCACGCCGGTGGGGCACTGGTGGCTCGGCGTGCAGTACAGGTAGCGGCAGTCGCGCAGCGCCGCCTCGTCGGGCACCACGCCGTCGGCGTCCACCGGCAGCCCGGCAAGGACCGCGCCGCGCCGCAGGAAGATGTTGCGCGCGTCCATGTAGCCGGGGTCCTCCACGGCCACGCGCGTGCCCGGCCGGATCAGCAGCTCGGCCAGCAGGAACAGGGCCTGCTGCGCGCCCACGGTCATCAGGATCTCGTCGCGCTTGGCGGCGATGCCGCGCCGCGGCAGCACGCGGCGGATCAACTGGTCGACCAGGGAGTTGTCGTCGTTGTCGATGGCGTCGGGCGCCCAGCCGCGGATCGCGCCGACGTCGAGCGCGTGGCGGCTGCACTCGCGCCAGTCGGCGATCGGGAACAGCGTGGGATCGAACTGGCCGTACAGGAACGGGTAGCGGTAGCGCTGCCAGTCGTGCGGCTTCTCCAGCCACTTGGCGTCGGCGGCCACCCCGTGCATGCGCGCCTGCCACTGCACTGCGCTGGTGCCGCCCGGCGCCGCGGCGGGCGCGCCGTCCCCGTCGCGGGGCAGCGCCTCCACCGCCGGCGAGGCGTAGCGATGGGTCACGTAGTAGCCGCTGCGCGGCCGGTTCTCGAGGTAGCCGTCCTCGGCCAGCCGCTCGTAGACCAGCACCACGGTATTGCGGGAAATGCCCAGCATGTCGGCCAGCTCGCGGCTGGACGGCAGCCGCGTGCCCGGCGTCACGCGGCCGTCGAGCACCGCGTTGACGAGGTGCGTGCGCAGCTGGCTCTGCAAGGTCGGCCCCTCGCGCTCGGGCGCGGGGAACAACTGGTGCCACATCAACTGGTGAACGACAGCACTGCGCATCACAACCCCGACTGGTACGATCGAAAACCACCACTGGCATTAACCATGCCAGCCGGACGCGCGGCAACATGGCGCCACATCGTTACCGAGTGAGCCCATGCCGCCGATTTCCCCGCATCACCCCGCCTTCGCGGGCACGCCATCCCGTCCGGCACGCGCGGAGGTGCCGCGATGATCGTGCTGATCACCGGCGCCTCCGCCGGATTCGGCGAGGCCATCGCCGAGCGCCTGTGCCGCGACGGACACACCGTGGTGGCCACCGCGCGCCGCGCCGACAAGCTCGCGGCGCTGGCCGCGCGCTGCGGCCCGAGGCTGCATCCGCTCGCGCTCGACGTGCGCTACAAGGCGGAGGTCTTCGCCGCCGTGGCCTATGTCACCGAGACCGTCGGCCCCATCGACGCCCTGGTCAACAACGCCGGCCTGGCGCTGGGCGCGGGCCCGGCGCACGAGGCCAGCCTCGAGGACTGGGAGACCATGATCGACACCAACATCAAGGGGCTGCTGTACCTCACGCACGCGGTGCTGCCCGGCATGGTGGCGCGCGATCTCGGCACCATCGTCAACCTCGGCTCCATCGCCGGCACCTACCCCTACCCCGGCGGCAACGTGTACGGCGGCACCAAGGCGTTCGTGCACCAGTACAGCCTGAACCTGCGCGCCGACCTGGTCGGGCGCAACGTGCGCGTGACCTCGATCGAGCCCGGCCTGAGCGGCGGCACCGAGTTCTCGCTCACGCGCTTCCACGGCGACGCGCAGCGCGCGGCCGGCGTCTACGCCGGCACCCAGGCCCTGACGGCGGAGGACATCGCCGGCGCGGTCAGCTGGGTGCTGGCGCAGCCCGCGCACGTCAACGTCAACACGATGGAGCTGATGCCGACCTGCCAGGCGTTCGCCAACTTCGCCATCGCGCGCGCGCCCGACGCGCAACGCTGACATGGACGCCTCCGCCTTTGCCGTGCTGGCGGCGGTCACCGCCGTCGCCGGCATCGCCAAGGGGCTGACGGGCTTCGGCGCGGCGCTGATCATGACGCCGCTGTTCGCGCTGGTGGTCGCGCCCGCGCAGGCCGCGATGCTGACGGTGCTGCTGCACGGCCTGACCGCGTGGCAGGGCATCCGCGCGTGCCGGCGCCGCGTGGCCTGGCGCAAGGTGGCGGTGCTTGCCGCCATCGCGCTGTGCGCCCATCAACTGGCGCTGCTCGGCCTCGGCCGCGTGGAGCCGCACCTGCTGCGCCGTGGCATCGGCACGCTGGTGCTGGTCATGGGCGTGATGGCGCTGCTCGGGCTGCGCATCCGCCACGGCGGCGGCGCCGTCGCCACCGGGCTGGCGGGCGTGGCCAGCGGCGTGTTCACCGCGCTGGGCGGGCTGGGCGGCCCGCCCGTGGTCTATTACTTCAGCGGCCAGGGCGCCATCGACGCCTCGGTGCGCGCGAACCTGCTCGCCTACTTCATGCTGCTGTTCGCCGGCGCCTCGCTCGGCCTGCTCGCGCAGGGGCGGCTGGACCTGCCCACGGTGCGCGCCGGCGCGCTGCTGGTGCCGTTCTTCTGCGCCGGCGCGGTCGCCGGCGAAGCACTGTTTGCGCGCCTGCCATCCGCGGTGTTCGCCCGCGTGGTGCAGCTTGCACTGATAACGATCGGCGCGTTTTCGGTGCTTGGCTGAGCGCGCATCCGGTGCACGCGGCGCGCGCCGGTGCTGGAGCCATCGATCCTCCGCGTTGGCTCTACGTCGGAGGCAATCGCCTCTCTTATCGTGAACCCTGCCACCTATCCAACGGAGAAAAAGCGACATGACCGGATTTGCCCCCTTCCTACCCAGGTTGCGCCACGCGCTGATGGCTTGCGCGCTATCCGCCGTGGCCGTGTGCCAGGCCGTCGCCGCGGACACGCCCAAGCCCGGCGGCACGCTGGTGATCGGCACCACGCAGTCGCCGCGCCACCTGAACGGCGCCGTGCAGTCCGGCATCGCCACCGCCGTGCCCTCGACGCAGCTGTTCGCCAGCCCGCTGCGCTTCGACGACAAATGGAATCCGCAACCGTACCTGGCCGAGTCCTGGAAGCTCGCCGAGGACGGCAAGTCGCTCACGCTCAACCTGCGCCACAACGCCGTGTTCCACGACGGCAAGCCCATCACCTCGGAGGACGTGGCGTTCTCCATCATGACGATCAAGGCCAAGCATCCGTTCCAGAGCATGCTGGCGCCCGTGGAGAAGGTCGACACGCCCGACGCCTACACCGCCGTCATCCGCATGAGCCAGCCGCACCCGGCGATCCTGCTGGCGATGTCGCCGGCGCTGTGCCCGATCCTGCCGAAGCACATCTACGGCGACGGCCGCGAGATCACCACGCACCCGGCCAACTCCGCCGGCGTGGTGGGCTCGGGCCCGTTCCGCTTCGCCGAGTTCGTGCCGGGCCAGCGCATCGTGCTCACGCGCTTCGACAAGTTCTTCCTGCCCGGCAAGCCGTACCTGGACAAGATCGTCATCACGGTCAACCCGGACGCGCAGAGCCTGGCGCTCGGCATGGAGCGCGGCGACATCCAGCTGCTGCCCTACGAGTCCGTCTCGACCGACCTCAAGCGCCTGCAGAACAACCCCAGCCTGACGCTCACGCGCAAGGGCTACGAAGGCGTGGGCGCGCTGAACTGGCTGGCCTTCAACCTCGATCGCAAGCCGCTGTCCGACGTGCGCGTGCGCCACGCCATCGCCAGCGCGATCGACCGCAACTTCATCGTCAAGGCGCTGCACAGCGGCTTCTCCCAGGTCGCCGACGGCCCCATCGTGAGCAGCAGCCCGTTCGCCACCACCGACCTGCACCGCTATCCGTACGACCTCAAGCAGGCCGAGCAATGGCTCGACGAAGCCGGCTACAAGCGCAACGCCGGCGGCGAGCGCATGACGCTGACCATCGACTACCTGCCCGGCACCGACGAGCAGCAGAAGAACGTGGCCGAGTACATCCGCACGCAGATGAAGAAGATCGGCGTCACGGTGCAGGTGCGCGCCTCGGCCGATTTCGCTTCCTGGGCCAAGCGCATCTCGGCGCATGACTTCGACATGACGATGGACAACGTCTTCAACTGGGGCGACCCGGTGATCGGCGTGGCGCGCACCTACATGTCCACCAACATCAAGCCGGTGGTCTGGACCAACACGCAGTCGTACCGCAACCCGAAGGTGGACGAGCTGCTCAACACCGCGGCCGGCACGCTCGACGCCACCAAGCGGCGCGCCTACTACGCGACGTTCCAGAAGATCGTCACCGACGACCTGCCGATCTTCTACATCAACACCACGCCGTACCACACCGTGGCCAGCAAGAAGCTGGGCAACCTGCCCACCACCATCTGGGGCCCGGCGTCGCCGCTCGACGAGGTCTACTTCAAGTAGGGACGACCGATGGAAAATCTGCTCGCGCTGCTGAGAAAGGCTTGCCACGCGGCGCTGCTGACGCTGGCGGTGGTGGTGCTCAACTTCCTGCTGATCCGGCTGGCGCCCGGCGACCCGGTGGAAACCATCGCCGGGTCGATGGGCGGCATCACCGACGAGCTGCGCGCGCAACTGCGCAGCCAGTACGGGCTGGACCAGCCGCTGCCGGTGCAGCTGGCGACCTACGTCAGGCACGTGCTCCACGGCGATCTCGGCTATTCGTATTTCTTCAACCTGCCGGTCAGCGGGCTGATCGCCGAGCGCGTGCCGGCCACGCTGCTGCTGGTGCTCGCGTCGGTGGCGGTGGCCTTCGTGCTGGGCACCGCGCTCGGCGTGCTGGCGTCGCGCAAGCCGCACGGCCCGCTCTCGCAGGCCATCACCGTGCTGTCGATGACGGGCCACGCCGCGCCGGTGTTCTGGAGCGGCATGATGCTGGTGATCCTGTTCGCCTCGGTCTGGCCGATCCTGCCGGTCTCCGACATGCACTCGATGACGTCCGACGGCCAGGGCCTCGCGGCGGTGCTCGACGTCGCTTGGCACATGGTGCTGCCGACCTTCACGCTGAGCCTGGTCTACCTGGCGCAGTACAGCCGCCTGTCGCGCGCCAGCATGCTTGAGGTGCTGGGCTCGGACTACATCCGCACCGCGCGCGCCAAGGGCCTGTCCGAGCACCACGTGCTGTACCGCCACGCGCTGCGCAACGCGCTGCTGCCGGTCGTGACCGTGCTCGGCCTGCAGTTCGGCAACGTGGTGGCCGGCGCCATCCTGGTCGAGACCGTCTTCAACTGGCCCGGCCTGGGCCGGCTGGCGTTCGACTCGATCCTGCGGCGCGACTATCCCACCGTGCTCGGCGTGCTGCTGTTCTCCGCCATCGTCGTGGTGCTGATGAACCAGCTCACCGACGCCCTCTACCGCCTCATCGATCCGAGGATCCGCGCATGAGCAGCCCCGTTTCCACGGCGCCGGCGGCAGCCCCGGTTGCCGCGCCCGCCGCCGTCCCCCATCCCGCGCGCGACGCCTGGCGCATGTTCCTGCGCAGCCGCGCCGCGCTGGCCGGCACGCTGCTGCTGGCGTGCATCGTCGCGGTCGCGCTGTTCGGCCCGATGGTCTACGACGCCGACCCGTTCGCCATCGTGGCCGCGCCGCAGACCCCGCCGGGCGACCCCGACGCCTGGCTCGGCACCGACCAGCTCGGGCGCGACGTGCTAGCCGGACTGGTCTACGGCGGCCGCGCCAGCCTGGCCGTGGGCGTGGTGGCCGCGGTGCTGTCCGCGCTGATCGGCCTGACGGCCGGCGCGCTGGCCGGCTACTACGGCGGCGGCGTCGACGAGGCGCTGACGCGCGTGATGGAGTTCTTCCAGGTCCTGCCGGCGCTGCTGTTCGCGATGGTGCTGGTGACGCTGTTCTCGCCTTCGCTCACGACCATCTCGCTGGCCATCGGCATCACCAGCTGGACCGCCACCGCGCGGCTCACGCGCGCCGAGTTCATGCGCCTGCGCGACCTCGACTTCGTGCGCGCCGAGCGCGCCATCGGCGCCGGCAATGCCCGCATCATCTGGCGCGTGATCCTGCCCAACGCGCTGCCGCCGCTGGTGGTGTCGGGCACGATGGCGATCGGCTCGGCGATCCTGTTCGAGGCCGGCCTGTCCTTCCTCGGCCTGGGCGACCCCAACCGCATGAGCTGGGGCCTGATGATCGGCTCGGCGCGCCCCTACCTGCTGACCTGCTGGTGGGCCGTGGTGTTCCCGGGCCTGGCCATCTTCGCCAGCGTGCTGTCGATCAGCCTGATCGGCGACGGCCTGAACGATGCCCTCAACCCCAAGCTGAGAGAACGCTGATGTCGACCTCTTCCCCTCCCCTGCTGGACGTGGCGGGCCTGCGGCTGGAGTTCCGCACCTCGCGCGGCGCGGCCAGCGTGCTCAACGGCGTGAGCTTCCAGGTCCACGCCGGCGAGACGCTGTGCATCGTCGGCGAATCGGGCTGCGGCAAGAGCATGACCTCGCTCGCCATCATGCGCCTGTTCCCTGCGCCGCCGGGCCGCATCACCGCCGGCAGCGTGCGCCTTGACGGCGAGGACCTGCTGCAGCTGTCCGAGCCCGCCATGCGCCGCATCCGCGGCAACCGCATCGCCATGATCTTCCAGGAGCCGATGACCTCGCTCAACCCGGTCATGACGGTCGGGCGCCAGCTCGGCGAATCGCTGCGGCTGCACCTGGCGATGTCCAGGGCCGAGGCCCGCGCGCGCAGCATCGAGCTGCTGCGCGCGGTGGGCATCCCCGCGCCCGAGGCGCGCATCGACGAATACCCGCACCAGATGTCCGGCGGCATGAAGCAGCGCGTGATGATCGCCGTGGCGCTGGCGTGCCGGCCCGCCGTGCTGATCGCCGACGAGCCGACCACCGCGCTGGACGTCACCGTGCAGGCGCAGATCTTCGACCTGCTGCGCGAGCTGCAGGCGCGCGAGGGCACCGCCCTGGTGCTGATCACGCATGACATGGGCGCGGTGTCCGAGATGGCCGACCGCGTGATCGTCATGTACGGCGGCCGCGTGGTCGAGGAAGGCCGCACGCGCGACGTGCTCGAGCGCCCCGCGCATCCCTATACGCGGGGCCTGATCGCCTGCCTGCCCGAGCTCGAGGGCGAGGCGCGGCGCACGCGCCCGCCGCTGCCGGAGATTCCCGGCATGGTGCCGTCGATCTGGGAGCTGGGCACCGGCTGCGCGTTCCGCGCGCGCTGCCCGCACGCGGCCGAGCCGTGTGCGCGCGCGGCGCCGGACCTGCTGCCGGTGGCCGACCATCATCGCGCCGCATGCTGGGCGCTGGAAGCCGGCACCGTGCCGGCGCCGGTCCAGGGAGTCGCCGCATGAAACTGCTCGAAGTGGATGACCTCAAGGTGCATTTCAGACGGCGCGGCGGCTGGTTCGGCGCGCCGCAGGTGGTGCGCGCCGTCGACGGCGTCTCGTTCTCGATCGAGCGCGGGCGCACGCTGGCGCTGGTCGGCGAATCCGGCTCCGGCAAGTCGACCACGGCGCTTGCCGTGATGCGGCTGGCGCCGGCCACCGGCGGCACCGTGCGGCTGGGCGGGCGCGACCTCACGCTGATGTCGGGCGACACGCTGCGCCAGGCGCGCAGGCGCGTGCAGATGGTGTTCCAGGACCCGTACTCGTCGCTCAATCCGCGCCAGCGCGCCGGCGACATCGTGCGCGCGCCGCTGGACCTGATGCAGCTCGGCGCGCCCGCCGCGCGCGCGGCGCGCGTGGCCGAGCTGTTCGACGCCGTGGGCCTGCGGCCCGAGCAGATGCAGTTGTTCCCGCACCAGTTTTCCGGCGGCCAGCGCCAGCGCATCAACATCGCGCGCGCGCTGGCCAGCGAGCCCGACCTGATCGTCTGCGACGAGCCGGTGTCCGCGCTGGACATCGCCATCCGCGCGCAGATGCTGAACCTGCTGCGGCGCCTGCAGCGCGACACCGGTGTCGCGTTCCTGTTCATCTCGCACGACATGTCGGTGGTGGAGTACATCTGCGACGACATCGCCGTGATGTACCTCGGCCAGATCGTCGAGCGCGCGCCGCGCGAAGCGTTCTTCGACCGCCCGCTGCATCCGTACAGCGTGGCGCTCAACTCGGCGGTACCCACCGTGCGCGGCGGCCGCGCGCGCGCGGCCAGGCGCATCCGCCTGGAGGGCGATCCGCCCAGCCCGCTCCATCCGCCGCCGGGCTGCCGCTTCGCCGGCCGCTGCCCCGTCGCGCAACCGGTCTGCCACAGCGAATGCCCGCCGCTGCGGCCGGTGGCGGACGGGCATTTCGTGCGCTGCCATCTCGTCACCGTGACGGACGGCACGCCGGTGCCGCCGCTGGCCATGCCCGCATGACCGCATGACCGCACGATCCGCCGGCGCCGCCGGCCTCCTTTCGTTCCCCCCGCGATTCCACCACCGCCAACCATGACCACCACCGTTTTCGCCGCCAGGAAGATCCTCACCATGAACCCGGCCCAGCCCGAGGCCACCCACGTCGCGGTGCGCGACGGCCGCATCCTCGCGGTCGGCAGCGCCGCCGACGCGCAGGCCTGGGGCCCGTGCGCGCGCGACGACCGCTTCGCCGGCAAGGTGCTGATGCCGGGCCTGGTGGAAGGCCACTCGCACGCGATGGAAGGCGGCCTCTGGCAGTTTCCCTACGTCGGCTTCTACCCGCGCCGCGGCCCGGACGGCACGCTGTGGCAGGGCCTGACCGGCTTCGATGCCGTGGTCGCGCGGCTCGCCGCCGCCGCGCGGGAGCTGGACGCCCGGGGCGTGCCGGACGACGCGCCGCTGCTGGCGTGGGGCTTCGACCCGATCTTCTTCGGCGAGGCGCGCATGAGCGTGCGCCATCTCGACCGCGTCTCGGCCACGCGCCCGATCGTCATCATGCACGCGAGCATGCACCTGATGAACGTCAACAGCGCGACGCTGGCGCGCGCCGGCATCGACCGCGACACCGACATCGAGGGCATCGCGCGGTTTCCCGGCGGCGAGCCCACCGGCGAGCTGCAGGAGTTCGCCGCGATGTTCCCGGTGACGCGCCTGATCGGCAACCTGTTCCGCCGCGTCGGCATGTCCGAGACCGGGCTGCGCATGTTCGCCCAGGTCGCCGTGCAGGCCGGCGTGACCACCGCCACCGATCTGGTCAACGACCTTTCCGACGACAGCGTGGGCAGCATGGCGCGCGTGTGCGCGCAGGAGGATTTCCCGCTGCGCCTGGTCCCCGCGTTCCGGCCGCCCGACGCGATGCGCGGCGACGAAGGCCCGGCGCGCCTGCGCGCGGCCATGCGCGCCAACCACGAGCGGCTGCACGCCGGCATGGTCAAGCTGGTGGTGGACGGCTCGATCCAGGGCTTCACCGCGCGCGTGCGCTGGCCCGGCTATTTCAACGGCGCGCCCAACGGCATCTGGGTGCTGCCGCCGGACGCGGTCCACGAGGCCGTACAGACCTTCCACGCGGCGGGCTTCCAGCTCCATATCCACACCAACGGCGACGAGGCCACCGAGCTGGCGCTGGACGCCGTGGAGCAGGCGCTGACGCGCCATCCGCGCGCCGACCACCGCCACACGCTCCAGCATTGCCAGATGGCCGACGAGGCGCAGTTCGCGCGCATGGCGCGGCTGGGCATGTGCGTCAACCTGTTCGCCAATCACATCTACTACTGGGGCGACGCGCACCTGGCGCTCACGATGGGCCCGGACCGCGCGCGCCGCATGGACGCCTGCGGCACCGCGCTGCGGCTCGGCGTGCCGTTCGCGATCCACTCGGACGCGCCGATCACGCCGCTGGCGCCGCTGTTCACCGCGTGGTGCGCGGTCAACCGCACCACCGCCGCCGGCGTGGTGCTGGGCGAAGCGGAGCGCATCACGGTGGCGCAGGCGCTGTCGGCCGTCACGCTCGGCGCCGCCTTCACGCTGCGGCTGGACCACGAGATCGGCTCCATCGCGGTGCGCAAGCGCGCGGACTTCTGCGTGCTGGACGACGATCCGCTCGCCGTGGCGCCGGCCGCGCTGAAGGACATCGGCGTGTGGGGCACGGTGGTCGGCGGCCGCGTGTTCGAGGCGCCGCGGCAATGAGCGCGGCGCCGCTCCCGCTCGCGCGGGCACGCATTCCGCTGACCGTCATCGGCGGCTTTCTCGGCGCCGGCAAGACCACGCTGCTCAACCGCATCCTGGGCCAGGCCGAGGGCCTGCGCATCGCGGTCCTGGTCAACGACTTCGGCGCCGTCAACATCGACGCCGCGCTGGTGCGACGGCGCGGCGCCGACACCATCAGCCTGGCCAACGGCTGCGTGTGCTGCCAGATCGGCGACGACCTGACCGACGCGCTGATCCGCGTGATGACACAGCCGCAGCCGCCCGAATGGATCGTGATCGAGGCCAGCGGCGTGTCGGACCCGTGGCGCATCGCGCAGGTCGGACTGGCCGACCCGATGCTCTCGCTCGACGGCGTGGTGGTGCTGGCCGACGCCGGCGCCATCCGCGCGCAGGCGGCCGACGCGCGCCTCGGCGAGACCATCGCGCGCCAGCTCCGGGCCGCGGACCTGATCGTGCTCAGCAAGGCCGAAACCCTGCCGGAGCACGAGCGCGAGGACCTGCGGCAATGGCTGCGGCAGTTGGCCGGCCACGTGCCGATTCTCGACGCATGCCACGGCGACCTGCCGCTGGCCGCGCTGACCGGCGTGGCCTGGCGCGGCGGCCATACCGGCGGCCTGCCGCACCGCCACCACGCGGGCTGCGGCTGCGGCGAGCCCGTCAGCCACGGCGAGCTGTTCGACACCTGGCTGCTCGACAGCGCCGGCGCGGTATTGCGCGCGGCCGACCTGCACGCGCGGCTCAACGCCATGCCGCCCGGCGTATTGCGCGTCAAGGGCGTGGTGCGCACGGACCGCTACGGCGTCACGGAGCTGCAGTTCGCGGGGCGCCGCGGCACGCTGCGCAGACTGCCGGCGGACGCCGCGGCCGATGTGGCCGATGTGGCCGATGTGGTCAATCCGGCCAATGCGGCCGATACGCCGGCGCACGGCATGGTGGTCGCCATCGGCCTGCGCGGCGACCTGCCGAAGGCCGCGCTCGCGCGCCTGTTCGCGCAGTGCGGCGCCGGCGCGGCTGGCCTGAGCAAAGACCCCGCGCTGGCTCTAACCGGCGGCGCGGCCGAGGTTTAGCGTAGCGGCATGTTCACTCACCGAGCCGCAACCATGTCCCATCCCGCCGTTACCGTCGCCACGCTGCAAGCGTTCAGCGATGCATGGAACCGCCACGACATCGACGCACTGATGTCCTTCATGACCGACGACTGCATCTTCGACACCGTCGCCGGCGACGCCGCCTGCGGCACGCGCCACGTCGGCCGGGCAGCGGTGCGCGAGGCGTTCGCGTCGGCGTGGCGCGCCTTCCCCGACGCGCAATGGCGCAACGGCCGCCACCTGGTGAGCGGCGAGCGCGGCGTGTCCGAATGGACCTTCACCGGCACCGACGGCGAAGGCCGGCGCATGGAGGCCGACGGCGTGGACCTGTTCACGTTCCGCGACGGCAAGATCCACGTCAAGTGCGCCTACCGCAAGCAGCGCGCGCTGCTGCCGGCCCTGCCGCAACCCCTTTGAGCAAGCACGCACCATGTCCGCGAACCCGATCTACCTCCCCGAATCCGCGCCCGCCACCGTGCACGGCCCCTACGATCCGCAATACGACCCGCTGGTGTCGCGCGGCCCCGGCCGCGGCCGCGCCTACGCCCCGACCTACTGGGTGGACAGCGCGGGCGAGGCGCCACCCGACGACGGTCCCGTCGCCGCCGACACCGATGCCGACGTGGTCGTGATCGGCTCCGGCTTCACCGGCCTGGCGACGGCGCTGTTCCTGGCCCAGGAGCACGGCATCAAGGCCACCGTGCTGGAGGCCAACCAGGTGGCGTGGGGCTGCACCAGCCGCAATGGCGGGCAGGGCCAGAACGCCAGCGGGCGGCTCTACCGCTCGCAGTGGATCGAGCGCTGGGGCGTCGACACGGCCAAGGCGCTCGACGCGGAGATCCGCGGCGGCTTCGAGACCTTCAGGGAACTGGTGGCGCAGATCGACTGCGATGCGCAGGACGGCGGCCACCTGTACACGGCGCACCGCCCGCGCAAGATGGCGTTCCTCGCCAACGAGGCGCGCGTGATGCGCGAGGTGTTCGGCTACGACACCAGGATGCTGACCCAGGCCGAGCTGCGCGAGCGCTTCTGCGACGACCGCGATGCCTGCGGCGCCATGCTCGAGCCCGACGGCATCGGCGTGCATCCGCTCAAGCTGGCCTACGGCTACCTGAGCCGCGCCCGCGCGCTCGGCGCGAAGGTCCATCCGTCCAGCCCCGTGACCGGCTGGGAAACCCGCAACGGCGTCCATCACCTGCGCACGCCGGGCGGCACGGTGCGCGCGCGCGCCGTGGCGATCGCCACCGGCGCCTACACCGCGCCAGGACTCTCGCCGCTGCTGCGCGGGCGCTATTTCCCGGTGCTGTCGAACTCCATCGTCACGCGGCCGCTGACCGACGCGGAGATCGCCGCGACCAACTTCCGCTCGACCACGTTCCTGACCGACACGCGCACGCTGCGCTTCTACTACCGGCTGCTGCCCGACCGCCGCGTGCAGATCGGCAGCCGCAGCGCGATCGCGGGCGCCGACGCGGAACATCCGCGGCACTACCAGTTGCTGGTCGACGGCCTGGCGCGCAAGTTCCCGGCGCTGCGCGGCATCCGCATCGACTACTCGTGGTGGGGCTGGGTCGACGTCAGCCACGACATGATGCCGCGCATCGTGCAGCCGGACCCGCTGCAATCGGTCTTCTACGCGCTCGGCTACGGCGGCAACGGCGTCGCGTTCTCCGCGCATGCGGGGCGGCGCATGGCCGAGCGCGTGGCCGGCAAGGGCGGCGCGGAATGCAAGCTGCCGATCTACGACTCGCCGCTGCCGGGCCACTGGGCCACGCCGTTCCGCCGCCTTGGCCAGGCCATGCTGTATCGCTGGTATCACCTGCGCGACGAGCGCGCCTGAGTCGTGCCCCGGCACAATGGCAAAGGGCCGCTCTGCGCGGCCCTTTGTCTTTGCCTGCGCGCGCGGCCGCGCGGCCGCGCGGCCGTCAGGCCAGCGCCAGCCGCCCGCCGTGCACCGGCAGGCGGAAGGAGGCCACCGACGTCTTGAGCGTGGCCGCCTGATCTTCCAGCGCCTGCGCGGCGGAGGCCGCTTCCTCGACCAGCGCGGCGTTCTGCTGCGTAACCTGGTCCATCTGGTTCACCGCCTGGCCGACCTGGTCGATGCCCGCGCTCTGCTCATGCGAGGCGGCGGCGATCTCGCCCATCGTGTCCGTGACCCGGCGCACCGCCTGCACCACCTCGCCCATCGTCGCGCCGGCATGCTCGGCATGGCGCGCGCCCGCTTCGACGCGCTGCACCGTGTCGGCGATCAGCTGCACGATCTCCTTGGCGGCGGTCGCGGTGCGCTGGGCCAGGCTGCGGACCTCGCCGGCCACCACGGCGAAGCCGCGGCCCTGCTCGCCCGCGCGCGCGGCCTCGACCGCCGCGTTCAGCGCCAGGATGTTGGTCTGGAAGGCGATGCCTTCGATGGTGCTGGTGATCTCGCCGATCTTCTTGGAGGCGACGTCGATCTCGCCCATCGTGTCGACCACGCGCTTGACGGCCTCGCCGCCGCGCGCGGCGGTGTCCGACGCCTGCACGGCGAGCGAATTGGCCTGCACCGCGTTGTCCGCGTTCTGCTTGACGATGGAGGTCAGCTCTTCCATGCTGGCGGCGGTCTGCTCCAGCGCGCTGGCCTGCTCCTCGGTGCGCTGCGACAGGTCGACGTTGCCGGCCGCGATCTGGTGCGTGGCGGTGGCGATCGCCTCGCTGCCGCTGCGCACGGCGTGGATGGTGTTGATCAGGCCTTGCTGCATCTCCTGCAGCCCGCGCGTGAGCGCGCCCATTTCGTTCTCGCTCGTCACCTCGATGGCATCGGTCAGGTTGCCGCGCGAGATCTCGGCGAAGTTGCCGAGCATGCGGTTGAGCGGCACCGAGATGGCGCGATGCAGCCCGATGGCGCAGCCCAGCGCGGCAAGGATGCCCACGCCGATGGCCACCGAGACCAGCCAGAGGAATTCCTGCGAGCGCACCGACGCCGCCTCGTGCAGCGCCGCGGCCTGCTGGCTCTGGCTGTGCTCGAGTTCTTCCATCGCCGCCAGCAGCGCGGCGCTGCGCGGCGGCAGCGTATCCATGACGATCTTGTCGGCGGCCGCGGTGTCGTGGGCGCGCAATGCCGCCACCAGGGGCTCGATGCCCTCCTTGAAGTACGCCGTGCGCATGCCGTCGATCTTGACCGCCAGCTGCTGCTCCTCGGGCGTCTTGGGCAGCGCCTGGTAGGCCTTCCAGGCATCGTCGGAGCGGGTCTTGTAGCCCAGCGACTTGTCTACCGTGGCGGCCACGTCGGGGGCGTCGGGATGGAACATGACGCGGTCCAGCCCGACCCGGATCACGGTCAGGTGCTGCTGCGCCTTGGCGACGAAGCCCATCGAGGCAAGCTGGTTCGAGTAGATCTCCTGGAGGTCGGCGCTGGCGGTACGCATGCCAAGCACGCCGATGACGCCGATGACGGTAAGCAGGATGGCCAGCACGGACAAGGCCAGGTTCAGGCGGAAGCGGATGGAGAGTTTATTCAGCATGGGAGGAAGGTTGACCAGCAGTGACACGACAATGACACTGGTTACGGCAGGATGCCGGGGGACTTTAGCTTCCGCCGCGTTATCGCCATTGCAGTGCACCGCCACGTGCCTCCGCCTGCCCGCCGCGCCGCCGGAAACAGAAAAAACGCGGACACGGCGCGCGATGCCGCCGCGCGCCGTGTCCGCGTTTTGGCGCCGGCGCGGCGCCGGCCTCACGCCACCAGTGCCGCGGCGCGCTCCGGCAGGCGCGCATCCGCGTCCATGCCGGCGACAGACTCGCCAGCGCCGGTGAGCACGCCGAACAGGTCCTTCGGATCGTCCTGCGCCGGCACCAGCGCCAGCGGCACGCCGAGGCCGAGCGCCTCGGCGCTGTCGCGCAGGTAGCGCAGCGCGGAGAAATCCTCCAGCGCGAAGCCCACCGAGTCGAACACCGTGATCTGCGCCTCGCCGGCGCGGCCCGGCACGCGGCCGGCCAGCACGTTCCACAGCTCGGTCACGGGGAAGTCCGCCGGCATCTGCTGGGTGTCGCCCTCGATGCGGCTTTGCGGCTCGTATTCGACGAACACGCTGGCGCGCAGCAGCACCTCGGGATGCAGCTCGGTCTTGCCCGGGCAGTCGCCGCCCACGGCGTTGAGGTGCATGCCCGGCGCCAGCATGTCGGGCGTGATGATGGTGGCGTAGGCCTTGTCGGCGGTGACGGTGGTGACGATGTCGGCGCCGCGCACCGCGTCAGCGGTGCTGGCGCAGACCTGCACGTCCAGCCCGCGCACCGGCCGCAGGTTGCGCACCAGCTTGCTGGTGGCGGCGGGGTCGGTGTCGTAGACGCGCAGCTCGCGGATGCCCAGCAGGTGGTGAAAGGCCAGCGCCTGGAATTCGCTCTGCGCGCCGTTGCCGATCAGCGCCATGACGGCGGCATCCTTGCGCGCCAGGCGCCGCGCGGCGACCACCGAGGTGGCGGCCGTGCGCAGCGCGGTGGTCAGCGTCAGCTCGCTCAGCAGCAGCGGCTCGCCGGTGGCGACCGCGGCCAGCGTGCCGAACGCCATCACCGTGGGCAAGCCGTCGGCGGTGTTGGCCGGATGGCCGTTGACGTACTTGAAGCTGTACAGATCCGCGTCGGCGATCGGCATCAGCTCGATCACGCCGCGCGGCGAATGGCTGGCCACGCGGGCGCTCTTGTCGAAGTCGTTCCAGCGCAGGAAATCTTCCTCGATGTAGCGGGCCATCTGCTCGAGCACCTGCGGCAGGCCGCGGATCGCCACGATGCGGGAAACGTCGGTGGGGGAAAGAAAACGCGTCATGTCTGTGCTCCGTTGGATGAATGGGACAGCAGACATTGTTGCCGCGCCGCCTGTCAGCCAGAAGCCCATTTTCCGCGAGAAAAACGCGGCTTTCTGCCGCTTTGCCAGCCCGCGCTGACACTCCACGCAATCTCCGCCCGGCCGGTCCGCGCAGCCGGTCCGCTCAGCAGGTCTTGTAGGTCTGCAGGTGGATGCTGGTCTCGGTGTCGCGGATGCCGCCGATCAGCCGCACGCGCTCGAGCACGCCGGCCAGGTCGGTCAGCGTGGAGGCGCGCAGCTCGGCCAGCAGGTCCCAGCGGCCGTTGGTGTCGTGCAGCGATGCCACGCCGGGCTCGCCCAGCAGGATGGCGATGACCTCGCGCGTGCGGTTGCCCTCCACCGCGATCGACATCCACGCGGCGATGTCGTGCGGGTCCACGTCCGGGCGCAGCTGCACGGTGTAGCCGGCGATGATCCCGTCTTTCTCCAGCCGCGCGATGCGGTTGCTGACCGTGCCGCGCGACACGCCCAGGCGGTGCGCCAGCACGGCCACGCTGGCGCGCGCGTCGGCGCGCAGCATGGCCAGCAGGCGCTGGTCGGTCTCGTCGATGGCCATGCCTCAGCTCCCTCGCGCCGCGTCCAGCAGCGGGCTGCGCCGGCGCGCCAGGCCGCTGGCCAGGTCGTAGGCGTGGCCCAGCTCCAGCACGGCGCGGTCGGCCTGCGCGGGGCCGATGATCTGCAGGCCCATCGGCAGCCCGTCGGCGCTGAAGCCGGCCGGCACGTTGAGCGCCGGCAGCCCGGCCATCGTGGCGGGCACCACCACTTCCATCCAGCGGTGGTAGGTGTCCATCTCGCGCCCGCCCACGCTGCGCGGCCAGTCGAGCCCGGCGGCGAACGGGAACGTCTGCGCGGTGGGCAGCACCAGGTAGTCGAAGCGCGCGAACAGCCGCAGCACCGCCTGGTACCACGACGAGCGCTCCACCGAGGCGCGCTGCACGTCGCGCGCCGACAGCTTCAGGCCCTGCTCGATCTCCCATATCGCCTCGGGCTTGAGCAGCGCGCGCTCGGCCGGGTTCTCGTAGTGGCCGGCGTAGTTGCTGGCCACCGAGGCGCTGCGCAGCGTGTTCCACGCGCGCCACAGCGTCTCGGGCGGAAAGTCGGGCGTGGCGGCCTCGACCGTGCAGCCAAGCTCGCGGAAATGCCCGAGCGCCGCCTCGCACAGCGGCAGCACGCCGGGCTCCATCGCCAGGTAGCCGCCCAGGTCGCCCAGCCAGCCGACGCGCGCGCCCTTGAAGCCGCGCTCCAGCGGGCTGGCGAAGACGCCGGCCGGCTCGCGGCTGGAGAGCGGCACGCGCGCGTCCCAGCCGGCCTGCACCGAGAGCAGCATGGCGATGTCGGCCACGCTGCGCGCCATCGGCCCCCAGGTGCTGAACTGGGCGAAGAACACGTCGTCGGCGGGCCAGTTGGGCACGCGCCCGAACGAGGGGCGGAAGCCGAAGATGTTGTTGTAGCCCGCCGGGTTGCGCAGCGAGCCCATCATGTCGCTGCCGTCGGCCACCGGCAGCATGCGCAGCGCCACCGCCACCGCCGCGCCGCCGCTGCTGCCGCCGGCGCTGCGCGCCGGATCGAAGGCGTTGCGCGTCACGCCGAACACCTGGTTGTAGGTGTGCGAGCCGAGGCCGAATTCCGGCGAGTTGCTGCGCCCCACGAAGATGGCGCCGGCGCGCCGCATGCGCTCCACCGACAGCCCGTCCACGGTGGTGACGCGCTCGCGGTGGATGGGCGAGCCGCGCGTCGTCACCATGCCGGCGACCGGCGTGAGGTCCTTGGGCGCCTGCGGGAAGCCGTGCATCCAGCCGTGGCCCTCGCCGCGCGCGAGCGCGGCATCGGCCTCGCGCGCCTGCTGCAGCACCAGCTCCGGCGGCTGCAGCGACACCAGGGCGTTGGCCCCGGGGTTGAAGCGCTCGATCTGCGCCAGGAAGGCCTGCATGACTTCCAGGCAGGATACCTCGCGCCGGTGGATGGCCCGCGACAGGGCGATGCCCTCGAGTTCGACGATGGCGGATGCGGCGGTGGATGACAGACTCATGATGGTGTCCCGTGGCTAAGGTGCGGGGGAAAGCGCGGCGCGGCCGGCGGCCGCTGGTTTATTCGAGGCGGATGTTGGCGGCCTTGATGATGCGCGCATTATCGGCCGATTCCGCGGCGATGCCCTGCGCGAACGCGGCCGGCGTGCCGCCGGTCGGCACGTTGCCCATTTCAAGCAGCAGCTTGCGCACGTCCGGCTGCGCGAGGATCTTGTTGATCTCGGCGTTGAGCCGCTCGATCACCGGCGCCGGCGTGCGGGCCGGCGCGAACGCGCCCAGCGTGGACGACCGGTTGGCCTGCGGGAAGCCGAGTTCGGCGAGCGTCGGCACGTCGGGCAGCGACGCCATGCGCGCCGCGGCGCCGATGGCCAGCGGCCGCAGCTTGCCGCTGCGGATCTGCTGCAGCAGCGTCTGGCTGGCATTGATCGACACCATTTCGAGCTGGCCGCCCATCGCGTCGTTGAACTGCTGGCCCGAGCCGCGATAGGGAATGTGCGTGATGTCCACGTGGGCCGCGAGCTTGATCTGCTCGAGCATGATCTGGCCCAGCGAGCCCTGGCCCGAGGTGGACCAGCGGATCGCGCCGGGGCGCGAGCGGGCATCGGCCAGCACCGCGCGGAAATCGCGCGCCGGCATGATCGGCGTGGCCATCATCACCACCGGCGAATACGCGATGCTGACCACCGGCGCGATGTCGCGGGCGGGGTCGAACGGCATCTTGTTCAGGTGCGGCGTCAGGGTCAGCGTGCTGACCGTGGAGATGCCGAAGGTGTAGCCGTCCGGCGCGGCCTTGGCCACCGCGTCCATGCCGATCAGGCCCGCCGCGCCGGCGCGGTTGTCGACCACGATGGAGGTGCCGAGCTGCGCGCCGAGGCGGTCGCTCACCAGGCGCGCGACGGCATCCGTCACGCCGCCCGCCGGATAGGCGACGATCAGGCGGATCGGCTTGGAGGACGGCCACGCCGGTTGCGCCGCCGCGGTGAGCGGCAGGCATGCGCAAAGGCACAGCGAGGCAAGGCCGGCGAGGGCCGCGAGCGTGGCGCGGCGGGAATCAGAAGGCATGATGGATCGGACGGTAAGTGATGGTGAGGAAGAAGGACGAAGGGATCAGGCGCTCAGCAGGTAGCCGGAGCGGGCCGGCGCGTTGCCGGCCACGCGGGCCAGCGGATCGCCGTGCCGCGCGAAGCGGATGTCGCGGCCCATGAAGAACACGCCCGCCGTGCTCGTGGCGACCGGCGTGCGGCTGCCGCTGACCGGGTCGACGATGTCGAACAGGACCTGGCCCGCCTGCACCGCCGCGCCAGGCTCGGCGCGGAACACCACGATGCCGCTGACCGGCGCGGCGACGTATTCGCTGCCGGCCAGCGGCGTGGCCGGATGCGGCAGCGGCGGCAGCGGCGGCGCCGTGCCCGCGATCGCGCCGGCATGCGTCAGGTAGTTCAGGATCGCGGCGGCGTCCTGCTCCGCCAGTTGCCACGACACGTCGCGCTGGCCGCGGTGCTCCACCGTGGTGGCCAGGCTGCCGTGCGGGATCGGGAAGCGCGCGCCGAAGCGCTGCTGCAGCTGGTACCAGGTATAGCTGAAGGCTTCGTCGAAGGACTGGCCGCCGGCGTCCAGCGCCAGCAGGCTGGCTTTCGCGCCGAGGTAGCGGGCGAGCGGCTCCACTTCCGCCCAGATCGCCTCGCCGGTGTAGATGTGCATCGGCGACTCGCGCGAGCAGTGCAGGTCCAGCACCACGTCGGCATCGTGCGCCAGCAGCATCAGGGTCTGCTGCAGCGAGGCCATCGGATTGGCCGGCACGCTGGCGCGCAGGGCGTCGGCCATCGCGCGGCGGATCACCTGCACGTTGTGCGCGCCGTCGCTGCCCAGGCTGCCCTCCACCGCCGCCGCGATCGGCTCGTACAGCATCGGGAAGCCGCGGTTGAAGTTCTGCCCGCTGCCCAGGTCGAAGCGGCCGACCGGGCTGCCGAGCACGGTCTGCGCCAGGCCGGCGGGATTGGCCACCGGCACCAGCGTCACGGCCGCGCGCAGCGCGCCCGCCGCCTCCAGCTCCCGCAGCCGGTCCATCAGCACCACGGCCACGAGCATGCCGGGGATCTCGTCGGCGTGCAGCGCGGCCTGGATGTAGATCTTCTTCGGCGCGTCGGCGGGGCCGAAGCGGTGGCTGGTCAGATGGCAGGACATGCCGGGCGTGGCCGGCAGCAGCGGATGGGTGGTGGTTTGCATGGCGGCAGTGAAACGGACGACGAAGGGCGGACAGCGCGCGCTGTCCGCCGGGGATGGGGGCGGTGAACCGGAGCAGGCAGGGCCGGCGCGGCGGCCGCGGCGTTGGCCGGAGTCAATCCGGCTGGACTGCGCGGACCGGACTACGCGGACTCGACTACTCAGGCCCGGTTATTCGGGCCCGGTTATTCGGGCTCGGTTACTCGGGCTCGATGCCGGCGCGCTTGACCAGCGCCTGCACGCGCGGAATCTCCTTCCTGAGGCGGGCATCGAAGTCGGCCACGCTGCCGGTGAGCGCCTCGGTGCCGATGTCGGCCAGCTTCTTCCTGACCTCGGGCTCGCTCATCACCTTGTTGATGGCAGCATTGAACTTCGCGACGATGTAGGCCGGCGTGTGCGGCGGCGCCACGATGCCGTTCCACGAGGTCGACTCGAAGCCCGGATAACCCTGCTCCGCCACGGTGGGCACGTCGGGCAGCGCCGGCAGGCGCTTCGCGCTCGTCACCGCCAGCGCGCGCAGCTTGCCCTGCCGGATCAGCGACAGCGTGGGGCCGACCGCGTCGAAGTACGTCATCAGCTCGCCGCCGAGCAGCGCCGGCACGGCCTGGTTGGCGCCCTTGTAGGGCACGTGCAGCATGTCGATGTGGGCCGCGCCCTTGAGCATCTCGCCCGACAGGTGCGCCAGCGAGCCGATGCCGTAGGAGCCGAAGGTGACTTCGCCCGGATGCGCCTTGGCGTAGCTGACCATCTGCGGCAGCGTCCTGAACGGCGCGCTCATGCTCGCCACCAGCACGTTGGGCGTGGCCGACAGCAGGCCGATGCGGGTGAAGGCATCCGGATCGTAGGCCAGCTTCTTCTGCGTGAAGCGGTTGGTGATCAGCGGCGCGAAGCCGCTCATCATCACCGAGTAGCCGTCGGGCGCCGACTGCAGCACGTTGATGCTGGCAATGGCGGCGGAGGCGCCCGGCTTGTTGTCGATGATGATCGACTGGCCGAGCTCCCGCTGGAACGCCGGCGCCAGCATGCGCGCGATGCCGTCGGCCGCGCCGCCCGGCGGGAACGGCACCACCAGGCGGATCGGCTGGGTGGGCCACGCCTTTTCCTTTTCCCCCTGCGCCATCACGGCCGTGGAGGAGAACAACAGACAAGCGCATAGCGCGGAAAGCAACGATTTCATGAGCGAACGTGCGAGTTGAGGAAAAGGGTGGCGTGGCTGCTTTCCGGTGGGCAGTCGGGCGCGCTCAGAGCCCGATGGCGCAGCCGTCCTTGCGGTGGTCCGACGCGCCGGTGAGCACGCCCTGCTCCCAGTCGATGCGGATCACCTGCGCCCCGCCGATCGGGCGGGTGCGCGGCGCGATCTCGAAGCCGCGGCGGCGCAGTTCGGCGACCACCTCGGCCGGCACGGTGCGCTCGATCTCGACCGCGTTGCTGCCCGGCGTGGGAAAGACCCGCGGCAGCGACACCGCGTCCTGCAGGTCCATGCCGTAGTCCAGCACCTTGGAGACCAGATGCGCGTGGCCCATCGCCTGGTAGTGTCCGCCCATCACGCCGAAGCTGAGCGCGGCGCGGCCGTCCTTGGTCGCCATGCCGGGGATGATGGTGTGCATGGGCCGCTTGCGCGGCGCGATGGCGTTGGGATGGCCGTCCAGCAGCGAGAAGCTCTGGGCGCGGTTGTGCAGCAGGATGCCGGTGGTCGGCGTCATGATGCCGCTGCCGAAGCCGTAGAAAATCGAATTGATGAAGCTGGCGCAGTTGCGGTCCTTGTCGACCACGCTGATGTAGACCGTGTCCAGGTGCTCGGGCATGCCGATCACCGGCGGCACGTCGCTGGCGCGCGCCAGGTCGATCTTCGCGCGCAGCGCGTCGGCGAACGCCGGCGACAGCAGCCGCTCCACGTCGACCGCGGTGAAGTCGGGGTCGCACAGCACCTCGTCGCGCGCCGCGTAGGCCAGGCGCGTGGCCTCGATCTCGCGGTGCAGGCGGTCGGCCGAGAGCGGGTCGCCGTCGGCGGGGAAGCCGGCCAGGATGTTCAGGATCAGCAGCGCGATCACGCCCTGCCCGTTGGGCGGGCATTCGTGGATGTCGTAGCCGCGGAACTGCGTCTTGATCGGCGTGACGTAGCTGCCGCGGTATTCGGCGAAGTCCGCCTCGGTATGGAAGCCGCCCAGCGATTGCAGGTACCGCACCATCTCCTCGGCGACCGGGCCGGCGTAGAAACCGTCGCGGCCCTTCTGCCCGATCAGCCGCAGCGTGGCGGCCAGTTCCGGCTGGCGGTGCACGCTGCCCGGCAGCGGCGCGCTGCCGCCCGGCAGCATCACGCGCGCGGCGTGCTCGTTGCGCTTGAGCAGCGGCTCGGCCAGGGTCCAGTCGCGCGACACGCGCGGGGTGATCGCGTAGCCCTCTTCCGCGTGGCGGATGGCCGGGCGCAGCACCTCGGCCAGCGGCAGGCTGCCGTGGTCGCGGATCAAGCGGTCCCAGGCGTCGATGGCGCCCGGCACGGTGATGCCGTGCGGGGTGGGACGCAGCAGCGAGGTCACGCCGCGCTCGCGCAGCGCCGCGGGGCTGATGCCCGAGGGCGCCCAGCCGCTGCCGTTGTAGGCCACCACGTCCGCGCCGCCGTTCCTGGCGTAGAGCGCGAAGCAGTCGCCGCCGATGCCGGTGGAGCCCGGCTCGACCACGCATTGCACCGCGCAGGCGGCCACCGCCGCGTCCATGGCGTTGCCGCCGGCGTCCAGCACCTGCGCCGCCGCCAGGGTGGCGGCCGGATGCGAGGTCGCCACCATGCCGTTGCGGGCCATGACGGACGAGCGCCCAGGGCTTTCGAAGTCGCGCATTCTCATTTGGATTTTTGGTAGAACGTCTTGGGAAAGGAGTTTTTCGAGGGGGCCGGTCACGCACGCAGCACTGAATCAAATATCCAATGTGCAGGCACCGCCGGCCTTCTTGGCCAGATACCTGGGTAGATATTGTGGATCTATGCGGTTCTGTCTTGCTGTTTTCACAAATTGGATCTAATATACAATGACGTTGTGCAAAAAACAAGCCGCAGCCGCGCCACAAAATCAGAGACAATGCCGAGCACGTCATGACTAGCCACTTTTCCCGTATGTCCGCGCCTTCTTCCTCCCCTTCCTCATCCACGGCCGACGGCCCTGGCGGCGCCCGCCTGGTGCGCGCCACCGCGGTGGAAATGGTGGCGGCCGACCTGCGCCAGCGCATCCTCTCGGGCAAGCTCGCGCCGGGCTCGGCGCTGCGCCAGGAAGCGCTCGCGGAAGAACTGGGCGTGAGCCGCATCCCGCTGCGCGAGGCGATCCGCCTGCTCAGCTCCGAAGGCCTGGTGAATCTGCAGCCGCACCGCGGCGCCTACGTGGCGCAGTTGTCGGTGGACGAAGTGCAGGAGTTCTTCGAACTGCGCGTGCAGCTCGAGCCGTGGCTGCTGCGCCTGGCCGTGCCGCAGCTGCAGGCCGCGGACCTGGCGCGCGCCGAGGCGCTGGTGAATGAAATGGACAGCGCTCCCGCCGACGCCTGGAGCCGCCTCAACTGGCAGCTGCACGAAACGCTGTACCGGCCGGCCAACCGGCCGTTCGCGCTGAACATCGTGCGCACGCTGCACGAGAAGTCCGAGCGCTACCTCAACTTCCGCGTGGTCAGCGTGCCGCAGCGCCTGCAGGCGCGCCAGGAACACATGGAGCTGATCCGCCTGAGCCGCGCCGGCCAGACCGAGGCGGCGGCCACGGCAATGAAGCGGCACATCGGCAGCAGCGTCATGGAAGTCATCACGGTGGCGCGCGACCAGATCGACGACGCGAGCGGCGGCTGACGCGCCGCGCTCCCTCCGGCCCCCTCACCCCGCCGGTCCCGGTGGCGGGGTACGAGAACCGCGGCGGCTTTAGCCAAACGGACTTCCCGCGCGCGGCCGAAGGCCTGCCGCTCGCCGCGTTCGACGCCGGCTCGCTGTTCGGCGGCGCGGAGCACGGCTGCACCGACTATCCCGCCGCCGAGGGAAACGCCGCGCAGGCGTGAGGGCCGGGCACGCGCGGTTGCGGGCGACATCGGAATCGGAAGGGCCATAGCCATGCCCCGGAGAAACTACACCGTGTGCGCCGCCCCCAGAATGACGGTGTTCTGCGACGACAGCACGCCGCCGTTTCCGTGCGCGAGCGCGATCTCCGCGCCGGCCGCCTGGCGCGCGCCGCATTCGCCGCGCAGTTGCCGCACCGCCTCGATCAGCAGGAACATGCCGTACATGCCCGGATGGCAGTAGGACAGCCCGCCGCCGTTGGTATTGACCGGGAACGTGCCGCCCGGGGCAATGCGGCCGCCGCTGACGAACGCGCCGCCCTCGCCCTTGGCGCAGAAGCCGAGGTCTTCCATGAACAGGATCGTGTTGATCGTGAAGGCGTCGTACACCAGCGCCACGTCGACGTCCGCCGGGCGCAGGCCCGCCATCGCGTAGGCGATCTCGCCCGCGCGCCGCGCGCCGCTGTGCGTCAGGTCGGGCATGCTGGAGATGCTGTGATGCGTGGTGACGGTGCCGGCGCCCAGCACATACACGGGCGGGCGGCGCATGCCGCGCGCGCGCTCGGCCGACGTCACCACGATGGCGCCGCCGCCATCGGTGACGAGGCAGCAATCGCGAATGGTCAGCGGATAGCTCACCATGCGCGCGCCCAGCACCTCTTCCACCGTGAGCGGCTTCTTTTCCCAGGCCACCGGGTTCAGCAGCGCCCATTGCCGCGCGGCGACCGCCACCTCCGCCAGTTGCTCGCGCGTGGTGCCGAACTCGTGCATGTGGCGCGCGGCCGCCAGCGCATAGGCCGTCGGCGGCATGAACGGCTTGAACGGCGACTCGTACGGATTGGGCTCGGCCGCGCTGGTGTTCTTGCGGCCGAGCGAGCGCTGCGTGCTGCCGTAGGCGATGACGGCAACCTTGCAGGCGCCGGCGGCGATCGCCATTTGCGCGTGCGCCAGGTGCAGCATGAACGACGAGCCGCCGGTCGACGTGGAGTCCACGTAGGCTTCGGGCAACCCCAGGTACTCCGCCAGCGCCAGGCCGGACAGCCGGCTCTGCGACGTCGCGCAGAAAAGCCCGTCGACGTCGGACAGGGCCAGCCCGCAGTCGTCCAGCGCGCGCCGCACGGCCTGCGCCATCAGGTCGATCGGGGTGTATCCCGGGCCGACTTCGCCCAGGTCGGATTCGGCGGCGCCCACGATGGCCGCGCTGCCGCGCTTGATGAGGGAGGATGTCATGCCACGGTCACCGGATGGAAAACAGGATAGGGATCGTCGCCATTCGCGTGGACCTGGAACGATACGCGCATGCCGATCGCCACCGCGCCGGCGGGCATCTGCTCGACGCGGCTCATCAGCCGGAAGCCTTCGTCGCAGTCGATCAGCGCCACGTTGTACGGCGCGCCGTCGCGCGGGTAGACCACGGTCGTGCTGTAGACCGTGCCCAGGCCCTTGCTCACGCGCCATTGCAGGTCGGTGCTACCGGTGTACGGGCACAGCACGCGGGGATAGAACACCGCGCGGTCCGCGGCCGGGCTGAACTGGTAGGCAAGCCGGCCCTCGCGCAGGTGGCCGAGGTAGACCTCGTATGGGGATTGGGCGGCAGGGGCCATCATGCCCCCCGGGCGTAGATGACCGACACGGTTTCCGCGACCAGCGCGGGGCGCTCCATGCCCTCGATCTCCATCCGGTTGCCGAACGTCAGCCGCGCGCCGCCGTCGATGGCCTCGTACTTTTCGAGCGTGCGGTGCAGCCGGATGCGCGCGCCGCACTGCACCGGCGCGGTGAAGCGGACCTTGTTCGAACCGTAGTTGATGCCGCGCGAGCGCTGGCGGATGCGCAGGATGTTGCCGCCCATGTACGTGACCAGCGACAGCGTCAGCATGCCATGCGCGATGGTCTTGCCGCCGGGCAGTTCCCGGCGCGCCCGCTCCACGTCCACGTGGATCCAGTTCTCGTCTCCCGACACGCGGGCGAACGCATCGATGCGCTCCTGGTCCACCGTCAGCCAGTCGCTGACGCCCAGCGGCTTGCCCACATACTGCGCCATGTCCTCGGGTGTTTCTACTTCCAGCATTGCAGTCTCCTTGAAAGATCGGTCGGTGAGCGGGTCTCGCCGTTGCTCCGTTGCTCCGTTACGCCACTACGCCGCGCGCAGCGGGACGCCGGCCAGCCCGGCCAGCCGGTCGGCGATCAGCGCCTCGGCCTGCCGGATGATGCGGCCCACCAGCTCCGCGCAGGTGGGGATGTCCTCGATCAGCGCCTGCACCAGGCCCACGGTCCAGATGCCCTCCTCCACGTCGCCGTTCTCGTAGACGCCGCGGCCGCGCACGCCGGCCACCTTGGGGGCGATCTCCTGGATGGTGGCGCCGGCGCGCTCCATCGCGATGACGCTCTCGGACAGCGCGGTGCGCGCCACCCGGCTGCTGTTCTTCAGGCTGCGCAGGATCAGGCAGGTGTCGCGCTCGCTGTTGGCCACGATGGCCTGCTTGATGCGGTCGTGGATCGGCGCCTCGCGGGTGCACATGAAGCGCGTGCCCATGTTGATGCCCTCGGCGCCCAGCGCCAGCGCCGCCACCAGCCCGCGCGCATCGCCGAATCCGCCGGAGGCGATGACCGGGATGTCGAGCTGCGCCACCGCGGCCGGGATCAGGATCAGGCCCGGGATGTCTTCCTCGCCGACGTGCCCGGCGCACTCGAAGCCGTCGATGCTGACGGCATCCACCCCCATCTGCTGCGCCTTGAGCGCATGCCGCGCGGTGGTGCACTTGTGGATCACCTTGATGCCCGCCCGCTTGAACGCGGGCAGGTGCTGCGAGGGATTGTTGCCGGCGGTCTCGACGATCGTCACGCCGGCATCGATGATGGCGTCGCGATAGGCCTCGTAGGGCACCGGCTTGAGCGTCGGCAGGAAGGTCAGGTTCACGCCGAAGGGCTTGTCCGTCATGGTCCGCGTGCGCGCGATCTCGGCTGACAGCGCCTCGGGCGAGGGCTGCGTCAGCGCCGTCAGGATGCCCAGCGCGCCGGCGTTGGAGACCGCCGCCACCAGCTCCGCCCGGCCGACCCACTGCATGCCGCCCTGCACGATCGGGTGCTCGATGCCGAGCAGTTTCGTAATCGCTGTTTTCATGGTGACTCGATCAACGTTCAGTGTGGCCGGCGTCCGGCGCGTAGGGTCCGCAGTCCGGCGCCAGGGTCAGCGGGGCCGCGGTCGATTGCTGCAAGGTGGCGAAGTCGAGGCCGCGCGCCATGCGCCGCACCACCAGGCCGCGCGGCGTGACGTCGATCACGGCCAGGTCGGTGTAGATCCGGTCCACGCAGCGCGCGGCGGTCAGGGGATAGGTGCAGGCGTCCAGGATGCGCGGCTTGCCGTCCTTCGTGCAGTGCTCCATCAGCACCCACACCTGGGCAGCGCCGCAGGCGAGGTCCATCGCGCCGCCCACGCCCGGAATCTGTCCGGGCAGGCCGGTGGACCAGTTGGCGAGATCGCCGTTGGCCGCGACCTGGAACGCGCCCAGGCAGGCGATGTCGATATGTCCGCCGCGCACCATCAGGAAGGAGTCGCTGTGGCTGAACACCGACGCGCCCGGCAGCAGCGTGATGAATTCCTTGCCGGCATTGAGCACGTCCTCGTCTTCCTCGCCGGGCGCGGCCTTCGGTCCCAGCCCCAGCAGGCCCTGCTCGCTGTGGAACAGCAGTTCGCGGCCGGCGGGCACGTAGTCGGCCATCAGCGTCGGCAGGCCGATGCCGAGGTTCACGCAGCTGCCGTCGGGGATATCGCCGGCGGCCACGCGCGCCATGTCCTCGCGGCTCAGCCCTTTGCTCAGTCCTTTGCTCATTTCGCCTCCACGAGCCGGTCGATGAAGATGCCGGGCGTCACCACGTGCTCCGGGTCCAGCGCGCCCAGTTCGACGAACTCGCTCACCTGCGCCACGGCAAGCCTGGCGGCCCCCGCCATGACCGGGTTGTTGATGCGGGCGCCGCGGTGATAGACCAGGTTGCCCCAGCGGTCGCCGCGCTGCGCCTTGATCAGCGCCACGTCGCCGGTGATCGGCTCCTCCAGCACGTACAGCTCGCCGCGGATCTCGCGCGTCTCCTTGCCTCGGGCCAGTTCGGTGCCGGCGGCCGTGCGCGTGAAGAAGCCGCCGATGCCGGCCGCACCGGCGCGGATGCGCTCGGCCAGCGTGCCCTGCGGCACCAGTTCCAGCTCGATGCGGCCGGCGTGGTAGAGCTCGTCGAAGATGGTCTTTCCGGTCAGCCCGCGCGGGAACGAGCACACGATCTTGCGGATGCGGCCGGCCCGCATCAGGTCCCCCACGATGTCGGTGCCGATGGTCGCGTTGTTGGCCACGATGGTCAGGTCGCGCACCCCCAGCTCCAGCACGCCCTCCATCAGCCGGGTGGGCCGGCCCGACGTGCCGAAGCCGCCGACCAGCAGCACCGCGCCGTCGCGGATCCCCGCGATGGCGTCGGCTACGTTCTTGCAGCGCTTATCGATCATTGCTCAGTCCAGGTCGTTGCCTTTCATGTCGGCATTGCGGCGCGCGCGCGCGGCCAGGTCGCTCAGGACCGGCCCGATCTTGCCGGCATCGTCCACCGGCTCGGCCGACGGCCCGCGGTGCCAGCCTTCCAGCGCGGCCAGATGGCCGCCGCCGACCTCGAACACGCGCCCCGTCACCGCGCCGCTGTCGGCGCCGGCCAGCCACACCACCACGGGCGCGATCCAGCGCGGATGGCGCGCGGCGATCTCCTCGGGCGTGCGCTCGCGCAGGCCTTCGGTCATGCGGGTCTGGGCATGCGGGCAGATGGCATTGACGGTGACGCCATAGCGCTTGAGCTCGCGCGCGCCGATGACGGTCAGCGCCGCGACGCCGGCCTTGGCCGCGCCGTAGTTGGTCTGCCCGATGTTGCCGAACAGGCCCGACGACGACGTCGTGTTGATGATGCGGCCGTTGACCGGCTCGCCCGTGGCCTTCTGCGTGGCGCGCCAGTAGACCGCGGCATGGTGCGACGGCGCGAAGGTGCCTTTCAGGTGGACGGTCACCACGGCATCCCATTCGCCCTCTTCCATGTTGACCATGGTGCGGTCGCGCAGGATGCCGGCGTTGTTGACGAGCGCATCGAGCCGGCCGAAATGCTCGACCGCATGCGCGATCAGGCGCCGCGCGCCTTCCCAGTCGGCGATGTTGTCGCCGTTGGCCACGGCCTGGCCGCCGGCATGGACGATCTCGTCGACCACCGCCTGCGCCGCGGACATGTCCTGGCCGATGCCCTCGCGGGAACTACCGAGGTCGTTGACGACCACCCTGGCGCCATGCGCGGCCAGATGCAACGCGTATTCGCGTCCGATTCCACGGGCGGCGCCCGTCACGATCACGACGCGGTCCTGACAAACCTTGCTCATCGATGTCATCCTGAAAAAGAAGGGGAAAAATGGAAGAAACTGCTCTGCCCTGCCCGGCTCACGCGGGTGTCGCGCCGCCGCCCTCCGCGCCCGTCGCCGCCCGGCGTCGGGCCGCGCGCGCGCGCACCGCCTCGCGGTGCTCGGGCGTCTCGGTGCAGCGCACGTGGCGCCATGCCTCGGCATCCAGCACTTCGCCGAGCGTGGCGCCCAGCGCGTCATTGAGGTTGCGCTTCATGTAGCCGACCGCCGTGCGCGAATGGCTTGCGCAATGCCTGGCGATGGCCATGACCACGGCTTCGAGCTGCTCCGCGGCGACTTTCTGGTTGAGCAGGCCCAGTGCGGCGGCCTGGCCGGCGTCGAGCAGCGGCGAGCAGAGATAGAGTTCGCGGGCGCGCGCCGCGCCCACGATGCGCGGCAGGAAATAGTGGCCGCCAAAATCGCCGGGCACGCCGACGTCGATGAAGCCGGTCTTGAGCCGCGCGGTGTCGTCGCCGATGCGCATGTCGCAGGCCAGCGCGATCGACAGCCCCGCGCCGACGGCCGCGCCGCGGATCATGGCCAGCGTCAGCTTGGGCATCTCGTGCAGCAGTTCGCAGATCTCGGCGCGCCGGCGCAGCCGGTTCGCGCGGGCCTCGAACGACAGGGTCTCGGCCGCCGACGCGTCGGCCATGCGCGCCACGTCGCCGCCGGCGCAGAACGCGCCGCCGGCGCCCGTGAGCACCACGGCGCCGATCGCATCGTCCGCCGCCGCCAGGGACAACTGCTCGCGCAGGTTTTCGTACAACTGTGGGCTCAGCGCATTGCGCCGTTCGGGGCGGTTGAGCGTCAGGGTCAGTACGCCGTCCTGACGCACCGCAAGCAGGTGTGTGTCTTCCATTGCCGTGTGCCGCGCCTTGCTGCAGCGCAGCGTGTCTCCAGTCTTGTCTTGTCCGGCCAGGCGTCTCGTCGACCGCCTCGCCTCCGGGCGGTCATCCGCGATGCGCCGCTGCCGGAGCGAAGAATGACAGCAAGCGCGAGCGGGCCGCCATATGAAGTCCAAAATATGGACTTCATGAGTCCAGGCCATATACAGCCTGCCCAAGACGATGGACGATACGGTCCACATAATGAGAACCGCTCGGAATGAAAATGCCATGAGCCCGTCCAAGCCCAATGTCCTGGCCAGCGCCGCCGCCGGCACGCAGACCCTGCATCGCGCGGTGGCGCTGCTGCGGCTGATCACGGCCAACAACCGCAGCGGCATCCGCCTGGTGGACCTGTACCGGCGCGTCGGCATCGAGCGGCCCACCGCGCACCGGATCCTGCAGGGCATGATCGCCGAGCAGCTGATCCGGCAGGACGAGACCACCAAGCGCTACTACCTCGGCCCGCTGCTCTACGAGATGGGCCTCGCGGCCGCGCCCAAGCTCTCGCTGCGGGACATCTGCAAGCCCTACCTGCAATCCATCGCGGACCAGACCGGGGATACCGTCTTCATGACCGTGCGCTCCGGCTTCGACAACGTCTGCGTGGCGCGCGCCGATGGCAACTTCCCGATCAAGCTGTTCATCCTCGACGTGGGACGGCACCGGCCCCTGAACATCGGCGCGACCGGGCTGGCGCTGCTCAGCGCGCTGCCCGACGAGGAGGTCGACCGCATCTGCAAGGTGAACGTGGCGCGCACCCAGCGCAAGAATCCGCGCTACTCGCTGGCGGCATTGCAGGCGAGCATCGCGGAGACGCGCCGGCGCGGCTATGCCACGAACAAGGTGTTCGACTCGCCCGCGGTGATGTCCGTCGGCATGGTCATCCGCTATCCCGACGGCACGCCCGCGGCGGCGATCAGCGTGTCGACGCTGGCCACCCGGCTGGGCAAGGAGCGGACCGAAACCGTGGTGAACTGCCTCGGCGACGCCATCCGTTCGATCGAGGACGAACTGGCGAATCTCACCAAGCTCTATTGACCTCTGTTGACGCGACGCAGCGACGCCGCTCCGCGGGCAACGCGATAGTTCAAGTAGTGGACCTGAAACTGCCCGCGTCATGTGCAAAAGACAGTCGCAGGTACTTAGACTGTTTGCCGTACCTGCGATGCCTCGACACGGCAGTGGTGACGAGGCACCGCACGGGAATACACCTAACTAATCGTGCCAACGAAGGCACAGGAGGAAGACATGTTCTGCTTTCATCGTCTGGGGCTGCGCGCCGCCGCGGCATTGATCGTCGGCCTGGGTATCGCGACGTCGGCGCGGGCCGAGTTCCCCGACCGCCCGATCCAGTTCGTCTCGCCCTACGCGGCCGGCGGCGCCAACGACTTTCTGACGCGCCTGATGGCCCAGCACATGGGCGACGAACTGAAGACCACCATCGTCGTCGACAACCGCGCCGGCGCCAACGGCGTGGTCGGCGCCAGCTTCGTTGCCAAGGCCCAGCCCGACGGCTATACGGTCCTCATGGGCAATAGCGCGACGCACGGCACCAACCCCACGTTGTATCCCGACGTGACCTATGACCCGGTGAAGGACTTCGCCCCCATCGGCATGGTGGGCTCGGTGCCCATCGTGCTGGCGGTCAACGCCAAGCTCAACGTCAGGACCGTGGCCGAACTGATTGCCTACGGCAAGGCCAATCCGTCCAAACTGTCGTACGGCAGCAGCGGCATCGGCGGCACCGGCCACCTCGCCGGCGAGGCATTCAACGCGGCGGCGGGGCTCGACATGGTCCACGTGCCCTACAAGGGCGACGCCCCCGCCGCGGCCGACGCGATGGGCGGCCAGGTCTCGATGGCCTTCGTCGGCGTAGCCTCGGCGGCGTCGATGCTGCAGTCGGGCAAGATCCGCATCCTCGCGGTGGCCAGCCCGAAGCGCAGCAGCTCGCTGCCCGACGTCCCCACGCTGGAAGAGGCCGGCTTCAAGGGCCTGTACTTCGCGCAGTGGTATGCGCTGTTCACGCGCGCGGGAACGCCCGCGGCCACCATCGAAAAACTCAACGGCGCACTCAAGCTGGCGCTGGCGCGCAGCGACGTCAAGAAGGCGATGGCATCGCAAGGCGCGGACGCGGCCTACACCACGCCGGCGGCGCTCAACACGTTCTATCGGTCCGAGGTGAAGCGCTTCGGGGAGATCATCCACCGGCTGAACATCAAGGCGACGAACTGAGGACGCCGCCCCCCGCCGCATGACTGCCACGTGACCGCCACAGACGCGGGCACGCGGCATTTCCCCGCGACCCGCGCGCGCACCCGGCCAGGCCGGCCGATCCGCGCGGCCCGCCCGGAGCCGTCGCCATCCGGGCGCCGACGCACCGCGTCGATACGCAAGCCTGTCCGCCTGAAGATACGGCCAGACAGCGGGATGCAGGCCCCGTGAGCGCCTGAACGCCGTCATCGCCGATGACGGCGAACCCGGCGCCTTCCTCTTCCGCACGACCTCCCGCGACCCTGTCCGCCCGCTGGAAGCCCGCCGACAGCGCACCGGAAACGCGCCGGAAGCGGCCAAAACTATCCACGCTTTCGCCGCCGATATCATTTTGCCGTCACATTCGGCGGGTAAATTTTCATTCGAACATAAATCTTGAGCGAATGAACAATGAGCCTGAGCCGCCGACAACGGGACATCCTCGACTGGCTGCACGAAGTCGACCAACTGAGCACCGAGCAACTGGCCAGCCGCTTCAACGTGAGCAGCCAGACGATCCGGCGCGACATCAACGATCTCGATGAGCAAGGCCTGGTCAGGCGCGTGCACGGCGGGCTGAGCCTGCCGACGAACCAGCACAACCAGAGTTTCCTGCAGAGAAGCAATGTCCAGATCGAGCGCAAGCGCCGCATCGCGCAGGCGGCCGTCGGCCTCATGCAGGACGACGCGACGATCTTTCTTGGCTATGGCACCACGGTGGCGGAATTCGCGCGCGCCCTGCCGCCGGACCGGCCGCTGCGCGTGGTGACGAACAACATCGATGCCGTGCGGGCCCTGGCCGACAAACCCGAGATAGAGACCTGGGTGGCCGGCGGCAAGCTGCGGCCCGCCGACCGCGACGTGATGGGAAGCACCACGCTCGACTTCCTGCGCAAGTTCCGCGCGCACTTCGCGATCTGCGGCGTGGGCGCCGTGAGCGCCGACGGCACGCTCTACGAATTCCAGCCGGACGAAGCCGAGCTGTCGCAGGTCCTCCTCACGCACAGCCACCGCAGGCTGCTGCTTGCCGACAGCAGCAAGTTCCTGCGCGAGGCGCCCTGCCGGGTGGCGCGGCTCGAGCAGGTCGACCACTTCTTCACCGATGCCGACGCCTCCGCCGAACTGCAGGCGCTCTGCGAGCGCGCGGGCGTGGAGACGCACCTTTGCTGAACGCCCTCGTGGCGTCGAAAACACCCCATGAAGCGTACCGGAACACCTTTTCCCTCGCAGCCGAGCCTGCTCCAGGTACGCCCGCGGTCATCGCGATACCCGCGCATTGCGCACCGCTCGATTGACCACGAAGCCCATCACAACGACTCGTGCTCGGACTGCAACTGACCAATCTCATGACTAGACCGATCCCTACACATCAAGCAACAGGCCGATCCATGCTGGGCATTGGTGCGCTATGCATCGTGCTGTTGCTGGGCGGCTGCGGTGGCGATGACAACGCGACGACGCCGACCACCCCGGCCAACCCCGGCAATACCGGCGGCGGCGCCTCCACGCCGGCGGCCTGCACCACGGTGCACTGCGCGCCGGCGCCCTGACCGGGGCGCGCCCGAGCCTGTCCGAGTCACCCACAATCCCTGATCCGGTATGACCTTCAATCCTTCCAAACGCAAGTTCCTGCGCTCGTCCCTTGGCACCGCCGCCGCGGTCGCGACGCTCTCCACCTTCCCCCCGAGCATCCGGCGCGCGCTGGCCATCGAGGCCAACAACGCCACCGGCTCCATCCAGGACGTCAAGTACGTGGTGATGGTGATGCTGGAGAACCGCTCGTTCGACAGCTATTTCGGCACGCACAAGGGCGTGCGCGGCTACGGGGACCGCTTCCCGGTTCCGTCCGCGAACACCGCCAACATCTTCTACCAGAACTACGGCGCCACCACCCTCATCCCGTATCACCTCGACGGGACCGCAGGCAACGCGCAGCGCGCCGGCGGCACGCCGCACACGTGGAACGACGCGCAGGCCGCCTGGGACCACGGCCGCATGGCGGCCTGGCCGAACGCGAAGACGCCGCTCTCGATGGGCTACTACGACACCGCGGAAGTGCCGTTCCAGCGCGCGCTCGCCGACGCCTTCACGGTGTGCGACGCCTATCACTGCGGCATGCACACCGGCACCATCGCCAACCGCCTGTTCTACTGGACCGGCACCAACGGCCCGAACGGACTGGACCCGAACACCAACGCGCCGGTCGCGGTCGCGGGGCTGAACAACGAATTCAACGGCGGCAACGACATCGGCGCCTCCACCACCGGCTGGACGTGGACCACGTACGCCGACCGCCTGGAGCGCGCGGGCGTCAGCTGGAAGGTCTACCAAAGCCTGATCGACAACTTCGGCTGCAATGAAATGATGGGCTTTCGCCACTGGCGCAAGGCCATCGAGCAGATGCCCTCGACGCGCCGGCCGCTGTACGTGGCGACGGAAAGCCTGGCGCAGTCGCCGACGGCGGCCGGCCCGGTCTACAACCCGGAGATCGACGACGCGCTGAGCCCGCTGGCCAAGGGCTTTGGCAACACCATGCCGGAAGGCCTGCTCGAGACGTTCCGCAACGATGTGCAGAACGGCACGCTGCCGTCGGTCTCCTGGATCATTCCGCCCTCGCAATACAGCGAGCATCCCGGCCCCTCCAGCCCGGCGCAGGGCGGCTGGTACGTGCAGCAGGTGCTGGACGCCCTGACCGCGAACCCCGAGATCTGGAGCCAGACCGTGCTGCTGGTCAACTATGACGAGAACGACGGCTTCTTCGACCACCTGCCGCCGCCGAGCGCGCCGTCGCGCAATACGGACGGCACGCTGGCGGGCGGCAGCACGCTTTCGGACAGCGACATGGCGCCGGAGTATCACACCTACACACCGGCCACGAGCAACCAGCCCGCGATAGACGGCCGCCCCTACGGCCCGGGCCCGCGCGTGCCGATGTTCGTGATTTCCCCGTGGAGCCGCGGCGGCTTCGTCAACTCGCAGGTCTACGATCACACGTCGACGCTGATGTTCCTCGAAAAGCGTTTCGGCGTGGTCGAGCCCCAGATCAGCAATTACCGCCGCACCGTCTGCGGCGACCTGACCTCGTGCTTCGACTTCGTGAACCCGAACGCCGCCGTAGTGCCGACCCTGTCCGGCCGCATGACCAAGGTCAGCGCCGACGCGCTGGCGATCGCGCAGAGCGCCAAGACCGCCATTCCCGTGCCCGGCGCCACGCCCGCCTCCGCCCTGCCCGCCCAGGCGGCCGGCACGCGGCCGTCGCGCGCGCTGCCCTACGAACTGCATACCACCATGCATCCGAACGCGCAGCCGGGCGCGGTCACGCTGGAATTCGTCAACGCCAGCACCAACGGCGTGGGCGCGCTCTTCCACGTCTACGACCAGCTGCACCTGGACCTCATCCCGCGCCGCTACCTGGTCGAGGCCAACAAGTCGCTGACCGGCAGCTGGCTGCCGACCGCCGCCGACAACGGCAAGTATCGCCTCTGGGTGCTTGGCCCCAATGGCTACCACCGCGAATTCGCCGGCGACCTGAACGAAACCACCGGCACGGCAAGCCCGGAAATCCAGGTCTGCTACCAGCCGTGCGACGCCGCCTCGGTCAGCGTCAAGCTGTACAACAAGGGCAGCCAGCCCTGCACCTTCACCGTCACCGCGAACGCCTATCACACCGACGGCCCGTGGACGGCCACGGTGGCGCCGAACTCGGTGGGCGAACTGAGCTGGCCGGTCGCCGACAGCGGCAACTGGTACGACTTCAGCGTCGGCGCCAGCACATCGCCGTCGTTCAAGCGCCGTTTCGCCGGCCGGATCGAAACCGGCAAGGACACCGTCTCGGACCCGGCGATGGGCGCGGGCGCATAGCAACGATGCCAGGCCGGCGCGCCGGCCTGGCGGGACACGGCAGACCCCAGGGTCTCGACATCCATCCCCAATCCAGCCATTCCACAACATGAACATCCAATACGATCCTCTGCGGGCGGGCGGCAGTCCGCGGCCGCCGGCCGCGGCGCGCGACAGTGCCGCCGCCATCGCGCGCCAGCGCGCGCAACACCGGCGCTGGCCGCTGGCCAGACTCGCCGGCACGCTGGCCCTGGCCGGGCTCATGGGCAGCGCCCTGAGCGGCTGCGGCAGCAGCGACGACGCTAACGCCAGCGCCGGCGCACCCGTCGTGCCGCCCCCCGGCACCGGCACGCCCACGCCGTCCGCCACCCTGGCCAAGCGCACGCTGTTCGTCGATCTCGACGGCGTCACGTACGACGCCGTGCGCCAGGGCATCGCGTCGGGCCAGCTGCCGAATCTCGCCAAGCTCCAGCCGCAGCTCGCCTACAGCGGCGGCGTGCTCAACAGCGTCAGCCAGCAGCCCAACCTGGACGCGCCCGGATGGGCGACGCTGCTGACGGGAACGTGGGCCAGCCGGCATCGCATCTTCGCGATCGCGCCCGGCCAGAAACCCGCCGTGCAGACCCTGTTCGGCAGGGTCAAGGCAGCCAGCACGGACCTGACCGGGGCGACCGTCGCCTCGGCGCCGCTGGCGACCCTGCTGGCATCCGACCACACCGCGGGCGCGCTGGACACGCTGACCGACTGCTCCCAGGACGCCACCCCCGATGACTGCGTCACGCGCAACGCCGTCCAGATGATCGGCAACGGCGGCTACGCGACCATCGTCGCCCAGTACCATTCCGCCGAGGACGTGGCGCTGGGCAATGGCCTGGCCTCGTCCCAGTACGCGCAGAAGCTCGCGCAGCTGGACGCGGCGGTCGGCACGCTGCTGTCGGAAACCGCCAGGAATCCCGACAGCAAATGGCTGATCGTGGTGGCCTCGAGCCACGGCCTGAACGCCAACGGCCGCGCCGACGGGCTGCCCCAGGTGCCGCAGTCGGCCGCGTTCATCGCCGTCAACCAGGACGAGAACAATGGTCAGCGGGGCGCCACCCCGGCGCTGCCGGCGACCGTCGCGGGGCTGTACCAATATGCCAGCATCGCGGACGTGGCCCCGACCATGCTGGCCTATCTGGACAAGACGCCGGCCGGCCAGGACTACGCGATGGACGGCGGCCAGCTGATCGGCGCGCAGCCTCCCGCGCTGACCGTCCAGATTGCCGAGGACACCACCACGCGCGCGCGCGCCGTGCTCAACTGGACCGCGCCCGCCGGCGCGGCCATCACCGTGATGCGCGACGGCACGGCAATCGCCACGCTGCCCGCGGGCACGACGACCTACACCGACCCGCTCGCCGACCGGAACGAACTGAAGACCGGCAAGTACCAGTTCAGCTACACCGTGGTCGCGGGCACGGCGGCCCGCGCCGTGCTCACGCCGCAGATCTCGTACATCAAGGCGCAGCCCCCGGTGCCGCTGGCCACCACCCTCGCCAACGGGCTGACGGTCTACTACCCCTTCGGCGAAGACCCGCAGCTCACCGCGCCCGTCGATGCGCTCGGCCACAGCACGATGGGACCGTGGGCGGCCGATGCCAACGGCGGCGCCACCACCGCCGACCCGCTCGGCGGACATGGCCTGTTCATCGACACCGCCATCGCGAACGCCGCCGGCTACGACGGCTACCGGCTCACGCCGCAGTCCGCCGCGCAGGACGTGGTGAACAGCGCGATCGCCAGCAGCGGCGCCTTCACCATCGGCTTCTGGTACAAGGCCCCCGCGTGCAGCACCAACACCGTCGGCGAGCCCATCCTCAGCAACAAGACCGGCTACGCCACCAGCGGCGGCACCGCGGGCATCATCATCAGCATGTTCGGATGCGGCGCGGAGTTCAACGTCGCGGACGGCTCGCACCGCACCGACACCAACAGCCCGTACATCCCGTTCAGCGAAAACCAGTGGGTGTACTTCGCGCTGGTGGTCGACGTCGGCGGGAAGACCATGTCGGGCTACGTGTTCGATCCCATCCTGGGCACCCAGTCGCAGACCCATGCGTTCGCCGCCGGCATGAACGTCGCGGGCCTGGCTGGCGTGAACCAGGCAAGCGAAGTCGGCTTCGGCCTGGGAGAGGATGGAACGGGCAAGTTCTACATGGTCAAGAACGGGCAGACCGCCGGATCCTACGATCCCAGCCGCGCCACGTCCGACAAGCCCATGCAGATGGCCTTCTCCGATCTGGCGATGTGGAATCGCGCCTTGACGGCGGACGAGATGAGCTCGATGTTCCTGTCGCAGAAACCGCTGTCCGGCCTGCTGCCGAAGTAAGCGGGATCCGGCGCGCTTGAGCGGGTCGGTATTTCCGGGCCCGCTTGGCTGGGCCCGGGTCCGGCAGGCGCAATGGAAGGATGGAAGATGAAAGCCTCGCGGAATTTGTTTCCGCGGGGCTTTTCTTTTTTGCGCACGCGGATTCCGCGGGACCGGATCGAGCACATGCGCTGCGTCGCCGGCATGGTACTGCGGCCCCGGAACGATCCATGCCGCACACGCCGGAGCGTTTCAGACCGCCGCGCCGAAAGCGGCGCCGATCCCGGCAGTCACGGCCATTGCGAGCGCGCCCCAGAACACCACGCGGATCGTCGGCTTCAGGATGCCGGAGCCGCCGGCCTTGGCGCTGGCCACGCCAAGCAGCCCCAGGAACGCCAGGGACCCAGCGGATACCACCGGCAACAACCAGTTCGATGGCGAAGCCACGACGAGCGCGAGCGGAGCGGCCGCCCCGACCGAGAAGCTCGCCGCCGACGCCAGCGCGGCTTGCACGGGGCGCGCCGTGGTGATCTCCGAAATGCCGAGTTCATCCTTGGCATGGGCACCCAGGGCATCCTTGGCCATCAACTGCTGGGCCACCTGGCGCGCAAGTCCGGCCTCGACGCCGCGGGAGACATAGATATGCGCCAGTTCCTTTTCCTCGAACTCCACATCCTTCGCGAGTTCGTATTTTTCCCGCGCGAGATCGGCTTCCTCGGTATCGGACTGCGAACTGACCGAGACATATTCCCCCGCCGCCATCGACATGGCGCCGGCGACCAGACCGGCCACGCCCGTCAGCAGGACATTGCCTTGCGAACCCGCTGCCGAGGCCACGCCCAGGATCAGGCTCGCCGTCGAGATGATCCCGTCATTGGCGCCGAGCACGGCGGCTCGCAGCCAACCAACGCGCGCGATCAGATGTCTTTCCGTATGTGTGCGACGCATCCAACTCCCCCGATTCCGGTATTTGTTTCAGCACCCGCTCTCTCGCGCAGAGCATGGCGGGATCCCGTCCGGCCGACACGGGCGATCCATTTTCTCTTGAAGATGACGCCGCGCGGGCCAGCCTTTTGGCTTTTTCCGCGCCGGCATCCCGAATATTGGCATCAAGCGTTGCTACCATGACAGCACCCGTGCCATTGGACAACCTAGACCTGACGCCAGCCTGAAAAGGTCCGCCGGTTGTTCAGCCACCCGTCAGGCTGGCGTGGCATGCTCGGGCGTCGGCTTCCTGGAGGAGATTCATGCGGACATTGCTGATCGAAGACGACCCGGTGCTGGGCGCGGCCGTGCGGGACCACATCGCACTGAACGGCCACAGCGTCGACTGGCTGCGGACCATCGACGAGGCGCGGTCGGCCCTGGCTACCGTCGCCTATGAACTGGTTCTCCTCGATCTCGGCCTGCCCGACGGCTGCGGCCTGGCGCTGCTGCGCGAACTGCGCGCCGCGCGCAACCCGGTTCCCGTCATCATCGCCACGGCGCAGGATCAGATCGCCGTGCGGATCGAAGGGCTGAACGCGGGCGCGGACGACTATCTGGTCAAACCGTTCGATCTGAGTGAAATGAACGCGCGCATATCCGCCGTGGCGCGCCGCTACACGGGCGACCCCAACCCGGTGCGGGACATCGGCCCGGTCTCCATCGACCTGGCCCGCAAGCGGGCAATGGTGAACGGCAAGGACGCGGGGCTCACCGCGCGGGAGTGGGCGGTCCTGGAGCGGCTCGTCCGCCATCGCGGCGCGATCGTCACCAAGGGCGAGATCGAGGATTCGCTGTACGAATTCGGCGCGGAAATCGAAAGCAATGCGGTCGAGGTCTATGTCAGCCGCCTGCGCAGGAAGCTCGGCAAGGACTTCGTGAACACCGTCCGGGGACTGGGCTACCAGGTGGAAGGCTGAACATGGCGCGCCCTTCGATTGCCTGGCGGCTCGCCGCGGGTGTCTCGGCAAGCATGGCCCTGCTCTGGATCGGCGCTGCGAGCATCGCCGGCATGGTCATGTCCGCGCAGATCAACGAAGCGTTCGATCAATCGCTGCGGCAAGGCGCCTTGCGCCTGCTGCCGCTCGCCGTGCATGAAATCCAGGAGGGGGACGAGCATGGCCAGGATCGCGTGCGGGGCGCCGACCCCGACCAGGGGACGGCCTACTTCACCTACTACCTGATCGACCCGCGCGGCCGTGTGGTACTGCGCACGGACGACGCACCGGAAAGCCTGCCGCCAGCGCCCGTTGCGGCGGGGTTTTCGGAACTCGGCGGCAAGCGCCTTTTCTCGAAGCGGGACCCCCGCTCCGGATTCTCGATCGTCCTGGTCGAGCACACGGGGTATCGCCGTGCGGCCCTCAGAGCGGCGCTCGACGCGGTACTGTGGCCGCTCCTCGGCCTGATACCGCTGGCCGCCGCCGGCATCTGGATCGCGATCCAGCGCGCGATGCGGCCCGTCGGGCGCCTGGCGCGCGACATCTCCGAACGGAGCAGCCACAATCTGTCTCCCCTGGCGACAGAAGGACAACCCGCCGAACTCGCGCCCATCGCCGACGCGGTGGCCAGCCTGCTCAAGCGCCTGAGCGCGGCGCTGGACGCGGAACGCGCCTTCGCGGCCAGCAGCGCGCATGAGCTGCGAACCCCGATCGCCGGCGCCCTGGCGCAAACGCAGCTGCTGGCCGTCGAGCTTGGTGATCAGCCAGCGGGCCAGCGCCTGAAGGAGGTCGAGCTTTCCCTGCGGCATCTGTCGCGCCTGTCCGAAAAGCTGCTGCAGCTCGCCCGGCTCGACGCGGGCTTCGCCCAGGCGCAAACGGCGTCCGACCTCCTTCCCGCGCTGCGCCTGGTGGTGCGGGACTTCCAGCCGACCTCCGGCACGCCAGCCCGGGTGACGCTGCAGGTCTGCGATGGACTGGTCCTGACGCGCCGGATCAATCTCGACGCCTTTGCCATCGCCGTGCGCAACCTGATCCAGAATGCCCTGCTCCACGGCGCAGCGGACGGCCCGGTCGACGTGATCGCCGGACCGGGCCAGCAGGTTCGCGTGGTCAATCGGGGGCCGGTGGTCCCGACCGAAATGCTGCCGCGGATCACCGAGCCCTTCAGGCGCGGCGTCACGTCGGCCGCGGGAACCGGCCTGGGCCTGTCCATCGTTCGCGCCATCATGGACCAGACCGGCGGAAGCCTGACGCTTCGCTCGCCCGCGAGCGGAAGAAGCGATGGCTTCGAGGCCATCATCGCATGGCCGGACGAACCACCTTCGATGCCATGATTTCCGCAGCCGCCAGCCACGGCCGGCGGCAGGCATCGACAGCGCAACGCAGCCGGATCAGAGTGTCATGCGCCGCAGCGTGTCGTCCTTCAGTACGAAATGGTGATACAGCGCCATGAGTCCGTGCAGGCCCGCGATGACCAGAAACACGGAACCGCCCGTGCTGTGGAGTTCAGCAACGAAGCCCGGCGGTGGCTGGACCGGATCCGTCAGCGCCGGCAAGGCCACCCCGAACACCGTGACCGGGATACCCAGCGCCGAGGCGGCGTACCAGCCCGTCAACGGCATGGCGATCAGGAACAGATAAAGCACCCCATGACCGACCTTGGCGGCAAGCTGCAGCAACGGCGGGCTACCCGCGTCGAGCGGAGGCGCGCCACCAGCCAGCCGCGCGCCGATACGCGGCACTACCAGCAGCAGCACGGCCAGTCCGAACATGAAATGCCACGTCGGCGGATTGCGCACGACCGCCGGCCCACCCTCGCTGAGCAACCATGCGATCCCCACGCAGAGCGCGGTAAGCCAGTGCAGAACGATCATGAATCTTGAGTAGTGCTGGACCTTGTGTTCCATCGGATGTCTTTCCATGACGATAACCATGTCGCCTAGTAGACCCGGCCAAGCTGACGCCAGCCTGAAAATCAAACAGGTTTCCGACGCCGCCCCTTATGGACGCAAGGACATCGTTGATGAAATTCTTAAAATGGCTATACTCCACGCAGCGAACTCAAGAATGAAATTCACCCATATAAAATCGAAATTCGAATAATGCAATTCGCGTTACCATGAAAACAATTGAAACTGACCGGCTCATTCTGAGGCGTTTCGTTCAGGAGGATGCCGCGGACCTCTTCGAATATTTGCACAAGCCGGCCTCCAATTGCTTTCTCTCGCTTGCCCTGAAAGACATGGCCGAGGCCGAAGGCGAGGCTAAAAAGCGAAGTGAAAGTGATGAGTATATTGCGGTATGCCTGCGGAGATCAGGCAGACTTATCGGGGATCTTTTTGCAGTGCAGGAACAAGATACCTTCTCGGTCGGCTGGAATTTCAACCCTGAATTCGGCGGAATGGGCTATGCGTATGAGGCGGCAAAGGCCCTGATAGCCAGTCTTTTTTCAGAAAGCGCTGCACGTCGCCTTTATGCATATGTGGAAGACACCAACGCGCCATCCCGGCGACTTTGCGAAAAACTTGGTATGCGACAGGATGGAATTTTCAAGGAATTTGTGTCCTTCAAGAACGACAGTCACGGCGTACCCATCTACGAGAACACCATGCAGTACGCTATGCTTCGCAAAGAGTGGTCTATTGAAGAATAACGCGATCAGCCATCAAAATTCCGTGAACCCTGAATAGCCGCGGCATGAAATTAGGCCGCAAAATTGATTTTTCGTCGCCGCACGCTCTTGATTCACGAATATGAACCCCTTCCCCTCTGGTTAACGTGCCTCACCAGATCTCCAGCACTCAATTTACACTAGACTCTTACCCCCTCCTTTTTCGGAGTATGTGCCCTGCCAAATCCTGGAAAATCTCATCCCACCTCAATTAAGGACATAGGTGACTTCCCGGATCTTGCGCATCTGCGATGCATTCACAGGTGATGAATCCTTGCAACAGGTACGATCTTGACCGCTATCCGCCTTTTTCCTGCATATCAATAGACGTATAATGACACGTCTGCGTAAGAACCTGTTATTGCCATATGCTATTCCGTATTCAGGGTGGTCAATCTTCATACCATTTCCCCCTTGACGGCAAGGCGAGCCCCCCAGATTCCACGGGGGTTTGCATTCTTGAGAAAATCGAAGCGTGACATCCACCTCGTCATACTTTTGCAGCTCGTTAGCGGCTGCTCCCTGGCGCTGCTGACAATCTGGAACGTTGTGGCATCCCGAGATCGGACGCTGAAGAATGCGAGCATCCACGGGTTGAACCTTACCCAGGCGCTCGCGACTTACTCTGAAGACATCGTTCGGCAAAGCGCGATGTTCTCGCTCGGGCTTGCCGATCGCCTGGAAATAGATGGCAGCGGCCCCGCCCAGATCCAGCGGCTGGAAGCACTGGTCGGCCGACAGCGGCCCCAGATGCCACAACTAAACGGTGTCGCCATCTGCGATGACCAGGGCCGCGCCCTGATGTTCTCGAATCGGCCGGATCTGTCTGGGGTTTCCTGTAAAGGTCGCGCCTATTTCATTCATCACCGTGACGATCCATCCCGGGAGCCATTCATCGGGAAACCGATTCGCAGCCGCGCCACCCACAAATGGATCATCACCGTCAGTCGGCGTTTCAATGAAGCTCACGGGAAATTTACCGGGGTAGTGGTCGTGGCATTGGACGTGGAAAACTTCCTGCGGCTGTTCGGGCAGATCGACGTGGGACGGGGTGGCGCCATCGGGGTGACCTATACGGATGGTTCGATGCTGGTTCGCTATCCATTTCGCGAGCAAGACATCATGGGGCGTAATTTTTTACAGTCCCCGATCTATGCCAAGTACCTTGTCGACCAATCGGTCGGTACGGCTTCGTACACCTCCACTCTGGACGGGGTGGAGCGGCTCTACGCCTTTCGCAAGAGTGCCATGCTGCCACTGGTGACTACCGTCGCACTCGGCAGGCATGAAGTATTGGCTGCGTGGCAGTTAAACGCACTGCTGTCGATAGGCGTGGTGTCCAGCCTGCTGAGACTCACCGGCCTTATCGGCTGGCTGTTGATCCGGGACATCAATCGGCGAACCGAGGTCGAAGGGGAATTGCTGGTCACGCAAGAAAAATTGCTCTGTTCGAATCAGCAACTGGAATTGCTGGCGATGAAAGACGCACTGACCGGTCTGGCGAACCGGCGATGCTTTGACGAGACGCTTGCCACGGAAACGAAGCGGGCACATCGGGACGGGACACCATTGGCATTGCTGATGATCGACATCGACTATTTCAAGAGGTTTAACGACACCCATGGCCATCTCGCCGGAGACGCCTGTTTGCAGAAGGTTGCAAAAGTGCTGGAGGATTGCGTGCGACGGCCGTCCGATTTGGTGGCGCGGTATGGTGGAGAAGAGATAGGCGTCATCTTGCCCAATACCGACGGCGCCGGGGCACAGGTGGTCGCGCAACGTATCCTGGAGCGGTTGCGGCAGCAGAATATCCGCCACGAAACCAGTCCGTTTGGGCGCGTGAGCGCGAGTGTCGGGATTGCCTCCGTCTCCGGCTCGAAGCTAGATCGGTGGCAAGGGTTGGTCGAGGCGGCAACCAAGCACTGTACCGCGCCAAAGCGGCTGGACGGGATCGGCTTGCGATGGCTTGTGAAGTATGAACCCAGTCCATTCCCATTAGGGAAAGAGGTCCCCCTGTGAGGGGTACCTGGCGGAGAAGCCATGAAAAAAGCCCTTGAAGAATCAAGGGCTTATGGGATCCTGGCGGAGAGAGGGGGATTCGAACCCCCGATAGGCTATTAACCTGTACTGCAATCTACCATATCCCATTGATTTTAAAAAGAATATCGCTGTTTAGCCTCCCTATAGCACTCCATGCTGACCGCTCCTAAGTGCTTGATTTTACTGTGCAGGCATCTCCCCTATAGGACAGATCAATCTCTGGGCGTCAGCGCATCATAGGAACGTTCGCAGGCTTGACCGGCGACGCGGGCGCTGTCGGCATATTCAGCGTTCTGACATATAAGCGGTTACAATAGGCGAGCGCATCAGATGTTCCAGCACCCGATGCGCTCTAACCAATCCGCAGAAAGGACCTGCATCATGGCTAAGAAAGATCTTACCGCCGATCGCGTTCGCGAACTTCTCGACTACGAACCTGAGACTGGTGTCTTCACATGGAAGCCTCGCCCCGCTGGGCATAGAAGGTCAAGTGGATATGTCTCCATCCATATTGACGGATGCGAGATAAAGGCGCACCAGCTTGTTTGGTTCCTGGCATATGGAGCATGGCCAGAAACATTGATCGACCACATCAACGGCAACCCATCCGATAACCGCCTCAAGAATCTGAGGGATGGCTCATCGAAACTTAATGCAGAGAACCAACGCAGAGCGAAAGCCACGAATCAGGCAAAGCTTCTCGGGGTCAGTTGGCACAAAAAAAACGCCAAGTGGCAAGCGGGGATAACAGCCAACGGCAAGAAGTACTACTTGGGCACCTTTGACACCGCAGAAGAAGCGCACGCGGTGTACTTAGAGGCAAAGCGAAGGTTTCACGAAGGATGTTCGATCTAGCGCGGAATCAATGAATCA
>NZ_BBQM01000021.1 GCF_000876015.1 Cupriavidus basilensis | reverse complement strand
GGCAAGCGTTTTCTGAAATAACTCTGTGCTATCGCCATAAGTTATCTATAGCGCATATTTGGTACCCATGAATGCTGACACGCAGAGCGCATGGCGCCGTCAGCCTCCTCTCCAAGCCACAGAGACAACAAGATCGTCCGCATAACATGCGCCGCCGTCACGGACTGCCTGGCGCCGCCGATCCGACCCTGCCCACAACGGCACCTCAGCCGACGGCAACCTCGACACGCAGCCGCGGCGGCCTCACTAGAACCGGACCGGCTTAACTCTGAATTAGAAAAGTCTCAGTAGGAATAGGTGCAGATTGCGCTATTTTTGCAAGCATCGTCGAGACGCGCCAGTTGCCTTACCACCCGCCGCCGGCCCCTCGGCCCCACGGAAGAACAGTGATGCGGCCCACCTCCAGCACCAAGCACACCCTCAAGCTCGCAGCCTCCCTCTGCCTCGTGGCTCTCATTTTCGGCAGCGCCTACGGCCTGTTCGGCTCGCCCGCCGCGGCCGAGCTGCCGGCGGCGGCGAATGGGCCTCATGCCAATGGCATGCTGTCGCTGCTGATGGATGTCCTCGGACCGATTGCCGCGATCCCCGCCCTGATCGGCATCTGGTCGCAACGCTTTCCGTTTGTCGGCGGCCTGGTGCTGGCCTGCCCCGCCATCGCGGTATTGCTGCTGCACCGGTTTGTCATCGGCTGACCCGGCCAGGAACCAAACCCCGCGATCCGGCGCCCAAACAGGAACGCGGCATCCGCCGCGACCCCGGAAGGTCATCATGAACTACTTTGCGCGGAGCCTGCTGGCCGCCTGTGCCGTCCTCGTCCTCGCCGGCGGCTGTGCCAGCCCGGCCGGCGACGGCAGCGGCTCCGGCATCACCACTTACGGCACCGTGGACATCGGCATTTCGAGCGAGCGATCGAAGTAGCGCGGCGGACCGCCACCGCAGCCACGGCGGACCGCTGGCCGGCGAAAAAAAAGAGCCCGCAGCGCGGGCCCTCCAATTAGCGATCTCAATTGCCCTGAAGGCTCTAGTAATCTAGACGCCATTTCCCGTTCGTACCATCAGGGTAAACGGAAGACCACACCAAAAATCCGCGCCATATTGCCGCCAATACCCAATGGCATTAGCCACCGGCCGCGCCAAAAAAAAGCCCGCGCAAGGCGGGCTTAATAATCAGTTGAAGAAAGCCCCGTATTCGAGGGCAAGCACAGTGTATGAATTTGCTGCCCCCGCACGAATTAGGGGAATCCCTTTGCCGGCGCGGCAAAGCGGGCCGCTGGCGAGGTCAAGTGCCCGTCGCTGCGCCCTGCGCCTCGCCTGCATGAAAACCATATTCGAAGTTAGAGGAAAAACTCGACCCGCGGCGGGCCGGCAGCGTGCGCTCAGGCCGCCTCGAGCGACACGTCGCCGCCCGGCTGCAAATGCGCGCGGGCTTCCTCGAACACGGCGTCCACCCCCGCGCGCGTCCGTACCGCATGCATGCGGCGCGCATCGGACAGCACACGCCGCCAGCCGCGCCCGCCGTGGATGCCACGGTGCAGGCCCAGCATGTGACGCGTGACCGCGCCCATATAACCGCCCTGCTCCACCAGGTCGCCGATATAGCGCTGCATCGCCAGCTCCACTTCGAGCCGGGACGGCACCGGCGTCCGCGCGCCATAGAAGCGCGTATCCACCTCGGCCAGCACATAGGGCTGGTGATAGGCTTCGCGGCCGATCATCACGCCGTCCACGTGCGCGAGATGCGCATCCATCTCGTCGTGCGTCACGATACCGCCGTTGATCAGGATCTCGAGGTGCGGAAACTCGCGCTTCAACTGGTAGGCCACCTCATAGCGCAGCGGCGGGACCTCGCGGTTCTCCTTCGGGCTCAGGCCCTTCAGGATCGCATTGCGCGCATGCACGATAAAGGTCTCGCAGCCTGCTGCCGCGACCTTGCCGACAAAATCGCGCACGAAGCCATAGTGCTCGATCGTATCGATGCCGATGCGGTGCTTGACCGTCACCGGCACCGATACCGCATCGCGCATCGCCTTCACGCAGTCCGCGACCAGCTCCGGCTCGGCCATCAGGCAAGCGCCGAACGCGCCACGCTGCACGCGCTCGGATGGGCATCCGCAATTGAGGTTGATCTCGGCATAACCCCACTGCTCGCCGAGCCTGGCCGCCGCCGCCAGGTCGGCCGGCTCGCTGCCGCCGAGCTGCAGGGCCACCGGCTGCTCCGCCGCATCGAAATCCAGGTGCCGCCTCACGTCGCCATGCAGGAGCGCCCCGGTCGTGACCATCTCCGTGTAGAGCCAGGCATGGCGGCTCAACTGCCGGTGGAACATGCGGCAGTGGCGGTCAGTCCAGTCCATCATCGGTGCGACGGAAATACGGCGGGGCCTTATGCTGCCTTGATTCCCTTGTAAGGACTCGGTTTGCGAGATACTACTGGTCTGTTCCATTTCCTTCTGATTCCGCCTGTTTCGTCCTATTTTTTGGCTGAAGTGCTACGATGTAGCACCATCACAATTCGTGTAGCACCGGAACTATGGGGACGATCACACAACGTGTGCGAAAGGACGGAAGTATAGGGTACACGGCGCAGATCCGCCTGAAGCAAGGCGGCGCGGTGGTTTTCACGGAGGCCAAGACCTTCGATCGCCGGCCGGCGGCCGCGTCGTGGCTGGAAAAGCGTGAGCGGGAGCTATCGCAGCCTGGCGCGCTGGAAGTGGCCAAACAGGATGACCCCACGCTGGCGGAGGTCATCAAGAAGGTAACGAAGGAATCGACGAAAGAGATCGGCCGGACGAAGGCCCAGGTGCTACGAACGATCGCTGATTCGGATTTCGGCCAGAAGCGCTGTTCACAGATCAGCAGCGCGGACATCGTGGCCTATGCCCGCAGCCTGGACGTGCTACCTCAGACCGCCGGCAATTATATGGCACACCTCAGTTCGGTGTTCTCTATCGCACGGCCAGCGTGGGGATACCCGCTTAATGAGCAGGCCATGTCTGATGCGCGGAAAGTTCTCGGCAAGCTGGGAGCCGTGAGCCGGTCAAAGCGGCGAGACCGCCGCCCCACCCTCGACGAATTGGACAAGCTCATGGAGCATTTCGGGAAAATCCGGGCGAAACGCATCGACAGCAACGACATGCAGGCGATCACGGCCTTCGCCATTTTCTCGACGCGACGGCAGGAGGAAATCACCCGAATCACCTTCGAGGACCTTGATGTGGCCCACAGCCGGATCATGGTTCGCGACATGAAACACCCGGGAGAGAAGATCGGAAATGATCAGTGGTGCGACCTCCCGCCAGAAGCGCTTCGAATTATCCAGGCGCAGCCGCACAGAGCTGGACGAATCTTTCGGGCCAATGCGGACGCCATCAGCGCCGCGTTCACCCGAGCCTGCCAGTTCCTTGCAATTCCGGATCTTCATTTCCACGATCTACGGCATGAAGGTGCTAGCCGACTGTTCGAGATGGGCATGACCATCCCGCATGTCGCCGCGGTCACTGGACACCGGAGCTGGTCAAGCCTTCAGCGCTACACCCACCTGCGCCACACCGGAGACCGGTTCGCCAGTTGGGCATGGCTCGACAAGATCGCACCCCTGCAATCCAAGTAGGCGCACTGTCAGCGCCTCGCGTCATCAATCAAGGCGTCGTAGGCCCGCTCGCAGGCTTGGCCGGCGACGCGGGCGCTGTCGGCATATTCAGCCAGGAGTCCCGCGCGCTGGTCAGCGCGGCCGAGCACGTCGGCAAGCATGCCGATGGGATCGCCGGCTGCCGGGCCTGCGCTGGCAGCGGCGGGATTGCCGGCGGCGCGACCGGTGGCGAGTAGCTCGGCAACTCGCTGGCGCAGGCGGCCAGCAGCATCGTTGGCAGCAGCAGCATCAGCGCGCGCGCCGACCATTTCTTTCGTTGCAGCATTGGCTATCTCCGTTTGGGCAGTGGTGCGGCGCTGTTCCTCGATGCGGGCATCATCCACCGCCTTGACCTGGACGCGGGCTGCATCCAGTGCCGCAGCAGTCATCTTGGCCTGGTAAGTGGCCGCGTCCACGTGGGACTGCTGCCACCGGCCACCGCCGTAGGCCATCAGCAGCGCCAGCGCGCAAGCGATCCACACCCGCGGGTCGAGGATGCTCATGCGTGCCCCCGTTTCAACAGATGCCGCAGTTCCAGTCGCCAGAAGGCCCAGAGCACCCCCATCGCGACGGCGACATTAAGCCCGATCTCCGGGCCGCTGTGGCAAGCCTGGGGCGCGCTCATGTTGCCCAGCGCGCCAAGGGACAGCAGCGCGAGTACCACGGCGCCGCCGGTACGGGTCGGCACCTTCTGGGTGTAGAGCGCCCAGAACGATCCGAGGAAGATGATGGCGTTGGCCACCAGGTTGATGGTTTGCATATCAGCTCCCGAGGAAGCGCCGCATCAGTGCCTTCAACGCTTCGGGGATCTGCTGCATGGCGTTGATGGCCACAGCAAAACCGAAGGCAGTAGAAGTCGCCACAGCGAGCACCGCGGTCCAGCTGCGCATGTCGAGATGGAAATACTCGATAGCGGCCAGCCCGATGATCGTGCCGAGGGCAATGCTCAGGATGAACGACCCTGCGCGCTGCCACCTGTTCCCCGGAAGATTGCGAAGCGAAAGCAGCCCGCCAACAAGGACGCCTGCCCCCAGCTTGAGCCAGGTGGTCTGATCGTCTGTCATGGTTTCCCCGTCAAGAATTGAGATTTCTCGCTGGCGCGCCGGGCGACCAACCCGGGGAGCACGCGTCCCGCAGCGCGATTCCACTTCGGAAACTCGGCCGCCGCGCCGATGAGGTCGTTCGCGTTGATCTTGCGCAGCATGGTGGATGGTTGGCCACTCTTGAGCGTCACGAACCCATCCTTGACGCCCTTGGCGCCAGCCCCCACGTTCAGCACGAACGACACCAGTGCGTCGAACTGGGCCTGCGTGAGCTCGACATCTACCGCGCGGGCCACCACCCGCTCTGCGGCTGCCACATCTGCAGCGAGATAGGCGTCAGCCTGCGCCTCGTTGATCCGCAGTCCCTTGTACACGTCACGGCCGGTATGGCCGTATCCGATGGTCCAAGGCGCGCCATGCGTTCCTGGATCGGGGTACGCCTCAAGCACCAAGCCTTCCCGTACCTTGATCGCCTGGACGCCCGCGGTCGACGTTTTCATGGCCTATCGCACTCGCCGCGCGCGGATAAGGCCAGTTGCCGTACATGTACTCGTGTTAAAGGCGACGTTTGTAACAAGATAAATCGTCGTAGTCGCTGACAAGCTGAAGCGAACTTCTGGCAGTGGAAGGCTAGGGCCACCGATGCCGGCAGGCACCGAACTGAATATCGAGGATGTAAAGCCCAGGCCGGCTATGGTGGCCGATGTTGTATTTATCGATCCTTGATAGGCAACAAGGTTAGTTGTCCCAGCAGGATTAACGTTTAGAACTCCAGTCACATCCCAGTCACCAGCAGTGAGGGTGATGCTCGTAACGTTCGCAGACACACCATTCGTGAGCGCAACGCCACTTGCACTATTCGTTACATACTCGCCAACGCTGCCCGTGGCCGCGTTGTTGTTTGTGGCGGTACCGACGATGTTTGGCGTGGTCAGCGTGGGCGACGTGCCGAACACGTTGGCACCGGTGCCCGTCTCGTCCGACAGGAGTGCAGCCAGCTGCGCCGACGTGGTGCTGGCGAACTGCGACAGGTTGCCACTGGTCAGCGCAAAGGTGGTGCCGCAGGCCAGACCGGTGCTGGTCGTCCATTTCAGTGCGCTGTTGGCTGTGCTGCAACTCGGCACCGCGTGCGCAACCGGCGATGCCGAACTGGCGGTAGGGTTGGCGATGACGGTATTGGCAGCCACCGGCGACAACGTTCCAGCCGTGACCGTTCCCCATGCCGGCGCCGTGCTCGAGCCAGTCGATACGATGGCCTGGCCGCTTGTAGATCCGGCAGGATTCAGCAGCTGGATGGGGCTGAGCGTAGCCGCTGCCGCGAGCGCAGCAGACAGCGCCAGGGTGATGAAGGTGGCGATGCGTTTCATGTTGACATTTAGGAAATAGTGGAGAAGGCAAGCGACCAGTCTGTATTGAGAACGTTATTGCTCCCCGTATTGAGGCGTATGAAGCTGGTTACGATCTTCCCCGCGCCTTGGGCGGCTGAATTGTTCTTGACTTGTTGCCCTGCCACCCACGAACCCGTTGTTGGGACGCCCGCCTGGTCCGTCCACCCCTTCACGTCATCGCAGGGAATCGTCGCATCGCATGCGAACCCAGACGGATACCCCGTCCAATCGCCGCCGTGGACCTGTACGCCTGCGCCGATGGTCACCAGGTTGCCGGGTTCATTGCGGAACGCACGCGACAGCACGCCGTCATACGGGCAGTGGACCGTGTAGGTAACGCTCTGCTGTGTGACCGAGCGACCCTGGTTGTGCATCTGCACGCCGAACGATGTGGACGCAGCGACAGCGCCGCCCGCGCGTCGCGCCACCACCTTGCTGTTGGTGACGCCGGTAGTGCGCACGATCGCAGTATCGAAGGTGCTCGCGGTGATGTCGAAGTTGCATCCTTCAGCGTTGCCGACCGGGCCAATCAAGGCACCAATCGTGACGTTGTTAGCGCGGACCTTTGCATCAACGCGCTGACACATATCAAACACCGGTCCGGCGCCCCTTACCCCACCGTCGTAGCTAATATAGAAATCCTCTATGGATAAATCGGCCACGCGCGTGAACGGACCCGCAGAGAGTTGGGAGCCAGTAGTCCCGAGCTTGGAGATCCTCGCCGGAGCGATACGGATGTCAAAGCAATTCCAGTCGAGATTCGCATCGTTGCCGGAGATCGATTTGCCGAAGACGCCGAGGCCGGCCGTGCCGCCCGTGGTAATGTCGCACGGCCCGATGTAGATATCCGCGCAGGTCTGGTATCCGAAGTCAGGTTCGATGTCGATACCGCCCGGCTGGATCACGCCATTGACCGTGCCGCCAGAGTTGCGCGCGGTGCAGCCCGCGATGCGAAGACCAACGGCAGCGATGATCGATACGGTGTTGCGGCCGTCCAGCGCGCTGTTCCGGTGGTAGATGTGCTCAATCTCGGTGTCTTGCGGATTCGCGCTGTTCGCGAGCCAGTTCGACTGGCCACTGTAGATGCAATCGCCGCGCGTCTCCACGAACTGCGGTTGCCGCATGCGCATGCCGGTGGTGCCAGCGATGCCCTCGCAGAAGATCTGTTCGCGCTGCGTCATGGCAAGGCGGTTGCCGTCCCAGTTCGGGTAGCTGGTGACGTCCACGCAGTCCTTGAACAGGATGCCCACCCACGCGCCGCCGAAGGTCGCGCCGCCGGCATCCGGCTTCAGCTTGAACTTGCCATCGCCGCGGATGGTCGTGAAGTTGTACGTCGATCCGCTGAGGGTCAGCCCGGCCACGAGGAACGTGCGGCCGGCGTCGCGGATGATCGTCTTGCCCTTCATCGCGTCGATGGCGGCCTGCGCGCGCACGCTGTCGTCGGTCACGCCATCGCCTACGCAGCCGAAATCGCAGAAGGTCGCCCGATCCGTTGCCGGCCGCTTCCAACGGCCAGGACCAATGAGCGAACCGAACACCAGGCCGTTATCGACCGGTGTTGTGGTATCGGTGGCATCGTAGTAGAGGAACCCATCGCCGAGAGACCCGGCGCCGTAATACCCGCGGACGTTGACCGTCTTGTAGACCGAAACATCGAGTGCGCGCATATCGGCGATGGAATCAACCTGCCGCGCAAGAACCGTATCCCACAGCAACTGATCATCGCCCACCGAGCGATTCGGCGGGACCTGGGTCGACAACGTGGTGCCGATCCGCGCGAAGACGTTTTGCGTTCCGACCGGGATAGGGCTCGTGAAGGTGACGACGGCCCCCGAGACATTCCACTGATCCGGACCCTGGTAGAAGCCGTCGAAGAAAATTTCCAGATTGGCCGGATTGCCGGGCGGCCGAGACAGAACGAGTTGCGTGGTTGCCCCGGGGGTGAAGTCGATCCCCGCCACGAACGGATCAACCCGCATATCGCCGGCACCGACCGATGCAGGGATGGGGTAGAGAGTGAGGTTGCCGACAGCATCGAACCCGATGACCTCGTTGGCGCGCGCGGCGGCAGTCGGTAGCGGAGTCAGCGGGGTATCGCTCACGCTGATCTTGATTGCGCGGTCCGATTGCTCTTGCAGTTGCTGGATCAGGATCGTCGCGCGGTCGAGACCATCCTCCACCACCTGCGGAAAGAAGGGGCTCAGGTTCGGTATGTCGGTTGGCTGGGTCTCCGGCAGCGCGCCGGTAAGCGTGAGGCGCTCTCCCGTGGCCATGACAGGAAGCGGGCTCCCCGTGCGGGGGTACTGGACCGTGCCCCCGGGATTGTTGTCCTGGTCGGGGTTCAACGCAACGGTGTAGTCCGAGTCCAGGACCAATGGGCTATCCACGCCTACCGCACTTGTAAAAGTGACTAGTACGTCTTGCTTCTTGAACACCTTGAACGCAAAGGGAAAAGAAGTCGTGACGCCATCCCCGAAGTAGGGTCCGGCTTTGCGGATGGTGCTGGAAATAGTCAAGGTACGCCCCCCGTGCATGCTTGGCGTAATTCTCGGACCCGTCCTGCCGGGCAAGTGCACCCGGCTAGTTCTTCTGGTAGCCGAACACCAGCGCGGCGGGGTTGCTGGTCTTGTCGTCGGCCAGGGCCTGCGCGCCGGTGATCGTGCGGTTCACCTGCGCCGACGGCAGCCCCAGCAGATCCCCCACCACATTGACAGCCGACTTGCGGAAAGCGTCATCGAATTCGCCTTGGTGCGCCTGCTTGGCGAAGGTGATGGAGTCGGCCACCATGCGCAAGCCGGCCGGGCCGGTGTAGTCGCGGCCGCGATCGTTGGCACCAGTCACCGTCTTGGCCGCCTCGCCGAACTCGCGCACGACCACCATCAGGCCCATCAGGTAGTCGATCTGCGCGGCCAGCAGTTTGCGCGCCAGCTTCTCCCAATCATCGTCCCCGCCGCCGGGGGTCAGCGCCTCCTTGAGGAAAAAGCCGAGCACGGCCGGCGCGACGTAGAGCAACGCGTAGTCCACGGCGAGCCGCGCGCGCTTGGCTGGCGTGTCCGCCGTCATGGTCTGCGCCACGCCGGCATTGAGCGCGGTGTTCATGAAGGAGTAGAAGACCGTGAAGAGCTTTTGCGCGGGGCCGCCGCGCTCGATGGCCGACAGGTCCTTCGTCTGCCCGCCGCCCTGGGCGTCGATCACGGCCTGGTCAGCCAGTCCGATGGCGCGGTCCTCCGCGTTGCCGTCGGCGATGGCCTTCTCGTAGGCCCCCAACCAGGTCGGCATGTCGACCATCTGCTGCGCGCGCATCATCAGGAAGTAGGCATAGCGCCCCACGCGCTCCCTGGCGGCGCTCTGGTCCTGCACCTGGTTGCGCAGCTCGTTGAGTTCGCGGAAGCGCGTGCGGGCGCGGTTGGCCATGAAGTCCGATTTGGCGTTGACCTCCCGCGTCGAAGCGATGGGGCTGGCGATGTACGACGCCACGCCGCGCGCGATCCACGGCGCGCCCACGCGCACGATGGACTGCGTGATGCCGAGCGGCTGCATGGCGGCGCTCATGACGTTGAAGCCCAGCCCGGACACGCTCACGCCCTGGCGCAGGCGCGACAGCGCCTGGTCGACAGCGGCATCGCTGCCCTGCTCGCCCTCCGCGATCGCTGCCGCCCAGGTCTTCAGCTGCTGTTTGGCCTCTGGCCCATAGTGCCGCCGGATGGCGCCGTCGATCGACTTGGAGCGCAGCAGCCGATTGGCGTCGATCAGCCACTCGTGCCATGCCAGGTCGTGGATGACGTCATTGACACCCGAGTACAGCCCGGCGAGCGAATACAGCAGCGGCCGCCCCGTAACCTCGTCGGCGCGCGCCTTGGTGAAGCTGCGCCGCGTGGTGGCGGAGGTATAGGCACCCTGCAGCTGGCGCTTGGCGGTCTCGGCGTCCGCGTGCTCTTCGGCGCGCTGACTGGCGGCCGGGTCGTACTTGATCGGGTAGTAGCCGCCGCGCAGGTCGACTACCTGTCCGTCCGCCGTCTGCATCTGGAACGGCTGCGGCTCGACCCACTCGGGTTCCTTGCCATAGACGCGCTTTTCCTTTTCGGCGATGCGCGGGCGATAGGACTCGAAGTGGTCCCATATCGCTTGCACGGCGCGCCACTCCTGCGCGGTCAGGGACTGCAGCACCGGCTGGATCTGCGCCAGCGTCCACCCTTCTCCGCCCAGCAGGCGCTGCAGGTTGCTGGCGTTACCGGTGTTGAGCGCAATGGCCAGCCGCGCCTCGCGGTTCAGGCTGCGGTCGATGGACGGGAAATAAACACCCTTGCCGCCCATGCGCCCGAGCTTGAAGACCGGCGACAGGATGGCCGAGAGCGCGGCGGTGGCGTCGGCGCGCATGGTCGTCTCCGAATCGCCGCGGATATTGGCGCTGCGCACGAAGTACTCCCACACCGGGCCACCGTCCCGGCCGCCGTCCAGCACCCGGGCCCAGGTGGCGGCCTTGATGTGCGCCGACCAGAAGCGTTTCAGCCCGGCGGCCGCGCGGCCGAGGTTGGTCGTCGGAGTACGGGTGTTCGCCGCGCGGCTGCCGGCGTGCTGTTCGATGCTGGCGGCAATCTCATCCCGGATGGCCTCGTAGCTGCGCTGGTCCTGCGCGGTCAGCAGCCGGTGCTTGAGCCGCCCCAGATGCTCGATCTGCTTCACGGTATCGACCAGGCCGCGAAACTCGTCCACGGTCATGTCCTTGAACGACTTGCGGAAGGCCTCGTTTTGCAGCGCCTGCGGCACATCCGGCTCTAGCCCCTGCTCACGCTGCGCGGTCAGCCATTCGGCGAGCGACGTGCTCCGGTCGATGTCCTTGAGCGTGCGTTGGCGCAAATCGAAGCGCTCCAGCAGCGTGTCGATCTGATCGGTGTAGTCGGCATCCAGCCCCTTGCGCGTGCCCTCATTGGCGAACTTGCGCAGGTAGCGCAGGCCGGATTCGACCTGCTCCTGTGCATTGAACGCCGCCCGGGTGGCGTAGGCGTTCACCAGCTGGTTCCGCTTTTCGGCCACGGCGCGCTGCAGATCGCCGGCGCGGCTGGCCTCCTGCGCCGCGCGCGCGGCGCGCGTCTCGGCGGCGCTGTACTGGCTCGGACGGATCTCGCGTACCTTCAGCCGCGCGATCATGCTCTCGGCGAACTGGCGCGCTGCCTGGGGCAGGATGGCGCGAGTGATCGGGCGCCCCTTGCGGTCCGCCCGGCCGGTGTCCTCGCGCTCGCCCAGCGCCTTCGCCAGGGCATTGGCCTCGGTGGCGATCATGCGCGCGCGCGCGTCGTTGTGGACCGCCTCGTCAGCCGCGCGCTCGATGGCTTCCTGGTCGGCCACCTCGCCGTAGCGTTCCAGCATGCGCTGGTCGGTCAGCGCGTTGATCTCGTCGCGCGGGGGCAGCGCCGCCGCGAGCGCGCGCACCAGCCCGTTGCCGGAGCTGAAGCCGAAAAGATCAGCCACCACGTCGGGATGCAAGCCATCCTTGCCGGTCATGCGCAAGCTCTTGACGCGTTCGGACACCTCTTTCGATACGGCGATCGCGCGCACCGCTTCCAGATCGAACTTGCCGTAATGCTGGTCGTCCGGCGTCTCTTCGGCCGGGGTCTCGGGGCGCTCCGGCTTCGGGTTGGCGCGCTCCCAGTCCAGTACCGCGCGCGCGACAACCAGATCGATATCCTTCTTCATGCGCGCCAGCAACTGGCCCTTGGCCATGCCGCGCGCGCGGCCGCTATCGTATTCTGCCTTGGCCTCGGCGGATTGCTCCCAGGCTTGGCGCTTGGCTTCCTGCCGCGCCGAATCGGCGGCCTCGGTGTGCTGCTTTTCCCACTCGGCGACAGCTTCCTTGTAGGCGACCTGTTCCGGTGTCGGCTCGGTGGGCGCCGCCTGCGGCTTGCCGGTCAGGAACTGCCAGGCGCGGTAGATAGGCTGGCTCATCACCTCGCGGCGCACCTCCATCTGGATCTCGGCCCTGCGCGCCGCGGCCTCTTTCTGCAGGCGCTTGATCTCCCGGCCGCGAGCATTGTGCAGCCAGCGCATGTCGCGCAGCCCGCGCGCCTGCAGTTCCTGGATGGCGGTGTTGCTGGCGTCCACGCCCAGGTTCTGGTAGGCAGCGAATTCCTCTTCGGTCATGCCGGCCTGTGCCGCCGAGGCGAACAGCGGCAGCATGGAGCGGCCCTGCTCGAGCAGCTTGATCTCGTCGGCCGATGCTAGCATGCGGTCGAACACGCCGCGCACCGAGTCGTCGATCTCGACGTTCAGGGCCTTCAGGTTCTGGTAGACGTTGAGCAGCCACGCGCGGAAGCGCTGGAAGACGCCCTGCAGCTGGATGTTCGGCGCCTTGCCCTCGAACAGGTAGGCCTCGAAGCCGCGCGCGAAGCGCTCGTGGTAGCTGCGCTTTTCCTCAAAGTCGAGATTGGACCACTCGTCCAGATCGCGGACGCCAAACCATTTCAGGAGGGTAGCTGCGTCGTCCAGCACTGCCTGTTGGCCGAGCGTGCGCTCGGCTGCCGGCGTCTGCAGCATCTTGGCCGCGAGATCGAATTGCACCTCGAGGTAGAAGTGGCCGGACTCGTGCAGGAACGTCGACAGGTCGGCGTTCTTGAGCAGCGTGATGGTGTTGGTCGCTGGGTTGAACGAACCGCGCTGGCCGCCGGCTCCCTGCTCAAGGGTAGCGGGCGGCGCGACAGCGGCGGGTTGCGCGCCCGGCGCGGTGGGCGCAGTGGCAAGCGGCCCGTTCTCGGTCGCGGTGGGTTGTTGGGTTGGCGCCGCCGGCGCGGCGGCGATGGCATCGCTGAAAATCCTGCCCGGGCTGGCGACATTCTCCGCGCGGATCTGCACGGGGTACTGCTGGAACAGCGCCTCGGGTGTGACGCCGGCGCGCGCGGCCTGGACGGCGTAGAAGCTGCCCATCAGCGTGGCGTAGGGCTGGTTCACCGACTCGGTGAAGCGCTTCGTCTGGTTGAGCTGATCGAGGATCTGTTGCTCCACCGCGGCGCGGGAGGTCTGGAAAGCCGCGTCCCCGTCGCGCTCGGTCAGCGTCTGCTCCACCTCGCGCTTGAACTCGTCCGCGCGGCCCTGCATGAACTGTTCCGCCTCGGCGCGCGACATGCCGGCCGGATCGGTCTTGAGGTGCGGCAGTAACGCGGTGCCGGTCTCGGTGCCGGCCACGTAGGTCGCGTAGTCCTCCACCGGGATACGCACCGAGCCGCCCGTCTGGACAGCCTCCGCGATCTGCTCGGCCACGCTCGGCGAGGCCGCCACCAGCGGCGAAAGGTCGACACCTGACTGCGCCAGTTCCTGCAGCTGGTTGGCGTCGATAAACACGTCCTGGACCGCGCCATCCTGCGCAGCCTGGGCCACGAACTCCCGGAACGACTCCGGCGCGCGCTCGCGCAGCTTGGATGCCGCGGCCAACTGGTCGACCTCCGCCAGCGCATCCGCGGCCTGCACCGCCTGCTGCGCCTGGGCCGTGCGGCCCTGCACGCGGTCGGCGGCCGACTGCACGGCCTTGGTCGTCGTGATGGCGCCGCCGGACGCCACCAGCGTGGCGATCAGCGTCTGCGCGGCGGCGCTGGGGCGCTCCTGCAGGTAGGACGAGAACGGCTTGTCGGGGTTGAGCACAGCCCACTCGTTCAGATCCTGCAGCACCGTGGCCACCTGCTCGCCCGGGATCTCGGCCGCCATGTTGCGCGCCAGCATGGACAAGAACGGCGTGCCGGCCTTGAAGTCGGTCAGGAAGCGTGCCACCGGCAGATGCTCAGTGGCGTATTCGATGGCCGCCTGGGAGACAGCGAACGGGATGGCGACCTGCGGCGCCACGCCCTTGTCGCGCGCCTCGCCGTAGGCCTGGCCTCCGGCCGTGCCGGACAGCATGCCGAGCGCGGCGGTGGGGTTGCCCGTCAGCATGGCCGGCACCGCCAGGCCCATCTGGCCCAGCGACTGCATGCCCGAGTACCAGCCCGATTCCAGCACGCCTTCCGCGCGCGGCATCATGCTTTGCCGCACCGCGGCCTGCCGCTGGCGCAAGCCGGCTACACCCGCGGCGACGCGCTCAAACGGGTTCTCTGGCAGCACCGTGCCGGCCAGCGGGCTGGCGAGCATCGCCAAGGTGTCAGCGCCGGCCTGCGCGACGCCCCAGAACGCCTCGTTGGCCCCAGGCACCGCGGCACCCAGCGCGCGCGCCGAGTTCGCCAGGAACCGCACCCCCTTTTCGATGGCCGACAGGTTCGGCGTGTCGTCGTAGGAGATGGCCGCCTTTTGTGGGTCGGCGACCATGCCGGCCGTCGCAGGATAGTCACGCGCCAGCGTGGCGTAGTCGATACTGTCGATGGTAGCGCGGCGCTCGAAGTCGGGTTGCTCGAGCCGGATGGCTTCGGTCGGCACGCTGTATTGCTTGGCCAGGGCCTGCAGCCGCGCCTCCGTATCCGGGTTGCGGCCCGCGACCTGCATCATCGATAGCCGCGCAGGCGTCACGTCCGGCGCCTCTGCGGCCGCCGCGGCGTAGGGATTGCTCTCGTCGGTCTGGACGAGGCTCAGGTAGGGGTTCTGGTCAGCCATTGGTCTTGAGCGGCAACACGCCCTTGGCGCGGCGGTAGAGGTCCTGGATGGCCTGGTCCGTCACCGGCTTGCCGGCGGCGCGCAGGGCCTGCGTGATCTGGTCGCGATCACGGTCCGGCACAACCAGTGCCTGGTCCGGCGCCACCGCGGCAGCCGGCAGTGTCTTGTTCCAGAAGGTGTGGTTGACCTCCACGGCGGTGAACAGCGCGGCGGCCTCCTGCTTCATTTCTTCCGGCCGAAGCTTGCGGCCGAGGTTCGTTTCCTGGGCGCGCACGCGCTGCTCAAACGAGTTCCAGATGCGCCCGACCACCGCGGCGCCGGCCTTGTCGTCGTCCTTCGGGGTCGGGTCGATGCCCGCCTCGCGCATGAATTGGTTGAGGTAGTCGCGCCCCGTGCGCAGGTTGGTGGTGTCCTGCGTCTTGCCCTGGCGCACGTCCTGTTGTTCGTTCGTGAGCTGCTTGAATTCGCTGTCGGCCAGCTTGTCGCGCAGCGCCATCAGGTTGACGCCTCCCAGCACGGCCGGGTCGTTCTTCAGGGTGTAGTAGAGCGACCAGTCGGTCTGCGGCGCCTGCCCCTTGGCGATCCGGTCCGCGAATCCCATCACGTCGTCATACTTGCCGGGCGGCAGCTTCGAGCGGATGGCCAGCGGCAGGTCGCTGAACTGACCGCCGTTGGCGATCAGCGCCGATTGCGCCGCGGCGACGGTCTCGTCCTCGCGCTGCCTGGTCGCCTGCTGGTATTCGGTGAACTGCTTCGAGATGACGTTCTCGGCCGCTTTGATGCGGTCGGTCTGCCACTCGGGAATGGTCGCGCGCACCTGCGCCTTGAGCTCCGCCTCGGTCGGTTTCTGCGGCGCGCCGGCCCCGGCGCTGTACGCCTTCAGGATGCCGCCCACGTATTTCTGCGTCTCCGCCGGTGTGCCGGCCAGCCAGTCCGTGCCTTGTGCGGCCGCCTTCGCTTTCGCCCCCAGCGCATCGGCCTCTGCCTTGGCCGCGGCGACGGCCTTCGCGCCGTCTGGGGTGGGCGCCTTGTTGTACGCGTCCACCATCTTGTTGGCGTACTGGAGCGCGGATCGGTAGCGCTCGTCCGCGAGCGGCGCCTCCTTCCGCGCGGCGTCGGATTGCGCGATGGCCTTGTCCACGTTCTTTTCGCCCCAGTTGTACGCGGCCAGGGCCTGCCCGACATTCCCCTGATACCGTTTCAGCATCGCGGCCAGCTTTTCCGTGCCGACGCGCGCGAGTTCGTCGGGGCTGTTATCCTTGGCCGGCGCGATTCCGTAGCCTGGATCGCGTGCGGTATCTGGCATTACCTGCATGCGCCCCATAGCACCCTTCGGGGATGTGAGCAACTTGCCGCTGGCATCGAAGTCCCGGCCGCGCGACTCGGCGCCCATCACCAGGTTGGTCAGCCGCGCGGCGTCGGTGGGTTGCAGGCTCGGCATGGCTTTCGCCATCACGGCCGCGCCGGTGGCGGTGCCGATCTGCGCATCGAGCTGCTTGGTGATCAGGCCATTGGCGCGCAGGATGTCGTTCGCATCCATGTCCTTGGCGTACTTTTTCAGGTAGGCGTCGGCGTACACCGGGTTGTTGTTCTCCAGCGCGGCGCCCAGGGCGATGAGGTGGGCGTTGCTCGCGGCCACGCGCGCCTGCGTCTCCGCCCACTCGGCCGACTTCCCGGTCAGCTTGGCGATGTTGTAGGCCTGTGCGCGGATCGAGGTCACGGCATCATCGACCAGTGCCGGGTTGTTGTAGTTCAGCCCGATCTCACGCTGGCGCGTGGCGATGATCCCCTCGCCTACCGACTGTGCGTAAATCGCATTCTCACGATTTTCGTGCTGCATGACCTGGCCGCGGAACTGCGTGGCCATGTCGTTGGCGCGCTGCTGGAACGCCTGCCGCTGCGCGTCGTTGCCCAGGCCGGCCGAGATGTTGGCGAAAGAATTGGTCAGCGCGGCATCGTATTCGTCGGACAACATTTGCCCGCTGGGCCGCTCGAATACATCCCGCCCCTTGATGTTGGTATAGCCGTCGGTCTTGTCGAAGGTAAGCCGCATGGTGGCTTCGCGCGCCTGGTTCAGCGCATCGTCCACGCGCAACGCGTTGGCCTGCCGCTGCATGTCCAGGCCGATGTTGAACGTCGTGTCCGCCAACTGCGAGGTGGCGCGGTTGAGCTGCGCCGCCTGGTCGTTGGCCGCGTTCACGGCCAGCTGCACGGGCGCCGCTTCGACGCGCGCGCCGGGCAGCCCCTGCGGCTGCACCTGGGGGGAATCGTAGGTTGGGACGCGAGGCATCGCTTATTCCTGGTCCGGGTACTGAGTATCCATCGTGTAAGTACCGCGCCCGCCACCAGAAACCGCCGGCGCGCCGTTGCTGAAGGCCCCGTTCTTGTAGAGGTCGTACCACTTCGACGCCACGCCGCTGGCGCTGCCCAGCAGCGACGTGGCGGCCGAGCCCGTGGGGCTGACCGCATCCGCGCCGGCGCGGTACGCGCTCGCGTTGGCGCGGTAGTTGTCGGCCTGAACCCGGTAGCCCCACGCGGCGCGCGCGGCGTTGTTGCGGATCGTGTCGATGTCCACGTCGCGCATGTACTCGGTCGACGCGGCGATGTTCACTGGCGAGCCTTCCGCCAGCGAGACGCCGTTGGCCGCGGTGGCCGCGCGCTGCTTGCCGCTCAACTGCGCGGTCTGCTGGCGCAGGCGCATTTCCTGCGTCACGCCCTGCCGCTCGGCGTCCTGCGCTTGCAGTTCGGCCAGGCCGGCGTTGCGATCGGCGACGGACGCGTTGTACCGCGCCACGGTCTGCTGGCCGGCTGTGGCGTTGCCTGCGCTGGCCGCGCTGCCGGCAGCGCCGACCACGGCCGGCAACAGCGAAGCCCAGCCACTGCCGCCACCAGCGGAGGCGCCACCCAGCAGCGATGCGCCTCCCGCGCCCGCGGTGGCGCCCCCGGTAGCGAAACACATGATCAGGCGTCCATATCAAAGGGGTGGAATGGTAGGCCGTAAGGGCCCATCGGAACGGTGCGGGCGTGCACGGTGAACCCGAGTCGCTTCAGCCAGCGGATGCTTTTTGCGTTGCGCGCGTCCACGTAGTTGGCCAGGCGCGGATAGCAGCCCTTCATGATGGCAAGGTACCGAATGCCGACCTTGGTAAGTGCACCCGGCCGGCGTTCCATTTCCGTGGTGCCCATCATCCACGGCTGCGCCTCGGCGCCACCCAGCAGGGTCGAGGTAGGCACCAGGCCGCCGATCATGCCAAGCCGGCCGTCAACCAGGATCGCCCACGCGTGCGAGGACCGCTGCAGGATCTCGCGCATGGCGGCATGGAAGTCGGCGTCCTCACCGAGCGTGGCCTGCAGTTCGGCCAGGTCGTCGGGCCGCAGCCGGTCTATCAGGTCGCGGCCGTCCTGCTCGGTCGGCCACCGCGTTTCGATCAGCGCCATTCAGCCTCCGATTGCGACTTCCATCGACATGGCCGCCAGCGTCACCGGCAACGGTGCCGTCTGCCGGATGCAGACCGAGCCGTCCTGCCCCCACGAGGGGTACAGCACCTGCTCCAGTTCGCCCGTCTGCAACCCCGGCGGCATGCCGTAGGGCTCGGTGGTGCGCACCTTGAGTTCGGCCAGCTGCTTCTCGTCGAAGCTGGGCCCCACACGCAGGCCGAGCGTATCGACCACGCGCAGCCACACCTTGTTCACGTTCTTGGCGCGCCCCTGCCCAAGGGCCTGCGTCTCAAAGGACAGCGGCACCGTCTGCAGGTCCGCGGTGATCGGCAGGCCGACGGTGATCACGCTGGCCGGATTGTCGAGGGTGATCGCGCCGCCGCTGACGACCTGCTGCGGCAGCACCGCGCCGTCGGCGAGGATGCTCACGGTCTGCCCCTCGAGATGTGCCAGTCCGGTCACGGCGCCGCTGATCGGCGCGCCGTCGTAGCGCGCGCCAGCATCGACGAAGAACGCATGCGCCTGGTCGCTGAGCTGGCGCGTCTGGAAGCGCTCCACGTAGCGCACCGTCTGCCCGTTGATCGTGCGGCGCACGACCACGTAGATAGCGTCCTCGTCACCCTCGCCCACGGCGCACACCGACTCGAAGGTGCCGCCCAGCGTGACGTGGTGGTGCCAGCCGCTGACCTGCTGCTCGGGCACGTAGGTCAGCGCCACCAGGTCGCCGTCGGACGACACGGCCCACATGACCTGATACGGGGCCTTGGCCAGGGCCATGTCCACGATCTGCTTGCCCTGGAACAGATGCGGCGCCACCAGCGACAGGTCGGCCGAGACGTAGCGGTAGCCGCCCTGGGCGTCATAGGCGTAGGAGAACTCGTTGACGCGCCCGCCGCGCGCGCGCGCGTAGAGGATGTTGTTGCCGACCACGGCCGGCTGCACGCTGTTGGCGCCGATGTAGCTCTGCGGGCGCGCCGAGACCGTGCTCGGCGTGAGCGGGCCCGAGTCGGTAGACTGGATCCGCCATTCCGCGTTGGCGGTCAGCAGCACCAGCGTCGCCAGCGGCACCAGGTGGCGGATGGCGTTGACCTCTCGCGCGGCGATGCGGAACACGATGGCGTCGTCGTCGCGCGTCGGCAGGGACTGCGTGAGGTTGCTCTCGGTCGCCGAGCGGGTCATCCACACCGTCTGCGGCCGGTTCACGGTGGCGGCGAACGCGCGGCGCTGCTCATAGTAGGAGACCGCGGCCGGATAGTTGCCGGCGCCCACGAATGGGTTGACACCGCTGGGCGGCGTGCGCGACGTGTCGGGCGTGATGTTGTCGTCGATGAACGTCGTGCCCACCGCCTGGCCGATGTAGCCGAACACCCCATTCTGGCTCTTGTAGACGTTGTACCGGTCGGCGCCACCACCGGGCGCGGCCCAGTTCAGGGTGATGATGTTGCCGACGATGTTCAGGTCGATGGTCGCCGTGGCGGTGCCCGAGGCAATGGACTCGTCGAACAGGTTGCCGTCGAGCTTGCCGGCCGTCACCGCATAGATCTGCGCCACCGGCGTGCCGCCGCCCGGGCCGCTTGCCACCGCGGCCAGGGCCGTGGGCGGGTCGACGTTGGGCTGGAACGTGATATCGGTCAGGGTCCAGTTGAGCGCGCCGAGCCGGCGCAGTTCCTTGGGCGGGTAGCCCGGGTGCACCAGCGTGAGCACGTCCGCCGACTGCACGTAGTGGATATCGAACAGGTCGGCTTCCGCGTAGGGCGTGGCGACCTCGTATGGCACGCCGGGCGACGACTCGAGTGTGGCGCCCATTGTGTGGAAGCGGATCGCGCCGGGGCTGAATTCGAGCGCGAAAGTCTGCTCGGTATTGAACGAGAACGGCACCAGGCGCGTGCGCTTCGTGCTGTCCTTCACCTCGCGCACGAACTCCGTGCCCGGCCGGTTCACGGCGGGGCCGTGCGGCAGCACGATGAAATTGCGGCAGATGGCAAGCCCGGTCTGGAACTTGGCGAGGTCCACGCGCCCGAACATCTCCGGGCTGATCTCGCCGCCGGCGAACGATCGGTCAAGGGTGCGGACGTTGGCCATCAGCGCCTCGCCATCCAGGGCACCACCTGCACCGGTGTGTTCTGCCGCGAATTGGCATTCGACGTGGTGGCACGCGAAAGCGCGCCCTGGAATGCCTGATACGCGGTCTGTGCCGCCTGCGCGCCGGCGTCGCCTTTGATGATTGGGCCGGCCAGATACGACGCCAGCAGCCAGCCGAAGGCGTCGACGAACAGCGGGGTGAACTTCGTGGGGTCCGTCACCTGCTTGGTGTAGCGCAGGATCGCGTTTTCCTGGTTCGTGTAGATGACGGTCGTGCCGTCGTCCGCCGATTCCACGCTGAAATCCTGCGGCACGTAGGCCGCGCCGGCGCCAACCACCCGATCTTCGGGCAGCGGGAAGAACCCGACGTCCGCTGTGGGGAAGCGCACGGCATAGTCGCTGAGCGCATCGGGCGGCAGCACCGCCCACGGCTTGATGCAGTCGGCCGGCACGGCGTAGGTGAAGCGCCACGAAGGCCAGTCCGAATTCAGCAGCGCGAGCGCGACACGTGTGGTGGCGAACGACCACGCGTGCATCTCCAGCAGCAGGTCGCGGCAGATCGGATACCACTGCGCGCAGTGACCGGCCTGCGGGCTGCCCTCCGGCGGGTCGATGCTGGAGACCGTGGCCTGGTCGCCCAGCCGGGACAGCGCCATATTGCAGATGTCGACTTCGGAGGCCATGACTTATTCCGTGGCGGGGACTTCGTCCCCGCGCTGATACACCGTGTACTGCTGCCCGTCGCAGACGATGGCGATGGCGTCTGCGGGAAAGGGTTGCGTTGGGGCCAGAAGCAGGTCATCGCCCTTGGCACCGATGTTCACTACCGGGATTGTGATCATGGGTTCAGCAGCTCCACGGTGTAGGCTTCGAGGGTGATCGTGTCGGAGGCGTTGGTGAGAATCCCGGTAAGTGTCACGTTCTGCGCTGACGTCATGTCCACCGTTGTGAGAACTGGAGAGTTCGTTGTCGTGCCGAAACCAGTCGAGCCGAACCCCTGTGTAACTTGGCTGTTGGTCGCGCCTCGCGCGCGCGTTACAGACTGCTGCTGCCCCGAATTTGTTGTAGTTGTCGAGAACAGAGAGATTTGTGACGCACCCAGCCGAATCACGCACGATTTTGCATTGGCGCCGTTGGTGAAACTCCACAACGCCGTAACCCGCAGCGCGCCATTCGGCCCCATAGCCCCGGCCGGGATCGGGATCGTCGCGAGGACCGTCTCGGACGTGGTGCCCGTCACCGAGACCGGCGCGCCCGACTGCCACAAGCGCTGATTGGTCAGGAACGCGCCGGGCGCCGGGCGATAGCCACCCGGCAACAGGTTGCCTGCCAGATCACGCTCCCGGCCAAACCGATCGACATAGCCAACCACGCAGCCTTGCGCATCGATCAGCGAGCTGACCACCATATCGCCATTGGCCATCTGTTTCTCCTTGTGCGAACGGGGGCGCAAGGCCCCCGTCGGTTCGTGCCTGCGGCGCGGGCGTTACGCCAGGTCTTCGGCCTTGCCGCGGCGCGTGGCTTGCTGCTTCTCGTCCTTCTCGACGGGGACGAACCACGTTGCCTTGGCGCCGTCCTCGACCTCGAAGACGTCGCCCGGTTCGCGGAGCTGGTGGCCGTCCTTGCCGGCATAGCCTTGTGCGGTTGCGCGTACCAACATGCTGGTGTCTCCTTACTGAACAGTGAAGCCCGAGGCGTAGGGCTTGTTGGCCTGCACGTCCTTGGTCAGGAACGCATCGGCGGCGCCGGCCGTGGTGGTGGCCGTGCCGATGCGGTAGACCACGCGCAGGTAGCGCTCCAGGCCGATGGGCAGACGCGACTTGACGATTTCCGCGCCGGCCGACAGCGCCGCGAGGGCCAGCGCACTGGACATCGGGTACTCGGTCGGGCTGGAAAACGACACGTTGTCGTCGGTCTGCAGCACCACCTGCACGGTGGCCGCGCCGCCGGAAGTGACCGTGGTGCCGATGCGGACGTAGAGGTACATCTCTTCGCCGATGCCCACGTCCGCCGGCGCGCCGGTGTCGTAGACATTGGTGGAGACCACATCGCCGGCCGCCGCCGCGATCGACTGCGCCAGCGAGAACGTTTCTTGGGTATCGAGAATCATGGTGTCGACTCCGTGTTTTCGGTTGGCGCTTAGACCACGCGGCCTTCGGTGGACAGCAGCTGGTCAACCGTGCGGATGGGCACGCCCTGGAACGTCAGCGTGCCGTTGCCCAGGCTGCCCGGCACGACCTGGCCGAACTGGTCGATGGCCGGGCGGATGCCGAGCGCGTTCTGCGACTTGTCCAGCGCGGCGATCGACAGCCATTCCTTGACCGTGCGGTTGGCGTAGAACACCGGCTTGCCCATGCCCATCATCGGGATGCGCGCCATCGCACGGATCAGCAGCTTGAGCAGCGCGGTGGCCGCGGTCGGCGCCTGCGTGCCGGTCTGGCCCACGAGGTCGGAGATGTCGATGTTGGCGATGCGCACCGCGTAGCGCCAGTCGCGCACCGTGATGCCGCACTTCCACTTCCACAGGTCCGCGTACGCGCGAAAGCGCGCCGGCGGGGTCTGCTGGTCGAAGGCGTCGATCTCGCCCAGGTCCTGGTGCTGCAACCCGGCTTGCGAGCCCTTGGGGTAGATGCCGGTGACGGTGTTCTCGCCCCACACCACGAGCCACACGGAAGCGTTGTCCGAGCCGGTGCCGCCGCCGTCGACGATGTTGCCGCCGTTGAGCGCGGTCAGCGACGAGTAGCGCGGCGCGAGGCCGGTGAAGCGCTCCGGGGTCACGGTGGTGTCACCGTAGAACAGCGCCTGGCTCAGGGCCTGGTTCATGCCCTCGACCTCGGCCTGGGCTTCGGACAGGCGGAACGCGCTGCTGTTGCCGTTGAGGTCGGCCAGGTCCCTGTCGACCTCGTTGCGCGCTTCCAGCATGCCGCAGGCGTCGTCCACCTGCGCGCGCTTGGACTTGGTGGGCTGCACGCCCTGGTACAGCTTGCGCCACGTTGGGGTGGGCAGGCCGGTGCGGACCGTGGTGCGGTGGCCGGTGGGCAGGTTGCCCTCCTTCCACGTCATGTCCAGCAGCGCTTCGTTCGATTGCGTCAGCAGTTCGATCACATCCGCGACGGAACCGTCGGGGTTGATCGACTTGGCGAAGTCGGTCAGGGTGACTGCGCCGCCATTGCTCGGAAGGGTCGCCATGTCGAAGGCTCCTTATTTCGATGTCGTTTTCGAATACAGACGGTCTGCAGTCGAGCGCGGCGCCGCAGCACCCTTCCCGCCCACGAACCGGTCTTCACTGATCGCCTTGCCGATCTTGACGAACGTCCGGATGAACTCCGGGTGGTTGCCGAGACCGGTCTCGTTCAGCATCGTTTTCAGCGCAGGGCTCACGAACTGGTCGACGGCCGTCTTGGCCACCGCGATGTTCGCGTCGAACTCGGCACCGCCGAATTCCTTGTCGGCCCGGGCTTCCTCGGCCCACGTCTCGCGGGCACGGGCCAGTGCCTCGGTCTGCGCGCCGGTGATCTTCTGCGCGTGCTTCGCGCCGAGATCCGCCAGCTTCTGCGCCTGCTCCTGCGTGAGGTCCAGTTCCTTGGCGATGGTCTTCAGCTCGCCCGTGAGCTCCGCGTCCATCTCCACACCCTCGGGCGCGGCGAAGTCCTCGTACTGCTCGGGTGCCTTGGCTGCGGGGGTTTCCTCGCCCTCCTTGGGCTTGGCTTCCCCTTCCTTGGCACCGGGCTGCTGGCCGTCGCCCGGCTGGGCCTCGGTCTGCGATGCTGCTTGCTGCTCGCCGCTGGGTGCTGCGGTGCCGTCCGTGAGGACAGTCGTCGCGGCCGCGCCGTCGGCGGGTGTTGCGCCGGGATCAGTTTGCGTTTGGCCGGTCGTTGCTTCGTTCATGCTTCATATGCTCCGAAAGCATTTCCAAATAGCGGTCCGGGCAGACTGCCTCGATCAGCGCCTGGAGCTTCAGCCCCACGTTGCGTTCCCCCTCCATCCGCGCCATCTGCAGCGCATTGGGGTCGAAGCAGGAGCGGTAGGTGCCCGCCAGATTCAGCAGGTGGAGCACGAACCGCCGGCCCGATTTGTTGCTCATGATCCGGTTGAGGTCATCCGAAAGGGCACGCTCCATCTGCTGGGCTTGCTTCGCCCGCTCCTGGGAGGCGCGCTCTTGCGCCCGCGTGTCCATAGGGTTGTAGCCGGTCATGTGTTCGGAGAATAAGGGCCGCGGGCGGAGGTATGTGCACCCTTAGCCGTAGAGGCTGGTGGCGATATCGCCGGCGCTGCGCGCGGCCGGCGCCGCGGGCTCCAGGGCCATGTCGGTGATCTGCAGCCCGAGGCAGGCGTCGGCGCCCTCCTGGTTCTCGTACTGCGAGATGCGGGTCACGCGCACGCGGGCGATCAGCTGCATGGCGCTGCCCACGGCAGGCATGTCGGTGATGCCGAGCTTCTTGAGCGTTTCGTCGTCCAGGTCCAGACACAGGCCATACGGGTAGCGCGGCGCGTCCTCTGCGGACGGCGCGATACCGCTTTCTTCCTTCGCCTCGGCCGGGCTGAGTTTCATCGACACGAGCTGCATGTCAGTCTCCCCGACGATCGGCCAGTTGGGACCGGAGCTCGTAGCCCATCAGCGGCCAGATCTTCTGCACCGCGTTCTGCCGCGCGATCTTGCGGCCGATCTCGGCGTCGAAGTTCTCCGGGCTCGCGCAGGCTGACTCGCCGGTCACGGTGAAGCCGTTGCGCAGCACGAGCACGCAGAACGTCAGAAGATCCAAGGGCTCTAAATCGCCATCGTCAACCCGTGGAAGTTCCGTTCCAACGTACGTTTCGTTGACGATGGCACCGAACCTTCCTTCTGCACCGGTGAAGTAATGCTCACTGGCGATGTTCGCCTCGATGTCGCCCGGCGTGACGCGCGACGCGGTCTTGCCTTTGGCGACGATTTCCTGCTCGATGGTTTGGTCGATCATGCTGCGGCTCCTACTGGTAGGACTGCGGCAGGGTGTAGCCGCTGGTCAGGTTCATCAGGTCGCTGAGGCCATTCGGCTGCGCGGTATCGATCGAGCCCAGATCCTTGGCCGTGGCCGCCATCTGCTGCGTGGCGGCGGCCATCGCGGCGGCCTGCTGCTGCTGGGCACGCTGCTGGCGGATCAGGGCCACCTTTTCGTTGCCGACGATGATGCGGGGGTCGACGCCGAGCTGGTCGGCGTAGAGGTCGACGTACTGGTCGGCGTCCACCTTGTCGAGTGCTTCGGGCTTCATCTGCGCGATGGTGCCCAGGCCCATGACGAACCGGTCGGTGCTGTTCACGCCCACAGCGCGCTGCGCCTGCGCCAGCATGGAGATGAACTCCACGTTCAGTTCCTGCCCCTGCATCTCCTGCGGCGGCGGCGGCAGCAGGCCCAGCGACAGCATGCGGGCGAAGGCGCGCTCCACCAGCGGGTTCAGAGCCTCATCGTGCAGCCGCTCGAGCGTGGGGCCGAGCATGAGCAGCTTTTCCTCGTGGCGCTCGGCCACCTCGGTGGCAGTCATCTGCGTCTGGTCCTGGCCCTGCAGCATCAGGAACAGATCCACGAAGAAGCATGCGTTGATGCGCTGACGCACGTCCTGGATGTCGGCCTGCAGGTAGGACAGGTTGAGGTTCACGTCGAACATCGTGCGGATGCTCGACTGCGTACCGGCGCCGTCGTAGTAGGTCACGCCGCCGGGCAGCATCTGCACATCGCGGTTCTTGAGCGCGGCCGGCACCTGCAGGGGCGGCTTGGTCTGGAAGTCGATGGCCTCGGCCTTGCGCAGCTGCTCGTGTTGCAGCTGCTTGATGTCGCCCAGCGCCACCATGCCCGGCGAGTTGCCGTAGATGTCGCTGCCGAACAGTTGCCAGCGCGGGCAGATCGCGGGGAAGGTCTTGAACCCCGATTCGCGCAGGTAGGACTTGTCGCTCTCGGCGCCCTCTTCCCAGTACCAGGACGCGAACGGCATGTTGGCCGCGTCGCCCTTGCGCGTGTCGCGGTCCGCGCGCGGCTCGATCAGGTGGTAGATCGTCACCCACGCATCGTAGTTGCCGGCGGCGTGCAGGCTCTTCACCGCCTGGCTGCAGTTGGCCAGGCCGAATTCGCGCACCATCTGCGCCACCGTCTTCTGGAACTTGCGAGCCAGCGTGTCGACCTCGCCGCGATAGTTCGCGCTGATCCGGTACTCGCCGCAGGTCAGCGGGTAGCCGTACAGCACGCTGTCGAAGTCGTCGGCCAGGAACGTGGCGGCTGTGCCGTACAGGCCCAGCTCGAGGTAGGCCGAGTGCAGGAACTGGTAGACGTTGGTGCGCTGGAACAGGTCCAGCATGCGGCGCTGCACGTCGTTGAGCCACAGCTTCACCGGCTGGAAGCTGGCCAGATCCGGATCGGCGGTGCCCAGCCGGAACCACGGCCGCGCCGGGCTCGACATGCCGGACATCAGCCCGGCGCCGAGCACGTTGAGCGCGCGGGTGGCCGTCGAATCGTAGATGTTGCCGTACCGACGGTTGCCCAGGTTGCGGTCGGTTTCCTCGAAGCGGCCGGCGAACGGCAACACGAAGTCCGACAGCTGGCCGTACACGCCGCGCCACGAGGTCCACTCGGTATCGAGCGCACCGTAGCGGCGGCGCAGGTTCGGGATGGTCGGCGCGGTGGGCGAGTAGTCGGCCATTTACGCTCCGAGCAGGGTGTTGCCGCCCAGCGCGAGCGCATTGCGCGCGAGCTGGTTGGGGTCCAGCTGCACGCCGCCGGGGCCAGTGAGCAGCGTGCTGCCGGCGCTGGCAGAGGCGCCAGCAGCGTTGCCGGCAGTGGCTGCGCCTGCGTACTTGGGCGCCTGGGCGGCGCTGGTGGCGGTCTGTGTGGTCGCGCCGGTGGTGGCGTCCTTCGGCTTGTTGACCGCATCGGACTCGGCCCAGGTGCTCTTCATGAGCCCAAGCGGATCGCCCACCCGGGTGCGCGAAAGCCCCAGCGGGTCAGCGATCTGCGGCGCCGATTTGAAGATGCCGGCCGGGTCCATGATGGCGGGCGTGCACATGCGCATCAGCCTCCCAGCAGCGTGTTGGCGCCGAGCGTGTTGCGCCCGAGGCCGAGCTGGTTGGGGTCCACGCCCGTGGCGCCGGTCAGCAGGGTGTTGCCCGCGCCCGTGTTCACGGCCGAGTTGTCGATGCCGGCGGCGTTGTTCTGCACCTGCGTGCTGGGCGCCTTGGCCGACTGCGTGGTAGTCGGCGCCGCAGTCGCGGCTTGCTGGCTGGCCTTGGCCGCGCTCTCCGCGGCCTTGCGCTGCTGGTTCGAGGAATAGACCGTGGCTGCAGCGCTCACGCCGGCAGCGATCAACGGGATTGCGGCTACCCAGCAGCCACACTTGCGCCGGTCTTCCGGCGAGCGGTCCAGTGCGACGCGGCGACGCGTCGGGAATTCTCGGTTGTCGTAGTCCATGCTCAGGTTCTCGGGCTGCCATAGCCAGCGCTCAACGCGGGATCAACGTGGCATACGGATCGTATGGCGGTGCGCCGGAGGTATGTGCACCCGGCAGGTCCTCGCGCCGCGGCGTGTCGATCAGGGCCAGGATCAGCGCACTGGCATAGTCCGGGCTGCGCTGGATGCGCTTGATGATCTCGTCGCGGCTCTCCACGCAGATCGCCTTGCCCTGCAGGCGCCACCGCGGCGCGCACAGGTCGGCAAGCAGCCGCTGGTCGGGCGGCAGCGCGATGCCGTTGTTCGCGGCCGGATCCAGCGCTTCGCGGATCTGCCACCAGTACTGGGATCGCAGGTTGGGGAACGTGAGCCGGCCGGACTTGTCGGTCGCGGTCGAGCCTTCGGCCACGTTCACGCCGATCGTGGTCTGGCCCGCCTGCTGCAGGAAGTCGTAGGGGCTCGCACCCACGCCGATCACGTCGATGTGGATCGGGGCATTGTCCCGGCGTGCCGCGATCACCAGGCCGGCCACGGTGGGGCCGTCCGGGGTCTGCGTGCCGGGATAGGCCAGCAGTTCGTCGAACCACATGCCGTGCCGCCGCGAGATGATCGTGTTGTCCTTGCCGCCGCGCGCCACGTCGACGCCCATCGAGTCCATGCGCGGCTTGACCTCGCGGCGCTTCCAGCGGGCCATCGCCGCCTCCACCCACGCGGTGGGGATCACCTGCATGGCATCGTCCTCCATGCCCGCATGGAAGTCGCCGTACAGCATCTGGGAGCGCAGTGGCTCGGGAAGTGCTTGCAGGGTTGCCATGTAGCCGGTCCCCATCAGGTAAGGGTTGTCCGCGATGCGCGAGGGGATGAAGGTGCGCGACTCGGGCGTGATCGTCTCGCCGTCGTGCTGGAACGGCGTGCCGTCCACGACCTCGATCTCCTTGCCGCCCACCATCGCGAACCAGCGCAACTCGCCGGGCGCGGCCGGGCATGGGTGTTTATGGTCCAGCCAGGGCGCGAAGAAATCGATGATCCAGCGGCCTTCCGCGCTCGTGGGTGGGTTGAAGCACAAAAGGGCCTGGCACTGCTGGTTGGGGTCCACGGATCGCAGCCAGCCCAGCAGGAACCGCACCTGGCCCTCAAGGAAGTTGGCCGCCTCGTCGAACACGAGCAGGTCGTGTGGCCGGCCCTGATAGCCGCGCTCGTCTCCCGGGTTGGGCAGGCTGGCGAACTCGATCTGCAGGGGGCGGCCGTCGGGGCGCTGGGTGCGCCAGATCTTCTTCTGGCCGTTGTAGCCGAGCTTGTTGCCGATCAGCTCTTCGAGACGGTCCTCGATGCCCGTGAGCTCGGTGCCCACGCGGCGCAGCATCATGGCCTTGCGGTGGCGCGTGAGCGCCTTGCCGCAGGCCAGATCCGTCTTGCCGCCGCCGGCCGCGCCACCGTAGCCGATGATCTTGGCTTGCGACTGGTAGGCCATCGTCTGCGGGCCTGGCAGCGGGGTCCACGGGTGGCGCCGCTTGAACTCGCGCGCCAGTTGCAGGGCGCGCTCCAGGCGCGCCCGCTCGCTACGCGAGGTCGCTCCCATCGCTCGTCACACCAGCTTTCGCGCTTTCACCCGTTCGAGCACGGCGGCGCGATTCTTGGCGTAGTAGCTCGCGTTGGCTTTACTCACGCACATCTTGCAGGTCGTCGTGCGCGCGGTACCTCCGCGTTTGCGAGGGTAAAAGTCAGCGGAGGGGCGGTTCTTGCCGCATCGTTGGCAGACCATTACGCGAGGTCGCTCCCGTCGTCGGCATGGGTGGCGCCCTGCAGCACGCCGGCGACACCCAGCGCGGCGATCTCGGCGCGGATCTCGTCGTCGCTCATCTCGTTGAGCGCGAGGTGGCCACTGAGCTCGACCTTGCTGTTTTCGCGGTACTTCTCGGGATCGTGGGCCTTGAGCAGGAAAATGGCCAGCGTGTCGCTGTACTCGCGCACCGCGGCCACCTTGTGGTTGCCGTGCTCGTCGAGTACGGGTTCCATCTTCGGCAGACCGTGGTAGTCAAGAGCCGGATTGCCGTCCGCGTCCTTGACCTCGCGGAACAGGTAGGTGAAGCGGCCCTGGTGGGCCAGTGGCTTATCGACACCCTCGAAGGCGCGGCGATGCGCTTCGTCCTCGAGGGCGGTGACGCCGACCTTCATTGCGCTGTCCCAGGCGGCCGCGAAGTCGGGCATCTCGGATCGCCACTGGTACGCAGTTTGCCGCGAGATGTCGACAGCCTTGCACGCCTTGCCGACTTGGCAAGTCTCGGCAAGGGCAGCGCAGAAGGCGGTCAGCTTTTCCGGGGTAAGTTTCATGCCACGCAGTATCCGACGCTCTTCGCGAGGTATGTGCACCCCTACCCGCTCTCGACGACACGCCACCCCATTGCGGGCTGCCCGCGGCGCAGACCCTTGACGATGTAGCGCACGCAGGACGGCGAGCACTCGAAGATCGCGGCCAGGCGTTTGTACCCGATCCCCTCAGCGCGAAGTTGCAGCATGCGCTCGACGTCGGCGTCGGTCAGCTTGGCCCGTGGATGGTCCTCGCCGATACGCATGCCCTGATCGTTGACCGCTACCGTGCGCTTGGTCATGGTGAACTCCTTTCCTGCAAGAAATTGCGGATTGAGCGTGTCCCGGGGTCTACGGGGTCTTACGTGTACGAATTCAGTCCATTTATATAAACTGTCACACTGACAGTTTCCGTACATCAGCTAAAAACATACCCGTAAGACCCCGTAGACCCCGGGAAAAAGAACGTCACCCCGCAGTTTCAACCCTCCATTTCATGATTTTTTTGTCGGTGTCTAGCGAACCTGCAAAAAATTGCGAATTAACGATCTCGTCACGATGTTTGCTGATGTAGGTTCCAAGCCTACGTGCGGAAAAATTGCGGTCTCCGTCCGATAGTTCCTCTACCGCTTCCCGCAATTTTTCGCGTGCTGGCGATTCCTCAAGGCTGTCCGTCTCCCCGCGCAGCGCCTCCGCCGCCGTCACCGCCCGGTCCCCGAACACCCCAAGCCACGCTTCCATCACCCGCCCCAGCAGCACTTTCTCCGGGTTCTCGTCCGCCGCGCGCAGGGTGGACGCCGCCGGGTCCTTGAGCCCCACCGCGCCGCCGACGCCCATGTCGGCGCACCACACCACGCACTGGCGCACCAGCTGGTCCCACACCTCGAACGAGGCCAGCTCTCCCTCGCCCATCGGCACGCCCAGGGTCTGGTAGCCCCGCAGGACCGTGAGCGCGGCCCGCACCAGCACCTGGCGGCTGTCGCGCACCTTGACCAGGGGGTCGAACGGGAACGAGCGCAGGAACGGCGTCTCGCTGGCCGCGTCGATGCGGCAGCGCAGGATGCGCCGGCACGCGTCACCGCGCACGGTCAGGTTGTTGCCGCTGGCGATGAACATGGCGCGGTTGGGCACCGTCTTGTTGCTGCTGGCCCCCAGCACGCGGTCGCTGAACTCGGCCGCGGTCAGGAAGGCGTTGAGCACGGCGCCCTCGAGCGGGCGCACCAGGTTGTCCCAGATCACGCAGCCCGCGCCGCCCAGCAGCAGCGAGAACAGCGCCTTGGAGGCCTCGGGCTCGTCGCGCGGCGGCGCGTACACGGCGGCGCTGTTGCCGCCCAGCACGGCCACGCACTGCGCTAGCTTGGTCTTGCCGGTGCCGGCCGCCGGCGCGTCGAAGGCAAAACCCGGCGCGGTCGGGATCGCACGGCGCAGCACCGCCGTCAGGAGCGCGGCCAGCATGACGCCGCGCGACTCGTCGTCGGCGAACGGGAACATGGCGAACGGGGCCCACAGCTCGGCGAAGGCCTCCTGCACCTGGCCGAAGGTCGGCGCCACCGGCACGCGCAGCGGGTCACGTTCCTCGGACAGGAACAGCAGGCCCGTGGCCTCGTCGTAGCCCGGCATGTCCAGCGCCGTGCCGTCCGGGCGCAGCGTGGGCGCCGTGATGACCGCGGTCAGCTTGGGCAGGCCGCGCTCGCCGGTGCGGTCGCAGATGAACTTGGCCAGTTTCTCGGGCGCGTCGGCCGGCACCCAGTCCTTGGCGCGGCCGTCGAAGCGCTCGAAGCGGATGACGCGGCCCAGGTAGTCCAGTATCCAGGTGGGCGTGGCGATGTGCACCCGGCCCTCGGCCACCCGCGCGATGGCGCCGTCGCCGAAGTCGAACACCTCGCCCTGCGCGCGCAGGATGTCGAGCGAGTCGTCGGCGAGCCGCGACATCTCGCCCGCCTGCAGCTTGAGCAACCGCGGCTGGCGCACCAGGTCATAGCGGATGCCGCCATGCGCCCAGCTCCACAGGTACGGTCGCCCGCCGCTGCGCAGGTTGAGCCAGGCCACGCGCCGGTCGTTGCGGTAGCCCGGCTCGCAGGGGTCCGCGAAGCGCTTGTTGTGCCAGCGGGCCGGGTTGTCCAGCACCTCGCCCACGGTCACGGGCCGGCCTTCCTCGGGCATGAGCACAAACTCGGCGTAGAGCGTCTCGTCTTCCAGGGCCGCGCGCACGATCTCCCGCGCGCGGTCGATATCGATGTCCTGGGTGACGGCCAGCCCCTGGGCCTCGTCCTCGATGTAGGCCGCGCGCACGCGGTCTGCTTCGGGCCTGACGCGCGCGCGCGCCGCGGCCTGCATCTCGGCCAGCTGGATGCGCTGCTGCGCATCGAGGTCGGGGATGAGCCGGGAGTCGAACGCCTCGGCGCCACCGTTCCAGATCTTCGGGTCCGGCCGGCGCTGCACCAGGGGCGGGTGGCACATGGCACCGGCGGCGAAGTCGATGCGCTCGGGCTGGTAGACCGAGCCGTCTATGATCGAGCGGTCGAGCAGCCGGCCGTTCTTCGACACCAGGTAGTGGCCGTAGCCGGCCAGCCACGTGTAGGCGTAGAGCGCGGCGCCCGCGCGCTCGATATCGGTGCCCTGCAGGAACGGGATGTACATGCGCTGGCCGCGCAGCCCTGTCACCGGTGCGCCGCCGTCGCTGCGCTCGATGAACGACGAACTGCTGGCGCACCACAGCATCGGCGCGCCGGACAGCGCCGGACACGCCTTGATGAGCGCGTCGCGCAGCGCGTCGGCGCTGTTGAGCGGGTCGGAAGCGTGATCCGCGTCGTGGTCGCACATGAACATGGCCGGGCCCGCGGCGAACGAGAAGTAGTCCCGGCTGCGCGCGATGGCGCCGGGGTGCTCGTGCATCACGTCTTTGGTCACGACCGTGGCGCGCGGCTTGACGGTCAGGCCGTAGGCCAGCGCCTGGTTGTGCTTGAGGGACTGCAGCAGCGCGGCGAAGCCGTGGAGGTCCGCCACCTCGATGCGCTCGACCTCGCCGTGCGCGAGGAAAGCCTTGGTGTGCTTGACCACGCGGCCGTCGGCGTCGAGCGAGAAGACTTTGGTGAGCTGCGCGCGGTCGTTGGTCAGGCGGGTAAGGGAGATGGTCATCGGTTCACGGCCTATCACCGAATGAGGTGACGCGTCACGCCGGTGATCCCCGCCGGCAGCTTGGTTTGATCTTCTGCGGGTTTTTCGCCTTCGAAGAAATCGGCGACATTGGCACCGGTCGCCTTCAGGTAGTCGACCTCCACCTTGGCACTGTCGACCAGGACACGGGCGACATCGGCCACGGCACGAGCCCGGTCGATATCCATGGGGGTTTCGCGGTTGCGCAGGTCGGCCAGGGTGTCGAGAAGGTGCTGGCGCACCGTGGTGATGTTGTTGGAGCTCATGATTGCTTTTCCTTTGCCTCGCGAACGATACGGTTGACCTGGCGTGTAATCGCGCCTTTGAGCTGCACCAGCTTGGCGAGCTCGGGGGACTTATTGCGGGGATGGTTGCGGCGCGCCAGCTCGGCGCGACTGACGAGCTCGAGCGCATCGAGCGTGATGAGCGCTGCATCCGTCGTATGCCTTCCTGGCAGGAACGCGATTGCGTGGCCGGCAGGAACAGGACCGTGCGCGGCTTCCCAGACCAGCCTATGCACTACCACCCAACGGCGCGCCGGAACGATGTTCTGGTCGTCCGTCACCTTGCGCTCGAGATAGCCGTCCTTGGTGATCTTCTCGCTACCGATCGGCACATAGTTGTGGGACTCTTCTGGGGTGCGTCCTTTCTTGAACTGGGCGCGCCGGCAGTTCGGATGCTTGCCGGTGCTGCCTTTCAAACCTTTGTTCCAGGCCTCCTGACCCGGCAGAAAGCGGCATGCCGAGCCACGGGTACCATCCAGGCGAGCCGCAGCCGGACTGGCCAGATAGGCTTCCGTCTTGCGCAACCCCAGCCTGGCTGCCAGCCGGTAGACGGTATTCACCGGGATCGCGAGAGCCCGAGCGATGTCCTCGGTCCGCGAGTCGGCATAGAAAAGCTGTACCACTTCGATTTCGTGGGGGTCCCATACATGACGTGACATGGCTCAGCCCTCCTGCTCGGGCATGACCGGGGCGGCGTGGGCGCGGAGGTAGGCCCAGTCGACGGACGGATTGAGCCGTTCGCATCGAACACGGCCGGAGGTGTAGCGCTCGATCGTTGGGCAGTGCTCGGGGGGCACGCGCCCACGGCGGATGTAGTCGTAGACGGCATGCCGCGAGACATCAAGCAGAGTGGCGACCGCAACGGCGCCGCCGACCTCATCGATAGCGCGCCGCAGCTCATCGGAGTGAACGTTGGTTCTCATGTGTAGCATCTCCTTAAAGTAAAGTAATGCTACACAGAATATAGAAGCAACGCTACACAAACAAGTGTTAAGTTACCCTTACCATGAATGTCGGCCACCAAATCCGGGCTCTACGCCTCAAGAACAAAATGACGCTCCAGCAAGTTGGAGACGTTTTCGGCATCACACGAAGCGCTGTAGGCTCGTGGGAACGGGGCGATACGCGCCCTGATCAAGATAAACTTTCCCGTTTGGCCAAGCTCTTCGGCACCACTCTGGACTATCTGCTTAATGGCAACCCAGCCAGCAGTAGCATAGAAACGAGCCCTCATCTCCCTGTACATCGAAAGCTCGGCCTCCCTTTGATTGACATCGGAGAGGCCGCCAAGTGGAGGGAAAAGATGACGGAAGAAGAAAAGGAGCGATGCGTTATCGAACGCATCCCATGCCCCTTTGCGCACAGCCCGGACGCATTCATTACTATCGTGCCTGGGCAAAGCATGTACGACCCAACCGGATCAAAATCCTACAGCCAAGGCGACTTCATAGCAGTCGACCCCGCGCACACAGCAGCGAGCGGAAGCATGGTTCTCGTTCACAAGGAAAACACGGGAGAAACACTTTTTCGACAGTTACTGGTTGAAAACGATAAACGCATGATCCAGGCGCTCAACAAAAAGTGGCCGGATGGGATAGAGCAACTTAAGGACGAGGACACTATAATCGGCGTAATCATCGGAAAGTGGGTGCCGGAATAGACAGGGAGATATCCATCATGAAAACAATAATGGTCCTCAGCGCTACTTTGTTATTAGCGACGGGTTGTACCGCAAGTTACAAATCTTTCTCGACAGATGCGCAATCTACAGTCAGGCCGCTAGATTCTGCGGGTTCCGTGTATGTGGCGGTCCCCGCAGATGGCTCTTACGGCTCGAAAGAGTATGGCGGAAGCGGGCGCCTAGTGGCCAGCACGCTGGCTCGCGAGCTCTCCAAGAAAGCCGCCGGCGTGGATGTCGGCGAACGCGTCGAGAATCGCAGTGTTGCGTTCGAATCTGCCCGAAAAGTAGGCGCCCGCTACACGGTGGTCCCAGTGGTCGTGCAGTGGGAGCAACGGGCTACCGAATGGTCCGGGCGCCCTAGCCGTATGGCTGTCGATATCGCGGTCTACGAGACAGGCTCAGAAAAACGAATCAGTTCGCGATCGATCGTCGCGCGCAGCCGCATTGCGTCGTTCACCTCGACTTCGCCAGAAAGTCTGCTGGCGAAACCGCTCCGGGACTACGTTGCTATCCTCTACGGTGGCAGCGAACCCCCGCAAGAAACAGCAGAATAAGATAGCGGTTTTGTAACTCCCGCAGCACAGCCCGCCCCGAGCGGGCTTTTTCTTGCCCTTGTTGTGAAGTCATGCTTGACATAAGCGATAGTTTCGCTACACTCCGTCATGTCAAGCAATACTACACAACGAACCGCACGGGGCAGGACGATGAGCACCACCACCCTTCAGGCCGAGGGATTCCGCTACTGCGCGAATCCTGCGCGCACCGACTACCGCTGGCTGCCCGCCGTGGTGCTGCGCCAGTGCTACCCCGACTGGACCGACGTCACCGATCTGGACGACGCGCAGTTCGAAGCCTTCGTGCTGACCCACCCCGATACCCCGCAGTAACCCTCCCACATCCCGACAAGGAGAACTACCCATGTCCGCAGTTCCCAACATCAAGGAAGTTGCCGTGCACGTCCGTCGTGTCTTCAGCGACGGTTCGGAAGCCACCTTCAACGCCACCGCCGCGAGCCTGCAGGACGCGCTCGCCGCCGCGCAGTACCTGGCCGGCCAGGACATGCCCGTCACCGCAGCAGCAGCACCGACGCCCGCGGGAAACGCGCAGGACTCCGGCTCGGCTACGACCCCGAAGTCGTCGCAAGCGTCTGCGTCGACCACGTCGAAATCTTCCGGCGAACCGAAGCCCGACGCCGCGCCGGCGCTGGACTACGAGAAGGACATCAAGCCGCGCGTGCTGTTGCTGTCGAAGGACAAGGGCCGTGAAGCGACTATCGCCACGCTCTCCCGCTTCGGCGTGACCAAGGCCACCGAGCTCAGCAAGGAGCAGTGGCCGGAGTTCCTGGTCTTCGTCAACAAGGTCATCGACGGCGAAGTGAATCCCGAGGACGCGCTGGCCTGACCACGAAACCCACCTAGGAGGACACCACGATGGCGAAAAACAACACCGCGCTGGTAATTCGTACCAGCGACAAGAATCGGGTTTCGCGCAACGGCTTCCAGTGGCCCGAGAGCGGTCCCGTGAAGTGCCCCGACTGGAATCCGAAGCCGGTCTGCGGCCAGGGACTGCACGGTCTGCTGGACGGCATCGGCCACTACGGGCTGCTGAGCAGCGCGCACGATGCAGTGTGGCAGCTCGTCGAGGTCGATCGCACCAAGGTCATCGATCTGGACGGCGAAAAAGTAAAGTTCGAAGAAGGCAACGTGGTGTTCACCGGCGGCATGGCCGGCGCGCTCACGCGGATCAGCAAGGAATGGCTGCGTATTGCTTTCGAGGCCAGCAAAGAAGCCGCGACCTCGGGCAACGACGCCCACGCCGCGACCTCGGGCGACCG
>NZ_BBQM01000022.1 GCF_000876015.1 Cupriavidus basilensis | reverse complement strand
AAGCCTTTGACTTTAAGCTTTTGACTTCGACGTTAAGCAGTTGAAGTTGAAGCAAAAACCCCAACCCCCCTATGCCGCCCGCGTAACCCCCTCCACCCGCAACCCCTCTGTCCCCCTCCTCCCCAACGCCTCCCCGATCATCAACAAACTGGGCTGCGACGGATCAATCCACGCTGCCGCCTCGCCCGCCGCCATCTGCCGCAGCGTGAACTCCCGGCTGCGCTGGCGCGGCGAGGTGGCCGCCTCGACCACCCACGCGGGGGTGGAGGCCGGCTTGCCGTGGGCAATGAGCTGCGCGGCGATGGCCGCCGCCTGGTCGCGCCCCATGTAGTACACCAGCGTATCGGCCTTCACGTCGGCTTCCACGTCGACGGTGTCGGCGGCCTTGCTCTGCGTGGCGAAGGCGACGCTGCGCGCCACGCCGCGCTTGGTCAGCGGCTTGCGGATGGCGGACGCGGCCGCCAGCGCGGCGGTGATGCCGGGCACGATCTCGTACTCGATGCCGGCTGCCTCCAGCGCCTGCAGTTCCTCGTCGGCGCGGCCGAACAGCATCGGGTCGCCGCCCTTGAGGCGGACCACGCGCTCATGCTTGCCGGCCATGTCGACGATCTGGCGGTTGATGAACAACTGCGCGGTGGAGCGCTGGCCGCAGCGCTTGCCGACTTCCACCAGTTGCGCCTGCGGGCACCACGCCAGCATCTCGGGCGACACCAGCGCGTCGTGCAGCACCACCTGGGCTTCGCCCAAAAGCCGTGCACCGCGCACCGTAATGAGGTCCGCGGCGCCGGGACCCGCGCCGATCAGATAGACCTTGCCCATGACTTGCTCCTTGACCTTCGCCTGCTTGTCCGATACCCGCTCAGGCGAATGCACGGATCATGCCCGCCGCCACCGTGTGGTTGGTGGCTTCGTCGATCAGCACGAACGCGCCGGTGGCCGGGTTATCGCCGTAGGCATCGCACACGATGGGCTTCTGCAGCGAGAGCTGCACCGAGCCGATGTCGTTGAGGCGGATGTCGCGGCGGCCGGTCTCGTGCGACAGCGTGTGCACGTCCAGCACGCGGTCCACCGACGCCACGCGCGCGAACACGGTGGCCGTGGTGTGCTTGAGCACGTACTTGCGCGCCGGGTTGAGCGATTCGTCGTCGAACCAGCACAGGTCGGCGGTCAGCTTCTTGGCCGAGACGCTGTCCGCGCCGGCGGCGACGAACATGTCACCGCGTGATACATCCACGTCCTCGGACAGGCGCACCGTGACGGTCTCGCCCACGCTGGCCGCTTCCGCCACGCCGTTGGGCGTGAGCACCTCGGCCACCACCGCGTCGCGGTTGGCGGGCAGCACGCGCAGCTTCTGGCCCACGCGCACGGTGCCGGCCTCGACGCGGCCGGCGTAGCCGCGGAAATCGTCGGCCTGGGCGCCGTCCTGGCGGATCACCAGCTGCACCGGGAAACGCAGCGCGGCGTCGCCCTCGGGCGCGGGCTCTTCCACCGGCAGCGCTTCGAGCAGCGGCAGCAGCGGCTCGCCGGCGTACCACGGCATGGCCTGGCTGGCGTGCACGATGTTGTCGCCGCGCAGCGCCGAGACCGGCACGTAGCGCACGTCCTTGAGGCCGAGCTGGCCGGCCAGCTCGGTGTAGGCGTTGCGGATCTGGTCGAAGCGCTCCTCGCTGTACTCGATCAGGTCCATCTTGTTGATGGCCACGATCACGTGCTGGATCTCCAGCAGCTTGAGGATGGCCGAATGGCGCTTGGTCTGGGCCAGCAGCTCGGCGCGGCCGTCGTTCACGCTCACGCGGGTGGCGTCGACCAGCACGATGGCGGCATGCGCGGTGGACGCGCCCGTCACCATGTTGCGGGTGTACTGCTCGTGCCCCGGCGTGTCCGCGATGATGAACTTGCGGCGCGCGGTGGAGAAGTAGCGGTAGGCCACGTCGATGGTGATGCCCTGCTCGCGCTCGGCCTCGAGGCCGTCGGTCAGCAGCGAGAAATCGATCTGCTCGCCGGCGGTGCGCTTGTTCTTGGCATTGGTCAGCGCGGTCAGCTGGTCCGACAATACGGCCTTGCTGTCGTACAGCAGGCGGCCGATCAGCGTGCTCTTGCCGTCGTCGACCGAGCCGGCGGTGATGAAGCGCAGCAGGCCTTGGTGTGATGCTTGGTTGCTCATGTTCAGATCCTTTGTTTCCCCCGGGGCGCTCGCTCCGGCGCAGATGCGGGAGGCGGCGTCAGGCGCGCGGGGGCGACGTGTGCATCGGTGCACGGGCACCCGCGCAACGGCGCGATGTGCCCGCGTATGCGTCCGGTGTCAGAAGTAGCCTTCTTTCTTGCGGCGTTCCATCGACGCTTCGCTGGTCTGGTCGTCCATGCGCGTGGCGCCGCGCTCGGTGATCTCGGTCACGGCCGTCTCGGCGATGATCTCGATCGGCGAGGCCGCCACGCTGGCCACCGGGCAGGTGCAGCTGATGTCGCCCACGGTGCGGAAGCGCACCGACAGCACTTCGCTCACGTCGCCGTCCTGCTTGGGCGTGATCGGCGTGACCGGCACCAGCAGGCCGTTCTTGCGCACCACTTCGCGCTCGTGCGCGTAGTAGATCGGCGGCAGCGCCAGCTCCTCGCGGGCGATGTACTGCCACACGTCCAGCTCGGTCCAGTTGGAGATCGGGAACACGCGCATCTGCTCGCCGGGCGCCATGCGGGCGTTGTACAGGCTCCACAGCTCGGGGCGCTGGGCCTTGGGGTCCCACTGGCCGAACTCGTCGCGGAACGAGAAGATGCGTTCCTTGGCGCGCGCCTTTTCCTCGTCGCGGCGGGCGCCGCCCATCAGCGCGTCGTACTTGTGCGCCTCGATGGTTTCCAGCAGCGTCACGGCCTGGGCCGCGTTGCGCGAGTCGGTTTCCTTGCGCAGGCGCACGGTGCCGCGCTTGATCGAGTCTTCCACGTGGCCCACCACCAGGCGCGCGCCGAGCTCGGCCACGCGCTGGTCGCGGAAGGCGATCACTTCCGGATAGTTGTGGCCGGTGTCGATGTGCACCAGCGGGAACGGCAGCTCGGTCTTGCGCTCGCCGAGGCGGAAGGCCTTGAGCGCCAGGTGCAGCATGACGATGGAATCCTTGCCGCCCGAGAACAGCAGGGCCGGGTTGCGGCACTCCGCCACCACCTCGCGGATGATGTAGATGGATTCCGCCTCGAGCTTGTCGAGATGGTCGTTCTGTACCTGCAGCAGGTGCGCCACGTCCGGCGCGCCCTTCAGTTCGTTCATGATGCCCATGTCGTTCTCGGCCTCAATGCTTGATGTTCTGTTCGTGTAGCCCGCACTCTTTCGAGTCGCGGCTTTCCCACCACCACCGCCCGGCGCGCACATCCTCGCCGGCGCGCACCGCGCGCGTACACGGCTCGCAGCCGATGCTGGGATAGCCCTTGGCATGCAGCGCGTTGACCGGCACGCCGTGGCGCTTCAGGTAGGCCCACACCTCGGCCTCGGTCCAGTCGGCCAGCGGGTTGAACTTGGGGATGCCGCGCGCCTCGTCGATTTCCTCGAGCGGCAGCTCGGCGCGCGTGACCGCCTGCTCGCGGCGCTGGCCGGTCAGCCAGGCGTCGGCGTGCGACAGCGCGCGGTTCAGCGGCTCCACCTTGCGGATGCCGCAGCAGCTCTTGCGCAGGTCCACGCTGTCGTAGATGGCGTTCAGGCCGTTCTTCTTCAGGTAGTTCTCGATGGCCTCGGCGTCCGGCGTGAACTGCTCGATGTCGTAGCCGTAGTGCGCCTTGACCGCGTCCAGCACGGCCAGCGTCTCGGCGTGCAGGCGGCCGGTCTGCAGCGTGAACACGCGGATGCCGGCGCGCACGGCTTCGCCGCCGCGCAGGATGGCGTCGGTCACGACCATGTCCTCGGCGGCCAGGCTGGAGGCGAAGCGCGCGCGGAAGAAGCGCCCGGCGATGCCGGCCAGGCGCTGGCCCAGCTCGCGCTCCTTGGCTTCGAGGTCGGCGATGCTGCCGGTGTATTCGGGCGCCGTCCACAGCACGGGCGGGCGCAGCGGCGAAAGCGACGACAGCGAAGCCTCGGCCTCGGGCGCATCGGCGCGCGGCGACGGCACGCTCACCGGCACCTCCACGATGGAGATCCCGTTCATGCCGTTTCCCTGCCCAGCGCTTCGGCGCGGTTGCGGCGGAACAGCGGCAGCGGCTCGTCCACCGATGCCTGATAGGCCACGGTGAATTCCGTGAAGCCCTTGATGGCGTCCTCGATGTTCTTGTCGGCGCGCACGGCGAAGGTGTCGAAGCCGCAGCGCTTCATGAAGTTGAGCTGGTCGCGCAGCACGTCGCCGATGGCGCGCAGCTGCCCGGCCCAGTGGTAGCGCGTGCGCAGCAGGTAGGCGGTGGAGAAGCCGCGGCCGTCGCGGAACACCGGGAAGTCCACCGCCACCACGGACACGCTGGCGAACGCGGCCTGCGCGTCGGCGGGCTCGTCCTCGGGCGCCAGCCACACGCCGGTGATGTCGGCCGCGCGGCCGGCCAGCACGCCGTCCTTGTGCGCGAGCCACGCGGCGAGCGGGAACAGCACGTGGTCCTTGCCCTGCGCCGCGGCGGCGATCTGCTCGTCGGTCAGCGGCTGGCCTTCGGCGCCGCGCAGCACGGTCCAGGCATCGTCGAGGATGACCGGCACGGGGTTGGTGCCTTGCGCGCCGCGTTGCAGTTGAATGATCTTTGCCATGTCGTGTTTCTCCGGTGCTCAGGCTTCGGCGCGTTCGCGCTGCTTGTCCGCATAGACGCGTTCCTTGAACGGCGCGATGCCGACGCGGCCCAGCACGTCGATGAAGCGTTCGTCCTCGTGGCGGCTGGCCACGAAGGTGTCGATGATGCGCGACACCACGTCGGGCATTTCCTCGGCCTTGAACGACGGGCCGATCACCTTGCCGATGGCGCTGGCGTTGCCCTGCGCGCCGCCGAGCGTGACCTGGTACCACTCCTCGCCGTCCTTGTCGACGCCCAGCACGCCGATGTTGCCGATGTGGTGGTGGCCGCAGGCGTTGATGCAGCCCGAGATGTTCAGCGAGATCTCGCCGAGGTCGTGCACGTAGTCGAGGTCATCGAAGCGCTGCTGGATGGCCAGCGCGATGGGGATCGACTTGGCGTTGGCCAGCGAGCAGAAGTCGCCGCCCGGGCAGGCGATGATGTCGGTCAGCAGGCCCACGTTGGCGGTGGCCAGACCGGCCTTCCTGGCTTCCTGCCACAGCGCGTGCAGGTCGCGCTTCTTCACGTCCGGCAGCACCAGGTTCTGCTCGTGCGCCACGCGCAGCTCGCCGTAGCCGTAGCGGTCGGCGAGGTCGGCCACCAGCTCGATCTGCGCGTCGGTGGCGTCGCCCGGGGGCGAGACCACGCCCGGCTTGGTCGACAGCGTCACCGCCGCGTAGCCCGGCACCTTGTGCGGATGCACGCTGCGGCTCACCCAGCGGGCGAAGGCCTTGTCGTCCAGCAGGTGCTTTTCATAGGAAGCGTCGGTGTCGGCCAGCTTGTCGTAGGCGGGCGGCGCGAAGTACTGCGCCACGCGGTCGAACTCGGCCTGCGTGATGGTGGCGGGGCCGTCCTTGCTGAACTGCCATTCTTCCTCGACTTCCTGCGCGAACTTCTCCACGCCGATGGCCTTGACCAGGATCTTGATGCGCGCCTTGTACTTGTTGTCGCGGCGGCCATAACGGTTGTACACGCGGATGGCCGATTCCACATACGACAGCAGGTGCTGCCAGGGCAGGTCTTCCTTGATCACCGAACCGAGGATCGGGGTGCGGCCCAGGCCGCCGCCGGCCAGGATGCGCAGGCGCGTCTCGCCGTCGGCGTTCCGGTAGGCGTGGATGCCGATGTCGTGCATCTGCACCACCGCGCGGTCGTCGGCCGCGGCGGTGATGGCGATCTTGAACTTGCGCGGCAGGAAGGCGAATTCCGGCTGGAACGTGCTCCACTGGCGCAGCAGCTCGGCCAGCACGCGCGGGTCCAGCGACTCGTCCGGCGCGACGCCGGCGAACTGGTCGGTGGTGATGTTGCGCACGCAGTTGCCCGAGGTCTGGATGCCGTGCATTTCCACGCTGGCGAGGTCGGCCAGCACGTCGGGCACGCGCTCCAGGTCCATCCAGTTGTACTGGATGTTCTGGCGGGTGGAGAAATGGCCGTAGCCGCGGTCGTAGGTGCGCGCGATGTGGGCCAGCATGCGCATCTGCCTGCTCGACAGCAGGCCGTACGGAATCGCCACGCGCAGCATGTAGGCATGGCGCTGCATGTACAGGCCGTTCTGCAGCCGCAGCGGCAGGAACTCTTCCTCGCTCAGCTCGCCGGAGACGCGGCGGCGCACCTGGTCGCGGAACTGGGCCACGCGCTCGTTGACGATGCGCTGGTCGTATTGGTCGTACTGATACATGGTGTGGGTCCGTTCAGTATTCGGTGTATGCGGTAAGGCGTTGAATTCAGGAGACGAGCTTGATGGCGACCAGCGTCAGCGTGGTTGCCAGCGCGGCGCGCACCAGCCGCTCGGGCAGCGCCCGCGACAATTGCGCGCCCAGCCAGATGCCGGGGATCGAGCCCACCAGCAGCGACAGCAACAGATTCCAGTCCACGGTGCCGAGCCACACGTGGCCCAGCCCGGCCAGCGCCGTGAGCGGCACGGCGTAGGCAATGTCGGTGCCGGCCACTTCGGCCGGCTTCATCTTCGGGTAGAGCAGCAGGATCAGGGTGGCACCCACGGCACCGGCGCCGATCGAGGACACCGTCACCAGCACGCCGATCACGGCGCCAACCAGCACGGTGGCCACGGCCTGGGCGCGGCCCTGGAGGTGGAAGCGCGGGTTGCGGGCCAGCCAGTCCAGCATCTGCCTGCGGAACAGCAGCGACAGCACGGTCAGGATCACGGACACGCCGATGGCCATGCGGATCGCGTACAGCCACTGCGCGTTCAGCTCGCCGGCGCTCTTGAGCACCAGGATGGCCGCCGCCGCCGCGGGCAGGCTGCCGATGCACAGGCGGCGCACCACCTGCCACTGCACGTGGCCGTGCGCGCGGTGCGCGAGCGTGCCGAAACCCTTGGTGATGGAGGCGAAAGCGAGGTCGGTGCCCACCGCGGTGGCCGGCGAGAAGCCGAACATCAGCGTGAGCAGCGGCGTCATGAGCGAGCCCCCTCCCACCCCGGTCAGACCGACGAGGACGCCTACTAGCAGACCGGAAACGGTATAGGCAAGGGACATGGGGCGCGCGCCGGGCCGGTGAGCGCCGCGGGCCGCCGGGAAGCCAGGCGCGCGCGGAGAATCCGACCATTCGTTAACAAAGTCCGAGAATCGTAATAAACTGGCCTCATATCTCAAACTAATAAGAAGTTGTTTGTTTATACGACACCAGTTATATGAATCTGCACCAGTTCCGCTTTGTGCGTGAGGCAGTACGTCAGAACTACAACCTGACCGAAGCCGCAAAAGCGCTCTACACATCACAGCCAGGCGTATCCAAGGCCATCATCGAGCTCGAGGAAGAGCTCGGCGTGGACATCTTCACGCGCCACGGCAAGCGCATCCGCAGCCTGACCGAGCCGGGCCGGCGCATCCTGGTGTCGGTGGAGAAGATCCTGCAGGAAGTGGAGAGCCTCAAGCGCGTGGGCAAGGACTACGCCGCGCAGGACCAGGGCAACTTCACCATCGCCACCACCCACACGCAGGCGCGCTACGCGCTGCCGCGCGTGATCGCCGAGTTCACCAAGCGCTACCCCAAGGTGCGCCTTTCGATACAGCAGGGCAACCCGAGCCAGATCGCCGACATGGTGCTGCACGACCAGGCCGACCTCGCCATCGCCACCGAGGGCATCTCGGCGGACAAGAACCTGGTCTCGCTGCCCGGCTACCAGTGGCAGCATGTGGTGGTCACGCCACCCGACCACCCGCTGCTGGAAAAGAAGCACCTGGCGCTGGAAGACCTGATGGCCTACCCCATCATCACCTACGACCTCAACTTCGCCGGCCGGCCCAAGATCAACAAGGCCTTCGAGCTGCGCCACCTGGAGCCGGACATCATCCTCGAGGCCATCGACGCGGACGTCATCAAGACCTACGTGGAGATCGGCCTGGGCATCGGCATCGTGGCCGGGCTGGCCTACGACGCCGAGCGCGACCGCAACCTGCGCGGCATTCCCGCCGGCCACCTGTTCGGCACCAACGTGACGCACCTGGCGGTCAAGCAGGGCGCCTACCTGCGCAGCTTCGTGTATACCTTCATCGAGCTGTTCTCGCCCACGCTGAACCGCAAGCTGGTGGAGCAGGCCATGTCCGGCGACCACGAAGCCTACGAACTCTGATTTCCCCAACGGCACCGGCCCGCCCGGTGCCGGCGGCGCGCCCCGGCCTGGCGCGCCCTGCCGATCCCCGCCTCCGCTCCTGCTCCCCGCGCGGGGCCGGCTTACCGAACCTGGCCTGAACCCGATATGACGAATCAAGTACAAAGCACCATCCACTGGACCGAAGACGGCGAAGAACGCAGCGCCAACTGGCGCTCCGAATCCAATATGCCGCCGCCCAGGCGCGTGGTCGTCGCCGACGACACCACCAGCGCCGACACCGCCTACCGGCTGGCCTGCGAAGGCACCGGCCTGCTCTGGCGCGGCGACTTCCAGAACGCCCGCCAGCTACTGCAGGCGCTGGCCCGGCGCGCCGACAAGCCCAAGAAGGCGCACCGCAACAAGGGCCAGGCCAAGCCCACCGCCACCGAGGCGTTCCACCTGCACCGCCAGGCCCAGTCCCAGCGCGCCCGCACGCTCGGCATGCTGCTGCTGCCGTTCGAGGCCGACCACAGCGTGCCGCTGCGCCGCGCGCCCGACGTGCGCGAAGCCTGCCTGGAAGCCCACGGTGAGGCCGACGCGCCCTACGTGGCCACCATGCGCGAACTGCTCGGCCTGATCGGCGCGCACGAATGGCGCAAGAAGGGCGTGGAGATCCCCGCGCTGGGCGAGCGCATCCATCCCTATTACGGCGTGTTCTCGCCGGTGCGCGGCGAATACATCGACCTCGTGGCCAAGGCCCAGCTGCCCGCCGGGGCCGCCGAGCTGGCCTTCGACATCGGCACCGGCACCGGCGTGCTGGCGGCCCTGCTGGCCCAGCGCGGCGTCAAGCGCGTGATCGCCACCGACCAGGACCCGCGCGCGCTGGCCTGCGCGCGCGACAACATCAAGCGCCTGCGCGCGGACGGCCCGGTCGAGGTCATCGAGGCCGACCTGTTCCCGCAAGGCCGCGCCGCGCTGGTGGTCTGCAACCCGCCGTGGGTGCCGGCGCGCGCCAACTCCCCGATCGAGCACGCCGTGTACGACCCGGACAGCCAGATGCTCAAGGGTTTCCTGGCGGGGCTGGCCGATCACCTCGAACCCGGCGGCGAAGGCTGGCTGCTGCTGTCGGACCTCGCCGAGCACCTCGGCCTGCGCACGCGCGAGGCGCTGCTGGGCTGGATCGACGCCGCCGGCCTCAAGGTGCTGGGGCGCCTGGAAGTCAAGCCGCACCACCCGAAGGCCGCCGACCCGGCCGATCCGCTGCACGCGGCGCGCGCGGCGGAAGTGACTTCGCTGTGGCGGCTGGGAGTGAAGTAAGCGCTTGAGCGCGGCAGGCCGCCGGGCGCGTCGCCGCGCGCCGGCGGCCCCAGGCCGGGTACCTAGCCCGCCAGTTTCCGGAACGCGTCCAGCACCGCGTCGCCCTTGAACGGCTTGACGATCCAGCCCTTGACGCCGGCGGCCTTGCCGCGGTCCTTCATGGCCGGGCTGCTTTCGGTGGTCAGCATGACGATGTTCACGGTCTTGTTGCCGAGCTCGCCGCGGATCTTCTCCACCATCGTCAGGCCGTCCATATTGGGCATGTTGACGTCGCTGATCACCAGCCGGATGCCGGAGCCCGCCTTCATCTTGGCCAGGCCGTCCTTGCCGTCCACGGCGGTGTCGACCTCCAGCCCGTTCTTTCTCAGGAAGCCCGCCACTTCGTCGCGCACGGTGCCGGAGTCATCCACCACGAGAATCTTTGCCACTTTTTTCCCCTGTCTTGTTTGGTCAGAACAGTTCTAGTTCCCCGCCGCTTTCCTCGACGGCGTCTTCGTCCGCCACGAAGTCGAGCGGCGCGCTCGTAAACACGCACACCGTCGCGCCAAGCTGCACGGTGCCGTTGATCGAGACGTTGTACGCGGCGCGATAGTCCGGCTTCAGGCCGTCGAGGTGCGGCACGCAGTGCGCGCTCAGCACGTACGGCGTCGACATGCCCAGGTCCGGGAAATGGCGCAGCAGGTCCTGGTTGATGGCCCCGCAGCAGAGGTTGCCGGTTTCCACGAAGGCCTCGCGCAGCGCGCCCTGCGCGCCGTCGGGCATGAAATACGCACGGGTGGCCTCGTCGTCCTCGAAATGCAGGACCAGCATCAGCCGGAACACCACCGACGAGATGGTCAGCACGACCACCTCCGCGTCGGCCCGGCCATGCGCGCGCTCGCCGGCCAGGCCCTTCGGCGCGGGCGTGACGACGCAGGCGTCGCCGGCCTGCGCGGGCAGCCGCGACTGCGCCGCGCGGTGGAAAATGCGTTCGAAACTATGCTGTGCGCTGGAACTGATCACGTCGATGCCCGCTGTCCGATGCCGATTGCCCGATGACGATTGCCCGATCCCGTCCGTCCATGCTCAGTGCAGCCGCGCATGGAACTGGCTGGCCAGCGCCTCGACGCTGCTCAGCGACGCCGTGATCATCTTGCCGCCGGCCTGGATGTCCTGGAACGTGGCGGTGGTGGTGAGGTCGTTCTGGTGCAGGCTGTCGCTGTAGCTCTTGGACAGCGCCTCCGAGCGCGCGGCCAGCTCCCGGACCTCGCCGGCCACCACGGCGAAGCCGCGTCCCACCTGCCCCGCGCGCGCCGCCTCGATCGAGGCGTTGAGCGAGACGATCACCACGTGCCTGACGATCGACGACAGTTCCTGGTTCTGCTCGTGCATGGCCTGGTTGCGCGCCATCAGCGAGATCATCTGCTCGTGCCAGCGCTCGAAGGTGGCGGCCAGCCCGCGCAGGCGCCCGGCCTCGTCGGCGATGCGGCGGGCCTGGCCGGCCCACTGGTCGCGCTCGTCCTGCGCGGCCTTGAGCGCCGCGCGCTGGCCGTCGGCGGCCTCGGCCCGGCGGGCCGCTTCCTCGCGCAGCTGCTGCAGCTGCGCCTGCAGCGCCTGGGTTTCCTGCGCGGCGCGCGCGGCGTGCTCGCGCTGCCCGGCGCCGTCCCGGGTCAGCGCGTCGAGCCGCGCCTCGGTGTCGGCGCGCAGCCGCGCCAGCGCGCGCGCCTTGCAGAAGCGGTGCGCCAGCAGCGCCGGCACCGCGGTTGCCACGCCGCCCGCGAGGGCGGCCAACAGATACAGTCCGATCACAAGCAATTCCTCTCGTTGAGCAGCGTCAGATGGCGTTGGCGGCCGAGGCCTCGGCCTGCCCGGCGGCGGCGTCCGCCAGCATGGCGACGCTGTCCACGGCGAGCCGGTCCGGCAGGCAGACGATGGTCTGGAACTGGCGGAACGCAGCGCCCTCGCGGTCGTCGGTGAAGCGCAGCTCGATGCTGCCCCGCGCGCGCGCCAGGAAGTCGTGCACGGCATCCATGCCGACCCCGCGCCCCGATACCGCGGTGACGGCCGCCGCGGTGGAAAAGCCCGGGCGGAAGATGAACTGCGCGAGCGCCGTGTCGGCCAGCTCGTCGCCGGCGCCGATCCAGCCGCGCTCGGCGGCGATGCGGCGGATGCGGTCGAGCGCGAGGCCGCGGCCGTCGTCGCTCAGCGTGATCTGCAGCACGTCCTGGTCCACGCCGACCTCGATGTCGATGTGGCCCGCGCCCGGCTTGCCGTGCGCGCGGCGCGCCTCGGCCGCCTCGATGCCGTGGTCGATGGCATTGCGCAGCAGGTGCGTGAAGACGTTCTCCAGCAGCGCGCCGGCCTCCTCGTGCACGCGGTAGCCGTTGTCCTGGATGCGCACCACCGGCGCCTCCTTGCCCAGCTCGGCCGCCAGCGACGGCAGCGAATCGAGCACGCCGGCCAGCGCCTCGCCGAAGCTCTGGGTCTCGAGCAGGCGCAGCGTGCGCAGCACCGCGGCGCGCATCGACACCAGGTCGTGCAGGTTGTCCGGGTTCGCGGCTTCCAGCAGGCGCAGGCTTTCGCGGATGCGCTCCTTGCTGGCCGCCAGCAGCGGCGCCGCGCCCTGGCCGGCGCCCTGGCCCGGGCCGCGCCGGCCCAGGCTCACCGCGTTGATGCTGGCGTAGCGCTCCACCGTCTCGCGCACGCGCGCCAGTTCCTGCATCAGGCTGTCCTGGTCCCAGGCGCTGTCCTCGTCGGACTGGCGCAGCGATTCGTAGCGCTGCTCGGTCTCGTGCACCACGTCGGTCAGGTGCTGCAGGTTGTAGGTGCGCGCGTTGCCCTTGATGGTGTGCATGTTGCGGAACAGCGCGGCGATGGCGGCGCTGTCCGCCTCCGAGTACTGGCGGATGATGCGCTCGTTCTCGTGGATGAAGGTGGTCGAGCTCTCGATGAACTGGTGGAACTTCTCCTGGCTCACCGCGAGGATCTCGCCGATGATCTCCAGGCTGCGGCGCTGCTCGCTGGCCTCGGCCGCGAGCTGGCGCAACTGCGTCACGTCGCGCACGCACAGCATCAGCCGCGTCACCGTGTCGGCGTCGTCGGTGATGGCCGACCAGCTCAGGTCCAGCATCTTCACGCGGCCGTCCGGCATGCGCCGCGCCACCTCGCCCGCCAGCAGGTGCTGGTTGAACACGAAGTTGATGGCGTCCTGCCCCAGGCAGGCGCCCACCGCCGCGTCGATCTGCGACAGCGCGTCCGCGCCCAGGTCGGTGCCGGCGAACACCAGCTGCATGAAGTCGCGCCCGGCGATGTCCGGCGTCTCGAAGATCTGCTCCAGGTACACCGAATACTCGGGATGCACCGTGCCGCCCTCCACCACCGTCAGGATGCCCTGCTGCATGTTCTGCAGGATGGCCTGGATGTCGGCGGTCTTCTGGCGCAGCAGCGCGGCGTTCTCCTGGATCTTCTCGATCATCTGGTTGAACGCCACGATGGAATGGCCGATCTCGTCCATGCGGCCCACCGGCACGCGCCGCGTGAAGTCCTGGCTGGTGGCGATCTCGCTCATCATCGCCTGCATGCGCGTGAGCGGGCGCGTGATCTGCCGGTACAGCAGCGCGCCGATCGCCGTCAGCAGGACGATGGCCACGCCGCTGACCACGCCGATGGCGGTGGCGGTGGTCGCCAGCTTGCCGTTCAGGCCGCTGATGGCCTCGTCCTTCTCGCGGTTCTTCTCCACGCGCAGCGTGTCGACGATCTTCTCCATCTCGTCGCGATAGCGCGCCACGTTGGCGAACAGGAAGGCCTGCGCGATCTCGTTGCGGCCCGCCGCCTTCATCTCGGCGGTCTCGTTGATCGCGCCGAAGTAGTTGTCCAGGCTCTCGCCGGCCTGCGTCAGCAGGCCCTTCTGCGCCTGCCCGTTGGCGCCCCTGGCCTGGCGCGCGAGCGCCTCGCGCAGCGCGGCTTCCTTGGCCTTGAGCTCGTCCTGCGCCTGCGCCACCAGGTTGCCGTCCGGCGCGTAGACCAGCGCCATCGTGGCCAGCTGCACATCCTTCACCAGCGATACCACGTCGGCGGACGCCAGCGCGCTGGGCACCACGCCCTCCGTCACCTGCCTCACCTCCGAAGCCCCGGCCCGGGTCTGGTAGACGGCGTAGCCGCCTATCGCCGCCAGTGCCACGAACATCAGGACAACCAATAACGTAATGCGATGACGGATGGTCATGCTCAAGCCCCTGTCTGCAAGCGTTTCAAGCCCTATATAAAGGGAAAATTGCCCGTTTTAAACGGAACGTATAGTCGTGCGCAGTGATTATTGCTAAACGAGTGTGACCGAGCGATGACGCGCCGTTGCGCGGGCCCCATCCCGGCCGCCCCCCACAAGTGGGGGGATACGTCCACGCCCGACCGCCGCGCCGCGCGCATCCGCCCCGCAACCCGCCACGGCGCGCCGGACAAGGCCCGCGCGCACCCGACAGCGCCCGGCATCACCCGCCGGCGCGGCGCCGCGCTGTCATGCCGCTGTCACCTCCGGCCACTAGCCTCGGCGCCATCCTGGGGAGGACGAGCCATGCAAGATCACGCTGGATTGCTGGAGAAAACGGCAGCCGGACGCGAGATACTCGGGCAGCGGACCGGCGCGCTCGACCGGCGCAGCCGCGCGCTGCTGATCATGATCGACGGCCGCACCAGCATGGCCGACATGGTCAGCCGCGCCGGTCAGCTCGGCCTCGACGCCAGCGCCGTCGCGCAGCTGATCGAAGGCGGCCTCGTCCAGCTCGCGGCGCGCGCGGCGGGCGACCGGGCCGAGGCCGCGCCGCCCCAACCGCGCGAGCACGCGCCGGCAGCAACGCCGGCGCCCGCGCCCGCCCCCGCCGAAGCCGCCAGGAAACGCTCCCTCGCCGCCGCGCGCATGTACCTGATGGACGTGATGGCGCGCACCTTCGGCACCGCGGACCACCCGCTGCGCGCGCGGCTCGTCGAAGCCACCGACCGCGCCGCGGTGGAACTGGTGTTCGACGCCTTCCAGGTCCTGCTCAACGACACCGCCAGCCCGTCGCTGGTGGCGCACATCGAAGCCTCGTTCCGGGACCTGCTGCCGCTCGGCTGAAAACCGCCCGCGGCGTCACCCCGCAGAAAAGTTGCGCCCCGCCTGTCGATTTCGCCCACACTGAATCGTCGTCCGGGCAGCGGGCCGCATCGCGTCCGCCAATCACCCGTACGTCGACAAGCAAAGGAGATCCGACATGGCATACATCGATGGATTTGTCGTTCCCGTTCCCATCGCCAACCGCGAAACCTACAAGAAGATGGCCCAAACCGCCGCCGCCGTGTTCAAGGACCACGGCGCCCTCGCCCTCGTCGAGTGCTGGGGCGACGACGTGCCCGAAGGCAAGCTCACCTCGTTCACGATGGCCGTCCAGCGCAAGGACGACGAAGCCGTGGTCTTCTCGTGGATCACATGGCCCGACCGCAAGACCCGCGACGCCGGCATGAAAGCCGCGATGGAAGACCCGCGCCTGAAGGACCACGGCGAGATGCCGTTCGACGGCAAGCGCATGATCTTTGGCGGATTCGAGGTGCTGGTGGACGCCTGAGGCAACGCGCGCTTCCGTGCGCGGGAGCGCGTTTTGGCCGCCGCCGCCACCCGCGCGGCCTGCGCGGCCTGCGCGTCCATGCCGTGCCGGGGCACGGCGAAGCACCATGCCCCGACCGCGCACGCTGCCTTCGCGCGCCGGACCCGCCACCGCGCGCGCCCCGCACGATCCCGCCACATGCCCCGCTGCCGCCACCGCCAATGGCCGAACGCGGCAAAATCGCGCACAATGCAATGCAGCATGACGCCTTCCACGCGGGGTCCCAGCATGAAGAAACTGTTCCTGATTGCCCTATTGTCGGCATTGCCTGCCTTCGCCAGCCCGGCCTTCGCGCAGATCGACGACCAGTCGAAACCCCAGGCCCTGATCCAGACCGCCACGCAGCAGGTGCTCAACGAAGTGCGCAGCCGCGCCGTGGCGCCCGACGACATCCCGCGCATCACCGCCATCGTCAACCGCGACATCCTGCCCTACACCGACCTGCGCCGCACCACCCAGCTGGCGATGGGCCGCTACTGGCGCACGGCGACGCCCGAGCAGCAGGACCAGATCATCGAGCAATTCAAGATACTGCTGATCCACACCTACGCCGGCGCCATCGCCCAGCTCCGCCCCGACCAGCAGATCGCCTACCCGCCCTCGCGCTTCGAGCCCACCGAGACCGACGTGGTGGTCCGCACCGTCGCGCTCGACACCGCCAGCGGCCAGCCCGTGCAGATCGACTACCGCCTGCACAAGACCCCGCAAGGCTGGCGCGTGTACGACCTCAACGTGATGGGCGCCTGGCTGGTGCAGACCTACCGCCAGCAGTTCAACGAGATCATCCAGCAAGGCGGCGTGGAAGGCCTGCTGCGCTCGCTGACCGAGCGCAACCGGCTGCCGGTGGTGGTCAAGCAGTAAGGGCGGCGTGGCCGGGCATCGCGCGCGGCGGCGCGTGCCCGGGCGGATGACGGGATAGCGGGCGCGCCCTCGGCGCGCCTCTTTCTGCCGCGTGCGGGACAGAGGCCAGGCGCCGTCCGCGTCCAGCAGGCGCAACACCACGCAGCGGATGCAACACCCTGCGCGCCGGCATTTCGCCCCGGGCAGCAGCGGCCCGCCCCTGCACGACAACCACTATTTACCGTCGAACCACTCCGGTGCTAGCCTGCCCCTGCCCCCTGCCGCTCCCACCGAGGAAACCGCCATGCCCACGTTCACCACCTTGCGCATCGACCAGGACCCGCAATCCCCCCGCATCGCCCGCCTGCTGCTGAACCGCCCCGAGCGCCTGAACGCGATCAACGACGACACCCCGCGCGAGATCCGCGCGGCGGTCGAATGGGCGCAGGCCAACGACGAGGTGCACGTCATCGTGGTGGAAGGCGCGGGCAAGGGTTTCTGCGGCGGCTATGACCTGGCCGACACGGCGCAGCAGTCGATCGAGCATCCGTGCCAGCAGGAGCAGTATCCGTGGGACCCGATGGTGGACTATGCCTGCATGAAGCGGAACACCGAGGACTTCATGAGCCTGTGGCGTTGCAGCAAGCCGACCATCGCCAAGGTGCATGGCTATGCGGCGGCGGGCGGCAGCGACATCGCGCTGAGCTGCGACCTGCTGGTGATGGCCGAGGATGCGCGCATCGGCTACATGCCCACGCGCGTGTGGGGCTGCCCGACCACGGCGATGTGGACGTTCCGGCTGGGCCCGACGCGCGCCAAGCAGATGATGTTCACCGGCGACACCATCGACGGGCGGCAAGCGCTGGCGTGGGGGCTGGCCAACGAGACCGCGCCGGCGGCCGAACTCGATGCGGCGGCGATGCGGCTGGCGCGGCGCATCGCGGGCGTGCCGCGCGCGCACCTGGCGATGCACAAGATGGTGGTGAACCAGGTGATGCTGACGATGGGCCTGGAGCAGACGCAGATGATGGCGACGGTGTTCGACGGCATCACGCGCCACAACCCGGAGGGGCTGTGGTTCCGCCGCTATGCGCAGGCGGAGGGTTTCAAGGCGGCGGTGCGCTGGCGCGACGGCGGCCAGCCGATTCCGGAAGGCGACGAGGCGCGGGCGCTGATCCGCGAGATGGAGGCGAAAGCGCGCCGGCAGGAATGAGCGCCGCGCCGGCGGTACGCCGGCAACGCCGCGCGCGCCTCACATGCCCCTGAACAGCTCCGCGTAAAGCCGGCTGACCCCGACCTTGTCCGCGCACCCGCGCAGCGTCAGCGTGAGCCTGCCGGCATCGTCGCGCGTGGCGGTGGCGATGGCGTCGGCGCGCACGACGGTGCCGCGGTGGACCTGCCAGAAGACCCGCGGGTCCAGCCGCGCCTGCAGTTCGCGCAGCGACATCCGGATCCAGTGCTGGCCGGCGGCGGTGACTACGCGCACGTATTTGTCGTCGGCTTCGAAGTAGATCACCTCGGCCACCGGGATCATCGTGATGGTGCTGCCGGCGCTGGCCTGGATCAGCTTGAGCGGCTCGGCGGCGGGCGCGGGCCGCAGCGGCGCGCCGGCGCCGAGCAGCGCGCGCAGCCGGGCCAGCGTGGCGTCGAACGCGGGCGCCTGCGCGCGCTGCGCGAGCGCGGCTTGCAGGCGGACGCAGGCCTTGGCCAGGCGCTCGGGCTGCACGGGCTTGAGGATGTAGTCGGCGGCGGCCTGCTCGAAGGCGTGCAGCGCGTAGTTGTCGAAGGCGGTGACGAACACCAGCAGCGGGAACGGCTTGCCGTCGGCGGGCCAGTCCTCGGCCAGCGCCTGCGCGGCTTCCAGCCCGGACATGCCGGGCATGCGGATGTCGAGGAACAGCAGGTCCGGCTGCAGCTCGAGCGCCTGCGCGAGCGCGGCCGCGCCGTCGCCCACGGTCGCCACGATGCGCAGGCCCGGCCACAGGCGGGCGAGTTCGGCCCGCAGGTCGGCGGCGAGCAGGGCTTCGTCTTCGGCGATGAGGGCGGTGGCTTGCATGGGACGCGCGGTGGTGAGTTCAGGGCAGCGGCAGGCGCACGGTGGCGAGCGTGCCGCCGGCGCCGTCGGCGGCATTGTCGAGCGTGAAACCGGCGCGGCTGCCGTACAGCTGAGTCAGGCGCTCGCGCACCTGCGCGGTGCCGAAGCACGATGCGCCCGGCGCCGGCGCGAGCGGCGTCACGCGCAGCCCGATGCCGGTGTCGCGCACGGTGAGCACCAGCGCGCTGCCGTCCCGGCGCGCGGCGAGGCGGATCTCGCCGCCGTCGAGCTTGGGCTCGAGGCCGTGCCTGATGGCGTTCTCCACCAGCGGCTGGAGCAGCAGCGGCGGCACCGGCAGGCCGGCGAGTTCGGGCGGCAGGTCCAGCGCGATGCGCAGGCGCGGGCCCATGCGCACCTGCATCAGGCCGAGGTAGTCCGCGATGCGCGCGAACTCCGACGACAGCGGATGCGGGCCGGAGCGCGACGCCTCCAGCGTGGCGCGCAGGAAGGCGATCAACTGGTTGAGCATGAGCTGGGCGCGCTGCGGGTCCTGGCCGATCAGCACGCGCAGGTTGCCCAGCGTGTTGAACAGCATGTGCGGCTCGAGCTGGGATTCCAGCAGGCGCAACTGGTTCTCGGCCGCGCTGCGCATGGCGGCCTGCTCGCGCGCGGCCATCGCGGCCAGGCGCCCGCGCGTGTAGAACACATAGCTGATGCCGAGCGACAGCGCCGCCACCACGATCGTGCTGACCATCAGCGCGCGCGGATTGCGCGCCAGCTCGGCGGGGCTGCCGCCGGTGCCGGTGAGCCACGCGGCCAGCGCGCTGCCGCCGAAATAGCCCAGGATGCCCGACACCAGCACCCACGGGAACATCAGCCGCCAGCCCGGCCAGGGCCGGCCGCCCGGCGCCGGCGCGTCCTGCCGGAAGCCGAGGCGCAGCAGGCCGTGCCGGCCGGCCTGGATCAGCGCCTGGACCGTGGCGGTGATGCAGGCCGAATAGACCAGGTTGATGCCGAACGGCTCGCGGTACAGCGCGCTGAAGAACAGCGCGACGCCCAACGCCACCGGCACGCCGATGCGCAGTTCGCGCAGGAGCCAGTGCTTGGGGCGGGTGGTGGCAGCTTGCATCGGGGCGGCAGCGTGAATGCGGAATGCGGGGCTGGCTTAGCCGACGGCGCCGGCCGGCGCCGCGCGCCACATCGCCAGCCCGCGTGCGAGGAAGATACCGCTAACCGCGCCGGAAGCAAAGCCGGCCGCGAGCACGATGCGCGCGGCCGGCCAGCGCTACGTGCGCCGCCCCTTGGTCCCCGCGACCACCGGCGCGGGCCGCCGCGCCACGCGGCGCTTGGCGGGGGCCGGGGCCGGCCCGGCGAGCGCGCGCGGCGCGCCGGCGTCCGCCGCCGCGCGGAACATGCCGAGCAGCCGCGCGAGGTCGCGCTGCTCGTCCGCTTCGAGCGGCACGGCGGTGGAAATGGTCTCGATGGTGTGCGTCATCTCGCGGATGCTGGCGGCGGGCGCGCCCGCGAGCATCGCCGGCACGGCGTCGATGGCCGCTTCCGGCGCGAGCCGGAGCAGGCTGGCCTGGCGCCGCACCATCTGCTTGAAGGCGGCCAGGCCTTCGGCGTTGTGCAGGCCGGGCCGGGCCTTGCCGTGCTGGGCATCGTGCGCGGCGTGCAGCGAGCGCGCGAGGTTGAAGCGGCGCTCGTCCGCCTCGCCCTGCGAGTGGAGGATGTACAGCATGGCGCGCACGCCGGCTTCGAGCAGGCCGCCCTTGCCGATCTCGCCGCGCAGCTTTTCCATCTCCGCGGCGACGAAGGCGCGGTGTTCCGGCGTGGTGCCGGGATGCTGCCGCGCGGCCGCGCCGTCGGCGTGGTTCAGGCCGGCCAGCGCCTGCACCCACGGGTTGCCGTAGATGGCTTCGAAGGTCTTCTCGCAGGCGTCGTCGCGCACGTCGCGCCACTGGTCGAGCGCGGCCACGATGGCGTCGGACCAGACGTTCTGCATCAGCAGCAGCGGGTTGTCTTCCGGCACCGGCTCGCGCTGCTCGCGCACCTGTTCGGCCATCTGCGCGATGCCGCTGGCCAGCGGGCTGCGGTCCGACCACAGCTGGTAGGACACGCGCAGCGGCTGCAGCGCCTGCGTCCACCATGCCGACTGCGGCGTCACGCAGGCGCGCACCAGCGGCTGCAGCACGCTGCGGTACAGGCCGAGGTTGACCTCGGACACGCGCGCGGCGGTGGCGAAGCGCCAGTCGCTCTCGGCGTCGGGCTGCACGATCTTGCGCACGTCCTCGATGCCGCGCACCGCGATGGAGAGCATGTACGGGCCGTCGACCAGGCCGCCGCCCGGCGTGTCGGCGGTCTTGTCGTTGATCTGCGCCTGGTAGAGGCCGGCGGGCAGCACGTCGATCAGGTCGATGTTGCTGACGAACTCGCGGTGTTCCTTGCGCCCGGTGCTGCCCGAGACGAAGATGCCGAGATGGCCGATGCTGTCGTGCGTGGCGTAGACGATGGTCTGGTCGTGGCCGAGCACGTCGCCGTCGTCGCGGTACAGGTCGGTGATCCAGCCCAGCGCCTGCGGCGGCGGCGTGATGTTGTCGCCGTAGGAGCAGAACACCACGATCGGCGAGCGGATGTGGCGCAGGTCCAGCCGCGTGCCGTCCGAGGTGATCAGCTCCGCGGTGGCGAGCTTGTTGCCGACGAACAGGTTGTCGACGATGTACTGCATCTCCACCGCGTTGAGGAAGACGTGGCCGCCCCAGTATTTCTCGAAACCCAGGTAGCGCGGCGCCTCGGTGTCGACGTTGGCGTAGAGCTGGTACGACTTGCCCCACAGCGTGTTGGCCGGGTTGAGGTTCTCGAAATTCTGCACCAGCCAGGCGCCGTCGAAGCGGCCGTTGCCGAGGTCGCCGGTCAGCGCGGTGAGCCAGCTCCCGCCGAGCAGCCCGCCGGAGTAGCGCATGGGGTTCCTGCCGCGCCAGCCGGCCCAGTAGGACAGCGGCGCGCCGGCCAGGATGATGGGGCCGAACAGTTCCGGGCGCATGGCGGCGGTCATCATCACCTGCCAGCCGGCCTGGCAGTTGCCGATCACGGCCGGCTTGCCGATGCTGCCCGGATGCAGCGCGATCACCTTCTCCAGGAAGGCGGCTTCGGCCAGCATCACGTCTTCCACGGTCTGGCCCGGCACCGGGTCCGGCAGGAAGCCGATGAAGTAGCACGGGTGGCCGGTGCGCAGCGCGGCGCCGATCTCGCTGTCGCGCTTGAAGCCGCCGATGCCGGGGCCGTGCCCGGCGCGCGGATCCACCACCACGAACGGGCGCTTGCCGGGCACGGTGGGCACGTCCTCGGGCGCGGCGATGCGCACCAGGCCGTAGTTGACCGGGCGCGGCAGCTCGCGGCCATCCATGATGATCTCGGCGGCGAAGTCCAGCACGTTGGGCACGGCCTCGGCCAGGTGGGCCTGGTACTGGTTGCCGCGCTGGCGCATCACGTCGGCGTACAGCACGCCGCGCTGCAGGGCATCGGTGACGTAGGCGGCGGCCGCGCCCCAGCCGAAGCCGGGATAGCGCGATGCGGGTTGCTGGCTGGCGTATTCCTTGGATGACATGGCGGTCTGGCTCCTGGAAGGCAACGCGCCGGGGACCTGCGCGAATGCGGTGAAAGCGGTGAAAACGGTGAAGGCGACGGATATGGCGGATGCCGGGTTCAGGCCATCTGGCTGATGGTCCTGCGGAACCGCCGCAATGAAATCACGAACAGCACGGCGCCGATGGCCAGCAGCGCGAGGAACTGCGGCCACACCACGCCGGGCCCCGCGCCGCGGAACAGGATGGCCTGGCTGAGCTCGACGAAATGCGTGGTGGGCGCGGCCAGCATCAGGTTCTGCACCAGCACCGGCATGCTCTCGCGCGGGGTGTTGCCGCCCGAGAGCATCTGCAGCGGCAGCAGCACCAGGATCAGCAGCATGCCGAACTGCGGCATGCTGCGCGCCAGCGTGGCGAGGAAGATGCCCATCGCGGTGGTGGCGAACAGGTGCAGCGCGGCGCCGGCGAGGAACAGCGCCACCGAGCCGCCGATCGGCACGTGCAGCGCGCCGTGCACGATCAGCAGCAGCGACAGCGCCGCCGCGACCAGCACCACCAGCCCCATCGACCACACCTTGGCCAGCATGATCTGCGCGGGCGTGACCGGCATCACCAGCAGGTGTTCGATGGTGCCGTGCTCGCGCTCGCGGATCAGCGCGGCGCCGGTCAGGATGATCGACAGCATGGTGATGTTGTTGACCACCTGCATCAGCGCGCCGAACCACGCCTGCGTCAGCGTGGGGTTGAAGCGCACGCGCACGGCCAGGTCCACCGGCAGCACCGCCGTGTCGCGGTAGCGCTGCAGGAACTCGCGCACCTCGCCCGAGACGATCTGCTGCACGTAGCCGTTGCCGGTGAACGCCTGGCTCATGCGGGTGGCGTCCACGTTGAGCTGCACCACGGCCGCGCGCCCGCCCAGCAGGTCGCGCTGGAAGTTGGGCGGGATGTTGAGCGCGAAGGTGTAGTCGCCGGCGTCCATGCCGGCGTCCTCGGCCGACGAGGTGATCATGCGCGGCGGCGTGAATTGCGGCGGGAAGAACGCCGAGGCGATGCGCGCCGACAGCGGCGAGTGGTCCTCGTCGACGATGGCGATCGGCGCCAGGTGCAGCGTGTCGGGCTGCGCGGTGGCGGCGGAGTAGACCGAGGCGGTGAAGGTGTAGACGATCAGCACCAGCATCGTCAGGTCGCGCGCCAGGCTCCACAGCTCCTTGCAGCCGAGCCGGTAGACGTTGACCAGCATGCGCAGCCACCGCTGCCCGCGCATGCCGGCCGGCCCGGCCGCCGGCGCTGCGGCCCGGGTGCCCGTGGCGGATGCGTTCGGCGTCGGCGCCATCACTTCTCCTGCTTGTCGAGCAGCATGATCGTGGCGCCGAGGATCACCGGCACCGACACCAGCAGCGGCCAGAAGGCGGCGTGCAGGTCGGCGAAGCCCAGCGCCTTGTTGAACACGCCGCGGCTGATGATGAGCATGTAGGTGGCGGGATAGAGCTCGCCGATCAGGCGCGCGCTGCCCTCCATCGAGGACACCGGCGTGAGCATGCCGGCGAACTGGATCGCGGGGATCATGGTGCCGATGATGGCAAAGAACATCGCCGCGATCTGGCTGCGCGTGAAGGTCGAGGCCAGCAGCCCGATGCCGGTGGCCACCACGTTGAATATCAGCACGGCCGCCAGCAGCGCGAGGAAGTTGCCCTTGACCGGCACGCCGAACACGGTCACGGCCAGCAGCGCCATGAGCAGGAAGTTGAGCATGGCCAGCAGCACGTAGGGCAGCTGCTTGCCGATCAGGAACTCGGCGCGCGTGACCGGCGTGACGTACAGGTTGAGGATGGAGCCGAGCTCCTTCTCGCGCACCACCGACAGCGCGGTGAGCATGGCCGGCAGCATCAGCAGCAGCAGCGGGACCACCGCCGGCACCATCGCGGGCAGGCTCTTGACGTCGGGGTTGTAGCGGTAGCGCGTCTCGATCGAGAAACCCGGCGCGGCGCGCTGGCCGAGCCGCTCGCGCGCCTGCGTCTCGAGCCAGTTCTGGTGCATGCCCTGCACGTAGCCCTGCACGGTCTCCGCGCGCGAGGGCATGGCGCCGTCGATCCACGCGCCCACCTGCACCGCCTTGCCGCGCGCCGCGTCGCGCGCGAAGCCGGGCGGGATCTCGATGGCCAGCGACAGCTCGCCGCTGCGCATGCGGCGGTCCAGGTCGTCGTAGTCGGTGATGGGCGCGTGCTCGATGAAGTAGCGCGAGCCGGCGATGTTGAGCGCGTAGTTCTGGCTCAGCGTGGTCTGGTCGCGGTCGAGCACGGCGTAGCGCAGGTCTTCCACGTCCATGCTGATGCCGTAGCCCATCACGAACATCAGCACCACCGAGCCCACCAGCGCCAGCGTGGCGCGCACCGGGTCGCGGCGCAGCTCCAGCGTTTCGCGCCACAGGTAGCTGATCATGCGGGCCGGCGAGAACCAGAGGCGCCGGGCCGGCGCCGCGGCGGGCGAGGCCTGTGCGGTCACGGAGTCGGCCGCCGAATCGAGTACCGGCGCGGCAGCCTGCGCCTCGGCCGGCGCGCCGCCGCCGGCTTCCACCAGATAGTCGATGAAGGCGTCTTCCAGCGTGGCCGCGCCGCGGTCGCTGACGATGCGCGCGGGCGGGTTGCTGACCAGCACCTTGCCGGCGTGCATGAGCGAGATGCGGTCGCAGCGCGCGGCCTCGTTCATGAAGTGGGTGGAGATGAAGATGGTGACGTGGTCCTGCCGCGACAGCGCGATCAGCAGGCGCCAGAAGCTGTCGCGCGCCACCGGGTCCACGCCCGAGGTCGGCTCGTCGAGGATCAGCAGCTCCGGCTTGTGCACCATCGCCACGGCCAGCGAAAGGCGCTGGCGCATGCCCAGCGGCAGGCTGTCCGGCAGGCTGCCGAGCACGTCGCCGAGCGCGAAGCGCGCCACCATCTCGTCCACGCGCGCGGGCACCTCCTCCTCGGGCACGTGGAACAGGCGCGCGTGCAGCACCAGGTTCTGCTGCACGGTGAGCTCGCTGTAGAGCGAGAACGCCTGCGACATGTAGCCCACGCGGCGGCGCGTGTCGATGTCGCGCGGGTCCACCTCGTTGCCGAACAGCCAGGCCTGCCCTTCGCTGGCCGGCAGCAGGCCGGTGAGCATCTTCATGGTGGTGGACTTGCCGCAGCCGTTGGAGCCGAGGAAGCCGAAGATCTCGCCGCGGCGGATGCGGAAGTCGACGTGGTCCACCGCGACGAAATCGCCGAAGCGCATGGTCAGGCCCCTGGCCTCGATGGCCACGGGCGTGTCGTCGCCGATGCGCAGCGGCGCGATCTCCACCGGCTGGTAGCCGCGCTTCTTGTCGTCCGGCAGCAGGCCGACGAAGGCGGATTCCAGGTCCGCCGCGCCGGTGCGCGCGAGCAGCTCCGCCGGCGTGCCGGTGGCGAGCACCTTGCCGGCGTCCATCGCCACCAGCCAGTCGAAGCGCTGCGCCTCGTCCATGTAGGCGGTGGCCACCAGCACGCTCATGCCGGGCCGCTCGCGGCGGATGCGCGCGATCAGGTCCCAGAACTGCGCGCGCGCGAGCGGGTCCACGCCGGTGGTGGGCTCGTCGAGGATCAGCAGGTCGGGGTCGTGGATCAGCGCGCAGCACAGGCCGAGCTTCTGCTTCATGCCGCCCGAGAGCTTGCCCGCGGGCCGCGCCAGGAACGCGTGCAGGCCGGTGCTGCGGGTGAGGTCGTCGATGCGGCGGCGGCGCTCGGCGGCGTCATGGCCGAACAGGCGCGCGAAGAACTGCAGGTTCTCTTCCACCGACAAGGTGGGATACAGGTTCTTGCCCAGCCCCTGCGGCATGTAGGCGATGCGCGGGCAGACCGCGTCGCGGTGCGCGCGGCTGGCCATGTCGCCGCCGAGCGCGTGCACGGTGCCGTCCTGCACGGCGCGCGCGCCGGCCACCAGCGCCAGCAGGCTCGACTTGCCCACGCCGTCCGGCCCGATCAGGCCGATCATGCGGTCGGCCGGAATGTCGAGGTCGACGCGGTCGAGCGCCACGGTCTTGCGTCCATAGCGCAACGAGACGCCGGCCAGGCGCACGACGGCGGGAACGCGCCCGTCGGCCATCGCCTACTCCGGCACCGTGACCGCGAGGCTGGCCGGCCAGGCCACCTTCGGGTCCACGCGCACCCAGGCCACGCCGGGCAGGCCGGTCTTGACCAGCTTGAGATGCTTCTGCAGCAGCTCGCGGCTGATCTGCGCCTTGACGCGGAACATCAGCTTCTGGCGCTCGCTGGCGGTCTCCACGGTCTTGGGCGTGAACTGCGCGGTGCTGGAGACGAACGAGATGGTGGCCGGGATCACGTACTGCGGCGCGGCGTCCAGCACGATGCGCGCCTCCGAGCCCATCGCCAGCCTGCCGGCCTGCGCCTCGGGCAGGAACAGCGTCATGTAGACGTCGGACAGGTCGACCAGGTTGAGCACCTTGCCGCCGGCGGCCAGCACTTCGCCGGGCTGCGCCACGCGGTATTGCACGCGGCCGTCGCGCGGCGCCTTGAGCTCGCTATCGGTGATGTCGGCCTCGATGCGGTTGATGGTGGCCTGGGTGGCTTCCACCGTGGAGCGCGCGCCGACCACCTGGGCGCGGGCCGCTTCCACCGCGGACTGCGCCGCCGCCACCTGCGCGCGGGCCGCCGCCACCGCGGCGCGCGCGCTGCGGGCGCGGGCGCGGTCGTCGTCGAGTTCCTGGATCGAGGAGGCGCCTTCCTTCGACAGCGTCTCCGAGCGCGACAGCCGGCGCTCGGCCGCGTCCAGCTCGGCCTCGCGCTGCGCCAGCAGCGCTTCCGAGGTGGCCTTGTCGCTCAGGCGCGCGGCGGCCTGCGCCTCGGCCGCGGCCACGCTGTTGATGGCCTGCTGGTGCTGCGCGCGCGCTTCGTCGCGCTGGGCCTGCAGCACCTGCACCTGCATGCGCGCCAGCGGCTGGCCGGCTTTGACGAAATCGCCCTCGAAGACCAGGATGTCGTCCACGCGGCCGGCCAGCTTGGTGGCCACGTCGACCTCGGTGGCCTCGATGCGGCCGTTGCCGCTGGTGAAGCCGGGGCCTGGGCCGGTGTCCCGGAGCGAGGTCCAGGCGTACCAGCCGCCGGCGGCGGCGGCCAGCGCGATCAGGACGGGAACCAGCTTCTTGGCGGGAAATTTCATCGGGAATGACCTTGGCTCATTGCGGGGGAGGCGCGGGCGCGGACCGGGCGGCGTCGACGGCGGTGCCGCCGCCGCCCAGCGCCGCATAGAGGCTGACGCGGCTGGCCAGCAGCGCGCGGCGCGACTGCACGGCCTGCTGCTCGACGGCGAGCAGGTCGCGCTCGGCGTCCAGCACTTCGAGGAAAGCGGCGGCGCCGTGGTCGTAGCGCAGCTTGGCCAGGCGCGCGCGCTCGGCCTGCGCGGCCTGGGTGGCCTGCAGGATGTCCACCTGCTCGGCCAGCCAGCGGCGCGCGGACAGCGCATCGGCCACGTCGCGGAAGGCGCCCTGGATGGTGCGCTCGTACTGCGCCACGGCCTCGGCGCGCTGCGCCTCGGTCAGCGCGAGGTTGGCACGCAGGCGGCCGCCCTGGAAGATCGGCAGCGTGATGCTCGGCGCGAAATTCCACGCCAGGCTGCCGCCGCGGAACAGGCCGCTGAGGTCCGCGCTGGCGGTGGCGAGCGAGCCGGTCAGCGTGATCTGCGGAAAGAAGGCCGCGCGCGCCGCGCCGATGTTGGCATTGGCCGCGCGCAGCTGGTGCTCGGCGGCGACGATGTCGGGCCGGTTCTCCAGCAGCGCGGACGGCAGGCCCGGCGCCAGCTCGCGCATCAGCTCGGCGTCGTCGATCAGGCCGGTGGCGGGCGCCATGTCCACGGGCCGGCCCACCAGCAGCTCGAGCGCGTGCGCCTGCGCGGCGCGCTCCTGCTCGAGCTGCGCGGCCAGCGTGCGCGCCTGCTGCCACAGCGTGGTGACTTCGGTCAGCTCCAGCCGGGAGGCGGAGCCGACCTGCTCGCGCCGGCGGAAGATGCGCAGCGACTCGGCGCGGCTGTCGATGGTGCGCCGGGCCAGCATGATGCGCTCGTCCAGCTCGCGCAGCGCCAGGTAGGTCTGCGCGACCTGGGTGATCAGCCCTTGCCCGACCGCGCGCTGCGAGGCCTCGCTGGCGAGATAGCTGTCCAGCGCGGCGTCCTTGAGGTTGCGCACGCGGCCCCAGAAATCGAGTTCCCACGGGCTCAGCGCCAGGCCGACCTGGTACTGGCTGCTGATGACCGGGCGGCCGGTGAGGTTGAGGTCGCCGGGCACGCGCTGGCGCGTGTCCCCGGCCACGCCGGCAAGCGACGGAAACAGATCGGCCCGCTGGATGCCGTAGGCCGCGTAGGCCTGCGCCACGCGCGCGGCGGCAACGCGCAGGTCGCGGTTGTTGTCGAGCGCCTGCGCGATCAGCTCGCGCAAGGTGGGATCGGCGAAATAGTCGCGCCAGTCCAGCGCGGCGGCGCTGGCGGCGGCCGGCTGCGCGGCGGCGTCGGGCTCCCACGACGCGCGCACCGGCAACGGTGGCCGCGTGTCGGGCGGCGCCATCGAGATGCAGCCGCCCAGCAGGGCGGCGAGCGCCAACGCCCCGGCGCAAGCCAGGATTGGCCTGGGGGCGGGCAGGCGGGCTGATGTCAGGGCGGGGGCTGGTGGCATCGGTTCCGTTGGGTCCGCGCGGGGCGCGCCGCGGTATGCGATGCGCCCCCGGGACGGGTGGCATCCCCCTGTAGGGGGTTTCCCCATTCTAGGGAAAACCCTCCGATACATATCTGATATGTATCAAATGCCACAGTCTTCCTTCGCGGAGTCCGGGAGCCGGCGCGGCCCGGCGCTCAGGTTGTGGGCGACCTGGATTTACGGCATAATCGCCGGCTTAGCGCAGTGCTGGCCAGCCGGGTTTCCCGGCACGAGCCGCCTGCACCCACTCCGCCCGAGTGGTGAAATTGGTAGACGCAGGGGACTCAGACCAAATTTGAGCCCTCCGGGGGAAACTCCAGAGGTGAAGCCCGTCAAACTCGGTGAAGGCCCTGGACTCAGGTCCGAGCTAATGCCGAGCCAAGCCCTCGAACCGAAAGGTTCAAGGGAAGGTGTAGAGAGCAGACGGCGGGCACCTACGGTCGCAAGACTATGGTGAAGGCGTGCTCCAGACCACGAACGCCCTGCCCCGCGCAGGTCGGCGGCGAAAGCCGAAGTGGGAAGAAAATCCCCCGCCGCAAGGCGTGCCGGTTCGATTCCGGCCTCGGGCACCAATTCGGAAGCCGCCTCTGTTCACGCAGAGGCGGCTTTTTCGCTTTTTTCATTTCCCGGCCGGCTGGCCGGCGCCCGTCAACGCGGCCTGCATCCGCTTCCACTCGCGCGGCGAGCTTCCCGTCTGCGCCTTGAACGCGCGCGACAGCGCCGCTTCGCTGCCATAACCCACCTCGTCGGCAATCAGCCGCAGCGCATGGCCGCGATGCAGGGCCAGTTGCGCGAGGCTGATGCGCCAGCCCTGCAGGTATTGGCCCGGCGTCAAGCCGACGACTTCGTGGAACGTATTGGCGAACACCGTGCGCGACATGCCCGCGGCGCCGGCCAGCCCTTCCAGCGTCCACTCCTGCGCGGGTTTTTCGTGCATCGCCACCAGGGCATGGCGCAGCCGCGGATGCGACAGGCCCGCGAGCAGTCCGGCCCTGGCATGGCCATGCTCCATCAGGTGGCGAAGGATCTGGATCAGCACCACCTCGAACAGACGATCCAGCAGCGCCTGCCGGCCGCAGCGCTCGGCGAAGGCTTCGTCGAACAGCAGCGCCAGCACGTCCTTCGCCCCTTCGATCCGGTTCAACGGCAGGCACACGAACGCCGGCAGCGCGGCGCAGATCGGATGTGAAACGCCTCCCTCGAACTTCAGGTTGGCGCAGGCGAAATCCGCGCCGCGCGTCGCCTCGGTGATGAAGCGGTGCGACAGCGGGCGCGGATACAGCAGGAGGCTCGGCTCGCGCACGCGCGCGGCGACCTTGCCGTCGTTCACGACTTCCACCTCGCCCCAGCGCACCAGATGCAGCTGGCCGGTGTCCTCGGCGGTGAGGTCGCTGATGCCGCACAGCGCGCCGGTATTGAACACCTGCGCGGTGACGCTGAAACGCTCGAACAGCGCTTCGAGGCGGTCGACCATATCCGTACTCCAAGTCAATTTATACGTACTTTATGGCACGTATCGTACCAAGAACGCGGGCAAAGTGGTACCTGCCAACCAGCACTCCCCAATGCTTCGGAGCGTGCCGGTGTCCACCGCAACGTCGGCGCGCCCCTGACGGCCGCCGAGCAAGCCACCTCTCACCGCACCAGGAGAATGACAATGAACATCCTCAAGAAAACCCGCGTGACCCGCATCGCCGCAGCCGCCGTGCTGATGGCCGCCGCATCCGCCGCCCTGGCCGGCAACGCCGGCGGCCCGCTGGTCGAAAGCCATGTGCAGGGCTTCCTCGACGCCCTCGCCAAGGGCGGTGGCCAGCCGATCGAGACCCTCGCGCCGGCCGATGCGCGCCAGGTGCTGCTCGGCGCGCAGAAAGGCGCCAAGCTGCCGCCGGCCGACGTGAGCGAAAAGACCATCAGCTACAACGGCCAGCCGCTGAAGCTGACCATCGTGCGCCCGCGCGGCGCCAAAGGCGCGCTGCCGGGCTTCATGTTCTTCCACGGCGGCGGCTGGATCCTCGGCAGCTATCAGGACCACGAGCGCTTCGTCCGCGACCTCGTCGTCGATTCCGGACAGGAGGCGATCTTCGTGAACTACACCAGTTCGCCGGAAGCGCATTACCCGACCGCGATCAACCAGGAATACGCCGCCACCCAGTACGTGGACACGCACCGCAAGGAACTGGGCCTGGACGATCACGAACTGGCCGTGGTCGGCAACAGCGTCGGCGGCAATGCCGCGGCCGTGGTCGCGCTGAAGGCCAAGCTGGAAAACGGCCCCAAGCTGCGCTCGCAGATCCTGTTCTGGCCGGTGACGAACGCCAGCTTCGAGAACGCCTCGTATGACCAGTACGCCAACGGCTTCTTTCTCAGCAAGGGCATGATGAAGTGGTTCTGGGACGCCTACACCACCGACCCGAAGCAGCGCGCGGAAATCTACGCCTCGCCGCTGCTGGCCTCGCCCGAGCAGTTGAAGGGCCTGCCGCCGGCGCTGATCCAGACCGCCGAGAACGACGTGCTGCGCGACGAAGGCGAAGCCTATGCGCGCCACCTCGACCAGGCCGGCGTGCCGGTGGTGTCGGTGCGCTACAACGGCATGATCCATGACTACGGCCTGCTCAACGCGCTGGCCGACGTGCCGGCGGTGCGCTCGGCGCTGCATCAGGCCAGCGAGACATTGCGCTCGAGCCTGGCTCGCTGACCGGCACGCCCCGGCAACAGGCGACACAGGCAACAAGCGCCAAAGCGCAGCCTGGCCGGCTGCGCTTTGGCATTTCGGGAACGGCGAGCCGGCTGCGCGCACCGGAAACGGGCACGGAGCGCGTTGCCGCGCATGCCACCCCTCTTTCGTCGGGGTGGGAAATCGCGCAACAACGATGAATAAAGGGTAAACCCTTATATAATGGACGGCTTTGCTGGCCACGGCGACTGCCGCCGCCAGCCACGCCGCGCGCGACCCGCGCCGCGGCCCGAATGCCCTTGCCGCAGCCCCGTCCCAACATGACATGGCTGCGTTTTTTCTGGCCGACGCGGCCAGGACAAGAACATCATCGCCACCATGCCAGCCGCCGCCACGCCAGACACCGAGCAGGTCCGCATCAATACGCTGCGGGCGCTGCGGATCCTCGACACGCCGCCCGACGAGCGGTTCGACCGCCTGACCCGGCTCGCGCTGCGGCTGTTCGACGTGCCGATCGCGCTGGTGAGCTTCGTCGACGCCGAGCGGCAGTGGTACAAGTCCATCTCGGGCATCGCGTTCCGCGAAACGCCGCGCAGTTCGTCGATCTGCGCCCACGCGATCCTCGGCAACGACATCCTGGTCGTGCCCGACACGCTGCGCGACGACCGCTTCAAGGACAATCCGTTCGTGACCGGCAAGCCGCACGTGCGCTTCTATGCCGGCTACCCGCTGTCGGCCTCCAATGGCAGCAAGCTGGGCACCTTGAGCGTGCTCGACGACCGGCCGCGCGATTTCGGCGAGGAGGACCGCTCCCTGCTGCGCGACCTGGGACGGATGGCGGAGCAGGAACTGCTGGCGGTGGAGCTGGCCACGCACGATCCGCTCACGGACCTCGCCAACCGGCTCGGCTTCGTGGCGCTTGCCGAGAACATGCTGACGACGTGCAAGCGCCTGCGCAAGCCGGCGTCGCTGTTTTTCTTCGACCTGGACAATTTCAAGCAGATCAACGACACCTTCGGCCACGCGGTCGGCGACCAGGCGCTGTCGCAATTCGCGGACGTACTGCGCGGCAGCCTGCGCGAAGGCGACATCATCGGCCGCCTCGGCGGCGACGAGTTCGTCATGCTGCTGGCCGGCGCGAACCGCGAGCAGTCCGACAAGATCGCCCGGCGCATCGAGCACCGCATCGCGGTGGAGAACCAGGGCGCCATGTGCCGCGGATACCGGCTGCAATACAGCGTCGGGCACATCGAGTTCGACGACAGGCGGCACGTCTCCGTCACCGACCTGCTTGCCGCGGCCGACGCCGCGATGTATGCCCACAAGCGCGCATCGCGGCGGGCGGCGCCGGAGGCGGCCGCGTGGCCCGCGCAAAGCATGACGGCCTAGGTCCGCGCGCGAACGCGCCGGCCCGGGCCCGGAACCGATTCCCCGCATCCCGTCACCGCGCCTGCCACAAGCAGCCGGTAACGTGCGATCCGCTTCTATCCGAAACGGCATCGCGACGATGTATCGCACCACCAGCGGTAAACACCAAAGTACCGACAGACGATGGAACCATGCCAGCATTGCTCCCCGGCCCACAAGGCCGGGCCGCCACCGGATTGGCCCGGCGAGCACACTACCGCCCGCGCCGGCTCGGCCACGCTTCGCAACAGCCGGGAGAGCCTGGTCCCGCCCGGCGCGCCCGAACCCGCGCTTGCCGGTTTCGCGCGGCAGGACTGGGATGCCCTCGACCCGTCGGTCCGGTGGGCCGCGGACCGGCGCGGCGCGCTCAGCCTGTTGCTGGACCCGGGCGACGGGACGGGCAGCGAAGCGGGCAATGAAAGCGATGACGAAAGCGGCGACGAAGCGGCCAGCTCGCTGCGCCAACGGCTGATCGGGCGGCGCTGGCGCGACCTGGTCCCGCGCGAAGACCATCCCATCATCGGGCGCGCGATCCGGCAGGCCCTGGCGAACGGGCGCCCGTTCGAGGTGCGCTGCCGCGTGGCCCTCGGCGACGGCGAAGCGCTGTGGTATCGCACGCGCGCGATCGCGCGCCGTGACAACGCCGGCCGCATCGCGAGCTGGCACGGCCGCAGCGAATGCATCCACGAGCGGATGCTGGCGGAAGCGGCATTGCGGGCCAGCGAGGAACACCATCGCTACACCGTGCAGCTCAATCCCGGCATGCCCTGGACCGCGTCGCCCGACGGCCTCGTCGAGGAAATCAGCCCGAAGTGGGTCGAGGTGACGGGACAGAGCGCGGAGGCCACGCGCGGCAACGGATGGGCGGACTCGCTCCACGCCGACGACATCGCCGCCGTCGTCGCCGCATGGCAGGCCGCGCTGCGCACCGGCGACCCGGTGGACATCGAATACCGCATCGAGACGCGCGACGGCGCCTACCGCTGGGTGCGGGCGCGCGCGCAGCCGCGCCGCGACGGCGCCGGCGAGATCGTGCGCTGGTACGGCACGCTCGAGGACATCGACGACCGCAAGGAAACCGAGAACGCGCTGCGCGAGAACGAGCAGCGCTTCCGCCTGGCCATCCAGGCGGCCGAGCTCGGCGTGTGGGACTACGACAAGCGCACCGGCCGCCAGGTCTGGTCCGACGAGCTGAAGGCGATCTTCGGCATCGCGAAGCACGAACAGCCGCAGGCCGATACCGCATGCAGGCTCATCCATCCCGACGACCGGGAGCTGCTCAAGTCCGCGCTGGCCGCGCCCGACGACGGCAGCCGGCAGCAGGAATTCGATGCGCAGCTGCGCATCCGCCGTGCCGACGACGGCCGCGAGCGCTGGCTGCGAACCAAGGGATGGAAGACGTTCCGCCCCTGCGGCGAGATGGCGCGCGCGCTCGTGACGTTCCGCGACGTGACCGACGAGCAGACCGCCGACGAGCGCATCCGCTGGATGGCAACCCACGACGCCCTGACCCGGCTGCCCAATCGCGCGGCGTTCCAGCACGAGATGGAGCGCCTGATCAAGCGCAGCGGCAGCGATCCCGATGCCGGCCCCGCCATCCTGATCGTGGACGTCGACGATCTCAAGGAAACCAACGACCAGATCGGCCACGACGCCGGCGACGCCCTGCTGCGCGCGCTGGCGGACCGCCTGCGCGAGGTGCTGCCCGCCCGCGCCTTCATCGCGCGGCTCGGCGGCGACGAGTTCGGCATCGCGCTGCCGTTCGCCACCCGCGCCGACATCGCCAGCCTGGGCGCCGCCATCGGCACGCGCCTGCGGCAGCCGCTCAGCTACGCGCAGCGCATCCTCGACTGCCGCGCCAGCATCGGCGTGGCCTGCCACCCGGAACACGGCACCGGCGCGGCCGACCTGCTCAAGGCGGCCGACACGGCGCTGTACGCGGCCAAGACCGGCAACCGCGGCCACCTGGCCTTCTTCCATCCCGACATGCGCCGCAAGGCGCGCTGCCGCACGGAGATGATCAAGTGCGCGCGGCGCGCCGTCGACGAGAACCGCATCCGCCCGTACTACCAGCCGAAGGTCGATCTGCGCTCCGGCCGCGTGACCGGCTTCGAGGCGCTGCTGCGCTGGCACTCGGGCGACGAGCTGATGCTGCCGCCGGCCGGCATCGCCGCCGCCTTCGAGAACATGGAGCTCGCGGACGAGCTGCACGAGCGCATGTTCCGCAGCATCCTAGCCGACATGCACCGCTGGCTCGACGCCGGCCTGCGCTTCGGCCGCATCGCCATCAATGCCGCCGCGGCGCAGTTCGTCCACGACGACTTCGCCGAGCAGTTCCTGTCCCGGCTGGCGGCCGAGCGCATCCCGGCCGACCGCTTCGAGGTCGAGGTGACGGAGACGGTCTTCCTCGGGCGCAGCGCGGAGGGCGTCGGCCGCGCGCTGCGCATGCTCAGCGCCGAGGGCGTGCGCATCGCGCTCGACGATTTCGGCACCGGCTACGCCTCGCTGACCCACCTCCAGGCGCTCCCCGTCCACGTCATCAAGATAGACCGCAGTTTCATGGCGGATCTCGACGAGCGGACCGGCAACGCCGCCATCGTCGAGGCGGTGGTCACGCTCAGCCGCAAGCTGGGCATGGAAACCGTCGCCGAGGGCATCGAGCACGCCGGCCAGTACGACTTCCTGCGGCGCTGCGGCTGCAACATGGGCCAGGGATTCCTGTTCAGCCCGGCGATCCCCGCCGAGCGGGTGCCGGCCATGCTGCTGCAGACGTGGAACGCATGACCCGCCTCGCGCGGCGGCGGCTCAGCGCGCCGCCTCCCCTTCCCCGTTGAGCAGGCTGCGCGGAATCAGCACGATCAGCACGCAGCTCACCAGCAGGCACGCGCCGAGCGCGTAGGTGCCGTTGTTGATGTTGCCGGTCAGTTCCTTGGCCATGCCGGTGATCATCGAGCCGGTGAAGCCGGACAGGTTGCCGATGGAGTTGATCAGCGCGATGCCGGCCGCGGCGGCGGGGCCGGACAGGATCTGGCCGGGGAAGGTCCAGTAGATCGGCATCAGCGCGAGAATGCCGCACGTGGAGATGGTCAGCAGGACGATCGACAGTTCCACGTGCCGCGCGAACGCGGCGCTCAGGATCAGGCCCACGCCGCCGATCAGCGCGGGCACCGCGGCGTGGAAGCGGCGCTCGCCGGTCTTGCGCGAATGGCGGGCGTTCCAGACCATCGCGACGATGGCGCTCAGGTAGGGAATCGCGGTGAGCAGGCCGATGTGGAAGGTGTTGGTCACGCCGGAGGCGCGGATGATCGACGGCAGCCAGAACGCGAGGCCGTAGAAGCCGGTGTTGAAGGTCAGCAGGATGAAGGTCAGCAGCCAGACGCGCGGGTTCTTGAGCGCGGCGCCGACGCGGTGCGACTTGTTGCTGTTCTCGCGCGCGAGGTTGCGCTCGAGCACGGCCTTCTCCTCGTTGCTCAGCCATTTCGCCGAGCGGATGCCGTCGCCGAGCGCGAACAGCACCAGGAATGCCACCAGCACGGACGGGATGCCTTCGAGCAGCAGCATCCACTGCCAGCCCTGCATGCCGGCCAGGCCGTGCGTGCTCTCCATCAGCCAGCCCGAGATCACGCCGCCCACGGTGAGGCTCAGCGGGATCGCCACCAGGAAGCCGGACATCGCCACGCTCTGGCGCCTGGCCGGGAACCAGTAGTTCATGTACAGGATGACGCCGGGGAAGAAGCCGGCCTCGCACAGCCCGAGCAGGAAGCGCAGCGAGTAGAACATGGTGGTGGTCTGCACGTGGAACAGCTCCGCCAGCGGCACCACGAACGCCAGCGAGGACGACACGATGCCCCACGTGACCATGATGCGCGCGATCCAGAAGCGCGCGCCGAAGCGGTGCAGCAGCAGGTTGCTGGGCATCTCGAAGAGGAAATAGCCCCAGAAGAACACGCTGGCGCCGATGGCATAGACGGTGTCGCTCATGCCGAGGTCGTCGAGCATCTGCAGCTTGGCGAAGCCGACGTTGACGCGGTCGAGGTAGGCCACCACGTAGCACAGCAGCAGCAGCGGCAGGATCCGCAGCATGACCTTGCGGTACAGGCGGTCTTCGGACGTATCGGCGGCCGCGGGAATGGCGGCGGCCTGCGTGATGGAGGGCATGAATTTGTCTCCCGTTTCTTATGATGGCTTCCGGCCCCACGCTGATGGCAGGGGTACCTTGCTGCCGCGCGGGAATGCGTTCGCGGCGGGCCGGAAGAGGTTCAGGCGGCGAATCCGTTCGCCGCGGGTCGGTCAGGACATCGGTCGGGCACCAGCCGCGGCGCGAAGCGCAGGGTGAGGCGGGAAGCCCGCGGCGATGCCGGCCATTCTATTTGTTACCGGTAACATTTCGGTGCGGAATAGTCTCCCAACAAACGTCCTGATACCGGTAACGAAAAATAGCACAGAGACAATCGCGGCTTCAAGCCCGCCGCGGCAAGGGTATTCCCTTAGCAGCGGTCCCCGGCAAGCGCGTGCCGGGGACCGTGCCGATGTGCCCGGTATCATATGCGCACCTTCCACTCCCTCACAGCGCCGACCGATGGCCACTACCCCCGCCACCCGCAGCACCGCGACGCGCCAGTCTGGACCGCCCCGCATGTCGGATGTCGCCCGGCTGGCCGGCGTGTCCAAGATGACGGTCTCCCGCGTGCTGGCGGGGCACAGCGTGGCGCCGGCCACGCGCGAGCGCGTGCAGCAGGCCATCGACGAGCTCGGCTACGTGGCCGACGCGGCGGCCGGCGCGCTGTCCTCGGGGCGCTCGGAGTTCGTCGCGGTGCTGGTGCCTTCGCTGTCGAGCTCGAACTTCTCCGACACCGTGCGCGGCCTGAGCGACGCGCTGGAGCCGCACGGGCTGCAACTGCTGATCGGCGACACCGACTACCACCTCGAGCGCGAGGAACGGCTGGTGCGCTCCATGCTGCGCCACCAGCCGCGCTGCGTGGCGCTGACCGGCTCGCAGCACACCGAGACCACGCGCGCGCTGCTGCAGCGCTCGAATATCCCCGTGGTGGAAATGTGGGACCTGCCGACCACGCCGATCGACACCGCGGTGGGATTCTCCAACGTGAAGGCCGCGCGCGCGATGGTGCGCTACCTCGCCGGGCGCGGCTACCGGCGCATCGGCTTTCTCGGCGGCGCCAGCGAACTGGACCGGCGCGGGCTGGACCGCATGAAGGGCTACCAGGCCGAGATCAAGGCGCTCGGGCTGGGCGAGCCGCGCATCATCCGCCTGGGCGAATCCCCCATCACCATGAGCCACGGCGCGCCGGCCATCGCCGCGCTGCTGGCGCAATGGCCCGACACCGACGCCGTCATGTGCGTGAGCGACATGTCCGCGTTCGGCGCCGTCATGGAATGCCTGCGCCGCGGCCTGTCGGTGCCCGGCAACATCGCCGTGGCGGGCTTCGGCAACTTCGAAGTGGCCGCCTGCTGCCATCCCGGCATCACCACCATCTCGGTCGACGCATATGGCATCGGCCTGCGCACCGGCGAGGCGCTGCTGGCCGCGCTGGACGCGCGCGAAGGCGCCGGCGCGGCCAAGGCGCCGCCCAAGAGCGTGAAGATCGACTACGCCGTGCTGGCCCGCGAAAGCGCCTAGACACCCCTGCGGCAACACCATCCGCCCGCTTCGCCACACGGCCCGGGCACCGCTGTGCAGGTCCGCGCATGCGTGCTAACATCCGAAATTGTTACCGGTAACTTAAACGCGCGGAGCACCGCCTGTCCGGCCTGGCCAGTGCGCGCGAAGCGATGCGCGCCGCCGCGCCGGCACCGGTACGCACCACAAACAGACCCTCACGGAGACAAGCAAGATGTCCCAATCCACGCCGCGCCGGCTGCGCAGCCAGAACTGGTTCGACGACCCTTCCCACGCGGACATGACCGCGCTGTACGTCGAGCGCTTCATGAACTACGGCCTGACCCGCGAGGAGCTGCAATCGGGCCGGCCCATCATCGGCATCGCGCAGACCGGCAGCGACCTCGCGCCGTGCAACCGCCACCACATCGAGCTGGCGCAGCGCACCAAGGCCGGCATCCGCGACGCCGGCGGCATCCCGATGGAATTCCCGGTGCATCCGCTGGCCGAGCAGAGCCGCCGCCCCACCGCCGCGCTGGACCGCAATCTCGCCTATCTCGGGCTGGTGGAGATCCTGCACGGCTTTCCGCTCGACGGCGTGGTGCTGACCACCGGCTGCGACAAGACCACGCCCGCGTGCCTGATGGCCGCGGCCACGGTCGACCTTCCGGCCATCGTGCTGTCGGGCGGGCCGATGCTCGACGGCTGGCACCAGGGCAAGCGGGTCGGCTCGGGCACCGTGATCTGGCACGCGCGCAACCTGCTGGCCGCGGGCGAGATCGACTACGAAGGCTTCATGGAACTGACCACGGCCTCGTCGCCGTCGATCGGCCACTGCAACACGATGGGCACCGCGCTGTCGATGAACAGCCTGGCCGAGGCGCTCGGCATGTCGCTGCCGGGCTGCGCCAGCATCCCCGCGGCCTACCGCGAGCGCGGGCAGATGGCCTACGCCACCGGCAAGCGCATCGTCGACCTGGTGCGCGAGGACGTGCGGCCGTCGCGCATCATGACGCGCGCGGCGTTCGAGAACGCCATCGTGGTGGCGTCGGCGCTGGGCGCGTCCAGCAACTGCCCGCCGCACCTGATCGCGATCGCGCGCCACATGGGCCTCGCGCTGAGCCTGGATGACTGGCAGCGCGTGGGCGAGCAGGTGCCGCTGCTGGTGAACTGCATGCCGGCCGGCGAATACCTCGGCGAGAGCTTCCACCGCGCCGGCGGCGTGCCGGCCGTGCTGCGCCAGATCGACGCGGCCGGGCTGCTGCGCCGCGAATGCCTGACGGTGTCGGGCCGCCTGATCGGCGACATCGCCAACGCCGCGCCGGACGCCGACCGCGACGTGATCCGCGCTGCCGGGGACCCGCTCAAGCACGGCGCCGGCTTCATCGTGCTGTCGGGCAATTTCTTCGACAGCGCCATCATGAAGATGTCGGTGGTGGGCGACGCCTTCCGCCAGACCTATCTGAGCGAGCCCGGCGCGGAGAACACCTTCGAGGCGCGCGCGATCGTGTTCGAGGGACCGGAGGACTATCACGCGCGCATCAACGATCCGGCGCTGGAGATCGACGAGCGCTGCATCCTGGTGATCCGCGGCTGCGGCACGGTGGGCTACCCGGGCAGCTCGGAGGTCGTCAACATGGCGCCGCCCGATGAGATGGTCAAGCGCGGCATCACCTCGCTGCCGTGCCTGGGCGACGGCCGCCAGAGCGGCACCTCGGCCAGCCCGTCGATCCTCAACATGTCGCCCGAGGCGGCGGTGGGCGGCGGCCTGGCGCTGCTGCGCACCGACGACCGTATCCGCGTGGACCTCAACGCGCGCAGCGTCAACCTGCTGGTGCCCGAGGACGAGCTGGCGCGCCGCCGCGAGCACGCCAGCTTCACCGCGCCGCCGTCGCAGACGCCGTGGCAGGAGCTGTACCGCAAGCTGGTGGGCCAGTTGTCCACCGGCGGCTGCCTGGAACCGGCCACGCTGTACCTGAAGGTGATCGAGGAACGCGGCGAGCCGCGCCACTCGCACTGAACGCGCACTGAACGCACGCGCCCCCGACAACCGACTCTCCCGCCAACCCATGCGAACCCTCTCTCCCTCCGCCTGCCTGCCGGCCGATCTCGAACAAGCGCTGCTGGTCGGGCGCGTGTGGCGCCGCGCCGGCGACCATGAAGGCCCCTGCGTGGTCGCCGTGCGCGACGGCCACGTCTTCGACATCACGGCCACCGTGCCGACCACCGCCGACCTGTTCGAGCGCGCCGACGCGCTGGAGCTCGCCCGCCACGCGCCCGGCGAGGCGCTCGGCAGCGTGCAGGCGCTGCTGGCCCCGGCGCTGGCGGGCGACGCCGGCGCGCCGGTGCGCCTGCTCGCGCCGTGCGACGTGCAGGCCATCAAGGCGTGCGGCGTGACCTTCGCCGTGAGCCTGATCGAGCGCGTGATCGAGGAGCAGGCCGGCGGCGATCCGGCCCGCGCCAAGGACGTGCGCGAGACCATCACCGCGCTGATCGGCACCGACCTGTCGCAGATCGAGCCCGGCTCCGAGGCCGCGCAGCGGCTCAAGGCGGAGCTCGAGCGGCGCGGCGCGTGGTCGCAGTACATGGAAGTCGGCATCGGCCCCGACGCCGAGGTGTTCTCGAAATCGCAGCCGATGTCGGCGGTCGGCTTCGGCGCCGACATCGGCCTGCATCCGGCCTCGGTGTGGAACAACCCCGAGCCGGAGATCGTGCTGGCGGTCAGCAGCGCCGGCAGGGTGGTCGGCGCCACGCTCGGCAACGACGTCAACCTGCGCGACATCGAAGGCCGCTCCGCGCTGCTGCTCGGCAAGTGCAAGGACAACAACGGCTCATGCGCGATCGGCCCGTTCGTGCGGCTGTTCGACGCGCGCTTCACGCTCGACTCGGTGCGCCGGGAAAGCGTGTCGCTGCGCGTCGAGGGCGCCGGCGACGGCTTCGTGCTCGAAGGCGTCAGCCACATGAGCGAGATCAGCCGCGACCCGGCCGACCTCGTCGCCCAGACCTGCGGCGCGCACCACCAGTACCCGGACGGCTTCATGCTGTTCCTCGGCACCATGTTCTCGCCGATCGAGGACCGCGACGCGCCGGGCGCCGGCTTCACCCATCACCTCGGCGACGTCGTGACCATCTCGGCGCCCGCGCTCGGCGCGCTGGTCAACACGGTGGGGCTGTGCACCGAGATCGCGCCGTGGACCTTCGGCGTGCGCGCGCTGTACCGCAACCTCGCGCAGCGCGGGCTGCTCGGCGCGGCCTAACGGCGCCGGCCCGGCAGCGACGGAGACACCAGCGGCGGCGGCGCGGCGGAAATGTCCGCATCCCGCCGCCGCGCGGCTCTGGTATGGTTGGCGCTCCGCCGAACGTCGCCCGCCGGGCGCTCCGAGCCGCATGCCGCCATCCTTGCCACCGCCTTCCTCCCTGCCCGCCCTGCTCTCCCCGACCGTGCCCGCCGCCTGGCTGGCCGCGCTGCCGGACGTGGTGGCGGCCGGCCTGTCCTCGGGATGGCCGTGGCTGTTCACGCTGGCCGAATGGCTGATCCGGCTGGTCATGCTGGTCTACGTGCCGCAGCGCCGCGCGCCGGCGGCGGCGCGCACCTGGCTGCTGCTGATCTTCTTCCTGCCGTGGCTGGGCCTGCTGCTGTACGCGCTGTTCGGCCGCATCTACTATCCGAAGTCGCGCCGCCTCAAGCTCGCGCGCATCAACCAGGGCATCGAGCGCGTGCGCGGCCCGCTCGAGCGCTTCGCGCCGGTGCAGCCGCTGCCCGCCGGCGTGTCCGCCGACGCCGCCGGGCTGATCGAGCGGCTCGGCTCGTACTGGCCGATGCGCGGCAACGCCGTGGAATTGATGGACGACTACGGCGCCGTGGTCGCGCGCATGATCGCCGACATCGACGGCGCCGCGCGCCAGGTCCACCTGCTGGTCTACATCTACGCGGCCGACGCCACCGCGCGCGCGTTCACCGACGCGCTGCTGCGCGCCGCCGCGCGCGGCGTGCAATGCCGCCTGCTGGTGGATGCGCTGGGTGCCCGCGCCGGCTGGCGCGCGTTCGCGCAAACGCTGCGCCACGGCGGCGTGGAAGTGGTGCAGGCGTTGCCGATGCGCTCGCTCTCGGCCGTGCTCAAGGGCAAGAGCGCGCGCTTCGACCTGCGCAACCACCGCAAGATCCTGGTGGTGGACGGCAGCATCGGCTACATCGGCTCGCAGAACGTGATCGACGCCGAATCCACGCCCGGCCTGCCCAACGAGGAACTGGTGGCGCGCGTGACCGGCCCGGTGGTGACGCAGCTGCAGGCGGTGTTCCTGGCCGACCGCTACCTGGAGACCGGCGAGACCGGCGAGGCCGGGCAGGCCGCGCAGACCGAACGTGGCGGCTTCGTCGCCGGGAACTTCCCGCCGCCGCAAGCCGCCGGCGCGCACACCGCGCAGATGCTGCCCAGCGGCCCCGGCTACGGCACGCAGAACGCGCAGATGGCGCTGGTCAGCATGATCCACCGCGCACGCGCGCGGGTAGTCATCACCACGCCCTACTTCGTTCCCGACGAGGCCTTCCTGCAGGCGCTGCAACTGGCCTGCTACCGCGGCGTGGCCGTGCACCTGGTGCTGTCGCGGCGGATCGACCAGCGCTTCACGCAGGCCGCGCAGGAAGCCTATTTTGGCGTGCTGCTCGACGCGGGCGTGCACATCCACCTGTACAAGCCGGCCTTCCTGCACGCCAAGCACGTGACCATCGACGACGAAGTGGCGATGGTGGGATCGACCAACATGGACATCCGCTCGTTCGCGCTCAACGCGGAGGCCGCGCTGGTCATCTACGACCACGCGGTGGTGGCGCGCATGCGCGAGATCCAGGCGCGCTACTTCCGCGACAGCGCGCAGGTCGACCGCGCCGCCTGGCAGCGGCGGCCGCTGCGCCGGCGCACCTGGCAGAACCTCTGCCGGCTGGCCGATTCGCTGCTGTAGGAATTGCCGCGCGCGGACCGGGCCGCCATGCGCCCGCTCAGAAATGGTGCGCGATGCCGACGGTGAGGCTGTGCACCGAGCCGCCCGGCTTGGGCAGCGGAAAGCCGTTCTCCGGCTCGTAGTTGTAGGTCAGGGCCGAGGCCGAGCTGTTCCTGATGAAACCGAAGCGGGCGTAGAGCGAGGTTCTCTTCGACAGGAAATAGTCGTCGCCGAACGTCATGCCCCAGGCATGGTTCGCCTTTTGCGTGGTGTCGCGGAACCCCGCCGTGACGCGCAGCAGGTGCGCCCCGATCTTCTTCTGCACCCCGGCGAAGTAGAGCATGGCATTGGCGCCGCCGGTATTCCTCGGGTTGATCCACGACAGCACCGCCGTGCCGGTCAGGAAGCCGAAGTCGTGCGAGACGTTGAGCAGGACGTTGTCGGTGCGGATCGACGGCTCCCGGGTGGCGTCGTGGCTGCATTGCGACGTTGCCGCCGGGCTCGGGTCGCACCAGTTCTGGGAGTAGGACGCCGACATGAAGTTTTCCTGGCTCGCATAGTAGATCGACAGCGACTGGTTGTGCGTCCTCGGGCCGACGTCCTGGTTTCCCTTCAGCGCGTAGAACGCGTTGATGCCGACGTGCTCCCACAGCAGCGGCGTGGTGTAGCTGATCGAGTTGTTGATGCGGTTGATGTCGAGGCTCGAGCCGTAGCCCAGGTCGCTGAAGGCGGCCAGGTACGAGTAGATGGACTGGTGCCCGGTGGCCAGGAACGGGTCGGCGCCGATCGCCAGCGACGAGGCGCCGCTGAGCTGCTTGCCAAGCGAGACGGTGCCCCAGTCGGTGCTCGACAGCCCGACGAACGAGCCCCGGTTGAAGAAGGAGGTCTTGCTCTGCTGCGTGCCGGAATCCGGGTTGAAACCGCTCTCCAGGCGGAAGAACGCCGTCAGCCCGCGGCCGAGGCTCTCCTGCCCGTAGATGCCGAACTTCGAGGTCCAGGCGTTGTTGCTCTCCACCCGCTTCATGTTGCCGCTGGGCCCGTGCGTGTAGTCCAGCCCGACGTCGACGGTGCCGTACAGCGACAGCATGCTCCTGCCCGGCATGACGCCCAGCGCGCCCGGGCCCACCCCCTGCAGGACCAGGCGCTGAATATCGACCATCGAGTCGGCCTCCGCCCATGAACTGGCGGAACCGCAGGACACTACCGTGGCAACACAAAGCAAACCGACGCGCTTTCCAAGCATATGCACCTCTCCGATCTGATGAAGTCGTGATGACGTTGCGGCAGCCAGAACCGTCTGGCGCCACTAATTGACCAATCGTCAATTACACGATGCCAGATGCAATATTGATGCCACATCTATTTCCCCAATCTGGGGATTTCCTGCTGCAAGAAAGGTGTGTCCACTGCTGGCATGAGGACTGGCCGTGCTCATGGCCGGCGCGCAAGCGGGGCCGCGCGGGGAGAACCGGAACGGAACGAATCGCAGCCGCGAACGGGCTGCGAAGGTACGGCGGCAGACGTGATCGGCCGGGCCGCGCCGCGGCTTGCGTGGCGCGGCATCGGCCGCTCTTTTCAGGCGGGATTGCCCGCGGCATTGGCACTGGCCCGGCCGCGGCGATGCCGGCGCCGCCAGGAGCGCGGCGCCGGCGGGTCGATTACATCGACAGGCTCAGTTCGAGCTCCGTGATCGCCTGCTTCGCGCGGACCTGGCAGGTCGTGTAGCGGCGCAGCGCCCTGGACAGCCGGCGCGCGGCGTCCCCGCCGTTGCCCTGGCCCTGACCCTCGCCGTCTCCCTCGTTCATCGACGACTCGCACTCCATGCCTTCCTGCAGGGCGTTGTCCGCGCGCTGGATCAGTCCGGCAAGGTAGGCCGAGCCGGCCACGCCGGGCGAGACCCTGCGCGCGCCGTCGAGCCGCCGCCGGGCGTCGTCGAGCAGTTGGGAAGCGCGGAGCTTTGCGTCCTCGAGCATCTCCCCGGGGGTGCGGCGCAGCCGGATCTCCCAGAACTCGTTGGCTTCGTCGTGGTAGTAGTAGCCGTGGCCGGGAATATGCATGAGCGCGCGCCGGTTGGCCGGCCCCACGCATCCCATGTACAGGCCCTGATCGCCGTCGTCCGGACGCATGACGGCGGTGAACGCATTGACGCGATGGCAGATCGAGCTGGGCCACGGGCTGCCGCCAAGCCAGGCCTGCTCGCGCTCCGCGTGGGACATGCGCTGGCCGTCCTCGCGGTAGCGCTCGGGCGCGCTGGTCGAATAGATGCGCGCCATCACGTCGACGTCGATGCGGCCATGCGCCGCCTTGAGCGACTCGAACAGGTAGCGGTTGCGTCCTTGCGAGCTCTTGGTCGAGAGCGCGGGCGCGAGCTGCCGGTCGCCGAGATAGGCGAGGTCCGCCGGCCGGTTCTGGACCCAGCCTTCGACCGGGTTGAAGGCATATCCCTGGTCCGGGGCCAGGAACCCGGCGGCGGAGCGCGGGTGCATGGAATTGTTGTTCGCATACAGGAACTCGTAGGACCGGCCCTGCTCGTCGAACGAGAGTTCGCGCAGGATGGGGTCGCTGCCCACGGCGTTCGACGGCCTCGCCTCGCACACGTATGCATAGCGCCCGTCCGCGTAGAAGCCCCCCACCGAACCGAGAATGGTGCCCACGTCGCCGATCGGCCATCCCATCTCGTTGCCGAGCGCGTCCGCGGCCGTATCGGCGAAGCGCAGGTTGTGGAACACCGACGCGCCGCGCCGCAGGCCGTAGCCGCGGTCGCTCGTTTCCTCGATGCCGTGCAGCCCGCCGCCGTGGTGGACGTAGGCCACGCCCTTGCTGTTCATGCCCGGATGCCCGGCGAAGAAATACTGCCCCAGGCCCGGGATGAAGCCGTTGATGGAAAACGGCGTGTAGATGAACGCGTGCCCGTCGTCGGGGAACGCGGCGATCGTCACCTGGAATGTGCAGTCGTGGTCGGTGGTCGAGCCCGAGACCAGCGCGCCGTCCGACGTTGCCTCGCCCCAGGCGCAGGCGCCGCTGCACAGGTCGACGGAACGGTCCGCGTGCGCCGAGCTCATGCTCTGGCCGCCCAGGTAGGAGGAGTCGGCCTGGCCTTCGCCTTCGTCCAGGCTGTCGGCGGTGAGGTCGCGCACGCCGTGGCCGCGGATGCCGCTCCAGATCGGCTCGAAGTGCCCGGTCCAGAGCTGAATGGCCGTCCAGTAGTTGAGTTCGATGCCGTGCTCTTTCGCGGCATCGATCCAGCCGCGCACCATCTCGCCGATCTCCGGCGTGTTCTCCTGCATGTGGACGTGCCAGTTCTTGACGATCTCGATCTCGTGCGCGCGGAACCGGCGCGCGGCGAGCCGTTCCACGGGCCACTTGCCGAAGATGTCGATGATCTGCTGGATGTATTGCCGCCCCATCTCGTGCGACGATCCGCGCAGCACCACGATCGGGCAGATCGCGGGAACGATGGGCACGTCGCCGGCGAACTCGATCTCCGTGCCGCGCCGCGACAGCTCGATCGCCGGCAGGCCCTCTCCGGCCAGCGCGGCCGGGTCCGGTTCCGTGCCATCGAGCAGGGCTTCCACCCGCCGGCACGCCTCGACGGCGCCGTCGAAATGCCGCGCGGCCTCCGCGGCGTCCTGCGCGCTCTGCGTGAACGCCGCGAAATACATATTGCTGCCGGTAAAGCGGCCCGCATACCATTTCGCCTTGGCGATCATCAGCGTCGCGGCATCGAGGGCCGCGCGCGCCTTCACCGCGTGCGCGTCGGCCAGACTGCATTGGTTGAGCGCGCGATGCGCGTCGTACAGCGCGTACTGCGCTGCCACCGCCTGCGCGGCAAGGCTGGCCGGGGTATGGGTCGTTTGCAGGCTGGCTGCGCTGTGTTCTTGGTTGGTGCTCATTTCCATTCTTTCAGAAAACTCGGTCGATATTCCGATGACCGCTTGCGGATCGATGCATCGCTCGGGCGCGGACCGCCGGTCCGCCCTTACGAGGAAAACCTGTAGGAACCCAGGCGCAGCACCAGCAGCATCGCGGCGCACAGGGCGCCGGACGCACACAGCAGCGCGTACTTGTAGGTGGCGAAGTGATCGAACGAGAGGCCGAACAGGACCGGCCCGGCGATGCCGCCCAGGCCATGCACGAAAAAGAGGACCCCGTAGATCCGCCCGAAGGACTTGAGGCCGAAATATTTCTTGACGAAGAACGGCAGGAAATCGCCTTCCGCGCCGAGCGCGAAGCCGAGCAGCAGGCCGGCGAAGGCGGAGAACTGGATCGCGCGCGACAGCTCCGACGCCATCAGCACCGCGCCCGCGGCGGCCAGGCAGAACGCGGCCGCCGCCACCTTCCTGGCCGCGAACCGGTCGATCAGATAACCGCTGACGACCCGCCCCAGCACCACCCCCGCCCCGCTCACCGCCACGGCCCGCGCCGCCAGCTGCGGCGTGATGCCGCCGTCGACGAGCAGCGACACGAAATGCACCGACATGCCGAGCGTGGCCATCGATACCAGCAGCGTGACGGCGAGGATCAGCCACAGGCGCCGGTCGGCAAGCGCTTCGCGCACGGTGTATCCGGGCACCGGCATGCTGCCCGCGGGCAGGCGGCGCTGCCGCGCATGCCCGCGCAGGCCACGCGCGCCGCGCGAGATGATGGCGCAGGCCAGCCAGCCGAGCAGCAGCGCCCCGGCCGCGAGCCCGGCGTAGGCGCTGCGCCAGCCGTAGTGCGCGATCAGCGTCTGCGCGATGACCGGCATGGAGATCGTGCCGACGCCCATGCCGATTCCCGCCAGCCCCAGCGCGACGCCGAGCCTGTCGCGCAGGCATCTTGCCAATACCGTGAGATAGCCCGGCGGCGTGGTGCCGGCGCCCGCCACGCCGATGCCGAAGCTGAGCGCGGCGAACAGCCAGGGCGAATTCCCGCAGAGCGACTGAATCGCCATGAAGACCGCCATCACCGAGGCCGAGCCGCCGATGACCCTGGTCTCGCCAAAGCGGTCGATCAGCTGGCCGACCACGATCGAGCCCGCGGCCAGCCCCAGCATCGAGAGCACGCCCGCCGCCGAGGTCTGCGCGCGGCCCCAGCCGAACTCGTGGGCGATGGGCTGGAGGAAGACCGAGATCGTGCCGAAGTAGAGCGGCGCGAAGCCGGCGCAAAGGCCCAGCGCCGCGCCGAACACGATCAGGGCCCGATGCGGGGCGGAAAGCCCGCCGGCCGGCGGCGCGGCAAAGGCGGCTGCCGGCGGGGGCGCGGCGACATCCTGGTCAAGGTGGATCGACATGGTTGCCTTTCGGATGAGATGGCGAGGGTGGCTGATGTCCGGGTGCGCCGCGTGCTGCCGCGCCCCTTTTTTGACGTAACGCCAATTACTCTATCTTCGAATTGACGTATAGTCAAATAGATCGGGCGCGGACGCCGCCGGGCGCCGTGGCCGGCCCTGCCGGGCGCGGCCGGCGATCCGTCGCGATTGCCCGGCCGCGGCGCCCCGGCGCGGGCCGCACAGCCGCTGTCGGCGGCGATGGGGCGCAGGCAGAGACGCTATACTGGCGCGGAATTGCGTGCCGCGAGAGGATGCCGGCAGTGCGCCGCGCGCGCTGACAACGAAGATGAATGACTTAGTGGCGGGGAAAATCTTGTCGGAGAAGGCCAATGCGGCGCAGGCGCGCCGGCCGGGGCGCAGGCCGAGAAACGCGACCGGCGCAAGCCCGGGCGGGCTGTCGCGCGATGCCATCGTCCAGCACGTGGTCCAGCTCGCGCAGAAGGAGCCGTTCGCCGAGATCACGATCGCCCGGCTGGCGAACGAGCTCGGGGTCGCGACTTCGCTGATCCATTATTTCCTGGGAAGCCGCGACGACATCCTGAGCCTGATGCTCAACTATGCGCTGAAGGAAGTCTGCGACCGCGCGCCGCCGCTCACCGGGCAATGGCGCGCCGATGCGGAGGCGCTGCTGCGCGAAGTGCAGCAGATGCAGTCGCGCTGGAAGGGCATCACCGCGCAGATCGCCACCTCCAGCCGGTACCGGCTGTTCCAGCACCAGCTACTGGATGGCAAGGACTACGGGCTGGTGTTCTTCGACCGCATGGGCCGCATCCTGCAGAGCGGCGGCTTCAGCGGCGCGCAGGCGGCAAGCGCCCATCACCTGCTGATGCTGTTCCTGGTCTCGGTCGCCAGCGCGCAGGTCTTCCAGCAGGAGCCGAGCGCGAAGCGGGAGTACCTGCGCGGCCATGTCGGGCAGTTCCCCGCCGGGGACTATCCCGGCTGCGCCTTCATGCTCGACGATTTCGCCGCCATCGACACGCCGACGACGTTCGAGAAGGGGCTGCGCCTGCTGCTGGACGGCATCGACGCATGGCCGCGGGACGGCGCGAAGCCGGCACGGGCCGCGCGCGCCAGGCCGGCAAAGACAAAGACCGCCTGAGCGGATGCCGCCGGCGGCGCGAAGCCCGCCGGCGGGCCGCCCGCTGCCGTCCCCGGTCAGGGCACGGTCCCCTGGCCAGGCAACCGTGGGCGGCGGCGCAACTCAACGCGCTTCGACAAACCCCAGCACCGTCTCCAGCATCGCCCGCAACGCGGGCTGGATGCGCGTGGCCCGCGCCTCGTCGTAGGCGAACGGATAGACCTCGCTCATGTACGCGCACTGCGTCAGCTCGAGCTGCACGGCATGCACGCCCTGCGCCGGCGCGCCGTACTGGCGCGTGATGTAGCCACCCTTGAAGCGCCCGTTCAGGATCGCGGTGTGATCCGGCACCGCGCTGGCGATGTCCAGCAGCTGGTCGGCCAGCGCCACGTCGCAACTGGCGCCGTTGGCGGTGCCGAGGTTGAAGTCGGTCAGCTTGCCCTCGAAGAAGCGCGGCAGCACCGAACGGATCGAGTGCGCGTCCCACAGCGCGATGGTGCCGTGCGCGGCGCGCAGGCGCGCGAGTTCCTCGGCCAGCGCGGCGTGGTACGGGCGCCAGACCGCGTCGCGGCGCGCGGCGATCTCGTCGTCGGCGGGCAGGCTGCCGTCGGCGTAGACCGGAGTCTTGTCGAAGGTGTCGACCGGGCACAGGCCGGTAGTGTCCTGGCCGGGGTAGAGGTTGGCGTTGTCGGGCGGGCGGTTCAGGTCCACCACGTAGCGCGAGTGCGTGGCCACCAGGATGGAGGCGCCAAGCTCGCGCGCGAAATCGTAGAGGCGCGCGAGGTGCCAGTCGGTGTCGGGCACGGTGCGCGCCTCGGCGGTGAGGCGGCCGGAGACGGAGGCCGGCAGGTAGGTGCCGACGTGCGGCATCGACACCAGCAGCGGGCGCGTGCCGCGATGGAGCGTGAAGGCGGGGGTATCGGTAGAGAAGGACATATCGTTCTGTTTGCGACGGGGTACGGCGGTAGCCACGGTATTGCGGCGATGGCGCGATGGTGGTGCGGTGATGCGGTGATGCGGTGGTAACGCGACGGCAGCGCGCAGCCACCGCGGCGCTGCCATCCTTGCGCCGCCGCGCCCGATGCTTGCCATGTCAAGCATCGCGGCGCATGGCGGCGCCGGGATTCAGTCGGTCAGCAGGCTGGCGCGGGCGGCGGCGAAGCGTTCGCCCGCCTGCGGCTGCAGCGGGTGAACGCCGTGCTGCACGCGCACGCGGCCGGCGGTGCGGACTTCCGCTAGTGTCTCATGCCCGTGGTTGGCGAACACGTGGACGGCCAGCGCCTGGCTGCCGGACAGGCCCGCCAGCGCCGGGTGGGCACCGTCGAGCACGGCGAAATCGGCCTGCTGCCCGACCGCCAGCGCGCCGATGGCGCGGCCGGAAGCGCGCGCGCCGCCGGCCGCGGCGTCGAGGTACAGGCGGTCGGCCACCTGGCGATGGGTATCGGAGGCCAGCACGTTGCGGCGCTGCAGGCCGAGGCGCTGGCCGTATTCGAACAGCCGCAGCTCCTCCGCCACGCTGACGCTGGCGTGGCTGTCCGAGCCGATGCCCCACACGCCGCCCTGCGCGAGATAGGGCGTGGCGTCGAACACGCCGTCGCCGAGGTTGGCCTCGGTGGTCGGGCAGATGCCGGCCACCGCGCCGCTGTGCGCGAGGCGGCGGCGCTCGTCCCAGTCCATGTGGGTGGCATGCACGAGGCACCAGCGCCCGTCCACCTCGGCATGGTCGAGCAGCCACGCCACCGGGCGCGTGCCGGTGAGCGTGATGCATTCGTCCACCTCGCGCTGCTGCTCGGCGATGTGGATGTGCACCGGCGCCAGCGCGTCCATCGCGTGCAGGCCGGCCACCGCCTCGGCCAGGCTTTCCGGCGGCACCGCGCGCAGCGAGTGCGGGGCGAGGCCGAGGCGCGCCTGGCCGTGGCAGTGCGGCGCCAGCCGCGCGAGCAGGTCGAGCATGGCGCCGGTCTGGTGCAGGAAGCGGCGCTGGTCGGCCAGCGCGGGCTTGCCGCCGAAGCCGGCGGTCTGGTACAGCACCGGCAGCAGCGTGATGCCGATGCCGGCGTTGCGCGCGGCGCGCAGCAGGCGCAGCGACATCTCGGCCGGCTCGGCGTAGGGCTTGCCGTCTTCGCCGTGGTGCACGTAGTGGAACTCGCACACGCTGGTGTAGCCGGCGCGCAGCATCTCCACGTAGAGCTGGGTGGCGATGGCTTCGAGCGTGTCGGGCGACAGCCGCAGCGCGAAGCGGTACATCAGCTTGCGCCAGCTCCAGAACGAGTCGGCCTCGCCGCCGCCGCCGTCGCTGCGGTATTCGGTCAGGCCGGCGAAGCCGCGCTGGAACGCGTGCGAATGCAGGTTGGGCATGCCGGGCAGCAGCGGGCCGGCGGCATGCGGCACGCCGGCGGCATCGACCGCGCCGGCATCGGGCCGCACGGTCACGAGCGTGCCCGCGCCATCCCACTGGAACAGGACGTTGCGCGCCCAGCCATCGGGCAGCAGCGCTGCGGTGGCGAACAGGGTTCCGGCGTTCATGCGCGTGCTCCCGCCGCCCCGTACACGCGGCCTTGCCGCACCACCGCCGCGGCCGGATTGCGGCCGAACCAGTAGGCCAGTTCGGCGGGGGAATCGACCTGCCACAGCACGAAGTCGGCGCCGCGCCCGGCCGCCAGCAGGCCGTGCCGGTCGGCCGCGCCGAGCGCGCGCGCGGCGTGGCGGGTGACGCCGGCCAGCACTTCCGGCACGGTCATCCGGAACAGGGTGCAAGCCATATTCATCATCAGCAGCAGCGAAGTGACCGGCGAGGTACCGGGATTGTGGTCGGTGGCGATCGCCATCGGCACGCCGTGCCGGCGCAGCAGCGCCAGCGGCGGCAGGTTGGTGTCACGCAGGAAATAATAGGCGCCGGGCAGCAGGACCGCCACCGTGCCGGACGCGGCCAGCGCGGCCACGCCCGCTTCGTCGAGGTGTTCGAGGTGGTCGGCGGACAGCGCGCGGTGGCGCGCGGCCAGCACGCTGCCGCCGAGGTTGCTGAGCTGCTCGGCGTGGAGCTTGACGCGCAGGCCGTGGCGCGCGGCGGCCTCGAACACGCGCGCGGTCTGCGCGAGGCTGAAGCCGACCGATTCGCAGAACGCGTCCACCGCGTCGACCAGCCCTTCGCCGGCCAGCGCGGGCAGCATGGTGTCGCACACCAGCGCGATGTAGTCGTCGGCGCGGCCGGCGTATTCGGGCGGCAGCGCGTGCGCGCCGAGGAAGGTGGTGTGCACCGTGACGCCGAAGGCCGCGCCGAGGCGGCGCGCCACGCGCAGTTGCTTGCGCTCGGTGGCGAGGTCGAGGCCGTAGCCGGACTTGATCTCGATGGCGGTCACGCCTTCGGCCAGCAGCGGCGCCAGGCGCGCGGCGGCAAGCGCGAACAGCGTGTCTTCGTCGGCCGCGCGCGTGGCGCGCACGGTGGAGACGATGCCGCCGCCGGCGCGCGCGATCTCTTCATAACCGGCGCCGGCCAGGCGCATGGCGAATTCGTCGGCGCGCTGGCCGCCGTAGACGAGGTGCGTGTGGCAGTCGACCAGCCCGGGCGTGATCCACGCATTGCCGGCGTCGTGGCGCGGCAGGCCGGCGTAGTCCGCCGGCAAACCGGCGAGCGGGCCGAGCCAGGCGATGCGGCCATCCTGCACGGCCAGCGCCGCGTCGCGGATGGCGTTGGCGGGATCGGCATCGGGCAGCAGGTGGCAGCGGTGCCAGACGCCGTCGGCCGAGGTGGCCTGCGCCGGATTCTGATTCATCGGGGATTCTCCATGACGAGGGTGACGGTCAGGCAGAGCGCGGGGCCGGCCGCGGCGCGCGCCGGCGTGGCGGGCACGCCGGCGGCGAACAGCAGGCCGTCGCCGGCGGCAAGAGTCTGGTCGCCGACGTGCCACGCGCCTTCGACGGCAAACAGCAGCACGGCATCCGTGCCGGCGGCGAGCGTGAAACCGCCGCGCTGCGCCAGTACGCTCGCGCGGCACTGGCCGCGGCGCGTCATCACGTTGAAATCGCGCGTGGCGCCGTCGATCAGCGTGGCCTGCACGCCGCGCTCGCCGGCGAACGCGAACGGCGCGCCGATCTTGTCGAGCCGGTGGTCGAAGCTGCCGTCGTCGGCCAGCAGGCGCACGCCCGCGCCGCCGAGCAGCACGATCTGGCGGTCGATGCCGGGGAAGGCCGAGAACGGGCCGTCGGCGCCGATGTCCGCCACGCTCACGCGCCACTGGAAGGCATCCATGCCGGCGCCGGGCGGAAAGGCCGCGATCTCGCGCGTGACGCCGCCGCCGTTCTTCCACGGCCGCGGCGCCAGCGCGGCGAGCGAGAAGCGTTGCGCGCCGTTCATGCGTGCCGCGCCTTCGGCGTCGCGCGGGCCGCCTTGGTGAGTTGGTGTTCGTTGGCGTTCATCTCTGGTTCTCCTGTTGGTCGGGTCTCGGGCCGGGCAGCGGTGATTTGGCGCGTGTCGCCTGCGGGGGCGCCGGCCCTCTCCCGCGCGCGGGAGAGGGGAGCAAACCGGGGGCATCGAACGGGGCCGCCGGATGCGCCGACGCCAGGGGTTCTACAAGGCATGCGAAGGCAGCACCATCCGCACCGCCTCCGGCCAGCCCGCGCCCGCGTCGCCCTGCCTGACCCACTGCTTCATCGCCTCGATGTCGGGCGCGAGATAGCGGTCGCTCTCCACGAAAGCCACGCGCGCGCGGATGCGCGCGATCTCGCCTTCGAGCAGCGGCGACGATTGCAGCGGGCGGTGGAACTCGATGCCCTGCGCGGCGGCCATCGCTTCGATGCCGACCACCACCGCGGTGTTCTCGGCCATCTCGCCGAGGCGGCGCGCGCCGTAGGTGGCCATCGACACGTGGTCCTCCTGGTTGGCCGAGGTGGGCAGGCTGTCGACGCTGGCCGGATGCGCCAGCGACTTGTTCTCGGAGGCCAGCGCGGCGGCGGTGACTTGCGCGATCATGAAGCCGGAGTTCAGGCCGCCGTCGCGCACCAGGAACGGCGGCAGGCCGGACAGCCCGGTGTCGAGCAGCAGCGCGAGGCGGCGCTCGGAGATGGCGCCGATCTCGGCGATGGCCAGCGCGATGATGTCGGCGGCGAAGGCCACCGGCTCGGCGTGGAAGTTGCCGCCGGAGATCACGTCGCCCTGCTCGGGGAACACCAGCGGGTTGTCGGAGGCGGCGTTGGCCTCGATGCCGAGCACGCGCGCGGCGTACCGCAGGTTGTCCAGGCACGCGCCCATCACCTGCGGCTGGCAGCGGATCGAGTACGGGTCCTGCACGCGGCCGCACTGCCGGTGCGAATCGACGATGCGGCTGCCGTCGAGCAGCGCGCGCGCCGCGCCGGCCACGGCGATCTGGCCGGGCTGGCCGCGCGCGGCGTGGATGCGCGCGTCGAACGGCTTGACCGAGCCCTTGATGGCCTCGAGCGAGAGCGCGCCCGCCACCAGGCCGGCGGCGAGCAGGTCCTCGGCGGCGAACAGCCCGGCCAGCGCCAGCGCGGTGGAGACCTGGGTGCCGTTGAGCAGCGCCAGCCCTTCCTTGGGACCGAGCGTGAACGGCGCCAGCCCGGCATGGGCCAGCCCTTCGGCGGCGGGGCGGCGCCGGCCGCCGATCATCACCTCGCCCACGCCGATCAGCGTGCACGACAGATGCGCGAGCGGCGCGAGGTCGCCCGAGGCGCCGACCGAGCCCTTGGCCGGAATGCACGGCGTGACGCCGTGGTTGGCCAGCGCCAGCAGCGCCGCGATGATCTCGGGACGGATGCCGGAATGGCCGCGCGCCAGGCTCACGGCCTTGATCGCGAGGATCAGGCGCACCGTGTCGGGCGCGAGGTCGGCGCCGGTGCCGACGCTGTGCGACAGCACCAGGTTGCGCTGCAGCTCGGCCAGCTTGTCGTGCGCGATGCGCGTCTGCGCCAGCTTGCCGAAGCCGGTGTTGATGCCGTAGACCACGGCGTCGGCGTCGATGATGTCCTGCACGGTGGCCTGCGCGGCGCGCACGCCGGCCCACGCGGCATCGTCCATCGCCAGGCGCACTTCGCCGCGGTGGATGCGGCGCAGGTCGGCCAGCGCCACGGCGCCGGGCCGCAGGATCAGCAGCGGGCGGGCGGTGGCGGGCTGGGTGCTGGTATCGGTCATTTGTCTTTCCCTGTCTATACAGCCATGTTCGGCAAGCGTCGTCCGGTTGGACCTGCGAAAAAGCCGGCGTCCGGCGGATCAGCCGAAGGCCGGGTTGCCGTCGGCGCGGAAGCGGCTGCCGAGGCGGTAGCGGCTGCCCGGATGCAGGCAGCGCACGAAGGTGACGGGCGTGCCGCCGGTCCAGGTGCGGCGCGTCAGCAGCAGGCAGGGCTGGCTGCCGGGCATTTCCAGTTGCGCGGCCTGCTCGGGCGTGGCGGCGATGGCGGGTTTCATGGCGTCGGTGCCCGGCGCGGATCGCCGCCGCCGGCACGGCCTTGCGCCCGGAAAACACGGGCGCGGTCCCGCCGGTGCCGTGGCGCGGAGGCGGGCAATCCACGTCCCCGCATGCGAAATTCCATCTTCCCTGGCTCCCTTGGTGCGAGGCGAACGATGGCGGCGCCGGTCGCCGGTCGCCGGTTGTTTCCCGGCAATTTAGCAATCCTGTATATACAAGTCAACGCGCGGTTAACCCGAGGCGCGGGGAAAACCGGCGCCGCCGGCACATGGCGCGCGGCGGGACGGCCGGTTCAGCCCGGTTCAGGCTGTCAGGGGCAAGGTCAGGATCAGGCGTCGAAGAAGGACGCCACCGTGGGATAGCGCAGGCGCAGGCGCAGCTCCCGCTTGAGACGGGTGTTTTCCAGCCGGCGCGATTCGCTCATGAAGCTGAGCAGGTTGGGCGCGACCGCCTCGCGCAGTTGCGCGCGGCTCAGGCGCGGCGGGCGCGGCAGGCCGCGGCGGTCGGCCACGAGGTCGAAATAGTCGGCCATGCGCATCTCGGTGTCGTCGCTGGCGTGCACCACGCGCTGGGCGCGCCCGCGGAACAGCGCGGCCACCATCGTGCGCGCCAGGTCCAGCGCATGGATGTGGTTGGTGTAGACGTCGTCCTGCGGCGCCAGCGCCGGCGTGCCCTTGGCCAGGCGGGCCAGCGGCAGGCGGTTCTCGGCGTAGATGCCGGGGATGCGCACGATCGAGGCGCGCCAGCCGCTGTCGCGCCCGAAGCCGCGCACGGCGCGCTCGGCGGCCACGCGGCGGCGCGCGCGCGCGGTCTGCGGGCGCACCGGGTGCGACTCCCGCAGGCGCGCGCCGGCGCGGTCGCCGTACACGCCCGAGGTGCTGGCGTAGACCAGGGCCGGGCGCGCGGGCCGGCGCCCGGGCCGTTTGTCGTCCTGCTCGGGTAGAATGGCGGGCTTGGCAGACCAGCCGGCGGCACGGGCTGGCGAGCGCCGCCAGGCGCCTCGCCGCAGCGCGCGCAGCAGCGCCAGCGTGCGCGGGTCGCCCTCGCCGGCGGCCGGCGGCGGCGCCAGGTGCAGCACGCGGCTGGCCAGTCCGGCCAGGCGCGCGAGCGTGGCCGGGCGGTCCAGGTCGGCCAGCAGCGGCACGGCGCCGCCGTCGCGCAGCTCACTGCGGCGCGATGGCTGCGAAGTGGTGGCAAAGACGCGCCAGCGCGTCGACAGAATACGAAGGCAGCGCGTGCCCACGTCCCCGCAGCCTACGATCAGCAGGCGCGGCCGGCCCAGGCGGCGTCGCGACAGTTTTTTGCTCATAGAGTGATTATGGCTTACCAAGTTACCGTCATGCCCAGCGGGCGCCAGTTCGAAGCCGCCGACGACGAGACCATCCTCGCCGCGGCGCTGCGCCACAGCATCGGCCTGCCCTACGGCTGCAAGAACGGCGCGTGCGGTTCCTGCAAGGGCCGCGTCACCGCCGGCAGCATCGTACAGGGCGACCACGCCGCCTCCGCGCTGTCCGCGCAGGAGGAAACCGAGGGCCGCGCGCTGTTCTGCTGCGCCCGGGCCGCCTCGGACATCACCATCGAATGCCGCGAGGTGCAGGGCGCCGGCGACATCCCGATCAAGAAGGTGCCGTGCCGCGTGGCCAGCCTGGAGCGCGTGGCCGACGACGTCATCGTGGCCCGCCTGCAACTGCCGGCCACCGAGCGCCTGCAGTACCTGGCCGGCCAGTACGTGGAATTCCTGCTGCGCGACGGCAAGCGCCGCAGCTACTCGATCGCCACGCCGCCGCACCAGGAAGGCCCGATCGAGCTGCACTTCCGCCATATGCCCGGCGGCACCTTCACCGACTACGTGTTCGGCGCCAGGGAAGGCCAGCCCGCCATGAAGGAGCGCGACATCCTGCGCTTCGAAGGCCCGCTCGGCAGCTTCTTCCTGCGCGAGGACTCCGACAAGCCGATCATCCTGCTGGCCTCCGGCACCGGCTTCGCGCCGATCAAGGCCATCGTCGAGCATGCCGCCTACACCGGCATCACGCGCCCGATGACGCTGTACTGGGGCGGCCGCCGCCCGGCCGACCTGTACATGCACGCGCTGTGCGAGCAGTGGGCGCGCGAACTGCCCAACTTCCGCTACGTGCCGGTGATCTCCAACGCGCAGCCCGCCGACGACTGGGACGGCCGCACCGGCTTCGTCCACGAGGCGGTGATGGAAGACCATCCCGACCTGGCCGGCTTCGAGGTCTACGCCTGCGGCGCGCCGGTGATGGTCAACGCCGCGCGCAAGGACTTCACGCTGCGCTGCGACCTGCACGAAGACGCCTTCTTCGCCGACTCGTTCACCTCCGAGGCCGACATGCACGCGGCCCCGGCGGCCTGAGCGCCGCGCGGACCGTCCTGTTGCCGCAACAATGCCCGGCCCGTCCAAAATTCGTTTTGACAGCCGGGCGCGTGCGCCTTATATTTGCCGCCATGAACTACGCAATGGTCCGACGCAGCTACCGTACGATGCTCCCCACCGGGGTGCCGCGCGGCTGACCGTCCATCGCTTTTGTTCAGGTCGACGAGCCACGGGCAACCCCCGTGGCTTTTTGTTTTTGCAGTCCCTTTTTTGCAGTCCCTTTTTTTGCGCGCCCCCCTTGCGCGCGACCAACCGCTCTCCTCTCCCCCGTTTCACGCCGACCCCTGGAGTCCGCCATGGCATTTGCTGAGTATCCCGTCCAATCCCTGATGTACATCACCAACCGGCCCGAACTGGTCTTCACCGAAGGCAAGGGCTCGTGGCTCACGGACCATAACGGCAAGCGCTACCTGGACTTCGTGCAGGGCTGGGCGGTCAACTGCCTGGGCCACTCCAGCCAGGTCATGATCGACGCGCTGACGGCGCAGGCCGGCAAGCTGCTCAACCCGAGCCCGGCGTTCTACAACGAACCCATGCTGCGGCTGGCCAGGCAGCTCACCGACCATAGCTGCTTCGACAAGGTCTTCTTCGCCAACAGCGGCGCCGAGGCCAACGAAGGCGCGATCAAGCTGGCGCGCAAATGGGGCCGCAAGCACAAGGGCGGCGCCTACGAGATCATCACGATGGACCACAGCTTCCACGGCCGCACGCTCGCCACCATGAGCGCGTCGGGCAAGGCCGGCTGGGACACGCTGTTCGCGCCGCAGGTGCCGGGCTTCCCCAAGGCCGACCTGAACGACCTAGCCTCGGTGGAAAAGCTCATCACCGACAAGACCGTGGCCATCATGCTCGAGCCGGTGCAGGGCGAAGGCGGCGTGATCCCCGCCACGCGCGAATTCATGCAGGGCCTGCGCAAGCTGGCCGACCAGCACAAGCTGCTGTTCATCGTCGACGAAGTGCAGACCGGCTGCGGGCGCTGCGGCACGCTGTTCGCATATGAGCTGTCGGGCGTGGAGCCGGACATCATGACGCTGGGCAAGGGCATCGGCGGCGGCGTGCCGCTGGCCGCGCTGCTGTGCAAGGCCGAGGTGGCCAGCTTCGAGGCCGGCGACCAGGGCGGCACCTACAACGGCAACCCGCTGATGACCGCGGTGGGCAGCGCCGTGATCGGCGAGCTGACCAAGCCGGGCTTCCTGCAGGGCGTGCAGGAAAAGGCCGCCTACCTGAGCGAGCAACTGCTGGCGCTGTCGGCCGAGTTCGGCCTCGGTGGCGAGCGCGGCGAAGGCCTGCTGCGCGCGCTGGTGCTAAACAAGGACATCGGCCCGCAGCTGGTCGAGGAAGCGCGCGAGATGCAGCCCGAAGGCCTGCTGCTCAACGCGCCGCGCCCGAGCCTGCTGCGCTTCATGCCGGCGCTGAACGTCACGCGGGAAGAGATCGACCAGATGATCGGCATGCTGCGCACGCTGCTCAAGAAGCTGGCCTGACCGGCCTTGCCGGCTCCGCCCCGCGGGGCCAGGAGGACGTGAAAAAGCCCGGTGCAGGTTGAACCTGCACCGGGCTTTTTTTCCGGGCGCCGCGTCGATTGCCGCATTACCGCATGGTCCGCGCCACCGCCGCTTTGCTCCCCTCTCCCGCGTGCGGGAGAGGGGTCGGGGGGAGAGGGCGGGGGCTGGCGAATGCTGTTGTGCTGGAAAAAACCGCTGGCCCCGCTTCCTGTGGCTCCTAGCTAAACCGCCCCTCTCCCCGGCCCTCTCCCCCTGAGGGGAGAGGGAGAACACCTTGCTTGGGCTAGCTCGGGCGGCGTGGGCCCGTTCGCGGGCTTCGGCCGGCGCGGTCGCGGCGCCGTCACTCGCCCAGGTAGGCCGCCCTCACCTTCGGGTCGTCCAGCATCTGCTTGGCGTCGCCGCTCATGGTGACGAGACCGGACTCCATGACGTAGCCGCGGTGCGCGGCCTGCAAGGCCAGGCGCGCGTTCTGCTCGACCAGCAGCACGGTCACGCCCTGCGCCGAGATGTCGCGCACCACCTCGAAGATCTTCGCCACCATGATCGGCGACAGGCCCATCGAGGGTTCGTCGAGCAGCAGCAGCTTGGGCTGGCTCATCAGCGCGCGCGCCATCGCCAGCATCTGCTGCTCGCCGCCGGACATGGTGCCGGCGAGCTGGTTGGCGCGTTCCTTCAGGCGCGGGAAGATGCCGAACATGCGGTCAATGTCGTCCTTGATGCCGGCCTCGTCGCTGCGCGTGTAGGCGCCCATCTGCAGGTTCTCGGTGATGGTCATGCGCGCGAACACGCCGCGGCCTTCCGGCACCATCGCCAGGCCCTGCTTGAGCAGCACGTAGCTGGGCACGCCCTTGATGGACTTGCCCATGTACTCGACGTCGCCGCCGGCCCAGCCCTGCAGGCCGGTGATGGCCTTCATGGTGGTGGTCTTGCCGGCGCCGTTGGCGCCGATCAGCGTCACCAGCTCGCCGTCGCGGATCTCGAGGTCGATGCCCTTGACGGCCTGGATGCCGCCGTAGGCGACCTTCAGGCCGGAAATCTTCAGTAGCGTATCTTTCATCGTCTCTTTCCCCGTCAGTGCGTCGGGGTACCGAGGTAAGCCTCGATCACCGCTGGATTGTTCTGGACGTCTTGCGGCAGGCCCTGCGCGATGACCTTGCCGTAGTCGAGCACGGTCAGGCTGTTGCACAGACCCATCACCAGCTTCACGTCGTGCTCGATCAGCAGGATGGTCTTGCCGTCGCTGCGGATCTTGTCGAGCAGGCCGCGCAGTTCCACCTTCTCGGTGGCGTTCATGCCGGCGGCGGGCTCGTCCAGGGCCAGCAGCTTGGGCTCGGTGGCCAGCGCCCGGGCGATCTCGAGGCGGCGCTGATGGCCGTAGGAGAGGTTGCGCGAGGTGAAGTTGGCGTACTTGCCGATGCCCACGTACTCGAGCAGGTCATGCGCCATGTCCTCGATGCCCTCTTCCTCGTGCCGCACGTGCGGCGGGCGGAAGATGGCGCCGAAGATGCCGGCCTTGGTGCGCACGTGGCGCCCCACCATGACATTTTCCAGCGCGGTCATCTCGCCGAACAGGCGGATGTTCTGGAACGTGCGGGCAATGCCGGCCTTGGCCACTTCGTGCACGGCGGTCGGCTGGTAGGCCTGGCCGCCCAGCACGAACTCGCCCGAGTCCGGCGTGTAGAGGCCGGTGATCACGTTGAAGAAGGTGGTCTTGCCGGCGCCGTTGGGGCCGATCAGGCCGTAGATCTGGCCCGGACGGATCTGCAGGCCCACGTCGGACAGGGCCTGCAGCCCGCCGAAGCGCTTGTTGACCCCCTGTACCGACAGGAGGAAGTTCTCGTTGCTCATCTTGTCCTCCTGGTCAGAAACGGCCGACGCTGCCGGGGCGGCGCACGACCGGGCGGTCTTCCTTGCGCGGCGACGGCCACAGGCCGGCCGGGCGGTACAGCATCACGATCACGAGGGCCAGGCCGAACAGCAGCTGGCGCAGCACTTCCGCGTCGACGATGGCGTGGCCGAAGACCATGCGCTGGGCCGGCTCGGCGACCACGCGCAGCAGTTCCTGGAAGCCCACCAGCAGGATGCCGCCGAGGATCACGCCCGGGATGTGGCCCATGCCGCCCAGCACCACGATGGCGAGGATGTAGATGGACTCCCACAGCACGAACGATTCCGGCGACACGAAGCCCTGGAACGCGCCGAACACCGCGCCCGAGGCGCCGCCGAACGAGGCGCCCATCGCGAAGGCCAGCAGCTTGACGTTGCGGGTGTTGATGCCCATCGCCTTGGCGGCGATCTCGTCCTCGCGGATGGCGACGAAGGCGCGGCCGATGCGCGAGTTCTGCAGGCGCAGGCAGATGAACACGATCACGATGACCAGGAACACCAGCAGGTAGTAGTACATGAACACCGGCGTGAACTTGAGCCCGAAGATCTCGTGCGACTTCGAGAAATCGAAGCCGAAGATATGGACCGGGTCCACCGCGGTGATGCCCTTCGGCCCGTTCGTGATGTTGATCGGGCGGTCGAGGTTGTTCATGAAGATGCGGATGATCTCGCCGAAGCCCAGCGTCACGATGGCCAGGTAGTCGCCGCGCAGCTTGAGCGTCGGCGCGCCGAGCAGCACGCCGAACGTGGCCGCCACCGCCACCGCGATCGGCAGCACGAACCACATCGACAGGTGCAGGCCGTTGGGGAACAGGTTGTGGATCCACTCGAACTGGTTCGCCAGGTGGGGCGAGCCGAGCAGCGCCATCAGGTAGGCGCCGACCGCGTAGAAGGCGATGTAGCCGAGGTCGAGCAGGCCGGCGAAGCCCACCACGATGTTCAGGCCCAGGGCCAGCATGATGTAGATCAGCGCGAAGTCGAGCACGCGCACCCAGTAGTTGCCGCCCAGCGTCTGCACGAGGAACGGCGCGCACAGGGCGACCACCAGGAAGGCAAGCAGCGCGGCCAGGGTCTTGGCCGGGGTCTTGGTCAGCGGCGCGGGTTGCGCCGTGGATGGAATCGGGGCACTCATGGATTCTCTCCTCAGGCGCGTTCGGAAACCCGCTCGCCCATGATGCCGGACGGACGGAACACAAGGACGATGATCAGCACGATGAAGGCGAACACGTCCTGGTAGTTGGAGCCGAAGACACCGCCGGTGAGGTCGCCGATGTAGCCGGCGCCCAGCGCTTCGATCAGGCCCAGCAGCATGCCGCCGACCATCGCGCCGGCGAGGTTGCCGATGCCGCCCAGCACCGCGGCGGTGAACGCCTTCAGGCCGGGGATGAAGCCCATGTAGAAGTGGGCGTTGCCGTAGTTGGTGGCCATCATCACGCCGGCCAGCGCGGCCAGCGCGGCGCCGATCATGAAGGTGGCGGAGATCACGAAGTTCGGGTTCACGCCCATCAGGCCGGCCACCTTCTGGTTCTCGGCGGTGGCGCGCATGGCGCGGCCGAGCTTGGTGCGGTTGACCAGCGTCAGCAGGCCCGCCATGACCATCAGCGCCATGCCGATGATGACGATTTCCTTGCCGGTGATGGTGGCGCCGGTCGAGCCGATGTCGATCGGGCTGGACGGCAGCAGTTGCGGGAAGGTCAGCGGATTGCGCGACCAGATCAGCATGCCCATCGTCTGGAGGATGATGGACACGCCGATGGCGGTGATCAGCGGCGCCAGGCGCGGCGCGTTGCGCAGCGGCCGGTAGGCGACCCGCTCGATGGTGTAGGCCAGGACCGCGCACACGGGCATGGCGATCAGCGTCGCGATGACCAGCGTGAGCCATTCGGGCAGGCCCGGGGCGAATTTCTGCAATCCGAGGATCGCCGAGAGGGCAGTCAGTGCGCCGATCATCAGCACGTCGCCGTGGGCGAAGTTGATGATCCCGAGAATGCCGTAGACCATGGTGTAGCCAAGTGCGATCAGCGCATAGATGCTGCCGAGCACCAGACCATTCACGATCTGCTGGATAAAGATATCCATGAAAACTCCTTGCTCCGTCCGAGGCTCCGCGGCGTGGAGTGGTTGCCGGGCAGACGGTAATGTGTGAGTGGTTTGGTAGTGTGTTATGTGCTGGTAAGCGGCCTGCCTGGTGCACCCCTGGTAAGGATGCCGTATGTTCGGCGAGGCTAAAAAAACGGCACCGCAAAATGCTCGCGGTGCCGTTCGGATGGGCCGGTAAGCCCGGATTACATCTTCACGACGTCGAGGACGGTCTTCTTCTTGTCCTTGTATTCGTAAAGCGTGATCGTGCCTTCCTTCATGTCGCCCTTGTCGTCGAAGGCGATGTTGCCGATCAGGCCCTTGTAGTTCGTCTTGGGCATTTCGGCCAGGATGGCTGCCGGTTCGGTCGAGTTGGCGCGCTTCATGGCGTCGACGATGACCATCACGGCGTCATACGTGAACGGCGCGTAGATCTGCACCGGGGCGTTGAAGCGAGCCTGGTAGCGCTTGTCGAAGTCCGCGCCCTGCTCCATCTTCGACAGGGCCAGGCCGGCTTCCGAGCAGATGATGTTGGACACCGCGTCGCCGGCCAGCTCGGCCACCTTGTCGGTACACACGCCGTCGCCGCCGACGATCTTGGAGCCGATGCCGAGTTCCTTGGCCTGCTTGGCGAACGGGCCGCCGGTGGCGTCCATGCCGCCGTACATGATCACGTCGGGCTTCTTGCCCTTGATCTTGGTCAGGATGGCCTTGAAGTCGGTGGCCTTGTCGTTGGTGGCTTCACGCGCCACCACGTTCACGCCCGAAGCCTTGACGGTCTTCTCGAACTCGTCGGCCAGGCCCTTGCCGTAGGCAGTGGCATCATCGACGATGGCCACGGACTTGGCATGCAGGCTCTTGGTGGCGTAGTTGGCCAGCGCCGGGCCCTGCTGGGCGTCGGTGGCCACCACGCGGAAGGTGGTCTTGAAGCCTTGCTTGGTGTAGTCGGGGTTGGTCGACGACGGCGAGATCTGCGCGATGCCGGCATCGCTGTAGATCTTGGAGGCCGGGATCGACACGCCCGAGTTCAGGTGGCCGACCACGGCCACGACCTTCTCGTCGACCAGCTTCTGCGCCACGGCGGTGCCGGTCTTCGGATCGCCCGCGTCGTCTTCGCCGACCAGTTCGAGCGTGATCTTCTTGCCATTGATTTCGAGGCCGGCCTTGTTGACTTCTTCCACGGCCAGGCGGGCGCCGTTTTCGTTGTCCTTGCCAAGGTGAGCGATGCCGCCGGTGAGCGGAGCCGCGTGGCCGATCTTGACTACGGTGTCACCGCTGCCGGCTGCGGGAGCGGCTGCGGCAGCAGGTGCCGACGCTGCCGCATCGGCCGGCTTTTCTTCCTTCTTGCCGCAAGCAGTAACCAGCGCCACTGCGGCTGCGATCGGCAGAATCTTGGCAAACGTGATTTGCATGAGTGATCTCCTAGGATTCACATGATCAGGGTAAACCAACGCCCCCCGGACGTTTCCCCTGAACCGCCTTTGTTTAGTTTCAATTTGAAACGCGCGAATTGTATCCCCTTTTTTTGCGGATGCAATATGCGACGCAACAACCTGAAGGATTAACCCACAAAGTGAGCTAGGGAATTTCCCCAATGCACACATTGGGGCAATTCCCGCCTACTCGCGGGCTAGCCTTCGTTACTAACAAGAATCGTGCCTACCCCCATCCAGACCCGGCTTTTGCTGCGCTTGCATCACTCGCGAGGGGACCGTATTAAATAGGCGTTTCATTTAATAGGAGCGTGTCCCTTCTAATACAAGAGCCTAATAGCCCGGCACCATAATAGGGAAACTCCTAATTCTAGGGAATTCCCTTATTTGTCTGCTGCGACAGACACGTAAAGGCGAATAGGCACCGCCGCCGTGCATTATTGGCGGGGGGTCACGGCATATTCATGCCGCATCCTGGTGCATGGCCGCGGCCGGTCCGGGACGGCCGCATGCGGGTGCGCGGCGCACCGCCGAAGGGCGGGCACGGAAGGACGGACGGGCGGGGGCGCGTGGAGCCGACGCGCAACGTCGGCACGCGGCGCCGGCGCAGGTAATCAGGCGGGAAAGCGGAAAGGAAGGCAGCGGCCGGCGCATGCCGCCGGCACGGCGGCACGGCCCGGGGAACGGGCCGGTGCCGGGCGCGCGTGGATCAGGCCGAGGGCACCAGTCCGCGCGGCAGCGGGAACGACATCTTCTCCTCGATGCCGTCGAGCGCGCGCACGTGGCGCACGCCGAGCAGGCGCAGGCGCTCGACGATGGACTGCGCGAGCGCCTCCGGCGCGGACGCGCCGGCGGTCAGGCCGATGCGGCGCTTGCCCGCGACCCATTCCGGGCGGAGCTGGTCGGGCGAGTCGATCATGTAGGCCGGCACGCCCAGGCGCTCGGCCAGCTCGCGCAGGCGGTTGGAGTTCGAGCTGTTGGGGCTGCCCACCACGATCACCACTTCCACCTGCGGCGCCATGAACTTCACGGCGTCCTGGCGGTTCTGCGTGGCGTAGCAGATGTCCTGCTTCTTGGGCTCGCGGATCTGCGGGAAGCGCGCCTTCAGCGCGGCGACGATCTCCAGCGTCTCGTCCACCGACAGCGTGGTCTGGGTCACGAAGGCCAGCCGGCTCGGGTCGGACACGGCGAGCCTCGCCACGTCCTCGGCCGATTCCACCAGCAGCATGCCGCCCTCGGTCTGGCCCATCGTGCCCTCGACCTCCGGGTGGCCGGCGTGGCCGATCATGATGATCTCGCAGCCCTCGGCGCGCATCTTGCCCACCTCGACGTGGACCTTCGTCACCAGCGGGCAGGTGGCGTCGAACACGTTGAGGCCGCGCACGGTCGCGTCGGCGCGCACTTCCTTGGACACCCCGTGCGCGCTGAAGATGACGGTGGAGCCGGACGGCACTTCCTCCAGCTCCTGCACGAAGATCGCGCCCTTGCGGCGCAGGTCCTCGACCACGTAGGCATTGTGGACAATCTCGTGGCGCACGTAGATCGGCGCGCCGTAGCGCGCGAGGGCACGCTCGACGATCTCGATGGCGCGATCCACGCCGGCGCAGAAGCCGCGGGGCTGCGCCATCAGGATCTCGGCTTCGGCGGCTGTGGTGAGTTCGGACATGCGGAAATTCAGTGCAATGCGGCCGGCGCGGGACCGGCCTGGTTCAGCCTAGAGAATGCCGATCAGCTGGACATCGAACAGGATGGTCTGCCCGGCCAGCGGATGATTGAAATCGAACAGCGCGGCGGTCTCGCCGATCTCCTTGAGCACACCGGCGTACTTGCCGCCGCCGGGCGCATTGAACTCGACCAGGTCGCCCGGCGTGTAGTTCTCTTCGAACGAACTGTTTTCGCGCAGCGTGGCGAGCGACACCCGCTGCAGCAGTTCCGGATTGCGCGGGCCGAAGGCATGCTCCGGCGCCAGCCGGTAGGTCATGCGCTCGCCCTCGGGCATGCCCAGCAGGGCCTGCTCCAGGGTGGGCGCGAACTGGCCCTGGCCCAGCAGCAGCGTGGCGGGTTTTTCTTCGAACGTGCTGATGATCTCCGTGCCGTTCTCGAGGGAGATGCTGTAGTGCAGGGTCAGGAAGGAATCCGGCTGCACGGTCTTGCGACCGTCAGCGGCGCCGCCCTGCGGCCCTGACGCAAAAGTTTGCAGATTCATGGGTGCTCAACCAGTCGACAACCCGTATTGTAAGCGACTCGACCGCGCGCCGCCTTGTCCATGCCGGCGCGCGCCGCCACGCAGTGCCATTGTTCCGGGGGGATCGTGTCATGCGCATTACCGACTGGCCCAGCAGCGAGCGGCCGCGCGAAAAACTGCTGCGCGAGGGCGCCGCCGCGCTGTCGGACGCCGAGCTGCTCGCCGTATTCCTGCGCGTGGGCGTGGCCGGCAAGAGCGCGGTCGACCTCGCGCGCGAGCTGCTCAACGACTTCGGCACGCTCAGTTGCCTGTTTTCCGCCAAGGCGGAGGAATTTGCCCGCGTCCGCGGCATGGGTACCGCCAAGTACGCCCAGCTGCAGGCGGCCCAGGAACTGACCCGGCGCGGGCTGGCCGAGCGCCTGACGCTGCCCGGCGGGCTCGATTCGCCGGCCGCGGTGCGCGATTACCTGCGCCTGACGCTGTCGGCCTACGAGCACGAGGTCTTCATGTGCCTGTTCCTCGACGCGCGCAACCGCCTGCTGGCCAGCGAGGAACTGTTCCGCGGCAGCCTGACGCAGACCAGCGTCTATCCGCGCGAGGTGGCGCGCCAGGCCTTGCTGCATAATGCGGCCTCCGTGATCGTGGCGCACAACCATCCGTCGGGCAACGCCATGCCCAGCAGCGCGGACCTGTCGATGACCCGCTCGCTGACGCGCTCGCTGGCGCTGATCGACGTCAGGGTGCTCGACCATTTCATCGTGGCAGGCACCACGATCCACTCGTTCGCGGAGCATGGCGAACTGTGAGCCACATGCCGCCACATGCGGTACATGGCGCACACGGACCGGACCGGAAGCCGTGCAATAGTGCGTGAAACGGCACGAACGGCCCGCCTGTGCACGGTAAACTGCGGAAGGCATTGATCCGCCGGAGCTTTCCGGTCTATAATGCCCGTTTTGCTGAAGTCTTAACCGCTGCAGTCCGGGCCGCGCGCCTTTTGTTGATCTGTTGCGAACATTGTCCACGAATAGAAGATTTAGGAGTGCTTCATGGCACGCGTCTGTCAAGTGACCGGGAAAGCGCCGATGGTCGGCAACAACGTTTCCCACGCAAACAACAAGACCAAGCGCCGTTTTCTGCCCAACCTGCAGAATCGTCGTTTCTTTGTTGAATCGGAAAACCGCTGGGTGAGCCTGCGCGTCTCGAACGCCGGCCTGCGCCTGATCGACAAGAAAGGCATCGACTCCGTGCTCGCCGACCTGCGCGCACGCGGCGAAGTCTAATTAGGAGTACATCATGGCCAGCAAAGGCGGACGCGACAAAATCAAGCTGGAGTCGACTGCAGGTACGGGTCACTTCTACACGACCACGAAGAACAAGCGCACCATGCCGGAAAAGATGGAGATCATGAAGTTCGATCCCGTCGTGCGCAAGCACGTGTCGTACAAGGAAACCAAGATCAAGTAATTGATCGTTGCGTTCCGCATGCCGATTCGCGCGGCATGTCCGTGAAAACCCCGCTCATGCGGGGTTTTTGCTTTTCCGGGCCGGCCGTCGCTGCGTTCCGTACCCGCATCCCGCCTGCGCCCGCGCGCACCCGCATGCCCACGTGACGGCGCGCCGGGTGTACACTTTCCAGCTTTCCTGCCACCCGGCCGCGCGCCGCGCGCGCCCCTTCGCATCATGAACTTCGATGTCGCCATTGTCGGCAGCGGACTGGCCGGTCTGACGGTCGCGCTGCAACTGGCCGACACCCATCGGGTTGTCATTATCTGCAAACGCGCCATGACGCAGGGCGCCAGCGACTGGGCCCAGGGCGGCATCGCGGCCGTGCTCGACTCCGGCGACAGTCACGACGAGCACACCCAGGACACGCTGGTCGCCGGCGCGGGACTGTGCGACGACGGCGCCACGCGCTTCATCGTGGAGCACGGGCGCGAAGCGATCCAGTGGCTGATCGACCGCGGCGTGCCGTTCACGCGCGACGAGCAGGCCGAACTCGGCTTCCACCTCACGCGCGAAGGCGGCCACAGCCGCCGGCGCATCATCCACGCCGCCGATGCCACCGGCCACGCGGTCGTGACCACGCTGACCGAGCAGGCGCGCAACCACCCGAACATCACCGTGATCGAGGACCACTTCGCCGTGGATCTCATCACCTCGCGCAAGCTCGGCCTGCCGGGCAACCGCTGCTACGGCCTCTACGTGCTGGACGACGCCAGCGGCGAGGTGCGCACCCTCACCGCCACCCACACGGTGCTGGCCACCGGCGGCGCGGGCAAGGTGTACCTGTACACCACCAACCCCGACACGGCCACCGGCGACGGCATCGCGATGGCATGGCGCGCGGGCTGCCGGGTCTCGAACATGGAGTTCATCCAGTTCCACCCGACCTGCCTGTACCACCCCTACGCCAAGTCCTTCCTGATCTCCGAGGCGGTGCGCGGCGAAGGCGGCCTGCTCAAGCTGCCCGACGGCACGCGCTTCATGCCCGAGCACGACGCGCGCGCCGAGCTGGCGCCGCGCGACGTGGTGGCGCGCGCGATCGACTTCGAAATGAAGAAGCGCGGCCTGGACTACGTGCACCTCGACATCAGCCACCAGCCCGAGTCGTTCCTGCGCGAGCACTTCCCCACCATCCACGCGCGCTGCCTGGAGCTGGGCATCGACATCGCGCGCGAGCCGATCCCCGTGGTGCCCGCGGCGCACTACACCTGCGGCGGCGTGGTGACGGACACCGCCGGGCGCACCGACCTGGCGAACCTCTACGCCGTGGGCGAAACCGCCTGCACCGGCCTGCACGGCGCCAACCGGCTGGCATCGAACTCGCTGCTGGAATGCATGGTGATCGGCCGCGCCGCGGCGCTCGACATCGCATCGCAGGACAAGGCCGGCCAGCCCGACATCGCCCTGCCGGTATGGGACGAGAGCCGCGTGGCGGACGCCGACGAGGAAGTCGTGGTCTCGCACAACTGGGACGAACTGCGCCGCATGATGTGGAACTACGTCGGCATCGTGCGCACCAGCAAGCGGCTCGAGCGCGCGCAGCACCGCATCAGCCTGCTGCGCGAGGAGATCGCCGAGTACTACGCCAATTTCCGCGTCACGCGCGACCTGCTGGAGCTGCGCAACCTCGTCGAGGTGGCGTCGCTGATCGTGGACAGCGCCTACTCGCGGCACGAAAGCCGCGGCCTGCACTACAGCCGGGACTATCCCGACACGCTGCCCAAGGCATTGCCGACCGTCATGCAGCCGGTGTTCAAGCGGGAAGCCGGGAAGTAGGATCTTGGGATTTGCTCCCCTCTCCCGCTTGCGGGAGAGGGGCCGGGGGAGAGAGTGAGAACGGAGCGCGGCTGCGCCGCGCTAGGCTGAGATCCTCAGCGAGTAGTCGGTGGCGCGCACATCCTTGGTCAGCGCGCCCACCGAGATCCGGTCCACGCCGGTCTCGGCGAACACGCGGATGGTGTCCGCGTTGACCCCGCCCGACACTTCCAGCAGCGCGCGCCCTGCGTTGATGCGCACGGCGTCGTGCATCATCGGCACGGTGAAGTTGTCGATCAGGATCGACTTCGCGCCGGCGGCCAGCGCTTCTTCGAGCTCGGCCAGGGTCTCCACTTCCACCTGCACCGACACGCCGGTCTCGAGCGCCTGCGCGGCCCGCATCGCCGCGGTGATGCTGCCGGCCGCCGCGATGTGGTTCTCCTTGATCAGGATGCCGTCGTAGAGCGCGAGGCGCTGGTTCTCGCCGCCGCCGACGCGCACCGCGTACTTCTGCGCCAGGCGCAGCCCGGGCAGGGTCTTGCGCGTGTCCAGCACGCGCGCGCGGGTGCCTGCGATGAGGTCGGCGTAGCGCCGCGTGGCGGTGGCCACGCCGGACAGCAGCTGCAGGAAATTCAGCGACGGGCGCTCCGCGGTCAGCAGCGTGCGCGCCGGGCCGGCGATCTCGCACACCGCGGAATCGGGCGCCATGCGCGCGCCCTCGGCCTGCAGCCAGCGCACTTCCAGCGCCGGGTCGACGGCGCGCATGCACGCCTCGAACCACGGCTGGCCGCACAGCACGGCCTCTTCGCGCACGATCACGCGCGCCTGCGCGCGCTTGTCCGCCGGCACCAGCAGGCCGGTGAGGTCGCCGCTGCCGACGTCCTCGGCGATGGCCGCGCGCACGTTGGCCTGCAGCGCCTCGGCGAGCGCGGGGCCGAAACTGTCGAAAATCGGGTTGTTGATGCTCATGCTGCCTGCCTTGCTCCTGTCACTCATGCCGGGCCGATGCCCTTGAACAGCGCCTGCTCCGCGGCGAGATCCCCGCGCGGGCGCACATTGGCCTTCTGCCGCGCGGCGAAATCGAGCATGCGGTCGATGCAGGTCACGGCCTGGCGGCCGATCTGCGCGTCGACGTGGATTTCGTTGTGGCCGCGCTCGAGCACCTCGGCCAGGTTGGTCAGCGCGTTCATGGCCATCCACGGGCAGTGCGCGCAGCTCTTGCAGGTGGCGCTGTTGCCGGCCGTGGGCGCCTCGATGAAGCGCTTGCCCGGCGCGGCCATGCGCATCTTGTGCAGGATGCCGTTGTCGGTGGCGACGATGAACTCCTCGGCGTCCAGCGCCACCGCCGCCGCGATCAGTTGCGAGGTGGAGCCGACCACGTCGGCCTGCTCGACCACGTGGGCCGGCGACTCCGGGTGCACCAGGATCTTGGCCTTGGGGAATTCGCGGCGCAGCAGGTCCAGTTCGATGCCCTTGAACTCGTCGTGCACCAGGCACGAGCCCTGCCACAGCAGCATGTCGGCGCCGGTCTGCTTCTGGATGTAGCTGCCGAGATGCTTGTCGGGCGCCCACAGGATCTTCTTGCCCTGGGCATGCAGGTGCTCGACGATCTTCAGGCCGATGCTGGACGTCACCATCCAGTCCGCGCGCGCCTTCACGGCGGCGCTGGTGTTGGCGTAGACCACCACGGTGCGGTCGGGATGCGCGTCGCAGAACGCGGTGAATTCGTCGGCCGGGCAGCCCAGGTCGAGCGAGCAGGTCGCGTCGAGGTCCGGCATCAGCACGGTCTTTTCGGGGCTCAGGATCTTGGCGGTCTCGCCCATGAAGCGCACGCCGGCGACCACCAGCGTCTTGGCCGGGTGATCGCGGCCGAAGCGCGCCATCTCGAGCGAGTCGGACACGCAGCCGCCGGTTTCCTCGGCCAGGTCCTGCAGGTCGGCGTCCACGTAATAGTGGGCGACCAGCACCGCGTCGCGGGCCTTGAGCAGTGCCCTGATGCGCTCCTTGAGCGCGTCGCGCTCCGGCGCGGACAGCACCGGCGGCACTTTTGCCCAGGCGTGGGCGACGCAGCTCACGCCCTCGGGGGACACCGCCGAGAGGTTCGGTTTCTCGAACTCGACGGTCTTGATCGTTTGTGGGGTCATCTCCGATACTCCTCTTGGCCGCCGCGTGCCTCGCTGCTGGCCCTGACATGGGGGAGTTTAGCGAAAACAAAAGCCCCGCCAGGGGCGGGGCTTTCGGGCGCAGTGCATTGTAACAGGCCGCGCCGGATCGGGCCGCGGCCCGCCACGGGCCTGGCCTTACGCGTAGCGGCGCAGGCGCAGCGAGAAATCGTGCAGGGCCTGGATGCCGCTGGCCTCGGCGCGGTGGCACCAGGCCTGCAGCTGCTGCAGCAACTGCTCGCGCGTCAGGTTGGAGCGGCCCCAGATCGCGGCCAGCTCGCGGCGCATTTCCACGAAGGTATGCAGCGACTTGTTCTGCTCGACGATGTTCGCGAGCTGCTTGCGCTGCGGGTCGGCCAGCTTGCCTTCCTCGCGGTGGAACCACTTGCGCGCCGGCTTGAAGCTGCTGTACTCGGCCACGCGGGCTTCCTTGAGCTTTTCCAGTTCCTGCTTGTACGCGCTCTTGACGGCCTTGGCATAGCGCGCCATCACGTCGTAGCGGTTGGCGATGATGGCTTCCAGCGTGTTGTGGTCCACCGGGCGGGCTTCCACCAGGCGCGCCTTAGGCGGGGTCTTCTTGACCTTGGCCAGGCCGACCGCCTGCATGGCGCGGATGTAGCCCCAGCCCACGTCGAACTCGTACCACTTGATCGAGAACTTGGCCGAGGTCGGGTAGGTATGGTGGTTGTTGTGCAGCTCTTCGCCGCCGATGATCAGGCCCCACGGCGACACGTTGGTCGAGGCGTCCTCGCAATCGTAGTTGCGATAGCCCCACCAGTGGCCCAGGCCGTTGATGATGCCGGCGGCGTGGATCGGGATCCACAGCATCTGCACGGCCCACACGCTCAGGCCGATCACGCCGAACAGCGCGACGTCGATGATCAGCATCAGGCCCACGCCCTGCCAGCCGAAGCGCGAGTACACATTGCGCTCGACCCAGTCGTCCGGCGTGCCGTGACCGAACTTGGTGACGGTTTCGCGGTTCTTGGCCTCGGCGCGGTACAGCTCGGCGCCTTCCAGCAGCACCTTGCGGATGCCGCGGGTCTGCGGGCTGTGCGGATCTTCCTCGGTCTCGCACTTGGCGTGGTGCTTGCGGTGGATGGCGGTCCACTCCTTCGTGACCATGCCGGTGGTCAGCCACAGCCAGAAGCGGAAGAAATGCGCGGCGATCGGGTGCAGATCCAGCGACCGGTGCGCCATGCAGCGGTGCAGGTAGATGGTGACGCCCGCGATGGTGATGTGCGTCACCACCAGCGTGTAGATGACGATCTCCCACCAGGACCAGTTGGCAAGGCCGTTCGAGGCCCAGTCAAGAATAGTGTCGAACAAACTGTTCTCCGTCGATTAAACAGGTGCTATTGCGCTATTGCGGCACGACAGGGCGGACCGCAAACAGGTGCAGAAAAAGGACTGCAAAATCAGTGATTGCGTCGTAGGGCGCCTGCCGGAAACCCCGGCGCTCGCCGGAGCCCCCGGCATGCGCGTCTGGCGCCTTGGGCAGATTCTGCCGCCGGCGGGACTGGGCACGAGCCGCTGCAATCTGGCGGCTGTCTGGTGTGGGGGCGGGAGGTCGAAAATTCGGAACCTGCAACTATGACAATTCTACCGGAACGTCATCAACGGAACATCCGTTTTTCCCCGAATTTGATGGTAAGCAACGTGGAACGTTCCGCAAGGTGCATCAAACGTCCCGCGAATGCCTATGTTGCACCGCCCTCGCGCGCGGCGGAGGCCGCCAAAAGCGTCTTATCAACTACTTCCTCGCCTTCCCCGCCCAGCGCCGGCGCCGCCTGGCCGAGCATCCGCACCTCGCGCTGCGGATAGGGGATCGAGATGCCATGTTCGCGGAACGTGCGCCATATCGCCCGGTTCAGCGCCGATTGCACGCCCAGCTTGCCGTTCTGCGGGTCGGCGATGTAGCCGGCCAGCTCGTATTCGATGCCATTGTCGGCGAACGCCACCAGAAATGCCGCCGGCGCGGGCTCGGCCAGCAGGCGCGGCACGCCCTGCGCCGCTTCTGCCAGCAGCGCCAGCACCGTTTCCGGGTCGGCGGCGTAGTCGGCCTGCACGCGTGTGGCCACGCGCACATTGGTGTTCGAGAACGAATGGTTCTGCACCGCCTGGGCCACCAGTTGCTCGTTCGGCACCAGGGTTTCGCCGTCGCCGTTGCGCACCACGGTGTAGCGCGTGCGGATCTGCGAGACGATGCCGGTGTACTTGTCCACCGTGATCTGGTCGCCGAGCTTGACCGAGTGGTCCAGCAGGATGATGAAACCCGAGATGTAGTTGCTGGCGATCTTTTGCAAGCCCAGGCCGAGGCCCACGCCCAGCGCGCCGCCGAAGACCGACAGCACGGTCAGGTCGATGCCGACCAGCGACAGGCTCAGCAGCAGCGACACCAGCAGCAGCAGCGCCTTCGAGAGTCTGGTCAGAACCACTTTCAGGTTGCTGTCCAGCCCGGCCGAGCGCATCAGGCGCTCTTCCAGCCACGAGCCGAACCACATCGCCACCAGCACCGTGAGCAGGATCCACACCACCCCCGCCAGCGTGTCGGCGAGGTTGATCTTCTGCTTGCCGCCGATGGAAAAGCGCACCGACTCCATCCAGCCGACCACGTCCCACAGCAGGCCCAGCACGTACAGCGCCATGCCGGCCCACACCAGCGTGGTCAGCACCTTCTCCACCAGCAGCAGCATGCCCTGCAGCTGGCCATTGCCGGACAGCACGCGCCGCAGGATGTAGAAGGCGAAATACAGGAACGTGATGCCGGACAGCGGCACCAGCGCCAGCCGCAGCACGCTGACCGACATCAGCTGCTCCAGCCCGAAGCGCCCGACCGTCACCAGCAGCCAGCCGAACAGCGGGAACATGGCGCGCTCGAGGCTGGTCGCGGCGAAGCGCAGCGCGAAGCTGGAGCCGTCGTAGCGGGCCTCGAGCCGCTTGACCACCAGCCGCGCCAGCGGCCACGCCACCGCCAGGCAGCCGGCCAGCACCGCCAGTTGCCAGATGAAGCCGGGGCCGCCGGCATCGAGGATCAGGTCGTTGAGCATGCGGCCAAAGGCGGGATGCGATACATGGAGTTCGGTCAGGGAATTCGGGTTCATGCTTGGATGTGGCTGGCCAGGCACGCGCGGCAAGCGGCGCGGCCGGCGGGCGGCACGGGCGCCCGGCGCCCGACCCGCGAAAGGTCAGCCATTCTAGCCGCCCGCGGCGTGGCGGCCCACTTCCTGGGCCCACTTCCTGGGCCCACTTCCTGGACCCACCTCCGTGGCGCGGCCGGCCTCAGCCGCACCGTCCGCGGCAGCCGGGCATGCCGCGCCACGGCTGCGCGGCGCGGCGCAGCCGGGCCGGCAGGTCCGCGCCGGGATGCAGCGCGCCGCTCAGCAGATCGACGCAATAGCCGATCACGCGCGCGCGCCCCGGCGGGTTCAGCATGCCGTGGTCGAGCCCTTCGATGGTCTCGATCTGCAGCATGCCGAACCCGGCCAGGCCTTCGAGCCGCGGCCCGAAGAAACGCGCCAGCTCGTACGGCCCGGGATCTTCCGGCCCGAACAGCAGGCGCAGCACGGTGCCGCGCGCCTCGAGCTTGCGCAGCAGGGCCTCGATCTCCTGCTGCTCGGCCGGGGCCGGCCGGGGCAGCACCGAGGCCGCGTCCGTGCCGGGCACGCCCTCTTCCGCCGTGGGCGCGCTGCGGCCGTGGATCAGCCAGCGCGGGCGGGTAAAGGTCTCCCGGCGCAGCAGCCGCTGCAGGTTGACCAGCACCGCGCCCACCACGCCGGGATGCGCGCCGGCCGCATGCAGGCCGACGTTGGCGCCGTAGCTCACGCCGAATACCACCACCTCGCCATAGCCGCGGGCCTGCAGCCAGTCGCAGGCGGCAATCGCGTCGAGATAGCCTTCCGGGTCGGCCGGCACCGCGTCCTTGATGGCCTGCGCGCCGATGCTGGCGTCGCCGATGCCGCGCACGTCGATGCGCAACGACGCCACGCCGCGTTCGGCCAGCCGCCGCGCCAGCATGACGCCGCCGCGGCCGGCGCCGACGTGGTGCGTGCCGCCCGCGTTGTTGATCAGCACGGCCGGCCGCCCGGGCCATTCGCCGCGCGGCTCGCACAGCATGCCGAACAGCCCCTGGCCGAAGCGCACCGGCGTTTCCACCCAGGCCGCCGCGCGCAGGCACGGCGCCACGCCCGCCGCGCCAATGCCCTCCCCCGCCCGCGCTTCGGCCCTGCCGGCGGCCGGCGCCATGCCGGCGAGCCAGCCGGCGACGGCGGCGAAGGTGGCATCGGGCGGCGTGCCGTGCAGCGGGTCCTGCAGCCAGCCGACCACCTCGGGAAACGGCACGGTGCTGACCTGCGCGCCCAGCGCCGCGTAGTGCCGGGGCAGCGCCTCATCGGGCCCGGCCCCGGCGATGAACACGCGCGGCGCCGGCGCGCTCGCGGCAGCGCACAGGTCGATGCGGGAGAACGCCTCGAGATCGGCCGCGGTGAAGTGGATGCCCAGGATGTCGGCGCCCGCCGGCGCGGAAACCGGCGCAGCATCGGCCGCCGCCGTCACCGCGCGCCCCGCCAGTGAGCGCCAGGTCTGGGCGATCATGCGCATCTCGCGCATCAGCATGCGCCCGCTCGCCACCGGCGCGAGCAGCGCCAGCCCGGCGACGTCGAGCCCGCCAGCGCGGCGCGCGGCCGCCAGCGCGGCCAGCGCGGCGCCGCCGCGCACGCCCAGCAGCACGATCTCGCGCGCGCCGGACAAGCGCCGCAGCAGGTTGCCGGCCTGGCCGATCGACGCCACGCAGGCATCGACGCAGTTGGCCGGCGCCCCGGCGCCGTCCTCCACGCGGTCCGCCGCGGCCACCGCATCCGCCGAATCCCCCGTGCCGGGATAGTCGAACCGCAGCACCGGCACGCCTTGCGCCGCGAGCCGCTCCGCCAGCCGCGCCAGGCCGGCGTGGGTCCACAGGGCTTCATGGCCGACCGCGTTGCACAGCACGACCGCGCGCGCGCCCGTGGCCGCGTGGTACCAGCCGAAACATCCGTCGAAGTGCAAAGGCCTCATGGGCGAACTCCGTGCATGCCCGCGGCCCCATGCCGCGCGGCCCGGGCGCATCGCGCGCCGCGCTCAAGCCGCGGCCGTGCCGCTGCGGCAGCGCGCCGCGCCGTCGGCATCGGCCTCGAGATGCGCGCAGCGCGCCAGCAACTGATTGCGGTCGATCTTGCCGTTCACGTTGATGGGAAAGCCGTCGAGGCAGACGATGCGGTCGGGCCGCGCGTAGACCGGCAGGCTCTGCTTGCAGGCGTGGCGGATGCGCGCCGCGCGCGCGCCCATCTCGCCCAGCGACTCGTCGGCCGGCGCCAGCACGAACGCCACCAGGCCGATCGGCTTGCCGGCCTCGTCCAGCGGCCACGCCAGCACCGCGCACTGGGCGCTGCCGCTGGCGGCCTGCACCACCTGCTCGATCTCCTGCAGCTCGATGCGGTTGCCGCGGATCTTGACCTGCGTGTCGATGCGCCCGTGGTACAGCAGGCCGTCGGGCGATTCGCTCACCGCGTCGCCGGTGCGGTACCAGCGGCGGCAGGCGCGCCCCGGATAGGCGCGCGCGAAGAAGCGCTCGCCGTCGAGCGGGTTCGCCGACAGATAACCGCGCGCGAGCTGCGCGCCGCCGATCAGCAGTTCGCCCTGCGCGCCGGCCGCCACCGGCGCGAGATGCTCGTCCACCACCACCACCTCGGTGCCCGGGTAGGGCCGGCCCAGCGGCACCACCGGGCGCGACGCATCGGCAAGAAAGGCGGGCGTGAGCTCGAAGGTCAGCACGATCACCGTGGTTTCCGTGGGGCCGTAGCCGTTGACGATGCGCGTGTTCGGCGCGGCCCGCGACCAGGCCTCGGCCAGGCCCTTGGGCAGCGCCTCGCCGCCCATCAGGGTCATCTTCACGCTGGGAAAGGCGCCCGGCGCCAGCTTGCGGAACTGCTGCAGCAGCGCCAGCACGGACGGCACGCTGGCCCAGTGGGTGATGTGGTGCTCGCGGATGAAGCCGGCCAGGTAGAGCGGGTCCTGCAGCGTCGGCACGTAGAGGCACGCGCCGTTGGCCCAGCAGACGTGCACGTCGTGCACCGAGAAATCGAAGGTGAGGTCGGCGAACTGGCTGAAGCGCGCGCCGGGCTCGCAGGGATAGCGCCGCATCTGCGCATTGACGTAGGCCACCGCGCTGCCGTGCGGGATCATCACGCCCTTGGGCGGCCCGCTGGTGCCCGAGGTGAAGATCAGGTAGGCGAGGTCGTCCGGTCCGACGGCGGCGGGCCACGCCGCCGGCGCATCGTGCACGAAGGGCGCGGACGGCGGCGGCCACGCGTTGCCGCCGGCGGCGTCCCACGCCCGCGCGTCGAGCATGACGATGCGCAGGTCCGGCGGCAGCAGCGGCAGCAGCGCCGCGAGCTGCGGCGCGCAGACATGGTCGACCAGCATCACGCGCGCGCCCGAGCGCGCGATGATGGCGGCGTTGCGCGCCGGCGGGAAGCGCGCATGGATCGGCACGTAGGCCATGCCGGCGGCCAGCACGCCGAGCAGGCCGGCGTAGGCGCACGCGCTGCGGTGCGCGAACAGGATGCAGTTGCGATTGGGACCGCCGGCGAACGGCGCCAGCGCCATGCTGATGCCGCGTGCGCGCGCGCGGACTTCCTCGTAGGTGTAGTAGCGGCCGTCGGCCCACAAGGCGTGGTCGCCGGGCCGCCTGTCCGCGGACGCGAAGAAAAATGAATGCAGCATCCTCCCCCTCCCATCACCGCGCGCCGCTGCGGCGCGAGCCGGAACGGCGGCTTCCCATCGAAATCGCGCCGGCCAGAATGAATGGGCCGCGCCCGCCGCGCGCCGATGCCTTCGCCGGCGCTGCGTTGTCCTGTCAAGGTAGGTTGCTTCGCATGTCAAGACAAGTTGGGGCGGCTTCAATGTATTGAACTCCGGCCGTCCGCCAGCCCGTGCGAATGGCGGACGGCGATGTGTTCCGGCGCACGCTGGCGGCGGCGAGCCCGCGCCGGCACAAGGCAGGCGCGCCGCGCATCCCCGCCCGTCAGCCAGAAGGCCTAGTCCACCGGGATGGCGCGCGCGCGCAGACAATTGCCGTGTCGGCTGCGCAGCGCATCGAAGCGCGCAACCGGATCGGGCCGGAGGACCCGGCCGCCTTCCGCGATCTGCGCCGGCGGCGCAGAAGTCCGGGCAGGATTTCGCGGCGGCAGCGCCGACCGCGAGAAAGCGGGCGCAAAAAAAAAGGGCGCTGACCGGCAGCGCCCCTTGCTTTACCGCGGCGGTCTTAGCTGACGCGCTCCAGCACCGCGGCGAAGAAGCCGTCGGTCTGATGCAGGTGCGGATAGAGCGCCAGCATCTCGGCGTCTTCCGGCAAGCCCGGCACCACGATCTTCTGCTCGGCCAGCACCTGCGCGGCCGGCACCAGGCGGAAGCCCGCATGCGTGGACAGGAACCCGCGCACGATGCCTTCGTTCTCGGCTTCCAGCACGCTGCAGGTGGCATAGACCACGCGCCCGCCGACCTTGACCAGGCGCGCGGCGGACTCGAGGATCGAGGCCTGCTTGGCGGTCAGCTCCAGCACCGACTGCGGCGTCTGGCGCCACTTCAGGTCCGGGTTGCGCCGCAGCGTGCCGAGGCCGCTGCACGGCGCGTCGACCAGCACGCGGTCGATCTTGCCGGCGAGGCGCTTGATCTTGGCGTCGTGCTCGGAATCGATCTGCACCGGATGCACGTTGGACAGCCCGCTGCGCGCCAGGCGCGGCTTGAGGTTGGCCAGGCGCTTCTCGGACACGTCGAACGCATAGAGGCGGCCGGTGGAGCGCATCAGCGCGCCCAGCGCCAGCGTCTTGCCGCCGGCGCCCGCGCAGAAGTCGACCACCATCTCGCCGCGCTTCGGCGCGACCAGGTTGCACAGCAGCTGGCTGCCTTCGTCCTGCACCTCGACCAGGCCGTTGACGAACAGCGGCAACTGGTTGAGCGCGGGCTTGCCGGCCAGGCGGATGCCGGCGGGCGCCATCGGCGTGGGCTCGGCCTTGAGGCCGGCGGCTTCCAGCTCGGCCAGCGCGGCCTCGCGCGAGGTCTTGGCCAGGTTGGCGCGCAGGTCCAGCGGGGCCGGGCGCAGCCAGGCGTCGCCGAGCGCTTCGACGAAGGCCTGGTCGTGGCGGGCGGCGAGCTCGTCGAACAGCCATTCGGGCAGGTTGGCGCGCACGCGCGGCGCCAGGCTAGAGCGCTCGATGGTGGTCAGGCGGTCCAGCCATTCGCCTTCCTCGGGCAGCAGGAACGGCGTGAGGACATCGCGGCCGAGCGTGGCGGCCAGGCCCAGCAGGGCCAGGCGGCGCTGCGAAGTGCCCGTGCCGCTGGCGGCGAACTGCGAGAATTCGACGCGCCGGCGCAACACCGCGAACACCGCCTCGGCGATGATGCCGCGCTCGCGGTGGCCCAGCTTGGGGTTCTCGCGGAAGTAGTAGCTCACCACCACGTCGGACGGGCGCGTGAACATCAGCACCTTGCCCAGCAGGCGGTCGATGTGCTGGATATGCACGGCATGCAGCCCGCCGTGCGCGGCACGGCCCTGCTGCGGCGCCTGGCCGTCGCGGCTGTCGCGTTGATCGCCGCTGCGCGCGGACTGGCGGATCGGCGTGGCCTTGCGCTTGTTGCGGACGGGCTGGCGCGCCCCTGCGGTATTCCGGCTCATGACTGCACCTCCGTAGCGGCAGCAAAGGCCGTAAACAACTGGGATTCGTGGGGTTCGACGCGGACCACGCCGGCATGCACGCGCAGGCGGTCCTCGACGAACCAGCGCACAGCGCGCGGGTAGATCGCGTGTTCGGCCGGCAACAGGCGCTCGGCCAGGCTTTCGGGCGTGTCGCCCGGCAGCACGTCGAGCGCGGCCTGGACGATGACCGGGCCGTGATCGAGTTCGGGTGTGACGAAATGGACGCTCGCGCCATGCACCTTGACGCCGGCCTCGATGGCCTGGCGATGGGTGTACATGCCAGGGAAACACGGCAGCAGCGACGGATGGATATTGAGCATGCGCCCGGCGTATTTGTCGACGAAGGCCGGCGTCAGGATGCGCATGAAGCCGGCCAGCACGACCACGTCGGGGGCGTGGGCGTCGATGGCGGCGGCCAGGGCCGCGTCAAAGGTGGCGCGGTCGGCATACCGGGTGTGGTCCACCACGCCCGTGGGCACGCCGTGGTCGGCGGCGAACTGCAGGCCCTCGGCATCGGGCCGGTTGGACAGGACGGCCGCCACGCGCGCCGGCCAGCCCTCGGCGGCACACGCGCGGACGATGGCTTCCATGTTGGAGCCACGCCCTGAAATCAGGATAACGATATTTTTCATCGCGCAATTCTACCAAGGCAGGGCCAGTACACGGCCAAAGCGAGCGCATTAGGCACTTAAAACACGCGAAACCCCCGCTGGCAGGCCGGATGGCATGGCCTGCGCGCAACGTGCTTAGCTTGTTCACGGATTGTGACGCCTCGCCCGCTCTGCTAGAGTGGCTGCTATCGTCCACGCGCAGACCGTTTACGCGGCTTCAAGTGACAACAAGGACGAAGTGGAAAATTAGACGGGAAATCGCATGTCGAACGCTGCACCGACCTTGCTGGTGGTCGATGATCATCCCATGGCCCTGTCCGGCACCACCGCCTTCCTGGCGGAAGTGATGCCCGACGTTGCGGTCCATGCCGCCGGCAGCGCCAAAGAGGCGCTCAACACCTTGCAGCAGGGGCTGAGGCCCGATATCGTGCTGCTGGACATCTGGCTCACCGACGGCACCGGCTTCGACGCCATGCAGGCGCTCAAGACGCTGGTGCCCGCGGCGCGCTTCATCTTCATGTCCGCCGAGGCCACGCCGGAGATCGTGGGCCGCGCGCGCGCGCTCGCCGCCTACGGCTTCGTCGGCAAGCACCTCGACGCCAACGCGTTCACCGCGGCCGTGCGCAAGGTGCTGGCGGGCGACACCTCGTTTCCTTCCGACGAGGCCCTCAACGGCCGCGCGCAGTCGTTCGGGCCGGCCCACGGCATCCCGGTCACGCCGGCGGAGCTGGGGCTGACGCCGCGCCAGGGCTCGGTGCTGGCGCTGGTGCTCGAAGGGCTGCCGAACAAGGTCATCGCGCGGCGCCTGGGGCTGACCGAGAACACCGTCAAGGAACACGTCTCGGCGATCCTGCAGCGGCTCGGCGTGCGCACGCGCATGCAGGTGATGTCGCGCATGGAGCGTTTCCGCCTGCGCCAGTAAGGCGCGGCCGGGCCCCGCCCGCCGCCTGCCGCCCGCCCACCTGCCTGCCTTCAGGCGGGACGCAGCCAGCGCCGCAGCAGCAGCCGCAGCGCCGCCGGATCGACCGGCTTGGGCAGCACGAAATAGCCCGCTTCCTCGGCCGCCGCCAGCGCGTCGGACTTGAGATCGCCCGACAGCAGCGCGCTGCGCGCCTGCGGCTGGGTGTTCTGCCAGCGCTCGAGCAGGTCCAGCCCGTTCTCGCTGCCGGGCAGGCGCAGGTCGCAGAAGATGATGTCCGGCCTGAGGCCCTGCATGAACAGGCGGTCGGCATCGGCGCCGTGCGCGGCGCACGCGACCTGGATGCCCCAGGCTTCCATCAGCGCGATCCAGGCCTTGCGGATCTGCGTGTCGTCGTCCACCACCAGCACCGTGCCGCGCAGATGGTCCGGCTTGGTGTCCTCGGCCGCCGCCGAGGCGCGCACCGCGCGGATGGTGGCCACGGTCTCGGCCTCCACCGGCGCCAGCGAGAACCAGAACACCGAGCCGCGCCCCGGCACCGAGCGCACGCCGTAGGTGCCGCGCATCAGGCGCACGCATTCCTTGAAGATGGCCAGCCCCAGCCCCAGGCCCTGGGACGGGTCGCGCTGGGGGTTGTGCACCTGGTAGTACGGCGAAAAGATGTCGGGCAGGTGCTCCGGCGTGATGCCGGCGCCGGTGTCCCACACCTCCACGCGGATATGCTTGCGGCGCTCGCGCGCCGTCACCAGCACGCCGCCGCGGCGGGTGTAGCGCAGCGCGTTCTGCACGAGGTTGAACAGCGCGCGGCGCAGCAGCACCGGCTCGGCCATCGCGAACAGTTCCTCGGGCACGCGCGGGGTCAGGGTCAGGCCGCTTTCGCGCGCGTCGGCGGCGAACTGGCTCATCACCTCGTTGATCAGGTGGCCGAGCTCGCACGGCTCCAGCGTCGGCAGCACCTTGCGGCCCTCGAGCTTGGACAGGTCCAGCAGCGAGCGGAACAGCAGGTCGATGGTCTGGGTGCCGGCGGCCACCTGCTCGACCAGCGGATGGAGCGAGGACGACTTGTTGCGCGCGCGCAGCGCCTCGACCAGCATCACCAGCGCATGCACGGGCTGGCGCAGGTCGTGGCTGGCGGCGGCGAGAAAGCGCGACTTCTCCTCGCTGGCATGCAGCGCGCGCTCCTTTTCCTCCTGGAACTGCTTGGCCAGGCGGCGGCTGTCGCTCTCGAGCTGGATGGCCCGCACCAGCGTGCGCTGCAGGTTCAGCGCGTGGCGCGTGAGCATGATGGCGTAGACCACCAGCAGCAACTGCACGTAGGTGCCGTGGCCCGGAAAGGCGTAGTCGGCCAACAAAATGTTGGGCACCAGGATCGGAATGCCGGCGTAGACCAGGTTCGACGGCACCGGCGACTGCGCGGTGACGCCGCCGGCCAGCACGCCCACCGCGAGCAGGTACAGCACGCTGGAGAACACGGCGGAGCCGGTGAACAGGTGCAGCAGCGCGGAGCTGCCCCAGGTCAGCCCGGTCAGGAAGGCGAGCGCGCGCATGTTGGCCCACCACTTGCGCGTATGGGCCGAGCGGCTCATGGTGGCGCCGTCGCGCAGGTAGCCGTAGTAGAACCACGTCGACGCGGTGGCCAACACCAGCATCACGCCGCACCAGCCCAGCAGCGCGGCATGGTCGGCGGCGGACCAGAAGGCGACCGCGGTCAGCGCCGGCAGCACCAGCGAGGCCACGGTGGCGGTGGGAGAGACGCGATGGATGGTCGCCAGCAGCTTGGCCCGCGTTTCGGTATCGAGCGGAGGCCCTGGCGGCGGCAGGATTCGGTTGAGCAGCGCGTTCAAAGGAAGGGCTGGGACGTCGGATGCGATCCGCCGTATCATGCCGCCTTTTGGGGAGTGGCGCCACGCCGATGGGCCGATCCGTGCACAAAAACGCCAGCCCGCGCGCCGGGCCCGGTACCGCCGGGCGAAACTCGTCCCCCATTCGCCTTATAATGCCCGCTTTACCCAAACGCTCGACGCCGTCCTCGTGAAAGTCTTCCGTGGCCTGCCCAATGCCGAGAGCCGGGCGCCCTGCGCCCTGACCATCGGCAATTTCGACGGTGTCCACCGCGGCCACCAGTCGCTGCTCGCGCGCGCGCGCGCGGCGGCCGACGCGCGCGGCCTGCCGCTGTGCGTGATGACCTTCGAGCCGCACCCGCGCGAGTTCTTCACCCCGGACAAGGCGCCCGCGCGCATCGCGCTGCTGCGCGACAAGCTCGAGAGCCTGCGCCGCAACGGGGTCGACCGCGTGGTGGTCGAGCATTTCAACGCCCATTTCGCCGCCCAGTCGCCGCAGGCCTTCGTCGAGAACGTGCTATGGCACGGCCTGCACACGCGCTGGCTGCTGGTCGGCGACGATTTCCGCTTCGGCGCGCGCCGCGCCGGCGACTTCGCCTACCTGCAGCAGGCCGGCGCCCAGTTCGGCTTCGACGTCGAGCAGATGGGCTCGGTCTCCGAAGGCGGCGTGCGCATCTCCAGCTCCGCGGTGCGCCAGGCGCTGGTCGGCGGCGACCTCGAGCATGCGCGCCGCCTGCTCGGCCACGGCTACGCCATCAGCGGGCACGTGGTGCACGGGCGCAAGCTGGGGCGCGACCTCGGTTTCCCCACCATCAACCTGCGCATCTCGCACAAGCGGCCGGCGGTCAGCGGCATCTTCGTGGTGCAGGTGCACGGCCTGGGCGAGCATCCGGTGCCCGGCGTGGCCAGCATCGGCGTGCGCCCGACCATCGAGGACGCCGGCCGGGTATTGCTGGAGGTGCATCTGTTCGACTTCAACCAGAGCATCTACGGCAAGCTGGTGCGCGTCGAGTTCATGAAGAAGCTGCGCGACGAGGCCCGCTTCGACGGCCTGGAAGCGCTGACCGCGGCCATCGCCAAGGACTGCGCGGATGCGCGCGCGTTCTTCGGCCTGACCGTGCCGGGCTCGCCCGCGGGCACGCCCCCGGCCGCGGGCAGCCGCGACTTCGCCACCTCCGCCACCGACCGAATTAGCTAGCGCCCCGTTCCCGCGCAGCGGGACCCGGGTCGCTACCCCTTCAAACCCGAGGCTTCCCCGCAGCCAGCCCACGCCGTACCGCGCGCCCGCAGCCAGCCGAGCTGGCGCCCCGCGCGCCAACCGAATTGCCCCGAGAATCGACATGTCCAACGACAAACGCGCCAAGCCCGAAAAAAGCAAGTACCCGGTCAACCTGCTCGACACCCCGTTCCCGATGCGCGGCGACCTGCCCAAGCGCGAGCCGCTGTGGGTCAAGCAGTGGCAGGACAAGCAGATCTACAAGAAGATCCGGGCCGCCCGCAAGGGCGCGAAGAAGTTCATCCTGCATGACGGCCCGCCGTACGCCAACGGCGACATCCACATCGGCCACGCGGTGAACAAGATCCTCAAGGACATGATCATCAAGGCGCGCGGCCTGTCGGGCCTGGACGCCGTCTACGTGCCGGGCTGGGACTGCCACGGCATGCCGATCGAGATCCAGATCGAGAAGCAGTTCGGCAAGGGCCTGCCGGTGCAGGAAGTCCAGGCGAAGGCGCGCGCCTACGCCACCGAGCAGATCGCCCGCCAGAAGCTGGACTTCGAGCGCCTGGGCGTGCTCGGCGACTGGGACCATCCCTACCTGACCATGAACCACAGCAACGAAGCCGACGAGCTGCGCGCGCTGGGCAAGATCATGGAAAAGGGCTACGTGTTCCGCGGCCTCAAGCCGGTGAACTGGTGCTTCGACTGTGGCTCGGCGCTGGCCGAGGCCGAGGTCGAGTACAAGGACAAGACCGACCTCTCCATCGACGTGGGCTTCCCGTTCGCCGAGACCGACAAGCTGGCCCATGCGTTCAAGCTGCCGGCCGCGCAACTGGCGGCCAGGCCGGGCTGGGTCGTGATCTGGACCACCACGCCGTGGACCATCCCGTCCAACCAGGCGCTCAACGTGCACCCGGAAGTGGAATACGCGCTGGTCGACACGCCGCGCGGCCACCTGATCCTGGCCACCGAGCGCGTCGAGGAGCAGCTCAAGGTCTACGGACTCGAAGGCAGCGTGCTGGCCACCGCCACGGGCGCGGCGCTGTCGGAGATCCGCTTCCACCATCCGCTGGCGAAGACCGACGCGGGCTACGACCGCCTCTCGCCGGTCTACCTGGGCGAGTATGTCACCACCGATACCGGCACCGGCATCGTGCACTCGGCGCCGGCCTATGGCGTGGAGGACTTCCAGTCGTGCAAGGCGCACGGCATGAGCGACGCCGACATCATCAGCCCGGTGATGGGCGACGGCGTCTACGCCAGCACGCTGCCGCTGTTCGGCGGCGAGAAGATCTGGGACGCCAACCCGAAGATCGTCGCGGTGCTGGAAGCCTCGGGCAACCTGTTCAACTCGCACAAGTACACCCACAGCTACATGCACTGCTGGCGCCACAAGACGCCGATCATCTACCGCGCCACCTCGCAGTGGTTCGCGGGCATGGACGTGGACCCGGTCGACGACGGCCCGACCCTGCGCGAGACCGCGCTGGCCGGCATCGAGGCCACCGAGTTCTACCCCGCCTGGGGCAAGCAGCGCCTGCACAACATGATCGCCAACCGGCCCGACTGGACCCTGTCGCGCCAGCGCCAGTGGGGCGTGCCGATGGCCTTCTTCGTGCACAAGGAAACCGGCGCGCTGCATCCGCGCACGCCGGCGCTGCTCGAGGAAGTGGCCAGGCGCGTGGAGCAGCACGGCATCGAGGCCTGGCAGACGCTGGACCCGCAGGAGCTGCTCGGCGACGAGGCCGCGTTCTACGAGAAGAACCGCGACACGCTCGACGTCTGGTTCGACTCCGGCACCACGCACTGGACCGTGATCCGCGGCTCGCACCGCGCGGATCTGTACGACCCGTCGGCCGACCTGCCCGAGGGCCGCCTGGCGGACCTGTACCTGGAAGGCTCGGACCAGCACCGCGGCTGGTTCCATTCCTCGCTGCTGACCGCCTCGATGCTGTACGGCAAGCCGCCCTACAAGGCGCTGCTCACGCACGGCTTCACCGTCGACGGCGAAGGCCGCAAGATGTCGAAGTCGGTCGGCAACACGGTCTCGCCGCAGGACGTGTCGAACAAGATGGGCGCCGAGATCATCCGCCTGTGGGTGGCCTCGACCGACTACTCGGGCGAGCTGTCGATCTCCGACGAGATCCTCAAGCGCGTGGTGGAAGGCTACCGCCGCATCCGCAACACGCTGCGCTTCCTGCTGGCCAACCTGGCCGACTACGACCACGCGCAGCACGCGCTGCCGGTGTCGGAATGGCTGGAGATCGACCGCTACGCGGTGGCGCTGACCGGCCGCCTGCAGCGCGAGGTCCTGTCGCACTACGAGGCCTACGAATTCCACCCGGTGGTGGCCAAGCTGCAGACCTTCTGCTCGGAAGACCTCGGCGGCTTCTACCTCGACGTGCTCAAGGACCGCCTCTACACCACGGCGCCCGGCTCGCAGGCGCGCCGCGCCGCGCAGAACGCGGTCTACCACGTCACCCAGGCCATGCTGCACTGGATGGCGCCGTTCCTCTCGTTTACCGCCGAGGAAGCGTGGCAGATCTTCGGCCACGGCACCGAGCACCGCGACACCATCTTCACCAGCACCTACTACGAGGTGCCGGCGGTCGACGACGCCGACGACCTGCTGCAGAAGTGGCAGACCATCCGCGACGTGCGCGCGGAAGTGACCAGGCAGCTCGAAGCGGTGCGCGTGGACGGCGAGATCGGCTCGTCGCTGCAGGCCGAAGTCACCATCCAGGCCGGCGGCCCGGTGCTGGCCGCGCTGCAAAGCCTGGCCGACGACCTGCGCTTCGTGCTGCTGACCTCGGCCGCCAAGGTGGCGCCGGCGCCGGAAGGCGGCGACCTGATGGTCACGGTGACGCCGTCGGCCCACGCCAAGTGCGAGCGCTGCTGGCACTACCGCGCCGACGTCGGCCGCGACCCGGCCCATCCCACCCTCTGCGGGCGCTGCGACAGCAACCTGTTCGGCGCCGGCGAACACAGGAGCCACGCCTGATGGCCGCCACCACCACACGCGGCGCGCGCGCCGGCAAGCGCGCCAGCAAGGCCAGCCACACCACGCCGCTGCTGTGGCTGGCGTTCGCCCTGCTGGTGATCGTGCTCGACCAGTTCTTCAAGATCGTCATCGTCAGGACCTTCGCCTACGGCGAATCGCGCCCCGTGACCGGCTTCTTCAACCTGGTGCTGGTCTACAACAAGGGCGCCGCCTTCAGCTTCCTGGCCGACGCCGGCGGCTGGCAGCGCTGGTTCTTCACCGCGCTGGGCGTGGTGGTGGGCCTGTTCATCGTGTGGATGCTGTACCGCCATACTGGCCAGCGCCTGTTCTGCTTCGCCATCTCGCTGATCCTGGGCGGCGCCATCGGCAACGTGGTGGACCGCGTGATCTACGGCCACGTGATCGACTTCCTCGACTTCCACGCGCGCAACTACCACTGGCCCGCGTTCAACGTGGCGGACTGCGCCATCACGGTCGGCGCGGTGCTGCTGATCGTGGACGAGCTGCGGCGCGTGCGCCGGCACTGAACGGCGCCGGGCGCGCCGCGCGCTCAGTGGCGCACGGCGTACCAGGCGTGCTTGAGATATTCGGCAAGCACCGCGCCCGCTTCGTAGACCACCAGCGACCTGTCCAGGCTCACGCCGGGATGGACGCCGTGGGCGCCCCACTCGACCTCGCCCCAGGCCTGGCGGAACGATTGCAGGGCCCGGCCGGTGTGGTACCAGCTGGTCACCAGCACCGCCCGGCGCGGCGCGAACCGCTCCAGCTGCGCCCGCGTCATGCGGGCGTTTTCCCAGGTGCTGCGCGAAGTGCATTCGTAGCCGATGCGCCCGCGCGGCACGCCGGCCATGACCAGGCGCCGCACGTTGAGCAGGCAGTCGCCGGCGCCGGTGACGAACACGAACGGCGCCACGCCGGCGTGATACAGCTCCGCCGCGCCGATCACGCGCTCGCCCGATTCCCCGCCCAGCACCACGATCCAGTCCGCCCGCGCCGGCACGTCCTCGCGCGGCAGCCAGACCTTGGCGAAGGCCAGCAGCAGCAGGGCCAGCGCGAACACGCCCGCCAGCAACAGCAGGATCAGGTTCTGCGGGCGCAGCGGGCGCGGCGTGCGGTGCTGGCGAAACAAGGGACGTGGCGACATGAGGTTGGCGGGCAAAGGTGAGAGGATGAGCGGGATGGGGAGGCCGCGGAGGCCGGCGCGGCCGCGAGCGGCGGCGCGGCAAACGCGCGCGCGGGCAAGCCGGTATTATTGACGTTTCTCCGGCGCAGCGGCATGCCATTGCGGGACAATCGCAAGGCAACCGAGCCCCGGCACCCGGACCACACCTTCGAGCAAAGAGCATCATGGATCTGCGAGGCAAGCATCTCGTCCTTGGCCTGACCGGCGGCATCGCCTGCTACAAGTCGGCCGAGCTGGTCCGCCTGCTGGCCAAGGCCGGCGCGACCGTGCAGGTGGTCATGACCGAGGCCGCGACCCACTTCATCACCCCGGTCACGATGCAGGCGCTGTCGGGCCGGCCGGTATTCACGTCCCAGTGGGATGCGCGCGTGGGCAACAACATGGCCCACATCGACCTGTCGCGCGAGGCCGACGCCATCGTCATCGCGCCCGCCTCCACCGATTTCCTCGCGCGGCTGGCCAACGGCCTGTGCGACGACCTGCTCTCCACGCTGTGCATCGCGCGCGACTGCCCGCTGCTGGTGGTGCCCGCCATGAACCGCCAGATGTGGGGCGCGCCGGCCACGCAGCGCAATGCCGCGCAACTGCGCGCCGACGGCGTGGCGATCCTCGGCCCCGGCAGCGGCGACCAGGCCTGCGGCGAGATCGGCGACGGCCGCATGCTGGAGCCGGAGGAGATCGTCGAGGACCTCGTCGCCTTCTTCCAGCCCAAGCCGCTGGCGGGCCGCCGCGTGGTGATCACGGCCGGGCCGACCTTCGAGGCGATCGACCCGGTGCGCGGCATCACCAACCGCTCCTCGGGCAAGATGGGCTTCGCCATCGCGCGCGCGGCGCGCGAGGCCGGCGCCGACGTGATCCTGGTGGCGGGACCGACCGCGCAGCCGACGCCGCGCGGCGTGGCGCGCGCCGACGTGGAAAGCGCGCAGCAGATGTTCGATGCGGTGCTGGCGAACCTGACCGGCGCCGACGTGTTCATCGCCGTGGCGGCGGTGGCCGACTGGCGCCCGGCCGAGGTGGCCACGCAGAAGCTCAAGAAGGCCAACGACACCGACACGCCGACGCTGCGGTTCGTGCAGAACCCGGACATCCTCGCCGCCGTGGCGGCGCGCGCGAACGCGCCCTACTGCGTGGGCTTCGCCGCCGAGAGCGAGAAGCTCGAGCAATACGGCGAGCAGAAGCGCCAGCGCAAGAACGTGCCGCTGCTGGTCGGCAATATCGGCCACCAGACCTTCGGCCTCGACGACAACGAGATCGTGCTGTTCGACGCCAGGGGCGTGACGCGCCTGCCGCGCGCGGACAAGCTCACGCTGGCGCGCCACCTGGTGGCCGCCATCGGCCAGCGCCTGCCGGCGCGCTGAAGCCCGCGCCGGCGTCCCTTTCACGCGACCCCTCCCCTTGGCACGAACCCCACATGCCTGAAAGCAAACCCAAGCTGCGCCTCTCGGTGCTGGACCAGAGCCCGGTCATCGCCGGCCACAGCGCGCGCGACGCGCTGGCCGCCACGGTGGAGCTGGCGCAGGCCGCCGACGCGCTCGGCTACACGCGCTACTGGTGCGCCGAGCACCACGGCCTGCGCGGCGTGTGCAACCCGGCGCCGGAAGTCATGCTGGCGCGCCTGGGCAGCGTCACGCGGCGCATCCGGCTGGGCTCGGGCGGCGTGATGCTGCCCTACTACAGCCCGTTCAAGGTGGCCGAGCAGTTCCGCATGCTCGAAGGCCTGTTCCCGGGCCGCATCGACCTCGGCGTGGGCCGCGCGCCGGGCGGCGACCTGCGCACCGCGCAGGCCGTGGCGATGGGCGACTACAATCGCGGCGACCATTTCGCCGAGCAGGTGCAGGACCTGTCCTGGCTGCTGCGCGGCGAGGTGCCGCCCGGGCACATCGCCGAGGGCGTGGTGCTGCAGCCGGAGATCGATACCCGGCCCGAGCTGTGGGTGCTGGGCTCGAGCGACTACGGCGGCGCGCTGGCGGCCCGGCTCGGCCTGCGCTTCGCCTTCGCCCACTTCATCAACCCGCACATGGGCCACGCCGTGGCGCGCCACTACCGCGAGGACTTCGCGCCCGCGTATGACGCGCGCCCGTACAGCGCCGCGGCGATCTTCGTGATCTGCGCCGATACCGAGGCCGAGGCGGCGGCGCTGGAGCGCGCCGTGGACCTGCGCCGGCTGCAGATGGCCTATGGCGTCAACGCGCCGATCCCGTCGCTGGAGCAGGCCGCGCAGCACGAGCCCACCGAGCGCGACCGCCTGATCGTCGAGCGCGAGCGCCCGCGCACCATCTGCGGCACGCCGGAGCAGGTGGCGCAGCGCATGCTGGACCTGCGCGAGCGCTTCCAGGCCGACGAACTGGTGGTGCTGAGCGTGGCCGCCAGCTACGCGGCGCGGCTGCGCACCTACGAACTGCTGGCGCAGGCCTTCGATCTCTCGGCGGACTGAGGCGGGCCGGCGCGGCGGCCCGTTCGGCTATCATCCCGGGTTGCCAACGTTTTTCGTTTTCCGGGACCGACAGCCATGACCATCGAAGCCAATCCGACCGTCGAAATCAAGGTGCTCGACGCACGCCTGCACGAATGGGGCCTGCCCGCCTACCAGAGCGACATGGCGGCGGCGATCGACCTGCACGCCTGCCTGGACGCGCCGCTCGCGATCGCGCCCGGCACGCCGGCGCAGCTGGTGCCGGCCGGCATCGCCGTGCACATGGCCAATCCGTACATGGCGGCCACCATCGCGCCGCGCTCGGGCCTGGGCCACAAGAAGGGGCTGGTGCTGGGCAATTCGATCGGCGTGATCGATGCCGACTACCAGGGCCCGATCATGGTCAGCGTGTGGAACCGCAACGCGCCCGGCACCGCGCCGATCGTGATCGAGCCGGGCGAGCGCATCGCGCAGATGATGTTCGTGCCGGTGCTGCGGCCCGTGTTCAGGACGGTGGAGGATTTTTCCGCGGACAGCGCGCGCGGCGCGGGCGGGTTCGGCTCGACCGGCGTGCACCACGCCGGCAAGAGCGCCTGAGCGCCACGGGCCGGGAAAGCAGGCGCGCGCGGCGCGCCTCCTGGTAAGCCTGTTAGTGCGCCTGCTCGAACAGCAGCGCCACGCCACCGGCCAGCGCGGCCGGGATCAGGCTCTGCGCCGGGCCCAGGTCGAACGCGTCCACGCCGGCGGCGCGCCAATGCGCGCGGGCCGCGGCGAGGTCCGCGGTGCGCAGCCGGATGGCGGCATACCCGGGCACCGCGCGCCGCACCTGCTCGGTGCCGGTGGCCGCGGCCAGCGCCTGCGGCGTGGTCACGACCAGCGCCGCGCCGTCCAGCGCCAGGCTGCAGATGTGCTCGTTGATTTGCGTCATCTCGCCGCCGGTGAGCTCGGCATAGGCCCGGCCGGCGGCGTCGACCAGCGCCGGCGCCACCACCAGGAACATGGTGGCGATGCCGGTGGCGCCGTTGGCGTGCGCGGTCCACTCGGGGCGCCACAGCAGCTCCGGCGTGACGTGCTCGCAGAGGAAGAAGCGCGCGCCGGGCGCATCGTCGATGGCGGTGACGCAGAACGTGGCGGGATGCTCGCTGCCGTCGTCCAGCCGCACCGGGCGCGAGAACCTGACCGCCTCCGAGGCATGCCATCCGTCCGCGCGCAGCTGCGTCGCGGCCGCGGCGCTGTCGGCGCTCTTGCAGGACAGCGCCGCGCAGCCGCCGCCGGCTTGCTGGGCGTCCCAGTAATACTGGCGCGCGGGACTCGGCGCGGTGACGTGCAGCAGCTCCAGGTAGTCGCGCTCCAGCATCACGCAATGGTTCTGCGAGCCGAGCGTGTGGTAGCCGCGCGGCGTCAGGGTGAAGCCGAACCCACGCCACGCCTGCGCGGCGGCGTCGAGATCGGGGCACACCATCACGGCATGGTCTAGCGGTTCCGTCGTCATCGCTACCTCTGCAAGTCCTGCAATCAATCGAATCGGTCGACCGGCCGCAATCGGCCGGTCAGTCGAACTGGATGTTGGCCTTGCGCGCCACCGCCTGCCACTTGTCGTGCTCATGGCGGACCAGGCTGGCGAGTTCGGCCGGGCTGCCGCCGACGACCTCGAAACCCTGCATGGCCAGCGCGTCCATCACGCGCGGCTGCCGCAGCGCGCGCACCAGCGCGTCGTGCAGGCGGCCCACCAGCGGCTCGGGCAGGCCGGCCGGGCCGAACACGCCGATCCAGGAATACGCCTCGAAGCCGCGATAGCCCTGCTCGCTCACGGTCGGCAGTTGCGGGAACTGGGGCAGCCGAGCGCTGCCGGTCACGCCCAGCAGCTTGACCGTCTTGGCCGCCACGTGCGCCTGCACGGCCGCGTAGCTCGAGAAAAAGACGTCGACTTCGTTGGACAGCACGGCCTGCACCGCCGGGCCGCCGCCTTTGTATGGAACATGGAGAAAGCGCACCCCGGCCTCGGTCGCCAGCGCCTCGGCCGCCAGCTGGTTGAGGCTGCCCACGCCCGACGAGGCGTAGTGGATGCTCTCCGGCTTCTCGCGCGCCATTGCCACCAGTTCCTTCACGTTGGAAGCCGGCAGCGAGGGATTGGCGGCGATCACCAGCGGGAAGCGTACCAGCTGCGAGATCGGCGTGAAATCGCGGAAGGTGTCGTAAGGCAGGTGCTTGTAGGCAAACGGGTTGATGGCGTGGGTGTCGAACGCCATCAGCAGGGTGGTGCCGTCGGGCTTGGCGCGCGCCACCATGCTGGAGGCGATCAGCCCGCCGGCGCCCGGCTTGTTGTCGATCACCACGGTCTGGCCGAGGCCGCTCTTGAGGCCGGGCTGCAACTGGCGCGCGACGATGTCGACGCTGCCGCCGGGCGGGAACGGCAGCACCATCGAAATGGGCCGGCCGGCGCCGCCGACGGGGGCATCGCCGCCCTGGGCGGCATGGCCGGGCGCGGGAATCAGGGGCATCGCGCCCAGCGGCAGCGATTTGAGCAGCAGGCGGCGCAGCCGCGAGCGTTCGGTCAGGGACATCGGGTACTCAGGCAAATGGCGGGCTCGACGCAGCTACCGTGGCAGCCGCACCCGGCCACAACAAAAAAGGGCGGCATTGCTGCCGCCCTGTATTTTGCCCGAGGATAGCACGAATTGCTGGCGGCAGGACTGCCGCCAGCCTTCCCGCCCGGCGGGCGCCTTACACCTCCGCCTTCTCGTTCTCGGGCGCCTCCGGGGGTTCCGGCGGCTCCGCGGCGGCTTCGGTGAAGTCCAGCTTGATCTGGTCCTGCTCGTCGAGGTCGACCACGACCTTGCCGCCCGAGACCAGCTTGCCGAACAGCAGTTCGTCGGCCAGCGCCTTGCGGATCAGGTCCTGGATCAGGCGCTGCATCGGCCGCGCGCCCATCAGCGGATCGAAGCCCTTCTTGGCGAGGAACTTGCGCAGTTTCTCGCTGAAGCTGGCTTCCACCTTCTTCTCGTGGAGCTGCTCCTCGAGCTGCATGAGGAACTTGTCCACCACGCGCAGGATGATTTCCTCGTCCAGCGAGCGGAAGCTGATGATGGCGTCCAGCCGGTTGCGGAACTCCGGCGTGAACATGCGCTTGATGTCGGCCATCTCGTCGCCCTGCTCGCGCGCCGAGGTGAAGCCGATGGTGGCGCGGTTCATGGTCTCCGCCCCCGCGTTGGTGGTCATGATGATGATCACGTTGCGGAAGTCGGCGCGGCGGCCGTTGTTGTCGGTCAGCGCGCCGTGGTCCATCACCTGCAGCAGGATGTTGAAGATGTCCGGGTGCGCCTTCTCGATTTCGTCGAGCAGCAGCACGCAGTGCGGCTTCTTGGTGACGGCCTCGGTCAGCAGGCCGCCCTGGTCGAAGCCCACGTAGCCCGGAGGCGCGCCGATCAGCCGGCTCACCGCGTGGCGCTCCATGTATTCGGACATGTCGAAGCGCAGCAGCTCGATGCCCATGATGAAGGCGAGCTGCTTGGCGACCTCGGTCTTGCCCACGCCGGTCGGGCCGGAGAACAGGAACGAGCCGATCGGCTTGTCGGTCTTGCCCAGGCCCGCGCGCGACATCTTGATGGCCGAGGCCAGCGCCTCGATGGCCGGGTCCTGGCCGAACACCACCGACTTCAGGTCGCGGTCCAGCGTCTGCAGCTTGCTGCGGTCGTCCTGGTTGACGCTCTGCGGCGGGATGCGGGCGATGCGCGAGACGATGTCCTCGATCTCGCCCTTGCCGATGGTCTTCTTCTGCTTGGACTTCGGCAGGATGCGCTGCGCGGCGCCTGCCTCGTCGATCACATCGATGGCCTTGTCCGGCAGGTGGCGGTCGGTGATGAAGCGCGCCGACAGCTCGGCCGCCGCGGTCAGCGCCGCCGCCGCGTACTTGACGCCGTGGTGCTCCTCGAAGCGCGACTTCAGGCCGCGCAGGATCTGCACGGTCTGGTCGACCGACGGCTCCACCACGTCGATCTTCTGGAACCGGCGCGACAGCGCCGCGTCCTTCTCGAAGATGCCGCGATACTCGGTGAAGGTGGTCGCGCCGATGCACTTGAGCTGGCCCGACGACAGCGCCGGCTTGAGCAGGTTGCTGGCATCCAGCGTGCCGCCCGAGGCAGCGCCCGCGCCGATCAGCGTGTGGATCTCGTCGATGAACAGGATCGCGTTCGGATTGTCCTTGAGCGACTTGAGCACGCCCTTGAGGCGCTGCTCGAAATCGCCGCGGTACTTGGTGCCGGCCAGCAGCGCGCCCATGTCGAGCGAGTACACCACCGCCTTTTCGAGGATGTCGGGCACTTCGTTCTTGGTGATGCGCCAGGCCAGGCCCTCCGCGATGGCGGTCTTGCCGACGCCGGCCTCGCCCACCAGCAGCGGGTTGTTCTTGCGCCGGCGGCACAGCACCTGGACCACGCGCTCGACTTCGCTCTCGCGGCCGATCAGCGGATCGATCTTGCCGGCCTTGGCCAGCACGTTCAGGTTCTGGGTGAACTGCTCGAGCGGGCTTTCCTTGCCATCGCCGCCTTCGCCCTCGGCCGCGCCCTCGCCATGCTTGGCGGGCTCGGCCTGGTCCTTGCGGATGCCGTGGCTGATGAAATTGACCACGTCCAGCCGGGTCACGCCCTGCTGCTGGAGGTAGTACACCGCGTGCGAGTCCTTTTCGCCGAAGATCGCCACCAGCACGTTGGCGCCCGTCACTTCCTTCTTGCCGTTGGAAGTGGACTGCACGTGCATGATGGCGCGCTGGATCACGCGCTGGAAGCCCAGCGTGGGCTGGGTATCCACCTCGTCGGTGCCGGGCACCACCGGGGTATTGTCCGCGATGAAATTCTTCAGGCTGGTGCGCAGGTCCTCGATATTGGCTGCGCAGGCGCGCAAGACTTCCGCTGCCGTGGGGTTGTCAAGCAACGCCAGTAGCAGGTGCTCCACGGTGATGAACTCGTGGCGTGCCTGCCGCGCTTCAACAAACGCCATGTGCAGGCTGACTTCCAATTCTTGCGCAATCATGCTTCCTCCATCACGCACTGCAACGGATGACCCGCCTGCCGTGCGTGCGTTGACACCAGCTCGACCTTCGTCGCCGCGATATCCCTGGTATAGATACCGCAGACCCCCTTGCCTTCCCGGTGGACGGTGAGCATGATCTGCGTCGCCGTCTCCCGGTCCCTGCTGAAATACTGCTGCAGGATCATCACGACGAACTCCATCGGGGTGAAGTCGTCATTCAGCAGCAGGACCTTGTACATGGCGGGCGGTTTGAGCGCCTGCTCTTTCCGCTCCAGTACGGTGCCTGCTTCGCGTTGTGGGACATTTGCCAGCCGTGTAGCCATGGCTTTATTCTAACCCTTACGCACAACTCTGCAATTTGGGGAAAAGACACGGGATTCAAGAGGCCGATGCAGCGGCCATCGAAATTCCGGAGATGCCGAATGCATCCGGGGACACCCGGAAGCGCGGGCGCGCCGCCAGGACCCAAACCCCTCCAAAATACCACCGACCGCCGTTCCTTTCCCGCCACACCCTACGGCGAGTGGGGAATCTGCCAGCTTGACAGTGACCATGTTTGCCAGAAGAATCGTTCACACATTCAGTCTGGTTACGCGAGCCAAGCAATATGCCGGACCTGGGTGATCCGTGAGCAGGGAGGCCCACGAATCCGGCGGCGGCGAGTCAGCATCGAGAAACTGGCCGCCACGCGGTGCCCCGCAAGTCGTGCCACAGCGCCCGGCCCGGTCTGACCGGCCCGGCGCGAAGCCACATGCCGGGCGCCGGCTGGCCGCGGCGCTTTCCCCCGCTCGTATCCTGCTTTTTTTGTTGGGGGAGTTTATGGCAAGCGGTATCGTCAAATGGTTCAATGACGCCAAGGGCTTTGGGTTCATCAAGCCGGACGACGGCGAAGAAGAACTGTTTGCGCACTTTTCGGCCATCCAGATGAGTGGCTTCAAGACCCTGAAAGAGGGTCAGCGCGTATCCTTCGAAATCATCCAGGGTCCCAAGGGCAAGCAAGCCACCAATATCCAGGACGCTGCTGCCTGAAGACGCTGTGCATGGCCGCACCCGCCGGCAGAGCGCGCGGCGGCCACGAAAGGATGCGGGGGAGTCCTCCCCGGAACGGGATCGGCCTGTAGCCCCCCGGATACCGCCCGGCCCTGGCTGCCGGCGTGCCGTGTCCGGAAAGACAGGCTGAACAGCAGTACGCGACGCATCCGTCAAAAAGCCCGGTCAGGTCAATGCCGGGCTTTTTGTTTGGCTGCCACATCGCGGCAGCGCCGCCGACAGCCCCGCCTGCCACGATCCCATCCGGTTTCATCCTGACTGCGCGCACCAATGAAAAACCCCCGGCACCTCCTCGCGGAAGCCCGGGGGCCAGCCAGCTCGCGCCCCCAAGCCAGAAGGGGCGGCTGGCAGCTAGCGCTTACATATTGTCGATCATCACCTGGCCAAAGCCCGAGCACGACACCTGCGTGGCGCCTTCGAGCAGGCGGGCAAAGTCGTAGGTGACCTTCTTCGACAGGATCGACTTCTCCATCGACGAGATGATCAGGTCGGCGGCCTCGGTCCAGCCCATGTGGCGCAGCATCATTTCGGCGGACAGGATCTCGGAGCCCGGGTTCACGTAGTCCTTGCCGGCGTACTTCGGCGCGGTGCCGTGGGTGGCTTCGAACATGGCCACCGAGTCGGACAGGTTGGCGCCGGGGGCGATGCCGATGCCGCCAACCTGGGCCGCCAGCGCGTCCGAGATGTAGTCGCCGTTCAGGTTCAGCGTGGCGATCACCGAGTATTCGGCCGGGCGCAGCAGGATCTGCTGCAGGAAGGCGTCGGCGATGGCGTCCTTGATGACGATCTCGCGGCCGGTCTTGGGGTTCTTGAACTTGCACCACGGGCCGCCGTCGATCGGCTCGGCGCCGAATTCCTTCTGCGCCAGCTCGTAGGCCCAGTCGCGGAAGCCGCCTTCGGTGAACTTCATGATGTTGCCCTTGTGCACGATGGTCACGGAGGGCTTGTCATTGTCGATCGCGTACTGGATGGCCTTGCGCACCAGGCGCTGGGTGCCCTGGCGGGAGACCGGCTTGACGCCGATGCCCGAGGTTTCCGGGAAGCGGATCTTCTTGACGCCCATCTCGTTCTGCAGGAAGGCGATCAGCTTCTTGGCCTGCTCGCTTTCCGCTTCCCACTCGATGCCGGCGTAGATGTCTTCCGAGTTCTCGCGGAAGATCACCATGTCGATCTTCTGCGGCTCGCGCACCGGCGAAGGCACGCCCTTGAAGTAGGCCACCGGGCGCAGGCAGACGTAGAGGTCGAGTTGCTGGCGCAGCGCCACGTTCAGCGAGCGGATGCCGCCGCCGACCGGCGTGGTCAGCGGGCCCTTGATCGACACCACGTATTCCTTCAGGGCCTGCAGCGTCTCCTCGGGCAGCCACACGTCGGGGCCGTAGACCTTGGTCGACTTCTCGCCGGCGTAGATCTCCATCCACGAGATCTTGCGCTTGCCGGCGTAGGCCTTGGCCACCGCGGCGTCGACCACCTTGATCATCACCGGGGTGATGTCCAGGCCCGTTCCGTCGCCCTCGATGAAGGGAATGATCGGATTGTCCGGAACATTCAGCGAGAAATCCTGGTTGACCGTGATCTTGTCACCGGCCGGAACCTTGATGTGTTGGTACATGACGTCTCCAGTACGGAACGGGGGGATGGGACAGGCCGCCAGGCGCGCGGGCCGGGCGGCGGGATATGGGGAAGCGCGGGGGCATTTTAGCGGGATCGCCGAAGCTGCGATGGTGCGTTGCACACAGCCGCCGGCCGGTGGCACGCCAAATGCGTTCCAGTCTTATATAAGACATAAGACTGCCTTTCATTATGCAACAAAATCCCGCGATCCGCCATCGCCACGGCGCCCTGCCGCGGCGCCGGGCCGCCGGCCGGGCGCGCGGCTGCGGCATACTGGCGCCCGTCGGCGCGTTGCCGGCATCGTCTTCCAGCCTCCGCATGACCCTGATCGCCCTGAACAAACCCTTCGGCACCATGAGCCAGTTTTCCGCGCACCCGTCGCGCCCGACGCTGGCCGACTGCGTGGCGCTGCCCGGCGTGTACCCGGCCGGCCGGCTCGATGCCGACAGCGAGGGCCTGCTGCTGCTGACCGACGACGGCGCCCTGCAGGCGCGCATCGCCGATCCGCACCACAAGCTGGCGAAGACGTACCTGGTGCAGGTGGAAAACGTGCCCGGCGCGGACGCGCTCGCGCGCCTGCGCGCGGGCGTGGACCTCGGCGACTTCCGCACCCGGCCCGCGCAGGCGCGCCTGATCGAGGAGCCCGGCTTCCTGTGGCCGCGCCAGCCGCCGGTGCGGTTCCGCGCCGCCATCCCGACGCAATGGCTGGAAATGGAGATCCGCGAGGGCAAGAACCGGCAGGTGCGGCGCATGACGGCGGCGGTCGGCTTTCCCACCCTGCGCCTGGTGCGCGTGAAGATCGGCGCGCTCGACCTGCGCGCGCTCGGGCTGGCACCCGGGCAGTGGTGCGAGGTCTCGGCCGCGGATCTGGGCCTGCCCGCCGCCGCCGCGCCGCGCCCGCATCCCTCCCCGCGCGCGGACACGGCACGCGCGCCGGCCGGGCGGCAAACCCGGAGTCCGGGGCGCCCGCGGCGATAAAGTTACAAAAATTAACAGATCGCGGGTCAACGGCCCGCCGCCGCGCTTCGTTTTTGACAGTGACACGTCGCACACGAGTCACTCTTTCGAATCGATTCAACCTTCCGAGGTAGATAGCATGAACAAACTGATCGCTGCTCTGGTCGCCGGCCTGTTCGCCACCGGCGCTTTCGCTCAAGCCGCCGCTCCCGCACCGGCTGCTCCGGCCGCCGCGGCGCCCGCAGCGGAAGCTCCGGCTGCCAAGCCGGCCAAGAGCGCCAAGAAGAGCCACGCCAAGCACGCTCGCAAGGCCAAGGCTGCTGCGGCTGCCAAGGCTGACGCGCCGGCCGCCCAGTAAGTTCACTGCTGGCGCGCCGGACCTTGCGTCCGGCATGCGAAAGGCAGGCTGCCCGCGGGGCCGCCTGCCTTTTTTGTTGGCCGCCGCGCGTTGCCCGGCCGGGCAACGCGGCGAAACCATCGCGCGCGCCGCGCGCGCGATAGCTGCGTTATGCTGGCGGCTGTCCTGAACCCGTCATCCGCCGCTTCCCTTCCATGCGTCCTGTCCTCCCGTTCCTTCTCGCCGGCGGCTGCGCCGTTGCCTTCCTGACTTCCGCGCTGGCCCAGGCGCCGGCCAGCGGCCTGCCGGTCAGGCAGCTTACCGCGGGCATGTACGCGATCAAGGCGGCAATCGCCGCCACGCCGGAATCCCGCGAGCTGGGCCTGATGTACCGCAAGAACATGCCCGCCAACGAAGGCATGCTGTTCGTCTTCGAGGACAAGGCCGGGCACTGCTTCTGGATGAAGAACACCGACCTGCCGCTGTCGATCGCCTTCCTCGCCGACGACGGCGCCATCGTCAACATCGAGGACATGGCGCCGCAGACGGAAGACAACCATTGCCCGCGCGCGGCCGTGCGCTACGCGCTGGAGATGAACAAGGGATGGTTCGCACAGAAGGGCCTGAAGGCCGGCGCGAAGATCGGCGGCCTGCCGCAGCCGCGCTAGCGGGACGGCGCGGCGGCATGCCCGCCGCGCGCGGCGACCGGATCAGTCGCGGAAGTTGTTGAAGTCCAGCGGCGCCTCGGGAACGTCCTTGCGCAGCAGCGCGATCACGTTCTGCAGGTCGTCGCGCTTGGTGCCGGACACGCGCACCGCGTCGCCCTGGATGCTGGCCTGCACCTTGATCTTGCTGTCCTTGATCAGGCGCACGATCTTCTTGGCCAGGTCGCCGGTGACGCCCTTCTTGATGGTGATGACCTGCTTGACCTTGTCGCCGCTGATCTTCTCGGTCTTGCCGTAGTCGAGGAAGCGCACGTCCACGTTGCGCTTGGCCATCTTGTTGATCAGCACGTCCTTGACCTGGCCGAGCTTGAAATCGTCGTCGGCGAACGCGGTCAGCTCGTTTTCCTTGTGCTCGACCCGCGCGTCCGATCCCTTGAAGTCGAAACGGGTGGTGATTTCCTTGTTGGCCTGCTCGACCGAGTTCTTCACCTCGACCATGTTCGCTTCGCACACTACGTCAAACGACGGCATTTGCACTCTCCTTGTCTTGCCTGTTGCTGATGTTGCTGATGTTGCGGTGTAGCGCCGCCCGCCCGCGGTGGGCCGACGGCGGCGCTTACGTATAATCCAGCCTACCCTGCAGTCCGGCGCCGCCGCGCGGCCGCCGCTTCACCTTTCCCTTGCATGGCAGATTTCCACGAATTTTATCCCCTGCGCCGCCACAATACATTGGGATTCGACGTGCGCGCGCGCTTCGCCGCGCATGTGCGCAGCGAGGCCGACTTGCGGCAGGCGCTGGCCGACCCGCGCGCGCAGGGGCTGCCGCTGGTGGTGCTGGGCGGCGGCAGCAACGTGGTGCTCACGCGCGACCTCGACGCGCTGGTGCTGCTGATGGAAATTCCCGGCTACGCGGCCCGCGCGGCCGACGACGCCTTCCTGGTGACGGCCGGCGCCGGCGAGAACTGGCACGCGCTGGTCTGCCGCACCATCGCCGACGGCATGCCGGGCCTGGAAAACCTGGCGCTGATCCCCGGCACCGCCGGCGCCGCGCCGATCCAGAACATCGGCGCCTACGGCGTGGAGCTGCGCGAGCGCTTCGACAGCCTGCGTGCCTGGGACCGCCAGGCCGGCGCATTCGTCACGCTCACGCGCGAGCAGTGCCGCTTCGCCTACCGCGACAGCCTGTTCAAGGCCGAGGGCCGCGACCGCTACATCATCACCGCGGTCACGCTGCGGCTGCCGCGGCCGTGGCAGCCGGTGCTCGGCTACGCGGAACTGGCACGGGAAATCGCCCAGGGGCCGGATGCGCCAGATACGTCGGATGCGTCAAACGCGCCGGTCAGCGCCGCGCGCATCCGCGACGCGATCATCGCGATCCGCTCGCGCAAGCTGCCCGACCCGGCCGAGATCGGCAACGCGGGCAGCTTCTTCAAGAATCCGGTGGTGAGCGCGGCGCAGCGCGACGCGCTGCTGGCCCGGCATCCCGGGCTGGTCAGCCATGCCCAGCCCGACGGCAGCTACAAGCTGGCGGCCGGCTGGCTGATCGACCAGTGCGGCCTCAAGGGCCTGCGCGACGGCGCGGTCGGCGTGTACGGCAAGCAGGCCCTGGTGCTGGTGCACCACGGCGGCGGCAACGGGCAGGAACTGCTGGCGCTGGCGCAGCGCATCGCCGAGACGGTGGCGGCGCGCTTCGGCGTGCGCATCGAGCCCGAGCCGGTCATCCTCTAGGCCGCGCCCGGGCGGGCGCGGCGCCGTGCTTCGGGTGCGGCCTTCGGGTGCGTCCTTCGAGCGCGCTTTTCAGGCGCGTGCTTCAGGCAAAGTGGCAGACGTAGTCCAGGGTTTCCAGCACTTCGATGTCGAAGCTGCTGTTGCCCGGCACGTCGAACCGTTGGCCCGCGCCGTAGGTGTTCCACTGCGCCTCGCCGGCCAGGCGCACGCGGCAGCTGCCCGCGTTGATTTCCATGATTTCCGGCGCGCCCGTGTTGAAGGTCAGCGCGGCGGGGAAGATCACGCCCAGCGTCTTGCGGGTGCCGTCCGGGAACAGCACGGTGTGGCTGACGCACTTGCCGTCGAAGTAGAGGTTGGCTTTCTTGACGACGGAAACGTTGTCGAACTGGCTCATGCTTTTTCTCCTTTGATGCGGTTCTGGGTGTCTCTGGGGGCGGTGCCGGCGATAGCGGCGGCAGCGGCGCGGCGCAAAAAAAAGGGGCCGTGGCGGCCCCTCTTCCCTGCTGCCATCTGCTGCCGGCCCGTGCCAGGCCGGTAGCCGTCTGCGGGCGTTACTCGCCGCGCTGGCGGCGCGCGTTCTCGGCGATGCGCATGCGCAGCGCGTTGAGCTTGATGAAGCCGCCGGCGTCGGCCTGGTTGTAGGCGCCGCCGTCGTCGTCGAAGGTCGCGATGGTCTTGTCGAACAGCGTGTCCTTCGAGTCGCGCGCGACCACGATGACGTTGCCCTTGTACAGCTTGACGCGGACCCAGCCGTTGACCTTGGCCTGGGTGTGGTCGATCAGGACCTGCAGCGCGCGGCGTTCCGGGCTCCACCAGTAGCCGTTGTAGATCAGGCTGGCGTAGCGCGGCATCAGGTCGTCCTTCAGGTGCGCGACCTCGCGGTCGAGCGTGATCGACTCGATGGCGCGGTGGGCCTTGAGGATGATGGTGCCGCCGGGGGTTTCGTAGCAGCCGCGGCTCTTCATGCCGACGTAGCGGTTTTCCACCAGGTCCAGGCGGCCGATGCCATGCTTGCCGCCGAGGCGGTTCAGCTCGGTCAGCACTTCGGCCGGCGACAGGCGCTTGCCGTTCAGGCCGACGATGTCGCCGCCGTCGAATTCGATGTCGAGGTACTCGGCCGCGTCAGGCGCATTCTCGGGCGACACGGTCCAGCGCCACATGTCTTCCTCGGCCTCGGCCTTGGGGTCTTCGAGGTGGCGGCCTTCGAACGAGATGTGCAGCAGGTTGGCGTCCATCGAGTACGGCGCGCCGCCCTTCTTGTGCTTCATGTCGATGTCGATGCCGGCCTTCTCGGCGTAGGCCAGCAGCTTCTCGCGCGACAGCAGGTCCCACTCGCGCCACGGCGCGATGACCTTCACGCCCGGCTCGAGGCCGTAGTAGCCCAGCTCGAAGCGGACCTGGTCGTTGCCCTTGCCGGTGGCGCCGTGCGACACGGCATCCGCGCCGGTGCTGCGCAGGATCTCGATCTGGCGCTTGGCGATCAGCGGACGCGCGATCGAGGTGCCGAGCAGGTATTCGCCTTCGTAGACCGCGTTGGCGCGGAACATCGGGAAGACGAAGTCGCGCACGAATTCCTCGCGCAGGTCGTCGATGAAGATGTTCTCGGGCTTGATGCCGAACTTGAGCGCCTTCTGGCGGGCCGGCTCGAGTTCCTCGCCCTGGCCGATGTCGGCGGTAAAGGTGACCACCTCGCATTGATAGGTGTCCTGCAGCCACTTCAGGATCACCGAAGTGTCCAGCCCGCCGGAGTAGGCAAGCACGACTTTCTTGATATCGCTCATGTTCGACTCGATGCGCAAAGTAAGCGCGGCCGGCATGGTTGCCGGACACGCGAGAAATTGATGCGGAAAACCGCTATTTTGACACGTCCGCCCGGGCTTGGGCGGCACTTCCGGCCCTCAGGCCGCGCGGGGCCGCGGCGCCGGCGCGCCGGATGTGCGCCATGCGCTGCGCGCGGCGTTCCCGGCCGGCGCCCCGCTCAGTAGCGGCCGCAGAGCAGGTATTCCATCAGGGCCTTCTGCACGTGCAGGCGGTTCTCGGCCTCTTCCCACACCACGCTCTTGGGACCGTCGATCACCGCCGCCTCGACTTCCTCGCCGCGGTGGGCGGGCAGGCAGTGCATGAACAGCGCGTCGGGATTGGCACGGTCCATCATGACCGTGGTCACCATCCAGTCCTGGAACGCGCGCTTGCGCGCGTCGTTCTCGGCCTCGAAGCCCATGCTGGTCCACACGTCGGTGGTGACGAGGTCCGCGCCCTGGCACGCGGCCAGCGGATCGGCGAACACGTTGACCAGGTGCGCGGCCGAGGCCGGCACCATCGCCGGGTCGAGCTGGTAGCCCGGCGGCGCCGAGAAATGGAAGTTGAAGCCGAGCCGCTCGGCCGCCTGGATCCAGGTGTAGGCCATGTTGTTGGCGTCGCCGATCCACGCCACGGTCTCGCCGCGGATGCTGCCGCGCTGCTCGATGTAGGTGAACACGTCCGCCAGCACCTGGCAGGGATGGTATTCGTTGGTCAGCCCGTTGATCACCGGCACGCGCGAATGCGCGGCGAAGCGCTCGATGATCTCCTGGCCGAAGGTGCGGATCATGATGATGTCGACCATGCGCGAGATCACCTGCGCCGCATCCTCGATCGGCTCGCCGCGCCCGAGCTGGGAATCGCGCGTGTTGAGGAACACCGCGTGGCCGCCGAGCTGGTGGATGCCGGCCTCGAACGACAGGCGCGTGCGGGTCGAATTCTTCTCGAAGATCATGGACAGCGTGCGGTCGTGCAGCGGGTGCCATGTCTCGTAATTCTTGAACTTGGCCTTCAGAATCCGCGCGCGGTCCAGCAGGTACTCGTACTCGTCGGGAGTCAGGTCGCTGAACTGGAGGTAATGCTTGATCGAAGTTGGGCTCATAAAACAAAGAAGGCGGCTCGGTGGGGGCACGCCGCCATGAAGGGTTTCATGGCCTGAGCATGCCGCGGAGCCGCCTTTCGCGTCGCTTGCGCAATTTAACTGCAAGAATCATAAGGGATTATTCCTGCTTTGGCGAGCCTGCGGGGCGCGCGAAGGTGGCCCCGGAGCTTATGCTCAGGTCTTATATAAGATATAATACTGGCTGATTCACGCGGGGCCAGGCATACCGATGCCGCTGCCCGCCGCCGGCATCAAAAGTGCCCCCGCCGACACCGACGCCCCGCTGTCCAGGCCTGGAAAAGAAACGAACCAAACGTTTCCCGGCCGCGTCAAACGGGCTTTGCGTCTGGACGAAGTCTGGCGGGTTTACCGTCGAGTCACCCGTCTTATCCCCGCAGTCCAATGAAGCCCATCGTTCGCGAATATTTCATCCAAGGCATCACCAGGGAAGGCAAGACCTTCCGTCCGAGCGACTGGGCAGAGCGGCTGTGCGGCGTGATGGCGCAATTCCGCCCCGAGGGAGACACCGGGGACCCCCGCATCACCTACTCGCCTTACGTGCGGCCCGTGATGACGGGCAACGTCAAGACCGTGGTGGTCGACGTGCGGCTGCGCGACATCGAACCCAAGGCGCTCGACTTCGTGCTCAACTTCGCGCGCGACAACAACCTGCAACTGGTCGAAGCCTGCTCGCTCGACTGAGCGGAGCGCGCGGGACCGGCATCGCCGCGGCGGTGCCGGCGGGATTGCCGGGCGGCCGGCGCCGGGGCCAGGAAAAAGACAGCGCGCAAGGAAAGCGGAAAACAAAAAAGCTCGTCGAATGACGAGCTTCTTGCATTGTGCGAAACCGCGCCGTGGCGATCCCGCGTTCCGGCCATCCACCGTGCCGCCATGCTCCGCGCCGGTTATCCGGCGCGACCCATGCTGGTCGGCACGAGGCCGGAGGCGCCCGGCGCCAGCCCGGCGCCGCGGCCGCTATCAGGCAGCCATCGACTTGATGGCCGACGACAGGCGCGACTTGTGGCGCGCAGCCTTGTTCTTGTGCACGATCTTCTTGTCGGCGATGGAGTCGATGATCGCTTGCGAGTTCTTGAAGATCTCGGCGGCGGCGGCCTTGTCGCCGGCTTCGATGGCCTTGCGGACGGCCTTCACGGCGGTGCGCAGACGCGAGCGCAGGCTGGAGTTGTGAGCGTTTTGGGCGACGGCCTGGCGAGCGCGCTTGCGGGCTTGTGCGGAATTTGCCATTTAAGTAGATTTCCTGAATTCAGATGCGTGCTCCACGGACGTACTGGGACGTAACCGCAGGCACAATTAAGTGCACATCAAGCGACCCGGGATGCACTGGCACACGAATCCGGAACGCAACTATCCTTGTGAATCGGCAATTATACACACAAGAAAAAGCCAGTGGCAAGCTCGCCCGCATCGGCGGACAGGTGGGTGACGTGCGGGTGACGCATGGGGCCGCGCGCGGGAAGCCGCCGGGCCGGACCGTATAATACGCGCCACACCGGCGCGCCCGGCGTGGCCCCGATGCAACTTCGGCGCGCGCCCGGCGTCTCAAGCCGGTCCGCCCGACGGCTGGCAGCATGCCGCCGCAGCCTCTCCCCCTTGCCGCCGACCACCTTGAACCTGCTCAAAGCGCTCGCCACCATCAGCAGCCTGACGATGCTGTCGCGCATCACCGGCCTCATGCGCGAGATCCTGATCGCCCGCGCCTTCGGGGCCTCGGACATGACCGACGCCTTCAACGTGGCCTTCCGCATCCCCAACCTGCTGCGCCGCATCTTCGGCGAGGGCGCGTTCTCGCAGGCCTTCGTGCCGATCCTCGGCGAATACCACAGCAAGCGCGGCGAGGACGAGACGCGCGCGCTGATCGACGCCGTGGCCACGGTCATGACCTGGGTGCTGATGGGCGTGTCGCTGCTGGGCGTGGTCGGCGCGCCGCTGGTGATGCTGGTGGTGGCCACCGGCTTTCACCAGCAGGGCGGCGAGACCTACGACGCCGCGGTCTTCATGACGCGCGTGATGTTCCCCTACATCGGCCTGATCTCGCTGGTGGCGCTGGCCTCGGGCATCCTCAACACCTGGCGCCGCTTCGCCATGCCGGCCTTCACGCCGGTGCTGCTCAACCTGTGCCTGATCGCGGCCGCGCTGTTCGTCGGGCCGCGCATGGCGCAGCCGATCTACGCGCAGGCGTGGGGCGTGCTGGTCGGCGGCGTGCTGCAGCTGGCGGTGCAGATCCCCGCGCTGCGGCGGCTCGGCGTGATGCCGCGGCTGAGCTTCAACCTGCGCGCGGCCTGGTCGGACCCGGGCGTGCGCCGCGTCATGCGGCAGATGGCGCCGGCCCTGCTGGCGGTCTCGGTGGCGCAGATCAGCCTCATCATCAATACCAACATCGCCTCGCGGCTGGCCGCCGGCAGCGTGTCCTACCTGACCTACGCCGACCGCCTGATGGAGTTCCCCACCGCGCTGCTGGGCGTGGCGCTCGGGACCATCCTGCTGCCGAGCCTGTCGAAGGCCAGCGCCGAGGGCAACCGCGACGAATACTCCGGCCTGCTCGACTGGGGCCTGCGCCTGACCTTCCTGCTGGCGGTGCCGTGCGCGGTGGGGCTGTTCGTGTTCGGCACGCCGCTGACCGCGGTGCTGTTCAACTACGGCAAGTTCGACGCCCACGCGGTGGAAATGACGCGCCAGGCGCTGGTGTCGTACGGCACCGGCCTGCTCGGCCTGATCCTCATCAAGATCCTGGCGCCGGGCTTCTACGCGCGCCAGGACATCCGCACGCCGGTCAAGATCGCGCTGCTGGTGCTGGTGATCACGCAGCTGTCCAACTACGTGTTCGTGCCGCGCATGGGCCATGCCGGGCTGGCGCTGTCGATCAGCTTCGGCGCCACGGTCAATGCGCTGCTGCTGTTCCTGGGCCTGCGCCGGCGCGGTTTCTACACGCCGGCCCGGGGCTGGCTGCTGTTCCTGGCCCAGTTGCTGACCGCCGTGCTGCTGCTGGCCGGCATGCTGCTGTGGTTCGCCCGCACCTTCGACTGGGTGGGCCTGGGCGCCACGCCGCTGCTGCGCATCGCCCTGCTCGCCTCGTGCCTGGTACTTGCGGCGGTCGTCTACTTCGGTACACTGTGGCTCATGGGGCTGAGATACTCCGCGTTCAAGCGGAGAGCCGGCTAGGAAGCCCCGCCAGCCAATCCGCCGGATGCCGCGCCCAGGAGTGCGCGGCGCAGAGCCGGATGGCCATGTGCGGTGCAGGGTCAAGGCAAGCGAGGTGGTGCCACAATGAGTGCCAGAATGAGACAAGGCGGCCGCGCCAGGGCGGGCGGCCGCGCGACCGCCGCCCTGCCGTCTTCGGGAATGCCGCGATGACAACCACGAAAGTCCTGGACTACTTCGCCAGCCTCGTGGCAGACGAGCACGGCATCCCGCTGACCGAGACGGTGCTCTCGATCGCCCAGGATGCCTATCCTGACCTTGACCTGCAGTCGGAACTGGCCGCGCTCGACATGCTCGCGGTCCGGCTCAAGCGCCGCGTCGCCGAGGGCACGCCGGCCATCCAGCGCCTGCGCCTGCTCAATCATTTCTTCTACCGCGACCTGGGCTTCGGCGCCAACGCGAACGACTACTACGACCCGGACAATTCCTACCTGAACGTGGTGCTCAAGCAGCGCCGCGGCATTCCCATCTCGCTGGCGGTGCTCTACATGGAGCTGGGGCAGCAGATCGGCCTGCCGCTCAAGGGCGTGTCCTTTCCCAACCATTTCCTGGTGCGGATGTCGATCCCGGCCGGCGAAGTGGTGGTGGACCCGCTCACGGGCGAGACGCTGTCCAAGGAACAGCTGCAGGACATGCTGGACCCGCACCTGGAGCGCGAGGGCATCGCCGATCCCAACGAGGTGCCGCTGGGACTGTTCCTGCAGGTGGCCAGCCACCGCGAGATCGTGGCGCGCGTGCTGCGCAACCTCAAGTCGATCTACCTGCAGGAATCGCGCTGGCAGCGCCTGCTGGCGGTGCAGAACCGGCTGGTGATCCTGCTGCCGGGCTCGATCGAGGAAGTGCGCGACCGCGGCCTGGCCTACGCCAACCTGGAGTGCTTCCGCCCGGCGCTCGAAGACCTCGAAGCCTACGTGATGGCGCGGCCCGACGCGGCCGACACCACCCAGATCCGCGACCGCATGCCGGCGCTGCGCCTGATGAGCCGCAGCGTCAGCTGAGCTTCGGTTGAGCGCCGCGGCGCCTCAGGACGTGCGGCGCTTGCCGCCGCGCACCAGCTTCCACAGCCCGCCCAGCACCAGCGGCACGATGGCCGCGCCGATGCCGGCCAGCACGATCAGGTTCAGGTACTGCTTGATGAACGGCAGGTTGCCGAAGAAGTAGCCGGCGAACACCAGGCCCAGCACCCAGGCGGCCGCGCCCAGCACGTTGAACAGCTGGAACTTGGCGAAGGTCATCTGCGACACGCCCGCGACGAACGGCGCGAAGGTGCGCACGATCGGCAGGAAGCGGGCCATCACCAGCGTCTTGCCGCCGTGGCGCTCGTAGAAATTGTGCGTCTTGCGCAGTGCCGTCTGGTCGAGGAAGCGCCAGTGCCCGTCGAACACCTTGGGGCCCACCCAGCTGCCCACCAGGTAGTTGACGGTATTGCCGCCCACGGCCGCCACCAGCAGCAGCCCGACCAGCGCCCATTCGTTCATGGCGCCCGTGGCGCAGAAGGCGCCGGCGATGAAGAGCAGGGAATCGCCCGGCAGGAACGGCAGCACCACCAGGCCGGTCTCGGCAAAGACGATGGCGAAGAGGATCGCATAGACCCATCCGCCATAGTTCTGGATGACCGTGCCAAGGTATTTGTCGACGTGCAGCAGCATGTCGATGAACTGCAAAGCGATGTCCAATTGAATCCCCGTTCTAGATCTAGCCGACATCATACAAGACCGCACCGGCGCCAAAGCCACCTGCGGCGCCCTGCGGGCGAGGGGCACGCGCACGTATAATTCCGCCATGCCCGCCGAAGCCATCCGCCCTGCCCAGCCCCTGCGTCCCATCCGCCCGCTGCCCGACCAGTTGATCAGCCAGATCGCGGCCGGCGAGGTGGTCGAGCGCCCCGCCTCCGTGGTCAAGGAGCTGCTGGAGAACGCGCTGGACGCCGGCGCCACCCAGCTCAACATCCGCCTGGAGGAAGGCGGCGTGCGCCGCATCGTAATCGCCGACAACGGCTGCGGCATCCCCGCGGCCGAGCTGCCGGTCGCGCTGATGCGCCACGCCACCAGCAAGATCGCCTCGCTCGACGAGCTCGAATCCGTGCTGACGCTGGGCTTTCGCGGCGAGGCACTGGCCTCGATCGCCTCGGTCTCCGAGCTGACCCTGACCAGCCGCACCGCCGACGACGCGCATGCCACGCTGGTCGCCGCCGACAGCGGCAAGGTGCAGCCGGCCTCCGGCGGCGTCGGCACCACCGTCGACGTGCAGCACCTGTACTTCAACACGCCGGCGCGCAGAAAGTTCCTGAAGTCCGAGCAGACCGAGTTCGGGCATTGCCTGGAGATGGTGCGGCGCGTGGCGCTGGCGCGCCCGGACGTCGCCATCACGGTCCATCACAACGGCCGCCCGATGGAGCACTGGAACGCCGGCGACGTGGCCACGCGCACGGCGCAGGTGCTCGGCGCCGATTTCGCGCGCGCCCGCCTGCCGCTCGACGAGGAAGCCGACACCCTGCACCTGTACGGCTTCGCCGGCCTGCCGACCGCCTCGCGCGGCCGCCCAGACCAGCAGTTCTTCTTCGTCAACGGCCGCTACGTGCGCGACAAGCTGCTCACCCACGCGGTGCGCAGCGCCTACCAGGACGTGCTGCACGGCGACCGCTTCCCGTCCTACGTGCTGTGCATGGACCTGCCGCCGGAAATGGTGGACGTGAACGTGCACCCGTCCAAGATCGAGGTGCGCTTCCGCGAATCGCGCGCGGTGCACCAGTTCGTCTACCACGCCGTGCAGCGCTGCCTGGCCCGCCAGGCCGGCGCGCAGGGCGACAGCCTGCACAGCACGACCGGCGATGCCGAGGCGCCCCCGCCGCCGCGCGGTGGCGGCCTCGGCGGCGGCTTCGGCGGCGCGCTGCCGGCAAGGGGCGGCGCGCCCGGCGGCGGCATCAGTGCCGGCAGCGGTGCCGGCGCGCGGCCCTGGGTCGACTACACCGCCGCCGCGCGCCAGACCGAGCTCGGCGTCATGCAGCCGCGCCAGGCCTACCTCGGCATGGTGCGCGACGCGATCCAGCCCGGCGGCGGCTTCGCGCGCCCGGCCGCGCCGGCGCCCGGCGGCCATGCGGATGGCGCCGGCACGCCGCCGGCCTGGCTGGCCGATGCCCGTGCCGCCCGCGAGAACGACCCGCCCGGCCTGCTCGAAACGGCGCCGCCGCGGGAAGAATCCGCGGCCGACGACGCCCACCCGCTCGGCTTCGCCATCGCCCAGCTGCACGGCATCTACGTGCTCGCGCAGAACGCGCGCGGGCTGGTGCTGGTCGACATGCACGCCGCCCACGAACGCATCCTCTACGAGCAGATCAAGACCGCGCTCGACGCGCGCGAGCTCGCCGTGCAGCCGCTGCTGATCCCGGTCACGCTGACCGCCAGCCCGGTGGAGATCGGCGCCGCCGAGGAACACCAGGACACGCTCGCGCTGCTGGGCTTCGACATCGCGCCGGTGTCGCCCACCACGCTCGCGGTGCGCGCCATCCCGGCGCTGCTCAAGCAGGCCGACACCGAGGCGCTGGCGCGCGACGTGCTGCGCGACCTGCAGTCGTTCGGCGGCTCGCGCGTGCTGGCCGAGCGGCAGAACGAGCTGCTCGCCACGCTGGCCTGCCACAGCGCGGTGCGCGCCAACCGCAAGCTCACCGTGGAAGAGATGAACGCGCTGCTGCGCCAGATGGAGCAGACCGAGCGCGCCGACCAGTGCAACCACGGCCGGCCCACCTGGGTGCAGTTGTCGGTGGCCGAGCTGGACCGGCTGTTCCTGCGCGGCCAGTAAGCCCGCCGCGCCCGCCGTGACAGCCCCCGCCTCCGCCGGCCACGCCGCGCCCGTCGTCTGCCTGCTCGGCCCCACCGCGTCGGGCAAGACCGCCGCCGCGCTGGCGCTGGCCGCGCGCGCGCCGGTCGAGATCATCAGCCTCGACTCGGCGCTGGTCTACCGCGGGATGGACATCGGCACCGCCAAGCCGTCCGCCGCCGAACTGGCCGCGGTGCCGCACCACCTGATCGACATCATCGACCCGGCCGAGAGCTATTCGGCCGCGCAGTTCGTGGCCGATGCCGAGCGCCTGATCGGCGAGATCCGCGCGCGCGGCCGCGCGCCGTTGATCGTGGGCGGCACCATGCTCTACTACAAGGCGCTCACGCAGGGCCTGAACGACCTGCCGCAGGCCGACGCCGCGGTGCGCGCCGAACTCGACGCGCTCGCCGCCGCGCGCGGCTGGCCGGCGCTGCACGCGATGCTGGCCCAGGTCGATCCCGTCACCGCCGCGCGGCTGGCACCCAACGACGCCCAGCGCATCCAGCGCGCGCTGGAGATCCACCGCCTCACCGGCCAGCCCATGTCGGCGCTGCTGGCGCGCCAGGCCGACGAGCGCGCCTTCGCCGGCGCCGCCGACCGGCGCTACCGCGTGATCGCGCTCGAGCCGTCCGACCGCGCCGCGCTGCACGCGCGCATCGCGGCGCGCTACGACGCCATGCTGGCCGGCGGCTTCATCGAGGAAGTGGAGCGCCTGCGCGCGCGCGGCGACCTGCAGCCGACGCTGCCCTCGATCCGCTGCGTGGGCTACCGCCAGGTGTGGGAATACCTCGACGGCGAAACCGACTACGCCACCATGCGCGAGCGCGGCATCGCCGCCACGCGGCAGCTCTGCAAGCGCCAGCTGACCTGGCTGCGCAGCACGCCCGAGCGCGAGGTGGTGGACTGCCTCGCGCCCGACTACGCGGCGCAGGTGGCGCGGCTGGCAAGCATCGGGCAGGCATGACGAGGCGGCGCGCCGCCTGAATGCCGCAGCGGCATCGCAATCGGGACCGAATCGGAGCCGAAGTGATGGATACGCGATAATCGCCGCTTATCGACTGACGATCCCGCGACCCGCCATGCCCGCCTCCGCTCCCGCCTTCACCCTGCGCCCCGCCACCGCCGCCGACTGCGAAACCCTGTTCACGCTGATCTCCGCGCTGGCCGAATACGAAAAGCTGACCCATCTGGTCGAAGCCACGCCGCGCAAGCTGGAGGAAGCGCTGTTCGGCGCGCGCCCGCTGGCCGAGGCGGTGCTGGTGGAAGTGCCCGGCGCGCAAGGCCCGCAGGCGGTCGGCTTCGCCCTGTTCTTCCACAATTTCTCGACCTTCCTGTCAAGGCGCGGGCTCTACCTGGAAGACCTCTACGTGGACCCGGCCTGGCGCGGCCACGGCATGGGCAAGGCGCTGCTCCGGCACCTCGCGGCGCTGGCGGTCGAGCGCGGCTGCGGCCGTTTCGAATGGACCGTGCTGGACTGGAACACGCCGTCGATCGACTTCTACCGCGCGATGGGCGCCGACGTGCTGCCGGACTGGCGCATCTGCCGCGTGACCGGCAACGCGCTGGCGAAGATGGGGGTGGCTGGCTGAACTGGCGCAGTTGCAGAGCCACCGCCGGTTTGCGCGTTGTTTGGGCTAGCTCGCGCGGTGTGGGCGCATCTGGCGGCGTCGTTCATTGCCCTCGGTTTGCTCCCCTCTCCCGCTTGCGGGAGAGGGGCCGGGGGAGAGGGCCGGCGCCGGGAATGCTGCCGTGCTGGACAACACCATTGGCTTCGTTCCTGGCCGCTACGCTGGACCACACCGCTGGCCCCGCTTGATGTGGCTCCTGGTCAAACCGCCCCTCTCCCCGCCCCTCTCCCCGTGAGGGGAGAGGGAGAACACCTTGCTTGGGCCAGCGCTGACGGCGTGGGCGTATCTGGCGGCTTCGGCAAGCGTACGGGAACAGCCGGAACGCTCAGACCACCACGGTCTGCGCCTGGCCTTCGGCGCGCTCGCGGATCTCGCCGATCTGCCACACGGCTTCGCCGGCGGCCTGCAGATGGGTGATGGCGCGCGCGGCGTCTTCCTTCGCCACGATCACCACCATGCCGATGCCGCAGTTGAACACGCGGTGCATTTCGTCGTCGGCCACGTTGCCCTGGGCCTGCAGCCACTGGAACAGCGGCGGCAGGGCCCAGGCGTCGCGCTGGAGCACGGCGGTCACGTTCTGCGCCAGCACGCGCGGCACGTTCTCGGTCAGGCCGCCGCCGGTGATGTGGGCCATGCCCTTGACCGGCAGGGTCTCGATCAGCGACAGCAGCGGCTTCACGTAGATGCGCGTGGGCGCCATGATGGCGTCCTGCAGGCGCTGGCCGTGGAAATCGGCGTTCAGGTCGGGCCGGGCCACCTCGATGATCTTGCGCACCAGCGAGTAGCCGTTGGAGTGCGCGCCCGACGAGGCCAGGCCCAGCACCACGTCGCCCGGCACGATGGTGCTGCCGTCGATGATGCGGCTTTTCTCGACCGCGCCGACGGCGAAGCCGGCCAGATCGTATTCGCCGTCCGGGTACATGCTCGGCATCTCGGCGGTCTCGCCGCCGATCAGCGCGCAGCCGGCCAGTTCGCAGCCGTGGGCGATGCCCTGGATCACGGTGGCGGCGGTCTCCACGTCGAGCTTGCCGCAGGCGAAGTAGTCGAGGAAGAACAGCGGCTCGGCGCCCTGCACCAGGATGTCGTTGACGCTCATGGCCACCAGGTCCTGGCCCACGGTGTCGTGGCGGTTGAGCTGGAAGGCCAGCTTGAGCTTGGTGCCCACGCCGTCGGTGCCGGACACCAGCACCGGCTCCTGGTATTTCTTCGACAATTCGAACAGCGCGCCGAAGCCCCCGATGCCGGCCATCACGCCCTCGCGCATGGTGCGCTTGGCGAACGGCTTGATGCGGTCGACAAGCGCGTCGCCCGCATCGATATCGACGCCGGCATCGCGGTAGGAAAGGCCTGCCTGGCCGGAAGTGGGGGATGCGCTCATAGAACCTGCTCGTCCTGGGGGTATGAAGTGAGGAATGCGGCGCTCACGACGGCGATTTGCGGCCGCGAGTCCAGTAGAATCGCAATTTTAACGGATACAGGCTGCCGCCTTCCAGTTTCCGGTTCTTCGCGTCATGAAGTCTTGCCCCCATTCACTGCCGATGCACGCCACCGCTGCCGACCGCGGCCGGCGCCCCCACGTGCCGGCCGCGGTCGGCGCGGGCGCGGGGCGGCGCGTTTACAGGGCAGCAGGCCTTCACCCCAGGTAACCGAAAAGCCATGTATCCGCGCCCCAAGCAGCTTTCGCTTGAACTTGGCAGCCCGCCGCCGTCGACCTTCGAGAATTTCTTCGTGGCCGCCAACCGCGAGCCGGTGCAGCGCCTGCGCGACCTGGCCCCGGCGGTGGCGCAGGAGCGCGCGCCCGACCGCCTGATCTACCTGTGGGGCGAGACCGGCTCGGGCCGCACCCACCTGCTGCACGCGGTGTGCGAGAGCGGCTACCAGGCCGGCATCCGCTGCCGCTACCTGAGCCCGCACCACGCGCTGTCGGACTTCATCTTCGATCCGAGCTGCCAGCTCTACACGGTCGACGACGTGGAACTGCTCGACGAAGCGCGCCAGATCGCCGTGTTCTCGCTCTACAACGAAGTACGCGCCCACGTGCGCACCGCGCTGGTGGTGGCCGGCAGCGTGGCGCCGCTGGCCATGCCGGTGCGCGAGGACCTGCGCACGCGGCTGGGCTGGGGCCTGGTCTACCAGCTCGCGCCGCTGTCGGACGAAGACAAGATGACCGCGCTGGTGCAGGCCGCGCGCGAGCGCGGCCTGCAGCTTTCGCCCGAGATCCCGCACTGGCTGGTTACGCGCCACTACCGCGACATGCCCAGCCTGATGGCGCTGCTGGACGCGCTCGACACCTATTCGCTCGAGCGCAAGCGCGCCGTCACGCTGCCGCTGCTGCGGGAAATGTTCGCGGAGCTGCGCGAGTGAGCGCACGCAGCCGGCACCGCCCCCGCAGCCCCTGGCATGCCGCGTGCTTGCCTGCGTTGGGGCGCAGCGACGCCAAGAAACCGGCAACAATCACGTTAATGTAAAATCGCCGCCCATGAATCTGGCATTGTTCGACCTCGACCATACCCTGCTCCCGACCGACAGCGACCACGAATGGGGGCGCTTCCTCGTGCGCCTGGGCGTCGTCGACGAGGAAACCTACCGCCGCAAGAACGAGGAGTTCTACGGGCAGTACAAGGCAGGCACCCTGGATATACAAGCCTTCCTGCGCTTCGCGCTGGCGCCGCTGGCGGCCAATCCGCGCGACCGCCTCGAAACCTGGCGCAAGCAGTTCATGCGCGAAGTGATCGATCCGGTCATCACGCCGCAGGCGCGCGCGCTGGTCTACAAGCACCTCGACGCCGGCGACCTGTGCGCGGTGGTCACCGCCACCAACAGCTTCGTCACCGCGCCGATCACCGCCGCCTTCGGCATCAAGCACCTGATCGCCACCGAGCCGGCCACCGCCAACGGGCAGCCGGACGGCGCCTTCACCGGCGAGGTGGCGGGCCTGCCGAGCTTCCGCGAGGGCAAGATCGCCCGCGTCGAAGCCTGGCTCAAGAGCATGGGCACCCAGTGGGATGCCTTCGAAACCACCACCTTCTACAGCGATTCGGCCAACGACCTGCCGCTACTGGAAAAGGTCAGCGAACCGATCGCCGCCAACCCGGACGATCGCCTGCGTCACCACGCCGCCGCGGCCGGCTGGCGCATCATGGATCTGTTCTGACGTGATCAAGAAGCTAATCAACCGGCTGCTCGGCAAGCCGGGCCCCCAGCAGCGCCCCGTCAAACGCCGTGGCCGCGCCGGCACGCCGCACATCGTGCCGCACGACGAGCACCAGATCGACCAGTCGCTGATCTCGCGCAACGCCATCAAGGTCACCTCCACGCTGCAGCAGGCCGGCTACCAGGCCTTCATCGTGGGCGGCGCGGTGCGCGACCTGCTGCTGGGCATCAAGCCCAAGGACTTCGATGTCGCCACCAACGCCACGCCCGACCAGGTGCAGGCGCTGTTCCGCCGCTCGCGCATCATCGGCCGGCGCTTCCAGATCGTGCACGTGACCTTCTACGGCGGGCGCGAGCAGGAGATCATCGAGGTCTCCACCTTCCGCGCGCTGGTCGACGCGGTGGCCAGCGAGACCCTGCCCGAGGGGCGCCGCCTCAAGCGCGCCGAGCTCGACAGCAAGACCCACGCGATCGACGCCTCGGGCCGCGTGCTGCGCGACAACGTGTGGGGCTCGCAGGCGGAGGACGCGGAACGCCGCGACTTCACCATCAACGCGATGTACTACGACCCGGCCGAGCAGACGGTGTATGACTACCATCACGGCATGGAAGACATCCGCGCGCGCACGCTGCGCATGATCGGCGACCCGGTCACGCGCTACCGCGAGGACCCGATCCGCATGCTGCGCGTGGTGCGCTTCGCCGCCAAGACCGGCTTCGGCATCGACGAGGACACGCGCCAGCCGATCGCCGACCTGGCCTCGCTGATCCACAACGTGCCCAGCGCGCGCCTGTTCGACGAGATGCTCAAGCTGCTGATGTCCGGCCACGCCTGGGCCTCGCTGCAGGAGCTGCGCAAGGCTGGCCTGCACAAGGGCCTGCTGCCGCTGCTGGACGTGGCGATCGAGCAGCCGATGGGCCAGCGCTTCGTGCAGTTGGCGCTCGACAACACCGACCAGCGCGTGCAGGTCGGCAAGCCGGTCTCGCCGGGCTTCCTGTTCGCCGCGCTGCTGTGGCACCACGTGCTGCAGCGCTGGACCGCGCTGCGCGAGCAGGGCGAGCACGCCATCGCCGCGCTCAACACGGCGATGGACGACGTGCTCGAGCGCCAGACCGGCCAGCTCGCCATCCAGCGCCGCTTCGTCACCGACATGCGCGACATCTGGGGCATGCAGCCGCGCTTCGAGAAGCGCGTGGGCCGCATGCCGTTCCGCCTGATCGAGTCGCCGCGCTTTCGCGCCGGCTTCGACTTCCTGCAGCTGCGCTGCGACTCCGGCGAGCAGCCGGCCGAGCTGGCGCGCTGGTGGCAGGACTTCCAGAACGCCGACGGCGAGCGCCGCGAGGCCCTGATCGACGCCGTGCGCCCGCCGCGCGGCGGCAAGCAGGGCGGTGGCGGCGGCAGCGGTGGCGGCAGCCCCGACGGCGGCGAACCGTCCGGCGACTGGGACGGCGGCGATGGCGGCGACGGCAGCGAGAGCGGCGGCCCGGCACGCAAGAAGCGCCGTCGGCGCAGTCCGCGGAAATCGGATAAAGTTTCCTCCCGGAGTGATATGGACGCGAGCCAGGATGCCGGCTCGGCTGAAGACCGGAACGCCGGCAAGGTACGCGTCCAGCCGGAGGAATCGTAATGACAGTTGCCTTTATCGGCATCGGGGCCAACCTGGGCGATGCCCGGCAGGCCCTCAAGGATGCCATCGTGTGCCTGGCCCAGCAGGTCGGCATCACGGTGCTGGCGAGATCGTCGCTTTACCGCACGGCCCCGGTCGACGCGGGCGGCGACGACTACTTCAACGCGGTGGTGAAGGTGGAAACCCCGTTCACCGCGGCCCAGCTATTGCGCATCTGCCACCACATCGAGGACCAGTTCGGCCGCGAGCGCCCGTTCCGCAACGCGCCGCGCACGCTCGACCTCGACCTGCTGCTGTTCGGCGACGAGATCCACGGCGACGAGCATCTCACGGTGCCGCATGCGCGCGTGGCCGAGCGCGCCTTCACGCTGGTGCCGCTGCTGGAGCTGGACCCCGCGCTGGTGATCCCGGGCCGCGGCCCGGCCGCCGACTTCCTGCCGGCGGTCAATACGCAGCGCATCGAGAAATTCTCGTTCTGCCAGTGCACGCGGCAGAAAACGGAAGCGCGCGACGCTTCCTGACGGCGCGGCATCCCGGGGCGCGCCGTCAGGAAACGTCGCGCTCCCCGGCCCGCCTCCCCTAGCCGACCGGACCCGCCCATGCTCGAACATCTGCGCAGGATCGTGGTGGAAGGCCCCATCGGCGCCGGCAAGACGGCGCTGGCGCAGCGCCTGGCGCAAACCCTGCGCGCCGGCGAGCTGCTCGACGGCGCCCGCGGCAATCCCTTCCTCGACCGCTATTACCGCGAGCCGGCGCGCTACGCGCTGCCGCTGCAGCTGTCGCTGCTGAACCAGCGCGCGCAGCAGTTGCAGGCGTGGCAGGCGGCGCTGCTGGCCGGCCAGCGCATGGTGGGCAATTTCCTCCATGCCCGCGACCGGCTCTACGCGGGCCTGACGCTGCCCGAGGACGAGCTGGCGCTGTACGACGCCCTCGCCGCGCGCCTGCCCGCGCAGAGCCAGCGCACGGACCTGGTGATCGTGCTGCAGGCCTCGCCCGCGCTGCTGCGCGAGCGCATCGCGCGGCGCAACGCGCCCGGCGAGTCCAGCATCGACGACACCTACCTGGAGCGCCTGTGTGGCGCCTACGGCGAGCTGTTCCACCGCTACGACGAGGCGCCGGTGATGATCGTCGACACCGCCCACTTCAACCCGGTGGACAACGACGGCGATTTCCGTACACTACTGTCGCGCATCGAAGACATGCGCGGCCGCAAGGCCTTTCTCAATCTCGCTGCGCCCTGACAGGTTCCCGCCTGCCAGCCCGACCATAACGACAGCAGCCGCTGCCGCGCACCGCGGCAAAGCGGATTGCAGGGGACAACGGCCCGCCGCATGGCCTGAAGCGGCCCGCCCGCCTCCCGTCTCTCTACCGGCCCAACGTCATGAGCTACCTCCTCGATCCCTCCCGCAAGACCGTCACCATTCCCAAGCTGCAGGCGATGCGCGCCGCCGGCGAAAAGATCGCCATGCTGACCGCCTACGACTCCAGCTTCGCCGCGCTGCTCGACTACTGCGGCGTCGAAGTGCTGCTGGTCGGCGACTCCCTCGGCAACGTCATGCAGGGCCAGCAGACCACGCTGCCCGTGACGCTGGAACAGATGGCCTACCACACCGAGTGCGTGGCGCGCGGCAACCAGAGCGCGCTGCTGGTGGCGGACCTGCCGTTCGGCACCTACCCCACGCCCGAGACCGCCTTCGCCAGCGCCGCCACGCTGATGCGCGCGGGCGCGCAGATGGTCAAGCTCGAAGGCGGCGACTGGCTCGCGCCGACCGTGCAGTTCCTGGTCGAGCGCAGCGTCCCGGTGTGCGCGCACATCGGCCTGACGCCGCAGTCGGTGCATGCGCTGGGCGGCTTCAAGGTGCAGGGCAAGACCGACGAGAGCGCCGCGCAGCTCAAGCGCGACGCCCTCGCGCTGCAGGCCGCGGGCGCGCAGCTGATCGTGATGGAAGCGGTGCCGGCGGCGCTGGCGGGCGTGGTCACGGGCCTGCTGACGATTCCCACCATCGGCATCGGCGCGGGCGTGGACTGCTCGGGCCAGGTGCTGGTGCTGCAGGACATGATCAACGTCTACCCGGGCCGCAAGGCCAAGTTCGTGCGCAACTTCATGGAAGGCGCCGCGTCGATCGAGGCCGCCGTGCGCGCCTACGTGGCGGCCGTGAAGGACGGCAGCTTCCCGGCGGCGGAGCACACCTTCTCCGCCTGACCCGCCTGACCCTGCCTCAGCCGGCGGCCAGCATCGCCGGCAGCACGCCGCGCAGCGCGTTGGCCAGCGCCAGCGCCTCGCGGCGCGCCAGCATGGCGCGCGTGACCACGGCCTCGCGCGCCGGCCCGCCCAGGTAGCGCGCGCCGTCGGCCAGCACCGCCGCGCGCATCACGCCGGGCAGGATGTGCGCCGCCAGCGGCGGCGTCAGCCACTCGCCATCCACCTTGACGAACACCGAGCTGCGCCCGCCTTCGAGCAGTTCGCCGCGCGTGTTGAAGAACAGGCTGTCGAACGCGCCGGCGCGCTCGGCGGCCTGCCAGCCGGCGTCGAACACGGCGCGCGCGCTGGTCTTGTGGCGGCGCAGCGGGTCCGCGTCCGGCAGCGGCTGCGGCGCCAGCAGCGCCGCGACCGGCGCGGCGGCCAGCGGCGCCAGCGCGCCGTGCGTCACGGCGAGGCCGCCGGCCTTGCCGAGCGCCAGCCGCAGGCGCCACGCGCCGGCACCCAGGCCGGCCGCGGCCGCGCGCGCCGCCGCGCGCGCGCGCGCGGCGTCGAAAGCGAAACCGAGGCAGGCGGCCGACGCGGCCAGCCGCGCCAGGTGCGCGTCCAGCCGCGGACACGCGCCGTCCTCCACGCGCAGGGTCTCGAACAGCGTGAAGCCCGGATCGTGCGCGGTCAGGAAGCGGGCCTTCCAGCCGCATTCGGCGTACTCGCCGGCCGCGTCGCTGTCGTGGACGATGCCGCCGCCCACGCCCATCTCGCCCGCGCGCAGGCCGTCGGCGCGCGGCGCGCCCAGCACCAGCGTGCGAATCGCCACCGACAGCGCGAAGGCGCCCGGGAACGCCACCGGCGCCGGCGCGTCGATCCAGCCGATCGCGCCGGTATAGAGCCCGCGCGGCGACGGCTCCAGCTCGCCGATGATCTGCATCGTGCGCCGCTTGGGCGCGCCGGTGATCGAGCCGCACGGGAACAGCGCGCGCAGCAGCCCGGCCAGGCTCGTGCCGGGACGCGCGGTGGCGGTCACGGTGGACGTCATCTGCAGCACCTGCCCGAACGGCTCGACCACGAAGCGCGCCGGCACCGCCACCGTGCCCGGCACCGCCACGCGGCCCAGGTCGTTGCGCAGCAGGTCCACGATCATCACGTTCTCGGCGCGGTTCTTGGCGTCGGCGGCCAGCGCCGCGGCGGCTGCGGCATCGCGCGCGGGGTCGCCGCTGCGCGGCGCGGTGCCCTTCATCGGCCGCGTGAGCAGATGGCCTTGCCCGTCATGACGCACGAACAGCTCCGGCGACAGCGACAGCACCCAGCCGTCGCCGGGCAGGCGCGCCAGCACGGCGTAGGGCACCGGCTGCGCCGCGCGCAGCGCCGCATAGAGCGCCGCCGGCGCGCCGAACGCACCGAAGCGCAGGCGCTGGGTGAAATTGACCTGGTAGGTGTCGCCGGCCTCGATCCACGCATGGATGCGGGCGATGGCCGCGTGGAAGGCCGCCTCCGTGGTATCGGAAGCGATCTCCATCACGCCGGCCGGCGCGTCGCCCTGTTCGCCGGCCAGCCACGACGCGACCGCCCGCGTGTCCAGCCTGCGCATCCGCCGGAACCACAGCAGCCGCAGCGCGCCGTCGTGGAACGGCAGCGCCTGGTCCGCGGCCACCGCCACGCCGAGCAGCGGGCCGCCGAATTCGTAGGGCGCGAACAGCGTGGCATGCCAGCCCTGGCGCCAGCCCTCGGCCAGCATGGCGTCGAGCGCATCGAGCGCGGCGCCGCCGGGCAGCACGTCCTCGCGCACGAAGCCGGTGTACAGGCGCGAGACCGCCTCGCCGGGCGCGGCGGTGGCGTCGTCGAGCAGGACGAACGGTTCGGGCGAAGCGGAAGGGGAAGCGGAGGGGGAAGCGGGAAGAACTGCCACGGGGAAATCACCAGCGTCGGTTGGGGCGGCCGCGAAACGCGGCGATATCGCATTATCGCGCGCTGCACACGCAGGAACCGCCAGCGGCAAAACCCGCCACCAGCCCCCCCAAAAAAAAAGCCGGCCACGCCGTCAAGCGTGGCCGGCCACTCGCCGCGAGCCGAACCGGCTCAGCTGAAGAAGCTCTTCACCTTGTCCAGCCAGGATTGCTCCTGCGGGCTGTGGCGCGAGCCGCCCTCGTGCACCGAGCGGTCGAACTGGCGCAGGATGTCCTTCTGCGCCTCGGTCAGCTTGACCGGCGTTTCCACGTTCACGTGCACGTAGAGGTCGCCCGGATAACCCGAGCGCACGCCCTTGATGCCCTTGCCGCGCAGGCGGAAGGTCTTGCCGGCCTGGGTGCCTTCGGGCACCGGGAAGCTGGCCTTGCCGCCCAACGTGGGCACTTCCAGGTCGCCGCCCAGCGCCGCGGTGGCGAACGAGATCGGCATCTGGCAGTGCAGGTCGTCGCCGTCGCGCTCGAACACCGCGTGCGGGCGGATGTGCACTTCCACGTACAGATCGCCCGGGGGGCCGCCGTTGATGCCCGGCTCGCCGTTGCCCGAGGAGCGGATGCGCATGCCCTCGTCGATGCCGGCGGGGATCTTCACTTCCAGCGTCTTCTGCGACTTGATCTTGCCCTGGCCGTGGCACTTGGTGCACGGCTTGGGGATATGCTTGCCGGTGCCGTGGCACTTCGGGCAGGTCTGCTGCATCGAGAAGAAGCCCTGCGACACGCGCACCTGGCCCGCGCCGTGGCAGGTCGGGCAGGTCTCGACGTTGGTACCGGGCTCGGCGCCGTTGCCGTGGCAGTGCTCGCACTCGTCCCAGTGCGGCACGCGGATCTGCGCCTCGTGGCCGTGCGCGGCCTGCTCGAGCGAGATCTCCATGCTGTAGCGCAGGTCGGCGCCGCGGTACACCTGCGGGCCGCCGCCGCTGCGGCGCCCGGCGCCCTGGCCCTGCTGGCCGAAGATGTCGCCGAAGATGTCGCCGAAGGCCTCGGCGAAACCGCCGTAGCCCTGGCCGCCGCCGCCGAAGCCGCCCGCCATGTTGGGGTCGACGCCGGCGTGGCCGTACTGGTCGTAGGCCGCCTTCTTCTCGGGGTCGGAGAGCATCTCGTAGGCCTCCTTGACCTCCTTGAATTTCTCCTCCGAATCCTTGCTGTCCGGATTGCGGTCCGGGTGGTGCTTCATCGCCAGCTTGCGATACGCCTTCTTGATATCGTCGTCGCTGGCGTTCTTGCCCACCCCGAGCACTTCGTAGTAGTCACGTTTTGCCATGGTGGCTGATTACCTGATTGGCCCCGCGGCGCGTGTGAGACCCGCCCGGGCAAATAGCAAAGAAAATAGCAAAAAAGCCGAGCGCGGCATCCGACGGCGGTAATCCGCTTGGTCCGATGTCCGTCGCCCGGCGTGGGGACAGGGGCTGGCGGCGGTGCCGCGCACCGCGCCCCTCCCCAGCTCATCCATTACTTCTTGTCGTTGACTTCCTTGAATTCGGCGTCCACGACGTTGTCGTCCTGCGGCTGGGCCTGCTGGTGCTGGCCGGCACCCGCGCCCGCGGCACCGGCCGCGCCCGCGCCGCCCGCTTCGCCGGACTTGGCCTGCATGTCGGCGTAGACGCGCTCGCCCAGCTTCTGGCTGGCCTCGGACAGCGCATTGACCTTGGCGTCGATCTCGGCCTTGTCGCCGCCGCGCGCGGCGTCTTCCAGTTCCTTGATCGCGGCTTCGATCTTTTCCTTCTCGCCCGCCTCGAGCTTGTCGCCGTATTCGGCGACCGCCTTCTTGGTCGAGTGGATCAGCGCGTCGGCCTGGTTGCGGGCGTCAGCCAGCTCGCGGGCCTTCTTGTCTTCCTCGGCGTTGGCCTCGGCGTCCTTCACCATGCGCTGGATCTCGTCTTCCGACAGGCCCGAGTTCGCCTTGATGGTGATGCGGTTTTCCTTGCCGGTCGCCTTGTCCTTGGCGCCCACGTGCAGGATGCCGTTGGCGTCGATGTCGAACGACACTTCGATCTGCGGCAGGCCGCGCGGCGCCGGGGCGATGCCCTCGAGGTTGAACTCGCCCAGCAGCTTGTTGCCGGTGGCCATTTCGCGCTCGCCCTGGAACACCTTGATGGTCACGGCCGGCTGGTTGTCGTCGGCGGTCGAGAACACCTGCGCATGCTTGGTCGGGATGGTGGTGTTCTTGGTGATCATCTTGGTCATCACGCCGCCCAGGGTCTCGATGCCCAGCGACAGCGGCGTCACGTCCAGCAGCAGCACGTCCTTGCGGTCGCCCGACAGCACCGAGCCCTGGATCGCGGCGCCCACGGCCACGGCTTCGTCAGGGTTCACGTCCTTGCGCGCTTCCTTGCCGAAGAACTCCTTGACCTGCTCCTGCACCTTGGGCATGCGGGTCATGCCGCCGACCAGGATCACGTCGTCGATCTCGCTGACCTTGACGCCGGCATCCTTGATCGCGATGCGGCACGGCTCGATGGTGCGGGTGATCAGCTCTTCCACCAGCGCTTCGAGCTTGGCGCGCGTCATCTTCAGGTTCAAGTGCTTCGGGCCCGAGGCGTCCGCCGTGATGTACGGCAGGTTGATCTCGGTCTGCTGCGAACTCGACAGTTCGATCTTGGCCTTTTCCGCGGCTTCCTTCAGGCGCTGCAGCGCGAGCACGTCCTTGGACAGGTCGACGCCCTGGTCCTTCTTGAACTCGCTGATGATGTAGTCGATGATGCGCTGGTCGAAGTCTTCGCCGCCCAGGAAGGTGTCGCCGTTGGTCGACAGCACTTCGAACTGCTTCTCGCCGTCCACGTCCGCGATCTCGATGATCGAGATGTCGAAGGTGCCGCCGCCGAGGTCATACACGGCGATCTTGCGATCGCCCTTCTCGTTCTTGTCGAGGCCGAACGCCAGCGCGGCCGCGGTCGGCTCGTTGATGATGCGCTTGACGTCGAGGCCGGCGATGCGGCCGGCGTCCTTGGTGGCCTGGCGCTGCGAGTCGTTGAAGTAGGCCGGCACGGTGATCACGGCTTCGGTCACCGGCTCGCCGAGGTAGTCCTCGGCCGTCTTCTTCATCTTGCGCAGCACTTCGGCGGACACCTGCGGCGGCGCCAGCTTCTGGTCGCGCACCGACACCCATGCGTCGCCGTTGTCAGCCTTGACGATGGAGTACGGCATCAGGCCGATGTCCTTCTGCACTTCCTTTTCTTCGAACTTGCGGCCGATCAGGCGCTTCACCGCGTACAGGGTGTTGCGCGGATTGGTCACCGCCTGGCGCTTGGCCGGCGCGCCCACCAGGATCTCGCCATCTTCCATGTAGGCGATGATCGACGGGGTGGTGCGGGTGCCTTCGGCGTTTTCGATCACCTTGGGCGTATTGCCTTCCATGATCGCGACACAGCTATTGGTGGTACCGAGGTCGATACCGATGATCTTACCCATTTATTCTCTCCTCTTGAGCCCCGCTATCCGCGGGCGCTGCAATTCGTCCTGGAGTCGGAAATGTGGCCGTCCGGGGCCATTTCAAGGGCCGGACGCGCAATTCCGAGTAATTTTCTCGGTTTTTCCGGGCGCATCGCGGCAGGACGGCGGCCGGCCGGCGGGGCGGCCCGCGCGCCGGCGGGCGCCGGCGGGCGCCGGCCCGTTTTTTGTGCCTTATTTGTCACTTTCCGCGGCACGGCCGCGCTGCCACAGCACGTCGCCGCCGCCGCCGGCGCGGTTCAGCACGCGCGCCAGCACGAACAGCAGGTCGGAGAGCCGGTTCAGGTACTGGCGCGGCGCCTCGTTGAGCGCCTCCTGCCCGCCCAGCGCCACCAGCGCCCGCTCGGCGCGCCGGCACACCGTGCGGCAGACGTGCGCCACCGCCGCGGCGCGGCTGCCGCCGGGCAGGATGAACTCGGCCAGGCGCGGCAGGCCGGCGTTGTAGTGCGCCAGCCAGTCGTCCAGTTGCAGCACCTGTTCCGGCTTGACCAGCACGTAGCCGGGGATGGACAGCTCGCCGCCGAGGTCGAACAGGTCGTGCTGGATGTGCAGCAGCGCCGCGCGCACCTCGTCGGGCAGCGTTTCGGCCAGCAGCACGCCGAGATGGGAATTGAGCTCGTCGACGTCGCCGATGGCGGCGATGCGCAGGCTGTCCTTGCCGGTGCGGCTGCCGTCGCCGAGGCCGGTGGTGCCGCCGTCCCCGGTGCGGGTGGCGATCTTGGTCAGGCGGTTGCCCATGCGGGTCTCCTGCGGTGGCAATCCCGCATTATGGCGCCCATCGGCGCCGCGGCGGCGGCGGTCGCGCGCATGCCGGGCGCCGGCGCCCGATGTGCTGTGGCGGACAGGCGCGGCGTAGAATAGCGGGATTCGCCCGCGACGCCAGCGGGCACCAGTGCCGGCACCGACGCGCGCCGCCCGCTCCCGGGCAGCGCCGCGCGGCAGCCTGCCGCCGCAGTCCCGCCGGAGACACCATGAACCATCCCACCCCCCACGCGGCGCTGGCGCGCCAGCCGCTGCCGGCCGCCGTGCGCGAGGCCCTGCAGGCCCGTTTCGGCGAGCGCTTCTCCACCTCCGCCGGCGTGTGCGAGCACCACGGGCGCGACGAGTCGCCGTTCCCGCCGGCCGCGCCGGACGGCGTGGTGTTCGCCCACAGCACCGAGGAAGTGGCCGAGGTGGCGCGCCTGTGCAACGCGCACCGCGTGCCGCTGATCCCCTACGGCGCCGGCTCCTCGCTCGAGGGCCACCTGCTGGCGGTGGCCGGCGGCATCAGCCTCGACCTGTCGCAGATGAACCGCGTGCTGTCGGTGCAGGCCGAGGACCTGAACGTGACCGTGCAGCCGGGCGTGACCCGCAAGCAGCTCAACCAGGAAATCAAGGACAGCGGCCTGTTCTTCCCGATCGATCCGGGCGCCGACGCCTCGCTGGGCGGCATGTGCGCCACGCGCGCCTCCGGGACCAACGCGGTGCGCTACGGCACCATGCGCGAGAACGTGCTGGCGCTGACCGTGGTCATGGCCGACGGCCGCATCGTCAAGACCGGCACGCACGCGCGCAAGTCGTCCGCCGGCTACGACCTGACCCGCCTGATGATCGGCAGCGAAGGCACGCTGGGCATCATCACCGAGGTCACGGTGCGGCTCTACCCGCAGCCCGAGGCCATCTCCGCCGCCATCTGCGCGTTCCCCAGCATGGGCAGCGCGGTGCGGGCGGTGATCGACACCATCCAGCTCGGCGTGCCGGTGGCGCGCGTGGAGTTCGTCGACGCGCTGGCCATCCGCGCCATCAACCGGCACGACAACCTGTCCATGCCGGAGATGCCGCACCTGTTCTTCGAGTTCCACGGCACCGAAGCCGGCGTCAGGGAGCAGGCCGAGACCGTGCAGCAGATCGCCGCCGAGCACGGCGGCCAGGGCTTCGAGTGGGCCACCCGGCCGGAAGACCGCAGCCGCCTGTGGAACGCGCGCCATACCGCCTACTTCGCCATGCTCCAGCTCAAGCCGGGCTGCCGCGCCGTCACCACCGACGTGTGCGTGCCGATCTCGCGGCTGGCCGAGTGCGTGAGCGAGACCGAGCGCGACCTCGCCGCCTCCACGCTGCCCTGCCCGATCGTCGGCCACGTCGGCGACGGCAACTTCCACGTGGCGATCCTGACCGACCCGGCCAGGCCCGAGGAGCTGGCCGAGGCCGAGACCATCAACCGGCGCATCGTCGAGCGCGCGCTGGCCCTGGGCGGCACCTGCACCGGCGAGCACGGCGTGGGCCTGCACAAGATGGACTTCCTGGTCAGCGAGCACGGCGAGGATGCGCTGGACCTGATGCGCGCCATCAAGAACGCGCTCGATCCCAACCACATCCTCAACCCGGGCAAGATCTTCCGCGCGACGCGCTAGGGGCCGCGCATGGCCGCCGTGTTCAACCGCGTCCCGCCGCTGCACCTGCTGATCGCGTTCGAGGCCGCCGCCCGCCTGGGCAGCTTCGCGCGCGCGGCGGAGGAGCTGTCGGTCACGCCCAGCGCCGTGTCGCACCGCATCAAGAACCTCGAGGAGCTGTGGGGCGAGGACCTGTTCGTGCGCTCCAACGCCGCGCTGCGGCTGACCGCCGCCGGCACGCGCTACCTGCGCAACGTGCAGGACGCGCTCAAGTCCCTCAACGAGCTGGCGCGGCCCGAGTACAACAAGCAGCGCACGCGCCTGCGCGTGGCGATCCCGCCCACCTTCGGCCGCCAGCACCTGGTGCCGCGCCTGCCCGAGTTCACCGCGCTGTACCCGCACATCGACACCGAGCTGCACCTGGCCATCCCGTTCCTCGACGTGAAGGCCGAGGACACCGACGTGGAGATCCGCTACGGCACCGGCCGCTACCCGGACCTGAAGACCACCAGGCTGCTGGTCGAGCCGGTGTTCCCGGCCTGCGGGCGCGAATACTACGAGCACATCGACGGCCGCTCGGTCACGCGGCCCGAGCACCTGCACAACCTGGTGCTGCTGCGCAGCCCGCTGGAGCCGTGGAAGCCGTGGTTCGAGACCGCCGGGCTGGACTGGCCCGAGCCGCAGACCGGCCCGCAGTTCAACGACATCGGCCTGATGCTGGAGGCCATCGCCTCCAACCAGGGCGTGGCGCTGGTGCGCCAGCGCATGGCCCGCCACTGGCTGGCGCTGGGCCAGATGGTGCGCCTGCTCGACATCGAATCGGTCTCGCCGCACGGCTACTACATCGTCGAGCGCGAGCAGGCGCCGCTCAAGCCCGAGGCGCGCTATTTCGTCGACTGGCTGCTGGGGCTGGAGTGGTAGCGGCGTAGCCGGCCATGCCGGGGCGGGGCGCCGGGATGTGGCGCCGGAGAGCCGCCGGCGGTGGCCACCGACATGGCCGCCGGCATGGCAGCCGGCGCCCGCTGCCGGTGCTAAGCTGAAATCGCGCGGCGCCCGCGCCGGGCCCTGCCAGGTTCCGGCGCGCCGCCGGCATGAGCGATTTTGATCGGCCTGCCATGCGGAATTCACGTCGCCGCCATGCTGCGCGGCGGCGCGGCTGCGCTATAGTCCTTGCTCCCCACCCGCTCGCGCCCCGCGCCGCGCCCGCGGCCACTACAGGAGTTGTCATGAACGCCCCGCACGAAGTCTCCCTGGTCACCGACGACAGCCGCCGCGCGGCGCTGCTCGAAGGCCTGGCGAAAATCCTGCCCGATGCGGCCCTGTTGTGGAAGCCCGAGGACACCGCGCCCTACGAATGCGATGGCCTGGCCGCCTACCGCCAGTTGCCGGTGGCCGTGGTGCTGCCCGACAGCGAAGAACAGGTCTGCGCCATCCTGCGCCTGTGCCATGCGCTGCAGGTGCCGGTGGTGCCGCGCGGCGCGGGCACCAGCCTGTCCGGCGGCGCCATGCCGATCGCCACCGGGCTGGTGCTGTCGCTGGCCAAGTTCAAGCGCATCGTCGGCGTGGATGCGCGCGCGCGCACGGCGGTGGTCCAGCCGGGCGTGCGCAACCTGGCCATCTCCGAGGCCGCCGCGCCCCACGGCCTCTATTACGCACCCGACCCGTCCTCGCAGATCGCCTGCACCATCGGCGGCAACGTCAGCGAGAACTCGGGCGGCGTGCATTGCCTCAAGTACGGCCTCACGGTGCACAACGTGCTGCGCGTGCGCGCGGTCACGATGGCCGGCGAGGTGGTGGAGTTCGGCTCCGAGGCGCCCGACGCGCCCGGGCTGGACCTGCTGGCCGCGATGATCGGCTCGGAGGGCATGCTGGCGGTCGTCACCGAAGTGACCGTCAAGCTGATCCCCAAGCCGCAACTGGCACAGGTCATCATGGCCAGCTTCGACGACGTGGCCAAGGGCGGCAACGCGGTGGCCGACGTGATCGGCGCGGGCATCATCCCGGCCGGGCTGGAGATGATGGACAAGCCCGCCACCGCGGCCGTGGAAGAATTCGTGCGCGCCGGCTACGACCTCGACGCCGCCGCCATCCTGCTGTGCGAGTCCGACGGCACCACCGAGGAAGTGGCCGAGGAGATCGAGCGCATGAGCGAGGTGCTGCGCGCCTCGGGCGCCACGCGCATCGCCGTGTCGCAGAGCGAGTCGGAGCGGCTGCGCTTCTGGAGCGGGCGCAAGAACGCCTTCCCCGCGGCCGGCCGCATCTCGCCGGACTACTACTGCATGGACGGCACCATCCCGCGCAAGCACATCGGCACGCTGCTCACGCGCATCGAGGAAATGGAGCGCAAGTACGGGCTGCGCTGCATGAACGTGTTCCATGCCGGCGACGGCAACATGCACCCGCTGATCCTGTTCGACGGCGCCGACCAGGACCAGTGGCACCGCGCCGAGCTGTTCGGCTCGGACATCCTCGAGAGCTGCGTGGAGCTGGGCGGCACCGTCACCGGCGAGCACGGCGTGGGCGTGGAGAAGCTCAACTCGATGTGCGTGCAGTTCTCGCCCGAGGAGCGCGAGATGTTCTTCGCCGTCAAGGCGGCCTTCGACCCGGCGCGCCTGCTCAACCCGGACAAGGCCATCCCCACGCTGGCACGCTGCGCGGAATACGGCCGCATGCACGTCAAGCGCGGCCTGCTGCCGCATCCCGACCTGCCGCGCTTCTGAACATGGCGGGCCACAAAGCCGCCGCGCGCGGCCAGCAGCGACTCACCGCGCAGGTGCGCCAGCGCCTGGGCAAGCCCGAGTCGGGCTGGCGCGAGCGCTGGTACACCATCATCTTCGAGGCCGACACGCACGCCGGGCGGCTGTTCGACATCGCGCTGCTGCTGTGCATCGTGGCCAGCGTGCTGGTGGTGGTGTTCGACAGCCTGCCGGCGGTCAGCCAGCGCCTGGGCACCGCGTTCACGGCGGCGGAGTGGCTGTTCACGCTGGTGTTCACGGCCGAGTACGTGATGCGCATCCTGGTGGTGCGCCGCCCGCTGCGCTATGTGTTCAGCTTCTTCGGCGTGGTGGACTTCCTGTCGATCATCCCGACCTGGCTGGCCTTCTTCGTGCCGGAACTGGCCTTCCTGATCGACGTGCGCCTGCTGCGGCTGCTGCGCGTGTTCCGGATCCTCAAGCTGACGGTGTACTTCGAGGAGGCGCAGATCCTGTACCGCGCGCTGGCCAACAGCCGGCGCAAGATCTTCGTGTTCCTTGCCACGGTGTTCATCATCACCGTGATCCTGGGCACCGTGATGTACGTGGTGGAAGGCCCGCAGCACGGCTTCACCAGCATCCCGGTGAGCATGTACTGGGCGGTGGTGACGCTGACCACGACCGGCTTCGGCGACATGGTGCCGAAGACGCCGCTGGGGCAGTTCATCACCTCGCTGACCATCCTGCTGGGCTACGGCATCATCGCCTTCCCGACCGGCATCGTCGGCGCCGAGCTGGCCGCCAGCATCCTGAAGCGGCCGCTGACCACGCGCACCTGCACGCACTGCCTGAGCGAGGGGCACGACCCCGACGCGGCCTACTGCAAGCACTGCGGCAGCGCGCTGCCGCCGTACCGGGAAGACCACGACGAGCGCGACGAGCGCGACAGGCAAGACGAAAACGCGGGTGGCGGCAAACCCGCGCCCGCCGCCAGGACACCGCCAGGCTGACCCGCCCTCGCCCACAAAACCCACACAACCAGAACCAGCCAGCACCCATGCCAGCCGACCAGCAAGCCACCCTCGACGCCTTCCGCGACACCATCCGGCGCGCCACGGACGCGCGCACGCCGCTGCGCCTGCGCGGCGGCGGCAGCAAGGATTTCTACGGCCAGCAATTGCAGGGCGAGGTGCTCGACACGCGCGGCTACAGCGGCATCGTCGACTACGACCCGCCCGAGCTGGTGATCACCGCGCGCTGCGGCACGCCGCTGGCCGAGATCGAGGCGGCGCTGGCCGAGCGCCGCCAGATGCTGGCCTTCGAGCCGCCGCATTTCGGCGCCGGCGCCACGCTCGGCGGCGCGGTCGCGGCGGGCCTGTCCGGCCCGCGCCGGCAGGCCGTGGGCGCGCTGCGCGACTTCGTGCTCGGCGTGCAGGTGATGGACGGCCGCGGCGACATCCTCGGCTTCGGCGGCCAGGTCATGAAGAACGTGGCGGGCTACGACGTCTCGCGCCTGATGGCCGGCTCGCTGGGCACGCTGGGGCTGATCCTGGAAGTCTCGCTCAAGGTGCTGCCGGTGCCGTTCGACGAGGCCACGCTGCGCTTCGCGCTGGGCGAGGCCGAGGCGCTCGAGCGCCTCAACCAGTGGGGCGGCCAGCCGCTGCCGGTGGCCGCCTCGGCCTGGCACGACGGCACGCTGCACCTGCGCCTGTCGGGCGCGGCCGCCGCGGTGCGCGCCGCGCGCGAGCGCCTGGGCGGCGAGGCCGTGGCGCCGGACCAGGCCGGCGCGCTGTGGCAGGCGCTGCGCGAGCAGCAGCACCCGTTCTTCGCCCCGGTGCAGGCGGGCCGCGCGCTGTGGCGCGTCGCCGTGCCCACCACCGCCGCGCCGCTGGCGCTGCCGGGCGGCCAGTTGATCGAATGGGGCGGCGGCCAGCGCTGGTGGCTGGGCGGCGCCGACAGCGCCGCCGATGCCGCCGCCGTGCGCGCGGCCGCCGCCGCCGCGGGCGGCCACGCCACGCTGTTCCGCAACGGCGACAAGGCCGCCGGCGTGTTCACACCGCTGGCCGCGCCGCTGGAGGCGATCCACCAGCGCCTCAAGGCCAGCTTCGACCCCGCCGGCATCTTCAACCCGCGGCGCATGTACGCCGGCTTCTGAGCCGCGCGCCAGGCAACCCATTCCCCAGCATCCCGAGCAAAGGCACCGGAGAGTCCCCCACCATGCAAACCACCCTGGCCGAGTTCCTGCGCGGCACGCCCGAAGGCGAAGAGGCCAAGTCCATCGTCGGCAAGTGCGTGCACTGCGGCTTCTGCACCGCCACCTGCCCCACCTACCAGTTGCTCGGCGACGAGCTGGACGGCCCGCGCGGGCGCATCTACCTGATGAAGCAGGTGTTCGAAGGCCAGCCCGTCACCGAAAGCACGCGCCTGCACCTGGACCGCTGCCTGACCTGCCGCAACTGCGAATCGACCTGCCCCTCGGGCGTGCGCTACGGCCGCCTGGTGGACATCGGCCGCAAGGTGGTGGACGAGCGCCTGGCGGCCCAGGGCGTGCAGCGCCCGGCCGGCGAGCGCTTCGCGCGCTGGGCCCTGCGCGAAGGCATCACGCGCCCGGCGCTGTTCGGCCCGGCCATGCGCCTGGGCCAGCGCGTGCGCCCGCTGCTGCCGCAGGCGCTGCGCAACAAGGTGCCGAAGCCGACCGCCGCCGGCGCGTGGCCGCGCAACGCCCACGCGCGCAAGATGGTGCTGCTCGACGGCTGCGTGCAGCCTTCGATGTCGCCCAACATCAACGCCGCCACCGCGCGCGTGTTCGACCGCCTCGGCGTGCAGCTGCTGGTGGCGCGCGAGGCCGGCTGCTGCGGCGCGGTGCGCCACCACACCGGCGACCACGACGGCGGCCTCGACAATGCGCGCCGCAACATCGACGCCTGGTGGCCGCTGGTGGAAGCCGGCGCCGAGGCCATCGTGATGACCTCCTCGGGCTGCGGCGTGATGGTCAAGGAATACGGCCACCTGCTGCGCAACGACGCGCGCTACGCCGAACGCGCGCACCGCATCTCGGCGCTCACGCGCGACCTGTGCGAGCTGCTGCCGGACTTCGCCGACAACCTGCAGGACATGGCCAGCGCCGCGCCGCGCGCCGGCGACGGCCAGCGCGTGGCCTACCACCCGCCCTGCACCCTGCAGCACGGCCAGCAGATCCGCGGCCGCGTGGAGGCGCTGCTGACCGCGCTGGGCGTGGAGGTCAAGCTCTGCGCCGACAGCCACCTGTGCTGCGGCTCGGCCGGTACCTACTCGGTGCTGCAGCCGGCGCTGTCCCAGCGCCTGCGCGACGACAAGCTCGCCAACCTGCAGGCCTCGAAGCCGGACGCCATCGTGTCGGCCAACATCGGCTGCATCACGCACCTGCAGAGCGGCACCGACACGCCGGTGCAGCACTGGATCGAACTGGTGGACCGGCTGCTGGGGTGAGCGGCCGCGGCTAGCCCGGCCGCTCGAGCTGGAACAGATCGGTGGAGCGCGCATACCAGCCGCTGCCGTGCATGCGGCTGATCAGGTCCAGCGCCGGCGCGTCGATGTAGCCCCGCGCGGGATCGAGCAGCACGTCGTCCCTCACGTGCATCGACAACACCCTGCCGATGACCACGAACTGGCCGGGGCCGGTCATGATGCTGGTGTGGCTGGCGCACTCGAGCGCCACCGGGCAGCCGTCGATCCGCGGCGGACGCACGACCCTCGACGCGAGCGGCGCCAGGCCGGCAAGCGCGATCTCGTCCTCGCCCGGCGGGTAGTCGGCGGCCGTCATGTTCATCGGCCCGGCAAGCGCCGCGGGCACGAGGTTCACCACGAACTCCCCCGTGTCGAGGATGTTCGCCGCCGTGTCCTTGGTTCCGCGGCTCTGGTGCCGGAGCAGTCCCAGCGCGACCGTGGGCGGCTCATGCCCCATCACGTTGAAGAAGCTGTAGGGCGCGGCATTGACGACGCCCTCCTTCGAGACGGTCGTGACCCATGCGATGGGCCGCGGGGTGACCGCCGAGGTCAGCAGGTTGTACACCGTGCGCGCGGGCAACGATCCGAAGTCCAGATCCACCTCACGCCTCCTCGTCGCCCGCGCCGGAAATGCAGGTGAGCGCCGCCTTCGGGCGGGTATCCACGGCGAGGCGGAAGACGTCCGGGCGGGCATAGTGCCCGGCGACGTCGAAGTCGAACTTGCCGCGGATGATCTGCCGCGGATCGACGGTGGCGTACAGCACGGCTTCCCGGTTGAACTCGGGGCCGGCCAGGACCTGGCCGAGCGGATCGACGATGGCGCTGCCGCCGCGCAGCAGGACCGTTTCCGGGGCATCGCCGAGCGCGCACTCCATGTCCTCGGGATAGGCGCCGCGGCGCAGGTACTGGCAGGCGCTCAGCACATAGCAGCGGCCCTCGAGCGCGATATGCCGCATGCTCGGCAGCCAGGTGTCGCGGTCGTCGGCGGTCGGCGCGCAATACAGCGCGACGCCCTTGCCGTACATATACATGCGCAGCATCGGCATGTAGTTTTCCCAGCAGATGACGGCGCCGATGCGGCCGTAGGGCGTGTCGACGACGGGCATCGTCGAGCCGTCGCCGAACCCCCACACCAGCCGCTCGCCGGCGGTCGGCATCAGCTTCCGGTGCTTGGCGACCAGCCCGCTGCTGCCGTGGAAGAACAGCGCGGTGCAGTACAGCGTGCCGCCGTCCGCCTCGATGCACCCGATCACGACGAACGCGTCGCTGTGCGCGACCGCCTCCGCGATCAGCGCCACTTCCTTGCCATCGAGCGCGATGGCCTGTTCGTGGTAGGCCGCGTAGGCGTCGCGGCCCGCGGGCGTGCGCATGCCCACCGGCGCGCCGAAGCTGTTTCCTTTCGGATAGCCGCCCAGGAAGGCTTCGGGAAAGACGATGACCTTGGCGTCCTGCCCGATGGCCTCGCGCACCAGGCGCGCGGCTTTCTCCGCGCAGGCCATGCTGTCGGTGGGAATCGATTCGGCCTGGACGACGGCCACTTTGAATGGGTTCATGATGATTGCCGGTGTGTGGTTCAGTGTTCGAGATCCGGGTCGATGGCGGTGGCGCGGAGATTGGGAAGCAGGGCCGCGCCGATCACGCCGACGACGCCGGTGATGACGACCGGATACATCAGGCCGCCGAAGACGTTGCCGGTCGACTGGGACAGGAAGGTCGCGACGAACGGCAGGATGCCGCCGAAGATCCCGGCGCCGATGTGATACGGGAACGACAGCGCCGTGTAGCGGATGCGCGCCGGAAACAGCTCGACCAGATAGGCCGCCACCGGGCCGTAGACCATCGCCACCATCGCGGTCATCAGCACGAGGATGAGCACGATCATGGCGCTGTCGATCTGCGCGGGGTCGGCGCTGGCCGGATAGCCCGCCGCGGCAAGCGCCCTGGCATAGGCCGCCTTGTCGAAGCCGGGAATCAGCGGGGATGCGCCGATGCCGAGCGCCACCTCCTGGCCGGCGACGGCCGGCGCGAACGTGAAGCTGACGCCGCGCGCGACCAGGTATTTCTTCACCTGGACGCACAGCTTGCGGTGGTCGGGGTGGGTGCCGATCAGCGCGGCCTGGAGGCTGAAGTCGCACTGGCCGTGCGCGTTGTCGACGTGCAGCTGCACGGGAGCCGCCTCGGTGGCGTGGACCAGCGCGGGATTCCCGGCCCGCATCAGCGCGCCGAACATCGCGTGATAGGACAGCGCGGCGAGCAGCAGGCCGGCGACCATGATCCACTTGCGCCCGATCCGGTCGGACAGCCAGCTCATCAGCACGAAGCTGGGCGCGCCGATCAGGAAGCCCAGCGCGACGAGCCGGTATGCGCTCTCCTGGTCGATCAGCACGGCCTGCTGCAGGAAGATCATCACGTAGAACTGGCCCGTGAAATAGGTGGCGCCCTGGCCCGCGGTCACGCCCAGCAGCGCGAGCACGACGAGCTTCAGGTTGCGCCACTGGCCGAAGGTCTCCTTGAACGGATTGGGCGAGAGGCGGCGCTCGCGCTTCATGCGCGCGAACACCGGCGACTCGTGGAGCCTGGCGCGCACGTACACCGAGATCACCAGCATGACCAGCGACAGCAGGAACGGCACGCGCCAGCCCCAGGCGCGGAACGCCTCGGTGCTCATCGACGCCTGCGTCGCCATGATGACGAGCAGCGAGAGGATCAGGCCGGCCGACGACGTGATCTGGATCCAGCCGGTCAGCAGGCCCCGTCGCTTCGGCACGCAGTGCTCGGAGACGTAGATGACCGCGCCGCCGTATTCCCCGCCGACCGCCAGGCCCTGCACCACGCGCAGCGCCAGAAGCAGGATCCACGACAGGTGCCCGGCGCTCTCGTAGGACGGCAGCAGCCCGATCAGCACGGTCGAGCCGCCCATCATGACCACGGTCATCAGGAACGTGTACTTGCGCCCGAGCTTGTCGCCGAGGTAGCCGAAGAAGATCGAGCCGAGCGGCCGGATGACGAAGCCGACCGCCAGCGCGCCGAGCGCGGCCAGCAGCGATACGGTCGGATTGTCGGCCGGGAACAGCACGCGGCTCATGAAGACGGCGAGCGAGCCATAGATGAAAAAGTCGTACCACTCGAAGAGCGTGCCCAGCGTCGAGGCGGCGACGATCTGCCGCTCCTCCTTGCGCGTCAGCTCCGCTGACGAATCGTGGCTGATGATGGCTTCTGCTGACATCTGTCTGGCTCCGTTTCTCGATTTCCTGAAAATCTGTCGAACACTTTCGACACATCGGTACGTTAGCAATTGCCGTGCCATCGCAGCTGGCAATATCAACGCTTATTAGTATATTTACGCACAAATATCGGCACTAAAAGCGAATTTATCAGGATCCATCTTGGTGCGCAAGCCACCAAATGGTGCAAAATTCCGGCGATCTGTCGAAGGATATGGACACATCACAAGGTGGACTTGTCGATGGATTTCGACACTCGGCTACACTGCGGTATCTCTCGACCCGATGTGGAGTCCGCCGCGGTGGAAGCTGAACTCGCCCAACTGGGCATCACGAAATCGTTGTTCAACCTTTACATGGCCGCCGCCGAGCTCGGCGAGGCGACCATCGCCGAGGTGGCGGCGCGGGCCGGCATGGTCCGCACGACCGCGTACCATGCGCTGCAGCGGCTCGAGGAAGAGGGCCTGGTGACGATCGCTGACCGCGACGGCAAGCGCATCGTGGTGGCGGAAGATCCGCGCAAGCTGCTCGAGCGCGGCAAGGCGCGGCTGCAGGCGATCGAGGCGCTGGTGCCGCAGATGCGATCGGTCTACAACCGCATCAAGGGCAAGCCGCAGATCCGCTTCTTCGAAGGGGAGGAAGGCATCCGCACGGTCCTGTGGGAATCGCTGACGCTGACGGGCGCGCCCAGGGTGCTGCGCGGCTACCTGTCGATGCACGAGCTGGAGCAGACGCCCGGCCTGGGCGAGGTGGAGCGCTTCCTGAACGAGCGTGTGCAGCGCGGCATCGAGCTCAAGGTCATCCGCTCGCGCCAGCGCGACATCCAGCCGATCTGGCCCACGAGCCGCGCCGAGCGCCGCGAGCTGCGCTACGCGCCGCCGGAGATGGAGATATCGATGACCACCTTCATCTTCGACAACCGCGTGTCGCTGATCTCGTCGCGCCACGAGAACTACGGGCTGATCATCGAGAGCGAGGAGTTCGCCACCATGCAGCGCGGCCTCTTCGATACCGTCTGGAGCGTGAGCGAGGCCTCGCGGCCGCAGGACTCCATCTAGCCCGCGGCCCGCCGCGCGGCGGGCCGGCTATGACCACCCGGGCGCTTGCGGCCTTGCCGGCGCGGCCCGCCGGCAAGGCCGCGCCGGGTTACCATGCGGCTGCCCCAGATCCGCACGCTCCGGCGTGCCCTTCGCCATGCTCCAGACCTTCGCCATCCTCCTCGTCTTCCAGTCCGTCGGGGAAGCCCTCAGCTATGCCCTGAGCCTGCCCGTGCCCGGCCCGGTGATCGGCATGATCCTGCTGTTCTGCTGGCTCGCCATCGACGACCGCATCCTGCCGGTGATCCAGGGCACCACCTCCGAGCTGCTCAAGCACCTGTCGCTGCTGTTCGTGCCGGCCGGCGTCGGCATCATGGTGCATGCGCACCGCATCGGCGGCGAGTGGCTGCCGATCGTGGTGGCGCTGGTGCTGTCGACCTGGCTGGCCATCGCCACCACCGCGCTGGTGGCGCGCGCGCTGATGCGCCGCGCGCACGGCGGCAACGGAGAGCGCGCATGATGACGCCGCGCCTCAACGAGATCTGGGTCTACCTGGCGGCCAGCCCGCTGCTGGGCCTGACCGCCACGCTGCTGGCCTACGTGTTCGCGTTCCGCATCTACGAGCGCGCGCGCTTCTCGCCGCTGGCCAACCCGGTGATGATCGCGGTGGCGATCCTGGTCACGCTGCTGACCGTGACCGGCACGCCGTACAAGACCTACTTCGACGGCGCGCAGTTCGTGCACTTCCTGCTCGGGCCGGCCACGGTGGCGCTGGCGGTGCCGCTCTACCTGCAGTTGCCCAAGCTGCGCCGCCACGTGCTGCCGCTGCTGGGCGGGCTGCTGGCGGGCTCGCTGGTGGCGGTGGTCTCGGCGGTGGGCATCGCCTGGCTGCTGGGCGCGTCGCCGGAGACGATCCGCTCGCTCGCGCCCAAGTCGGTCACCATCCCGATCGCGATGGGCGTGGCCGAGAAGATCGGCGGGCTGCCCTCGCTCACCGCGGTGCTGGTGATGCTGACCGGCATCATCGGCGCGGTCAGCGCGACGCGGCTGCTGAACCTGCTGCGCATCACCGACTACACCGTGCGCGGCTTCGCCACCGGGCTGGCGGCGCACGGCATCGGCACCGCGCGCGCGTTCCAGGTCAACCAGGAAGCGGGCGCCTTCGCCGCGCTCGGCATGGGCCTGAACGGCGTGCTGACGGCGGTGATGGTGCCGGTGCTGGCGGCATGGATGCCGCGCTGAGCGCGGTCGCGCACAGGGCGGCGGCGGCCGCACAAATCGCTGCTGACAGCACGTTGTCAGGAGCCCCCGCGCATGATCGGCCTCTCCAACCCGACCGCAAGGAGGTCATCATGAGTGGACTGATCAACTGGCTTGAAATCCCCGTCGCCGACATGCCGCGCGCCATCCGTTTCTACGAGCAGGTATTCCAGACCCGCCTCAAGCGCGAAATGATGGAGCAGATGGACATGGCGATATTCGACAACATGGAGCCCGGCGGCGCGCTGGTGGCGGGCGAGTCCTTCCGGCCCTCGGCCGACGGCTGCGTGCCCTACCTGCACGCGCCGGGGCTGGTGGCGCTGCTGGCGCGCGCGCAGGCCGCGGGCGGCAAGACCGTGTTCGGCCCGCTGCAGCTGCCTGGCGACATCGGCCACATCGCGCATATCATCGATACCGAAGGCAACCGCATCGGCCTGCACCAGCCGCTGGCCGGCTGAACAGGCCGGCCGGAAGCGCCGCCAACAGGCGCGCCATTGCCAACCTTTCCGCCCGAGACATGAACCGAGTCCGATGAGCCGCCGCGCCGACCGCTTTTTCCAGATCGTCCAGGTGCTGCGCGGGCGCCGCCTGACCACGGCGGCGCTGCTGGCGCAGCGGCTCGGCGTGTCCGAGCGCACGGTGTACCGGGACATCCAGGCGCTGTCGCTGTCGGGCGTGCCGGTCGAGGGCGAGGCGGGCATCGGCTACCGGCTGCGCGCGGACTACGACGTTCCCCCGCTGATGTTCACCGCCCTGGAAGTCGAGGCACTGGTGGCCGGGCTGCGCCTGCTCAAGGCCTGGGGCGGCGGCGCGCTGGCCGCCGCGGCCGATCCCGCGCTGGAGAAGCTGGTGGCCGCGCTGCCGCCGGCGCGGCGCCTCGCGGCGCAGCAAAGCCGCGTGTTCGCGCCCGAGTTCGTCAACCATCCCCAGGTGCGCGACGCCTTCGACGTGGTGCACGGCGCCATGAACGCCCAGCGCCTGCTGCGCCTGGACTACACCGACGCGCAGCAGCGCGCCACCGACCGCGTGGTGCAGCCGCTCGGCCTGTTCTTCTGGGGCAACAACTGGCTGCTGGCGGCGTGGTGCACCACGCGCACCGACTACCGCAGCTTCCGCCTGGACCGCTGCCGCAGCATCATCATGCTCGACGACCGCTTCCACGAAACGCCGGACCGCTCGCTCAACGGCTTCCTGCGCGCGGTGCAGGCCAGCGGCGCGGGCGGCGACAACCCCGCGCGCGCGTAGCGTCGATGGTGCCGGCGATGCGGCTTACGCCGGCTCGGCCAGCAGCGTCTCGATGTCGGCCTTGATGTCCTCGGGCTTGGTGGTCGGCGCGTAGCGCTTGAACACCGTGCCGTCGCGGCGCAGCAGGAACTTGGTGAAATTCCACTTGATCGCCTCGATGCCGAGCACGCCGGGCTTCTCCGAGGTCAGCCAGCGGTACAGCGGATGCGCGTTGGCGCCGTTGACGTCGATCTTGGCGAACATCGGGAAGGTGACGTGGAAGCGCGCCTCGCAGAACTGGCCGATCTGCGCGGCGTCGCCGGGCTCCTGCTTGCCGAACTGGTTGCACGGGAAACCCAGCACTTCCAGGCCGCCCGCGCCGTATTGCTCCTGCAGCGCCTGCAGGCCCGCGTACTGCGGCGTGAAACCGCATTCGCTGGCGGTGTTGACGACCAGCAGTACCTTGCCGGCGAAGCGCGACAGCGGCACCGCATCGCCGGCAAGCGAACTGGCTTCGAACTGGTAGACGTTGCTCATGGCGGCACTCCTTGGTTGGCCCGCGCGGCGCGCCGGCTTCAGATGACGTTGAGGTGTTCGGTGCCGGCGCCGAGATCGCTCTCGCGGTCGCGCGAACCATGCAGCTTGATCATCAGGCGCAGGTCGTTGAGCGAGTCGGCGTTCTTCAGCGCGTCTTCATAGCTGATCTTGCCGGACTCGTAGAGGTCGAACAGCGCCTGGTCGAACGACACCATGCCCTGCTCGCGCGATTTCTTGATGACTTCCTTGAGCGCGTGGATCTCGCCCTTGAAGATCAGGTCGGCCACCAGCGGCGTGCCGATCATGATCTCCACCGCCGGCACGCGGCCCTTCTGGCCCTTGCGCGGCAGCAGCCGCTGCGAAATCATCGCCTTGAGGTTGAGCGACAGGTCGATCAGCAGTTGCTGGCGCTTTTCCTCGGGGAAGAAGTTGACGATGCGGTCGATGGCCTGGTTGGCGTTGTTGGCGTGCAGCGTGGCCAGGCACAGGTGGCCGGTCTCGGCGTACTGCATCGCGTATTCCATGGTCTCGCGGTCGCGAATTTCGCCGATCAGGATCACGTCGGGCGCCTGGCGCAGCGTGTTCTTCAGCGCGATGTGCCAGGACTCGGTATCGATGCCCACCTCGCGCTGCGTGACGATGCAGTTCTGGTGCGCGTGCACGTATTCGATCGGGTCCTCGATGGTGATGATGTGCCCGTAGGAATGCGCGTTGCGATGGTCGAGCATGGCCGCCAGCGAGGTGGACTTGCCCGAGCCGGTGGCACCGGTGACGATCACCAGGCCGCGCTTGGCCATCACGATGTCGTGCAGCGTCGGCGGCAGGTCGAGCTCGTCGACCGACGGGATGCGCGTGTTGATGGTCCGCACCACCATGCCGGCCTTGCCCTGCTGGATGAAGGCGGAGACGCGGAAGCGCCCGGCGCCCTGCACCGAGATCGCGAAGTTGCATTCGTGGCTGTGGTCGAACTCCGCGATCTGGCGCTCGTTCATGATGGAATGCACCAGGTCGAGCGCCTGCGCCGGAATCAGCGGCTGCTGCGAGACCGGCGTGATCTTGCCGTCGACCTTGATCGCGGGCGGGAATTCGGCGGTGATGAACAGGTCCGAGCCGCGGTTGTTCACCATCAGCTCGAGCAGGTCGTTGATGTACTTGGCGGCGGATTCGCGGTCCAGCATGGCAGTTACCTGTTTCGGGTACGGCGGTCGGGTGTGGGGATCGGCGGCGCGGCCGCGCCTCAACCCGTGAAGGAGTCGGGGTTCTTGGCGATGGCGCGCGCGTCGGTGTAGCCGATCAGCCCGCGCTTGATCAGGTCCGACAGGCACTGGTCCAGCGTCTGCATGCCCATGCCGCTGCTGGTCTGCATCATCGAGTACATCTGCGCGATCTTGTTCTCGCGGATCAGGTGGCGGATGGCCGGCGTGGCGATCATGATCTCATGCGCCGCGGTGCGGCCGTTGCCGTCGCGCGTCTTGAGCAGCGTCTGCGAGATCACCGCCTCGAGCGATTCGGACAGCATGGTGCGCACCATGTCCTTTTCCTCGGGCGGGAACACGTCGACGATCCGGTCGATGGTCTTGGCCGCCGAGCTGGTGTGCAGCGTGGCGAACACCAGGTGGCCGGTTTCCGCGGCGGTCAGCGCCAGGCGGATGGTTTCCAGGTCGCGCAGCTCGCCCACCAGCACCACGTCGGGGTCCTCGCGCAGCGCCGAGCGCAGCGCGTTGGCGAACGAATGCGTGTGCGGCCCCAGCTCGCGCTGGTTGATCAGGCTCTTCTTCGAGGTATGCACGAACTCGCTCGGGTCTTCCACGGTCAGGATGTGGCCCATGTCGTGGTCGTTGCGGTGGTCCACCATCGCCGCCAGCGTGGTCGACTTGCCCGAGCCGGTGGGCCCCGTCACCAGCACCAGGCCGCGCGGCTTCATGCACAGGTCGGCGAACACCGCCGGCGCGCGCAGGTCTTCCAGCGTCAGCACCTTGGAGGGAATGGTCCGGAACACCGCGGCCGCGCCGCGCTGCGTGTTGAATGCGTTGACGCGGAAGCGCGAAAGCCCGGCGATCTCGAACGAGAAGTCGATCTCCAGGCGTTCTTCATACTGTTTGCGCTGGGTGTCGCTCATGATGTCGTACACCATGGCGTGGACGTCCTTGTGCGCCATCGCGGCCACGTTGATGCGGCGCATGTCGCCGTGGATGCGGACCATCGGCGGCATGTCCGCGGACAGATGAAGATCGGACGCCTTGTTCTTGACGGCGAAAGCCAATAGCTGCGCGATGTCCATCTATAATGACCCCACCCTTTTTTGTCGTACTTTGTTGTACTTCTTGATATGTTCGCCGGATTATGTCTGTAATCGCCGCCAACTTGCAAGCCGTGCACCGGCGCATCGCGGCAGCCGCACAACAGGCCGGACGGGTGGCCGCCGACGTCACCCTGCTGGCGGTTTCCAAGACCTTCCCGGCGGATGCCGTGCGGGCCGCCTTCGACGCCGGCCAGCGCGCCTTCGGCGAAAACTACGTGCAGGAAGGCGCCGACAAGATCGGGCAACTGGCCGACCTGCGCGATGCCATCAGCTGGCATTTCATCGGCCCCCTGCAAAGCAACAAGACACGCGTGGTGGCCGAGCGCTTCGACTGGGTCCACGCGGTGGACCGCCTGCGCATCGCCGAGCGGCTGTCGGCGCAGCGCCCGGCGGGACTGCCGCCGCTGCAGGTCTGCCTCCAGGTCAATATCAGCGGCGAAGCCAGCAAAAGCGGCGTGACCCCGGCGGAAGTGCCCGCGCTGGCGCGCGCCGTGGCGGCGCTGCCCGGGCTGCGGCTGCGCGGGCTGATGGCGATTCCCGAGCCGGCCGCCGATGCCGCCGCGCAGCGCCGGCCGTTCGCGGCCATGCGCGCGCTGCTCGAAACCCTGCGCGCGCAGGGCCTGGACGTGGACACCCTGTCGATGGGCATGTCCGCGGACATGGAGGCCGCCATCGCCGAAGGCGCCACCCTGGTGCGCATCGGCACCGCGATCTTCGGCGGCCGCGACCACGGCCGCGCGCCCCAGGCCAGCGCCACGCACGGCTGATTGCCACCCGCCCGCCGGCGGCCCCTTTCCGAATTCCAGCCAGAGACAAAGACAAGCGATGCTCGACACCCTCACCTTCGGCTTCCTCGGCGGCGGCAACATGGCCACCGCCCTGATCGGCGGCCTGATCGCCCGCGGCGTGCCCGCCACCTCGATCCGCGTGGTCGACCCGTTCGAGGACGCCCGGGCGCGCCTGCGGCGCGACCACGGCGTGCATGCCGCCGCCGCGCCCGACGCCGCCTTCGGCGCCAGCGACGTGCTGGTGCTGGCGGTCAAGCCGCAGCAGTTCCGCGACGCCGCCGCGTCGCTGGCGCCGTATCTCGCCGACAACCTGATCGTCAGCGTGGCCGCCGGCATCCGCCTGTCCGACATGCAGCGCTGGTTCGGCGGCCACGCGCGCCTGGTGCGCGCCATGCCCAACACCCCGGCGCTGGCCGGCATCGGCATGACGGGCCTGGCCGCCGCGCCCGGCCTCGGCGAGCGCGACCGCGCGATCGCCGGCGCGCTGGCCGAAGCGGTCGGCAAGTGCGAATGGGTGGAAGGCGACGCGCAGATCGACGCCGTCACCGCGATCTCCGGCAGCGGCCCGGCCTATGTCTTCTACTTTGTCGAGGCGATGGAAAAGGCCGCCGCCGAACTCGGCCTGAGCGCCGCGCAGGGACGCGCGCTGGCGGTGGAGACCTTCCGCGGCGCCGCGGCGCTGGCCGCGCAGTCGGCGGAGCCGGTCAGCGTGCTGCGCGAGCGCGTGACGTCGAAGGGCGGCACCACTTACGCGGCGCTGACGTCGATGCAGGCCTCGGGCATCGGTGACGCTTTCGTGAAAGCCATGCACGCGGCCGCCGCGCGCGCGGCGGAGATGGGCGCGGAATTCGGCAAGGACTGAGCCGGGAAAGCAAAGCGCAGGAAGACGCGGCGCAAACCCGCGATTCCGGGGCACCAGCCGAAGCCGGCGGATGGGCCGACACCGCGCGGGCGGGCCCAGGCAAGGTGTCCTCCCCAGGAATCAGCGCAGCGCGTAGGCCGCCGCCGTCCCCGCGAACACGAACGCGCCGAGCCAGTTGTTGTGGCGGAACGCGGCGAAGCATTGCATGCGGTCGCGGCCGCGGATCAGCGTGTAGTGATAGGCCACGCAGACGGCCGCGGCCGCCAGCCCGGCCCAGTAGGGCCAGCCCAGCCCGAGCCGGGCGCCGGCCCACGCCATCAGGCCGAGGAAGGCGGCGTAGCACAGCATGATGGCCGCCACGTCGAAGCGGCCGAAGGTGATGGCCGAGGTCTTCATGCCGATCAGCAGGTCGTCGTCGCGGTCGACCATCGCGTAGGCGGTGTCGTAGGCCACCGCCCAGAACACGTTGGCCAGCAGCATGATCCACGCCACCGCGGGCACCTCGCCGCGCACGGCGGCGAAGGCCATCGGGATGCCGAAGCCGAAGGCGATGCCGAGATAGGCCTGCGGAATGGCGAAGAAGCGCTTGAAGAACGGATAGGTGGCCGCGATGATGGCCGCCGCCACCGCCAGCCATTTGGTCAGCGCGTTGAGCGGCAGGATCAGCACGAAGGCCAGCAGCGCCAGCACCGCCGCCACCGCGATGGCTTCCCACGCGGCGATCTTGCCGGCCGTGAGCGGGCGTTCCTTCGTGCGCTTGACGTGCTTGTCGAAGTCGCGGTCGGCCCAGTCGTTCATGGCGCAGCCGGCCGAGCGCATCAGGAAGGTGCCGGCGAAGAAGATCCAGAACAGGCCCCACGCGGGCGGCCCGCCGGCGGCCATCCACAGCGCCCACAGCGTGGGCCACAGCAGCAGCAGCGTGCCGATGGGCTTGTCGATGCGCACCAGGCGCGCGTACAGGGCGAGGCGTTCGAGCATGGCAGGGGTCCGCGATGCGGAGGGCGGACGGAAAAGCTGGGACGTTGAACGAAAAACGCGCCGCGGCCCGGTCGAGGCGCGGCGCGCGAGGCGGCTGATGGTCAGGCGGTCAGGCGGCGCGGGAAACGCGCCCGGATGACAAGCGCGTGACACGCGATTGACGCTCGCCGGCAGTCGGCAGAGGGGCGACCGGCCTTCCGGCGCCCCCGTCAGCGGCGCCGGCCGGCACCGACCGGCAACTCAGGCCAGCATCGAGCGCAGCATCCACGCGGTCTTTTCGTGCGTCTGCATGCGCTGGGTCAGCAGGTCGGCCGAGGGTTCGTCGCCGGCGGCGTCGATCACCGGGAACAGCGAGCGCGCGGTGCGCACCACGGCTTCCTGGCCTTCGACCAGCTTGCGGATCATCTCGGTGGCTTCGGGCACGCCCTCTTCCTCGGCGATCGACGACAGGCGGGCGTATTCCTTGTAGGTGCCCGGCGCCGGGTAGCCCAGCGCGCGGATGCGCTCGGCGATGGAGTCCACCGCCAGCGCCAGCTCGTTGTACTGGGTCTCGAACATCAGGTGCAGCGTGTTGAACATCGGACCCGTGACGTTCCAGTGGAAGTTGTGGGTCTTGAGATAGAGCGTGTAGGTATCCGCCAGCAGCTTCGAGAGACCTTCTGCGATCTTCTTGCGTTCTTTGTCGGAAATACCGATGTTGACGCTCATCTCATTTTTCTTTGCCATGATAGGTACGCTCCAGATCTGGGGGTGGCCACGAAAACTGCCGCGCGACTCGGACGCGGCACAACCCGCACATTATGGCATCACCCACCGAAGACGGACAAACCGCCGGTGAAAGTCCGCGCGGCGTCCAGGAACATCGCGGCGGCGCCCAGCGCGATCACCGCCATGCCGATTTCCTTGCGCCACAGCTTGCGCTGCAGGCGCGCCGCATCGGCATGGCCGGCGCGGTCGTGCGCGTCGTGGCGCAGTTGCTGCAACTCGCTGACGAACAGGTCGATCATGGCCATGATGGTTCTCCTTGCGTTGCCGTCCGGCCGGCGCCCCCCCCCGGGGCGCCGGCACGGGCCGGGGTGTGACTTCGGTTACTTCAGGTTGAGCGCGCGCTTGACGCCCTCGCCGTAGGCCGGGTCGGCCTTGGTGAAGTGCTCGATCTGCACGCGCACGATGTCTTCGGGCACGCCCTGCATGGCCGCCGCGATGTTCGCGTACAGGCGCTGGCGCTGCGCCTCGTCGAACAGGCGGAACAGCGCGCCGGGCTGGCTGTAGTAGTCGCCGTCGACGCGGTGGTCCCAGTGGTCGGCGGCCTGCCCGTCCAGCGCCAGCGGCGGTTCCGCGGCGCGCTCGCTGGCGGCGTAGGCGCCCAGGCGGTTGGGCTCGTAGTTCAGCTTGCCACCCTGGTTGCCGTCCACCCGCATCGCGCCGTCGCGGTGGTAGCTGTTGGGCACCGGCACCTTGGGCGCGTTCACCGGGATCTGGTTGTGGTTCACGCCCAGGCGGTAGCGCTGCGTGTCGCCATACGAGAACAGCCGGCCCTGCAGCATCTTGTCGGGCGAGAAGCCGATGCCGGGCACCACGTTGGCCGGGTTCATCGCCACCTGCTCGACCTCGGCGAAGTAGTTGTCCGGGTTGCGGTTGAGCTCCAGCACGCCCACGTCGATCAGCGGGTAGTCCTTGTGCGGCCACACCTTGGTGAGGTCGAACGGGTTGATGTGGTACCTGGCCGCCTCGGCCTCGGGCATGATCTGCACGCGCACGTTCCAGCGCGGGAAGTTGCCTTTCTCGATGTTCTCGAACAGGTCGCGCTGGGCGCTCTCGCGGTCGCCTGCCACCACCTTGGCGGCTTCCTCGTTGGTCCAGTTGGCGATGCCCTGCGCCGACTTGAAGTGGAACTTGACCCAGAAGCGCTCGTTGGCCGCGTTGATGAGCGAATACGTGTGCGAGCCGAAGCCGTGGATCTGGCGGTAGTTCTGCGGCAGGCCGCGGTCGCTCATCAGGATGGTGACCTGGTGCAGCGATTCGGGATGGCGCGACCAGAAATCCCACACGGCGACGGCGTCGCGCAGGTTGGTGCGCGGGTTGCGCTTCTGGGTGTGGATGAAGTCGGGGAACTTGAGCGGGTCGCGCACGAAGAACACCGGCGTGTTGTTGCCGACCACGTCCCAGTTGCCTTCGTCGGTGTAGAACTTGATCGAGAAGCCGCGCACGTCGCGCTCGGCATCGGCCGCGCCGCGCTCGCCGGCCACGGTGGAGAAGCGCATGAAGATCGGCGTCTGCTTGCCGACCTGGCCGAACACCGAGGCCTTGCTGTACTTGCTGATGTCATGCGTGACGGTGAAGGTGCCGTGGGCGCCGGAGCCCTTGGCGTGCACGCGCCGCTCGGGAATCACCTCGCGGTCGAAGTGAGCGAGCTTTTCGAGGAACCACACGTCCTGCAGCAGCATGGGGCCGCGCGGGCCGGCGGTCTGGGAATTCTGGTTGTCGGCGACCGGCGCGCCCGCGCCGGTGGTGAGAATGTCCTTGTCCTTGCTCATCATGACCTCTTTTGTGGGTGATCGGGAAGTTCTGGCTGGGGGAACCGGTTTGGCAAGCCGCCGGGTAATTTCAGTACACCCGGGCGTAACAGGCAAGGCAATCGGCCACCGCGCCCGCCAGCGTGCGCAGGAGGTTGCCCCGGTCGGTGGATTCGATGCTGTTCATCTGTGGCTCCCCTGGATGATCGGCACGCAATGTGTCGATGGAGGCAGTCTACGGACAATCTATTAAATTTGAAATTCAATAATTTCTAACTATGAAATAGACGTCACCTATGTCCTCCGGGCGGAGCCGCGGAATCGGCGAAAAATCAGCAAAAAATCGGCGGAAAACGGGGGACGGGAGAGCGCGGCGGGACGGGCGGGAAGCCCGTCCCGGAACAGGCAACGCGGGGCCCCGCTCAGGCGGCCTCGGCCAGTTCCTTGGCGGCCAGCTTGCTCACGCCGGGCAGGTCGCACGCGGCCACCGCGCGGCGCAGCGCTTCCATCGCCGGCAGGCGGGTGAAGCTCTTGCGCCAGGCCAGCACCACGCGCCGGTCGGGCACCGGGTCGGTGAACGGCACGTAGGCCAGCAGGTCGTTCTTGTTCGGCTTGAGATCGGGCACCGAGGTGCGCGGCAGCACCGTGATGCCGACGCCGCTGGCCACCATGTGGCGGATGGTTTCCAGCGAGGAGCCCTCGAAGGTCTTCTGGATGCCGTCGGCGGCCTGCGAGAAGCGCGACAGTTCCGGGCACACGCCCAGCACCTGGTCGCGGAAGCAGTGGCCGCTGCCCAGCAGCAGCATGGTCTGCTGCTTGAGCTCGTCGGGATCGACGTGGCTGGCCTTCTCGAGCTGGTGGCCGCGCGGCACCGCCACCACGAAGGGCTCGTCGTAGAGCGGCTGCACCGTGAGGCCGGAGTCGGCGAACGGCTCGGCCATGATGGCGCAGTCGATCTCGCCCTGCTTGAGCAGTTCGATCAGCTTGACCGTGTAGTTCTCCTGCAGCATCAGCGGCATCTGCGGCACGGTCTGGATCATCTCCTTGACCAGCGAGGGCAGCAGGTAGGGCCCGATGGTGTAGATCACCCCCAGGCGCAGCGGCCCGGCCAGCGGATCCTTGCCCTGCTTGGCGATCTCGCGGATGGCCATCGTCTGCTCCAGCACGCGCTGGGCCTGCGCCACGATCTGCTCGCCGATCGGCGTCACCGACACCTCGGAGGTGCCGCGCTCGAAAATCTGCACATTGAGCTCGTCTTCCAGCTTCTTGATGGCAACCGACAGAGTCGGCTGCGACACGAAGCAGGCTTCGGCGGCCCGGCCGAAATGGCGCTCGCGCGCCACGGCGACGATGTACTTGAGTTCGGTGAGCGTCATGACTTATCAATTCCCGTTATGCGATAGATTTTACCTTCGAATCACGGTTCTGTCAGAGGTCGCCGTCGATGCGGCGCATGCGGTGCTTCATGGCTGTCTCACTGCCGTCATATGTGACCATTGAGCGTCTTCGGTGCCGCCGGACGCCCCGGTCCCCGGGGTCAGGCCTTGAGGAAATGCTCGCGCCCGCCGAGCCAGCGCAGCAGGTGCGCGTCCACCGCCTCGGGGTAATGCGCCAGCATCAGCTCGGCGGCTTCCTGGGCGTAGTCGACCAGCCAGGCGTCGGTTTCCAGGTCGGCGAAGCGCAGCATCGCCTCGCCGGACTGGCGCGCGCCGAGGAATTCGCCGGGGCCGCGGATCTGCAGGTCGCGCCGGGCGATCTCGAAGCCGTCGGTGGTCTCGCGCATGGTGGCCAGGCGTTCCTTCGCGGTGGGCGACAGCGGCGCCTGGTACATCAGCAGGCAGACCGATTCGGCGCTGCCGCGCCCGACCCGGCCGCGCAGCTGGTGCAGCTGGGCCAGGCCGAAGCGCTCGGCATGCTCGATCACCATCAGCGAGGCATTGGGCACGTCCACGCCGACCTCGATCACCGTGGTGGCGACCAGCACCTGCAGGCGGTTGGCGATGAAGTCGCCCATCACCGCGGCCTTCTCGGCCGGCGGCAGGCGGCCGTGCACGAGGCCCACCTTGAGCTCGGGCAGCGCCGCCACCAGGGTTTCGTAGGTTTCCACCGCGGTCTGCAGCTGCAGCGCCTCGCTTTCCTCGATCAGCGGGCAGACCCAGTAGATCTGGCGGCCGTCGGCGGCGGCGTGGTGCACGCGCTCGATCACCTCGTCGCGGCGCGCGTCGTTGACCAGCCGCGTGACCACCGGGCTGCGCCCGGGCGGCAGCTCGTCGATCACGGAGACGTCGAGATCGGCGTAGTAGGTCATGGCCAGCGTGCGCGGGATCGGCGTGGCCGACATCATCAGCTGGTGCGGCACGGTCTCGGCGCGCGCGGCCGGCGCGGCCTCGCCGGCGTCCGCCTCGGCCTTGCCGCGCAGCGCCAGGCGCTGGGCCACGCCGAAGCGGTGCTGCTCGTCCACCACCGACAGGCCCAGCCGGGCGAACTTCACGCTGTCCTGGATCAGCGCGTGGGTGCCGATGACCAGCCGGGCCTCGCCCGACTCCACCCGCGCCGCGGCCTCGCGCTTGGCGCGCGCCTTGAGGCTGCCGGCCAGCCACACCACCGTCACGCCGAGCGGCTCCAGCCACGCCGAGAGCTTGCGGAAGTGCTGCTCGGCCAGGATCTCGGTGGGCGCCATCAGCGCGGCCTGGTAGCCGGCGTCGATGGCCTGGCAGGCGGCCAGCGCGGCGACGATGGTCTTGCCGCTGCCGACGTCGCCCTGCAGCAGGCGGTGCATCGGGTGCGGCGCGCCCATGTCGGCGGCGATCTCCTCCACCACGCGCTGCTGCGCGCCGGTGAGCCGGAACGGCAGCGCGTCGAGGAAGGCGCCGAGCAGGCCGCCGGCGCGGCGCGGCATGGGCGGCGCGCTCTTGTCGCGGCGCGCGGCCTGCGAGCGCTTGAGCGAAAGCTGCTGGGCCAGCAGCTCGTCGAACTTGATGCGCTGCCAGGCCGGGTGCGAGCGCTCAGTCAGCGCGTGCTCGTCCACCTCCTGCGGCGGCGCGTGCAGCAGGCGCAGGCATTCCGGCAGCGGCCGCAGCCTGAGCGGCGCCAGCGGGCCCTGCAGCACCGGCTGCGGCAGCGTCTCGGGCAGCGGCGTGCGCCCCAGCGCGCCGCCGATGGCCTTGCGCAGGTAGGCCTGCGGGATGCCGGCGGTGCTCGGGTAGACCGGCGTGAGGCGGTCCGGCAGCGCCTCGCCGGGCGCCACCGCGCGCACCGTGGGATGGACCATCTCGGCGCCGAAGAAGCCGCCGCGCACCTCGCCGCGCACGCGCAGGCTGGCGCCTTCGGCCATCTGCTGGGCCTGGTTGCCGTAGAAATTGAGGAAGCGCAGCGTCAGCTCGCCGCTGTCGTCGGCGATCTTCACCACCATCTGGCGGCGCGGGCGGAACGTGACCTCGTTGGACGTGACCACGCCCTCGACCTGCGCCGTCAGGCCCAGCCCGGCGCGCCGGATCGCCTCGGCGATCGGCAGCAGCGTGGTCTCGTCCTCGTAGCGCATCGGCAGGTGCAGCACGAGGTCGACGTCGCGCCGCAGGCCGAGCTTGTGCAGGCGCGCCATCGCCGAGGACGGCTTGCCGGCCGCGCCCTTGGCCGCCCCGGCCTTGCCCGGCCGCCCCGGCTTGCCCGCGGCGGGCGCGGGGCTGTCGGTGGTTTCCTGGGTCGGGTCGGGAGCGGTTCCTGGCATCGGGCGGGCTTGGGGGTGGCGAAAGGAAGGCGGCGGCAGGCCGGTCCGGGTTGGCGCCGGCGGCGTCGGGCGCGCAAGGCGCCGCAACCGGCCGGCAAATAGGCGATATCATGCGCGCCCGGGCGGCGCTGCCGCCCCAAGCCTTACAATATCGGATTCGCCGATTGTACCTATGCCGGCCGCGCCACTGCGCGGCCCGCCGCCGTTTTTGCCCGCTTTTGCCCCCATGACGCTGACGTTGTCCGATTTCGATTTCCCGCTGCCGCCCGAACTGATCGCGCAGACCGCCTTGCCCGACCGCGGCGCCAGCCGGCTGCTGGTGGTGGAAACCGACGCGCAGACCGGCACCACGCGCATGGCGGACCGCGGCTTCGCCGACGTGGTCGACTACCTGCGCCCGTCGGACCTGCTGGTGTTCAACGACACGCGCGTGATCAAGGCGCGCTTCTTCGGCCACAAGGGCAGCGGCGGCAAGGTCGAGGTGCTGGTCGAGCGCGTGCTGGACACGCATACCGTGCTGGCCCAGGTGCGCGCGTCCAAGACCCCGCCCGAGGGCAGCCGGCTGCGCCTCGCGGATGCCTTCGACGTCACCGTGGGCCCGCGCGTGGACCAGTTCTTCACGCTGCGCTTCCCCGCGCCGGCGCTGGACCTGATCGAGCAGTACGGCCGCCTGCCGCTGCCGCCCTACATCACCCACGACCCGGACGCCTACGACGAGACGCGCTACCAGACCGTCTACGCGCGCGCGCCCGGCGCGGTGGCCGCGCCCACCGCCGGCCTGCATTTCGACGAAGCGCTGTTCGCGCGGCTCGACGCGCTCGGCGTGCGGCGCGGCTTCCTGACCCTGCACGTGGGCGCCGGCACCTTCCAGCCGGTGCGCACCGAGAACCTGGCCGAGCACAAGATGCACGCCGAGTGGTACGAGATCTCCGCAGACCTGGCCCGGGCCGTGCGCGAGACCCGCGCCGCCGGCGGGCGCGTGATCGCGGTCGGCACCACCTCGCTGCGCGCGCTGGAATCGGCCGGCGCGGCCGACGGCACGCTGGCCGCGGGCCGGGGCGATACCGACATCTTCATCACGCCCGGCTACCGTTTCCGCGTGGTCGACGCGCTCATCACCAACTTCCACCTGCCCAAGTCGACGCTGCTGATGCTGGTCTCGGCGCTGGCCGGCGTGGAGCCCATCCGCGCCGCCTACCGCCACGCGGTGGCGCAGCGCTACCGCTTCTTCAGCTACGGCGACGCCATGCTCCTGACCCGCCAGCCGCAGCCCTGAGCGCGCCGCGCCAGCCCGACCCCGCATCCAGGATATTCGCCATGCTCGACTTCGAACTGCTCACCACCGACGGCAACGCCCGCCGCGGCCGCGTCACCCTCAACCACGGCGTGGTCGAGACCCCGATCTTCATGCCGGTCGGCACCTACGGCTCGGTCAAGGCGATGTCGCCGCTCGAACTCAACGAAATCGGCTCGCAGATCATCCTCGGCAATACCTTCCACCTGTGGCTGCGCCCGGGGCTGGAGGTGGTGGAGAGCCACGGCGGCCTGCACCGCTTCATGGGCTGGGACAAGCCGATCCTGACCGATTCGGGCGGCTTCCAGGTGTTTTCGCTGGGCGCGCTGCGCAAGATCACCGAGGACGGCGTGACCTTCGCCTCGCCGGTCAACGGCGACAAGCTGTTCCTCTCGCCCGAGATCTCGATGCAGATCCAGCGCACGCTGAACTCCGACATCGTGATGCAGTTCGACGAATGCACGCCCTACGAGATCGAGGGCCGCCCGGCCACGCGCGAGGAGGCGGCCGCGTCGATGCGCATGAGCCTGCGCTGGGCCCGGCGCTCGATCGACGAGTTCAACCGCCTGGCCAACCCCAACGCGCTGTTCGGCATCGTCCAGGGCGGCATGTTCGAGGATCTGCGCGACGAGTCGCTGGCGGGCCTGTCCGAGCTCGACTTCCACGGCTACGCCATCGGCGGGCTGTCGGTGGGCGAGCCCAAGGAAGACATGATGCGGGTGCTCGAGCATGTGGCGCCGCGCCTGCCCGCGCACAAGCCGCATTACCTGATGGGCGTGGGCACGCCCGAGGACCTGGTGGCCGGCGTGGCCGCCGGCGTGGACATGTTCGACTGCGTGATGCCGACCCGCAACGCCCGCAACGGCTGGCTGTTCACGCGCTTCGGCGACGTCAAGATCAAGAACGCCGTGCACCGCAACGACACGCGCCCCCTGGACGAGAGCTGCGGCTGCTATACCTGCCGCAACTTCTCGCGCGCCTACCTGCACCACCTGCACCGCGTCGGCGAAATCCTCGGCGCGCGCCTGAACACCATCCACAACCTGCACTACTACCTGCAGCTGATGGCCGAGATGCGCGAGGCCATCGGACAGCACCGCTTCACGGCGTTCCGCGCGCGCTTCGCCGCGGACCGTGCGCGCGGGGTGCAATAGGCGCCACTTTCCACGCCGGCCGGCGCGCCGGCGCGGCCGCCGGAACTTTCCGCCACGCGCCGGTCGAACAGCCGGGTCCGGCGCGCCCCGGGGCGGCGCGCAAGGGGCCCCGAACAAACCCGTAAATCCCCGCAAATGCCCGGATCGGACATGGAAGGCGATTGCAAGCGGGTGGTAGAATGACCGACTAACTGACTGACTTTGTGACGGAGAAGCGACGTGCTGATTTCTAACGCATTTGCCCAGACCGCCGGCATCACCGGCGGCGCGGCGGGTGGCCTGATGAGTTTCCTGCCCATCATCCTGATGTTCGCGGTATTGTGGTTCATCATGATCCGCCCGCAGATGAAGCGCCAGAAGGAATCGAAGGCAATGCTGGAAGCGCTGGCCAAGAACGACGAAGTCGTCACCGCCGGCGGCATCCTGGGCCGCGTGACCAAGGTGAACGAGCAGTACGTGACCCTCGAGATCGCGGCCGGCACCGAAATCACGGTGCAGAAAAACGCCGTGACCACGGTGCTGCCCAAGGGCTCGCTGAAGGCCCTCTGAGCATGGCGCCGCGGGTGGCGCGCCACATGCGCGACGTCCCGCGGTCCGCTGCAGCCGCTGCTCTTGCTGCCGCTTTTACTGTTTTTTCGCCGGCTTTTTCGCCCTTCCCGGCACGCCATTAGCGCGCGTGCCCCTGCAGCCGCCTGATCCAGCCCGGGTTGTCCGTGGATGCCAGGCGGCTGTTTGCCAACCGGTGCGGGTGCCCGACCTCCCGCCGACCACACCGTCCGACGGTATGCCCGGCCCCGCCAACCGCAGAACGACTGGCCAAAGATGAATCGTTATCCGCTTTGGAAATACCTCGTGATCCTGGTGGCGCTGGCCATCGGCATCATCTACACGCTGCCGAACTTCTTCGGCGAGGCGCCCGCCGTGCAGGTCTCCTCGGCCAAGGCCACGGTCAAGGTCGACCTGGCCACGCAGAAGCAGGTCGAGCAGGTGCTGGCGCAGAACAGCCTGCAGCCCGACGGCATGTTCTTCGACGTCAACGGCCAGACCGGCTCGGTCAAGGCGCGCTTTCGCACCACCGACGAGCAGCTCAAGGCCAAGGACGTGCTGACGCGCGCGCTCAACCCCGACCCCAATGACGCCACCTACGTGGTCGCGCTCAACCTGCTGTCGGGCTCGCCGCGCTGGCTGACCGCGCTGCACGCGCTGCCGATGTACCTGGGCCTGGACCTGCGCGGCGGCGTGCACTTCCTGCTGCAGGTGGACATGAAGGGCGCGGTCGACAAGAAGCTCGACAGCCTGGCCGGCGACGCGCGCACGCTGCTGCGCGACAAGGGCATCCGCCACGGCGGCATCGACCGCGACGGCGAGCGCCTGACGGTGCGCTTCAACAACGCCGAGGACGCCGGCAAGGCGCGCGGCATCCTCGCCGACAGCCTGCGCGAGCTGGCCTTCGCGGCCGACGGCAACAACCTCACCGGCGTGTTCACCGACGCCGCCCGCCGGGCGGTGCAGGACGCGGCGGTCAAGCAGAACATCACCACGCTGCACAACCGCGTGAACGAGCTCGGCGTGGCCGAGCCGGTGATCCAGCAGCAGGGCTCGGACCGCATCGTGGTCCAGTTGCCGGGCGTGCAGGACACCGCCAAGGCCAAGGACATCATCGGCCGCACCGCCACGCTGGAGGCGCGCCTGGCCGATCCGGAAGCGCCGCGCAACCCGCGCCCGGGCGACCCGATCCCGTTCGGCAGCGAACTGTTCACGCAGGGCAACGGCGCCCCGGTGGTGCTCAAGAAGCAGGTCATCTTCACCGGCGACCGCATCGAAAGCGCCTCGGCCGGCTTCGACCAGAACCAGCGCCCCTCGGTCAACATCAAGCTCGACGCCCAGGGCGGGCGCGTGCTGCGCGACGTCTCGCGCGAGAACATCGGCAAGCCGATGGGCATCGTGCTGTTCGAGAAGGGCAAGGGCGAAGTGCTGACGGTGGCGACCATCCAGTCCGAGCTGGGCTCGAGCTTCCAGATCACCGGCTCGTACTCCACCGAGGCCGCCAACGACCTGGCGCTGCTGCTGCGCGCCGGCTCGCTGGCCGCGCCGATGGAAATCATCGAGGAACGCACCATCGGCCCGTCGCTGGGCGCCGACAACATCCAGAAGGGCTTCGACTCGGTGGCCTACGGCTTCAGCGCCATCGCCGTCTTCATGGTGCTGTACTACATGCTGTTCGGCGTGTTCTCGGTGGCCGCGCTGGCCATCAACCTGCTGCTGCTGGTGGCGGTGCTGTCGATGCTGCAGGCCACGCTGACGCTGCCGGGCATCGCCGCCATCGCGCTGGTGCTGGGCATGGCCATCGACGCCAACGTGCTGATCAACGAGCGCATCCGCGAGGAACTGCGCGCGGGCGCCTCGCCGCAGATGGCCATCGCCACCGGCTTCGACCGCGCCTGGGCCACCATCCTCGACTCCAACGTGACCACGCTGATCGCCGGCCTGGCGCTGCTGGCCTTCGGCTCGGGCCCGGTGCGCGGCTTCGCGGTGGTGCACTGCCTGGGCATCCTGACCTCGATGTTCTCGGCGGTGTTCTTCAACCGCGGCCTGGTCAACCTCTGGTACGGCCGCAAGAAGAAGCTGCAGGGCGTGGCGATCGGCCAGATCTGGAAGCCGGGTTCGGACAACCAGGGCACCGTCGCCAAGTAGGCATCGGGACAGCACAAGGCCGCCGCGCCGGGCGCGGCGGCCAAACAGCATAAGCACGGCGGCAAGGGCCGCCGTACAGAACAGGATTCAACATGGAATTCTTCCGCATCCGGCGCGACATTCCGTTCATGAAGCACGCGTTGGTCTTCAACGTGATTTCCTTCCTGACGTTTGCCGCGGCCGTATTCTTCCTCTGGCACAAGGGCCTGCACCTGTCGATCGAGTTCACCGGCGGCACGGTGATGGAGGTCAACTACCAGCAGACCGCCGATCTCGAGAAGATCCGCGGCCAGGTCGGCAAGCTCGGCTACAGCGATGTGCAGGTGCAGAACTTCGGCACCTCGCGCGACGTGATGATCCGCCTGCCGATCCAGAAGGGCGCGGACGGCAAGCCCGTCACCTCGGCCCAGCAGAGCGAGCAGGTCATGGGCGCGCTGCAGGCCGCCACGCCCGACGTCAAGCTCCAGCGCGTCGAGTTCGTCGGCCCGCAGGTGGGCAAGGAGCTGGCCACCGACGGCCTGCTGGCGCTGCTGTGCGTGGTGGCCGGCATCGTGATCTACCTGTCGTTCCGCTTCGAATGGAAGTTCGCGGTGGCCGGCGTGATCGCCAACCTGCACGACGTGGTGATCATCCTCGGCTTCTTCGCCTTCTTCCAGTGGGAATTCTCGCTGTCGGTGCTGGCGGCGATCCTGGCGGTGCTCGGCTACTCGGTCAACGAATCGGTGGTGATCTTCGACCGGATCCGCGAGAACTTCCGCAAGTACCGCAAGATGACCACGCACGAGATCATCGACAACGCGATCACCAGCACCATCTCGCGCACCATCATCACCCACGGCTCGACCGAAATGATGGTGCTGTCGATGTTCTTCTTCGGCGGCCCCACGCTGCACTACTTCGCGCTGGCGCTGACCGTCGGCATCCTGTTCGGCATCTACTCGTCGGTGTTCGTCGCCGCGGCGCTGGCCATGTGGCTGGGCGTCAAGCGCGAGGACCTAGTCAAGGGCGACAAGAAGCCGGGCGAGATCGACCGCAACGACCCGAACTACGGCGCGCAGGCCTGACCGGACTGACGCCGCAATGAAAATGGGCACCTTCGGGTGCCCATTTTCGTTTGTCTTGCCGATGCGCTGCGCGCCGCCGCTTGCCGAAGGTTTGCGCCCCTCTCCCGCGCAGCGGGAGAGGGAGGACACCTTACCTGGGCTAGCTCTGGCGGCGTGGGCCCGTTCTGGCGGCTTCGTTCATTGCCCCGGGGTTGCCGATCAGAACTGCTCGATCCACACCGCCAGGCGGTCCGCCGGGAATTCCACGCTGCGCTCGGCCGCGCGGAAGACGATGACATCGCCTTCGCGCGTGGCCTTGAGCGCGCCGCCGGCCTCGTCGAGCCACAGCAGGCCGGCCAGCCAGGCCGCGTGCTGCGCCGAGACGTCCTGCTTGACCGGCTCGCCGAGGTATTCGGCCAGCGCCGCCGGGCGGGTCCAGACCAGCGCGTCGCCGTCGCGGCGCACCGTGGCGGCGCCCTCGCCTTCGGCCAGCACCTCGGCCAGCATCGCCACCGCGTCGCCCGCGCCGCGGCCCGCGTAGCGCGCGCGCAGCGCGGCGAGCTGCGCCGCCACCGCGTGGCCGAAGCCGCCGCCGCGCTTGCTCTCCGCCGCCACGAGGTCGGCGTAGTCCATCAGCAGCCAGTCCGGCTCGGGGTTCTGCACGCCGGCCAGCGCGGCCGAGGCCAGGTAGGTCTCCACCGGCTGGAAGCGCTCCGGCGCGCTCAGGCTGGCGGCCAGCGCGCGCACCAGCCCGACGCGCGTGGCGATGGTCTGCTTCTGCAGCACGCTCAGCTTCTCGCGCACGAGCTGATCGCGCTCCTTGCGCAGGCCGGCCATCTCCAGCGCCTGCTTGAGCTCCATGCGCAGCGCGGTGATGTCCCACGGCTTCTTGATGTAGCGGTGGATCTGGCCTTCGTTGACGGCCGCGACGGTATGCTCGATCTCCGAGTAGGCGGTGGTCAGGATGCGCACGATGTGCGGGTAGCGCTCGCGCGCGTAGCGCAGCAGCTCGTTGCCGTACTCGCCCGGCATGCGCTGGTCGGAAACCAGCACGGCGAGGCTGTCGGCGTGAGCATCGAGCAGCGCCTTGCCCTCTTCGACGGAGCCGCCTGTCACCACTGGCGCCAGGGCGCCGATGGCACGCTGGAAATACTTGACCGCCGTGGCTTCGTCATCGACGAACAGAATCGCCGGTGAAAGTGCCTGCGTGGCATTCGGTTCGTTCATCGATCACTCCTATGCATTCGACTCTTGGTATTGGGGAAATCCAGCGTGACGGTGGTGCCCGCGCCGGCCATTGACTCGATCCGGATGCCGCCACCGAAAGACTGCATCACACGGTTGCAGAAAATCATGCCCAGGCCGTTGCCGCCGGTGCTGGCGTGAGTCGTGACCGGGTCCACCAGCAGGCGTCCCATCACTTCCGGCGGAATGCCCGGGCCGTTGTCGCAGATGCGGATCGCCGCCTCGGGCTCGGTCGCCACCACGAAGCGCAGCGAGGGGGCGGCCACGCCGTCGAGCGCGCGCAGCGCGTTGGACAGCAGCGACGACAGCACCAGCGCCACGCAGTTGGGCAGCGTGCGCACGGCGAAATCGTCCTGCATCTCGACCGCCACCCAGCCGCGCTGCTGCCCCGCGAACGGGTAGGTGTCGAGCAGCGCGGCGATCAGCCCGCCGGCGGTCACTTCGCGGCTGGCGCCGGCCTGCGTGCTGGGCCGGCTGCCGGTGCTGCGCACCGACTGCAGGAACGACGAGATCACCGCCAGGCAATACTGCGCGTTGTCGTGCATCGCGCTGGCCGCCTGGCCGATTTCGCCCTGGCGCTGCGGATTGTATTCCGCCGCGATCCGGCTTTCGATGCCGCGCGCGAAATTGGCGATCGCGGCCAGCGGCGTGTTGAGCTCGTGCGCGAGGAAGGCCAGCGTCTCGTCGATGGCCATCAGGCGCTGGTGGCGCATCGAGCGCTCGCGGTAGCGCTCCGCCGCCATGCGCAGCGCGTCGCGCACCTGGCCTAGCCCGAGCGGCTTTTCCAGGATGCGGAACACCTCGCCGGTGTTGACCGTCTGCAGCAGCATGTCCTTGTCGGCGTAGGCCGTCACCAGCACGCGCACGATCTGCGGGTACTCGAGCGCGATCTGGCGCAGCAGGTCGCCGCCGTCGCGGCCCGGCATGCGGAAGTCCGTCACCAGCACCGCCACGCGCGCGCCCTCGCGGCGCAGGATGCCGACCGCCTCGTCCGCGCCGCCGGCCACCAGCACCTCGTACTCCGCGCCGACCGCGCGGGCGAAGTACTTGCATGCCATCTCCTCGTCGTCGACGTAGAGCACGGTAAGCCGGGGTTGCCTGGCGTCGCTCATGGCGTCCTCAGTCGGCGCGCGGCAGGTCGAAGCTGAACGAGGCCCACTGGCCCTGCTCGCTCTCGGCGAACAGCACGCCGCCGTGGCGCTCGATCACCGCATAGCTGATGGACAGGCCGAGGCCGAGGCCCTGGCCGACTTCGCGCGTGGTGAAGAACGGCTCGAACACGCGCGCGAGGTTCTCGGGCGCGATGCCGGGGCCGTTGTCCTTCACGGTCACGTGCAGGCGGCGCTCGACCCACTTCACGGTGGTGTGGATCGCCGGGTTCTGCGTGCCGGCCTTGCGCATGGCCAGCGCGGCGTTGGAGAACAGGTTGATCAGCACGCCGATCACGGCGGCCTCGTCGCCCAGCACCAGCGTGTCGGCGGGCAGCTCGCGCGTGACCGCGACGCCGCGCAGCTCGTGCGCAGTGAGGCGAATGGACGAGTCCAGCGCCTTCTCGAACAGGAACGGCGTGCCCTCGGCCTCGGCGCCCGGCTTGCGGTAGGCGAAGGTCTTGAGGTCCGAGACGATATGCTGGATGCGCTGCATGCCCTGCTTGGCGTCGACCAGGCATTCCTGCAGCATCGGCTCGTTCTTGGCCACCGGCTCCTCCATCGCCACCTCGATCGCCATCAGGCAGAAGTTCACCGGGTTGTTGACCTCGTGCAGCAGGCCCGCGGCCAGCGTGCCGATGGCGGCCATCTTTTCCTGCTGCAGCATCTGGCCCTTGATGTCGACCAGCTTGCGGTTGATGACTTCCAGCTCGGCGTTCTTCTGCGCCACCTCGGCCTTGAGGCGGAACAGCATGAAGCGCGCGCGCTCGTTGAAGAAGGTGTAGACCGCGCTGGCCGCCGCGGCGAACAGCAGGAACAGCGAATTGACGATGAAGGTGCCGACCGGCTCGATCCCGCCGGGATGGAACAGGCAGGCCAGCAAGTAGAACAGGTAGGAGAGCAGGCCGAACACCAGGTTCTGCCACAGGCCGAACGGCAGCGCGATGCCGGAGGCGAAGATGGCCAGGTTCAGCCCCACGTAGTACGGCGACTCCACCCCGTCGGTGTGCCAGATCATCCACGAGATCATGATCTGCGGCAGCAGCAGCCACGACAGCGTCAGCCACGGCGCGAAGCGCCGCCCGGCCGAGCTGTACAGCACCACGACGATGCCGGCGATCAGCAGCGACACCAGCACCCGCGCCACCGCGAACGGCGCCTGCAGCTGCGGGTACTGGCCGTAGTCCAGTCCCACGCCGAGCAGCACCAGCACGATGGCGGTATAGGCGCCGCCGCGGCTGAAGGCCAGGCGGAAGTCCGCCAGCTCGGTCTGGTAACCCGCGTAAAGTTGATTGGTGCTCATGGCTGGGCCGGCTGCTGGTGTGTCGCTGGTATGGCGGAACGGGGGTTCAGGATATGGTCGCTTCCGCGAACACGTTGACGCCGGTCTGGTCGACGTAGAGTCTGTGCCCGCTCGACTGTTCGGGCAGCAGCATACTCATCCTGGCCTCGTCGCGGTAGATCAGGTACCACTCCAGCAGGTGTTCCATGCCGAATTTCTCGGGATTGGCCGAATGGACGTTGGTCACCAGCAACTGTCCGCCGGGCCGCGTGCGCGCGGCGAAATAGCTGAGCAGGCGCGCGCACACCTTGTCCGAGAGATAGTCGAACAGGCCGGCGCAGTACACCGCGTCGAACTCGCGCAGGCTGGCGTCGTCGGGCGCGATCTTGCGCTTGAGCAGCTCGTGCACCGACTGGTGCACCATCTCCACCGCCACCTTGTCCTTGTGGCCGGCCGCGGCGGCCGAGCGCTCGATCGAGGCCTTGGTATAGGCCAGCGTCTCCTCGCTGAAGTCGACCAGCTGGAACGACAGCAGCTCGGGCTGCGGATACTCGCGCACGAAACGCTGGATCTCGAAGGCCGGCCCGCAGCCCACGTTGAGCACGCGGAACGGGCGCCCGGCCGCGCGCGCGGCGTCGGCCTGGCGCGACAGGAAATCGACCAGCAGGTCGATGCGGTTGCGGTGGGCGGTGGCCACGGCGGCCTTGAGGAAGGCCGTGTTGACGATCTGGAAGTAGGTGGTCGGGCCCTGCTGCGGATCGCTCAGGATCTGGTTGACCATCTCGTAGTCGCCGGCATAGCCGAGCGGCTTGGTGAAGGTGCGGTAGACGAACGGCGCGCGCAGCAGCAGCGGGTGCAGCGCGGACTGCGCGTAGGTGCGGTGCACCGGCGCGATCTCCGCGTCGACCTGCTCGGCCTCGCCTTCCAGGCGGTCCAGGTAGGTCTTGGTCTTGAGCATGATCGGCGTGGCCAGCTCGTAGAACACGTCCTCGCGCAGCCGCCCGTCGACCTTGGGCAGGTTCTCGGTCAGGTCCACCTGCTCGACCCAGCGCGAGACTTCGGACAGGAACGCGCGCATCTCGTTGACCACGATCTGGTAGTCGCGCCGGATGTTGAAGCGCGCGTCCCAGTCGTTGATGAACAACTGCGCTTCGCGGCCGACCGACTTGGGCTCGTTGGTGAGGTCGCTCAGCTCGCGCCATTCGTCGATGAGCGTGAGGGAGACCACCGCGGTGAGGCCGGTGTTCACCAGGCTCATCACCACCGCCTTGCCCAGGTAGGCGTTCTTGCTGCCCATGCGCACACTCAGCTCGCTCAGCACCTCGCTGACCTGAACGATCGAGTACGGGTTGTAGATTTCCATCACCAGAGATTTTCTCTGGAGATTGATAATTGTGCCCCGCACCTGCTCGCCCTGCGAGTTGCGGAAGCTGACCACCGGATCGATTTGCGTTTGGGAGTACACGGTATGGCGCCAGAGAAATCCGAGAAACGCTGCCGGCCGGCCAGTCCTTGCCTGACTTGGCCGGGTACAGCTCGTACGGCGAGGGGATCGCTGCGATCGCTATGCTAGGCCGGCATCAAGGGGTACTGCTGGGATACATGTCGGTAATCGGTTGCGGGCATGGGCGTCCTCGTCTGATGGCAGGCACGCACGCGACTACACCCTGGTGACTGTGAGCGGGAAATGGCTGAACCGAGCGGAATCGTCGACTGGATGAGACTGTAACTGATTCCTAACGATTCATTGTACTGTGGCCGCCAGGTGCGGACAACATAACGCGGCGGCGCCGCGCGCGGTGTCCGCCGCGCCGGGCCGCGCCAACGAAAAAAGGGCCGGGGATCGCTCCCCGGCCCTTGCCGTGCCGCGTGCCGGGGGCGCCGCCCCGGCATGCCGCGCGTTCAGTCCACCTTCACGCCTTCGACCTGGATGGCCAGCTTGACCTGGGGCTTGAAGCCCATCTTCACGCCGTAGTCGATGCCGAAGTCGGCGCGGTTGAGAGTGCCGACGGCGTCGGCGCCGCAGGCTTCGCGCTTGAGCATCGGGTGCTGGATGCACTTGAACTCGCGGATCTCCAGCTTGACCGGCTTGGACACGCCGTGCAGCGTCAGCACGCCGTCGACCTCGGTCGGCACGTCGCCGTTGAACTTGGAGAACTTGCCCTTGTAGGAGGCGTCCGGGAAGGCATCGACGTCGAACATGTCCGGGCCCTTGACGTGCTGGTTCAGCTTGGCGTTGCCGAAGTCGACCGAGGCGGGATCGATCTTGACGTCGAGCGAGCCGGTCTTGGCCGCGCGATCCAGCGTCACCGTGCCGCTCGACTTGTCGAACTTGCCGCGCCAGACGGACAGGCCGCCCAGGTGGTCGGCCTCGAAGCTCGGGTAGGTATGGGTCGGATCGAGGTTGTAGGTCACCGAGTTGGCGGAGGCCACGCCGAACGCGGCGCTGGCGGTGATGGCCGCGGCGGCGGCGAGGATGGTACGCAGTTTCATGAGTTCTCCGGCGGAAAAATGGAACGGACAGCGATAAAACGAGAATGGCAGCGGGCGCGGCGCGCTCACTTCCTGGCCAAGGTCACGATGTGGAACTTGATCTGGACGTCGTCGGCGACCACGGAAGTGTCCTTCCATTCGCCGTCGCCGATGTTGAACGCGGTGCGCTTGATCGGCAGCACGCCGTCGAACACCTGGCTGGCGGCGTCCTGGCGGTAGGTCGCGGGCACCACCACGTCCACGGTCTTGCCCTTGATGGTGAGCTTGCCCGCCACCTCGAACTTGCCGGCGGCGCCGGCCTTGATGCTGGTGGACTGGAACACCGCCTTGGGGTACTTGGCCGCGTCGAACCACTCGCCGCCCTTGACCTCCTTGGTGGTCTCGGCGTCGCCGATCTCGAAGCTGGCGACGTCGATCTCGACCTTGGCCGAGGAAGTGGCCAGCTTGGCCGGGTCGAACGAGACGGCGGCGTCGAACTTCTTGAACTTGCCTTCCATCGGCACGCCGATCTGGCGGGCGGTGGCGGTGACCGAGCTCTTGCCGGCGTCGACCTGGGCCCAGGCGAGATTGGCGGCGATACCGGCGCTGGCCAGCGTAGCGGCCATCAGGAGCGCGCTCGGGCGGGGAATGCGTTTCATCAAAAACTCCTGTCGCTGAGAGGGCCTGCGCCCTCGGGGTCGGATATTCCGCTGATTCCGGCGGTTGCGGATTACTTCAGGAACGGCAGCATGCGGGCCAGCGTGCCGTCGCGCTCGATGAACTGGTGCTTGATCGCCGCGGCCGCATGGATTACGACGATGGCGGCCATCAGGTAGTTCAGCCAGATGTGCGTCTGCTTGAGGATCTCCTTGAGCACGTCGTCCGGCCCGATCAGCGACGGCAGCGGCACGATGCCCAGGTAGACCACCGGCACGCCGGCGGCGCAGCTATACAGGTAGCCGGTCACGGGCACCACCAGGATCAGCACGTACAGCAGCATGTGGGCGCCGTGCGCGGCGGCGGCCTGCCAGGCCGGCGTGCCGGCGGCCGGCGCCGGCGCGCGGTGGGTGGCGCGCCACAGCACGCGCAGCACGGCGACGGCGAACACCGTCACGCCCAGCCACTTGTGCCACGAGAACAGCTTGAGCTTGAGCATCGACAGGCCCGGAATGCCGGTCATGTAAAGGCCGAGCGCGAAGGCGGCGAAGATCATCAGCGCGATGATCCAGTGCAGGCCGATCGCGGTCGCGCCGTAGCCGGCGGCGGACGATTGTGGCGAGGCAGCCCCGGCGCGCGCGCCGGTCTTGACTTGCGAATGCATGGGAGACCCCTGCCCGTGACGGGCGTTTCATCGACTTCTGCAAAAAGACAACGGCGGCGGACGGGCCGCCCGCCGTTGAATTCTCGCATTATTGTGCGGCGGGCAGCCCAGCGAACGGTCTGAAATTCATGGATTCATTCAAACCATTTGAAGTGACATTCCGCCGCGCCCGCCGCCGGACGAAAAAAAACCACCCCGCGGGGTGGTTTTTCGTGGCGCCGGGCCGCGTCAGGAAGCCGAAACCGACTCGGCCAGGCTGATGGCGCGCCCGATGTAGCTGGCCGGGGTCATTTCCAGCAGCAGCTGCTTGGCGTCGTCGGGAATCGCCAGGCCGCCGATGAAGGTCCGCAGCGCCTCGCGCGAGATGCCCTTGCCGCGCGTGAGCTCCTTGAGCTGTTCGTACGGATTGGGCACGCCGAAGCGGCGCATCACGGTCTGCACCGGCTCGGCCAGCACTTCCCAGCAGTTGTCGAGGTCTTCGTGCAGGCGCTCGGGGTTGGTTTCGAGCTTGCCCAGGCCGCGCAGGCAGGCCTCGTAGGCCAGCAGGCTGTAGCCCAGCGCCACGCCCATGTTGCGCAGCACGGTGGAGTCGGTCAGGTCGCGCTGCCAGCGCGACAGCGGCAGCTTCTCCGACAGGTGGCGCAGCACCGCGTTGCCCAGGCCCAGGTTGCCCTCCGAGTTCTCGAAGTCGATCGGGTTGACCTTGTGCGGCATGGTCGACGAGCCGATCTCGCCGGCCTTGGTCTTCTGCTTGAAGTAGCCCACCGAGATGTAGCCCCACACGTCGCGGTTCAGGTCGATCAGGATGGTGTTGGCGCGCGCGATGGCGTCGAACAGCTCGGCCATGTAGTCGTGCGGCTCGATCTGGATGGTGTACGGGTTGAAGGTCAGGCCCAGGCGCGACTCGATCACCTGCTTCGAGAACGCCTCCCAGTCGAACGACGGGTAGGCCGACAGGTGCGCGTTGTAGTTGCCCACCGCGCCGTTCATCTTGCCCAGCAGCTCCACGCGCTGGATGCGCTCGATGGCGCGGCCCAGGCGCGCCGCCACGTTGGCCATTTCCTTGCCCAGCGTGGTCGGGCTGGCCGGCTGGCCGTGCGTGCGCGACAGCATCGGCTGGCGCGCGTTGGCGCGCGCCAGCTCCACCAGGCGCGCGTGCACGCGCTGCAGCGCCGGCACCACCACCACGTCGCGCGCGCCCTTGAGCATCATGCCGTGCGAGGTGTTGTTGATGTCTTCCGAGGTGCAGGCGAAGTGGATGAACTCGCTGGCGGCTTCCAGCTCGGCGTTGCCCTTGACCTGCTCCTTGAGCCAGTACTCGACGGCCTTGACGTCATGGTTGGTGACGGCCTCGATTTCCTTGATGCGCGCGGCGTGCGCCTCGGTGAAGTTGTCCACCAGCGCCAGCAGCGCGGCCTCGGACGCCGGCGAGAACTTCGGCATGTCGGGCAGGCCGGCCTGCGACAGCGCGATCAGCCAGTGCACCTCCACCTTGACGCGGTTGCGCATGAAGGCGGCTTCCGAGAGCCACTCGCGCAGCGCGTCGGCCTTGGAGGCATAGCGGCCGTCGATGGGAGACAGGGCGGTGAGCGGGGAGAGCGAGGACGTGGACATGCTGGAAGACCGGAAGGAAGGGAAAGGACGGCGGCCTGCCGCGATCTGGCGTCGAGAGCGCCCGTCAACAGATCGAAAGAGACCAATCAGGCGCGCCAACCGACCGGCGGCGCGGTGGAAAGCGGGCATTTTACCATCGTGGCAGCCGTTCTGTGGCCGCCGCCGCGGGCATGGCGCGCCCGCGCGTATCGGCACCACGACACCGGCGCGGCGTTGGCGTGCCGCCGCCACGTGCCGGGCACGTGGCACGGGTATACTCCCGCTCGCCAATCCACTAGCCTGTTATGAAGTGCATCGGGCATGCCGGCCGGACGCCCCCGCGCGCGGCCCGTCGTGCCAGAGAGCGCCGATGCACTTCATAACAAGCTCGAGGGGAGTCCATGAAGCTGTATGCATCGCAGACCAGTCCTTACGCGCGCAAGGTGCGCGTGGTGATGGCGGAAAAGAAGATCGACTACCAGATGGTGGAAGTGGATGTGTGGTCGCCCGACACCACCATCAGCCAGTTCAACCCGCTCGGCAAGGTGCCGTGCCTGGTGATGGAAGACGGCGGCGCGATCTTCGACTCGCGCGTGATCGTCGAGTACGTCGACACGCTCACGCCGGTCAGCCGGCTGATCCCGCAGGGCGCCCGCGAGCGCGTGGAAGTGCGCTGCTGGGAAGCGCTCGCCGACGGCCTGCTCGACGCCGCGCTGCTGGCGCGCCTGGAGCACACCCAGCGCGAGCCCGCCCAGCGCAGCGAGCGCTGGGTCAGGCGCCAGCTCGGCAAGATCGACTCGGCGGTGACGGCCATCGCCGACGGCCTGGCCGACCGCCCGTGGTGCTGCGACAACCACTACTCGCTGGCCGACGTGGCGGTGGGCTGCGCGCTGTCGTACCTGGACTTCCGCTTCGCGGACATCCCCTGGCGCGAGCGCCACCCGCGCCTGGCGGCCTACCAGGACAAGCTGGCCAAGCGCCAGTCGTTCATCGACACCGAGCCGCCGCGCGCCTAGGCGCGCGAGCCGCCGGGGCATGCACGGCGCCCCGGGCCGCGCGCCGCGCTACCGGATGATGCCGCCGCCCAGGCAGACATCGCCCTGGTACAGCACGGCCGACTGGCCCGGCGTCACCGCCCACTGCGGCTCGGCGAACGCCAGCCGCAGCGCGTCGCCGGCCAGCGCGGCCACCACGCACGGCGCGTCGCTCTGCCGGTAGCGCGTCTTGGCCGACAGCGCCGTGCCCGCCGCCGGGCCCTCGCCCGCCACCCACGACAGGTCGGCGGCGTCGAGCACCGGCGTCAGCAGCCACGGATGGTCGTGGCCCTGCACCACGTACAGCGTATTGCTCGCCATGTCCTTGCGCGCCACGTACCAGGCGTCGCCGCTGCCTTCGCGGCTGCCGCCCAGGCCGATGCCCTTGCGCTGGCCCAGCGTGTAGAACGCCAGGCCGATGTGCTGGCCGACTTCCCTGCCGTCGGGCGTCTTCATCGGCCCCGGGCTGGTCGGCAGGTAGCGGTTGAGGAAATCGCGGAACGGCCGCTCGCCGATGAAGCAGATGCCGGTGGAATCCTTCTTCTTCGCGTTGGGCAGGCCGATCTCGGCGGCGATCTCGCGCACGCGCGTCTTGGGCATCTCGCCGAGCGGGAACAGCGTGCGCGACAGCTGCGCCTGGTTCAGCCGGTGCAGGAAGTAGCTCTGGTCCTTGGTGTGGTCGAACGCCTTGAGCAGCTCGAAGCGGCCGCTCTGCGCCTGCCGCACGCGCGCATAGTGGCCGGTGGCGATGGTGTCCGCGCCCAGCGACATGGCATGGTCGAGGAAGGCCTTGAACTTGATCTCGGCGTTGCACAGCACGTCGGGATTGGGGGTGCGGCCGGCCGAATACTCGCGCAGGAAATCGGCGAACACGCGGTCCTTGTACTCGGCGGCGAAGTTGACCGCCTCCACGTCCACGCCGATCAGGTCGGCCACCGAGACCACGTCGAGCCAGTCCTGCCGGGTCGAGCAGTATTCGCCGTCGTCGTCGTCCTCCCAGTTCTTCATGAACAGGCCGATCACCTCGTAGCCCTGCTGCTTGAGCAGCCACGCGGTCACGGAGGAATCCACCCCGCCCGACATGCCGACCACCACGCGCTTGCCGCTTGTGCCGCCGCTCATGCCAGGCTCCCGCCGCCCTGCACCGAGACATGGGTGTAGAGCGCGTCGAGCGCGAAGCGCTTGCCCGCCAGGTAGTCCTCGATGCACGCCAGCAGCAGCGGCGTGCGGTGGCGCTCCGGGCACGCGCGGATCTCGTCCGCGCTCATCCACACGGTGCGCACGATGCCCACGTCGAGCTGGCGCCCGGCGTCGAGCGCGCCCAGCTCGCCGGTGAAGGCGAAGCGCACGTAGGTGATGTCGCCGCCGGGCCGCGTGGCGCTGCCGGCCGACGCGGCGCGGGCCATGTAGCAGCCCAGCAGCGCGCGCGGCTCGAAGGTGTGCGCGGTCTCCTCCAGCGTTTCGCGGATGACCGCGTGCACCAGGCTCTCGCCGGGATCGAGGTGGCCGGCGGGCTGGTTCAGCCGCAGGCCGGCGGGCGTTTCTTCTTCCACCAGCAGGAAACGGCCGCCGCGTTCGATGACCGCGGCGACGGTGACGCTGGCTTTCCAGTCGTGTGACATGATGCACAAAATTTAGGCAATCCGGCATTCTACCGGTTGCCGCCCTTTCGTGCACCGGCGCCGGGCGCGTCCGGCGCGCCCGGCCGCGCTTCAGGCCGGCAGCAAAGTGCCTTCCAGGTCCCGCGCCGACGGCAGCAGGCCGATCGCCTGCTCGAGCCGCGCGCACAGCGCCCGGCTGGCCGGCATCAGCGGCCGGCGCACCTCGGCGCCGGCCAGCCCGCACAGGGCCAGCGCCGCCTTGACCGGGCCCGGATTGGGCTCGGAGAACAGCAGCGCGATCAAGGGCGCCAGGTGCGCGAACAGCGCGCGCGCGGCCTCGTGCCGGCCCGCCTCGGCCAGCCGCGCCAGCCGCACGAACAGGTCGGGGCGGATGTGCGCGCTGGCCGGCACCACGCCGTCGCCGCCGGCCAGCAGGTGGCCGAGCATCGCCTCGTCCTCGCCGCAGAACACCGACAGCGCCTCGCAGCCGGCCAGCGCGCGCAGCCCGGCCGCGTCGCACTCCTTGACCGCCACGATGCGCGGATGCGCGGCCAGGCGCCGCACCAGCGCCGGCGACAGCGCGCAGCCGGTGCGGCGCGGCACGTTGTAGAGCATCAGCGGGCGCCAGGTGGCCTGCGCCACGCATTCGAAATGCCAGGCGATGCCGTCGTCGCCGGGGCGCAGGTAGTACGGTGGCGGCACCAGGTAGCCGGCCAGGTCGAAGCGGTCGAGCTGGCGCACCTGCGCGCACACCGCGCGGGTATCCACGCCGCCCACGCCGGCCATCACCGGCAGCGCGCCGTTGACCGCCTCCAGCACCGCGGCGGTAAACATCAGCCGCTCCGCCGGCGAGAGCAGGCCGCCCTCGCCCGTGGTGCCGAGGATGACGAGGCCGTCCATGCCGCTGGCCGCGTAGTGCGCGGCCAGGCGCTGGGCGCACGCCAGGTCCGGCTCGCCGCCCTTGAGCGGCGTCACCATCGGCAGCCACAGCCCGCTGCCGCCCGGCCGGCGCAGGCCGCTCGCCGGCGCCGCGGGCTCAGTGCGCGGCATGGTCTTGCCCCAGCGGCGTGGTCACGCCGAACTCGGCGGCCGGCAGCGCCGTCATGATGGCGTGCATGGCGGCGTCGCGGCCGCCGCGCTCGACTTCCACGTGCACCGTGGTCTCGCCGTGGCGGTGGTCCACCTCGACCACGTAGATGCGCACCAGCTTGCCGATCGCGGCATGCAGCGACTGGCGTAGCGCGAAGACCTGGCTGGATGCCACCGCCAGGCGCAGGCGGATCCAGGCGCACGCCGTGTCGGCGGCGGGCCGCGTGGGCAAGATGGAAGGCGCGGCGCCGCGCGCCGCTTCGGCATGGGCGGCGTGGGCGGCACGGACTGTGCGGGCACTGGCGCCGGCACGGCGGCGCGGCACGGAAACGAAGGCCACGGCAAGACTCGACTGTCGCATGAGGACGGGATCCGCGCGCGGCGGATCGTCTGTGGTAGATGGAATCATGCTATGCAGGGCCGCCTCAAGTTGATGCAAGGATTGCCGCCGGCGCCATCAAGAAGGCATCAAGACGGCCGCGCTCAGAAGGTCTTGGTCAGCGACGCGAACGCGGTCGCGCGCCCGATGTAGCGGCCCGGCGCATTGGTGTAGACCGAGCGGCGCGCATTGGTGTCGATATACGCGACCGCCAGCGCGAAACCCTTGCCCAGGTCCTTGGTCAGGCCCAGCTTCCAGTCCGTGTACGAGGCGTTGTCGACGTGCTTCACGCCCTGGTAGCCGACGTGCGCGTTGGCCGTCAGGCCCCAGAAATCCAGTGGCACGTTCGCGCTCAGGTCCACGTAGTAGCTGTAGCGGCTGTCGGCGAAGCCGAACAGGTTGGTCATCGACTGCGAGTACTTCAGGAACACCGGGCCGTAGCCGGCGCCAACATAAAGCTCTGTGGTGTTCGGGCTCGTGAAGCCGGCCGGGTAGTCGCCCGGGTAGTAGTACTGCAGCACGCCGGCGTCGTAGTTCCACTCCAGCCCGGCGATCGTCACCGTGTTCTTGAAGCCGGCGTAGAAATCCATCTCGATCGGCGCCGACACGTCCGGGTTGCTGTCGTCGAGCCAGCTGATGCTCGAGTTCCAGTTGCCGATGTAGAAGCCGCTCGAATGCGCGTAGTCGAACCCGCCCTGGATGGCCGGGCGGCGGTTGGTCTGCATCAGGCCGCGGTAGCGGTATTCGCTGGCCAGCGTCACGTTGGCCGAGAACGTATGCGGCGAGGCTTCTGCGGCGGCATCGGGAGCGGTGTCGGGCGCGGTGTCGGCATGGGCGCCGGACATGGCGGACAGGAGCGCGGCGCCGGACAGGAAAGCGGCGCAGGCGCGCGGAGCAGCGAAGCGAAAGACAGTCATTGGATGGCTTGCGGAAAACAGGGACATCGACGGGAAAGCGCCGTCGGCGCTGCCGCGCGGCACCGGCCGCACGGCGAGCGCCACAGTACGGGAGCGCATCTCAAATCGGTGTCAAGAAAGCGGCGGCGCGCCGAGCGGGCGCATAAAGACGCGGCCGCGGCCCTGTTGCGCAAAAGCCGAACGGCCAGTCACCATTGATCGTCAGTTTCCTGTAAGCTGCGGAAAAATTGTGCGCCGGGCCCGGCTCCGGCCGCGTGTGCGAACCGCGGTGCGAACATGCGGCACGAACCGCGGCGCAGACATGCGGCGCGAGCACGCGGCGCAGAAATACGAGGACCCGGCACAGGGTCCGGGACGTCCGCCCGCAAAGCAGAGCAGAGCAGCGGCATTGTCAGAATGAAGCGAAGCGGTTCTGGTCGGGCGCACCGCCTTGCCGCGCCGCATCGCCAGGTTCATTTTGACAGCGCCTCGAAGACGCCATCAAAAGGAGAAATTGACGATGCACATCGGCATCCCGCAGGAGACGCGGGCAGGTGAGACCCGCGTCGCCGCCACCCCCGAGACGGTCAAGAAGTACGTCGCGCAGGGCCATCAGGTCATCGTGCAGTCGGGCGCCGGCGTGCGCGCCAGCCAGCCCGACGCGGCCTACGAGGCGGCCGGCGCCACCATCGGCACCGCGGCCCAGGCGCTGGGCGCGCAGCTGGTGCTCAAGGTGCGCGCGCCGGACGATGCCGAGCTCGCGCTGATGACGCCGGGCGCCGCGCTGGTCGGCATGCTCAACCCGTTCGATGCCGACAACAACGCGCGCATGGCGCGCGCCACGCTCACCGCCTTCGCGCTCGAAGCCGCGCCGCGCACCACGCGCGCGCAGAGCATGGACGTGCTGTCCTCGCAGGCCAATATCGCCGGCTACAAGGCCGTGCTGGTCGCCGCCTATCATTACCAGCGCTTCATGCCGATGCTGATGACCGCCGCCGGCACCGTCAAGGCCGCGCGCGTGCTGATCCTAGGCGCGGGCGTGGCCGGGCTGCAGGCCATCGCCACCGCCAGGCGGCTCGGCGCCGTGATCGAGGCCTCCGACGTGCGGCCCGCGGTGAAGGAGCAGATCGAATCGCTGGGCGCCAAGTTCCTCGACGTGCCGTTCGTCACCGACGAGGAGCGCGAGATCGCGCAAGGCGTGGGCGGCTACGCGCGGCCCATGCCGCCGGACTGGATGCGCCGCCAGGCCGAGCTGGTGCACGAGCGCGCCAGGCAGGCCGACATCGTCATCACCACCGCGCTGATCCCGGGCCGCCAGGCGCCGGTGCTGCTCAGGGAAGAGACCGTGCAGGCCATGAAGCCGGGCTCGGTGGTGGTCGACCTGGCCGCGGCGCAGGGCGGCAACTGCCCGCTCACGGTGGCCGACGAAGTGGTGGAGCGCCACGGCGTCACGCTGGTCGGCCATACCAACCTGGCCAGCATGGTGGCGGCCGACGCCTCGGCGCTCTACGCGCGCAACGTGCTCGACTTCCTCAAGCTCATCATCGACAAGGACGGCCAGTTCGTGCTGAACCTGGAAGACGACATCGTGGCGGCCTGCCTGATGTGCAAGGACGGCCAGGTAATCCGCGGTGCCAGCTGAAGGCGCGCGCGGGCCCGCCGCGGCCCGCGCGCCTTAGAATGGCGCCAGGCGGTTGCGGCCGGGCGCCTTCGCGCCGCCGCGGCATCCGCCGGCACGGCCGGCGCACGCGCGCCGGAACCTTTCCCAGCGGCCCGCCGGGCTTGCCCGCGGGCTCACACGGCAACAAACCAAGGACGTATCACCCATGCAACGCATCATGCTCCGCGCCAAGCTCCATCGTGTCACCGTGACACAGGCGGATCTCCACTACGAGGGCTCGTGCGGCATCGACGAGGACCTGCTCGACGCGGCCGACATGAAGGAGTTCGAGAAGATCGAGCTGTACAACGTCAACAACGGCGAGCGTTTCTCCACCTACATCATCAAGGGCGCGCGCGGCACCGGCGAGATCTCGCTCAACGGCGCGGCAGCGCGGCGCGCGCACCTGGGCGACCACCTGATCATCTGCACCTACGCGCCGATGAGCGACGAGGAAATCGCCACCTACAAGCCGAAGGTCATCCTGGTGGACGACCACAACGGCATCAAGGAAATCAAGAAGGTGTAGGCGGCACGCGGCGCCCGGCGAGCCAGCCGGGCGCCGCGCCGGGCCGCGCACGAGAACGCGGACAACCGCGCGCGCGGCATCGCAGGCAGGCAAGGCATTCAGGCAACGGAGGAGAAGACGATGGAAATGGTGAACCACACGGTGATCAACCTGATCATCTTCGTGCTGGCGATCTACGTGGGCTACCACGTGGTCTGGACGGTGACGCCGGCCCTGCACACCCCGCTGATGGCCGTGACCAACGCGATCTCGGCCATCATCATCGTCGGCGCCATGCTGGCCGCCGGCCTGACCGAGGGCCTGGTCGGCCGCACCATGGGCACGCTGGCGGTGGCGCTGGCCGCGGTCAACGTGTTCGGGGGCTTCCTGGTGACCCAGCGCATGCTGGAGATGTTCAAGAAGAAGGAACCCAGGGCGAAGAACGGCGCGAAGGACGGCGGCGCGGACAAGGAGCACGGCAAATGAGCATGAACCTCGTCACCCTGCTCTACCTGGTCGCCTCGGTGTGCTTCATCCAGGCGCTCAAGGGCCTGTCGCACCCGAGCAGCGCGCGCCGCGGCAATGCCTTCGGCATGGCCGGCATGCTGATCGCGGCGCTGACCACGCTGGCGCTCATCGTCAAGCTCAAGAACGAATTCCTCGCGCTCGGCGCGGGCCAGTCGCCGGTGGGCGAAGGGCTGGCGCTGATCCTCGGCGCGCTGGTGGTGGGCGGCGGCATCGGCGCCTACGTGGCCAGGAAGGTCGAGATGACCAAGATGCCCGAGCTGGTCGCGGCGATGCACTCGCTGATCGGCCTCGCGGCGGTGTTCATCGCGGTGGCGGCGGTGGCCGAGCCGGCCGCCTTCGGCATCACGCCGGCCGGCTCGCACGAGATCCCGCTGGGCAACCGCATCGAGCTGTTCATCGGCTGCTTCGTCGGCGCCATCACGTTCTCCGGCTCGGTGATCGCGTTCGGCAAGCTGGCCGGGCGCTACAAGTTCCGCCTGTTCCAGGGCGCGCCGGTGTCGTTCGCCGGCCAGCACTGGCTGAACCTGCTGCTGGCGGTGGCGATGATCGGCTTCGGCGTGATCTTCTTCCTGTCGCAGAGCTGGCTGCCGTTCCTGGTGATGCTGGCGCTCGCCTTCGTGCTGGGCGTGCTCATCATCATCCCGATCGGCGGCGCCGACATGCCGGTGGTGGTGTCGATGCTGAACTCGTACTCGGGCTGGGCGGCGGCGGGCATCGGCTTCTCGCTGAACAACCCGATGCTGATCATCGCCGGCTCGCTGGTGGGCTCGAGCGGCGCGATCCTCTCGTACATCATGTGCCGCGCCATGAACCGCTCGTTCTTCAACGTGCTGCTGGGCGGCTTCGGCGGCGCGGCCGCGAGCAGCGCGGGGGGCGCGCAGCAGCAGCGCAACGTCAAGTCCGGCTCGGCCGACGACGCGGCCTTCCTGATGGGCAATGCCGAGACCGTGATCATCGTGCCCGGCTACGGCCTGGCGGTGGCGCGCGCGCAGCACGCGCTCAAGGAACTGACCGAGAAGCTGACCGAGAAGGGCGTGACGGTGAAATACGCCATCCACCCGGTGGCCGGCCGCATGCCGGGCCACATGAACGTGCTGCTGGCCGAGGCCGAGGTGCCCTACGACCAGGTCTTCGAGATGGAGGACATCAACAGCGAGTTCGGCCAGGCCGACGTGGTGCTGGTGCTGGGCGCCAACGACGTGGTCAACCCGGCCGCCAAGACCGACCCCGGCTCGCCGATCGCCGGCATGCCGATCCTGGAGGCCTACAAGGCCAAGACCATCATCGTGAACAAGCGCTCGATGGCGGCCGGTTATGCCGGGCTGGACAACGAGCTGTTCTACATGGACAAGACCATGATGGTGTTCGGCGACGCCAAGAAGGTGGTCGAGGACATGGGCAAGGCCATCGACTAGGCACGCCGCAGGGCGGCCGGCGCGGGGCGCGCCCGTATTCCCGTGTCCGCCGCCATTGCCGGGCCCCGCTCCGGGGCCTGGCCACCCCCTACTTCGACCCCGCCGCGCGCCGGTTGCGCGGGGGCGCGGGCGCGCTATACTGGTTCCGGTCTTCGGCCACGGTGTGCCCGCGGACCGGTCCGACCCGTGCCGCGTGCGGCCGGCGCGGCGGACCCGCCCCGACTCCGATCCGCCGCCAGCGCTCTGCCGCATCGGTCCCGGCCACGCCGATCCACCCGTCCGAGGTGTCCGAGAGACGCCCAAGCCGAACGCAACATGACATTCAACCCCCAGGACAGGAATCTGTCGGTCTTCCATCACCCGATCCTGACGGTGCTCGTCGACGACAGCAAATCGTTCATCGACAGCCTGGCGTTCCAGATGGACCCGGCGCGCCCGGTGGTGACGTTCACCGACCCGCGCGAGGCGCTGCAATGGGTGCGCGACACCTACACGCGCTTCACCGGCTTCCTGCCGGTGCGCGTGACGCACGACGACCTGACCTTCCTGACCGAGCGGCGCACGGTGCAGCTCGACATCGACCGCATCTACCGGCAGATCCACGACATCAACCGCTATGTGCAGCCGGGCGTGATCGTGGTGGACTATTCGATGCCGCAGATGAACGGGCTGGAATTCTGCCAGGCGCTGCAGGACCTGCCGTGCAAGACCATCCTGCTGACCGGCACCGCCGACGAAGGCATCGCCGTGCAGGGCTTCAACCACGGCCTGATCGACCGCTACGTCAAGAAGCACGACAGCAACATGGTGGAGCGGCTGGACCAGGAGATCGACGCGCTCCAGCAGCAATACTTCACCACGCTGTCGCGCACGCTGCGCGAGCTGCTCACGCGCCACTCGTTTTCCTTCCTGTCGGACCCGGTGATCTGCGACCGGGTGCGCCAGATCACCGCGCGCTACGGCTTCGTCGAGTATTACCTGTTCCCCAACCCGGCCGGCATCCTGATGCTGACCGCGCAGGGCCACGCCACGCTGATGGTGATCGAGACGCGCGCCGGGCTGATGAGCCAGGTGGAGTCCGCCGAGGCCTACGATGCGCCGGCGGCATTGATCGAAGGCCTGCGCGAGGGCCGCATCGTGCCCTTCTTCTGGCCGGGCAACGGCATGTACACGCCGGCCTGCGTCGACTGGGAGCAATACTGCCTGCCCGCCGAGCACTGCGCGGGCCGCGAGGATTATTTCTACGCGCTGTTCGACCTGCCGCGCCACCTGCTGCAGGAGCCCATCGTCAGCTTCCACGACTTCCTGCAGGACTTCGGCCGCCAGCCCGAGCGCATCACCGGCCGCCGCTAGCCGGCCGGCGGCGCGCGGCCAAGAGCTGGCCCGCCTGCCCTTGCTTCCCGCCCGGCGTCAGGCCGGCGCCGCGGCGCCGTCGCCGGCATTGCCGGCGCTACCGCCATTGCCGCGATTGCCGCCGCGCACCATGTCGAAACGGAACAGCCGGCACTCGATGTTGCCGTTGTAGAGCGGCGTGCGGCGCGACTCCTTGAGGCGCAGCCGGCGCGGCAGGCCGAGGTCGCCGGTGAAGATCCAGACCTGCCAGCCGGCGAAGTTCTGCTTCAGCGTGGTGGCGAAGGCGCTGGCGAACTGGTTGGCGGCCTCGTCCTCGACGCCATCGTCGGGCGCCTCGTCGAGCGGACGGCGGCGCTCGCCGCGCACCGCGATGCGCTCGCCGTAGGGCGGGTTCATCAGCAGCATGCCGGGCGCGGCGAACGGCGGCTGCGCGAAGCGCGCGTCCACCTGCTTCAGGCGCGGCTCGCCGGGCAGGCCGGCGCGCTGCCAGTTGGCCTCGGTCATCGACAGCAGGTCGGTGGAAATGTCGCTGCCGGCGATTTCCAGCGGATCGGCCGCGGCGCGCTTGCGCGCGGCGTCGGCGTCGGCCTGGGCGGCGGCCTTGAGCGCCTGCCAGCCGCGCGTGTCGGCGCCCTTGAGCCATTCGAAGGCGAAGCTGCGGCCCGCGCCCGGCGCCAGGCCCAGCGCCACCTGGGTGGCTTCCACCAGGAAAGTGCCGCTGCCGCACATCGGGTCGTAGAACGGCTGTTCGGTCTGGCCCGGCACCCAGCCGGCCAGGCGCAGGATGCCGGCGGCCAGGTTTTCCTTGAGCGGCGCCTCGCCCTTCTCCATGCGCCAGCCGCGCTTGAACAGCGGCTCGCCCGAGGTGTCGAGGTAGAGCGTGACGTCATGCTCGGTCAGGTGCGCATAAATGCGCACGTCGGGACTGACGGTGTCCACGCTGGGCCGCGCGCCGAGGCGCTCGCGCATGGCGTCGCAGACGCCGTCCTTCACGCGCAGGCCGATGAAATTCAGGCTCTGCAGCGGCGAGCGGTGTGCCGTCACGTCCACCCGCAGCGTTTCGTCCGGCGAGAACCACTGTTCCCAGCGCTGGCCGCGCGCGAGCTCGTAGATGTCGTCCTCGCGGCGGTAGCCGCGCGCGGCCACGCGCATCAGCACGCGGCTGGCGATGCGCGAATGCAGGTTGACCGCGTAGGCCGCCACCATCTCGCCCGAGAACGTGACGCCGCCCGGCATCTCGCGATGGACCTGGAACGGCGCGAGCGTGGCCATGCCGGGCCGGGCCGCGATTTCACGCAGCTCTTCGGCGAGCGCGCTTTCGAGGCCGCGCGGGCAAGGGGCAAAGAAGGCTTGGGACATGGCTTGGGGTTTCCTGCAAACAAAAACGTCCGCCGCGGCGGACGGGGTCGGATAGCGCGCAGTGTACCGCGCCGCGGGGCGTCAGCCGGCCGCGAAGGCGCGCTCGAGGAAGTCCAGCCGGTCCTGGCCCCAGTAGGGCTGGCCCTCGTAGACGAACCACGGCGCGCCGAAGGCGCCGGCGGAGATCGCGTCCTGGGTGTGGCGGGCGTAGTCCGCCTGCACCGCCTGGGCCTCGCTGGCCTTGAGCATGGCGGCGCCGTCCAGGCCGATGCCGTCGGCGAGCTGGACCAGCGTGGCGGCGTCGGCGATGTTGCGCTGCTCGGCCCACAGCGCGCGGCCGACCACGCCGACCAGCTCCATCGCGCGGGCGGTGCCCTGGGCCAGCTGCACGGCGATGATCAGCCGGGCGGCGGGGTCGCCGGAGACCGGGAAGTAGGTCGGGTGCGGATTGAGCGGCACGCCCAGGAACTCGCTCCAGCGCGCCAGCTCCACCAGCCGGTAGGCCTGGCGCTGCGGCGGGCGCTGCGCCAGCGGCAGGCCGCCGGACACCGAGAACACCTTGCCCAGGTCGCAGGGCTTGAGGTTGACCTGCACGCCGTGCTTCGCCGCCAGCGCGGCAAAGCGTGCATGCCCTAGGTAGACGAAAGGCGATTGCGGGGAAAGATAGTAGTCGACCTGCTTGCTCATCATGTCCTCTGGACGGGGGTGGCGCGAGACAACGGCGCTTGGGACGGTGGGGAAACGGGAAAACGGAACCAGCCGGAAACGATACGGGAAAACGCCGCGGCGCGCTGGCGCCGCCACGCGGCCGCCGCGGGCCTCAGAACGGCTTGACCACCACCAGGATCACCACCGCCAGCAGCACCAGCACCGGCAACTCGTTGAACCAGCGGTAGAAGGTGTGCGAGCGCGCGTTGCGCCCGCCCTCGAACTTCCCGAGCAGCACGCCGCAGCCGTGGTGATAGCCGATCAGCACCAGCACCAGCGCCAGCTTGGCGTGCATCCAGCCCTGCCCCGGGCCGCGCCCGATGCCGTAGCCGAGATAGAGCCACAGGCCGAACGCCAGCGCCGGCACCGCCAGCATGGTCATGAAGCGGTACAGCTTGCGCGCCATCAGCAACAGCCGCCGCACCCCGGCCGGATCGGTCTCGAGCGCGAGGTTGACGAAGATGCGCGGCAGGTAGAACAGGCCGGCGAACCAGGAAACGACGAAGACGATGTGCAGCGCTTTGACCCAGAGCATCTGGCTTCTTTTGTGGTGGTGGACTGGTGGACTGATGGACTGGTTGGCCTGCGGCAAACGCGGCGGCGGCGCCCCGCCCCGGCTCAGGTGCGGATCTCGCCGTGCCCGAACACCACGTACTTGAGCGAGGTCAGGCCTTCCAGCCCGACCGGGCCGCGCGCGTGGAGCTTGTCGTTGGAGATGCCGATCTCGGCGCCCAGGCCGTACTCGAAGCCGTCGGCGAAGCGCGTCGAGGCGTTGATCATCACGCTGGCCGAGTCCACCTCGCGCAGGAAGCGCATGCCGGCGGTGTAGTTCTCGGTGATGATGGAATCGGTGTGCGCCGAGCCGTAGGTGTTGATGTGCGCGATGGCTTCGTCGAGCCCGGCCACGGTGCGGATCGCCAGCACCGGCGCCAGGTATTCCAGGCGCCAGTCCTGTTCGGTGGCGTCGACCAGGCCGGTGAAGCCGGCGGCTTCCAGCGTGGCGCGGGTGGCGGCGCACACGCGCAGCTCCACGCCCTTTTCCTGGTAGATGCGGCACAGCGGCGGCAGCGCCGCGGCGGCGACGCCGGCGGCGACCAGCAGCGTCTCCATCGTGTTGCACGGCGCGTAGCGCTGGGTCTTGGCGTTGTCGCAGACGCGCACGGCCTTGTCGAGATCGGCGCCGTCGTCGATGTAGACGTGGCAGATGCCGTCGAGGTGCTTGATCATCGGCACGCGCGCCTCTTCCATCAGGCGCGCGATCAGGCTCTTGCCGCCGCGCGGCACGATCACGTCGACGTATTCGGTCATGGTGACGAGCCGGCCGACGGCGGCGCGGTCGATGGTCTCGATCACCTGCACGGCCTGCTGCGGCAGGCCGGCCGCGGCCAGGCCCTCGGCCACCAGCGCGGCCAGCGCGGTGTTGGACTCGATCGCCTCGGAGCCGCCGCGCAGGATGGTGGCGTTGCCGGACTTCAGGCACAGCGCCGCCGCGTCGATGGTCACGTTGGGACGCGACTCGTAGATGATGCCGATCACGCCCAGCGGCACGCGCATCTGGCCGACCTGGATGCCGGTCGGGCGGTATTTCATGTTGCTGATCTCGCCGATCGGGTCGGCCAGCGCGGCGATCTGCTCGAGGCCGGCGGCCATCACGTCGATGGCCTTGTCCGACAGCGTCAGGCGGTCGATGAAGGCGGCGTCCTGGCCGTTGGCGCGGGCGCGCTCGACGTCGCGCGCGTTGACCGCCTTGAGGCGCGCGGCGTCGCGGCGGATCGCGGCGGCGATGGTCAGCAGCGCGCGGTTCTTGTCGGCGGTGGAGGCGCGCGCCATCGCGCGCGAGGCGGCGCGGGCCTGCTGGCCGACGCGTTCCATGTATTGCTTGAGATCGAGCTCGTTCATAGTCCTGGCCGGCAAAGCGCGGCCCTCAATGCGTGTATCTTGCCGGCGCGGCGTGAAGGGATCGTGGCAGGCCCGCAGCGGGCCGGGTCTACCTTGCCGAATCTACCTGGCTACCTGGCCGGGTCTACCTGGCAACAAGCAGCGCCAGTTGCAGCAGGCCGTCCCACGGCTCGGCCGGCATGCCCTCGGCGCGCAGGCCCTTGACCTGCCGGTCCAGCTTCGCGGCCATCGCCAGCGCGGCTTCGAGCTGCGCCAGCGAGAGGCGCTGCGCGGCCTGCGGCACCAGCTTCTCGCGCGGCCCCCAGATGCGCAGCTCGCGCGTCAGGACGCCGGCCAGCTTGCCGGCGGCCAGCCCTTGCCGGACCTTGGATAATACGCGAATTTCCTCGGTCAGCGCCCACAGCACCAGCACCGTGGCCTGGCCTTCGCCGCGCAGCCCTTCGAGCATGCGCACCAGCCGCGGCACGTCGCCGCCGAGCATGGCTTCGGAGAGCTTGAAGACGTCGTAGCGGGCCACGTTGAGCACGGCGTCGTGCACCTGCTCGAAGGTCAGCACGCCGGCCGGGTAGAGCAGGCCGAGCTTCTGGATTTCCTGGTGGGCGGCGAGCAGGTTGCCCTCGACCTTGTCGGCGACGAACTGCAGCGCGCGCCGGCCCGGCTCGCCGGGCTCCACGCGCTGCTGCTGCAGCGCGAGGCGCTCGCCCACCCAGGCCGGCAGGCGGGTGCGGTCGACCGCGTCGATCTTGAGCGAGACGCCGGCGCCTTCGAGCGCCTGGAACCACGCCGACTTGGCCGTGGCGAAATCCAGGCGCGGCAGCGTGACCAGCATCAGCACGTCGGGCGAGGGCTGGGCCGCCACCGCGCGCAGCGCCTCGCCGCCGTCCTTGCCGGGCTTGCCGGAGGGAATGCGCAGCTCGACGATCTTGCGGTCGCCGAACAGCGACATCGACTGCTGCGCCTGGACCACCTGACCCCAGTTGAAGCCGCGCTCGGCGGAGAGCACCTCGCGCTCGCTGAAGCCGGCCTCGCGCGCGGCCTGGCGCAGCCGGTCGACCGCCTCCAGCACCAGCAGGTGCTCGTCGCCGTGCACCACGTAGAGCGGGGCCAGCCCGCGTGCCTTGGCCTGGCGCAGGTGGGCGTCGAGTCCGTCGAGCTTGAGCTGCATGCCGGCGCGGCTCAGATCGCCTTGACCGAGGCCAGCCGGCGGATCAGCTGCTGCACGATGTCGCGCTGCATGTCGCGGTAGAGCTGCTGCTCTTCGTAGTCCTTGGCCAGCGTGTTGGCTTCGTTGTAGGTCAGGTCGCGCGTGAGCACCAGTTGCGACGGCGCGATCAGTTCCTGGCCGCCGGCATCGCGCAGGCGGAAGGTGAAGCGCTGGGTCAGCCGGTATTCGCGCACCACGCCGGTGGTGGTCAGCGACAGGATGGTCTTGGTCCGCGTGTCCTGCAGCACGTCGAGCAGCGCGTCGGCTTCCTTGGGGTCGGCCACGATCACGGTATCCGAGCCGTTGCGGATGGCGCGGCGCAGGTCCGAGCCCATCAGCGAGTTGGCGGGGATGCTCAGGTACAGCTTCTTGAACGCGAAGTCCGCGTTGCCGCGCATGTGAAAGCCGCAGCCGGCCACCAGGCCGGCCGCCAGCAGCGCCGCCAGGACCATGCGCCGGCCCCGCGCGGGGCGGTCCTGCGCTGGTCGGTCCGCGTGTCGGTCGGTCTGTCGATCCATACCGGGCAACTCCCTCCTTGGCTTGGTCACGGGCTTGGCTTGAGGCTGGTGGCGGCGGTGCCTTACAGCACCACGTTGACGAGGCGCCCCGGCACCACCACGATCTTCTTGGGCGCGGCGCCGTTGGCGAACTTGGCGACGGTCTCGCTGGCGGCGGCCACGGCCTCGATGGCGGCGCGGTCGGCATCGGCCGGCACCGTCAGGCTGCCGCGCACCTTGCCGTTGATCTGCAGCACCAGTTCGAGCTCGCTCTGCACCAGCGCGGATTCGTCCACCTGCGGCCACGGCGCGTCGAGCAGGTCGCCGTACTGCGTGGCGTAGCCGAGTTCCTGCCACAGGCCGTGGGTGATGTGCGGCACCACCGGGTACAGCACGCGCAGCAGGATGCCGAAGCCCTCGCGGCGCGCGGCCGGGGTGGCGGCCTTGGCGCCTTCGAGCGCGTTGAGCATCTTCATGGTGGCGGACACCACGGTGTTGTACTGGATGCGCTGGTAGTCGTAGTTGGCCTGCTTGAGCACGCCGTGCAGCTCGCGGCGCAGCGCCGCGTCGCCGTCGCCGTACTGCGCGCCGGCGCCGGCCGCGGCGATCGCCCCGGCGTTGGCATGGCCGTAGTTCCACACGCGGCGCAGGAAGCGCGACGCGCCTTCCACGCCGGAGCCGCTCCATTCGAGCTGCTGCTCGGGCGGCGCGGCGAACATGACGAACAGGCGCGCGGTGTCGGCACCGTACTGGTCGATCAGGGCCTGCGGGTCGATGCCGTTGTTCTTGGACTTCGACATCTTCTCCACGCCGCCGATCACCACCGGCTGGCCGTCGGCCTTGAGCACGGCGCCCAGCGGACGGCCGCGCTCGTCGGTGCTGACCTCGACCTCGGCCGGGTTGTACCAGGTCTTCTTGCCGGCCGCGTCCTCGCGGTAGTAGGTGTCGTTGAGCACCATGCCCTGGGTGAGCAGGTTGGTGAACGGCTCGCCGAACCCGACCAGGCCCATGTCGCGCATGACCTTGGTCCAGAAGCGCGCGTACAGCAGGTGCAGGATGGCGTGCTCGATGCCGCCGATGTACTGGTCCATCGGCATCCAGTAATCGTTGCGGCCGTCGACCATCGCGGCGGCGTCCGGGCTGGTGTAGCGCATGTAGTACCAGCACGAGTCGATGAAGGTGTCCATCGTGTCGGTCTCGCGCCGCGCCGGCTTGCCGCACGACGGGCACGCGCACGCGAGGAAGCGCGCGTCCTTGGCCAGCGGGTTGCCGGTGCCGTCCGGCACCAGGTCTTCGGGCAGCACCACCGGCAGGTCCTGCTCGGGCACCGGCACCACGCCGCAGTCCTCGCAGTGGATCAGCGGGATCGGCGTGCCCCAGTAGCGCTGGCGCGAGATGCCCCAGTCGCGCAAACGCCAGGTGGTCTTCTTCTCGCCGAGGCCCTTCGCGCCGAGGTCGGCGGCAATCGCCTCGACCGCGGCCTGGTAGCCGAGGCCGTCGTACCTGCCGCTGTGGATGCAGGTGCCGTGCTCCTTGTCGCCGTACCATTCCTGCCACGCTTCGGTGGAGAACGGCTGGCCCTTCACGTCGACCACCTGCCGGATCGGCAGGCCGTACTTGTTGGCGAAGGCGAAGTCGCGCTCGTCGTGCGCGGGCACGCCCATCACGGCGCCGTCGCCGTAGCTCATCAGCACGTAGTTGCCGACCCACACCTCGACCTGCTCGCCGGTGAGCGGATGCGTAACCTTCAGGCCGGTGGGCATGCCCTTCTTTTCCATCGTGGCCATGTCGGCTTCCATCACCGAGCCGTGCTTGCACTCGTCGATGAAGGCGGCCAGCGCCGGGTTGGCGGCGGCCGCGTGCGCGGCCAGCGGGTGCTCGGCGGCGACCGCGCAGAAGGTCACGCCCATGATGGTGTCGGCGCGCGTGGTGAACACGTACAGCTTGCCGTCGCCGATCGGCTTGCCGTCGTCGCCGGCGATGTCGTGCGGGAACGCGAAGCGCACGCCCACGCTCTTGCCGATCCAGTTCTGCTGCATGATCTTGACGCGCTCGGGCCAGCCGAGGCCGTCGAGGTCGCCCAGCAGTTCCTCGGCGTACTCGGTGATGCGCAGGTAGTACATCGGGATCTCGCGCTTTTCCACCAGCGCGCCCGAGCGCCAGCCGCGCCCGTCGATGACCTGCTCGTTGGCCAGCACGGTCTGGTCGACCGGGTCCCAGTTCACGGTGCCGGTCTTGCGGTAGGCGATGCCCTTTTCCAGCATCTTGAGGAACAGCCACTGGTTCCAGCGGTAGTAGTCCGGGCTGCAGGTGGCGACCTCGCGCGACCAGTCGATGGCCAGGCCCATCGACTGCATCTGCTTCTTCATGTACGCGATGTTGTCGTAGGTCCAGGCCGCCGGCGCCACGCCGTTGTTGAGCGCGGCGTTCTCGGCGGGCATGCCGAACGCGTCCCAGCCCATCGGCATCAGCACGTTGTGCCCCGTCATGCGCAGGTGGCGCGCCATCACGTCGTTGATGGTGTAGTTGCGCACGTGTCCCATGTGCAGCTTGCCCGACGGGTACGGCAGCATCGAGCAGGCATAGAACTTCGGCTTCTCGCTGCCGTCGGCCAGCGTTGCCTGTTCCGTCACGCGGTAGGCATCGATGGCTTGCCAGTGTTGCTGGGCGGCTTGTTCAACGGCGGAGGGAAGGTATTTGTCTTGCATGTTCAGGACAACGGCGAGGCGCGTTGACGGGCGGAAAAGCGTGGAAAAGAAAAGCGGCGGGCTGCCTTGCGGCGCCCGCCTGCGCTGGAATGCCGAAAGTGCCGATTATAACCGTCGGGACAGACGGCGCGGCACGGCCCCCTTACTTGAGGCCCAGCACGTCCTGCATGTCGAACAGGCCGGCGGGCTTGTCGGCCAGGAACAGCGCCGCGCGCACCGCGCCGTCGGCGTAGGACTGGCGGCTCGACGACTTGTGCGTGATCTCGATGCGCTCGCCGATGCCGGCGAACATCACGGTGTGGTCGCCCACGATGTCGCCGCCGCGCACGGTGGCGAAGCCGATCGACTGCGGGTCGCGCGGGCCGGTGTGGCCTTCGCGCGCGAACACGCCGCAGGTCTTGAGGTCGCGGCCGAGCGCCTTGGCCACCACCTCGCCCATCGCCAGCGCGGTGCCGGACGGCGCGTCCACCTTGTGGCGGTGGTGGGCCTCGATCACCTCGATGTCGTAGCCCGAGGACAGCAGCTTCGCCGCCATCTCCAGCAGCTTGAAGGTGGCGTTCACGCCCACGCTCATGTTGGCGGCGAAGACCACGCCGATGCGCCCGGCGGCGGCGGCCAGCGCGGCGCGGCCGGCGTCGTCGAAGCCGGTGGTGCCGATCACCATCTTGACGCCGAGGCGCTCGGCCACGGCGAGGTGCGCCAGCGTGCCTTCGGGGCGGGTGAAGTCGATCAGGCAGTCGGCGCCGGCCAGCGCCGCCTCGATGTCGGACGTGATCGTCACGCCGGTGGCGCGGCCCAGCACCAGCCCGGCGTCCTGGCCCAGGGCCGGCGCGCCCGGCACGTCCAGCGCGCCGGTCAGGGTCACGCCTGCGGTGGCGAGAACGTGTTCGATCAGCATGCGGCCCATGCGGCCGGAGGCACCTGCGATGGCGATATTCATGGCGTGTCAGCTAGCGGAAAAAAAGGCCGGCCACGCGGCCGGCCGGTGTCCGGGCGCGGCGGCCCGGCGGGACATTCAGTTCGCGGGCGGCTGGCCGCCGACCGGCGCCGAGGCGGAATCCTCGGTCAGCTTGCCGGAGATCGGGCTGGCGGCGGGGGCCGGGGCGGCGCTGCCGGCGGGGCTGGACGCCGCTGCATCCGTTGGGGCGGCCGGAGCGGCCGGAGCAGCGGCATCGGCTGCCGCGGTGGCGGCGGGCTGCGCGGGCGGCGTCGCGCCGACCGCCGAAGCCGCCGCGGCCGCGTCGATCTCCCGGCGCAGCGGACGCTGGTTGGCCTGCAGGGCCTTCATGCCGTCGATCTCGGCGATCAGCTCGTATTCGGACGGCAGCTCGTCGCCGCCGAACTTGGCCAGCTTGTCGCCGTCAAAGAAGACCGTGTAGTGGCGCTGCTGCACCACCGGGGTGTTGCCGCGGCGGAACGAGAAGAAGTAGTCCCAGCGGTTGCCGTGGAAGACGTCGGTCAGCAGCGGCGTGCCGAGCAGGAACTTGACCTGGTCGCGCGTCATCCCTTCGCGCAGCTGGGACGCGGCCTCGCGCGAGACGAAGTTGCCTTGCACGATGTTGATACGGTACGGCGTGATCGCGTTGGCGAGCTTGCGCGACGTATTGTCATAAGTGGAGCACGCTGCCATCAGCACGGCAGCGGCCAGCACAGAAGTAACCAGCGTCGGACGCATGGCGGACGAACGAAATGAACGCATGTATCTCGCTTCTAGAAGGGAGAGGAAAGTGCCGGTTCCGGCCCCCGCGGCCATTGCCACGGGACGGCTGGGGCGATGCATCATCGCGGGCGCAGCCTGGGGCAGCCGGCGGCGCCCAGGCAACCGCCGAGGCGACTTTTGCCGCCAAAACCCTTATGATTCAATAATCCAGACATTGTACTCTAGGGAGTCACGCCCATGCCGAGTCCGGCGGACCTCAAAAATATCGGTCTCAAAGCGACCGTACCCCGTCTGAAGATCCTCGAGATCTTCCAGACCAGCGAGCAGCGCCACCTGAGCGCGGAGGACGTTTATCGCATCCTGCTCAACGAACAGATGGACATCGGCCTTGCAACCGTCTATCGCGTGCTGACCCAGTTCGAGCAGGCGGGCCTGCTCTCGCGCAACAACTTCGAATCCGGCAAGGCTATCTTCGAACTCAACGAAGGCAGGCACCACGACCACCTGGTCTGCATCGACTGCGGCCGCGTCGAGGAATTCTACGATTCCGAGATCGAGCGGCGCCAGCAGAGCATCGCCAGCGAACGCGGCTTCGCGCTGCAGGAGCATGCGCTGTCGCTGTACGGCAACTGCATCAAGCAGGACTGCCAGTTCCGCCCCAAGCGCTGACCGCCCCGCCCGCGGCAGGCGGGATCCTCTCGGCGACCACGAAAAAAAACCGGCGCGATGCGCCGGTTTCTTCTTCTGGGCGAGCCGCGCCGCGGCGGCGCTCAGGACTGCCGCTCGTCCTGCTCGGCGACGATGTGCAGGCCGCGCGCGGCGGCCGGCACGCCGACGAATTCGCCCACCACCTGGCGGAACAGCCCGCGCGCCCACACCAGCATCGGGTGGGTGTTGCGGCTGCGGTGCCAGAACATGTTCAGGCCCAGCGTGGTGTTGATCTCGGCCGGCAGCGGGAACGCGTTGAGGCCGTAGGTCTCGCAGGCCATGTCCTTGGTCAGCGCGTTGACCGTGAAGATCAGGTCGGTCTGCGCCGCCAGCTCGGACTGCGCGCGCCACGAATGCACGGTCAGCGTGGCGTTGCGCTTGAGCCCGCGCTGCTGCAGCGCGTAGTCCAGCGGGATCAGCGACGGCGCCGGGCGGCTGGTGCCGCCCGAGTGCGCCATGAAGATGTGGCCGCAGTCGAGATACTGCTCGAGCGTGCAGGTGCCCTTGAGCACCGGATGGTTCTTGCGCGCGCACACCCAGAGGTTCAGCGAAGTGACCATCTCCTCCACGATCTCGGGGTGCCGGGTCGGGAACGGCGAGAACGCCAGATCCAGCTCGTTGCCGCGCATCGCGGCCACGTCGGACTCCCACGAGTGCGACTCGACCAGCTTGATGTGCAGCTCCGGCGCCAGCTGCTTGATGCGCAGGATGAAGCGGTTGAACACCGTATCGCCGAGTTCGGCGGCGAAGCCGATGTTGAGCGTGCCGGTGGCGGTGGCGGGATCGAAATTGTCGGCGTCGCCCTCGTTGATCGAGGACCACAGGTCGAGCATGTCGCGGATCTTGGGGCCCAGTTCCAGGGCTCGCGGCGTCGGCGTGAGGCCGTGCGGTACGCGGATGAAGAGCGGGTCGTCGAAGATCTCGCGCAGGCGGCCCAGCGAATGCGATACCGCGGGCGCGGTCATGTGCATCTTTTCCGCGACGTAGGTCGCGTTCCGCTTGCTAAGCAACTCGGTAAAAATCACGAGAAGCTTGGTATCCACGTTCACCATGATCTCGCCCAGGTTAGATTGGAGGTTGCGAATGACATTGGCGTCACTTGCATAGGCTGCACATCAGTATTTCCAGCACTTTATCAGTGTAAGAGCAAAGCCGGGCGTGGAACAGGATTTCCACGGGCCCGGCCCCGCCCGCAGGCGGCCGATCGCTGGAATTGCCGGCGGGATGGCGCGAGATCCCGCCAACGGGACCCCCGGCGCGCCCCGGCCGGCGCGGGCAGCCTGGACGGCCTTACCTGGCCACCACGCGCGCCATTTCCAGCACCTTGTTGGAATAGCCCCATTCGTTGTCGTACCAGCTCACGACCTTGATGAAGGTCGAGTCCAGCGCGATGCCGGCTTCGGCGTCGAAGATCGAGGTGCGCGCATCGCCGCGGAAGTCCGTGGCGACGACCTTGTCCTCGGTGTAGCCCAGCACGCCCTTGAGCGCGCCCTGGCTTTGCGCCTTCATCTCGGCGCAGATCTCGGCGTAGCTGGCGGGCTTGTCCAGCTCGACGGTCAGGTCGACCACCGACACGTCGGAGGTCGGCACGCGGAACGACATGCCGGTCAGCTTCTTGTTCAGTTCGGGGATCACCACGCCCACGGCCTTGGCGGCGCCGGTCGACGACGGGATGATGTTTTCCAGGATGCCGCGGCCGCCGCGCCAGTCCTTGTTGGACGGGCCGTCGACGGTCTTCTGCGTGGCGGTGGCGGCGTGCACGGTGGTCATCAGGCCGCGCTTGATGCCCCACTTGTCGTTGAGCACCTTGGCCACCGGGGCCAGGCAGTTGGTGGTGCAGCTGGCGTTGGAGATGATCGCCTCGCCCTTGTACGTCTCGTGGTTCACGCCGTACACGAACATCGGGGTGTCGTCCTTGGACGGGGCCGACATGATGACCTTCTTCGCGCCCGCGTCGATGTGCTTCTGCGCGCCTTCCTTGGTCAGGAAGATGCCGGTGGACTCGACCACCACGTCGGCGCCGACCTCGCCCCACTTGAGCTCGGCCGGGTCCTTGACGGCGGTCAGGCGGATCTTCTTGCCGTTGACCACCAGCGTGTTGCCGTCGACCGACACTTCACCGTCGAAGCGGCCGTGCACCGAGTCGTACTTCAGCATGTACGCCAGGTAGTCGGGCTCGAGCAGGTCGTTGATGGCGACCACTTCGAGGTCCTTGAAGTTGGCGATGGCGGCGCGGAACACCATGCGCCCGATGCGGCCGAAGCCGTTGATGCCGATCTTGATGGTCATGTTTATCTCCTGGGTAGCCTGACGATCGATGAATGCAAGAAAGCGTTTGCCGGACCGGGGCGGCCAGCATGGCCGCGCGGGTCCGGCGGGCGGATTACTGTGCCAGCGTGTCGCGCACCGTGCGCACGACGTTCTCCACCGTGAAGCCGAAATGCTTGAACAATACGCCGGCCGGCGCCGACTCGCCGAAGGTGTCGATGCCGACCACGGCCTGGACCTGGTACTTCCACCAGAAATCGGTGACGCCCGCCTCGACCGCCACGCGCGGCACGCCGGCCGGCAGCACCGAGGCCTTGTAGGCGGCGTCCTGCTTGTCGAACACGGTGGTCGCCGGCACCGAGACCACGCGCACGTGCACGCCGTCGACGGCCAGTTGCTCGGCCGCGCCCACGGCCAGGCCGACTTCCGAGCCGGTGGCGACGATCACGGCGTCGGGCAGGCCGGTCTTGGGATTGTTGCCTTCGCGCAGCACGTAGCCGCCGCGCGCGATGTTGGCGCGGGTGGCGTCGCTGCGCTTCTGGAACGGCAGGTTCTGGCGGCTGAAGATCAGGCAGCTCGGGCCGTTCTCGCGGCGCACGGCCTGGGCCCACGCGACCGCGGTCTCGGTGGTGTCGGCGGTGCGCCAGACGTCCATGTTGGGGATCAGGCGCAGGCTGGCGACGTGCTCGATCGACTGGTGGGTCGGGCCGTCCTCGCCCAGGCCGATGGAGTCGTGGGTGAACACGAACAGCGTGCGGATCTTCATCAGCGCGGCCATGCGCAGCGCGTTGCGGCTGTAGTCCGAGAAGGTCAGGAAGGTGCCACCGTAGGGGATGTAGCCGCCGTGCAGCGTGATGCCGTTCATCACCGCGCTCATGCCGAACTCGCGCACGCCGTAGTTGATGTGGTTGCCCCAGGCGTCCACGCGCACGGCCTTGCTGCCCGACCAGTTGGTCAGGTTGGAGCCGGTCAGGTCGGCCGAGCCGCCGAGGAACTCGGGCAGCACCGGGCCGAACGCCTCGATGGTGTTCTGGCTGGCCTTGCGCGTGGCGATGGTCTCGGCCTTTTCCTCGCACTTGGCGAGGAAGGCGTCGACGGCGGCGTCGAACGCGCCGGGCAGCTCGCCGCGCATGCGGCGCTGGAATTCGCCGGCTTCATACGGGAAACGCTCGGCATAAGCCTCGAACAGCGCGGTCCAGGCCTTCTCCAGCGAGCCGCCGCGGGCCTTGGCATCCCACGCCGCATAGACTTCGGCGGGCACCTCGAACGGGGAATGGGTCCAGCCCAGCGCTTCGCGCGTAGCCAGGATCTCGGCGCCGCCAAGCGGCGCGCCGTGCACATCGTGGCCGCCTTCCTTGTTCGGCGCGCCCTTGCCGATCAGCGTGCGGCAGCAGATCAGGGTCGGGCGGTCGCTGGACTTGGCCTCGGCGATGGCGGCGTCGACGGCGGCGGCGTCATGGCCGTCCACCGCGCGGATCACGTTCCAGCCGTAGGCTTCGAAGCGCTTGGGCGTGTCGTCGGCGAACCAGTGCTCGACGTCGCCGTCGATGGAAATGCCGTTGTCGTCCCACAGCGCCACCAGCTTGTTCAGGCGCAGCGTGCCGGCCAGCGAGCAGGCCTCGTGGCTGACGCCTTCCATCAGGCAGCCGTCGCCGAGGAACACGTAGGTGTGGTGGTTGACGATGTCGAAGCCGGGGCGGTTGAATTCCTCGCCCAGCAGGCGCTCGGCCAGCGCCATGCCGACGGCGTTGGTCAGGCCCTGGCCCAGCGGGCCGGTGGTGGTTTCCACGCCCGGCGTGATGCCGTATTCGGGATGGCCCGCGGTCTTGCTGTGCAGCTGGCGGAAGTTCTTCAGCTCGCTGATCGGCAGGTCGTAGCCGGTCAGGTGCAGCAGCGCGTAGAGCAGCATCGAGCCGTGCCCGTTGGACAGCACGAAGCGGTCACGGTCGGCCCACTTGGGGTTGGCCGGATTATGCTTCAGATGACGGCCCCACAGCGCCACCGCGATGTCCGCCATGCCCATCGGCATGCCGGGATGGCCTGAATTGGCCTGCTGGACGGCGTCCATCGCCAGGACGCGGATGGCGTTGGCCATGAGTTGGACGGGCTGCGAAGCGTGCGGACTGGCGGCGGGATGAGCGAGGTGAGACATGCGGCGGGGACCTGGCGGCGGGAAAAGCGCAATTTTACCAGAACGAAACGGGGAGTCCGCCCGCCCCGCCCCCGCGCGCGGGCGCTTTTCGACAGCGCCGGCGCACCCGCGTAAGATGCTCGTTCGCACCGCGCGCCGCGCCGCCGAGGCCGGCGCAGCGCGGTTTCCCGCAACCAGGAAACGACAGGAGACGATCATGACGAGACCGGCCAACACGCCCTGGCTCACCCCCTACCTGACGGTGGCCAGCGGGCGCGGCGCGCTCGACTTCTACCACCGCGCGTTCGGCTTCAGCGCCGGCAACGTGGTCGACGAGAACGGCGTGCCGACGCACGCCGAAATGCACTACCGCGGCGAGCTGGTCGTGATGTTCGCGCCCGAGGGCGCCTGGGGCAGCACGGCGCGCACGCCGCGCTCGCTCGGCGTCGAGTGCCCGCAGACCTTCTATGTCTATTGCGACGACGTGGACGCCATGCACGCGCGCGCCGTGGCCGCCGGCGCGGTCAGCCTGATGGCGCCCGCCGACCAGTTCTGGGGCGACCGCTATTGCATGGTGGAGGACCCCGACGGCTACCGCTGGGGCTTCGGCAAGCCGCTGAAAAAGAAGGACGGAACCGCCTGATGCCGCCTCGTTTCTTCATCGACGCGGCGCTGGCCGCGCAGACCGAGATGGCGCTGCCGGAAGCGGTGGTGCGCCACGCGCAGGTGCTGCGCCTGAACCCCGGCGACGACATCACGCTGTTCGACGGCCGCGGCGGCAGCCACGCCGCCACGCTGCTGGAGCTCGGCAAGCGCCATGCGCTGGCGCGCATCGGCGGCCACGACCCGGCCGAGGCCGAACTGCCGTTCCGCGTCACGCTGGCGCAGGGCCTGGCCGGCGGCGACAAGATGGACTGGCTGATCGAGAAGGCGGTGGAGCTCGGCGTGAGCGCGATCCAGCCGCTGCAGGCGGCCCGCTCGGTGGTGCGCCTGGCGGGCGAGCGCGCGCACAAGCGCCAGGCGCACTGGCAGGCGCTGGTGGAGGCGGCCTGCGAGCAATGCGGGCGCAACCGGCTGCCCGCGGTGGCGCCGGTGGCCACGCCGGACGCCTGGCTGGCGGCGCAGGCCGGGCCGGAGGCGGCGCCAGGCGCGCGCCTGCTGGTCTCGCCACGCGCCGGCCAGTCGCTGGTATCGTTTGCCACGGAGCACCGGCAGGACCTGCTGGACGGCGGCGTGACGCTGCTGATCGGGCCCGAGGGCGGGCTGTCGCCGGAGGAAGAGGCGGCGGCGCTGCGCGCCGGTTTCACAGCGGTGTCACTCGGGCCGCGCATCTTGCGTACCGAAACCGCGGGGCTTGCCTGCCTGGCCGCGCTCAACGCGGTGCTGGGCGGATTCTGACGGCAACGGGCCATCCGGGCCCCGCGCCGCATTTCACCGAAGGAGTCGATCATGGGACTACTCGATAGCGTGCTGGGCGGTGTGCTCGGGCAGCGCGGCAGCGGCGAAGCGGGCGCGGGCGGCGGGCTGAGTCCGAAGATGATGATGGCGCTCGGCCTGCTGGCCATGCTGGCGATGCGCCATAAGGGCGGCGAGGCCGACGCGGCCGCGCCGCAGGACCCCGCGGCCGCCGGCGGGCTCGGCGGATTGGGCGGGCTGGGCGGGCTGGGCGGGCTGGGCGGACTCCTCGGCGGGCTGCTCGGCGGCGGTGGCGCCGCCGCCGGCGCCCCGTCCGGCGGGATCGACCTCGGCGGCCTGCTGGGCGGGCTGCTCGGCGGCCAGGGCCAGCAGGGCGGCGCGCCCGCGCTCGGCGCGGCGGCCGGCGGCATCGGCGCCCTGCAGGAAGTGCTGGCGCAGGCCGGCCTGGGCGAGCAGGTCAGCTCGTGGATCGGCACCGGCGACAACCAGCCGGTCTCGCCGTCGCAACTGGCCGGCGCGCTCGGCGGCACCGGCGCGCTCGAATCGCTGGCCAGCTCCACCGGCCTGTCGGCCGACGACGTGGCCGCGCACCTGAGCGAGGGCCTGCCGGAACTGATCGACAAGCTCACCCCGGGAGGCCAGGTACCGCCGGCGGCATAGGCGGCTGCCGCACCGCCGGCCGGCAGACCGGCCGGCCAAGGCAAAAGCAAAAGGCCCGCTCAGGCGGGCCTTTGTCATGGCATGCCGGCTTCCGGCCGGCGCGGCCTCAGGCGGGCACCTGCGCGCGATTCACGCGGGATTTACGCCGAACTCACGCAAACGAGTAGAACACGCGGAACTGCACCTTGCGCTCGGCCCAGAACTCGGCGGCGTCGCGGAATACGTCGAGCAGGACCTCGCGCCCTTCCTTGTCGAACTTCTGCGCGATCGGCAGGCCTTCGAGCACGATCACGAAACCGGGCTGCGCGCCGGCCTTGTGGATCAGGTCGGTGAGGCAGTCGGCCAGCGCGTCGAAGTTCTTGCCGAAATGCTTCGGGAACAGGAAGCTGGTGGCGATGGTGTCCAGCACCTCGGCCTTGCTCTGGCAATGCGCGCAGTTGGCGTACAGGAAATGCTGACCCAGCTCGGCCGCTGCCTGGGCAAGCTCAGGCACGCGGAACGCGCGGATCGACTGGACGATGTTCGGACGCACCGTCTTGAACAGGTTCATGGCTCCCTCTTTGCTACCGTCGGTGCCGGCTGCGGGAACAGGTGCGAGCGGCGGTTGGTGCGAGAGCTCGTTGCGAGGCATCATCAACACATTGTCGTAAAGATTCCGGGCCTGGGTCTGCGCCCGCTGCCAGCCATCTCCGGCGCCGCGCTCTTCGCGGGCGGCAAGGGCGTCGCCCAGTCCGAAAATGTCAGTCATCATTTGGCTATCCGTTTGAAACTGTTGTAGTGGTCGTCCGTGTAATAGCAGTCGTTGGTGGCGCGTCGATCACCGCCACATACGATCCGTCTGGCTCCCCGGTTCCGGCTGTTTGTTTTCACCGTATATTCGCGGTAATAGTCGCGCGGCTTCCGCGGCAGGGCACGCTCGTAGTTGCCGAATCTCGAGCCGTCCTTCGCATACGGAAACGGGCCGCCCGCCTCGATGCGCTCCATCGTCAATTGCGCTTCGTTGGGCAACTGCTGCAGCGGGATGGTTCCCGCATCCGCCATACCGGCCGCGGGCGCCTCGCGCGCCTGCACCGGCTGCAGCAGTGCGCACGACACCGCCACGCCCGCCAGCACCCGGCCTGCGGCCCGTGCCAGTCCCGCGGCGGAACCTGCGGCTGAAATCCATTGCGATGCGCGCTGCGTCAAAGGAATCTGGGAACCCACGTTGCTAGTCTTGTTTGGAGGCGCCCACAGGAAGATTCCGGCGCGGCAACGCGATTCCCGCGCCGCCCCGCGGCTGCCTTCCTGCCTGCGCCCCGGACAGCGTGCGCGAAAAACGGTGGCATCAAAAACGGTGGCATCGTCGCGCAGGTGTACCCAACGCGCGCTTTAAGGGCATAAGGTTACGCGCATGCCGCCAAATAATCAATCCCCTGCGCCTGCTAACAGCGGAAAACTCCAATTGTTTCAAGGTGTTATTAACATGTGTGCGCGCACTTACCCTGCGCTTTGCTCCGCGCCGCGGCGCGCGCGCCAGGCATAAAAAAAGCCGGGCAAGCCCGGCTTTTCCGTGCGGCTGCCAGCTTAGCGCTTGGCCGCGGCATCGACCACCACCAGCGCCGTCATATTGACGATGCGGCGCACCGTGGCCGACGGCGTGAGGATGTGCACCGGCGCCTTGACCCCCAGCAGGATCGGCCCGATCGCCACGTTGTTGCCCGCCGCCACCTTCAGCAGGTTGTACGCGATGTTCGCCGCGTCGATGTTCGGGCACACCAGCAGGTTCGCCTCCCCGATCAGCGTGCCGTCCGGCACCAGCTGCTCGCGCAGCTTCGGGTCCAGCGCGCTGTCGCCGTGCATCTCGCCGTCCACCTCCAGCTCCGGCGCCCGTTCGCGCAGGATCGCCAGCGTGTCGCGCATCTTGCGCGCCGAAGGCGCCTCCGAGGTGCCGAAGTTCGAGTGCGACACCAGCGCCACCTTCGGCTCGATGCCGAAGCGCTTGAGCTCCTCGGCCGCCATGATGGTGATCTCCGCCAGCTGGCACGCGGTCGGGTCCACGTTGACGTGCGTGTCCACCAGGAAGATCTGCCGGCCCGGCAGCACCAGCCCGTTCATCGCCGCGTACACCTCGTTGGTGCCGCCCAGCACCTGGTCGATGTAGCGCAGGTGCGCCGCCGTGGTGCTGACCGTGCCGCACACCATGCCGTCGGCCTCGCCCTTGCTGAGCAGCATCGCGCCGATCAGCGTGGTGCGCCGGCGCATCTCCAGCTTGGCGTACTGCGGCGTGATGCCCTGGCGCGCCATCATCTTGAAGTAGGTCTCGGAGTAGTCGCGGAAGCGCGGGTCGTTCTCCGGGTTGACCACGGTGAAGTCCACGCCGCCGCGCAGGCGCAGGCCGAAGCGCTCGATGCGGTGCTCGATCACCGCCGGGCGGCCGATCAGGATCGGGTTGGCCAGCTTCTCGTCGACGATCACCTGCACCGCGCGCAGCACGCGCTCTTCCTCGCCCTCGGCGAAGACGATGCGCTTCTTCTCCATGTCCACCTGGCGCGCCGCCGCGTAGATCGGCTTCATCAGCGTGCCCGAGTGGTAGACGAACTGCTGCAGCTGCAGGCGGTACGCGTCCATGTCGGCGATCGGGCGCGCGGCCACGCCGGACCGCATCGCGGCCTCGGCCACGGCCGGGGCGATCTTGACGATCAGGCGCGGGTCGAACGGCTTGGGGATCAGGTATTCGGGGCCGAACGACAGGTCCTGGATGCCGTAGGCGGTGGCGACGATGTCGCTCTGCTCCTGGCGGGCCAGTTCCGCCACGGCGTGGGCGGCGGCGACTTCCATCTCGCGCGTGATGGTGGTCGCGCCGCAGTCCAGCGCGCCGCGGAAGATGAACGGGAAGCACAGGACGTTGTTGACCTGGTTCGGGTAGTCGGTGCGGCCGGTGGCGATGACCGCGTCCGGGCGCACTTCCTTGACCAGCTCCGGCATGATTTCCGGGTTGGGGTTGGCCAGCGCCAGCACCAGCGGGCGGTCGGCCATGCGCTGCACCATGTCCTGCTTGAGCACGCCGGCGGCGGACACGCCCAGGAAGATGTCGGCGCCGTCGATGACCTCGCCCAGCTTGCGCTTGTCGGTCTTCTGCGCGAAGCGGGACTTCTCCGGGTCCATCAGCTCGGTGCGGCCCTCGTAGACCACGCCGGCCAGGTCCGTCACCCAGATGTTCTCGAGCTTCATGCCCAGGTCGAGCAGCAGGTCCAGGCAGGCCAGCGCGGCGGCGCCGGCGCCGGAGGCCACCAGCTTGACTTCGCCGATGTCCTTGCCGACCACCTTGAGGCCGTTGATGACGGCCGCGCCGACCACGATGGCGGTGCCGTGCTGGTCGTCGTGGAAGACGGGGATCTTCATGCGCTCGCGCAGCTTGCGCTCGACGTAGAAGCACTCGGGGGCCTTGATGTCCTCGAGGTTGATGCCGCCGAAGGTGGGTTCGAGCGAGGCGATGATCTCGACCAGCTTCTCGGGGTCCTTCTCGTCGATCTCGATGTCGAAGACGTCGATGCCGGCGAACTTCTTGAACAGGCCGGCCTTGCCTTCCATGACGGGCTTGGAGGCCGCCGGGCCGATGTCGCCCAGGCCCAGCACGGCGGTGCCGTTGGTGATGACGCCGACCAGGTTGCCGCGCGCGGTGTAGCGGAACGAGTTGGCCGGGTCGACCACGATCTCCTCGCAGGCCGCGGCCACGCCGGGGGAGTAGGCCAGCGCCAGGTCGCGCTGGTTCGACAGCGGCTTGGTCGGCGTGACCGAGATCTTCCCGGGGGTCGGAAACTCGTGATATTCCAGGGCGGCTTTGCGCAGCGCCTCACGCTGCTGCTGCTTCAGTTCGTCTTGGGGCGTGGGCTGCTGGGGACTGGTCATCGGCGCATCTTCCGGTCGGTGGAACCGTTGTAGACGTTATGGGAAACGAAAAGGCGGGCCGGTTCCACATACCCGCGGTCTCTTCCTTCTGAACCTGACATTTTATATTGTGAAATATTATTTCACAATAAGCGTTTTGCGCGGGGCAGCTTTGCGTTTCGGTACAATATGCCGCATGCCGCCAGCGCTGACCAGCGGGGCGTAACCCGCGGCGCCAGGCCGCTGGAACCGCGCCGCCGGGCGCCGCCCCGGGCGGAATCCCGCCGCCACCCGTCCCATGCCATCTTCTTCCCGCGCCGCCGGTGCGCCCGGCGCCCCGCTCTCCGAATTCGACCTGATCCGCCGCTTCTTCACCCGCCCCGCGCGCAAGGCGGTGCTCGGCGTGGGCGACGACTGCGCGCTGATCGAAGGCCGCCCCGGCCACCACCTTGCCATCAGCACCGACATGCTGGTCAGCGGCCGCCATTTCTTCCCCGACGTGGCGCCGCGCGCGCTGGGCCACAAGGCGCTGGCCGTGAACCTGTCGGACCTGGCCGCGATGGGCGCCGAGCCGCGCGCGTTCACGCTGGCGCTGGCGCTGCCCGAGGCGGACCCGGACTGGCTCGGCGAGCTGGCCGCCGGCATGCTGGCGCTGGCCGATGCCCACGGCTGCGAGCTGATCGGCGGCGACACCACGCGCGGCCCGCTCACGCTGAGCCTGACGGTGCTCGGCGACGTGCCCGCCGGCATGGCCCTGCGGCGCGATGCCGCACGCCCCGGCGACGACATCTGGATTTCCGGCACGCTCGGCGACGCGCGCCTGGCGCTGGGCGACTGCCGCGGCGAATGGCTGCTGCCCGAGCCGGACTTCACGCAGGTGCGCCCGCGCATGGACACGCCGGTGCCGCGCGTCGCGCTGGGCATGGCGCTGCGCGGCGTGGCGCATGCCGCACTCGACATCTCCGACGGCCTGCTCGGCGACCTCGGCCACATCCTCGAGCGCTCCCAGGCCGGCGCCCTGCTCGATGTCGACGCGCTGCCGCGCTCGGCCGTGCTGGCCGAGCAGCCCGAGGCGCGCCAGCGCGAATGCACGCTGGCCGGCGGCGACGACTACGAGCTGTGCTTCACCGCGCCGGCCGGCGCCCGCGAGGAAATCGCCGCCATCGGCGCGCGCCTGGGGCTGCCGCTCACGCGCGTCGGCAACATCACCCCCGAGCCAGGCCTGCGCCTGGTCGACCGCGAGGGCAACCCGTGCACCTACGGCGGCAGCAGCTTCGACCACTTCGCCTCCCCCTGACAAGCGGCGCCCGGCCGTGTCATGATGCTGCCGTGCGGGGCGCCAGATCCCGCCCGGGCGCAGCCGCCCGGGACAATCCCATCCAAACCAGACGAGCCAATCCTTGATGTCCGCCTACCCGCCCGGGCCCGCCGCGCACGATCCCGCCCTGACCCTGGAAGCCGGCCAGGCCGCCAAGGTGCTGCGCCCCACCGCGCGCTTCATGCTGTCGCATCCGGCCCACCTGATCGCGCTGGGCTTCGGCTCGGGCCTGTCGCCGGCCGGCCCCGGCACGGTCGGCACGCTCTACGCCTGGCTGTCCTACCTGGTGATCTCGATGTGGGTGCGGCCGGAGGCCTGGCTGTGGATCATCGCCGGCGGCTTCCTGCTCGGGCTGTGGGCGTGCGCGCGCACCGCGCGCGACATGGGCGTGCACGACCACGGCAGCATGGTGTGGGACGAGATCGTGGCGTTCTGGCTGGTGCTGCTGTTCGTCATGCCGACCGGCTTCTGGGGCCAGCTCGCCGCCTTCCTGTGGTTCCGCCTGTTCGACATCGTCAAGCCGGCGCCGATCGGGCACCTCGACCGCACGCTCAAGGGTCCCGGCCTGCGCGGCGGCTTCGGCGTGATGTTCGACGACGTGATGGCCGCCTTCTACACGCTGCTGGTGTTCGCGCTCTGGCGCTCGCTGTAGGCCGGCCCTGCCGCTCTCCCTGCCACCCTCCTCACCGAATCCGCCATCATGTCCGTCAGCCGCTTGCTCGATCAACTCGCCATCCAGGCCGGCATCTCCCTGAACGAGAAATCGCTGCTGCTCGCCACGGCGGAATCCTGCACCGGCGGCCTGGTGGCCGCGGCAATCACTGATGTATCGGGGTCGTCGGGCTGGTTCGAGCGCGGCTTCGTCACCTACTCGAACGAAGCCAAGACCACCATGCTGGGCGTGCCGGCCAAGCTGATCCGCGACCACGGCGCGGTCAGCGAGGAGGTGGCCCACGCGATGGCCGAGGGCGCGCTGCTCAACAGCCGCGCCCAGGTCGCGCTGTCGATCACCGGCGTGGCCGGCCCCACCGGCGGCACGCCCGACAAGCCGGTCGGCATGGTCTGCTTCGGCTGGAGCAACCGCATCACCACGCGCGTGGAAACCCAGCGTTTTCGCGGCGACCGCCAGCAGATCCGCCGCCAGGCGGCCGAGCACGCCATCCGCGGCCTGCTCGAGCTGGTCCGCAACGAGTCCTGAAGCCTCCCGCGGATCCCCGCGGATTACGCTGCGCCGAACCGCGCCGGCGCGCCGCCGTCAGCCCGCGCGGAAGCGATTGATGGCCTCGCGCGTCTGCAGCGCGACGTTGCGCGCGGCCGCGGCGAAGTCCTTCTCGCGGCTGGCGTAGAGGATGGCGCGCGACGAGTTGATCATCATGCCGGTGCCGCCGGCCGTGCGCCCGGCGCGCACGGTGGCCTCGATGTCGCCGCCCTGGGCGCCGATGCCCGGGATCAGCAGCGGCATCTCGCCGACGATCTCGCGCACCCTGGCGATCTCGGCCGGGAAGGTCGCGCCCACCACCAGCGCCATCTGCCCGCTGGTGTTCCAGCGCGTGGCGGCGGCCTCGGCCACCACCTGGTAGACCGGCTTGCCGTCCACGTTCAGGAACTGCACGTCCGAGCCGCCCGGATTGGAGGTCCGGCACAGCACGATCACGCCGCGGTCGGGATAGGCCAGGTAGGGCTCGAGCGAGTCCAGGCCCATGTACGGGTTCACGGTGACGGCATCGGCCTGGTAGCGCTCGAAGGCCTCGATGGCGTACTGCTGCGCGGTCGAGCCGATGTCGCCGCGCTTGGCGTCCAGGATCACGGGGATGCCGGGATGGGCGTCGTGGATATAGGCCACCAGCTGCTCGAGCTGGTCCTCGGCGCGCTGCGCGGCGAAATACGCGATCTGCGGCTTGAAGGCGCACACCAGGTCGGCGGTGGCGTCGACGATTTCGCGGCAGAACGAGAAGATGGCGCCGCCGGCGCCCGTCATGGACAGCGGCAGCTTGGCGGGATCGGGGTCGAGCCCGACGCACAGCAGCGAGTCGTTGCGCTGCCAGGCCTCGGCCAGTTGTTCGGTGAAGTTCATGGAATGCTCGCTGGTCTGGGTCGGCCGCGGCGGAGCGGCCCGGGCGGGGCCGGGCCCGCGCTGCGCGCGGCGACGGTGGTTGCCAGCGATTTTACCCGCTGCATGCTATCTTCTGCCGTTCCTCCCCGATACAAAGAGCGGCATCGCACACAGCCGCCCGCCCGCCATGTCCCTTGACCGCCGCAGCCTCGTCCTGCTCGTCGTCCTCACCATCGCCTGGGGCGTCAACTGGCCCATCATGAAACTCGGCGTGGCGCACTTCCCGGCAATGGGATTCCGCCTGCTGTGCATGGCCGGCGGCGTGCTGGCGCTGGGCCTGGCCCTGCGCGTGCGCGGCGAGCCGCTGCGGGTGCCGCCCGGCCAGTGGCCGACGATCGTCAAGCTCGCCCTGTTCAACATGGTGGTGTGGCACCTGCTGGCGATCTGCGCGGTCAAGATGCTGTCCTCGGGCCGCGCCGCCATCCTCGGCTACACCATGCCGATCTGGGCCGTGGTGTGGGGCCTGGTGCTGTACCGCGAGCGCATCGGCGCCGCGGCCTGGGCCGGCATCGGCTGCGCGCTGGCGGGCACGGTGCTGCTGCTCTCGGGCGAGCTCGCCGCGCTCACCGGCAGCCCGGCCGGCACGCTGCTGATGCTGGGCGCCGCGGCGGGCTGGGGCCTGGGCACGCAGATGATGAAGCGCAGCCGCATCGAGATGCCGGTCGGCGCGCTGACCTTCTGGATGCTGGTGGTGACGCTGCCCTTCCTGCTGGCCGGCACGCTGGCCTTCGAGAGCGGCTGGCGCCTGCCCGACGCGGTGGAATGGGGCGCCATCGCCTACAACGCGGTGGTGGTGTTCGCCTACTGCCACCTGGTGTGGTTCGTGCTGGCGCGCAGCCTGCCGCCGGTGGTGTCGAGCCTGTCGGTGATGTTCATCCCGGTGGTGGGCGTGTTCTCGGGTATGTGGATGCTGGGCGAGCAGCCGCACTGGCAGGACTACGCGGCCATCGTGCTGATGTTCGCGGCGCTGGCCTCGGTGCTGCTCGTGCCGCTGCTGCGGCGGCGCCTGCTGGCGGCCCGCGCGCGCTGAGCGCGGCACCGTTGCGCGCAGGGTGCGGCGGCGGCGGCATTCACCCATATTTCACTTAACAAGCCCCCTGCGTTGGGCTACACTCGCGGCCATCATAATCCCGGAGAAACTACGTGGGCAGTAGCATCGGGTGTTCGAGTTGCCGCGGCAAAGCCGCGACCACACCGAATGCCATGTCACTGCGGGCTGCGTAACGACGACCGCCGGAACCGGCCCAGGCCGCTTCCACCGCCTCGTCGGACTTGCCCGCAGAACCATACTGCGGGTGAGCGTTTTTCCGTGTCCCTTGCCGGCGCACCGCCAGTGCGCGCCGCTTCGTTCCGGATCTTCCCTCCCCCGGCTTGCCAGCCATGAACGGCAAACGCCATCGCCTTGCGCGCGCTTTCTCGCCGGCGCGCAGCGCGATCACGCTTGCCAGCGGCTTCCCGCCCTTGCGCCACGCGGCCAGGGACGGGTTCGCTTCCATGCCCGGCAAGCCGCGCCTGCGCGTTTCTTCGCCAAACGCAACAAGGAAGCCCTGGGATGATCAACCTGTTCGTCCTGCAGAAAGGCCGGCTCGCACAGGAGCAGGTCGATGACCGCAATGAACTGCTGCAGCACAAGCCGATCTGGATCGACGTCATCAGCCCCGACGACGAAGAACTCGCCTGGATCAAGGAAGCCTACGGCGTAGCCCTGCCCGAGCTCGAGGACCTGGGCGACCTGGAAGCCTCGGCCCGCTACTTCGAGGGCGAGGACGAGAACATCCACATCCGCACCGACTTCCTGCTCGACGAGGAAGACATCTCGCGCAACGTGCGCGTGGCCTTCGTGCTCGCGCGCGACGTGCTGTTCTCCATCCACGACGAAGACCTGCCGGTGTTCCGCCTGGTGCGCCTGCGCGCGCGCGTGCGGCCCGGCTCGGTGCGCAACGCCAAGGACGTGCTGATGGACCTGTACGCCACCGACGCGGAATACTCGGCGGACTCCATCGAGGAAGTCTACGAGCGGCTGGAAGAGGCCAGCAAGCGCGTGCTGGCCGAGAACGTGACCGACGCCGCCGCCGCTGACGTGCTGGAAACCATCGCCCGCGAGGAAGACCTGAACGGCCGCATCCGCCGCAACGTCATGGACACGCGCCGCGCGGTCTCGTTCCTGATGCGCAGCCAGCTGCTGTCGGCCGAGCAGCAGGACGAGGCGCGCCAGATCCTGCGCGACATCGACTCGATCGAGAACCACACCGCGTTCCTGTTCGACAAGATCAACTTCCTGATGGACGCCACGGTCGGCTTCATCAACATCAACCAGAACAAGATCATCAAGCTGTTCTCGGTGGTGTCGGTGGCGCTGATGCCGCCCACGCTGATCGCCAGCATCTACGGCATGAACTTCAAGCTGATGCCGGAGCTGGACTGGGCCGCGGGCTATCCGTGGGCGATCGCGCTGATGGCGGTGTCGGCGGCGGTGCCGCTGATCTACTTCCGCCGCAAGGGCTGGCTGAGCTGAGCGGACCCGGGGCGCCGTTCAGTCCGGCAGCGTGGCCGCGCCCATGCGGCGCGCGATGATGCCGGCCTTGACCTTGAAGTTGACGCGCACGCTGGCGCAGTACGGCTTCTTGTCGAAGCACTTCGGCGCCGGCAGCGCCGCGGCCAGGCGCGCCGCCTGGCCCACGTTGAGCTTCGCCGCGCTGGTCTTGAAGTAGTGCTGGGCGGCGGCCTCGGCGCCGAACACGCCCTCGCCCCACTCCACCGAGTTCAGGTAGATCTCGAAGATGCGCTGCTTGTCGAGCCAGAACTCCAGCATCCACGTGATGGCCAGCTCCTGCCCCTTGCGCAGGTAGTGCTGCTCGGGCGAGAGGAACAGGTTCTTGGCCAGTTGCTGGGTGATGGTGGAGCCGCCGCGCACGATGTGGCCGCGCTTCTTGTTGCGCTCCCAGGCATCGAGCATGGCGTCGAGCTCGTAGCCGGGATGGTTGACGAAGTCGGCGTCCTCGCTGGCGATCACCGCGCGCTTGAGGTTGCGCGAGATGTCGTCGTAGCCGACCCAGCGCCGGTCCACCTGGCAGTTCCAGACGTTGAAGCCGCACAACCGCCAGCGCTCGGCGCGCATGAACGCGGTGGAAGACGGGTTCACGTATTGCCACGCGGCGATCTGCAGGAAGAAATACACCTGCATGGCCAGCACGCCGGCCACCGCGACGCCGATCAGGTAGGCCAGCCAGCGCAGCGCGCCGGGGCCGCGCGCGGACGTGGCGGCGGCGGAGCGGGCGGTGCGCCTGCGTTCTGCCATGACGGATGCGCGCGGCCGGCCGGTCGCTCAGCGGGCTGGCTTGCCCGCCGGCTCCGCCTGCAGCTCGGCGCGCAGTTGCGCCAGCACCGGCGCGGTGGCGGGCCGCACGCCGCGCCAGTTGTAGAAGGCCTCGGCGGCCTGCTCGACCAGCATGCCCAGCCCGTCGCTGGTGCGCGCGCCGCTTTGCGCGGCGAACTTCAGGAACACGGTCGGCTCGGCGCCGTACATCATGTCGTAGGCCAGCACGTCCTTGCCCAGCAGTTCGGCCGGCAGCGGCGGCAGTTCGCCCTGCAGGCTGCTGCTGGTGGCGTTGATGACCACGTCGCAGGCGTCGTCGCCGGTCAGCGCGGCGAGCGCGTCGAAGCCGCCGCCCCACAGTTCCACGCCGTATTCGTCGGCCTGCTGCGCCACGTCCTCGAGGATGAAGCTGGCGCGCTCGGCGGTGCGGTTGGCCACCACGATCCGGTCGGGGCGGCACATCACCAGCGGCAGCATCGCGCCCCTGGCCGCGCCGCCGGCGCCGAGCAGCAGGATGCGGCGTCCTTCGAGCAGCGTGTCGAGGTTGATCTCGATGTCGCGCACGAGGCCGATGCCGTCGGTGTTGTCGCCGTGGATCAGGCCGTCCTCGATCCACATGGTGTTGACCGCGCCGGCGCTCTCGGCGCGCGGCGTGAGGCGGTCGGCCAGGTCGTAGGCCTCGAGCTTGAACGGCACGGTCACGTTCAGGCCGTGGCCGCCGCCGGCGAAGAACGCGCGCACGGTGTCGGCAAACCCGTCCAGCGGCGCCAGCAGGCGCTCATAGGAAACGGCCTCGCCGGTCTGCCGCGCGAAGGCGGCGTGGATGGCGGGCGAGCGGCTGTGCGCGATCGGGTTGCCGACCACCACGTAGCGGTCGGCGGTGGCGGGGGTCTGCGTGGTTTCTGTTGACATCATCTGGCCTGTAGGCGGGTTTCCAGGCCGCTGCGCGAAAACCTGAAGGTGGAGATCACTTCGAGAATATCCTGGCGCGCCTGCATCTGCGGCGTGAAGCCGCCGAACGGCGCGGCCGCGCGCACGATCGCCACCGCCTGGCGGTCCAGCGCCGGGTCGCCCGAGCTCTTGACCACGTCGATGGCGTCGACGTTGTAGCCGTCGCGGTTATAGCCGAGCCGGCCCTGGCGGTTGACGTTGATCACCAGGATCAGCTGGCCGTACAGCGGCTTGCCGTTGCGCTGGGGAAAATCGGCGGTGCCGCGCGCCTCGATCTTCTGGCGCAGGCGGTCGTAGTACTGCGCGTACTCGACTTCCTGCGCGCTGGTGGCGGTGAGCTGGAAGCGCTTGGGCCGCTTGGCGTACTGCTCCAGGCTGCGCCCGATCTCGGCTTCGAGCTTGGCCATCTCGTCGAGCGAGGTGCGCTCGTCCTGGCCGCGCAGCGGCATCTCGGTGCGCAGCTGGCCGGGCTTGAGCGGCTGGCTGCTGACCGTCGGCGCGGCTTCGCGCGCCTGCGTCATGAGCCGCTGCTGCTCCTGCTCGAGCTGCTCCACGCGGCGCTGCATCTGGCGCACCAGGTCGCCGTCCTTGGTGGCGGTCTGGGCCGGCAGCGGCGTGGTGGCGCGCTGCTGGTCCTGCTCGCCGCCGCCGTCGAGATTGGCCTGCGCCAGCACGGTCGGGTTCTGCGGGCGCTGCGCGGACTTGGAGTTGACCAGCACCACGTCGAGCGCGGCATCGGTGCGCTTGATCTCGAAGGCCTCGGGCGCGACCACGCGCACCGTGAGCAGCAGCGCATGGGCCAGCACCGACACGGCCAGCGCCTTGCTCATCGTGCTGCTGGCATTCCACCACTGGCGGGGAGAAAAGGCGGCTTTCACGATGGCTGGCGTGGTTGCTGGCGTAGAGGGATCGGGGCGGCGGCGGGACCGGGCACGTGCCTGTCGGACCCGGCCCGGTTCAGACTGCGATTGTAAGGGAGCGCCCCGTTTTTTCCGAGGGCGTCAGGCGCCGCCGCCGGCGCCGGTGTCGCGTGCGCCCGACGAAGCGTCGCCGGCGTCGCCCGGCGCGCCGGCGGCATCGGCGGCGTCGCCGTCCTGCGCCGGTGCCTCCACGGCAGCGCCGTCCGCGCCGCCCTCGGCAGCCGCCTGCGCGGCCTCCTCGGCGGCGGCTTCGGCGGCGGCCTCGGCCGACACCTCGGCGGCCTCGTCGTCGCCTTCCAGTTCTTCCGAGGGCAGCTCGCCCTCGCCAGCGAACACTTCCAGCACGCGGCACGACACCTCGAGCGAGATCTCGTCGGTGGCGCCGATCTCCAGCAGCACCTGGGTGCCGCGCGCGGCCTGGGCCAGCTCGGGCACGCGCGTGACCAGCGGGATCTCGGCAAAGCGCACCGCGCCTTCCTTGAGCACCGAGGCCATCATGCGCTCGCGCTTTTCCTGGGCCAGCCAGCGCAGGCACCAGTAGCGCTCCATCGTGGACTGGTGGTCGGCGTAGGCCGCGTAGGTGCCTTCGAAGTCGGCCACGGCGGCCAGCAGGTCGGCGTCCTTGGGCTTGAACGGCGCCACCAGCTTGGCGGTGACGCCGTGCTGGGCCACCGCCAGGATCTGCCACTGGTTGACCAGGTCGACGTAGCGGCGCAGCGGCGAGGTGCTCCACGCATATTGCGCCACGCCCAGCCCCTCGTGCGGCGCCGGGTAGGTCTGCATGCGGGTGCGGTGCATGCCCCAGGCCTTCTGCGTGCGGTAGATGCCCGGCACGCCGTGGTCGGCCAGCAGCTTGCCCCAGGTGCTGTTGGCCAGGATCATCAGCTCGGCCACGATCTTGTCCAGCGGCGAGCCGCGCCGGCGCTGCTCGATGCGCACGCGCTCGCCGCCGTCCGGCAGCGCGTCGAGGTAGAAGTTGTAGTCCGCGCGGTTGTGCGATTCCGGGCGCAGGCCGCTGGCCAGGCGCGCCTTCTGGCGCTCGTCGTGCAGCCAGCCGGCGAAATGCCAGAGCTGGGTCAGCTCGGGGCGGAACGGATAGTCGCCGGTGCCGGCAGCCAGCGCGGCCTCGGTCACTACGTCATCGAGCAGGTTGTGGCGCAGGTTGGCGGCGATCATGACCATCTCGGCGCGGGTCTCGCTGCCAAGGATCATCTGCAGGGCCGGGTCGTAGTCGACGTAGAGCGACAACGCCGGGCATTCGCGCCCTTCCTGCAGCGTGTAGCGCTCCACCACGGCGTCGGGCAGCATGGTGATCTTGTCGCCGGGGAAATAGACCGTGGACAGGCGCTGGCGCGCCACCGCGTCGAGCGGCTCGCCGCGGCGGATGCCCAGGCCCGGCGCGGCGATGTGCACGCCGACGCGGATCTTGCCGCCGTCCAGCGGCGTGACCGACAGCGCGTCGTCGATCTCGGTGGTGGTGACGTCGTCGATCGAGAACGCCTGCACCGCCGCGCGCGGCAGCTCGCCGGCCGGCTCGGGCACGGCCACCTCGGGAAAGCCGGTGCCCTTGGGGAAGCATTCGGAGAGGAACTTGGCCTCGTGCAGCGCGCGCGGGCTGGCGATGCCGCCCACCGCCACCATCAGCCGCATCGGCGACATGCCCAGCGCGGTGCAGGCGGCGTCCATCGCCTTGTATTCGAGGCTGTTCTTGTCGGGCTTGAACAGCAGTTGCAGCGCCTTGCCGCGGAACGCATCGGGCAGCGCCAGCGCCTTGAGCTGGGCTTCGTACTCGGCCTGCACCTGGGCCTGCTGCTTCTTGCGCTCGAGCGCGGCCAGCGCGGCCTTCAACTGGTCTTCCGGCGCGCGCTGGTAGCGGCCCCGCCCCTTGCGGCGGAAATAGACCGGGTTGCCGTGCAGCGCCTGCGCCAGCGCGGCCTGCTGCACCACGCCCGCGCCCGCGCCGTAGTATTCGGCGGCCAGGTCGGCAAAGCCGAACTCTTCCTCGGCCGCGCATTCCCACAGGAAGTCCAGGTCGATCTCGCCGACCAGCTCGGCGGTCTGGCGCACCAGCTCGATCGCCGAGGGCTGCGCAAACTGCAGCAGCACGTCGCGCGACTTGACCTTGGTGCGCTTGCCCGCGGGCAATTCCACCTGGTAGGCCTCGCCCTGCTGGGTCAGCACGGTGCCGGCGCGAATCTCGCCGCCTTCTTCGAACAGCAACTGCATGGATCGGTACTTTCAGAAATGCCGGGAGCCGCCCGGCGAAGCCGGCGCCTGGCGTCGGGCAACGCCGCTCGGAACGGCCCGGTGAGAGAAATGAAGCAAGGAGCCGCCTTCAGGCGAGGCGGCGACCGGACCCGAGATGATACCGCACCGCGCCGGCCGCCAGCCGGGCGCGGCCCGCCGTGCTACAGCGACATGCCGCCGCTGGCCTCGATCGCCACGCCGTTGACGTAGCTGGCGTCGTCGCTGGCGAGGAAGGCGTAGATGCTGGCGATCTCGGCCGGCTCGGCCAGGCGGCGCAGCCAGCACGCGGACTTCATGCCGTCGAGCACCTTCTCCGGCACCGTGCGCAGGATGTCGGTGGCGACGAAGCCCGGGCACACCGCGTTGACGCGCACGCCCTTGGGGCCCAGCTCGCGCGCCCAGGTCTTGGTGAAGCCGATCACGCCGAACTTGGTGGCGGCGTAGTTGGTCTGGCCGAAGTTGCCGTACAGGCCGACCACGCTGGATGCATTGAGAATCACGCCGCGGCCCTGCTCGACCATGATCTCGGCCACCGCCTGCGCGCAGTTGAACACGCCCTTGAGGTTGACGTCGATCACGGCGTCGAACTGGGCCTCGCTCATCTTGACCAGGCGCGCGTCCTTGGTGATGCCGGCGTTGTTGATCAGGATGTCGATGCGGCCGTGCGCGGCCAGCGTGGCGGCCACGGCGGCGTCGACTTCGTCGCGGTGCGTCACGTCGACCTTGAAGGCCAGCGCGGTGGCGCCGGTCTGCGCGATCTGCGCCGCGGCGGCGTGCACGCGCTCTTCCTGCACGTCGCACAGCACCACGATCGCGCCTTCGGCGGCGAAGCGCTGCGCGGTGGCAAAGCCGATGCCGGCAGCCGCGCCGGTAATGATGGCAACCCGTCCCTGCAATTTCATGATGTCGGTCCCTAGTTCCTGGTGGCGTTGGTGGTGGTGGGGGCGCGGTTGGTGTTGGTAGGTTTACCTGTGTTCGTGTCGATGTCGTGACCGTGGCTTCACTGGCCGCCGGCGAGCTCCGGCGCGCGGCGCGCGCGCAGGTCGGGCAGGAAGACCTCGGTCACGAGCATGGCGCCGCCGCCGCGGCGGAACAGCGAGCGGCGTGCCGGCAGCGTCACGTTGGGGGCCAGTTCGCGCATGGCCGGCACGGCCAGCGCCAGGCGCCGGCGCAGCGGGTGGTGCGCCGGCAGGCGGGCAAACGCGAACGGCTCGCGCCGCACGCGCGGGTCGACGAACAGCGCGCCGCCGAGCGGGCGCTCGCCCAGGCCGCGCAGGAAGGGCCAGTCGCGCCGGGCGTGCGCGGCCACCACCACGGTGTGGGCGAAGATGGCCGGCGTGCCGTCGCACACCAGCAGCACCTCGCGCGCCAGCGCGCGGCGGCGCGCCGGCAGCCCCAGCGCCTGCCATTCGTCGGCCAGCGCCACTTCCATGCGCTGCGCCAGGCGGCGCACGCGAAAGCGCGCCGAGGCGGCCACCAGCCGGGCGGTCAGCGAGCCCTCGCCGCACACCCAGCGCCGCAGGTTGGCGCCGATGGCGCGGTCCTCGGGCAAATGGGCGTGCCAGGCGCCGCGGCGCAGGTGCGCCGCCTTCATGCCGCGCTCATGCCGGCATCCCCGGCCCGTCCTGCGGCACCGGGCCGCCGGGGCCATAGCCGCAGAAAGCCAGCACTTCGTCGACATAGTCGGCGAATTCGCTGATGCCGTGGTCGCTGCCCTCGATCACGCGCGTGCGCGCGCCGGGAAACGCCGCCAGCATCTCGCGGTGGTCGAGCACCTCGTCGCCGGTCGCGGCCAGCAGGAAATAGCGCTCGGGCCGCGTGATCGTCTCGACGCGCAGGGCCAGCAGTTCGTCCAGATGATGGCGCTCCACGCGCACCGAGCCGCCGCCGTGCCACAGCGGCTGGTCGCCCAGGTAGCGCTCGAGGTCGGTCCATGGATGCACGGCCGGGTTGAGCAGCACCGCGCGGCAGCCGTGGCGCTCGGCCAGCCAGCGCGCGTAGAAGCCGCCCAGCGACGAGCCGATGATGGCCAGCGGCTGCGCGCCGCCGGCCTGCGAGGCGGCGATGGCGGCCTCCGCCTGGGCGATGGCCGCCGCCGGCGACACGTTCAGCACCGGGCAGGCGTAGTAGCGCGCGGCGCCCCAGGCGCGCATGCGCTCCTGCACCATGCGCGCCTTGAACGACTGCGGCGAGGAACGGAAACCATGCAGGTACAGCAGCATGCCGCGCCCCGCTCAGGCCGCCGCGCCGGCGGCGAAGGCATCCAGCAGCTTCTGGTGCACGCCGCCGAAGCCGCCGTTGCTCATCACCAGCACGTGGTCGCCCGGGCGCGCCGCGGCGCGCACCGCCCGCACCAGCGCGGCGAGGTCGCTGAAGGCGGCGGCGCGCTCGCCCAGCGGCGCCAGCGCCTCGCCCAGGTCCCAGCCGAGCGCGTCCTTGCCGCTGGCCGCGCCGTAGCCGAACACGAGGTCGGCCGCTTCCAGGCTGGCCGGCAGCTGCGCCTTCATCACGCCCAGCTTCATGGTGTTGGAGCGCGGCTCCAGCACGGCCAGGATGCGCGCCGCGCCGACACGCCGGCGCAGCCCCGCGAGCGTGGTCTGGATGGCGGTGGGGTGATGGGCGAAATCGTCGTAGACGGTGATGCCGCCGGCCTCGCCGCGCACCTCCATGCGGCGCTTCACGTTGGCGAAGCGCGCCAGCGAGTCGATGGCCTGCGCCGGCGGCACGCCCACGTGGCGCGCCGCGGCGATCGCGGCCAGCGCGTTCATGCGGTTGTGGGTGCCCTGCAGGGTCCAGTCGACGCGGCCTTGCACGGCGTCGCCGAACCACACGTCGAAGCGGTCCCGCTCCGTGTCCGCGCCGGCCAGCTCCACCGGTTCGCCGGCGCGCCACTCGCCCAGGCCAAACTGCTCGGTCTCGCTCCAGCAGCCGCGCTCCAGCACGCGCGCCAGGCTTTCCTCCATGCCGTTGACGATCAGCCGGCCCTGCTCGGGCACGGTGCGCACCAGGTGGTGGAACTGGGTTTCGATCGCGGCAAGATCGGGGAAGATGTCGGCGTGATCGTATTCGAGGTTGTTCAGGATGGCCGTGCGCGGACGGTAGTGGACGAACTTGCTGCGCTTGTCGAAGAAAGCGGTGTCGTATTCGTCGGCTTCGATGACGAAGAAGTCCGATGCCGTCACCCGCGCCGACACGCCGAAGTTCTGCGGCACGCCGCCCACCAGGAAGCCCGGCTGGTAGCCGGCATCTTCCAGGATCCAGGCCAGCATGGAGGTGGTGGTGGTCTTGCCGTGCGTGCCGGCCACCGCCAGCGTCCACTTGCCGCGCAGCACGTGCTCGCCCAGCCACTGCGGGCCCGAGGTATAGGGCAGGTTGCGGTTGAGGATGGCCTCCATCAGCGGATTGCCGCGCGACACCACGTTGCCGACCACGAACAGGTCCGGCTCCAGCGCCAGTTGCGCCGGGTCGAAGCCCTCGATCAGCTCGATGCCCTGCGCCTCGAGCTGGGTGCTCATGGGGGGATAGACGTTGGCGTCGCAGCCGGTCACGCGGTGGCCGGCCTGCTTGGCCAGCACGGCCAGGCCGCCCATGAACGTGCCGCAGATGCCGAGGATGTGAATATGCATGGGAGTTCGGGTCGCGGGGCGGGCCTGGCGGGCCGGGCCCCTGTTGCTACGGGATGGAAAGGGATTGTACCCGAGGGGTATGGCGGCAATTGCCGGTATCTCGCCGGCGCGCGCGAACCCGCCCCGCCGCGTAGACTCTAAGAGTCCAGCCTCCTCCCCCTCCGGTATCATCCCTCCATGTCCCGTCGCACCCCCCTCGACCCCATCCGCCTGCGCGAGGAAATCGCCCAGGCCGCCGCCCGCATGATCGCGGAAGACGGTGCCGACTACGCCACCGCCAAGCGCAAGGCCGCGCGCCAGTTGCTGGGCGACGTGCGCGTGGCCGGCGAGTGGCTGCCCGACAACGAGACCGTGGAAGCCGAAGTGCGCGCCTACCAGGCGCTGTTCCACGCCGACAGCCAGCCCCGCATCCTGGCCCTGCTGCGCCGGCTGGCGCTGCTGGCCATGCGCGACCTGGCCGGCTTCCGGCCCTACCTGGCGGGCGCGGTGCTCAACGGCACCGCCACCGAGCATTCGGACATCTATCTGCAATGCTTCTGCGACAGCCCCAAGGACCTGACGCTGCACCTGCTCAACGCGGGCGTCGATTTCGACACCAGCGAATCGCGGCATTTCGCCGGCCGCGGCGACGTGGAGACGCTGAGCTTCCTGTGGAAAGGCCAGTGGCCGGCCCAGCGCGAGGCGCGCCTGCTGGCCGGCGAGGTGCGGGCCGAACTGGGCCAGCCGGTGGGCATCCACATCGCGCTGTATGATGCGGACGACGAACGCGGCGCGGTGCGCGCCGATGCCGGCGGCCGCGTGGCGCGGGCCGACCTCGCCGCCGTGCAGGCGCTGGTGGCGGCCACGCCGGACGCGCCGGATGCGCCCGGCACGCCGGCCGCCGCCTGACCCGCGCTGGCGCCGTCATAGTCATATATAGAAGAGCTTCCCGCCACCGCCGCGCCTTGCGCCTGGTTTCCGACTCCTGCCACCGCCATGACCACTGCCACCACCCGCCCCGCCCGCCGCAGCCGCCTCTGGATCTGGCTCGTCGCCATCGCCGCCGCCGTGGCGGGCGCCCTTGCCGGCCACTACGTGTTCTCGCCCCGGCCGGCGTCCGACGCCGCCGTGGAGACCTTCCTGAGCACCGAGCTGCCCGACCCGCAGGGCGGCAAGCTGCGGCTGGCCGATTTCCGCGGCAAGACGGTGGTGGTGAACTTCTGGGCGCCGTGGTGCGGCCCGTGCGTGGAGGAAATGCCCGACCTGACCGCGCTGTACCAGGAGTATTCGGGCCGCAAGGTGGAATTTGTCGGCATCGGCATCGATTCGGCCAGCAACATCCAGCAGTTCATCAAGAAAGTGCCGGTCGCGTATCCGCTGGCGGTGGCCGGCTTCGCCGGCACCGAGCTGTCGCGCAACTTCGGCAATGCGGCCGGCGGCCTGCCTTATACGGTGGTGATCGCGCCGGACGGCACCGTCACCTACCGCAAGATGGGTAGGGTTTCCCCCAATGACCTGCGTGCTGCACTGCCGCGCGGATGACGGCGAGACGCTTGATTTGCGGTGAATTTCAACTAACCTTGTTCGATTGTCCCGTAATTTTTGCGAATTAGCCTCGAAACCGCAAAACAGGCCGGCACCGGCCCGGAAATGCCGCCGGAAGACCGGAAATCGAGGCTGCCCTATGTCTGCGCTGCTAGACAAATCACTCTAAGCTACGGTAATCTCCGCGCAATTTCGTTGAAATGGTCGAGTCGCCGTGATCGATACGCCGCCAGAAAGCCGCTCCGCCCGCTACCGCAAGGTGCTGGTCCTGCACGGGCCCAACCTGAACCTGCTGGGCACGCGCGAGCCGCAAACCTACGGGCATACGAAGCTCGTCGACATCGACCTGGCCCTGGCGCAGCGTGCGCGCGAAACCGGCCTCGCCCTGGCGACGTTCCAGTCCAACCACGAGGGTGCGCTGGTGGACCGCATCCATGCGGCGCGCGACGAGGGGGTCGACTTCATCATCATCAACCCGGCCGCCTACACGCACACCAGCGTAGCCTTGCGCGACGCGCTGGCCGGGGTGGCGATTCCGTTCGTCGAAGTCCATTTGTCGAACGTGCATCGCCGCGAGAACTTCCGTCATCACTCCTTCTTCTCCGATATCGCGGTCGGAGTGATCTGCGGACTTGGCTGGCAAGGCTACCTGCTGGCGCTGGACTATGTCCTCGGGCAGGCGCCTGAACCGGCGCCCCCCGCGGCCTGACCCGCCCGCTGATTTCGATTTCATCGACGATGACCGCGCCCCCGGCGCCTGCCCTGCCCGCTGCTCGCGGTGGACGGAGGCAATACGCCGGACGCATGCAATTTACCCGGACGCAGCCGCCCCAGCGCAGCGCGCCGGACAACCCGATTCAGGAGGATAGAAGATGGACCTGCGCAAGCTGAAGACGCTGATCGACCTGGTGGCCGAGTCCGGCATCTCCGAGCTGGAAGTCACCGAAGGCGAAGGCAAGGTACGTATCGTCAAGGCGCCGCCCCAGGTCGTGGCCGCGCCGATGGCCATGCAGCCGATGCAGGCGCTGCCGCCCGCGGCCGCCGCTCCCGCCGCCGCGGTCGCCAGCGCCGAGCCCGCTGCGCCGCAGCTGCCGTCCGGCCATGTCGTGACCTCGCCGATGGTCGGCACCTTCTACCGCGCGCCGTCGCCGGGCGCGGCCGCCTTCGTCAACGTGGGCGACACCGTCAAGGAAGGCCAGACGGTCTGCATCATCGAAGCGATGAAGCTGCTCAACGAAATCGAATCCGACAAGGCCGGCGTGATCAAGGAAATCCTGGTCGAGAACGGCCAGGCGGTCGAATACGGCCAGCCGCTCTTCATCATCGGCTGATACTGATCGGCATGCCGCGCCGCCCGCAGCCCGCGCCGGAAGATCCGGACGGCCGCGCCGGCGCCGGCGGACCGGACGCTCCCCGTCCGGCTGCCAGTTCCTCCGCCCGCACTCCGGCCGCGCCGCCGGGGGCGCCACGAGCCACCGCGGCGGGACTGCCCTTCTCCTCGCAGAGAGTGACTATGTTTGAAAAAATTCTGATCGCGAACCGCGGTGAAATCGCCCTTCGCATCCAGCGCGCCTGCCGCGAACTCGGCATCAAGACCGTCGTGGTGTATTCGGAGGCCGACAAGGAAGCCAAATACGTCAAGCTGGCCGACGAAGCCGTCTGTATCGGCCCGGCGCCGTCGCCGCTGTCGTACCTGAACATGCCGGCCATCATCTCGGCCGCCGAAGTGACCGACGCGCAGGCCATCCACCCGGGCTACGGCTTCCTGTCGGAAAACGCCGACTTCGCCGAGCGCGTGGAAAAATCGGGCTTCGTCTTCATCGGCCCGAGCCCCGAGAGCATCCGCCTGATGGGCGACAAGGTCTCGGCCAAGCAGGCCATGATCAAGGCCGGCGTGCCGTGCGTGCCGGGCTCGGAAGGCGCGCTGCCGGAAGATCCCAAGGAAATCCTGGCGACGGCCCGCAACGTCGGCTATCCGGTCATCATCAAGGCCGCCGGCGGCGGCGGCGGGCGCGGCATGCGCGTGGTGCACACCGAGGCGGCGCTGGTCAACGCGGTCAACATGACGCGCGAGGAAGCCGGCCGCGCCTTCGGCAACCCGGAGGTCTACATGGAGAAATTCCTGGAGAACCCCCGCCACGTCGAGATCCAGATCCTGGCCGACCAGCACCGCCAGGCGGTCTGGCTGGGCGAGCGCGACTGCTCCATGCAGCGCCGCCACCAGAAGGTCATCGAGGAAGCGCCCGCGCCGCACATCCCGCGCCGCCTGATCGAACGCATCGGCGACCGCTGCGCCGAGGCCTGCAAGAAGATGGGCTACCGCGGCGCCGGCACCTTCGAGTTCCTGTACGAGAACGGCGAGTTCTACTTCATCGAGATGAACACGCGCGTGCAGGTCGAGCACCCCGTCACCGAGATGATCACCGGCATCGACATCGTGCAGGAGCAGATCCGCATCGCCTTCGGCGAGAAGCTGCGCTGGCGCCAGAAGGACATCCAGCTGCGCGGCCACGCCATCGAGTGCCGCATCAACGCCGAGGATCCGTTCAAGTTCATTCCGTCGCCGGGCCGCATCACCGCCTGGCACATGCCGGGCGGCCCCGGCGTGCGGGTGGACTCGCACGCGTATGATGGCTACTTCGTGCCGCCCAACTATGATTCGATGATCGGCAAGATCATCACCTACGGCGCCACCCGCGAGCAGGCCATCGCCCGCATGCGGATCGCGCTGTCGGAAATGGTGGTGGACGGCATCCAGACCAACGTACCGCTGCACCGCGAGCTGATGCTCGATGCCAACTTCGTCGAAGGCGGCACCAGCATCCACTATCTCGAGCATCGCCTGGCCCAGAAGACCGTGGCCAAGGGCGGCAAGATCTGAAGCCCGGCGCGGCCTAGTCCACTGCGTCAGGGAAAACGCCCCGGGTCGGCTGTGCATCGAGGTCGCAGGCCAGGCGCAAAGCGCCGCAATAGCTCGCTATTGCGAGCATCTGCAACGACGCATGCGGCCTTGAGGCGCAGTCGAACGGGGGGCTTTGGAAATGACGCAGTGGACTGACAACAACGGATCGACAAGGATCGCCAGTGGCATTTCAGGAATGTGTGATTGAAATCGCACAGGACCAGGCCGAAGCCTGGTCCGACGCGCTGTTCGACCTCGGCGCGCTGTCGGTCTCGGTGGAAGACGCCGATGCCGACACGCCCGACGAGCAGCCGCTGTTCGGCGAGCCCGGGCTGGAACCCACCCGCCTGGCGTGGAACCGTTCGCGCGTGGTGGCGCTGTTCGACGACGCCACCGACCCCGCGCTGGCGGTGGCCGCCGCGGCCAACGCGCTCGGCGCCGCCGAGGTGCCGGCCTACGCGCTGCGCCCGGTCGAGGACCAGGACTGGGTGCGCCTGACGCAATCCCAGTTCGCGCCGATCCGCATCGGCGAGCGCATCTGGGTGGTGCCGTCGTGGCACGAGGCGCCCGAGCCCGACGCCGTGGTGCTGGAGCTCGACCCGGGCCTAGCCTTCGGCACCGGCAGCCACCCGACCACGCGGCTGTGCATGCAGTGGCTCGAGCAGAACCTCGGGCCGGGCGAGTCGGTGCTCGACTACGGCTGCGGCTCGGGCATCCTCGCCATCGTGGCGAAGAAGCTCGGCGCCGGCGCCACGCTCGGCATCGACATCGACCCCAACGCGGTGGAAGCCTCGCGCCACAACGCGGAACGCAACCGCGTCGAAGCCACCTTCGCGCTGCCGGAAAGCGTGTCCGAGGCCAGCTACGACCTGGTCGTGGCCAACATCCTGTCCAACCCGCTCAAGGTGATGGCCGCCATGCTGAGCGCGCGCGTGCGCCCGGGCGGCCGGCTGGTGCTGTCCGGCGTGCTCGAGCGGCAGGCCGACGACGTCGCCGCCGCCTATGCGCCCTGGCTCGCCATGTCGGTATGGCGCAGCGAGGAAGGCTGGGTGTGCCTGCACGGCACCCGCGGCGAAGGCGCCGGCGTCCCGCACTGAGCCCCGCCGATGGCCGCAGCCAAGCTCGTCACACGTTGCCCGGCCTGCCGCACCGCCTTCCGGCTGGTAGCCGACCAGTTGCGCCTGCGCCAGGGGCTGGTGCGTTGCGGCCAGTGCGACACCGTGTTCGACGCGCGCGAGCACCTGATCGAGCTGCCCGCGCCCGAGGCGGCCCCCGAGACCACCCCCGCGCCCGCACCGGACGCGCCGGCGCCGGCAGCGCCACCCGCGCACGGCGAGCCACGCCATCGCGCCACGCGCGCCACGCACGAGAAGACCTTCGAGGACGCCCATGACGGCGGCCACGAAGGCGCCCATGAAGACACCCACGAAGCCGCGCATGCGCGCGCGACACGCGCCCCGCGCAAGCGCGCGCATGCCGGGCCGCATGCCGAGCCACATCCCGCGCCGGATGCGCCCGCCGAGGCCGGACACGACGCGCCGGCCGCCGTTCCGCCCTTTACCTCGCCCTTTATCCCGCCCTTCGACCCCGGCTACGACGTGCCGGCGCTCGACGCGCCCACCGTCATGCTGTACCAGACGCAGGCCGAGGCCGACCAGGCCGTGCAGGCGGCCGAGGCCGCCCGGCAGCAGGAACAGCATGCAGGCAGCGCCGCCGCGGAAGACGACGAACCGTCCGCGGTCTTCGTGCCCGGCGTGATCGAGCCGGAGCCGGACGAAGCCGCCACGCGCGAAGATGGCGATGCGCCGGCGCAGGCCGGGACCACGGCAGCCGGGTCCGCGGCCGAACCGCCCCGGGAGACGGAAGCGGTGGAAACGGTGAATGCGGCGGAAGCGACGGCAGCGACGGAAGCGGCCGAGACCACGGACACCGCCGAAGCCGCTGCGGCGCCCGCCGCCACGCCGTGGCCCACGCTGGACCCGAGGACGCTGTCCGACGACCTGCCGCCGTTCGCGCCCGCCGCCGCGCCCGAGGCCGCCGGCATTGCCCGCGCGGCGCAGGCGGACACGGCAGCGGCTGCGCAAGCCAGCGCATCGCTGCCGCCGCTGCCGCCGGAAACCGGCAGCGACGACGCCGCGCACGCGGCCGGCATCGCCGCCGACATCACGTCCGACACCGCGCTCGGCGTCACGTCCAGCATCACCGCGAGCGCCACGTCCGGCATGGCGCCCGCCGAGACCGCCGCCATCCCGAGCGCGGGCGGCTACCTGCGCGCCGAAGCGCAGGACGATTTCCCCGAGATTCCCGCCGCCATCGCGCGCGAGCAGGCGGTGCGCCAGTGGACCAGCCAGAACGCGCCCGACGCGCCGGTGTTCGCGCCGGACTTCCTGCGCCACGCGCGCGAGCGCGATCCCGGCCCCGCGCGGCGCAGGCGGCGCCTGCAGAAGGCGGCCATCGGCGTGCTGGCGGTGGCGGCGCTGGCGCAGCTCGCCTTCCTCGCGCGCAGCCAGCTCGCCGGCCAGTTCCCGGTGCTGCGCCCGGCCTTCGAGGCGCTGTGCGCGCCGCTGCGCTGCGAGGTGGCGCCGTGGCGCGACATCGACGCGCTGCGCATCGAAAGCTCGCAGTTGCAGAAGCAGGACGAGGAATCCGACGCCTACCTGCTGGCCGTCACCATGCGCAACCAGAGCCGCGCCACGGTGGCGCTGCCCGCCATCGAGCTGGTCATGACCGACCTGCAGGACCAGCTCCTGCTGCGCAAGGTGCTGCAGCCGGCCGACTATCTCGAGCCCGCGCAGAAGGCGTTCGCCACGCTGGGCCTGCGCGCCGGCACGGAGCTGCCGGTTCGGGTACGATTCCGCACGCAGCAGGCGGCGGCCAACTACCGCGTGCTGATCTTCTACCCCTGAATTCCAGACGGGTCCGACGCCCGCCCCGGGCGTTCCCGTCGCGCCCCCGGGACCCGCACCGCGCGTGCGGGCCCACCATTCACACAGGAGCACATATGAGCAGCGTCACCCTCGGCGGCAACCCCATCGAAGTCGGCGGCAAGTTTCCGCAAGCCGGCGACAAGGCCCCCGCCTTCTCGCTGGTCGGCAAGGACCTGAAGGACGTCGCGCTGGCCGACTTCGCCGGCAAGCGCAAGGTGCTCAACATCGTCCCGAGCCTGGACACCCCGGTCTGCCAGACCTCGGCGCGCAAGTTCAACGAGGCCGCCAGCGGCCTGGCCAACACCGTGGTGCTGACCATCTCGGCCGACCTGCCGTTCGCGATGAGCCGCTTCTGCACCACCGAAGGCCTGGCCAACGTGGTGCCGCTGTCGCTGATGCGCGGCGCCGGCTTCAAGGACAGCTACGGCGTGGACATCAAGACCGGCCCGCTGGCCGGCGCGACCGCGCGCGCGGTGGTGGTGCTCGACGAGAACGACACCGTCAAGTACAGCGAGCTGGTGCCCGAGATCAAGAACGAGCCGAACTACGATGCCGCCCTGGCCGCGCTGAAGTAAGCGCCGCGCCCCGCGGTCCGGCCACCCGGTATCATGGGTGGCCTTTTTTTCGGCGGCCGCCGGCCAGCGCGCGCCGCCGGCCATCACCCGATCACCCGATTACCTGCATTTGGAGAGAGCATGTCCAGCCTGATCTGTGGCTCCGTCGCCTACGACACCATCATGACGTTCGAGGGGCGCTTCCGCGAACACATCCTGCCCGACCAGATCCACATGCTGAACGTGTCCTTCCTGGTGCCGGGCATGCGCCGCGAGTACGGCGGCTGCGCCGGCAACATCGCCTACACGCTCAAGCTGCTGGGCGGCGACCCGGTAGTCATGGCCACCGTGGGCGTGGACGCCGAGCCCTACCTGCAATACCTGCGCGAACTCGGCATCGGCACCGAGCACATCCGCACCCTGCCCGACACCTTCACCGCGCAGGCGATGATCACCACCGACCTGGACAACAACCAGATCACCGCCTTCCACCCGGGCGCGATGAACCAGTCGCAGCTCTCGCACGTGCAGGACGCGCTCAAGGGCGCCAACCCGCCGGCGCTGGGCATCGTCGCGCCGGACAGCCGCGAGGGCATGCTGCACCATGCGCGCCAGTTCGCCGACGCCGGCGTGCCGTTCATCTTCGACCTGGGCCAGGCCATGCCGCTGTTCAACGGCGAGGACCTGCGCCAGTTCGTTGAACTCGCCAGCTACGTCACGGTCAATGACTACGAAGCCCAGGTGCTGCTCTCGCGTACCGGCTGGACCAGCGAGCAGGTCGCCGCCCAGGTGCGCGCCTTCATCGTGACCCACGGCGAGAAAGGCGCGAGCGTCCACGCCGACCAGCGGCAGTACAATATTCCGGCCGTGCAGGCGGAGCGCGTGGTCGATCCGACCGGCTGCGGCGATGCCTTCCGCGGCGGACTGCTGTACGGCATCGAGCAGGGCCTCGACTGGGAAACCACCGGGCGCCTCGCCAGCCTGATGGGCTCCATCAAGATCGCGCACCAGGGTCCGCAGAACCACAAGCCGTCGCGCGACGAAATCGGCCAACGCTTCCAGTCGGCGTTCGGCTATCGCTACGAGTAACTTTTCCGGGATCGATCTCATGCATACCCTGATTCGCACCAGCGCCCTCGCGCTCGCCGCAGCCGCCACCCTCGTGGCCGGCTGCGCCTCGCAATCGAACTCCGCCAGCATCTACACGCCGGGCCAGGCGCAGCGCGAGCAGATCCTGCGCTTTGGCGTGGTCGAGAGCGTGCGCGAAGTGCTGATCCAGGGTGAGCAGACCGGCGCCGGCACCATCGCCGGCGGCGCGATCGGCGGCATCGCCGCGGGCAGCACCATCGGCAGCGGCGGCGGCTCGGTCGCGGCCGGCGTGCTCGGCGCCGTGCTCGGCGGCATCGCCGGCAGCGCGGCGGAAAACCGGATCAACCAGCGCCGTGGCCTGGAGATCACCGTCAAGCTCGACAACGGCGAGATGCGCGCGATCGTGCAGGACGCCGACGAAGCCTTCCGCCCGGGCGAGCGCGTGCGCCTGCTGTCCTCGGGCGGCACCACCCGTGTCACCCACTAGGAAGTTACCCTAGGACGATCCTGACGCCGTTGCGGGGCCCTGCCGCGGCGGCATTACGGAGATCCACCAGCGGTCCACCTACGGGTCCACCAGCGGGTCCGTCTGCGGGTTCACCCGCAGGCCCGCCAGGCCGCTCGCCGAGGCGCCGGCTCCCACACGGAGCGGCGCCTTTTTCATTGGCCCTGCGCCGCGCTGCGCCGGTCCGCGCGGGCATGAAAAAACCCGCCGGGCTTGCGCCGTCGGCGGGTTGGCAAGACTGGCGTCTTGCAGACCGGATACCGCGTATCCGGTCAGTGCGGCACGCGCTGCGTGCCTTGGGGATTCCCGCAGGAATCCGTCAGCGGCACGGCTTACGGACGGGTGCCCGTCGGGAACGGCCATGCAGCGGCCGGGTTCAGCACGGTCTTCGAGGTCGTTGCGGGCGCGGCAGCAGGCGCAGCGGCAGGCTTGGCAGCAGGCGCAGCCTTCTTGGCGGCAGCCTTCTTGGCCGGGGCCTTCTTGGCAGCAGCCTTCTTGGCCGGTGCGGCCTTCTTGGCGGCAGCAACCTTCTTGGCCGGCGCAGCCTTCTTGGCGGCAACCTTCTTGGCCGGTGCGGCCTTCTTCGCCACGACCTTCTTGGCAGCAGCCTTCTTGGCCGGTGCGGCCTTCTTCGCTACGACCTTCTTGGCGGCGACCTTCTTGGCCGGCGCTGCCTTCTTCGCTACGACCTTCTTGGCAGCAGCCTTCTTCGCCGGCGCAGCCTTCTTGGCCGGTGCAGCCTTCTTCGCCACGACCTTCTTGGCGGCGACCTTCTTCACTGCGGCCTTCTTGGCCGGGGCTGCTGCCTTCTTGGCAGCAGGCTTGGCGGCTTTCTTGGCCGCCGGTTTCTTCTTTGCAGTCGTTGCCATGGATAACTCCTTCACTAGAGAGTGAATATCGAATGACCTAAGTTGGCGACCCGACCGACCCGAGGCGCGATACAGCGCTGCGACCCCAATCGAGCGAGCGATTCATCGGCGCACGGCAACACTGCGTCCGCACGCTAATGAATTCGGTGGCAGGGGCACCGCGGCGCGCGGTGCGAATGTGGTCAAGCGGAGCCCGCAACCGGGCTTCTGACGCTTGCCGCGCCCTGGAATATTCGGTCTGCCCGCGCCATCCGCCGGATCGGCGCGCAGCATCAATAGAAGAGATATCGGCCGGCATTGCCGCGATGCGGGCTAGGCCACGCGCACCACGGTCTGCATTCGTCTGGGGGTAGTTCGCCCATCCCGCTACTGGGCCAAAGGAGACTGCACGCGTTTTAGAAAACCAGTACGGCTTGGTCTGCGTCAAAGTTCTGGTGCTCCTGAGCTACCTGTCTCATTGCATCGAAGCGGGGGGCGCTTATCGTGGCGGAGCGCATCGCTCATCGTGAAGCATCGCGTCCGACATCATCGTTCGAGCTTGCTTCGATCCTGCCAACTACGACTACGACCACGGCCATGCAATGAAGTGAGACTCTTGTCAAGGCGAATCATAATTCGTTTGTTCGGCGATGTTAAGAAAAAAGTGCAAAAAAACACGCGCGCGCGCATGACAACTTCTTCGTCGCCATCGCAGCGCTTCGCCGGCCTGCGCTTCACCTGCGCGCGACGCGCTCTCGACGCGTTCCATCGCATGCGAAATCGCCTCGCGCGAGCCCGCTGACGCGACAAGAAAAGCGGCATCGCGAGAGCGCGGAACCCTTGCCGCGATGCTTCGGATTTTTCCTCGCGCACGTCGCCGCGCGCGCTGCCGGCGCGCATGCGCGGCCTCTTCACCGCCGCTGACGTCATCCCGGAAAGCCGCGCCGGCAAAGGCTTTGCGGGAAGCGGCAATGCGCTCGCGCAAGCGCGGCGCGCGAGCGCATCGGTGGCGCGCGCGTGCCACGCAACGTCGCGACGGCGCGCGACGAAGCATGCCGCGGCATCATGCGCTGCGCCTCGCCATCGCGTCTCGGCGCAGCGTCGGCGCACGCGCCGCGCGGGCACGCCGCGCGCTCGCTCGCACAGCGCGCGCAGTGATGCGTCGACGCAACGGTCTGTCCGTCTCCTTCGCGACGCGAGCACGACGAACCGGCTTCGCACATCGTCATGCGCAACGCGATTGGTGTCGGTCCGCGTCGGCGTGCATCGCTTCGTGTTCGTCTTGCCGCCGTCTTCCGCTCGCCTCCCATCCGCTGTGCCGTCGATGCGCGCCCGCCGATGAACGCATGCGCTCTCGCGACGCGAGCGCCGTCGCATCGATGCGGCCGGCGGGCGCCGCTCCGCATCCATCGGCATGCGTGCCGGCAACGGTCCGGCGACGGTCCGACTGCGCGCGGTCCGGCGCGATGTTCTCCGGCGTCGTCCGCGACGCGCGACGCGCGGCGGGCGATGCGGGCGCATGGCGCGACGAGCGCCCGCGAACGCGCCCGCGATGCCGGCGCGCGGCACGCTGCCCGCACTTGAAACGAACGCCTAGAGGATTGCTTCGGAGACCTGGAAAGAGCCGGTTTTGCTGCACGACAAAATACCCCGGGCGCCAGCAACCGCGCCGGTTTCCGGGCAGCGGCAAAGGTCCGCCTGGTGCGTGCGCAAACGGTGCCCGCGCATTGCGGCTGGCGCCCTTCGCCAGTAGATTGGCGTGACCGTGCCGCGCGGTCGCGCGCACCAACCTGAGAGAGGAGAACCCGATGCACTTTTCTGCCCCCCGACGCACCGCGCGCGCCGCCGTCACGGCGGCCCGGCTCGCCGTGCTCGCCGGCGCGCTGCTGGCCAGCGCCGCGGCACTGGCCCAGGCCTCGCCCGCCGGCTCGTGGAAGACCATCGACGACAACACCGGCAAGCCGCGCGGCCTGGTGGAGATCACCGAGAGCAACGGCGTCTACAGCGGCAGGCTGGTCAAGAGCTTCGTCGACGCGGAAGGCAAGTCCAAGGTGTGCGACAAGTGCACCGACGCGCGCCGCGACCAGCCCATCATCGGCCTGACCATCATCACCGGCGTGCGCAAGACCGGCGACAACGAATGGGGCGGCGGCGAGATCCTCGACCCCGAGAACGGCAAGGTCTACAAGACCCGCATGTCGCTCGCGGACGACGGCAACAAGCTCAACGTGCGCGGCTTCATCGGCATCAGCCTGCTGGGCCGCACCCAGACCTGGGAGCGCGAGCACTAGCGCGCCGCCCGCGCGCGCCATCGCCGCCGGCGGCCGGCATCCACGCCGCCTTTCCCGCGCCGCACTTGCGGCACTTCCCGTACCCGTCGTATCTCCCCCCCGCTTCGCGCCTCGCGCCTCGCGCTTCGCTCTGCGCATCGCACCGCGCGAAGCGCGTCGACGACGCCGCCGCGAACGACAGGCTGCACACCGCCGCGACACACCACACCACGCACCACGCGCGCATCGCCGACAATCGCGGAGACGCCGCCGCGGGTCCGCCGGCGGGTTCAGCAAATTGACAGCTTTGCTGTTTATCATCGCTCGCAGGCCGGAGCTTGCCCGCGAGAAAAAAAGCCGGGCCACGACATCCGGCATCCGGCGCGGCCGAGCGCCGGCACCCATGCCAGAGCCGGTACCAGGATCGGTACCAAGACCAAGACCATTGGAGACAACCATGCGCATTTCCACCGCCAGCCGCGCGCTGGCCCTCGCCGCGCCCGCACTGTTCGCCACGAGCCTCGCCGCGCCCGCGCGCGCCGCCGATGCCTGGCCCACGCACGTCATCAAGTTCGTGGTGCCGTTCACCGCGGGCGGCGCCAACGATCTCGTGGCGCGCGCCGCCGCCGACGCGGTCGGCAAGCGGCTCGGCCAGACCGTGGTGATCGAGAACCGTCCCGGCGCCGGCGGCGTGGTCGGCGCGGACTACGTGGCCAAGGCCAAGCCGGACGGCTACACCTTCCTGGTGGGCGCCGTGGGCACCGTCACCAACAGCCTGATCCGCACCAAGATGCCCTACGCGCCGGACGACCTGATCCCCGTGTCGCTGGTCGCGGTGAGCCCCTCGGTAATCGTGGCCTCGCCCTCGCTGCCGGTGAACAACCTCAAGGAGCTGGTGGAGTACTCGAAGAAGCAGGGCGCGGCCGGCGCCAACTTCGCCACCGCGGGCAGCGGCAGCACGCCGCACTTCGTCGAGGAGATGCTCAAGGAGAAAGGCGCGGTGCTGACCGTGGTGCCGTACAAGAGCGGCTCGGAGAGCATCACCGCCGTGATCGGCGGCCAGGTCGCGGCCACCTCGGAAGCGAGCGTGGTGGTGCTGCCCAACATCAAGGCCGGCAAGCTCAAGGCGCTGGGCGCGACCTGGGACAAGCGCATGAGCGCGGCGCCCAACATCCCGACCACCGCCGAGCAGGGCATGCCGGAAGTGCGCATCGGACACTGGGCCGGCATCTTCGCGCCCAAGGGCACCGACCCGGCCATCCTGAAGAAGATGAACGCCGAGATGAGCGCCGCCATGCAGACGCAGGAGACGCGCGACCGCCTGATCCCCAACGGCATCGAGCCGGCCGGCGGCTCGCAGGAGAGCTTCGTCGCCTTCATCAAGTCCGAGCGCGAACGGCTCGGACGGATCGCCAAGGCCGCCAATATGACGGCGGATTAAGAAAAATTTTTTTGCTGCCGCCCCGGGTGGCGGCAAATGTCTGTACCAGGCCTGCTACATGCAGGCCTTTTTTGTTTTCGGATTGAGACGCAGGCGCCGCTTTGTAAGGCATTTGTGAGCTTGTGTAACTTCATGTAATGGCTTTGTCCTTTTACAAAGACATTTAGGCATAGCGACTAATGTCTGTGATGAAAAAGCAAAGCTGAATTGCAACGCTAATCATTCGCATTTATATTCCGGCTCGCCCAACCTTTTTGCCCCCGCCGTTGGCCGAACCACAGGCATGCAACTTCCGTCCGCTGCCAGCCAGCTCGCCCCCAATGGCCGTACCGGAACCGAGAAACGACATGACCCGCCGCACTCCGATCGCGACCGCGCTGCTCGCGCTCTTTGCCACTCCCGTTGTCACCCTGGCCCAGACGGCCCCGCCCGCTCCCGCCACCGGCCAGCCTCCGGCAACGCTCAGGGAAGTGGTGATACAGGGCGGCCGCGCCACCGATGACTACGGCGCGGTGAAGAACTCGGTCAGCAAGCTGCCCGAAGACCTGCGCGACGTCCCGCAATCGGTGACGGTGGTGAACAAGGCGCTGATCGACGCGCAGGGCGCCACCTCGCTGGCCGACGCGCTGCGCAACGTGCCGGGCATCACCATCGGCGGCGCCGAGGGCGGCCAGATCGGCAACAACATCAACCTCAACGGCTTCTCCGCGCGCACCGACATCTACCTCGACGGCTTCCGCGACCGCGGCCAGTACTACCGCGACGTCTTCGCGCTGGATTCGGTCGAAGTGCTGATGGGCCCGTCGTCGATGCTGTTCGGCCGCGGCTCGACCGGCGGCGTGATCAACCAGGTCACCAAGAAGCCGTCGCTCAAGGCCGCGACCACCGTGACCGGCTCGGTCACGACCAACGGCATGGTGCGCGCCACCGCCGACGTCAACACGCCGACCGGCGACACCTCCGCGTTCCGCATCTCGGCGATGGCGCAGGACGGCAAGCCCAGCACGCGCGACGAGATGCGCGCGATGGACTTCGGCATCGCGCCGTCGTGGAAGTACGGTATCGGCACCTCCACCGAGATCACCCTGTCCGCGCTGCTGCAGCACAACGAGGACATGCCCGACTACGGCCTGCCGGCCATCAACGGCCACCCGGTCAACGTCAACCGCAACACCTACTACGGCAACAACAACGACTACACGCGCCAGGACATCGTGGCGCTGTCCGCCGGCGTCGACCACAAGTTCTCGCCGAACCTGCGCCTGCGCAACCAGACCCAGTTCAACTACGTGGAGACCGACGCGCGCGAGACCGCGCCGCAGTCGGTCGGCTCGATCGCCAACGGCGTCTACACGCCGCTGACCACCACCAACCTGCCGCTGTCGGCGCTGTTCGTGCGCCAGCAGAGCCACGACCGCAACATCCGCGACTACTCGATCTTCAACCAGACCGAGCTGACCGCCAAGTTCGAGACCGGCTTCATCAAGCACACGCTGCTGACCGGCGTGGAAATCGGCCACGACGGCTACGACAACCAGGCCTACGCGCGCGGCAACCCCGCCGGCCCGTGCAAGGGCTTCGTGGCGTGCGTGCCGGTGATCGACCCGGTCTACCAGGACTCGCCGTCGAGCGCGATCACCACGCCGGGCAACCTGCAGGGCGCCTCGGCCAACACCATCGCCGTCTACGCCAACGACTCGATCGAGTTCACCAAGCAATGGAAGCTGGTGGCCGGCCTGCGCTATGACCGCTACATCGCCAGCATCAGCAACTCCATCAACTCGCAGAACACCGCCGGCAACACCGCGCTGGCCAATGCCCAGCAGACCGTCAACTTCACCAGCGTGCGGCTGGGCGGCATCTGGCAGCCGACCGAGGCGCAGTCCTACTATGTGTCGTACGGCACCTCGTTCAACCCGTCGCTGGAGCAACTGACCGGCACCGTCGGCCAGACCAACCTCGACCCGGAAAAGAACAAGTCGTACGAGGCCGGCGGCAAGTGGGACCTGGCCGGCGGCGACCTGTCGCTGACCTCGGCCATCTTCCGCATCACCAAGGACAACGCGCGCAGCCAGATCGACGCCACCACCTACGCGCTGACCGGCAAGATCCAGGTCGACGGCGTGCGCTTCGGCGCCACCGGCCGCATCACGCCGAAGTGGCAGGTCTTCGCCGGCTACACCTACCTCAACGCGGTGATCGAGAACGGCATCGCCTCGGGCACGCAGGGCAAGATCCCGGGCAACACGCCCAAGCACACCGCCACGGCGTGGACCAGCTACAACATCCTGCCGAGCTGGGAAGTCGGCGGCGGCGCCTTCTATATGTCGCAGCGCTACGCCAACAACACCGACACCACCCAGGTCGGCGGCTTCGTGCGCTGGGACGGCATGGTGGCCTACCACCAGCCCAAGTACGACGTGCGCCTGAACCTGTTCAACATCTTCGACAAGAAGTACTACGACGCGCTGATCCAGTCCGACGGCGGCCGCTCGGTGCCGGGCACCGGCCGCACCGCCATGCTGTCGTTCACCTATCGCATGTAAGCGCAGCCATGCGCTGAGGTAAAGTGGCGTGACGTCCAGTCACGCCACGCGACGCCGCCTCCCCCGGCGGCGCCCGCGCACCACCCTGCCGAGATCGCCATGCTTGTCTGCATTCCCAAGGTCCTCAACGCGGAGCAGCTCGCCATGCTGCGCCAGCAGCTCGATTCGGCCGGCGAGGCCTGGGTCGACGGCCGCGTCACCGCCGGCTACTCCGGCGCTCCCGTCAAGTTCAACCAGCAGATCGACGAGCGCTCCGAGACGGCCGCGCAGTGCCAGCAGCTGATCCTCGCCATGCTGGAGCGCAACCCGCTGTTCATCAGCGCGGCGCTGCCCAACATCGTCTACCCTCCGATGTTCAACCGCTACGGCGAGGGCATGACGTTCGGCGCCCACGTGGACGGCAGCGTGCGCATCCACCCGCACAACGGCCGCAAGCTGCGCACCGACATCTCCGCCACGCTGTTCCTGAGCGACCCGGCCAGCTACGACGGCGGCGAGCTGCAGGTCGAGGACACCTACGGCGTGCACAGCGTCAAGCTCGAGGCCGGCGACATGGTGGTCTACCCGGCCACCAGCCTGCACCAGGTCACGCCCATCACGCGCGGCGTGCGCGTGGCCAGCTTCTTCTGGATCCAGAGCCTGATCCGCGACGACGCGCAGCGCGCGCTGCTGTTCGACCTCGACAACGCGATCCAGAAGCTGAACCAGACCGGCGCCGACGAAGGCGCGCGGCGCTCGCTGGTGGGCTGCTACCACAACCTGCTGCGCCAGTGGTCCGAGACCTGACCGCGCGCGGGTAGCGCCGCACCACCACTCAGGCGAACTGCTCGGCCAGCGCGGCGCGCACCTGCCCCACCAGCGGCGCCTCGCCGGCGCGCGCGGGCAGCAGGAAGAATTCGGCCGCCGGCAGCGCCGGCAGCCGCAGCCGGGCGGCGGTGGCGGCGTCGATGCGCGCCACGCCGGGGCCGATGGCGGACTCGTTCAGGCACGACAGGCCCAGGCCCGCCGCCAGCGCCAGTTGCAGCCCGGCCACGCCCGAGGCGGAATGCGCCACCACGTAGTCGAGCCGGCGCCGCCGCAGCATCTGCACCACGTACTGGTGCAGCGAACAGGTATCGGGCAGCAGCACCAGCGGCAGCGGCGCGTCCAGCGCCCCGCTCTCGCCCGGCGCCGCCACCCAGGCCAGCGCCTCGCGGCGCAGCACCGCGCCGCGCTCGCCGCGGCCGGCTGCCGCCTTGCGCGCGCCCGGCAGCCGCATCGACAAACCGATGTCGAACGCATCGCTCTGCGCGCCGGCCTCGATCATGCCGCTCTTCATCACGGTCACGTGCAGCCGCAGGCGGGGATAGCGCTCGCGCAGCCGGCGCAGCATGCCGGCGATCTCGCCGGGCCGGAAGTAGTCGGTCACGGCCAGCCGCAGCTCGCCGTCGAGCGTATGGCCGCGCAGGTCCTGCAAGGCCAGCTCGGACAGCGCCAGGATGCGGCGCGCGTGCGCCAGCAGGCGCAGGCCGGCCGGCGTCGGCGCCGCGCCCTGCTTGCCGCGCACCAGCAGCGGCACGCCGGCGCGCTCCTCGAGCTTGCGCAACTGCTCGCTGACCGACGACTGCGACAGGAACAGCCGCGGCGCCGCGGCGGACAGGCTGCCGGCGTCCGCCACCGTGACGAAGGTGCGTAGTTGATCGAGTTCCAGCGCGCGCATGGCGGCCTCCCGCGGGTTTCGCATATTTCGGTATTGACGATGGATGGTATCGCAAATTCCCGTTTTTCCGATGACGCGCCAAACCCTAGACTGGCATCTCCGGCAGCCCCGCCCCGGGGCCGCCTCCCAGACCCTAGGAGCCAGCCATGCCCCACATCAACCTGCAGATCTCCGGCAAGCCCGATGCCGCCCTCACCCGCCGCGCCGCCGCCGCCGTGGCCGACGTCACCCGCCGCGTGCTCGGCAAGAAGCCCGAGGTGATCGCCGTGGCCGTGCAGTACGTGGACCACGACGCCTGGATCATCGGCGGCGCGCCGCTGTCGGAGCAGGGGCGCAACGCCTTCCACCTCGACATCAGCGTGACCGACGAGACCAACACCAAGGCGGAGAAGGCGCAATTCCTGCGCGAGGCGTTCGAGGTCCTGGCCGAGCTGGTCGGCAACGTGCATCCGGTCTCGTACATCCACGTGATCGACGCGCGCGCGGCCACCTACGGCTACGGCGGCCTGACCCAGGAATACCGCTACCATCACGGTTGAGCCCGGTTGAGCCCGGTTGAGCCGGCCAAGCCCGAACGGCGCGCCTTGTGCATCGCGCCGTCCTTGGCTAGTGTGGGTGGGTAGGCCGGGCGGCGGCGCGTGCCTGCCTGCCCTGTCGTCGCCGCCGGCGCCGCCGACCGCTGTCCACCGACCGTCACACACGACCCGAGACACCGCATGAAAACCGTGAATCTGCCCGGCGGCGAAACCGTTCCCGCGCTGGGCATGGGCACCTGGAACATGGGCGAGAAGCCGGCCGCGCGCGCGGAGGAGCTCGCCACCCTGCGGCTCGGGCTGGACCTCGGCCTGCGCCTGATCGACACCGCCGAGATGTATGGCGAAGGCCGCTCGGAAGCGCTGGTCGGCGAGGCCATCGCCGGGCGCCGCGACGAGGTCTTCCTGGTCAGCAAGGTCTATCCGCACAACGCCGGCCGCAAGGACGCGGTGGCGGCCTGCGAGCGCAGCCTGCGCCGGCTCGGCACCGACCGCATCGACCTCTACCTGCTGCACTGGCGCGGCGGCGTGCCGCTGGCGGAGACCGTGGCCGCCTTCCAGGCGCTGCGGCAGGCCGGCAAGATCCGCCATTTCGGCGTCAGCAACCTCGACCTCGGCGACATGGAAGCGCTGTGGCGCGTGCCCGGCGGCGAGCAGACGGCGGTCAACCAGCTGCTCTACAACCTCACGCGGCGCGGCATCGAGTGGGACCTGCTGCCCTGGCTGCGGCGCCACCACGTGCCGCTGATGGCCTACTCGCCGGTCGAGCAGGCGGCGCTGCTGCGCAACCCGCGCCTGGCCCGCTTCGCCGAGCAGCACGGCATGAGCCCGGCCCAGGCCGCGCTGGCCTGGCTGCTGGCGCGCGACGACGTCATCGCCATCCCCAAGACCAGCCACCGCGAACGCCTGCGCGAGAACCACGGCGCGCTGGCGCGGCGGCTCTCGCCGGCGCAGCTGGCCGAGCTCGACGCCGCCTTCCCGCCGCCGCGCGGCCCGCGCCCGCTGGAAATGCTCTGATCCCCGGCACGGCGGCCCGCGCCGCCTTCGCGCCAGCCAAGGAAGCCGCCATGCCCATCGACTACGACGCCATCATCATCGGCTCCGGCCAGGCCGGCCCCTCGCTCGCCGCGCGCCTGGCCGCGGCCGGGCGCAAGGTGGCCGTGATCGAGCGCCGGGCCTTCGGCGGCACCTGCGTCAACGACGGCTGCACCCCGACCAAGGCGATGGTGGCCAGCGCATATGCCGCCCACCTGGCGCGGCGCGGCGCCGATTTCGGCGTGGCCGTGGGCGGCCCGGTCACGGTCGACATGGCGCGCGTCAAGGCGCGCAAGGACGGCATCGTCGCCCGCTCCAGCCACGGCGTGGAGGCCTGGATGCGCGGCCTGGAAAACGTCGCCGTCCATCTCGGCCACGCGCGCTTCGAGGGTCCCGACACCGTGCGCGTGGGCGAAGCCGTGCTGCGCGCGGAGCAGATCTTCATCAACGTGGGCGGGCGCGCCTCGGCCCCGCCGATGCCGGGGCTGGACCAGGTGGACTACCTCACCAACACCAGCATGATGCGGCTGGACGAACTGCCCGCGCACCTGCTGGTGGTGGGCGGCAGCTATATCGGGCTGGAGTTCGGCCAGATGTTCCGCCGTTTCGGCAGCGAAGTCACCATCGTGGAGCGCGGCCCGCGCCTGATCCCGCGCGAGGACGCGGACGTGTCGGAGGCGGTGCGCGGCATCCTCGCCGCCGAGGGCATCGGCCTGCGCCTGGACGCCGAATGCATCGCGCTGGCGCGGCGCGGCGAGCAGGTGGCGGTGACAATGGCCTGCGCGGACGGCGCGCCGGAGGTGGTGGGCTCCCACGTGCTGCTGGCCGTGGGCCGCCGCCCCAACACCGACGACCTGGGCCTGGAGCGCGCCGGCGTGGCCACCGACGCGCACGGCTACATCGAGGTGGACGACCAGTTGCGCACCAGCGTGCCGGGCATCTGGGCGCTGGGCGACTGCAACGGGCGCGGCGCCTTCACCCATACCGCCTACAACGACTTCGAGATCGTCGCCGCCAACCTGCTGGACGCGGCGCCCGGCGCGGCGCCGCGCACCGTGGGCGAGCGCATTGCGTGCTACGCGCTCTACACCGACCCGCCGCTGGGCCGCGCCGGCATGACCGAGCAGCAGGCGCGCGCGTCCGGCCGCCGCGTGCTGGTGGGCATGCGCCCGATGACGCGCGTGGCCCGCGCCGTGGAGAAAGGCGAGACGCAGGGCTTCATGAAGATCCTGGTCGATGCCGACAGCCGCGAGATCCTGGGCGCGGCGGTGCTGGGCGTGGGTGGCGACGAGGTCATCCACGGCGTGCTCGACACCATGTACGCGCGCGCGCCCTACACCGTGCTGCAGCGCGCCGTGCATGTCCATCCCACGGTGTCCGAGCTGGTGCCGACCATGCTCGGCGAGCTGCGCCCGCTGGCGCCGGCGGCCTGAAGGCGGTGGACCAAGGCTAACGTGTCGCTGGCGAGTGGTGATGCCGGACAGGCGCCGGCGGCGGCTCAGCGGCGCGGCGCCGGCGCCGCGCGCTCGCCCAGGTAGACCAGCAGCAGCTCGGCGGCGGTCATGCGCCGCTGCCGCGCCTCGCGGCCGATGGCGCGCTCGAGCTCGTCGCGCTGGAAGGCCTCCACGCTCATGCCGGCCGCGCGCGCGTGGCGCTCGGTGATGGCCTTGAGCAGCGACACCACCTCCGGGTTGTCGGCGAGGAAGCGCTCGTGGGCAAGCTGGAGGCGTTCGGGAGAGAGAGTCATCGGCAATGGCCGCAATGGCCGCAATGGAGTGAGGAAGGCATGCCCGCGCATTACACCACAGCGGCGGCGCGCCGGCCGCGGCTAGCGCAGGCCGGCGTTGTAGCGCTCCCGCTCGACATAGCGGACCAGGTAGGCGCGGGTCTTGGCCTCGGCGTCGCGGGCGAGGCGGTCGGCGGCCTGGCGCGCGCTGTCGTGGCCGTGCGAGGACACCATCTGCGCATCGAGGTAGTCGCGGAACGCGCCGCGCATGGCGTCGAGCCTGGACTGGCACGCCTTGAGCGCGGCGCCGGCCAGGTCCTGCGGCGAGCCGCGGCCGGGCAGGCCGGCGTCGGCCTGTTCCCGCGCGCAGTTGGTGTAGTCCGCGCGCAGTGACTGCCACTGCGCATTGGCCTGCTCCTGGGCCTGGGGATCGGCTGCGGGCGGGCGCGAAGCGCAGGCGGCGGCCAGCAGGGTGACGGGGATGAGGGCGAGAACGGATTTCATGCTTCATGGACCGGCGCGGCGCCGCGGGGTTCCTGCCCGCGCGGACAGGCGGCGGATGGATGGCGGACAGGCGGCGAACGGGCCGCAAACTGCCGCACACCGCCGCCGCTTTGTAGGACGGTCCCGCCGCAAATTGCAGTTTCGTCCTACACCGCTTGCGCCGCTTGCCTTGTATATTTCTCCAGAAACGCAGAGGTTTGGACGGCACGCCGGGAAAAGCCAACGCCGCATGTTCGGGCGCGATTCACATTTCTACAAGTGCCGATTACGCCTATCCTTGAGCACGGGGAGTGCGCGGTTCGCTCCGGGGTATGGACGCAGTGTGAGGTAAAACAATCAGGAGAGTGAGTATGGAACGCAGATCGTTTCTGACGGCTGGGGCAGGACTGATAGTGGCTTCTTCGGGCTTGCTGGGCGCCTGCACCACCACGCCGAGCGCGCCCACCGACAAGGCGGCCAAGCGCCGCGAGATCGATGGCGGCGTGGATGGCGCCCTCAACAAGCTGTACGCCACGGCGGGCAGCTCGCGCCAGCTCGCCAACCGCGCGCGCGGCATCCTGGTGTTCCCCAACACGCTGTCGGCCGGCTTCGTGATCGGCGGCGAGTACGGCGACGGCGCGCTGCGCACGGGCGGCGCCACGCGCGGCTACTACCGCATCATCTCGGGTTCGGTGGGCTGGCAGATCGGCGCGCAGTCCAAGGCCATCATCCTGATGTTCATGACCCAGGACGCGCTCGACAAGTTCGTCAACAGCAGCGGCTGGACCGTGGGCGGCGACGCCACCGTGGCGCTGGCCACCATCGGCGCCAACGGCACCATCGACACCAACACCGCCCAGCAGCCGATCGTCGGCTTCGTCGTGACCAACGCCGGCCTGATGGCGGGCCTGTCGCTGGAAGGCTCGAAGATCAGCAAGCTCGACATCTGAGCCAGCGGCGCGGACGGGGCCGGGCTGCCACAGGGCAGCCCGGCCCCTTTGCTTTCCTGCGCGCCGCTTCCGCGTTGCCCCGCGGCGTCCCGCGCGGGCGCTTCACGCATTGTTACCGCATCGGTCACGCTAACCGGCTAGAATCGGTCCCTTTGGCCGAATTCCCATGTGGTTCAAGAACCTCCAGTTGCACCGCCTGTCCGCGCCGTGGACCCTTGCCGCCGACGAAGTCGAGGCCGGCCTCGCGCGCCACGCCTTCTTCCCGGGCACCAGCCTGGAAATGCAGACCCAGGGCTGGGCCTCCCCGCGTGAAAACGGCGCGCTGGTCCACCTGGTCGGCAAGCAGATGCTGCTGACCCTGCGCACCGAGAAGAAGCTCCTGCCCACCACCGTGGTCAACCAGGTCACCAAGGCGCGCGCCGCCGAGATCGAGGAGCAGCAGGGCTTCAAGCCCGGCCGCAAGCAGATGCGCGAGCTCAAGGAACAAGTCACCGAGGAACTGCTGCCGCGCGCCTTCAGCATCCGCCGCGACACGCGCGTGTGGATCGACCCGGTCAACGGCTGGCTGGCCATCGACGCCGCCGCCCCGACCAAGGCCGACGAAGTGCGCAGCCTGCTGTTCAAGTCGATCGACCCGCTGCCGCTGGAAACGCTGCAGGTCAACCTGTCGCCGGTGGCCGCCATGACCGAGTGGCTGTCCAGCGACACGGCGCCGGCCGGCTTCACCGTGGACCAGGAGATCGAGCTGCAGTCCAGCGCCGAGAGCAAGGCCACCGTGCGCTACGTGCGCCACCCGCTCGACCCCGAGGACCTGCGCCGCCACATCGCCGCCGGCAAGCGCTGCACGCGCCTGGCGATGACCTGGAACGACCGCGTCTCCTTCGTGCTGACCGAATCGCTGGCGGTCAAGCGCGTGGCCCCGCTGGACGTCATCAAGGAGCAGGCCGATCCGAGCGCGCGCGACGAGGACGAGCGCTTCGACGGCGACTTCGCCATGATGGCGGGCGAGCTGGCCGGCCTGCTGGCCGACCTGACCGCGGCGCTCGGCGGCGAGCGCAAGACCGCCGAGGCCGCCGGCAGCGAGCGCAAGGCCGCCTGAGGCGACGATCCGCCGGCGCGCGGCGCGGCAATGCCGCACGGGCGGCCGGCCGGGAAACCGCGGGGAAGCGCGGCTCGGGAAAGCTCGGGAAAGCGTGGCTCAGCCGGCCCCGAGGTGCGCGGCCAGGTAGTCGATCAGCACGCGCACCTTGGGCGGCAGGAAGCGGTTGGGCGGATACAGCAGCCACACCGGCCCGACGTAGGCGCGCGCCTGCAACTCCCAGTCGGCCAGCACGCGCACCAGCGTGCCGTCGCGCAGCGCCCCGGCGGCGGCGAACTCCGGCAGCGCGGCGATGCCCAGGTCCTGCTGGGCGGCCTCCAGCCGCGCGCCGGCATGGTTGGCGATATAGCGTCCCCTCACCTCCACCGCATGGACCTGCCCGTCGCGGCGCAGGCGCCAGCGGTTGTCGTCGGCGGTCTCGCCGAGATAGAGGCAGTCGTGCCGCGCCAGCTCGCGCGGATGCGCGGGCGTGCCGCGCGCGCGCAGGTAGGCCGGCGACGCGCACAGCACCCAGCGCACCGCGCCGAGCCGCCGCCCCGCCAGCCCGGGCGGCGGCTGCCCGGTCAGCCGGATCACCAGGTCGAGGTCGTGCTCGAGCGGATCGACCTCGTGGTCGGTGAACACCAGCCGCAGGTCGATGCCGTCGTGCGCGCGCAGGAAGCCCGGCACGAGCGGGTGGATCACCGTCTTGGCGAACGCGGTCGGCGCGCTCACGCTGACCGTGCCCTGCGGCCGCGCCGCCAGCTGGCCGGCGGCATCCACGGCGCCGGAGGCCGCGCTCACCATGTCGCGGCAATGGCGGTACACCTGCGCGCCCGACTCCGTCATGCGCAGCTTGCGCGTGGAGCGCTCCAGCAGGCGCGTGGCCAGCGCCTCCTCCAGCCGCTTGATCTGGCGGCTCACCGTCGACGGCGTGCTGCCCAGCTGGCGCGCGGCGAGCGAGAAATTGCCGGCGTCCACCACGCGCGCGAACACCGCCATGTCGGGCAGCAGGGCAAGGAAATCGGTCGGGTTCATCGGCACTCCGGCACGGCGGCGGTGGCGGGCGGGTAGCGCCCGGATCTATGCATCGGCGACATGAAAGCTGTGCACGCAGACCCGATTATCAGCGCCCGCGCAAAACCGGACAATGTCTCTTCCGCCCTCCCTGCCATCCCGGAACCGACCATGCCCACCCCGACCTCCTCCAGACGCCTGCTGATGCTGTCCGACCTCATGCTGCTCGCCGTCGCCATCGTGTGGGGCAGCAGCTACGGCGTGGTCAAGGGCGCGCTGGCCTTCTACCCGGTGCTGGGGCTGCTGGCCCTGCGCTTCGGCATCACCTTCGTGCTGCTCAGCCCGGCGCTGGCCGCGCTGCGCCACGCCGACCGCGCCGCCCTGCGCGGCGTGCTCGGCACCGGCGTGCTGCTGCTCGGCATCTTCCTGTGCGAGACCTTCGGCGTGCTGCTCACGCGCGCGGCCAACGCGGCCTTCCTCATCAGCCTGTGCGTGGTGCTCACGCCGCTGGTGGAATGGCTGCTGCTCAAGCGCCGCCCGGCGCGCCTCGAATGGGCCGCGGTGGCGCTCTCGCTGGCGGGCGCCTGGCTGCTGGCCGGCGACGGCGCGCTCGCCTTCAATCCCGGCGACGCGCTGATCCTGGCCGCCGCGGCGCTGCGCGCGCTGATCGTCTGCGCGACCAAGCGCGTCATGCGCGCCGCGCCGCTGCCGGCGCTGACGGTGACCGCGGTGCAGTCCGGCGTGGTAGCCGGCGGCAGCGCCGCGGTGGCGCTGGCGCTGATGCCGGCGCAGTGGCAGCCGCTGCCCGCGCTGGCCGGCCACGGCGCGTTCTGGGGCAGCGTGATCTACCTGGTGCTGGCCTGCACGCTGTTCGCCTTCTTCGCGCAGAACTACGCCATCCGGCGCAGCAGCCCCACGCGCGTGGCGCTGCTGATGGGCAGCGAGCCGGCCTTCGGCGCGCTGTTCGCCAGCCTCTGGCTGGGCGAGCGGATTTCCGCCACGGCCTGGGCCGGCGGCGGCCTGATCGTGGCGGCGTCGCTGCTGGCGACGGTGCGGTTCGGCAAGGCGGAGCCCGCGCTCGCCGCGCCGCCGGCACAGGCCTGAGCGCCATCGGCTAAGCTTGCCGCTACCACCGGCCAGGAGACGCCAGCATGACGATGACCGAGCAATATGCCGCGCACGAACCCGCGCGCGCCGAGATCGACGCCCTCCGCGGCCCCGCGCTGATCGAGTTCGGCGCGCCCTGGTGCGGCTACTGCCTGCGCGCCCAGCCGCACCTGGCGCGCGCGCTGCAGGCCTACCCCGGCGTGCGCCACGTCAAGGTCGAGGACGGCAGCGGCCGGCCGCTGGGGCGCTCGTTCCGCGTCAGGCTGTGGCCCACGCTGGTGTTCCTGCGCGACGGCGTGGAAGTGGCGCGGCTGGTGCGCCCGGACGGCGCCGAGGCCATCGAGAAGGCGCTGCGGCAGATCGGCGGCTGACGGCCGCGCGCGGCCGGCGCGGACAAAAAAAAGCCCCGCATGCCACAGGCATGGGGGGCTTGTCGGCAGTTGCCGGGCGACGGCCCGGCAGCGCCTCAGTCCCAGCTCAGCGCGCCGCCGGTCTGGTACTCGATCACGCGCGTCTCGAAGAAGTTGCGTTCCTTCTTCAGGTCGATCATCTCGCTCATCCACGGGAACGGGTTTTCCTCGTTCGGGAACATCTGCTCCAGGCCGATCTGCTGGCAGCGGCGGTTGCAGATGAAGCGCAGGTAGCCCTTGAACATCGGCGCGTTCAGGCCCAGCACGCCGCGCGGCATGGTGTCCTCGGCGTAGCGGTATTCCAGGTCCACGGCCTTCTTGAACAGTTCGGTGAGCTCGGCCTTGAACTCGGCGGTCCACAGGTGCGGGTTCTCGAGCTTGATCTGGTTGATCAGGTCGATGCCGAAATTGCAGTGCAGCGACTCGTCGCGCAGGATGTACTGGTACTGCTCGGCGGCGCCGGTCATCTTGTTCTGGCGGCCCATCGCCAGGATCTGCGTGAAGCCGACGTAGAAGAACAGGCCTTCCATGATGCAGGCGAACACGATCAGCGACTTGAGCAGCTTCTGGTCGTTCTCGGGCGTGCCGGTCTTGAACGACGGATCGGTCAGCGTGTCGATGAACGGGATCAGGAACTCGTCCTTGTCGCGGATCGACTGCACCTCGTGGTACGCATTGAAGATCTCGGCTTCGTTGAGGCCGAGCGACTCCACGATGTACTGGTAGGCGTGCGTGTGGATCGCTTCCTCGAAGGCCTGGCGCAGCAGGTACTGGCGGCATTCCGGCGCGGTGATCTGGCGGTAGGTGCCCAGCACGATGTTGTTGGCGGCCAGCGAGTCGGCGGTGACGAAGAAGCCGAGGTTGCGCTTGATGATGCGGCGCTCGTCCTCGGTCAGGCCGTTCGGGTCCTTCCACAGCGCGATGTCGCGCGACATGTTGATTTCCTGCGGCATCCAGTGGTTGGCGCAGCCGGCCAGGTATTTTTCCCAGGCCCACTTGTACTTGAACGGCACCAGCTGGTTGACGTCGGTCGAGCCGTTGATCACGCGCTTGTCGGCCACGTTGACGCGGCGGTCGCTCTGCACGGCGGCGGCGTTCGCATGGTTGCCGAGGATGCCCGCGCCGGCCGGCTGGGTGGCGGCGGGCGGCAGCACGCCTTGCTGGTCGGCGCCGAGGCCGGCTTGCAGGGCGGGTTGGGAAGCGGGTTGGGGAGCAGGCTGCGGTGCGGCCTGCGGAGTGGCTTGAACGTCGTCGTCCCAGCTCAGCATGATGTGGTTCTCCGTGAAATTCTTCAGTGGGCCGCACCCGCGGCCCACTCTGGGCTTACGGGGGCGGCTTTCAGCTTACTGGCAGGCTTCGCACTCTTCGAAGCCGGGGTCGCCCGGGCGCATCGTGCAGACCGCGCCTTCGGCTTCCGGCATGACCGGCGCCGAGGCCGCCGCGCGGTCCAGGCCGGAGGCGGCCAGGCCGCCGTCGCTGCCCGACGACACGGCGTTGAGCGAGCCGCGCGACACGGTGGATTTCTCCACGTGCGTGGCCGCCATGGTGCGCAGGTAGTACGTGGTCTTCAGGCCGCGCAGCCAGGCTTGCTTGTAGGTGTCGTCCAGCTTCTTGCCCGAGGCGCCGGCCATGTAGATGTTCAGCGACTGGGCCTGGTCGATCCACTTCTGGCGGCGGCTGGCCGCTTCCACCAGCCAGCTCGGCTCGACTTCGAACGCGGTGGCGTAGATGTCGCGCAGGTCCTGCGGGATGCGGTCGATGCGCGACAGCGAGCCATCGAAGTACTTCAGGTCGGCGACCATGACCTCGTCCCACAGGCCGCGCGCCTTGAGGTCGCGCACCAGGTAGTCGTTGACCACGGTGAACTCGCCCGACAGGTTGGACTTCACGTACAGGTTCTGGAAGGTCGGCTCGATGCAGGCCGACACGCCGATGATGTTCGAGATGGTCGCGGTCGGGGCGATCGCGATGCAGTTCGAGTTGCGCATGCCGTGCTGCTTGATGCGCGCGCGCAGGCCGGTCCAGTCCATCGACGAGGACATGTCGACTTCCAGGTAGCCGCCGCGCTCCTCGGCCAGCAGCTTGAGCGAGTCCTGCGGCAGGATGCCGCGGTCCCACAGCGAGCCGTCATAGCTGCTGTAGCGGCCGCGCTCCTCGGCCAGCTCGGTCGAGGCCAGGTAGGCGTAGTAGCACACCGCTTCCATCGAGGTGTCGGCGAACTTGACGGCCGCGTCGCTGGCGTACGGCAGGCGCAGCACGTGCAGGCAGTCCTGGAAGCCCATGATGCCCATGCCGACCGGACGGTGGCGCAGGTTGGAGTTCTTGGCCTTGTCGACCGCGTAGTAGTTGATGTCGATCACGTTGTCGAGCATGCGCATGGCGGTGCGGATGGTCTTCTCGAGCTTGGCGTGGTCGAGCACCTGGGTGCCGTCGGCCTGCTGCTTCAGGTGCGCCACCAGGTTCACCGAACCCAGGTTGCACACGGCGATCTCGCTCTCGTTGGTGTTGAGCGTGATTTCCGTGCACAGGTTGGAGCTGTGCACCACGCCCACGTGCTGCTGCGGGCTGCGGATGTTGCACGGATCCTTGAAGGTGATCCACGGGTGGCCGGTCTCGAACAGCATGCCCAGCATCTTGCGCCACAGCTGCATGGCGGGGATCTTCTTGAACAGCTTGAGCTCGCCGCTGGCGGCCTTGGCTTCGTAGCCGAGGTAGGCGGCCTCGAAGGCGCGGCCGACCTTGTCGTGCAGGTCCGGGCAGGTGGCCGGCGAGAACAGTGTCCATTCGCCGTTTTCCATCACGCGCTTCATGAACAGGTCGGGAATCCAGTTCGCCGTGTTCATGTCGTGGGTGCGGCGGCGGTCGTCGCCGGTGTTCTTGCGCAGCTCGAGGAATTCCTCGATGTCCAGGTGCCAGGTTTCCAGGTACGCGCACACCGCGCCCTTGCGCTTGCCGCCCTGGTTGACCGCCACGGCGGTGTCGTTGACCACCTTGAGGAACGGCACCACGCCCTGCGACTTGCCGTTGGTGCCCTTGATGTGCGAGCCGAGCGCGCGCACGTTGGTCCAGTCGTTGCCCAGGCCGCCGGCGAACTTGGACAGCAGCGCGTTTTCCTTGAGCGCCTCGTAGATGCCTTCGAGGTCGTCCGACACGGTGGTCAGGTAGCACGACGACAGCTGCGAGCGGCGCGTGCCCGCGTTGAACAGGGTCGGCGTGGACGACATGAAGTCGAACGACGACAGCAGCTGGTAGAACTCGATGGCGCGGCCTTCGCGGTCCTTCTCGCCCAGCGCCAGGCCCATCGCCACGCGCATGAAGAAGGCCTGCGGCATTTCGATGCGCGTCTCGTCGATGTGCAGGAAATAGCGGTCGTACAGGGTCTGCAGGCCGAGGTAGTTGAACTGGAAGTCGCGCTGGGCGTCCAGCGCGGCGCCCAGGCGGGCCAGGTCGAAGGTGGCCAGCTTTTCGTCGAGCAGCTCGGCTTCGATGCCGCGCGCGATGAACTTGGGGAAGTAGTCGGCGTAGCGCGACACCATCTCGGTCTGGGTCACTTCGGTGCCCAGGATTTCCTTGCGGATGGTGTGCAGCAGGATGCGCGCGGTGACCTGGCTGTAGGCCGGGTCCTTCTCGATCAGGGTACGCGCGGCCAGGATGGCCGAGTCGTAGACCTGGGTCATGGGCACGCCGTCGTACAGGTTCTTCAGCGTTTCCCGGAGGATCGGCTCGGCGCTGACGGCGTCGCCGAGGCCCGAGCAGGCGTTGTCGATCAGCGCGTGCAGCGAGCTCACGTCGAGCACGCGGGCCACGCCGCCGTCGCTCACGTTGAAGGTGGCGCCGCCTTCCTGCACGCGGGCAACCGCCTGGGCATTGGCCTGGGCGCGTTCCTGGGTGCGCTTCTCGCGGTACAGCACGTAGGAGCGGGCCACTTCATGCTCGCCCGAGCGCATCAGCGCCAGCTCGACGTGGTCCTGCACGTCCTCGATATGGAAGGTGCCGCCGCTCGGGCGGCTGCGCAGCAGCGCGCGCACCACGTTCTGGGTGACGAGCTCGACCACTTCGCGCACGCGCGCGGAAGCGGCGCCCTGCCCGCCGTTGACGGCCAGGAAGGCCTTGGTCACGGCCACCGAGATCTTGCTCGGCTCGAACGCCACCACGGCGCCGTTGCGGCGGATGATCTTGTAGTCCTGGTAGTTGCCAGCGCCGGCAGCAGCGGGGCTCGACTGCGGGTTGGCTGCGACACCGGCGGCGACGGCGCCGGTGGAAAATTCGTTCTGGGCTGTCTGCATGAGGAACTCCTGTTCTTACCCGTGTTTTATGAGTGACAAAGAGTCCCGAGCAAAAAACCGCAAGATGGAACGGCTCGCCCGGCCCTGACCGGCCGGGGCGAACTGCATTGCTGGATTCTGCTGGGACTCTTGTGACGCGCCAGTCCTCGGGCGGACCGCACGCTACGCGCTGTCGCGCCGCGGCGGTAACTGCACACCTAGGCTGGCTCCCCGAAAAGCACCACTAGATATAGTGGTCGATGCGAAAAACTGGACTAAGTATAGTGAAATGAAGCGGCTTGACCAGTCTTGACAAGCGCCTTTTTGAAGCGGAGCCGGTGGCGGCGGGGGCATGCGGTCCCGCACCAAACCCGCCAGCCCAAGAGACGCAAGGGATCCCGCCCGGCGGTACGTTACCGCACCATGAAAAGAAATTTTTTCGATTGCCCGGGCCGCTTCGATAGGGGCCGGACTTTATCAGGGTTTTCCCTTGCCCGCTCGATCCCCCCAGAACGCGCGGCGCGGGCTTGCCTCAGGACCGCCCTTTGCGGTAGGGCAGCATCCCGGAAGCCAGGCCGGCGGCCGCCGCGAAGGCCGCCCAGTCGAAATGCGGGCCCGGATCGGTCTTGCGCCCCGGGGCGATGTCGCTGTGCCCGGCCAGCGCGCGCACCGGGTAGGCGGCGAGCAGCGCACGCGCCAGCGCCGCGGCGGTGTGGTATTGCGCCAACGTGAACGGCTGGTCGTCGCTGCCTTCGATCTCGATGCCGATGGAAAAGTCGTTGCAGCGCGGCCGGCCGAGGAACTCGGACTGCCCCGCGTGCCACGCGCGGTCCAGGCAGGACACGAACTGCACCAGCTCGCCGGTGCGCGTCACCAGGAAATGCGCCGAGACACGCACCTCGTGGATGGTGGCGAAGAACGGATGGCGCGACGGGTCGAGCCGGTTCTGGAAGAAGGCCTCGATGTCGCCGCTGCCGAACTGGCCGGGCGGCAGGCTGATGTTGTGGATCACCACCAGGTCCACCGGCAGGCCGGCCGGGCGCGCGTCGAAGTTGGGCGACGGCACGCGGCGCGCGGCCGGCACCCAGCCTGCGGGGTCGGGGCGGAAGGCGGCCGGGGCGGAAGGCACGGCGGCGCCGTGGACGTGCTCAGGCATCGCGCCCTCCGTGGGCGGCGGCATCCAGGCCCTCGCCGCCGGCGTCGTCGGCGGCATCCTCGCGGCCTTCGCGGATGCCCAGCTGCTGGATGCGGTAGCGCAGCTGGCGGAAGCTCAGGCCCAGCAGCGGCGCCGCCGCGGTGCGGTTGAAGCCGGTCTGCTGCAGGGCCTGCAGGATGAGGTCGCGCTCGAGCGCTTCCAGGCGGCCGGGCAGGTCGATCGGAAAGGTGACGCGGCCGGCCTCGCCGGCGGCGTCGCCCGGCGCCGGTTCACCGTACCCGCCGTGTGCGTCGAGCGCCTCGGCGCGGCCGGCGTAGCGGGCGTCGGACGGGACGCCGGGCGCGGCGGCGGCCGGCGGCGGGCTGCCCGCGGGCGCGCCGGCGTAGGCGCCGCCGGGCGGCGCCGCGCCGGGCTCCAGCGGGCCGAGGTCGTCCACCTCGATGGCGTCGCCCTCGGCGAAGGCGTAGGCGCGCTCGAGCAGGTTCTCCAGCTCGCGCACGTTGCCCGGGAACGGATATTCCGCCAGGCGCTGCTGCGCCGCCGTCGACAGCCGCTTGGGGTGGCGGTCGCCGTAGCGCACCGCGAGGTGCTCCAGGATGGCGCCGGCCAGCACCGGCAGGTCCTCGCGCCGCTCGCGCAGCGTGGGCATGCGCAGCGCCAGCACGTTGAGCCGGTAGAACAGGTCCTGGCGGAACTGGCCGGCGGCCACCATCGCAGCCAGGTCCTTGTGGCTGGCGCACAGCACGCGCACGTCGACGTTTTCCTCGCGGCTGGCGCCGATCTTGCGCACGCGCCGCTCCTGCAGCACGCGCAGCAGCTTGACCTGCATGGCCAGCGGCAGGTCGGCCACCTCGTCGAGCAGCAGCGTGCCGCCGTGGGCGGCCTGGAAGAAGCCGCCGCGCTCGGCGTCGGCGCCGGTGAAGGCGCCCTTGACGTAGCCGAAGAACTCGGACTCCATCAGCGTCTCGGGGATGGCGCCGCAGTTGACCGCCACGAACGGGTGCGACGCGCGCGTGCTGATGGCGTGGATGGCGCGCGCCGCGCGCTCCTTGCCGCTGCCCGATTCGCCGCTGATGACGATCGGCGCCATGCTGCGCGCCAGCCGCGACAGCGAGCGGCGCACCTCGTGCATGGCCGCCGAATGCCCGGGCAGCAGGTTGACGGCGCGGTCCGCGGTGCCGGCCGCGGCGCCGCCCTCACCGCCCTCGCTGCCGTCGCCGCCCTCGGCCGGGTCGCGCTGCTGGCGCCCCAGCGCGTTGAGGATCAGGCTGCGCAGCTGGTCCAGCGAGACCGGCTTGGCGATGTAGTCGAAGGCGCCGGCCTTGAGCGCCTCGACCGCGTTGTCGGCGCTGCCGTAGGCGGTGATCACCGCCACCGGCACGCGCTCGGGCGCGCTCGAGAGCTGGCGCACGATGTCGATGCCCTGGCCGTCGCCGAGGCGCATGTCGGTCAGCACCAGGCTGTAGCGGCGCGCCGCGAGCTGCGCGCGCGCCTCGGCCAGCGAGCCCGCCAGCACCACGTCGTGGCCCATGCGGCGGATCGAGATGTCGAGCAGTTCTCGCAGGTCGGCCTCGTCGTCGATGACGAGGATCGGATCTGGGCCTGGCGTCTTGAGGGACATGGGTCTGGCGCGGTGGTGAGGCGGGCGGGAAGCGGTCAGCCGCCGGCTTGGTCCGGCGCATGGATGCGCAGGGTCAGCACGAAGGCCTTGGCCGGCAGTGTATCGCGTGACGCCGGGGCCAGCATGCCGGTGCGCGCCAGCAGCGCGTCGAGCGAGATGGTGCCGTAGCGCACCTGGGCATCGTTGGCGCCGCACAGCTCGCGCGCCATGAACAGGCCCAGGCCGGTGCCCTGCGCGTTGCTGGTGAAGAACGGCTCGAACAGCGTGCGCTGGTGCTCGCGCGAGACCTCCACGCCGTCGTTCCACACGATCAGCTCGGCATGGTGCTGGTCCAGCGCGTGGGCCAGCAGGCGGATCGCACCGGGCAGGCGGCTGCAGTAGCGCCATGCGTTGTCGAGCAGGTTGCCCAGCACCTGCTGCAGCTGCGACGAGTCGAAGATGACCGGGCGCGCCACGTCCACCGTGAGCCGCACCGCGTTGGCGTTGATCTCGGCCGGGCGCGGCATGCGGCTCGCGCCCATCGGGTCGTGGGTGGCGGAGCGCGCGCGCATCTCCAGCCGCCAGCGGTCGACGATCTCGGGCAGCGCCTGGTTCAGGTCCACCACGGTGCGCTCGGTGCGCGGGCGGCGCGACATCTGCAGCACGTCCGACACCACCTGGTCGAGCCGCTGCACGTTGTCGTGGATGATGCGCAGCAGGCGCGCGTCGATGTCGCCGTCGGGGCGCCCGCGCCCGGTCTCGGACAGCAGCTCGCTGGCCTGGCTGATGGCCGCCAGCGGATTGCGGATCTGGTGCGCCACGCTGGCCACCAGCCGGCCCATCGCCGCCAGCTTTTCCTGCTGCACCTGCTCGGCGATGCGCTCCCAGCTTTCGATGTGGACCAGCACGGTGTCGCGCATCTCGCTGCGCAGCAGGGCTTCGTCCTCGGGCCGCCAGGCCATCGCCTCGTTCTGGGCGATGGCCAGGCGCAGGCGCGCCGCCGCCTCGGGCGTGAGCTCGTTCCAGGTGGCGGTGTCCATCGCCTGCTGCGCGCTCAGCGACACCGACAGCGACGAGGCGAAGGTCGAGCGCAGGCTGGCCAGGCCCGGCAGCAGGAAGCGCAGGCGCAGGCGCGTGTGCAGGATCGGGCCGCGCCCCGAGGACGGCCGCGACGGCAACGGCAGCAACTGCAGGATGCGCGGCGCGTCGTCCTTGCTGCGCACCCAGTCGCGCAGCATCTCCATGAGCGGCTGCAGGCGCGGGATCTGGCGCAGGTCGAACAGCGCGTCGCGCCCGGTGCCGGGCGTGGTGACGGCCTTGCCGCGCTCAGCCGGCTGCACGCCGAGCAGCACCACCGCGGCCGGGTTGGCGGCCACCACGGCGCCGTTGGCGCGCAGCAGCATGACGCCGTCCTGCATGTCGTTGACCATCAGCCGGTTGACCAACTGCTGCAGGCGCAGCTCCTGCTCGCGCGCCAGCGCCAGGCGCTCCTGCGCGAGCTGGCGGTTGGCCAGCAGGTACATCAGCGAGGCCGCGATCATGAACACCAGGCCGTACAGCCCGGAGCCGAGCAGGCCGGCATCGGCCCGGTGCAGCAGCAGGGTCTGCGCGAACGGGCTGCTCATCACCACCAGCGCCGAGACCGCGGCGGTGGACAGCGCGAACAGCAGGCTGGTGAGCGCGCCGGCCTGCAGCGCCGGCAGCAGGAAGATCATGGCCATGCCTTCGCTGCGGTAGCCGTGGGCGTGGAAGATCAGGCCCAGCAGCAGCAGGTCGGCCAGCACCTGCATGTGCACGCGCAGGTGGAAGCCGCGCCGCCACCACAGCGCGGCGGCGGTCATGGCGAGCGCCATCAGCGCATAGGGCACCGCCAGCGGCAGCGCGGCCTGGGCCTGCCCGAGCGCCTGCGCCAGCCGCTCGGTCTCGCCGCGCTGCGCCGGCAGCCAGGCGTAGCCGAGCAGCAGCGCGGCCACGGCCAGGCGCGCCCAGCAGAAATAGCGCAGCAGGCGCCAGTGGAATTCAGGCGGCTCGGGCCGCCGCCACAGCGCGGCGACGGCGCCCCAGGCGCCGGAGCGGGCCGGCGGGCGCGACGGCGCGGGCGGTGGCGCGGCCCCCTTCATGCGGCGGGATTGTCCGCGTCGCTGTCCGGCGGCAGATGCGCGCGCCGGCAATAGTGCAGGCCGCGGTAGGCGATGGCCTCGCCGCGCGGCAGGTGCACGGCGCAGCGCGCGCATTGCACCATCGGCTCCTGCGGCGCGGGCTGCGGTTGGGATTGGGGGCGGGGCCGGGGCGGGCGCGCGTCGCGCTCGCCGGCCTGGCGCGCCTCGGCGCGCTGGCGCAGCCACCAGAAGAAGCCCAGCAACACGGCCAGGACGAGGACGATGCGTGCCATGCGGGACTCAGAACCGGTGCAGGATGACTTCGATGACGAAGCGGCTGCCTACGTAGGCCAGCAGCAGGATGCCGAACGACGCGATCACCCAGCGCAAGGCCGTGCGCCCGCGCCAGCCGTAGAAGCTGCGCCCGGCCAGGATGCCGGCGAACATCAGCCACGACAGCAGCGCGAACACGGTCTTGTGGTCCAGCCGGAACGCGCGTCCGAACAGCTGCTCGGAGAACAGCAGGCCCGACAGGATGGTCAGGGTCAGCAGCACGAACCCCGCGCCGATCAGGCGGAACAGCAGCTTCTCCAGCGTCAGCAGCGGCGGCAGCAGGTCCAGCCAGCGGCCCACCCACTGCGCCGGCGCCGCGCCCGCGCCGGCCTGCGGCGAGCGGTTGAAGCCGTGCAGGCGGCGCTCGGCCAGCAGCATCAGGAAGGCGTGGAAGGCGGCCAGCGTGAACAGCCCGTAGGCCACGTTGGCGATGACGAAGTGCAGCTTGAACAGCGGCGCGGCGGCGTAGCCGAGGATCTGCGCGCCGGGGAAGGCCAGCGGGATCAGGCTGGCCAGCAGCGCCACCGGGAACACGATCAGCCCGAGCCCGGCCAGCGAGAAGAAGAAGCTCTCGATCCAGTAGATGCCCACGCCCAGCCACAGCATGGCCGACAGCGCGAAGGCGAAGCCGAACATCATGCGGTCGGCCGGGAAGATGGTCTCGTGCAGCAGCAGGCCGTGGCTGGCCAGCGCGGCCAGCATCAGCACATGCCACCAGGCCGGGCGCCCCTCGCCGCGCGTGCCGCCGCCGCCCTGCAGCAGCACGGTGGCGGTGGTGCCGCCCACGCCGGCGCCGGCGGCACCGGCAGCCGCGAGCTGCGGATTGCGCGTCGCCCAGCCGTGAAAGGCCAGGCCGCAATAGAGAAGTGCCGTCAAGGCATACAGTACAATGGCCATTTGCACAGTTTACCCTAGCGCCCCCGCCCCGGTGGCGCCGCGCTCGAGCCGCCCCCGAGCCGCGCGTGAGCCTGGCCCCGGAACCTGCGCCCGGCCTCGCGAGACGCCGGCCCGGTGCCGCCCGGGCCCCCAAACAAGCCCTACCCCCGGACTTCTCTGCCATGCTGGACAATCTCACTCAACGCCTGGCGCGGGTCGTCAAGACCATGCGCGGCGAGGCTCGCCTGACCGAAGCCAATACCGCCGAAATGCTGCGCGAGGTGCGCCTGGCCATGCTCGAGGCCGACGTGGCCCTGCCGGTGGTGCGCGAATTCATCGCCCGCGTGAAGGAAAAGGCGCTGGGCGAGGACGTGGTGTCCAGCCTCACCCCCGGCCAGGCGCTGGTGGGCGTGGTGCAGCGCGAGCTGACCGCCGTCATCGGCGGCGAGGAAAGCCTCACCGCCGGCGACAAGAGCGGCGAGCTGAACCTGGCCGTGCAGCCGCCCGCCATCATCCTGATGGCCGGCCTGCAGGGCGCCGGCAAGACCACCACCGTGGGCAAGCTGGCCAAGTGGCTCAAGGAAAACAAGAAGAAGAAAGTGCTGACGGTGTCGTGCGACGTGTACCGCCCCGCCGCCATCGCCCAGCTCAAGACCGTGTCCGAGCAGGTCGGCGCCGACTTCTTCCCCTCCCAGCCGGACCAGAAGCCGGTGGACATTGCCCGCGCGGCGGTGGACTGGGCGCGCAAGCACTACCACGACGTGCTGATCGTCGACACGGCCGGGCGCCTGGGCATCGACGAGGCGATGATGCAGGAGATCGCCGCGCTGCACGCCGAGCTCAAGCCCGCCGAAACCCTGTTCGTGGTCGACGCCATGCTGGGCCAGGACGCGGTCAACACCGCGCGCGCGTTCCACGACGCGCTGCCGCTGACCGGCGTGGTGCTGACCAAGCTCGACGGCGATGCGCGCGGCGGCGCGGCGCTGTCGGTGCGCCACATCACCGGCCGGCCGATCAAGTTCGTCGGCGTGGGCGAGAAGCTCGACGGCCTCGAGCCGTTCTACCCCGAGCGCATGGCCCAGCGCATCCTGGGCATGGGCGACATCCTCGCGCTGGTCGAGGAAGCCCAGCGCGGCGTGGACATGGAAGCGGCCGAGAAGCTGGCCAAGAAGATCAAGAAGACCGGCGGCTTCGACCTCGAGGACTTCAAGACCCAGATCGGCCAGATGAAGAAGATGGGCGGCCTGGGCAGCCTGGTGGACAAGCTGCCGGCGCAGTTCGCCCAGCAGGCCCAGGGCGCCAACATGGACGTGGCGGAAAAGCAGGTGCGCCGCATGGAAGGCATCATCAACAGCATGACCGCCGCCGAGCGCGCCAAGCCCGAGCTGATCAAGGCCAGCCGCAAGCGCCGCATCGCGGCCGGCGCCGGCGTGCCGGTGCAGGAGGTCAACCGCCTGCTCAACCAGTTCGACCAGATGCAGGGCATGATGAAGAAGCTCAAGGGCGGCGGCATGATGAAGATGATGCGCTCGATGGGCGCCATGAAGGGCGGCATGAAAGGCCTCTTCAACCGCTGAGCCAAACCCGGGCCGACCGCCGGGACCATCGCAAGGCCCCCGCGCGGCCACCGACAAAGACAGTCTGAGACAGGATCGACATCATGATGAGCGCCGAACAGGCCCGCGAGCTGTGGGCCAACTCCGAGGAAATCGTCAGCGCGCAGGCGGTGCAGGACTCGCTGGACCGCATGGCCGCCGAGATCACGGCCAAGATGGGCGACACCTTCCCGCTGGTGCTGTCCGTGATGGGCGGCGCGGTGGTCTTCACCGGCATGCTGCTGCCCAAGCTGGCGTTCCCGCTGGAGTTCGACTACATCCACCTCTCGCGCTACAACAACAAGACCGTGGGCGGCGAGATGCAGTGGCGCGTGGCGCCGCGCGAGTCCGTCAAGGACCGCACGGTGCTGGTGCTCGACGACATCCTCGACGAAGGCGAGACGATGGCGGCGATCCGCCAGCGCATCCTGGACATGGGCGCCACCGGCGTCTACGCCGCGGTGCTGTGCGAAAAGGTGCTGCAAAAGCCCAAGCCCATGCACCCGGACTTCTGCGGCTTCACGGTGCCGGAGCGCTACGTCTTCGGCTGCGGCATGGACGCGCACGGCTACTGGCGCAACCTGCCCGCGATCAGGGCCTTGCGCTGAGGATCGGCCACAGCGAGGCCAGCAGCAGCAGCGCCATCGCCACGTTGAACACGCGCAGCACGCGCGGCTGCGCCAGCCAGCGCCGCAGCGCCGAGCCGAACACCGCCCACATCGCCACGCTGGGCAGGTTGATCACCGCGAACACGCCGGCCAGCAGCAGCACGTTGAGCCACACGTTGCCGTGCAGCACGTAGGTGCTGCACGCGCCCACCGCCATCACCCACGCCTTCGGGTTGACCCACTGGAACGCCGCGGCCGGCAGGAAGCCCATCGGCTGCGCCACCTGGCGCTCCTGCACGCCGCCCGAGCTGGCCAGCTGCCACGCCAGCCAGGCGAGATAAAGCGCCGCCACCACGCGCAGCACCGTCCAGGTCCACGGCAGCGCGGCGAACAGCGAGCCCAGCCCGAGCCCGACCACCGCCACCATCACGGCGAAGCCCAGGCTGATGCCGAGGATGTGCGGCACCGTGCGCGCAAAGCCGAAATTGACGCCCGAGGCGAGCACCATCGTGTTGTTGGGGCCGGGCGTGATCGACGACACGAGGGCGAACGCAGAGAACGCGGCGAACACGCCGGATCCGGCAACGAGCTGGGGAACTGCCATGACTGACTCCATCGGGGGCGGACAACGAGGCAGCCCAGTCTAGCCGAGCACGCCAGTACAGTACCGGTACGGTCAGCCGGAAAACTGGCGGTACGGCCTCCGCCAGTCGCGGCCCGCGCGGCAGGCCGGCACCCCGCGACGCGCCGCCTAGAAACGCCCTGCCTGCAACGCGGCCGCCGCCACCCACAGCGCGATGCCCCACAACACCAGCCCGGTGACGCGCTCCACGCCGCGCACCGAACGCGCGAAGCGCGCGCGCACCGGCGGCAGGCGCACGCCCCAGGCCACCAGCAGGTCCCAGCCGAAGACCACGGCGAACATCCACAGGCCGTAGCCGAGCTGCGCCGCGGCCGGCGTGCGGCGGCCGGCCAGCACCGAGAACAGGCTGGCATAGAACAGCGCGTTCTTCGGGTTGAGCACGGCCGACAGGAAGCCGGCGACGAGCTGCGCCGCGCAGCCGCCGCCCGGCGTTGGCCGGCCGCCGCCGTTGTCGCCGTTGTCGCCGTTGTCGCCGTTGTCGCTCTCGTCGCTCTCGTCGCTCTCGTCGCTCTCGTCGCTCTCGCCGGGCAGCGCGGTTTCCCCGCTGGCCGACAGCAGGCGCCAGCCCAGCCACGCCAGGTACAGGCAGCCGCCCCACTGCAGCAGCGCCAGCACGCCGTGGCTGGCGCGCGTGGCGGCCAGCCCGGCCAGCGCGGCGCCGATGAACACCCCGTTGCCGAGCGCGATGCCCAGGCAGACGGCGGCGGCGCGGCGCGCGCCGAGCACCAGCGAGCTGCGCACCACCAGGAAGAAGTCGGGCCCCGGGCTGAGCAGCGCGAGGAAATGCGCGCCCGCCACCATGGCGAATTGGCCGAAGCCGGATGCCGCGAATGAGTCCATGCCAGTCCTTTCGTGTCGAGCACGAAGTCTGGCCGGCGTGGCGGGCGGCGGTATTGGAGAAAATTGCGGCGCGCGGCCGCGCGGCTCAGCCGGCGCGGCGCTGGAACCCGCGCGGCGTGAGCGCGACGCGCTGCTTGAAGGCGCGCTGGAAATGGCTCTGGTCGGAGAAGCCCAGGTCCTGGGCGACGTCGGCCGGGGCGCCGCCCGCGCGCAGCAGATGGCGCGCATGGTTGATGCGCAGGTCGAGCTGGTAGGCGTGCGGCGTCATGCCGGTCTCGGCGCGGAACGCGCGGATCAGCTGGTAGCGGCTCATGCCGGCGGCGCGCGCCATCTCGGCCAGCGGCAGCGGCTCGGCATGGCGCTCGCGCAGCGTCGCCACGACGCGGGCGAGCCGCGCGCGGCCGGCCGGCGGGCGCGGCGCGCGCACGGTCTGGCGCGGGTCCGCGTCGCCCAGCAGCGCGGCGAGGAAGGCGGCCAGCGCGGCCGCCTTGCACGCGCACGGCGCCGCCGAGAACAGCAGGCGGTTGAGCGCGCACAGCGCGGCGTAGGTGTCGGCCGCGCTGGTGATGCGCACGCGCGCGAGCGCGGCCGGCGCCGCCGCGCCGCGCGCGGCCAGCGCCGCGGCCGCCCACGCCGCGTCGACATGCAGCATCTGGTAGCTCCAGCGCCGGTCCGGCTCCGGGTTGCATGCGTGCACCTGCCCGGCGGGGATCACCACCACGTCGCCGGGCGACAGCCGCACCGCGCCGGCTTCGGTGCTGAACAGGCTGTGGCCGCCGTCGACCGCGCCCACCGACAGCGTGGGATGGGTGTGCGGCAGATAGGCCGCGCCGCTGTCGCTGGCGCAGCGGCTCTCGACGAAGGGCATGGCCGGGTCGAACCAGTAGCGACCGGGCCGGCCCGGCTGGACGGGTGTCATCCGGTGCGGTAGGGCCGCTCGCGCAGCCACTTGGTGGCGATCCACTTCTCGCCCTGCTCGACCGGCAGGCCGGCGTGCAGCGTGCGTTCGTCGAGCGTGCCGTCGGACTTGCGGTAGCTGAAATAGACCGCGTTGCCCTTGACCGGCGCCACTTCGAGGCCGAGCTTGGGAAAGGCGGTGGCGCCGCCGGCCGGCGGGCTGTTGAGGTAGATCACCACGGTGGCCACGCGCTGCCCGCCCACGCGGAGCTGGCGCGCCTCGCCGGGGCGCAGCGGATTGAAGAAATCGTAGTGCGGCTGGTATTCGCCGCCGGGCTTGTAGTTGAGGATCTGCAGGCCCTCGCCGCGGTCGGCGGCGATGCCGGTGACGCTGGCGATGCAGTCCTCGATGCGCTCGATCAGCGGATGCTCGCCGACCTGGAACATCGCGCCCATGCTGGTGCGCGCGTCGATCAGGTTCTCGTCGCCGGTGTCCGGGTTGATGACCGGCGAGCGCGCCAGGCGGCCGCGCGCGAGCGCCACCAGGGCGTCGCATTCGTCGCCGGTCAGCAGTTGCTGGAACAGCACCACGCGCGGCGCGGCCAGCGCGAACAGGATGGGGATGTCGCGCCCGGCATGGTGCGCGGCGTTGCGCGCCGGGAAGCCGGTGGCGTGGCCGCGCGCCGTGGCGGGCGACGCCGGGCCGCCGGCTTCCCGGGCGGCACCGGCAATCCCGGCGGCGCCAGCGGTGTTCGCGCCGCCCGCGTCGGCCTCATCGCCCTCGGCCGGGCCGCGCATGGCGGCCAGCGCCGCGCCGACCGTGGCGCGCGCGAAGCCGGCGTCGTAGCCCGACTGGCACATCGACTGCACCAGCGCCTCGGCGTTGAAGCCCTGCCCGATATGGCGCCGCAGCCAGCGCTCCAGGTCCGGCGAGGAACTGGCGTAGCCGGCCTTGCCGGAACCGCCGCCCGCGGGGCCGCCGGGCGTGCTCATGAGGGATTGGCCAGCCGCTGCGGCGAGAACGGGTTGCGCGACGGCGCCTCGGGCGGCAGCACGCGCGCGCGCGCGGCGGCGGGATCGGGGTCGCCGGCCACCGTGACGCTGGCCTCGGAATACTGCCAGCGCTTCCACGCCGCCAGCACCGCGTTGGGATACTCGGGCCGGCCGCGGCTGCCGTTGTAGCGCCCCAGCGCCAGGAACAGGTCGCCCTGCTCGCGGTCCAGGTAGTAGCGCAGGATGGTGCAGCCGTAGCGCAGGTTGCTCTGCAGGTGGAACAGCTTGCGCGCGTCGCCGTCGCCGATGCTGCGCGACCAGAACGGCATCACCTGCATCAGGCCGCGCGCGCCGGCGCCGCTGATGGCGTACTTGCGGAAATTGCTCTCGACCTGCACCAGCCCGAGCACCAGCGCGGGCTCCAGGCCGGCGCGCTTGGCCTCGTAGTAGGCGGTCTCGATCAGCTCGATGCGCACCTGCGGCTCGGGGATGCGCGCGGCCAGCCGGTGCGACATCTCCTCCAGCCATTTCACGTAGGCGAGCTGCTCGCCGCCGGTGGCGAAGGCCGGGCGCAGCGGCCGGCTGTCCGCGATGGCGGCGGCCAGCGCGCCGCGCACGGAATCGGCGAGGTCTTCTTCCTTCTGCGCGCCCGCGTGCGCGGCCGCGCTCAGCGCCAGCAGCAGGCCGGCGCCGGCGCGCGCCAGGCGCGCGCCCAGGCTCAGGCGGTGGCGGCTTGCACCGGCGCGTCTGCCCGCGGCGCGCATGGGCTCAGGCGGTCAGCAGGCCGCGCACGTGGCCGACCACGTCGGCCACCGGCAGTTGCGTGGCCTCGGCATCGCGCCGGCCCTGGTACTCCACGCGGCCTTCCTTGAGGCCGCGGTCGCCCACCACCACGCGGTGCGGCACGCCGATCAGCTCCCAGTCGGCGAACATCGCGCCGGGGCGCTCGCCGCGGTCGTCCAGGATCACGTCGACGCCGGCCGCCAGCAGCTCGGCGTGGATGCGGTCGGCCTCGGCCTTGACCGCGTCCGAGCGATCGTAGCCGACCGGGCAGATCACCACCGCGAACGGGGCGATGGCCGCCGGCCAGATGATGCCGCGCTCGTCGAAGTTCTGCTCGATGGCGGCGCCCAGGATGCGCGTGACGCCGATGCCGTAGCAGCCCATCTGCATGGGCTGGGTCTTGCCGTTCTCGTCGAGGAAGGTGGCGCCCATCGACTCCGAATAGCGCGTGCCGAGCATGAACACGTGGCCCACCTCGATGCCGCGGCAGATTTCCAGCACGCCCTTGCCATCCGGCGAGGCGTCGCCCGCCACCACGTTGCGCAGGTCGGCCACGGCCGGCTCGGGCAGGTCGCGGCCCCAGTTCACGCCGGTCAGGTGGTAGTCCTTCTGGTTGGCGCCGCAGACGAAGTCGCTCATGTTGGCCACGGTGCGGTCGGCCACCACCTTGACGGGCTTCTTCGTGCCGATCGGGCCCAGGTAGCCGGGCGGCGTGCCGAAGGTCTCGACGATCTCGGCCTCGCTGGCGAAGCGGAACTCGGCCAGGCCGGGCACCTTGGAGGCCTTGACCTCGTTGAGCTCGTGGTCGCCGCGCAGCAGCAGCAGCCAGATCTGCGCGCCGGCCTCGCCGTCGGTGGCCAGCACGATCGACTTGACCGTGCGCGCCAGCGGGATGCCCAGCAGCTCGGCGACCTGCTCGCACTTGGCCTTGCCCGGCGTGGGCGTGTTCACCAGCGCCTCGGCCGGCGCGGCGCGCCCGGCCAGCAGCGGCAGGGCTTCGGCCGCCTCCATGTTGGCGGCGTAGTCCGAGGTCGGGCAATAGACGATGGCGTCCTCGCCGGTATCGGCGATCACGTGGAACTCGTGCGAACCCGAGCCGCCGATGGCGCCGTTGTCCGCCGCCACGGCGCGGAATTCCAAGCCGAAACGCTCGAAGATGCGCACGTAGGCGTTGAACATCTTGTCGTAGGACACCTTGAGGCCGGCCACGTCGCGATCGAACGAGTAGGCGTCCTTCATGGTGAACTCGCGCCCGCGCATGATGCCGAAGCGCGGCCGGCGCTCGTCGCGGAACTTGGTCTGGATCTGGTAGAAATTGACCGGCAGCTGCTTGTAGCTGCGGATTTCGCTGCGGGCGATGTCGGTGACGACCTCCTCGGAGGTCGGCTGCACGGCGAAGTCGCGCTCGTGGCGGTCCTTCAGGCGCAGCAGCTCGGGGCCCATCTTGTCCCAGCGGCCGGTTTCCTGCCACAGCTCGGCGGGCTGGATCACCGGCATCGACAGCTCGACCGCGCCGGCGCGGTTCATTTCCTCGCGCACGATGTTTTCCACCTTGCGGATGACCCGCAGGCCCACCGGCATGTAGTTGTAGATGCCGGCGCCGAGCTTCTTGATCATGCCGGCGCGCGTCATCAGCTTGTGCGAGACGATTTCCGCGTCGGAAGGGGCTTCCTTGAGGGTGGAAATGAAGAATTGCGAGGCTTTCATCCGTTGCTTTCTCGTAAGGCCATGCCCGTCCCGCGGAGCGCGGGCGGGGACTGGCGCGAATTCGTGGCGCGCGCGTGCCTGAAACAGCGCTTTTCGCTCGGGGAAAACCAGCATCCCGTTGCACAAGCCGCATTACGCGCTTCCTTTATAATCGACGTAATTCTAAAGGATTCGAGGTGCAGTCATGCTCGATCGTGAAGGCTTTCGCCCGAACGTCGGCATCATCCTCATCAACGCACGGAACGAGGTGTTCTGGGGCAAGCGCATCGGCGAGCATTCATGGCAGTTTCCACAGGGCGGCATCAAATACGGCGAAACGCCGGAACAGGCGATGTACCGCGAGCTACATGAAGAAGTCGGTCTGCTGCCCGAGCACGTCAGGATCGTCGGTCGCACGCGCGACTGGCTGCGTTACGAGGTGCCGGACAAGTTCATCCGCCGCGAGATCCGCGGCCATTACCGGGGGCAGAAGCAGATCTGGTTCCTGTTGCGCATGGCGGGCCGCGATTGCGACATCCGCCTGCGCGCCACCGACCATCCGGAGTTCGATGCCTGGCGCTGGAGCCACTACTGGGTACCGCTCGATGCCGTCATCGAGTTCAAGCGCGAGGTGTACCAGCTCGCGCTGAACGAGTTGTCGCGCTTCCTGCAGCGCAATGCGCGCGCGCCGCTGAGCCCCTACGGGACCCACGGCGCGCACGGCAGGCACGCCGCGGCACGCCCCGCGGGCCGTGGCGCGCCGGACGAACACGCCGGGACCGACGGCCGCCTCGCGCACGAGCCGCAGGGCCCGTGCGACGAGCAGGCCGGCGATCACGGCCCAACACCGCCGGCCATGCCGGCGTCCACAGAACGGAGTACCGATGATTGAATCCGCCGGCCGGGGCTTTCGCTCCCGGCTGACCGCCGCCTGCCTGCTGGCGGCAACCCTTTCCCTGGGCCTGGCCGGCTGCGGCAGCACCAAGCCGAACTACACCCAGGTCGACACCCCGGACGAAGACGCCGAGGACTACACGCCCAAGAAGGAATCGAGCCTGTTCGCGCCGCTGTTCGGGCCGCGCGAGTTCAACGAGGCGGCGACGCCGCTGCCCGCGCTGCCGCAGGACGCCGACCTGATCCCGTTCGAGGTCAGCCCCACCGGCAACTTCGACTTCGCCGTGGACGCCAAGTCGGTCGTGGTCGGCAAGGACGGCGCGGTGCGCTACACGGTGGTGATCCGCGGCCCGGGCGGCACGCGCACCAGCAGCTTCGAAGGCTTCCGCTGCGATTCCTACGAGCGCAAGCTGTTCGCCACGCTGCCCAAGGGCGCCAAGGAATGGGTGCGCAACGGCAGCGACGACCGCGACGGCTGGATCCGCGTGGTCAAGGGCACGCGCAACAACTACGCCAACGCGCTCGCCACCGACTTCCTCTGCGAGGGCCGCGGGGCGGCCGGCACGGCGGAGGAGATCGTCCGGCAGATGCGCGGGGACGCGCCGCGCAAGAGCCTGTTCTCGCGCTGAGCGGCAGCGGGCGGCAGCGGGCCGCGAGCTACTGACAGACAGCATCGGCTTGCCGCTTGTGTTCTCCCCTCTCCCGCGCGCGGGAGAGGGGAGCAAACCTTCGATGATCGGAGGTTGCCGGCGAACAAAAAGGCTGCACACCGTGCAGCCTTTTTGCTTCTGAGCTCCCGCTCGCCGGTGCCGGCCGGGCGGATCAGACCAGCACGAGATTGTCGCGATGAATCAGCTCGTGCTCGTTCTGGTGGCCCAGCACGCGCTCGATCTCGGACGACGGCTTGCGCGCGATCAGGCGCGCCTCGGCGCTGGAATAGTTGGTGATGCCGCGCGCCACCTCGTGCCCGCCGGCGTCGACGCAGGCGATGACCTCGCCGCGCGCGAACTCGCCCTCCACTTCCACCACGCCGATCGGCAGCAGCGACTTGCCGCCGCTGGTGAGCTTTTCGCACGCGCCGGCGTCGATCACCACGCGCCCGCGCATCTGCAGGTGGTCGGCCATCCATTGCTTGCGCGCGTTCAGGCGCCCGGTCGGCGCCAGCAGCTGGGTGCCGATGCCTTCGCCGCCGGCCAGCCGCTCCAGCACGTTGGCTTCGCGCCCCGAGGCGATCACGGTGTGGGCGCCCGACTTGGCCGCGCGCTTGGCGGCCAGGATCTTGGTCAGCATGCCGCCGCGGCCGATCGAGCTGCCGGCGCCGCCGGCCATCGCCTCGAGCTCGGGCGCGCCGGCCAGCGCTTCCTCGACGAAGACGGCCTGCGGGTCGCGGCGCGGGTCGGCGGTGTAGAGGCCGCGCTGGTCGGTCAGGATCACCAGCGCGTCGCCTTCGATCAGGTTGGTGACCAGCGCGCCGAGGGTGTCGTTGTCGCCGAACTTGATTTCGTCGGTGACGACCGTGTCGTTCTCGTTGATGATCGGCACCACGCCGAGCGAGAGCAGCGTCAGCAGGGTCGAGCGCGCGTTCAGGTAGCGCTCGCGGTCGGCCAGGTCGGCGTGGGTCAGCAGCACCTGGGCGGTGCGGATGCCGTAGCGGCCGAACTGGCTTTCGTAGACCTGCGCCAGCCCCATCTGGCCCACCGCGGCGGCGGCCTGCAATTCGTGGATTTCCTTCGGGCGGCGCACCCAGCCCAGACGCTGCATGCCCTCGGCGATGGCGCCCGAGCTGACCAGCACGACTTCCTTGCCGGCCATGCGCAGCTTGGCGATCTGGGCCGCCCAGCGGGCGATGGCGTCGTGATCGAGCCCCTTGCCGTCGTTGGTCACCAGGCTGGACCCGACCTTCACGACGATACGTTTTGCCTGGGCGATGACCGATTGCATGGCGGGATCCTGTCTCCTGGGTACTGCGGCTGTCGTTGCTTGCTGGCTGGCGCGGAGCGGATCAGTCCTGCTCCGTGCCGGAATGGTCGATATTGTGCAGGCGCTCGTCGAAGCGGATGTCCGGCTCGGCCAGCGCGGCGGCCTCCTCGGCCTTGATCGCGGCGAGGTGGTCCTTGATCGCGTAGATCAGTTCGCGGCAGCCTTCGCCGGTCAGGGCGGAGATGCGGAACACCGGGCCCTTCCACTTGTAGCGCTTGACGAAATCCTTGACGCGCTTCTCGCGCTCGTCCTCCGGCACCACGTCCAGCTTGTTGAGCACCAGCCAGCGCGGCTTGTCGTAGAGGCTCTCGTCGTATTTCTTCAGCTCGTTGACGATGGCGCGCGCCTCCGCCACCGGGTCCACGTTCTCGTCGAACGGCGCCAGGTCCACGATATGCAGCAGCAGGCCGGTGCGCTGCAGGTGGCGCAGGAACTGGTGGCCCAGCCCGGCGCCCTCGGCCGCGCCTTCGATCAGGCCGGGGATGTCGGCCACCACGAAGGACTGCTCGTGGTCGACGCGCACCACGCCCAGGTTCGGGTGCAGCGTGGTGAACGGATAGTCCGCCACCTTGGGGCGCGCGTTGGAGATGTGCGAGATCAGCGTGGACTTGCCGGCATTGGGCATGCCCAGCAGGCCCACGTCGGCCAGCACCTTGAGTTCGAGCTTGATCATGCGGCGCTCGCCGGGCTTGCCGTCGACCTGCTGGCGCGGCGCGCGGTTGGTGCTGGACTTGAAGTGCAGGTTGCCCCAGCCGCCCATGCCGCCCTCGGCCAGGCACACGGTCTGGCCGTGCTCGGTCAGGTCGGCGATCAGGTCGCCGGTGTCCATGTCCAGGATCTGCGTGCCGACCGGCATGCGCAGCGTCACGTCCTCGCCGCCGGCGCCGTAGCAGTCCGCGCCGCGGCCGTTCTCGCCGTTGCGCGCCACGTGCTTCTTGGCGTAGCGGAAGTCGATCAGGGTGTTGATGTTGCGGTCCGCCACCGCGAACACGCTGCCGCCGCGGCCGCCGTCGCCACCGTCCGGTCCGCCGAAGGGGACGAATTTCTCGCGCCGCATCGATGCGCTGCCATTGCCGCCATTGCCGGCAATGACTTCAATTCTGGCTTCGTCGATGAACTTCATGATGACCTTCCGTGGTGGAGCGGCCGCGCCGCGCGCCCGGCCGGAAGGGCGGGGAGCGCGGGCGTGGCGGATGGCGACAACGGGATTGTCGCCAGAAATGAAAAAGCCCCGCAAGTGCTGCGGGGCCTTCGTGCTGCAAAGGCGGTGATCAGGCTGCCGGAACGACGCTGACCTGCTGCTTCTTGGCAGCGCCCTTGACGGCGAACTGCACGTGACCGTCGATCAGGGCAAAGAGGGTGTGATCCTTGCCAATGCCGACGTTCTCGCCCGGGTGCACGCGCGTACCGCGCTGACGCACGATGATGCTGCCGGCGTTGATGGCCTGGCCACCGTACACCTTGACGCCCAGACGCTTCGATTCGGAATCGCGGCCGTTCCGTGTGGAACCGCCGCCCTTTTTCTGTGCCATGACTAACTCCTGTCGCTTGACTTTACCTGGTTACGCTTGAATTCGATTTCGATGTGGACTGAGCGGCAGCTCAGGCGACGATCGATTCGATGCGCAGCTCGGTGTAGTTTTGACGATGGCCTTGACGCTTCTGGTAGTGCTTGCGACGGCGCATCTTGAAGATCTTCACCTTGTCGTGACGACCTTGGGAGATAACGGTAGCCTTGACGGAAGCCCCGCTCACCAGCGGCGTACCAAACTTGAGTTGGTCGCCGGCGCCCACTGCGAGCACCTGGTCGAGCGTGATTTCTGCGCCAATGTCTGCCGGTATCTGTTCTACTTTAAGTTTTTCGCCAGCAGCAACCTTGTATTGCTTGCCGCCGGTTTTTACGACCGCGTACATTGTCGAACCTCTCGATGTGAAATAAAACGCCGAAAGCCAATGCCGGCCTGCCCTGGCGCTCCGTCCGCCCTGCTTGGGCAGGAGGGTCCGGATGGCCCGGACAGCCCAATTGGCGCCGGTTATCTCCCGCCGGCGCAGCCGTAAACAATGCAAAGCGGCCGGAGGAAACCCGTGATTCTATACCAGATCCGGTAAAAGTACAAAGAAAACAGGTACATAGCCTGTCCGGCGGCGCCTCGCGCACATTGCGTGGCGCTCGGACGGGGTCCGGCGCGGGCCCGGCTCAGATCAGGTCCGCCAGCAGGAAGCCCGCCAGGGCGGCGAAGGCAGCCCACCAGGCGGTGCGGCGCAGCCGGCGACGCGAAGAAAAATGTCTTTCGGTCATGCGGACATTATAGGCCGCGCGTGCATGGCGCCCGCGCCACGCGCATGCCCCGGCCCGCGACCCCGGCACCCCCCGTTCAGGGGACATACATACACCCGCATCGCTTATAATCGGCGGGTTTTGCGTAACGGTGAACATCTTGTCCCAGTCTTCCGCCACTGCCTTGCTTGCCCCGGTCGCTGCCGACATGCGCGCCGTCGATTCGGTGATCCGCCAGCGGCTCGCCTCCGAAGTGCCGCTGATCGAGCAGATCGGCGAATACATCATCAGCGCCGGCGGCAAACGCCTGCGCCCCGTGATCCTGCTGCTGTCCGCGCGGGCCTTCGGCTACGACGGCCACCGCCACCACGAGCTGGCCGCCGTGGTGGAGTTCATCCACACCGCCACCCTGCTGCACGACGACGTGGTCGACGAGTCCGAGCTGCGGCGCGGCCGCCAGACCGCCAACGCGGTGTTCGGCAACGCCGCCAGCGTGCTGGTGGGCGACTTCCTCTATTCGCGCGCGTTCCAGATGATGGTGGACGCCGGCAGCATGCGCATCATGGAGATCCTCTCCAACGCCACCAACGTGATCGCCGAGGGCGAGGTGCTGCAACTGCTCAACATGCACGACCCCGACGTCACCGTGGAGCGCTACCTGCAGGTGATCCGCTACAAGACCGCCAAGCTGTTCGAGGCCTCGGCCCAGCTCGGCGCCGTGCTGGCCGGCGCGGACGCCACCGCCGAGGAAGCCGCGGCCGAATACGGGCGGCGCATCGGCACGGCCTTCCAGCTCATCGACGACATGCTGGACTACACCGCCAGCGCCGAGCAGATGGGCAAGAACGCCGGCGACGACCTGCGCGAGGGCAAGCCCACGCTGCCGCTGCTGCACCTGCTCGAGCACGGCACCGACGCGCAGCGCGCGCTCGCGCGCGACGCCATCGTGCAAGGCGGCACCGAGCACTTCGACGCGGTGTTCGCGGCGATCCACGACAGCGGCGCGCTCGAAGTCACCTTCGAAGCCGCGCGGCGCGAAGCCGAGGCGGCGGAGAAGGCCGCGCGGCAATTCCCCGAGTCGCCGCTCAAGCAGACGCTGATCGACCTGTGCGCGTTTTCGCTGCAGCGCCAGTCGTGAAATCGGGCGGCCCCGGCAAGCGGGCCTGACAGCAAAAACACAAGGAACATGCGGTTGCCTCTTCCCATCCGAAAAAAAGGCTGCTACACTTGTGTGCTTTCTCGCTGCAACAATATTTCTGGCGCAGCGATAGAAAAAAGCAAGAAAAACGGGGTGTAGCTTAGCCTGGTAGAGCGCTACGTTCGGGACGTAGAGGCCGGAGGTTCGAATCCTCTCACCCCGACCAGTTTTCACGGTCGGCAAGACCGTACAAGAAAAGCCGCACAGCGATGTGCGGCTTTTTTTCGTCCGCGTTCGTCCGCGCGATTTTTTCGTCCGCGTCTCCGGTCCGTGTCCTCGCCATGCTGCGGCCGGACCGCCGCCGCCTGACGCCTCCTGGCCACCCCGCCGCCGGCCCCCACGCCCATCCCCCCGCGCCAGTAGGGTTGCGCACCTGTCGCGCAAACGCCAACGCCGGGCGCGCCTCGCCTTTACAAAAAGTGACCCCGCCTGCAAACTGCGCCGATTCGGGGTCTTTCGGCCGCTTGCCGGCCACCAGCTTTTTTGCCATGACACTTGGTCTAGCTCTTGCACAGAGCCGGCGCATCGCGCCTGCCCTGCTCGCCCAGCTTGAACAGTCGGCACGAGAAAAAAAGTCGCAGCTGATCGACGAGATCATCGCCAGCGGCACCATGACTGCGCACGATGTGGCGATCTTCGCGGCTGATAAATATCAGTTGCCCCTGGTCGATCTGGGCCAGTACAACCTGAACAAGGTGCCGCCGGCGCTGGCCGGCAACCGCGAGTTCCACGCGCACCGGCTGCTGCCGCTGGGCCGGCGCGAGAACCGCCTGGTCCTGGCCCTGTCCGACCCGGGCAACCAGGCCGGGCTCGACGCCATCAAGCAGAAGTACAACCTGCCGGTCGATACCGTCGTCGTCGAGCACGACAAGCTGATGCAGTACGTGCGCTCCGCCAGCGAGGACGGCGGCGGCACGCTCAAGTCGATCGCGCCGGTGCAGGCCGAGCGCAAGATGATCGAGTACGACCCGGTCGCCTCCGCCGCCGCCCAGCGCAACAAGACCGCCGGCGACATCGACGACGCGCCGGTGGTGCGCTTCCTGCACAAGCTGCTGACCGAAGCCTTCCACCGCGGCGCCTCCGACCTGCACTTCGAGCCGTTCGAGACCTTCTACCGCATCCGCTTCCGCGTCGACGGCGTGCTGCAGGAGGTGGCGCGCCCGCCGGTCGACATCCGCGACAAGATCGCCACCCGCATCAAGGTGCTGTCGCGCCTGGACATCTCGGAAAAGCGCGTGCCGCAGGACGGCCGCATGAAGCTGCTGATCGCGCTGCCCAAGGACAAGAACGCCGAGAAAGACGGCAAGGACGGCAAGGAGCCCAAGGAGGTGGTCGAGAAGGCGATCGACTTCCGCGTCTCCACGCTGCCGACGCTGTTCGGCGAGAAGATCGTGATCCGGATCCTGGAGTCGTCCTCCGACAAGCTGGACATCGACCAGCTCGGCTACGAGCCGGCGCAGAAGGCGCTGCTGCTCGACGTCATCAAGCGCCCCTACGGCATGGTGCTGGTGACGGGCCCCACCGGCAGCGGCAAGACGGTGTCGCTGTACACCTTCCTGAACCGGCTCAACCAGGGCGACATCAACATCTCCACGGCCGAGGACCCGGCCGAAATCCAGCTGCCCGGCATCAACCAGGTCAACGTCAACGAGAAGGCCGGCCTGACCTTCGCCGCGGCGCTGCGCTCGTTCCTGCGGCAGGATCCGGACATCATCATGGTCGGCGAAATCCGCGACCTGGAAACCGCCGACATCTCGATCAAGGCGGCCCAGACCGGCCACCTGGTGTTCTCCACCTTGCACACCAACGACGCGCCGACCACGCTCACGCGCCTGATGAACATGGGCGTGGCGCCGTTCAACATCGCCTCGAGCGTGCTGATGATCACCGCGCAGCGGCTGGCGCGCCGCCTGTGCACGTGCAAGCGGCCCGGCGAGCTGGCGCGCGAGGTGCTGGTCGACGCCGGCTTCCAGGAAGCCGACCTCGACGGCAGCTGGCAGCCCTACCACCCGGTCGGCTGCGAGCGCTGCAACGGCACCGGCTACAAGGGCCGCTGCGGCATCTACCAGGTGATGCCGATCACCGAGGCGATGCAGCAGATCATCCTCGCGCACGGCACCGCGCTGCAGATCGCCGAGCAGGCGCGCCGCGACGGCGTGCTATCGTTGCGCGAAGCCGGCCTGGCCAAGGTGAAGCAGGGCGTCACCTCGCTGGAAGAAGTGCTGGCAACAACCAATATGTAAAACAACAAAGCATGTCATTTGGGGTCAATCATGGCGACACGCGCACCAGCCGCCGCCGCTCGCAAGGCGGCTGCGCCCAAGGGGAAATCTGGGCGTAAGGCGCCCACGCAGTACATCTTCGAGTGGGAGGGCAAGGACCGCAAGGGCAAGGTGTTCACGGGCGAGCTGCGCGCCGAGAGCCAGGCCGAGGTCAACGCCACCCTGCGCAAGCAGGGCCTCACCGTGGTCAAGCTCAAGAAGCGGCGCGCCGCGCGCGGGCGCAAGATCACCGAGAAGGACATCGCGTACTTCACGCGCCAGCTCTCGACCATGCTCAAGGCGGGCATCCCGCTGCTGCAGTCGATCGACATCATCGCGCGCGGCCACGCCAACCCGAACTTCACGCAGCTGCTGGCCGAGATCCGCTTCGACATCGAATCGGGCAGCAGCATGGCGCAGGCCTTCCGCCGCCAGCCGCGCTACTTCGACACGCTCTACTGCAACCTGATCGACGCCGGCGAGCAGGGCGGCATCCTGGACGCCCTGCTGGAGCGTCTGTCGCTCTACATGGAAAAGACCATCGCGCTGAAGAGCCAGATCAAGTCGGCCATGATCTACCCGATCGCGGTGCTGACGGTGGCCTTCGCCGTGACGGTGATCCTGATGATCTTCGTGATCCCGGCCTTCAAGGGCGTGTTCTCGAGCTTCGGCGCCAACCTGCCGGCGCCGACGCTGGCCGTGATCGCCATGTCGGACTTCTTCGTCAACAACTGGTACATCGTGATCGGCGTGCCGGTGTTCGGCATCGCCTTCTACCTGCGCAGCCTCAAGCGCTCGGAGAAGGTGCAGCGCGCCAGCGACCGGATGCTGCTGCGGCTGCCGATCTTCGGCTCGCTGTTCCGCAAGGCCGTGATCGCGCGCTGGACGCGCACGCTGGCCACCATGTTCGCCGCCGGCACGCCGCTGGTGGAGTCGATGGAGTCGGTGGCCGGCGCGGCCGGCAACTGGGTCTACTACGACGCCACCCGGGAGATCGAGCAGTCGGTGCGCATCGGCACCAGCCTGACCAACGCCATGCAGGCCACCCACGTGTTCGACAACATGGTGCTGCAGATGACGCAGATCGGCGAGGAGTCGGGCGCGCTGGACAACATGCTGCTGAAGGTGGCGGAGTTCTACGAGCGCGAGGTGGACGACGCCGTGGCCGCCATCTCCAGCCTGATCGAGCCGCTCATCATCGTGGTGCTGGGCGTGCTCATCGGCGGCATGGTGGTGGCGATGTACCTGCCGATCTTCAAACTGGGACAGGTGGTGTAACGCATGCAGTGGCTGTTTTCCGCGCACGGCGCCGCCGGCGCGCTCTCCGCGTTTTCCCCGCCGGCGGCGCCCGCGCAGGCCATCGCGTCGCTGGCGCTGCTGCCGTCCTGGTTCCTGGTGACGGCGGCGGCGCTGCTCGGCCTGGTGGTCGGCAGCTTCCTCAACGTGGTGGTGCACCGGCTGCCGCGCATGATGGAGCACGACGAGGCCAACTACATCGCCTCGCTGCGCGATGACCCGCTGCCCCACCCCGAGACCTACAACCTGATGGTGCCGCGCTCGGCCTGCCCGCATTGCGGCCACGCGATCGGCGCGCTGGAGAACATCCCGGTGCTGAGCTACTTGGCGCTGCGCGGGCGCTGCTCGGCCTGCAAGGCGCCGATCGGCAAGCGCTACCCGCTGGTGGAAGCCGGCACCGCGCTGCTCACGGCGCTGGCCGCGGCCCACTTCGGCCCGACCTGGCAGGCGCTGGCGGCCATCGCCCTGATCTGGGCGCTGATCGCCCTCACCCTGATCGACGCGGACACGCAGCTGCTGCCCGATCAGATCACGCTGCCGCTGCTGTGGCTGGGCCTGCTGCTCAACCTCGGCGGGCTGTTCGCGCCGCTGGCCGACGCCGTGACCGGCGCGGCGGCGGGCTACCTGCTGCTGTGGACGGTGTACTGGGCGTTCAAGCTGGTGCGCGGCAAGGAAGGCATGGGCTACGGCGACTTCAAGCTGATGGCGGCGCTGGGCGGCTGGTTCGGCTGGCAGGCGCTGCCGGCGCTGGTGCTGCTGTCGTCGGTGGTGGGGCTGGTGTTCGCGCTTGCCAATATCGCGCTGCGCCGTCAGGATCGCGATACGCATTTCGCCTTCGGCCCCTATATCGCCGGCGCCGGCCTGCTGGTGCTGTTCTTCGGCGCCAACGTGCTGCCGCTGGGCCTGGCGGGCTGACGGCGCGCCGCCCACCCATGCAAGCCTGGATAGCCTGGATACGGACATGCTGCAAATCGGACTGACCGGAGGCATCGGCTCCGGCAAGACCCGCGTGGCGGACCTGTTCGCCACGCGCGGCGCCGCCCTGATCGACACCGACCTGCTGGCGCACGAGATCACCGCGCCGGGCGGGCTGGCCATTGCCGCGCTGGTGGCGGCCTTCGGCCCCGGCTGCCTGCGCGCCGACGGCGCGATGGACCGCGACGCCATGCGCGCGCTGGTGTTTGCCGACCCCGCGGCCAAGGCCCGGCTCGAAGCCATCACCCATCCGCTGATCCGCCAGCTGACCGAGGCCCGCGCCGCCGAGATCCGCGCGGCGGGCCGGCATCCCTACCTGATCTACGTGGTGCCGCTGCTGGTCGAGTCCGGCACCTGGGCCAGCCGCGTGGACCGCGTGCTGGTGGTCGATTGCAGCGAGGCCACGCAGGTGGCGCGCGTGATGGCGCGCAACGGCTTCACGCGCGCGCAGGTCGAGGCCATCATGGCGAAGCAGGCCCGCCGCGCCGAGCGGCTGGCCCGCGCCGACGACGTGGTCGACAACGACGGCCCGCCCGAGGCGCTGGCGCCGCAGGTGGAGCGGCTCGACCGGCTCTACCGCGCGCTCGCCGCCGGCTGAGCGCCGAAGGAACCGATGGGGCCGCCCGGGAAGCCGATGCAGCCGATGGCGCCGATGGCGCTGATACGGCCGGCGGGAACCGGTGGCGCGGGATGCACCTTTAGTCGGCGCTTTCGTTGTCCTGCCACGCGGACTCGCATAGAATGCGCTGGATACAAGCGGGAAATGGTCCCATACTGGGCCCCGTAGCCAGCAACCCCGCCAGCAACGCCGCCCGCCAAACCGCCCTGCCGCCCGGACAATCACTTGATTCTGTACGAATATCCTTTCAACGAACGCATCAGGACTCTCCTGCGCCTGGAAGACCTGTTCGATCGCCTGGATTATTTCCTCGGCCAGGATCATGCCCTGCAGCACCACGTGGCGCTGACGACACTGTTCGAGATCATCGACGTGGCCGGCCGCGCGGACCTCAAGACCGACCTGCTCAAGGAACTGGAACGCCAGCGCCAGGCGCTGGCCGCGCTGCGCGCCAACCCGCAGATCGACCAGGGCGCGCTCGACGCGGTCATCGGCGAGATCGAGCAGGCCATGTCGCAGCTCAACCAGGTGGTGGGCAAGGCAGGCCAGCTGCTGACCGACAACGAGTGGCTCACCAGCATCCGCAGCCGCGCCATCATTCCCGGCGGCACCTGCGAATTCGACCTGCCGGCCTACTACGCATGGCAGCATCGCCCGGCCGAGGACCGCCGCGCCGACATCCTCAAGTGGGCGCGCCCGCTGGTGGCGCTGCGCATGGGCACCAACACCGTGCTGCGGCTGCTGCGCGAGTCCGGCCAGAGCGGCAAGGTCATCGCCACCGGCGGCAGCTACCAGCAGATGCTGTCGGGCCGCAGCTATCAGCTCATGCAGGTGATGCTCGACGACTCGCTGCTGGCCTTCATCCCCGAGATGAGCGCCAACAAGTACATGCTGTGGGTCCGTTTCACGCAGCAGGACGGCGACCTGCGCCCGCGCTCGGTGGATGCCGACATTCCCTTCCTGCTCAAGCTCTGCAATTTCTGAAGCGATGACAACCGTAGTCAAGTGCCCCACCTGCGGCAAGGATGTGGCCTGGGTGCCGGAGAACAAGTTCCGCCCGTTCTGTTCCGAGCGCTGCAAGCAGATCGACCTCGGCGCGTGGGCCTCGGAAAAATACGTGATCGGCGGCAAACCCGGCGAGGATCCGTCGGCGGAGCAGGACGACGAGGACTGAGGCGCGGCGTTGGCCGGCGTCTGCCGCGGTTCATACCGCCATCGCGCATCGCCGGCCCGCGCCTGTGGTCACAGTCGCTGCGCCCCGCATGCCACCGGTTTGCCCGACGAAGCGCAGCCTTAGCGCTTGCCCTCGTCAGCCAGCCACGCCACCACCGGCACCGTGGCCGGCAGCAGCGGTCCCACCTCGACCGGCGCCGACTGCCATGAGAACGCCTGCCCTTCGCGCCCCACCAGCTCGCCCGACCATGCCGTGACCTTGCAGAAATGCAGGCGCACGTAGGCGTGCGGGTAATCGTGCTCGAGCACCTGCCAGCGCACCGATTGCGACACCGCGATGCCGAGCTCCTCGTGCAGTTCGCGCGCCAGCGCTTCCTCCACCGATTCGCCCGGCTCGAGCTTGCCGCCCGGGAATTCCCAATAGCCTTCGTAGGGCTTGCCGGCCGGGCGCTGCGCCAGCAGGAAGCGGCCGTCGGGCTGCACCAGCACGCCCACGGCGACCTCCGTCACCTTGCGCGCGGTGCCGGCGGCGCTTTGCGGGGCCTCGCTCATGCCTGGCCTTCGGCCGAGGCGACGAACGGCTTGCCGTGCTTGCCGCCCCAGTCGCGCGCGAACTGCCAGGCCACGCGGCCCGAGCGCGAGCCGCGCTCCAGCGCCCACACCAGCGCGTCGCCGCGCGCGGCGGCCACGTCCTCGTCCGAGCAGCCGAAATGCTGGAGCCAGTGGCCGACGATGGCCAGGTACTCGTCCTGCTTGGGCGGGTAGAACGACAGCCACAGGCCGAAGCGCTCGGACAGCGAGATCTTTTCCTCCACTACTTCGCCGGGATGGATCTCGCCGTCGTCGGTGTGGCGGTAGGTCTCGTTGTCCTTCATGTACTCGGGCAGCAAGTGGCGGCGGTTGGAGGTGGCGTAGATCAGCACGTTGTCCGACTGCGCGGCCACCGAGCCGTCCAGCGCCGACTTGAGCGACTTGTAGCCCGACTCGCCGTCCTCGAACGACAGGTCGTCGCAGAAGATGGCGAAGCGCTCCGGGCGCGCCGCCAGCTGCTCGACGATGTCGCCGAGGTCGCCCAGATCGTCCTTGTCCACTTCCACCAGGCGCAGGCCGTCCTTGACGAAGGCGTTGAGGCAGGCCTTGATCAGCGAGGACTTGCCGGTGCCGCGCGCGCCGGTCAGCAGCACGTTGTTGGCCGGCAGGCACCGCACGAACTGGCGCGTGTTGGCGACGATGGCGTCCTTCTGGCGCTCGATGTTCTTGAGGTCGTCGAGGTGGATCGGCGGCAGCTGGCGGATCGCCTGCAGGTAGCCGATGTTGCCGAACAGGCTCTGCCGCTTGCGCCAGCGGAATGCGACGGCCTGCTCCCAGTCGGCGTCGCTCAACTGCGGCGGCAACCATTGTTCGAGGCGGGCGAGGAAACTGTCGAGGCGGGAGGCGAGGTCGGACATGGCGGCTGGGCAGGAGAGGCGAGGAAAAACGGGCAAGCGGATCTTGGCGGGAAGCCGGGAGCGGCGCCCGCGCGGGCGCCGCTCCCCGGGGCAGAGCTTACGAGCGGTAGTCCGCGTTGATCGAAACGTAGTCGTGCGAGAGGTCGCAGGTCCACACCGTGGCGGCGGCATCGCCGCGGCCGAGCGCGACGCGCACGGTGATCTCGGCCTGCTTCATCACGCGCTGGCCGTCTTCCTCGCGGTAGTCGGGATTGCGCCCGCCGTCGCGCGCGACCAGCACGTCGTCGAGCCACAGGTTGACGCGCCCGACGTCGAGGTCGTCCACGCCGGCGTAGCCGATCGCGGCCAGGATGCGGCCGAGGTTGGGGTCGGAGGCGTAGAACGCGGTCTTGACCAGCGGCGAGTGCGCCACCGCATAGGCGATCTGGCGGCATTCGGCGACGTCCTTGCCGCCTTCCACGCGGATGGTCATCAGCTTGGTGGCGCCTTCGCCGTCGCGCACGATCATCTGCGCCAGTTCCTGCGCGAGGTCCGTCACGGCGGCGCGCAGCGCCTCGAAGTCGGCACCCTCGGCGCGCTCGATGGCCGGCGCGCCGGCCTGGCCGCTGGCGATCAGCACGAACGAGTCGTTGGTCGAGGTGTCGCCGTCGATGGTGATGCTGTTGAACGACTGGTCGGCCGCGTAGGACACCAGCGCCTGCACCACGGGCTGCGCCACGGTGGCGTCGGTGGCGATGAAGCCGAGCATGGTCGCCATGTTCGGGCGGATCATGCCGGCGCCCTTGCTGATGCCCGACAGCGTGACGGTCTTGCCGCCGATCTGCACGGTGCGCGAAGCGGCCTTGGGCTGGGTGTCGGTGGTCATGATCGACTCGGCCGCGGCCAGCCAGTTGTCCGGCTTCGCGCTGGCGATGGCGGCCGGCAGCGCGGCGGCGATGCGGTCCACCGGCAGCGGCTCCAGGATCACGCCGGTCGAGAACGGCAGCACCTGCTCGGCGGCGATGCCGAGCTGCGCGGCGAGCGCGTCGCAGGTGGCGCGGGCCGCGGCCAGACCGGGCTCGCCGGTGCCGGCGTTGGCGTTGCCGGTGTTGACCACGAGCGCGCGGATGCCCTTGCCGGCGGCCAGGTGCTCGCGGCAGACCTGCACCGGCGCGGCGCAGAAGCGGTTGCGGGTGAACACGCCGGCCACGGTGCTGCCCGCGGCCACGCGCACCACCAGCACGTCCTTGCGGTTGGCCTTGCGGACGCCCGCTTCGGCCCAGCCGAGCTCGACGCCGGCGACAGGTTTCAGGTTCTCTGCCAGCGGCAGGGGCAGGTTGACGGCCATGTGCGTTCCTCTATGCGTTCTTCGTTGCTGGTTGGCGGGCGCCAGGCCGGAGCGGAGCGCCCATGCGCAGCCCGCGCATCGCGGATTCCGCGCTTGTTGCCTGCGGATTCCGCACCGCCCTGACGAACATGCCCGCTTGCGCGGGCATGTTTGCTGACTTCACCGTGCGCGGCCTAGCTGAGCTTGCCGTGGCACTGCTTGAACTTCTTGCCGGAGCCGCAGGGGCACGGATCGTTGCGCCCCACCTTGGCCATGCCGGCGGTCTCGGCCGCCGCCGCGGCGGCGTAGGCGATGCCGGCGCGCTCGGGCGCGGTGGCCGCCTCCGCGGCCTGGCTGGCCTCGTCGAACTCCTCATGCTGGTACTGCACGTTGCCGAGGTGCGAAAGGCCTTCCTCGATCTGCTCCGAGGCCTGCTCGAGCTGCTCCGGCGACTGGATCTGCACGTTGAAGATCACGCGCGTGACCTCGACCTTGATCAGGTCCAGCAGCCGCGCGAACAGTTCGAACGACTCGCGCTTGTATTCCTGCTTGGGGTCCTTCTGCGCATACCCGCGCAGGTGGATGCCCTGGCGCAGGTGGTCCAGCGCGGCCAGATGCTCGCGCCAGTGCGTGTCGATGCTCTGCAGCATGACCGAGCGCTCGAAGCCGGCGAACGACTCGCGGCCGACCTGGGCGACCTTGCCTTCGTAGCGCTCGTCGGCGGCGCGCACGATCAGGTTCAGCAGTTCCTCGTCCTCGATGCTCTGCGCGGCCTCGACCGTGGCGGCGAGCGGCACGTTGAGCGACCATTCCTCGCGCAGCTTGGTTTCCAGGCCGGCGATGTCCCACTGCTCTTCCATCGTGTCGGCCGGCACGTGGTCGCGGAACATCTCGACCAGCACGCTCTCGCGCAGGTTCTTCACCATCTCGCCGACGTCCTGCGATTCCAGGACCTCGTTGCGCAGCTTGTAGATTTCCTTGCGCTGGTCGTTGGCGACGTCGTCGTACTGCAGCAGTTGCTTGCGGATGTCGAAGTTGCGGCCCTCGACCTTGCGCTGCGCGGACTCGATCGAGCGCGTGACGATGCCGGCCTCGATCGGCTCGCCCTCGGGCATCTTCAGGCGCTCCATGATCGCGCGCACGCGGTCGCCGGCGAAGATGCGCAGCAGTTGGTCGTCCAGCGACAGGTAGAAGCGCGACGAGCCCGGGTCGCCCTGGCGCCCGGCGCGGCCGCGCAGCTGGTTGTCGATGCGGCGCGACTCGTGGCGCTCGGTGCCGACGATGTGCAGGCCGCCGGCGGTCTTGACCTGCTCGTGCAGCGACTGCCACTCGTCCTTGAGCTTGGCGATGCGCGTGGCCTTCTCGGCTTCGGGCAGGCTGTCGTCGGCCTCGATGAAGCCGGCCTGCTTTTCCACGTTGCCGCCCAGCACGATGTCGGTGCCGCGGCCCGCCATGTTGGTGGCGATGGTGATCATCTTGGGCCGGCCGGCCTGCGCCACGATCTCGGCTTCGCGCTCGTGCTGCTTGGCGTTGAGCACCTGGTGCGGCAGCTTGGCCTTGTTGAGCAGGCCCGAGAGGTATTCCGAGGTCTCGATCGAGGTGGTGCCGACCAGCACCGGCTGGCCGCGCTCGTGGCAGTCGCGGATGTCGCGCACCACGGCGTCGTAGCGCTCGTTCGAGGTCTTGTAGATCTGGTCCTGGAAGTCCTTGCGCTGGGCAGCCCGGTTGGTCGGGATCACCACCACTTCGAGGCCGTAGATTTCCTGGAACTCGTAGGCTTCCGTGTCGGCCGTGCCGGTCATGCCGGACAGCTTCTCGTACATGCGGAAGTAGTTCTGGAAGGTGATCGTGGCCAGCGTCTGGTTTTCCTGCTGGATGGTCACGCCTTCCTTGGCTTCCACGGCCTGGTGCAGGCCGTCGGACCAGCGCCGGCCCGTCATCAGGCGGCCGGTGAATTCGTCGACGATCACGACTTCGTCGTTCTGCACCACGTAGTGCTGGTCGCGGTGGAACAGGCTGTGCGCGCGCAGGGCGGCGTACAGATGGTGCATCAGCGTGATGTTCTGCGGCGCGTAGAGCGACTCGCCCTCGCCGATCAGGCCCTGCTGCGCGAGGATTTCCTCGGCCTTCTCGTGGCCGGCCTCGGTCAGGTAGACCTGGTGGCCCTTCTCGTCGACGTAGTAGTCGCCGGGCTTCTCGACGCCGGTGCCGTCGGCCTTTTCCTCGCCGATCTGGCGCTCGAGCAGCTTGGGGATGCCGTTCATGCGCTGGTACAGGTCGGTGTGGTTCTCCGCCTGGCCCGAGATGATCAGCGGGGTGCGCGCCTCGTCGATCAGGATCGAGTCCACCTCGTCGACGATCGCGTAGTGCAGCGGACGCTGCACGCGCTGGCCCGGATCGTAGACCATGTTGTCGCGCAGGTAGTCGAAGCCGAACTCGTTGTTGGTGCCGTAGGTGATGTCGGCCGCGTAGGCCGCCGCCTTCTGGTCGTGCGGCATCTGCGACAGGTTCACACCCACCGACAGGCCCAGGAAGTTGTACAGGCGCCCCATCCACTCGGCGTCGCGCTGGGCCAGGTAGTCGTTGACCGTGACCACGTGCACGCCCTTGCCGGTGATGGCGTTCAGGTACACCGCCAGCGTGGCGGTCAGGGTCTTGCCCTCGCCGGTGCGCATTTCGGCGATCTTGTTGTCGTTCAGGACCATGCCGCCGATCAGCTGCACGTCGAAGTGGCGCATCTTCATGACCCGCTTGCTGGCCTCGCGGCACACCGCGAACGCCTCGGGCAGCATGGCCTCGAGCGACTCGCCCGCGGCGTGGCGCTGCCGGAAGGTCTCGGTCATGGCGCGCAGGTCGTCGTCCGACAGCGCCGCGAACTTCGGTTCCAGCGCATTGATCTGCGCGACGGTCCTGCCATATTGTTTGACCAGCCGTTCATTGCGGCTGCCGAAGACTTTCTTGAGAAGGCCCGTGATCATCGATTGCTTTCACCTACGCGAGAGGTCTGCCGTGGTACGCCGCTGTGCCATGCACCGGCGGCCTGGCCGCCGGTCAGGCCGGCAGCCCAGGGCGAACCGCGCGAGGAAATAGGAAGATTGGCGCAAAACGCCGAGTTTATCACGCGCGGGTGTCACGGCCGGAAGCACGCGGCGGTCCGCGCGATGCGCAAACCACACCCCGCGGCAGCCGGGACTTGACGCCACGGCGGCGATGCAGCGGCGATGGCGCGCCGATCGCGCGCACGCCCGCCGACGCCGCGCCGGCCGTTCACCCCGCCCTCGCGCCCCCTGGCCCGGACGCGCCCCGCGCACCCAGTTCCCTTCGGACATCGGGGCGGCCCCGCGGTTCTTCAACGGCGCGCCGGCGCCGCTTCAGCGGATGGCGGTGCGGTCGGTCGGCTCGGGCGCCTGGGCCAGCTGCGCGGGTGCGGGTTTCGCCACCGCGAGGAAGCGGCTGGGGTTCTGCGGCACGCCGTTGACGTGCACTTCGAAGTGCAGGTGCGCGCCGGTGGAACGCCCGGTCGAGCCGACCAGCGCGATCTGCTGGCCCGGCTTGACCAGGTCGCCGGGCTTGACCAGCATCTTGGCGCTGTGCGCGTAGCGGGTCTTGAGGCCGTTGCCGTGGTCGATGTCGATCAGGTTGCCGTATTCCGGGTGCCATTCGGCAGCCACCACCACGCCGCCGGCGGCCGCCACGATCGGCGTGCCGGCCGGCGCGGAGAAGTCCACACCGTCGTGCGGGGTGCGGCGCCCCGTGAACGGATCGAAGCGCCAGCCGAAGCCCGAGGCGTCGTAGCCGGACGCCACCGGCAGCACGCGCGGCACGCGGCGGTCCTCGCTCTGGCGGTCCAGCAGCGTGGTCGCCACCACGTCGAGATAGTCGGCATGCTGCTCGGCCTGGTCGGACAGGCGCGCCAGCGCCAGCTGCAGCTCCGTCAGGCTGGGCGCGCGCGACTGAGCGGTCGGCGCGAGGCCGCCGCGCCCGGGCGGCTGGCGGAAGTCGAACTCCTTCGGCGCGATGCCGGCCAGGCCCGAGACCCGCTCGCCCAGCGCGTCCAGCCGCACCATGCGGGCCTGGATCTCGCCCACGCGGGCGGCCAGCACATTGAGGTTGGCGCGCAGGTAGGCGTCGTCGCCGGGCGCGCGCGCCGGCGCGCCGGACCCGGCCAGCCCCGCGCGCGCGGCGAACCAGGTCAGCGCCGACGAGGCCAGCGCGACCAGCAGGCACAGCAGCAGCACGGCGGCGGCCAGCCGCCCGCGCGACAGCGTGAAATGGCGCACCTGCGGCAGGCGCGGATGAAGCACGATGATCTGCATGAGGCGGCTCCCTTCTCCCAATGCGAGGCCCGGCGCCGCACGCAAGCGGCGGCACGCTAGAATGCGCGCATGCGCATGTTCACCCACCACGCCCTCCAGACGCCCGCCGCCAAGCCGCTCAACGACTGGCTGGCCAAGGCCGGCCCGGTCTCCGCCCTGATGCAGACGGCGCGGGAACTGGCTGTGCTGGAAACTGAGGTGCTGTCGCTCCTGCCTCGCGGACTGCAGGACGGCATCGCCGTGGCAGGCGTCAAGCAGGACGCCCGCGCCATCGGGCAAGGCCAGGGGGAGCGGACACTGCTGTTGCTGGCGGCGCATGGCGCCGCCGCGGCACGGGTAAGACAGGTGGTGCCGACGCTACTTGGAAGACTGCAACAGCGGGGCTCGCAGATTACCGCAATCCGGGTGCGCGTTCAACCGGACGTGGGCCGCCAGGGGGACTGGGACACCGGGCCGGTGGAGCGGCCGAGGAACGGCAGGATGTCGGCCACCGGGCTGGCGAGCCTGGACCAGCTCACGCGCGACCTGCCCGATTCGCCGCTGCGCGACGCGCTGAAGACGCTGCTGTCGCATCACGGTCCGGGGCCGAAGGGCTGAAAGACGGTATCCCCAGCATGAAAAAAAGCCGGTCGAGCGACCGGCTTTCTCTTTGCGGCGCCAGGACGCCCGCGGCTTACGCGAATGCCGGCTGCAACTGCGGCAGGAAGGCCGGCGGCGCGTCCTCGACGCGCTCGAACGTGACCATCTCGTAGGCTTCCTGGTCGGCCAGCAGGGCGCGCAGCAGCTGGTTGTTGAGGCCGTGGCCGGACTTGTTGGCGATGTACGCGCCGATCAGCGGGTGGCCGATCACGTAGAGGTCGCCGATCGCGTCCAGGATCTTGTGGCGCACGAACTCGTCGCCGTAGCGCAGTTCCTCGTTGTTCAGCATGCGGTGCTCGTCGAGCACGATGGCGTTGTCGAGGCTGCCGCCGCGCGCCAGTCCCATCTCGCGCAGCGCCTCGACCTCATGGGCGAAGCCGAAGGTGCGCGCGCGCGCGATCTCGCGCACGTAGCTGGTGTCGGCGAAGTCGATGGCGAAAGTCTGGCCGGTCTTGTCCACCGCCGGGTGGCGGAAATCGATGGTGAAGGCCAGCTTGAAGCCGAAGAACGGCTCGAGGCGGGCCAGCTTGTCGCCCTCGCGCACTTCCACGGCCTTCTTCACGCGGATGAAGCGCTTGGGCGCGGACTGCTGCTCGATCTCGGCGGATTGCAGCAGGAACACGAAGGACGCGGCGCTGCCGTCCATGATGGGGATTTCTTCCGCGTCGACGTCCACGTACAGGTTGTCGATGCCGAGGCCCGCGCAGGCGGACATCAGGTGCTCCACGGTGGAAACCCGCGCGCCGTCCTTCTGCAGGACCGAAGCCAGGCGGGTGTCGCCGATGGCGCCGGCGCTCGCGGGGATCTCGACGGCCTCGGGCAGGTCCACGCGGGTGAACACGATGCCGGTGTCTGCCGGGGCGGGGCGCAGCGTCAGCGTCACTTTACGGCCCGAGTGCAAGCCAATGCCTACGGTCTTGACCAGGGATTTGATGGTGCGCTGTTTGAGCATGACGTTCTCAGCTATTATTAAAATCTATTGACTGAACTTACTGATACAGCGATTTTACCATCGCTTCGTTTGCTGCGCTGCGCCACTTTGTTTCGGCCTGTTAGTGGCGTAAGAATTCACCCCCGCAAGTCTAACTTGCGTCACTCGCGAGGGTCGAATTGTCACAATCGCGTATTAAGCGCGCAACGCCGCCAGCACCGCTTCGGCGCTGCTGACCTTGAATTCGCCGGGCGCCTCGACCCACAGGCCAGTCACCACGCCGTCTTCCATCACCATCGCGTAGCGCTTGGAGCGCACGCCCATGCCGCGCGCGGTCAGGTCCATATCCAGCCCCAGCTTGCGCGTCCATTCGGCGCTGCCGTCGCCCATCATGCGCACCTTGCCGGCGGTGTTCTGCTCGCGGCCCCAGGCGCCCATCACGAAGGCATCGTTGACCGAGACGCACCACACCTCGTCCACGCCGGCGGCGCGCAGCGCCTCGGCCTGGGCGACGTAGCCCGGCACGTGCTTGGCCGAGCAGGTCGGCGTGAAGGCGCCGGGCAGCCCGAACACCACGATCTTGCGGCCGCGCGCCAGTTCCGCCACCGAAAAGGCGTTGGGCCCGAGGCTGCAGCCGCCGGTCTCGGTGTCGAAGAATTCGTTCAGCGTGGCGTCGGGCACACGCGCTCCTGTTTCGATCATGCTGTCTCTCTTCCTGTCTCGGTAAAAACCCTGTCTAGCATCATAGTGCGCGCACCTGCCGCGCCCAAGGCGAAGCCTGTCCGCCGCGGTGCCGGCGCGCTTGGGCGGGGGCCCGATGCGATTCCAGTGCGACTCTAAACCTTAACCCCGGCGCGTGCTTGAAACGGCGCCGCGAGCGCGGTGCCGCAGCGGGGCTGAAAAATGCAACGCGCGCGGCGATCTTGCGATCGCCGCGCGGACGACGGCACATCCCGGCCGGGAGGGCGGGAGACCAGTCCGGGGAGGCGGCCGGTGGCACGCCTGTCCCGGCGACGGGATGCGAGCTGAGGGCGTCAGCGCGGGCGCGGGCCGGCTGGCTGCCGAGCCGGGCGCAGCCACGGGGCGCGACACGGGCGGATAGGGAGCGCCTGCGTGTCTTGCTGTTCCGTGGCCGCGGCCCGGCGGGCAGCCGGCCTGGAGGCCTGCACCTTGCCGTGCCGACTCAGTCCGCCTGCTTGCGCAGGAAGGCGGGGATATCGTAGGTATCCACACCCTTCTCCTGCAGCGCGGCGACGTGGGCGGACGCCGATTCGCGCGAGCTGCGCCACACCGCCGGCGTGTCCAGGTTGCTGTAGTCCGGCGCGTTGCTGTGGCCCGCGTTCACGGTGTTGGTCATGTTGCCCATCATCTGCACCGGCATGTTGTCGGTGCCGGTCTTGAGCAGGGTCATCGGCTGCTGCTTCTTGGCCGAGCGGCCCAGGCCCGTGGCCACCACGGTCACGCGCAGCGCGTCGCCCATCGAGTCGTCGTACACCGTGCCGAAGATCACCGTGGCATCTTCCGCGGCGTAGCTGCGGATGGTGTTCATGACTTCCTTGGTCTCGGACAGCTTGAGCGAGCGGCTGGCGGTGATGTTGACCAGCACGCCGCGCGCGCCGGACAGGTCCACGCCTTCGAGCAGCGGGCTGGCCACGGCCTGCTCGGCGGCCAGGCGGGCGCGGTCCACGCCCGACACGGTGGCCGTGCCCATCATGGCCTTGCCCTGCTCGCCCATGACCGTCTTGACGTCTTCGAAGTCGACGTTCACCAGGCCATCGACGTTGATGATCTCGGCGATGCCGGCCACGGCGTTGTGCAGCACGTCGTCGGCGCACTGGAAGCACTTGTCCATCTCGGCGTCGTCGCCCATCACCTCGAACAGCTTCTCGTTGAGCACCACGATCAGCGAGTCGACGCTGGACTCCAGCTCGCTCGAGCCGGACTCCGCCACCTTGGCGCGGCGCGCGCCTTCGAACTCGAACGGCTTGCTGACCACGCCCACGGTCAGGATGCCCATTTCCTTGGCCACCTGCGCCACGATCGGAGCGGCGCCGGTGCCGGTGCCGCCGCCCATGCCGGCAGTGATGAAGACCATGTGCGCGCCGCGCAGCGAGTCGGCGATCTGCTCGCGCGCCTGCTCGGCGCAGTTGCGGCCCACTTCCGGCTTGGCGCCGGCGCCCAGGCCGGTGTTGCCGAGCTGCAGCACGCGCGAGGCGGAAGAGCGCTTGAGCGCCTGGGCGTCGGTGTTCATGCAGATGAATTCGACGCCTTGCACGCCGCGGCTGATCATGTGCTGCACGGCGTTGCCGCCCGCGCCGCCCACGCCCACCACCTTGATGATGGTGCCGTCCTGCATTTCCGTTTCGATCATGTCAAAGTCCATCACTGCCTCCAAGAAGAATCAGCTGCCAAACGCTGCGGCCTCCCCGCCGCAACCCTTGGCTACTGAACAAGAAACCATCAAAAAGAACTGCCTGTTTCAACGGCCCGCCCCCGATCCGGTGGACAGCGCCGTCAATCTTTCAACATCCCGCGCGCCGGCAATATCAGAAATTGCCGACGAACCATTCCTTCATGCGGCCCCACACATGCTTGACGGAGCCGCTCTGCACCGCCACCCGGCGCCCGCGCATGCGCTGCACGCGGCCTTCGAGCAGTAGTCCCATTACGGTCGAATAGCGCGGACTCTTTACCACTTCGTGCAAATTTCCGCGATATTCCGGCACGCCGACCCGAACCGGTTTGAGGAAAATGTCCTCGCCCAGTTCCACCATGCCCGGCATCATCGCCGTGCCGCCGGTGATCACCACGCCCGAGGACAGCAGTTCCTCGTAGCCCGATTCGCGCACCACCTGGTGCACCAGCGAGTAAAGCTCCTCGATGCGCGGCTCGATCACCGCGGCCAGCGCCTGCCGGCTCAGCGTGCGGGTGCCGCGGTCGCCCACGCCGGGGACCTCGATCATGTCCTCCGGGTCGGCGATGGCCTGCTTGGCGATGCCGTACTGGATCTTGATGTCCTCGGCATCGGGCGTGGGCGTGCGCAGCGCCATCGCGATGTCGTTGGTGATCTGGTCGCCGGCGATGGGGATCACGGCGGTGTGCCGGATCGCGCCTTCGCTGAAGATGGCGATGTCGGTGGTGCCGCCGCCGATGTCGACCAGCACCACGCCGAGCTCCTTCTCGTCCTCGGTCAGCACCGCCAGGCTCGAGGCCAGCGGCTGCAGGATCAGGTCGTGCACCTCCAGCCCGCAGCGGCGCACGCACTTGACGATGTTCTGCGCCGCGCTGACCGCGCCGGTGACGATATGCACCTTCACCTCCAGCCGGATGCCGCTCATGCCGATCGGCTCGCGCACGTCTTCCTGGCCGTCGATGATGAATTCCTGCGTCAGGATGTGCAGGATCTGCTGGTCGGTCGGGATGTTGACCGCCTTGGCGGTCTCGATCACGCGCGCCACGTCGGTCTGCGTGACCTCCTTGTCCTTGATCGCCACCATGCCGCTGGAGTTGAAGCTGCGGATGTGGCTGCCGGCGATGCCGGTGAAGACCTCGGAAATCTTGCAGTCGGCCATCAGCTCGGCCTCCTCCAGCGCGCGCTGGATGGACTGCACGGTGGCCTCGATATTGACCACGACCCCCTTCTTCAGACCCTTGGACTCCGACTGGCCCATCCCGATCACTTCATAGCTGCCGTCGGGGCGCAGTTCCGCCACCACCGCGGCCACCTTGGAAGTGCCGATATCGAGACCGACCAACAGGTCCTTGTATTCCTTGCTCATCGGGTTTTCTCCGCGTTCTTGCTCTTGAGTCGCGTCGGATTGTTTGTCGGATTGCTTGCCGCGGGCGCGCGGGCCTTGGCGGCCGCCGCGGCCTGCGCATCGGTCAGGAACCGCACGTTGGCCGCGCGGATGGCAAATCCGTTCGGATAACGCAGGTCCGCGTATTCGATCTGCTTGCCCCACTGCTCCGTGACCTGGGGCCAGGCCACCACGAACCGCTTCACGCGCTGCGCCATCGCATCGCGCTCTTCATCGTTCTGCTCGCGCCCGAGCTCGATCACCATGCCGTTGGACAGCCGCGTGCGCCAGGCGTAGCGCTGCGACAGCGTGACCGCCAGCGGCTCGACCTTGAGCGGCTTGAACCATTCGCGCATGACCTCGAGCTTGTCCACCACGTCGGACTCGCTGTCGGGCGGGCCGTCCAGCGCGAGCAGCTGCGCGTCTTCCTCGGCCTCGGCCGGGTTGGCCACGAAGATCTCGCCGTAGGTGTTGATCAGGCGCCCGCCGTCGGCATTGCCCCAGGTGCCGAGCGCCTCGTGCTCCTCGACCTCGACCGCCAGGCCGTTGGGCCATTCGCGCCGCACGCTGGCGCGCCGCACCCAGGGCACGGACTCGAAGCTCTGGCGCGCCTCGTTGAGGTCGAGCGTGAAGAAGTTACCGCTCAGCTTGCCCAGCGCGTTGGCGCGCACGCCCGGCGCGTTGACGTGGCGCAGCGTGCCGCCCGCCATCGCCGACAGCTCCACGTGCGTGATGGCGAACACCGGCCGCTGCGCCAGCCACAGCAGGCCGGCGGCGAACGCCATCAGCGCCACCAGCGCGTACAGCGTGGAGGCGATCAGGTTGAGCAGGCGGGTGTTGTGCCACATGGCTTGGGGCGTTTCCGTTCGGTCGGTTCAGGTTCGGTCGGCTTCTGTTGCTCAGTCGGGTTTCCAGGCGTCGTTCGGATGCAGGTCCAGCGTGGCGGCGGCCGTCACCTGCAGCACGAAATCCTCGTAGCTGATGCCGGCCGCGCGCGCCGCCATCGGCACCAGCGAGTGGCCGGTCATGCCGGGCGAGGTGTTCATCTCGAGCAGGAACGGCTTGCCGTCGGCGCGCAGCATCACGTCGGCGCGCGCCCAGCCGCGGCAGCCCAGCACGCGGAACGACTGCACCGCCAGGCGCCGGACCTCGGCCTCGACGTCGTCCGGCAGGCCCGACGGGCACAAGTATTGGGTAACGTCAGTAAAGTACTTGTTTTGATAGTCGTAGTTGGCGCCGGGCGCGACGATGCGCACCACCGGCAGCGCCTCAGCGCCGGCGCCCTCCCCCACGATCGGGCAGGTCAGCTCGGCGCCGTCGATGAATGCCTCGGCGATGACGTCGTTGTCCAGCGCCGCGGCCTTCTCGAAGGCGGCCCGCATCTGGCCGGCGTCGGTGACTTTGCTCAGGCCGATCGACGAGCCCTCGCGCGCCGGCTTGACGATCAGCGGCAGGCCCAGGTCGGCCACCACGGCGGCGAAGTCGGTGCCGGCATCGAGCATGGCAAAGCGCGGCGTGGGCAGGCCGTGCGTCAGCCACAGGCGCTTGGTGGCCTGCTTGTCCATCGCCAGCGCGGAGGGCAGCACGCCGCTGCCGGTGTAGGGCACGCCGAGTTGCTCCAGCAGGCCCTGCATGGTGCCGTCCTCGCCGTAGCGGCCGTGCAGCGCGATGAAGACGCGGTCGAAGCCGGCCGCGGCCAGCTCGGCCACCGGCTGCAGGCCCGGGTCGAAGGCGTGCGCATCGACGCCGCGCGCGCGCAGCGCGGCCAGCACGCCGTTGCCGGACATCAGCGAGATCTCGCGCTCGGCCGAGCGGCCGCCCAGCAGCACGCCGACCTTGCCGAGCGATTTCGGGTCGATATTGGGATGGGCGACGAAGCTCATGCGTGGCCTCCCGATGCCTGTTGCGATGCTTGTTGCGAAACCAGTTGCCCCGGCACGCCGCCGATGGTGCCGGCGCCCATCGTCACCACGACATCGCCGGGCCGGACGGCGTTCAGGATGGCCTGCGGCATTTCCTCGATCTGCTCCACGAAAACGGGTTCAACCTTGCCCGCCACGCGCAGCGCGCGCGTCAGCGCGCGGCCGTCGGCGGCCACGATGGGGGTCTCGCCGGCGGCATAGACCTCGGTCAGCAGCAGCGCGTCCACGGTGCCGAGCACCTTGACGAAGTCCTCGAAACAGTCGCGCGTGCGGGTGAAGCGGTGCGGCTGGAACGCCAGCACCAGCCGGCGGCCCGGGAACGCGCCGCGCGCCGCGGCCAGCGTGGCGGCCATCTCGACCGGGTGGTGGCCGTAGTCGTCGACCAGCGTGAAGGTGCCTTCGGCCCCGTCCGCGCCGGTGCAGGCCACTTCGCCATAGCGCTGGAAGCGCCGGCCCACGCCGTGGAACTCGCGCAGCGCCTTGACGATGGCGGCGTCGGCCACCTCCAGCTCGGTGGCGATGGCGATGGCGGCCAGCGCGTTCTGCACGTTGTGCATGCCGGGCAGGTTCAGCACCACGTCCAGCGGCGGCTCGGCGTGACCGTTGAGCTGGCGCAGCACGGTGAAGTGCATCTGGCCGTCGACCGCGCGCGCGTTGACCGCGCGGATCTGGGCATCCTCGGCGAAACCGTAGCGCACGATCGGCTTGGACACGAACGGCATGATCTCGCGCACGCTGGGATCGTCCGCGCACAGCACCGCGATGCCGTAGAACGGCAGGCGCTGGGTGAACTCCACGAACGCCTGCTTGAGCCGGGCGAAATCGTGCCCGTAGGTGTCCATGTGGTCGGCGTCGATGTTGGTGATGACCTCGATCACCGGGAACAGGTTGAGGAACGACGCATCCGACTCGTCGGCCTCGGCCACGATGAAGTCGCCCGTGCCCAGGCGCGCGTTGGCGCCGGCCGAGTTGAGCCGGCCGCCGATCACGAAGGTCGGGTCGAGCCCGCCTTCGGCCAGCACCGAGGCCACCAGGCTGGTGGTGGTGGTCTTGCCGTGGGTGCCGGCGATGGCCACGCCCTGCTTGAGGCGCATCAGCTCGGCCAGCATGACCGCGCGCGGCACCACCGGGATGCGCCTGGCGCGCGCGGCCAGCACCTCGGGGTTGTCGCCGGTCACGGCGGTGGACACCACCACGGCGTTGGCACCGTTGATGTTGGCGGCGTCATGGCCGTGCATCACGGTCGCGCCCAGCGAGGCCAGGCGCCGCGTGGCGGCGTTGCTGCCCACGTCGGAGCCCGAGACCTTGTAGCCCAGGTTCAACAGGACCTCCGCGATGCCGCTCATGCCGGCGCCGCCGATGCCTACGAAGTGGATGTTCTTGACGATGTGCTTCATGAATCCGTTTGTTTCAATCCCTGGCCATCTGGCTGCAGATCTCCGCCACGCGCCGGGTCGCTTCCGGCTTGGCGAGACCGCGCGCCTGGTGCGCCATCTCTTTGAGTCGGGTCCGCGTGAGCGAGGCCAGCGTGCGCGCCAGCCCCTGCGCGGTCAGTTCGTTCTGCTGGACCAGCAAGGCCGCGTCCTGCCGCGACAGGAATTCCGCGTTGGTGGTCTGGTGGTCGTCCACGGCATGGGGAAACGGCACGAACAGCGCCGCCACGCCCGCCGCCGCCACCTCCGACACGGTCATGGCGCCCGCGCGGCAGATCACCAGATCCGCCTCGGCGTAGGCGCCGGCCATGTCGTCGATAAAGGGCACGGCTTCCGCCTGCACGCCGGCCGCCTGGTAGTTGGCGCGCAGCGTGTCGATCTGCCTGGCGCCGGCCTGGTGCTTCACCAGCGGGCGCGCAGCTTCCGGCAGCAGCGCCAGCGCCTTGGGCACGATCTCGTTGAGCGCCGCCGCGCCAAGGCTGCCGCCCACCACCAGCAGGCGCAGCGGGCCGCTGCGCTGGTCGTAGCGCTGGTCCGGCGCGGGCATGCGGGCCAGCTCCTCGCGCACCGGGTTGCCGGTCCACTCGCTGTCCGGCAGCGCGTTGGGGAACGCGCAGAGCACGCGGTCCGCCACCCTGGCCAGCACCTTGTTGGCCAGCCCGGCGATGGAGTTCTGCTCGTGCAGCACCAGCGGGCGCCCCAGCAGCGAGGCCATCATGCCGGCCGGGAAGGTGATGTAGCCGCCCATGCCGAGCACCACGTCGGGCCGCACGCGGCGCAGCGCCCGCAGGCTCTGCCAGAACGCGCGCAGCAGGTTCAGCGGCAGCAGCAGCTTGGTCAGCGGCCCCTTGCCGCGCAGGCCGCCGAACTGGATGAACTCCATCGGGATGTCGTACTTGGGCACCAGCGTGGCTTCCATGCCGCTGCGGTTGCCCAGCCACACCACGCGCCAGCCCTGCTCGCGCAACGCGCGCGCGACCGCCAGCCCGGGGAACACATGCCCCCCGGTGCCGCCGGCCATCACGAGCAAGGTGCGCGCAGCGCTCATACCTTCCCCCCACGCATCATCACCCGGTTCTCGTAGTCGACCCGCAGCAAGATCGCCAGCGCGACGCAGTTCATCAGGATGCCCGAGCCGCCGTAGCTCACCAGCGGCAGGGTCAGCCCCTTGGTCGGCAGCAGGCCCAGGTTCACGCCCATGTTGATGAAGGTCTGCCAGCCGACCCACACGCCGATGCCCTTGGCCACCAGGCCGGCGAAGGTGCGGTCGAGCTGCAGCGCGGTGCGGCCGATCTCGAACGCGCGGCGCACCAGCCAGTAGAACAGCACGATCACCACCAGCACGCCCACGAAGCCGAATTCCTCGCCGATCACGGCGAGGATGAAGTCGGTGTGCGCTTCGGGCAGGTAGTGCAGCTTCTCGATGCTGCCGCCCAGCCCCACGCCGGTCCATTCGCCGCGCCCGAAGGCGATCAGCGAGTGCGTGAGCTGGTAGGCCTTGCCGAGCGCGTTGGCTTCTTCCCACGGGTTGAGGTAGGCGAAGATCCGCTCGCGCCGCCACGGCGAGGCCGTGATCAGCAGCGCGAACGCGCCCACCGCCACGCCGACCAGCCCGGCGAACAGCTTGCCGTTGATGCCGCCCAGGAACAGGATGCCCATCGCCACGGTGGCCACCACCAGGAAGGCGCCCATGTCGGGCTCCAGCAGCAGCAGCATGCCCACCACCACCACCGCCACGCCCATCGGCAGGAAGCCCTTGCCCACGTTCTGCATCCACTCCTGCTTGCGCACGGTGTAGTTGGCGGCGTAGAGCACCACCGCGAGCTTCATCAGCTCGGACGGCTGGAAGTTCATGATGCCCAGCGGAATCCAGCGCCGCGCGCCGTTGACGCCCTTGCCGACGAAGGGCACCAGCACGACCACCAGCAGCAGCAGCGCGATCACGAACAGCTTGGGCGCGTAGCGGTCCCAGAACTTGACCGGGATCTGGAACGCCAGCAGGCCGCCGGACAGGCCGACGAACAGCGCGAACGCATGCCGCGCGAGGAAGTGGCTCTCGCGGTAGTTGGCGTAGCGCGGCGAGTCGGGCAGCGCGATCGAGGCCGAGTACACCATCACCAGGCCGAGCGCGAGCAGCACGATCGACACCCACAGCAGCGGCTGGTCGTACTCCATCATGCGCGAGCGGGTCGGCTTGACGCCGGACACCGCGTCGCGCAGGCCACCCCAGGCATTGCCGATGGTGGCGCCGATGAAACCGCTGCGCTTGACCTGTGCGTCGCTCATGGCACGATCCCCCGGGACATCGCCAGTTCTTCCACCGCGGCACGGAACACTTCCGCGCGGTGCACGTAGTTACGGAACATATCGAGGCTGGCGCAGGCCGGCGACAGCAGCACGGCGTCGCCGCCCTGCGCGGCGCAGGCGGCCAGCGTGACCGCCTGCTCCAGCGTGGCGGCGTCGGCCAGCGTCACGCCGGTGCCGGCCAGCGCGCGGCGCAATTCGCCGGCGTCCTTGCCGATCAGCACCACGGCGCGCGCGTACTGCGCCACGGGCGCGGCCAGCGGCGAGAAATCCTGGCCCTTGCCTTCGCCGCCGGCGATCAGCACCACGCGCTTGTCCAGGCCCGACAGCGCGGCCACGGTGGCGCCCACGTTGGTGCCCTTGCTGTCGTCGAAATACTCCACGTCGTCCACCGTGGCGACCCACTCCACGCGGTGCGGCTCGCCGCGGTATTCGCGCAGGCCGTGCAGCAGGGCGTTGAGCGGCAGGTCGATGGCCCGGCACAGCGCCAGCGCGGCCATCGCGTTGGTGGCGTTGTGCATGCCGCGGATATGCAGCGCGTCGGCCGGCATCAGGCGCTTGTGGCGCACCGGCACGGCCGGCTCGGCCTCGGCGGCGGCCTTGCGGCGGCGCGGCTTGTTCTCGCCCTCGGCCTCGCTGTCGGCCTCGGCGATCACCAGCCACGGCATGCCGCCCTCGCGCAGCACGCCGAAGCTGCCGGGCGTCTCCGGCAGGTCGGTGCCGAAGGTGACGGGCACGGTGCCCGCGCGCGCCATCTCCAGGCTCAGGCGGTCGTTGCGGTTGAGCACCTGCAGGCAGCCGGGCTCGCCCGGCGCGGGCGCCGGGCCGAACACGCGCGCCTTGGCGGCGGCGTAGGCTTCCATGCCGCCGTGCCAGTCGAGGTGGTCCTGCGTGACGTTGAGCACGGTGGCCGCGTGCGGCGCCAGCGTATAGGTGGTCTCGAGCTGGAAGCTGGACAGTTCCAGCACCCAGACCTCGGGCAGCGTGGCCGCGGCGATGCAGGCGGCCAGTTTGTCCAGCGCCGACGGGCTGATGTTGCCGGCCACCGCCACGGTCTTGCCGGCGCGCTCGACCAGGCGGCCGGTCAGCGCGGTGGTGGTGGTCTTGCCGTTGGTGCCGGTGATCGCCAGCACCTTGGGCGCGTAGCCGGATTCGGCCCGCAGGTGGGCCAGCGCCCGCGCGAACAGCTCGATCTCGCCCCACACCGGGATGCCGCGCTCGCGCGCCGCCGCCAGCAGCGCGGCGGTGGCGGGCTCGCCCGGCGGCAGGCCGGGGCTGATCGCCACCAGGCCGATGCCGTCGAGCAGCGCCACGTCGAACGCGCCGCCGATGAATTGCGCCGAGGGCAGCTCGGCCTGCAGGAAGACCAGGTTGGCGGGAGCCTCGCGCGTGTCGGCGACGCGCACGGGGGCGCCGTACTGGCCGCACCAGCGCGCCATCGCCAGCCCCGATTCACCGAGGCCCAGCACCAGCACATGAGGTTTCTGCAACTCGCCAAACACTTCGTTTTCCGCCCTTTTCGTTACGTTGTTACACCGATGCCGGCCGCGCGCTCAGCGCAGCTTCAGCGACGACAGCCCGATCAGCACCAGCAGCATGGTGATGATCCAGAAGCGCACCGTGACCTGCGTTTCCTTCCAGCCCGACAATTCGAAGTGGTGATGCAGCGGCGCCATCCTGAACAGCCGCCGGCCCTCGCCGTAGCGCCGCTTGGTGATCTTGAACCACGTCACCTGCAGCATCACCGACAGCGTTTCCACCACGAAGATGCCGCCCATCACGAACAGCACGATCTCCTGGCGCACGATCACCGCCACCGTGCCGAGCGCGCCGCCCAGCGCCAGCGCGCCCACGTCGCCCATGAAGACCTGGGCCGGGTGGGCGTTGAACCAGAGGAAGGCCAGGCCCGCCCCGGTCAGCGCCGAGCAGAAGATCAGCAGCTCGCCCGCCCCCGGGATGTGCGGGAACAGCAGGTATTTGCTGTAGACCGCGCTGCCCATCACGTAGGCGAACACGCCCAGCCCGCTGCCGACCAGCACCACCGGCATGATCACCAGCCCGTCGAGGCCGTCGGTCAGGTTCACCGCGTTGCTCGAGCCGACGATCACCAGGTAGGTCAGCACGATGAAGCCGGCCACGCCCAGCGGGTAGCTCACTTCCTTGAAGAAGGGCACGATCAGGTTGGACTTGTAGGGCATGTCCAGCGACATGCCGCTCTCGACCCAGCCCAGGAACAGGTCCCACACCCGCACATTGCTGCTTTCCGACACCGAGAACGCCAGGTAGACCGCGGCCACCAGGCCGATCAGGGTCTGCCAGAAGAACTTCTCGCGGCTCGACATGCCGCGCGGGTCGCGGTAGACCACCTTGCGGTAGTCGTCCACCCAGCCGATCGCGCCGTATCCCAGCGTCACCAGCATCACCACCCAGATGAAGCGGTTGCCCCAGTCGCACCACAGCAGCGTGGAGATGCCGATCGACACCAGCACCAGCACGCCGCCCATGGTGGGCGTGCCGGCCTTGACCAGATGCGACTGCGGGCCGATGGTGCGCACCGCCTGGCCGATCTTCAGTTCGGTCAGCTTGCGGATCACCCACGGGCCCAGGCACAGGCCGATCAACAGCGCGGTGAGGTTGGCCATCACCGCGCGGAAGGTCAGGTAGTTGAAGACCCGCAGGAAGCTGTAGTCGTTTTGCAGCCACTGGGCCAGAGCCAATAACATCGTGTTCCGTATTCCTTTCGACAATCGCCCGGCGGCGCCGGGCTTCTCGTTTGCTTGCGATTACCTGATCGGGCGTTGCCGGCCACCGGCCGCATCCTTCATGCCCCTCATGCCTGTCACGCCCCTCACGCTTTCGGCGCGGACGTGTCTGCGACCAGCGCATCCACCATCCGTTCCATGCGCATGAAGCGCGATCCCTTCACCAGCACCGCGCCCGCGCGGGCCACGATGCCGTCCTCGTCCCGCGCCAGCGCGCCGGCCAGCGCCTCGGCGCTGTCGAAATGGCGCGCCTGCCCGCCGCCCTGCGCGCCGAACGCGCGCACCGCGTCGGTCATGGCCGCGCCGGTGCCCCACAGGGCCTCGATGCCGCGCGCGGCGGCGTAGGCGCCGATCTCCGCGTGGAAGGCCGGGCCCTGGTCGCCCACTTCGCCCATGTCGCCCAGCACCAGCAGGCGCGGCGCGGCAAACCCGGCGAGCACGTCGATGGCGGCGCGCACCGAGTCCGGGTTGGCGTTGTAGGTGTCGTCGATCACCAGCGTGCCGGCGGCGGTGTGCTTGACCTGCAGGCGCCCCTTGACCGCGGCGAACCCGGCCAGCCCGGCGCGGATGGCCTCGTGGCCGACGCCGGCCGCCAGCGCGCAGGCCGTCGCCGCCAGCGCGTTGCGCACGTTGTGCGTGCCCAGCACCGACAGGCGCACCTCGAAGGCGCCGCCCGGCGCCGTGACCCGCATCACCTGCACGCCGTCGTCGAGATGCACGTCGGCGCGCACGTCGGCGCCGGCGGCCAGGCCGAACGACAGCACGCGGCGCTGGCCGGCGGCCTCGCGCCAGATGCCGGCATGCGCGCCGCCGCCCTCGGCGTCGAGCGGGAACACCGCCACGCCGTCGGCGGGCAGCGCCGCGATGGCCGCCGCGTGTTCGCGCGCCACCGCTTCCACGCTCACCATGAACTCCTGGTGTTCGCGCTGGGCGTTGGTGACGACGGCGACCGTCGGCTGGGCGATGCCGGCCAGGTAAATGGTCTCGCCCGGGTGGTTCATGCCGAGCTCGAGCACGGCCAGCCGGTGCGCGGCGTCCAGGCGCAGCACCGTCAGCGGCAGGCCGATGTCGTTGTTCAGGTTGCCGCCGGTGGCCAGGCGGGCGCCCTCCCCTACCGCCGCGGCGAAGATCGCGGCGATCATTTCCTTGACCGTGGTCTTGCCGTTGCTGCCGGTCACGGCCACCACCGGCAGGCTGAAGCGGCGGCGCCAGCCGGCGGCCAGTTCGCCCAGCGCCAGGCGCGTGTCGGGCACCACGATGGCGGGCAGGCCGAGCGCGGCGTCGGGCGCGCGCGCCACCAGCACCGCGGCGGCGCCGCGCGCGGCCACGTCGGCGAGGAAATCGTGGGCGTCGAAGCGCTCGCCCTTGAGCGCGACGAACAGGTCGCCGGGCTGCACGGCGCGGCTGTCGGTCAGCACGCGCGCAAAGCCCAGGGCGGCCGCATCGGCGGCGGCGGGCATGGAAAGGCGCGCGCCGGCGATCCAGCCGGCGGCTTGCTGCAGATTGGTCATCGTGTTCCGGTTCATGCGGCCACCCCGCGCGTGCCCAGCGTCAGCCGGACGTGTTCGCGATCGGAGAACGGCCGCTTGCGGCCCTGCACTTCCTGGGTGGCCTCGTGGCCCTTGCCGGCCACCAGCACCACGTCCGCCGCGGCGGCGTGCTTGATGGCGTAGAGGATGGCGGCGGCGCGGTCCTCGATCAGGTGGGCGCGGCCACGCTCGTCCATGCCGTCGGCGATGGCGTCGAGGATGTCGAGCGGATCTTCGCTGCGCGGGTTGTCGCTGGTCAGCACGACTTCGTCGGCCAGGCGCTCGGCCACCGCGCCCATCAGCGGGCGCTTGGTCGGGTCGCGGTCGCCGCCGCAGCCGAACACGCACCACAGGCGGCCGTTGCGGGCCTGCGCCACCGGGCGCAGCGCGGCCAGGGTCTTGTCCAGCGCGTCGGGCGTGTGGGCGTAGTCGACCACCGCCAGCGGGCCGTCCTGGCCGCCGCCGAACAGTTCCATGCGGCCGTCGACCGGCCTGAGCGCGCGCAGCGCGTCGACGGCGGCGTCCCAGGCGATGCCGTTGGCCAGCGCCGCGCCGAGCACGGCGAGCAGGTTGCTGACGTTGAAGCCGCCGATCATCGGCGTGGCGACGTCGGCGCTGCCGAAGCTGCCGTCCACGCGGAAGGCGGTGCCGGCGGCGGTGGCGCGCACGCCGCTGGCGCGCAGCCACTGGCCGCCCTTGCGGGTGGCCGCGGCCGGGCCGTCGAGGCCGTATTCGATGACCTGCGCGGCGGCCTGCTTGCCGGCCAGCAGGCGGGCGCCCATGCCGTCGTCGCGGTTGACCACCGCGGCGCGCAGGCCGGGCCACTGGAACAGCAGCGCCTTGGCCGCCTCGTACTCGGCCATCGTGCCGTGGTAGTCGAGGTGGTCCTGGGTCAGGTTGGTCAGCACCGCCACGTCGAAATGCGTGCCGGCCACGCGGCCCTGCTCCAGGCCGTGCGAGGACACTTCCATCGCGACCGCGCGGGCGCCGGCGTCGTGCAGCGCGGCCAGGCTGTCCTGCAGCTGCACCGCGTCGGGCGTGGTGAAGCCGGTGACGGCCAGCGCGCCGGGAAAGCCGGTGCCGAGCGTGCCGATGGTGGCGCAGGGCTTGCCCGCGGCCTGCAGCAGCCGCGCCAGCCATTGCGCGCACGAGGTCTTGCCGTTGGTGCCGGTGATGCCGGTCACGACCAGGCCGCGCGCGTCGTTGCCGTACCAGCCGGCCGCGATCGGGCCGGCCAGCTGGTGCAGGCCGGCGATGCCGAGATGCGGCACCGCCTCGCCGTGCGGCCAGGCGAAGCCGTCCGCTTCATAAAGGATGGCGCTGACGCCACGCGCGATGGCCTGGGCGATGTGCGGGCGCGCGTCGGTCGACAGGCGCTGGTTGCCCAGCACGTAGGCGAAAAACACGTCGCCCTGGGTCAGGCGGCGCGTGTCGCCGGTGAGGCGGGCGCCGGCGGGCGCGCGCTGGCGCAGCCAGGCCAGCGCGTCGGCGGCCTGGGCGGCGATTTCGAGGGGCAGCAGCTGGCGGCTCATTGGGATGCGCTCCACGGCTCGCTTTCCTGCACCTTGTCGCTGACCACCAGCTGGCGGATCGGCGAATCGGGCTGCACGTTGAGCGCGCGCAGCGTGCCGCCGGTGATGGCGGCAAAGGCCGGGCCCGCCGCCGCGCCGCCGTAGTGGCTGCCGGAAGTGGGCTCGTCCACGCTGACCGCCACGATGACGCGCGGGTTGGACATCGGCGCCAGGCCGATGAACGAGGCGCGGTACTTGCTGCGGTCGTAGCCGCGGCCGACGTGCTTGTACGCGGTGCCGGTCTTGCCGCCGACGCGGTAGCCCATCACCTGGGCCTCGGGCGCGGTGCCGCCGGGCGCCGTCACGGTTTCCAGCATGCCGCGCACCTGGCGCGCCACTTCGGGCGACAGCACGCGCTCGCCGCTGACCGGGCCGTCGCGGCGGAACATGGTGACGGGAATCAGCTCGCCGTCGTGGGCGAAGATGGTGTAGGCATGCGCGATCTGGAACAGCGACACCGACAGGCCGTAGCCATACGACATGGTGGCCTGCTCGATCGGGCGCCAGCTCTTGTACGGGCGCACGCGGCCGGCGACCGCGCCGGGGAAGCCGAGCTTGGGCGCCTGGCCCAGGCCCACGCTGGTGAACATGTCCCACATCTCCTGCGGCTTGAGCAGCATCGAAATCTTGGTGGTGCCGATGTTGCTGGACTTCTGGATGATGCCGGCCACGGTCAGCGCCCCGTAGTTGTGGGTGTCGCTGATGGTGGCGCCTTCGTAGGTGAACTTGCCGGTGGTGGCGAACACCGTCGACGGCGTGACCCGCTTGAGCTGCAGCGCCAGGCCGATGGTGATCGGCTTCATCATCGAGCCGGGCTCGAAGGTGTCGGTCAGCACGCGGTTGCGCAGCTGCTCGCCCGACAGGCGGGTGCGGTCGTTGGGGTTGTAGGTCGGCCAGTTGGCCAGCGCCAGCACCTCGCCGGTCTGGGCGTCCAGCACCACCGCGCTGGCGGCCTTGGCCTTGCTGCGCTCGACGATGGCCTTGACCTCGTTGAAGGCCAGATACTGGATCTTGGCGTCGATGGAAAGCTGCTGGTCCTCGCCGTCGCGCGGCGTCTTGAGGATGCCGACGTCCTCCACCACGCGGCCGAGGCGGTCCTTGATGACCTGGCGCGCGCCGGACCTGCCGGCCAGCACCGGCTCGCGCGCGAGCTCCATGCCTTCCTGGCCGCGGTCTTCGACGTTGGTGAAGCCGACGATGTGCGCCATCGCCTCGCCTTCGGGGTAGAAGCGCTTGTATTCGCGGGTCTGGTGGATGCCCTCGATCTTGAGCGCGGCGATCTTGTCCGCGGCGTCGGGCAGCACCTGGCGCTTCAGGTAGACGAAGCTCTTGTCTTCCGTAAACTTGCGGCGCAGCTCCTTGTCGCTCATGTCGAGCAGCTTGCCGAGCTGGCGAATCTTGTCCGCGTCGATCTGGTCGGGCACGTCCTCGGGCACCGCCCAGATGGCCTTGACCGGCAGGCTGGTGGCCAGCACCAGGCCGTTGCGGTCGAGGATCTTGCCGCGCGTGGCCGGCAGGTCGAGCGTGCGCTGGAAGCGCTTCTTGCCCTCGGCCTCGTAGAACTGGTTGCCGGGGCCCTGGATCCACAGCGCGCGCCCGGCCAGCGCCACGAAGGCGGAGAACATCATGAACACCACCAGCTTGGAGCGCCACATCGGCAGGCGCAGGCCCAGCACCGGGCTGGCCGCGAACTGGCCGGTGCGCGGGCGCGAGGGGCTGCCGCGCTGCTGGCCGCGCTGCGAGGGATGGGCGATGGTCATGGCTTGCTCCCCGCGGGCGCCGAGGCCGCCGCCGCAGCGGAAGCCGCAGTCGCCACGGTAGCCGGCGGAGTGTCGAGCACCACGCCGGCCAGGTATTGGGTACGGCCGGGAATGACCGGCGTCATCTTGAGCTGGGTGCGGGCCGCGTCGGCGATGCGCGCGCTCTTGCCGAGCGCGCTCTGCTGGTACTGCAGGCGCGACCAGTCGATGTCCAACTGCTTTTCTTCCGCCTGGGCACGCTCGAGGGCGACGAACAGCGTGCGCGCCTGGTGCTGCGCGCTCACCAGGGAGAGCGCGCAGAAGATCAGCGCGGCAAGCAGGAAGAAAGTCAGGCGGTTCATGCGTGGCCAGCCTGTGCCGGCGCGCGCGCCGGCAGTTTCTCGGCCACCCGCATCACGGCCGAGCGCGCGCGCGGGTTGGCGGCCACTTCGTCGGCGCCCGGCTTGACGCGGCCGAGCAGCTTGAGCGTCGGCTGCGGCAGCTGGTCGGCGCGCAGCGGCGCGCGGCGCAGGGCCGGGTCGGCATCCTGCTGCGGACGGGCGTGCGCCTGCATGAACCGCTTGACGATGCGGTCCTCGAGCGAATGAAAGCTGATCACCACCAGCCGCCCTCCTGCCTGCAGCAGATCGTATGCCGCGCTCAGTCCTCTTTCGAGGTCCGCAAGCTCTTGATTGACGTGAATCCGTAGAGCCTGAAAGGTGCGGGTCGCAGGGTCCTGGCCCTTCTCGCGAGTCTTGACGGCTTTCGCCACGAGTGCGGCAAGCTCGGCCGTAGTGGCGAGTGGCCCGCCAAGGCCGGGTTCGCTCCGGCGAGCAACAACCGCCTTTGCAATCTGTACAGCAAACCGTTCTTCCCCATAGTCCCGTATCACCCTCGCGATGTCTTGCTCTTCCGCCTGCGCCAGCCACTCGGCGGCGGTGACGCCGCGCGTGGTGTCCATGCGCATGTCCAGCGGGCCCTCGAAGCGGAAGGAGAACCCCCGCTGCGCATCGTCGATCTGGGGCGAGCTGATACCCAGGTCGAGCAGTATCCCGGCCACCGGGCCGCGGGCCGCCAGACGGCCGGCCATGTCGGCGAAGCTGGTGTGCTCAATGGAGAAGCGGGCATCCTCGATGGTGCCCGCCTCTGCGATTGCTGCCGGATCCTTGTCGAAGGCCACCAGTGCCCCGGCCGGCCCCAGCCGGGCCAATATGGCCCGGCTGTGCCCCCCTCTGCCGAAGGTGCCGTCCACATAGACGCCATCGGGCCGCCAGACGAGCGCTTCGACAGCCTCGTCCAGCAACACGGTGCGATGGCGCAGGGCGGTGGTCCCCGGCGTTTGAGTTGAGCTCATGACCTCGTCAGAAAGAGAAGTTCTTCAATGCTTCCGGCATGCCCTGCGCCATTGCCTGCTGTTCCTTGGCGGCGTAGGTCGCGGCATCCCAGACTTCGAAATGGCTGCCCATGCCGAGCAGCATGACTTCCTTGTCGAGCTGCGCGGCGCTGCGCAGCTCGGGCGCGATCAGCACGCGGCCCGCGCCGTCCATGTCGACGTCCGCCGCGTTGCCGAGGAAGATGCGCTTCCACCAGTGCGCGTCCATCGGCAAAGCGGCGATGCGGGCCCGGAAGCTTTCCCATTCGGGCCGCGGAAACAGCAGCAGGCAGCCATCCGGGTGCTTTGTCAGCGTTACCCGGCCCTCGGCCTGCTGTTGCAGCGCTTCACGGTGCCGCGCCGGAATCGACATCCGGCCCTTGGCATCCAGTGACAGCGCCGATGCGCCCTGAAACAAGCTCGCTCCCGATCCGTGTCCGCCCGCTCTGCCGTCGGTTGGCACGGTAAACCCAGTAAAGCCGACGTTGGGGGATGATCCCACAGCCAGCCCGCTTTTTCACACAAAAATACACTTCCTCACACTATTTCCCACTTTAGAGGAAGCGATTTGGCGGGTCAAGGCTCGCCGCGGGGCAACAAACCGGGTTTTTTTAATCAGAACAATGACTTAGCGCGCACTCTTCACGCACCGAAAAAGTGAATCCCTAATGAAATGAAGATCTTATGGAGGAAAGCAGAGAAACCACCTGAGAACGACCGGGGAAGGAACTGCCTGCCGCACGAAAATCCGTCTCGCGAGACCGATGGAAGGATACAACGTTTTGTTGTCTACCCCGCCCGCGCGGGGACCCGCGCCGGCCCGGCGGCCGGGCCTCTCGAATCCCTCGGATCCCTTAGATCCGATAGGCAGCCGTGGTCATGACGCGCGACGCGGCCCGCATCATCGCGCGCACCGGCGCCGGCAGCGGGATGCCGCCGGCCTCGCGGGCGGTGGCGCCGTGGCGCACCTCGTCGTCGCGCATCTGCTCCAGGATCGCGCGCGAGCGCTGGTCCGCGGCGGGGAGCTGTTCGAGATGGCCGTTGAGATGCTGCTCGACCTGGCTCTCGGTCTCGGACACGAAGCCGAGGCTGACGCGGTCGCCGGCGCGGCCGGCGGCCCAGCCGATGGCGAACGCGCCCGCGTACCAGAGCGGGTTGAGCAGGCTGGTGCGCGAACCAAGCTCGCGCAGGCGCTCGGCGCACCAGCCCAGGTGGTCTTCTTCCTCGCGCGCGGCCTGGTCCATCTGCGCGCGCACCTGCGGCGTGTGCGCGGTGAGCTTCTGCGCCTGGTAGAGAGCCTGCGCGCAGACCTCGCCGACATGGTTGATGCGCATCAGCCCGGCCACGTGGTGGCGTTCCCGCTCGTCGAGGCGGCCGTCGTCCGGCGCCAGCGCCGCGGCCGGATTGGCCCGCTCGGCCCGCGTCACGCCCGCGATCGCGCGCAGGGCCACATCGAATTCTCGAATCAAGGTATCCATCAATGCTTGCACTCGTGATTGCCCGCGCGCGCGCTCCGCGGCGCGGCCGGCAAGGAAACGGGACCTGCGCGGACCCGCGCGGATCCGGCCTCGGGATTTCCCGCATTGTACCGTGCCCGCCGTGGCGGCCTTGCCGCGGCGGCGCCAGCGCTCGCCTTGCCTGCCGCGCTTCCGATACTCCAAAACCCTGAGTTGTGAAAAGCTGACAAGGGCAGCACCCCGGATTGTGAAACGGAGGCGGTTTGTTACAGTGGTTGGCAACTTCTGACGAAGTTGGGTAAGCGGGCGATGGAGACTCAGGAGGTTTCCCCGCTGACCACCAATAATTCTTACATGGAGATCATCGAGCATGAAAAAATCGCTTCTTGCGTTGGCGGCGCTTGGCCTTTTCGCCGGTGCTGCGCAAGCCCAGTCCAGCGTGACGCTGTATGGCGTCGTCGACATGAACGTCGAATACGTCAGCCATCTCGGCCCCACCGGCGACAACGCATACCGCCTGACGTCAGGCGGCCTGTCCGGCTCGCGCTGGGGTCTGCGCGGCGTCGAAGACCTGGGCAGCGGCCTGAAGGGGTTGTTCGTGCTCGAAAACGGTTTTGGCCTCGATGACGGCAAGGCACAGCAGGGCAGCCGCCTGTTCGGCCGCCAGGCTTACGTGGGCCTGGAAAGCGCCCAGGTCGGCCGCTTCACCTTCGGCCGCCAGTACACCACGCTGTTCGACCTGCTCGCCAACTTCTCGCCCAGCGGCTACGCGACCCAGTACGAGCCGGTGGTGGCCCAGCTCGGCCTGAACTTCCGCTCGGACAACACCGCCAAGTACACCGGCGTGTTCGGCCCGGTGACGGCGATCGCGCACTGGTCGTTCGGCAACGGCGTGTCCGGCGGCGGCGAAGCCCCCGGCCAGTTCCGCCGCGACACCGGCTACGGCGCGGGCGTGTCCTATTTCGCCGGCCCGGTCGGCGCGACCATCGCCTACGACCAGTACAACCCGAGCGTGATGGCCGGCACCACCTTCGCCGGCACCGGCACGGTCAAGAAGGCCGCCGTCGCCGCCAGCTACGCCTGGGGCCCGGCCAAGCTCATGGGCGGCTACCGCTGGGGCCAGAGCAAGGCGCAGAACGGCACGACGGTGCTGCGCGACGACTACTACTGGATCGGCGCCAACTACCAGGTCACCGCGGCGCTGGGCCTGACGCTGCAATATAACTACGACAACGTGAAGAACCAGGGCGGCGTCAATGTCCCGAATCCGTGGGAAATCTCGTTCATCGCCGACTACAACCTGTCCAAGCGCACCGATCTCTACCTGACCACCGCGTTCTCGAAGTACGCGGGGGTGAACCTCGACACCTCGGCCATCGCCTTCGCCAACGGCTACCCGCTGGGCCCGGGCAAGACGACCATGCTCGGCGTGGGCCTCGGCATCCGCCACAAGTTCTGAGCGCGTCCGCGCGACCTGGCAACGGCACCTTCGGGTGCCTTTTTGCCGTTGGCGGGGCCGGCGGCCTAGGGCATCACCTCATCGGCACCTCCGGCGGCGAGCCCTAGAATGCAGCAAACCCGCAGCCGCAACCGTGCGGCGCGGCCAGACCAGCCAGGAGACACCATGCACCGCCACCGCCGCCGCGCGACCCTCATGCTGCTTGCCAGCGCCGCCAGCGCCTGCCTCGGCCTGTTTGCCGGCGCCGCGCCGGCGCTGGCCGCCGATCCCTACCCGAACAAGCCGATCCGCCTGGTGGTGCCGTTCCCGGCCGGCGGCACCACCGACATCCTGGCGCGCGCGGTGGCGGCGGAGCTGTCCAAGCTGCCGGGCTGGAACGTGGTGGTGGACAACCGGCCCGGCGCCGGCGGCAACATCGGCGCCGACATGGTCGCCAAGTCGGCGCCCGACGGCTATACGCTGCTGATGGGCACGGTGGGCACGCACGGCATCAACCAGTCGCTGTACGGCAAGCTGCCGTTCGACCCGATCAAGGATTTCGCGCCGATCACCGAGGTGGCGTCGGTGCCCAACGTGCTGGTGGTCAACCCCGCCTTCGCGCAGCAGAACCGCATCAACAGCGTGCCGGACCTGATCGCCTACGCGCGCGCCAATCCCGGCAAGCTCAACATGGCGTCGAGCGGCAACGGCACCTCGATCCACCTCGCCGGCGAACTGTTCAAGACGCAGACGCATACCTTCATGGTGCATTTCCCGTACAAGGGCAGCGGCCCGGCGCTGACCGACCTTGCCGGCGGCACCATGCAGCTCATGTTCGACAACCTGCCGTCCTCGATGGCGCTGATCAAGGCCGGCAAGCTCAAGGCGCTGGCCGTGACCAGCGCCAGGCCCTCGCCCGCGCTGCCGGGCGTGCCCACGGTGGCCGAGGCCGGCAAGCTGCCGGGCTTCGAGGCCAGCTCCTGGTTCGGGCTGCTGGCGCCGGCCGGCACGCCGCACGAGATCGTCGCGCGCATCCAGCAGGAAGTCACGCGCTCGCTGGCCACGCCGGCCGTGCGCGAGAAACTGCAGGCCCAGGGCGCCGAACCGGTCGGCAACACGCCGGAACAGTTCGTCGTGTTCATCCGCGCCGAACACACCAAGTGGGCCAAGGTCGTCAAGGACTCGGGCGCCAAGGTGGACTGAGCACCCGCCGATCCCCGCGCCGCCCGGCGCGGGAGGGCATATACTTGAGGCATCAAACAACCTGCCTGCCGCGATGCCCACCACGACTGCCGCCGAGATCCCCGTCAAGGCCGGCGCCGACGAACCGCCGGTCGATCTCGAAACCCGCGCCGATGATGCCAGCCATGACGGCCTGCGCCTGTGGCTGCGCCTGCTGACCTGCACCAACCTGGTGGAAGCCGACATCCGCTCGCGGCTGCGGCAGGAATTCGCCTGCACGCTGCCGCGCTTCGACCTGATGGCGCAACTGGACCGCCACCCCGAGGGCCTCAAGATGGGTGAGCTGTCGCGCCGCATGATGGTCACTGGCGGCAACGTCACCGGCATCACCGACCAGCTCCAGGAAGAAGGCCTGGTATCGCGCGAGGCGCTGCCGAGCGACCGCCGCGCCTACCTGATCCGCCTCACGCCGGCCGGGCGCACGGCGTTCTCGAAGATGGCGCGCGCGCACGAAGACTGGATCGAGCAATTGTTCGGCGGCCTGCCGCAAACCGACCGCCGCGCGCTGTTCCGCCTGCTGGGCCGGCTCAAGAGCGGGCTGGCCAGCGCATGAACGCGGCACCCCACGCGCGCCCGCTGCGGCTGGCCGCCTGCCTGGCGCCGCTGCTGCTGGCGGCCGCCTGTCAGAGCGGCCCGCCGCAGCCGAAGGTCACGCCGCTCGACTACACCGTCAGGCTCGGCCACATCAGCGAGAAGACCGCGGCCGGCACCGTGGACGCGCCCGGCACCGGCGCCTTCGGCTCCGCCGTGGGCATGGGCGCGGCCGGCGGCAACGGCTGGGGCGGCGGCGGCATGAGCATGGGCTTCGCCGTGAACCTGAACCAGTTGCTCAACCCGCAGCCGCGGCCGCAGATCGAGCTCTACCAGTACAAGGTGACGGCGCTGGACGGCAGCCCGCTCGCCACCGTCAGCGGCCCGGCGGCGCCGGGACTCGACGCCGGCGCCTGCGTGCGCATGATCTATCCCGACGACGGGACGGCGCCGCGCATCGTGCCGTCGGCTGAATGCTGAACTGACGATGGCGTCGGCGGCGCCCCAATGAAAACGGCCTCCCTGGCGGGAGGCCGATGCGTTGCCGACGGGGCCGGCTTTGCCGCTTCTTGGTCGCCCCGCTCCCGCGTGCGGGAGAGGGGCGCAAAACCCCTGGTTATAGAAACGCTGTCGGCAACCTGACATCCGACGAGCGCACGGGCGCCTGCCTATGCCGCCTTGCGGCTGTCGCGCAGTTCGCGGCGCAGGATCTTGCCCACGTTGGTCTTGGGCAGCTCGCCGCGGAATTCGATGTACTTGGGCCGCTTGTAGCCGGTCAGGCGCTCCTTGCAGAAGGCGATCAGCTCGGCCTCGGTCAGCGCCGGGTCGCGCTTGACCACGAACAGCTTGACCACCTCGCCCGAGTGCTCGTCGGGCACGCCCACGGCGGCGACTTCCAGCACGCCCGGGCATTCGGCGACCACGCCCTCGATTTCGTTGGGGTACACGTTGAAGCCGGACACCAGGATCATGTCCTTCTTGCGGTCGACGATCTTGGTGTAGCCGCGCACGTCCATCACGCCGATGTCGCCGGTCTTGAAGAAGCCGTCCGGCGTCATGACCTTGGCGGTCTCGTCGGGGCGGTTCCAGTAGCCGGCCATCACCTGCGGGCCGCGGATGCAGATCTCGCCGGGCTGGCCGAGCGGCACGTCGCGGCCGTCGTCGTCGCGGATGGCGATCTCGGTCGACGGCAGCGGCAGGCCGATGGTGCCGGAGAAGGCGTCGGTGTCGGTCGGGTTGCAGGTGGCCGAAGGCGAGGTCTCCGACAGGCCATAGCCCTCGATGATCGGGCAGCCGGTCTTCTCCAGCCACTTCTTGGCGACCGCCTCCTGCACCGCCATGCCGCCGCCGTTGGCCACGCGCAGGCCGGAGAAATCGACCTTGCCGATGTCCGGGCTGTTGATCAGCGCGTTGTAGAGCGTGTTGACCGCCGGGAACGTGTTGAACCTGTACTTCTGCAGCTCCTTGATGAAGCCGGGAATGTCGCGCGGATTGGGGATCAGCACGCCCAGGCCGCCGCCGCGCATGCCCAGCAGGCAGCACACCGTGAGCGCGAAGATGTGATAGAGCGGCAGCGCGGTGATGGTGATCAACTGTTCCATCGGCGCGCCCTTGGCCAGCGCCGGCTGCATCCACGCCTCGGACTGCAGCACGTTGGCGACGATGTTCCGGTGCAGCAGCACGGCGCCCTTCGACACGCCCGTGGTGCCGCCCGTGTACTGCAGGAAGGCGATGTCGTCCGGGCCGGTATTGGCCGGCTTCAGTTCCAGCCGGCTGCCTTCCTGCAGCACGGTGTTGAAGCGCACGCAGTTGGGCAGCTCCCACGCCGGCACCATCTTCTTGACGTTGCGCACCACGAAATTGACGATGGCGCCCTTCAGGCCGCCCAGCAGGTCGCCCATGCTGGCCACCACCACGTGCTTGACCGGCGTGACCGGCAGCACCTGCTGCAGCGTGGTGGCGAAGTTCTCCAGGATGACGATGGCCTCTGCGCCGCTGTCCTTGAGCTGGTGCTCGAGCTCGCGCGGGGTGTAGAGCGGATTGACGTTGACCACCACGTAGCCGGCGCGCAGCACCGCGGCCAGTACCACCGGGTACTGCAGCACGTTCGGCATCATGATGGCCACGCGCGCGCCGGGCTTGAGGCCGCGCGTCTGCAGCCAGGCCGCGAACTGCCGCGAAAGCCGGTCGAGTTCGCCGTAGGTGATGGCCTTGTCCATGCAGACGAAGGCGCGGCGGTCGGCGTAGGTGCGGAAGGATTCCTCAAGCAGGGCGGCCAGCGAACGGTACTGGCTGCCGTCGATCTCGGCGGGCACGCCCGCCGGGTAGTGCTTAAGCCATAGTCTTTCCATGCACCGTCTCCTGATTTTCTGAATGGTCGTTCGATTTTCGACAGATGCTAAACGCGACACCCTGTTAAGACAACACGTTAGATGAAGTCCTCTGGGCAAACTCCGTGGTTTGACGTGAAGTCTAGCGCACAGTTCAGGCGGCCCGCGGGAATTCCCTAGTCAGGCTTCCACCGGCAGCACCATCTTCATCATGTTGGTCGCCAGTTCCTCGGCCAGCGCGCGCGGCGGCAGGCGGTCCGGCTCGTGCCAGGTGTACATGAAACCGACCACGCTGCCGATCGCGTGCGCGGTCACGCGCGCGTCGCCGTAGCGGAACACGCCGGCGCGCCGGCCTTCCTCGAGCAGCGCGTAGAGATCGCGGTAGAACGCGCGCGCCATGCTGCCCAGCCATGCCACGGTCTCGGGCCGCAGGTACTGGTTGTCGCGGAAGCTCAGCGTGGCCGGCACGTAGCAGTCGATGCAGCGGCGCGCCATTTCCAGCAGGCAGGCATGCAGGCGCTCGCGCACCGGCAGCGCCGGGTCCGCGGTCTCGCGGATGACCGGCAGGCAGGTCTGCGCCGACTCGCGGCACAGGATGTCGAAGATCTCGTACTTGTCGGTGAAGTAATAGTAGACCGCGGGCTTGGTCACGCCCAGCGCCCGGCACAGGTCGTTCATGGTCATGCCGGGATAGCCCTTGGTGTAGAACAACTGCGCGGCGGTATCGAGGATCTGGCGGCGGCGCGCCTCCTGGCGCTCGGCGATGTGCGAACGCGCGCGCGCGGCGTCGGGAGCGACCTCCGGAACCACCTCGGCGGGAACGGTTTTCTGTGCAGTCGGCATGATGCGATTCTCGCATGCAGCGGGGGCGGGACGGGCGGGCAAAGGCACTGCGCTTGACCTGACCCGGCATTGTCCATAGCATCATACCCAATGGTATATGAACGTACCAAAGAGTAGATTTCCCCGGACACGTACGGGAGCGAATCCGCTCTTCCCGCGCCCGGACGCAGGGCTTCCACGGCCACGGGAAACCGGAGCGCATGCGGGCGCCGGAGTTGCGCGCCGCCTGCGGGGGCGGCATGATCACCGCGCTGGTCCGCATCGAAGGGCGGGCCTTCGGCCGCATCGCCGGCGCCCCGCGCCACCCGGGCGACCCCGGCGCGCCGCCGCATCGACACCTGCGGGACACGCGGGACATGCGGGACCAGCCGGAAAACCGACGCAAGGGGGTTAGCAATGCTTGGACAGTGGATGCGCCCGGCCGGCATGGCCGGACGGCTGGCGACGATGGCGGTGGCGGCGGCACTCACGCTGGCCGCGGCGCTGCCGCTGCCGGCCCGCGCGCAGGACGTGCCGCCGCCGGCCGGGCCGATCAGGGTCGCGTTCATCGACCAGCTTTCCGGGCCGCTGGCCAACGTCGGCGAGATCTTCCTGGCCAACCTGAAGTTCGCGCTCGACGACGCCAACGCCCAGGGCGGCGTGCTGGGGCGCAAGTACGAGCTGCTCAGCTATGACAACAAGCTCTCGCCGCAGGCCAGCCTGACCGCGCTGCAGGGCGCCATCGACGCCGGCGTGCGCATCGTGTTCACGGGCGCCTCCGGCTCGCCGGTGGTGAGCGCGCTGGTCGAGGCCGTCAACCGCCACAACGAGCGCAACCCAGGCCAGCGCGTCCTGGTCGTCAACTACGCCTCGCTCGACCCGGACCTGACCGGCATGCGCTGCAGCTTCTGGCTGTTCTCCACCGAAGCCAACGCGGCCATGAAGATGCGCGCGCTGGCCGAGTTCGCGCGCGGCGACCGCGGCATGCGCAAGGTCTTCCTGCTGAATCAGGACTACACCCAGGGGCGCGTGTGGGCGGCGCTGGGCCGGCAGATGATCGCCAACGCGCGGCCCGACGTGGAGTTCGTCGGCGAGGCGCTGCATCCGCTGGCCCGGGTCAAGGACTTCGCGCCCTACGTCGGCATGATCAAGGCCAGCGGCGCCGATACCGTGGTCACGGGCAACTGGGGCCAGGACCTGAGCCTGCTGGTCAAGGCCGCCGGCGACACCGGCTATGCGCTGAACTACCTGAACAACAGCGGCGGCGGCGCGCCCGGCACGGTGGCGGCCGTGGCGCAGGCCAGGAACGCGCGCCTGACCTGGGTCGCCGAGTACATGCCCAACGGCGACGACGCGGCGCTCAACGCGCTCGCCGCGCGCGTGCGGCAGACCCCGGCCGGCGAGTATTTCGCGCCGCGCGTGCTGATCGCCGTGCAGATGCTCGGCGAGGCCATGCGCCGCGCGCAGTCCGACGAGGCGGCCAGCGTCGCGCTGGCGCTCGAAGGCATGCAGTACCGCTCCGCCGTCGGCGAGGTGCTGATGCGCAAGGGCGACCACCAGCTGCTGATGCCGCAGGTGGTGTCGACCATCGCGCCGGTGGACGGCAAGACGGTCAAGGTCGGCGTGGAAGGCACGCAGTACGGTTTCCGCTTCGACGGCATGACGCCGGCGCGGGACCTCAACCTGCCGTCGCTGTGCCGGATGAAGCGGCCCGCGGGCGCCTGATGCGCCCGATGCGCGCACGTGCCTGACGTGCCGGATCAGGGCCGGGCGGCGGGCGCCGGCGCGCTCGTTATGGCTGAAGTGGCCGAAGTGGCCGGCGCCGCCGGCGCATTCTGCGCGGTAGGCATGTCCGGCGCGCCGCTGGCGCGCGCCGCACCCGGCACGGCCCCGCCCGCCGCGCCGCCGCCACCCTCGCCGGCCTGGATCGGCTCGCCCCTGGTGGCCGGCGGCGCCAGCTCGCGCAGGCGCGCGTCGCGCTCGGCGCGCGGCAGGTCGCCGATGCGCCTGGCGGCCGCATAGAAGGCGGTCCAGTCGCCGCCGTTGCGCGCCAGCAGCGCGGTGAAGGCCGGCACCCATTGCTGGTAGGTCGCCACCGCGGCCAGTTGCGCGTTGGTCAGCGGCTTCTCGAACCAGCGGTCGTAGCCGCTGTAGCCGCCCCACTCCACCTTGAGCCGCGCGTATTGCGCGCGCAGCCCGGCGAAGATCGCGGCCTTGCCGGCGCGCTTGGCGTCGTCCGCCAGCGCCGAGCGGTAGAGCGCGTCGAGGCGGTCGCGCGTCTCGAGCAGCATGGCGCGGAACTGCTGGCGGCGCAGGTCGTACTGGCGGTAGCTGGCGCGCGCCTCGGGCGACGCCGCCAGCGCCAGCCAGCGCTCCACGCCGGCGGTCTCCACCGCGGTGGCGAAGGACTCGTTGAAGGTGGTGTCGTTGCGCACGTACACCACCTGGTGCGCCAGCTCGTGGAAGATCAGCCGGGCCAGCTCGCCCTCGGGCTGGTAGACGAAGGTGTTGAGCAGCGGGTCGTCGAAATAGCCCAGCGTGGAATAGGCCGGGATGCCGGCCACGTAGGGTTCGAGCCCGTCCTTGCGCAGGCCTTCGGCGTACCGGTCGGCGTCGGCCTGGTCGTAGTAGCCGCGGTAGCTGATGCAGCCCACCACCAGGAAGCACCACTTGTGCAGCTCCATCGACAGCTCGGGCGTGGCGAACACGCTCCACACCACGTAGGGCCGGTGCAGGTTGGCGTAGCGCCGGTAGCTGCCGTTGTCGGGCAGCTTGAGCGCCTTCGAGGCGAAGTCGCGGATGGTGCCGGCCAGCGCCAGGCGCTGCGCCAGCCGCGTGTCCTTGGCCTCCCGCGCGGCGGCGATGGCGTCCGGCAGCGGCCGGGATTCGGCCATCAGGCCGAGGTGGCCGCCGATCGACTGGGCGTAGTAGCCGACCGTGTCGCAGCCGGCCAGCATGGCGGCCAGCCCCGGCAAGGCCAGGGCCAGCAGCACGCGGGCCGGCCAGCGGCTCATGGCGCGGCCGGCTCCGGCGTGGCCGCGGCCACGGCCGGCGCGGCCTCCACCTGCACCAGGCAGTCGTAGAACACCGGCGCGCGGCCCAGGTCGGTCAGGCGCTGGCTGGTCAGCTCGTTGGCGTTCTTGCCGTCGGGCGCGAGCTTCTTCCACCAGATCGACAGCCCCACCACCAGCCCGCGCCGGGCGCGGTCGGTCACGCGCGCGCGCGCCAGCAGGCTGCCGCGGTCGTTGAAGGCGCGCACCATGCCGCCGTTGGCGATGCCGCGCGCGGCGGCGTCTTCCGGGTGGATGTCGAGGTGCGGCTCGCCTTCGGTGGCGCGCAGGCTGTCGACGTTGACGAAGGAACTGTTGAGGAAATTGCGCGCCGGCGGCGAGATCATCGCCAGCGGGTAGCGCGCGGCGAGCTCCGGCGCGGTGGCCGGCGTCTCGTAGGGCGCCACGTAGCCGGGCAGCGGATCGAAGCCGTCGCGGCGCATGGCCTCGGAATAGAACTCGCACTTGCCCGAGGCCGTGGCGAAGCCGCCTTCGGCCAGCGGCGCGGCCGGCAGGTTGAGCTTCTGCCAGCCCTTTTCCTTGAGCGACGCCCAGCTGATGCCGGCCGCGCGCGGGTCGGCCGCGACGATGGCCTGGGCGGCGATGTCCTCGTCGCTGTCGGCGAAGCACGGCTCGGTGAAGCCCATGCGCCGCGCCAGCCGGCGGAAGATCTCGGTGTTGGGCAGCGCCTCGCCGAGCGGGGCGATGGCCTGGTTGTTGGCCAGGAAGTAGGTGTGGCCGTAGGCCTTGTGCACGTCGACGTGCTCGAGCTGGGTGGTGGCCGGCAGCAGGATGTCAGCGTAGTCGGCGGTGTCGGTGCGGAAGTGATCCAGCACCACGGTAAACAGGTCTTCGCGGCCAAAGCCGGCGGCGACCTTGCTCGAATCGGGCGCGACCGCCACCGGGTTGCTGTTGTAGACCACCAGCGCCTCGATCTTCGGGCCGCCGGCGCCGTTGCCGGCGTCGAGCAGCGCGTCGCCGATGGTGCTCATGTTGACCGTGCGCGGCAGCGCCGGCAACGTGGGCAGCAGGTCCGGGCGCTGCAGCCGCTGCGTGTCGACCGGGAAGAAACCGGAGGTGGACAGTTGCAGGCCGCCCGCGGCATGGCGCCAGGCGCCCACCAGCGACGGCAGGCAGGCCACCGCGCGCACCGCCTGGCCGCCGCCGTGGGCGCGCTGCATGCCGTAGTTGAGGCGGATCGCCACCGGCTGGCGCTCGCGCACGGCGAGGTTGCCGTACAGCCCGGCCAGCCATTCGATGTCGGCCGCGTCGATGCCGCACAGCGCGGCCGCGCGCGCCGGCGTGAAGGCCTGCGCGCGCTCGCGCAGCGCCTCGAAGCCCAGCGTGTGGCTGGCGATGTACTCGTGGTCGAGCAGGTCGTCGCGCATCAGCACGTGCATGATGGCCAGCGCCAGCGCGCCGTCGGTGCCGGGCATCGGCGCGATGTGGCGGTGGCACTTCTCGGCGGTCAGCGAGCGGTACGGGTCGATCGCCACCAGCGTGGCGCCGCGCCGCTTGGCTTCCTGCACGCGCGTCCAGAAATGCAGGTTGGAGGCGATCGGGTTGCCGCCCCAGATGATGATGAGCCGGGCGTCGGGCACGTGCTCGATGTCCATGCCGAGGCTGGCGCCGTAGGTGTAGCGCAGCGCGGTGGCGCCGGCGCTGGCGCAGATGGTGCGGTCCAGCAGCGAGGCGCCGAGCTTGTGGAAGAAGCGCGCCGCCATGCTTTCGCCCTGCACCAGCCCCATCGTGCCGGCATAGCTGTAGGGCACGATCGCCTGGGCGTCGCGCGCGGCGATGGCGGACAGGCGCGCGGCCACGGTGTCGAGCGCCTCGTCCCAGGAAATCGGCTCGAACCGGCCTTCGCCCTTGGCGCCCACGCGCTTCATCGGCGTGAGCAGGCGGTCGCGGTGGTAGGTGCGGTCCGGGTAGCGCGAGACCTTGGTGCACAGCACGCCCTGGGTGCCGGGATGGTCGGGGTCGCCGGCCACCTTGACGGCGCGCCCGTCCTCGACGGTGACGAGCAAGGCGCAGGTGTCGGGACAATCGTGCGGACAGGCGGCACGGACGATGCGGGAAGCCATGAAATCTCCTGGCAAGCGAGTGGGGGCGGCGGCGCTGCCATTGCCGGGGAGCCGGGCGGCCGGGCGGTCACACCGCGCCGCGGGCCTGGCCGTGCCGCTCCGGCCGGCCGCCAGCCGATGCCTGGCACGCGGGCCGGGCCTCGCGGGTTGCCTCGCGTGTTGTACGCCGGCGTCGTCCCGGCGGGCGCCGCTGGGAGAAATTATCAGGCTCCGATTGTATTCGATTATGATAGCCCGGCGCTGCGCCGGGGAACCATGCCACGGCGGGCGGCACGGCAGCGCCGGCGCAGACCGGCAGGCATCCACGGGTAAGAAAAACAGACCGTTTTCGCGGGGGAACCATGCAAGTGCATTCTGGGGTCAGGGGCCGGCGCATCGCCAGCCTGCTGGTGGCATGCGCCATCGGCTCGTTCATTGCCAATGCCGGCGCGCAGGGCAGCGCGCAGCCCGGCGTCAGCGCGGACAGCATCATGCTGGGCCAGTCGGCGGCGCTCACCGGGCCCACCGCGGTGCTCGGCAAGCAGATGAACGCCGGCGCGCAGCTCTATTTCGATTTCATCAACCAGCAAGGCGGCGTGTACGGCCGCAAGATCGAGCTCAAGGCGCTCGACGACTACTACGAGCCGGAGGCCGCGGCCAAGAACACCCGCGCGCTGATCGACGACGCCCACGTCTTCGCGCTGTTCGGCTACGTCGGCACCGCCACCAGCGAGGCCTCGCTGCCGCTGGCGACGCAGGCGCGGGTGCCGTTCTTCGCGCCGTTCACGGGCGCGCAGTCGCTGCGCCAGCCGTTCAACCGCTACGCCTTCCACGTGCGCGCCGGCTACAACGAGGAAACCGCCGCGATCCTGCGCCAGATCCAGACCACCGGCCTCAAGCGCGTGGCCGTGGTCTACAACGACGACGCCTACGGCAAGGCCGGGCTGGACGGCCTCGAGCGCGCGCTCAAGGCGGCGCCGGACAGCGGCGTGCAGATCGTCGCGCGCGAGGGCGTGGTGCGCAACACCGCGGAAATCGGCGACGCCATGCAGGGCGCGATGAAGGCCACGCCGGACGCGGTGGTCATGATCAGCGCGTACCGGACCGCCGGCGCCTTCGTCAAGGAAGCGCTGCGGCGCGGCTACAACGGCCAGTTCTACAACGTGTCCTTCGTCGGCACGCAGGCGCTGGCCAAGGAAGTGGGTCCCAAGGGCAGCGGCGTGATCATCTCGCAGGTCATGCCGCATCCGGGCAACGCCACGCTGCCGGTGGTGCGCGAATACCTGCGCCTGCTGCAGGCGGCCGGCAAGCACAACGACTTCGACTACGCCAGCATCGAGGGCTTCATCGCCGCCAAGGCCTTCGTCGAGGGCCTGCGCCGCGCCGGCAAGGACCTCACGCGCGACAAGCTGATCGCCGCGCTGGAAACCATGAAGAACTACGACCTGGGCGGCTACATCATCAACTTCGGCCCGGACAGCCACATCGGCTCGAAATTCGTCGAGATGACCATCATCAACTCGCGCGGGCAGGTGATTCGCTAGAACGGCGCCAGGACGGCAACCGGCGGCGGCCCGCGCAGCGGGCCGCCGGATCACGCCATGTCGTTCAGATGGCAGGCCGAGAACCGCTGCGGCGCGATTTCCCTGAGCAGCGGCTGCGCCTCGCGGCAGCGCGGCATCGCGTGCGGGCAGCGCGGATGGAAGTGGCAGCCGGGCGGCGGATGCAGCGGCGAGGGAATCTCGCCCTTGATCGCCACGAAGGTCTTCTTGCCGACCTCGAGCCTGGGCGCCTCGGCCAGCAGCGCCTGGGTGTAGGGATGGTTGGGGCTGGCGAACACGTCCTCGGCCGGCGCCGACTCCACCACCCGCCCCAGGTACATGATCACCACGCGGTCGCTGATGTGCTTGACCACGCCGAGGTCATGGCTGATGAACAGGTAGGTCAGGCCGAGGTCCTCGCGCAGGCGCATGAACAGGTTCAGCACCTGGGCCTGGATCGACACGTCGAGCGCGGCGACCGATTCGTCGCACACCAGGAATTCCGGCTTGACCGCCAGCGCCCGCGCGATGCCGATGCGGGCGCGCTGCCCGCCCGAGAACTGGTGCGGGAAGCGGCGCAGCACGGTGGGGTCCATGCCCACGCGCACCAGCATGTCTTCCACATAGCGCTTCTGCTCGCCGCGCGGCACCATGCCGTGCACCACCGGCGCCTCGCCGACGATGTCCATCACGCGCAGGCGCGGGTTGAGCGAAGCGTAGGGGTCCTGGAAGATCATCTGGATCGCCAGTTGCTTCTCGCGCTTCTTTTCGGGCGGCAGGCGGTCCAGGTCCACGCCCTTCCAGCGGCGCGCGCCTTCGGTCAGCGAATGCAGCCCGACCGCCATGCGGCCCAGCGTGGACTTGCCGCAGCCGGACTCGCCGACCAGCCCGACCACCTCGCCGGTGCGAATGGACAGGTCGACGCGGTCGACCGCGTGCACGACTTCCTCGCGCGCGCCGGCGCCGAACACGTTGGCGATGCGGGCGGCGGCGTCGAGCGACTTGACGAAGCGCTTGGAGACGCCTTCGAGCTGGAGGATCGGCGCGCCGGGCGTGGGCTCGGCGGCGGGTTCGGGCATGCGCGAGGCGAGGGCGGGATCGATCACGGCTGCGCTCATGCGGCCTCCTGCTGGGACAGAACCGGATGGAAGCAGCGCAGGCGGCGCCCGTCGGCCGCGGTGTCGAGCGGGGGCGGCGTCTTGCACACGTCGGTGGCATAGGCGCAGCGCTCGCGGAAGGCGCAGCCCGCGGGCAGGTTCAGCAGCGACGGCGTCATGCCGGGAATCTGCCGCAGCGGCGCGCCGCGCGGATTGCGCGACGGCGCCGAGCCGATCAGGCCGTGGGTATAGGGATGCTCGGGCCGCTCCAGCACCTGGCGCACGTCGCCGGCCTCGACGATCTTGCCGGCGTACATCACGCACACCGTGTCGGCCAGCCCGGCGACCACCGACAGGTCGTGCGTGATCCAGATCAGCGCGGTGCCGGATTCGCGGCACAGCTTCTGCATCTCGTAGAGGATCTGGCCCTGGATGGTCACGTCCAGCGCGGTGGTGGGCTCGTCGGCGATGATCAGGTCGGGCTTGTTGAGCAGCGCGATGGCGATCGCCACGCGCTGGCGCATGCCGCCCGAGAACTGGTGCGGATAGGCCCGCAGGCGCTCGTCCGGCGAGGGAATGCCGACGCGCGCCAGCGCGTTGCGCGAGCGCTCGCGCGCCACCGCCTTGTCGACCTTCTCGTGCGCCAGCACCGCCTCGATCATCTGCGTGTCGATGCGCAGGACCGGGTTGAGCGTCATCATCGGATCCTGGAAGATCATGGCGATGCGGTTGCCGCGCACGTCGCGCTGCTGCGCGGGCGTGAGGCGGCGCAGGTCGCGCGTGACGCCGTCGCGGCTGGTCAGCTCGATGCGGCCGTCCACGACCTTGCCGGGCGGGTCGATCAGGCCCATGATCGAATAGCCGGTCATCGACTTGCCCGAGCCGGACTCGCCCACCAGCCCCATGATCTCGCCGCGGTTGACCGAGAACGAGACGTCGTCGACGGCGCGCGCCACGCCGGCGCGGGTGAAGAACTGGGTCTTGAGGCCTTCCACCACCAGGGTAGGTTTGCTCATGTTCGCTCCTGTCGTGCTGCGTTACTGCGTCTGCAGGCGCGGATTGAGGACGTCGCGCAGCTGGTCGGCGACCAGGTTCATGGCCACGATGGTGACCACCAGCGCGATGCCGGGGAAGAAGCTGATCCAGTACTTGCCCGACAGCATGTACTGCTGGCCGTTGGCGATCAGCGAGCCCAGCGACGGCTCGGTGATGGGCACGCCCAGGCCGAGGAAGGACAGCGTGGCCTCCAGCGTGATGGCCGAGGCCACCTGCAGCGCCGCGATCACGATCAGCGGCGGCAGGCAGTTGGGCAGCAGGTGGCGGAACATGATCCGGCCCGGCGGCAGGCCCAGGCAGGTGGCGGCCTCGATGTATTCCTTGCGGCGCTCGACCAGCGCGGCGCTGCGCGTGGTGCGCGCGTAGTAGGCCCACTGCACCGCCACCAGCGCGATCACGATGTTGCCGATGCCGGGGCGCAGGAAGGCCAGCAGGATCAGCGCCAGCAGGATCGGCGGGAACGACAGCTGCAGGTCGGCCACGCGCATGATGATCGCCTCGACGCGGCCGCCGAGGAAACCGGCGATCAGCCCCAGCGTGGCGCCCAGCAGCAGCGCGATCACGGTGCTGACCACGCCCACGCCGATGCTGATGCGCAGGCCGTACATGACCGCCGAGAGGATGTCGCGGCCCTGCTCGTCCGAGCCAAGCAGGAAGGTCATGCCGGCGGCGGACTGCTCGCCGGGCGGCAGCCGCGCGTCGAGCACGTCGAGCGTGGCCAGGTCGTACGGGTTCTGCGGCGACAGCCACGGCGCGAACAGCGCGATCAGCACGATGATGACCAGCAGCACCAGCCCGGTGACGGCGATCTTGCTGGAGAAGAACTGGCTGGCGAAGCGCCGCAGCGGGGTCTGCTCGGCGCGCGGCGCCGGCGCCGCGGTGGTTTCGGTTGCGGTTGTCATGGCTCAGCCCTTGTTGTCGGCGATGCGCACGCGCGGATCGAGCACGCTGTAGATGATGTCCACGAACAGGTTGATCAGGATGAACAGCGTCACGATCACCATCAGGTAGGCGACGATGACGGGCCGGTCCAGCAGCTGGATCGAGTCGATGATCAGCTTGCCCATGCCGGGCCAGGCGAAGATGGATTCGGTCACGATGGCGAACGCGATGATCGAACCGAACTGCAGCGCGATCACGGTGACGATCGGGATCATGATGTTCTTGAGCACGTGCACGCCGACGATGCGGGTGTTGGACAGCCCCTTGGCGCGCGCGAACTTGACGTAGTCCTGCAGCATGGCTTCCTGCGTGCCGGCGCGCGTGAGGCGGATCACCATCGCGATGTTGAGCAGCGACAGCGTCACCGCGGGCAGCAGCAGGTGGCGCAGCCCGTCCACGGTGAGGAAGCTGACCGGCACGCCGAGCAGCGGCACGGTCTCGCCGCGGCCGTTGGACGGCAGCCAGCCGAGCTGCACCGCGAACACCATGATCAGCATCAGCCCGACCCAGAAGGTGGGCAGCGAGAAGCCGAGGATGGACACGCCCATGATGGTCTTGCCCGCCACGCCGTTCGGGCGCAGGCCGGCCCACAGGCCGAGCGGGATGCCGAGCAGCACCGCCAGCAGGATGGCGCAGATGGCCAGCTCCATCGTGGCCGGCATGCGCTCGAAGATCAGCTTGAGCGCCGGCGTGCCGTGCGCGAACGAGATGCCCAGGTCGCCGTGCAGCGCGTTGCGCAGGAAGATCCAGTATTGTTCCCAGAGCGGCTTGTCGAGCCCGAGCGCGGCGATGGTGCGCTTGATGTCTTCCTGGTCGGCCTGCGGATTGATCAGGATGTCGACCGGGTTGCCGATGGCGAAGACGCCGAGAAAAACGAGCAGCGACATGACGAAGAGCACGACCACGCTCTGCATCAGGCGCCGGATGATGAAGACCAGCATGTTCGGAAGCTTTCCTTCGCCGGTGGCCGCCGCGGCGCCGGTCGGGCGCCGCGCGGCTGCACCGGCAGTCGGCTTGTGGCTAGGCCCGGCTACCGTCCGGGGGTGATTCTGCGGCAGGCGCCCGCCCAGACCGCGGGCGCCTGCCGGCAAAAGCCGACATTGTCATGCAGCAAGGGCGCGCCCTCGTGGCCGCGCCCCGCCGTCACGTCACTGCGGCCGGAAATTGTGCGCGTAGGTCCGTTCGTCGGTACGCGGCACGTAGGTGATGCCCTTCTGCGTGGCCCAGGTCGTCACCTGTTGATGGATCGGGATGATACCGTCATCGTTGATGGCGATCGCGGTGGCTTCCTGCAGCAGCTTGGAGCGCTCGCCGTCGTCCACGGTGGACAGGGCCTTTTCCAGCACCACGTCCATCTTCGGATTGCAGTATTCGCCCCAGTTCACGGTGCCGAAGCCCTTCTTGGCATCCTCGCACGCCAGCAGCGCGCGCAGCGGCGAGCTCACCTCGCCGGTCTGCGCGCCCCAGCCCAGCAGGCCGAACGAGAACTCGTGCTTGATGCCCTTGGCCGAGTAGGTCGCCATCGGCATGCCTTCGACCTTGGTGGCGATGCCGATGCGGGTCAGGTTCTGCGCGATGGTCTGGGCGATCTTCTCGTCGTTGACGTAGCGGTTGTTGGGCGTGTGCAGCGTGATGCCGAAGCCGTTCGGGTAGCCAGCCTCGGCCAGCAGCTTCCTGGCGCCGTCGGGGTCGTACTTGACCGTCTTCAGGTTGGGGTTGTAGCCGAACAGCGTGGGCGGCACCAGGTTGTTGGTCGGCTCGGACAGGCCCTCCATCAGGCGGTCCTTGATGCCCTGGCGGTTGATGGCCATGCTGATGGCGGTGCGCACGCGCGTGTCCTTGAGCGGATTCTTGTCCATCGGCGCGCCGTCCTTGGTGGTGACGAACGGCGACTTGTCGTGCTTGTCATCCGTGTACAGGTAGATCACGCGGTGCGAGATCTTGGAGAAGAAGTTCAGCTTGGGGTCCTTGCGCACCTGCGGCAGGTCCGGCGTGGGCACGTTCTCGATGGCCTGCACGTCGCCCGACAGCAGTGCCGCCATGCGCGTGGCGGGGTTCGGGATGAAGCGCAGCGTGACCTTGTCCCAGGCCGGCTTCGGGCCCCAGTAATCGGGGTTCCTGACCAGCTCGACCCGGTCGTCGCGCGCGTAGCTGACGAACCTGAACGGGCCGGTGCCGACCATGCCCTTGCCTTGCGCGAAGTCGTCCGAGGTCAGGCCCTGGGTGGCCTTCTTCTGCACGACGAAGATCGACGTGAGGTCGTTCAGCATCAGCGGATACGGCGCGTTGGTGGTGAGCTGGATGGTGTACTTGTCGATCACCTTCTTGTTGATGATCGCCTTGGTGTAGACGTCGAACTTGCCGGGGCTGTTCTGGATGGTGGACGGACGGTCGAGCGACCAGACGATGTCGTCGGTGGTCAGCTCCGAGCCGTCGTGGAACTTCACGCCCTTGCGGATCTTGAATTCCCAGGTCAGGTTGTTGACCAGCTTCCAGGACTCGGCCAGGCCCGGGATGATCTTGCTGTCCGCGTCCATCTTCACCAGGCACTCGAAGACGTGCTCGGAGACGTTGATGTTGGAGAACAGGTTGTAGAAGTGCGGGTCCATCGAGGTCGGCGGCGAGCTCATGGCCAGCTTGAAATCGACTGCCTGGGCCTGTCCGGCAAGGCCGAAGCTCATGGCTGCGGTCACTACCACGGCACCAAATGCCTTCTTGCATGTGCGAAGGGACATCGCGCGACTCTCCAGGAAAGTAATGTAGCAAACGACAGTTGGGACAGCGCGGCGCATCGTCCCCCGCGCCGCATTTTGGTGCGGCGGCTGGACGGCCGGATGCGGCAGCGTTGCCGGGCAGGCACATCAAGCATGAACTGTTCCAGCAGTGGACCAAGCGGGGCAATGCGGGGAAACCCCCGCGCGCGGACGCGCGCCTGGACGCGATCCGCGTGCCGCCCGCATGCTGCCTGGATGCCCCCTGGATGCAACCCGGCGCGGCCGCTGCGGCGCTCCGCGCGGGCCGCCGGCGCGCCGGGCCGCTTTGGCGCTTTATCCGCAGGCATCGTATGATCCGGGTATCCAACGCCCGACACCGGCAAACCGGCATCATGACTCTTCTCCCCGAAATCCTTCAGGCGCAAACCGAGATGCGCGCCATCCGACGCGACATCCACGCCCATCCCGAACTGTGCTTCCATGAGCAGCGCACCTCCGACGTGGTGGCGCAGAAACTCGCCGCGTGGGGCATCGAAGTCCATCGCGGGCTCGGCACCACGGGGCTGGTCGGCGTCATCCGCAACGGCAGCAGCGGGCGCAGCATCGGCCTGCGCGCGGACATGGACGCGCTGCCGCTGCAGGAAGCCAATACCTTCGGCCATCGTTCGCAGCACGACGGCCGCATGCATGCGTGCGGCCACGACGGCCACACCACCATGCTGCTGGGCGCGGCCCGCTACCTGGCCGAGCACCGCAATTTCGACGGCACCGTCAACCTGATCTTCCAGCCGGCCGAGGAAGGCGGCGGCGGCGCGCGCGAGATGATCAAGGACGGCCTGTTCGAGCGCTTCCCGTGCGACGGCGTGTTCGGCATGCACAACTGGCCCGGCATGCCGGCCGGCTCGTTCGGCACCACGCCGGGACCGTTCATGGCGTCCAGCAACGAATTCCGCATCGTCGTGCGCGGCAAGGGCGCGCACGCCGCGCTGCCGCACAACGGCAACGACCCGGTCTTCACCAGCGCGCAGATCGTCTCCGCGCTGCAGGGCATCATCACGCGCAACAAGCGCCCGATCGACGCCGCGGTGATCTCGGTCACGCAGTTCCATGCCGGCGACGCCACCAACATCGTGCCCGACCAGGCCTGGATCGGCGGCACGGTGCGCACCTTCACGCTGCCGGTGCTCGACCTGATCGAGCGCCGCATGGAAGAGGTGTCCCGCGCCGTCGCCAGCGCGTTCGATTGCACCGTCGATTTCGAGTTCCGCCGCAACTATCCGCCCACGGTCAACAGCGAGGCGGAAACCGCTTTCGCCGTGGAGGTCGCCGCCGATCTGGTGGGCGCGGGCAATGTCGACGGCAAGTACGAGCCGACGATGGGCGCCGAGGACTTTTCCTTCATGCTGCAGGAAAGGCCGGGCTGCTACCTGTTCATCGGCAATGGCGAAGGCGTGCATCGCGAAGCCGGCCACGGCCTCGGCCCGTGCATGCTGCACAACCCCAGCTATGACTTCAACGACGAGATCCTTCCGGTAGGCTCCACGTTCTTCGTCAAACTGGTGGAGAAGTGGCTGGCGCCTGCCTGAGCGCGCTGCCGCGGTCCCGTTCGCAAAACAAAAAGCGCCGGAGGACTTCCGGCGCTTTTTGTTTGATGGTTCGCCTTGCGATGCGGGGTTCGCGCGGCGCGGGTTTCAGTCGAACGCGATGTCGCCGTACCAGCTTTCCGCGTGGCTCCTGGTGTTGTCGGTGTCGGTCATGATGCCGATCGCCAGCACCTTGCCGGGATCGGCGCCAAAGGCCTTGCGGTAATCCTCGCTCAGGTCGCGGCGATGGCAGCGCCATTCGTTGGCGTGGGCGGTGCCGGAGTCCACCACGATCATGCGCACGCGGTCCGTGTGGGGGTTGGAGACCACCGAGCCTTCCGGCTTGCGGCTGCCCCAGACGTACATCAGCGTGGCATAGGGCATCTCGCGCCCGGTGGTCAGCCGCGCCATTTCGTACATCAGCTGGTCCTTGAGCGACAGGCTGCCCTTGTCGCCATCGAATGCCACGAAGATGCGCAGCGGCGAATCCTCGCGCGGCGCCTGGGCGTTGTCGGCGCTGCGGATCACGTCGCGCGTCTTCCAGGTCCAGTTGAGCATGCCGGGGTCGCGGCTGATCAGCGGCACGTACAGGCCGGAGGCCGAACTGTCGGCTTCTGCATGCAACACCGTGCGATGCCCGACTTCCGTCAGCGTATAGCGCGTGGGCGTCTTGTTGCGATTGACCTTCCAGGGCTGCCAGCCGGGTGGTTCGGCACTCCCGGCGGGAGCTGAGGAAAACAGCGGCAGCCGCGCCAGCAGGGGCGGCGGCTCGACCGCATCGGTGAGCGATTCGGCTTCGGCGCCGGCCGCGTTGGCGGCCATCAGTTTCTCGGCGGGACGGTCGGCCGAAGCGCCTGTCTCGGACAGGCTGGCCTGCTTGAGCGCCTCGATATGCGCCGCGAAGCGGCCGCAGTCGATCGCCGACGGCGCGGCGATGGCGCCCGGTCCCGACTGCACGGCCGAGACCTGCTCCTGGGGAGGTGTTCCCAATGTGCCGCAACCCGCCAAAATAAGCGCGCCAACCACGCCGGTCAGCGCCGGCAGGCAAAATCTGGCCGCCATCGTTCCCCCAAACCTGGATCCCGCGGCCTGTCGCGGCGCGCGACGGCGTCGCCTGACCTTGGTTTTCTGGAAAATCTTTCGAACTGCGCAATGCATCGAACCGCTTCACGCAGCTTCCCGAGCCGCGCTTGGAGCTACGGTAACAGAACGATATGGGGGAAGGAAGGCTCCAGTACCCTGATGCATGCCAATGCGGGGGTTCTGACGGGCGGACGCGACAGTGGGGCCGCGGCGCGGGCCTCTTACGCGGTCATCGGAGTCGCGCTGCCGACGTGATTGAGGCGGAAGCCAATTTGGCCGCCCTAAAAAGCAAAACCCCCCAGTACATACGT
>NZ_BBQM01000023.1 GCF_000876015.1 Cupriavidus basilensis | reverse complement strand
TGCGCATCATGAATCTCCTATCACGTCTCGACTCGCACAACGAGTTCACCGAAAGCGCCGAAGCTAGGCAGCTAAGAAAGGACGCCGCTGATGAGATTCGGAGGCTCCGATACGCGCTCGACAACGCCAAAGGGCGCGCCGAAGCCGCAGAGATCAAAGCGAGTGCATTGGAGTGCTTAGTGATGCGCGACAACGGCAGGAGATAAGGGGCGGAGATGAAAGCCTGGACACACTGGACAGAAGAAGATGACGCCAAACTGCGTGAGTATTGGGCGAATGGCATTCCTGTGCGGAAGTGGTTCACGGACTTTCCGGGGCGCAGCCAATCCTCGATCTTCTGCCGGGCGCATGCTCTTGGCCTTCCTGCGCGCAACAAGACAGTGCAGCGCGATGAGTGCGTTACATGGCGCATGATTCAGCGAGTGCTTTCCGATGGGGTGGCACGCTCGTCCAAGGAACTCTCTATCCTCACCGGATTCCACAGCGCCTATATTTCGCTCCAACTGAAGCGACATCATCGGGAGCATTTACACATCAGTGAATGGGTTGGGCACCGTGCGAAGATGCCCCGTTATACGCTTGGGCCTGGCGAAGATACACCGAAGCCGGCGCCGATATCTCATAGTGCAGCCTCAGCGAAATGGCGCAAGAAGATGCTCAATGAGAGGCCAGAAATGATCGATGCAAAGAATGCACGTAGGCGCTTGCGGTATGCCGAGCGTGCCGGGACTTTGATCCGCCGCGATCCAGCCGCGGCATGGATCTAGAATCGACAAGGGAGAACACGATATGAAAGCACTAAACATAAAGCAGGTCGCTGAAAAGCTATCGCTTGGGCAGTCGACTATCTATCGAATGATCGAGCGCGGCGAATTCCCGAAACCGTTCAATGTCTACAGCAATCGTACCGCGTGGCTGGAAGAAGATGTCGATGCATGGCTTGCAGAGAAGGCCGGGAAGCTCATGCCGGCCGCGCGAGTCATCCCAGACTTCGATCTCACGATGCCTGCGATGGCGCGAGCGTGAGCACCTGACCGGTCTGCCCGGCGCAATATTGCGCCCAATCCTGCATCATAGGACGGCGGCGCTCGAGCATATCTCGGCGCCGATAGGCTGCTTCTGTGGACGATGTGATTGTGTGAGCTAACGCCTGCTCTGCCAGCGAATCCGGATAGTCTGTGCAGTCCGCCACCCAATCCCGGAACGTTGATCGGAATCCATGCACCGTGATGTCATCGCACTTCATCATCTCCAGCACCTTTAGCATCGCCATATTGGAGAGTGGTTTCCCTTCCTTGAAACCTGGAAATAGGTATACGGAACGGTACTTTTCCATTGCAGCACGCACGATTTCCACGGCCTGATCACAGAGCGGGACTCGATGAGCCATGCCCCCCTTCATACGTTCGCCGGGTACTATCCAGACCTTCGCATCGAGATCGAATTCATCGGCGGTGGCTAAGCGAATCTCATTGGTGCGAGCCGCTGTCAAGATCAATAGATGTAACGCTCGAGCAGCGCGCCGCGGTCTATCTTTCAGGTCAGACATGAAGGTAGGAATCTGTTCCCACGGAAGAGCGGGGTGGTGATTCACCTGCCGACGTTTCTTTGTGCGTGGCAGCACGCGGTCTAGATGATCGACGTAACGCGCCGGATTGTCGCCAAGTCGATTACCGAGCACCATTTCAGCATCTAGAATCGCTTTCACCCGCCCGCGCACACGCCGCGCTGTCTCGGCCTTCTTGGACCAGATTGGCTGCAGCATGCGCACAATCATCTCAGTATCGATGACAGACACGTCAAGATGACCTATGACTGGATTCGCATAGGTCACGATGGTGTTGGTCCATTGCTGTGCGTGCTTGGCACTCTTCCAGCCTGGGCGACGGGCTGTGATGAACTCGGTGGCTGCATCGCGGAACAGGCGACTAGCGCCAGACGAAGCAGCGGCCACGGACCGGGCCTTGCGGGCTTCGATTGGGTCGATGCGCTGCTTGACCAGCATGCGGCAATCCGCGGCCTCCTTGCGCGCCGCAGCCAGCGGCAAGAGCGCCAGCGGGCCGAGTCCCATCTCACGCGTCCGACCGCCGATAGTGAATCGGAAGATCCATGACCGGGAGCCGCTCGGGGATATCTGGAGATAGAGGCCGCCACCATCGGCGTAGTAGCCGGGGTTGACCTCCTTGGAAATACCGATGGCCGATAGCCGGTTCAGTTGACGTGCAGCCATCTCTTACCCCCTTTCCTACCCACATTTGATGAGTGGATTGTGCGGTAACAGATGGGGATGGGCAAGAGGATTGATACCCACGGATCACCCAAGGCGCCATGCTTTATGGGGGCTAACGGGAAAAATTGGGAACCAACGAGAGCGTTACTTGGCGGAAAGCAGCAGGAGTCGAACCTACCTGGGAACGGCTGACGCCCCCAACCGGGTTTGAAGCCCGGCCGCATCACCGGATACGCATGCCTTCCTTCGCGGACTACATGGACTTGCGGGTGCTACAGGACTGCACGGACTGCACGGACTACACGCGGCCGGCACCGGCCTGCCACGCATTGCCGGGCCGCAGCACGCGGCCGTTGCCGACGCGCCGAGTGTAGCCGACGCGGTCGAAGAACTCCAGAATCTGGATGGCGCGCTTGCGGCCCAGCGCGGTGGCGTCGCGAAAGCGCACCGCGTCGGCGCTGCCATGTTGCGCGATCAGCGTGGCGACCAGCGCGGCCAGTTCGCGCACGCGGCCGTCGTCGTAGAACAGGTCGGGCACGATCTGGTGCAGCGTGCCCTGGCGCGCCATCCGGCGCAATAGCTGGCGCATCCTGTCTTCCGGCACGTTGCGGGCCGCGGCGAGTTCGCGCACCCAGGGCGGGTCGTAGCCGCCGGCCGCCAGCATCGGCGCGATGCGCTGCGCCAGCGCGAGGTCTTCGTCCGACAGCGTGACGGCGTGCGACGGTAGTTGCAGCCATGCGCCGTTGCGGCGCAGGGCGCCTTGTCCGACCAGCGTGTCGAGCAGCGCGCCCCAGGCCGCGTCCGGCAGCGCCGGCGCGCCGGCGAGGGCCGCGCGGCGCAGGGCGCCGGCGTCGAGGCCGGGTTCGTCGGGCAGGCGCGCGTGGAACGCGGCCAGCGTGTCGAGCACGGTGCGCTGCAGCGCCTGCCAGTGCGCGGCGAGGATGACGCAGGCATCGGCATGTCCCGCCGCGGGCACGGTCAGCGCGTCGGCCGGCAGCCGCCAGCCGGCCGGGCCGCTGCCGGTCAGGCAGGCCAGGCGCGCGGTGGCGATGCCGTGGGTGGCCTGCGCCAGCAGCGGCGCCAGCCCGGCGCCTTCGGTCATTTCCCGCAGCGCCCGCAGCCACGCCAGGCGCCGCGCGGTGCGGCGGCGTCGCTCGGGCGCGAACGGGTCGAGCACGGTGCCGCCGCCCACGGTCTGGCTGGCCTGCGCGTTGCGCACGATGAAGCGGTCGCCGGGTAGCGCGCAGACCGGCGCGGCGAACACCAGCTGGGCCAGCGCGGTGCCGCCCGGTTCCAGCGCTTCGGTGTCGAGCAGCACGGCGTTGGCCAACTGGTGCGTGGTGCCGAGGTGGACGTGCAGCGGGGTCCAGTGCGCCAGCCGCAGGTCCGCCTGCGGCAGCAGGGCGAGCGAGACGTCGATGCGGACCGAGGGCGCGACCAGCGCGGGATCGGCTATCCAGTCGCCGCGGTTGACCGCGTCCTTGTCGATGCCGGCCAGGTTGAGCGCGCAGCGCTGCCCGGCGCGGCCGGTGTCGGCGGGGCGCTGCTGCGCGTGGATGCTGCGCACGCGCACCGGCTTGCCGGACGGCGCGACCTGCATGGTGTCGCCAACGCGGACCTGGCCGCCGAGGACCGTGCCGGTGACGACCGTGCCGTGGCCGGGCAGCGTGAACACGCGGTCCACCGCCAGCCGGAACAGGCCGTCCGCGCCGCGCGGCGGCACCTGCTGCGCGGCTTCGTGCAGCCAGGCGCGCAGCGCGGCCACGCCGGCGTCGCCGGCGCGCGTGGCGTCGAGCGCGAACACCGGCGCGCCGGCGAACGGCGTGCCGGCCAGCAGCGCCGCGATCTCGCCGCGCACCGCGTCGAGGCGCGCGGCGCCGGCGCGGTCGGCCTTGGTCAGCGCCACCGCGGCGCGCGCGATGCCGAGCCGCTCGACGATGGCCACGTGCTCGCGCGTCTGCGGCATCACGCCGTCGTCGGCGGCGACCACCAGCAGCGCCAGGTCGATGCCGCTGGCGCCGGCGGCCATCGTGTGGATCAGGCGCTCGTGGCCGGGCACGTCGACATAACCGAGCACGTCGCCGTTGGGCAGCGGCGTGTAGGCATAACCGAGCGCGATGGAGATGCCGCGCTCCTTCTCTTCCTTGAGGCGGTCGGTGTCGACGCCGGTCAGCGCATGCACCAGGGTGGTCTTGCCGTGGTCGATGTGCCCGGCGGTGCCGACGATCATGGGCGCAGCGCCTGCCACTGGGCGCAGAAGGCGGCCTCGTCGGCCTGTTCCAGGCAGCGCAGGTCCAGCCACAGGGTCTGGTCGGCGACGCGGCCGATGACGGGGCGGGGCAGCGCGCGCAGCGCCGCTTCGAGCCGCTGCAGCTGGCGCCCGGCGCCGACGCGGCGCCCGCCTGCTGCCGTAATGGCCAGGCCGTGGCTCGGCAACTGGCTGCCCGGCTGCGCGCCGCTGCCGACCTGGCTGAACATCGGCGCGTCCGCGACGAGGTAGGCGTCGCCCAGCGCCGGCTGCAGCAGCGGGCGCAGGCGCAGCGCCTGCGCGTGCAGGTCTGGCGCCGCGCGCGTGAGCAGGCGCAGCGTGGGCAGGCTGTCGGCCAGCAGCTCGGGCGCGCGGTAGAGCCGCAGCACGGGCTCGAGCGCGGCCAGCGTCAGCTTGCCCACGCGCAGCGCGCGCTTGAGCGGGTTCTTCTTGATCTTGCGGATCAGCTCGGCGCGCCCGACGATCAGCCCGGCCTGTGGCCCGCCGAGCAGCTTGTCGCCGCTGAAGGTCACGAGGCTGGCGCCGGCCTCGATGGTCTCGCGCACCGTGGTCTCGGGCGGCAGGCCCCAGCGCGTGAGGTCCACCAGCGTGCCGCTGCCGAGGTCCACCACCACCGGCAGGCCGTGCGGCGCGGCCAGCGCCGCCACCTCGGCCACCTCCACGCTGCGCGTGAAGCCGGTCACCTGGTAATTGCTGCAATGGACCTTCATCAGCAGCGCGGTGCGCGGGCCGATGGCGTCGGCGTAGTCGTGCGGATGGGTGCGGTTGGTGGTGCCCACCTCGACCAGCCGCGCGCCGGCGCGCTGCATGATGTCGGGGATGCGGAAGGCGCCGCCGATCTCGACCAGCTCGCCGCGCGAGACCACCACCTCGCGCCGCTGCGCCAGCGCGTTGAGCATCAGCAGCACGGCCGCGGCGTTGTTGTTGACCACGGTCGCGGCCTCGGCGCCGGTGAGCTCGCACAGCAGGTCCTCGACGAGGTCGTCGCGGTCGCCGCGCGCGCCGCTGGCGAGGTCGAATTCCAGGTTGGCCGGCGCGGTCAGCGCGCGCGCCACCGCCTGCACCGCGCTGTCGGGCAGCAGGGCGCGGCCGAGGTTGGTATGCAGCACGGTGCCGGTGAGGTTGAACACCGCGCGCAGGCGCGGCTCGGCGGCGCGCGCCAGCGCCGCGCCCAGCGCTTCGGCCAGCGCCCGGGGCGCCACTGCGCCGGCCGCCAGCCGCCCGGCGAGCGCCTGCGCGCGGCAGCCGTCGAGCAGGCCGCGCAGCGTGGCCGTGACCTGGGTGCGGCCGTGGCTGGCCAGCAGCGGCTGCAGCTCGGGCGCGTTGAGCAGGCGGTCGAGCGAGGGAATGTCCGCCGGCCCGGCGAGGGCGGGCGCGGCGGGCATGGCGGGCGTGTCGTCGTCGAGCGCGCTCAAGACTGCGCTCCCTGCCACAGCAGCGGGTTGCCGCTGGCGCGCGCGTAGCCGGCCTCGCCCATCAGCACGTCCAGCGCCAGCGTGGCGAGGTCGTCGGCGACGGGCTCGACCTCCATGTCCTTTTCCATGTAGCAGATCTTGCGGTAGGTATGGCAGTGCTCGCAGGACTCGGCCTTGACCACGTGCAGGCCGTCGCTTTTTTCCGTGGCCTCGCGCTGGGCCGTCTCGTTCTCGGCGACGTGGTAGGCGATGCCCTCGGTGGATTCGCAATGGCTGCACTTGATGCGCACCATGTGCCATTCGGTGGCGCACAGCGCGCAATGGAGATAGCGCAGGCCCTGGTAGCGCCCGCCGATGCGCACGATGCTGGCCACCGGCAGCGTGCCGCATGCCGGGCACACGGTGTGCACGTCGAGCGCCGGCACGTCGGCCTCGGCGAGCTGGCTGGCCCGGCTGGTCCAGCCGACCTGGAGCGCGGCCATCAGGAACGGCGCGATGGCGGGGTCGGCTTCGTCGTCGCGCCCGCCCAGCAGGGCCTGCGCCTGGGCGGCCAGCGCATGCGGCGGCAGCGCGGCCAGCCGCGCGAGCGCCGCGGTGGCCGCCGCCGGCAGGCCGGGCGCGACCTGCAAGGCGGCCAGCAGCGCCACCAGCGCGGCGTGCCACGCGCCGTCGCCGTGGCCGCCGGCGGCGGCCAGCGGCGGCATGCGATGCTCGCGCGCCAGCGCGATGGCGTGCGCGTCGGGCGGCGGCAAGTCCAGGCTGGCGGCGGCCGCTTCCTGGGCCTCGGCCACGGTGGCCATCAGGGCGAGATAGGCGCCGATCGGGTTGCCGCCGGCAAGCTGGCGCAGGCGCTGCGCGCGCGCGGCGAAGATGCCGGCGCGCGGCGGCAGGCGCAGGCGCGCCAGCGCGACGTGGTCGAGCGACTCGATTTCGTGGGGTTGGAGAATGCGCTGCACCATGATCGTCCCGGTTCCGTGGAACGGCATCCCGGCGGGGACGCCGCAGGCGCCGCCGGTGCGGGCGGCAGCCTGCGTCCGGCGCTGTTTGTGGCGCTACTTGTTGCCTTGCCTGAAGACTTCCCGGAACCACGCGCGGTGGTGCTTCCAGGCCCATCCGTAAGTCACCGTGCCGCGCGTCATGGCCGCGACCGAGCCCTTGACCCACAACGCCGCATAGATGTGGACAATGATGCCGCAAATCAGCGCGAAGGCGCAAATGGCGTGCACCACCGCCGAGACGCGGATGACCTCGATGGGGAAATACGCGGAGAAGTAGACGCGCCAGATCACGATGCCCGACAGCAGCAGCAACGGCATGCACAGCACCATCAGGAAGAACAGCAGCTTCTGGCCGGCGTTGTAGCGCCCGACCTCGGGCAGCGCTTCCTCGTGGTTGGCGAGCACGTCGCCGGCGTGGCGCAGCCACACGCGGTCGTTGGCGTTGAGCATGTTGTGGCGCCAGAAGCGCAGCACCAGCAGCACGAACGAGACGAACATCAGCACGCCCAGGAACGGGTGCAGGATGCGCGTCCAGGTGCCGCCGCCGAGCACGTTGCTCAGCCAGAACATCGACGGATGGAACAGCGCCAGCCCGGACAGCGCCAGCAGGACGAAGCTGATGGCGACGATCCAGTGGTTGGTGCGCTCGCCGGCGGTGTAGCGCAGGATCAGGCCGGGCCTGTCAGCGGGTTTCATGGCGTCCCTCCTCGTCGGCCGCGCGCGGCTCGCGGGCCAGTTCCGCGCGCGCGGCTTCCTCGTCTTCCTCGCTGGTCTCGTTGGGGCCGACGCGGATGTAGTGGAAGAAGCCCGCCAGCGCGGTGACGGCGATGCCGGCCACCGCGAGCGGCTTGGCCAGGCCCTTCCACAGGCCCACCAGCGGGCTGATGCGCGGCGTGTCGGGCAGGCCGTGGTAGAGCGAAGGCTGGTCGGCGTGGTGCAGCACGTACATCACGTGCGTGCCGCCCACGCCCGCGGGGTCGTACAGGCCGGCCTTGTCGAAGCCGCGCGATTTGAGGTCGACGATGCGCTCCTCGGCATGCTGCTTCATGTCTTCCTTGGTGCCGAAGACGATGGCGCCGGTCGGGCAGGTCTTCACGCAGGCGGGTTCCTGGCCCACCCCGACGCGGTCCGAGCACAGCGTGCACTTGTAGGCCTTGTGGTCCTGCTTCGAGATGCGCGGAATGTTGAACGGGCAGCCGGTGATGCAGTAGCCGCAGCCGATGCAGTTCTCTTCCTGGAAGTCGACGATGCCGTTGGTGTACTGCACGATGGCGCCCGGCGAGGGGCAGGCCTTGAGGCAGCCGGGATCGTCGCAGTGCATGCAGCCGTCCTTGCGGATCAGCCATTCGAGGTTGCCGTTGGGGTTCTCGTATTCGGAGAAGCGCATCACGGTCCAGGAATGGTCGCTCAGGTCGGCCGGGTTGTCGTAGACGCCCACGTTGTGGCCGATTTCGTCGCGCAGGTCGTTCCATTCCATGCACGCCGCCTGGCAGGCCTTGCAGCCGATGCACTTGGTGGTGTCGATCAGCTTGGCCACGGTGCCGGTCGCCGGCGCGCGCACCTGTGTCGACGGCGTGGTGGTGGCCGAGCGCCGGCGGATGTCGAGAGACTGCAGTGCCATGACGTTCCCCTGTGCCCCTTATGTCCTCTATGTTCCCGCGTCTTCGCTAGGCTTTCTCGACCTTCACCAGGAAGGACTTGAACTCCGGCGTCTGCGTATTGCCGTCGCCCACCGACGGGGTCAGCGTGTTGGTGATGAAGCCCGGCCGCGCCAGCCCGGTGAAGCCCCAGTGGATCGGGATGCCCACCGTGTGCAACGTCTTGCCGTCCACCTGCAGCGCCCTGAGCCGCTTGGTGACCACCGCCACCGCCTTGATGAAGCCGCGGTTGGACGACACCTTGACGCGGTCGCCCGCGACGATGCCGAGCTCCTTCGCCAGCGCCTCGCCGATCTCCACGAACTGCTCGGGCTGGAGGATGGCGTTGATGCGCGCGTGCTTGGTCCAGCCGTGGAAATGCTCGGTGAGCCGGTAGGTGGTGGCGACGTGCGGGAACTGCGCGACCTTGCCCATCGCCGCGAGGTCGTCCTTGAACACGCGCGCGGCCGGGTTGCTGGTGGCCTGCGGCTGCTTGTCGTTGAGCGGGTTGTAGCCCAGTGGCGTCTCGAACGGCTCGTAGTGTTCCGGGAACGGCCCCTCGGCCATGCCGGCGCGGGCGAAGAAGCGCGCCACGCCTTCCGGGTTCATGATGAACGGCCCCATGCCGCCGGCCGGGTCCTCGTCGGCCTTGAAGTCCGCCACGTCGGCGCCGCCCCACGCGGTGCCGTTCCAGCCGATCAGCTTGCGCGCCGGGTTGAACGGCTTGCCGGCCGGATCGCACGAGGCGCGGTTGTACAGCACGCGGCGGTTGGCCGGCCACGCCCAGGCCCAGTTCAGGGTCTGGCCGATGCCGGTGGGGTCCGTATTGTCGCGCCGCGCCATCTGGTTGCCGGCGCTGGTCCAGGCGCCGCAGAAGATCCAGCAGCCGCTGGCGGTGCTGCCGTCGTCGCGCAGCTCGGCGAAGCCGCTCAACTGCTCGCCCGCGCGCCGCGTCACCTTGGCGGGGTCCTTGGGATCCTTGAGCTCGGCGATGGCGCGGCCGGAGTATTCGCGGGCCAGTTCTTCCGGGTTCGGGCTGTACGGGTCCGCGTAGGGCCAGGTCAGGTTGAGGATCGGGTCGGGGAACTTGCCGCCGTCGGCCTGGTACATCTTGCGCATGCGCAGGAACAGCCCGGCCATGATCTCCAGGTCGCTGCGCGCCTCGCCCGGCGGCTCGGCGCCTTTCCAGTGCCATTGCAGCCAGCGCCCGGAGTTGACCAGCGCGCCGTTTTCCTCGGCGAAGCAGGTGGTGGGCAGGCGGAACACCTCGGTCTGGATCCGCGCCGGGTCGACGTCGTTCATCTCGCCGGCGTGGCGCCAGAACTCGGAGGTCTCGGTGGCCAGCGGGTCCATCACGATCAGGAACTTGAGCCTGGCCAGCCCGGCCGCGAGCTTGGCCTTGTTGGGCGCGGCCACCAGCGGGTTGAAGCCCTGCGCGATGTAGCCGTTCATCTTGCCCTGGTTCATCAACTCGACCACCTGCAGCAGGTCGTACAGCTTGTCGAGCTTGGGCAGGTAGTCGTAGGCCCAGTGGTTGTCCGCGGTGGCGGCGTCGCCCCACCACGCCTTCATCAGGCTGACGTGGAACTTGGGGTAGTTCTGCCAGTAGCTGAGCTGGTTGGGTCGCAGCGGCTTGAGCGCGCGCGCGGCGATGTACTTGTCGTAGTCCTGCTCGGGCTCGCTCGGCAGCGTCATGTAGCCGGGCAACTGGTTGGACAGCAGCCCCAGGTCGGTCAGGCCCTGGATGTTGGAGTGGCCGCGCAGCGCGTTCATGCCGCCGCCGGACACGCCGATATTGCCCAGCAGCAGCTGCACCATCGCGCCGGTGCGGATGATCTGCGAGCCGATCGAGTGCTGCGTCCAGCCCAGCGCGTACATGATGGTCATGGCGCGCGTGGGCGTGGCGGTGGACGCCATCATCTCGCATACGGCGAGGAACTTGTCCTTTGGCGTGCCGCACACGCGCTCCACCATCTCGGGCGTGTAGCGCGCGTAGTGCTGCTTGAGCAGGTTGAAGACGCAGCGCGGGTGCGCCAGCGTGGGATCGGTCCTGACGAAGCCGTCGTCGCCGCGCTCGTAGTCCCAGGTGGTCTTGTCGTAGCTGCGCTTGCCGGCGTCATAGCCGGAGAAGATGCCCTGGTCGAAGGCGAAGTCCTCGCGCACGATGAAGGTGAAGTCCGTGTAGTGCTTCACGTACTCGTGCTGGATCTTGTCGTTGGCCAGCAGGTAGCGGATCACGCCGCCCAGGAACACGATGTCGCTGCCCGTGCGGATCGGCACGTACAGGTCCGCCACCGAGGCCGAGCGCGTGAAGCGCGGGTCCACCACGATCAGCCGGGCCTTGTTGTGCGCCTTGGCCTCCGTCACCCACTTGAAGCCGCACGGGTGCGCCTCGGCCGCGTTGCCGCCCATCACCAGCACCACATCCGCGTTCTTGATGTCGACCCAATGGTTCGTCATCGCACCGCGGCCAAACGTCGGGGCAAGACCTGCCACCGTCGGGCCGTGTCAGACGCGCGCCTGGTTGTCGAAGCCCAGCATCCCCATGCTGCGGATGGTCTTCTGCGTGAGGTAGCCCACCTCGTTGCTGCTGGCCGAGGCCGCCAGCATGCCGGTGGTCAGCCAGCGGTTGACCGTCTTGCCGTCGGCGGTCTTGTCGACGAAGTTGGCGTCGCGGTCTTCCTTGAGGCGCTTGGCGATGCGGTCCAGCGCATCGTCCCACGACAGCCGCACCCACTTGTCCGAGCCGGGCGCGCGGTATTCCGGGTATTTCAGCCGGCTGGGGCTGTGGATGAAGTCGATCAGCCCGGCGCCCTTCGGGCACAGCGTGCCGCGATTGACCGGATGATCCGCGTCGCCCTCGATGTGGATCACGCTGGCGGTGGCGTTCTTGGCGCCGTCCCCCAGGCTGTACATCAGCAGGCCGCAGGCCACGGAGCAATACGGGCAAGTGTTGCGCGTCTCGGTGGCGCGGGCCAGCTTGTAGGCCCGCACCTCCGCCAGCGCCTCGCCCGGCGAGAATCCCATCAAGGCCAGGCTGGAGCCTGCCAGGGATGCGCCGGTTATCTTCAGAAACTGGCGCCTGTTCATCGTAACCATGAGAACTCTCCTGGACATGGCGACAACGGTGGGGTTTTTGCGTCTTGTTCCAGAGAGTATAGGCAGGGAAATGCACAAGCGGGACGCGTGCTTTCCCGATCAAGCATGGTCGTTGGTGGATACGACAGTGCGGAACGATGGCAGGTGACGCCGAGGCCACCGCCCGTCAAGCGGGAGCCACCACGCCCGCCACGAAACCACGCCGGTGCTACGCCGTGGCGACCCAAACCGGTCGCGGCAGCAGCCCGAACCACCCAAACCGCCCGAGCCTCAAGGCCCACAGAAAGCCCAAACAGAAAACCCGACCCAGGAGAAAAAAGCGACTCCCGAAACCCAAGAAACAAGCAAAAAAACCAATAAAAAAGGCCACTCCGAAGAATGGCCCTTTACACCCCGCGACATCCACACCCCGTCGTTCCAACCCTGCACGCTCTATGGCCTGCATCGGGTACCCTGGAACCCCGCTGCGAAGATCGGTAACGATGCCGTCCACGCGGACAATTCGCCGGTGGCCCAGTTCTCAGACTTATGCATACATTTACTGCGGCTCGTTACGTGGGAAATCATAAGTATCGTCTATAAGACATGATGTCGAGAATAACCCATATTTTCGGGCTCTGTTCCGGCACTCGGACCGGGCCACCTCGTGGCTGATCCGGTCGTTATGTGATTTTTAAATCATAAAACGGGCATCACTGCCCCATCCGGCGCTCGCGCAACTGCTGTTCCAGCCGGGAGATGCACAGGTCCACGCGCGAGCGCTTGCGCAGATAGCGGATGCCGAGCGCGGCGAACAGCACTGCGGTAACGGCGCACAGCGCCGTCAGGAGGGTCAGGTCGGATTGCATGGGGGTCTGCGTGGGGTTCGGGCGTGCCCCGCGGGCGCGCGGTGATACCCGGGCGCCTGCGCCGGGCATGCGGCAGGCCACTCCCGGCCGCTCCCGCAATAACGTCAGCCGCCGGGCAGTCTGAAGGGATACCCAACCTCTGGGTGGATTGGAAAAATCCGGCGCCCGCCGGTGGCCCGCGGACCGGACCGTCGCCTTCCGCCAATCGTTCGCTTGTGGCAGCGCGCGGTGCGCTAGCCCACGTTATGATCGCGCGGACGCGGTTAGGCTCGGAACGTCGCGCTCAGGTCTGACCCACTTGCGCGCGTTTTGCGCCTCGCCTATCCCCCGGTGGGCGGGGCGCCTTTCTGCGCCGGCGAGAGTGCGTCGACGGTTCCCGGTCATTCCCCCTTTCGCCGGCGTCGTCCCGCGTTTCGCCGGCTGCCGCGCCGCTGCCGCTTTTTCCAACGCCATCATTTTTCCTGGAGCCGCCATCCATGCTCGGTGCTATGGATTTCCTCGCCGTGGTGCGCCACGCCCCGCTGGTGTCGATCGACCTGATCGTCACCGATGCCCGGGGCCGCGCGCTGCTCGGCCGCCGCCGCAACCGTCCCGCGCGCGACACGTGGTTCGTGCCGGGCGGGCGCATCCGCAAGGACGAAAGCCTCGATGCGGCATTCCGGCGCATCGTCGCGGACGAGCTCGGCATTGCCGGCGCCGAGCGCGCCGGCGCGGTGGCGCGCGGCGTGTTCGAGCATCACTACCCGGACAACTTCGCCGGGGAGCCGGGCGTCACCACGCACTACGTTGTGCTGGCCTACGCCTGGACGATGCCGGACGAGGCGCAGGACAGCGGGGAGGCGGCGGGCATGCCGGAACAGCACAGCGCCTACCGCTGGATGACGCCCGGGGAACTGCTCGGCCGCGACGACGTGCACGAGAACACCAAGGCCTACTTCCGCTGAAGCCGGCCCGCGCCGTTCAGGCGGCCTCGGGCACCAGCCCGGCGCGTTGCGCGGCGCGGGCGGCGGCCGTGCTGGCCGCGGCCTGCGTGGCTTCCGTGGCTTCCGCGGATTGAGTGGCTTGCGCGGCTTCGCCGGTTTTCGCGGGCGCCGGCTGCGCGAACACGGCGCATTCCTCGCGCAGGTATTCGGCGAACGGCGCCGCCACCTCGGGATGGCGCAGCGCGAACTCCACCGTGGCCTTCAGGTAGCCGAGCTTGCTGCCGCAGTCGAAGCGCCGGCCTTCGTAGCGGTAGGCCAGCGCCTGCTCGTGGGCGAGCAGCGCCTGGATCGCGTCGGTCAGTTGCAGCTCGCCGCCCGCGCCCGGCGCGAGCGCGCCGAGGTGCGCGAAGATGCTGGGCATCAGCACGTAGCGGCCCACCACGCCGAGGTTGGACGGCGCCGCCTCGGGCGCGGGCTTCTCCACGATGCCGGACATCTTGAACACGCGCTCGTCCCACGGCTTGCCGTCGATCACGCCATAGGAGCGGGAGTCCCGCGGCGCGATCGCCTCCACGCCGATGACGCTGCTGTGATAGTGGTCGAAGACCTCGATCATCTGCTTGAGCACGGGCGTGCGCGCGTCGAGCAGGTCGTCGGCCAGGATCACCGCGAACGGCTCGTCGCCGATCAGCTTGCTGGCGCAGCGCACCGCGTGGCCGAGCCCGAGCGGCTCGGCCTGCCGCACGTAGAAGCAGTCGACGTGGGCGGGCTTGATGCCGCGCACCAGGTCCAGCAGCGCCTGTTTGCCGCGCGCCAACAGTTCGGCCTCCACCTCGTAGGATTTGTCGAAGTGGTCCTCGATGGCGCGCTTGCTGCGCCCGGTGACGAAGATCAGCTCGGTGATGCCGGCCGCGATGGCTTCCTCCACGGCGTACTGGACCAGCGGCTTGTCGACCACCGGCAGCATCTCCTTCGGGCTTGCCTTGGTGGCGGGAAGGAAGCGCGTGCCTAGGCCGGCCACCGGAAATACGGCTTTCCTGATCTTGAGCATGGATCTACCCCCGTCGTGTGGTTGCCCGGCCGAGGCGGCCGCGGCGCGGCTTGCCCAGGTGCAGCCAGCGTATCGCCGTGGCCAGACGGGCATCTGCCAACAGTTCGCCCTATTCAGACAGTGCGCGCGCGCGAGCGCCACGGCGCGGCGCGGCGGCCTTAGAGTCGGGCCATCAGGTCGGGCCATGAGGTCGGGCCATCAGGTCGGATCGTCGGTCGGACCATCAAGCCGGACTGCCGCACGACGGGCAAGCACAACGAACAAGCACGATGAACTGGTATCGCATCACAGACCTTGGCGATGCTGCCGTGACGCTGCCGCTGGCGTTCGCCACGGCCTTGTGGCTGCTGCGCGCGGACGGGTGGCGCGCCGCGCTGCGCTGGGTCGCGTGCCTGGCGGCGGGCTCGGCGGTGGTGCTGGCCAGCAAGCTGCTGCACGCGGGCTGCGGCCTGGCGCTGGAGCGCTTCGACATGCGCGTGATCAGCGGCCACGCGATGCTCTCGGCGGCGGTGTGGTCGGTGTTCCTGGCGCTGCTGCTGCGCGGCGCGCGGCCGGGTTGGCGCGCCGCCGGCCCGACACGGGGACTGCTGCCGGGGCTGACACTGGGCCTGGCGCTGGCGGCCCTGATCTGCCTGAGCCGCGTGCTGCTCGGCGCGCACACGCCGGCCGAGGTGGTGGCCGGCTGGCTGCTCGGCGCCGCCATCGCGGGCTGGGTGCTGCGCGCCTGCGCGCCCGCGCCGCGCCGGCCCGGCAGCAGCGTGATCGCCGGGGCGGCGCTGCTCGGCCTGTGCACGGTCGCCACGGTCGCCTACGGTCGCCACGCGCCGCTGCAGCAGATCATCTGGCACTACTCTCCGTACTACGCGCAGGTGATCTGCTACCAGGGAGACTAGCGCGATGCGTCTGCTTTGTCCCGCCGCCCCCCGCCCGCCGCGCCGCGCCGCGCGCCATACCCTGCCCGCCGCGCTGCTCGCCTGCCTGTGCCTGTTCGCCGCCACCGCGTGCGGCGGCGACCACGGCGCGGACAAGCCCAGGCCGGCCGGCAGCGCGCCGCCGCCGGCCGCGGCCGGGCTGGCGGACAGCGGCACCATCACCTGCGCCGCGCCCGCCGCCGGCGCCGACGCCCCGCCCGACGGCGACACCATCGAGGCCGACACGCCCGGCAGCGACGGCTCGCGCATGTTCGCGCCGGGCAGCACCTTCGAGGTGAGCATCACCACGCGCGCGGCCGGCGCCGACGTCGCCAACTGGTCCATCGCCGACACCTGGGGCCGGGTCCGCGCGAACGGGCAGTTCCCGGTGGACGCCGGCCCGCGCGTGTCGACGATGGATTGCAGGGCGAGCGCCGCCGGCTACTTCGCCGTGTCGGTGAGCCTGGCCTCGGCCGGCGGCGGCCTGCGCTCGCGCGGCACGCGCCCCAACGGCATCGCCACCTTCGGCGTGCTGCCCGACGTCTCCGCGGTGCTGCCGGCGGCCAGCTACGCGCGCCAGGACCTGCACCGCTTCGGCGGGCAGGGCACGGCGTTCGTCGCGCCCGGCCAGACCTGCTGCGACGGCGACGGCTATCGCCCGATCTATCCGGCGCTGGGCCTGTCGTGGGCCAACGACAACCGCAACTGGTCCGTCACCGAGCCGAGCGGCCCCAACACCTTCAACCCGGCCACCTATCCGCTGGCTTCCTATTTCCAGCCCGGCGACCTGATGCGGCTGATCCAGCTCGACGGCATCCCCGGCTGGGCCAGCCCGACCGGCCAGCCCACCTATGGCTACGCGCCCAAGTCCATGCCGGCGTACCAGGACTACATGACGCGCGTGGGGCTGGAGTCGGCCGCCGCGCGCGCGCGCTATTTCCCGGCGCAGTCGGCCAACTATTACCAGGTGACGTGGGAGCCCGACTACGACGGCGGCCGGCCGTGGAAGGACACCGACGCGAACTTCGTGGCGATGTACAAGGCGACGTGGCAGGGCATCCACGCCAACGATCCCAACGCGGTGGTGATGGGCACCACCAATGCCTTCCTGCGGCAGAACTCGGTGTGGATCGAGCGCCTGGCGCCGCTGGGCATCGCGCAGTACCTCGACGGCCTGAGCGCGCACGGCTACTACGACGCCGGCACCTCGCCGTCGCACCCGCCCGAGCGGCTGGTCGGCGCGCCCAGCGCCGCGGACGCCGCCAACGCGCTGCCGGCGGCCATGCGCGAACTGCGCCACGTGGTGGCCACGCGGCTCAAGCGCGGCGCCCGCCTGTTCGTCACCGAGACCGGCATCAGCTACGACCTCGGCGCGACCTACGGCCCCGACTACCCGACCCAGAACATCCTCTACGCGCACGGCGCGGTGGTCGCGCGCGCGCACCTGATCCTGCTCGGCGAGGGCGCCGACGTGAGCTTCGTGTTCTATGCCGCCGACCCGCCCGACGAGCCCGGCTACGGCATCTTCTTCAACCTGGACAACCCGAAAGGCAGCCACGGCCCGGCGCGCGTCAGCCCCAAGCCGGCGGCGATGGCGGTGGCGGCGATGACGCGGCTGGTCGACGGCACCAACACGCTGGGTCCGCTCAAGGGCCTGCCGCAGGGCGTCTACGGTTATGCGTTCCAGCGCCTGGGCAGCAACAGCATCGTGACCGCGCTGTGGACCCACGACAATGCCAGCTGGAGCGCCGCGAGCGGCTTCAGCGCGACCTACAGCGTGCCCTACACGCTGACCGTGGACGCGCCCGGCACCAGCGGCAGCGTGACGGTGCTGGACATGATGGGCAACGCGGCCACGGTGCCGTACGCCAATGGCGCGCTCACGCTCGCGCTGACCGAGGCGCCGCTGTACGTGATCTCGGCCAACGCGACGGTGGCGCAGGCCGGCGTGACCACGCCCGAAGGCTACGTGGCGCAGTAGGGCCTGCCTATTTGTTGCCCGAGGTCTCGAACAGCGCGGTGACGTTCTTGGTCAGCACCAGCAGCGTGGCGGCCTCGGCCAGCGCCTGCTCCTTGCGGCGCAGCTCGCGCTCCAGCTCGCGGATGCGGCGCTGGTCCTGCTCGTGCAGGCGCCGCACCGCGCCCATGCCGCGGCTGTCGGAAAGCGCCGCGGCGGCGCTGCGGCGCCAGTATTCCAGCTCGAGCGGGTCGACGGCGTTGTCGCGGCACCACTGCGACTTCTGCTGCTCGCCCATCGTGCCGGTGGCGAGCACGGCCTCGAGCCGGGCCTCGCCGGCGGCGGCGGGGTCGGCCGGCGGCATGGCCAGCGCGTCGGCGCGCCAGCGCCCGAGCGCGGCCATCGAGATGCGCATCTCGGCGGAGACCTGCTCGACGCTGGCGCTCTCGGGTGGCAGCATCCGCGCCACGGCGCGGTCTTTGATGGACTGAGCGTACCTAGCCACAGTGGTTCACCCTGTTTTCTCCGTGCGCGGCGCGGGCCCGGCGCGCTCAAGCGGCGGGGCGCTCGCTTGGCTGCAGAGCCGGCTCGCCGCTGCGCTTGTTGGCCGGGAACAGCGCATCGCGCATGCGCAGGAACGGGAATTCGATCGCGCGCGTGGCGGCGTAGCCCACCACGATGGCCACCGCGAACTGCAGCGCCAGCGCCAGGCCCCACAGCGGCACCGCCGGCACGCCCAGCGCGGTCGCCTTGCGGATGAACAGGTCGCCGGGGGCCAGCGCCACCGAATGCCACAGGTAGATGCCGTACGAGTACACGCCGGTCCACGCCACCGCGCGGTACAGCCACGCGGTGCGCAGCTTGCCCGAGTATTCGAGCACCAGCACGATCAGCGCGGCGAAGCCGATCGACTGGATGGTGTAGCCGATGGTCTCCTCCAGCACCAGGTTCCGCTGCAGCAGCACCAGCCACGCCGCCGTGGCCGCCACGATGGCCACCAGCAGCATCTTGCGGCGCGCGATGCGGTGGTACAGCTCGGGCTTCATCCAGTACAGGGTGGCCAGCATGACGCCGTACAGCAGGCTGTCGATGCGGTACTGCGTGTAGGCCGAGGCGCCTTCGAGGTCGCCGCTGGCCACCGCGAAGCAGCGCGCGGCCAGCACCACCACGCACAGCGCCGCCGTCATCCACAGGATGGTGCCGGCGCGCAGCGACAGGCGCGCCACCAGCAGCAGCACCGCGGGCAGGAACAGGTAGAAGTGCTCCTCGACGGCGAGGCTCCAGGTCTGCGTGATGGAGCTGCCCAGGTAGTTCTGCAGGTGCGTGAGGTTCTGGTACAGGAAGGTGCTGGTCGGGTGCCGCCCGGCCAGCACGTGGAACAGGATCAGCGCGTAGTAGGCCGGCCAGATCTTGAAGATGCGGCGGATGATGAAGCGGCGCGCGTCCACGTGGCCGTTCTGCGCGTACTGGCGCAGCAGCAGCCCGCCGACCAGGAAGCCGCTCAGCGTGAAGAACAGGTTGACGCCCTCGCGGCCGAAGTTCTTGAGCGGATACTCGATCAGCGCGATGAGCGGGTTGCCGGTGCTCACGGCATGGAAGTGCATGCCCATCACGGCGATGATGGCCAGCCCGCGCACGAAGTCGAGTTCGATCGAGCGGCTGCCGATGTGCTTGCCGCGGGTTGCCGGGTTTTCCATGCTGTTCTCCTCCAAGCGCGCTGTCGGGATGGTCTTGCTCCTGGCGCGGCCGGCGCGGGTCGTGCGCGCGCCGCCTACCGCATGCCGGGCGCGTCCGCTTCGCTCATGTCCGCGGGCGCGCCGAAGCGCTTGCGGATGAAGCGGCACGGATTGCCGCCGTAGATGCCTTCCGGCTCCAGCGAGCGGTGCACCACCGACAGCGGCGTGACCACCGCCGAGCGCCCGATGGTGATGCCCTTCTGCACCACGCAGCCGGCGGTGATCCACACGCCGTCCTCGATCACGATGGGCGCGACCTGCAGGTCCATGTTGCCGTCCAGCGCGTGCGAGCCGGCCGTCAGGAAGCTGCCCTGCGAGATGCACACGTTCGAGCCGATGCGCACCGGCGCCTGGTTGTAGATCCACACGTCCATGCCGAACCAGCAACTGTCGCCGACCTCCAGGTTCCACGGCGACTTGACCCGGATCGGGTGCAGCAGCCGGCAGCGGCGCCCGATGCGCGCGCCGAACAGCCGCAGCAGGCCCGCGCGCAGGCCGGAGAACGGGATCAGCTTGTTGCTGATGATGGCGGCCTCGATCACGAACCACATCGCCTCGACCAGCACGCCGCGGCGGCGCACGTAGTTGCCGGGCCCGGCCAGGTCGAGGTCGACCACGCGGCCGGCGGACGCGGCCCGGGTGCCGTCGCGCGCATTGCGCGTGTCGCGCGCATCACGCACTTCCGGCGTGGCCGCCTCGCGCGGGCCGGCCGCGCGTTCCAGGTAGTCTGCGTATGCTTCGGTCTTCATGTCCGGTCCTTCGCCCCTCGCGCACCGTTCGCGATTTCATTCATTTCGTTCCTGTCGGGAAAATTATCGAACGTGAAACAGCGGGCGAATCGCTATTTGCCGGGAATGGCCTTTCGCAAGGGGCGTTTTGGCGGCTTGGCACTACGGCGCCAGGCCGGCCGCGGCCTAGGCCGCGGCGCGGCGCAGCGTCTGCTTGAATTCGCTGAGCGTGTTGCGCGCGAGCAGGTGCGCGCGCGGCGGGGCGGCGGCGGGCGCCGCCGGCGCCGGCCACGCGGACTGCCCGAGCTGGTCGAGCGCGCGCCCGATCGCCGCGGGGGAGAGATCGTCCAGCACCGGCCCCAGCTCGCGCCCGCGGCAGAACCAGCCGATCAGCCCGTCGGCGGTGGCGATCACGGGCTTGCCGGCGCGGTAGGCCTGCACCAGCACGCCGCTCATGCCGTAGTGGCCCTTGTAGCCGAGCCACACCGCGTCGCAGGCGCAGAACAGGGCGGCCTCGTCCTCGTCGGAGATGAAGCGGTCCAGCATCACTATCGGCGGCGACAGCGCGCGGCTGGCCTCGCGCAGGAACGCGCGCACGTCGGCGTCCTGCTGGCCCGCCACCACCAGCGCGGGCGCGCGCGGATGCGCCGCCAGCGCCGCCACCAGCTCGCGGATGCCCTTGCGCTCGCTGATGGCGCCATACACCAGCAGGTGCCGGCCCGGACCCAGCCCGAGCCGCGCGCGCGCCGCCGCGGGATCGGCCGGCAGCGCCTCGGGGCAGGGGTCGGCGAGGTAGGCGACGGCCTGGGCGCGGCCGCTGGCCGAGGCCACCCACTGCGGCAGCGTCGGGTCGATCGACAGCAGCGTCTTCATGCCGCCGGTGTCGAGCGCGCGCCGGAACAGCCAGGTCTTGACCGCGTTGACCAGCGGCTGGCGCGGCGCCTTCACGCCCACCTTGCTGTGATGGAAGCTCGCGCGCATGGTGATGCCGACCCACGGCACCGCGCCGAACGGCGAGCCCAGCAGCGGCAGCGCGTAGAGGAAGTAATCGACATACGGCACCACCACCAGCGAGGCGGGCCGCTCCGCGCCGGCGATGCGGAACGCGTGGCGGAACATGCGCCAGAAGCGCACATAGGCCACGCGGCCGGCGCCCGCGCCCGCGCCGGCCGGGGCCGGTACGAACAGCAGCGTGGTGTGCGGCTGCTGCCCGGCCAGCAGCCGGCGCGCCAGCGGGTGCTCGCGGTTGGCCGGATCGGTGGCTACCATGCAGTGGTAGCCGGCCTCGCGGTAGGCCTGCATCGCCCACTCGACGTAGCGCCAGCGGTGGCCGGTGAAGTCGTGCTCGATGATCAGTGCGGTCGGGTCGGGCATGGCGGGTCCGGACGCAGCGGGCCCGGCGCGGGCCGCCGTGCAGCGGGTTGCGGAGAATCCTCCGTTTCACATTAGCACCGCGCCTGCCGCGCCAGCCGCCAATCTGCGCCCCGCTGGCGGAAAAGCACTGGCCCGCGCGCGGCGCCGCGGGGTGACGGATTAAAGCTATGCCCTGGCGATTGCCGCCCGCGCGGCTGCGGTAGATTGGGCCGCATGGCTCGCAAGCGTTGGCCGCGTCACCGGCATCCCCGGCGCCGGCCGCCGCCGCGCGCCGCCCGAGCGCCTGTCCACGACGTCACCGAGGGGCACAGCAACATGGCCAGATCCCTGCGCGGCGCAGCCGCCTTCCTGCCGCGGTCCGGGCTGCATGCCAGCTCGGCCGCGTGGGTGCTGGGCCAGCAGGTGATGGTGCGCGGGCTGGTGGCGGTCAAGTTCCTGGTGGTCGGCCGCATCCTCGGCCCGTCCGCGGTCGGCATCGCCGCGGTGGCGCTGCTGGCCGTGGCCATCGCCGAGGCGCTCAGCGACACCGGCCTGCCGCAGGCCGTGGTGCAGGGCCAGCAGCCGCCCTCGCCGGACCAGCTCGGCGCGCTGTGGACCGTGCTGACCTGCCGCGGCGCGCTGGTGGCGCTGCTGCTGGCGGCGCTGGCGCCGGTGCTGCAGGCGCAGTTCCACCTCGACGGCGCGCTGCTGCCGCTGCTGATGGCCGCCGCGCTGCCGCTGGTGCGCGGGCTGGCCTCGCCGGCCTATTTCGTGGTCACGCGCGAGCGCGGCTTCCAGCAGATCGCCGGCATCGAGGTGGCCGCCGCCGCCACCGACTGCGTGGTCGGCGTGGCCTGCGCGCTGGCCGGCGCGGGCGCGGGCGCCATCCTGATCGGCCTGCTGGCCGGCGAATCGCTCAAGAGCGCGCTCACGTGGCTGGGCATGAAGCCGCGCCCGCCGCTGCGCCCGCGCTGGACCGGCATCGGCCACTACATGGGCTTCAGCCGCTGGATCTGGGCCGGCAGCGTGGTCAACCTGCTGCTCAACCAGTTCGACAAGGTCATCGTCGGCAAGCTGCTCGGGCCGGCGCAGCTCGGCGTGTACCAGATGTCGTCCAAGTTCGCGCAGATGCTGCTGGCCGATGCCGGCATCGCCATGTCGCAGTACCTGTTCCCCACTTTCGCCGCGCGCTTTCGCAAGCAGGACGGCTCCGACGCCACGCTGCTGCGGCGCTTCGTGCTGCTCGGCGGGCTGGGGCTGGCCGCGGTGGTGGTGGCGCTGCGGCTGGCTGCGGAGCCGCTGTTCCTGCTGGTGCTGGGGCCGGCGTGGCTGGGCGCGGTGCCGCTGTTCCGCATCTTCGCCATCTACATGGCCATCGGCGCGCTGATCGCGGTGCTGGTGGCGTACCTGCGCGCGGTGGGCCTGCCGCGCGCGGCCACCGAGGCCTCGGTGATCCAGATCTGCGTGCTGCTCGCCGCGGTGCCGCCGGCCACGCACTACCGCGGCGCGGCCGGCCTCGCGTGGGCGATGACGCTGGGCCTGTCGTGCGCCGCGGCCTGGATGCTCTACCGCATCCACCGGATACGCGGCGCGCGCACGCACAAGGAGGCATGATGCGGATTCTTCATCTGGTGCTGACCCCGCGCCTGTCGGGCGCGGAGATGCTGGCCAAGGACCTGGCGATCCACCAGCAGTCCCACGGCGACACCGTGTGCGTGTCGGCGCTGATGCCGCAGCAGGACGACTTCGCGCCGCTGCGCGCCCAGCTCGACGCCGCCGGCGTGCGCTGCCTGTTCCCCGCCCGGCCGCACAAGCTGCCCGGGCGGCTGTGGCACCTGCGCGGCGTGCTGCGCGCGTGCCGGCCCGACATCCTGTTCGCCCACGCCACCATCCCGGCGTTCTACGCGCGCGCGCTGCCGTCGCGCGTGCCGGTGGTGTACGTGATGCACTCGGCCGCCAACGACTTCGAGCGCAAGCTGTTCCGCAACGTCGAGCGGCTGCTGTCCACGCGCGCGCGCGCCGTGATCGGCGTGTCGCAGGGGAACCTCCGCGACTACATCGGCGCGGTGGGCGAGCATCCGCTCATGGCGGTCATCCCCAACGGCGTGGACACCGGCCGCTTCTTCATCCGCCCGGCCGTGCCGGCGCGCGCGCCGCTGGTGGTGCAGGTGGGCCGCTACGCGGCCATCAAGAATCAGCTGCAGACCGTGCTGGCGTTCCGCGAGGCGCTGCGCGACGTGCCCGACGCGCGGCTGGAGATGTACGGCGTGATCGAGGACCCGGCCTACTACGCCGAGGTCTGCGCGCAGGTATCCGGTCTTGGCCTGGGCGACAAGGTGTGGGTCAACGGCCCGCAGAACAACGTGCCGGAGCTGCTGGCCTCGGCGACGGTGTTCGCCATGCCGTCGGCCTCGGAGGCGCACAGCATCGCCTTTCTCGAGGCGCTGGCCGCTGGCGTGCCGGTGGTTGCCAGCGCGATTCCCGCCTTCGCCTTCGCGTGCGACTACCCGGGCGTGCAACTGCTCGATACCGGCGACGCCGCCGCCTACGGCGCGGCGCTCACGCGCGCGCTGGCCCAGCCGCGCATGGCGCGCTCGCTCGACGGCCTCACGCTGAACGACACCGCCGGCCAGTACCGCGCGCTGGCGCGCCGGCTGGTGAGCTCGGCCTGAGCGCCGCCGCGGGGAGGCATAGAAACAGGAGGAGGCAGAGATGGAACGCAAGCGTGTACTTGTCCTGAGCCCGCACGCCGACGACGCCGAGCTGGGCGTGGGCGGCTACCTCGCGCGCGTGGTCGACGCCGGCGGTGAGGTCATGGTGGTGCTGGCCACGGCCGGCACCAGCCGCTCGCTGAACCTGGGCCGGGTGGTCGGCGAGCGCGAGCGCCTCAACGAGTTCCTGGAGTCGATGAACGTGCTGGGCGTGCAGGCCACCGAGGTCCTGACCACCGGCTTCGACGGCGCGCTCGACACCGTGCCGCGCGCGCAGATGATCCACCGGCTGGACATGCTGCAGAACCGCTTCGAGCCGGACGAGGTGCTGATCCCGCTGGCGTCCTCGCACCAGGACCACCGCTACTGCTGGGAGGTCGGGCTGGCCGCCACGCGGCCGAGCCGCGCCAAGCACGCGCCGGGACTGGTGGCCGCCTACGAGTACCCGGCCACGTGCTGGGGCGGCGGCGGCATCGTCGACGTCGCCGGCGGCACCTTGTACATCGACGTGAGCGCGACCTGGCAGCGCAAGATCGACGCGCTGCGCAGGCATGTCTCGCAGATCCACGAAGGCGCCGGCCACCTCGTCGGCGTGGCCGGCGTCACCGCGCTGGCGCAGTGGCGCGGCGCCGAATCCGGCTTCGCGCTGGCCGAGGTGCTGCACGTCCTGCGCATGCGCTGGGGCGACTGAACGCCTGCCGCGCGGCCGCGATCGCCCGCCCGCCGCCTGGCTTTGCCCGCCAGCCGGGCGGGCCTGCCTCTTACGTTCCCGCCGTTTCTTTCCATGTCGCCGCCCGCCGCGCGGGCGGCGCGCACGGCACCTGCGCGCTGAAAGACGCGGTAACAGTGGAAGAATCACGCGAACTGCGCGCCGCCTCCGGCCATATCGAATGGAGCATATTAATTATTTTTTCCGAATTTTTTTATTTGTAAATAACCAGGCAACGCCATGCGCCTGCCTAGTGAAAAATTGTAAGCAAAAGTTAATGGCTTGCCTATATGCCGGCATGCACTTTAATTGGTCACTATGTTCGCTGGCGCGCACTGGTTTTTACGCCATATTTGCTGCTTCGCAACATGCTGCACTACAGTGCAAGAGCGTTGTCCAAAGCCGCCCCGGAGCCGGGCTGGCACCGTCGAGCAGGCCTAAATCCTGCTGGTGGAGTGGGAGTCGCACGGACTTTTCAGGGATTATTCTGATAGACGGACGCCTTCCGCCAACACTTCGCTACTTTCCGACACCGCCGTATTCCTACGGTTTCGGGATGTCTACGATGCAACGCAACACCAATTAAAAAATTCTCGAAGGAAACGGTCAATTCAATGGGGGGAAAACCATGCCCTATGCGCAGCTCGAACCGGCGACGGTTAGTTGGCTCAGTTCCTCGTTTAGTACTTCCATTAATCGTTCCAAGTGCGCCGCGCGACGCGTCGGTATTCTCCTGTTCGACGGATTTTCACTACTAGGTGCCGGTCTGGTGGCAGAGCTGTTCCAGACTGCCAATGAATGCTCCGCGTCCGGCGCGGGCAAGGAAGCCGCCTACGACGTCCAGCTGCTGTCCGTGGATGGCGGCAGCGTGGCCTGCTCGTCGGCGCTGCGGGTCTGGACCGACGGGCTCGACCCGCGCGAGTTCGCCGGCTTCGACGTGCTGTTCATCGCCGGCGGCGCCGGCGCGCGCAATGCCGCGGCCGACGAGCGGCTGCTGCGCTGGCTGCGCGTGGTGACGCCGCGGACCGCGACGGTGCGTCCGATCGCGGAAGGGCGCGCGGTGCTGGCCGCCGCGGGCATCCTCAAGTCGCAGGGCGGCGAGCACGGCAATGTGGTCTACGGGCTGCACAGCGCCGACGAATCGGGCGAGCAGTACGAGCTGGTGCGCAGCGCGCTCACGCTCATCAAGCGCGATCTCGGCCTGGACGTGGCGCGCGCGGTGGGCAGCCGCGTGATGCCGGCCTGGACCGCGCGCCTGATGCCGCGCCTGGCCGACACCGGCACCACCAGCGTGGGCGACAAGATCCGCGCCGCCGCGCGGTGGCTGCACGAGCACTGCGAGCAGCAGATCTCCGTGTCCGACGCGGCCCAGGTGGCGACCATGAGCGAGCGCAACTTCCTGCGCCGCTTCAAGCTCGAGATGGGCGTGACGCCGTCCGACTACCTGCTGCATGCGCGGCTCGACACCGCCTGCAGCTTCCTCGCCGAGACCGAGCTGCCGGTCGACAAGGTGGCGCGCCGCTGCGGCATGGGCAATGGCGACCGGCTGGCCAAGATCTTCCGCAAGCGCATGTCGATCTCGCCGACCGAGTACCGCCAGCGCAGCAAGGCCGGCATCGCCTGCGCGGGGTGAGCGCCATGCGCGCACCGCGGCAGCTGCACAGGGCGCAGCGCAGGCGGCATCGCCGCGCATGCGCGATGCCGCATCGGACAACGGGCGACGCGCTGCGCGGCGCGCCGGGAGCGCGGCTCCCGATCGAGGAGGGCAGGGATATGTCGAAGACGCTCGTGGAAGCCGTGGCCGGGACGTTGCCGATGCAGTCGGCGCCATCCATGCAAGCGCCGGCAGCGGCGCCCGCGCAGGCGCAGGACGTGGCCGCGCGCCTGCGCATCACGCCGGTGGTGCTGGCCGGCGGCGCCGGCACGCGGCTGTGGCCGTTGTCGCGGGAGCACTTTCCCAAGCAGCTGATCGATCTGGTCGGCCCGGACTCGCTGCTGCAGGCCACCGTGCGGCGCATGCAGGGCTTCTCCGGCCGGCACCCGGTGGACGCCACCGCCATCATCGTGTGCGGCGACGAGCATCGCTTCGTCACCGCCGAGCAGCTGCAGGCCGGCGGCATGCAGGGCCGGCTGGTGGTGGAGCCGGCGCGCCGCAACACCGCGCCCGCGCTGACACTGGCCGCCACGCTGGCGCGCGCCGACGGCGCCGACGCGATCCTGGTGGTGATGCCCGCCGATCACGCCATCCCCGACACCGGCGCCTTCCACCGCGCGCTGGCGCTGGCCGCCAGCCACGCGGAGCAGGGCGCCATCGTCACGCTCGGCGTGCCGCCCACGCGGCCCGACACCGGCTACGGCTACATCAAGCTCGGCGAGCCGATGGCCGACGGCGTGCGCCACATGGAGCGCTTCGTCGAAAAGCCGGCGCTGGAGCTGGCCGCGCAGTACGTGGCCAGCGGCAACTACTGGTGGAACAGCGGCATCTTCGTGGTGCGCGCCTCGGTCTGGCTCAAGGCCATCGAATCGCTGCACCCGGCCATCCACGAAATGTGCGTCGCCGCGGCCGCCGAAGGCGAGCAGGACGGCCAGTTCTTCCGGCCGTGCGCGCGGCAGTTCCTGCTGAGCCCCTCGGACTCGATCGACTACGCCGTGATGGAGCGGCTCGACTGCGGCGACGCGCCCTGCCGCGGCGTGGTGGTGCCGCTCGAGGCGGGCTGGTCCGACCTCGGCTCGTGGGACGCGGTGTGGGACGCGATGGACAAGGACACCGCCGGCAACGCCGCGCGCGGGCGCGTGGTGTTCGAGGGCGCGCACTCCAGCTACGTGCATTCCGACGGCCGCCTGGTGGCCTGCGTGGGCACCAGCAACATCGTGGTGGTAGAGACCGCCGACGCGGTGCTGGTGGTGGACCGCTCGCACGTGCAGGACGTCAAGGACGTGGTGGCGCGCATGAAGATCCAGCACGCGCCGGAAGCCGACGCCCACCGCAAGGTGCGGCGCCCGTGGGGCTTCTACGACTCCATCGAGCACGGCGACCGCTTCCAGGTCAAGCGCATCGTGGTGCAGCCCGGCGCGCGCCTGTCGCTGCAGCTGCATCACCACCGCGCCGAGCACTGGGTGGTGGTCAGCGGCACCGCGCTGGTGGTGCGCGGCGAGGAGAAGTTCCTGCTCAGCGAAAACCAGTCCACCTTCATCCCGCTGGGCGTGCTCCACCGGCTGGAAAACCCCGGGAAGCTGCCGCTGGAAATCATCGAGGTGCAGTCCGGCGGCTATCTCGGCGAGGACGACATCGTGCGCGTGGACGACACCTACGGGCGCTGCGCCTGACGCGGCGCGCACGGGCGGGGGCGCCGCGGGGAGGCGGCGGAAGAACGGGCGGCAAGACGTGGCGCGGGCGTGGTCCCGGGCCGTGGCGGGAAGGCATCGGGAGAGGGGAAATGCTGAAGATCGAAGGCTTGCTGGCGCGCCTGCTGGACGTCGCGCTGGTGTTCGCGGGCGCCGCCATCGCTTCGCACATCCGCTTCGACGAGATGGCGCAGCGCACCTTCTACGACGTTTTCCTCGCCTTGTCGGTGGCCTTCACGCTGGCGCTGTTCCCGGCCTTCGGCATCTACGAGTCGTGGCGCGGGCGCTCCAAGTTCGGGCTGGCCGGACACCTCGCGCTGGCCTGGCTGCTGGTGCAGCTGTGCGGCATCATGGTGCTGTTCTCGCTGCACCACGCCGCCACCGTGTCGCGGTTGTGGTTCGTCTACTGGACGGCTTCCACCGGCGCGCTGCTGATCCTCTCGCGCCTGCTCACGCACGGCGTGCTGGGGCAGATGCGCAGCGCCGGCATGAACCTGCACAAGGTCGCGGTGGTGGGCTGCGGCGCGCACTGCAGCGCGGTGATCCGCCGCAGCGCGGCGGCGCCGGCCTCGGGCTTTCGCGTGGTGGCGGCGTTCAACGTGGCGCCGGCGGTGGGCAGCCTCAACGTGAAGGTGCCCACCTTCGAGGACCGCGCCGCGTTCCACCGCTACATCCGCTCGCAGGACATCCATGAAGTGTGGCTGGCGCTGCCGCTGTCGGAGGAGCGCACCATCCTGGAGTTCGTGGCGGAGTTCCGCGAGGAACTGGTCAACGTGCGCTTCATGCCGGACCTGCGCAGCCTGGCGCTGTTCGACAGCGGCACCATCAGCCTGATCGGCATGCCCGCCATCAACCTGGTGGCCTCGCCGCTGTCCGACAGCGCGCTGCGGCAGAAGGACGTGTTCGACCGCCTGTTCGCCGCCGCCGCGCTGGTCGGGCTGTCGCCGCTGCTGCTGGCCATCGCCATCGCGGTCAAGCTCTCGTCGCCGGGGCCGGTGCTGTTCAAGCAGAAGCGCAAGAGCACCGACGGCCGCATCTTCACCATCTACAAGTTCCGCTCGATGCGCGCGCACGTGGAAGCCACGGGCGTGGTCACGCAGGCCACCCGCGACGACCCGCGCATCACGCGCGTGGGCGCCTTCCTGCGCCGCACCAGCCTGGACGAGCTGCCGCAGTTCTTCAACGTGCTGCGCGGCGACATGTCGGTGGTGGGCCCGCGCCCGCACGCCATCGAGCACGACGACCAGTACCAGAAGCTGGTGAGCGGCTATATCCACCGCTACCGCGTCAAGCCCGGCATCACCGGCTGGGCCCAGGTCAACGGCTTCCGCGGCGAGACCGACCGCATCGAGAAGATGGAAGGCCGCATCGCCTGCGACCTGTACTACCTCGGCAACTGGTCGTTCGCGCTGGACATGCGCATCATCGCGGCCACCGTGGCCAAGGGGCTGATCCACCGCAACGCGTACTGACACAGAGGGGACCGGGGACTGCGCTGGCGCAGCCCCCGGCGGGAAGCAATCGCCATCAGGGAGTCGCTTGTTATGGCTGCCAAGTTCGATACCCAGTACACCGACGTCTCCAGCGCCACGGAGCTTCGCCTGTCCGACTACCTCGTCACGCTGCTGGAGAACTGGCGCATGATCGCGGCGGTCACGCTGGTCGCGCTGCTGGCGGGCACCGCCTTCGCGCTGCTGCAAAGCCCGGTCTACCGCGCCGACGCGCTGATCCAGGTCGAGGACAGCAAGGGCAACCCCAACAACCAGAACCAGAATTCGCTGCAGACGCTGTCGTCGATCTTCGACTCCAAGTCCACCGCGGCGGCCGAGACCGAGCTGCTGCGCTCGCGGCTGGTGGTGGAAGAGGCGGTGCGCAAGCTGCATCTGGACATCGCCGCCGGGCCGCGTTACTTCCCCGTGGTCGGGCGCTGGCTGGCGTCGCTCAACGACGGCATGGCGGCGCCCACCACGCTGCTGGGCCTGTCCGACTACGCCTGGGGCGCCGAGTCGATCACGGTGTCGTCGTTCGAGACGCCGCAGAAGTTCTATGGCAAGCGCTTCGTGCTGGTGTCCGACGGCGAGCGCAGCTTCACCGTGCGCGACCCCGAGGGCAAGGCCGTGCTGCAGGGGCGCGTGGGCGAGGAAGCCAGCGCCGCCACGCCGCTGGGCCCGGTCAGCGTGCGCGTGGACGAGCTGGCCGGGCGCAAGGGCTCGCAGTTCGAGCTGGTGCGCTATTCCACCGTGGGCACCGTGGAGCGCGTGCAGCGCGCGCTCTCGGTGGGCGAGCTGGCGCTGCAGTCCGGCATCATCCGCGCCAGCATCGAAGGGCCCAGCGCCAAGCTCACCGCCGACATCATCAACACCATCGCGCGCCAGTTCGTGCAGCAGGACATCGGCCGCCGCTCGGCCGAGGCCGAGCACACGCTGGCCTTCCTCGACCAGCAGCTGCCGGCGCTGCGCAAGCAGGTGGACCAGGCCGAGGAGCGCTACAACGCCTTCCGCAACCGCCAGGGCACCGTCAACCTGGGCGAGGAAAGCCGGCTGCTGCTGCAGCAGATCGTCGACAACAAGGCCTCGCTCGACAAGCTGACCACGCGCCTGGCCGAGGTGCGCACGCTCTATACCGACGAGAACCCGGCGGTAAGCGCGATCACCGCGCAGATCGCCACGCTGACCGCGCAGCAGGGCGCGCTCAAGCGCCGCGTCTCGGTGCTGCCCGACACCGAGCAGACCGCGGTGCGGCTCGAACGCGACGTGCGCGTCAACACCGAGCTGTACACCAACCTGCTCAACAACGCCCAGCAACTGCGCGTGATCAAGGCCGGGCAGGTGGGCAACGTGCGCGTGGTGGACTTCGCCGAGCCGGCCGACGAGCCGGTGCGCCCGCAGCGCGCCGTGCTGGTGCTCATCAGCGGCGGCGTGGGGCTGGTGCTGGGCGCGCTGCTGGCGTTCCTGCGCAAGGGGCTGTGGGGCGGCGTGGAGAACCCGCAGGAGCTCGAGCGGATGCTGGGCGTGCCGGTGTGCGCGGTGGTGCCGCGCAGCCGCACCCAGTTGCGCCTGCAGCGCGAGCTGCGCCTGGGCCGCAGCCGCCAGAGCGTGCTGGCCGCGCGCGCGCCGGACGACATCGCGGTGGAGGGCGTGCGCAGCCTGCGCACCAGCCTGCAGGGCGCGCTGGCCAGCGCCAGGAACAACGTGGTGATGCTCACCGGCGCCAGCCAGGACGCGGGCAAGTCGTTCATGTCGGTCAACCTGGCCGCGCTGGTGGCCACCGGACGCAAGCGCGTGCTGCTGATCGACGGCGACATGCGCCGCGGCGAGGTCCACTCGCATTTCGGCCTGCCGCAGGTGCCGGGCCTGTCGGACGCGCTGATGGGCACCGACATCGAATCGGCGGTCGCGCATGACGTGCTGCCGGGGCTGGACGTGCTGCCGCGCGGCACGCTGCCGGGCGACCCGGCCGAGCTGCTGATGGGCGACCGCCTGGACTCCCTGCTCGACTGCTTCAAGCAGCGCTACGACATGGTGATCATCGACACGCCGCCCGTGCTCGCCGTGACCGACGCCGCGCTGCTGGGCCGGCACGCCGGCACCACGCTGCTGGTGGTGCGGCACGGCCGCCATTCCGCCAACGAGGTGGCCGAGACCGCGCGGCGCCTGAACAACGGCAGCGTGCTGCTGCAGGGCGTGCTGCTGACCGACGTGCCCAAGCCGCCGCTGCAGCTGCGCTCGAGCTACGGCGGCTACTACGGCTACCAGGGCGGCGCGCGCTAGCCGGGCGCCGGCCGCCTCTTCCTCACACCCGCCCCACCAACACCAACGCACGGCAGGAGAAACGCAATGTCGCACAAGGTTGCTCTGATCACAGGCATCACCGGACAGGATGGCTCCTACCTCGCGGAGCTGCTGCTGGAAAAGGGATACGAGGTGCACGGCGTGAAGCGCCGCACGTCGCTGTTCAACACCGACCGCATCGACCATCTCTACCGCGAGCCGCATGACCCCGACCGGCGCCTGTTCCTGCATCACGGCGACCTGACCGACGCGGCCAGCATGCTGCGCGTGATCCAGCAGGTGCTGCCCGACGAGATTTACAACCTGGCGGCGCAGAGCCACGTGGCGGTGTCGTTCGAGGAACCCGAGTACACCGCCAACGCCGACGGCCTCGGCACGCTGCGTCTGCTCGAGGCCATCCGCATCCTCGGGCTGGAGAAGAAGACGCGCTTCTACCAGGCCTCCACCTCCGAGCTGTACGGCCTGGTGCAGGAGATTCCGCAGAAGGAAACCACGCCGTTCTATCCGCGCAGCCCCTACGCGGTGGCCAAGCTCTACGCCTACTGGATCACGGTCAACTACCGCGAGGCCTACGGCATGTACGCCTGCAACGGCATCCTGTTCAACCACGAAAGCCCGGTGCGCGGCGAGACCTTCGTCACGCGCAAGATCACGCGCGCGATCTCGCGCATCGCCGTCGGGCTGCAGGACGAGTTCTACCTGGGCAACCTGTCGGCGCTGCGCGACTGGGGCCACGCGCGCGACTACGTCGAGATGCAGTGGCTGATGCTGCAGCAGGAAAAGCCCGAGGACTTCGTCATCGCCACCGGCGTGCAATACAGCGTGCGCGAGTTCGTGCAGTGCGCCGCGGCCGAGCTCGGCGTGACGGTGCGTTTCGAAGGCACGGGCGTGGACGAGGTGGGCGTGGTCGAGCGCGTGCAGGGCAAGGAGACCCGCCTGTCGCCGGGCAAGGTGATCGTGCGCGTGGATCCCAAGTACTTCCGCCCGACCGAGGTGGAGACGCTGCTCGGCGATCCGTCCAAGGCCCACGACAAGCTCGGCTGGTCGCCCGCCACGCCGTTCTCCAGGCTGGTCAAGGAGATGGTGCGGGCCGACTTCCAGATCGCCCGGCGCGACGCGCTGGTGACGCTGGCCGGCTTCCAGGCGCTGGAACACCACGAGTAGGGCCGATCCGCAAGCGAAACGACCATCGAGCATCGAGAGCCATGAAAAAAGACGCCGTCATCTATATCGCCGGGCACAACGGCATGGTGGGCTCCGCGCTGCTGCGCCGGCTGCGCGCCGCGGGATACCGCAACCTCGTCACGCGCAGCCGCGCCGAGCTGGACCTGACCGACCAGGGCGCGGTGCACCGCTTCTTCGCCGACGAGGGCATCGACGTGGTGCTGCTGGCCGCGGCGCGCGTCGGCGGCATCCTCGCCAACGCGCTGCGGCCGGTCAACTTCCTCTACGAGAACCTGGCGATCGAGACCAACGTGATCCACGCCGCCTACCAGGCCGGCGTGGGCCGGCTGGTGTTCTTCGGCTCGTCGTGCATCTATCCGCGCGACTGCCCGCAGCCGATCCGCGAGGAGTACCTGCTGAGCGGGCCGCTGGAGCGCACCAACGAGGCCTACGCCATCGCCAAGATCGCCGGGCTGAAGCTGTGCGAGGCCTACAACCGGCAGTACGGCACGCGCTACGTCTCGCTGATGCCGACCAACCTGTACGGCCCCAACGACAACTACGACCTGGCCACCAGCCACGTGCTGCCGGCGCTGGTCAGCAAGGCCTACACCGCGGTCAAGGAGGGCGCGCCGAGCCTGCAGGTCTGGGGCACCGGCACGCCGCGGCGCGAATTCCTCCACGTCGACGACCTCGCCGCGGCGACGCTGTTCGTGCTCGAGCGCGGCGTGGCCGAAGGCGTGTTCAACGTGGGCACCGGCGCCGACCTGCCGATCCGCGAGCTGGCCGAGCGCATCTGCCGCGTGGCGGGTTTTCGCGGCGGCCTGGTGTTCGACGCCGCGAAGCCGGACGGCACGCCGAGCAAGCGGCTCGACGTGTCGCGCCTCGCGCAGCTTGGCTGGCAGCCCGCGATCGGCCTCGACCAAGGCCTCGAAGCCGTCTACCGGGAGTACGCGGCGCGCAGGGACGGCGTGATGCCCGGGGGTGCGCCGGCCGAGGCCGGCGCACAGGCAAGCGCCGTCATCGAGTGACGAGATAAAGGAGCGAATCATGGCAGCTTCAGTGACCATATTCCACAACGTCGTCTGGTCGCGCCACAAGGGCGCCGTGCTGTCGGCGCTGTACAGCCAGTCGGCGGCCAGCCCGATCCGCTACACGATGGTGCAGATCGCGGAGACCGAGTACTACCGCGTGGGCTTCTCCGACGTCGACTACTCGTTCCACAAGTACCCGATGCACCAGCTCTACGCCGGCTGCTACGAGGACGTGCCGCGCTGGAAGATGACCGCGCGCCTGACCTGGGAAGTGATCAAGGCCAGGAGCGAGCTGGTGGTGCTGCCCGGCTACCACCGGCCCGAATACTGGGCCATGCTGCTGGCCTGCATCGTCACCGGCAAGCGGCGCGCGGTGTTCTGCGACTCCACCGGGCACGACCGGCCGCGGCGCATGGTGACGTCGATTCCCAAGCGGCTGTTCTTCTCGCTGTGCCACGGCTATTTCGGCTTCGGCGAGCGCAGCCGCGAATACCTGATGTCGCTCGGCGCGCGGCCCGAGCGCATCTTCACGCCATGCCAGGCGGCCGCCATGCCGGCCACGTACCAGCCCGAGCAGGTGGTGCGCCAGCGGCTGAGCCACCGCGCCGACGGCAAGCCGGTGTTCCTCTACGTGGGCCGGCTGTCCGAGGAAAAGGGGCTCGATACCCTGCTGGTCGCCTTCGCCGGGCTGCGCGGGCAACTGCCCGCGGCGACGCTGCGCATGGTCGGCACCGGCCCGCTGGCCGGCACGCTGCGCCAGATGGCGGCCAGCCTCGGCATCGAGGACGCGGTGGAGCTGGTCGGCAGCAAGCAGGACGAGGAGCTGTCGCAGGAGTACTACCGCGCGCTGTGCATGGTGCTGCCGAGCTACAGCGAGCCGTGGGGCCTGGTGGTCAACGAGGCGCTCAGCCACGGCTGCCCGACGGTGGCCAGCGACATCTGCGGCTGCGTGCCCGAACTGGTGCTGGAAGGCGAGACCGGCTTCGCGGTGCCGGTGCGCGACGCCGCCGCGCTGCAGGCCGGCATGGCGCGCGCGGTGGCGGCCTTCGCCGATACCCAGGCCACCGCCGAGCGCTGCCTGGCCGTGATCCGGCGCTTCGATCCCGCCAGCGCGGCATCGAACATCGCGCGCGGCTGCGCGGCGATGCTCAGCGAGCCGGACCTGCGCCAGCACGCCGGCGGCGTGCGGACCTGAAGCGCCGGCGGCATCCCGGCCCCAGGGCCACGCGCGCAAATTCGATGGAGCGACCCGTGAGAATCCTCGTCTGCGGACAGAACTACGCACCGGAGCTGACCGGAACCGGCAAGTACACGGCCGAGATGGCCGAGGCGCTGGCGGCCGCCGGCCACGAGGTCCGCGTGGTCTGCGCGCCGCCCTACTACCCGGACTGGCGCGTCGGCGAAGGCTATTCGGCCACGCGCTACAGCCGCGAGTGGCGCGGCGGGGTGCGGGTCTACCGCGCCCCGCTGTGGGTGCCGCGCCGGCCCACCGGCGCCACGCGCCTGCTGCACCTGGCCAGCTTCGCGCTGGGCGCGCTGCCCGCGCTGGCGGCGCAGGCCGCGTGGCGCCCGCACGCCGTCATCGCGGTGGCGCCCAGCCTGATGAGCGTGCCGGCGGCGCTGGCGCTGGCGCGCCTGGCCGGCGCCAGGAGCTGGCTGCACGTGCAGGACTACGAGGTCGACGCCGCCTTCGGGCTGGGCCTGCTGCGGCGCCCGTGGCTGCGGCGCGCGGCGCTGGCGGTGGAGCGCTTCCTGATGCGCCGCTTCGACGTGGTGTCCACCATCTCGGAAAAGATGGCCGAGCACGCCGCGCGCAAGGGCGTGAGCGCCGCGCGCGTGTTCCGCCTGCCGAACTGGGTCGACACCGCGGCGATCTTTCCGCTCGGGCGGCCCAGCGCCTATCGCGGGGAGCTCGGCATCGCGCCCGGGCAGATCGTGGTGCTGTACGCCGGCAACATGGGCGAGAAGCAGGGCCTGGAAGTGCTGGTGTGCGCGGTGGCGGCGCTGGCCGGCCATGCCGGCATCACCTTCGTGTTCTGCGGCACCGGCCCGGCGCGGCCCATGCTCGAGACCTACTGCGCGGGCCTGGAGAACTGCCGCTTCCTGCCGCTGCAGCCGGCCGACCGCCTCAACGAGCTGCTCAACCTCGCGGACATCCACGTGCTGCCGCAGCGCGGCGACGCGGCCGACCTCGTGATGCCGTCCAAGCTCACCGGCATGCTGGCCAGCGGCCGCCCGACCGTGGCGATGGCCAATGCCGGCACCGAGCTGTTCGCCGCGGTGGCGGGGCGCGGCGTGGCGGTGCCGCCCGACGACATCGATGCGCTCGCCACCGCCATCAAGACGCTGGCCGCGGACGCCGCGCGCCGCGCCGGGCTGGGCGCGGCGGCGCGCGCCTATGCCGAGGCCACGCTGTCCTCCGGCGCCGTGCTCGCGCGCCTCGACGCGCGGCTGCGCGCGCTGTGCGGCGAGGGCCCCGAGCAGCCGCAGGCGGCGGACCCGCGCGGCGCGGAAGACCTGGCGGCGCACGCGTTGCGGCCGGGCAAGACGGAGTAGCGCCGCAACACACGTAGGGAACAGGCAAAGGACAAGGGGAGAGCGGAGGAACAGGCAAGCCGGGCTGGACGGGTACAAGAACAGTTGGGGGAAAAGCAAGATGTCCGCTACACAACAGGCAGCGCTGCCCGCGGGCAGCGGCATGGCCGCGCCATGCGCGGGCCGGCCGGCGCGGCGGCGCGCGCGCGCCGCGCGGGCCCGCCGCGGCTGACGGAGGGCTGCCGCCATGCGCAACCGCTTCGCACCGCTGTGGATCTGGCTGATGCTGTATCCGCTCGCGCTCGACTTCAAGAGCGTGGACGAGAACGGCACGCGGATCCTGCAGATCCTGCTGACGGTGCCCGCCGTCGGCGCGGCCGCGGCGCTGGCGCTGATCGCGCCGCGCTTCACCGGGCGCACGCAACTGAGCCGGCTGGCGATGGCGGCGCTGCTGCTGACGGTGCCGGGCAGCCTGGTGGCCCAGCTCGTGCAGGGCAACGACCTCGGCAACTACCTGCGCGTGCTGCTGCCGTTCCTGCTGCTGCTGCTCGGCTACCTGGCGGCGCGCCATCCGTGGCCGGAGGACCGGCTGGCGTACATCGAGGGCGTCATGTTCAACGCGGTGGCGGTGTCGCTGCTGTTTACCTTCGCCTATGGCATGGCGGTCGGCGGCGGGCTGGAGAACGTGCGCTTTCGCATCGTCTCGCCGGCCTTCCTGGTGCTGCAGGGCGTGCTGCTGCATGAGTTTGTCATCGCGCGGCGGGTGACGAAGATGAACCTGCTGCTGTTCATCGTCAGCGTGGTGATCGAGATGCTGAGCGTGACGCGCAGCCTGCTGGTCGGCACGGCCCTGCTGTTCCTGTTCGCGACCTGGCTCAGCGCGCCGTCGATCCGGCACCTGATGCGCGCGGCGCTGCGTGCCACGGTCATCACGGCCACGCTCGCGGGCGGCACCGCGCTGATCGGCTCGGCGCTGTTCCCGAGCGTCGCCGCGCACTGGACGCAGCGCCTCGCCGCGGCCAAGGCGACCGAGTCCGGCATCGACCCGACCACCGCCACGCGCCTGGCCGAGCTCAAGGACCAGTACGACCAGGTCACGCAGAACAAGACCTCGCTGCTGGTCGGCAAGGGCTACGGGCACTACTACCGCTATTCGCCGGCCTACCTGCCGGCGCTCACCGGGCAGATGACCGAGAAGGAGTTCTACGCCATCAACGAATGGACGGCCGGGCACAACTTCTGGGTCTACCAGTTGTTCGCCGGCGGCCTGCTGTTCGGCATCGCCCTGCCGGCGATCGTGCTGTACGCGCTGTACCGCGGCAGCGTGGCCTACCGCCACTGGCGCCGCGTGGCGCCGGACGCGCCGTACCTGGCCGTGCTCGGGCGCGCGCTGCTGGTGCTGGCCTCGCTGCCGGCCGCCTCGATCGGCGGCAATCCGCTCGGGCCGCGCTTCTCGGGCCTGCTGTACGGCGTGGCGCTGGGCCTGCTGGTGGCCACGCATGCGCGCCTGCTGCGCGCCGAGGCCCGCGGCAGGCAGGAAGCGCCGGCTGCCGAGGCTGCCGGGCCGGTCGCGCCGGCGTGGCCGCCGCTGCCCGGCGGCGCCTACCCGCATCCGCTGCCGCTGCCGGCGCCGGCGGTGGTCGCGGCAGCCGCGGCGGACCCGGCCGCGCAGGTGCCGCGCCTGCGCCATCAACCGAGCGGGGCGTCCACATGAAGATCCTCCATGTACTGGCGTCGGTCGATCCGCGCGGCGGCGGTCCGGTGGAAAGCGTGCGCCAGGGCAGCGCCCAGCTGCTGGCGCTGGGCCACAAGGTCGAGGTGCTGTCGCTCGACGCGCCGGACGCGCCCGGCGTGGCCGGCTTCACGCTGCCGCTGCATGCGCTCGGGCCGGCGCGCGGCTTCTATCACTATTCGCCGCGGCTGGTGCCGTGGCTGCGCGCGCACGCGCGCGAGTTCGACGCGGTGATCGTCAACGGCCTGTGGCAATACCACGGCTTCGGGACCTGGCGCGCGCTGCGCAAGCTGGACGTGCCCTACTACGTCTACCCGCACGGCATGCTCGACCCGTGGTTCAAGCGCGCCTATCCGCTCAAGCACCTGAAGAAATGGCTGTACTGGCCGTGGGCGGAATACCGCGTGCTGCGCGACGCGCGGGCGGTGCTGTTTACCGCCGAGGAAGAGCGCCGTCTGGCCGCTCGGTCGTTCTGGCTGTACCGGGCGCGCGCGCGCGTGGTCAGCTTCGGCACGCAGGCGCCGCCGCCGGAAGACGCGCCCGGCGTGCCGCCGCGCGAGCGCTTCCTGGCCGCGCATCCCGAGCTGCGCGGCAAGCGCATCGTGCTGTTCCTCGGCCGCATCCACGAGAAAAAAGGCTGCGACCTGCTGATCGAGGCGTTCGGCCGCGCCGCCGCGCGCTATCCCGACGCGCACCTGGTGATGGCCGGCCCCGACGGCGCGGGCTGGGGCGAACGGCTGCGCGCGCAGGCGGCGGCGGCCGGCATCGGCGCGCGCGTGAGCTGGCCCGGCATGCTCGACGGCCCGATGAAATGGGGCGCGTTCCGCGCCAGCGACGTGTTCGTGCTGCCTTCGCACCAGGAGAACTTCGGCATCGCGGTGGCCGAGGCGATGGCGTGCGGCGTGCCGGTGCTGATCTCCGACAAGGTGAACATCTGGCGCGAGGTCGAGGGCGACGGCGCCGGCCTGGCCGCGCCGGACACGGCGCAGGGCACGGAAGCGCTGCTGCGCTGCTGGTTCGCCCTGGGCGAGCGCGAGCGCGGTGCCATGCGCGCGTGCGCGCAGGCCAGCTTCGCGCGGCGCTTCTCGGTCGAGGGCATGGCCGGCGACCTGCTGCGCGTGCTGCAGGCCGAGCCGCCCGCGCACGAGCATGGCCGCAAGCCGGCGCAGGAGGCCGCGCGCGCGGTGCCGGTGCCGGGCTGGCGCGCCGGCGACGGCTGACGCCGGCGCGGAAGAACAGGCGAGGGGAGGCGAGGGCGGGCGCGCTTGGCCGCCGTTGGCGCAATGTTGGCGAACGCCGGCGAGCACGCCGTAGGAAGATGGATCGACAGCGAAGGGGTTGCCGCCGGGCCGCGCGTCCGGCGAGCGGGGAGCAGGCCATGTTCATCGACACAAGAAAACTGCAGGACGACACCGTCGTGCACAGCACCGTCTGCATCATCGGTGCCGGCGTGGCCGGCATCACGCTGGCGCTGGAGATGGACCGCCTGGGCATCGATGCCTGCCTGCTGGAAAGCGGCGGCTACAGCGCCGACGACGACACCCGCGACCTCTACCGCGGCGAGAACACCGGCCTGCCCTACGCCTTCGCCGACGGCTGCCGCAGCCGCTATCTCGGCGGCAGCAGCAACTGCTGGGGCGGCTGGTGCCGGCCGCTGGACCCGTGGGACCTGGAGCGGCGCAGCTGGGTCGCGCACAGCGGCTGGCCGTTCGGGCTCGACGAGCTCACGCCGTTCTACGAGCGCACCCACGCGCTGCTCAAGCTCGGGCCCAACAATTTCGACCCGGCCTACTGGGAGGCTTCCATCCGGCGCCACGACGTGCGGCGCCTGCCGCTCACCGGCGGGCACATCCGCGACACCATCTCGCAGTTCAGCCCGCCGGCGCGCTTCGGCAAGCTGTACCGCCCGCAACTGGAGAAGTCGCAGCGCGTCAAGGTCTACCTGTACGCCAACGTGGTCAACATCGACGCCAATGCGGATGCCTCGTCGGTCACGCGGGTGTCGGTGGCCACGCTCAGCGGGCGGCGCCTCAAGGTGGCGGCGCGGCTGTTCGTGCTGGCCACCGGCGGCATCGAGAACGCGCGCCTGCTGCTGGCCTCGAACGGCGTGCAGCCGGCCGGGCTGGGCAACGGCGCCGACCTCGTGGGGCGCTATTTCATGGACCATCCGCGCCTGATGTCCGGCAGCGTGCGCTTCAGCAGGGCGTGGGAGCGCAACAAGCTGTACGACATCAAATACCACTACCAGAACGCGGCGGTCAAAGCCCACGGCACGCACGTGTCCTCGCAGTTCGCGCTCAAGCCGGCGGTGCTGGAGCGCGAGGGGCTGCTCAATTCGCGCGTGTGGTTTTTCTCGCTGTTCTACGGCGAGGGCAGCCGCGGCGCGGAGGCGCTGATCCGCGCCAAGCAGGCGCTGCTGAAGAAGGAGCAGCCCGGGCGCAAGGTCAGCCGCGACCTGCTGACGATGGCCGCGCACCCGATCGACACCGTGGGCTTCGGGCTGACGCGGCTGCTGCAGCCGCGCTCGCTGATCACCGGCGTCAAGATGCAGGCCATCGTGGAAGCGGAGCCCGATCCGCACAGCCGCGTGACGCTGTGCGACCAGCGCGACCGGCTCGGCCTGCCGCGCGTGCGCGTGCACTGGCGCGTGGGCAGCCTGGTGCAGCGCACCTTCGACCGCACCTTCGCGCTGCTGGCCGACGAGCTGCAGCGCAGCGGCGTGGCGCAGGTCACGCTCGATCCGCCCACCGAGGGGCAGCCGTGGCCGGCCTCGCTCGAAGGGACGTGGCACCACATGGGCACCACGCGCATGCACGATTCGCCAAGATCGGGCGTGGTGGACCGCAACTGCCGCGTGCACGGCCTGGCCAACCTCTACGTGGCGGGCAGCTCGGTGTTCCCGACCGTGGGCGCGAACTTCCCCACCATCACCATCGCCGCGCTGTCGCTGCGGCTGGGCGAGCATATCGCGCGCGAGGTCGCCATGCCGGGCGCGACGTACAAGAGCGACGCGGAGGCGCCGCGCAAGGCACCCGCGGCCGTGCCGGAGGAGAGCCTGGCGCTCGCGGCGGCCGCGATCGCGCCGGCCGGGCCCGGGCTGATGCCGATGCCGAAGGAGTAGCCGGGCGTCACTTGACGCAGCGGGAGGTGACAGGCGTGACGGTGTTGCCAGCAATCACGAACGCAGCCGCGGCGGGCCGGCATTGGCGCAGATCTTGCGGCATGCGTGGCGTGCCGCCGGCCGGCGCCGCGCGCGGGCGGCCACGAGAGCGGCCAGGAGAGCGGCCAGGATTGGCGGAGGGAACGACTATGTACGGCCAGCGACTGTCTCCGGACGTGAACTTGCTGCTGCGCGGCCTGCCGCGCGAAGACTGGGGCGCGCTCTCCGACTACGTCGAGCTGGTGCGCATGCGCCCGGGGCAGTTGCTCTGCGATACCGGCCAGCACACCAACCACGTCTACTTCCCGACCACCGCGGTGGTGTCGATGCTGTCCTTCCTCGAGGACGGCACCGCCATCGAGATCGCCACCGTGGGCAGCGAGGGCATGGTCGGCATCCCGGTGGTCACGGGCGGGCAGGCCATGCCGTTCCGCTTCGAGGTGCAGACCCCGGGCTACGGCTTCCGCCTGAGCTCGGTGCGGCTGCGGCAGGAACTGCTGCGCTCGCCGGCCACGCTGCGCGCGGCGCTGCTGTACGTGCAGGCGCTGATGACGCAGATCGCGCAGACCGCGGTGTGCAACCGCTACCACTCGCTGAGCCAGCAGGTGTGCCGCTGGCTGCTGCTGACCGCCGACCGCCTGTGCTCCAACGAGATCGCCATCACCCAGCAGGTGATCGCCGCGCGCCTGGGCGTGCGCCGCGAAGGGGTGACGGAGGCCGCCGGCAAGCTCGCCGACCTGGGCCTGATCCATTACAGCCGGGGCCACATCACGCTAATCGACCGGCGCCGGCTGGAGCTGCACGCCTGCGAATGCTATGGCCTGGTCACGCGCGAGTACGGGCGCCTGCTGTCCGGGCGGCCCGCCGAGCTGTGCCTGCTCGACGGCGGCGGCCGGGCACGGCCCGGCTCCGCCGGCGCGCATCCGTCGCATTCAGCCCATTCAGGGAGCTGCCTGTGAATACCTTCACCCAAGCCGGCCCCGCGCCGGCATTCCGGGCGCCGGCCGCGGCCGTGCGCCGCGGCATGGCCCGCGCATGGCACGACCATGCCGGGATGATCGCCGGCGCCACCGCCGGCGCGGCGCTGTGCGGCGCGATCTATGCGTGGTCGCTGCCCGCGGTCTACCAGGCCGACGTGCTGGTGCGGCCCGAGGCGCGGCCCGAGGCGGGCAAGGGAAGCGGCCCGGGCGGCCAGTCCGCCGCGCCGCCCGCCGGCGAGCTGCGCCCGGACGCGCTGACCAGCCGCGCGGTGCTCACGCCGGTGGTGCGCGAGTCCCGGCTCGACATCGTCGCGGCGCCGCGCGTGGTGCCGCTCATCGGGCCGCTGTGGGCGCGCTTCGCCGGCGCCGCCGACGGCGCGCCGCTGGCGCCGCCGGCGGGCCTGGACGCGCTGTCCGGTTATGCCTGGGGCGGCGAGCGCATCGACGTGCTGGCGCTGAACGTGCCCGAGGCCCTGCTCAACCAGCCGCTCACGCTGGTGGCGCTCGGCGACGGCGAGTTCCGCCTGGAGCGCGCCGACGGCGCCACGCTGCTCGCCGGCAAGGCCGGCGACGTGGTGCGCGGCGAAGGCGTGTCGATGAAGCTGGCGCGGCTGGACGCGCGCGCGGGCACGCGCTTCACGCTGACGCGGCGCGACCCGGTCACGGCCTACGACCTGCTGGTGCGCGGGCTCATGGTGGAAGCGCAGCCGGGCACGGCCGGCACGGTCGCGGGCACGGCCGGCGCCGCGCCGCAGGCGGTGCGCATCGCCTGGCGCGACGGCGACCCCGCGCGCGCCGCCGCCGTGGTCAACGCGGTGGCGCACTCGATCTCCGACACCGAGGTCGGCCAGCGGCGCGAGCAGGCCGACCAGCAGCTCGACTTCATCACCGGCGAGCTGCCGCGCGTGAAGGCGCAGCTCGAGCAGGCCGAGGCCGCGCTCGCGCGCTACCGCGCCCGCGCCGGCTCGATGCAGCCCACCGAGGAATCGAAGTCGTACCTGAGCGGCAGCATCGACTACCAGAAGCAGATCTCCGCGCTGCGCATCGAGCGCGCGCGCCTGCTGCGCAAGTACACCACCGAAAGCCAGGAAGTGCAGGCCGTCGACGACCAGCTCCAGCAGCTCGCCAGCGACCGCCGCAACCTGGAGACGCAGCGCAAGGGCCTGACCGAGGCCGAGCGCGAATCGGCCTCGCTGACGCGCGACGTGAAGGTGGCCGAGGACACCTACATGGCCCTGCGCCGCCAGGCGCAGGCACTGGCGCTGGCGCAGTCCGACCGCACCAGCGACGTGCGGCTGGTGGACTTCGCCGTGGCCCCGGCGCTGCCGGTCGGCCCGCAGCGGGGCCTGCTGACCGCGCTGGCGGCCTTGCTGGGCCTGCTGGCCAGCGCCGCGCTGGCGGTCTACAAGGGGCGCGCGCGCCAGGGCATGGACAGCGCGCCGGAGATCGAGAGCACGCTGGCGCTGCCGATGGTGGGCGAGGTGGTGTTCAGTCCCGAGCAGGCCGAGCTCGAGCGCCGCAGCCAGGCGTCGCCGCGCTCGCTGATCGCGCCCACGCTGCTGGCCGGCGAGCGGGCCCAGGCCATGTGCCTGCCGTCGGGCGTGGACGGCGCGCGCGCGGCGCTGCGCGGCGCGGTCTCACCGGCCACGATGCAGCCGGAGGCGGCCGGCGAGCCGCCGCCCGCGCTGCACGACCGCTACCTGCTGGCGCGGCAATATCCGCACGCGCCGGCCGTGGAAGGGCTGCGCACGCTGCGCGCGGCGCTGCATTTCGCGATGGAGGGCGCGGCCAACCACATCGTCGCCGTCACCAGCGCGTCGGCGGGCGCCGGCAAGACCTTCGGCGCGGTCAACCTGGCGGTGCTGGCGGCCGAGGCCGGCATGCGCGTGCTGCTGGTCGACGGCGACCTGCGCCGCGCCCGCGTGGCCGGCCAGTTCGGGCTGGAGGGCATGCCGGGGCTGGCCGACCTGCTGTGCGGCACGCTGGCCCTGCACGATGCGATCCGGCCCACCGCGGTGCCCGGCCTGTGGCTGCTCGCCGCCGGCACGCGGCCGGTGAACCCGTCCGAGCTGCTGATGCTGCCGGCGCTGCGCGAGCTGCTGCTGACCTGCGACGCCGGCTTCGACCTGATCCTGGTGGATACGCCGCCGATCCTGGCGGTGGCGGACGCGGCGCTGGTGGGGCGCCTGGCCGGCTCCACGCTGCTGTTCGTGCGCGCCGACTGCACGCCGCAGGAGAAGGTGAGCGAGGCCCTCAAGCAGCTCGAGCGCGCGCGCGCCAACGTGATCGGCGGGGTGCTCAACGGCCTGCAGCTGCGCCGCAGCAACCGCGAGCGCTGCGGCGAGACCACCAGCTACCTGCGCGCCACGCCGCTCGAAGACCCCGGCACGCCCGGCTGGCGGATCTGCTGAGCGCCGCCTCGCCGGCGCCGCGCGCGAACCCGTGAACCCTCGAACTCACTGTGTGCCGGGGTTCGCGCGGACCGCCTCGCGCCGCGCGCCGGCGGCCGCGTCCATGCTTGCACGTGCGCGGGACGGCACGTTCCGCGCGTAGCACGATGAAATGTTTGTGACAACCCTCAATTGAGGCCTTCCGGCAGCCGTTATGCGGTGGAACAGTCCACGGCATTCATGGTGAAATGCATCGAATAAAGCCGGATAGCCGGTCAGTCGTCACCGGCCGTGGTCTTCGGCCCCGATGCGGGCAAGGAGGGGACAAATGAATCTGTTGAAAGCGCTCTGGTGGTGCCCGTTGTCCCTGATGGCGACGATCACCGTGCCCCTGCCCGATCCCGGTTTCGAGATGCAGGCCGCGCCCGCGGCCCCCGGCGACCACGTCGGCCCCGGCCAGCCGTGGCGCGCCGGGGTCGATACCGATGCCGGCGCCGCGCAGCGCCACCCGCGCGGACAGGCCTGAGGCCGCCGCCGCGGGTTAAGGCAGGCTGCCCTCGCCCGCGGCATCCGCGGGCTTGCCGTCGGCGTGCGGCCGCGTCTGGCCGAGCAGGCCGGTGGAGGTGGCGTAGCTGAACAGGTCCATGTCGCCGCGCAGGCCCAGCTTGCGCATGGCCGACATCTTCTGCGTGCTGATGGTCTTGATGCTGCGGCCGAGGTTGGCCGCGATCTGGCTGACCGACATGCCGGTCAGGTACAGGCGGATGACGCTGATCTCGCGCGGGCTGAGCGCGCCGAAGCGCACGCGCGGATCCACCTGCATGCCGGCGCTGTCCTGCAGCGCCTGGATGGTTGGCGACAGGTAGCGGCGCCCGACCAGCATCTGCCCCAGCGCGGTCGCGATGTGCGACGCATCGTCGAGCTTGCTCACCACCGACAGCCGCTCGAACCGCGCCAGCTTGCCGATCTGGCCGGGGTTGTCCATCATCGTCACGACCAGGATCCAGAGCTCGGGATAGTGGCTGCGCACGAGTTCGAGCATGTGCATGCCGTCGCCGTGGGCACCCCCCGGCATGACGAAATCGGTCAGCAGGATGTCGCACGGACGCCGGCTCAGCACCGTGAGCAGCTCGGTGGAGTTGCGGGCGACGCCGGCGATCTCCACGCTGTCGAACTGTGCCAGCAGGCCGCGCAGGCCCAGCAGCATGACGGGATGGTCGTCGGCAATGACGATTAGGGTTTTGGAGGACATAGCATCGGCCTGCATGGGCTCATATCCGGGAAGACGGTGCGCGGGCACGCGGGGATCGTGGTGGGCACGGCGGCGCGGGGCGCCGGCAAGGACATCGGCTTCAGACTTTATCCCCGACGGCGCGGCGGCGGTTTGCGAAATTTCGGCAAATCGCCGTAGCTCGCGGCTTTCGCGGCGGGCGCGCCGGCCGCGCATGGCATGCCGCGGCGCCGTTTCGCATGGCGCGCCGCGTTTTTTCCGCCAACCCCCGCTGAAACTTCCGCATCGCGGCCGCGGGCGCGGCGGCCATGCGCCGGACGGCTCGCCGGGGCGCCGTCGGCCACCTTCGGGCCACCTCTTGGCCACCTTCCGGCCCCCGCCCGGGCGCCGTCGGGGAAGTGCATATTCCGCAGTGCCGCAACTCTTTTGGGAAATTTCCGACATTTTGTGCAGACAATTCCCGGCGCCCGTGGCGTAATTTCATAACATAATCCGCGCTTCACCCGCAAAATCACGGTAAGGCGCCGGAGGCGGGCGGAGCGTGAGCAGTCGGAGAATGAGCTGTCTTTGGGAATCTTGGGGAGAACGCGCGTGGCAACGATCCTGATCGTCGACGATCATCCGGCATTGCGCCTGGTGATCAAGACACAGTTGTCGCAAGTGCTGGGGGTCAGCAACATCCTGGAAGCGGACAATGGCCAGGCGGCCATCGAGGCCGTGCGGCAGTTCGAGCCCGACCTCGCCATCCTGGACCTGGACATCCCGCGCATCAGCGGCCTCGACGTGATTCCCCGGCTCAAGCTGCTGCACCCGCCGATCCGCATCCTCGTGATCTCCGGCCAGGACCAGGCCACCTTCGCGCCGCGCGCGCGGCAGGCCGGCGCGCAGGGCTTCGTGAGCAAGATGCAGGACATGAAGGAGATCGTGCGCTGCGTCGAGGCGGTGATGGCCGGCTACACCGTGTTCCCCGAGATGCGCCACGAGCGCGACCTGCCGCCGGTGTCGCAGCGCGCCGACGAGGAGCGGCTCATGCTGCTGTCGGACAAGGAGATCGTGATCCTGCAGATGCTCGTGCGCGGCCTGTCCAACAAGGCCATCGGCGAGCTGCTGTTCATCAGCAACAAGACGGTAAGCAGCCACAAGACCCGCATCATGGGCAAGCTGCAGGTCAACTCGCTGGTGGACCTGGTCGACTTCGCGCGGCGCTGCCGGCTCTCGCCGGGGCAGTGACGCCATGACCGCGCCGCGGCGCGGCGGCGCCGGCCTCTAGTCAGTCTTCGGGCCGTTCTTCCGCCATCTCCGCCGCGGTCTTGCCCGCCGCCATCCCCGCCGCTACCTCCGCCGCCACCTCCGCCACCTCCGCCACCTCCGCGCCGGCGCCGAGATAACCGCGCAGCGTGCGCTCCAGCACCGCCAGCCCGACCGGCTTGACGATCACCGTGTTCATGCCGGCGGCCAGCGCGCGCCGGTGGTCCTCGGTCTGGCCGCTGGCGGTGCAGCCGATGATCGGCACCCGGCTGGCGGCGTCGTGCCGCGCGCGCACCGCGCTGGCCAGGCCGAAGCCGTCCATCACCGGCATCATGCAGTCGCAGATCACCAGGTCGGGCGACTCCCGCAGGATCGCCTGCAGGCCCAGCGCGCCGTCTTCTGCCGTGCACGAGGCAATGCCGAGCCGCTGCAGCTGGCGCACCAGCAGCAGGCGGTTGGGCGCGTGGTCGTCCACCACCAGGACGCGCCGGCCCGGCGGGAACGGCGCGAAGCCGCCGCGCGGCCCGGGCGGGGCCGCCAGCGCCGGCGCCGCGGCGCATACCGGCAGCTCCAGCCGCACCCGGACCCGCGTGCCCTGGCCGGGCTGGCTCTCCAGCGTGACCTGCCCGCCCATCTTGCGCACCAGGTTGTGCGAGATCGACAGGCCCAGCCCGGTGCCGCCGATGTTGGGGCGGCCGGCGGACTCCACCTGGGCGAACGGGCGGAACAGCTTGCCGATGGCCTCGGCCGGGATGCCGATGCCGCTGTCCTCGATGACGATCTCCAGCGCCTGCCGCGCTTCGCGCACGGCCTCGCCATGCAGGCGGATGCGCACGCCGCCGCGCTCGGTGAAGCGGATCGCGTTGGAGACGAAATTGCCGATGACCTGGCGGATGCGCAGCATGTCCACCATGTGCGCGGGCGCGACCGCCGCGTCGGCGTCCAGCGTCAGCGCCAGCCCTTTCTGCGACGCCACCGGGCGGAACATGCGCACCACCTCCTGCAGGCCGTCGCGCAGGCTCGCCGCGCGCGGCTGCAGCGTGAACTGCCCGGCCTCCATCTTGGACAGGTCGAGGATGTCGTCGAGCAGCGACAGCAGCGAGGTCGCGGCGCTGTGCGCGGTGCCGAGCTGCTCGCGGTCGTGCTCGCCGCGGCGGCGCGTGAGCATCAGTTCCAGCATGCCGAGGATGGCGTTCATCGGCGTGCGGATCTCATGGCTGATCGAGGCCAGGAAGGTGGACTTGGCGCGGTTCGCGGCCTCCGCGCGGTCCTTGGCGCCGGCCAGCTCGGCCAGCATCTGCTCGCGCTCGGTCACGTCGATCCAGCCGCCCACGATGCCGGCGGTGCCGCCGTCGGCGCGGCGCAACTGCGTCACCCAGCTGGTGACGCTGCGCGCCACGCCGTCGACCATCAGGCGGCGGTCCGCGGCGAAGGGCTGGCCGGTGTCCAGCACGCGCCGGTAGATGTCCATCTGCTCCTGCGAGCCGATATCGGGCTTGATCACGGCGCGCGCATAGGACGGCGCGGTGCCGCGCAGCACTTCGCGCGAGGTGCCGAGCGCCGCCTCGTAGGCGCGGTTGCAGGTGATCATGCGCAGCGCGCTGTCGCGCAGGAAGATCGGCTGCGGGATGCCGTCCAGCACCGTGGCCTGGAACGCGAGCTGGTCCAGCAGGGCGTGCTCGGCCGCGCTGCGCTGCGTGACCTGGCGCCGCAGCGACGTCACCCAGCCCAGGAACAGCGCGCTCACCACCAGCGGCACGGCCGCGCCGGCGATCAGCCACGGCAGCAGCTGGCGCCAGGCCAGCACCGGCACGCCGGCCTGGGTCCATTGCGCGCGCATGGCGCCGAGGTCGTCGCGCGAGATGCTGAGCAGGGCCTTGTTGAGGATGGCCAGCAGCTCCGGGTGCTGCCGGGTCACGCCGAGGCCGACCTCGAGCGGCATGCCGCCCGTCGCCGCGGCGATGCGCAGCCGGCCCGCGTAGGCGCGCTTGAGCATGTAGTCGGCCATGAAGGCGCTGGCGATGGTGGCGTCCGCCTTGCCCGCGGCCACCATGCGGAACGCTTCCTCGTAGGTGCCGGTCTCGCGCCGGCTGACCGGGTAGCTGGCGCCCACCAGTTCCTGGATGCCGTTGAACGGCGGTCCCGCGACGACCTTGCCGGCGAGGTCGGCCACGCTGTGGATGCTGTCGTCGCCGGCCTGCGCGACCACCACCCAGTTGCCCGAGTAGTACGGCGCGCTCACCGGCAGGCTGCCGGTGCCGGCGTCCGGATGGTTGATCGGCAGGATCGGCACGACGTCCAGCGCGCCGCTGTCGAGGTCGGCGCTGGCCGTCGCCGCCGTGGCCGGCCAGTACGGCACGAAACGCAGTCCGGTGCGCTGCCCGACCAGTTGCAGCACCTGCTCGGTCAGCCCTTCGAGCTGCTGGCCGGCGCCGATGAACTGGAACGGCACGAGATCGCGCGAAGCCAGGTAGCGCACGTCGCGGTGGCGCGCCAGCCAGGCGCTTTCCGCGGCGGACAGGTTGAGCTTGTCGGCGAGGTGGAATTCGAGCGAGCCAGGCACCCAGGCATTGTCGATCTGGCGCTGCAGCGCCGCCGGCAGGCCGGCCAGCGCGCGCTCGACGAGGCTGCCCAGGGCGGGGTCGGCGACGGCGAAGCGCACGCCCTCCGGGGTGATCGGCGCGAAGTTGCGCGCGGTCAGTTCGCCGTAGCTGTACTGGTCGATCAGGTAGCTGGCCGCGGCGGCGCTGGTGACCATCACGAAGTCCGCCTTGCGCACCAGTTCGTCGAGCGCGCCGAGCAGGTTGTCGAACGCGCGCAGCGGCGCGTCCGGGTAGGCCTGCTCCAGCGCGGCGGGCGAGACCTCGCCGCGCAGGTAGCCGATGGCGCGCGTCGCCTCGTTGTGGCGGCTGTCGCGGCGCGAGATGACCTCGACCAGGCGGTGCGCGCGGTAGGGCGCGGTGCGCAGGCCGCCGGGCTGGCCGTCCAGCACGGTGGTGACGAGGTCGACCGCGCCCTGGTCGAGCGCGCGCCGCGCGGCCTGCGGCGACGGGTAGCGCATGACGCGCAGCGGCACGCCCATGCGCGCGGCGAGCACGGCGAGATAGTCGGCCGAGATCCCGCGGTATTCCCCTTCCAGGTCGACCAGGTCGAACGGCGGCAGGTAGTTGCCCGCCACGCCGACCCGCAGGCCGGCGCCGGCGTGGCGCCAGGCGGCCAGCTCTGGGCTGTCCGGCAGCGGCGCCGCCCACTGCGCACCGCCCGCGGCCGGCGAGGGCGCCAGGCGAAGCTGCAGGCTGAAGGGGGCGGCGGGCGGCACGGCGGTGGCCGGGGCCGGATCCGCCTGCGCGGGCAGGCACAGCGCCAGCAGCGACGCCGCGAGGCAGCGGGCCAGGCGGCGCGGCTGCCACGTGGCCGGCAGATGCGTTCCCCGAGGCGGCAGACTATTGGCGGAGCATGGGGGAAAACAGCGGCACATAAGGCATTTCTCGTCAAAGGCAGGGGGGCCGGCAGGAACTGGGTGAGCTGCCGGGGCCTGGAGGAGGCCGCTGGATCGGGGGCGGCAATTGTGACAAATGTAAAGGCCGCCTTGGGCAGTTGCGTTGCGAAATATCCGAAATAGATGTCGGCCCTTTCCGGTGCTGGGGTACGCCATTGCCTAGGACGCGCGGCCTGGGAAGGGCAGGTGCTTTCCCCGTGCCTCGGCTCCGGCGCCGGCCTCGTTCCGGCGGGCCGTTAGCGAAAATGGCTTGCGTTGTGGCGCTTTGCGCGGTGACGGAGGAATCCGACGCGGTCCGAGGACGGTGCTTTCGGCGGTATGCCGTGGCGATGTTTTGCGGCATTCCGATATTCGGAAATTCGAATGAAAAATCAAATTCACCTGTCACGGAATTGACATGGGAGATGCGACAAGCATTTCGAATATCAGATGTAAATATTGGTTATTGGGTAATTCCCGGCCATTGCACATAATTCCCAGCAACCGGTGGACGGCCTTCGCCGCGCGCGTGCCCGCGGGCCGCCTGCGGCCAACGGCCAGAGCACGAAGAGACGAGCGGGCGGAAGCACGAAAGGGTGGGAAGATCCGCGCGTCCCGGCACCGGACCCACCACAAACGCCACGCAGGAGGGGAGCCCGTGGACCGATTCGCGCGCCGCACCGAATTCAAGTCGCTGACCGTGCAGGACCTGCTCGAAGCGCGGGACCGCTATCACGTCCACATCGCCAACCTGCCGCACGTGGTGGGCACCGCGGTGGGCCGCTACCGCATCCGCAAGGACGACGACAACGCCAGCGACCCGCGGCTGAGCCACCGCCCGCCGGGCGCGGGCGCCCCGCCCAGGACGCTCGAGAACAGCGTCATCCGGGACTGGTCGTGGCCCGCGGTGCTGGTGTTCGTGGATATGTGGGTTGGCCTCGACACGCTCAGCCGGCATCCGGAGGCCATCGTCCCGCCCCGGCTGTACCTGCCGGACGGGCGCGTGGTGCCCACCTGCGTGGTGCTGGCCTCGCGGCGGCAGGCCGACCTGTCCGCCGGCGCCGGCCTGTCCTTTCCGACCGGTCTCGTCGGCGGCGGTTATCCGATCTTCCGCGACGCGCAGGGCACCACCCTGCGCGGCACCATCGGCGGCATCGTGTCCGACGGCGCGTACTCCTACGCGCTGACCAGCAGCCACGTGGCCGGCGATGCCGGCGAGCGCCTCTACACCTACGACCGCGGCGGCAAGCGCCAGCTCGGCACCGCCGAGGGCCGCATGGCGGGCAAGTACCCGCTGTCCGACCTCTATCCCGGCTTCGCGGGCGTGCAGACGCTGGTCACGCTGGATGCCGGGCTGGTGCTGATCGACGACATCCAGTCGTGGACCTGCCAGGTGCTCGGCGTCGGGCGCATCGGGGCGCCGCTCGACATCAACGCCAACACGCTCGGCCTCGACATCATCGGCTGCCCGGTGTTCGCCCGCGCGGCCGGCGCGGACAAGGGCGGCGCGCGCGGCGAGATACAGGGGCTGTTCTTCCGTTATGCCACGCTCGGCGGCACGGACCACGTGGCCGAGCTGCTGATCGGGCCGCGGGCCGGCGCCGCCTCGGTGGACACGCGCCCGGGCGATTCCGGCAGCCTGTGGTTCTGGGACGAAGCCGCGGACGCGCTGGCGCTCGGCGACGGCAAGGCCGGGGAGGAGGGACCGGGCGCGGAGGACGGGCAGGGCGGGAACGCGCGCACGCGGGCGTACCGCCCGGTCGGCATCCAGTGGGGCGGGCAGGGCTTCTTCGGCGCCGGTGCGCAGCCGGTGGAGTTCGCGCTGGCCAGCACGCTGAGCGCGGTATGCCGCCAGCTCGACGTCGAGATCGTGCGCGACTGGAACGTCGGGCACAGCCAGTACTGGGGCAAGGTCGGCCACTACAAGATCGGCTACGCGGCCTGCTTCATGGCCGGCGCGCCGGAGCTGGCCACGCTGCTCGCCGCGAACGCGCAGCGCATCTCGGTGAGCGACGAGGACGTCAGCGCCGGCAACCTGCCCGGCGCGAGCGACCGCACCGCCTTCGTCGCGCTGGCCGACGTGCCGGACCTGGTGTGGCGCTACACGCGCAAGATGGACGAGGCCAACCACTTCGCGGACATGGACCAGCCCGGCGAGGGCGAATTCGCCGGGCAGACGCTGCTGGCGCTGTGGGCGGCGGACAAGACCTCGCGCACGGCGCAGGCCTGGACCCGCTTCTACGATGCCCTGGCGCCGTCGCCGGCCGACAAGCACCGCGGGGCGCTGCCGTTCCGCGTCAGGCAGCTCTACGAGGCGATGGTCGGCTTCGCCGGCGACGGCGACGTGGCGGGCTACGTCTGCGCCGCCGGCGTGCTGGCCCACTACATCGGCGACGGCTGCCAGCCGCTGCACGTCTCCGAGCTGCACCACGGGCATCCGGGCCACCCGGAGGAGGAAAAGGTCCATTCGGTCTACGAGACCGCGATGCTGGACGCGAACGCGCCCGACCTGGTCGCGCGCATGGCGCGGCAGGCCAGGGGCAAGCGCGTGAAGAAGCGCTTCACCGGCGGCGACGCCGCGGCCGACGCCGTGGTCCAGCTCATGCGGCGCACGATCGCCGCGCTGCCGCCCGAGACGGTGGTGGACTGCTACCTCAGGAACAAGGGGCGCGGCCAGCTCGACGCCATGTGGGCGGAACTCGGCGAGGCGACGATCGCCCGGATGGTCGACGGCGCGCTGACGCTGGCGACCGTCTGGGAGTCCGCGTGGGAGGAGGGCGGCGGCGGGAAGATCGCCAAGTCGCGCCTCAAGGCCGTTCCCAAGGACACGCTGATGCGCCTCTACAACGACCGCGGCTTTGTCGAGTCGCGGTGGCTCAAGGACATGTAGCGCCCGCTTCGCCTCTCCTCGCTTCCCCTCGCTTCCCCTCGCCCGGGCGCCCGCCCGGGTGCCTTCCTTCCCTCCCGCATCGCTTCCCCCGCCTCCCCGGTCCGCCGGACCGCGCCGAAGACGCGCCGGCCCGGCCCGTTCGCGCGCCGCTTTCGGCGCGATAGGTCCGTGCTATGGCGTTTCGATAGTAATTTGCAATCGCCGTATTTGTGACGATAAATTGTACAAATAAAGACCGTCCCCCCAGAATCGGGTCTTCGCTGCAACACGCGGCCATCCACCCCCAAGCCACCCAGGAGCCCTACCCATGCTGCAATCCCGTGAAGGTCAACGCGTCCCCAACGTCTCGTTCCGCGTCCGCGAAAACAATGAATGGAAGACGGTGACCACCGCCGACCTGTTCGAGGGCAAGACCATCGCCCTGTTCTCGCTGCCCGGCGCGTTCACCCCGACCTGTTCGTCGACCCACCTGCCGCGCTACAACGAGCTGGCCCCGGTCTTCGCCAGGCACGGCGTGGACGCGATCCTGTGCGTCTCGGTCAACGACACCTTCGTGATGAACGAATGGGCCAAGGACCAGGAATCGGAAAACATCGTCATGATCCCCGACGGCAACGGCGAGTTCACCGAAGGCATGGGCATGCTGGTCGACAAGACCGACCTCGGCTTCGGCAAGCGCAGCTGGCGCTATTCGATGCTGGTCAAGGACGGCGTGGTCGAGAAGATGTTCATCGAGCCGGAAGAGCCGGGCGACCCGTTCAAGGTCTCGGACGCCGACACCATGCTGAGCTACATCGCCCCGGACGCCAGGAAGCCCGACCAGGTCGTGGTCTTCTCCAAGGTGGGCTGCTCGTTCTGCGCCAAGGCCAAGCAGATGCTGTCCGACAACGGCTACGAGTACATCGACGTGCCGCTCGAGCACAAGGTCCGCGGCAAGGTACTGGGCGCCGTGTCCGGCAACATGACCGCGCCGCAGATCTTCATCAACGGCAGCCTGGTCGGCGGCGCCGAGGCGCTCGAGGCCTACCTCGCGCGCTGAGCGCGCCGGGCGTCCGCGCACGCCCCACGTTTCCAGTTTGACGCTTCACCGCCGCAAGGGCGCGGCACGCCGAGTGCCGCGCCCCCAGTCGGCGGACCCGATGGCGGCACCGGCTGCCGCCATCGGGTCCGCTGATTGAAGCAGACTCCACCAGGAAAGACATCGTCATGACCACCACGCAGAGCGAGCAGACCGTGCAGACCATCCACACCGACGTGGCCGTGATCGGCGCCGGCACCGCCGGCCTGGCCGCGTACCGCGCCGCGCGCGCCGCCGGCAAGCGCGCCGTCATCATCGAAGGCGGCCCCTACGGCACCACCTGTGCCCGCGTGGGCTGCATGCCCTCCAAGCTGCTGATCGCGGCGGCCGAGGCCGCGCACGAGCTGCGCCACACCGCGCCGTTCGGCGTGCACGTGGACGGCGCCATCCGCATCGACGGCCGCGAGGTGATGGACCGCGTCAAGCGCGAGCGCGACCGCTTCGTCGGCTTCGTGGTGCGCAGCGTGGACGGCATTCCCGCCGAGGACAAGATCCGCGGCTACGCCCGCTTCATCGACAACACCGTGCTGGCGGTGGACGGCCACACCACGGTGCGCGCCAGCCGCGTGGTGATCGCCACCGGCTCCAGCCCGATGGTGCCGCCGCCGCTCAAGGCGTTCGGCGACCGCCTGGTGGTCAACGACGACGTGTTCGCGTGGGACGACCTGCCGCGCCGCGTGGCGGTGTTCGGTCCTGGCGTGATCGGCCTCGAGCTGGGCCAGGCCCTGTCGCGCCTGGGCGTGCACGTGCGCGTGTTCGGCCTGCGCGGCGGCGTCGGCCCGCTCACCGATCCGGCCATCAAGGCCAACGCCGTGGCCAGCTTCAGCCAGGAGTTCTACATCGATCCCGATGCGGCGCTGGGCGAGATGCGGCGCGACGGCGACGAGGTGGTGATCAGCTTCACCGGCCTCGACGGCAACCCGGTCACGGAGCGCTTCGACTACGCGCTGGCCGCCACCGGCCGCGTGCCCAACGTGCGCAACCTGGGGCTGGAGAACAGCGGCCTCGAGCTCGACTGGCGCGGCGTGCCGGTGTTCGACCCGGCCACGCTGCAATGTGGCACGGCGCCGGTGTTCATCGCCGGCGACGCCAACGACGTGCTGCCGCTGCTGCACGAAGCGGCCGACGAAGGCAAGGCCGCCGGCGAGAACGCCGCCGCCTATCCCGCGGTGCGCCCGCTGGCGCGCCGCGCGCCGATCGGCGTGGTGTTCTCCGACCCGCAGATCGCGATGGTGGGCCAGCGCCACGCGGACCTCGCGCCGGACAGCTTCGTCACCGGCGAGGTCAGCTTCGAGGACCAGGGCCGCAGCCGCGTGATGCTGAAGAACCGCGGGCTGATGCACGTCTATGCCGACAAGCGCAGCGGGCGCTTCCTCGGCGCCGAATGGACCGGCCCGCGCGCCGAGAACATCGCGCACCTGCTGGCCTGGGCTTACCAGCAGGCGCTCACCGTGGAGCAGATGCTGGCCATGCCGTACTACCACCCGGTGGTGGAAGAGGGCCTGCGCACCGCGCTGCGCGACGCGGCGGCGAAGCTCGCCGCCTAGCCCGCCGCCGCCGATGTCTGCCTCCCGCTGCCCGCCGCGCGGGTTTGCCGGTGCCCGCCCGCGTGGCCGGGGCGGCGCGCCGGCCACGCGGGCACGCGCTCACTTCGGCGCCGTTTTCCCGCGCGCGTCCGGCGCGGCATCGCATGGCGCGAGCGCCCTTCACATTCCTTGACGCACGTGTCCGTTCCAGAGTAGGCGGGCCGCCGGCGAACCCGCCGCGCGGCAGTTGCCCGTTTTGTGGGCAGTCCGATGGGGTCCGCCTGCCAGCGCCGTTTGCGGAGCTTGTCGACAGTGTTATCCACACAAAGTGTGGATAACAGGGAGCGGCCGGGCGTCGGGCGAAAGTCGGAATATGTGAAATCTTAAGGAATTGTCAATAGCGGCAGCCGGCATCGGTACTCGATGCCGGCAACCGGTGCCCGCGGTCAGGGCAGGCAGGCCAGCCGCATCGGCAGCTCGCCGCCCGCGTAGACGGCGCGGATCTCGTGCGCGCCGGGCGGCACGTCGAACGGCCGGGTCAGGGTGCCGGTGGTGATCACGGCGCCGCGGCGCAAGGTGATGCCGCGCTCGGCCGCATGCGCCAGCAGCGCCTGCAATGCTTCGAGCGGATAGATGGCGTCGTCGCCGGCCAGCGGCAGCGCGCGCACCTCGCCGTCGAGCGTCACGCTGGCGCTGGCGCGCACGTCCTCCATGCGCTCGGCGTCGATGCGCGGGCCCAGCACCAGCGCGTGGAAGCCCACGTTGTCGCCGGCAAAGGCCGGCATGCCGACCGCGCCGCGGTCCTCGTAGCGCGACAGCACGACCTCGAAGGCGACCTGCGCGCTGTCGACGAGCGCCGCCAGCGTGGCCGGCGCGAGCGCTTCCGCCTGCGGCGGCACGTCGCGCGCGAGCCGTACCGCGATCTCGAATTCGATGGTGGCCACGGCGCCCGCGGGAACCGTTACGGTGCCGCCCGCGTCCAGGCAGCGCGAGGCGCCGACCTGGCCCGCCAGCGGGCGCGACAGCCCCGCGCGCCGCATGGCGCTGGCGCTGCCCACGCCCAGCTTCCAGCCCGCCACCGGATCGCCGAGGGCGGCGATGAAGCGGTCCTGCACGTCATAGCCCTCGGCCAGCGTGGCGGGCTTGGCCGCGGCGGGCAGGTCGCGCATTTGCGCACCGCGCTGGCAGGCGTCGGCCAGCAGTGCGGCTGCCGCGCCGGGATTGAAGTTCGCGCTCACAGAGTCTTCCTGTCGTTGATGTCGTTTGATGTGGTCGATGTCGTTGCGTTGCGCTCCCGCCGGCACGGGCCGCGCGCTCAGAGGCGGTGCCGCTCCGAGGTGCGCGCCACGATCGACGCCCCCGCGATCAGCTCCTTGAGCAGGGCCTGCGAGGCCAGCCCGCTGGTGCGGTAGGGATCGAGCTCGCCGTGCGCGGAGTATTTCAGGATGGTCGCCATGTTGACCTTGCCCGTGTTGACCAGGCCCATCGCCCAGCCGGCGAACTCGCGCTCGAGGATCTCCTCGTAGTGCAGCAGCACCACGTCCTCATGGCGCGCGTCGCGCGCGATCAGCCGATACAGGCGCGAGACCTCGTTGCGTCCGCCTTCGAGCGCCTGCATGAAGATGCCGTTGCCGTAGCACAGCACGCCGGTGATGCCGTGCTTCGGGTTGTTGGCGACGCTGGTGGCGACGATGTCGTCGACCAGCGCGGGATAGGCCGGCTGGCATGCGCGGCTGGCATAGAGCAGGCGTACGAGCATGATGTCTCCCGTGGTGTCGGTGGTCGGGTCGGTGGCGCGCGCGGCCCGGGCTAGTCCCGGTGCCGGCCCAGCAGGGTCAGGAACTCGCGGCGCAGGCTGTCGTCCTTGAGGAAGGAGCCGCGCATCACGCTGTTGGTCATCTTGGCGTCGGTGTCGCGCACGCCGCGCCAGTGCATGCAGAAGTGCTCGGCCTCCATGACGATGGCCAGCCCGTCCGGGCTCATCTTCTCTTGCAGCAGGTCGGCCACCTGGGTCACGGCCTCTTCCTGGATCTGCGGGCGGCACATGATCCATTCGGCCAGGCGCGCGTACTTCGACAGCCCGATCAGGTTCGAATGCTGGTTGGGCATGACGCCCACCCACAGCTTGCCGATGATCGGGCACAGGTGGTGCGAGCACGCGCTGCGCACGCGCAGCGGGCCCACGATCATCAGCTCGTTGATGCGCTCGGCGTTGGGGAACTCGGTGACGTTGGGCTGGCTGACGTAGCGCCCCGCGAAGATTTCCTTCAGGTACATCTTGGCCACGCGGCGCGCGGTCTCGCGCGTGTTGTGGTCGCTCTCGGTGTCGATCACGAGGCTGCGCAGCACGTCTTCCATGCGCGACTGCACTTCCTCCTGCAGCGCGTCGAGCTCGCCCGGCTCGATGTACGCCGCGATGTTGTCGTTGGCGTGGAAGCGTTCGCGCGCCGCCTGCAGGCGCGACCGTATGCGGGACGACACGCTGTCTGCCGCCTCGTCGCGTTGCGGCGGAGATGCCTGGTGGTCGGATTCCATATCGTGCGGTGGTGATCGAAGGTGAAGGACGGGCGCCGCGCGGTCTCGCGCGGCGCCGGCAAGGCCATATCCTACGCCGTTCCGCGCGCCGGGGTGCGCCGCGCGCAACAGCGCGCGGCGGGGCGGCGGCGCCGCACGGCAAACGAGGGCGGCGCGGGGCCGGGCGCGCGCCGCGCTAGAGCGCGGCCTGCATCACCGTGGCGCAGGACGGGCAGGCCTCGCGCAGCGAGATGGCGTCGCGCAGTTCCTGCGGCATGCAGGCGCGCTCGATCCGCTCGAAGCCCAGCCGCGCGAAATAGCCGGCCGCGGTGGTGGTCTGCAGCACCACCGACTGCGCGCCGCGCGTGCGCGCCTCGGCCAGCATCGCGGCCACCAGCAGTTCGCCGAGCCCGGCCGAGCGCGCGCGCCCGGCCACGGCCACCGAGCGCAGCACCGCCACCTGCCCGTGATTCTCCACGCCGGCGCAGCCAAGCAGGCCCGCGTTGTCGCGGACCACTAGAAAGTTGTCGATCTGGCTCGCCACGCCGTCGAGCGGCAGGCCGCAGGCCGCCAGCAGATCCAGCACGTCCTGGCAATCCTTTTCCGTTGCATTGTGCGGGCGCATCATGCCCTCCTGTACTTCGGGCTGTCCTCCCTATCTTAAATTCAGACCACTCTCATCGTGCCTAGGGAAACTTCTTAAGTAGATTCGCGTATCGCGTTTTCGCCACCAGCGTGTGGCGGGGTGTCCCGCCGCGCCACCGGGGCGGGGCCGCGCGTGTGCCGCCGCGTGCCCTGCGCAGCCTGCGCGCGGTCGGGGCCGGTGCAAATCCGCTACCATTGCCCGCAGGCAGGACGCCCCGCGCGCACCCGGCGCGCCCGCGTCCGCCAGGGAACCCGCCGCGGTTCCGGGGAGCGACCCGCATGACCTCACCATCCCCTTCGCTGCTGCGCGCGCGCCGCGCGGGCGCCTTGACGACCGGCGAGCTGGGCAGGCGCGCGGCCCGCTCGCCCGACTACGCGGCGGAGTGCGTGGCGCTGCGCCGCCTGGCGCGCGCGCTGGTGTCCTCCGACCTTGCGCTGCTGCAATCGCTGGCCGATTCCGCGCTGCAACTATGCGGCGCGGGCAGCGCCGGCATCAGCCTGCCAGAGACCGAGGGCGACGGCACCGCGGCGCTGCGCTGGACCGCCACCGCGGGCCTCGCCGCCGCCGTGGCCGGCCATGCCGTGCCCTGCGACGACAGCCCTTCCGGCATCACGCTGGAACTGGGCAGCGCGCAGCTGTTCGCTTATCCGCAGCGGTATTTTTCGTGCCTGCCCGCGCTCGCGCCGGAGATGGTCGAGGAGCTGGTCGTGCCGATTCCCGGCGACGGCGAGCCGTGGGGCACCATCTGGGTCGCGGCCCACGCGCCGGGGCGCCGTTTCGACGAGGAAGACGGCCGGCTGCTGGACAGCCTTGCCAGCTTCGCCGGCGCGGTGCTGAGCATGTCGCGCAGCAAGGATGCCGCCATCGCCGAGGCGGCGCAGGCCAAGGCCGCGCGCGAGGCGCTGCAACTGTCGGACACGCGCAAGGACGAGTTCCTCGCCATGCTCGGGCACGAGCTGCGCAATCCCATCGCCGCCATCGACAGCGCGATCAAGGCCGGCCGCCGGCTCGCGGCGCAGCAGCAGTCCGCGGCCGGCATGCTCGACATCGCCGAGCGCCAGATGCGCCAGCTCAAGCGGCTCACCGACGACCTGCTCGACGCCTCGCGCATCAAGCAGGGCAAGATTCCGATCGTGCGCACCCGGGCCGGCATGCAGGACATCGTGGCCGACGCGCTGGCCGCGGTGGCGGCCGACATCGAATGGCACGGCAACGTGCTCACGACCGACCTGCCCGATGCGCCGGTGACGGTCCATGCCGACGCGGCGCGGCTCACGCAGGTCGTGACCAACCTCTTGTCCAACGCGATCCGGTACACGCCGCGCGGCGGCGCGATAGATCTGTCGGTGCGGGTCGAGCCGGCGCAGGCAGCGGCAGTGGCAGAGACGGCAGAGACGGAGGACGCGCAGGCCGGGGCCGCCGGCTGCTTCGACATGCTGGTGATCACCGTCAAGGATAACGGCATCGGCATCGAGCCGGCCGACCTGCCCAACGTGCTCGACATGTTCAGCCAGTTCGCGGGCGACGCCCACGGCGGCGGGCTCGGCGTGGGGCTGGCGATCGTCAAGCGCATGGTCGAGCTGCACCACGGCACGGTCGCCGTGCGCAGCGAAGGCAAGGGGCTCGGCACCGAGGTGCAGGCGCGGCTGCCGGTGGTGTGCGCGGCCGCGGCCGGGGTGCCCGCCGCGCGCGGCGCGCTGGCGCCGCTGCGCATCCTGCTGGTCGACGACAACGCCGAAGGCCTGAGCGCGCTGGGCACGCTGCTCGAGCTCGACGGCCACGAGGTCAGGCTGGCGGTCAGCGGCGAGGACGCGCTCGCCATCGCGGCCGGCTGCGCGCCCGGGCTGGCGCCCGACCTCGCGCTGATCGACATCGGCCTGCCCGGCATGGACGGCTTCGCGCTCGCGCGGCGCCTGCGCGAGCTGCCGGCGTTCGCGCGCACGCGGCTGATCGCGCTGAGCGGCTACGCCTCGGAGGCCGACCGCGCCCGCGGCGCGGCGGCCGGCTTCGATTTCCACCTGGCCAAGCCGCTCGCGATGGAAGCGCTGGCGGACCTGCTGGGCCAGCCCTGACCTTGATGCGGGCGCGGGCGATGGCCTGTAGGACACCCGCCGCCGCGAATCAGCCAGCGCCCTACGGCAGTGCCGTGGCGGCCTCTCCATACTGAAGGCACGCCCACATCACCTGCTGCCGATGCTTGCTTATCTTCTGCTCACCCTGGCAGGCCTCGGGATCATCGCCATCATCATCTGCCTGACGAAATGATCCCGCCGCGGTCCTGACCGTCCGTCACCACAGCAGGCAGGCCAGCGCGGGCACCAGCGCCACCGGCATCACCAGCGCGCCCAGGCGCAGGAATTGCCCCGCGCCCACGTTCTGGCCCTCGCGCCGCAGCGCGGTCAGCCACAGCAGCGTGGCCAGCGAGCCGGTGACGGACAGGTTGGGCCCGAGGTCGATGCCGATCAGCACCGCGCTGGCGACGCCGGTGCCGGCATGGCCCGCCGCCAGCGCGGACGAGGCGATCAGCCCGGCCGGCAGGTTGTTGACCACGTTGGCGGCCAGCGCCACCACCGCGCCCGGCAGCCACGTGCCGGCCGCGGGCGCGTGCCGCGCCAGCGCCTGCATGGTGGCCGCCAGTTGCGCGATCACGCCGGTCTTCTCCAGTCCCGCCACCAGCACGAACAGGCCCGCCACCAGCGGCAGCACGCCCCAGGAAATCTCGCGCAGCGCCGGCATGCACAGGGCGGGCCGGCGCGCGCACACCAGCGCCAGCGTGGCCACGCCGGCCAGGCAGGTCGGCCAGCCGAGATCGGCGCCGAGCAGCGACGCGGCCAGCAGCACCACGCCCATGACCACGATGCCGGCCGCGGTGAGCCGGGCCTCGGGCGACAGCGGCGGCACCGGCACCTCGGTGGCGATGCGCTCGGCGAGCGCGTGGCGCTGGGTCCAGTACAAGGCGGCGAAGGTGGCGGCGATCGCCAGCGCCGAGGGCAGCGCGAAGCGCGCCAGCCAGCCCGCGAGCGTGGGCATGTGCTCGCCGAACACCACCAGGTTGGCGGGGTTCGAGACCGGCAGCACGAAGCTCGCGGCATTGGCGATGAAGGCGCAGCTGTACAGGTAGGGCAGCGGGTGCCTGACGCGCGCGGCGCGCGTGGCCGCGAGCACGGCGGGCGTGAGCACCACCGCGGTGGCGTCGTTCGACATGAACACCGTGACCAGCGTGCCGATGCCGTAGACCAGCACGAACAGGCGCCGCGCCGAGCCGCGCGCGCTGCGCACCGCGAGCGCCGCCACGTGGTCGAACAGCCCGGTCTTGCGCGCCAGTTCGGCCGCCAGCATCATGCCGCCCAGGAACAGGTAGACGTCGTAGCCGCGCGCTACGGCGGCCAGCGCGTCGGGCACGGCCAGCAGGCCGGTCACGCACAGCAGCAGTGCGCCGGCCACGGCCCAGAAGGCCTCGGGCAGGCGGAACGGCCGCGTGATCACGCCGACCGTGGCCGCGGCGGCCACGGCCCAGATCAGCAGGCCGTTGTAGGGGGACAGGCTTGTCGGCATCGAAGAGGGGCGAGCGGGTCGGTGTGGCCGGCGGCGTGGGCGCGCGGCGGGGCGGTGGTCAGGTGCTCGGCTGCGGCGCGCGCGGCGCGGTCGCCGCCGGCGTGGCCGGCGAGGCGGCCTTGAGCGGGTCGGCGGGCGCGCCGAAGGGCGCTCCGGGCACGCCGGGCGCGGCCATGCCGTCCTGCTGCGCGTCGGCGGCGGGGTCCGGCGCCGACGCGGGCGGCGGGAAGCCGAGCGAGGCGATGCCGTGGCTGCCGTCGGCGTATTCCGGATAGAGCCAGTCGTCGCCGCTGCGCACCAGGTCGGCGGGCGTGGCGAGCGCTTCCTCGGGCTGGCCGGCGAGGCGGCCCTCCATGTACGAGGCCCAGATCGGCAGCGCCGTGGTGGCGCCGAATTCGTGGCGGCCCAGCGTGCGGTTGTCGTCGAAGCCCATCCACGCCACCGTGACGACGCCGGCCGCGTAGCCGGCGAACCAGCCGTCCACCGAGTCGTTGGTGGTGCCGGTCTTGCCCGCCACGTCGGCGCGGTGCAGGTAGCGCTGCAGGCCGGCGCCGGTGCCGCTGGTCACGACGCTGCGCAGCAGGTTGTTCATGACGTAGGCGTTGCGCGCGGGGATCACGCGGCGCGGCTGCGGCTCGCTGGCCGCGCTGAACAGCACGTTGCCGGTGCCGTCGCTGATGCGGTCGATCAGGTAGGGCTCGGTGCGGTAGCCCTCGCTGGCGAACACGCCGTAGGCGGCGGCCAGCCGCAGCGGCGTGGTGGTGCCGGTGCCCAGCGCCATCGGCAGATAGCGCGGCAACTGCTGCTCGGCGAAGCCGAACTTGCCGGCGTAGTCCACCGCGTAGGGAATGCCGATGGCCTGCAGCGTGCGGATGGCCGGCAGGTTGCGCGACTCGGCCAGCGCCTGGCGCAGGCTCACCGCGCCCAGGAACCTGCCGTCGTCGTTGCCGGGCTGCCAGCGCGACGACGCATCGAGCGGCGCGTCGTTGATGATGGTGTTGGACGACAGGCCGCGCTCGAGCGCGGCCGAATAGATGAACGGCTTGAAGGTCGAGCCCGGCTGGCGCTCGGCCTGGGTGGCGTGGTTGAAGCGGCTGGTGCCGAAGTCGGCGCCGCCGATCATGGCCTCGATGGCGCCGGTCCTGCTGTCGAGCGAGACCAGCGCGGCCTGCGGCGGCTGCGCGCCGGCGTGGCGCCGGCCGTACTGGTCGAGGCCGGCGTGCACGGCCTCGTAGGCCAGGCTCTGGCGCACCGACGACACCGTGGTGTAGACGTTCAGCCCGCGCGTGTAGGCCTCGTCGCCGAAGCGCTCGTAGGCAAGCTGGCGCGCCAGCTCGGCCACGTACTCGGCGTGGCCGTCGAAGCGGCCGTTGCGCCCGCCCGTCACCTGCAGCGTTTCCTGGCGGGCCGCCTGATATTGCTCGTGCGTGATCATGCCCAGCGCCTGCATGCGCCCGAGTACGTACTGCTGGCGCAGCTTGGCGCGCTGGAAGTTGGCCACCGGGTTCATGGTCGAGGGCGCCTTGGGCAGGCCCGCGAGCATCGCCGTCTCGGCCAGCGAGAGCGCGTCCAGCGGCTTGCCGAAATACGCCTGCGCGGCGCTGCCGAAGCCGTAGGCATGCTCGCCCAGGTAGACCTGGTTCATGTACAGCTCGAGGATGCGGTCCTTGGGCAGCGAGTGGTCGATCTTCCAGGCCAGCAGGATCTCGTACCACTTGCGCGACAGCGTCTTCTCGCGCGAGAGGTAGAAGTTGCGCGCCACCTGCATGGTGATGGTGGAGGCGCCCTGCGCGTAGCCCTCGCCGATGTTGGCCAGCGCGGCGCGGAAGATGCCGGGGATGTCCACGCCGGCATGCTGGTAGAACTGGTCGTCCTCGGCCGCCAGCAGCGCGCCCGACATCAGGCGCGGCATGCGCTCGAGCGGGACGAAATCGCGGTGCTCGGTGCCGAATTCGCCAATCAGGACGTTGTCGCTGGTGAAGATGCGCAGCGGCAGGTCGGGACGGTAGTCGCGCAGGGCGTCGACGTCGGGAAGCTGGCGCAGGCTCACCACGGCGGCGAACCCGGCAAGCAGGGTGGAGGCGGCGGCCAGCGCCAAAGTGGCGATGGCTGCCTTTGCTACGACTCGTTTCATGCGCGCATTCTACCTTGGCGCCCACGCCGGCATGCCGCGCAGGTCCGGGGTTTCGTCGTCGTCGGCCGCCAGCGGCGCCGGGCGCTCGCCCGGCAGGCCCACCTGCTGCGCGAATGCCGCCAGCGCCCGCCAGGTCTCGGCCCGCTCGATGATGGTGAAATGATCGGTGCCCGGCACCGTTTCCTGCGCCACCGGCATCGGCCACGCGGCCATCAGGCGCTCCGAGCAGGCGTGCGGCACCACGTCGTCGCTTTCGGCCAGCAGCACCTTGGTGCTCTGCACCACCTTCTTGCAATGGGAGATGGAATCGAAGTGGTGGCGCATCAATTGCCGCAGCGGCACCAGCGGAAAGCGCTTGCGCACGATCTCCAGCAGCGAATCGTAGGGCGTGATCAACTGCAGGCTTTCGAAATCCTGCAGGTCCGCAAGCTGGATGGCCACGCCGGTGCCCAGGCTGCGCCCGACCACATGCACGCGCGTGCCGGGAAAGACGCGGCGCAGGTGCAGCAGGAACTGGCTCGCGTCGGCCACGGCGGCGGCCTCGGACGGCGCGCCGTCCGAATGGCCCACGCCGCGGTAGTCCAGCGTGGCGAAACCCACCCCCGGCGGCAGCCACGCCAGGTATTGCATGGTGACGAGGACGTCCTCACCGCGCCCGGGCAGGTAGAACAGCAGGTCGCGCGCGGTTTCGCGCGCGGTTTCCTGCGCCATTTCCTGTGCCATTTCCCGTGCCAGCGTCCGCTCGCCGTCCGGCGCCGGTGGCGCGCCGTACACATAACCGCGCAGCAGGCCGCCGGGCACCTCGTGCGAATAGGCGGCGACGCCGGCGGGCAGCGCGCGCGGCGGCCGGCGGCGCGCGTCGAACAGCAGCCGGCCCTGGTTCACCGTGAGATAGGTCCAGTAGAAGGTGAAGCCGCCCGCCGTGAGCAGGGCGGCGGCGAGCGTCTTGCGGGAAAGGGATGACGACATGCTCGGTTCGCGAAATTATCCGGCGCCGCCGGGGGACGGCGCGCAGGCCCGCGGCATTGCGCGCGGCCACGGCTTCGACCGGGCCGGGCCCCGCCGAGTTCTTGCGCGCCCGGTTCCCGCGCGTCTTCTTGTACGATACGGCCACACATCAACGGCGGCCCGTGCGGCCGCGCACGGAGCCAGTCCCATGAGCGAGCAGAACGACCCGGCCCAGGCCGGCCAGAAACGCACCGAGGAAGCGCAGGCGATGGAGCGCGTGGTCGGCGCCACGCGGCAGGTGCAGGTGGCCTTCACGGCGCTGCAAGGGCAGTTCCCGCCACAAGGCACCGGCAATCCCTCCAAGATGGCGCTGACCACCTTCGACGCCGCGCTGCAGGCGCTCGAAGACGCGCAGGCCGCGTTCGACGACCTGCTCAACGACCTGCTCGACGGCAAGCGCTAGCCCGGCTCAGTGCGCCGGGTAGGACGCGACTTCGATCAGGTTGCCGTCCGGATCGCGGCAGTAGACCGACGTCATCGGCCCCAGCGCGCCGGTGCGGTGCACCGGCCCGGCCTCCACCGGCACGTGGTGCGCCAGCCAGTGCGCGATCACGCTCTCGGGCGAATTGCGCGTGATGAAGCACAGGTCGTCGCTGCCGGAGGTGGGACGCGCGCCCGTGAACCACGCCACGGTGTCGGTGCCGAGCGGGCGCAGGTTGATCTTCTGCTGGCCGAAGCGCAGCGAGACCCGCTTGCCGGTGCGCGAGTCGAAATCCTCGCGCGTCATGCCGAGCACGCTTTCGTACCACGCGGCGCTGGCCTCGACGTCCTTCACGTTGAGGACGATGTGGTCGAAGCGGTCTATCACGATGCTCATCATGTGCCTCTCGAAAGCGCGCGCGCCACGGGCGCGGCGGTAGCGGGGAAAGCACGTACTTTACACCCGGCCCGCGGCCGGCGCCGGCGCGCTGGCCCGGCCCCGGCCGCTTGTGATAAGGTTTCGCGGCAAGGCTGCCATGCGCGCCGGTCGCGCGCATCGAGACGGCCAGACCCGGCTAGGCCGGGATCCAGAACAGGAGACCAGCCGCCATGAGCAGCCCGCTTGCCCGCCACGCCGCGGCACCATCCGACGACCAGGAGCGCGCCTCCCTGCTGGCCCGCGCGCACGCGCGCTCGCTCGGCTTCGGCCTCGAAGCCGCCCACGCGGGGGACTTCCATCCGCTGCCGCAGCGCGCGCTGCACGAACTGGTCGACGCCAGCCAGATGCTGTACAAGCACGCGCTGCCGGTGATGGAAACGCTTCATGCGCAGATCGCCGGCACCGACAGCATGGTGCTGCTCACCGACAGCGGCGGCGTGATCCTGCACAGCCTCGGCGACAGCGAGTTCGCCGAGCGCGCCCGGCGCGTGGCGCTGGCGCCGGGCGTGTCGTGGGCGGAGTCGAGCAAGGGCACCAACGCCATCGGCACCGCGCTGGCCGAGGCCCGCCCCGCCGTGGTCCACGCCGGCGAGCATTTCCTGCGCGCCAACCGGCTGCTGACCTGCTCGTGCGCGCCCATCGCCGGGCCCCACGGCGAGATCCTCGGCGCGCTCGACGTCAGCGGCGACCACCGCGGCTTCCACAAGCACACGATGGCGCTGGTGCGGATGTCGGCGCAGATGATCGAGAACCACCTGTTCGCCACGCATTTCACCGAAGGCGCGCTGGTGCGCTTCCATGCCAGGCCGGAGTTCGTCGGCACGCTGTTCGAAGGCATGGCCGCGTTCGCGCCCGACGGCACCTTCCTCGCCGCCAACCGCAGCGGGCTGTTCCAGCTAGGGCTGTCGCCGGGCATGCTGGACCGGCAGGACTTCGCCACGCTGTTCGGCATGCCGCTGGGCGCCGCGCTGCAGCGCGGCGGCGCGGACAGCGGGCAGTTGCTCACCCTCACGCTGCCGAGCCGCGTGCACGTATTCGCGCGCACCGCGCCGCTGCTGCCCGCGCGCCGCGCGGCGGCGCCCGCCGCGCCGCCGCGCCAGGCCTCGCCGCTGGCCGCGCTGGACACCGGCGACGCGCGCATGGCCGCCGTGCTGCAGCGCGTGGAGAAGGTGCGCGGGCGCGACATCCCGATCCTGATCCTCGGCCGCACCGGCACCGGCAAGGAATGGCTGGCGCGCGCCATCCACCGCGCCTCGCCGCGCGGCGAGGCGCCGTTCGTGGCGGTCAACTGCGCGTCGATTCCCGAATCGCTGATCGAGGCGGAACTGTTCGGCTACGAGGACGGCGCCTTCACCGGCGCGCGCCGGCGCGGCAGCCCCGGCAAGCTGGTGCAGGCGCACGGCGGCACGCTGTTCCTCGACGAGATCGGCGACATGCCGCTGGCGCAGCAGGTGCGGCTCATGCGCGTGCTGCAGGAGCGCGCGGTCACGCCGCTGGGTGCCGCGCGCGCGGTCCCGGTGGACCTGCGCATTATCTGCGCCACCCACCGCGACCTGCGCGCGATGATCGCCGCCGGCACCTTCCGCGAAGACCTCTACTACCGCATCAACGCGCTGGCGGTCACGCTGCCGGCGCTGCGCGAGCGCACCGATCTGCCGGTGCTGGTGGCGCGCATCCTGGCGCAGCAGCTCGCGCCGTGCGAGGCCGCGCACGGCGGCGGCGCGCATCCACTGCGCGTGTCGGGCGAGGTGATGGCGCGCTTCCAGCGCCATCCGTGGCCGGGCAACCTGCGGCAGATGGTCAACGTGCTGCGCACCGCCGCGATCATGGCCGAAGGCGAGGCCGAGATCGGGCTGGCGCATCTGCCGGAGGATTTCCTCGACGAGCCGGGCGCGGCTGCCCCGCTCGCCACGCCCTCCGCGCCCGCCGCGCCGTGCGGCGCGGCCGCCCCGCTGCGCGATGCCGAGGCCGGCCTGATCCGCCAGGCGCTGGCCCGGCATGCCGGCAACGTCAGCCTGGCCGCGCGCGAGCTTGGGGTGTCGCGCAACACCATCTACCGAAGGCTGAAGCAGGGCGGCTAGGATCCTCGGCAAGATCCTGGCCCGGAAGTTGGTTTTTCTTCGGGCTGGCGGCCATCGCGTCCGTCGCCCGGATTGCGGGTACGCCGCCGGCCATCAGCCGCCCGTCAGCCGGCCGCCACCTCGCCGAGCACCGCGTCCAGCGTGTCCGCCAGCAGGTCCGCCTGCGCGGCGCTGAACACCATCGGCGGCCGGATCTTGAGGATGCTGGCGTGCGGGCCGGTGGTGCCGACCAGCACGCCGCGCCGCCGCAGTTCGTTGACGACGCGCGCGGCCAGCGCGGTGGCGGGCGTCTTGCGCGCGTCCGCGACCAGCTCCACGCCGACGAACAGCCCCGCGCCGCGCACTTCGCCGACCGGCGCATGGCGCCGCGCGAGCTGGCGCAGCCGGCCGCGCAGGTGCTCGCCCACGCGCCGCACGCTGGCGCCCAGCTGCTCGCGCTCGATCACGTCCAGCACCGCCATGCCCGACGCCACCGCCACCGGGTTGCCGCCGAAGGTGTTGAAGTAGCGGCACCGGCGGCCGAACGCGGCCAGCACCTCGGGGCGCGCGGCCAGGCCGGCCAGCGGGTGGCCGTTGCCCATCGGCTTGCCCACGGTGACGATGTCGGGCACCAGGCCGTGGCGCTGGAAGCCCCAGAAATGATCGCCGGTGCGGCCCAGCCCGGGCTGCACCTCGTCGGCGATGAAGATGCCGCCGGCGGCGCGCACGGCCGCCACGGCCTCGGCCAGGAAGCCGGGCGGGTCGGTGAAGATGCCGTCGCTGGAGAACACCGTGTCGACCAGCAGGGCGGCGGGGCGCATGCCGTGGGCGCGCAGGTCCCCGATGGCCGCGCGCACGCCGTCGGCGAAGGCCGCGCCGATCTGCCCGGGCGTGCCGCGGTAGCTGTCCGGCGCGGGCACCGTGCGCACGCGCTCGCCCAGCGTGACGTATTGCCCGAGCGAGGGCGACGCCTCGGCGAGCGCCTCGGTCACGCCGTGATAGGCGAAGCGCGTGACGATCAGCCCTTCGTGGCCGGTGTGGGCGCGCGCGATGCGCATGGCCAGGTCGTTGGCCTCGCTGCCGGTGCAGGTGAACATGGCGTGGCCGAGCGCGTCCGGCATGGTGGACAGCAGGCGCTCGGCGTAGTCGAGGATGCCGTCGTGCAGGTAGCGCGTGTGCGTGTTCAGCACGGCCGCCTGGCGCGCGATGGCTTCCACCACGTGCGGATGGCAGTGGCCGACCGCGGCCACGTTGTTGTAGGCGTCCAGGTAGCGCCGGCCCGCGGCGTCGTACAGCCAGGCGCCTTCGCCGCGCACCACGTGCAGCGGCTCCTCGTAGAACAGGCGGTAGGCCGGCCCGAGCACGCGCGCGCGGCGTGCCAGCAGGGCGGCGGTGCCGGGGTCGGCCGGGGCGATGGTCATCTCGTTCCTTGTCGGTTGCGTGGTGTGCGCATTCACGCCATGCCGCAGGCGCGGCGCAGCGCCGCGCGGGCCTGCGCGGCGCCGATGGCATCGCAGGCCGCCAGCCGCGCCCACGACACCGCGTTGTTGCGCAGCAGGTAGTCGGCGTTGTCCGGCTGGCGCGCGGCGCGCCAGCCGCTGATGGTCACCACCATGACCAGGCGCGCCTGCACCAGGTCGAACAGCACGTCGATCTCCTCCGCGCGCAGCGGCAGCACCGCGTGGTAGGCGGCGACGAAGCCGGCCAGCGTGGCCAGCGTGTCGGCGGCGGGATCGACTTGGTAGGCGGCGGCCACGGCCAGGTCGTCGACCAGCGGCGCGTGCACCATGTCGCCGAAGTCGAGGACGCCGGCGATGCGGTCGTGGTCGTGCGGGTCGACCAGCAGGTTGTAGATGTTGAAGTCGTTGTGGATGGGCTGGGCGCGCAGCGCGGGCAGGCGCGGCTTGACCTGCGCGTCGAAGCGGTCGAGCGCGCGCAGGGCCAGCGCGCGCCGCGCCGGATCGGCCACGCTGCCGAGCAGGCCGCGCACGCGGTCGGCGCGCTGGATGTCCCACGGCAGCGCCAGCGCGCCGGCGGGGTGGCGGAACTCGCGCAGCGCCAGGTCCAGCCGCGCCAGCATGCGCGCCAGCGCGCGCGCCTGCTCCGGCGAGCGCCGCGCCTTGGGCAGCGGCAGGCCCGGCAGGTAGCTGAACAGGCGCACCACGCGGGCCTCGCCGGCCGGCGCCTCGGCCAGGAAGGAAGGGGCGCCGTCGCGCGTCGGCACGATGCGCTGCACCGGCAGCGCCGGGTCGGCGCGCGCCACGTGCAGCAGGGCCTGGGTCTGGAAATCCGCCACCAGCGGGGTTTCCGCCGGGTGGGAGATCTTGAGCATGTAGCGCGCGGGCTCGCCCGCGCCGGCCGGCGTCTCCAGCAGGAAGTTGCGGTCGCGCTCGCCGGTGAGCGCGCTCAGGCTGCCGGCCAGCCCGTAGTGCCGGGCCAGCAGCGCGCGCGCCCACGCCAGCGGCGCCTCGGGCGAGCCCGCTTCGAGCACGCCGGTTTCCGGTACGCCGGCTTCGGGCAGCGCGGCCGCCGCCGCGCTCATGCCGCCCCCGCGAAGCCGCGCAGCGCGCTCGACAGGTTGGGGCCGAGGTCGTCGGACAGGTAGCCGCCTTCCTGCACCAGCACGGTGGGCAGGCCGAGCCGGGCGATCTCGGCGGTGATGCGGGCGAAGCCCGGCGTGGTCACGGCGAGCGCCTGGTACGGGTCGCGCTCGTGCGCGTCCAGCCCCAGCGCCACCACCAGCGCGCCGGGCGCGTAGGCGCGGATGGTGGCGCAGGCCTCGGCCAGCGCGGCCAGGTAGGCGTCGTCGCCGGTGCCGCGCGCCAGCGGCAGGTTGAGGTTGTAGCCCAGCCCCTCGCCTTCGCCGCGCTCGTGCGCGTGGCCGGTGAAGAACGGCGTGAACAGGCGCGGGTCGCCGTGCAGCGACACCGTCAGCACGTCGCTGCGGCGGTAGAAGATGCCCTGCGTGCCGTTGCCGTGGTGCATGTCGATGTCGAGGATGGCCACGCGCGCGTGGAACTGGCGCAGGTGCTGGGCGGCGATGGCGCAGTTGTTCAGGTAGCAGAAGCCGTTGGCGCGGTCGACGTAGGCATGGTGGCCGGGCGGGCGGCACAGCGCGTAGGCGGCGCGCTCGCCGTCGGCCACCAACTGGGCGGCGTGGGCCGCGGCGTTGGCCGCGCCGGTGGCGGCGCGCCAGGTGTCGGGGCCGATCGAGCAGGCGGTGTCGCCCATGTGGAAGCCGGCCTGGCCGACCACGCTCTCCGGATAGGTGCAGGGCTGGCCCGGAAACGGGTGGATGTTGGGCAGCACCTCCTCGGAGGCGTCGGGCAATTGCCGCCAGCGCGCGTAGGCGGTTTCCAGGAAACGCAGGTATTCGGGCGTGTGGACCGCCGCGCGCGGGCCGGCGCCGAGGTCGGGCGGCGCGATCACTTCGTGGCCGTCGGCGCGCGCGGCCGCCAGCAGGCGCAGCGCGCGCTCGGGCTGCTCGTTGCTGCGCTGCATGCGGCCGCGCACGATGAAGGCGCGCGGATCGTGCGCCAGGTGATGATCGCTGTAGACGACTTTCATGGGGTTGGCTCCATCTGCGGCGCCTCGGCGGCGCCCTGCTTTTGCATGAACACGGCCCGCACGCGCACGCGGGCATCCTCGATGTGCAGGCGCAGCGCCGCCGCCGCGGCGGCTTCGTCGCGCCGCGCCAGCGCCTCGACGATCGGGCGGTGGGTCTCGGCCACGGCCCTGGGATCGTGGTAGACGCTGTCGATCAGCGCCACGATCATGCGGATCTCGGTCTGCATGTGCGAGAACACGCGGTGCAGGTAGGCGTTGCCGGACAGCTCGCAGATCGCGGTATGGAAGGCCAGGTCGCGCGCCACGCGCTCGATCTGCGGCAGCGACTCGGCCTCCTGCACCATGCGCTCGACCATCTCGCCGAGCAGTTGCAGGCCGGCCTCGGGCGCGTGGCGGCAGGCTAGTTGCGCCGCCATCGTCTCCAGGTTCAGGCGCACCGCGAACAGGTCGTCGATCTCGCGCGCGGTCACGGTGCGCACGGCAAAGCCGTGGCGCGGGCGCGAGACCAGCACGCCCTGGCGCTCCAGCCGGCGCGCGGCCTCGCGCACCGGCGCGCGGCTGACGTTCATGCGGCGCGCGATGTCGGCCTCGACGATGCGGCTGCCGGGCGGCAGGCGGCCTTCCACGATGGCCTGGGTGAGCTGGGCTTCCACCGCCGCCACCAGGTCGGAGACTTCGATGGAGGCGAACGGCGAGGCCGGCTCCTGCGGCGGGGTCGACGGCTTGGTCATGATCTCGATCCTTCGGTGCCCGGCATGGCCACGCCGCCGGCGGGCCGGCCGCGCCAGGCCAGATAGCCGCCCGACAGCACGATCAGCACGATGCCGCCCAGCGCCACGGCGTCGGGCGCGCGCTGGAAGACGAAGGTGCTGATCAGCACGGCGAGCAGCAGTTGAAAATAGTTGAGCGGCGCCAGCGTGGACGCCGACACGCGGCGGAACGCGGCCAGCAGCAGCATCTGCGCCGCGCCGCTGCAGGCGCCGCCGGCGGTCATCAGCAGCAGCTCGCCAGCCGGCGGCAGGGTCGCGGGCAACAGCAGCAGCGCCGGCACGCCGGTTGCCAGCAGGCAGATCAGCGCGGTCCACGCGTACATGGTGGCGCCCGCCACCTGGCCGGCCAGTTGCCGCGTCAGCAGCTGGAACAGCGCGTAGCACACGGCCGACACGATCATCAGCGCGGTGCCCAGCGCGGGCAGGTCGCCGCCCGGGCGCACGATCAGCAGCATGCCGGCGAAGCCCGCCAGCACCGCGCCCCACTGCGCGCGCCCGACGTGCTCGCCGAGCAGCGCCGGCGACAGCGCTACCATCATCAGCGGCGCGGTGAAGTAGATCGCGGTGGCCTCGGCCAGCGGCATCTGCACCAGCGCCGCCATGAAGCAGGTGGCGACGATGGCCAGCGCCAGCCCGCGCGCCAGCAGCCGCCACCGGCACGGCGTGCGCCACAGCCGCAGGTCGCCCTGGCGCAGCAGCCACGCGAGCGCGATGGCGCTGACGCTGAGGTAGCGCGCCAGGTTCATCAGCGACGGCGGGTTGCCGCGCATCAGCATCCACTTGCAGAAGGCGTCGTAGGTGGCGAACGCCACCAGCGCGCAGAAGAACAGCGCGATACCGTCGCGGCGCGCGCGGGCCGGGCAAGCCGGCAGCGCGCCGGCGGCGCCCGGTGCCGGGGCGGTGGCGGCGGTGGCGGCGGTGGCGGGGGTGGGCATCAGCGCGGGGCCAGGCGCGGGCACGTCATGCCGCGCTCCCGCCGTGCCCGTGCTCGCGCTCGAAGGCCGTCATGGCCTGGTCGAAGCGCGCGAACAGCTCGTCGAGCTGCGCGGCGGTGATGATCAGCGGCGGGCAGAAGGCGATGGTGTCGCCCATCGCGCGCACGATCAGGCCGGCTTCCTGCGCCAGTTGCGCCAGCCGCGCGCCGGCCTTGCGGGCCGGGTCGAAGGCGCGGCGCGCGGCCGGGTCCTCGGCCAGCTCGATGGCGCCGATCAGGCCCACGCCGCGCGCCTCGCCCACCAGCGGCCGTCCGGCGTAGCCGCGCAGCAATTGCTGGAAGCGCGGCGCGAGCTCGCGCACGTGCGCGAGCAGGTGCTCTTCCTCGTAGACCCGCAGCGTTTCCAGCGCCACCGCGGCGGCGACCGGATGGCCGGAATAGGTGAAGCCGTGCCCGAAGGTGCCGATCCTGCCGCTGTTGGCGGCCAGCGCCTCGTGCACGGATTCCGTGACCATCACCGCCGAGATCGGCATGTAGCCCGAGGAAAGCGCCTTGGCGCAGGTCAGGATGTCGGGCCGCATGCCGAACGTGGTGGAGCCGAACATCTCGCCGGTGCGGCAGAAGCCGCAGATCACCTCGTCGGCGATCAGCAGCACGTCGTACCGGCGCAGCACCGCCTGGATCTCCTCGAAGTAGGTGGCCGGCGGCACGATCACGCCGCCCGCGCCCATCACCGGCTCGGCGATGAAGGCGCCCACCGTCTCCGGCCCTTCGGCCAGGATCAGCGCCTCGAGCTCCCGCGCCAGCCGGCGCGCGAAGTCCTGCTCGCTCTCGCCGGGCGCGCCCTCGCGGTAGTGGTGCGGGCAGGCCGTGCGCAGGATGCGGTCGATGGGCAGGTCGAAATCGCGGTGGTTGGCCTGCAGCCCGCTCAGGCTGGCCGCGGCCACGGTCACGCCGTGGTAGGCGTTGCGGCGCGCGATGATCTTCTTCTTGGCCGGCTTGCCGATGGCGTTGTGGTAGTACCAGACCAGCTTGGCGGCGGTGTCGTTGGCCTCCGAGCCGGAGTTGGCGAAGAACACCTTGGACATCGGCACCGGCGCCAGCGACAGCAGCTTCTCCGCCAGCAGGATGGCGGGCGGATTCGAGCGGTGGTTGAAGGTGTGGTAGTAGGGCAGCGTGCGCATGGCCGCCACGCCGGCTTCGACCACGCGCGCGTGGCTGAAGCCGAGCGACGCGCACCACAGGCCGGACATGCCCTCCAGGTAGCGGCGGCCCTGGTCGTCCTCGACGTAGACGCCGTCGCCACGGGCGATCACGAGCGGCCCCACGTCGGGGTGGGCGGCGAGATTGGTGAAGGGGTGCAGGTGCGCGGCGATGTCGCTGGCGGCAAGGCCGGCGTGCGGGGGCAGGGCGACGTTCATGTCAGGTGGGGTCCGGGGTCGGCGTTGGTATCGGTATCGGTATCGGTATCGGTATCGGTATCGGTATCGGTATCGGTATCGGTATCGGGGGATCGGTGGCGGCGCGTCTCAGTAGCCCAGCTGCGGGTCCACTGCCATCGCCGGGCGCTGGCCGCGCCGCAGCTGCGCCAGGTTGTCCAGGGTCTGGCGCGCGATGGCGGCGGCTTCGGTGCGCGCGGCGATGTGCGGCGTCACCACCACGCGCGGATGATGCCAGAACGGATGGCCGGCGGGCAGCGGTTCCTGCGCGAAGGCATCCAGCGTGGCCGCGCCCAGCGTGCCGTCGTCCAGCGCGCGCAGCAGGTCGGCTTCGACCAGGTGGCTGCCGCGGCCGACGTTGACCACGTGCGCGCCGCGCGGCAGCCGGGCGAACACCGCGGCGTTGAGGAAGCCCTGCGTCTGCGCGGTCAGCGGCAGCAGGCACACCAGCGTGTCGCAGCCGGCCAGGAAGGCGTCGAGCCCGTCCGGGCCGTGGAAGGACTCGACGCCGGCCGGCAGGCCGGCCTTGGGGCCGCGGCTCCAGCCGCGCACGCCGTAGCCCACCGCCAGCAGCGCCCGCGCGCAGGCCACGCCGAGCGTGCCCAGCCCGGCGATGCCGACGCGGTGGCGCGCCGGCGGCACGATGGGCTGCTCCTGCCACCGCTGCGCGGCGGCGCTGTCCAGGTAGGCGCCCATCGCACGCTGCCGGTGGATCACCGCCCAGGTCACGTAGGCCGTCATGGTGCCGGCCATGTCGGTATCGACGATGCGGCACAGCGCCGGTTCGCGCGGCAGCTCGGGGTCGGTGTGGAAGTGGTCGATGCCGGCGCCGAGCGACTGCACCAGGCGCAGGCGCGGCATGGCGGCAAGCACGCCGGGCGGCGGATACCAGCACACCGCGGCCTCGATCTCGCCGAGCGCGCCGAGGCTCTCCGGCGTGCTGCCCAGGCGCAGGTCCACTCCGGGCAGCAGCGCGCGGAAGGCCGCGGCCAGGTAGTGCATGTCGAGCACGCTGCTGAGCAGGGCGATGCAGGGCGGCTTGCCGGCGCCGCCGGCCGCGATCTCCGTCGGCTGCGCGCTCATGCGTAGCCTCCCGCGCCGCTGGCGCGCAGGCCGCCCGGCGCGAAACCGTCGGCGGCGGCGGGTATCGGCATGGCTGGCGGCGCCGGCTGCGCGGCCGGCGCGGCCTCGCGCGCCAGGCGCGGGATGGCCTCGATCAGCTTGCGCGTGTAGGCGTGCGCCGGCGCGTCGAGCACGCGCGCGGTGGCGCCGTATTCGACCACCTCGCCGCGCTGCATCACGGCGATCTGGTCGCACATCTGCGCGGCCACGCGCAGGTCGTGGGTGATGAAGACCATCGCCAGCTGGAACTGCTCGCGCACCTGGGCGAACAGTTCCAGCACCTGCGCCTGCACCGAGACGTCGAGCGCGGAAACCGGCTCGTCCGCCACCAGCAGCTCCGGCTGCATGGCCAGCGCGCGCGCGATGCCGATGCGCTGGCGCTGGCCGCCGGAGAACTCGTGCGGGTAGCGCTCGGCGGCCTCGGGCCCCAGGCCCACCAGCTTGAGCAGCGCCAGCGTGCGCGCGTGCGCCTCGGCGCGCGGCACGCCCTGGGCGATGGGGCCGGAGGCGATGGCCGCGCCGATGCGGTGGCGCGGGTTGAGCGAGGCGTAGGGGTCCTGGAACACCATCTGGATCTTGCCGCCCGAGCGCTGCAGCAGGCCGCTGCCTTGCGACAGGTTGCGCCCGTTGAAGAGGATGCGGCCGCTGTCGAACGGCGCCAGGCCGACGATGCAGCGGCCCAGCGTGGACTTGCCCGAGCCGGATTCGCCCACCAGCCCCAGCGTCTGCCCGCGCAGCAGCTCCAGGTTGATGTTGCGCGCGGCGGGCACTTCGCGCGGGGGCCTGAACAGGCCGCCGCCGCTGCGGTAGGTCTTGCACAGGTCCTGCACCTGCAGCACGCGGTGGAATTCGGCGCCGTCCCCGGGCGCGCGCGCCTGGCCGCCCGGGATGGCGGCCAGCAGCTTGCGCGTGTAGGCGTGCCGCGGCGCGCCCAGTACCTGCGCGGCCGGGCCGGCCTCGACGATGGTGCCGGTCTGCATCACCGCCACCTGGTCGGCGATCTCGGACACCACGCCGAAATCGTGGGTGATGAACAGCACCGCCATGCCGCGCTTGCGCTGCAGCTCGCGGATCAGCTGCAGGATCTGCGCCTGGGTGGTGACGTCGAGCGCGGTGGTGGGCTCGTCGGCGATCAGCAGGCGCGGCTGCAGCGCCATCGCGCAGGCGATCATCACGCGCTGGCGCTGGCCGCCGGACAGGCGGAACGGGAAGCTGTCGTAGAGCAGCCCGGGATCGGGCAGGCCCACGTCGGCCAGCGCGCCGACGATGCGCCGGCGCTTCTCGGCGGCGCCCAGGCTCTGGTGCGCGTCGAACACCTCGGCGATCTGCTCGCCGATGCGCATGACCGGGTTGAGCGCGGTCATGGGCTCCTGGAACACCATGCCGATCTGCTGGCCGCGCAGCTCGCGCAGGGCCGGCTCGCCGAGCTGCAGCAGGTCGCGCCCCCCGAACAGGATGCGGCCGGCCACCGGCTCCACGTGCGGGCGCGGCAGCAGGCCCATCACCGCGTTGGCGATCATCGACTTGCCCGAGCCGGATTCGCCCACCACGCACAGGGTCTGGCCCGCGTGCAGGGTCAGCGAGGCATCGGTGACGGCCAGCGCGCGGTCGCCGCCGGCCGGCAGGCGGATGCTGAGGTTCTGGATGTCGAGCACCGGGCTCGCGGCGGCGCCGTTCATCGTCCCCTCCCGCCCAGGCGCGTGTTGAGCGCGTCGTTGAGGCCCTCGCCGACCATGTTCAGCGCCAGCACCGTCAGCAGGATGGCCAGGCCCGGGAACACCGCCATCCACCAGGCCTGGCGCAGCACCGTGCGCGCCGAGCCCACCATGTAGCCCCAGCTCATGTGGTTGGGGTCGCCCAGGCCGAGGAAGCTCAGGCTCGATTCCAGCAGGATCGCGGTGGCCACCATCAGCGAGGCCATCACCACGATCGGCGAGGCGGCGTTGGGCAGGATCTGCGCCACGATGATGCGCAGCGTCGACTGCCCCGCCAGTTGCGCCGCGGCGACGAAATCGCGCTGGCGCAGCGACAGGAACTCGCTGCGCACCAGGCGCGCCACCGGCGGCCACGACACGATGGCGATGGCGCTGACGATGGAGGCGACGGACGGCTCGAAGATGGCCACCAGCACCAGCGCCAGCGCGAAGCTCGGCACCGCCTGGAACAGCTCGGTGAAGCGCATCAGCGCGGCGTCGATCCAGCCGCCGAAATAGCCGGCGATGGCGCCCAGCGTCACGCCGATCGCCAGCGAGACCATGGTCGAGACCACGCCGATCAGCAGCGAGATGCGCGCGCCGTGGATCACGCCGGCCAGGATGTCGCGGCCCATTGTGTCGGTGCCGAGCGCGAAGCCGGCTTCCTGCATGGGATGGAGGAAGGGCTGCTGCACCATGTCCCACGGATCGTGGCCGGCCAGCAGCGGGCCGAACAGCGCCAGCACCGCGATGCACGCCATCACCAGCAGGCCGAGCAGGGCCGCCTTGTTGCGGCAGAAGCGCCGCCAGAATGTGTTTTTCATTGCATCTCGATCCGTGGGTCGACCAGGGTGTAGACGAAATCCGTGATCAGGTTGAACACGACCGCCATCGCGGCGGTGACCAGGAAGCAGCCCAGCAGCAGGTTGTAGTCGCGCTGCAGCAGCGCGTCGAACATCAGGCGGCCGATGCCGGGCCAGGCGAACACGGTCTCGGTCAGCACCGCGCCGCCGATCATGCCGCCGGCCTGGATGCCGGCCAGCGTCACCACCGGCAGCAGCGCGTTGCGCAGGATGTGCGCGCGCTGGATCCGTCCCGGGCGCACGCCCTTGGCGCGCGCGGTCTTGACGAAGTCCATCTGCGCCACTTCCAGCATCGAGGCGCGCGTCATGCGCGCGTACACGGCCATGTAGAACAGCGCCAGCGTCAGCGCGGGCAGTACCAGGTGCGCGGCCACGTCGGCCACGCGCGCCAGCCCGTGCAGGTCGGCGCCCACGGTGAAGTAGCCGAAGCCGGGCAGCCATTCGAGCTGCACCGAGAACAGCAGCACCGCCATCATCGCCAGCCAGTACAGCGGCGTGGCGTAGAACACCAGGGCGAAGGTGGTGATGGCGCTGTCGGTCCAGCTGCCGGCACGCCGGCTGGCCCACGCCCCCAGCGCCACGCCGAACAGCACCGAGAGCAGGAAGGCGCTGCCGGTCAGCAGCAGCGTGGCCGGCAGGCGGTCCAGGATCAGCTTCAGCACTGGCTGCTGCTGGCGGTAGCTGTAGCCCAGGTCCAGCTGCGCCACGTGCAGCAGGTAGTTGCCGAGCTGCTGCGGCAGCGGCTGGTCCAGGCCGAACTGCGCGCGCAGCTGCGCCACGAACTGCGGGTCGGAGGCGCCGGCCTCGCCGGCCATCACCGAGACCGGATCGCCGGGCGCGGCGCGGATCAGCAGGAAATTGACGGTGGCGATCACCAGGATGGCGAGCACGCCCTGGACCACCCGGTTGAGCATGCGCTGGGTACGACTCATGGCTTCCCCCTCGAACAGGAACGCGCCGCCATCACGCCAGCCAGGCGCGGCCGAGGCCGTCGTTCAGGCCGATGCCGGAATTGATCGGGTTGTTGACGCGGCTGCGGTACAGCGTGGGGAAGTTCAGCTCGTGCATCCACACCACCGGCATTTCGTCGAGCAGGATCTTCTGCACGTCGCGGTAGATCGCCGCGCGCCGGGCCGGGTCCATCTCGCGCGCGCCGGCCTGGAACAGCTCGTCCACGCGGGCGTTGCGGTAGCCCTCCACGTTGTTGAAGGGCGAGCCCTGGGCGATGTTGTCCGAGGTGTAGTTGCGCGCCACGCCCAGCGCGGGGTCGCCGTACTGGTAGACGTAGGTGAAGGCGAGGTCGTAGTCCCACTTGTTGAGGCGCTCGCCCCAGCCGGCCACGTCGGTCGGCGTCATCTCGATCTTGACGCCGGCCTGCAGCAGGTTCTGCCGCACGATCTCCGCCGAGCGGGTCCAGGTCTCGCCGTAGGGCAGCGGCAGCAGGCGCAGCGCCTCGCCCTTGTAGCCCGACTCGGCCAGCAGCGCCTTGGCCCTGGCGAGGTCGCGCGGGTATTTGGCGACGTCGGTGCTGTAGTACTTGATGTGGCTGTTGAAGGGGCCGGTGGCGGTCCTGGCGTAGCCCTGCCAGGCTACCTTGGCGATGGCGTCGCGGTCGATGGCGAAGGCCAGCGCCTGGCGGAACTTGACGTTGTCCATCGGCGCGCGGCGGTTGTTGACCCACAGCCACGAGTGCGGCGCGAAGAACTCCCAGCCCTTGGTGGTGACCTGCACGCCGGGCAGCTTGGCCAGCCGCGCCACGTCGAAGTATTCCACCGCGCCGCCCGGCACCAGGTCCACCTTGCCGGACTCGAACGCCGCCGCGCGCGCGGCCGCGTCGGGGATCACGTGGAAATAGACCGAGTCCACCAGCGGCACGTCGGGCAGGTGATAGTGCTCGTTGCGCACCAGCTGGATGTAGGAGCCGCGCACCCACTCCTTGAACTTGAGCGGGCCGGTGCCGATCGGGGTGGCGTTGGCCGGGTTGGTCAGGAAATCGGTTCCCTCGTAGATGTGCTTCGGCACCATCGGCATCGAGCCCACCTCGAAGATGCCGAGGAAGGGGCCGAACGGGTACTTGAGCTTGAACTCCACCGTGTACGGGTCCACCGCGCGGATGGTTTCCACCGCGGCCAGGTTGGCGCGCAGGCGGGCGTGGGCCTTGCGCAGGAACACGTCGGCGGAGAACACCACGTCGGCGGCGGTAAACGGCTTGCCGTCGTGCCAGGTCACGTTGCGCTTGAGCTTGAAGGTGTACAGCGTGCCGGCCGGGTTGACCGTCCAGGACGTGGCCAGCGCCGGCTGCGGGTCCAGCTTCTCGTCGTAGCGCAGCAGGCCCTCGTAGATATTGCCGGAGATCAGCTGGGTCGGGCCGTTCTGGGTGATGCCGATCATCAGCCCGGACGGCTCGGGCTGCACCAGCGCGTTGATCACGCCTCCCTTCTTGCCCTGCGCAAGCACGTGCAAGGGCACGCCCGCGAGCGACAGCCCCGCGGTGGCAACACCCATCTTGATCAGTTGGCGACGATTCATGGCGAGACTCTCCTGGGGCTAGGGATGTGTGGGTCAGGCAAGAAGGGAAAAACGGGGCGAAGCGCCGGCGCCGGGTCGCCGGCGTTCAGCCGCTGGTGTCCAGCCGCTGGCGCTCAGTCGCGGAACGAAGGCGCGGCGGCCGGCTCCAGCCGGCGCAGCAGCGCGCGCCATTCGCGCGCGTAGGGATCGGGCGCGCCCGGCAGGCGGTTGGTGTCGCCGCTTTCGTACTGGCGCGCGGTCTTTTCGCGGACCGCCTCGGGCACCGGGTATTCCGGCTGCCCGCTGGACTGGATCGCCACCTGCACGCGGCAGGCGCGCTCCAGGTTGTGCATCAGGATGAAGGCCTCCGCCACGCTGCGGCCCAGCGTGAGCAGGCCGTGGTTGCGCAGGATCAGCGCGCGCTTGTCCGGGCCGAGGTCGGCCACCAGGCGCTCGCGCTCGTCGAGGTCCAGCGCGATGCCCTCGAAGTCGTGATAGGCCACGCGCTCGTGGAACTGCAGCGCCCACTGGTTCGACGGCTTGAGGCCGCACGCCAGCGAGGACACCGCCACGCCCGCCACCGTGTGGGTGTGCAGCACGCAGGCCGCGTCGTGGCGCGCGGCGTGCACCGCGCTGTGGATGGTGAAGCCGGCGGGGTTGACGTCGCAGCCCGGCGGCGCGCTGATGATGCGGCCCTCCAGGTCGATGCACACCAGCGACGACGCCGTGATGTCGCGGAACAGCGTGCCGAACGGATTGATCAGGAAACGGTCCTCGGTGCCGGGCACGCGCGCCGAGATGTGGGTGTAGATGCTGTCGTCCATGCCGTACAGCGCGACCAGGCGGTAGGCGGCGGCGAGATCCTCGCGCACGCGCTGCTCCGCCGCGGAGATGGTCGCAACCGTGGCCGCAGCCGCGGCCTGGATGTGGAGGGAGGGGACCGTGTTGCCCATGTTTTCTGTCCTTTGGCTAGGCGTGGATAGGCGCCATCGGTGGCGCGCTGATCTGGTTGCCAACTGTCGACAGCCGGCAGTCGTCGCCGATACGCAAAGTTCAGGCCATGCCGGCCGGGACTCGGGCAAGGCGCCGCGAGCCGGTGGCAACTGTTTGATTTATCGGGGATTTACTCGAGCGGGGCGGGCGGCATGCACGCGCGTGGGGCGGCGAGCGCATGCCCGAGGCTGGCGCACCGCGGCATGCCGGGCCCGGCATTGGGGAGCGATGCACGAGAGATGCGCCGGTCGGGATGCACCGATTGGTGCGTGCCGTGGCGCAAGGGACGCGCGGGACGGGGTGCCCGCGTGGCGGCGATGCGTGGATGCGTGGCGCAGGCGCCGCGCCGCCGTGCGCCACGGATTGGCTGGCGGCTCAGTCTTCGTGCTCCAGCCGCGCCGCCTCCTCGTCGCTGAACAATTCCGAGCGCGTCAGGAAGCGCAGGCCGGTCGGCCCTTCCAGCGAGAACATGCCGCCGGAGCCGGGCACGGCGTCGATCACCAGCCGCGTGTGCTGCCAGTACTCGAACTGCGCGCGCGTCATGTAGAACGGCACGCCGCCGATCTCGCCCAGGCGGACGTCGGCCTCGCCGAGGATCAGCTCGCCGGCCGGGTAGCACATCGGCGCGCTGCCGTCGCAGCAGCCGCCGGACTGGTGGAACATCAGCTCGCCGTGCTGCGCGCGCAGGCGCTCGATCAGCGCCTGCGCGGCGGGCGTGGCGACCACGCGCCGCACGGCGCCGGTGGGGATGGCTTCGGACATGGGGGCGCTCCTTGCCGGGTCGGGATGCTCAGCTTGCGGCGAAGTCCATCACCACGCGGCCTTCGATGTCGCCGGCGCGCATGCGCGTGAAGATGTCGTTGATCTTCTCCAGCGGCGCGGTGGAGACCGTGGCCTTGACCGCGCCGTGCGCGGCGAAGTCCAGCGATTCCTGCAGGTCGCTGCGGGTGCCGACGATGGAGCCGCGGATGGTGATGCCCTTGAGCACCACGTCGAAGATCGGCGTGGGGAAGTCGCCCGGCGGCAGGCCGTTGAGGGCGATGGTGCCGCCGCGCCGCACCATGCCGATGGCCTGGCCGAATGCCTTGGGCGACACCGCCGTCACCAGCGCGCCGTGGGCGCCGCCGATTTCCTTCTGCAGGTAGGCCACCGGATCGGTGGTGCGTGCGTTGACGGTGACTTCGGCGCCGAGCTTGCGCGCCAGCTCGAGCTTCTTGTCGTCGATGTCCACGGCCGCCACGCGCATGCCCATCGCGCGCGCGTACTGCACGGCCACGTGGCCGAGGCCGCCGATGCCGGAGATGACCACCCACTGGCCCGGGCGCGTCTCGGTGACTTTCAGGCCCTTGTAGACGGTCACGCCGGCGCACAGGATCGGCGCGATCTCGACGAAGTCCACGCTGTCGGGCAGCAGGCCGACGTAGTTGGGGTCGGCCACCACGTATTCGCCGTAGCCGCCGTTGACGGAGTAGCCGGTGTTCTGCTGCTTTTCGCACAGCGTTTCCCAGCCTTGCAGGCAGTGCTCGCAATAGCCGCAGGCGCTGTACAGCCACGGCACGCCGACGCGGTCGCCTTCCTTGACGCGCGTGACGCCCGCGCCCACGGCGGAGACGTAGCCCACGCCTTCGTGGCCGGGAATGAAGGGCAGGGTGGGTTTGACGGGCCAGTCGCCTTCGGCGGCGTGCAGGTCGGTGTGGCAGACGCCGGAGGCTGCGATCTTGACCTGGATCTGTCCGCGGCCGGGCTCGGGCACGGGGACTTCATCGATCGTGAGCGGGGCGCCGAATTCGCGCACCACGGCGGCTTTCATCATCGCTGTCATATGTCGACTCCTGAAGCTGATTCGGTTGGCGGTCGCGCCCGCCGCGCGGCGGGCGCCGATCCGATCATGCGCGCGCGGGCCGCGCTGCACCAGCGGTGCCGCGCGCGCATTCTTGCGCTGGATCAAAAGAAGCCGAGAGCGTTGGGGCTGTAGCTGACCAGCAGGTTCTTGGTCTGCTGGTAGTGGTCGAGCATCATGCGGTGGTTCTCGCGCCCGATGCCGGACTGCTTGTAGCCGCCGAAGGCCGCGTGTGCCGGATACGCGTGGTAGCAGTTGGTCCACACGCGCCCGGCCTGGATGCCGCGGCCCATGCGGAAGGCGCGCGCGCCGTCGCGGCTCCACACGCCGGCGCCGAGGCCGTAGAGCGTGTCGTTGGCGATCTCCAGCGCCTCGTCCTCGTCCTTGAAGGTGGTCACCGCGACCACCGGGCCGAAGATTTCCTCCTGGAAGATGCGCATCTTGTTGTGGCCGGCGAAGACCGTGGGCTTGACGTAGTAGCCGGTGGACAGGTCGCCGCCCAGCGCGTTGCGCTCGCCGCCGATCAGGCATTGCGCGCCTTCCTGCTTGCCCAGGTCGAGGTAGGACAGGATCTTCTCCATCTGCTCCTGCGACGCCTGCGCGCCGATCATGGTGCTCTTGTCGAGCGGGTGGCCCTGCTTGATCGCCGCCACGCGCTTGAGCGCGCGCTCCATGAAGCGCTCGTAGATGGATTCCTGGACCAGCGCGCGCGACGGGCAGGTGCAGACTTCGCCCTGGTTCAGCGCGAACATGGCGAAGCCTTCGAGCGCCTTGTCGAAGAAAGCGTCGTCGGCGGCCATCACGTCTTCGAAGAAGATGTTGGGCGACTTGCCGCCCAGCTCCAGCGTCACCGGGATGATGTTCTGCGAGGCGTACTGCATGATGAGCCGCCCGGTGGTGGTCTCGCCGGTGAAGGCGATCTTGTTGATGCGCGGGCTGGACGCCAGCGGCTTGCCCGCTTCCAGGCCGAAGCCGTTGACCACGTTGAGCACGCCCGGCGGCAGCAGGTCGCCGATCAGCTCCATCAGCACCAGGATCGAGGCCGGGGTCTGCTCGGCCGGCTTGAGCACCACGCAGTTGCCGGCGGCCAGCGCCGGCGCCAGCTTCCAGGTGGCCATCAGCAGCGGGAAGTTCCACGGAATGATCTGGCCGACCACGCCGAGCGGCTCGTGGAAGTGATAGGCCACGGTGTCGTGGTCGATCTCGGAGATGCCGCCTTCCTGCGCGCGGATGCAGCCGGCGAAGTAGCGGACGTGGTCCACCGCCAGCGGCAGGTCGGCCGCGGTGGTCTCGCGGATGGGCTTGCCGTTGTCGATGGTCTCGGCCACCGCCAGCGTGACGAGGTTGGCCTCGATGCGGTCGGCGATGCGGTTCAGGATGTTGGCGCGCTCGGTGGTGGAGGTGCGGCCCCACGCGGTCTTGGCGCGGTGGGCGGCGTCGAGCGCGGCGTCGATGTCCTTCTGGTTGGAGCGCGGCACGCGCGTAAACGGCTTGCCGGTGACGGGCGTGATCGCCTCGAAGTACTGGCCGTCGGCCGGGGCCACCCAGGCGCCGCCGATATAGTTCTCGTACTGGTCCTTGTAGGGGTTCGCAACGCCCAGCTGGGCGATTTCCGCCATGTCCATGTCTCGCTCCGTTCTTTGATGTGGTCCGCTGTCGGGCGACAGCCGCCGTGCGGCGATGCCGCGCGCACGCCGCCTTATCCGCAAGAGGCATGCCCGCGGCGGGCGGCGGCGTGGCAGGGGCGTGGCAAGGGCGTGGCGGCGCCACGCGGCGCGCAGATGCGGGCGCCCGCCGGGCGACGCGGCGCGCGCGGGTGTGTCAATCTGGAACAGCGCGTGCGCCAGCGTGACACGCCGGTGTCACAGGCGCGGGTTAGCTGCCGCTGGCGTGGATCAGGAACTCGCGCAGCGCGTCGGCCGGCTTGTCGAGCGCGCGGCCGGGCTGCCACAGCAGGCCCACTTCCATGTCCGGCACGCCGTCGGCGATCGGCCGCGCCTCGATCTGGCGGCCTTCGAGCGACCACGGCCGGTACACCATGTCGGACAGCACGGTCACGCCGAAGCCATGCGCCACCAGCCCGCGCAGCGCCTCCATCGAACTGGTGCGGAACGCGACCGATGGCGCCAGCCGCTTGCTGCGCCAGTAGCGCAGGGTGGCGCGCTCGCTCTCGTCCACGGTGATCTGGATGTACGGATGGGCCGCGATGTCCTTGAGCGTGAGGCGCGGCAGCGCCAGCAGCGGATGCGAAGGCGAGGCCCACAACTGCCGCCGCGAGCGGATCAGCGTGTGATGGGCGAAGCGCTGCAGCTTCTCGATATTGGACAGCAGGCAGATGCCCAACTCGATCTCGCCGTTCAGCACGCCCTGCTCGATGCCGGGGCGGTCCATGTCGTGCAGGTCGAAGTCGATGTCCGGGTAGTTGCTGCGAAAGCGCGCCAGCAGCCCCGGCAGCAGGTAGCCCAGCACGGTGTACGACGCCGCCAGCCGCACCGTGCCGGCGAGGTTGTGCGCCTGGAAGCGCGGCTCGCGCAGGGTGTCCTGCACCGCGTCGAGGATGTCGCGCGCGCGCTGATGCAGGCGATGGCCTTCGGCGGTGAGCGCCACGCCGTGCGGCAGGCGGTCGAACAGGCGCACGCTGAGCTGCTGCTCCAGCATCAGCACGGCGTTGGTGATGGCCGACTGCGACACGTGCTGGGCGGTGGCCGCCATCGAGAACTGCCCGGTCTCGGCCGCCGCGGCGAAGTAGCGGAACTGCCGCAGCGTGATTTCCTTGGCAAGGCGCGGCGCGCCGTCCTGTCTGCTGCTGCGTTCCTTCGGCATGGCTGTGCTCCCGATGGGTCACAGGGTTAACGCGTATTATCTGTCTCGCGCATACCTGTTCTCTGAATTCTTGATTTTACGATAACGGGCCGCCTTCCTACACTCAGCGCAGCCCCCACAGAGCGCAGAACGGAGACCGCATCGATGAATGCCCCCCTATCCCCCGCCCAGCAAGCCGAACTGGCGTCCCTGGAAACGGTTTCGCTGGACGACAAATACACGCTGGAGAAGGGCCGGGTCTACCTGAGCGGCACCCAGGCGCTGGTGCGCCTGCCCATGCTGCAGAAGGCGCGCGACCGCGCCGCCGGCCTGAATACCGCCGGCTTCATCTCCGGCTACCGCGGCTCGCCGCTGGGCGGCGTGGACCAGGCGCTGTGGAAGGCCAAGGCGCACCTGGCCGCCAGCGACGTGGTGTTCCAGCCCGGCGTCAACGAAGACCTCGCCGCCACCGCGGTGTGGGGCTCGCAGCAGGTCAACCTGTTTCCCGGCGCCACCCGCGACGGCGTGTTCGCCATGTGGTACGGCAAGGGCCCGGGCGTGGACCGCTCCATCGACGTGCTCAAGCACGCCAACTCGGCCGGCTCGGCCAGGCACGGCGGCGTGCTGCTGCTGGCCGGCGACGACCACGCCGCCAAGTCGTCCACCGTGGCGCACCAGTCCGAGCACGTGCTGATGGCCGCGGGCATCCCGGTGCTGTACCCGTCGGACGTGCAGGAATATCTCGACTACGGTCTGCACGGCTGGGCCATGAGCCGCTACTCCGGCCTGTGGGTGTCGATGAAGTGCGTGACCGACGTGGTGGAGTCCAGCGCCTCGGTGGAGATCGATCCCGAGCGCGTGCGGATCAAGCTGCCGGAAGATGTCGCCATGCCGCCGGACGGCCTCAACATCCGCTGGCCCGACCCGCCGCTGGTGCAGGAAGCACGCCTGCTGGACCACAAGTGGTACGCGGCGCTGGCCTACGTGCGCGCCAACAAGCTCAACCGCGTGGTGCTCGATTCGCCCGACGCGCGCTTCGGCATCATGACCGCCGGCAAGGCCTACCTCGACGTGCGCCAGGCGCTCGCCGACCTGGGCCTGGACGACGACACCTGCCGCCGCGTCGGCATCCGCGTGTTCAAGGTGGGCTGCGTGTGGCCGCTCGACGCGCAGGACGCGCGCGAGTTCGCCACCGGCCTGGAAGAGATCCTGGTGGTGGAGGAGAAGCGCCAGATCCTCGAATACGCGCTCAAGGAAGAGCTGTACAACTGGCGCGACGACGTGCGCCCCAAGATCTACGGCAAGTTCGACGAGCGCGGCAACCACGGCGGCGAATGGTCGTTGCCGCGCGGCGACTGGCTGCTGCCGGCGCACTATGAACTGTCGCCGGCGCTGATCGCCAAGGCCATCGCCACCCGCCTGGAAAAGCGCGACCTGCCGGCCGACGTGCGCGCGCGCATCGCCGCGCGCGTGGCGCTGATCGAGGCCAAGGAGCGCGAGGCCGCGCGCCCGCGCATCGCGGTCGAGCGCAAGCCGTGGTTCTGCTCGGGCTGCCCGCACAACACCTCGACGCGCGTGCCGGAAGGCTCGCGCGCGATGGCCGGCATCGGCTGCCACTACATGACGCTATGGATGGACCGCAATACCGACACCTTCAGCCAGATGGGCGGCGAGGGCGTGGCGTGGACCGGCCAGATGCACTTCACCGGCGAGAAGCACGTGTTCGTCAACCTCGGCGACGGCACCTACTTCCACTCCGGCCTGCTGGCCGTGCGCGCGTCGATCGCGGCCAGGGCCAACATCACCTACAAGATCCTGTTCAACGACGCCGTGGCCATGACCGGCGGCCAGCCGGTCGACGGCGTGCTGACGGTGCCGCAGATCGCCCACCAGGTGCTGGCAGAAGGCGCCAGCAGGATCGTGGTCGTGACCGACGAGCCGGAAAAATACGGCGACGGCGCCATGCTGCCCGCCGGCGTGACCGTGCATCACCGCGACCGGCTCGACGAGATCCAGTTGCAGTTGCGCGATACCGCCGGCGTCACCGTGCTGATCTACGACCAGACCTGCGCCACCGAGAAGCGCCGCCGCCGCAAGCGCGGCACCTATCCCGACCCGGCGAAGCGCGCCTTCATCAACGACGCGGTGTGCGAAGGCTGCGGCGACTGCTCGGTCAAGTCCAACTGCCTGTCGGTGGAGCCGCTGGAGACGGCGCTCGGCACCAAGCGGCAGATCAACCAGTCGTCGTGCAACAAGGACTTCTCCTGCGTCAACGGCTTCTGCCCGAGCTTCGTCACCGCCGAAGGCGCGCAACTCAGGAAGCCGGCCGCCGCGGGCGGCAAGGGTGCCGATGTCGATTTCTCGGCGCTGCCGCTGCCGGTGCTGCCGGCGCTCGAGCGTGCCTACGGCGTGCTGGTCACGGGCGTGGGCGGCACCGGCGTGGTCACGATCGGCGGCCTGCTCGGCATGGCCGCGCACCTGGAGAACAAGGGCGTGACCGTGCTCGACATGGCCGGCCTCGCGCAGAAGGGCGGCGCCGTGATCAGCCACGTGCAGATCGCGCCCACGCCGGCCGCGCTGCACGCCACCCGCATCGCGATGGGCGAGGCACGGCTGGTGATCGGCTGCGACGCCATCGTCTCGGCCTCGGCCGAGGTCCTGTCCAAGACCCGGCCCGGCGTGACGGCCGCCGCCATCAACAGCGCCAACACGCCCACGGCGGAGTTCATCCACAACCCCAGGTGGCAATTCCCGGGCGCCTCGGCCGAGCAGGACCTGCGCGCCAGCGTCGGCGACGCCTGCGCGTTCATCGACGCCAACGCCTGGGCCGTGACGCTGCTGGCCGACTCGATCTACTCCAACCCGCTGCTGCTCGGCTTTGCGTGGCAGAAGGGCTGGATTCCGCTGCGCCGCGAAAGCCTGGCGCGCGCGATCGTGCTCAACGGCGTGTCGGTGGAAAAGAACCAGCTTGCGTTCGACTGGGGCCGCTACCTCGCCCATCACGGCGAAGCCGCATTGGGCGCGCGGCTCAGGCCGGCGGCGCGCGCGCAGGTGGTGTCAATGCCGGAAACGCTCGACGGCGTGATCCGCCAGCGCGAAACGACGCTCACCGCCTACCAGAACGCCGCCTATGCCGCGCGCTACAGCGCCGTGGTGGCGCGCGTGCGCGGCGCGGAGAAAGCGCTCGGCGCCGGCGGCCGCCTGCCGCTGACCGAGGCGGTGGCGCGCAACCTCGCCAAGTTGATGGCCTACAAGGACGAATACGAGGTCGCGCGCCTGTACGCCGACCCGGCCTTCCTCGACAAGCTGCGCGCCCGGTTCGAAGGCGAGCCGGGCCGCGACTACCAGCTCGGCTTCCACCTCGCGCCGCCGCTGCTGGCCAGGCGCGATGCCAGGGGCCACCTCGTCAAGCGCCGCTTCGGCCCGGCCACGCTCGGCGTGTTCCGCCTGCTGGCGCGCGCCCGCGGCCTGCGCGGCACCGCGTTCGACGTGTTCGGCAGGACCGCCGAGCGCCGCGCCGAGCGCAGGCTGATCGAGGACTACATCGGGATGGTGGACGAGTTCTGCGCCACGCTCGACGCCGCGCGGCTCGATACCGCCGTGGCGCTGGCCAGCCTGCCGGACGACATCCGCGGCTTCGGCCACGTCAAGGAAGCCAGCATGGAGAAGGCGGCGGTGCTGCGCGGGCAGTTGCTGGCGCGGTATCGGGAGGGTGGGGCGCGGGTGGCGGCTTGAGGGCTGGCTCGGGCGGCGTGGGCCCATTCGCGGGCTTCGTCAATCGCTCGGGGTTTGCTCCCCTCTCCCGCCCGCGGGAGAGGGGCCGGGGGAGAGGGCCGGCGCCCGCAAACAGCGCCACCGCTCAAACCACCCCAGCCCGATCACTCACCGCGGCTGCAGCACAATCACCGCCATCCCCGCAATCGCCACCGCCACGCCGGCCAGGTCCCACGGCGTGGGCCGCACGCCGTCGACCAGCCACAGCCACGCGATCGCCACCGCGATATAGACCCCGCCATACGCCGCGTAGACGCGCCCGGACGCATCCGGATGCAGCGTCAGCAGCCACGCGAACAGCGCCAGCGACAGCGCGCCCGGCACCAGCACCCAGGCGCTGGCGTTCTGGCGCAGCCACAGGTAGGGCAGGTAGCAGCCGAGGATTTCCGCGCAGGCGGTGATCAGGTAAAGGCCGAAGATCTTCACGCCGCGGGTTCCTCCACCTTCGCGGCGGTGGGCGCTTTCCTGGCCCGCCTGCGCGTCTTGCTGCTGCCGAGCTCGCCGCCCTGGTAAGGCACCCGCCCCGACGGCACCACCGCGGAGGCCAGTTCCACGTGGCCTTCCTGGTCGTCGAAGAACATGTGCGCGCCGAAGGCCTGCAGCACCTGGTCCTTGGGCAGGCCGCCGAGGAAGAAGGCTTCGTCGATGCTGACGTTCCAGGCGCGCAGCGTGTGCACCACGCGCGTGTGGGCGGGGCTGTTGCGCGCGGTCACGATGGCGATGCGCACCGGGCTCTCGCCGGGCGGGAAATGCGCCTGGATCTGGGCCAGGCGCAGCAGCAGCTTGGCGAACGGGCCTTCGGCCAGGGCCTTGTGGCGATGGCGCTTTTCGTTCTTGATGAAGGCCTCCAGCCCCTTTTCCTTGTAGATCCGCTCGGACTCGGGCGAGAACAGCACGGCGTCGCCGTCGAAGGCGATGCGGATCTGCCCGGGCGGGGCGCGGTAGGCGGCGGGCGCGTCGTACAACTGCGCCGCGGCCACGCCGCCGTCGATGGCGGCCTGCACGTCGGCGGCTTCGCGCGACAGGAACAGGTCGACCTTGAAGGCCTTGAGGTAGCGCGCGATCGGCGCGCCGCCGGTGAAGGCCGCGCGCGTGATGTCGAGCCGGTGCGTCTCGATGGCGTTGAAGGCGCGCAGCCCGGTGTCGGGCGAATTGCGCGAGATCACCACCACCTCCACCGGGCGCAGGTCCGGGATCAGGCTGTTGAGCCCGAGCAGGGCCTCCACCAGCGGGAAGGCGGTGCCCGGCAGCAGCGGCTGGTCCTCGTTCTCGCGCTGGTAGGCGGCGTAGGCCGCTACGCCCTGGGATTGATAGATGCCGTTCTCGTGCTCGAGGTCGAACAACGCCCGGGACGAGATGCCGATGACGAGTTTGTCGGTGAGATCGTAGGCCATGAGCGCGAGTATAAGGGCATCGAGGCGGGGCACCGAGGCAGCGCATTGCGACAGGGCACCGGGTCCGCGCCGGGTCCGCTGTTTACAAACTTTGACACTTTCCCGCTTGGCCGCGGCACCCCGCGCGGGTATCCTCGCCCGCATTTGCGAATGCGCCGGCCGACGTGCCGGTCAACGTGCCGGTCCGCTGCTGCCATGAATCGTCCCGATCTTCCCCTGCATGCCTTGCGTGGCGTGGCCGTGCTGGCCGCCGCCGCGCTGTGCCTGTCCGCCGCGGGCTGCAGCTCCCTGCTCAACGAGGGCACGGCCGCCGGCGCGGGCATTGCCGGCGCCGCGGTGGCCGGCGCGGTGACCGACAACGCCGCCGTCGCCACCGGCATCGGCCTGGGCGTGCAGGCCGGCGCGAAGGCGGCCCTGCAATACAGCCAGCGGCGCGTGCATGCCGCCGCGCAGGACCGCATCGCCCAGGCCGCCGGCGGCCTCGCGGTGGACGCGGTGGCCGACTGGAAGACCGACCATGCGGTGCCGCTGGAGCCGGCCGAGCATGGCCGCGTCACCGTCAGCCGCGAGATCGGCGGCAAGTCGCTGCCGTGCAAGGAGATCCTGTTCTCGGTGGACGAGGACGGCAAGCCGAGCGCCTTCTATATCGCGGCGATCTGCCGCGACGGCCAGAACTGGAAGTGGGCCACCGCCGAGCCGGCCACCGAGCGCTGGGGCTCGCTGCAATGAGCGGCCGCCGGCGGCCGCGCATCCTGGTCTCCGCGCCGGCCTCCGCCCTGGCCGCGCTGCTGGCCGCGGCGCTGGCCAGCGGCTGCGCCTCGGTGGGCGACCTGACCGGCGCGGTGGCCGGCGTGGCCACCGGCGCCGTCACCGGCAACCCGGCCATCGGCGCCAGCGTGGGCATCGGCGTGGCGGCGGCGGCGGATGCCGGCGCCAAGTACGTGTTCCGCAACTGGCAGCGTGCCGAGCAGGACAGCATCGCCGCCACCATCGGCGCCATGCCGGTGGACGAGCAGCAGCGCTGGGAAATCCGCCATCCCATTCCCTACGGCAACCAGCACGGCTGGGTGCGCGTGGTGCGCGTCATCCGCACGCCGCTGGCCGAGTGCCGCGAGGCGCTGTTCTCGGTGGACGACGACGGCAAGCGGCAGCGCAGCTGGTTCCTGACCACGGCCTGCAGGCAGCCTGGCGGCTGGAAGTGGGCGGCGGCCGAGCCGGCGGTGCCGCGCTGGGGCAACCTGCAATAGCCGGTCGCCACCGGCCGGTGGCCGGCGCCGCGCTGGCCTGACGCGCGCGCGCCGCGGCACGTCGTTCCGGCAATTCTCCGCTTCACGGCACAGACACGCCGCCGCCGCGCCACTTCGCGGCACGTTCCGCTGCGCGCGGCTCGCCGGCTGCCCGAATTCGGCAGCTTCTGCGGCACCCCTCTCCCTACAATGAATTCCTGCCCGCGCGGCCCCCGGACCTTGCCGGAAAGGCGGTCCGCGCTCCGGGGCGACGCGGCGCCATCGATGCCGCCGCCCGCCACGCAACCCCACGGAGACAGCCATGCACGCGCAGCACCAAGCCGCCGCCGGCGACCTTGCCCACGGCGAGGACACCGATCACGAAGAAACCCGCGAATGGCTCGACGCGCTGGCCGGCGTGGTGCGCGCCGGCGGCGCGCCGCGCGCGCGCTTCCTGCTCGAGCGGCTGGCCGAGCATGCCAGCCATCTCGGCCTGGGCCACCGCGCACATCCGTACTCCGCCTACCAGAACACCATCGGCGTGGCCGAGCAGCCGCGCTATCCCGGCGACCTCGACATGGAGCAGCGCCTGACCTCGATCATCCGCTGGAACGCGCTGGCGATGGTGGTGCGCGCCAACAAGGCCTACGGCGAGCTCGGCGGGCACCTGTCGAGCTATGCCTCGGCGGCGGAAATCTTCGAAGTGGGCTTCAATCATTTCTTCCGCGCCGACGAGGGCGGGCGCAAGGGCGACCTGGTCTACTTCCAGCCGCACTCGGCGCCGGGCGTCTACGCGCGCGCGTTCCTCGAAGGCCGGCTGTCCGAGAGCCAGCTCGCCAACTACCGGCAGGAGGTGGCCGGCGGCGGCCTGTGCTCCTATCCGCATCCGTGGCTGATGCCGGATTTCTGGCAGTTCCCGACCGGCTCGATGGGCATCGGCCCCATCAGCGCGATCTACCAGGCGCGCTTCCTGCGCTATCTCGCGCATCGCGGCATCGCCGAGACCGCCGGGCGCCGCGTGTGGGGCGTGTTCGGCGACGGCGAGATGGACGAGCCCGAATCGCTGGCCGCGCTGTCGCTGGCCGCGCGCGAGCAGCTCGACAACCTGACCTTCGTCGTCAACTGCAACCTGCAGCGGCTGGACGGCCCGGTGCGCGGCAACGGCCAGGTCATCAATGAGCTGGAGGCGCTGTTCGCCGGCGCCGGCTGGAACGTGGTCAAGGTGGTGTGGGGCTCGGAGTGGGACACGCTGTTCGCGCGCGACACCAGCCACGCGCTGCTGCGCCGCTTCGCCGCGATGGTCGATGGCGAGTACCAGAACCTCGGCGCCAGGGACGGCGACTACAACCTCGCCAACTTCTTCAACCGCGACCCCGAGCTCAAGGCGCTGGCCGCCGGCATGAGCAGTGCCGACATCGACGCGCTGCGCCGCGGCGGCCACGACTTCCGCAAGCTCCACGCGGCCTTCCGCGCCGCGCAGGAGCATACGGGCGCGCCCACCGTGATCCTGGCCAAGACCAAGAAGGGCTTCGGCATGGGCGAGGCCGGCGAATCGCGCATGACCGCGCACCAGCAGAAGAAGCTCGACGTGGACGCGCTGCGCGCCTTCCGCGACCGCTTCAAGCTGCCGCTGGACGATGCCGCGGTGGAGACGCTGCGCTTCTACAAGCCCGCCGAGGACAGCGCCGAGATGGCCTACCTGCATGCGCGCCGCCGCGCGCTGGGCGGCTACCTGCCGGCGCGCAGCCGCCACGCCGACGCGCTGCGCATGCCGGACCTGATGCAGTACGCGCGCTTCGCGCTGGAGCCGGACGCGCGCGCGGTCTCCACCACCACCGCGGTGGTGCGGCTGTTCACCAACCTCATCAAGGACCGCGAAGTCGGCCCGCGCGTGGTGCCCATCGTGGCCGACGAGGCGCGCACCTTCGGCATGGCCAACCTGTTCCGCCAGATCGGCATCTACTCGCCGGCCGGCCAGCTCTACGAGCCGGAGGACGCCGGCTCGATGCTGTACTACAAGGAAAGCCGGCAAGGCCAGCTGCTCGAGGAAGGCATCACCGAGGCCGGCGCGCTGGCGTCCTGGACCGCGGCGGCCACCTCGTACAGCGTGAACGGCGTGGCCATGCTGCCGTTCTACATCTACTACTCGATGTTCGGCTTCCAGCGCGTGGGCGACCTGATCTGGGCCGCGGCCGACCAGCGCGCCCGCGGCTTCCTGATCGGCGCCACCGCCGGGCGCACCACGCTGGCCGGCGAAGGCCTGCAGCACCAGGACGGCACCAGCCAGCTGATCGCCTCCACCGTGCCGAACTGCCGCGCCTACGACCCTGCCTTCGCCAGCGAGGCCGCCGTCATCATCGACCACGGCGCGCGCCGCATGCTCGAAGACCAGCACGACGAGTTCTACTACCTCACCGTCAACAACGAGAACTACGCGCAGGCGCCGCTGCCGGCCGATGCGCGCGAAGGCGTCATCAAGGGCATGTACCGCTTCGGCACGCGCGGCCCGGGCGAGGGCGCCGCCGCGGTCAGGCTGCTCGGCGCCGGCGCCATCCTGCGCGAGGTCATCGCGGCGGCGGAACTGCTGGCCGAAGACTGGGGCATCCGGTCCGAGATCTGGAGCGTGACCAGCTTCTCCGAACTGGCGCGCGACGCGCGCGAATGCGAGCGCGGCGGCCTGTTCGCGGCCGGCGGCGAGGCCCGGAGCTACGTGCAGCGCTGCCTGCCCGGCACCACGCCGGTGGTGGCCGCCACCGACTACGTGCGGGCCTGCGCGCAACTGATCACCTCCTATGTGCAGGCGCCGTTCACCGCGCTGGGCACCGACGGCTTCGGGCGCAGCGACACGCGCGACGCGCTGCGCGGCTTCTTCGAGGTCGACCGGCATCACGTGGCGCTCGCCGCGCTGCGCGCGGTGTCGCCGGCCCTGCATGCGCAGGCGCTGGCGCGCTACGGCGCGGGCGGCGGCCAGGACGCGCCCTGGCTGCGCTAGGCCAGGCCGCGTGCCTGGCCCGCTCAGTCCGCGCCGGCCTCGGCGCGGAAATGCTCGATCGACTGCCCGGCGTTGACGGCGCGCTGCAGCCAGTGCGGCATCGCGCCGTGGCCGTCCCAGGTCTGGCCGTCGGCGTTGCGGTAGTGCTTCTGTTCTCTCTTTGGCGGCGGCTTGGTGGTCCGGATCGTGGTCCGGATCGGGGCCGGGATCGTGGCCGGAAAGCAGCCGGCGGCGGCCAGCGCATCGATGGTCAGGCCGTATGCGGCCATGCGCTCGCGCACCCAGATGATGGCCGAGAGGCGTTCGATTTCGACGGACATGCGGGGGACCGGGAGTTGGACGACGACAACGTGGCGATGCGGCTCAACTGCCGCGCTGGTCGGCCGCGCCGGCCTGTTCCGGCTGCGGCCTGACGGCGGCCGGCTCGCTGGCGGCGTCGCTCTGCAGGACCCGTCGCTGGGCGCGCTGCTCGGCCCGCTTGGCCGCGCGGCCCTTTTCGATGACGGCGAAGTCCGGGCCGGCCAGTGCCGCGAGCGAGCATGCGAGTGCCGCCAGGCCGGCGGCCATCAAGGTCAGATTTTTCACGAGCGTTGCCTGTTCGGTGTGATTGCGGTCGGGTTGCGGAGCAACGCCGTGCGCCGGGGGCGCAACGGGGCGCGCATGCCGTCGCGAGGAAAAAAAACGGGGAGCGGGCCCTGGGCCGCTCCCCGCGGCTGGAGATAGCTCAGCCGTCAGAAGTGTGGCCGCACTGGAGCAAAGGAGAAGCACGCGGCCACAGAGCCACCTGTCTACCCGGATATCCATCCGGCGCGGGCCGGCGCCGGTGCCGGGCGCCGCCGGCAAACGGGCCTGCCGTCGTTCGCGCCGCCGGCAAGGGCGGCGTGGCCCGAGGCATGGGCCGCGGCGGCGCGGAACGCTGTGGCGGGCGCCACGGCTGCCAGGGCGATACCTCGGGTCTTCATGATGCGTCATCTCCAGGGGCGGCGGCGTGGCGGCGTCCGGTCCGACCGGCTCTTGGGCCTGTCTTGAACCTGACGAATCACGCTGGAACGACGGCAGTGTATGCCTGCGCGATGAATTCGAATAACGATATAAAACTATGTGTACCAGTCGTTTTTTTCATGGGTAAAAAACGCCATGCGCGACGCGGGATGACGGACATTTACGTCCCTGCAGCGGCATGTTCCTTGCCGGCGAGCCGCTGCCACACCACGGCGGTGCGGTACGTCAGGCCCGGCAAGAGAAGGAACCCATCCGATGAAAACACACGTCCGATTCTGCGTCGCCACAGTCCTGACGGCATTGAGCGCCGGCCCCGCCGCCGCGTGGGCGCAGGACCAGCCGCAGCAGGCGGCGGCCGAGGCCGGCCAGCAGCCCGCGCAGGAAGCGCAGGAAGCGCCGGCGCCGGCACTGCAGCCGGCGATCGCGAGCACGTTGAGCGCGGCCCCCGTGCGCATCGACGCGGGCGCGCTCGGGCCGCTCTACGTGGGCGGCGTGCTGAGCGGGCTCGGGCTGGCGCAGAGCCACGCCGTGCCGGCGGACCGCAGCCGGCAGTTCGACCTCGGCAACGCCCAGGTCTTCGTCAACAAGGCCGATGGCCTGCTGCAGTTCTTCGTCCAGGCCGGCTACTACTCGACGCCGGTGCTCGGCGTGCCGTACCTGCGCACCTCGGATGCCACGCCGGCCTTGTTCAGCCCGCTGGCCCAGGGCTATCTCAAGATCGCCCCCACCGACACGCTGTCGGTGATGGTCGGCAAGCTGCCCACGCTGATCGGGGCGGAGAGCACCTTCTCGTTCCAGAACATGAACATCCAGCGCGGCCTGCTGTGGAACCAGGAGAACGCGGTGAACCGCGGCATCCAGGTCAACTACGCCGCCGGCCCGCTGACGCTTTCCGCATCGGTGAACGACGGCTTCTACTCGAAGCGCTACAGCTGGATCACGGGGCTGGCCAGCTACGCGCTGGACAGCAGCAGCACCATCACGTTCAGCGCCGGCGCCAACACCGGCCACACCGACGTATCGACGACCGCGACGCCGCTGTACCAGAACAACCAGCAGATCTACAACCTGATCTACACGCGCACCCGCGGCGCATGGACCTTCCAGCCCTATCTGCAGTACACGCGCGTGCCCAGGCTGCCCGAGTACGGCACCAGCGAGGCGGCCTCGACCTACGGCGGCGCGCTGCTGATGAGCTACGACTTCGGCGCCGACGCCACGCCCGCCGGGCTGCGGCTGCCGGGGTTCAAGCTGCCGGTGCGGCTGGAGTACATCGCCTCGACCGGCACCGCGGCGGGCGGCGCGCCCAATCTCCTGTACGGCGCGGGCAGCGAGGCATGGTCGGTCACGCTGACCCCGACGTACCAGTACAAGCGCTTCTTCGTGCGTACCGAGTTCGCCTACGTGGGCGCGCGCCGGACCGCGCCGGGCGCGGCCTTCGGCACCGATGGCAACCGCCGCGCGCAGGTGCGCGGCCTGTGCGAGATCGGCGTGCTGCTCTAGTCTGCCTCGGGGACGTTGCCGGAGGTCGGCGCCATGCGCGCGGGCCGCCCCGCTTCCGCGCCGAAGTATCGCTTGAGCGCCAGCAGCCTTGCCTCGAACAGATGCCACGTGGCAAGGCTGATCAGCATGCACGCCAGCAGGGAAACCAGCACGAAGCACAGGTAGCCGGCCGAGAACACGCTGCCCTCGTCCGGCAGCAGTTGCAGCCGCGCGCGGAACAGCCATGCCACGGCATACAGCACCGGCGGGTGGAACACGTAGAGCGAATAGCTGTATTTCCCGAACGTGGTCAGCACGCGGTGGCCGAGGAACCGGTTCAGCCGCGCATCGGGCGGCAGCAGCAGCGTGGCCGCGATCAGCAGCGCGGCGCTGGCGCCGATGATGCTGAAGCCCAGCGTCTGCAGCGCCAGCCCGTTGCGCCGCAGCCCGCCGTCGAGCACGTCGACCAGCGCCGCGCCGGCGAATGCCAGCACCGCGAGCGCGCCCAGCACCTGCCGCGCGCTGGGCAGCGGCGCCCGGCAGCGCGCATACGACGCCACCAGCGCGCCCCACAGGAGCGGGTCGACGTGGGTGAGCGTGGACACGTAGATTGCCATCTGGTCCCAGCCGCGCGCGATCAGGGCCAGCCTGAGCAGCGGCGACGCCGCGCACAGGGCCAGCGACAGCAGCGCCACGCGCCGGGCCGGGCACAGGAACACCACCAGCGGCCAGGCCAGGTAGAACTGCTCCTCGATGGCGAGCGACCACAGTTGCGTCACCGGCACCGGCGAGCCCTGCGGCAGCCTGGCGAAATACCAGTTCTGCAGATAGCTCCAGAACCACGCCTGCGCGCGATGGAGGTCCGCATAGGCCTGCCCGGGCTGGTAGATTTCCGCTAGGAATGGCCCCAGGATCAGAAAGAACAGAACCAGGAAGAAGTAGTACAGCGGGAAGATCCGCAGCGTGCGCCTGGCGTAGAAATTGACGAAGTAGCGCGGCGCGCCTTTCGCGTCGAGCAGGATGCCGGTGATCAGGAAGCCGGACAGCGCGAAGAAGACGTCCACGCCAATCCAGCCCGACACCAGCAGCTTGAGCGCGAGATGGCCGATGGTTCCGCTGTCGCCGAGCGCGGCCGGCACCACCGAGTGGTGGAAGAAGACCAGCAGGATGGCGATGCCGCGTATGCCGTCGAGCGGGCGCAGGTGGCCGCGCGCGAGGCGGCTTGCGGGCGCTGCCCGCGGGCCCGCGGTCGTGGCGCCGTTGCGCCGTGCGCCGCGCGGCTGTGAACGGGGATACTCGCTGCGCATTGACGCCCCATCCAGGTTTCCCGTATCGGCACGAGTGTACCGGCGTCCCCTAGGCATCGTCCGCCAAGTTCAACGCACGGCGCGCCGCGCCGCGTGGGCGGCACGGCGCGCCGTGCGCAAGGCGTCATGCGCCGATGCGTGGCATCGGGCCGGCCGCGCGCGGCGGCCGGGCAGCTTCGCGCGTGAGCGGGCTCAGCTCTTGGAGCCGTCCGCGCCGGCCTGCGGCGCGGCCGTGCTACGGGCGGGCGCGGCCTGCTGGCCGATGGTGTCCCGCGCCGGCACGGCAGCCACTTCGTGCTTGTAGACCACGCCGCGCGGCGTCACCGACGCCTGGGTGGCGGTGGTGGCCACGGGCTGGCTGACAGCGGCATGCTGCTGGGCGCGCTTGGCCTCGCGGGCCTTCTCGATGACGGCGAAATCCGGGCCGGCGAGGGCCGACAGCGAGCAGGAGAGTGCCATCAGGCCGGCACCGGCGAGAGCGATCTTTTTCATGATGTGTTTGTCCGGGGTAGTCGAGCCGCTGCGCGGCGCGCCGCATGCGGTGGAGGGGGCGGGCGGGCTCGTAAAAGTCAGGGGGCGACGGGTCTGCCGCCCCCTGCGGCTAGTGAATCATCAGCCGGGAAAGAAGCGGCCGCGCGCGAGCAGGGAGGGAGGTGCGCGGTCACTGGGTTCTGCATGATGGTTCGTCTTCACGGACGAGCACGGCGGCACCGGATGGTTCCGGGCCTGCATGCCGCGCCCGATGGAAAGCAGTGTAGGCCCGGGTCGGTAATTCCAGAAGCGATTTAAAACTATGAGATGAAGTCGTTTTTTTCATGGATGCCGGCGGGCGGGCGCGCGATCCGGCTGGCCACAGGACGTGGCGCGGATGCCGCCGCTCAGGCGCCCAGCACTTCCTCGCACACCGCGAACCACGCGCGCGCCGCGTGGGACAGGTAGCGCCCCGGCGACCAGATGTGCGCCAGCGTCCAGTCCATCGCCGGCTCGGACAGGCGCGCCACGGCGAGCTTGTCGTCGAGCTGGAGCCGCGCCAGCAGCGGCTGCGGCAGGAAGGTGGTGCCCAGGCCCGCGGCCGCCATCGAGGCGAGGAAGTCCCAGTGCCCGCTCTGCGCCACGATGCGCGGCTCGAAGCGGGCCTCCATGAAGGCCACGCGCAGCTTGCGCGTGAGCGAGAATTCGTCGGTCAGCAGCAGCAGCGGCTCGTCGCGCAGCGCCGCGAGGCTGACGGTCTTGTTCTTGGCCCAGCTGGCCTTGCGCGGCCCCGCCACCCAGACCGGGTACTTGGCGAACTCGCGCGTGGCCAGCGCCAGCCCGCTGTCGCCGGGCAGCACGGTTGCGCCCACTTCCAGCTCGCCGCTGGCTACCTGCTGCTCCACCATGTGGCCGCCGTGCTCGGCCATGCTCAGTTCCAGGTTGGGATAGCGCTGGCGGAAGGCGCTCACGGCGGGCGTGAAGAACAGGTTGGCCATCGGCGGTATGCCCACCGTGAGCTGCCCGCGCCCCAGCGACGACAGGTCGGCCACTTCCAGCGTGAGCCGGTGCACCACGCCGAGCGCCTCCTGCCCGCGCTCGTAGACCACGCGCCCCACGTCGGTCAGCCGCACCTGCTTGCCCTCGCGGATCAGCAGCGGCTGGCCGACTTCGTCCTCCAGCTGGCGCACCATCTTGCTGATGGTGGACTGGGTGACGTACAGAGAGGTCGCGGCCTGGGTAAAGCTCTGCAGGCGCACGGTCTCGACGTAGTAGCGCAGGGCACGGATATCGATGGGCACGGGGGGCGTCCTGTTACCGAAGGGTGGGGGCTGGGGTTCGCATGAAAAAAGCGAATATGAAGGGTAATTTTAAATCATGTTCGGAATGACCGCCAGTTGGCTACACTTGCATCCCACTGCAGTTACTACAGGTTTGCGTCCCCATGGCATGGCCGAGCGCACGGCAATGGCTCTTTTCGCTCAAAGCGTTTGCCGCTTCGATGCTCGCGCTCTATATCGCGCTGGCGCTGGGTCTGCCCCGCCCTTACTGGGCGATGGCGACCGTCTATTTCGTCTCCCACCCGCTGACCGGGGCCACGCGCTCGAAGGCCGCGTACCGGGTGGCGGGCACGCTGCTTGGCGCCACCGGCGCGGTGGCGACCGTGCCGCCGCTGGTCAACGAGCCGGTGCTGCTGATGGCGGCCATCGCGCTGTGGACCGGCGCCTTGCTCTATTTCTCGCTGCTGCAGCGCACGCCGCGCAGCTATGTGTTCCTGCTGGCCGCCTACACGCTGCCGATCGTGGCGCTGCCCGCGGTCAGCGAGCCGGTCCAGGTCTTTCCCATCGCGGTGGCGCGCATCGAGGAGATCGTGGTCGGCATCGTGTGCGCCGGGATGGTCGGCTCGATCGTGTTCCCGGCCAAGGTGGCGCCCGCGCTGCGCGCGCGCTCGGCCACCTGGCTGGCCGACGCGGCGCTGTGGGCCTCGGACATGCTCTCGCCCGAGCCCGACGCCAACGTCGCGCGCCATGACAGCCGGCACCGGCTGGCCGCCGACATCCTCGCGCTCGACCAGCTGATCGCGCAGCTTTCCTACGACACGGAGAGCACCGACACCCTGCGCCATGCGCGCGCGCTGCGCGAGCGCATGACCATGCTGCTGCCGGTGCTGTCCTCGCTGGGCGGGCTGCTGCATGCCCTGCGCTGCCATGCGCAGGGCATGCCGGAACAACTGGCGCGCCACATGGCGGACATGCGCGCGTGGATCGACGGCGGCTTCACCGGCCCGTCGCCGGTGCTCGAGCCGGCCGCCGCGCCGTGGCGCGCCTACGGCAAGGCGCCCGGCTGGCATGCCGGGCTGGTGGCCACTGCCAACGACCACCTGCGCACGCTCGCGGCGCTGTGCGAAGACTGCCAGGCGCTGCAACGTTGCATCGGCGACCAGGCCGGCAACGGCGCCGCGCCCGCGCTGCGCTACCGCGCCGGCGCGGCCGGCCGCGCGCACCACCACGACCACGGCATGCTGCTGTACTACGCCTGCTCGACCAGCCTCGCGGTGTTCTGCGCGGGCCTGCTGTGGATCGCCTCGGGCTGGGAGGACGGCGCCGGCGCCGTGGTGGTGGCCACCATCGCCAGTTGCTTCTTCGCCACCGTGGAGGAGCCGCGGCCGGTGGCGCGCGCGTTCATGCGCTGGAGCGTGGTGTGCTTCCTGGTGTCGTGCTTCTACCTGTTCCTGGTGGTGCCGCAGGCCCACAACTTCGAGACGCTGGTGGGCATGCTGGCGGTGCCGTACATGGGCATCGGCCTGCTGATCTCGCGCCCGGGCTTCAACCTGATCGCCATGCTGCTGTCGGTCAACACGGCCTCGTTCGGCAATTTCCAGAGCCTCTACGACGCCAACTTCCTCGGCACCTTCAACACCAGCCTGGCCAGCGTGGGCGGCATGCTGTTCGCGCCGCTGTGGTTCATGGCCACGCGCCCGTTCGGCGCGCGCGTGGCGGTGCACCGGCTGATCCGCGCAAGCTGGAAGGACCTGGCGCAGGCCGCCACGCGCGGCGAGGCGCCGCAGCAGGGCAAGCTCGGCGCGCGCATGCTGGACCGCCTCGGCCAGCTGGTGCCGCGCCTGGCGGCCAGCGACGACAAGCTGTCCTCGGATGGCTTCGCCGAGCTGCAGGTCGGCTTCGGCGCGCTGGCGCTGCAGCGCAACCTGGGCGCGCTGCGCCCGCCCGCGCGGCGCGCGGTCACGCGCGTGCTCAACGGCGCCGCCGGGCACTACCGCGCGCGCCTGAAGGCCGGCCACGCGATGGCGCCGCCCGAGGCGCTGTCCGCGCGCATCGACAAGGCCATGCACGAAGTGGCCGCGCAGGCCGACGACACCGCCGGCCACGCGGTGCGCGACACGCTGGCCGCGCTGTTCGTGCTGCAGGTCACGCTTTACCACGCGCAGCCGCATCCGGCCGCGCCCGCGCCGCTGCCTCACGTTCCCGCGCCGGCGCCGGCCGCCGCGCGCGCGCAGACCGCATGCTGAACGCCGAGCTCGACCTGTACGGCGTGTTCGTGCCCATGCTGCTGGCGCTGATGCTGCTCGCCTTCGCCATGACCGCCAGCCTGCGCGCGCTGCTGGCGCGCCTGGGCTTCTACCGGCTGGTCTGGCACCGTTCCCTGTTCAATCTCGCCCTCTACCTGATCGTGCTCGGTGGCGTGGTCGCCCTGGCCCGCTCGCTGCAATCATGAAATTCAAGATCCGTTTGCTGGTTCCCGTGGTCCTGACCCTGCTGGCCGCGGTGGCGGCGCTGTTCGTCGTCAGGCATCTGTGGGATTACTACACCGTGGCGCCGTGGACGCGCGACGGCCACGTGCGCGCCGACGTGGTGCAGGTCGCGCCCGACGTGTCGGGCCTGGTCACGCAGGTGCTGGTCAAGGACAACCAGCGCGTGCGGCGCGGCCAGGTGCTGTTCGTGATCGACCAGGACCGCTACCGGCTGGCGCTGCAGCAGGCCCAGGCCAGCGCCGCCGCGCTGCGCGCGACGCTGGCGCAGGCGCGCCGCGAGGCCGCGCGCAACCACGCGCTCAACGAGGTGGTCGCCACCGAGGTGGTGGAAGAAGGGCAGGCCCGCGTGCAGCAGGGCGAAGCCGCGCTGGCGCAGGCCGAGGCCGAGGTCGGCGTGGCGCGCCTGAACCTGGCGCGCACCAGCGTCACCAGCCCGGTGGACGGCATGCTCAACGACCGCCTGCCGCGCCTGGGCGACTACGTCAGCACCGGCCGCCCGGTGCTGTCGATGGTCGACGCGGACTCGTTCCACGTGGAAGGGTATTTCGAGGAAACCAAGCTGCACCGCATCCATATCGGCAGCGCGGTCTCGGTGCGCATCATGGGCGAGCGCACCACGCTGCGCGGCCACGTGCAGAGCATCGCCGCCGGCATCGAGGACCGCGACCGCAGCGCCGGCGCCAACCTGCTGCCCAACGTCAACCCGACCTTCAACTGGGTGCGGCTGGCGCAGCGCATCCCGGTGCGCATCGTGCTCGACGCCGTGCCGGCGGACGTGCAACTGGTGTCGGGCCGCACCGCCACGGTGTCGGTGGCGGAGCCGCGCCAGATGGTGGTCGCGCGGCGCGCTGACGCGTCCGTCGAGGCCATCGATGCCATCGCGGCCAGCGAGGCGGCGCGATGAACCGGCTCGCCCTGGCCGTGCTGCCGGCGCTGGCGCCGCTGCTGTTCGCCTGCACCACGGTCGGCCCCGACTACAAGGTGCCGGAGCACGCGGCGGTGCGCGCGCCCGAGGCCAACGGCCCGCTACTCGGCACGCAGGACGCGGCCGTCTCGGTGGCGCCGGTGCCGGACGACTGGTGGCGGCTCTACGACGACCCCAAGCTCAACCGGCTCGTGCAGGAAGCGCTCACCGCCAACACCAGCCTGCGCGTGGCCGCCGCCAACCTGCGGCGCGCGGTGGCGGTCTATCACGAGGTGGAAGCCGAGAACCTGCCGCAGGCCGCGTTCTCGGCCAAGGCCGAGCGCGCGCAGGTGGCCGGCGAGAGTTTCCTCATCAAGGAGAAGATTCCCGTCTTCAGCCTTGGCGACTTCGGCTTCTCGGTGTCCTACCTGGTGGACTTCTTCGGCAAGCTCGCGCGCGCCGACGAGGCCGCGCTGGCCAGCGCCGAAGCCAGCCAGGCCGCGCTCGACATGGCGCGCGTGGGCGTGGTGGCGCAGACCGTGCGCGCCTATGTGCAGGGCTGCGCGGCCACGCACGAGCTGGAGGTTGCCGAGCACCAGCTCGCGCTGCAGGAGCGCGGCGCGGACATCGCCGGCAAGCTGGTGGCCGCCGGCCGCGGCCAGCCCGCCGACCTGCTGCGCGCGCGCTCGCAGGCCGAGACCCTGCGCGCCGCGCTGCCGCGCTTCAAGGCCGAGAAAGAGGGCGCGGCCTACCGGCTGGCGGTGATGCTGGGCAAGCCGCCCGCCGCGCTGGCCGAGGATGCGTTCGCCTGCGAGGAGGAGCCGCGGCTGCGCCAGGCGCTGCCGGTGGGCGACGGCGCCGCGCTGCTCAAGCGCCGGCCCGACGTGCGCCAGGCCGAGCGCGAGCTCGCCGCGGCCACCGCCAGGATCGGCGTGGCCACGGCCGATCTTTATCCGTCGATCCGCCTCGGTGCCTCGGCCGGGCTGAGCGGCCTCATGGGCGATCTCGGCACCGGGCCCACGGCGCGCTGGGGCATCGGCCCGCTGGTCACATGGAACCTGCCCACCAACGGCGTGCGGCCGCGCATCCATGCGATGGAGGCGGGCGCCGACGCCGCGCTGGCGCAGTTCGACGGCGTGGTGCTCAAGGCCTTGCAGGAAACCCAGGGCGCGCTGAGCGAGTACACGCGCGAGCTGGAGCGCAACCAGTCGCTGCGCGTGGCGCGCGACGACGCGCGCGAGGCCGCGCATCAGCATCGCCAGTTGTACCGGGCCGGGCGCACGCCGTACCTGTCCAGCCTCGACGCCGACCGCACGCTGGCCGCGTCGGAGGCGGCGCTGGCCGCGTCGGACAGCCAGGTGGCGCTCGACCAGATCAACCTGTTCCTGGCGCTCGGCGGCGGCTGGCAGAACAGCCCGCAGGTGGCGCGGCGCGATGGCGCCGGCCACGCCGACGGGCACGACTAGCGCCGCGCGCCTTCCTTCCGATTCCCTTGCGCACCCTCTCCCGTTCGCGGGCGAGGGTGCGCGCGCGTCCGTGTCCGGCGCGTGCGCCGATGCGGCGGATTCCCGCGCCCGCGCTGGCCGGCAGGCATGTCGGGCCGTTCCCGGCGCCTCGTTGCCACTGTGAAAATTTCGACTGAAAACCAGAATTTTAATTCATAACAGGAATGCTTCGCGATGGCTACACTGCTGTCTGTGCCGGCGCCCCCAACTGTGCCGGTGCAAGCAAAAAGGCGAAACAGACGACATGCGGGACGCAAGACTCCGCCTATCCCGCTCCACCACAAGTGGAAAGTGCCGCCCCAATCTGGAATCCAGCAGCAATCATGAACAAGAAGCTCTTCACGACCCTCGTTTCCGCAGCAGCATTCGGCCTTTGCGTCATGGCATCGACGCAGGCCAACGCACAGGGTCCGAAAGACAGCGTCAACGCCGGTGACAAGTACGGCTACAACCTCCATAACGGCAAGCGCGATCCGTTCACCGACGGTGCGCGCGTCAACGACCGCCGCAACCCGTTTACCGACGGCGCGCGCGTCAATGACCGCCGCGATGCGTTCACCGACGGCGCTCACGGCGCCACGGCGCTCGACCTCGCCGGCCGCGACCTGACCGGCGTGTCGGCGGCGCCGGCCTACAGCGGCGACACCAGCGGCGCCAGCGCCTGACGGCGCTGGCCGGCCCGACCGCGGGAGCCCTCCACCCGCGGCCGGGCCGGCCGATGCGGATTTTCTTGCATCATCCGCATCACCTGCATCACCCGCATCCTCTTCACGGCGCGCATCCGCCGCCCGCCGGTTCCGGCCAGCAGATTCCCCTCCCCGCCAACGCCATCGGCAGCCTCCCGCCGCTGCACTGCGACCGGCCCTACGGCGCTTTCACCGCGATCACCATCCACGACACCCCGAAGCGGTCGGCGCACATGCCGAAGCGCTCGGCGAAGAAGGTCTCGCCCGCCGGCATCAGCACCTGGCCGCCCTCGGCCAGCGCGTTGAAGACGCGGTCCACGGCGGCCGCGTCGGGCACCGTGACCGACAGCGAGAAGCCCTGGAAACTGGGCTGGCCGCCGCAGCGCCCGTCGGACATCATCACCGTGGTCTCGCCGATGCGCAGGGACATGTGCATCACCTTTTCCCCGTCGATGGGGCCGGGCGCGCAGCCCTCCGGCGCGGCCGACTGTTGCGGCGGCGCTTCCTTGAAACGCATCAGCATCTCGACCTGCGCGTTCAGCACGCGCTTGTAGAACTCCGCCGCTTCCTCGCAGCGGCCTTCGAAGAACAGATAGGGTTGAACCAGCATCGTCTCGTCTCCTTGCGGGATGTCCCGCGGTGGCGCATGCGCGACTTGCCGCAGCGCTGTGCAGGCCGCGCGGGCGGCCACCATCCCAGCATAGTCCGCAAGGTTGACGCCGCCGTGTCGCGGCGCGTTTTTCGCGCGGGGCGCCCGGTGCGCATCCCGCCGGCGAGCAGGGAGCGGCGCGGCATCGACGTTAGAATGCCGCTCTCGTTCCCTCGTGCTGCGGAGTTGCCGTGCTGGCTGAACAACGACAAAAATTCATCCTCGACCAGCTCGCCGCCAGCGGCGCGCTGGCGATCAGCGAGCTGGTCAGCGAGCTCGACGTCTCGCGCGAGACCATCCGGCGCGACCTCAACGCGCTCGCCGCGCGCGGCCTGCTGATCCTCACGCACGGCGGGGCGCTGTCGCCCGAGCGGGCCGAGCCCGACGCCCAGACCCGCGCCGCGGTCAATGCCGAAGGCAAGCGCGCCATCGGCATGCGCGCGGCGGAACTGGTGCCCGACGGCGCCTCCGTGATCCTCGACTACGGCACCACCACCCACACGGTGGCGCAGGCGCTGCACGGCCACCGCAATCTCGTGGTCTACACCAACGACATCGCCATCGCGCTGCTGCTGGGCCGGCGCAACGGCAACCGCGTGGTGTTGCTGGGCGGCGAGCTGCAGGAGAACGAAGACGCCACGCACGGCTGGGACGCCATCGAGCAGTTGTCGCGCTATCACGCCGATTTCGCCTTCGTCGGCACCGGCGGCATCACGGCCGAAGGGCAGATGAGCGACTTCTCGCGCGCCGCCGCGGAATTGCGCGGGCGCATGCTGCTGGCCGCCAGCGTGGCCTGCGTGGTGGCCGACCACACCAAGTTCGGCCGCCATGCCGGCGTGCTGGTCAAGCATTTCGACAAGGCCGCCTACCTGATCTCCGACATGGCGCCCGAGCCATCCATTGCCGCCGCGCTGAACGCGCGCGGCCCGGCGCTGCGCCTCGCCTGAGGCGCGCCGCGCCGCTCTCCGGCTCGATTTCCGGCCTGGCTTCCGGCGCGCATCCGATGCGAATCCGGCGCGCGGCGGTGTCCGCCAGCGCGGCCGTTGATCGCACGGAAAAAGCGGCCGGTTCCGCTCTCCGGGTGGCGTTTCGTCATCGTTTGCCGCCGCCTGCATGCCTGCCAAGGCACAGCGGATGCTAAGCTTCCGCCTTATAGATACATTCAGGATCACACATGAATGTATCTTCATGTCCGCGGCGGTGCCGCCCCTGAATGTCCCCGGGGCACGCCGCGGCATCTTCCGGCACGCCGGCGGGCACGTATCCGCGGCGGCCGTCCCGACCGAAGCTTCAGCACACAACCCGATACGAAGAGACACCCGTGAGACCTGCCTCCCTCGAAACCTTCCTGGCCGGCGTTGCCCGGCGCGATCCCGACCAGCCCGAATTCCTCCAGGCCGTGAAGGAAGTCATGATGACGCTGTGGCCGTTCGTCGAACAGCATCCGCGCTACGGCGAGCAGGCCCTGCTCGAGCGGCTTGTCGAGCCCGAGCGTGTGATCCAGTTCCGCGTGGCGTGGACCGACGACCGCGGCCACGTGCAGGTCAACCGCGCGTTCCGCGTGCAGCACAGCTCCGCCATCGGCCCCTACAAGGGCGGCATGCGCCTGCATCCCACCGTCAACCTGTCGGTGCTCAAGTTCCTCGGCTTCGAGCAGACCCTCAAGAACGCGCTCACCACGCTGCCGATGGGCGGCGGCAAGGGCGGCTCCGACTTCGATCCCAAGGGCAAGTCCGACGGCGAGGTCATGCGCTTCTGCCAGGCGCTGATGACCGAACTGCACCGCCATCTCGGCCCCGACACCGACGTGCCCGCCGGCGACATCGGCGTGGGCGCGCGCGAGGTCGGCTTCATGGCCGGCATGATGAAAAAGCTCTCCAACCACGCCGCCTGCGTGTTCACCGGCAAGGGCCTGTCCTTCGGCGGCAGCCTGATGCGGCCCGAAGCCACCGGCTACGGCACGGTGTACTTCGCGCAGGAAATGCTGCACCGGCGCGGGCGCGGCCTCGACGGCCTGCGCGTGCTGATCTCCGGCGCGGGCAACGTGGCGCAGTTCGCCGCCGAGAAAGCCATCGAGCTCGGCGCCAAGGTGCTCACCGTGTCCGACTCCGGCGGCGTGCTGCACTATCCCAGGGGCATGGACCGCGCGCAGCTCGCCGCGCTGATGGCCTTCAAGAATGAAACGCGCGGCCGCCTGGCCGATTTCGCCGCCGCGCACGACCTGCACTTCGAAGCCGGCCGCACGCCGTGGCACGTGCCCGCCGACGTGGCGCTGCCGTGCGCCACCCAGAACGAGCTCGACGGCGCCGACGCCGAACGCCTGCTGGCCAACGGCGTGTTCTGCGTGGCCGAAGGCGCCAACATGCCATCCACGCTCGACGCCGTCGACCGCTTCCTGGCCGCGCGCATCCTGTACGCGCCGGGCAAGGCCAGCAACGCCGGCGGCGTGGCCACCTCGGGCCTGGAGATGTCGCAGAACGCCATGCGCCTGGCGTGGCACCACGCCGAAGTCGACGAAAAACTGCACGCCATCATGAAGGACATCCACGGCAACTGCATCCACTACGGGCAGAAGGCGGACGGTTATGTCAACTACGTGGAAGGCGCCAACGTGGCCGGGTTCGTGAAGGTGACCGATGCGATGCTGGCGCAGGGGGTGGTGTAGCGGCTGGCCATGATGGCAGGCGGGCCCGGATGCTTCACGGACTAAAGATATCCGGCCCATGTCCGATACATTGATGTGTGCCGCTGCATGACGGCCATGCCGCGGCGTGCCTCTTTCATCAATACGAAAACAAGAATCCAATGTCCAAGAACATCAAAATCAATGGAGCAGTCACCCGGGTCATGGTTTACGGCTTTGCCGTGGCGGCATTGATGGGCTGCGCGCTCGGGCGCGACGTGGTGGCCGTCAAGGCGCCCAGCGCCGACAATCCGGCAACGGGCAAGGCAGTGCGCATCGAGGCCGTGCTGGATAACCGCAAGTTCGAAGCCGCGCCGTCCAGCCCGGACATTCCGTCTCTCGACGACGCCGAGGACAACGGCCAGGACAGCAAGGCGCGCGCGATCGGGCGCAAGCGCAATGGCTATGGCAAGGCGCTGGGGGACGTGGTCCTGCCCGAAGGCCAGACTGTATCCGGCCTGACCGAGGCGGCGCTCGCCACGGCCTTCAAGGAGTCCGGCTACATCGTGGCAAGCAAGGGCGACGCCAACTACGATGCGGCCGCGCCGGTCAGCGCGCGCATCAACGAATTCTGGGCCTGGTTCAAGCCGGGATTCTGGTCGGTGACTACCAGCCAGAAATCGGAGGTGGAACTGGAAGGCAACGTGGGCCCGCTCGCCGGCAAGCAGGTGATCAAGGCCACGGTGTCGGAGTCCAGGCAGGTGGTGACTGTCGATGACTGGCGCGACATCGTCGAGAAAGGGCTGCGGGCCATCACGGACCAGACCAAGCAACTGCTGGCACGCTGAGCGGCCATCTCCGCATCTCCGCGGCGCAGGAAAATTCAAAGATCGAGCTGCAACGACATGGAGCCGGTGCCCTCGTCGCCCGCCGCCGGCACCGCGCAGCAGATCAGCGCTTCCCCGTCCGACACCTCGAATTCCGGCGTGCCGGCGTAGGCCACCGCGCCCTGCACGATGCGTGTGCGGCAGGTGCCGCAACTGCCGTTGCGGCAGCCGAACTCGGGTGCGAGTCCGCGCTGTTCGGCCAGTTCGAGCAGCGAGCCGGCGGCGGGCGACCAGCGCGCTTCCTTGCCGGAGCGGGTGAAGACCACCGGCACCGGCGCCGTGGCGGGCCTGGCGGCGGGCGCGGCGGCGGGCTGGGCGGCGGGCTGGGCGGCGTTGTCGCGGCGGCGGCGCAGCGCGGCGGGGCCGAAGGCTTCGGCGTGGATGCGGTCGTCGGCCACGTTGAGCGCGCGCAGGCCGTCGTAGAGGGACTGCATGAACGGGCCGGGGCCGCACAGGTAGAAGTCGTAGTCGCCGAAGGGCAGGTGGCGCTGGAGCATGGCGATGTCGATGCGGCCGGCTTCGTCGAAGTCCTGCTGCGGCTCGGCGTCGCGCGGGTCGCTGAGCACGCGCACGTATTGCACGGCGCCCTGGGCGCTGTCGGCCAGCGCGCCCAGTTCGCGCGCGAAGGCGCGTTCGGGCAGCGTGCGCGCGGCATGGAAGAAGTAGGCCGGGCGCGTGCGGCGGGTGCGCAGTCCTTCGTGGACGAGGTGGCGCAGCATGGCCAGCATGGGCGTGACGCCGATGCCGGCGGCCAGCAGCACGGCGGGGCGCGGCGCGGCCGCGTCGATGGTGAACGTGCCGGCGGGCGCGCGCGCTTGCACGATGTCGCCGACCTTGACGTGGTCGTGCAGATGCTGCGACACCGTGCCTTCGCGCTTGATGCTGATGCGGTAGACGCCGTCGGCCGGCGCCGACGACAGCGTATAGGTCCGGATCGCCGGCGCGGGCGGCGAGCCGGCCGTCACGCGGATCGGCAGGTACTGGCCGGCGTGGTGCGGCAGCAGCCCGGCGCCGTCGGCGGGTTCGAGGTGGAGCGAGCGGATGCCCATGCTTTCCTCGACCAGCCGCGTCACGCGGAACGGGCGCCACGTATCGGCCAGCGGACGCGCGCGCAGGCGCTCGGCGGCTTCGCGCCAGTCGCCGGTGAGCTCGACCGAGGGCGACGTGCCTTCGGGCTCGGGCGTCCAGCGCAGCGGCAGCGCGTCTTCGCGCCGCACCACGCTGGCCGGCATGAAGCGCCACAGGCGCTCGGCGCCCTGGAACGCGGCGATTTCCGGCGAGTCCAGGATGACCTGCGCCGAGCCGGTCATCTGCAGGAGTTCGCCGCTGGCGAAGTCCGCGAACACCAGCCCCGCGCGCGGGTTGGCCATGAAGTTGCCGAGCGTGTTGAAGAACAGGTTGCCGGAGAAATCCGGGATGGTCATGCCGCCGTCCTCGTCCAGCCGCACGAAGCCCGGCTTGCCGCCGCGATGGGATACGTCCACCTGGCGCGTGCCGTCGGGCAGGTCCACGTACGAGGCCACGAAGAAGGTATCGGCGCCGGCCACCAGCGCGCGGGCGCGCGCGTCCAGCCCGCTCATGCGCTGCGGCTGCGCGGCGCCCGGCGCGGCGGGGTCGCGCGTGAAGGCGTAGTTGCGCTGCTGGATGTATTGCGGGCAGTTGCCGAAGCTCTGTCCCACCATGATCTCGAACACCGCGGTGTCCGCCGCCGGCGCGTCGCGCCGGATGGTGCCGTTGAGGCGGTTGCGGCGCCGCGTCAGCAGGTCGATGCCGAGCAGGCCGACGGCGTCGCCATGCTCCATGCCGCGCTCGGCGGGGTCGGCCGCCTCGCGCGGCAGGCGCGCGGCGAGCGCCTTGTCGTGCGGGGAATGCAGGAAGCCCGGCCTGCCCGCGCGCAGCGTGGCCCACACGTCGCCGTCCGGGTCCACCGCGCCGAGCACCACCACCGGCAACTGCGCGAAGAACTGGCGGTGCTGCTCCGGCATGTGGTCGCGCACGAAGCGCGCGCCGAGTTCCTCCATCTTGCGCGCCACCCCGGCGCGCTCCTGCAGCGTGCGTTCGCCCGCATGCCAGGGCAGCGGCGGGACCTGTGTCGGCGCGAGGGGCGAGGGCTGGGACATGATGGCGATCTCCGGAATGCGGCGCGGCCGCGGTGAGAACGATGGCGCGATGGCGCGATGGCGCGGTGGCGCGGTGGTCAGGTGCTCAGGCGGCCAGGCCGGCCGGCGTCTGCTGGAAGGCGACGAAGCCGGGCAGCGCCTCGACGCGCGCGAGCCACGCATTGACGTTGGCATACGGCGCGAGGTCGACGAAGCCTTCGGGCGCGCGCGCGATGTAGCCGTAGAGCGCCACGTCGGCCAGCGTGGGATGGTCCGCCGCCAGCCACGGCGAGGCGGCCAGCGCATCGTCCACGCGCTTGAGCACGACGTGGGCGCGCGCGATGACTTCCTCCGCGTTCAGCGGCGCGCCGAACACCGTGATCAGGCGCGCGGCGGCGGGGCCGTAGGCGATCTCGCCGGCGGCGACCGACAGCCATTTCTGCACCGCCGCGGCGCCGGCGGGCGAGGCCGGCAGCCACGCGGTCTTGCCCAGGCTGGTGGCCAGGTAGACCAGGATCGCGTTGGAGTCCGAGACCACGTTGTCGCCGTCGACCAGCACGGGCACCTGGCCGAACGGGTTGAGCTTCAGGAACGCGGGTTCCTTGTGCGCGCGCTTGGCGAGGTCGACGTGGATGAACTCGGCATCCGCGCCGATCAGCGACAGGAACAGGCGGACACGGTGCGAGTGGCCGGAGAGCGGGTGGTGGTAGACCTTCATGGCTGGGATTCCTTGGGCAAGTGTGAGGGGGAATCGCCGCAGGCCGCGCGCCGGGCCGCGGTGGCCGCCGGCGTCTTGCCTGAGTGCGTGAAGGCATATTAGGAGCGCCGCCGCGCGGGAAAAACGGCGCCGGCGAGAAAGGACTCTTCTCGCTGGCCCAATAATGGGCGGCGTGGCGGGCGGTGTGCGGAGGGCGTGAAGCGGCGCGCCGGGCGCCGCGCTTCAGCGCAGCGAGGGATCGGCGCGCAGCGTGTCGATGGCCATGTCGAGGAAGGCGCGCACCTTGCGCGTGGCATGGCGGCCTTCCCGGTGGATGACGTTGATGGGCAGGGCCGGCGGCTCGAATTCGCGCAGCACCACCTGCAGCGTGCCGGCGCGCAGGTGGCCGGCGATCTGGTACGACAGCAGCCGCACGATGCCGAAGCCGGCCGCCGCCGCGACGATGGCCGACTCGTTGGTCGAGGTGGTCAGGCGCGGCTGCAGGCGCGTGACCACCTGGCTGCCGCCGGCGTCGAAGCGCCACTCGGGCGAGGCCGAGACCGCGCTGGCCACGATGACCGTGTGCCGCGCGAGATCCTCCGGCGCCTGCGGCACGCCATGCCGCTCGAGATAGGCGGGCGCCGCGCACACCACGCGCCGCACGCGCCCGACCGGCGCCGCCTGCAGCGACGAGTCCGGCAGCTCGCCGATGCGGATGCCCACGTCGATGCCTTCCTCGACCAGGTTGACGGTGCGGTCGAGCAGCAGGCAGGTGGCGTCCACGTCCGGGTAGCGCCGCAGGTACGCGGTGACGATCGGCATGGCGTAGGCCGCGCCGAACAGCACCGGCGCGGTGATGGTGAGCTGCCCGCGCGGCTCCGCGTGGGAGCCGGCGGCCAGCAGTTCGGCGTCGTCGATCTCGCCGAGGATGCGCCGGCAGTTCTCGAAGTAGGCCGAGCCGGTGTCGGTCAGCCGCACCAGCCGCGTGGTGCGGGTCAGCAGGCGCACCGCGAGATGCGCCTCGAGTTCGTTGACGATGCGGCTCACCACCGACGGCGAGACGTCGAGCTTGTTCGCGGCGGCGGTGAAGCCGCCGGTCTCCACCACGGTGACGAAGGTCTTCATGGCTTGCAGTCGGTCCACCCCTCGCTCTCCCCGTTCCGTGCGCCCGGCGGCGCTTCGTGGCGGAGTATAGCGCCGGCGCCGGCGCGGCCGGCGTTCAGCCCACGGCCAGCACGATATTGCCCACGCCCAGGTTGGATTCCATGCGCCGGTGCGCGTCGGCGGCGTCGGCCAGCGCAAACACGCTATCCACTACCGGCGCGAGGCCGCCCGTGCCGAAGCGGTGCAGCCACTGCCCGGCAAAGCGCTGCGTCATGGCGCGCTTGGCCTCCGGCGCGCGCGACTTCATCACCGTGCCGATGATCTGCAGGTGGCCGTACAGCAGCCGCTCCAGCGGCAGCGCCGCGCCCTCGGTGCCGCCCAGCAGGCCCACCTGCACCAGCCGGCCGCCGTCGGCCAGCGCGCGCACGTTGCGCTCCAGGTAGGGTGCGCCGATGAAGTCCACCACCACGTCGACGCCGCGCCCGTCCGTGGCCCGCGCGACCGCCGCGGCGAAATCCTCCGTCTTGTAGTCGATGGCCACGTCGGCGCCGAGCGCGCGCACGCGCTCGAGCTTGCCCGCGCCGGCGGTGGCGAAGACCGTCGCGCCGGCGGCGCGCGCAAGCTGCACCGCCGCCGAGCCGACGCCGCCTGCCGCCGCGTGGATCAGCACCGCGTCGCCGGCCTGCGCGCGGCCCAGGTGGAACAGCGCCTCGTGCGCGGTGACGAAGACCTCGGGGATGGCCGCCGCCTCCGCGTAGCCCATGCCGTCGGGGATGCGCATGGCCATGCGGTGGTCGATGCGGGCCAGTTCGGCATAGCCGCCGCCGCCCACGACGCCCATCACGCGGTCGCCCGGCGCGAAGCCGCGCACTTCCGCGCCCATGCCGATCACTTCGCCGGCGATCTCCAGCCCCATGATGTCCGAGTCGCCGAAGTGCTCGCGGCCGTAGCCGCCGCGCCGCTGGATCACGTCGACGCGGTTCACGCCGGCGGCGTGGTTGCGCACCAGCAGGTCGTGCGGGCGCAGCGCCGGCGCGGGCACGGTCTCCAGGCGCAGCACGTCGGCTTCGCCGAAGTCGCGGAAGGTGATGGCGTTCATGGTGTTGGTCTTGTTCATGTGTCTGGTGCCCGGTTCCGGGCTGCGTGGTTGGATGGACCGAGTATAGGTTTGCGCGATGATGTATTTGTGCTGCATTATTCCGCTCGACAAATGCAAATTTGCATCACACGGGAGCGGCTTTCCATGAACTGGGACGACACGCGGATCTTTCTCGCGGTACAGCGCGAGCGCACCTTGCGGCGCGCCGCGCGCACGCTGGAGCTCGACCAGGCCACGGTCGGCCGGCGCCTCGCGGCGCTGGAGCGGGCGCTCGGCGCCACGCTGTTCCTGCGCACTTCCGATGGCTACGCGCTCACGCCGGCCGGCGAGGCGGTGCTGCGCTCGGCGCTGAAGATGGAGCAGTCGGCGCACGAGCTGCTGCGGCAGGCGCAGGGCGCGGACACGCGGCTCGAGGGCGAGGTGCGCGTGACCACCACGGACTCGCTGGCGCTGGCGTTCCTGATCCCCGCCATCGGGCGCCTGCACGCGGCGCATCCCGACGTGAAGATCCTGCTCGACACCTCCACCAACGTGCTCAACCTGGCGCGGCGCGAGGCGGACATCGCCGTGCGCACCATGAAGCCCGAGAACCCCGACCTGGTGGCGCGCCGGCTGGCGCGCTGGCCGGTCGGGCTCTATGCCGCGCCGGCCTATCTCGAGCGGCACGGCGAGCCGGTGCCCGGCACCGCGTTCGCCGGGCACGACCTGGTGGTCTACCAGCCGCTGATGGCGGGCAACCGCGCGCCCACGCTGGCCGGCGAGCCGATCCACGGCGGGCGCATCGTGGCCGGCATGTATTCGAGCCTGATGCTGCGCAACGCCATCAAGGCCGGCATCGCCATCGGCGAAGTGCCGGTCCACCTGGGCGAGCGCGACGGGCTGGTGCGCGTGTGGCCCGGCAGCACGCGCGCCCAGCATTACGAGGTCTGGCTCGTCACGCACCAGGACCTGCGCCACACGGCGCGCGTGCGGGCGATGATCGACGAGATCGTGCGCGCGTTCGAGAGCCCGGAGGAAGCGGTCTGGTAGATGGTCCGGCAGGCGGCCGGAGACGCGGCCTGAACGGGCGGGCGGCCCGCGCGTCGCGGGCGGCGGCGGTATGATCTGCGCTCGGCGCCCGCCGCGGATGACGCCGGCCCGAGCGCATTCCCCCATGCACCGCGAAGAACAGGAGATCGCCATGACCCGTCCCGCCGCCGAGAAGCGCGCCGCCTTCCGCGCCCTGCACCAGCAGGGCTGCTTCGTGCTGCCCAATCCGTGGGACGTGGGCAGCGCGCGCATGCTGCAGCACCTGGGCTTTGCCGCGCTGGCCTCGACCAGCTCGGGCCTGGCGTGGTCGCTGGGCCGCGCCGACAACGCGGTCGGCCGCGACGACGTGCTGCGCCACCTGGGCGCGCTGTGCGCGGGCGTGGACCTGCCCGTCAACGCCGATTTCGAATCCGGCTTCGCGCACGCGCCGGAAGGCGTGGCGGGCAATGTGCGCCTGGCCATCGGGACCGGCGTGGCCGGCCTGTCCATCGAGGATCTCGATGCGCGCAGCGGCGCGCTGTACGACAAGGCGCTCGCGGTCGAGCGCATCCGCGCCGCGCGCGCGGCCATCGACGCCTCGGGCGAGGACGTGCTGCTGGTCGCCCGCACCGAAGGCATGCTGGCCGATCCCGCCGCGCTGGCGCCCGCCATCGACAGGCTGGTCGCCTTCGCCGAAGCCGGCGCGGACTGCCTCTACGCGCCGGGCGTGGTGGCCAGGGCCGACATCGAGGCAATGGTGCGCGCCGTCGCGCCCCGGCCGCTCAACGTGCTGATGATGCGGCCCGGCATGAGCGTGGCCGAGCTGGCCGGCCTCGGCGTGCGGCGCATCAGCGTGGGCGGCGGCCTCGCGCGCGCGGCCTGGGCCGGCATGCTGGCCGCCGCCGAGCAGCTCAAGGCGGGTTCGTTCGACGGGCTGGGCAAGGCGCTGCCGTCGCGGCAGCTCAACGACGTGTTCGGCAGTTTCCCGTGAGTCTCTCTAGCCCTCGACGCTGCCGGCCAGCGCCGCCTTGGCGAAGTCGATGAAGACGCGCAGCTTCTTCGGCATGCCGGTCCGGTTGTAGTAATAGAGATAGAGGCCGGCGCGCGGGATCCAGCCGTCCAGCACGCTCACCAGCCGCCCGGCCTGGAGGTGCGGCTCGGCGATGCTGTGCTGGAGGTAGCCGAAGCCGAAGCCGTCCAGCGTGGACTGCAGCAGCAGCCCGCTGTCATTGGTGGCGATGCGCCCGGTCACGGCCATGCGCAGCTTCTCGTCGCCTTTCTCGAACTCCCAGCGGTACAGCGCGCCGTTGTCGGCGCTGCGGTAGTTGACGCACTCGTGCGCGAGCAGGTCGCGCGGATGGCGCGGCCGCGGCCGGGACTGCAGGTACGCCGGCGCGGCCACCACGCAGAAGCGCATCTGCGTGACCAGCGGCACCACCACCATGTCCTCTTCCAGCACGTTGTCGTAGCGGATGCCTGCGTCGAAGCCGCGGCCGACGATGTCCACCAGGCTGTTGTCCGCGATCACGTCGACGTTGATGTCGGGGTAGGCGGTGAGGAAGTCCTTCAGCACCGGCTCGATCACGCGCGGGATGGCGGAGTGGGGCACGTTCAGGCGCAGGGTGCCCATCGAGCGGCTGGAGGCGCCGGCCACGTCGTGCATCGCCAGCTCCAGCTCCTGCAGCAGCGGGGCGATGCGCGTGAGAAACTTGGCGCCGGCCTCGGTCAGGCTGACGCTGCGCGTGGTGCGGTTGAGCAGGCGGGCGCCGAGGCGCTCCTCGATCTTGCGCACCGTGTAGCTGACCGACGTGACCGGGATGCCCAGCGCGCGCGCGGCGGCGCTGAAGCTCTGTTCCTGCGCCACCCGGGCGAAAACCGACAAGGCCTGGAAATCAGCATGGTTCATTGTGCAATTTTCCTGCAAAGTCCTTTTTGATTATCTTCCTTCTTGATACGGTTCGCAACGTCCATACTCCGATGTGCCGGAGCCGCCCGCGGTGGCGGCTCCATGCAGGCAACCGCATTTCAAGCAAACCATCTGGAGAAGTGATGAAAACCTGGTTCATTACGGGCGTGAGCACCGGTTTCGGACGTGCGCTGGCGCAAGCCGTCATCGCGCAGGGCGACAAGGTCGCGGGCACGCTGCGCAACGAAGCGCAGCGCGCCGAGTTCGCCGCGCTGGCCAAGGGCCAGTCCTTCGGCTACATCCTCGACGTGCGCGACGACGCGGCGATCCCCGGCGTGGTGGCGCAGGCCGAGCGCGAGGTCGGCCCCATCGACGTGCTGGTCAACAACGCCGGCTACGGCTACGAAAGCAGCATCGAGGAAGCCCCGCCGGCCGACGTGCGCGCGCAGTTCGACGTCAACGTCTTCGGCGCGCTGAGCGTGGCGCAGGCGGTGCTGCCCTACATGCGCCAGCGCCGCCGCGGCCATGTCCTGAACGTGACCTCGATGGGCGGGCTGATGACCTTCCCCGGCGTCGGCATCTACAACGCCAGCAAGTTCGCGCTCGAAGGCATCAACGAAGCGCTGGCCAAGGAAGTGAACGGATTCGGCATCAAGGTGACGGCCATCGAGCCGGGCGCGTTCCGCACCGACTGGGCCGGCCGCTCGATGCAGCGCACCGCGTCGGAGATCGAGGACTACGCCACCATGCTCGCGCCGCAGCGCGCCGCGCGCGCGGCCCGCTCGGGCAAGCAGCCCGGCGACCCCGCCAAGGCCGCGCAGGCCATCCTGCGGGTGGTGGCCGCCGAAGACCCGCCGGTGCACCTGCTGCTGGGCACCGACGCGCTCGGCTTCGTGCGCGAGAAGCTCAAGGAGCTGAACGCGGAAATCGACAAGTGGGAACACCTCACCGTGAGCACCGACTTCACCGAGTGAGCGGTTCGGCGCGCAGGGCAATGAACGAAGCCGTCAGATACGCCCACGCCGTCAGCGCTAGCCCAAGCAAGGTGTTCTCCCTCTCGCCTCACGGGGAGAGGGCTGGGGAGAGGGGCGGTTTGGCTAGGAGCCACATCAAGCGGGGCCAGCGGTGTGGTCCAGCACAGAGGCCACGAACGAAGCCAATGGTGATGTCCAGCCCGGCTGCATTCGCCAGGCCCCGCCCTCTCCCCGGCCCCTCTTCCACTTCGCGGGAGAGGGGAGCAGACCGCCGGGCGGCAGCCTCTGGCCGCCGGCCTACGCCAGCCCCTTGTTCGGATTGACCAGGAATTTCTCCCCGGTGGCGCGCTTGTTGTAGACCGCGATCTGCTTCAGGTCGAGCACCTCGGCCAGCGAGATTTCGCGCGCATAGTGGCTGGCGAAGGTCGTCTTCAGTTCCGCCACCACGCGCGCCTTGAGCGCGTTCGCCGCTTCCGGGCCGATCTTCTGCAGGAACGGGAACACCAGCCAGCCGCCCATGCTCCACGCCATGCCGAAATTGCGGACGAACTCGGTCGGGCTGGGGTCCAGGCTGCCGTAGAGGTAGACCTGCTTGTGCGTCGACGAGCCATAGCGGCTGTAGGCGCGCGCGTTCCTGCTCAAGGCCGCTTCCATCGCGCCCAGGATCTGCCCGGCCAGCTTGCCGCCGCCGGTGGCGTCGAAGGCGATGGTCGCGCCGGTGGCGGCGATCGCCTCGGTCAGGTCCTGCGTGAAGGTCGGCGACGACATGTCGCACACATGGGCCGCGCCGAGCGACCTGAGCAGGTCCGCCTGTTCCTGCCGGCGCACGATGTTCACCAGGCCGATGCCGTCCTTCTGGCAGATCTTGTTGAGCATCTGGCCCAGGTTGGACGCGGCGGCGGTATGCACCAGCGCCTTGTGTCCCTCGCGCCGCATGGTCTCGGTCATGCCGAGCGCGGTCAGCGGATTGATGAACGACGAGGCGCCGTCCGCGGGCGTGGCGTCCGGCGGCAGCGCCAGGCTCTGCGCCACCGGCACGCAGCGATACTGCGCGTACATCGCGCCGCCCAGCACCGCCACCGTCTTGCCGAGCAGCGCCTGCGCCGCGGCCGACGCGCCGGCCGCCACCACCACGCCCGCGCCTTCGTTGCCGACCGGCATGGCGTCGTCGAGCCGGCCGGCCATGCTCTTCATCGCGCCTTCGGGCACGCGCGCGCTCACCACTGGCCGCTCCTGCGTGCCGCCGGCCTTCGCCGTGCTCATGTCGGCCGCGCCGAACAGCAGGCCGAGGTCCGACGGATTGAGCGGCGAGGCCTCGATGCGGACCAGCACTTCGTCGGGACCCGGCGCGGGCACGTCGACGCTGGCGAGGGACAGTTCGAGTTCGCCGCTGGCCTTGATCAGCGAGCGGAGCTGGAGGGCGGTGCGTGGGATGTCGGCTGGCATGCGGGGTCTCCTGGTTGGCTGGGCGCGGCGAGCGGCGGCCGCGGAGCCGGCGCCCGTTTCGCGATGCGCCATCCTACTGCAAGATCGGAAACCGGGTCGGCGGGCTTGCGGCTGGCGCCGGCATGCGGGTTTGCGCGGCGGCAGGAGAAAGAACGGCGCCGCGAAGGCGGCGCCGGGGGCGGCAGGCTGGTGCCGTGGAAGAGACAGCGTTGGCGCTTGTCGAGGAGGGCGGCGCCGGCTTCGCGGTGGCGCCTGCCCTTTTCCCGATCCCTCTCCCGCGCGCGGAAGAGGGAGACCACAGGTTGCGGGCGGCTTCCTGTGGTCTCTTGCCGTCTTCCGCTTATCGCCTGTTGTTGACCAGTCCGCCGAGCAGGCCGCCGGCCGGGGCGTTATTGCTGCCCGCGGTGCCACCCGCGGCGCCGCCCGCCGCGCCGGTCAGGCCGGAGACCAGGCTGGTGACGGGGGCCAGCACGCCGGACAGCGGGTTGTTGCCGCCCGCCGCGCCGCCCGCCGCGCCGCCCACGGCGCCGGTCACGCCGGACACCACGCTGGTGACGGGCGTCAGCACGCCCGCCAGCGGACCGCCGCCGCTCCCGCCACCGCCCACGGCGCCGGTCAGGCCGCCGACCGTGTTGTTGAGCAGGGTCGTGACCGGCGCCAGCAGGCCCGCGGCGCCGCCGGTGCCGCCGCTGCCCGGCAGCGGCGGCAGGCTGCCCTGGAGGCCGCCGGTCAGGTTGCCCAGCAGGCTGGTGATCGGGTCGAGCGGGCTGCTGCCCGGCGTGCCGGACGGCGGGTTGAGCAGGCCGCCCAGCGACGCCACCGCGGTGCCGGCGGTATTCACGATGCCGCCCACGTTGGTCACGATGGGCGCGTTGGTATTGGTCAGCGCCGTGCCGAGCGAGGCCACGCCGCCGCCGACGGTGCCGAGCAGGTTGTTGGCCACCGGACCCAGCCCCGTGGCCGCGCCCAGCGTCTGCGTGGTGCTGACCAGCGTGGAGGTCAGCGGGACGATCGCCTTGCTCACGCCGCCGACGACCTGGTTGACCGGATCGGCCAGCGTCTGCGGCGACAGGCTGCCGACCAGCGCGCCGGTCTGGCTGACCACGGAGCCCACCGGCGCCGTCACCGCCGCCAGCGGGCCGGTGCCCAGGCTGCCGACGGTATTGCCGACGCTGCTGACCGCACTGCCGACCTGATTGAGCAGCGATGCCCCGGCGGCGCCGGTGGCGCCCGTCGCGCCAGTTGCGCCGGTCGCGCCCGTGGGCCCGGTGGGGCCGGTCGCGCCCGTTGCGCCCGTCGTGCCGGCGGGGCCGGTCGCCCCGGTCGCGCCCGTTACACCCGTTGCACCCGTCACGCCGGTCGCGCCGGTCGCGCCGGTCACCCCCGTGGCGCCCGTGGCGCCGGTGGGCCCCGTGGCGCCGTCCGCGCCGCTGGCGCCAGTCGCCCCCGTTGCCCCCGTCGCCCCGGCCGGGCCGGTCGCCCCCGTGGCGCCGGTCGCACCGCCAGCCGGCCCGGTGGCGCCGGTCGCGCCGTTGTCTCCCTTGGCGCCGGCGGCGCCGGTCGGACCAGGGGTGCCGGCCGCGCCCGCGGCGCCGGTCGCGCCCGGATCGCCCGTGGGCCCGGTGGCGCCCATCTTGCCGTCGTGCCCGTTGGCGCAGCCGCCAAGCAGCACCAGGGCACCCAATACACCAAGCAGATATTGCTGATTACGCACGGTCGACCTCTCTCCGGTTATCGTTCTCGACCAGGCGTTCACGCAATAGCTGTGCCCGACGCCGGCGGCGTCTTCCGGGCCCGCCGCGCGCGTCTCGCGGTCTGCCGGAAACCCGCGCGCGGCCTGGCTTTGCGGGCAGGCGGCGATGTCGTGGCAGGGCGTTTCATGCGGCCCATGTGTCGGCCGTTCCCGTTACGTGTTACGTAACGCGGCACGGCCCGCGCATGCGCCGGCGCGCTTGTCGATACAGGCGCCCCCCACCACGCGGCGCCCCGGCGCGCGGCGGATTCGGCGATACTTCTCCACCTCGCCACGCCGCATGCAGGGCGCCCTGCGTGACCGCGCCGCGAGACGCCTTTCGTGGATTGCCTTCGAGGATTTCCTTCAAGACCGCCCTGAGCCATGCACCCGATCCGGCCGGACAAGACCCAACCCATCACCTTCCAGGGCGCGCTGGCGCTCACCTTCGTGGCCTGGTTCGCGGAGGTCATGGTGAGCATGCTGCTGCGCCCGTTCCTGCTGCGCCACGGCATGCAGCCGATGGCCGCGGCCAGCCTGGTGCGCGTGGTCTGCTACGGGCTGGTGTTCAGCGCCATGCTCCATGTCAACGGGCTGACCTACCGCCGCCTGTTCCATGAAGGGCCGGCCAGCGTGGGCGCGACGCTGGGCGTGCTCGGGCCGCCGCTGCTGCTGATGGTGCCGCTGATCCTGCTGCTCGACAGCCTCGCCATGATGGTGGTGAACGCGCTGCTGCCCATGTCGCGCGGCGAGGCGCAGATGATGTCCGAGATGGCGAACGGCAGCATCGGCGCGTGGGCGCTGGTCTGCATCATCGCGCCGTTCATCGAGGAGATGTTCTTCCGCGGCATCCTGCTGCGCGGCATGCTCAAGCGCTACGGCCAGGCCGACGCGACCGTCTACTCGGCCTTCGTGTTCGGCGTGGCCCACCTGAACGTCTACCAGTTCGTGATCGCGTTCGCGGTGGGGCTGTTCGTCGCGGCGCTCTATTGCCGCACGCGCTCGCTGTGGCCCGGCATCGTGCTGCACATGGGGCTCAACACGGGCGCGACGATCTATGCGGCGGTGGCGCCGGACGGCAACGCGCTGGAAACCCCGCTTGGCCTGTGGGCCATCGCCGTGCCGCTCGGCCTGCTGGGCGCGCGCATCCTGCGCCGGCTGCTGTGGCGGCCGACCGCGGACGCCGCGCCAGGCGGGACCGAGCCGCCGCCGGACGCGGCCTGAGCGGCGGCCCTGTCCGGGCTGCCGACGGAATCGATTGGCCGCTGGTTGTCTCCCCTCTTCCATGAATGGGAGAGGGGAGACAACCTCCACACCCCGCTAGAACGGCTTGGACACCGCCACGTAGAACGCGCGCCTCGGCGCGTACTGCGGCGCGCCCACGCCGATGCCGGTGCCGTCGCGCAGCTCGTATGAGTGGTTGAACAGGTTGATCACCGTCAGGCGCACCTTGAATTTGCCGGCGACCGGCGTATCGAACGTATGCGCCGCGCCGACGTTGACCTGCAGGTACGGCGGCAGGTGGCCGGTATTGGCGAAGCCGTTGCGCAGGCCGCTGCCGAACAGCGCATCGGCGGTGAGCAGCGTGCCGCGCCACAGGTAGGAGGTGCCGAACGAGCCGGCCACGGTCTGGTCGTGGTCCAGGTGCACCCAGTTGCTGGCGATGAAGGCCAGCTCGTCGGCCTCGAAGTTGAACTGGCCGGTCTCGATGCCCTTGGCCACCGCGTGCGACAGGCTCACGTTGGCGTAGGCGCCGAAATTCCCCTGCCGGTAGTTGGCGGTGCCTTCCAGCCCGTAGATCTTGCCTTCGTCATAGTTGAACGAGGAGAAGATCAGCGCGTTGCCGAACTGGCCTTCGTCCTGCAGGTGGCGCACCTTGCGGTAGTAGGCGTCCAGGCCCAGCGTCAGGTTGCGCGTGGCCTGGTGCGAGATGCCCAGGTCGAAGTAGTCCGAGCGCTCCGAGCGCACCGCCGTGTTGGCGTCCGACGGCAGCGCGTTGGTGGTGCCCGTGAACCTGTCCACCGAGGTGGTGTCGATCTTCTCGGTCGCCGGCGGCGTGAAATAGCGCGCGTAGCCGGCGTGCAGCCGGGTCGCGTTGGTGAGCTCGTAGGTCAGGCCCAGGCGCGGGCTGAGCTGCTGCTCGCTGACCACCGTGTTGACGTGGTCGTAGCGCGCGCCGTAGTTGATCGTGAGCTTGTCGGTGGCCTTCCATTCGTCCTGCAGGTAGAAGCCCAGCGTGGTGCCCGTGTTGCTGGAGTTGTCGACGATGGACAGCGGCACGCCGCTGGTCTGGTTGCCGTCCGCGTCGGCCGGCAGCACGGTGGAGCTGTTGTCCACGCCGAACCGCTCGCGCTGCAGGAACAGCCCCGCGCGCAGCGTGTGCGCCGGGTTGAGGATGTAGCTGCCGTCGGCCTGCACGCCGTAGGCCTCGTTCCTGCGGGTGATGTCGGCGGCCACGCCGTTGTAGGCCAGGTCGCCGATCGGGTCCGGGTTGTAGTCCACCCGGCTGGTGCGGTGGAACAGCGAGACCTGGTAGTCGAGCGCGGACGAGACCTTGTTCTGGAACGAGAGGATCTGGAAGTCGGTCTTCTCGCGCTGGTTGGCGTTGAGCGCGTCCGAGGCCGGCGGGACCACGCCGTCGATGGAGAACGAGGGCGACAGGCCGGGCCGGTTCGGGATCTGGAAGCGGTTGTCGGCGCTGCCGAACATGAAGCTGATGCGGCTGTCCGGGTTGACCAGGTACGACAGCATGCCGAAGGCCTTGCCCTGGTCGGTGTGGTCGTGGATCGCGTTGCTGCCGCCGGTCGGGTTCTCGATGCCGAGGTTGTTCTCGCTGAACGAGCCGCTCAGGAAGTAGCTCCACGGGCCTTTCGCGCCCTGGATGTAGCCGTTGGCCTCATGGTCGGCGTGGCTGCCGATCACGGTGCCGATCTCGCCGCCGAAGGCACGCGGCTGGCCCTCGTCGTCGGTGGCCGCGCCCTTGGTGCGGATGTCCACGATGCCGGCCGTGCGGAAGCCGTATTGCGCCGGCAGCGCGCCAGTCACCAGCTTGATCTCGTCGGCGAAGCGCGTGTCCAGCATCTGGCCGAAGCCGCTGATCGGCTCGGGAATGGTGACGCCGTTGATGCGGTACTGCAGGTTGGCGTGGTCGCCGCGCACGTGCAGCTGGCCGAAGGAATCCTGCACCACGCCGGGCGCCTGCAGCAGGACCTGGTTCAGCGGCGTGTTGTCGCCCTGGGGCAGCGCGTCGATGTCCTCGCTGTCGAAGCGGTAGACCGAGCTGCCGGTCTCCGGCGACAGGGCGTTGCGCGCCTCGTCCAGGCGCTTGCTGGTGACGACGACCGCGTTGAGCGACTTGTCGCTGGCGGCTGCAGTGGCGGGGGTGGCCGGGGTGGCGGCCTGCGCCTGGGCTTGCCGCGCGGCGGGCGGCGTGGAAGGGACGTCGGCTGGCGCCGACTGTGCGTGCGCCGAGACGGCGAGCGCCGACGCGGCGCCGGCCGCAATGGCTCGAAGCTGGAAAACTGACATGGCAATGCCTCTGACGATATGGGAGTGTCGCGCGGGGACTCCTTGCCCGCGCCAATGCACTACGTGAACGACAAGCCGGTCAGAGGCGGGCCGCGGCTGCGGGGCCGCGGCGAGAATACGGGCGCGAGGTGGCGCTCGGCGGGCAGGGGATAGTGCCAGCGGCGCGAGCAGGCGATGAGCAGCCACGACGCCAGCGCCGGCATCGCCACCGCCAGCGCCGCGAATGCCAGGCACTGCAGGCAGACATCCTGGTCGGGCTCGCACTGCCCGGCGTCGTCCGCCGCCACGCACGCGCTGCTTTGCAGTTGCGCGTGCAGGTGGGACAGCGCATGGACGTAGTTGCCCGCCTGCCCGAAGAGCAGGGCCGCGACCAGCAGGAGGGCGAGCGAGCGTCGAAACACGGATGACTGCAGGGAGGGCGGGCGGCCGGTTTTCCGGAAAACAAACCGGCTATTGCAACAGAGTTGCGAGTTTGCCATCTGTTGGCGCGCTTCGCAATGGCTGATGCGGCACGTTGCGGCCAGCCGGCGGCGCCGGGGCCGGGGCTGGCTGGCGCGCAGCCGGTGTCGGAGCGGCTGTTGTGCGGCAAGCGCCACGCCGGTTTCCGCGGGCCGCTTGCCGCGGCGGGCCGGTTCGCATCCGCTCCACAGCGCGATTGCCCGCATCGGCCATCGAATTTCATCGGTTTAATTTTTCCTTAAGGAAACCATTCCTACACTGGCGGCCAAGCGCGCGCACCCACAGCGCAGCGCCTTCACCGCACCGCGCCCGCCGAGGCAGCGGGCGATGCCTGGATCGGGAGTCTTCCATGCAGGTGTTTTCCCATTTGGCACCGGCCGGCACCGCGCTGGCGTGCCTGGCCACCGCCTATGCGGGCGCCGCCGCCGCCGCCACCTGGCGGGCTCCGGCGCGGCACAGGTCTTGCGCGGCGCCGGCAGATGCCGGCCCGAAGCCGGTCAGCGTGCTCAAGCCACTGTGCGGCGCCGATCCCAATCTCTACGACAACCTCGCCGGCCTGTGCCGGCAGCGGCATCCGGCGTTCCAGCTGGTATTCGGCGTGCGCGCCGCCAACGACCCCGCCATTGCCGTGGTCGAGCGCCTGCGGGCGGATTTCCCGGCGTGCGACATCGCCCTCGTGGTGTGCCCGCTCGTGCACGGCAGCAACCTGAAGGTCAGCAACCTGATCAACCTGCTGCCGCGGGCGCGCCACCCCTGGCTGGTGGTGGCCGACAGCGACATCGCGGCGGACCCGGACTACCTCGCGCGCGTCACCGCGCCGCTGGCCGATCCCGCCGTGGGCGTGGTGACCTGCCTGTACCGCGGCCGCCCGGTGGGCGGGCTGTGGCCGGCCCTCGGCGCGCAGTTCATCGACGACTGGTTCGCGCCCTCCGCGCGCGTGGCCCACGCCTGCGGCTCGCGGCGCTTTTCCTTCGGCGCCACGATTGCGCTGCGGCGCGAGGTGCTCGACGCCGTCGGCGGCTTCGCCGCGCTGTCCGACCGCCTCGCCGACGATTTCTGGCTTGGCGAGCTGACCCGCCAGCGGGGGCTGCGCACGGTGCTGTCGGAAGTGGAGGTCAGCACCGACGTGACGGAGACACATCTGGCGGCGCTGTGGAGCCACGAGCTGCGCTGGCTGCGCACCATCCGCTCGATCAACCCGTCCGGCTTCGCCTTTATCTTCATCACGTTTACCTGGCCGATGCTGGCGCTGGCGGCATGGCTGGCGCCGCAGCCGCCGGTGCTGGCCGTCGCGCTGGCCGGGATAGGCGCGCGCAGCCTGCTGGCGGGCAGTCTCGGCGCGGCCCTGCGGGCGCCGCTGCGCGACGTGCTGCTGCTGGCCGAGTGGGTCGCCGCGCTGTTCGGCGACCAGGTGCGCTGGCGCGGGCAGATGCTGTCGATTCGCGACCGGCACGCGCCCGCCGCGCCGGCCGGCGGCGGCGCCGCGCCAGGCGCGTACCCCCTTTCCCCACGGCCCGCGGGCACGGACAATGGCGAGCATGGCGCTTCGTCGTCCGTCCTGTCCGTCGATGGCAAATGAACCGGATGACCCATCAGAGACCGCTATGAGAACCCTCTTCCTGCAGGCTCCCTCTTTCGACGGCTTCGACGGTGGCGCGGGCTCGCGCTACCAGGCCAGGCGCGAGATCAAGTCGTTCTGGTATCCCACCTGGCTGGCCCAGCCCGCCGCGCTGGTGCCCGGCAGCCGCGTGCTGGACGCGCCGGCCGACGGCCTCGGCGTGGCGCAGGTGCTGGAGATCGCCGCCGGCTACGAGCTCGTCATCATCCACACCAGCACGCCGTCCTTCCCGACCGACGCGAAGTTCGCCGAGGCGCTGAAGCAACGCAAGCCCGACGTGCTGATCGGCATGGTCGGCGCCAAGCCGGCGGTCGATCCCGGCGGCACGCTGGGCGCCAGCGCGGCCATCGACTTCGTGTGCCGCGAGGAATTCGACTACACCTGCCGCGACGTGGCCGCGGGCCTGCCGCTCGAGGACATCGCCGGCCTGAGCTACCGGCTGCCCGACGGCTCGTTCGGGCACAACGGCCCGCGCCCGATGATCGAGAACATGGACGAGCTGCCGTTCGTGGCCCCCATTTACAAGCGGGACCTCAAGGTCGAGAACTACTTCATCGGCTACCTGAAGCACCCCTACGTGTCGATCTACACCGGCCGGGGCTGCCGCTCGAAATGCACCTTCTGCCTGTGGCCGCAGACCGTGGGCGGGCACCGCTACCGCACGCGCTCGGCGCAGAGCGTGATCGCCGAGGTGAAATGGATCAAGGAGAACATGCCCGAGGTCAGGGAGATCATGTTCGACGACGACACCTTCACCGACTTCAAGCCGCGCGTGGAGGAGATCGCCCGCGGGCTGGGCGAGCTCGGCGTGACGTGGTCGTGCAACGCCAAGGCCAACGTGCCCTACAGCACGCTCAAGATCATGAAGGAAAACGGCCTGCGCCTGCTGCTGGTGGGCTACGAGTCCGGCGACGACCAGATCCTGCTGAACATCAAGAAGGGCCTGCGCACGGACATCGCGCGCCGCTTCACCGAGGATTGCCGCAAGCTCGGCATCACCATCCACGGCACCTTCATCCTGGGCCTGCCGGGCGAGACGCGCGAGACCATCGAGAAGACCATCGCCTACGCCAAGGACATCAACCCCCACACCATCCAGGTGTCGCTGGCGGCGCCGTATCCGGGCACCGCGCTGTACCGCCAGGCGGTGGACAACGGCTGGCTGGCCGAGAACAAGGTCATCAACCTGGTCAACGACCAGGGCATCCAGCTGGCCGCGATCAGCTACCCGCACCTGTCGCGCGAGGAGATCTACCACGGCGTGGAAACCTTCTACAAGCGTTTCTACTTCCGCCCGGCCAAGATCTGGGAGATCGTGCGCGAGATGCTCGGCAGCCGCGAAATGATGAAGCGGCGGCTGCGCGAAGGCGTGGAGTTCTTCCGCTTCCTGCGCTCGCACGAGGCGTGACGACGGCCGTGGGCAAGGCAACCGTGGAAACCGCAGCCGCAGCGCGGCGCGCCCTGATCCTCACCGCCGACGACTTCGGCCTGCACCCGGCGGTCAACGAGGCGGTGGAACGCGCCTGCCGCGACGGCGTGCTCAACGCCGCCAGCCTGATGGTGGGGGCCGGCGCCGCGGCCGACGCGGTGGCGCGCGCGCGGCGCCTGCCCGGCCTGCGGGTGGGCCTGCACCTGGTGCTGGCCGACGGGCCCGCGGTGCTGCCGCCGGCCCGCATCCCGGCGCTGGTGGACGCGCAGGGCCGCTTCGGCTCGGCGATGGCGCGCGACGGCGCGCGCTTTTTCTTCCTGCCTCACGTGCGGCGCCAGCTGGCCGCCGAGATCCGCGCGCAGTTCGCCGCGTTCGCGGCGACCGGGCTGGCGCTGGACCACGTCAATGCCCACAAGCATTTCCACCTGCATCCCACCGTGCTGGGGCTGGTGCTGCGGATCGGCCGCGAGTTCGGCCTGCGCGCCGTGCGCCTGCCGGGCGAGGCGCGCGCGCCGCGGCTGCTGCGGCCCTGGCTGGCGCTGGCGCGGCGCCGGCTGGACGCGGCCGGCGTGGCCCACAACGATTACGTGATCGGCATCGCCGACAGCGGCGCGATGGACGAGCGCGCGCTGCTGCGCGCATTGGCCCGCCTGCCGGCCGGCGTGGGCGAGATCTACTTCCATCCGGGCGTGGTGTCCGGCGCCGAGATCGCGCCCGCCATGCACGGCTATCGCCATGCCGACGAGCTGGCCGCGCTGCTGTCGCCGCGCGTGCGCGCCGCGCTGGACCACGCGGTGCCGCGCCGCGGCGGCTTCAGCGACCTCTTCCCCGATCCCCTCGATCTCCCCGATCCGCCGCCCGGCGGCGCGCCGGGAGCCGGCATGACCGCCGCATGAAGCGCCTGGCCTGTCTCGCGGGGCTGCTCGGCCTGCTGGCGCTGATCGCCCTGGTGATCCACGAGGGCGCCGGCGACGTGGCCGGCATCGTCGCCCGGGCCGGCTGGCCGCTGCTGCTGCTGGTGCCGCTGCACGCGCTGCCGCTGCTGCTGGACGCGCGGGGCTGGCGCGTACTGCTGGCCGCGGCGGACCCGGACGGGCGGGCCGGGCTGGGCTTCCTGTGGTGGGTTGCCGCCGTGCGCGAAGCCGTCAGCCGCCTGCTGCCGGTCGCCAGCGTGGGCGGCGAGCTGGCGGGCATCCGCCTGGCCCGCCTGCGCGTCCGCGACACCACCGCCGTGACCGCCAGCATCGTGGTCGAAGTCATGGTCACGCTGTTCGCCCAGTATCTGTTCTGCGTGCTCGGCACGCTGCTGCTGGTGGCCGCCCTGCACGACGGCACCCAGGCCTGGGTGGTGGCGCTCGGGCTGGCGCTGTCGCTCCCGGTGCCGGTGCTGTTCGCGCTCTCGCTGCGCTACGGCGGCATCTTCGCGCGGCTGGAGAGCGCGGCCGGGCGCCTGCTCGGCGCCGATCACCGCCTCGTGGCCATGCTCGACGGCGCCCGCCTCGACGCCGCCATCCGCGCCCTCAACCGGCGCCACGGCAGACTGGCGGCGGCGCTGGCCTGGCAGCTTGCCGGCTTCGCCGCCGGCGCGCTGGAAACCTGGTGCGCGTTATGGCTGCTCGGCCATCCGCTGCCGTTCTGGCAGGCCGTCGCCATCGAATCGCTGACCCAGGCGGCGCGCCAGGTGGCTTTCTTCGTGCCGGCGGGCCTGGGCGTGCAGGAGGCGGTGATGGTGCTGCTGGGCAACCTGCTCGGGGTCGATGCGCAGGTCGCGCTGTCGCTGGCGCTGGTCAGGCGCGCGCGGGAAGTGCTGTTCGGCGTGCCGGCGCTGCTGTCCTGGCAGTGGGTGGAGGTGCGGGGGTGGCGGCGGGGAGCGGCGGCGCGGCAGGTTTCCGGGAAGGCGCCGTGACGCCATGACATCGTGACGCTAGGTCGCCAGCGTCCACTGCGCCTTGCCGCCGAGCTTGGCCAGCGTCAGGGCCTTGTCCGCCGCGGTCAGCGCGGCCATCACGTCAGCGCCGTGCTCCGGTATCAGCGCGACCCCGACGCTCGCGCCGATCTCCACGCTGACGTCGGGCTCCAGCGTGAACGGCACCGGCACTTCGCTGACCAGCCGGTCGGCGAAGCTGGCGATCTCGGCCTGGTCGCCGGCGCGCACGATGACCACGAATTCGTCACCGCCGATGCGGAACACCATGTCGTCCGGGCCCTTGAGCGCATCGAGCCGCTTGCCGATCGTGACCAGCAACTGGTCGCCGGCCTCGTGGCCGTGCTGGTCGTTGACCGGCTTGAAGCCGTCGAGGTCCATGTACAGCACCGCCGTCTTGCCTTCGCCGATCTGGTCCGCCTTGTACAGATGCGCGGAGGCGTGGACCAGCCCCGCGCGGTTCGGCAGGCCGGTGAGGGCGTCGTGGCGGGCGCGATGGTCGTTTTCCCGCTCCGCCTTCATGGTGGTGACCAGCAGCTTGTTCAGGTGGAAGGCCGCGATGCTCATGGCGACCAGGTAGAACGGGATCTGCACGAGGGTCAGGCGCATCACGGCCTCGCCGGAAAGCACCGCGGCGATGCAGCACGGGCCGAGCGACAGCAGGATCATGATCGCCACCAGCCGCGGCGCGCCGAAATTGCGGAAGCAGATGCCGCCCACCATCGCGGCGGCGGACAGGCAGGACATGGTTGCCGCCACCCAGTCGCCGCTGAGGATGCTGATGAAGGTGCCGTAGCCCACGCTCGCGCCCCACAGCACCGCGAGCAGGATGTAGACGTCGGTGAAGGTGGAGCGGCCCGCCGTCGCCGCGCGGTGCGCCGCCGTCAGGACGCCCAGCCGCGTGCCGCACAGCAGGATCTCGATGATGACCCAGGCCACGAAGGCCGGGCTGGGGTCGCGCCAGGCGATGGCTATCGCTACGGCGACGGTGTTGAGCACGCCGCCGGCGAAGATGGGCAGGGTGCCGAACAGGCTGCCGATCAGCTTGATGCGGATGTCTTCAGGAACGTTCGCGCCCGGGTCGCATAACCAGGCCGTAGAGCGCCAACGTGGCAAGCTGAAAGCCGCTGTTTCCATGTTCCTCGATTCCCGTGAATTCCGCGCGTTGTGCCGCCGGTTCGCGTTGCAGCAATCGGAAAGGCAGGATTCTATCGGAAAGCGCTTTCATTTCCCCAACCGGATGGGCATTGGCGGCCCGTTCCGGGCCATGCCGCGCCAGCCGGGACGGCTTCGCCCGTGCCGCCGTGCGGGCGGCCGCAGTCGCGGAAAGGCATTTCATACCCGTCCAATATCCGCGCGCGGCCTGCGCTGATACCGTGCTTTGCCGGTTGGCGCAGCGCCGGCAGGCATCCGTATCTCAACCCGCAGGCAAGAAAGGAGCAACCATGTCCCAGGACATTTTCCTGAAGCTGGCGGGCATCGACGGCGAATCCGCCGATGCCCGCCACCCGAACGAGATCGAGGTGCTGACATGGGACTGGTCGGTCAGCCAGCCGGCCAGCATGCACGAAGGCAGCGGCGGCGGCGCCGGCAAATGCAGCGTGGATGACCTCGCCTTCGAGCACTACGTCGACCGGGCGACGCCCGCCCTCGTGCAGTATTGCCTGGCCGGCAGGCACATCGACACCGCGGTGCTGGTCATGCGCAAGGCCGGCGGCACGCCGCACGAATACCTGAAGATCACGATGGAGGACGTGCTGGTCACGCGGGTCGTCGTGGCCGGCAGCCACAACATGGCCATGCCGCGCGAGGAGGTCCGGCTGTCCTTCGCCCGCGTGCGGCACGACTACGTGCTGCAGAACGCGCAGGGCGGCAGCGCCGGGACGGTGGGCGCGGGATACGACATCAAGGCCAACAAGGCCATCTGACCACCGGAGGGAATGCCATGCTGTTCATTTCGAAGCAAGGCCATGTCGACGCGGAGCGCGTCAAGCTGGCCATCCATCCCGCGATCGAGCGCGGACCGATGCACAAGGTGAATGGGATTGTGGTGCATCAGACGAACGGGCCGACGGCGCAGAGCACGTTTCACAGCTACCAGCACAAGGATGCCAACGGCGCGCACTTTTTGATCGACAAGGATGGGACGATCTATCAGACCGCTTCGCTTCATAGAAGCACGAATCATGTCGGATTGATGAAGTCAAAGTGCCTGCTCGAGAAAAGCTGCACCCCTGCCGAATTCAAGAAAATAAAGAGAATGGATCTTCATACGCGTAGCCGGCATGAAGAAAACAAAGGCTGGGCAGATCGCTTTCCGGCAAAGCGAGACTCTATCGGGATAGAGCTGGTCGGGAAGGCGTTCGGTGATAAAGGAAAGGAGATATTTGAGAACGTGACCGATGAGCAAAATGAATCGCTTGGCTGGTTGATCATGGAGCTATCAGATACGTTAGGCGTATCAATGCAGTCGATATATCGGCATCCAGAAATATCCCATAAGAACAAGACGGAAGCGAGTACAGCAAGATGGTGAATCAGCGGATTGCAACGGGAATAGCCGGCCTCATGCTGCTTTGCGCCGTATCACTGTGCGAGGCCAGGACCGTGACAAAGGTCGTCATCAATGGTACAGGACTTGCGCTAGACGACTCCGATCCGTATGTCCAGGAGGAGTGCAGGAAATTCGTCCCGAACAAGAAGCAGGTCGCTCGCTTCTTCTCGAAGGCCTATCCCGTGGCGGGCCGCATCATCCATCATGATCGCTACTCTCCCTGCTACGCAAAAGGCACGGTGGAGTTCAGCGACCATAGTTCGGGCGAGTGGTGGCTCTATTCCGGCGGTACGGCCATTCTGGAGTGGCTGAGCGGCGACAAGGTGTACTTGCTGTACAAGCAAAACAGGTGGCGGGACCCGTTTGCCTGCATGTACGGCATGGATCCGGACGTTCCATGCGAGGATCAGTGACCGGGCAGGTGGTGCCGGCAGTATTGCCGGCCGCCCCGACACTCACCCGTTCGCAATCCTCAACACCCGCGTGAATTCAGCCGGGTTCTCCGTCCTGAGCCGGGCCAGATGCCCGAGCAGCGCGTCGGACGACAGCGTGCCGTCGTCGGTCTTGAGCCATTCGATTTCGTCGCGGATGCGCTTGAGTCTCTCCAGCGAGTCGGCGGCGCGCTGCGGGTCGATGGCGGCGGGGTCCACCGCGTGCAGCAGCACTTCGGTGATGAGGCCGAGCTGGCGCCCGTAGGAGGCGATGTGGAAGGCCCGCCGTTCGATGTCGGCGTCGCCGGCGGAGGGCGAAATGGCGTTGAACAGCAGGTCGGGGTCGATGCGCTGGGCGACTGAGCCGCTCCAGGGGAAGTGAAGGTTGGGAGACCACAGCCAGATCCACGGAAACATTTTCCCTCCTGTATTCAGCCGGACACGGCGGAAGTTGCGCCGCAATAAAGATTAGCAGACCGGCCGGCGGAGGGAAGGGCGGAATCGGCCGGTGTGTGGGCGCCGGGTCCGGCGCCGGGCGCGGCCGGCCAAGGCAAGCGCGGGGATGGCAACCCATCCCCGCGCCCGGGATTCGCGCCGGCCGGCGCGGTGCTTGCTATTGGTCGCGCCAGCCGCCGCCCGCCGCCGCGAAGATGCGCACGAGGTCCTTGCGCAGGCTCGCGTCCGAGGCGGCCTGCTTCGATTCGGCGTCGAGCAGGTCCCGCTCGGCGACCAGCACGTCGAGCAGGCCGACGTAGCCGTGGCTGAACTGCATCCTGGCCAGCTCGACCGCCTTGCGGTTCTGCGCCACCCCGGCCGAGAGCGAGGCGTTGCGCGTGTTCTCGTTGAGGTAGCCGGACAGCGCGTTCTCCATGTCTTCGAGCGCCTCCAGCACGGTCTGCTGGTAGCCGAGGAAGGCCTGCTGCTGGCGCGCGTCGGCCGCGTCGATCTGCGACGAGATGCGGCCGAAGTTCAGGATCGGCTGGACCAGGCCCGCGCCGATGCCCCAGGGCGTGGACGAGAACGGCGTGGCATTCTGCGCGCCGAACAGCGCGGTCAGCGAGATGTTGGGGAACAGCTCGGCGACCGCCGCCTTCCGCCCGGAGATGCTGGCGGCGAAGCTGCGCTCGGCCACGCGCACGTCGGGGCGCTCGGCCAGCACCCTGGCCGGGGCCGAGACCAGGATGCCGTTGTCGAGCGGCGGCACGGTCGCGCGCGCCGCGGCGGCGCCGTCGAACATCCCGCCCATCGATTCCGGCGTGCGCCCGAGCAGGCTCGCTAGCCGGTTGACCGACTGGTCATAGCCGGTCCGCAGCGCGGGAATCAGCGCTTCGGTCGCGGAGACCTGCGCCGCCGCGCGCTGCACGTCGAAGTTGCTCGCCATCGCGCCCTGGAACTGGGCCTGGATCAGGCTGAGCGTCTTGCGCTGGGTGGCGAGGTTGTTGCGCGTCAGCTCGATCTGGCGCGCGTAGTTGCCCAGGTCGAAGTAGGTGCGCGCCACCTCGGCCAGCAGCGCCACCCGCACGGCCTGCCGGCTCGCCTCGGCTGACTGCAGGATGGCGCCGGCCTGCGCGGCGCGCGCCTGGTTGCGCCCGAACAGGTCGAGCTCCCAGGTCGCGGCGATGTCCACCTGGTTGATGGTCACGGCCTTGTCGCTGGTCAGGAAGCCGCGGTTGCCGCGCTCGCTGCTGGCCTCGGCGTTGATCTGCGGCGCCAGCGCGGACTGCGCCAGCAAGCGCCCGGCGCGCGCTTCGTCGACGCGCGCCCTGGCAATCTTCAGCGTCTTGTTGTGGTCGAGCGCTTCGCGGACCAGCGCGTCGAGCGTAGGGTCGCGGAAGCGGCCCCACCATTGCTGGTCGACCTCGGCATCGGCGCTCGCCACCAGGAGCGCCGCGCCGGCGGCCTTGCCGTCGTTGGCGCCATCCTTGTCACCGTCCTTGCCGCCCTCGAGCCGGCGCCATGACGCGGCCGTGTCGATGCCCGACGGCTGCGGCCCGACCGGGCTCGTGCACGCGGCCAGGGAGGCGGCCAGCAGCGCGGCGGCGGCGAGCGCCGCCATCACATTAGTCTTCAACATGGTGATGTACCTTTTCGGTTTTCGTGAGGCGCTTCTCCAGGCCGCGGGCCAGCACGTAGAAAATGGGAGTCAGGAAGAGGCCGAAGAACGTCACGCCGATCATCCCGAAGAAGACCGCCACGCCCATCGCATGCCGCATTTCCGCGCCGGCGCCGTGCGACAGCACCAGCGGCAGCACGCCCGCGATGAACGCGATGGAGGTCATCAGGATCGGGCGCAGGCGCAGGTGCGCCGCCTCGATCGCCGCCTCGTAGGTGGACTTGCCGTGTATCTCCAGCTCGCGGGCGAACTCGCCGATCAGGATGGCGTTCTTGCACGCCAGCCCGATCAGCACGAAGAAGCCGATCTGCGTGAACAGGTTGTTGTCCCCGCCCGTGAGCCACACGCCCGTGATCGCGGAGAACAGGCACATCGGCACGATCAGGATGATCGCCAGCGGCAGGAACACGCTCTCGTACTGCGCGGTGAGCACCAGGAAGACCAGCAGGATGCAGATCGGGAACACGATCAGCGCGGTGTTGCCCGAGAGGATCTGCTGGTAGGCCAGCTCGGTCCATTCGAACGCCATGTCGCCGGACAGCGTGTCGTCCAGGATCTTCGTGATGGCGGCCTGCGCCTGGCCGGTCGAGTAGCCGGGCGCCGGGCCGCCGTTGATGTCCGCCGAGCGGTAGCCGTTGTAGCGCGACGCGCTGTCCGGGCCGGTGGTGTCGCTCAGGGTGACGACCGCGCCAAGCGGCACCATCTTGCCCTCGAAGTTGCGCACCTTGAGGTCGAGGATGTCGTCGCGCCTGGAGCGGAAGTCCTTGTCGCCCTGCGCGATGACCTGGTACGTGCGGCCGAACTTGTTGAAGTCGTTCACGTAGAGCGAGCCCAGGTAGATCTGCATGGTCTTGAAGACGTCGTCCACGTCGACGCCGAGCTGCGCGGCCTTGGTGCGGTCCACGTCGGCGAACAGCTGCGGCGTGGTGACGTTGTAGGTGGTGTACACCCCGGCCAGCTCGGGCGCCTTGCGCGCTTTCTCCAGCACCGCCGTCACGGACTTGCTCAGGGCCTCGTAGCCGGCGTCGCCGCGGTCCTCGATCTGCAGCTTGAAGCCGCCCGTGTTGCCCAGCCCCTGCACCGGCGGCGGCGGGAAGACGGCGATGAACGCATCCTTGATGGCGCCGAACTTGGCCTGCAGGCTATGCGCCAGGCTCGGGCCGCTCACGCCGAGCTTGCCCATCTCGTCGAAGCTTTTCTCGCCGAAGAACACCGTGGCCGCCGACGGGCTGTTGATGAAGCCGTTGAGCGACAGCCCCGGCTGCTGCACGGCGTTGCGGTAGCCGGGCTCCTTGGAAGCGATGTCCGTCATCTGCCGCACCACGGCCTCGGTGCGGTCGAGCGTGGCGCCGTCGGGCAACTGGATCAGGTTGACCAGGTAGCCCTTGTCCTGGATCGGCACGAAGCCGGTCGGCACGTGGCTGAAGCCGAACACGGTGGCGCCGAGCAGCACGGCGTAGATCAGCAGCGAGCCGCGCTTGCGGTGCAGCGCGCGGGTCACGCCGCTGCTGTAGTTCTCCGAGCCGCGCTGGAAGACCCGGTTGAAGCGCGCGAAGAAGCCGCCCAGGCAGCGGTCCATGAAGCGCGTGAGGCCGTCCTTGGGCGCGTCGTGCGAGCGCAGCAGCAGGGCCGCCAGCGCCGGCGACAGCGTCAGCGAGTTGAAGGCCGAGATCACCGTCGAGAAGGCGATGGTCAGCGCGAACTGGCGGTAGAACTGGCCGGTCAGCCCGCTGATGAAGGCGATCGGCACGAACACCGCGCACAGCACCAGCGCGATGGCGATGATCGGGCCGGTCACTTCCTTCATGGCCTTGATGGTGGCTTCCCGCGGCCGGAGACCGCCGGCGATGTTGCGCTCGACGTTCTCCACCACCACGATGGCGTCGTCCACCACGATGCCGATGGCCAGCACCAGCCCGAACAGGGACAGCGCGTTGATCGAGAAGCCGAAGCCGTGCATCACCGCGAACGTGCCGATGACCGAGACCGGCACCGCGAGCAGCGGAATGATGGCCGCGCGCCAGGTCTGCAGGAACAGGATCACCACCAGCACCACCAGCAGGATGGCTTCGAGCAGCGTGTGGATCACGGCGTCGATGGAGTCGCGCACGAAGGTGGTCGGGTCGTAGGCGATCCGGTACTCGAGGCCCTTGGGGAAGCGCTTGCTGAGCTCCGCCATCCTGGCGCGCACGTTGTTCGAGATCTCGATGGCGTTGGCGCCCGGCGACTGGAAGATGATCAGCGCCAGCGCCTGCTTGTTGTCGAGCAGCGCGCGCAGCGCGTACTCGGACGCGCCGATCTCCACGCGCGCCACGTCCCGCAGGTAGGTGACGACGCCGTTCTCGCGCTTGATGATGATGTTCTCGAACTGGTCCACGTCGGTGAGCCGGCCCTGTACGTTGACCGGCAGCTGGATCTCGACGTTGTCCTTGTACGGCGCGCCGCCGACCACGCCGGCCGCGACCTGGATGTTCTGCTTGCGGATGGCGGCCACCACCTCGTCGGGGTTCATGTTGCGCTGGGCGATCTTCTGCGGGTTGAGCCAGACCCGCATGGCGTAGTTGCCGGAGCCGAACATGTTGATCTGCCCGATGCCGGTGATCTTCGACAGCTCGTCCTTGACGTTGATGAGCGCGTAGTTGCGCAGGTACAGCATGTCGTACTGGTCGTTCGGCGAGACCAGGTGGACCACCATCGTCAGGTCGGGCGAGCTCTTGACGGTGCTCACGCCGAGCTGGCGCGTCACGTCCGGCAGGCGCGGCAGCGCCTCGTTGACGCGGTTCTGCACGAGCTGCGTGGCGAGGTCCGGGTCGGTGCCCAGCTTGAAGGTGACGGTCAGCGTCAGCACGCCGTCGCTGGCGGCCTGCGAGGACATATAGAGCATGTTCTCGACGCCGTTGATCTGCTCCTCCAGCGGCGTGGCCACGGTGGCGGCGATGACCTTGGGGTTGGCGCCCGGGAACTGCGCGCGCACCACCACCGAGGGCGGCACCACTTCGGGATACTCGGAGATCGGCAGGCGCGGGATCGCGATCAGGCCGGCGAGGAAGATGAGGATCGAGATGACCGCCGCGAAGTTGGGGCGGTCGACGAAGAATTTGGAGAGGTTCATCGCATCAGTCCGCCGTTTTCTTGGCCGGGTCCGCGTGGACCGCGGCGGTGGTCACGGGTTTGGGCGGCGCCGCGGCGGCTTCGGTGGGCGAGACCACCGCGTCCGGGCGGATGAACTGCAGCCCCTTGGTGACGACGCGGTCGCCGGGGTTGAGGCCGGCCAGCACGATGTGCCGGCCGTCTATGCCCGCGCCGAGCGTGACTTCGCGGTAGGCGACCTTGTTGTCGGGGCCGACCACGAAGACGAACTTCTTGCTCTGGTCGCTGCCCAGCGCCACGTCGGGCACCAGCAGCGCGCGGGTGTCGCTGCCGCTGGCCAGCCGCATCGAGACGAACATGCCCGGCACCAGCGCGCCGTCGGCGTTGGCGAACTTCGCGCGGGCGCGGATGGTGCCGCTGGCCGCGTCGATGCTGTTGTCGAAGGTGTAGATGGTGCCCTGGTAGGTGTGCCCGGCGTCGCCCAGCACCGTCATCTCCACCGGCAGCTTCTGTTCCTTGCTGTGCGTGTCGGCCTGGCCGCGGATGCTGCGGATGTAGCTCTGCTCGTCGACCTCGAAATCGGCGTAGATGCCGTCGCCGGAGACGATGCGCGTGAGCACCGGCGCGTTGGGCCCGGCCTGCACGAGGTTGCCCAGCGTGATCTCGGCGCGGCTGACGCGGCCCGCGATGGGCGCCTTGACGTAGGCGTAGTCCAGGTTGATGCTGGCCTGGCGCAGCGCCGCCTCGGCGGCGAGCACGGCGGCGCGGCCGACGCGGTCCTCGTTGCCGCGCTGGTCGTACAGGCTGCGCGGGATGGCCTCGGAGCCGATCAGGCCGCGGGCCCGCTCATATTCCGTCGCGGCGAAGTCCGCGCGGGTGCGCGCCGCGGCGAGGTCCGCCTTGGCCCTGGCCACCGCGGCCTCGTAGGTGCGCGGGTCGATCACGAACATGATGTCGCCCGCGCGCACGGTCTGGCCGTCCTTGATGCGGACCTCGACGATCCGCCCGCTCACCTCCGGCCGCACCAGCGCCTCGTCCACGGCCTTGAGCCGCCCCGAGAAGCTCGACCAGACGCGCACGTTCTCCGGCGCCACCGACTGCACCTGGACCTCGGTCGGCGGCGGCGCCGACGACGGCGCGGCCCTGGTCTCGGTGCCGGCAAGGCCGGCAATGCCGGCTACCGCCGCGGCCACGGCCAGCGAAATGCCGGCCAGGACCGGCGGCTTGCGAAACAGGGATCTCTGACTGAGCATCTCACTACTCCTTAGTTGGATTCGGAAACCGGATTCGGGAACGGGTCGTCACGGCGCGGCGAGCCGCCGGCTGAAGAAGGCCGCGACCGCGGCCAGCGCGGCCGGGTCGGTGGCGATCGACCGGTGCGACGCCGCGGCATAGCGCGTCGTCTCGGTCGGCACGCCGGCGGCGATCAGCTCGCGGGCGTACGTCTCTCCTTCCACGTGTAGCAGGTCCTGCCCGGCGCTCACGATCAGCGCGGGCGGCAGCTGGGCGAGCCGGCGCGACTCGAGCGGCGCGGCATACGGATGCATGCGGTGCCGCACCTCGGGCAGGTAGCACCGGTAGCCGAGCGCGCATTCGCTGGCGGGCAGGTCCGGCGCGGCTATCTTGCTGGCGTCGGCCAGGCGGGTCATGCTCGGGTCCAGCAGCGGCGCCAGCAGCGCCTGCGCCCCCAGGCGGACCTCCTTGCGGTCGCGCGCCATCGCGGCGATGCCCGCGGCGATGCTGCCGCCGGCGTCGTGTCCCGCCACGCCCATGCGCCCGGCATGGATGCCCAGCGTCCTGGCGTTGGCCAGCGCCCACGTGGCCGCGAGATGGCCGTCCTCGAGCGCGGCCGGAAACGGAAAGCGCGGCGAGAGCGAATACCCGACCGAGACGACCACGGCGGGCGTGAGGCCCGCGATGGCGCGCGCGGCGACATCGGCGCTATCGAGGTCTCCGTGCATGAAGCCGCCGCCGTGGAAATACAGCACGACGGGCAGGCACCGGTTCGCCCGCACCGGGGTGTACGTGCGCAATTGAATGCGCTGGGCATGGCCACTGATTGTGGCGCTCTCGATGCTCAGGACCGGATTGCGGAGGGTCTTCATACATAGCCGGGCAATCCCTTTCGGTATATGCGCCCATGCCGACTGTTGCGATGCACGAATTCTGGTACATTGCCTTGCACGAATAAACGCCAATAACTTTCAACACAATTTGGCGAAACGGAACAGTGGCCGGCTTTTGCGCGGGTTTGCATGAAAGCGGCGTATTCCGGCATGACATCCCGGTGAGGAAAATGGATCGCCTGCAGGCAATGGAAGTATTTACGCGCGTAGTGGAAATGAGCAGCTTCGCGCGCGCGGCGGAATCGCTCGACCTGTCGCGCACATCGGCGACCACCATCATCAAGAACCTGGAGGCGCACCTGCACGTGCGCCTGCTGCATCGGACCACGCGCCAGCTCAAGCTGACCGCGGAGGGCGCCGAGTACTACGAGCACTGCATCCGCATCCTGGCCGAGGTGGCGGAGACGGAAGTCGCGCTATCGACGCTGGGAAAAGGCCCCAAAGGCAAGCTGCGCGTGGACATGCCGGGCACGCTGGGCCGGCTGGTGGTCACGCCGCAACTGCACCGGTTCCACCGCGGCTATCCCGACATCGACCTGATGGTCAGCCACAGCGACCGGATCGTCGACCTGATCCAGGACGGCGTGGACTGCGCCATCCGCGTCGGCGAGCTCGACGATTCCAGCCTGATTGCGCGCCGGCTGGGCGAAATGCGGTTTTCCACGGTGGCGTCGCCGGCTTATCTGGCGCAATACGGTATTCCGCGCACTTTGTCCGATTTGCAGCACCATACCGCCATTCACTATGTATCCAATAGAACCGGCCGGATAATCGACCTGGCTTTTATGGTGAACGGGGAAATGACGGAAATCCGCATGCCCGGAAAAGTCAGCTTCAACGATGCCGATTCCTACGTCACTTATGGATTGAGCGGCACCGGATTGCTGCAGGCGCCGCGCTTCATGCTCAAGGAATATCTGCAATCGGGCGCGCTGGTGGAGATCCTGCCGCAATGGCGCCCGCGCTCGCTGCCGATCTCGATCGTCTATCCGCAGAACCGGCACCTCGCGCCCAAGGTCCGGGTCTTCGTCGACTGGGTGGCGCTGGTGTTCGAGGAATGTCCGCTGGTGGGCGACGACTGCGCCACGGTGCCCGCGGACCCGACGCTGCTGGCGATGACCGAGCCGCGGCCCGCGTAGAGGCGGATGCGGTACGGGCCAATGCGGGCCGGCACCCGCCGCGCCGCTACTCCATCGCCGCGACGAGGTTGGCTCCCACGCCGGCGCCCTTGACCGGCGCCGTATCGGCCTCCCGCACCAGCGCGAACGCCAGCACGCCGGCAATGGCCGCCACCGCCGCGGCAACGAGGCTCGCCGCGGCGAAGCCGCCGGCGAACGCGCCGGCGGCCGCGGCATGCACCTGCGCCTGCAATCCGGCGGGCACGGCACCGAGGACGCCCGCCGTGTCGCCGGAAGCCACGCGCCTCGCGGCGGCCGCCGCCACGCCGGGATCCAGCCCCAGCGCCGCGCCGGCCGCCACGAAGCGCTGCGTGACGCCGTGCGACAGGACCGCGCCGAGGCCGGCCACGCCGAGCAGCAGTCCGACGAAGCGCGTGGTCGCCGACAGCCCCGACGCCATGCCGGCGCGCTGCACCGGCACCGCGCCCTGCATGACCTTGGCCGTTTCGCTGTTGAGCAGCCCGGCGCCCGCGCCGGCCACCAGCATGCCGGCGAGGAACAGCGGATACGCCGCGTGCGCGGAGGCGAACGCCCACAGCAGCAGGTCGCCGCCCACGGTGGTCGCCAGTCCGAGCGCAAGCAGCGTCCGGCCCGAATGGCGCGTCGCCAGCCCCGCGCCGAGCCGCGGCGTGAGGAACATCGGCAGCGCGAACGGCAGCATCGCCAGGCCCGCCGCCGCGGGCGCGAAACCGTAGGTGTTCTGCAGATACAGCGGCAGGAAGAAGATCAGCACCTGCGCGCCCGCGGCATAACCGAGCATGGCGAACGCGGCGCCGAGGAAGGTCGGCTGCCGGAACAGGCGGAAATCGACCATCGGCCGCGCCTGCCGCAGCTCGATCGCGACGAAAGCGGACAGCAGCGCGGCCGAGCCCGCGATCCGGCCCAGGATCGCCGCCGAGGTCCAGCCCGCGCCGGTGCCGTCGATCAGCGCCCAGATCAGCAGGAAAAGCCCGCTGCTGAAGGTCAGGATGCCGGCGAGGTCGAGCCGCTTGGCATCCGGGTCGCGCGATTCGGTCAGCACCGCGGCGGCCGCGACAAAGAGCACCGTGCAGATCGGCAGGTTGATGAGGAAAGCCCAGCGCCAGCCGAACAGATCGGTGATCACGCCGCCCACGATGGGCCCGCCCGTGATGGCGATGCCCAGGCACGCGCCCCAGAACGCATAGGCCCGCGCGCGCTCGGCGCCGGCGAAGGCGTGGTTGATGATGGCCAGCGAGGCGGTCAGCAGCAGGCTCGCGCCGATGCCCTGCAGCGCGCGCGCCAGGTTCAGCATCAGGGCGGTCGACGCCAGCCCGCACAGGCCGGACGCCACCGTGAAGACGGCCAGCCCGATCAGCGTGGCGAGCTTGCGCCCGTGCCGGTCCGCATACGAGCCCGCCGCCAGCAGCAGCGCGGCGAAGGTGAGCACGTAGGCGCTCACCACCCATTCGATCTCGGTGAAGTTCGCCCCCAGCGTCTTCGCGATCGATGGCAGCGAGACCGCCACGATGTTGGAGTCCAGCATGATCAGCGAAGACACCAGACCCGCCGTCAGCAGGACCAGGAATTTCTTCTTCTTGTCTGCGGCCGCCTCGTCGGGCTCGGGCCGCTTTGCATCCGTGACCATGGCGGCCTTTTCAATGTGGGGTGGGACCGTTCTAGGCCGGGTTGACGAGGGTCTCGTCGGCGGCGATGTCGAGCAGCACCGCGCGCAGCGCCGCCGCTTCCGCCACGCCGAAACGTTGCTCGAAGCGCTTCTGTACTGCCTGCCAGAGCCGCCGCGCTTCGGCGAGCCTGACGCGTCCCTGCGCGGTAAGGACCACATGCTTGCTGCGGCGATCCGTCTCGCTGGCCGCTAGCGCGACCAGGCCATCGCGCTCCAGCGGCCCCAGGTTGTGGCCCAGGGTGGAGCGGTCCATGACCATCGCGTCGGCCAGCTCGCGCATGGTCGGCGGCTCGCCGCGCCGCCTGATCTCGGCCAGGATGGAGTACTGGGTGGACTTCAGGCCGGTCGGCGCCAGCGCGTTGTCATACATCTGCGACAGCCGCCTGGAGGCCTTGCGCATGGCCGTGCAGTTGCACGGGCTGGCTTCCGGGGTGTCTGGGGAGCTTGTCATATATCCGGTCGGGTGCGGTTAGGTGTATATGCACCTTTTAAGAGGGTATATGCCCGTATTGGGGGAGTCAAGGGATTTCGCCGACGTGCCTGGTGCCGGCGGCGAGAATCGGCGCCACATGTGTAGATGAGTGCAGTCCCGCAGGAAGCGTTAGTGGCCAGCCTGATTGGCGCAACCAGCGCCGCGGCCGGACGCGCGGCGACACGGGCCAGCCCCCGGTCGGCGCTATACTTCCGCGTTTTCATTGTCGCCGCCAGGCCCAAGGATGACCCATGAGCACATTGCCCTCCTGCCCGAAATGCAACTCCGAGTTCACGTATGAGGACGGCGGCGTCTACATCTGCCCGGAATGCGCGCATGAATGGTCGGCGCAAGCCGCCGCGCCGGCCGAGACCGGCGAGCGGGTCTATCGCGACGCGGCCGGCAATGTCCTGCAGGACGGCGATACCGTCACCGTCATCAAGGACCTGAAGCTGAAGGGCTCGGCCGGCGTGGTCAAGATGGGCACCAAGGTGAAGAACATCCGTCTGGTGGACAGCGATCACGACATCGACTGCAAGATCGACGGCTTTGGCTCGATGAGCCTGAAGTCGGAGTTCGTCAGGAAGGCCTGATCGCGCTCGCGCGCATGGCGCGTGGCGGCTGCGGGGGCGGTCATTCCTGCCGGCGCAGGTCCGCCGGAAGGTCGATGCCGCCGATGCCTTCGGTGCCACCGATGCCCTGGCGCTCGCGCGCGAAACGGCCCGGCGGCTGGCCCACGTGCCGGCTGAACGCGGTGCTGAAGGTGCTGGCCGAGCCGTAGCCGACGCGCTCGGCGACCTCGGCGATGCCGCAGTCGTGGCGGCGCAGCAGGTCCTTGGCCACCGCCATGCGCCAGGCGAGCAGGTATTCCATCGGCGGCATGCCCACGGCGCGCAGGAAGCGCTCGAAGAATGCCGAGCGCGACAGCGCGGCTTTCCTGGCGAGCTGGGCCACCGTCCACGGGCGCGCGGGATCGGCGTGCATGTGGCGCAGCGCCTGGCCGAGCCGCGCGTCGGCCAGGCCGCGCAGCAATCCCGGCGGCGCGTCGTCGCCCGAGGTCGCGCGCAGCGCTTCGATGAGCAGCACTTCCACCAGGCGCGTGAGCACGAGCTCGCGGCCCGAGCGCCGTTCCCCCGCTTCCTCGCCGACCAGGCGCACCAGCGCCGACAGCCGCGCGGCGCCGCGCACGTGCACGAGCGCCGGCAGCAGCGGCACCAGCAGTTCCGCATCGGACGAATCGAAGATGAAATAGCCGCCGAGCAGCCGCACGTCGGGGCGCCCGCCGCGCGTGCCGTGGCGGACTTCGCCGGCCGGCGCGGGCTTTACCTTGGGGTCGATGTGCTCGGGCGTCACCGGCGCGAAGCCCGACAGCACGAAGCCCGGCGTTGCCGGCAGCAGCACGAAGTCGCCCGCCTCGAGCGTGAGGGGCGGCTGGCCGTCGACGGCGAGGCGGCAGCTTCCCTCGAGCACTGCGCAGAAGCTCGGCTGGCCGAAGTCGGCGTAGCGCACGCCCCAGCGGCCGGCGCCACTGATGGACTTCGAGAACACGGCGCGCGGCTGAAGCAGCGAGATGACCTGCGAGAGAGGGTCGTTCATGGCTGGAATGGGCTGGAAGGATTGGACGATGGCAAACGAAAGCTGGACTTCCCATTGTAGGAAGTCCGCCGTGCCGACGCTATCGTGGCGGACATCGCAACCACCAAGGGATATCTGATGAAAACCGTGCTGATTACCGGCTGCTCCTCCGGCTATGGCCTGGAGACCGCGCGCCATTTCCACGCGCAGGGCTGGAACGTCGTCGCCACCATGCGCACGCCGGACGAGCATGTCCTGCCGCGCTCGGACCGCCTGCGCGTGCTCGCGCTCGACGTGACGAAGCCGGCGAGCATCGCCGCCGCGCTGGAGGCGAGCGGCCCCGTCGACGTGCTCGTCAACAACGCGGGCATCGGCCTGTTCGGCGCGTTCGAGGCCACCCCGATGGCCACGGTGCGCGAGGTGTTCGAGACCAACACCTTCGGCGTGATGGCGATGACGCAGGCGGTGCTGCCCGGGTTCCGCGCGCGCGGCGCGGGCGTGGTGGTGAACGTGACTTCGAGCGCGACGCTGGCGCCGATGCCGATGGTGGCCGTCTACACCGCGAGCAAGACGGCCATCGAGGGGTTCACCGCGTCGCTGGCGTTCGAGCTCGAAGCGTTCGGCGTGCGCGTGAAGCTGGTCGAGCCGGGCTACGGGCCGGGCACGCGCTTCACCGCCAACGGCGGCGCGCGCATGGCCGGCCTCGTTCCCGAAGCCTACGCGCCCGCCGCGCAGCGCATCTTCGCCGCACTGGCGCAGCCGGCCGCGCTGACCACCGAGGCCGACGTGGCCGAGGCGGTGTGGCGCGCCGCGAACGACAAGTCCGGGCTGCTCCGGTTTCCGGCGGGCGCCGATGCGGTGGCACTGGCCAATTCGAGGTAGACGGCGGCAATTGCTCTCGAGAGCGCGGCGCGTGGCGGTGGTGGCGGCATCCGGTCTCGGCGGGCTTGCCGGTCAATGCCGCGCTTCGTTCTCTGACCTTTCGCCGAGCGTCCAGCGATCCGGCTGGAAATTCACCTCGAACTGCGACAGGAACGACTGGCCCAGCAGGCCATCGATCTTCGGGCCGAACGGCGTGCCCTTGACGATCGCGACGGACACGTCGGCCGCCTCGGCGGTGCCCAGCGTCACCGTCTTCGACGTGGTCAGCATCGCGTCGGTCAGGCCATTCGCGGTCCGCAACTGTATGCGGCGCGCCTTTTCCGCCGACACGCCGGCCTGCTGCGCGAACGCTTCGCTGAACGACACGAAGCTGGCGCCGGTGTCCACCACGAACGTGCCCGGATGGCCGTTGACCGAGACGCGCGCCATCACCACCTCGCCGCGCTTGCGCGCGAATGTCTGGGGGCGCTTCGCCGTTGCCCGCTCGCACTGTCCCGCCAGTGCGTACTTCTCCGCCAGCGCGCGCGCCTGCGCGGTATTGCGCCGCGCCGGATCCCAGCCGATCCACATGCGGATCAGTCCGCTTGCCTCGCACGGCTGCCCGGTTTTCGCCCTTGCCTCGGCCGCGCCGGCAAACACATCGCCCGACACGCGGGCGGGCTGGTCGGCGAGGGACAGCACCGCCATGTAGTCGTCGAGCGCTTCACTGTACCGGCCGGCGCCGCGCAGCACCTCGGCGCGCGCGAAGCGCGCTTGCGGGCTCGTGCCGTTCTCGGCCACCACGCGGGTTGCCGCCTCCAGCGCCGCCGGCAGGTCGCCGATCGACGTCAGGATCGGGATGGCGCCGGGCAGGAGCGCCACGCCCTGCGGGCATTTGCCGGCGAACTTCACCAGCACGTTGGCGGCCTCGCGGCGATACCCGGCGTTGAGCAGTGCCCGCGCCAGCGAAGACGCGGCCTGCCTGTCGCAGGCCTCGCGGGTCAGCTCGTCGAGCGGCTTCCCGATCTCCGGGCGGGAAATCTGCCGCGCGGGCACGGCGTCGAGCTCGTAGTCGCCGATGGTCTTCGCGTAGCGGCTGGTCTCGTCCGAGCAGCCGGACAGGACGGCCTGGACGGCGAGGCCAGTGCAGGCGGAAAGCAGATATCGGGTAGTCCGGGTGGTCCGGGGATTCCGGGTAGTCGATGGCCTTGTCATGGTTCCGTGGTTCGCGCCCCAACCGGCGCCGCTTTCGATCGCCTGACACGCTACTGGAAACTTTGTTGCGTTGCTACCTCATGGGGCAACACGCATGGGGCAACACGCATGCAACCCGCGCCGGGCCGGCCGGACGATTGCCACGTCGTCTCGCGGCCGCGAGACCGCCGCGCGGGCCATGCCGGCAATGGCGCCGGCGCGGGAAACGGCGGCTTGCCCGCCGGACTTGGCGGCGGTTTGCGCTAGGCCGTCTTCGCCGCCCAGTAATGCGACTCGACTTCGCGCAGATGCTCCAGCATCGCGGTTTCCGCCGCGTCCGGCTGGTGCGCGGCGATGGCCGCGTGGATGCGCTCATGGGCCCGGAAGGCGGCCTGCTCGGCGCCGGCCGATTGCAGGGAGGTCGCGCGCTGTTCTTCGAGCCAGCGGGCCATCGCGGTATGCAGCGCCAGGAAAATGGGATTGTTCGGAATCCTGGCAATGGCCAGATGGAATTCGACGTCGGTCCTGGTGAATTCCGCGGCGTTGCCCAGCGCGTGCCGGTTGGCTTCGAGCGCCTGCCCGAGCGCCGCGATGTCGTCGGCCGAGGCGTGCTGCGCGGCGTAGCGCACCAGCGAAATCTCGTGCATGGTCCGCGCCTGCTGGAAGTCCCGCACGCCTTCCGCGGTCGACAGCAGATGGCGCACCGCGCCCGACAGCTCTCCCACGAGGGCGTCGGCGGACGGGCGCGTGACATAGGCGCGCTCGCCGTTGCGGATCACGACCAGCCCCATCTTTTGCAGCGCGAACAAGGCTTCCCGGATGGACGAGCGGCCTACCTCGAACGTGTCCATCAGCTCGCGCTCGGGGGGGAGGGTGTCTCCCGGGCGCAGCACGCCGCTGAGCATCATCGATTCGAGGCGCGACGCGACCTCTTCGTAGAGCTTCTTGCGGCGAATCGGCTGGTTGGGGATCGAAGATTGCATCTTGTGCGGTAACTAGGTCGGCTGTCTGCCTATTAGACCATAGGCCCAACCTTCTGTGGGCTTGCCCGGCGCCTTGGCTCCGCGCCGGGCCGCGCGCGCCGCCACGGCCATCCGGCGGACGATGCGCCACGCGAAACCGCTTCCTTTCCGCCCGCTCAAGGGAAGGGTATACCCGGTTTTGCGCAAAGATCCCTGGTGTTTGGTCTGATAGGTGGATAGGATGTGGTCTGATAGGTCCGAACAAGTCCGATTAACAGACGCTCGAACGCATTGGAGACGGCATGAAAGCGCGGAAGAAACTGATCATCGAGGCACGCATCAACGAGTACATGCCCAGGTCCGAAAATCCGAACATCCCCTACACCCCGGAGGAGATCGGACGGGAGGCCGCCAAGGCGCGAGAGGCCGGGGCCAGCATCATCCATTTCCACGCGCGGCAGCCCGACGGCAAGCCGGCCCACGACGCGGAGACTTTTGCCGCCTGCATCCGCGCCATCCGCGCCAACTGCGACTGCCTGGTGTTCCCGACGCTCGGCCAGATTTCCAACGAAGGCGAGATGAGCCGGCTCGCCCATATCGAGGTGCTCGCGCAGTCGCCGGAAACGCAGCCCGACCTGGCGCCGATCGACTGCGGCAGCACCAACATCGACCGCTTCGACTACATCGCGAACCGCTACCTGACGGGCCATCTGACCTACAAGAACGAGACCAGGATCCTCGAGGCATTCGCGCGGCGCCTGCCCGAGCTCGGCGTCAAGCCGCAGTTCGTGAGCTGGACGGTGGCGTTTACGCGCTGTTTCAGCGCGCTGCGCGACATGGGGCTGGTGAAGGACACGCCGTACTTCATGTTCGAGCTGACCGACCACGGCATCCTGGGCGGCCACCCCGGCACCATCCAGGGCCTCCACGCGCATCTGCCGTTCCTGCCCAAGGCGCCGCTGGAATGGACCGTGTGCAACAAGATCGGCAATCCCACCGCGCCGGCGGTGGCGGCGATGGAGCTCGACGGCCACATCGCGATCGGCCTTGGCGACTACGGCTGGCCGGAACTCGGCACGCCCAACAACGGCGACGTGATCCACCATTTCGCGAAGATCGCCAGGATGATGGGACGCGAGATCGCCACGCCCGCCGAAACCCGCGAGATGTTCCGCATGGCATAGGCAGCAAATCAAAATAAAGGAGACAAGACAATGCACAAGCATCAAAAGATACTGGCCGCGGTAACGCTGTCCTTCTTCAGTGTGGTCGCTGCCGCGCAGGATTACCCCACCAAGCCGATTTCGCTCATCGTCCCGTTCTCGCCCGGCGGTACCAACGACATCGTCGGCCGGCTCGTGGCCAAGGACATGTCCACCACGCTGAAGCAGTCGATCGTCCCGGAAAACCGTCCCGGCGCCAGCGGCACCATCGGGGCCAACTACGTGGCGAAGGCGCCCAACGACGGATACACGCTGCTGGTCACGGACCTGTCCTTTGCGATGGCGCCGGGCCTGTACAAGCACCTGCCCTTCGATCCGGTCAAGGACTTCTCGCACATCACGACGGTGGCGTCGGTGCCGTTCGTCATGGTCGTCAACCTCGGCGTGAAGGCCAGCACCGTCAAGGAGTTCGTGGCGCTGTCGAAGGCCGCGCCGGGCTCGATCAACTACGGCTCGGCCGGGCGCGGCACCAACACCCATCTGGGCGGCGAGCTGTTCCGGCTCAAGACCGGCGCCGATCTCACGCACATCCCGTACAAGGGCGCGTCGGCGGCGATGCAGGATCTGCTCGGCGGCCGCATCCAGGTCATCTTCACCGCGCTGCCGACCGCGCTGAACTTCATCCAGTCGGGCAAGGTGCGCGCGCTGATGGTCACGGGCGACAAGCGCGTGCCGATGCTGCCCAACGTGCCGACCGCCAGGGAGGCGGGCGTGCCCGACATGGCGCTCAAGTTCTGGGTCGGCATTGCCGCGCCGGCCAACACGCCGCCGGCGGTCGTGGAGAAGCTGAACAAGTCCGTGCTCGCGGGGCTTGCCGACCCGGAGGCCAAGAAGACCTTCGCCGACATCGGCATGGATGTGATCGGCGACAACCCGGCGCAGGCGACGAAGTTCGTGGAGACCGAAGTGAACAACTGGCGCCAGGTCATGAAGGCGGCAAACATCACCGCGGAATAACGCGCGCTTGAGGCCGTGCGGCCGCGCGCTCGCGCGCGCGGGCCGGTCATCGAAGGCGCTCCGGGCTGCCGGGGCGCCCTGGGGATAGTCAATTCGTGGAAGGAAGGGCGAAGCATGGAAGCCGCAAACACAGTTCGCGTGAGCGAATCGAGCTTGAAGACATACTGCGTGGAGATTCTCACGCGCGTGGGCGTGCCCGCCGGCGAGGCAGTTGAGATCACCGACAACCTCGTCGAGGCGGATCTGCGCGGCGTCGATTCGCACGGGGTCGTGCGTTTCCCGATCTACATCAAGCGGATCCTGGACGGAGGGACGAACGCCACGCCGAAGATCTCGCTGGTCCGCGACGGCCTGACCAGCGCGGTCATGGACGGAGACAACGGACTTGGCCATCTGGTCGGGATCCGCGCGATGGCGCTCGCCATCGAGAAAGGCAAGGGCGGAAACTGCGCGTTCGTGGCGGTGCGCAACAGCAACCACTTCGGCGCCGCGGCGTACTACTCGGAGATGGCCGCGCGCAACAACATGATCGGCTTCAGCTTCACCATCGGCGCGATCAACCACATGACGCCGTGGGGCGGCGCGGAAGCCGTGCTGGGCAACAACCCGTTCGCGGTCGCTTTTCCGACCCCGGGGGCGTTCCCGATCGTGCTCGACATGGCGTGCAGCATCGCCGCGCGCGGAAAGATCATCGTCGCCGCCAAGGAAGGCACGCCGATTCCGGCGGAATGGGCCACCGGCCCCGACGGCCTGCCGACCACCGACGCGGTCGAGGCGCTCAAGGGCTTCGTGGTGCCGGTGGGCGGCCCCAAGGGGTATGCGCTGACGCTGATCGTCGGCCTGCTCAGCACCATGCTGTCCGGCGCGTTCTTCGGCCGCGACGTGGGCGATCTCTACGAGAAGACCACCACCGCGCAGAACAGCGGCCACCTGTTCGGCGTGCTGCCGGTGGACGCCTTCGATGACGTCGATGCCTACATGCAGCGCATGCAGAAGGCCATGACCGACGTCACCGGCGCCCGGCGCGCGACCGGCGTGGAGCGCATCTACCTGCCCGGCGAGCGCGAGTACATTTCCCTGGGCGCGCGCCGCCGCGACGGCATTCCGCTCGGCAATTCCCTTCTCGGGGAACTGCAGGAGCTCGGCGCCCAATACGGCGTTCCGCTGCCGCTGGCCTGACCGTTAGACCCCGGCGCGCGCGCCCCGGACGGCCCGGGGCGCGCCGCCGCAAGCATGGCGATCCGCCTTTCTCCTGAACCTCCACCGACAACGAGGTTACGCATGCACGCAGTCGTCGTGACTATTGAGGTGCTCCCGGAAAAGCGCAATGCGTTCCGGGACGCGATCCTGACCAATGCCGCGCAGTCCCTTGCCATCGAGCCGGGCTGCTTCACCTTCGACGTTCTCGAGAGCCCCACGGAGCCGGCGTTCCTGCTGTACGAGATCTACCGGGATGCCGCTGCGTTCAAGGACCATCTGGCGATGCGCCATTTTCACGATTTCGATCGCGCCACCAGCGCATGGCTGGTGAGCAAGAAGGTCGCCGAATATGGCAGGCTCGAAAGCGAAAGGCTAGAGAGCAAGCCGTAGCCGCGGCCGGCCATTGCTGCCGATGAGAAAAAGATAGACGCTGTTTTCGATTCGCCGAAAGCCCCCGCGATATTTCCATCCTCGTTCCCGCCCCGGGAACGGATGCGCCTTTCCCGTCCAATCCAATTGGCTGCCGGTCCGATGCCGGAGGACCCTGCTTTCCCGCGGGGCCCGGCATGCCGGCCGCCGCCGCGGTCTTGTCACCGGAGAAACACATGAGCTTGCGTCGTGAACGCCACACAAAGATCGTGGCGACACTCGGGCCCGCCTCGTCGACCCATGAGGCGATCCGGCAGTTGTTCCTGGCGGGCGCGGACACCTTCCGCCTGAACTTCAGCCACGGCACGCAGGAAGACCACGCGATGCGCCTGCGCCTGATCCGCGAGATCGAGTCCGAGGTGGGCCGGCCGATCGGCGCGCTGCTCGACCTGCAGGGGCCGAAGCTGCGGCTGGGCACCTTTGCCGCGGGGCCGGTGGCGCTCGCGGCCGGCCAGCCGTTCAGGCTGCAACTCGCGCCGGTGCCGGGCAGCCAGGAGGTGGTTCAACTGCCGCATCCGGAAATATTCGAAGCCCTGCAGCCCGGCAACGCGCTGCTCATCGACGACGGGCGGGTCCGCCTGCGCGTGACCCGCTGCGGCGCGGACTTCGCGGAGACGACCGTGGAGACCGGCGGCAAGGTCTCGGACCGCAAGGGCGTCAATGTGCCGGATTGCGCGCTGAAGCTGTCGGTGCTCACCGAGAAGGACCGCCGCGACCTGGCCTTCGGCCTGCAGCTCGGCGTCGACTGGATTGCGCTGTCGTTCGTGCAGTCGGCCCGGGACATCGCGGCGCTGCGGCAGCTCGTCGGCCCCGGCATCGGCATCATGGCGAAGATCGAGAAGCCCACCGCCCTCGCCGACATCGGCGCCATCGTCGCCGCGGCCGACGCGATCATGGTGGCCCGCGGCGATCTCGGCGTGGAAATGCCGCCCGAGGAAGTGCCGGCCATCCAGAAGCGCCTGACGCGCCTGTGCCGCGAAGCCGGCAAGCCGGTGGTGGTGGCGACCCAGATGCTCGACTCGATGGTGAGCGCGCCCGCGCCCACCCGGGCGGAGGCGTCGGATGTCGCAACCGCCGTCTATGATGGTGTGGATGCGGTCATGCTGTCGGCCGAATCGGCAAGCGGCAGTTATCCGGTGGAGTCCGTCCAGATGATGGCGAGGATCATCCGCAACACCGAGAAGGACCGGCTCCAGCGGGACATCATGGGCGCCGTTGCCGCCACGCGGCACGCGGATGCCATCGATGCCATCGGGGCCGCCATCCGCACCGTCGCGGACGTGCTGCCGCTTTCCGCGTGCGTGACGTACACGCTCTCCGGCGCGAGTGCCTTGCGCGTGGCCCACGAGCGGCCGAACGTGCCGGTCATCGGCATGACGCCAAGCATCGAAACGGCGCGCAGGCTGGCGGTCGTCTGGGGCGTGCATGCCGTCCACGCGGCGGATGCCGGCAACGTGGAGGAAATGGTCAGCCAGGCGACCGACGTCGTGCGCGCCGAAGGGCTCGAGCCCGGGTCCCGCCCGTTCGCGATCGTCGCGGGCATGCCGTTCGGCACCCCGGGGTCGACGAACCTCCTGCGCATCGTTTTCCCTCCAACCGATTCCGCTCACTGAGGGTGGCACAGATGAATGCTCTCCAGACACACGCCGGGCTGGCGGCGCGCTTTCCGCGCCTCGAGGACATCCCGCCCGAATATCGCCTGCCCGGGCCGCTGCACCAGCGCACCATCCTGATCGGCGGCCAGCTGCGGGAGTGGGCGGGGCCCGCTCACACGGTGCTCTCGCCGGTGCGCGTGCGCGATCCGGACGGCAGCCTGCGGCCGTTCGAGCTCGGCAGCTATCCGATCACCACCGCGGCGGAAAGCCGCGAGGCGCTCGCGGCGGCCGTGGCGGCATATGCGTCCGGCACCGGCCTCTGGCCGACCATGTCCGTCGACCAGCGCATCGCCCACGTCCAGGACTTCACCTGCCGCCTGTGCGAGAAGCGCGAGCTGATCGTGAAGCTGATCATGTGGGAGATCGGCAAGTCGGCCGTCGATTCGGCCAAGGAGTTCGACCGCACCGTCGACTACATCCGCCAGACCATCGATGCGCTCAAGGAGCTCGACAACAACAACTCGCGGTTCCAGGTCGCGGAAGGCACCATCGCGCAGATCCGGCGCGCCCCGCTGGGCGTGGTGCTCTGCATGGGGCCCTACAACTATCCGCTCAACGAGACGTTCACCACCCTGATCCCGGCTCTGATCATGGGTAACGTGGTGCTGTTCAAGCCGCCCAGGTTCGGCACGCTGCTGTTCGCGCCCATCCTGGAGGCTTTCCGGGACGCCTTTCCCACGGGGGTCGTGAACACCGTCTACGGCCGCGGCGAGGAGGTCGTGCCGCCTTTGATGGCGTCCGGGCAGGTCAACGTCCTGGCGCTGATCGGGTCGTCCCGCGTGGCCGACAAGCTCAAGAAGCTGCACCCGAAGACTAACCGCCTGCGCGCCGTGCTCGGACTGGACGCCAAGAATGCCGCCATCATCCTTGCCGACGCGGACCTCGACCTGGCCGTGCGCGAATGCGTGCTCGGCTCGCTCTCCTTCAACGGCCAGCGGTGCACGGCGCTGAAGACGATCATGGTCCATCGCTCGGTCGCCGAGGCATTCCTCGCCAGGTTCTGCGCCGCCATCGCGGCATTGCGCATGGGCATGCCGTGGGAGGAAGGCGTCTTCATCACGCCATTGCCCGACAGCAACAAGCCGGCCTACCTCGCCGGGTGCCTGGCCGACGCGCAGGCGAAGGGCGCGACGATTCGCAACGCCGACGGCGGCCAGAGCTGCGAATCCTTGTTCGTCCCCGCGGTGGTGTATCCCGTGGACGAGACCATGAAGCTGTACCGGGAGGAGCAGTTCGGCCCGGTGGTTCCGGTCGTGCCGTTCGACGACATCGGCACCGCGCTGTGCTACGTGGAGAGCTCCGACTACGGTCAGCAGGTCAGCATCTTCGGCTCCGACCCCGACACCATCGCCACGCTGGTCGATCCGCTGGTCAACCAGGTCTGCCGCGTGAACATCAATTGCCAGTGTCAGCGCGGGCCGGACATCTTTCCGTTTACCGGGCGCAAGGATTCGGCGGAGGGCACGCTCTCGGTGTCGGACGCGCTGCGGGCGTTCTCGATCCGCACCATGATCGCCGCCAAATCGACCGCCGCGTCCAAGGCGCTGCTCGACGAGATCGTGCTCGGCCACAAGTCCGCGTTCATCAACACGCGGTTCATTTTCTGAAGGCCGCCGCCGCGGCCGGACCTGCGGGATTTCACTGGGAAGGACGGGATAGTGTCGAGACCACTGCTGGGCTGCATCGCCGACGACTTCACCGGCGGCACCGATCTGGCGAGCATGCTCGTCAAGGGCGGCATGCGAACGATTCAGACCATCGGCATCCCGCAACAGCGGCTGACCGGGACGGATGCCATCGTGGTGGCGCTGAAGACGCGCACCATGCCCGCCGCGCAGGCGGTGCGCGAGTCGCTGGACGCCCTGCGCTGGCTCAGGCAGGAAGGCTGCAGGCAGTTCTACTTCAAGTACTGCTCGACGTTCGATTCGACGCCGCGCGGCAACATCGGGCCGGTGCTCGATGCGTTGATGCGCGAGCTGGACACGCGCTTCACCATCGCGTGCCCGGCGCTGCCCGACAATGGCCGGACCGTCTACAAGGGCCATCTGTTCGTGGGCGACGAGCTGCTGAGCGAGTCCGGCATGAGGAACCATCCGCTGACGCCGATGACGGACGCGAACCTGGTCAGGCTGCTCGCGCCGCAGACGGCGCATCGGGTGGCGCTGGTCGACCACGGCGTCGTGGCCAAAGGCCATGAGGCGATCCGGGCCGCGTTCGACCGGTGCCGGCAAGGTGACGCGCGGATTGCCATCGTCGACGCCATCGACAACGACGATCTCCATCGCATCGGCGCCGCCGCGGCGGACATGCCGCTGCTGAGCGGCGGCTCCGGCCTCGCACTGGGCCTGCCCGAGAATTTCCGGCGGGCGGGGCTGCTCGCCGCCTCGACGCGGGCGGCGCGCCCGCGGGCGCGCCCCGGGCGGATGGTCCTGCTGTCGGGAAGCTGCTCGGTCGCCACCAACGTTCAGCTGGAGCAGTGGCTCAGGCATCGTCCGGGACTGAAGATCGACCCGCTGGCGCTGCATCGCGGCGAGGATGTGGTTGCCGGCGCCGTCGCATGGGTTCTCGGGCACGACGAACCGGTTCTCGTCTACGCGAGCGCGCGGCCCGACGAAGTCGCCAGGGTGCAGGCCGAACTCGGCGCGGGGCCGGCGGGCCTGCTGGTGGAGGCGGCGCTGTCGTCGATCGCGGCAAGGCTGCGGCAGGCGGGATTCGACAAGTTCGTCGTCGCCGGCGGCGAGACCTCCGGGGCCGTGGTCAAGGCGCTCGAAGTCACGGGCCTGCGCATCGGCGAGCCGATCGCGCCCGGCGTGCCGTGGACGCAATCGATCGACGCGGCGCCGCTTTCGCTCGCGCTCAAGTCGGGGAACTTCGGCACCGCCGATTTCTTCGCGGAGGCAATGCGGCAATGTCCGTAGGGGCGTGCCCGGCGCTTTGTCCGGGCGCCGGCCCGCATTGCCCGCACCGTCCCGTCACTCGCGCGGACGCGGCGTAAAGACAGTCCGCGCGAGGCGGTCCGCGTTCTCCCAGTAGCGGCCCAATGCCGCGAGCGGGACCGCCTCGGTCGCGATCTGGAGTCCGGCGGGTACGGACGCGTCGAGCACCGCCTTCACCGCATGCAGCAGGCGCGGCAGGGCGATGCTGCCGATGCCGCTGCCCAGCAGGGTGATCGGGGCGGCGCGCAGCACCGCGCCCGGCAACTGGAGGTCGGCGCCGCTGACCGAGCCGATCTGGACGAAGCGGACCGGATCCGCCTCGGCGGCGGCTTTTGCCGCGGCGATCAGCAGCGAGCGCGCGCTGGCGCCCCACAGGTAGTCCAGCACCACGTCCACGCCCGCGCGGAAATGCGATTCGAAGGCCCGGCTCAGGCTGCTCTCGTCCTGCTCCAGCGAAATCGTGGCGTCGGCGCCGAGGCGCCCGAGCGTGGCCAGCACGGCCGCGTTGCGGCCGGTCGCGATGACCTTGCCGGCGCCGAGATATTTCGCGATCTGCACGGCGAGCCGCCCCGAGGCGCCCGTCGCGCCGTTGACCAGCACCGTCTCGCCCCGCGCGAAGCGCGCCCGCTCGGTGAGCGCCGCCCAGGACGACATGCCCGGGATCGCGATCGCGGCCGCGGTGACGTCGTCGAGCGCATCGGGCAGGGGAATGCAGTGCGCCGCGCGTACCAGGGTGCGTTCCGCCATCGCGCCGAACGGCGCCTGCGGTCCGAAGAAATAGATGCGCTGGCCGTCTTCGCGCCGCCCGGTGCCATCGAGGCCCGCCACGAACGGCAGGACGTCCGACGACGAATAGTGCGAGCCCGCCGCCTTGGCGCGCGTGACGCGGCTCAACGCGGCGGCGGTGACGTCGACCAGATGATGGCCGTCCTGCGCGGCGGGGCAGGGGAAGTCGGCGTAGACCGGCGGCTGGCCGGCTTCCTTGACGACAGCGGCTTTCATGGCGGTTCCTTGGCAATGGCGATCAGGTGTGGCCAGTGTAGGCGTGCGCATGCGACCGGTCTCCGGTATAAATGCCATTCCATACCGTGTTTTGGCCATGTTCACGCCCATCATTCGCCCGGACCTCATGACCTCGCCGGCCGGCCCGTTCCTCGTCGCGGCCGAGCTCACGCAAAGCGAGGCGCGCGCCAAGTCGTCGCACAGCCACGCGCGCGGGCAGCTCATGGGCGCGCTCAGCGGCCTCGTCTCGGTCGGGCTGGACAAGCACCAGTGGGTCGTCCCCGCGATCCACGCGATCTGGATTCCGCCGCATTGTCCTCACGCGGTGCGCTCATACGGCCCGTTCTCGGGCTGGAGCGTGTTCATCGCCGAAGAGCGCTGCGCACCGCTGCCGCGGGAACCGCGCGCCATCCTGGCCACGCCCTTGCTGCGCGAAGCCGTGCGGCGCGCCGCGACCTGGCCCGGCGCCGCGCTCGATCCGGCGCAGGCGCGCGTTGCCGAGGTCATCCTCGACGAGCTCGCCGCCTCGCCGGCGGCATCGCTCGGCCTGCCGCTTCCCGAAGATCCCAGGCTCATCCGCATCACGGACGCGCTGGCCGGCGACCTCGCGGACAACCGCCACCTCGGCCAATGGGCCGCGTGGGCCGGCGTCGCGCCGCGCACGCTGAGCCGCCGCTTCGTGGCGGAGACCGGCCTGACCTTCGCGCAATGGCGCCAGCAGGCCCGCCTGCTGCGCGCGCTCGAGCTGATCGCGGACGGGCTGCCGGTGACGACGATCGCGCTCGAGCTAGGCTACGACAACGTCAGCGCCTTCATCGACATGTTCCGCCGCGCGCTGGGGACGACGCCCGGGCGATACATGGCAGACGCCGCGCCGGAGAACGGGCGCGCCGCACCGGGCGAGCACGGGCGGCCCGGCGCGCTATGATCCGTTACCTTGCCGCGGCCACCGCGTTACCCCGATCCCGATGAACCACCGCCCTCCACCGCATCCGGCACAAGACCAGCCCACTTCCTACTTCTGGAGCGGCGACGCCATCCGCAGCCGGCGCGTGAGCGGCGTCGTGCTGGCCGGCACGGTCGACATACCCGCGCCGCCCGCGCGGCTGCTGGCGGACTGGAGCAGGGAATTGTCGTCCCGCCTGATCCTGGAACCCGGAGACGTCGAGGCCATGCCGCTGGCCCGGGCGCGGGCGCGCTGGCCGGACTACGCGCGCTGCGTGCAGGCGATGGCCGACTGGGCGGGCGCGCTCGGGCTGCCCGGCGTGCTCGCCGCCAGCGACGTCGCGCTCATGGCCTGCCGCGGCGCGCGGTATCACCATGACGGCACGCAATACGGCGGCGCGGCTTTCTGCAATCTCTTCGTGAGCGAGGACAAGGGCCAGGACGTGCATTTTCCCGCGCTGGATCTGCGCATCCCGCTGACCCGCGGCACGGCCCTGATATTCGATACCTGCCAGCCTCATGGCGTCATCCGGCGCGGCGGCAGCGGCTTCCACGCGGCCGACTTCCCGGCCGAGCCGGACTGCACCCAGCTGTTCCTGACCTGGGAGCTTCCCATCGAAGACGCCCGCGTCGGGCAGGCGCTCGGGGTTGTCTTCGACGTGGCCTCCGCGACCGCGCCGCAGCCGCAAGAAGAACAGGTCTGGCTGAACGGCGCCAGCGCCGGCGTGTGCCCGGATTCCGGCCGGTGGCGCCCGGCTGACGAGGCATAGCTCTGGCGGTCCGACCGTGGTGTCCGGCGGCGCGCCGCTCACTTGCGCTGTCCGGCACGCCACGCCGTCGGGAAGACGCCCGCGATCCTCCTGAACATCTCCGAGAATCCCGTCGCCGATCCGAAGCCGCACAGGCGCGCGATCTCGGCGACCGAGTCATCTGCGGCGTCCTGAATAAGGCCGGGGCCACTATCCACCGGGATGGAGGATGTTTCCACCCGGCGGCATTTATCTCCATTGCCCGCTCACTTACACTGCGACGCAGTTGAAGCGTTGCCCGCCAGGCCGCGGGCGACGGGCGGCAATGCCGCGCGCGGGCGGCGCCCGGCGCTTTTTTTCGCCGGCGCGCCGAATACGCGCCGGCACCGACTCCCCAGGTCCGTCATCCGTCTCGTCCCCCGCAACTCCAGCGGGTCAGGGGCCGTGCCTCGCACGCCGCCCGTCTCCCGATTTTCCGCCGCAAGGTCCCGCAAAAAGGTGATTCACATGAAAGTACACGACATAACCGGTTTTCCCAATCCGGCACGCATCCGCATCGCATTGGCCGAGAAGGGAATGGAATCGCAGGTGGAATTCGTTCGCGTCAATCTCTACGGCGCGGAACATCAGCAGGGCGCGTTTCGGGAGAAGAATCCGACCTCGACCGTCCCCGTGCTCGAACTCGACGACGGCACGTTCATCTCGGAGTGCATCGCGATCACCGAATACCTCGACAATCTCGACGGCAATCCCATCCTCACCGGACGCACCGCGCGCGAGAAAGCCGTCATCCACATGATGCAGAAGCGCGCCGACGATCAGCTGATCAATGGGATAGGCGTATTCTTCCACCATTCGACGCCCGGCCTCGGCAAGGCCAACGAAGCGTTCAAGAGCGCCGACTGGGCTTTCAGGAAGCAGTGGGGCGACAAGCACGGAGAACGCGCGATGGCGGGCATGCGGTACTTCGACGGCGTGCTGCGCACGCAGCCCTACGTGGCCGGCGAGCAGTTCTCGGTCGCGGACATCACCGTATGGGCCGCGCTGATGCACGGCGACTACGCGGGGCTCGCGGTCCCGGCGGATCACACCGCGCTGCTCGAATGGCGCGCCCGCGTCGGCGAGCGTCCGAGCGTGAAGAACCGCAGCGGGCAGGACCTGATCGCCGAGGACCTGCCGTACCTGGAGCCGCTGATCGCCTACCTGAACGGCAAGGCGGAGCCGGCCGCGGCCGCCGGCTGAACGCCGGCGCGGGGGCGGTGACGCGATGACGCAATGATGAAAAGGGGACTGGATTGAACAACCTGATGGCGATCCGCGTGTTCGCACGCGTCGTCGAGACGGGCGGCTTCACCAAGGCGGCGGACTCGCTCGGCATTCCGCTGGCCACCGCCAGCAAGATCATCCAGGACCTCGAAGCCGAGCTCAAGGTCAAGCTCCTGCGGCGCACCACGCGCATGGTCGCCGTCACGCCGGAGGGCGCCGCCTACTACGATCGCACCTTGCCCCTGCTGCATGCGCTGGACGAGGTCAATGCGTCATTCGGCGTGGAAAACGCCAGCCCGGCCGGGAAGATCCGGATCGGCGTGAGCGCCTCGCTGGCCAGCAGCTTCCTGATTCCGGTGCTGCCGGCGTTTCACGCGCGCTACCCGGACGTGGAGGTGGAACTGTGCGTGCGCGACGGCTTCACCGACATGATCCAGGAAGGCATCGACTGCACGGTGCGGGGCGGCCCGATGCGCGACGAGTCTCTCGTGGCCCGGGAAGTCGGCCGTGCGAGCTGGACCACGTGCGCGACGCCGGAATACATCGCGCGCCACGGCATGCCCGCCGACATCGCGGACCTCGGCCGGAATCACATCCTGGTGGGGTATATCTCGCAACGCACCGGCCGCGTCGCGCCGTCGCCGTTCGGCGTCGGCAGCGCGGCCACCGAAGTGCAGCCGAACGCCTTCCTGAGCGTCAACGAAGGCAACGCGCACCTGGCGGCGGGCCTGGCCGGCATCGGCATCATCCACCTCTTTTCCTTCAAGGTCCGGCCGTATATCGAGAGCGGCCGGCTGGTCGCCTTTCTCGAAGACTGGCGGCCGCCGCCGTATCCGCTGCACGTGGTCTACCCGCAGAACCGGCACCTGAGCCAGCGGCTGAGGATATTCATCGACTGGCTCGTCGAGGTGTTCGACGAACTGGACCCCGGCCAGAAGCAGAAGGCGAAGGCGGGCGCGGCGAGCAGGAAGAGGGGATGAGCGCATCATCCGGCGCGTCGTCCGGCCGCGGGTCAGGCTTCGTCGCGATGGTTTTTCTCGGCAGTGGCGACTTCCGTCCCGCGACCGGGCTGGCCGTTGTCGGACTCGATGCCGGCGCCAAGGCCGGCTTCCCATCCGGCACGGCGTTCCAGCGCGGCGAGCAGTTCCGGGCGCAGCCCGTCGCCGCGATGGGCTACGAGCGCATGCAGTGCGAGCAACGGCAGCATGATTGGACTCCCTCGGATCGGTGAACACGGGCCGGGAGCCGGAGCAGGATGCTTGAAGACGTATTCCGCGGCTCCCGGCGATTGCAGGCTATGGCAATCCGCCGGCGGGCGCTCGCCGTTTCTTGCTGTGAAATCCATTTGCCGCGCCGCGCCTTTTCGGTGGCGCCGCGCGCGCCGGAACCCGGCGCGGAATTCGACCGCAAGGAGCGGAGTTCGCGCAAACGGCGGGCTTTCTACACTGGCGTCATTGCAAGCGGGCAATGCCGTCCTGCTGCGAAGGAGGATCACATCATGCAACTGTTCCTGAGCAAGCTCGCGTCGCCGCTGGGCGAGATGCTGCTCGTCACCGATGCGCAGCAGGTCATCCGCGCGCTCGATTTTGCCGACCACAAGGCCCGTCTGCATCGCGGCCTGCGCGAGCACTATGGCGAGCCGGACCTGGCGGATGCCGCCGCGCCAGCGCAGATCGCCGGGGCCATCGCCAGCTATTTCGCCGGGCACCTCGACGCACTCGACGCCCTGCCGACGGCCACGGTCGGCTCCGGGCTGCAGCGCCAGGTCTGGGCCGCGCTGCGCCGCATTCCGGCCGGGACCACCACGACCTACGGCAAGCTGGCGAAAGACCTGGGCTTCGGCGATCTGCGCGCGGCCATCGACATCGGCGCGGCCAACGGCGCCAACCCGGTCGCCATCGTCGTGCCGTGCCACCGCGTGATCGCCAGCAACGGCGACCTCAAGGGCTATGCGTGGGGCCTGCACAGGAAGCGCTGGCTGCTCGAACACGAGAAGGCGATCCAGCCGCCGCCCGTGGTGCCCCGGACCCAGGCGCTGCCGGGGTTCTGACTTGAACGGCACGGTCGCGGCCGATGCCCGGACCTGGACCCTGATCGGCCGGGACGGCAGGCCATATGGGAGCCGCTCGGCGGCCATCGGCGCGGCCGGATCTATGGCCGCCTCGACTGCCGCACTGCCTTGCGGGCCGTCGCCCGTGGCGGCTATGTGAAGCACCGCGTGTTCTTCGCCGACGAAGCCACGGCGCTCGCTGCGGGCTACCGGCCCTGCGCCGTCTGCCTGCCCGAGCGGTATGCGCAGTGGAAGGCCAGCGTAACGGCTGGCGGGCGCGCGTGGCCGTGACTTCAGCGGCGCCGTTTCTGTGATGGCGATGATGGCGATGCCAGCGTGTCCGCGAGCACCGCTTCGATCGTCGTGGCGGCAAGCGTCCTGCGAACGCTGTCGTCGATCGACGCATAGACGTGGCCCAGCGCCGGGCCGATGCCGCGTCCGATTGGGCACGCCTGGCTGGGCCTGGAAGGGTGCAGTGCGAAGTGCGCGCCTTCTTCCAGCGCATCGAAGACGTCGAGCAGGCTGATGGCGTCCGCGCCGCGGGCCAGGCGCCATCCCGCGTTGGCGCCGCGATAACTCTCGACCAGGCCGGCTTTCGCCAGCAGCCCGAGCGTGCGGCGGATCACCACCGGGTTGGTATTGACGCTGGCGGCGATCCGGTCCGACGTGACCGGTTCAGGATGGTTCCGCGCGACGAGCGCCATCCACGCGAGGATGTGGGTCGCCACGGTCAGGCGGCTGTTGGCGCTCATGGCAGGCCTGTGATAGTCGGTTTGGTTGTAACCATATTCGTTACGGCATGGGTTGTCAATCCGGCTCGCCGGCAGCGAACGTTCACGACGAAAGACTTGTGCCGGCGGCGCGGATGGTTTATGTTGTAACCGATATTGTTACATCGAAGGCGGCGCGGCGATACCAGCGGGCCTTGCGACGTGCCATAGCCAGCCGAAACCGAGCCACCGCTCCTTTCTTCTTCCATGCCCTGTTCCACACCGAAACGAGAAACCCGCAGATGTCCTCACTCTTCGATCCCGTCCAGATCGGCGCGCTGAAGCTGCCGAACCGCATCATCATGGCGCCGCTCACGCGCATGCGCGCGTTCGCCGAGCGCAGCCCGGGCCCCATCAACGCGCGGCACTACGCGCTGCGCGCGAGCGCCGGACTCGTCATTTCCGAAGCGACTTCGGTCACGCCCCAGGGCGTCGGTTATCCCAACACGCCGGGCATCTGGACCGAGAAGCAGATTGCCGGCTGGCAAGAGGTGACGGCGGCGGTGCACGCCGCGGGCGGCCTGATCGTCTCGCAGCTGTGGCACGTCGGGCGCGTCTCCGATCCGGTCTACCATGACGGCCAGCCGCCGGTCGCCCCGAGCGCCATCGCGCCGGAAGGCCACGTCAACCGCGTGCGCCCGCAGCGCCCGTACACCGTGCCGCGCGCGCTGGAGACCGAGGAGATTCCCGGCATCGTCGAGGACTTCCGGGTCGGCGCCGAAAATGCCAAACGCGCGGGCTTCGACGGCGTCGAGCTGCACGCGGCAAACGGCTACCTGTTCGACCAGTTCCTGCACGACGGCTCCAACCAGCGCACCGACCGCTACGGCGGCACCATCGAGAACCGCGCGCGCTTCCTGCTGGAAGCCGTCGACGCGCTGCTCACGGTCTGGCCCGCGGACCGCGTCGGCGTGCACCTGAACCTGATGTCGAGCTCGTACTCCATGCGCGACTCGAACCCGCGCGCGCTGTTCACCTATGTCGCCGAGCAGCTCAACGCGCGCCACCTCGCCTTCATCTTCGCGCGCGAGTCGCTCGACCGCGGCGAGAACCGCATCGGCCGCGACGTGCGGCGCATCTTCAAGGGGGCCTACATCCTCAACGAAGGGCTGACGCGGGAAAGCGCGGAGGCCGCCATCGAACGCGGCGAGGCGGACGCGGCGGCGTTCGGGCGCCCGTTCATCGCCAACCCCGATCTGGTGGAGCGCTTCCGCCGCGGCGCGCCGCTCAACGCGGTCAACGCGGAGACGATCTACGCGGACGACGAAACGGGCTACAACGACTATCCGCTGCTGGACGAAGCGGTCTGAGCGGATGGCGTCTGCCGATGCCCCCGTGTTTCAGCAGACGCTAGCCGGACGTTCCTTGAACTTCGCCGCGGCGGCTTCGGCGCCGCGCGCGAGCATCACCATGTCGACCGCCACGGCGACGAACAGCGCGCCAAGCGCCAGGCATTCCCTGGCGCGCGCCTCGTCGACCATCAGGATGCCGGGCGCCTTTCCGCAGGCGGCAACGCGCCGGATGGCCCTGTCGATCTCGGCACGGACCGCGGGATGCGCCGGCTGGCCCGGATACCCCAGGCTCGCGGCGAGGTCCGCCGGGCCGATGAACACGCCGTCCACGCCGTCGACGCCGGCGATGGCTTCCAGGTTCTCCAGCGCCTGCGCGGTTTCCACCTGGACCAGCAGGCAGATCTCGTCGCCGCACTGCTGCATGTAGTCGCGGGTGCGCCCGAAGCGCGTGGCGCGCACCGTGGCGCCGCCGACGCCGCGAATGCCGAGCGGCGGATAGCGGACCGCCCGGACCGCGGCCGCCGCTTCCTCCGCCGTCTGCACATAGGGAACGAGCAGCGTCTGCGCGCCGATGTCGAGGAAGCGCTTGATCAGCACAGGGTCGTTCCAGGCCGGCCTTACCACTGCGGCAGTCTTGCGGTCCGGATCGGCGGCCACGGCCTGGAGCTGTTGCAGCACCATCGGCACGTCGTTGGGCGCATGCTCGGTATCCAGCATGATCCAGTCGAATCCCGCGCCGGCGAGGATCTCCGCGGTATAGTGGTTCGCCAGCGCCGACCAGATGCCGATCTGCGGTCGTCCCGCGCGCAGCGCCTGCTTGAAATGATTGGCGGCAATCGCCATTGCGGTGCTCCCCGAAGTCAACTGAAGTAGCACGAGACCGTGCCGAAGTCGCCATAGTCGGCGATGATCGTGTCGCCCTTCGCGACCTCCAGCGGGCGGATGAACGAGCCGGCGAGAATCACCTGGCCGGGCGCGAGCGCCACGCCGTAGCGGTGGAGCCGGTTGGCGAGCCACGCCACGCCATAGCCGGGATGATTGAGCACCCCGGCCGCCAGGCCGGTTTCCTCCACTTCGCCGTTCTTGCTGACGATGGCGCCGATGCGGCGCAGGTCGACGTCCTGCACGGCGGGGCGGAACGGGCGCCCGCCCAGCACGAGCGCCGCGTTGGCGGCGTTGTCGGAAATGGTGTCGAGCACGGTGCGCGTGCGCTGCGTCTGCGGGTCCACGCGCTGGATGCGCGCGTCCAGGATCTCCAGCGCCGGCGTGATGTAGGCGGTGGCGTCCAGCACGTCGAACAGCGTGCAGTCCGGGCCGGACAGCGGCTTGTCCAGCACGAACGCCAGCTCCGCCTCGATGCGCAGCTGCATGAAGCGCTCCGAAGGAATCGCCGCGCCGTCGCGGTAGAACATGTCGTCGAGAAGCACGCCGAAATCCGGCTCGCCGATGTTGACCGCCCGCTGCATGGCCTTGGAGGTCAGGCCGATCTTGTGTCCCTTGATGGTGCGGCCGTTCTCCTGCTTGAGGGCCATCCAGGCGTGCTGGATGGCGTAGGCGTCCTCTATGCGCATCTCGGGATAGTCGAGCGAGAACTGGCGGCAGGGCACGCGCGTGCGCTCCGCCTGTTCGAGCCGCAGCGCGGCGTCCTTGAGCTGCCCGGGCGTCATGGCCGCACCTCCTCGGCGCGCACGACGTTGGAGAGCACGCCGACGCCGGCGACCTCGACCTCGACCACGTCGCCCGCGACCAGGAAGCGCGGCGGGTCGAAGCGCACGCCGGCGCCGATCGGCGTGCCGGTGGCGATGATGTCGCCGGGATTGAGCGTGGCGAACTGCGACAGGTAGGCGATCAGCGCGTCGAACGGGAACATCAGGTTCGCCGTGGTGTCGTCCTGGCGCACTTCGCCGTTGACCCGGGTCGTCAGCCGGATGTCGCCGAAGTCCGGGAATTCGTCCGCGGTGACGATCCACGGGCCGATCGCGCCGGAAGCGTCGAAGTTCTTGCCCTGCGTCACGTTGAACTTGCCGTGATGCAGCCAGTCGCGGATGGTGCCCTCGTTGATGCAGGTCAGGCCCGCGACATGGGCGCGCGCCTCTGGCCTGGCGATGCGGCGCCCGGTCTTGCCGATGACGATGCCGATCTCGCCTTCGTAGTCGAGCTGCTTCGATTCCGGCGGCAGCAGCAGGGATTGCCCGTGACCGGCGAGCGAGGCCGGCGCGCGCATGAAGACGCTCGGATACCTGGGCAGGTCGCTGTTGTCCTTGTACTCCGCGTTGCGGTGCGCGTAGTTGACGCCGATGCAGAAGATCTTCTCGGGGTCCGGCACCGGCGGCAGCAGTTGCACCGACGACAGCCGGTGGTCGATGCGCGCTTCGGCCGCGGCTTGCCTGGCGCGCGCGAGCAGGGGTTCGCCGCCCGCGAGCAGTGCCTTGACCGAGTGGATGCCGGGCAGGCGGCGCGCGAGGTCGACCACGCCCGCGGCGGCGCCTTCGCCGACCACGGCGCCCCAGGAAATGCCGGTGCCCACGCTGAACGTTGCGAGTTTCATGCTTCGAATCCGAAGAAGTTGGCGGGATTGTCCACAAGGATCTTGTGGCGCACGGCGGCGTCCGGCGCGAAGCGATACAGCAGCTCCAGCAGCTCGCCCTCGTTCGGCGGCTGCTTGACGGAAACCGGATGGGGCCAGTCGCTGCCCCAGACGCAGCGGTCGGGCGCGGCCTCGATCAGCCTCTGGGCGAGCGGCACCACGTCGTCCCAGGGCGCGCCCGCGCGGGAGATCTTCTCGCTGAGCGAGAGCATGACCCAGTAGTTGCCGCGCGCGAGCCGCTCCAGGACGGCGGCGAGCGTCGGGTCCGCATCGCCCCTGGCGGGATCGGCGCGCCCCATGTGGTCGAGCAGGATCGGCACGTCGAGCTTGTCGTAGGCGGCCAGTTGCGCGGCGATGCCATCGGGCTCCGGCTGGAGCTTGACGTACCAGCCCAGCTCCCTGATGCGCGCGAAGGCCTTGTCCTGTTCGGCCGCGCTCATGCTGATGCCGAGACCGGCCCGCGTAAAGCGCGCGCCGCGCACGCCGGCGTCGTGCAGCCGCGCCAGATAGGCGTCGTCGCATTCGGTCAGCACGGCGGCGTTGGCGCATCCGAGGTAGGTGCGCGGTCCGGTGGCGGGGTTGAGATGCGCCAGCGCGTCCAGCACGACGGCGTGGTCGGCGCCGTAGGTGGTTGCCTGCACGATGACGCCGCGGCCGATGCCGAGCGTGCGATGCAGCCGCTGGGCAACCTGCCATGTCGCGCTCGGCATCTCGTAGGCCGCGCCGGGCCGCACCGGAAAGCGCTCGCGCGGGCCGAACACGTGGAACTGGCTGTCGCAACTGCGCGCGGGCGGCAAGGGCACGGGCGCGCGCGGATTCGGATCGAAGGGAAGATAGTCTGGCATGTCTGCTGGGTGGAAATGTGGGCCGGCTTCGGTGAAGAAGCCGTCTTCGTGGAACTGGCCTGGCGCGCGCCACGCGCTCACGTGGCCACGCGCTCATGCGCTCATGCGCTCATGCGCTCACGCAATGTAGGCCGTGAAGTCGCATTCGATCAGCTTTCCCATGTCGAGGTCGGCTTGCATCGTGTGCCGCGCCGGGCGCGATTCCGGATCGGGGAACATCTCCAGCCAGGGCTTGTTGAGCGCCGGGCGCTGGTTGCGGTCCTGCATCCAGACCGTGAGCTTGACGATGTCGCCGGTGGTGCCGCCGGCCGCCTCGACGATGCGCCTGACGTTGGCCAGCATGTACTCGCATTGCGCCTCGATGGTCTGCGCCGGTTTCCCCGTGGCCGGATCGTTGCCCTGGATGCTCCCGCTCATGAGCAGCGGGCCGATGCGGCAGCCGGCGGGAATCGGGTTCTTGTGGCTGAACCCGGCCACGTAGACGCTGGCGCGGCGCGCCGGGGAGGCCGGCGCTTCCGCACTCATTCCGCGGTGATGTTGGCTTGCTTGATCAGCGGTGTCCATCGCTTGTCCTCATTGGTCAGGAATTGCTTGAATTGCTCCGGCGTGCTGCCGCGCGCTTGCGCGCCCAGCGCTTCGAACTTGCCCTGCACGTCCTTGTCGGCAAGGATCTGCCGCAGCGCGCCGGACAGTTTCTGCACGATGTCCTGCGGCGTGCCGGCCGGCGCGAGCAGGCCGGTGAAGGTTTCCACCGTCATGTCGGGGAAGCCGGACTCCTGGAAGGTCGGCACGTTGGGCAACTGCGGCAGGCGCTTCGCGGAGCCCACGGCGAGGGCGCGCGTGCGGCCCTGCTGGATGAAGGGCAGCGCGACGGAAAGCTGGTCGAAGTTGAACTGGACCTGGCCGCCGAGCAGGTCGGTCGTCGCCGGCGCGTTGCCCTTGTAGTGCACGGTGATCCAGTGCGCGCCGGTCTTGTGCTGCAGGTATTCGCTCGCCAGGTGGTTCTGCGTGCCGGCGCCGGGCGAGGCCATCGTCAGGTCGTTGCCGGGTTTCCTGGCGGCGGCGATCAGCTCGCCGACGGTCTTGAACGGCACCGCGTTGTTGACCTGCAGGATCACGGGCGTGAACGACACCGAGCTGACGGGAATGAAGTCCTTCTTCCAGTCGTAGTTGTTCTTCCTGTAGATCATGGGCGAGAACAGGATCGGGCCGTTGGCGCCCAGGAACAGCGTATAGCCGTCGGGCCGCGCTCTCGCCACCGCTTCCGCGGCGATCATGCCGCCGGCGCCGGGCTTGTTGTCGACCAGGAACGGCTGCTTGAAGATCTCCTGCAGTTTCGCGCCGATGATGCGGCCGGCCGAGTCCACGTTGCCGCCCGGCGGATAGGGCACCACCACGCGGACCGGCTTGTCCGGCCATGCCTGCGCCAGTATCGGTGAAGCGAGGGAAGCCAGGATTGCGGCAACGGCGGCCCTGGCCGCGCTGCGCGCAAATTGCGCTTTGGTCATAGTGTCTCCGTTATGTCATCTGTTTGCCGGACGCTTCGATCCGGCCTGTGACAGCCTCACTTTACAAATCGGAGCGGATCTGCTGCAATGCAAAAACACCCAGATAGTCCATAAAGTGGACTATCGGCGCATTGCGGGTTTCCGGCGCCACGGCCGCGTGGGCAGAATGGCCCCATTCCAACCCGAATGCAGGAGACAAGATGCAAGTCCTCGCCGAATCGCTCTCGCCGGAAGCCACCTACCGTCTGATGAGCGGGGTCGTCGTGCCCCGCCCCATTGCCTGGATCACCTCGCAATCGCCCGCGGGCGTGGTCAACCTCGCGCCTTTCTCGTGCTTTACGTTCGTCTCGAACAAGCCGCCGCTGATCGGCGTCAACATCGGGCGCAAGGCCGGCGTGCGCAAGGACACCGGAGCCAACATCCACGCGAGCGGCGAGTTCGTGATCAACATCGGCGATGCCACGCAACTGCAGGCGATCCACCTGAGCAGCGAGGAACATCCCGCCGACGTGAGCGAGGTCGAAGTCCTCGGCCTGGCCACCGCGGCGTCCACCCTCATTCGCACGCCGCGCCTGGCCGACGTTCCCGTCAGCATGGAATGCAGGCTGGAGCGCGTCATCGAGTTCGGCGAGACCGGCGCCGAATTCGTCGTCGGCGAGGTCCTGGCGTTTCATATCCGCGACGACCTGTACCAGGACGGCAAGGTCGACACGCGCGGGCTGAATCCGGTGTGCCGCATCGGCGGCCCCAACTACGCGAGCCTGGGCGAGATCGTGACGCTGCGCGCGGTGGCGCAGACGGCGAAGTCGGTCATGAGCGGGAATGGCCAGGCGGGCTAGCGCGGCGGCATCGGCGGCCGTGGCAACCGGCGACGGCGGCAACCGGAACATGGAGACCGAGGTGGTCGACGTGGCGGAAAAGGGCAGGGGCTCCGAGGGAGCGCAGAGCATCCGCCGCGCGCTTGCCATCCTGCGGATCGTCGCCGCGGGACAGGAACGCGGCGTGCGCCTGATCGACGTGGTGACGAGCACGGGACTGAGCCAGCCCACCGTCCACCGGATTCTGCGCGTGCTGATCGAAGAGGGCGCGGCCGAGCAGAATCCGAAGACACGCCGCTACGCGATCGGCAACGAAGTCACGCTGCTGGGGCTGGCCCGCGTGGCCCGCTTTCCGCTGCGCGCGGCGGCCGAGCCATACCTGCAATACCTGAGCGAGACCCTGGGCGACACCATCTTCCTGACGATCGCGAATGGCGACGACTCCGTCTGCATCGGACGCTGGCCGGGCAGCTATCCGGTCAAGGTGCTGTCGATCGACGTCGGCGCGCGGCGCCCGCTCGGCGCCGGCGTAAGCGGGCTGGTGCTGCTGTCGTCCCGGACCGACAGCGAGATTCAGGCCATCGTCCAGCGCAACGCGAGGCGGCTGGCCGCCCTGAAGGTCGATCCCGCCGCGCTGATCGAGCGCGCGCACGAGGTCCGCGAACAGGGCTACAGCTATACCGCCAAGGGCGTGGTGCTAGGCTCGAGAGCGGTAGCCGTGCCGGTCTACGACGGCACCGGCGCCGTCGTCGCCGGGATCGCGCTGGCCACCATCACGGCGCGCCTGCCCGCCAGCCGGCTCTCGCCGGTGATTCAGGAAATGCAGAAGCAGGCGGAACTGCTGCGGCAACGCATCGCGGAGATCGGGCGCTCGCGCATCTGAGCCGCGCTCCGGCCACGGAAGGTCACGGAAGATGCTGGCCGGCATCGCGGGCGGGCTGGCGGTCTCGACGGCGCGCGGCGGGGCTGGCGGCGGCTGGTTTTCACGAACCGCCGAACCAGTTGTAGCCCTGGTCCACCCAATACCCGCCCGGATAGGTATTGGTCACGAACAGTTCCATGATGTGCTTGGGGTTCTTGTAGCCGAGCTTGGTCGGCATCCGCAGCTTCATCGGGTAGCCATACTTGGGCGGCAGGCGCTCGCCGTCGTAGGTGAAGGTCAGCAGGGTCTGCGGATGCAGCGCCGTGGCCATGTCGATGCTTTCGTAATAGTCGTCCGCGCATCTGAAGCCCACGTATTTCGCCGTGGGGTCCGCGCCGATGCGCCGGAGAAATCCCGCGAACGGCGTGCCGCCCCAGCGCCCGATGGCGCTCCAGCCCTCCACGCAGATATGCCGGGTGATCTGCTCGGCCTTGGGCAATGCGTAGAGCGCGTCGAGCGTCCAGTTGCGCTTGTCCTGCACCAGGCCGCCGACCTTGAGCCGGAAGTCGTCGCCGTTCACCACGGTCACTTCGTCGATGCCGTAGAACGCATTGAACGGAAACGGGCGCGTGATCTGCGCTTCGGTGTAGGTGGGCGCAAGCCGGTTCGGGTCGAACAGCCAGCCCTGCACCCTGTCGTTGACGCGCGAGACGCGCGTGAGGAAGGTCTCGACCGATGCCTCGTCGCTCAGGCTGCAGCCGGTGAGCATGGCGAGGCCGCCGAGCGTGAGGAGGCGCTTGCCGAACAGCCGGCGCGCGGGCTGGTCGAGTTCGCGGCGCACGTCGATGATCAGCGACGCGCGGTCGATCGCCGCGCGCTTCGGCCCTGGAGGTTTCGGGTTCACGGTTCGGGCTCCTGTGTCCTGGGTGGCGATGCGGTGATGCGGTGATGCGGTGATGCGGTGATGGGGCGATGGGACGATGTGGCGATGGGGCGTCAGCGTCCGCGAATCATCGTCAGCAGGCTGCGCGGCACCAGCGCCACCATCACCAGATGCACGACGACGAAGGCGGCCAGCAGCGACATGGCGCAGAAATGGACCACGCGCGCGAAGTCGTAGCCGCCCATGAGCTCGCGCAGCAGCGGAAACTGCACCGGCTTCCAGATCGCGATGCCCGACAGCACCAGCACGAGCAGCACGGCCATCACGAACAGGTAGGCCAGCTTCTGCACCGCGTTGTACCGGCTCGGGTCGGCGTGGGAGAGATGGCCCTTCAGCGCGGCCGCGAGATCGCGCAGCACGGCACGCGGCGTCACTGGAAAGAACTTCCTGGCGAGCCGTCCCGTGACGATGTTCATGGCCAGGTAGAACAGCCCGTTGAAGAACAGCAGCCACATGGCCGCGAAGTGCCATTGCAGCGCGCCGCCTAGCCAGCCGCCCAGGGTGATGCCGTCTGCAAAGCGAAAGCCCGGAAAAACCGGCGAAGCGTTGTAGATGCGCCAGCCCGACAGCAGCATCACCACCGCGGCCAGCGCGTTGAGCCAGTGCGCAATGCGCACCCAGCCGGGCTGGATCACGTGCGGGGCGGAGGGCGGGGCGATCGCGTGAGGAGCGGTTTCCATCTCGGTCTCCAGAGTCCGGGCGCCGCGCGAGGCCTGTCCCCGCGGCACCCGGTCCAGCCTGTTGGTCCTGCCTTACTTGCCGGCGCCGCCGGACATGGCGTCGCCGTCCTTGCCCATCTTGTCGTGCGGCTTCGACTTGCCCATCTTGTCCTTGTGCATGGCGTCCTTCGACATCGCGTCCTTGGCCATGCCATCCTTCGACATGGCATCCTTGGACATCGCGTCCTTCGACATGCCTTCCTTGGACATCGCGTCCTTGGCCATCGAGCCGCCGGTCTGGGCGAATGCCGGGGCGCCGCCCATCAGGAAGGCGGCGGAAAACACGGCGATTGCGATCTTGTTCATTCGTAACTCCTCATTGTGGTGACATCGGCCGGGACTGCCCCGGCCTCCGGAACGTCGCGCCGGCCAAAGGGGGTGGCCGGGGCCAGATTCACACGCTGTCGTGTGCGTCTGAAGGGGAATTCGCCGCCGGCGCGCGGGCGGTTACAGCCGGCGGAAATTTTTTCGCGGGCACGCCGTCCGGCCATTTCCTGGTGAAGCGCCTCGCACCACACACGACGGCAAGTGCGGCGTAGAATTCGGGCAAATCAACCGGCCCGGTGTAACCAACGCGAGCGATGGACCGAACTACAGACCAGGGAGCACTGCAAAGGCGCGAGGCGCACCTGCAGTCTCTCTTCGCGAACGGTCTGGCGGGCGATCAGGCCGCCTACGCGCGCTTCCTGGCCGAGCTGGCCACGTTGCTGCGCGGTTATCTGCGCAACCGGCTGCGGCGGCAGCCCGAAGACGTCGAGGATCTGACACAGGAGGTCCTGCTGGCCGTGCACAACGCACGGCACACCTACCTGCCGGGCCAGCCGCTGACGGCGTGGGTGCACGCCATCGCGCGCTACAAGCTGGCGGACCACTTCCGCGCGCACGCGCGCCACGACGCGCTGAACGATCCGCTGGACGAAGCGCACGACCTGCTGGCCGCCCCCGATCTCGAACCGGCGCAGGCCCGGCGGGACCTGAACGTGCTGCTCGACGCGCTGCCCGACAAGCAGCGCCTGCCGATCGTGCACGTCAAGCTGGAGGGGCTCTCGGTCAGCGAGGCCGCGCGCATGACCGGCTTGTCGGAGTCGGCGGTGAAGGTGGGGGTGCACCGCGGGCTGAAGGCGCTCGCGGCGAAGATGCGAGGAACGCGATGAAAACGGACGACCTGATTTCCATGCTCGCCACCGGCGTCACGCCGGTGGAGCGGCACCCGCTCGCGCGCCGCTTCGGCACCGCGATCGCCGCGGGCGCCGCGATCGCGGCCGTCCTGGTCGCCGCCACGTTCCACGTTCGCGCCGACCTTGCCGAGGTCGCGGCCACGCCGCTGTTCTGGGCGAAGGTGGCGCTGCCGTTCTCGCTGCTGCTGGGCGCGCTGTGGATGGCCACCCGGCTGGCGCGGCCCGGCGTGGCGCCGGGCGCCAGCTGGCTCGGCATCGGCGTGCCGTTCGCGTCGATCTGGCTGGCCGCGCTGTACGTGGCCGCGCGGACGCCGGACGGCGAGCGGATGGCGGCGGTATTGGGGCAGACCTGGCGGGTCTGCCCGTTCAACATCGTCATGCTGTCCGTGCCGGTGTTCATCGCCGTGTTCTGGGCGCTGCGCGGCCTGGCCCCGACGCGGCTGGCGCTGACCGGCGCCGTGGGCGGCCTGCTGTCCGGCGCGGTGGCCACGCTGGCCTACTGCCTGCACTGTCCCGAGATGGGCGTGGCGTTCTGGGGCGTCTGGTACGTGCTCGGCATGCTGCTGCCCACGGCGATCGGCGCGCTGCTCGGGCCGCGGTTGCTGCGCTGGTGAGCGGGCGGCGGCGCCGGCCGGGCGCTGTCGGGCTTTGCGCAGATCATCGCATCGCATGACGGCCGCCGGCGTGGCGGGAAGCGGATACCGCTAAGATACGGATGTTCTTGGCAAGGTATCCGCACATGACTACGTTAGCCGGTCGCCCCAACACAGCAGTCATCGTCATCGGTCTCGGCGGGGTCGTCGAATCCGTCGACGCCGGTTTCGCGCTCCGCGCTTCCTGACGCGAAGGCATGACGACCGCATGACGGCTTCCGATTCCACCACCCAGCCTCCCGCCATCGGCCTCGGCAGCGCGGCGCGCGACCTCTATCGCGCGCTCTGGCGCCACGCGCACGGCGTCCGGGCCCACATGCTCGGCGCGGCCGGCCTGCTGTCGGCGGCGCAGTTGCTGCGGCTGACCATGCCGTGGCTGGCGGCGCAGGCGATCAACGCGCTGCAGCGGGACAGCATGGAGACGGCCGGGCGCTGGATCCTCTACCTCATCGGCATCTATCTGTTGTCGTGGCTGCTCCACGGCCCGGGCCGGGTGCTGGAGCGCAACGTCGGCGTGCGCGTGCGCGAGCGGCTGGCCGACCAGCTTTATGCGCGCATCGCGGCGGCGCCGCTGGCGTGGCGCGACGGCCGCCATTCGGGCGAACTGCAGCACCGCGTGGTGCAGTCCAGCCGGGCGCTGTCCGACTTCGCGCAGAACCAGTTCGGCTACCTGCAGAGCGCCTTCAACTTCGTCGGCCCGCTGGTCGCGCTGGCCTTGCTGTCGCGCACCAGCGGCGTGATCGCGGTGAGCGGCTACATGGTCATCGCGCTCATCATCCTGCGCTTCGACCGCGCGCTGATGCAGCTTGCGCGCGCCGAGAACGACGCGGAGCGCCACTATGCCGCCGCGCTGCTCGACTTCATCGGCAATGCCGGCACCGTGATCGGCCTGCGGCTGCAAGCCGCCTCGCGCAAGCTGCTGGACCGCCGCATGGCGGCCGTGATGGCGCCGCTGCGGCGCGCGGTCATGGTCAACGAAGGCAAGTGGTTTACCGTGGACCTGCTCGGCATGGGGCTGACCTGGATCCTGGTGGTGGTCTACGTGCTGCAGTCGCGCCAGCCGGGGCAGGCGGTGCTGCTGGGCACGATCTTCATGATCTACCAGTACGCGCAGCAGGCCGCGTCGGTGGTCGGGGCGATGGCCTCGAACTTCCAGAGCTTCGCGCGCATGCACACCGACTACGGCAGCGCCGGTCCGATCTGGGAAGTGCGCTGCGATCCGGATGCGCCGGTGCCCGCCGTGGTGCCCGACGCGCCCTGGCACACGCTGGAGCTGCATGGCGCCACCTGGCGCCACGGCGACGACGCGCGCGGCGGCCTGCATGGCATCGACCTGCTGCTGCGGCGTGGCGCGCGCGTCGCGCTCATCGGCCCGAGCGGCGGCGGCAAGAGCACGCTGCTGCGTTTGCTCGCCGGCCTCTACCGCCCGCAGCACGGCGAACTCCGGCGCGACGGCGCTGCCCAGGACTGGACCGAACTGCGCACGCTCGCCACGCTGATCCCGCAGGAAGCCGAAGTGTTCGAAGCCAGCGTGCGGGAGAATCTCACCTTCGGCGAGCCGGCCGACGCGGCGGCGCTGGACGCCGCGGTACACACGGGCGTGTTCGACGAGGTGCTGCAGCGCCTTCCCGAGGGCCTCGCCAGCGCGCTCAGCGAGCGTGGCGCCAACCTCTCCGGCGGCCAGCGGCAGCGGCTGGCACTGGCCCGCGGCGCGCTGGCGGCGCAGGGAAGTTCGCTGCTGCTGCTCGACGAGCCGACCAGCGCGCTCGACCCGCAGGCCGAAGGCCGGGTGTTCGATCGCATGTTCGCCGCGTTCCCGGCGGCATGCATCGTGGCTTCGGTGCATCGGCCGGGCTTGCTCGCGCGGTTCGACACGATTGTCGTGGTGGAGGCCGGGCGCGTGGTCGATGCGGGGCCGCGGGACGAGGTGCTTGCCAGGCGCGCGGGATGACTGGCGGGACGACTGGCGAGGCAAGCGGGATGCGCATTGAGCGCAGCCCGGTCGTCCACACCGCATCAAGCGCGCATCTGGACATCCTGTACTGACACCACGTGGAGCGGCGGGGCCGCAATCCATGCCGGAACCGAACGTCCCCGCGTATGTTCCGCTCAGTAAGCCAGCCGCGCCTGGATGTACACCATGCGGGGCGCGCCGACCATGCGGCCGCCGTTGGTGTCGACATTGCGCGAGTAATAGCGCCGGTCGAACAGGTTGTTGATGCCGAAGGCGAGATCGCTGCCTTTCCTGCCCGGAATCTTGTAGTTCACCTGCGCGTTCCACACGCTGAAGCCAGGCACCCGGCCATTGGTTGCGTCGGCTGATTCCTGCACGGTGTTGGCCGTGTCGGCGTATTGGCTGCTCTGCACCGTGGCAAACACGTTGAGCGCCCAGTTCTGCCTGGTGTAGCGTCCGCCCCATGTCGCCGTCTGGCGCGAGTAGAACGGCACGTCCTTGCCGTCGAAGTCGCCCGACTTCTGAATCGCGCGCACATAAGTGTAGTTGGCGTACAGGTTCAGGCCGGCGAGAAGACTCGCCTTGTCGAAGTCGTAGTCGATGGCGAATTCCACGCCGTTGTGGTTTGTCGCGCCCAGGTTGCGGAACACGGCGGGGTTGGTGCCGGGAATCGAGAGGATCTGGTTGTCGAAGCGCAGGTCGAAGGCCGTCAGTTCGGAGTGGACCTGTTCGCCGGCGAAGCGCGCGCCGACCTCCACCGTCTTGGCGACTTCCGGCTTCAGCGGATTCGCCGCCGACATCGAGTTCAACTGCGTGTACTGCACGGCGCCGAACGACGTGCTGTACGAGGTGTAGAGCGTGAGCTTGTCGTTGACGAGGTAGGCGACGTTCAACGAGGGCAGCCCACGGCTATTGCCGACGTCGAAGGGGGTGTCGTTGGTGGTCCCGCTCGGTTGCCGGTCGCTGCTGATTTTCTCGTAGCGGATGCCGGGCGTGACGCGCCAGCGCCCGTAGGCGATCCGGTCGTCCAGATAGACCGAGTGCGCGTTGGTCCCGTTGTCGAAGACCTGCGACGGGCCGACCTGGAGCCCGGTGGCCAGCGACGTGGCGTAGCGCGTGTCGGTGCCGCTCTCGTGGACATAGCGGTAGCCGACCGTGAAGTCGTGCGTGGTGGGGCCGAACTGCAGGCGCTGCGTGTAGCGCGGCTCGATGCCCAGCACCCGGTTGTCGCGCGGCTGGAAGTCGTTGCGGCCCTGGTCCGGGTTGATCAGGGAGCTCTTGCGCGAGCTCTCGTAGTAGTAGCTGCGGATCTCGAATTCCTGCGTGTCGGAGATCGAGTTGACGTAGCCGATGTCGACCTGCTCGCGCTTGCCCCGCCAGGAGTCGGTGGGGTGGGTATTCTGGAACGGATTCTGCCGGTACTGCGCCGCGGTCAGGCCGCCCGGCGTCATCGACTTGACGTCGTAGTGCGAGAGCTTGCCGTAGACCTCGGAGGTCGGGCTGATGGCGTAGCGCCATTTCAGTGCCACGTCGTTGTAGTTGTCGTGGCTGCCGTCCCGCCACTGCTCGCCGTCCAGGCCCGAATAGAGCAGCGCCACGCCGAAGCCGTTGTCCATCTGCGTGCCGGCGAACGCGCTGTACTGCTTGTTGGATCCGCCGTGGCTGTAGATGTTGTAGCGCGCGGACCCGTCCGCGGTCAGGCCCGGCGCGTTGGGAATCGCGCGGGTCTTGAAGTTGATGATGCCGCCGACGTTCTGCGGGCCGTAGCGCACGGCGCCGCCACCGCGGACGACGTCGATCGAGTCGAGATTCCCCATGCTGACCGGCGACATGACCAGGTTGGGCTGGCCGTAGGGCGCCATGGCCAGGGGAATGCCGTCGATCAGCATGGTGGAGCGGAACGAGTTGCGGGGGTTCAACCCGCGAATCCCGACGTGCAGGCCGACCGAGCTGCCGGTGGCGCTGGTGCTGCCGCTGATTTGCACGCCCGGGATGCGGCGCAGCACATCGGAGATGTTCGACGCGCCGCTGTTGACGATCTCATCGCGTTTCACCAGCGTGCGGGCGCCGCCGAACGTCTGCACGCTGTTTTCCAGGCCGGTGCCAAGCCAGTCGCCGCTGACGGTGATGGCTTCGAGGGTGGAGACATCGGATTGGGGATTGGCCTCGGCGGCCGCCTGCGCGCGGGCGGCTCCGTTTGCCGGAGCCTGGCCGGCCTGGATCACGAAACCTTCGCGAGCTTGCGGTACGGCCCGCAGGCCGGTGCCAGCCAGCAGCGCCGCCAGGCCCTCGGCCGCCGTGTACCGGCCCTGCACGCCCTTCGTGGTCAAGTGCGCCGCATCCTCGGGGCGGAAAGACACCGTGATGCCGGCGTCCCTGGCGAATGCCGAGAGCGCGTCCGCGAGCGGGCCGGCGGCAATCCGATAGTCCCGGGTTTCCTGCGCGGCGGCCTGCGCATGCGCCTGCGGCGCGTGCATCGCGGTACCGGCCGTGATGCAGGCTGCAATTGCCGTCAGCGCGAAACGCCCGACGGTTTTTTTCCTGACGCGGCGTGCTCCGGCTGCGCTCCCAATGGCTTCAAAATGCGACGGCACCACTTCGTTTCCTCTCTGTGTACTTCGTTGACGCCCTGTATGCCGAACGACCGGGGCAAAAGGGGACACGAAGTCGGGCAGGAAACGAAAAAAATCCGGGCGTCCTCCCCGCTCACCGGGTATTGGATGTCACCGTGACCCAGTACGCGGTGCGTCGGACGATCCGCACGGGAAGCGTCTCGCCGATGATGTCGAGGATGTGGTCGGTATCCCCGAGCACGAACATGCCGGAGACCCGGAGGCTCGCTACCTCCGGCTCGCAGCGCAGGATCCCCGGGCGGTAGCGCGCCAGCTCCCGCAGGAAGGCGTCGAGCCGCGCGTTGTCCGCCTGCAGCATGCCTTTGGTCCAGCTTGGCGCGGCGGCGGACGGCTGGCCGGGAGGCTGCCGCGGGGACTCCGCCGCGTCGAAGGCCTGGTCCGAGAAGACGACGGTTTCACCCGCGCCGACGATCCTGCGCGAGCCGCTCGACTTCAACGTGATTTCGACGCGATGCTCCAGCACGGTCAACGCGGTCACGTCCTTGTCGCCCCGCGCCAGTTCCCTCACCACGAACCGCGTACCCAGCGCGCGCAGGCGGCCCTGCCTGGTTTCCACCAGAAACGGCCGTGACGGGCTTCGGAGATCGGCGGCGGTCTCTATATAGATCTCTCCTTGCCGCAATTGCAGCACGCGAGCCTCGTCGGAATAGCGCACCGCGATGTCGGTCGAGGTATTGAGCTGCACCAGGCTGCGATCGGCCAGGGCGACGCGCCGGTTCTCGCCCACGGCCGCGCGGTAGACGTCGCCGGTTTCGCCGCGCCACAGGCTGGCGCCCAGCCATCCGGCCGGCGCCACCACGCCCAGGATCGCGAGCGTCTTCACCACGGCACGCCGGTTGACCGTGCCCTGGCGCGTGAGGACGGGCACGCCGAGCGCGGGAGATACCGCCCCGAACTTCGCGCTCAGCTTCTCGGCGCGCTCCCAGGCCCGTTCGTGATCCGGGCTGGCGCGGCGCCAGCGTTCAAACGCTTCATGGTCCGCGGGACCCGCTTCCCCGGAATGGAGGCGCACCAGCCAGCCCGCGGCCTCGCGGATGACGGCAGGGTCCAGCGCGGTGGTGGAATCGGGGGCGGGCACGGCAGGTCAGCGCATCAAATCAGCACATCAGCGTCAGGCACAACGTAAAGCCCTGCGCCATGTAGCGCTTGACGGTGCGGTCGCTCAGCCTGGTGCGATCGGCGATCTGCTTGTAGGTGAGGCCCTCGAGCTGCGACAGCACGAAGACTTCGCGGGCCTTGGGGGCCAGCTCGGCGAGCATGGCGTCCAGATGCTGCAGCTCTTGCTGCATGGATACCAGATTCTCGGGGGACACGGCCATCTCGACGGGCAGCGCGGCCAGCGCTTCCAGCCAGGCTTCCTCGAGGGAGCGCCGGCGCCAGTGGTCGTTCAGCAAGCCGCGGGCGATGGTGGTCAGGAAGGCGCGCGGCTCGCCGATGCCGGGGACTTCGTCCGGCCGGCGGAGCAACCGCAGGAAGGTGTCGTGCGCCAGATCCACGGCTTCGTCGCGGCAATCGAGCCGGCGGCGCAACCATTGGCAAAGCCAGTCATGGTTGTTCTCGTACAGAACTCGAATGGTGGTGGACATGGTCGTTGACCGGAGACACGGTGCTGAGCGCTGGATAATATCGAGAATTGTTCTTATTTGCAATACGGGGCCGGGGCGATTTGCCGGGACGATTCGGAGCGCTGCCCCGTGCTGGCCGCTCCCCGGCATGGTCGGAGCGGCACTCACCCCATCTGATGGTATTTACATATTGACATATCTCAATATGTAAATTAGAGTGAAAACACAGCGCATATGGATGGCGCTAGCTTCCTGGGCCCGGAACGGCAGCGCAGTCGGGGCCCTGTTCTCAAACTTCTGGAGGTACGCAGTGCAAACCTTGAAAGACATTCCGCCGAGCTATGTTCCGGACCGCAGCTATGGCCTGTTCATCGACAATCAGTGGGTTGATGGTGCAACGGGCGAGACGCTGGATAGCATCAATCCTGCCAACGGTGAGTTCCTTACCCGGATTCCGAACGCGTCCGCGGAAGATGTGGATCGTGCCGTGAAGGCAGCCACCCGTGCATTCCGCACGTGGCGTACAACCACAGCGATCGAGCGTTCCACCGCGCTGCTGAAGATCGCCGACCTGCTCGAGGCGGATGCCGAGCGTTTCGCCACGCTCGAAACGCTCGATGTGGGCAAGCCCATCCGTGAAAGCCGGGCTATCGATGTGCCGCTCGCCATCGATCATTTCCGATACTTCGCTGGCGTCATCCGAAGCCATTCGGACGAAGCGGTGATGCTCGATGAGAAGACGCTCAGCATTGTGCTGAGCGAGCCGCTAGGCGTTGTAGGGCAAGTCATTCCATGGAACTTTCCCCTTCTGATGGCGGCCTGGAAGATTGCTCCGGCAATTGCGATGGGCAACACCGTTGTGATCAAGCCGTCCGAGATGACGCCCGTCACCATCCTCGAACTGGCAAAGATCTTTGCCAAGGTGCTACCCGCGGGCGTCGTGAACATCGTGACGGGTACGGGTGTTTCGGCCGGCCAGCCGCTGCTCGACCATCCCGACATCAGGAAGCTGGCGTTCACTGGCTCGACCCGTATCGGCGAGGCCGTTGCCGTCGCGGCTGCAAAGAAGATCATTCCCGCCACGCTGGAGCTGGGAGGGAAATCCGCCAACATCGTGTTCCCCGATGCGAACTGGGACAAGGCTGTGGAAGGCGCCGCGCTCGCGATTCTCTGGAACCAGGGCCAGGTCTGCGAATCTGGCGCCCGCCTGTTCGTTCATGCGTCGATCTACGAGCGGTTCCTCGAAGAGCTGAAGGAGAAGTTCCGGGCAGTGCGTGTCGGCGATCCGATGTCGCCGGAGACGCAAATGGGTGCTCAGGTCAGCAAGACGCAGATGGAGCGAATTCTCGGCTACATCGATATCGCCCAGGCTGAAGGTGCCCGCGTGCTCGTTGGCGGCGGCCGGCTCGTCGGTGGCGACCATGACGCCGGATATTTCATTCAACCCACCATCCTGGTGGGCGTGCGAAACGACATGCGCGTTGCGTACGAGGAGATCTTTGGACCGGTTCTTTGCGTCATCCCGTTCAAGGATGAAGCAGAAGTCATCGCCATGGCGAACGATTCCGAGTACGGGCTGGCGGGGGGTGTCTGGACACAAGACCTCAACCGTGCGCTGCGGGTTGCCCGCGCCGTGGAAACCGGGCGGATGTGGGTGAATACCTATCATGACATTCCTGCTCACGCGCCGTTCGGTGGCTACAAGAAGTCCGGTCTGGGGCGCGAGACGCACAAGTCCATGCTGGAGGCGTACAGCCAGAAGAAGAACATCCTCGTGAGTCTGGGTGAGACGCCGCACGGTCTGTTCTAGGCAACGATGCTTTTCGACCCTAAGAATCTATTATTCTCAATATCTAGGAATATGAAAATGAAAGCTACCTCACTGTTTTCCGCGACCAGCCTGGGGCCATACAGGCTGAAGAACCGGATCGTGCTCCCGCCGCTGACGCGCTCGCGGAGCACTCAACCGGGCAATATTCCCAACGATCTGATGGCGACCTACTACCGTCAGCGCGCCGGGGCTGGTTTCATGGTCACGGAGGGTACGCAGATCGAACCTCGCGGCCAGGGCTATGCCTGGACGCCAGGCATCCATAGTCCCGCGCAGGTTGAGGGATGGCGGAAGGTCACCAAGGCGGTTCACGACGAGGGCGGCGTCATTTTTGCGCAGCTGTGGCACGTCGGACGGGTTTCGCACACCTCGCTGCAGCCGGGCGGCGAAGCGCCTGTGGCGCCATCGGCCATTCCGGCCCAACAGGTCAGTGTTTTCATCGAAACCGGCCCCGGGGCAGGCACTCTGGCGCCGCCTTCCGAGCCGCGTGCCCTGACCACCGCGGAAGTCAGGGAGCTGGTCCAGCTCTATGCGCAAGCCGCCCGCAATGCCCTGGAGGCGGGGTTTGACGGTGTCGAACTCCATTGCGCCAACGGATATCTGGTCAACCAGTTCATCTCCGCGCATAGCAACAAGCGTGATGATGAATATGGCGGCTCGCTGGAGAACCGTCTGCGGTTCCTGCGCGAGATCGTGACGGCCGTTGCGGAAGTGGTCGGCAAGAATCGACTGGGCGTGCGGTTCGCGCCGTTGTTCGAAAGCACGGACGAAGATCGCGTTTACCTGGGTCTTGTCGAAGCGGATCCGCATACCACGTACATCGAAGCCATCAAGCTCCTGGAGCAATCGGGCATTGCCTATCTGTCGATTGCCGAGGCCGATTGGAACAACGCTCCTGACCTGCCAGAAGACTTTCGGCGAGCAGTCCGCGAGACGTTCAGCGGTCGCATCTTCTACGCGGGCCGATATACCGCCGAACGCGGTGTGCGCCTGTTGGATGCCGGTCTCGCGGATCTCATCGCTTTCGGTCGCCCATTCATCGCCAATCCGGACCTGCCGGCACGCATCGCGAACAACTGGCCGCTGAATCCGGTAGATCCCGGCACCATGTACGGAGGCACGGAGAAGGGCTACACGAGCTATCCGACCTATCAGAAGTAAGAGCCGGGTCCTTGCCCTGCATCAGGGCAAGGACCCGACTGGGTTCGGGTCGGACCTCGAGCCATAGCCGCTTTTCGTGGAGACGTGGCGCCAAGAAGTTCGTAGGCAATCTGGTGAGGCGTACAGATCTTTCCTGCAATCGTTCGACATCGATCTTGATACTTCGCCATCGTTGCCGCCGTTACCGATGCATTTGGGATATAGGCCCGGAGCTGAATATGTTTTCGAGTTGCCGGAGGCGTTTCGGAGCGTCGGCGTGGATCGTATTATGTTGAGTTTAAAGTACGGTCGCCGGCCCGCGGATGAGGTCATGGAAAAAAATGGTGCAAAAATCCTGCCCCGATTCCATAAGTCATTTTGAAATTGTTAATGATGACAGGATGTGATGCATCGTTTGCGCGGGCAAGGAGCTTGGCATTCTCATCCCGTGAGGCGGTTGCAGGTTGCTATCGCATTGCGATCATCAGCCGACATCGGGACCGACAACGCGAGCATTGGGTAACGGTCGCTTCTGGTGAGGCCTGGCGCGGGGTTGCTGTCGTAATGGCACGCAGGCCGTCGTTGCCGTCCTCGGCGCAATGGTAGCGATGCCTGATACTATACAGTCCGGAGGGATGGTATCGATCCCAGGTTTATTTTTCTCAAGCTAATGTGCAACTTATGAGCATCGATGTCGGCGAGGTACTGAAGGCTCTGGATAATCCAACTCGTCTGGCGATATTGGGTTGGTTGAAAGACCCGGGGAAGAGTTTTCCAGACCAAGAGTTTGACGCGGACAAATATGGGGTCTGCGTGAGCAGCATTCAGGAGCGGGCAGGACTGTCCCAGTCCACGGTGTCCCTGTATCTCGCATCGTTGCAGCGGGCTCAGCTGGTCACTTCGCAACGCATGGGCCCGTGGACCTACTATAAGCGGGAGGAGAAGAATATCGCCGCGTTTCTGAAGAAGCTCGGGGGATTAATCTGATGCCTAAGGGGCTTGCGAGCAGATGAGGCTGGCTGTCCGACATTGCCTGGGCGGAAAGAGAGCGCCATTCCAGGCGCCAGGCAAGCTGGCGAACTCCGACGACTTACCCATGACCAGTAGCCGGCTGCAAGAATGCCATTCGGAAAATGCCGTGTTGCTTACTCGGCTGTGACGCCTGAGCTTCGGATCACCGCGGCCCATTTGGTGACTTCCTGCCCCAGATGCTTGCGCATTGCCTCGGGCATCCCGCCTTCAGGGGACGCACCCAGGGCAGCCAGATTGCCGCGCACGGAAGCTTCCTGCAAGGCGGCATTGATCTGCTGATTCAGCGCGTTCACGATCGCCGGCGGCGTGCGGGCCGGGGCAAACAGCCCATACCACGACTTCACCTCGTAGCCCGGCAGCGCCGCACCGCTTACCGTTGGCACCTGCGGCGCAAATGCCTGCGGCTGGCTGCTGGTAACGGCAAGCGCGCGCAGTTTGCCACTGCGGATGAACGGCAGCACCGACGGTGCGTTGTCGAACATCACCTGAACCTGGCCGGCCATGAGGTCGGTAAGGGCCGGCGCACTACCTTTGTACTGGACATGCTCCATCTTGATGCCAGCCATCGACTTGAACATCTCCGCTGCCAGGTGCGTGGACGAGCCGATTCCCGAGGACCCGTAGTTCACGCCGTCCGGGTGCGACTTCGCGTAGGCGATGAACTCGCCAACAGTCTTCACAGGCAGTGCGGGATTGACCACCATGACGTTCGGGAAACTTGTCACCAGAGCGACGGGAGCGAAATCCTTCTGGATGTCGAAGGTAAGCTTCTTGTAGAGCGTGGTATTGATGGCATTCGCGTTGGATCCAAGGAACAGCGTGTACCCATCGGCAGGCGCGCGTGCGACGCCGCTGGCGGCGATGCTGCTAGCTGCTCCGGGGCGGTTCTCGACCACGAACGATTGTCCCATCTGGATCGAGAGCCGGTTGGCGAGCAGGCGCGCGACCGTATCCGCCGATCCGCCGGGTGCGTAACCCACTATGATCTTGACGGGTTTGGACGGGTAGGCGGGTTCGGCGCTTGCGAGAGCCGTCGTGGTTGCGGCCAATACAGCCAATGCAATGCGGGAAACGTGCTTCATGGCGGGACGATGGATCTGATGTTGCAGGGGATGGGATGGAATGCGCGGCTCACGCCACAGGCAGGTATCGCTCGACCAGCCGGGCCCAGAAGGCGGCGCCAATCGGTAGGTTCGCGTCGTTGAAGTCGTAACGCGGGTTGTGGACCATGCAGCCTCCCTCGCCCATGCCCTGGCCGATGCCGTTGCCGAGTCGCAGGAAACACCCGGGGCGCTGCTGCAGCATGAACGCAAAGTCCTCGCTGGCCATGACCGGCTCGAAGGCCGCGTCGACATCGGCATCGCCCACAAGCTCGCGCGCCACTTCGATGGCGAAGGCAGTCTCGGCGTCGCTGTTGACGACGACCGGGTAGCCGAGGACATAGTCAATCTCGACCGTGGCGCCGTAGCCGTGAGCCTGGGCATTGGCCAGCGCTTCGATGCGCTGGCGCAGCAGTTCACGAACCCGCGGGTCAAATGCACGAACACTCAGTTCCAGCCGGGCCGAAGCGGGAATCACGTTGTTCGCGGTACCGGCCTGGAGCACGCCTACCGTGACCACCGCCGCGGCGCCCGGATCGACATTGCGGGCCACGACCGTCTGCAATGCCATGACGATGCTCGACGCCACGACAACCGGGTCCACGCTCAGGTGCGGGCGTGCCGCGTGGCTCCCTTTCCCGCGCACCGTGATCGTGACCTTGTCTCCGGAGGCCATGAACGGCCCGCTCCGAAACAGGAATCTGCCGGCAGGCTGGCCGGGGTGGTTGTGCAGGCCGAACACCGCATCGCAATGGAAGCGCTCGAACAGTCCTTCGGCGATCATCCGCTCGGCGCCGCTGTTCACGCCGGCTTCCTCGGCGGGCTGGAAATAGAGACGCAGCGTGCCGTCGAAGCGACGATGCGTGGCGAGGTACTGCGCCGCACCCAAAAGGATGGTGGTATGGCCGTCGTGTCCACACGCGTGCATGACGCCGGAAACCGTACTCGCATAAGGCAGGCCAGTGGCCTCCTGAATCGGCAGTGCATCCATGTCCGCACGTATGCCGATGCTGCGGCCACCGTGGCCGGCTGTCAGGGTTGCCACCACGCCCGTGCCACCGATGCCGGTTGCTACGTCATAGCCCCATCGGCCGAGCAATTCGCCAACGAGCGAAGCGGTCGCGTGTTCCCGATAGGCGAGCTCGGGGCGTTCATGGATGTACCTGCGGAGACTCGTCAGAGCCTCCGCCTGCGACATGAGATCTTCCACCTGACATAGGTGCGCGTCGGGCATGGCATTTCCTTCTGCATTCGATGGCCGCTGTTGTGTACAGCATCATCGGTGCAACGGACCGTGCGATCAATGTATGATTTCGGTGAGTTTCGTTGCTCTAAAGTCAACAGTAGAGGTCGGCGCAATGACTGCGGGAACGCTGAATGAAAAGCGGCTGGGATATTTCTACGAAGCCGCCATGTGCGGATCGGTGCGGGGCGCTGCGGACAGGCTCAACGTTGAGCCGTCCGTGGTCAGCCGGCAGATCCAGTTGCTGGAACAGGATCTGGGGGTGGCGCTGTTTGAGCGCAAAGGCCGAGGGATCATTGCCACCGAGGCGGCTGCGCTGGTCATCGCGCATTGCCGCAATCGCATGGCGAGCGAAGAGGCGCTGCGGGAGCGTATCGACGACCTTGCCGGGCTGCGGCGTGGCACGTTGAACGTGGTGGCCGGAGAGGGGTATATGGATCTGCTGATGAACGGCATCGTCGATACGTTCGGCCAGCAGTATCCCGGGGTGCAGGTCAACGTCGAACTGGCGAGCGCAGCGGAGGCAGTGCGGAAAGTCGCCAGCGACGAAGCGCACCTGGGTATCGCCATGAATCCGCCGGCGCATCCGGAGGTTCAGATCGTGCGGGAGCAAAGCCAGCCGGTCTGCATCATTGCCTGGCCCGACCATCCGCTGGCACGGCGTCGTGCAACCCCGTCATTGCAGGACGCGAGCCGCTACTCGCTGGCGACGATGGGCCCGGGTTTTGGCTTGCATCAGTTGATCCGGTTGGCCGAGTTCGCGGAGAATCTTCAGCTTGCGCCGACGCTCACCAGCAGTTCGATCGAGTTGCTGAAGCGGTTCGTGATGAAGCGGCTGGGCTTGACCTTTCTGTCCGCGGGAGCCGCGGCCAGCGAAATCGCACGCGGCGACCTCGTTGCGATTCGCACCACCAACGCCGCGCTCGAATCCGCCAAGATGCGCGTGATCGTGCGAGCCGAGCGGATCCAGACCGCGGCAGCCCGTCGCATGCAGGAGCTCGTTGGGGCTGCGCTGGATGCACCGGCTGTCGCAAGGTCCGCGAGGAGAGTCAGGACCTGAGGAGGCGCTTATCGATGAGGTCGACGAGCAGCGTGCAGATGGTCCCGATGGCTTCTCTGTCAAGCCTCCCGTCGTCGTCTCGCGCATTGCGCCGCAAACCACCGGGCGGAGGATCGGCCATCCGATCGGCTGCCTCGAGCAGCGCGGTGACTTCCTGCTGGTACACCGCTGGGACAAGTTCGTCGCGCGTCGGGACGTGGCGGCAGGGCGTGGCGAGCTGACGTCCGCATCGCGTGTCTTCGAGGCTGGCTCCCGAGCTTTCTTACGCTCGGGACGACTTGCGCGCCGTGGATCGTCCGCGCCCGCGCGGCGCCGGGGCCGCGAACATCGACATGTCGCGCAGGATGTGGTCCAGCAGCGTGTCCGCCGCCATGCCCAGCGGCCTTCCCGTTTTCACCAGCAACCGTGCCTTGGCAGCCTCGAACAGCGGATGGGCAATCGGTAGTGTCACCAGTTCGCCCGAGGCCAGTTCGCGATAGGCGGCAAACGCGCCGATCAGCGTGATGCCGTGATGGCGCTTGACGAAGTGCCGCAGCACGGCCAGTGAATTGGTGGTCAGCGTGGGACGGATCTGGATGTTCTCGGCATACGCCAGCATCTGCACGATCTGCCCGAGCCCGAACGCCGGCGGCATCATCGCCAGCGGATAGTCGGCCAGTTCCCGCACATCGACATTCGTGCCGCGCAGTGCCAGTGGATGTTCGGCATGGACCAGCAGTACCACCGGCTGCGACGACGTGGCCACCCAGCGCACGTCGGCATGCGAGGGCGGGTTGTAGGCCAGGCCGAGATGCGCCCGGCTTTCCGCCACCTCCTGCAGCACGTTGTTGACGGGCAGGACATCCACCGTGACATCGAGCCGCGGATACTGCGCGCAGAAGTCGGTCAGCACTTCGTCCATCAAGCCATCGACGTAGCCTTCGCTCGTGGCAATGCGTACCTGGCCGTGCTGCAGGCCGCGCAATGCCTGCAGGCGGTCTTCGAACAGCTCCTGCTGCGCGCGGCACCCCCGCCAGTATTCGAGCAGATGCAGAGCCACTTCGGTAGGCTGCACGCCGCGTGCGTGGCGGTCGAATAGTGGCGCGCCCACTTCCTCTTCCAGCAGGCGAATCTGGCGCGTGACGACCGAGGGCGACGTGTTGATGCTGTCGGCCGCGCCCCGGATCGATCCGTGCGTGAGCACCTCGTGGAAATAACGCAGCCTGCGTTGGTTCAGTTCTCGCATATCGACGTCCGCCTGATGCATCGTGTTGCTGAATAGGCAACGATAACCGACTTAAGTTGCTCTTGCTATGTCGTTTTGTCTAACTCACGATGCTTGAAAACTAAAACACAGCGCCAGCACAACGTTCATCGCATCCACGAACGACCACGGGAAAAATCGTATGACTGCCACACTGCCCCCACGCACCACGCCGGCGCACGACAGCGCCGCGCAGCAGGCCCTGTACCGCAAGCTGAACTGGCGCCTGCTGCCATTCCTGCTGCTTTGCTACACCTTTGCCTACCTGGACCGCGTCAACATCGGGTTCGCCAAGCTGCAGATGCAGGGCGACCTGGGCTTTTCCGACGCCGTGTACGGGCTGGGCGCCGGCATTTTCTTCTTCGGCTACGTGCTGTTCGAAATCCCCAGCAACCTGCTGCTTCCCCGTATTGGTGCGCGCAAGACCATCAGCCGCATTCTGGTGCTCTGGGGCCTGACGTCGGCCTGCATGCTGTTCGTCCGCGACGAAACCACGTTCTACGTGATGCGCTTTCTGCTCGGCGTGTTCGAGGCCGGCTTCGCGCCCGGCATGATTTTCTACCTGACGTACTGGTACGGGCAGCAGCGCATGGCGCGCGTGATGGCCATCGTGATGCTGGCCGGGCCGCTCGGCGGCATCTTCGGCTCGCCGCTGTCGACGTGGCTGATGACCGGACTGTCCGGCACGCATGGCCTGGAAGGCTGGCAATGGATGTTCCTGGTGGAAGGGCTTCCGTGCGTGCTGCTGGGCGTGTTGGCCCTGCGCGTGCTGGCAGATCGCCCGGCCGATGCCAAATGGCTGACCGACGAGGAAAAGCGCATGCTCGCCGCCGAGCTGCACACGCCCGGCGCAGGCCACCACTCGTTCGGCCAGGTGGCGCGCGACCCGCGCGTCTACCTGCTGGCCTTCGCCTACTTCACGATGATCTGCGGCATCTACGCGGTGAGCTTCTGGCTGCCTTCCATTCTCAAGGCAGATGGCGTTACCGACACGATGAAGATCGGCCTGTATTCGATGATCCCGTATATCGCGGCCGCCATTGCCATGGTCGTCATCGGCCGGCGCTCGGACCGGCGCGGCGAGCGTCGCCTGCATAGCGCGGTGCCCGCATTCATCGGCGCCGTGGCGCTGGCCGTGGCCACGCTGTCCAGTGGCAACCTGGCGGTGTCGCTGTCCTGCATGACGATTGCCACGGCGATGATGTGGGCGGCCTACACGGTGTTCTGGGCCATTCCGTCCCAGTACCTGAAGGGCGACGCCGCGGCCGGCGGCATCGCGCTCATCAACACGATAGGCCTGATCGGCGGCTTCCTGAGCCCGACCATCATCGGCTGGGTGCGCACGGCCACGGGCAGCATGCAGGCCGGCCTGCTGGTGATGGTGGCCCTGCTGGTGGCCGGCGCGGTGACGTTGGTGGCCAACCGCATGCCCGCGCCGCAAGGCAGCCCGGCGACGGCCTGAAGATAACCATGAAGATGGAGAGTCCTGTGGTACCCCAGATCCTGATTGCCGGTTTCCAACACGAAACCAATACGTTCGCGCCGTCCAAGGCCACCTACGCCAGTTTCGAGCGCGGCGAGGGCTTTCCGGCCTTGGCGCGCGGCAACGACGTGCTGGCGCTGCGCGATGTGAATATCCCCGCCGGTGGCTTCATCCAGGCCGCGCAGCGCAATGGCTGGTCCCTGAGCCCGGTGATCTGGGCCGGCGCAAGTCCGTCGGCGCACGTGACCGAGGATGCGTTCGAGCGCATCGCGGGCGAGATCGTCGCGGCCGCCCGCGCGGGCGGCTTCGATGCCATTTACCTGGACCTGCATGGCGCGATGGTGGCCGAGCATGCCGACGATGGCGAAGGCGAACTGCTGGCACGGCTGCGCGACGTGATCGGCCCGGACGTGCCGCTGGTGGCGTCGCTCGACCTCCACGCCAACGTCACGCAACGCATGCTCGATGCCGCGGATGCGCTGGTGGCCTACCGCACGTATCCGCACGTCGACATGGCGGAAACCGGCGGGCGCGCCGCGGCACTGCTGAAGACCTTGCTGGCCGGCCCGCGCCGCTGGCGCGCTGCCGCCCGCCGCCTGCCGTTCCTGATTCCCATCAACGGCATGTGCACGATGCTGGAGCCGGCACGCGGCTTGTACGCGGCGCTGGCCGAACTGGAGTCCGGCGCAGTGGCGTCGCTGTCGTTCACGCCGGGCTTCCCGGCGGCCGACTTTCCCGAGTGCGGACCTGTGATCTGGGGCTATGGCGAGGATGACGCCGCCGCCGAAGCCGCCGTGCAGGCGCTCTACGACAGGATGCTGGCCGAGGAGTCTGCCTGGGAGGTACCGTTCCTCTCGCCTGACGACGCGGTGCGCGAAGCCATGCGCATGGCGGAGGGGGCCACGCGTCCGGTGGTCATCGCCGATACCCAGGATAACCCCGGCGCCGGCGGCGATTCCAACACGATGGGCATGCTGCGCGCGCTGCTGCGCAACGGCGCGCGGGGCGCGGCCATCGGGCTGATCTGGGATCCGGCGGTGGCAGCGGCCGCGCATCGCGCAGGCGTGGGTGCGATGGTCGACGCGGCGCTTGGTGGCGTGTCGGGCGTGCCCGGCGACGAGCCGCTGCAGGCGCGCTTCGAGGTGCTGAGGCTGTCGGACGGCGTGTGCCGTTTTGGCGGCCCGATGATGCACGGCATGCAGGCCGATGTCGGGCCCGTGGCGCTGCTGGGCATCGAAGGCGTGCAGGTCGTGGTCAGCGGCGGCAAGGCACAGATGCTCGACCGCAATCTCTATCGCGTTGGCGGCGTCGAGCCCGAGGTGATGAAGATCCTGGTGAACAAGAGCTCGGTCCATTTTCGCGCGGACTTCCAGGGCATCGCGCACGCGGTGCTGGTGGCAAAGGCCCCCGGGCCGATGACCGCCGATCCGGCCGATCTGCCCTGGACGCGCCTGGCGCCCGGCATCCGCCTCAAGCCAATGGGCCAGCCGTTCGGCGGCTGACGTCCGGCGCAATTCCGATTGCATGCTCGCCCGGCCGATGCCGGATCGCTGGCCGGCGGAGCCTCCGGTGGCTCCGCCGGCATTGCGCCGTCACCGGCCCGTGCCCAGCGGTACTCCGGGAGTGTCGTGCCGCTGTTGACCTCGTCATACGCCGCGGAGAGGGCCGCGGGGCCAGTCGCATAGACGAGGCTGCCGCCATGTTCGCGGCCGAGCTTGCTGTTGCCTCGTCGTGATGACAGAAGCGGCAAGGTATCTCTGGAGGTCGACACCTGTTCTGCATACTATGACCTCACTTTCAGAGGAAAAAATCATGCAGCGGACGACCTTGGAGAAGCAACTGAATTTTCTGAGAGAGATCGATCGGTTGAAGTCCGTCATGCGGCAATCACCGCTACTCGACAAAAGTCGAAAGGAGAATTCCGCCGAGCACTCATGGCACCTGGCAATGTACGCACTGGTGTTGAGCGAGTATGCCAATGGGCCTGTGAACGCGTACCGCGTGATACAGATGCTCCTGCTGCATGACGTCGTCGAAGTTGACGTCGGCGATTTCCCGATTCACGGGAAGGTGCGTGGAGAATTGCAGGCTGAACAAGAATTCAAGGCCGCGGTACGGCTGTTCGGGCTTTTGCCGCTGTCGCAACGAGACATGTTTCTCGATCTGTGGCAGGAATTTGAGCGTGCTGAGACTGAGGACGCGAAGTTCGCGAAGGCGCTTGATCGCTTTCAGCCGCTGCTCATCAACATATTCACCGGCGGCGGGACCTGGACGGAGAATGGCGTCTCGCTTGAGCAGGTTATCTCCCGATATGGTCCCGTCATCAAAAGGGGGGCACCCGAGCTATGGGACATTTGCGAGCGGTGGGTAACGCAACATTTTGCCGGACGTGGGGCGGGGAAAGTCGATGCGCTGCCCGGCGACGGAACCTGACATCGCAAGGCCACGTCCCGGAGGCCGCTTGACGTCATTCCGGTCGGGATGGATCAACAACGGCCATCCGAAGGATTGACACGGAACCGACCAACTAGTAGATTGGCTGGGTTGGTTGAGATAGCAAGCGCGCATGACACATTCCATGCGTGCCTTATAAGTAACTCGGATGAGTGTCCATGAGCGTTGATCTGTCCCCCCGGGCGACCGAAATTGCAGAGCACACGAAGCAACTGCTTGTCGCAGGCGGCTATCACGGGTTCAGTTATGCGGATCTGTCCAAACTGGTGCACATCGGAAAGCCCAGCATCCATCATCATTTTCCGAGCAAGGCGGACTTGGTGCTGACGGTGGTCACGCGGCACCGGCAGCAGGCTCGGGAAGGATTGGCAGCTCTCGACCGGAACATCGAGGATCCCTTGGCACGATTGATGGCCTACGCCAATTATTGGGCCGAATGCATCCGCGATGGCACATCGTCAATGTGCATTTGCGTCATGCTTGCTACAGAATTGCCCATGATCCCGCAAGAGATTGCGGACCAGGTCAGGGGTTATTTCAACGACTTGACGACCTGGATCGCCACGGTTCTGGACAGTGGCGTGGCAAGGTCTCAGTTCAAATTGTGCGACAGCGCGTTTGTTGAGGCTCAGACCTTCATGTCCACGATACATGGCGCGATGCTGACGGCAAGAGCCTTGGGCAATGCGGAGTCGTTTCAGGCCATTTCGAGAGTGGCAATAAGTCGCTTAAGCGCGGTCAGCTGAACATCCACCACCCATGCGGGCGCTACGGCGCCTAATTTTTGAATTGCTGTATCGACCAACTAGTTGGTTGTTTGTTTTGTAAGTCGTCATTGTCGCCCGTGCATTCATCCATGCTGCCGCCCGCGTTGCGGCGATCGGGGGGCCTTTCTTACCTTCAGAAGGAGTCATTGTCCTATGCCTCATCCCATCTCCGCGTTGGGCGCGAGTCACACCATTCTCAGCCTGGCGACTTTCGCAGCGGGTCTCTATAGCTTCGCCCGATATCAGAAAATGGATAGCACCAACCTGTCCACCAGGATCTACTTGTCCGGCATGGTGGTCTCGGTACTCACATCGTTTGGCTTGTCCAGCACAGGCGGTTTCAATGTCGGCCACGCACTGGGCATCGTTGCGCTGGTTGCGATATTGGGCGGCGTATTCGTTCCGCGGATAGGAATCCTGGGGCATGCGCGGCGATACCTGTCCCAGTTCGCATTCACGTTCAGTTTCTTTCTGTTGTTAGTCCCCGGGATCAATGAGACGCTGACGCGGTTGCCTGTCAGCCATCCCCTGGCGAGTGGTCCTGAGTCCCCCGTCGTGCGGGGCGCGCTTGCCGCGTGGCTGGGGATTTTCTTGCTGGGATCGTTATTGCAGTTCCTGTTGCTTCGTTCGTACCGCGGCCGTGCATAAGCGGAGTTTTGCGCCAACGACATTTCCCGACATGATCTTGTCGGGAAATGAAGTGCGATCCGTCGATCCTCTGGACTTCACGCCGCATCGATGCGGAGGCATGAATCTGGGAGCGAACCATGCATGCTGACAATGGCATAGTAGAGAACAACGGGAATCTGGAGAGTATGAAAATCATGCTTGACGATGACGAAGCTTTGGAGGGCGTGGAGGCGTGGCTGAATGGGCAAGGATTGACCATCAAACTAAGCGCAGGATACCCGGGGCGAAAAGCTGACGAGTACGTGGAGTCGTGCGCGGGCTGGTTGCTGCGCCTGATACAACATGCGCGCGCGGCAAACAACAAATAGCTGGCTGGCGGCCCGGGCAACTACGTGTATTTCCGTATCTTGTATCAGGGTATTGGCTGTTTCCGATGCCGACAAAACGCCACTGGCGCGAGAATCGATCGCGCGCGTCTGGTCCACCGGAAAGACATGGAGTCTCTATGGAAGAATCGTCGGCACACGGGGTCTTGCGGGACGCCTCTGAGAGAGCCATATCGTACTTGCAGTCAATAAAAAATCGGTCGGTAATCGCCTCGCCCGAGGCCATGCGCCGTCTCGGCGAACTGAGGCATGCGCTACCGCAAAAGGGCGTTGATTCGATCGAAGTCCTGCGACGCCTCGACGAGATCGGATCTCCTGCGACTGTCGCCACCGCAGGGGGACGTTATTTCGGTCTGGTGATGGGGGGCGCTTTGCCAGTTACCGTCGCGGCGAGCTGGCTGGCGACGGCGTGGGACCAGAATGCCTGCTTCCGATGGACTTCTCCGATTGCGGCGACGCTGGAAGATGTATCGCTGCAATGGCTTCGCGACTTGTTCGGCATGCCGGAAGGCGTCGCAGGGGCGTTTGTCAGTGGCGCATCCATGGCCAGCCTGACCGGGCTGGCATCCGCGCGCCACGCGCTTCTTTCGCGTCTGGGTTGGGACGTGGAAGCCAAAGGCATCTATGGGGCGCCCGAACTCCGCGTTGTTGTCAGTGAAGAGGTTCACGTGACGGTGTTGAAGGCGCTCTCGTTACTCGGCCTCGGACGCGAGCGCGTTATCCTGGTCCCGACCGACCGCCGCGGGCGGCTCAAAGTCGATAGCATGCCGGCGCTCGATGGCCGCACAATTGTCTGCATCCAGGCTGGTAATGTGAACACCGGTGATTTCGATCCGGCGGCGGAAATCTGCCTTCGTGCAAGGCAGGCCGGCGCCTGGGTCCATGTCGATGGTGCTTTCGGTCTCTGGGCACTTGCGAATCGGAATTTCGATGCGTTGACGGCTGGCCTGGCCGAGGCGGATTCCTGGGCGACGGACGGCCATAAGTGGCTCAACGTTCCTTATGATAGTGGCATCGTCCTTGTTCGGAACGCAGCGGATCTACGGGCAGCAATGTCGGCGAATGCGGCGTACCTGGCCGAGGGTGCCGAGGAGGGACGTGAGCCTTCCCACTACACACCGGAATCGTCCAGGCGGGCGCGTGGCGTCGAGATATGGGCCGCGTTGCTGCATCTCGGCCGCGACGGTATTGCCGAGCTCGTCGGGCAATTCTGCCGCCTTGCACGCCAGTTCGCTGACGGCCTTTCGAGTCACGGATACGAAATACTCAATGATGTCGTGCTTAACCAGGTGCTCGTATCATTCGGATCGTCCGAGGCAACGCGAGCCGTCATCGATTCGCTCCAGGCAGAGGGTGTCTGCTGGTGTGGCGGAACATCATGGCAAGGCCGCACTGCAATGCGCATCAGCGTTGCGAATTGGGCAACGACCGAGACAGACGTCGACCTCAGCATTCAAGCCATGGTAAGGGCCGCGACAGGTTCCCCGCGCGTGTGAGTGCTTGAAGCCTGTTTCGAGATTCGAGGATGGGCGATTCTGCGCAGCGGCACACCGCCCATCGCGATGTAGCGCGTCGCCTCGGATACATCCGGGCGTTGCCCGCGGTTCCTCACGAGACGACGCCAACGCACCGTCTGCCAAGGCCAGAATTCCCCGGCAACATGCGCCAGCCGCAACCGGAGCGCACCAGGTAGCACGGTGCATTGATCACCTCGCGCAGATAAGGCGGGTGTTTCGTTTTCATCAATTCGATCGTTGTCGTGCGCGCCCGGTGCGCCCTGGCGGGCCAAGACTTGCCTCGTCGACGACGTCGGCGATGCTGGACTCGTGGGAGTCGCTGGTTTCGGGCGGCATCCGGCCCCGATCCGCCGCCGCCAGTCCTGCGTCTGGCTCTCTTCCATGACGATGCCGCCGTGCGGCCGGCGACCGATCCCTCCCCGCGGGTCCCGGCCGCGATCAGGGCGTGCGGCGTGGCCGACGCCAACCTCTTCCTTGGGGAACGACTGCCGCCGGTGTGCTTCCACAAGCACAATGATCTCCATTCATGGAAAACGTTTCCTCAAAATGGCGGGCACCGCTCAATTGGCCGCCACGCTGTCTGGCGGAAGATCAGCGCATACCCACGGAAATCAGGGATAAATAGGGGTAATCCCGGGCATCGTATGGTTTGACTTCCATGTCCGATGCGACGAATATGAGAAAACGTTTTCTCAACAGGCTTTCCCCAGCCCAAAAAAGTCCCGATGCGTACCTCCCGCTTTCCCGCCGACACCCTTCCCCCCACTGGTAATCTGATCAACGGCAACTGGGTCGACTCCGGCGACCGCTTCGACGTGGACGACAAGTTCACCGGCGAGACCATTGCCACGCTGTCCTCCGCCACGCGCGAGCAGGTCTCGCAGGCCGTGCGCATTGCCAAAGAGGCGGTCGATGCCGGCCCGCAGGCGCCCTACGACCGCAGCTTGGTGCTGCGGCGCGCGGCGGATCTGCTGGAAGCGTGGCGCAGCCGCTTTGTCGATGCGATGACCACCGAAGCCGGCTTCACGCTGGTCGATGCCAACAACGAGGTCGACCGCGCCAAGGTCACGCTGACCCTGTGCGCCAACGAATCCACGCAGTTGACCGGGGAAGTGGTGCCGTTCGCCGCCAGCCCCGGCGCGCACAAGCGCATCGGCTTCACGCAGCGTTTCCCGGTGGGCGTGGTGTGCGCGATCACCCCGTTCAATTCGCCGCTCAATACCGTGCTGCACAAGGTGGGGCCCGCGTACGCGGCAGGCAACGCGGTCGTCCTCAAGCCGTCGGCCTTCACGCCGCTGACCAGCGCGCTGCTGGGCCAGGTGCTGCTGGAGGCCGGCATGCCGGCGCCGTTCCTGTCGATCCTGCAAGGCGAGGGCGACACGGTGGGGGCGTGGCTGCTGGACGAGCAGGACGTGGCCTTCTACACGTTCACCGGCAGCACGCGCGTCGGCCGCATCATCCAGCGCGCGGCCGGCCTGCGCCGCACGCAGATGGAGCTGGGCAGCATTGCCAGCACGTTCGTCGCGGCCGATGCCGATCTGGATCGCGCCATTCCCAGGATCGCCAATGCCGGCCTGCGCAAGGCCGGGCAGGTCTGCACGTCCGTGCAGCGCCTGTATGTGGACCGCCGCATTGCCGACGAGGTCGCGCAGCGCCTGGTCGCGTTCGCCGGGACGCTGGTCGCCGGCGATCCGCGCGATCCGGCCACGCGCGTGGGGCCGCTGATCAGTGAACAGGCGGCGATCCGCGCCGAGACGTGGATCGGCGAGGCCGCCGCCGCGGGCGCGCGCGTGCTGTGCGGTGGCGCGCGCCGGCGCTCGGTCATCGATCCGGTGGTCATGACCGACGTGCCCGACGAAGGCCGCGTGTGGTGCCAGGAAGCGTTCGCGCCGCTGATCGCGCTGCGGCCGTTCGACGATTTCGACGCGGCGCTGGCCAGCGCCAACAGCACGCCGTTCGGGCTGGCGGCGGGCATCTTCACGCAGGACATCGATCGCGCCATGAAGGCGGCGGCAACGCTGCGCTTCGGCACGGTGCAGATCAACGAGACGTCGAGCGCGCGCTCGGACGTGATGCCGTTCGGCGGCGTCAAGGACAGCGGCTTCGGCAAGGAAGGGCCGCACTACGCCATGCGCGAGATGACCGAAGAGCGTCTCGTCGTCTTCAATCCTTGATGAGGCCCGCCATGACATCGCGCGCATCCGGCCGCCGCATGGTCCTCAAGGCGGGCGGCGCGGCGGCGCTCGCCTTGCTCTCGGGCGGCGCCTTCGCACAGACGTATCCCGCCAGGCCACTGACGCTGATCGTGCCGTTCGCGGCGGGCGGGCCCACCGACATTCTCGGGCGCGTCATCGCCGAGGGCATGGCGCGCGATCTCGGCCAGCCCGTGGTCGTCGAGAACCTGCCCGGCGCGGGCGGCACGCTCGGCACGGCCCGCGCGGTACGCGCCGCGCCGGACGGCTACACGCTGGTGATCGGCAATGTCGGCACGCTGGCCGCCAACGCCACGCTGTACAAGTCGCTGTCCTACAACGTGCTGAAAGACCTGATCCCGCTGGCCTCGGTCGGCGACGCGCCGCAGGTCATCACGGCGCGCAAGGATTTTCCGGCGACGGGTCTCGACCAGTTCGCCGCCTACGCGCGCCAGAACGCCGGCAAGATGAACGCGGGCGCGGCCGGCGTGGGCTCCGGCTCGTTCCTTGGCAGCGTGCTGGTGAATGCCAGGCTTGGCGTCAACGTCAATATCGCCAACTACCGCGGCGCGGGCCTGGCGCTCAACGATGTGGCCGCCGGCCACATCGACTACCTGGTCGACAGCACCACCACGTCCACCAGCTTCATCAAGTCGGGCATGGTCAAGGGCGTCGTCGTGCTGCGCCCCAGGCGGATCAGTGCGCTGCCCGACGTGCCGGCCGCCGGCGAGTCGGGCATCAAGGACCTGAACTACGACATCTGGAACATGGTCCTCGCGCCGAAGGGCACGCCGGCCCCGGTGGTGGCGCGACTCAACAAGGCACTGCGCAGCGCGGTGCGCGACCCGCAGACCCAGGCGCGGCTCGCGCCGGCCGGCGTGGAAGTGCCGGCCGAGCGCCAGCAGACGCCGGAAGGCGCGGCCGAGCTGCTGGCCGGCTCGGTGGCCACCTGGCGCACGCTGCTGTCCGGGCTCAACGTCACACTCGATTAGCATCCCCGGCCACAGGCCGAAACATAAGAAATTCTGGAGACAGACCATGATGCATTCCCTCAAGAAGATCGCGCGCACGGCAGGCGCATTCGTTGCACTGGCCGCTGCGGCAGGTGTCGTGGCAGGTGTCGCGGCAAGTCCGGCCGTCGCCGCCGACTGGCCGACCAAGCCCATCACCATCGTGGCGCCGTTCACGCCCGGCGGCACCACCGACATCGTGGCGCGCGCGATCGCGGCGCAGCTGCAGCGCGAACTCGGACAAGCCGTGATGGTGGACAACCGCCCCGGCGCGGGCGGCACGCTCGGCGCCGCGATGGTGGCGCGCGCGCAGCCCGACGGCTACACGCTGCTGCTGGCGAACGTGGGCCACGCGGCGGCGCCGGCGCTCTACAAGAACCTGCCTTACGACTTCGAAAAGGACATGACGCAGATCACGACCGTCGCGGTCGTGCCGAACGTGCTGATCGTGCGCAAGTCGCTGCCGGTCAACAACGTCAAGGAACTGATCGCCTACATGAAGGAGCATCACGCCGAGGCGACGTACGGCTCGGCCGGCATCGGCACCACGCAGCACCTGTCCGCCGAGCTGCTGAAGAAGCAGGCGTCGTTCGATGCCGTGCACGTACCGTACAAGGGCGCCTCGCCGATGATGACCGACATCATCGGCGGCCGCGTGACCTTCGCGCTCGACTCCGCCGCTTCGGCCAACGCCCAGCTTGCCGGCGGCAACATCAAGGCGCTGGCGGTGACCACCGCGCAGCGCACGCGCTTCCTGCCGAACGTGCCGACGCTGAGCGAATCCGGCGTGCCGGGCTATCAGATGAGCACGTGGTACAGCCTCGCCGCGCCGCGCAACCTGGCCGCGCCGATCCGCGACCGCATCTACCAGGCCGTGGTGGCCAGCATGAAGGATCCCGCCATGCAAAGCACGCTGCAAGGCATGGCGGCGGAGCCGGGCGGCATGGCGCCGGCCGTGCTGACCACGTTCGTGCATGCGGAAACCAAGCGCTGGACGACCATCGCCGCCGGCTTCTCCGCGGCCGACTGATCGATCCCCATCGATTCCCTGTCGATTCGACTATCTTTTCATGTCCATTACCGATATCTCCACCTTCTTTTGCCCGACTCGCATCTACATGGGCGCCGGGTCCCATGAAAAAATCGCCACCATCGTGCGCGATCGTGGCTGCAAGCGCGTGTTCATCGCGGTGGATGCCGCGCTGCTCGCCAGCGATTTCTACGGGCGCGTGGCCGCGCTGCTGGAGCGCGAAGGCGTGGCCATCGCCACCTACTCGGAGATCGAACCCGACCCGAGCGCGCATACCGTGGCGCGCGCGCTGGAGGTCTGCCGCGCGCACGAGGCCACGGCCATCATCGCCATCGGCGGCGGCAGCACCATCGACGTGGCCAAGGCGGTCGGCATCGTGCTCGCCAACGGAGGCCGCATCCATGACTACGAGGGCATCGAGGCATTCTCGATCGCGCCGCCGCCGCTGATCGCGATTCCGACCACGGCGGGCACGGGCTCGGAGGTATCGGGCTCCTGCGTCATCACGGATACGGAAAAGAACCTCAAGATGTCGATCCGCCATGCCGCGCTCAACCCGGCGGCATTCGCGATCCTCGATCCGCTGGCACTGCGCACCGTGCCGGGCCACGTGGCGGCGCACTCCGGCATCGATGCCTTCGTCCATGCGTTCGAGTCGTATATCTCGCGCCAGTCCAACCTGATCACCGACGCCATCAATATCCAGGCGATCGAACTGCTGGCGGGGAACATCCGCCAGTTCGTGGCCGACCGGGAGAACCTGGAGGCCGCCACCAACATGCTGTGCGGCTCGGCGCTGGCCGGCATCACGTTCGGGCAGACCGGCCTGGGGAACGTGCACTGCATGGCGCGTTTCGTCGGTGCGGAGTTCCACCTGTCGCACGGGTTGTCCAATGCGCTGTGCCTGCCGGCGGTGGCGCGCTTCAACCTGATCGCCAATCCCGCCAAGTATGCGAAGGTGGCGGCCGCAATGGGACGGCCCGTGCAAGGGCTGCCGGTGCTCGACGCCGCGCGCATGGCGGTGGAAGCCATCGAGGCGCTTTGCGCGGACCTTGGCATCCCGCGCCGCCTGCGCGACGCGGGCGTGACCGGGGACAAGCTGGAGGGGATGGCGGAGTTGTGCGTGCAGGCCAACTATAATCGCTGGAATCCCCGGAAGACGACCCTTGCCGATTTCCGGAATCTGTTCCAAGAAGCCTTTTGATTCTGATCCGGAAGCCGATTTGACCAAGCGCGTGACTGTCCATGACGTCGCCCGCGCGGCGGGCGTCGCGATAGCGACCGTCTCGCGCGTGGCGAACGGGGTGCCTACCGTGGCGGAGGACGTGCGCGTGCGCGTCCAGGCCGCCATCGACGAACTGGGATGGAAGCCCAGCGTGGCGGCGCAGAGCATGCGGGGCGTGTCCGCGCGCATGATCGGCTTCATCTTCTCCGACATCCGCAACCCGATCTATTCGGCGATGGTCAAGGGTGCCGAAGGCATCCTCAGCGAACACGGCTACATGATCATGGTGGCCAGCAGCGACGGCAGCAGCGAGCGCGAACTCGCGCTGCTCGACCTGTTCCGGCAACGTGGCGCCGACGGCGTCATCTTCGCGGTGCAGGACGAATCCAACGGCAAGGTGCTGGCCAACATCCGCTCCGGCAACCTGCCCGTGGTGCTGCTCGAGCGCGAACTCGACGCCCCGGTCAATGCCGTCGGCGCCGATCACCTCAGCGGCACCCGGCGCGCCGCCGAATACCTGATCAGCCTGGGGCACCGCCGCATCGCCATGATCACCGGCGGCAGCGGCACGCGCGTGGCGCGCGACCGCCTGCTGGGTTTGCAGCAGGCCCACGACCAGGCCGGCCTGGCCGTGGATCCGCAACTGCTGCGGCTCGACAGCTTCTCGACCGAATACGCATACCGGGAAATGCAGATGCTGCTGAGCCTGCCGGAGCCGCCCACCGCGGCGATCGTGCTCGGCATGCCGCTGCTGTCCGGCGTGCTCCCGGCCATCCGCATCAGCAATCGCCGCATTCCCGAGGATATTTCGCTGATCGCCTCGAACGACAGCGAACTCGCCCAACTGGCCACCCCGCCAGTCTCCGTGATCCGCTATGACGCCCACGCGCTCGGCAACGAAGCCGCGCGCATACTGCTGCGGCAGTTGAAGGGCGAGGTGCCGCCTGACCGGATCCGCATCCAGATTCCGACGGAGCTGGTCCTGCGCGGGTCGTGCGCGCCGCCGGGGGGATGATTCGGGTCTGTTTCGTGCGCGTGATGACTCGGCAGCCGTTGGCGCATCTTTGGGAATGGCTTCGTGACCGGCTTACGCCACGTATCTTCTACGATGATCCGAAATCTTTGTGCGTGCGCGCTTCTTGTCACTGCGGTGGTGATCCATTAGCAGGAATATAGGTTTCCGCGAAACGCTCGCTTTTTTCAGCCTTATTGCCGGGAATGCCGATGCTGACGCCCTACTTATGCTTGTGCAACCCATTACTAATAGCCTTTTAAAGATAATTTTTTAGGCTTTATAAGTTATGTGAAAATCTGATTTAAGAAATTTTCAGATCAGGGCGACAGGGGGCTATGGAATGCATCGCTCCTGGATCAAATCCATTCACTTTCCTTATCCAGCGCGGCAGTGCGGGCGATCTCGGTTGCGGGCGCAACAAATTTGTGAGGATTATCAGAGTTTACCTAGTTATAAAGGGGGGTATCAGCGCTTTGTACCGTACATTAAGCTGCGCGCAGTTTTTTGTTGTTACAAAAGGTTACAGCTGTAGTTGCGCGCGGTAGGACGGTGTTTGCCCCTAGGTTGCTGCGGATCTCAGCGCGTTGCCGCTAGACACGCCAGTTTCCCGGGTTGCCATGAATCGTCTTTGTTACCGCATTGTCTTCAATCGCACACGCGCCATGCTCATGGCCGTGGCGGAAACCGCTTGCAGCACGGGGACCGGCAGGGCCGCCGCCTCGCCGGCGGGAGGAACAGCGAAGACGAACTCCGGCGCAACCCGGATTGGTATCCCGGCGATCCAGCTTGCGGTGTGGGCCTGCATGGGACTGCCGATGGTGGCCGGGGCGCAGATCGTGGCCGACCCGAACGCCGGCGCCAATCGCCCGGGCGTGATCCAGACCGCTAATGGTCTCCCGCAGGTCAATATCACGCGGCCCTCCTCGGCAGGGGTGTCGGTGAACCACTACACGCAGTTCGACGTCAACCGGCCCGGGGCGATCCTCAACAACTCGCCGGTGATCACCACCACGCAGCAGGCTGGCTACATCAACGGCAACCCCAATCTGCTGCCTGGGGGCTCGGCACGGATCATCGTCAACCAGGTCAACAGCACGTCACCGAGCCAGCTGCGCGGCTACCTCGAAGTGGCCGGGGGACGGGCCGATGTGGTGATTGCCAATCCAAACGGACTGCTGGTCGACGGCGCAGGCTTCATCAACACCAGCCGCGTGACGCTGACCACCGGCACGCCCGTCTACGGCGGCAGTGGCAGCCTGGATGCCTTCCGTGTGACCGGCGGCCAGATCAGCGTCGAGGGCGCCGGCCTCAATGCTGCGAGCACCGACCAGGTGGACCTGATCGCGCGTGCGGTCAAGGCCAATGCCGCGATCTATGCGAACAGGCTCAACGTGGTGGCCGGCGCGAACCAGGTCGACTACAACGCGCTGTCAGCCAGCGCGATCGCTGGCAACGGACCGGCCCCGGCGGTCGGCATCGACGTGAGCGAGCTGGGCGGCATGTACGCCAACAAGATTCTGCTGGCGTCAACGGAGCTTGGTGTCGGGGTCTCGAATCGGGGTGTGCTGGCGGCGCAGGCCGGCGAACTGACGCTGACCGCGCAAGGCAAGCTCGTGCTGGCCGGCCAGACGAACACCACCGGCAATCTCGCGGTCTCGGCACGAGACGGCATCGACAATGGCGGCACGACGTATTCGGCCGGTGCTGCCTCGCTTCGCACCGATGGCACATTCTCCAACGGTGGCACGCTGGCGGCGCAGCAGTCGCTTGGCATCCAAGCGCAGAGTGTGGCATCGACGGGCACGCTCGCGGCTGGTTTGAACCCGGATGGCACGCCGGGCCCGGCAGCCGACCTGACGGTGAGCGCAACCGGGGCCGTGTCTGCCACAGGCCGGAACCTGGCAAGCGGCAACGCCACAATCCAGGGCGCCAGTGTCAGCCTGGCAGGCAGCCAGACCGCGACAAATGGCAATCTGGGCCTCACCGCAAGCGCCGGCAATCTCGATCTGACGGGGGCGACGGCTGCCGCGGGCGCGGCTCTGGTCGTCAATGCGCAGGGGGCGCTCGTCAACGACCGGGGCCAGATGTCCAGTGGCGCGGCCACCAGCCTGAGCGCCGGCAGCCTGTCCAACCAGGGTGGCCAGATCGTGTCGCAGGGCGCCACGACGATTCAATCGGCGGGCGCAGTCAACAATATGCAGGGCACGGTCCAGGCCGGCGGTGCGCTCACGGCCACGGCCGCATCGGTGGACAACACGGCCGGGCGCATGGTGTCGCTCAATGCGGATGGCCTGTCGATCCAGACGGCCGGCATGCTCATCAATACGGCTGGCACCACTGCCAGCGGCGCCCAAGGCGGCGTCATTGGCGGCAACGGGAACCTGCGATTGACCGCCGGTGGCCTGATCAACCACGGCCAGGTCAACGCGCAGGGCGATGCCACGGTGCATGCCGCCTCGCTCAACAACGACACCGGGACGCTCAGCGCGGGTGGCGCGCTCACGGCAACCGCCGCTGGCGGCATGAGCAGCCGTCAAGGCGTGGTATCGGGGAGCAGCGTCGCCGTCGCCGCCCAGTCGCTCGACAATACTGCTGGCCAGATCGAAGGCGGTCAGCTTGCCATCCAGGCGACGGGCGACCTGATCAACCAGGGCGGCAGCCTGAAGCAGTACGGTCAGGCCGATACCGGCATCACCGCAGGTGGCAAGCTGGACAACACGGGAGGCACCATTGCCGCCAATGGCCAGAACCTGACGGTCAATGCGGGCAGCCTGACCAACGACGGTGGCCAGGTCTCCCACGCCGGTGCAGGGACGCTGGCGATGGCCAGTCAAGGTCCAGTCATCAACGCGGGCGGTGTCATCCAGACCAACGGCGCGCTGACCGCACAGCTCGGATCGCTTGACGGCGCCGGCGGCACCGTATCGGCTCAGAAGGCGCTGGCGCTCACGGTACAAGGCGCGGTGGACAATACCAGCGCGACCCTGCATGCGGGCGATGGACTCACCCTGCAAGCTGCGGGCGCACTGACCAACGCGGGCGGGCGCATCGAGTCCGCCAGTGCGGATGGAGCGTTGTCCGTGTCGGCCGCAAGCGTTGACAACACCGGCGGACGCATCGCCAATGCGGGCGATGGCCTGACCCAGGTCACGGCGCGGCAGCAGATCCTGAATGCACCCGGTGCAACATCTGCGGCGGGGCTCATTGGCGGCAATGGCGCGCTGGCGCTGAATGCAGGCACATCCATCGTCAATCAGGGGGTGATATCCGCCCGGGATGACGCAACCCTCAACGCTCAAACCATCGCCAACGACACCGGCAGCTTGACCGCCGGTGGGGTGCTGTCGGTGGCCAGCACCGGGACAACGAGCAATCGTGGCGGTTTCATCTCGGCGGCGACCACGACGCTGGGCGCGGCTTCCCTGGACAACACAGATGGCTGGCTCGATGGCGACAGCGTCAACGTCACGACCGCAGGAGACCTGTCCAACCGTGGGGGCACGATCAAGCAGTACGGTCAGAATGACACAATCGTTACCGCCGGCGCCAAGCTCGACAACACGGGCGGCATCATCGCGGCCAATGGCGCCAATTTGACCATTGGCGCCGGCACCCTGGTCAATGACAGCGGGTCGGTGGCGCACGCGGGCACCGGTACGCTGGCAGTGGCAAGCCAGGGAACCCTCTCCAATGCCGCGGGCGCGATCCAGACCAACGGTAGCCTGCAGGCGCAGGCCACGACGCTCGACAACAGTCAGGGCACGATCACCGCCCAGGGTACGGCGACTGCAATCACGAGCGGCAATCTCGGCAACCGGCAAGGCAGCATATACGGCCAGACCGGACTCACACTAGCCAGCGGTGGCACCGTGGACAATACCGCCGGCTCGGCACAGACCGCCGGCAACCTCGCCGCGGTCGCGACCGGGGCCGTGGTCAACCAGGGCGGCAAGCTGGCGGCCAATGGCCTTCATGGGGAGGTCAACATCTCGGCCACCAGCGTTGACAATACTCGGGGCCTGCTGGTCAATGCCGGCGATGGCGTGACGACCGTGACGGCGACGAATGCATTCACCAACACCGCGGGCAAGCTCGGCGGCAACGGTGATGTCACCATCGGTGCGCAGGCGCTGGCCAACAACACCGATGGCACCGCGGGTGGGCTGGTGGCGGCAGGTGGCGCACTCGCCCTGAACATCACGTCGCAGCTCGACAATCGTGGTGGCACGCTATATGGCCAGAGCCTGACGCTCAACCAGGCTGGCGCGACGTTCAACAACGCCGGTGGCCAGGTATTGGGTAGCACGGACGTCAAGCTCGATGTGGCATCGCTGTCCAACCTGGGCGGCGCGGTGAAGGCGAACCAGGATGTCGTCGTGGGCGGTGCCGTGTCCGGCAGCGGGACAATGATCGCCGGGCGCGACCTGACGCTGAACGTGGCCGGGGATTACACCAACGATGCGAGCAATCTGCTGCGCGCCAACAGGGATATGCGGGTCGCCGCCAGCGGCACGCTCGCCAATACCGCGACCTTGGCGGCGGCAGGCGCCCTGACTGTCTCCGGGGCCAATGTGGCAAACGCAGCCGGCGCCGATATCAACTCTGCCAATACCACCGTCACGGCCAGCAACATCGTGTCGAATGCCGGACGCATCGAGGGTGACGCAGTCCTGATCGGCAGCCCGACGGTGGTCAACACCGGCACGGTGATCGGCAACAACGTCCAGGCACAGGGAACGGACATCGTCAACAATGGTGCGGCGGCGCTGATGGCGGCGGTCCAGAACCTGAAGCTCTACGCGACCAACTCCGTCCAGAACCTCGAGGGGGCTACGCTCTACAGCGCGGGCAACCTGCAAATCGCCCGTGATGGCACGCGCGACTCCAACACGGGACTGCTGGCCAACCAGGTCAATACGCTCATCAATCGCTCGGCCAACATCGAGGCCGATGGCGATATCGACATCGCCGCCAATCAGGTCAGCAACACGCGAACGAGCATCGTGACCACGCCTGGCACGCCCATGCAGACTGCCGTCCAGACACTCACGCTCTGGCAAGCGGGACTCATTGACATCGACCTGAACTCGCATTCCAGCGTCACCTTTCCGGGCTGGAACTGGAGTGCGCAGAACGCGCAGATCAGCACACCGCAAACCAACGCGCTGCGCGCGCCAGTCACGGTGACCGTGGACAAGTCGACGGTGACGAGCCTGAACACCACCAGCCAGACGCTGTCCTTCACGCAATCCCCGATCGAGGAATACAACGGCATGCCGACGGGGGCGAACTGTGATCCGAGTACGCTGATCTGCACGCGCCCGCTGACAGTCAATCCGACACAGTACTACCAGTCGATCACGGACAACGGTACGACCTACAGCATTACGTTCTGGCCTGACTGGGACCCGAACGTCAATATCCGCCCGGATCTGGTGCGGCAGGCGAACTTCGGGCACGACTACAACGAGATCTCCCGCACCACCGTCACCATGACGGCAACGGACCAGCTCGTCAGCGCCACTGACCCGGCGAAGATCCAGGCGGGCGGCAGCATCCGCATCAATAGCAATGGCGGCAATATCCTGAACCAGTCCTCGACCATGGCGGCGGGCGGAAATCTGGTCCGGGTGGCGGCCAATGGCGGGGTTCAGGATGTCGGTACGGTGCTTCAGCAAACGGTGACGACCGAGGACACCTCGACTTTCTACTGGCACCAGCGTACCGGCGGCAGCCAGGACATACAAGTTGTGGCGCTCCCCGGCGAGCCGCAGGCGCCAACTACGGTGATGGCGCTGCCCGCCATTGCCACGGCCAATCAGACGGTACAGACCACGGCCCAGAACGTGACCGTGGCGTCGGTCAATGCCGTGGGTGCGACCGTCACCGGTAGCAGTGTCACGGGGGGAGGTGCAAGCGGCACGCAGCTGGCGGGCGTCTCTGGTAGCGCGGGCGGCGCGGCTGCGGTCAGTGCGGGCGGGGCTAGCGCGGTGACAGGTGTGACCGGGCAAGCCCGGCCCGCGCAGACGCTCGGGACGGCCAGCGGCGGGATCCCGAACCTGAAACTGCCGACCAACGGCCTCTATACCATCCGCACGACGCCGGGCGACACGTACCTCGTCGCCACGGACCCGCGCTTCACGCAGTACACGAACTTCATCTCCAGCGACTATATGCTCAACGCGCTGGGGCTCGATCCGCAGAAGACGCAGAAGCGCCTCGGCGATGGCTTCTACGAGGAGAAGCTGATCCGCGATCAGGTCACGCAGTTGACGGGCAGGACGTTCCTGGCGGGCTACACCGACCAGCTCGAAGAGTACAAGGCGCTGATGAACAATGGCGTCACCTATGCCAAGACCTTCAACCTGACGCCGGGTGTGGGCCTGACCGACGAGCAGATGCGCCAGCTCACCACCGATATGGTGTGGATGGTGTCGCAGGACGTGACGTTGCCCGATGGCACGACACAATCGGTGCTGGTGCCGAAGGTGTATCTGGCACAAGGCAACGGTGTGGACCTGCAGTCAACGGGCGCGCTGGTCGCCGGCAATGCCGTGTCAATCAATGCTGCCGGCAGCGTGGAGAACAGCGGAACGATCGTCGGTGACATCGCCACGCAGGTGGTGGGTACCGATATCGTCAATCGGGGCAGCATCGGAGGCACGGGTACGACCGTGGTGAGCGCAACGCAGGACGTGCGCAACCTGGGCGGCCGCATTGGCGGACAGGATGTGGTGGTCGCCGCCGGTCGCGATGTCGTCAATGAATCGCAGACGATCACGAATGCCACCGTGCTTGCCAACGGCAATAGCGCGAGCGCCACCGGGATTGGCGCGGTGGCGTCGATCTCGGGGACGAACAATGTGGCCGTGATGGCCGGGCGCGACCTGACGTCGACGGGCGCGACGCTCAGCGCCGGCAACGACCTCGCGCTGGGCGCGGGCCGGGACATGCGCTTCGGTACCGTGGCGACGGGCACCACCCAGGATGCCACCGCGCATGGCGGACAGGACTATCTGCACGACCAGACCGTCGTCAATCAGGGCAGTACCATACAGGCCGGCCAAAGCGTCACCGCCGTCGCCGGCCGAGACATGACGCTGACGAACACCAACGTCCAGTCGGGTGCCAACGCGGCGCTGGTTGCCGGGCAGAACGTTGCCATCGTCAATGCGACCGATGCGCATACGCACAGCGAAGCGGCGCAATCGAACCGGCAGCAATCGAGCTACACCCAATCGTCGTATGACGAAACGGTGCAGGGCAGCAACGTCCAGGCGGGCCGCAATGTCTCGATCGGTGCGGGGCAATCCACGCTGGCCGCCACGGCTCTCGCGGCGAACGGCATTACTGCGGCGTCGACGACCGGGTCGGGCAGCGTCGCGATCACGGGTAGCGCCGTGTCCGCAGGTAATGACGGCAAGGGCGGCGGCAGGCTGGCGGTTGTGGCAACGGACGGCGTGACAGTGAGCGAAGCCCGCGAGGTACACGATGCCGCGTCGGAGAGCCGCACCCGCAGCAGCGGTTTCCTTTCGCGCAGCTCCACGCACGACCAGAGCAGCAGCCATGAGGACCTGGGCGTGGGTAGCACGCTCGCGGGCGATAGCGTTGGGCTGAAGGCCAACAACGACGTCACGATCCGTCAGAGTGCGGTCATTGGCTCGGATGCGGTGAATCTCCAGTCCACCCAGGGCAACGTGGTCATCACGGCGGGCCAGAACGTGCGGGAATCCAGCGTCTCGCACGAGGAATCGAAGTCTGGCGTGTCCGCCTTCGCGGGAGCCGGCGGCATCGGCGTGTCGGTGGGCAGCAGCGGCGGCAGCGCAAGCGGCCATGTGCTGGCGGTGACGCAGAGCGACGCGCGCTCGACGGTCGGGGCGACCGATGGCAACGTGACCATTAACGCTGGCAAGAGCGTGGCCATTATCGGCAGCGATGTGATCGCCGGGGCGACACCCGGCAATTCTGCCGCCGGCAATATCGACATTCAGGCGCAGAACATCAACGTGACGGCCGGAGTGGATCACGTCAGCGAGCAGACCAGCCAGAGCAGCCATTCCAGCGGCTTCGGCGTGGCGCTGGTGGGCACGCCACTGGACACCGCGCGGAATCTGTCGGCTGCACAGAAGAGTGCTAGTGGGGTGACGCGCGCCAAGCAGACCCTGAATGAGATCGGTGCCTCGGCGGCAACAATGCCGCAGCTTGCGATCACGGCAGGCAGCAGCCACAGTGACAACTCGGCCAGCACGGATTCGGTGACGCACCAGGGCAGCAGCCTGTCCGGCGCGGGGAACGTGACGCTGCGCGCGACTGGAGATGGCCAGACCGATGCCGACGGCAAGGCGCTAAGCGGTGACATTCTGCTCTCCGGCAGCTCCGTCACGGCGGGCGGGACAGCCACGCTCGACGCGCAGCGCAACGTCAATATTGCGACTTCGACAGATACCTTCCAGTCGTCATCGGCCTCCAGCAGTGGCGGTTGGCATGCCAGCACGGCCGTACCAAGCCTGGGCGATATCGGGCGGAACATTGGTGGCGGGCCGAACAACAGCGGCGTGGGTCTGTTCCCCTATGGCTCGCAGTCGGCCAATGGCAGTGGCGATTCGTCCGCGACCAGGCAGAACGCCAGCCTGGTGACGGGCAAGGATGTCACAGTGACCAGCCGCACCGGCGATATACAGATTACCGGCAGCGGCATTGCGGGTACCAACGATGTCTCGCTATCGGCCACGCAGGGCAAGATCGACATCCTGTCCGGCCAGGACAGCCAGAGCCAGCGGCAGGACAGCTCCAGCCGTCAGATCGGGGATCTGGGCGGTAGCGGCTACGCCGGCACGGTAGGCGTGCAGACGAGCTCGCATCACCTGGATACCGCGCAGACCAGCCAGAACACGATCCGCAGCCAGATCGCCAGCAATGGCGGTAGCGTCTCCATCGTCGCGAGGGACGATATTACGGCCAAGGGTGCGGACATCTCGGCTGGGCAGAACGTGACGATGGTCGGCAAGAATGTCGTGCTCGATCCGGGCACCGATACCAGCGCCACCAACCAGCGGGACAAATCCAGCCAATATGGTGTGACGCTGGCGCTCTCGGGCTACAGCGTGCAGGCAGCCCAGGCGGCGGAGAATGCCGCACGCGCGGTAGAAGATGGCAAGAGCGACAAGGTCGCTGCGCTGTATGCCACGCAGGCTGCCATAGCAGGGCTGAATACGTATAACGCAGCCTCAGGTGCGAAACCGGTCGGGGTAGACAAGACCGGCAATCCCGGCAACAGCAACGGCGGCAGCGCGCTCATCAAGGCAACGGTGAGTATTGGTGGCGGCAGCCAGCAAAGCGAGTCACATACCCAGAGCAGCAGCGTGCAGGGGACGACGGTGACCGGGGGCAATAACGTCACCATTGTGGCGACCGGTTCGGGGGGCACGGGCACGGATGGCTACGCTACCGATGGCGATATCACCGGTCACGGGGCGCAGATCGAGGGCAAGAACGTTACCCTGTCCGCAGCGCGCGACGTGAATCTGCAGAGCGCGCAAGACGCCTCCAGCCAGAACAGTTCCGGCAGCGGATCGAGTGCGAGCATCGGGGTGGGTTTTGGGCTGGGCGGTCAGCAGAACGGCTTCACCATTGAGGCGGCCGCGAGCCAGAACCACGGCAATGCCAACGGCGATTCGGTCACGCATCAGAATAGCCACGTGACGGCCGGCGATATGCTGACGGTATCGAGCGGGCGCGATACCAACCTGCAGGGCGCACAGGCCATCGGCCAGACGGTCGTGGCCGACGTGGGCCGCAACCTGAATATTGCGAGCCAGCAGGACACCGACAACTACCATAGCCAGCAATCCTCTTCCGGAGCCCAGGTCAGCCTCTGCGTGCCGCCGCTGTGTGCCGGCACGACCGTCAGCGGCAGCGCCAGCACGAGCAAGGGCAATACCGACAGCACGTACACATCGGTGGTGGAGCAAAGCGGCATCTACGCGGGTAACGGCGGCTTCAATGTGAACGTCAAGGGCAACACGGATCTCAAGGGGGCCGTGATTGCCAGTACTGCCGATCAGACGAAAAACCAACTCACCACCGGCACGCTCACGACCAGCGACCTGCAGAATGCTGCCGATTACAGGAGCGACAGTTCGACGATTGGGGGTAGCTTCGATAGCAGTTCGACCTTAACCCAGAACCTGACGAATTCCGCCATGACGACGGTACTGGGTCAAGCGGTTGCGCCCAGCACCGGATCGGCTTCCGGCGTGACGCGAAGTGCCATCGCGTCGGGTACTGTGACCATTACGGACAACGCTGGCCAGGAAGCCATGACCGGCAAGACGGCAGACCAGACGGTTGCCAGCCTGGACCGGGACACGGCCAACGCCAACCAGAGCATCGGCAAGATCTTTGATGCACAGAAGGTGGCGGACCAACAGGCCGAGCGCCAACTGGCAGCGCAGACGATCCAGCAGGCGATGCCGCTCCTGGATAAGGCGGTTGGCGATCTGCTCAAGAACCAGTCTGAACCGATCAAGGTGGCAGTGCACGGGCTGATCGGTGGGCTGCTGACGTCGCTGGTGGGTGGGGATTTTGCGAAGGGTGCAGCGGCGACCGCAGCGGGGACTGCGGCCATCGCCGTGCTCGATGAGAGCCTGGGCACGCTTGGTCTTGACAAGCCGACTCGCGATGCCGTGTTGCAGGCTGTTGGGATGGTGGCGGCAGGGGCGGTAGGTGGTGGTGGTGCGAACGGCGCGGCTGCTGCGGGGGCGACTGGTCTGGCGGATGCCTACAATCGGCAGTTGCACAATGTGAGCGATGCGGACCTGCGTATCAAGGCGGCCGAGCTTGCCAAGGATCCAAAGTACGCAGAGATGACGCAGGACGAGATCTACTACGCGATTCGCGTCGTGTATCGAAATGACCAGGTTGGTACGGGAGACCTGAAAAGCTTTGATACGCAGGCACAAGCCAATGCGGCCGGGGTGCCGGTGTCCTATGATCAGACGACAGGCAAATGGCTGGAAGACCCCGAAGTTGCCACGGCGCGGCTCAATGGTACACAGCGCACCCAACTGGACAGTCGGCTACGCGAGGACCTGTGGAACACCGGCGGGGCCTTCCGGGCGGAACTGATTGAGGCGAGTAAGCCGAGTATGGCAGCTGGAGCGGATGCTGTTTTTGGTGCAGCAATGACAGGGTTGGCTGGCAGACTCGGAAACGTACGCGTTGACGGCAGTAACTCTGTGCCGGCAGGATCTGTGAAAGACGTGAATCCTACTGGCTCGACGCAGAACTGCACCAATTGCGTATATGTTGTTGACAATCAGCTTGCGACCGGAGCAAAGGCAAGTGCGCTACCGCGTTCCGAACCTCTTCCGTTTAATGAGTTGAACGGCCTATACAACACCAAAATGAGTGGCTGGACGACAAGGACAAACGTTGAAGACACTCTGCTTGGCGCAGGAGAAGGAACCCGGGCGGTGGTCTATGGGATGGATACCCAAAGAGCAACGGCTCATGTCTGGAATGCAGTAGTTCAAGGCGGCAAGGTAAACTATATAGATGGGCAAACAGGTGGTTCGGGCGCAGCTAACTTTAGCAGGTTCCCGAATATCCGCTTTGGGGTCATCAACTAGGGGAATTATTATGGGTGTTGCAGAAGCCAGGAAGATCGCTGAGAAATATCTGCAGGAAAAGATGACTCCTCCCAAGGATGATCTGTATGTGATCGTCGACGCCGGGATTCGGGAGGCCGATGGGGGATGGTACTTTCCATATCAGACACGTCGCTTCATCGAAACAGGTGATATTGATTACTCTGTTGTCGGGAATTGGCCCATCTTTGTTAGCCATGATGGAATCTGCCATGGCGCGAGACTGCCCACATAGATTTGCACACGGCGTACTGTGCCGCTTGGTAAAGAGCGAGGATGGTGGAGACCTGTGGAACTCCGGTGGGGCTTTCCGGGCCTCACTGATTGAGGCGAGTAAGCAGAGTGTCGCGGCTGTAGCAGATGCTGCTCTTGGCGCTGCGATGTCAGGAATGGCCGGGAAGAACATCGGGAATGCCGCGCAAAAGCCGAGTGCAAGTGCTCCAGGAAAGCTGATCGGTTCGGTTGATGGGCTAACGGCGGCAGAACAGAGCTTTGCAGGCAAATTGGTTGCAGGTGGCCGAACGGTTCAGGTGACACCTTCGTCCAATGCTGGAAGGGCGGCGGGTTTCCTCATTGAGGGAACGACGTATGAGTTGAAGACGATGACGGGTGTTGTAAGTCAGACATCTGACGGGTTGTCGAAGGCGATATCCAGTACAGCAATGGATGCACGCGGGCAGTCTCCGGATATTATTTTGACGCACGAAATCAGCCAGGCATGACGGCTGATATTGCCTAGTGCAGAGTAAATCGTGCATATTCTGCGGATTCCAGATCCGGTGCCAAGATTCAGAGCGTTACGATCATTACTCATCAGGGGGAAATATACGTTTCGAGGTTACCACAATGACAGCTATGATTAATGGATATCCAACGGAAATCGAGTTGCGTGAAAGGATAGAACGTCAACATGCAAGGCGGGGAGCAACCGAGACCGTTGTACTGATCTGGCACGGCTATCTATCCGGCTTGCTAGAGTGGGGGCTAATTGAAATAGACGTATTTGATCGGCTTTGCGAATTGCTTCCAAAAACCTGACGAATTCCGCCATGACGACGGTACTGGGTCAAGCGGTTGCGCCCAGCACCGGATCGGCTTCCGGCGTGACGCGAAGTGCCATCGCGTCGGGTACTGTGACCATTACGGACAACGCTGGCCAGGAAGCCATGACCGGCAAGACGGCAGACCAGACGGTTGCCAGCCTGGACCGGGACACGGCCAACGCCAACCAGAGCATCGGCAAGATCTTTGATGCACAGAAGGTGGCGGACCAACAGGCCGAGCGCCAACTGGCAGCGCAGACGATCCAGCAGGCGATGCCGCTCCTGGATAAGGCGGTTGGCGATCTGCTCAAGAACCAGTCTGAACCGATCAAGGTGGCAGTGCACGGGCTGATCGGTGGGCTGCTGACGTCGCTGGTGGGTGGGGATTTTGCGAAGGGTGCAGCGGCGACCGCAGCGGGGACTGCGGCCATCGCCGTGCTCGATGAGAGCCTGGGCACGCTTGGTCTTGACAAGCCGACTCGCGATGCCGTGTTGCAGGCTGTTGGGATGGTGGCGGCAGGGGCGGTAGGTGGTGGTGGTGCGAACGGCGCGGCTGCTGCGGGGGCGACTGGTCTGGCGGATGCCTACAATCGGCAGTTGCATAAGGATACCAAGCCGGCAAAAGACGAAGAAAAGGCATCAGAATGAATTCGGTGGTTTGATCACGACGCAACAGCAGTTTGCTGATCAGATTGAAAATATACTCAATAACCCTTCGACGAAGAAGCAACTGAGCAACGGTCGTTCTGCATATTGGGACGATGTTTTCGGTATGGTTGTCATTCGGAACCCTAATGCGGCGGATGGCGGAACCGCATTTAAGCCGACGAATGGGAAGGCGTATTTTAATAACTTGAGATAACTATGAAGATAAAACGAATTTCCGACGATGTCGAGGTCGAGCTTAGCCAAGATGAATTGCTTGTTCTCAATGCGGCTCTTAACGAGGCTTGCAACGGCATTGACGTATTTGAGTTCGAAACACGGATCGGTGCTTCGAGAGCCAATGTAGAGCGTCTGTTGGCGGAGATTCAAGCGGCGCTTGATCAGATCGACGAGAGACAGAGGATTCGTAAGCTGTCGGTGGAGGCGTTCGCACACAGTCAAAACTTGTCGCTACAAACGGTGCTAGCGGGATGAGTCCCAAGGTTTGTTGTCGCCACGCAGGATGTACTCTGCGAGCTTAAGAAGGCGGTCAAAGGATTCGAGGCGCGAAGCGGTGATGGCAAACCTTTCGACGACGATGACCTCGTCACCGATATAAGATCAGTTCGAGATACGTACTTGGCGAAAGTTTGATCCTCTGTAGATTGATTTATTTGTTGTCCCCCTGCCGTGAGTCAAGGATGTTCCCGCAGGGTGTCCATCCCATTCTGGAAACCGCGCGTCTATTCTACGTGCCACGGCATTGGCGGTGCAGAAATTAATTATCCGAGGCATTTTGAAAAAATCGGGCGGAATAATTAGTCCAACGGCGATACAGTTCAAAACGCAATGAGAAAAATTGGATTTCATGGAGGTCATTCGATCTATGAACTCGGACCTGCTCCGGATGTGGCACTGTTCTTTGGTTGCTTGAAGACCTACGCAGAAAATGACCACCAGGAACAGGACTGGAGTCTCCTCACAGATCGGCTGTATCGCCGCTATCTTCGGCGAGAGGAGCTTGACGAGACGTTGGCGCTGATGGAACAGGTGCGGCAGATTTTTGCGCAGGTTCCTGCCAAATCGGGCGTCGAGTGGGATTCGAAGATGATAGGTGATCCCCAAAAGAGCTGGTTAGATCCTTATCAGCCGACCTTGGCGGAAGTATTCAGCAGATTCTTCGAGAATTTCGTGAAAGCATGTGGTTCGGCAAAATCTTTTGTCGAAGTCTTTAATATTTATCAACCAGTGAGGGTGGTCATCTCCGACCTACCAGGATTCGCTCGTGACAAGAGTAAGCCTCTGGAAGATTACGACGCCCTAGAAGGCGAGCCGTTCTGGCTACGGTAACTGCAAGACATAGCGCCTAATCGCACCGCACGCGGATGCGTGGAAATCTTCCTCACGACCTACGGCAAGGCAAGGTGCTGAGCCGGCAGGACATGCTGGACCGTGGCCTGTTGACCGACCAGTTCCAGCCTAGGTTTGGTGGTCAAGAGAGCCTTGTCAACCAAGCGCAGAGCCAAATTAACCAGTCCAATGGGTTGTTGCAGAGCCTGCTGCTGCCACGGCTATGCAGCACCTATTCGAACGCAACGGTGTGAATGGCATCAAAATCGTCATTCAGCCACTACAGTAAAGGATACGACGAAAGTGGAATCTTTTTACTCCGCAGCGTATTGGGGCGCACGGCAAGAGAGTGTGGAATCCTGCGCGGCCAGAACCCAGAGGCTTCTGGCCGCGATTGAGATCGTATCCCCCGACTTTAGTTGTTGGCGAAAGAGAGGGCGAAGCAAGAAAGATGCACTGGCTTCTGAGCGCATCACGGCAGATTCGCTGGAAGCGTTTGTGTCCTTGCTTTCAAAGGGAGGAAATCGGAGGGATATCGGCGGCGACGTTATTGATGAGCTTGGATATTCCATGTCGGCTTGGAATGGAGGAGATAAAGAGAATGTTTCTGGCCTATCAATCAAATGTGGCCTGTATTCTTGCGTAGGTGGCTGCCGAATGCTGTGATACTTGATCTTCCACAACGATTCGATGGTGGTTCGAATGAGAAAGTCTGCAATCTCTTGCGCGCATTTGCCGAAGCTTGGGAGTCAGATTGGGCAATTGTCACATCGCAGTCCGCGCGGGCTCGGCGGACCGAGCATGGTCCATACCTGGATCGTGCACTGTACATCAGTACCACCACGCCAGCGCCGTCCGATCTTCCTGTTGCGGCCACCCAGCACGTGCTGCTCGGCGGCACCTTATACATCGCATAGTTCGAGTAATACAGCAAGTGTCCCTGGCCGTGCGGAACATGAAGACTGAACGCACTGCGCGCGAATGTGCAGAGATCGTTCTGGCTGCTCTTCGTCAGAGCAAGGCGTTAGGTCGTCAGAGTATTTCGGTACGGGGTTGCCGATCGCTCGCGACGCCGACCGTGTTTTCTTTCGTTCGAGTTCAGCAGTTGGTACATCAGGGGCATAGGCGAGATGGACAGTAGAAATGATCAACACCCCTTCGATATAATCCGTGGGGCTTACGATCGTGCATGGAAATAAAGTTCCAATAGGAGTGTGTCGATGCTGTCCAATGCTCAGTATGAGTTCATCGCGGAGGGGTGCGAGGATATGGAGCTAGATTCCATCTGGGATTATTTTTCGTCTCCGTTCGGGAGCAAATTCTTGCCGCACCGTTTGCAGTCATTTGAAGAAAGGCGCGATGGATTTCTTTGGGTTCTGAATAGGTTACTTTATGAAAAACGTATAATTTTGGTGGATCTGACGACGCATGCTTCTCTTCTGGGCAGCGCTGAAGCGCAAGTTTATTTGTTTCGGAAAGCATTCCCATCGAATGACGCGGAAATGGACGGAGGGCTGTGGTTCTTCTCACCAGCCTGTCCTGGCGGTGCATCTTGGCAACGGTAGCATACCCACATCCCAGGCGCGCTTTCATGAGACGATGCATGCTAGTCGAATCATTTCTTGCTGCTGCATACTGGGGCACTCGAAAAGAAAGCATGGAGTCTTGTGCCACGAGAGTTCAGCGCTTCTTGAGTGAAGTTGCGACTTTGTCGCCTGACTTCACTGGTTGGCGAAAGAGGAGACATTCCCGAAAGTAGGTACTTAGTGCTGATCGGCTTGCGGGAAGCTCCCTTGATCACTGGTTGCCCTGCTGCCAAAAGGAAGGCATAGGAAAGACGTTGGTGGCGACGTCATTGAGGAACTGGGGTACTCCGTATCCGCCTGGAACGGAGGAACCAGCGAGCCGGTCTCTTTCGTGTCCATTTCATGCGGCATGTATTCCCCAAGTAGCTGGCTTGTCCAATGCTGTGGTGTTGCATTTGCCGAAAAAATTTGAGATTGACTCGAACGATCAAGTGTGTCGCCTTCTTGGCGCATTTGTAGAAGCGTGGGAGCCGCGGTGGGCAATTTAGATATCCAAGGCAACTGAGTCGCCACAAGCCAGCTTCGCCTGCGTCACGTTCTAGAGAAGCGTATCCGTCCTGGCTCCTTGTTGATCAAATCCATTTTCCGTTGTTTGAGCGGGTGCAAAGGCATCCGCCGGGTCTCCATTACTCCGATGTCTTTCAAACCGCTGCACATTGCAACTGCTGCATCACTCGCGATGGGTCTTTCGAGTATCCCGTCGCATGTGATGGCTCAGGTTCCACCCAGCCCAGGACAGGCCGCCGCGCTGTCTAATGCCGAACAAGATCAACGCACTCGCCAGCAGCAGGAAGCGCGCGAGCGCGCAGCGCTCGTGCAAAAGCCGACGGTCCGAGCCGAAGCGATTGCCCGCTCGGAGTTTCCTGAGTTGCCGACGGAGACGCCGTGCTTCCGCATCAGCCAGTTCTTGCTCGAAGTCCCACAGGACCTGCCCGCAGATCTTCAGGCGCGCGGTGCGTCGGCGCTGCCGATGGATCCGTTTGCGTTTGCGCTGCAATGGCTCAATCATTATCAGGGTGAATGTGTCGGCCAGCAGGGCGTGGAGATGCTGGTCAAGGGTCTATCGCAGACGATCCTGTCGAGGGGTTATGTCACCACGCGGGTACTGGTGCCTCAGCAGGACCTGTCCTCCGGTGCGCTCAAACTGGCGTTGATTCCGGGGGTGATCGGAGAAATTCGCTTTGCGGAGCCGGATATCTGGGGCACGTGGAAGACCGCGTTCCCGACCTCCCGGGGTGAGCTGCTGAACCTGCGCGATCTTGAGCAGGGGCTCGAGCAGATGAAGCGCGTGGCGAGCCAGGACGTCGATATGCAGATCGTGCCCACCTCTGTGCCGGGCCGCAGCGATGTCGTGATCGCGGTGAAACGCAACAAGCCCTGGACGCTGGTGGCCTCGGTCGATAATTCGGGCTCGCGTTCCACCGGAAAGTGGCAGGGCAATCTCAGCGTCGGTATCGACAATCCCCTGGGCCTGAACGACATGTTCAACGTCGGCTACAACCAGGATCTGATGTTCAGCAACAAGGCGCACGGCACGCGGGGCTGGAATGGTTTCTATTCTGTGCCGTGGGGGTACTGGACGGCCACGCTGTCCGCCTATAGCAGCAATTACTTTCAGCAGATTGCCGGCGTCAATACGACGTTCGTTTCCAGCGGCCAATCGGAGACCGTCGACCTGAAGCTGCATCGTGTGCTGAGCCGGGGCCAGAACGATGTGTTCGGCATGCAGGTGCGCCTGACGCGTCGTTTCGGAAAGAGCTTCATCGAGGATACGGAGATCCCGCAGCAGCACCGGAACAACACGATGCTGGAATTTGGCGTCACGGATCGCCATTACTTCGGCCAGTCGCAGCTCGACGCCACGCTGGCATTCCGCCAGGGCATCGGCGCATTCGGTGCACAATCCGATGCGCTGGCCGCCGACGATGGCCCGACGTGGCGCTTCCGCATGATGGTGCTCGATGCCAACCTGTCCGTGCCGTTCAAGGTGGCCGACCAGCCGTTCCGGTATGTGACCACGCTACACGGCCAGTTCACCAATGACCGACTCTATTACATCGATGACTTGACCATCGGCAGTCGCTATACGGTGCGTGGCTTCGATGGCGAAAACCAGCTCGCGGGCGAACGCGGGTTCTACTGGCGCAACGAACTGCAGGCGCCGCTCGGTGGAAGCGGGCAAGCATTCTATGTCGGGTTGGACTACGGAAGGGTGCATGGACCTTCCACGCAGGGCCTGGTTGGCACGCAACTGGCAGGCGCGGTCATCGGCATGCGGGGCGCTATCGGAACGCGGAAACTCGGAGGGGCTTCGTATGACGTGTTCTTGGGCACGCCCGTGTACAAGCCTGCTGCTTTCCATACAGCGGGTGTCACGGCTGGCGTCCAACTGACGTACCAATATTGAGTTGGACAATGGAGGCGCACGAACCAGGAGAGAACGGCGGAACGCGCGAGAGAAAACGGGTCCGGCTGCTCGCCAAGCAGCCGTCCGGAGCAAGCAGATCGCTTTGGCCGGGTCCGAGCGTGACGACTGCTTCCTGCCTCCAGGCACCCGTTGGCGCAGCCGTGCGGCCGGACTATCCGCCAGCTTCCCGGAGCGCCTCCCTGCTTCATCCCGTCTCCAGCCCGGCATGCCGTTCTCCGCAAAGGTGATTTCCCCGACGAGCGCTTCTGGCGAAGGGCGCGGATTCTTATAGTGGCTACCAGACGCTGGCGATGGCCGGCGGACTGTCCGGGGACGCCGGTTGTCGTTTCCCCGGACCTTTTTGGGAGCTACTCATGCTGGACCGTACCGCAACTTCTACCTTGAACCTCGACGCGCCGGCGACTACCGAAGACGCCCGGTATTTCGAATACACGTCCTCGGCCAACCCGATCGGCGCGAAGCTCATTTCGCGCGTGCCCTACCGCTCGTTTCCGGCGTCGCTGTATGACGGCGGGCCGACCCGCGTCGTGCCGCTCGACCTCGCGGCCGAGCTCGGCTGCGAGGGCCCGGCGACGGGCCCCGGCCTCTGCGCGAACTTCGTGCGGGTGCTGGCGGGCGAGAAGGTTTCGCTTGAGCCGAACGCAACGTCGCTCGTCTTCTATGTCGTCGACGGTTCCGGCATCGCGTCGCAAGACAGCACGGGCCTGCGCTTTTCCAAAGGTGACTTCTTTACCTTTCCGGGCGGACAAAGCGTGGAACTGGCCGCCGATTCGACGGCGCGCCTTTACTACGTCAACGACGCGCCGCTGCTCGCCTATCTTGGCGCGAGCGCGACCGTGCGGCGCTTCGTCCCGACCCTCTATCCGGCCACCCGTGCCGAGGAAGAGTTGCGCAAGGTGTTGAAGGCGCCGGGCGCCGGCCAGCGCAACCGCGTGAGCATCCTGCTCGGCAACGCCAACTTCCCACAGACGCGCACCGTGACCCATACGATGTGGGCGATGTTCGGCGTGGTCGCGCCGAAGACGATGCAGAAGCCGCACCGCCACCAGTCGATCGCGCTGGACTTCATCTCGGAATGCCAGCCGGGCTGCTATACGCTGGTGGGCACGGAACTGGACGACCACGGCAATATCCGCAACCCGCAGCGGGTGGACTGGGAGCCCGGCATGGTGTTCGTCACGCCGCCGGGATACTGGCATGCGCACTTCAACGAGTCGTCCGAGAACGGCTACGTGATCCCCATCCAGGATGCCGGGCTGCAGACGTACCTGCGCGCGCTCGATATTCGATTCGCGCATTGATGCGCCGCCGGGCCAGCGCCGCCGGGCCGGGCGCGCGGCCCGGCGCGCAGCGACGCGCCACCAGCGACAGGCGCGGGCCTGCCGCGCGGCAAGCCCGCATCGTGCATCGGTCCCGCGGGAGCGGGCTGGCTAGCTGCCGCCCCGGCCGTTCGGCGGGGCGTCTTCGTCTTCGTCGTTCAAGCGCTCGGCGAAGAAGTCCACGAAAGCGCGCACCTTGGAGGAAACCACCTTCTTGGGCGGATAGACCGCCCAGATCGCCGGCGCGGGCTGGCCTGCTCCGGCCTGCCAGCCGGGGAGCAGGTGAACGAGCTCGCCGCGGGCGAGCTCCGTGCCGATACTCCATGCGGGCAGGAGCGCGACGCCGCACCCGGCTACCGCCAGGGCAATCAGGGCGTCGGTGTCGTCGGCCCTGACCTGGCCGCCGACCGGAACCGCGCATTCCCTGGGTGTCTTGCCATCGGCACGGGCGAGAGTCCACTTGTCGTCGTGGGCGCGGGAAAAGCGCAGCGCCGTGTGCCGGGTCAGGTCGCCGGGTTCCGAAGGCTCGCCATGCGCGGCGATGTATGCCGGGCTCGCGCAGACGATGCGCCGGTGCGAAGCGAGCCGCCGCGCGACCAGCCGGGAATCGGGCAGCACGCCGATTCTCAATGCGAGATCGATCTCTTCGTCGATAAGATTGATGACGTCATCCGTGAAGACGAGATCGACGCTGATGCGGGGATACTGCCCGATGAAGGCGGGCAGATGTCTGACCACGTGCTTGCGGCCGAACGACGTGGGCACGGTGACGCGCAGCATGCCTTGCGGCGAGGCGTTCAGGGACGACGCCATGCTGCGGGCTTCTTCCATCGCTTCCATCGCCACCATCGCGCGCTCGCGGAACACGCGCCCGCCCTCGGTCAGCACCAGGCCGCGCGTGGAGCGATTGAACAGGGCAATGCCGAGATCCGCCTCGAGCTCGGACACGTACCGGGAGACGGTCGATGTCTTCAGCGACATCTGCTGCGCGGTTTTGCTGAAGCTCTGGAGATCGCCGGCGAGGAGAAAGGCGCGGACGGCCGAGAAGTAATCCATGAGTCGGGGGCGGTGGTATCGGGCGCCGGTGTCGGAGGCTTGTATCGGGCGCATCACGTCGCCCAATGTTACCCGCATCCGCTCGCCTCGGGCCCGTCGGAATTCCTCCAGTCGGTTGCCGCGGCGCCGCCAGTTTCGCATTTGGACTGGTTCCCGCGGCGTTCCATTAGAATCACAGGCGCCGACTACATCGCGACGCGAATCACGCAACATGAACAAGAGGCTTACCAGTATCGACATCGCTCGCCTGGCCGGTGTGTCCCAGACCACCGTGTCCCGCGTGCTGCAGGATCTGCCGTCGGTAAAGCCCGCGACGAAGGCGCGCGTCCTGAAGGTGATCCAGGACCACGAATACTCGCCGAGCGCGGCCGCGCGGCAGATGAAGACGCGCCGCAGCGGCACCGTCGCGGTGGTGGTCGCCAGCCTGTCGAATCCGCTGTACCCGCTGCTCCTGCAGCTCCTGGTCGAGCGGCTCGCCAGCCGGGATTTTCGCACCACCGTCTGGGAGGTTGACGGAAAGATGGACGATGCGACCGTGCGCGCGCTTGCGGAAAGCGCGACGGACGGCGTGATCTTCGCCGCCGCGCTGGACGAATCCCGGGAGATGCTGAGCCGCGTCGCCGCCGAGAAGCCGATCATCCTGATCAACCGCTCGGTGGGGACGGACCTCTTCGACACCATCGTCAGCGACAACCATGCCGGCGGCCGGCGGGTCGCCGAGTACTTCCTGTCGGCGGGCCGGAGGTGCATCGGGCTGATTTCCGCCGATTCGGGCCGGGGCTCCAAGGCGAGCACGATTCGCGAGCGGGAGAGGGGGTTCATCGAGGGGCTGGGCGGCCAGTTCAACAGCCGCGCTTTCGTGCGTGCCGATGCCACCGACTTCGGCTACGAGTATGGACTGCGGGCGATGCAGACATTGCTCGCCGAGCGCCCCGAGCTTGATGCCGTGTTCTGCACCAACGACATCGTGGCGATCGGCGTCCTCGATGCTGCCAGGCGAACCGGGAAGCAGGTCCCCGACGATCTCTGGATCGTCGGATATGACGACATCCCGATGGCACGATGGGATTGCATCAGCCTGAGCACCGTGCAGCAGCCGCTGCCCGCGATGGTCGAGCAGGTGGTGGAGCGGCTGGAGCAGCGCATGGCGGCACCGGACCTTCCGCCGCACACGTTTGTGCTGCCGAACGACCTTGTGCTGCGCCGCACAACATCTTGAGGTTGGCAACCGCTTTTTTTCCTATAAAATGACTACGTAACCATATGGGTTAAGGGCGCGATCGAACCAGCATCGTCTGGGATCGCGCATTTCTTTGGAGATAAAATGACTACGTATTCATTTGGCGTGGTATCCGAGCCAGCCCGGTCCACGCCAGTGTTCCGCACCGCCGACGTCTGCGTGGTGGGCGGCGGTGCCGCCGGCGTGGCGGCCGCCGTCTCGGCGGCACGCGCGGGCGCCAGGGTGCTGCTGCTCGAGCGCGAGGGCTTCCTCGGCGGCACGCTGACATCGGTCAGCCTGGGCAGCATCTGCGGCCTGTACGCCGTCACCGAAACGCAGGTCCGACAGATCGTGGGCGGCTTCTGCAACGAAGTCATCGAGCGGCTGCGGGGGCTCGACGGCCTCGGGGCGCCGACCCGGTGGCTGGAGACGGCATCGCTGCCCTACGACCTGTTCGCCATGAAGATCGCCCTCGACCAGCTCGTTCAGGAGACAAAGGTCGAGGTGCTGTTTCACGCGATGGTGGCCGGCGTGGCGATGAACGGCCGCGAGGTCGATGCCGTGCTGATCGAGACCAAGGAAGGGCGCCTGGCCATCCGCGCAAAGGCGTTCGTCGACTGCTCGGGAGACGCCGACCTGGTGAACTTCGCGGGCGCGCCGTGCGAGGTATCGGCGGGCGATCTCCAGTTTCCGACCACCATGATGCGGTTCGGCGGGGTGGACACCGACGCGCTGGCCGGCTTGAGCCGCCCCGCGCTGCGCGAGCGGCTGGAACAGGCCGTCGCCGACGGCTATGACCTGCCCCGCACCGCCGGCGGGGTGTTCGCGGAGCGTCCCGGGCTCGCGCACCTGAACATCACGAAAGTGGCGGTGGACGGCAAGTCGCCCGATCCGTTCGACCTGAGCGTCATGTCGCGCGCGGAAATCGCCGGGCGGGAACAGGTCTGCACCTACCTGAAGGCATTCCGCAAGTACGTGCCCGGATTCGAGTCCGCCTTTGTCATGGATACGGGCGCGGTCATCGGCATCCGGGAAAGCCGGCGCACTGTCGGCAGCTATGTCCTCACCGACCGGGACGTGCTGGAGGGCGCGCGCTTTGACGACGCCATCGCCTGCTGCGCGTGGCCGATGGAGGATCACGCCGCCGGCCGGGCCACCAAGTGGATCTGGCTGCCGCCCGGCACGTATTTCCAGATTCCCTTGCGCTCGCTGCTGCTGGAAGGCTTCGACAACCTGATGGTGGCGGGCCGGTGCGCGTCGGCCACCCACGGCGCGCAGGCCTCGATCCGCGTGACCGCGCAATGCTTCGCGATGGGCGAGGCGGCCGGCCACACCGCCGCGGCTGCCGCGGCGCGCGGCACCAGCGTCCATCGCGTGCCGGTATCCGATATCCAGCAGGTGCTGGAAAACAATGGTGCCTTCCTTGGAGCCCCGCAATGACTTCCCCGAAATACCGTAGCAATTTCGACCCGGGCACCACCCGATGGGCGCTGCGCAAGGCCCAGTGGCAGGCGCTGGGCCTGAGCGACGCGGACCTGGACAAGCCCAAGATCGCGGTGGTCAACACGTCCTCGGAGCTGTCGAGCTGCTTCAGCCATCTCGACGGCGTGTCCGCGCAGGTCAAGGCGGCAATCCGCGCGGCGGGGGGCGTGCCCTTCGAGATCCGCACGGCCGCGCCCAGCGACTTCATCACCAGCGCGGGCAAGCAGGGGCGCTACATCCTGCCGTCGCGCGACCTGATCGTCAACGACATCGAAGTGCAGGTCGAGGGCGCGCAACTCGACGGCATGGTCTGCCTGGCGTCCTGCGACAAGACCACGCCGGGGCAGATGATGGCGGCGGCGCGGCTCGACATACCGACGCTCATGGTGATCTGCGGCTACCAGGCCAGCGGCCAGTACAAGGGCGAGCATGTCGACATCGAAGACGTCTTCGAGAAGGTGGGCATGCACGTGACGGGCCAGCTTTCCTTCGAGGACCTGGACGGGATGTGCAAGCGCGCCGTGCGCGGCCCCGGGGTGTGCGCCGGGCTCGGCACGGCGAATTCGATGCACATCGTCTGCGAGGCCCTGGGCCTGACGCTGCCGGGCGCCAGCCCGGTGCTGGCGAACTCGCCCGCGATGGTCGACCAGGCCCGGGCAGCCGGCGCGCGCATCGTCGAGATGGTCAATGAGGGGCTGACCCCGCGCAGCATCCTGACTCCGGCGGCGTTCCGCAACGCCGTGCGGGTCGCGCTGGCGCTGTCGACGTCGATCAATGTGCTGCGCCACCTGCAGGGCGTCGCGGAAGAGGCCGGAACGGAGGTCGATCTCTACGATCTGTTCGATCGCCTCGGGCGCGAAGTCCCGCTGCTGGCGACGGTCAAGCCCAATGGCCCGCACCGCACCGAGGCGCTCGAAGCGGCGGGCGGCACGCTGGCGACGATCAAGCGGCTGGCGCCGATGATCGAGCAGACCTGCCTGACGGTCTCGGGCAAGACGTGGCAAGCGATTCTCGATGCGTACGAGGCGCCGTCGCCGTCCATTCTCCGGACGCTGGACGATCCGGTCTCGACCAAGCCGTCGCTGGTCATCCTCAAGGGCTCGCTGGCGCCGGAGGGCAGCATTCTCAAACTTGGCAATGCCGGCGAGAAGGCGGAGAGCTTCCGCGGCAAGGCCGTGGTCTTCCACTCGCAGGAAGAAGCGCTTGCCGCGCTGGCCGATGGCCGGATCACGGCCGGAACCGTGGCGTGCCTGCGCGGCATGGGACCCATCGGCGGCCCGGGCGTCGCTCTGGCCTCGTCGTTCGTCGCGGCTGTCGAAGGCGCCGGCTTCAACGGCAAGGTCGCGGTGGTGACCGATGGGCAGTTGTCGGGCCTGAACCGGGGCGTCGCCGTGGGACAGGTCTGCCCCGAGGCCGCCGCGGGCGGTCCGCTGGCGCTGGTCAAGGACGGCGACGACATCGAGATCGACATTCCCGGCCGGCAGATCAACCTGCTGGTCGACGAGAGCGAGATGGCCGCGCGCCGCGCCGTGGCGACGCCGATTCTGGGCGCCGCCGAGCAGGGCTGGCTGAACATCTACAGCAAGACGGTCAAGCCGCTCGCAAGAGGCGCAGTACTGATACCCATCCAACCTCGATAATCAAAACCTGGAGGAGACACCCATGAAAACACGAATCCACATTTCCTGGCGCCTGGCGATCGGCGCGGCAGTTCTGGTCTCGGGCGCGGCGGCGGCGGCCTATCCGGACAAGCCCGTGCGCATTGTCGTGCCATACCCCCCGGGCGGGGCATCCGATACCACCGCGCGTGTCCTGAGCGAAAAGCTGAAGGATGTCACGGGCGGCACATTCGTCGTAGAGAACCGGCCTGGCGCCAACGGCAACATCGCGGCGGAGTTCGTCGCCAAGTCGCCCGCCGACGGCTACACGCTCCTGATGGCGAACGTCGGCCCCAACGCCATCAGCCAGACGATCTATCCGCGCCTCAACTACGACGTCAACAAGAGCTTCGCGCCCATCGGCCAGACCACCACCGTGCCCATCGTGCTGGTGGCCGGACCCAAGGTTCAGGCCGCGGACATCAGCGGGCTGGTGGCGGAGGTCAGGGCGAATCCGGGCAAATACACGTTCGCTTCCGCCGGCAACGGCTCCTCCAACCACCTCGTCGGCGAGATGTTCAAGTCCGGGCTGAAGCTGGACATGATGCACGTGCCCTACAAGGGCGATGGTCCGGCGATGACGGATGTCATGGCCGGGCAGGTGTCCATGATGTTCACCACCGCCGTCGCCGCGCGCCCGTTCGTGACGGGCGGCAAGCTCAAGCTGATCGCGGTGGCAAGCAAGAAGCGCGTGCCGGCGTTCCCGAACGCGCCAACCATCGACGAATCGGTGCTGAAGGGCTTCGACGCATCCTCGTGGGGCGGTCTCGTCGCGCCCGCCGGCACCTCGCCGGAGATCGTCAGGCAGCTGAACGCGGCCCTGACCAAGGTGCTCGCCATGCCGGAGGTGAAGAGCAAGCTGGCGACACTCGGCGCGGAAGTGGTGGCGACCAGGCCGGAGGAGTTTGCCGGCTACATCAGGAGCGAAACGGACAAGTGGGGCGCCGTCGCCAGGTCGGCGAATGTCGTGGCTGAATAAGGCCTCTCCACCTTGCACCGTTGAGGCAGGCTTCGGCCTGCCTTTTTTGTCGGGGTTGGCGGCGACGGGCGGCGTTCTTCCTGTTCCCGGACGCCGGTATTGCGCATTCTTCTGAGCGACCCTATACTTAGCTTTATGGATAAGTATTTACCGCCGATCAGCGAGGTCTTCCAGGCACTGTCGGATCCGACACGTATCGCCATCGTTTGCGCGTTGGTCGGCGGTGCGCAAACCGTTTCCGCATTGGCAGCGCCTTTCGACATGGCGCTGCCGTCCTTCATGAAGCACCTGACAGTGCTTGAACGCAGCGGCCTTATCCATACGCAGAAGGCCGGCCGCACGCGCACCTGCGAGCTGAGGCCGGAGACACTTTCGATGGCCGAAAAGTGGATAGCGGAACAAAGGGCCATGTGGGAAGCCAGATCGGATCGCATGGTCCGGTTCGTTGAACGACTTCATCAAGCGGAGCAGAAGAAATGACCCAGAACGTAGCCGATAGCGCTGATTCCCGTGATCTCGTCATCACCCGCGTCCTGCGCGCCCCGCGCGCCGCGTTGTGGCGCGCCTGGTCGGAGCCCGAGTTGTTGAAAGAATGGTGGTGTCCGAGACCTTGGCAGACTGAGGTTGTCGCCTTCGACCTGCGGCCGGGCGGTGCCTTTCATACCTTCATGAAGGGTCCGGACGGGGGTAGCAGCGACAACCCGGGCAGCTTTCTCGAAGTTGTTCCGCAATCGCGCCTGGTCTTCACCTCGCTGCTTACCGCGGGCTGGCGTCCGACCAGGCCCATGCTGGGCTTCACGGCGGTGATCACGATGGAAGACGAAGGCGAGGGAAGCCGCTATACCGCCCGCGTAATGCACCAGGACGAAGAGGGCCGCGCCACGCACGAACAGTATGGCTTCTTCGACGGCTGGAACAGCGCCATCACGCAGCTCGACGAATTCGCGTACTCGCTTCGTTGAGCGCTTTCCGCTACCGAAGGCGCGGCAGCCCGTGGCGAGCCCGGGGAGATCGCGCGCCGCCCGCCAGACTATGCCCGGCCGATGCCTGTCACGTCGCCAGCGATTGTTCCGCGATCGACCTGACATCGATGCGCTTCGGAATGATGTTCCAGGCGGACGCCGCGTCGGACACCTTCTGCAGCGTGGCCACGTCATCGTCGGTAAAGCGGCGGATGTTGATGAACGACCGGTTCGTGATGAGCTTGGCCGCTTCCGGCGGCACGCGCGTCAGCTCGCCGTAGATGCGTGTGTAGGCTTCCGCGTTGTTCTTCGCCCAGGCGCCGGCTTGCTGCAGGCGGCGAAGGTACTCAGCCAGCGCGGCGCGCTTGGCCGGGTCGGCCAGCGACGTCTGCGGCGCGGTGACGAAGAACAGCCCGCTGTTGATCCGGCTGCCGTCGCGCAGGATGCGGCCGCCGCGCTGCTGCGCCACGCCGAAATACGGGTCGAAGGTGCCCCACACTTCGATCTGCCGCGACGCGAACGCGGCCGCCGCATCGGTCGGCAGCACAAAGCGGACCTGGACGTCGTCGGGTTTCAGGCCGGCCTCCGCCAGCGCGCCATACAACTGGTATTGCGCCACGCTGCCACGCGCGGACGAAATCACCACGGTCTTGCCCTTCAGGTCGGCGACCGACCGGATTTTGGAGTCGTCCTGCACCAGCAGGCCCAGCGACGATGCCTGCCCGCCCAGCGTGGTCACGATCTTGAAGGTGGGGTCGCCGACCGATGCGGCGAGGATCGGCAGGTCGCCGCCCCAGGCAACGTCCACCGCGCTCGCGCGCTGCGCCTCGAACAACGGCGCCGCGCCCTGGAAGCTGGCCCAGCGATACTTGAAGCCCGCGTCCTTGAGTACGCCGGACGCCTCCACCAGGCCACGCAGCAACCCGGCCTGATCGCCGAGCACAAGCGTAGTGTCGGCGCTGGCGGCGCGCGAAGGCAGGCTGACGCCCAGGCCCGCCGCGGCGGCCGTGGCAAGCGCCGGCGTGGCGATGAGGAATTTGCGGCGGGACAGCGAAACGTGACGACTCATGACTTACCTCTTTGGAATGGTTGAGAGACGGGGGATTCGATAAAAAATGCGCGGCTGGCCGCTCCCTCACTGGTTGTCCCACCATTGAGGTCCGATCGGTGATGCGTCGCGCGACGCCGATGCGTCAGCGCACGCGGTATTTTTCGACGATGGCCGGATCCGGATCGAGGCCAAGGCCCGGGCCTGTCGGCACCCGGATATTGCCGGCCACCGGATTGGCGCGGCCGCCGTAGAGGTCTTCGTCGAAGTCGCAGTACAGCCGCTCCACGACCGGCGTGGACCGGGTTGCCGCATTGATGTGGAACGTCGCCACCTGCCCCGGCCCGAACAACGCGCAGTGCGGCACGAAATCGACACCGGTGGCTTCGCACAGCGCGCGGATTCTCAGCAGCTCCGTCACGCCGCCCGTCTTGGCCACGTCGGGCTGCGCGATGTCGATGGCGCCGGCGGCAATCATCGCGGCAATATCGAACAGGCTGCCCTGATTCTCGCCGGCGGCGATCGGAAACGGCCCCGCGGCCCGCACCTGCGCCAGGCCGCTGTAGTTCTCCGGCGGCCACACCGGCTCCTCGAACCAGATCAGGTCGACATCCGACAGCGACTTCGCCTGGCGGATGGCTTCGGAGACCGGCCACGGGCAATTGGTATCGAGCATGAAGCGCGCACGTCCCGCGCCCAGGTTCACGGCAAAGCGGATCAGGCCAGGATCGATCTCGTGCAGCTTGATATACCGGTAGCCGCGCCCGATCGCCTGCTCGATGGCATCGCCGAGATGCGTTTCGTCGGCATAGCGCAGCAGGCTCGCATATGCCGGCAAGGTGTCGGCGAACGCGCCGCCGATCAGGTCCACCAGCGGGCGGTTCACGGACTTTCCCAGGATGTCCCATAGCGCGATATCCACGGCCGAGATGCCGTTCATGACGCCGCTCACCCGCCCGAAGTTGTGCAGGTTGAATTCGAGATCGTGCTTGATCCGGCCGATGGCCGACGCCTCCTTGCCGATGACGAGCGGCAGGATCTTCGTGCGGATGGTCTCCGCCAGCGCCCGGTCCTTGTTGCGCGAGAACGCCTCGCCCCAGCCGACGATGCCGGTGTCCGTCTCGATGCGGACCAGCAGCGTGTCGAAGCAGTTTTCCGCCTTGTCTCCCCAGCTCCACGGGGGAATGCCGATGGGCTGGAACGGGATCGAAACGAGGATGGCGTCGGCGTTGACGATTTTCATGATGAAGAGGGTGAGGGGGAAGGCAAGGGATGCGGTTACAGGGCGGACGCGGGCGCGCTGGCCAGCATGTCGGCGATCATCGCGCCGGCGATGCGGCTATGGTCGCGTGCGGCGCCTTCCGCGTCGGCGGCGTGGCCGGCCAGGATCGCGTCCTTCATCGCGTCGTGGTCATGCACGATGTCGCGGAAGCGCCCCCGGATGCGGTTGGCGGTGGCCACGTAGATCTTGATGTGCTGCTGCACGAGCTGATACTGGTCGACCAGCCTGGGATTGCCCGACTCCAGCACGATCTGCGTATGAAAGGCGTGGTCGGACGCACTCATCCGCTGCATGACGCCTTCGGTCGCGGCGGCCTGCATCGCCTCGTATTGCATGGCGATGCGCGCCAGGCTGGCCGGATCCGCGCGCTGCGCCACCGTGGCGGCCGCGACCCCCTCCAGCGCGCCGCGCAGCATGTAGAGGTCGAGCGCATCCTGCGCGGTAGGCATAAAGATCCGCCAGCCTTTGTACTGCTGCTGGACCACCAGCCCCTCCAGTTCGAGCAGCCTCAGCGCGGTGCGCGCCGTGCTCCGCGAGATGCCCAGCATGGTGCCGAGCGCCGTCTCATTGACCGCCCGGCCGGGATGCAGCGCGCCGTCGATGATGGCTTGCCGGATGGCGGTGGCGCCCTGGACGTCGAGAGAGACGCGGCCGGGCAAGGGCGGTACGAGGAGAGTGGAATCGGAAGGCATCGGACAAGCGAAAGCGTCGTTTTCCGAGAGTGTTAACACTTAACACTTCGGCGTCCAAGACTCATTTCGTCGTTCGATAGCCACCGGATGCATATGGAGGCGGAGCGTTCCTGCATCCCGGCGGGGCCGGATCCCGCCGCGCCGGATGCCTGGCGGGTCAACCGCTACGTGCAAGGAGAAGCTGGCGACAGCGCGAAGCCGGCCTGAATGCTCTACGCCCGCCGCGCTCGGTGTTCTGCTTTCCACATCCCAGCCGTAAGACACCTCTGCGCATCCGCGCGGATTTTCCCACGGGCGCCTGTTTGCCTGTCTCAGGCTGACATGACCACCTTCGCCACCATGCCGATGGCAATCAGCCCGGCCACCACGGCAAAGCCTTGCTGAAGCCTGGCGCCGCTCAGCCGGCTCGCGACCAGCCGGCCGCCCAGCATGGCCAGCACGGCGCCCGCGGCGAACGGCATGCCCACCTGCCAGTTCATGTGCCCGGCAATGGCGGTCGAAACCACGCCTGATGCGGATACCAAGGTGATGACTGCGAGCGATGTCGCCATGATGGTGTGCAGCGGCGCGTTGGTGGCCTTCTTCAACGCGGGAACGATGACAAATCCGCCGCCCACGCCCAGCAAGCCGGAGAGAAACCCCGCGCTCACCCCCGAGAGCGCCAGCGCGCGGCTGCACGAGGCGGTCCAGACAAAGCGCCCCGAGCGGTTGTCCAGTTGGCAGGGCTGGACGGACTGGCCTGCGTCCGCCACGCGCGCCGTCCCGCTGCCGGCGGCCTGCCTGAACATGCGCAATGCCACGAACGCCAGCACCGCGGCGAAGAGCAGCGTCAACGGTCCGTTCGGCAGGCGATGCGCGAACCATAGGCCGATGGGCGAGAACAGCGTGCCGGACACGGCCATCAGCAAGGCGGCGCGGTAGCGCACAATGCCGGCGCGCAGTCCGAGCAAGGCCCCGACGGCTGCGGACAGGCCCACCGCGAGCAAGGCAACCGGCGCGGCCTGGGCCACGCTCAGATGCAGGACGAAAAGCAGCAGAGGGACGGCGAGAATGGCGCCGCCCGCGCCGGTAAGCGCCAGGATGAGGCCGACGACGGCACCTAGTGCCGCACTGTTGGCAACGACGTTTTCCATCTGTTCAAGGTCGGGATCGAGGGGGACGGGATCGGGGACACGATCGGGGCCGGGAGACTACACGAAGCGCGCGGCAAGGCAGCCGGCCAGCGCCGCCGCGCTCGCCCAGGCGGAGAGCAGCCAGCGTCCCGCCGGGTGCGCCGGGACAAAGCCGACACCGCGCACCAGTGCCGCGCTCATGGCCCAGCACAGCAGGGCCGCGGCAAGATGCGTGCGGCCGGGACTCGCCGAAATCAGCGCGCGGGGATCGACGCTGACGACCAGCATGACGGCGACGCCCGCCAGCAATGCCGGCCAGTGCATGCCGGGCCGCTGCGCTTTCGCCCGCGGGCTCATACGTCCTCTTCCCGGCTGGCGCGGCGCGCCTCCTCGTTCTCGCCCCACATGGCGTTCATGATGGCGAGCAGGACAGCAAAGCCCACGCCGAGAACCCAGCTGAAGTACCACATTCGCAAACTCCGTTGATGTCAGTAGGCGCTATGCTCGTTGGCTTTGACGTATTCCACGGTCACCTTGCCGCGCATGACGCGATAAGCCCAGGACGTGTATCCGATCACCAGCGGCATGAACAGGACGGTCGCGCCCAGCATGATCGTCAGCGTCAGCTGGCTGGACACGCTGTCCCAGACCGTCAGGCTGTGGGCCGGCACGCTGCTGGATGGCATGATGAACGGGAACATGCTCGCCCCCGCCGTGCCGATCACGCCGGTCATGCTCAGGCCGGTGGCCACGAACGCGGCCAGCGTGCGCCGCGCGCGCTGGAGCCAGGCGCCGGCCAGCGCGCCCGCCACGCCCAGCACGGGCAGCAGCCACAGCGCGGGCACGCGCGCATAGTTGGCCAGCCAGCCGCCGGCCTCGCGCACGACGGCCTTGGCGGTCGGATCCGCGACGGCGGCCGTATCGAGCGCCGAGACGATCCGGTATCCGTCGAGCTTGCCGACCCACAGCCCCGCGGCGACAAAGGCCACGCACATGACCAGGGCCGCCCAGCCGTTGGCGCGCACCGCGCGCGCCTGCAGCCGTCCCTGCGTGCGGTGGGCAAGGTACGCGGCGCCGTGCATGGTGATCATGGCGCTGCTGACCACGCCGGCGAGCAGGGCGAAGGGGTTGAGCAGGCCCCAGAAGCTGCCGGTGTAGGTGGAGACCATGTACGCGTCGAAATGGAACGGCACGCCCAGCAGCAGGTTGCCGAACGCCACGCCGAAGATCAGCGGTGGCACGGCGCCGCCGATGAACAGGCCCCAATCCCATGTGCGGCGCCAGCGCGGATCATGGATCTTGCTGCGATAGTCGAAGCCGACCGGGCGGAAGAACAATGCCCACAGCACGGCAAGCATGGCCCAGTAGAAACCGCTGAACGCCGTGGCATAGACCAGCGGCCAGGCCGCGAAGATGGCGCCGCCCCCGGTGATGAACCAGACCTGGTTGCCGTCCCAGTGCGGGCCGACCGTGTTGATGACGACGCGCCGTTCTTCGTCGCCGTGGCCGACGAAGGGCAGCAGCGTGCCGACGCCCATGTCGTGCCCGTCCATGACGGCGAAGCCGACGAGCAGCACGCCGACGAGCAGCCACCAGATCAGCTTCAGGGTGGTGTAGTCGAACATCCGGTTCTCCTTATGCGTGCGCGTGGACGTGGACGGGCTCGCGCTCGTAGCGCCCGGTGCCGAGGCTGCCCGGCCCCTGCCGCGCAAACTTGACCATCAGATAGACCTCGACGACCAGCAGCACGGTGTAGAAGCCGACGAAGCCCGCCAGCGAGCCATACAGGCTGGCCGCGCTCAGGGTGGAGACGCTCAGGTGCGTGGGCAGCACGCCATAGATGGTCCACGGCTGGCGGCCGTACTCGGCGACGAACCAGCCCAGCTCGCAGGCCAGCCACGGCGCCGGCAGCATCCAGATCGCCCAGCGCAGCAGCCACGGGCGCGAGCGGAACCGGCCCTTCAGGGTCGTCCAGAACGACAGGGCGAACAGCGCCAGCATGGCAAAGCCCAGGCCCACCATGACGCGGAACGCCCAGAACATCGGCGTGACGCGGGGAATGGTGTCGCGCACGGCGCGCTCGATCATGGCCGGCGTGGCCTGGCGCACGTCCGTCGCATAGCGCTTGAGCAGCAGGCCGAAGCCAAGGTCGGCCTGATGCCGCTTCAAGGTCGCCAGCGCACGCGCATCGTCGCGATGGCTGCGCAGCGTCTCCAGCGCGGTCACCGCTTCGATGCCGTTGCGGATCCGCTCGCGGTTGCGCGCCTGGATCTCGTGAATGCCCGGGATCTCCCTGGTGGCCGACCGGGTGCCGATCAGGCCCATGACCCAGGGAATCCGCACCGCCCAGTCATTGCGCTGCGCGGCCTCGTTGATGCCGGCCACCACGTTGAACGACGCGGGCGCGGGCTCCGTCTCCCACATGGCCTCGATCGCGGCCATCTTGGTCTGCTGCGCCTCGCCGACCGTGTAGCCGCTTTCATCGCCCAGCACGATGACCGAGCAGACGCTGGCCAGCCCGAACGCCGCCGCCACGCGGAAGCTGCGCTTGGCGAACTCCACGTCGCGCCCGCGCAGAAGGTACCAGGCCGACACCGACAGCACGAACATCGCCCCGGTCACATAGCCGGCCGACACCGTGTGCACGAACTTGGCCTGCGCGTCGGGATTGAAGACGATGGCCCAGAAGTCGGTCATCTCCATGCGCATCGTCTGCCAGTTGAATTCGGCGCCGACGGGGTTCTGCATCCACCCGTTGGCGATCAGGATCCACAGCGCCGACAGGTTGGTGCCGAGCGCCATCAGGCTGGTCACGACGAGGTGCTCGACGCGCGAGAGGCGGTCCCAGCCGAAGAAGAACAGGCCGATGAACGTGGATTCGAGGAAGAACGCCATCAGCCCCTCGATCGCCAGCGGCGCGCCGAAGATGTCGCCCACGTAGTGCGAGTAGTAGGCCCAGTTCGTGCCGAACTGGAATTCGAGCGTGATGCCCGTGGTCACGCCCAGCGCGAAGTTGATGCCGAACAGCTTGCCCCAGAAGCGGGTCATGTCCTTCCAGACCACCTTGCCGGTCATGACATAGACGGTCTCCATGATGACGAGGAGCCATACCATGCCCAGCGTGAGCGGGACGAACAGAAAATGATAGAGAGCGGTGGCGGCGAACTGCAGCCGGGAAAGGTCCACCAGTTGTTCCGAAATCACGGACGGGCTCCTTGCAGGCGTGTGTGGCTGGACACGATGGGCGCGGAGCGCAGGTGCGCGGAAGCGGCGGCGGCGTCGACCGGCACGCGCTGCCCGGCGACGAAGGCCAGCCAGAGGCTCGCCAGCAGCAGCATCTTGATCGCCAGGATCCAGCACAGGTGACGTAACAGGTTTTGATCGGGATCGTTCATGACGACATATGAACAAGTTCCGTGCCATCCCGGCGCGTGGGCCGAAAGGGCAGACAAAACAATCACTTGCGCGGAAATGGCGTGGCAACGCCGGCATGGCGGGGCTGTCAGCCGGGTGTCAGTGCTGCCAGCGGTGGCAGTGAATGGCAGTGCGCTGGCAGGGAAATGCCAGGTGCCGACGAAGCGCGGCTCAGCCGATGCCCAGTTCCTTGAGCCGGCGATACAGGCTGCGCTCGCTCATGCCCAGCGCGTGGGCAAGCGCGCGCCGCGTGCCCTTGAAACTGCGCACCCGTTCGCGCAATGCCTCGTCGTCGCTTTCCCGGGCGCCCGGCATGTGGCGCCTGGCCACCGGCGCCAGAACCGGCTCGCCCAGCCCCGGTGGCAGGTCCTTCACGCGGATGACGCCGTCATCGGCGTAAAGGCGCGCGCGGTCCAGCACGTTGCGCAGTTCGCGGATGTTGCCGGGCCAGTGGTACGCGCGCATCCACGCCAGCGCCTCCGCACTCAGGTGAAGCTGGTCCCGCAGCCCGCCGCCGCGCTGCAGGATCGATTCAGCCAGCAGCGCGATGTCGCCAAGCCGCTCGCGCAGCGCCGGCAGGTGGATCGGGAAGGCGGCGATCCGGAAGAAAAGGTCCTGCCGGAACAGTCCCTGGCTGACCATCTGCTCGAGCGGCTTGTGCGTGGCCGCGACCAGCCGGAAGTCCGCCCGCCGCGTTTCCACGCTGCCCACGCGCCGGTAGGTGCCGGATTCGATCAGCCGCAGCAGCTTGACCTGCATCGACAGCGGCACGTCGCCCATTTCGTCGAGGAACAGCGTGCCGCCCTCGGCCGTCTCGACCAGGCCCGGCTTGCGCGTGAGCGCCCCCGTAAATGCCCCCTTTTCGTAGCCGAACAACTCGCTCTCGAACAGGGACTCGGTCAGGCCCGAGCAGTCCACCACGACGAACGGCCCGCCGGCGCGGGCGCTGGCCTCGTGCACCGCGTGCGCGAACATTTCCTTGCCGGTGCCCGATTCGCCCAGCAGCAGCACCGGCAGCGAAGACGGCGCCACGCGCTGCACGGCCTCCAGCGCCGCGTTGAACGCCTCCGAGCGGCCCACCAGCCCTTCCGCGCTCGGCCGGGCCGATGCGCTGCGCACGGTGCTCAGCCGCTCGACGTAGGCAACGATCCGCTGGTCCTCGTCGAGGATCGGGCGCAGCTCGACGTTCACGTGCTCCGGCCCGCGCGGCGTGTGGTGGATGTGCAGGACGCGGTCCGGGCCGCGCGTCTCGAAGGCCTTGCGCATCGGGCAGTGCTCGCCGGCCTGGTCGCACGGCACGTCGTAGCCATGCGAAATCCGATAGCAGGGCTGGCCCAGGTAGGGGCGCTGGACGGCGCCGAACTGCCTCCGGTAGGCGGTGTTGGCGGCCAGGATGCGGTAGTCGGTGTCGAGGACGATCATCGGCTGGCTTTCCTGCTCCAGATAGGAGAGGAGAGCCTGGAGACTGGCTTGGGGATCCATTGGGGGGGGCCTGGGGCTGGCGGCGGGCCGGCATCATGCCGGCATCGGGAAGGTGCCATTCTGCCAAATCCTGCCATCACTGCCAAGTGGCAGCGCCGTCTGGCGCCCGGCAGCGCGCAGTCCGGCATGGCGCACATGGAAATCACAAGAAAATCAGCACCTTGCGGCACACCTCGCCGTTGGCACGAGTCTTGAGACAGGGGAGCCGATCCCGTCTCAACCCCAAATCGACAACGCATGACGCCGACCGAGCCCCGTACCTCGCAAATGGAGATCGAAGCCTTCTTCGATCCCGACACCTCGACCCTCAGCTACCTTGTGCTGGACCGCACCAGCCTGCAATGCGCGCTGATCGACAGCGTGCTGGACTATGACCCGAAGTCGGGGCGCACCCGCACCGCCAGCGCAGACCGCATCGTCGGGCGCGTGCGGGAACTGGGCGCGACCGTGCGCTGGATCCTGGAGACCCACGTACACGCCGACCACCTCTCGGCCGCCCCGTACCTCAAGGAGCGGCTGGGCGGGCAGACCGCCATCGGCAGCCACATCACCACCGTGCAGCAGGTGTTCGGCGAGCTGTTCAACAGCGGCGCCGACTTCGCGCGCGACGGCCACCAGTTCGACCTGCTGCTGCACGACGGCGACGCCTTCCGCATCGGCGAACTGCAGGCACTCGCCATGCACACGCCGGGGCATACGCCGGCCTGCATGACCTATGTGATCGGCGATGGCGCGGACACCGCCGCCTTCGTCGGCGACACGCTGTTCATGCCCGACTACGGCACCGCCCGCTGCGACTTCCCCGGCGGCGACGCGCGCACGCTGTACCGCTCCATCAACAAGGTGCTGAGCCTGCCGCCGGACACCCGCCTGTACATGTGCCACGACTACCAGCCGGGCGGACGGGAAATGCAATATGCGACCACGATCGCGGACGAGCGCGCGCACAACATCCACGTGCGCGACGGCATCAGCGAAGAAGAGTTCGTCGCCATGCGCCAGGCGCGCGACGCCACTCTCTCGATGCCCGTGCTGATCCTGCCCTCGGTCCAGGTCAACATGCGCGCCGGCGAATTGCCGCCGCCGGAGGACAACGGCGTGCGCTACCTGAAGATACCCCTCAACTTGCTCTGAGCCACCCGCCCCAGAAGGAACAGACAGACCATGCAACCCCGCGCCCTCACCAGTGAACTGTCGGTCAGCCCGCAGATTCTTCCCGACGACGTACATACCCTCGCCGCCAGCGGCTTTCGTTCGCTGATCTGCAACCGCCCCGACGGCGAAGGCCCGGATCAGCCCGGCTTCCAGGAAATCGAGCGCAATGCCTCCCTGCTCGGCCTCCAGGCGCACTACCTGCCGGTGGAGTCGGGCAAGGTCGGCGACGAACAGGCGCAGGCGTTCGGCAGGCTCATGGACAGCCTGCCGAAGCCGGTGCTGGCCTACTGCCGCACCGGCATGCGCTCGGCCACGCTGTGGGCCTTGTCGCAAGCCACGCACCGGCCCTTGCCGGACATCATCGAGCGCGCCGCGGCCGCCGGCTACCAGCTCAAGGGCGTGGTCAGGCGCATTGCCAATGGCGGGCGCACGCCAACGGACATTGCCGACGCCAGCCATGCCGTCGTCATCATCGGCGGCGGCGCCGCGGGAATCGCGGTGGCATCGAGCCTGCTGGCACGCAGGCCCGGGCTCGACGTCGCCATCATCGACCCCGCGGATATCCACTACTACCAGCCCGGCTGGACGCTGGTGGGCGGCGGGGTCTTCGAGCCGGCCCATACGGCTCGCACCATGGCTTCGGTGCTGCCGCGCGGCGTGGCCTGGATCAAGGCGGCCGTGGCGGCCTTCGAGCCCGAGCACAATACCGTCATCCTCGACGGTTGCCGCGTGGTGAAATACGACCAGCTCGTGGTGTGCCCCGGACTCAAGCTGGACTGGGAGGCGATCGAAGGCCTGCCCGAAACGCTGGGCCGCAACGGCGTGACCTCCAACTACCGCTATGACCTCGCTCCCTACACCTGGCATCTCGTGCGCGAACTGACCCGCAAGGGCGGCGGCAAGGCGCTGTTCACGCAGCCGCCCATGCCGATCAAGTGCGCGGGCGCGCCGCAGAAGGCCATGTACCTGTCCGCGGACGCGTGGCGCCGCGCCGGCATGCTTGACCGCGTGGACATGGATTTCTGCAACGCCGGCAACGTGCTGTTCGGCGTAGCCGACTACGTGCCGGCGCTGATGCAGTACGTGGAGCGCTACGGCATCGCCCTGAACTTCGGCGAGACGCTGGTGAAGGTAGACGGCGCCGCGCGGCGGGCGACGTTCCGGCGGGCCGTGGCCAACGGCGAGCCGGAGATGGTGGAGCGCGAATTCGACATGCTGCACGCCGTGCCGCCACAAAAGGCGCCGGATTTCATCCGGGTCAGCCCGCTGGCGGATGCCGCCGGCTGGGTCGACGTCGATCCGGCAACGCTGCGCCACAAGCGGTTCGACAATATTTTCGGGCTGGGCGATGCCGGCAACATGTCGAATGCCAAGACGGCCGCCGCCGCGCGCAAACAAGCCCCGGTGGTCGCGCACAACGTGCTGGCCACGCGCGGCGAGGCCAGGGGCGAAGCGCGCTACGACGGCTACGGCTCCTGCCCGTTGACGGTGGAACGCGGCAAGATCGTCCTGGCCGAGTTCACCTACGGCGGCAAGGTCGCGCCGAGCTTTCCGCGCTGGTTCATCGATGGCACGCGGCCCTCGCGGCTGGCGTGGTGGCTCAAGGAGCGCATCCTGCCGCCGCTCTACTGGCAGGGCATGCTCAAGGGACGCGAATGGCTTGCAACGCCTGAACTGCAAGGATGACGCCAGGGATTTCCAGCGTTCACACGCCCGCCCTGGCGCCCGGGCAGCAGCCCGTCTTATCGAGAGGCGTCGGCATCGCAACCTGCTGCGGAACGAGCGGCTGGTGGCGATTGCCGGGCGCCACGGTTCAGAACCGGTGGTCGACGCGCACGTGCACCGACTGCGCCGACACGTGGCCGGTATTGAGCACCGCATCCACCCCCAGCGCCACGGTAGTCGCCTTCGACGCCAGCAGGCTGACGCTGGCGCCAGTGGTCAGGAACGAGCGCGGCAGGTCCGTCCCCGGGGCGGCGAACACGGTGCCATCCTGGCTTTGCACCAGCGCAACGCGGCTCCCGCCCAACGCTTCGTGCGCATAGCCCAGGCGCAGCTGCACGTTGACGGGGCGCGCGGCATCGCCAAAGGCTTTGTCGAGCGCCACGCCGACGTAGGGCTGCAGGCTGCGCGCGTTGTCCGCATCCACTTGCAGGTTCTGGCCGCCGGCACCGCTCTCGCCGAAGCCATTGGCGCGGATGTAGGCATAGCGCAAGCCCGCTTGCGGCGTCAGCACGAATCCGCCGGCCTGCATGGGCAGGCTCGCCTGCATCGCCGCCGTGAATTCGTGGCCGATATGGTCGCCCTCGGCCGTGCCCAGCCCGGCAAACGGCCGCTTCTGCGACAGAAAATCCAGCCCATAACCCAACGTGGCCGACAGGTTGACCACGCCCACGGGCTGGTTGCCATAAAGCGCCAGCCGCAGCGTATCGATGTCGCCGGACGAGCCGGTGCCATCCTCGCCGATGGACGTATGCGTATAGCCGCCGGCGGCGCCGACCGTGGCACTGCCGAGCTGCCCGTCGGCGCCGGCCAGGAAACCGTAGGCGTGTGTCTGGAACCCCGGCGCGCTGCCGGTGCCGCCCACCTTGTTGCGGGTGCCGTTGGCCTTGATCCACACGTCCCTGGACGTCTCCAGGCCGTGCTGCACATTGGCCAGCCGCTCGAGCAGCGTCGCGCTGGCGCCCTGCGCCTGCGAGAGCGCCGTCGTGCCAAGCGCCGTGTAGATCGACGTGTTGGCAGGCGCCACCACCAACGGGTCTGTCGGCGAGGCCGCCGCCAAGGTCAGGGCAACGTCGCCAAGACCATAGGTGACGGACGGCTGCAGCGTGCCGAGGCTGGCTCCGGCGGTTGCCGTGGTGACGTTGGCAAAGCGGCCCGTCACGCCATTTGCCGCGCTCAATACCGTGTACTGTCGCGCCGAGTAGGTACCCGGCGTGAACACCACAGCCAATGTGCCGCCCAGCGCGGCGGAACCGCTCACGCGCAGTTGCGACGCGTCCGTCGGACTGACTTCGATCGACAGGGTGCCACTCGCCGCCTGGGCATAGTTGCCACCGACCGACAGCGTGCCGATGGAGCCGCCCGGCGCCACGAAGCCGCTGTTGTCGACATTGCCCAACACCGTGCCGTGGCCACGCAGCGTGCCAGGCGCGTTGACCAGCACGTTGCCGCCGAGCGTCGCATTGGCGTTGGCCGCGTCACCCACGGCCAGCGCGCCGCCCGCCACGGTCGTGGTGCCGGCGAAGGCGCTGTTGATGCCGTTGAGCGTGAGCGTGCCGCTGCCTTGCTTGATCAGGCCACCGGTACCGGCCAGGCTGCCGCCGAACGCTTGCGAGGTGTTGTCGGTCAGCGTGAGCGTATTGGCGCCCAGCGCCACCTGGCTTCCCCCCACGCCCGAGAGATGTCCCACGGACTGGCTGCCGCCGGCGGACAGGTCCAGCCTCGCGCCGGTACCCGCCAGCGCCACGCCGGTATCCGCGGCCAGGCGGCCCGCGCCGGCCAGGGCCAGCGTGCCGGCATTGATGGTGGTGGCGCCGGTGTAGGTGTTCACGCCGGACAGCGTCTGCGTGCCGCCATTGAGCGTGAGGCCGCCAGTGCCGCCAATCGCGCCGCTGAATGTGCCCGCGGCATTGTTGACCGTCAGCGTCTGGCTGCCCAATGCCACGGTGCCGCTGCCCGACAGTGCGCGCACCGCCGCGCCGCCCGTTGTGCCGGAGATGTCGAAGCTGCCGTTGTTGATCAGTCCGCCGGAGCTTGCAATGCTGCCCGCGCCCGTCAATGCCAGGGTGCCGGCGTTGATCGTGGTGGTGCCGGCGTAGGTATTCAGGCCGGACAAGGTCTGCGTGCCGCCGCCAAGCGTGAGGCCGCCCATGCCGCCGATCACGCCGCTGAATGTGCCGCCGCCCGTGCTCACCGTCAGCGTCTGGCCGCCCAGCGCGACGGCACCGGTGCCGGACAACGCAGCGATGGTCGCACCGCCGGACTTGCCGGAAATATCGAAAGTGCCGTTGTTGACGAGGCCACTGGAACTGGCAATGCTGCCCGTGCCGGTCAGCGCCAGCGTGCCGCCGCTGATGGTGGTGACGCCCGCATAGGCATTCAGGTTTGTCAGCGTCAGCGTGCCGGCGCCCGCCTTCGTCAAGCCGCCCGCGCCGGCGAGGGCGCTTGCCACGGTCACATCGTTGCCATTGGTGTCGAACGTGCCGCCGGCCGTGCCCAGCGCATTCAGCCGGCCAGAAATATCCGTCGTGTTCCCCGAGGCCCATTGCAGGCCCCCGCCATTCAGCGTGATGTTGCCCGATCCCAGGCTGCCGCCATTGCTGAAGCTGATCAGGCCGGCGTTGACGGTCGTGCCACCCGAGTAGGTATTCGCGCCGGTCAGGAAGGTCGTGCCGCTGCCGTTCTGCGTCACCGTGCCGGTGCCGGAGATCGCCGTGGAAAACGTATATGCCGCGTCGGACTGGTTGAAGTGGATCGCGCCGGCATTGTTGATGCTGCCGGCCAGCCCGTTGATCGTACCGGCGCTCGCCCCATTGGCCGTGGCGTTGCCGATGTTCAGCGTACCGTTGCCGGTGATGGTGAAGGTGGCGCCCGCCAGGTTCAGCGTGCTGCCATCGCCGAGGTTGAACACGCCCGCGCCACCGGCGCCGCCGTTGCCGGAGCAGCCGCAGTTGCCGCCCGCGCCGCCCAGGCCGCCAATGTATAACTGAGTGCCGACCGTGATGGCCGTGCCGCCCGTGGCCGTCAGCGTTCCACTGCCGCCCGTGCCGCCATTGCCGCCGCGAGTCTCACCGGCGCCCCCCGAGCCGCCACCGCCACCGGCGCCTCCGATGAGCAGCGCGTTGGCAACGTTCAGCGTCGTCCCATTGAGGTCCAGCACCCCGTCGCCGCCGTTGCCGCCATTGATGCCGCCCAGGTTGGCGCCGTCCCCGCCGCCGGCGCCACCTCCGATGCCGACGTAATCGTAAGTCGGCAGGAGGCTACCGCCATTGGCGGTGCCGGGAATCGTCTGCGTTGGAGCGGGAACGCCGCTGGCACCGCCGGGGCCCGGAAGGAAAAAGTCCGCCCCGCCGCCACCGCCGCTGATGCCGCCATTGCCGCCGTCGCCGCCACCCACGCCCCCGGTACCCACGAGAAGCACATCGACCGCGCGCGCCATCGGCGCGGCCAGGCTCAGCGAGAGCGCCACTACCGCACTCGCTCCGGCCCGCCGCCGGAGATGGCGCCTCCCTCCCTTGCCGGATCCCTTTGCGCGCGGCGCCGCCAGTTCCGATACAGCCTGCCAGACACCCAACGCCCCGTTCCACACCAGCCGGTAAATGCAATTCATCCCGATAACCCCTCGTCTTTTTTTTGGACTACGTGGTCATAGCCGCGTTTGTTCCGCGTGACACAGGCGCGGCAAGCACATCAAGGCGCGCTAATGTAAGATTTGCCGCAGAAAAATGCCATTACCCGAACGAGTAGTCATGCACACCGACCCCATCCTGCTGCAGGAAATCGTGCGTCTGTATGAAACCGAGCCTGACCTGCTGACGTTGCCAGGCGTTCTGTTCGATGGGGTAATCAGGTTGACCGACGCCGACGTCGTCGCCTGGACGGAGATTCACCATCGAAGCGGAGAACTGCGCGCGCTGCTGTCGATCGAAGACGCCCCCGGCCGGCGCGAGCAGGCCTTCGCGGCCTACGCGCGCCATGCCGGCAGCCATCCTTTCTGGCAGAAAGATCCGGCCTTCTATGGCGAGCGGGCCATTCGCGAGTCAGACATCTTCAGCGACGATGAATTCATGGCGCTGCCGATGGCGCAGGAAGTGTTCCTGCCATCCGGCGCCCGCCGCATCATGGGCGTGCTGATCCAGCACGGCGAATACTCGCTGGATCTGAGCGCGCATCGCATCGTTGGCCGGCCGGCGTACAGCGATGCCGAGCGCGACCGGCTTCAGACCTACCGCGCGCACGTGCTGCGCGTCTATCGCCAGGCACAGCAGCGCACGGTCGACAAGCTCTCCGCCGCGGACCGCCTTCACTTTGCCTTTCCCGGCCTGACGCAACGGCAGATCGAAGCGGCCGTATGGCTGGCCCAGGGCAAATCCAACGAAGCCATCGCCGCCGCGATGAACGTCGGCCTCGATACCGTCAAGGCGCACCTGAAGGCCATCTTCAGCAAGATCGGCACGGACAGCCGCCTTGCACTGGCCAGGCTGGTCCATACCGTGCCGCCGTTTTCGCAGATGCCGCCGTTGTGGAAGCTGCCGACGGAGTCGTGGAAGACGCAGACGGTACCGGTTGTTGTGGATGCGAAGTAGGCGCGAGTCCTGTCGAACCTCGCCGCGATGCTACCCGCTTGCTAGCCGCGCGCTTCCACCGGATATTGCATTTCCGTTGGCATCCGCGTGCTGCAGAACGGAGGGCCTTGGCCTTAACCGGCTGTAGCCGCCGCGTTTGCCCGTGCCGAGTGCAATTTTCTGTAGCTGTCAATCAGGCGGTGGTGTCTGTCGAGGCCCTCCAATTTCATACTGGTTGGCGTCAAACCAAAGAAACGCACGCTGCCGTCCACTGAACCCAGCACCGCGTCCATCCGCGCATCGCCATACATCCGACGGAAGTTGACCGCGTAGTCGTCCAGGTTCAGGTCGTCATCCAGCAGCACCTCCAGCACCACATTCAAGGCCTGGTAAAACAGTCCGCGCTCGACCGTGTTGTCGTTGTACTGCAAGAAGGCGCCCACCAGTTCGTGCGCGGCCTCAAACTGCTGCAAGGCGAGATGAATGAGCAGCTTCAGCTCCAACACCGTCAACTGTCCCCAATCCGTATTCTCGTCAAATTCGATGCCGATCAGCGTGGCGATGTCGGCGTACTCATCGAGCTCGCTGTTGTCCAGACGCTCAAGCAGAGCCTCCAGGCTTGCGTCGTCCAGGCAATGCAGGTTCAGGATATCCGCGCGGAACGACAGTGCCTTGTTGGTGTTATCCCAGATCAAATCTTCTACAGGATAGACTTCCGAATAACCCGGCACCAGAATCCGGCAAGCAACGGCGCCAAGTTGGTCATACACCGCCATGTACACCTCTTTGCCCATGTCCTCAAGAATGCCGAGCAAGGTCGCTGCTTCCTCGGCATTGGCGTTCTCGCCCCGGGCGGAAAAATCCCACTCGACAAAATCGAAATTCGCCTTGGCGCTGAAAAAGCGCCACGACACCACGCCGCTGGAATCAATGAAGTGTTCAACAAAATTGTTTGGCTCAGTCACGGCGTTAGTGACAAAGGTGGGCTGCGGCAAATCGTTCAGGCCTTCAAAACTGCGACCCTGTAGCAATTCTGTCAGGCTCCGTTCCAGCGCCACTTCGAAGCTGGGATGCGCGCCGAACGAAGCAAAGACACCGCCGGTTCGCGGGTTCATCAAGGTGACGCACATCACCGGATAAATTCCGCCCAACGAAGCGTCCTTCACCAATATCGGAAAGCCTTGCTCTTCCAGCCCCTGAATGCCAGCCAGAATGCCAGGGTATTTCGCCAGCACCTCGCGGGGCACATCGGGCAGTGCCATTTCGCCTTCCAGAATTTCGCGCTTTACCGCCCGTTCGAAAATTTCCGACAGGCATTGCACCTGCGCTTCGGCCAGTGTATTACCGGCACTCATGCCATTGCTGGCGTAGAGGTTTTCGATCAGATTGGACGGGAAATACACCACTTCGCCGTCCGACTGCCGTACATACGGCAGCGAACAGATACCGCGCTGCAAATTTCCCGAGTTGGTTTCGTACAGGTGCGAGCCGCGTAACTCGCCATCGGGATTGTAAATGGGCAGGCAGTATGCATCGAGAATTTCAGCCGGCAGCGCATCTTTAGGCCCAGGCTTGAACCAGCGCTCGTTCGGGTAATGTAAAAATGCGGCATTGGCGAAGTCTTCGCCCCAAAACGTACCTGCATAAAAGTGATTGCAACTCAGGCGCTCGATAAATTCCCCCAGCGCCGATGCCAGCGCGCTTTCCTTGGTCGCTCCCTTGCCATTGGTAAAGCACATTGGCGAGTGCGCATCACGGATATGCAGCGACCAGACATTGGGAACGATATTACGCCATGAAGCGATTTCTATCTTCATCCCCAAGCTCGCCAAAATACCCGACATATTGGCGATGGTCTGCTCCAATGGCAGATCCTTGCCCGCAATATAGGTGCTGGCGTCAGGTGCCGGCTTCAACGTCAGCAACGACTGGGCATCGGCATCCAGGTTCTCTACCTCTTCGATCACGAACTCGGGTCCAGTTTGCACCACTTTTTTTACCGTACAGCGATCGATGGAGCGCAAGATGCCCTGGCGGTCCTTGGCGGAAATATCCGTCGGCAGCTCGACCTGAATCTTGAAAATCTGCTGATATCGGTTTTCCGGGTCGATAATGTTATTCTGCGACAGGCGGATGTTCTCGGTCGAAATGTTGCGGGTTACGCAGTACAACTTAACAAAGTAAGCCGCGCACAAGGCCGACGAGGCCAGAAAATAATCGAACGGACCCGGTGCGGAGCCATCGCCCTTGTAGCGGATGGGCTGGTCGGCTACTACCGTGAAGTCATCGAACTTGGCTTCAAGACGTAGCTTGTCGAGAAAGTTGACCTTGATTTCCATGGGGGAATTCCAAAAAAAATGGTGCTAAAAATGATGCGACCGCTATTGTCCGGCTCCGTGCCGGAGCTGCCTTATTCGTCGTGGGGACGGAATGTGATGGTGATGCTGTCCGGCCCTTTGCCGTGACACCACCGCGCTCGGGTCCTCCGCGATGTCCTCGGTGACCGCGATGTTCGCCTTGCCGCCCGGCTCGAGTCTGGAACGACGTTCAAACCGCGATTGAAACACTTTTCGCCACAAGGCGAATGTCCCTTCAGGCCGATTCCTGCGCTGGAGCGCGCTTGTCCGCACGATAGCTGAAATGGTTGAAGGTGGCGGACGCGCGGTCGAGTACGACATTGACGCCGCCGCGCAGCGTGACCGCGGCGCAGCGTGACCAGCGTGACATTACGGACGGAGATCATGGGGGCCACTTCGGAGAGGATTGGCATCATAGCCGACCGGACGTGCGGGGCCGTCTCTTTTCCGAGCCGCCGCGCCCGCCGGCCGGTCGCGGTCCCTGGCAGGCAGGTCAGCGTCCGGCCGCGGTCATGACCTGGGATTGCCGCCACCGTGCGCGACCCGGGTGAACTGACAACGATCCCTTGGTCGGCAGACTTACAATTAGTTACTATCCCGTCTCCCATCACAAGACACCAACCCGACGCTGATCGTCGAGATCCCCCAATGAACCCTGCACGGCAATTCGTAGTTGCGTTGATCGCGTCATTGTTCGCTATCGGCATAGCCGAAAATAGCGCATATTCGGCGGAGCCGGCTTCGGATGCCAGCCCCGACGCGGAAGTGGATATCTCCAAAGACGGCGAAACCCCGGCGAACGATCTTCACGGCGACCTCGGCGAATTCTGCTTCTTCGCGCACCTCCCTCCCGCCAGCCAGAAATACAAGATCATCAAGAACATCAAGATCGGCAAGGGAACCTACGGCAGCGTGCAGGACATTCTGCCGAAAATGGCGGAGTACGCCCAATTGCGCGGAGCGGACGCAATCGTCCAGTACACCGGATCACAGCGGTTTGGCTTCTGGCCGTGGCGCATGGTCCGGCCCGTCGTCCGCGGCGTCGCGGTCCAATGGACTGATACGAAGCCTTCCAGTTGCGAATCCATTGGCGGCACAAAACTGAAGACGATACTTTCCTCGGGTCAGCCGCCCGCGCAGTAAGAGGGCGGCACTCACCGTCCGGCGCGCCCGGCAATCCTCGATCTCAGTTCGTCGAGCCGGGACAGGAACAGCCGCAGCGTTGGCGCGGTATTGCTCGGGCTATACCCGACGACGAGATCGATGGTCGGGATTTCACCGGTCAGCGGCCGGCTGACCACCGACCACGGCATCAGGTTCTCCACATAGGCCGGGATCAGCGTCACGCCCCGGGTCGATGCAATCAGCGACATCACCATGGCCGGATTGTCGACGCTCTGCGCGATCTCGACGTCTACGCCCGAACTGGCCAGATAGGCGTCGACGACCTGCCGCAGCACTCTCGCCTTGTCTCCCATCGCGATGAACGGCTCGTTCCGGAGATCCTCCGCGCGCAGCGCGGCGCGCGCGGTCAATGCATGGTCGCTCGGCATCAGCACGACCAGCGGTTCCCTGGCAACGACCTGGTATTCGAGGTCGTATCCGGGCTCGGCGCGCATGAAGGCGACGTCCAGCTTGCCGTGGGCCACCGCGGCGGCCAGCTCCGTGGAGTAGTCGCTCGACACGCTCACCTCGATATTCGGCAGCTCCGCGCGCAGCAAGTGCATGGCGTCCGTCAGCCATGTCATCTCCTGGCCGGTCAGAAAGCCGAGTCCGAAGCGCGGCTTGGCGGGTTGTGCCGCGCGGCGGGCCGCTTCCACCGCGGCGTCGACCTGCGCCATGGCCAGCCGCGCATGGTCGATGAAGGCCCGGCCTGCGTCCGTCAGCGTCACGCCGTGCGCGCTGCGGCGCAGTAGTTCCACGCCGACCTGTTCCTCCAGATCGCGGATCTGCCGGCTTAGCGAGGGCTGTGACGTATGAAGCCGATTGGCCGCGGCCTCGGTCAGGCTGCCCGCTTCCGCCACCGCGATGAAATATCGAAGATGTCTCAGTTCCATCCGTGTGCCATCCGCCTCATGCCTGACAGGCATGCCTACAGGCTTACAAAGTCTTTTTCGCGGGTGCTGAAAGCCTCTAGATTGGCTCCTGTAGCGACCGTGTTCCGCTATCCGCGCAACGCCAACCCATGCGTGGCAGCGATACTTTACAGGAGTTTCCCATGAGCAATCCCGTCGTTCTCATCACTGGCGCACTGACCGGCATCGGCCGCGCCACCGCCGTCGCATTCGCCCGCACCGGCGCGAAGCTCGTCGTCTCGGGCCGCCGGCCCGCCGAAGGCGCCGCGCTCGAAGCCGAGCTGCGCGAGCTCGGCGCCGATGCCTTCTTCGTGCAGGCCGATGTGCGCCACGACCAGGACGTCCGCCATCTCGTCGATCAGGCCGTGACGCGCTTCGGCCGGCTGGATGTCGCCGTCAACAATGCCGGCACGGAAGGCAGGCCGGGTCCGGTGACCGAGCAGACCGCCGACAGCTATGCGGCCACGTTCGACACCAATGTGCTGGGCACATTGCTCAGCCTCAAGCACGAGCTTCGCGTCATGACGGCGCAGCGTTCCGGTGTCGTGATCAACATCTCGTCGACCTACGGCCACGAAGGCGCGGCCTATGCCTCGGTCTACGCGGGCAGCAAGCATGCGGTGGAAGGCATCACGAAGTCGGCGGCGCTCGAAGTCGCCGGCACCGGGGTGCGCGTCAACGCGGTAGCGCCGGGACCCACCGAGACCGGCATGCTCGACCGCTTCACGGGGACGCCGGAGAACAAGGCCGCGCTGGCCGGCGGCGTACCGCTGGCCCGCCTCGGCAAGCCCGAGGACATCGCGGCGGCCGTGATCTATCTCGCGTCCGCGGGCGCGGCGTTTGTCACGGGCCAGATCCTCACCGTCGACGGCGGCAAGACCGCCGGTTGATACGCGCCACCTCATTCTGGAAAGAACCATCATGTCCAACACCAACACACTGTTCAGCTCGCTGGAACTGGGCGAGATCCGGCTGGATCATCGCGTCGTCATGGCGCCGCTGACCCGGCTGCGCGCCGACCGGGACGGCGACGTGCCCAATGCCCTGATGCGCGACTACTACGCGCAGCGCGCGTCGGCGGGCGGCCTGATCATCGGCGAAGCCACCACGGTCTCGGCCACGGGCCGGGGCTACCTCGGGGCGCCCGGGCTGTACACCGATGCCCAGATGGCAGCCTGGAAACCGATCGTGGCCGCCGTGCATGCGCGCGGCGCGCGTATCGTCGCGCAACTGTGGCATGTCGGCCGGACCTCGCACGCGAGCCTGACCGGCGGCGCGGCGCCGGTCACGGCCTCGGTCGTGCCCTACGAGGGCGTCGCCTTCACGGCGGACGGGTGGACGCCGGTCTCGCCGGCGCGGGCGCTTGCAACCACGGAGATTTTCGCTGTCGTCGACGACTATGCCAGCGCCGCCAGACGTGCCCTGCAGGCCGGGTTCGATGGCGTGGAGATCCACGCCGCCAATGGCTATCTGCTCGACCAGTTCCTGCAGGACGGCAGCAACCGGCGTACCGATCGCTACGGTGGCCCGATCGAAAACCGCGCGCGCCTGCTGATCGAGGTGGTGGATGCCGTCCGCACGATCTGGGGCGCGGGACGTGTCGGCGTGCGGCTGTCGCCGAGCAGCGGGTTCAACGGCATGTCCAACAGCGATTCCGAGTCGGATTTCCGCTATGTGGCGCAGGCGCTGTCGGGCCGGCAACTGGCCTACCTGCACGTCGTGGAGCCGCGCGTGGTGGGCTCGGAAGAGATCGCCGCCGGCCTGCATGCCGTTGCGGCGCGCGACCTGCGCGCGCACTTCGGCGGACCGGTGATCGCCGCGGGCGGGTTCGACGGCACTGAGGCGCAGGCCGAAATCGCGCGCGGCCATGTCGACGCGGTGGCCTTCGGGCGGCACTTCATCGCCAATCCGGACCTGCCGTCGCGCCTGCGCACGGGCTTGCCGCTGAATCCCTACGATCGCGCCACCTTCTACGGCGGCGACGCGCGGGGCTACACCGATTACCCGGTCTGGAAAGCGGCATGAAATCGGCACGAAATCGGCACAAACGAGGGAACCATCGATCATGAACACATTGACTGGTAAGACCGCGCTCGTGACGGGCGCATCGCGGGGCATCGGCCGCGCCAGCGCGCTCGCGCTGGCCAGGGCTGGCGCGCAGGTGCTGGTTCACTACGGAAAGGCGGCGCGCGACGCGGATGCGGTCGTGGCCGAGATCCGCGCACTCGGCGGCAAGGCCGAGAAGATCGCCGCCGATCTGCGCGCTCCCGATGGTCCCCATGCGCTGGCAAAGCAGGCGCGCGCCATCATCGGCGGCCGGCTCGACGTCCTCGTGGCCAATGCCGGCATCTCGCGCGCGGCGACCATCGAGGACACCACGGTGGAAGACTTCGACGACCTGTTCGCCGTGAACGTAAGGGCGCCGTTCTTCCTCGTCCAGCAATTGCTGCCGGTCATGTGCAAGGGCAGCAGCGTGGTGCTGCTGTCGTCGCTCGCGGCGCATGCCGCCGTGGGCACACTGCCGGCGTACTCGGCAACCAAGGGCGCCATCGACACGCTCGTCAGGCACTTCGCCTCCGCACTTGGCGAGCGCGGCATCCGCGTCAACGCCGTGGCGCCCGGCGTGGTGCCGACCGAGATGTCCAGCTTCGCCAGGAGCGAGGAAGGCAGGGCCTTCACGCTTGGCATGCAGGCACTCAAGCGCATGGCCGAACCCGACGACATCGGCGCGGCGGTCGAGTTTCTCGCCTCCGACCGGGCGCGATGGATTACCGGCGAGACGCTGCGCGTCGACGGCGGCTCGAAGCTCTGAAACTTTGAAATTCCGAAACGCCAAGTGGAGAAAACAATGAAGCTTTATCATGCCAACGGCTCGCCAAACTCGCGCCGTGTCAGGATGCTGATTGCGGAAAAGGGCCTGGAAGTGGAACGCGTGCCGGTCGATCTCGGCACGCGGGAGCAGCTCTCGGAAGCCTATCGCGCGATCAATCCGCGCGGCGTCGTGCCGACGCTGGTGCTCGACGACGGCACGGTCATCGGCGAAGCGTCAACGATCATGCGCTATCTCGACGATGCGCACACGCCGCCATCGCTGTATGGCAAGACCGCGGCAGACAAGGCCGTGGTCGCGATGTGGGAACGGCGCATGGAGATCGAGGGGTTTGCCGCAGTGATGGAAGGCGTTCGCAATGCCGTCGCGGGACTCAAGGGGCGCGCCATTTCGGGGCCGCACGGGTACGACCAGATCCCGGCGCTGGTCGAGCGGAGCAAGCAGCGGGTCGCGAATTTCTACGACGATCTGGAGACGCAGCTGGGCCGTGCCGCGTTCATTGCGGGGGACAGCTTTTCCGCGGCGGACATCACCGGACTCGCTGCCGTTGACTTCGCGACGAAGGCGTTCGCGATGCCGATTCCCGAGACGCACGTCGCGGTGAAGCGGTGGCATGAGGTTGTTTCCGCACGACCTAGCGCCGCAGCGTAGGGGGGGGCCGCGGTAGCGTGAGGATCTGTGCCGCCGGGAGGCATTGGCTGGCGGCATGGGATATGCGGGATGCCGCGGCCGTTGCCGACCCTGAGCGGTCTCTCGACAGACTCAAAAGCAGCCAGCCATTTGTGCACGATTCGAGCAGTGATCGCGCGCGGATTTCCTTCGTAGGAACAGTCATCACTCACGCGACTGTGCGCGAACCCCGTGATGCCGGTCCCTATGTCGGATCATCCGCTTGCTGTCAGGCTATTTCGCTGGCAGCTTCGCCAGCCAGCGCGACTTCCGTCTCGTTGGTCGCGGTACTTTTCGCTATCGCATTGTCGACTTCGGAAACCATGTCGCCCAGACCGATGGCGACCGTGATATTCGGTGTCCAGTTCTTGCGGTCGGTGCTGACCTCGGCAAACGTGGCCACCGTTGCGGTGTAGCCCTGCGCTCTGAGGTCGTCGGCTAGCCGTTGCGCGCGCGGTTCTAGCGCTGCTTGCGGATTGTCTTCATTGATGTCAAGTACCAGTCTGGTCTCGAATTCTTCCTTGCCCTTCTGGATTGCCGTTTGCATGGCCTTGAGTTGCTTGTTCGCGAGCGCGACGAGCTTGCTGTACCTGGATTCTTCCTGGCTGGCGCGCAGGGCCTTGGCGGCGTTGATGATTTCGGTGCGGTCCACGAACATGATTGCCTTTCGAGGTGGGGAGAGAAAGCACGGGCGCCGCACAGGATTGACTTCAGGAGCCAGCTTTTCCGGGATGCGGCGAGTACTGTATAAATATACAGTACTCGCCAGCTAACCGGCAAGAGGTAAGCGAAAGTCCCTCGTAGCAGAAGGTATGGCGAATCGCGCTACCGTTGACGCGTCGATCCCGACTCCTGCAAGAAATGGCGATTTGACTGGTCCGTGGCCGCACGGCGGGCAATCAGAGGGGCGCGGACAGAGCCTGTTCGACAGCCGTGCGAAAATCCGCATATGTATTCCCATGTCAGTCGACTGATGAAGACACCCCATATCTTCCTCGCCGCATTGCTGGTCGCCATCGTTTCCATGGCCGGATGCTCGGATCGCAACTCATTCTCTCAGAAGAGTGCGGAAAACACGCCGGCTACCGTCAGTGCACCGCGCACTGATGAATGGCTCGGCAAGTGGACCGGACCGGAAGGCACGTTCCTTGAGCTGGTCGGTGGCCATGGTAAGTACGATGTCACCGTGCAGAATCTCGATGGTCCGCGCAAGTTCGAGGGCAGGTATGCCGATGGCGGAATCGAATTCGACCGCGACGGGACCAGGGAGGTCATTCGCGCCACCGACGGCGCCGAGACCGGAATGAAATGGCTCGCCGACAAGAAGAACTGTTTGACGGTCCGGGCGGGCGAAGGCTACTGCAGGGACTGAGCACGCGAAGCATGACTGCTTCCAACCGCAGCCGGGTACTGAGCCTGTACGTTTAGGGTGATGGGCGGTCGCTTCAATCGTAAATGTCACGAACACGGTCGCAGTCGGAGTTCCGTCGCTGAGCCATATCGGCCGCCACAACGTTTACGCGAAGTCGCTCGCCAATGTTCGCAGATGGCCGGTAAGTGCCCGATTGCCCAGGGCGGCTGGTGAACCCAGCGGCGACGGGCTGTGGTCGACCCTTGGCGGACCGTCGCCGCAGGAAGCCTAAAGGACGAACGAGAGAAGGACTCGGCGCTACTTTTTGTCGGACCACCCAGTTGCAACGCCATTATGGCCAATGACAACGAAACCACGAAAATCCCGGTCGGCTATGTGGATCTCGCCTTCACCCCAGTGAGCGGCAGTAAATTTAATAGCCTCATCTCTGGCAATATAGCCGCCAAGCTTTCGATGCACTTCGATGAGAACAAAGTCTGCTGGGATAAATCTCTCTAGCAAATGCAGTAGTTCTGGTTCGCGAAGACCATCAGGAGCGATGATATGAATCCATTCTCTTGATGCCGCGTCCACAGATGGAAAATGCTGACGCATAAGTTCGTGAACGCGTCGTGGATTCATGAAGCCCCCCCGGGTAGGCGCGTAGATCTCAGGACCAAGTTTACATTTTAGACTGCTTCTACATAGGAAAATCGATTGAGGCGCTGTAAAACCAAGTGGACAGCAAACCGTCGATGACCGCTCCTGGCCGTTGGCGGTCATATCGGTTAGGGGGCATGGCGGCCTCATCGGGGCAATCATCAAGCCCGCTTTCGCTTTGGTTGGCTGAAATGATATGCGGTTACGTCCCAGACGGCGCAGGGTATATCCTGTGGCCCAGAAAGCATAGGCCAAGCCAATTTTGTCGTCTATACTTGACAAAATTGGAGGGCAAGATGAACGCAGCAACGCTCGGTACTGCCGTCCAGGGCAAGCGGATCGCTTTGGGCCTCACGCAGCAACAATTGGCGGAGATGGCTAATGTATCGCGTCAGTCACTCAATGGGATAGAGCAGGGTCACGTCAATGCCACACTCGATACCCTGGGGCGGCTGCTGGATGTGCTTGGTTTGTCGCTGGAGGTGGGTGATCCGGAATCCAAACGGCAAGCCGAGGGAAGGCCAACCAGGGCGCTGTGGATGGCCGCGAAAGGGGCCAGTGTCAGCTATGTCGGAGAACTGACGCCCGAGGAACTTGAGCAGGCGTTGGTCACTGGCCAGGTGCCGCCGGCCTTCCGTCCGCATCTCGCCCAGGTCCTCGACGAAGCCCCGCTCCAGCTAGTCGCCAAGGTCGTGGCGGAAGTCGCCACCAGGCAGCAGCGCAAACCATCCGAGATCTGGAAGAACTTGCGCAAGTTGGCGCAGGCGTTGACGGCCACGCGCGGAGGTCTGTGGGCATGAAGGTGAAACTGAGAGGCGACACCTGGGAAAGCCTGTTTCCGCATGCCTTTACCTTGATGGATGAGGTGCGTAAGCATGGTGGGATCGAGCCGTTCTGGACATTTGGCGGTGGCACCGTTCTGATGCTTCGCTATGACCATCGGCTGTCCCGCGATATCGATCTGTTTGTGCCAGACCCGCAATATATTGGCTATGTGACGCCCCGTCTAAGCGATGCGGCGGAAGCGATTTCGGCCGACTATCTGGAGCAAGCAAACTTTGTCAAGCTGGTCCTCGATGCGGGCGAGATCGATATCGTCGCCGCTCAGAACCTCACCGAAAACCCCTTCGAAGTCTGGGAAATCATGGGACAGCCTGTCAAGGTCGAGACCGCGGCGGAAATCGTGGCCAAGAAGCTCTACCATCGGGGCGACCGTGCGACGGCGCGGGACTTGTTCGATCTGGCTATGGTGATCGAGCGGGAGCCACAAGCGTTGAGTGCCGCCGCGCCGTATCTGGGTCGGCATGCACGGGCTTTTGTCGAGCAAGTAAGGGCTGGCGCGCCGATCATGCGGGAGCAGTTCAACAGCATCCGGCGGCTGGGGTTTCAATTGAGTTTTGATTCGTGTGTGGAACTGGCAGGTGATTTTCTGTTGGGGCTTGGCGGGGACGAGTTAGGTGGATCCAATGGAGGAGGGGGCTTTGATTCACCTAGCCACTAACGGGTGTCTTGTGCCAAAGGCTCACCTGATACGAACGGCTGCCGCGGTCTTTCAATAGTGCCAAGAGCGACTATCCATCCACGGCATTGCCCCAGCACACCCGGAAGATGGCGAACATCAATGTCAACTGCGGTGAATCTGAACGTTGAAGTTGCCCTGCTGGACGCTTTCATTTTCTGACGAAATCGAGACTGCGACTGTTGGCTCGTCGACGGAGGCGACGTCAACAATATGATTTAGACAGAGCGCGGCCCAATGCCTGTATGGGCCGGGGTAGTCCGCACAGGCCCAAGAAGCTTGCTTGAGATAGTCCAGGTAGGTGGACGACGTATATTCGACAAAGAGATGACCAATGCGGATAGAAGTCTCCGGCTCTGGTAGCGCGAAGCTTTCGTTGAGCACAGAATATCCAACATAGCTCGTCCACGTAATTTCGAAGATACGGCAACCCGCACAATGCTCAATGGTCTTCGCGTCGCCGAGATGCTCCTTCAGGGGCTTCAACGGTTCGGCGTCCAGAAGTGAGGGTGGGATCGGACCATTTCCCCTAGCCTCGAGGATTCGCATCGTCAATTGATTCTCGGTCGGTTCGAACAACCTGTCGAGATAGAGGTACTTGCAGTCTGCAAAGATATCGGTTAGGTGTGTCATGACTGGTGCTTTTCAGTTGGCGTCTTGTGAGGAGCAATTACCGTCAATTCTCGACCAAGGTCACTGCTCGTGGGTTCCGAGAGTCTTGGCTTCCCAATCGAGCAGAAATTCAGCGGGATGCCGCGGCCGTTATCGACCCTTAGCGGACAACCGATGGCTAGCTGACGCACGTTTCAGCGTTGCACATTGAGGAGGGTCCGGCAGCAGGAGGGTCGATGCGATCGCACCTAAGCACGATGGCATGGTTGATCCGAACAGGGATGCTGCGTCAAATAATCGGTTTGCCGCTCACACATGGCTTGTGAGTAGGGAAGAAGGTCTTCAACGCTCGGCAAATACTCCCCATAACCGACAAAGGAATAGTAAATACTCATCGCATCAGCATGTGATGATGCCCAGAACGTCCAGACCCATTCACTCCCCGGCTCGTTCAACGAACGCGCCGCGTCGCCGTCAGGTCCATGAGGGATACATGCGGGAAGGCGGTTGCCGAAGTCGTCCGGACAGAGCCAGACATCGTGAAGATAGCCCCGTAACACTGTCATCCGTCTTTCCCCAAATCTTTTTCGGATTATTTTCTCGCGCGCCGTAGGCGATTCTCCACAGACTGTCGAATGTCTGCAAATGGCTGCGGCCATTGTAGCGGTGACGTGCACGGCCACTCTCCTCGCCCACACTGCTCAGACGTCACCGTTCCGGGCCGCCGTTGCTGGCAGCGTCGGCAGCGCCGCCGACGCCAGCATGGTCGACAAGGCTACCGGCCACCGCCGTGAGGCGTGTACGGACCGGCTGGCCCTCCCGCGAGAGGCTAGCATCAGGCCTGCGCAGGCAGAGAGCTACAGGCGCCAGCGTTGCCGGGCAAGCTGGCCAGGGTCTTCAGCGCCGCGGGTTGCCAGCCCGCCGGCGCACCTCGGCTCGCACCGGACCTGGTCCGCATCCCGCACGGCAACGCCATGCGCGGACAGGCCCACCAGCTGCCGGCGTGCCGATGCGAACCGCTCATCCGTGAGCCGGCTAGCGCCCCCACTGCCCCACGGCACCGGCAGCGACCGGCCGGGGCCACCAACTGCCGGCACGCACACCCGTGAGAGAGAGCAGACTCCAGCGCCCACATGCTGGCTCACCTTGCAGCCCGAACCGAGACGACGCCGGCACCGGCCGGCACGCCGCCCAAGCCGGCACCGTCAGTAGCGGGCAGCACGCCTACCCGACCTCGAGGCTGGGACCGCGCTGACGCGCGGAGGCGCCAGCGGGGCCGGTCAGGCTGAGCGGGACTTCTGGGCCGCCAGTTGCCAGCACGCCGAAGCCGACGCTGCCTCGCGCGCGCCTGGCAAGCTGCCACACACTGGGTCTGCATACGACCTCGCAACAGGGTCGAGCGCCGGACACAGAGGGCAGTTACCGACCTGAGGCGGTCAGACAAGAATAAATGCTGACCGGCAGCTTCTGGCCGATATCAGCCATCCTCACCAAACAAATATCCCCCATCCCTCACCCCCGCCTAACCCCCACCACCTTCCCATCCTTAACATCCAACGTCCGCCGCTGCGGGTTGTAATCCATTGTCCCAGGCATATGCTGCCCTTCGCGATTACCGAAGCGCCACGCGCAGCCCTGGAGCAGGGCGATGGCATCTGCTTCGGTCTTGCCGATGAGGGCGTCGTCGCCGAGCTTGTCGGCCTGGCAGCCTTCAGGGGTGCCGCGGGCGCCTTGGGGGCCGGGGTTGGGGATGGGCGTCATGGGGGATTGGGCAGCGCAGCCTGCAAAGAGGGTGGCGAGTGCGATGGCGCCGGCGGCGGCGTGTCGGGTCCAGGGGTATCGTTGCTTGGGCATGCGTGTCCTTCGCGTGGTTCGAGCCTCTAAATTAGCAGGCCGGCACTGGAGGAGGTATGGGCGACCCTCGGTATGTTGTAAGCGGCCAACTGGATGGCGGTGTACCTCCCACGTAGTGCATGATGTTGTCGCTGGCGGATCGGAATCAAAAGTTTACACATCCGTTCCCTGGCGCGGCTTCCAGCCTAGTGCGGCCAAAGGTATACTTCGTGGGTCGCTGAAACAACAGCGACAGGGTTTGACAGCCCGAACACAGGCGGATGGCCGCCGATTTCCTGGCGGCTTTTTTTCGTCCGTTATGCCTTCGCACGCCCCTACGGGCGGGCCTGGGTGGGGGAGCCTTCGGGCTCGCCGGTCCTGTGTCGGTCTGTCAACCCTGCCTTGCGCCCGCCCACCTCGATTGACAGCGGGGTGCGGGATTGAAGTCCCGTTCACAGGAGGCACTCATGCCGAAGTCTTCATTCGCCCATTCCGGGCACTCATCTCTCTTCATCGTCCGTATCTCCGCCCACCCGCCCATCCCCCAAGCGGAGGCCACCCATGCCTAAGCACACTCGCCAAGGCATCACCGTCGAGCACACCGGCGCCGACATGTTCGTGACCGCCCACATGCCGTGCGAGACGCCGCTGAGCGTGGCTGCCGAGAAGGCGGCGCAGTTGCATGCGCTGTTGTCGGTGGCAAGCGATTACGCCGCGTCGGGCGGGAACAATCCGGCGGCGGAGCTGCGCGGCCGGCTGTTGTCGCTGGCGGCCGGGCTGGCGCAGGAGACGCTGGTGCTGAGCGAGATGGTCGCGCCGGACGCGCGGCAGGCGCTGCCCTGACCGGCCGCTGAGCCGTACCGTAGTACCGCGGGCGGCCGGGGCTTACCCGTGCCGCCTGTCGGGATACAGCGCTTCGAGCCGGGCGCGCACGGCGGAGATGTGGTCGCCCACGCTGGCCACGGCTTCCTGCAGTTCGGCGGGCGAGCAGTTGAGCTCCGCGCACCAGTATTGCAGTTCCACGCCGTCCATGGTGTTCACGCGGCCGGGGTCCAGGGGCCTGAAGTGCTTCGGGTCGTGGGGCATGCGGTTCTCCGGGCGGTTGCGGGCCTCGCCGGAGGCGCCGTCGCGCTTTGCATTGTAGCCGCCCGCGCGCGGCGGATATCGCCGAAGTGCCTCCCTGATGTGCACTGGCCACCGCGCGTGGCGCTCTCTTCGCTCGTACCCGGGAAAACCATAAATTGAGTCACTATCAAAATTAACCTACATTAATTGCCATGCTAGCAATATGAGGGGTGGGATGTAGCGGTAGAGGTAGATGGCGGCGGTGTGGACAAAACATAAATCGAAGGAGGAGACCAGACATGAAGTGCAGACAGTACGGGCGGCATGGGCAGTACGGGCGGTATGGGCGATACGGACGGATGGCGTTGGCCTGCCTGCTCGCCGGTTCGGGCGCGGCGTGGGCGCAGTCGGGGGTGACGCTGTATGGCGTGGCGGACATGAACCTGGAGTTCGTCAATCACGCGGGCGTGGTGCCGACGGCGGCCAACGGCTTCAATCCGGGGGCGTCCAACAATGTGTACCGGTTAAGTTCCGGCGGCTTGTCCGGCTCGCGCTGGGGCTTGCGCGGCGTGGAGGATCTGGGCGGCGGGCTGAAATCGCTGTTCGTGCTGGAGACGGGGTTCAACCTGGATACGGGCACCACGCAGCAGAGCGGCCGGTTGTTCGGCCGCCAGGCCTATGTGGGCTTGCAGAGCGCGCGGTATGGGCAGATCACGCTGGGGCGGCAGTACACCTCGCTGTTCGACAACATCGCCAATTTCGTGCCAGCCTACTTTGCGACGCAGTACGAGCCGATCGTGATGCTCACGGGCGCCAACTTCCGCGAGGACAACGTGGTGAAGTACACGGGCACGTTCGGCCCGCTTACGGCGGTGGCGCACTGGTCGTTCGGCACCGGACTGGCGTTGCCGCAGGTGGCGGCCGCGGGCACGGCGATCGGCGGCAATGGCGAGGTGCCGGGGCAGTTCCGGCGCGACAGCGCTTATGGCGTGGCGGCGGCGTATTCCGCCGGGCCGTTGAGCATGACGCTGGGCTATGACCAGTTCAACCCGACCATCGGCGCGGGCAGCGGCACGGGCAGCGGCACGGTCAAGAAGGCGGTGGCGGCGGCAAGCTATGCGTTCGGGCAGGCGCGGGTCATGGGCGGCTACCGCTGGGGGCAGAACCGGGACCAGAACGGCACGCTGACCGGGCGCGACGATTTCTACTGGGTGGGCGCCATCTACCAGGTCACGCCGGCTTTCGGGCTGACCGTGGAGTACGACTACGACAATCTCAAGAACCTGTACGGCAGCAGCCAGGTGGCCAATCCGTGGCAGGTCTCGCTGATCGCGGACTACAACCTGTCCAAGCGCACCGATGTCTACGTGACCACGGCCTATGCGCGCAATGCCGGGCTGATGCTGGATTCCGCGTCGATCGGGTTTGCCAACAGCCTGTCGCTGGGCAACAGCTATGCGCTGGCCAACGGCAGGAACGCGATGCTGGGCGTTGCGCTGGGCATCCGCCACAAGTTCTGAGGCATGCGGTTCGCCGGCCAGTGGCGCGTTATTAATTGACAGCATATCAAATTAAGTCTAGATTATTGAGATGGTGGAATTTAAACGAGAAGAAACGAAAGGAGACGTCGTGACGGACAACGGCAAGGCGCAGGTGACTGCGGGCATGCGGGGCGCGTCGTGGGACGCAAGGCTGATGACGCGCCCTTATCAGATGGTGCCTTACGCGCTCGGCACCGCGGACGGCCAGCGCACGCTGGGTTTCCTGTTCACGGTGACGGGCGCGGAGAAGACCGTGGTCTGCCTGATGCATCCGCGCGAGATGGCGATCACGCATTACCTCGTGCCGTTCATCCTGGACGCCGGCTGCGCGTGCTGGGTGCAGGGGCCGCGCTCCATCGGCAACGACCTGCGGCTGGAGCACGAGATCGCGCTGTTCGACGTGGCGGCGGGCATGTCGCACCTGCGCGAGCTGGGCTACGCGCGCATCGTCCTGCTCGGCAACTCGGGCGGCGCCGGGCTCTACACCTTCTACAACCAGCAGGCGCTGACGCCGCGCGAGCTGCGCATCGCCCGCACGCCGGGCGGCCGCCCGACCAACCTGGGCGAGCTGCACATGCCGGAGGCCGACGGCATCATCCTGGTGTCGCCGCACCCGGGGCAGGGCAAGCTGCTGATGAGCGGGCTCGACCCTTCGGTCGTCGACGAGGACGATCCCATGCGGACGGACCCGTCGCTCGATCCGTTCTCCGCGGCCAACGGCTTCGATGCCGCCAGCGGGCGCGGGCAGTATGCGCCGGCGTTCGCGCAGCGCTACCGGCAGGCGCAGGCCGAGCGCGTGGCGCGCATCGACGCGCGCGCGCGGCAGATGCTGCGCGCCAAGCACGAGGCGCGGCAGCGCCTCAAGGCGGGCAGCGGCGCGGACGAAGACCGCCGCGTCGCCGCGCATGCCCCGGTGTTCGAGGTCTGGCGCACCGATGCGGACCTGCGCTCGTGGGACATCTCGCTCGATCCGTCCGACCGCAAGACCGGCTCGCTGTGGGGCAAGGACCCGTTCGTCTCCAACTGGGGCAGCGTGGGCTTCGCGCGCGTGGTGACGCCCGAGTCGTGGCTGTCGACGTGGTCCGGGCTGGCGTCCAACGCGGCGCTGGACAAGACGCTCGGCGCGGTCCACCAGCCCACGTTGCTGCTGGAATACACGGGCGACCAGTGCACCTTCCCGGCGGACATCGAGGCGATTTACCGGCAGATCCCCAGCGAGCACAAGCGCCACATCCGCGTGCGCGGCAACCACCACGGCATGGCGCTGGGCCGCGACGAGGAACCGGGCCAGCAGATCGCGGGCCGGCACATCGTGGCGTGGTTGCGCGAAACGATGGTGTAGGCGCAACAATGCGGACAACGCGGCGCGCCCTCGCCGGCGGCCCGTGAAAAAAACAGACGAGGTAGACAAAACATGCAGCAGATTTCAACCGTGCGCCCCGCCGAGCCCCTGGCGGGCGTGAGATACCCGGACGAGCAGCGCCTGCGGCGCTACGTCGCCGAGGGCGTGCTGACGCAGGAGACGCTCACCGGCGGCTTCCAGGCGTCGTTCCGGCAGCATGCCGGCCGCGTGGCGCTGGCCGGCCCGGAGGGCGACATCACCTATGGCGAGCTGGACGAGCGCACCGACCGCCTCGGCGCGGCGCTGCTGGCGCTGGGCATGAAGCCGCTGGACCGCGCGGTGTTCCAGTGCGGCAACTGCAACGAGCTGCTGCTGGCTTTCTTCGGCTGCCTCAAGGCGGGCATCATCCCGCTGTGCTCGCTGCAGGCGTTCCGCAAGCTGGAGATCGGCTACCTGGGCAACCTGTGCGCGGCGCGCCTGCACTTCGTGCAGGGCGACGACCCGAAGTTCGACGACGTGGCCTTTGCCGAGGAGATGCAGGCCGAGGTGCCGAGCCTGGCCTACATCCTCCAGGCGCGCGGCGAGCGCCGCGGGCGCGCCGTGCTGCTGGCGGACCTGATCGACGGCATGCCGCTGGAACGCGCCCGCGCCATGCTGGCGGACGTCACGCATGACCCGTTCCAGGCCGCCGTGTTCCAGCTCTCGGGCGGCACCACCGGCGTGCCCAAGATCATCCCGCGCTTTCACAACGAGTATCTCTACAACATGCGGGCCGTGGCCGCCTGCAACGGCTACACGGCGCAGGACGTGCTGTTCTTCCCCACGCCGTACATGCACAACCTGAACATGGGCTGCTTCTTCGGGCCGTTCCTGCTGATTGGCGCCACCGTCACCGTGACGCCCGACATCGGCGAAGAAAGCCTGCAGGCGCTGGTGCGCAACTACCAGCCGACGTGGTTCGGCGTGGCCGGCCCGATCCTCACGCGCATTGCGCCGGAGCTGGCCCGCGCGGACGCGGCGGGCCGCGCGCGCCGGAATTTCGTCGCGCCGAAGAATGCCGCTGGCCTGACGCGGCTGACCGGCTCGCCGGCGCACCACATCTTCGGCATGACCGAGGGCGTGATCATGTTCGCGCGCCGCGACGATCCGCAGGAAATCCGCGATACCTCCGTCGGCAGCCCGGTCTGCGCCCACGACGAGGTCAGGATCGTCCACCCCGGCACCGAGGACCCGGTGGCCGACGGCGAAGTGGGCGAGGCGCTGTTTCGCGGCCCGTACACCATCCGCGGCTACTACAAGTCGGAGCAGGAGGACGTCACGCGCTTCACCGCGGACGGCTTCTACCGCTCGGGCGACCTGATGTCGTCGCGCGAGGTCGAGGGCAAGCGCTATTACTTCTTCTGCGGACGCATCAAGGACGTGGTGGACCGCGGCGGCGAGAAGATCAACGCCGAGGAACTGGAGAACGTCATCAACCTGCACCCGCTGGTGCTGGCCTGCGCCGTGGTGGGCATGCCCGACCGCGTGTACGGCGAGCGCGTCTGCGCCTTCGTCATCCCCAAGCCGCCGGCCACGGACCTCTCGCTGGCGCAGCTCACGGCGTACCTGCAGGAGGCCGGACTGGCCAAGTTCAAGTGGCCGGAGCGGCTGGAAGTCGTCCGCGAGTTTCCGCTCACGGCCTCGGGCAAGTTGAGCAAGGCGCTGCTGCGCGAGCGGATCGTCGGAATGCTGGCGGCCGAGGCGGCCAGCGGCACCACAAGCACCACCATCAGCACCACAACCGAAGGGAAGTGACATGACAGAAGCGAAAAACCTTGGCGCGGCGCCGTCCGTGCAACTGCATGGCGTGCACCACACCGCGCGCCCGACCTGGAAGCTGGGCGAGACCGTGCACTTCTACCGCGACCTGCTCGGCCTGCCGCTGGTGCACGCGATCTCGGCGAAGGGCTGGGGCCCGGACAACCATGCCGATTTCCTGCACTTCTTCTTCGACAGCGGCAACGGCAGCACCATCGCCTTCTTCTACTACATCGGCACCGAGCGGCCGGACTGGCTGACCGTGCGCGAGCACTACCAGGACCGCGCCACCCACACCGCCTGGCGCGTGCGCGACGAGACCGAGCTGCTGCAATGGCGCCAGCGCGTGGAGGCGGTGGGCATTGCGCTGCGCTACCAGATCCGCCACGAGGTCATCGAGTCGATCTACTTCAACGACCCCAACGGCTACCCGATCGAGATCACCTGGCAGGTGCGCCCGTTCAGCGCGGCGGACGCGCGCGACGCGCAGCTCACCATCGACGCCGCCATCGAGCTGGAGGAAGAGGGCGCGGGCTTCGGCTCCATCGAGCCCGTGTGGCAGCGCAAGGCCGCGCGTATCGGCGCCGCGCCGCAGCCGGGCGGCAAGGCTTCGGTCTACGTGCTGGACGTGCCGGAGTTCGCCGCGCTGATCGACGTGGCGCGCGGCACCGAGGGCTACGCCACCACGGCGCTGGGCAATGGCTATGTGCGCATCGATGGCAACCCGCGCATCGCGCTGCGGCGCAAGGCGCTCGGCTTCAAGCCGGCGGTCTGGTATGGCGCGCTGACCGGCGGCCTGGCGGGGCGCATCGAGCAGTTCGACATGGATGCCTTGCTGATTTCGCCGGAGGATGCGTGATGAAGGGCGTGATGAAGGTCGCGATCATCGGCGGCGGCCCGTCGGGGCTGTTTCTTGCCATCCTGCTCAAGGAGCGCCTGGCGGCGGTGGAGATCGACATCTACGAGCAGAACCCGGAGGATGCCACCTTCGGCTTCGGCGTGGTGCTGGCGGACACCGGCCTGTCCAGCCTGCGGGTGGCGTCGCCCACGGTGGTGGACGCGCTGGCCGGGGCCATGCGCTTCAGCGACCGGCATTCCATCGTCAGCCACGAGCACCCCATCACCATGAAGCGCCCGGGCGCGGGCGGCGGCGCGATTCCGCGCATCCGGCTGCTGGCGATCCTGCAGGCGCGCGCGCGCGAGCTGGGCGTGCGCATTGCCTACCACACGCGCATCACGGATTTCTCCGCGCTCGATGCCGACCTCGTGGTGGGCGCCGACGGCGTGAATTCGCTGCTGCGCGCGGCCAACGAGGCGGGCTTCGGCACCACGCGGCGCAACCTGACCAACCATTTCGCGTGGTACGGCGTGGAGAAGGCGTTCGCCAACCCGGCGCTGGTGTTCCGCAAATACGAGGGCGGTTATTTCATCGCGCACTATTACCCGTACTCCGACACCATGAGCACCTTCGTGGCCGAGTGCGATCACCAGACCTGGACCGACTTCGGCATGGAGGCCATGCCGCAGGAGGCGCGCCAGGCGCTGTTCGAGCGGATCTTCGCCGCCGAGCTGGGCGGCTACAGGCTGGTGTCCAACAATTCGGTGTGGCGCCAGTTCCCGGTGATCGTCAACCAGACCTGGCACTGCGGCAACCAGGTGCTGATCGGCGACGCGCTGACCAGCGCGCATTTCTCGATCGGCTCGGGCACGCGCATCGCGATGGAGGACGCCATCGCGCTGGCCGACGCCGTGGTCGCGTTCCCCGGCGACGTGCCGGCGGCGCTGCGGCGCTACGACGCGGTGCGCCGCCCGGAGAAGGCCAAGCTGATCAGCGCGTCGGAAGCCTCGTACAACTGGTACGAGCGCATCCGCGAATGGATGGATCTGCCCACGCCGCACGAGTTCGTGTTTCGCTTCATGACGCGCACCGGCCGCGTGGACCTCAACCGCCTGCGCGAGCAGTATCCCAACCTGATGGCCGAGCTGGCCGCGGGCGGGGTGGGTGGCGTGGGTGGCATGGGCGGGTCCGCCGCGACGCAGCCATGATGCGCGCCACCGAGTACGTGCTCGGCGAACAGCCCTTCGTGGTGCGCCGCGTGGTCCGCTGGGGCGACTGCGATCCGGCCGGCGTGGTCTACACCGGCCGCTTCACCGACTACCTGCTCGGCGCGGTCGGCCTGTTCTCCGACCACCTCGCCGGCGGCGCCGGGCGGCTCGGTGCCGTGCATGGCGTGGGCACGCCGTGCAAGGGCATGCGCTTCGAGTTCATCGGCACGCTGTGGCCGGACGACGTGATCGACATCGAGTGCTGGGTGGAGGCCATCCGCACGCGCTCCTACGACATCCGCTGCGTGGCGCGCCGGCCGGACGGCACGCCCGTGTTCGACGCCATGTTCTCGCCGATCTGCGTGCGGCTGGACGAGCGCGTGGGCACGCCGATCCCGGATTCGCTGCGCGCGGCGCTCGCCGCCTTCCAGCGCATCGCGGGCCACGCGGCAGAAAGCGCGTAGGCGCATAAGCGTGCATAAGCGCGCATCACATTCACGACATCATGCAATACAGAATCGGACAGATCGTTCCCAGCTCCAACATCACGATGGAGCGCGAGGTGCCGGCCATCTTCGCCGGCCGCATGCAGGCGCTTCCCGAGCGCTTCTCGTTCCACGCCAGCCGCGTGCGCATGCACCGCGTGGTGGCGGAGGAGCTGGCGCGGATGAACCAGGACATGGGCCGCTGCGCGCTGGAGCTGGCCGACGCGCGCGTGGACGTCATGAGCACCGCGTGCCTGGTGGCCACCATGTGCATGGGCAAGGGCTATCACCGCCGCGTGGTCGAAGACCTGCTCGCCGCGCTCGAGGACGTGCCGTACCAGCCGGCCATCATGACCTCCGCCGGCGCGCTGGTGGAGGAGCTCAAGGACTTCGGCGCGCGCCGCATCTCGCTGCTGGCGCCATATAGCGACGCGCTCACGCGCACGGTGGTGGAGTACGTGGAGAGCGAGGGCATCGAGGTCAAGGACGTGCTGAACTTCTCGATTCTCGACAACCTCGCGGTCGGCGAGCGCGACCCCATGCAACTGCTGGAGGACGTCAAGCGGCTCGACACCGCCGGCGTGGATACGGTGGTGCTCTCCGCCTGCGTGCAGATGCCGTCGCTGCCGGCGATCGAGCCCGCGCAGCGCGCGCTCGGCATCCCGGTCACGTCCACGGCGGTCTGCACGGCGCGCCAGATGATGCGCCGGCTCGGCATCGAAGCGGTGGCGCCGAATGCGGGCGCCTACCTTGGCAGCAGAACGGGCCTCGCATAACGGCCACGGTTTCATCGGCATCACCTCATCGCAGCCGCCCGCAGAGGCGGCTTCACCCGAAACGGAGACAAGCACCATGCAGCATTCCCGCCAACCGGCCGGCGCCCCCGGCCGATGGACCTATATCGCCGTGATCTTCGGCGCCGCGCTCGGCATGCTGGCCGGCTACGCGCCCCTGTTCAACGCCACCGCCGGCGTGTTCGTGCGGCCGCTGGCCACCGAGTTCGGCTGGGGCCGCTCCGAGGCGTCGCTGTCGTACGCGGCGTCGATGTTCGGGCTGGCGGTGGTCAGCCCGCTGGTGGGCACGCTGATGGACCGCTTCGGCATCCGCCGCGTGATCGCGGTGTCGGCGCTGGTGTTCGGCGCCGCCACCGCCTGCATGGCGCTGCAGAACGGCAGCAAGGCGTTGTGGATCGGCTTGTCCGCCGTGGTGGGCGTGTTCGGCGCGGCCACCTCGGTGCTGGGCTATCTGGCGGTGCTGCCGCAATGGTTCGACCGGCGCCTGGGGCTGGCGCTGGGCATCGCCATGTGCGGGCTGGGCGCGGGCACCGTGCTGATGCCGGCGGCCGCGCAGTACCTGGTGACGGGCTTCGGCTGGCGCACGGCCTATGTGGTGCTGGGCATCGGCTCCGTCGTGCTGTCGCTGGCGGCCTGCGCGCTGCTGCGCGAGCGCAGGGCGCCCGGCAGGGGCACGGCGAAGGCGCCGGCCGGCGAGGGCGTATCGTTCGGCCAGGCGCTGCGCAGCTACCGCCTGTGGGCGATCTGGGCGGTCTTCGTGCTGGCCTCGTCGGCCACGCTGTCGCTCGGGCCGCACCTGCCGGCGATGTTCGCCGACCGCGGCTTCAGCCCGGCCGATGCCGCGCGCAGCGCGTCGATGGTGGGCGTGGGCCTGCTGGCGGGCCGCATCCTGACCGGCATCCTGATCGACCGCATCCACGCGCCGTTCGTGGCCTGCGTGTTCTTCGTCGGCGGCGCGCTGGGCATCTTCCTGCTGCGCGCGTCGCACGACTACCAGATGCTGCTGCTGGCCACCACGCTGATCGGCCTGACCATCGGCGCGGAGGGCGATCTCATCTCCTATCTGGTGCGTTCCTACTTCGGGCTGCGCGCGTTCGGCGCGCTGTTCGGCATCGCGTTCTCCGGCTATGGCTTCGGCGCGGTCATCGGGCCGGTGGGCCTGGGCGCGTGGTTCGACCGGCACGGCAGCTACGACGTGCCGCTGCTGGCGCTGCCGTGCATGCTGCTGGCGGCCGGCGTGCTGACGTTGTCGCTGGGCCGCTACCTGCGCCCGGGCGGTCACGCTGCGGCGGTGCCGGAGCCAGCCGGCGCCTGACTCGCCATCGCCGGGGCGGGCGGGTAGAATTAGCAGGGGCGCAATTTCGCCGCGCCCGGCGTCCGAGGACGTCCACTGCGCGTTCACCGCGCATCCACTGAGCTGCCGATTCCCATGCCCGCCGCCCGTACTGCTGCCCGTAAGCCCGCCGCCGAGCCTGACCACAAGACGCCGACCGCGAGGAATGCGCCGAATGCGCCGAACGTGCCCGGCGCACCGGAGGCACCGAACCCGCCGCGCCGCCGCGGCCGCCCGTCCAAGGCGGACTCCGCCATCGGCGCGGAGCCGATGCTCAGCCGCGTGGCGATCCTCCAGCACGCGATCCAGCTCACCAAGTCGGTGCCGCTGGACCAGATCTCGATGGTCCAGTTGGCGAAGGACTTCGGCGTGGCGCCGGGCCTGATCCACTATTACCTGGGCGGCCGGGACCAGCTGGTGTCGGGCGTGCTGAACGACTACTACCGCCAGCGGCTCACGCGCATCCCCTCGCTGACCGGCGACTGGCGCGCCGACGTGGAAGCCATCGCGCGCCTGAGCTTCGAGGTGGCGGTGGAAAATCCCGGCGTCAGCATCTACGTGGCCTCGCACAACCGCTTCCGCCTGTTCCAGGACGTCGAGCCGGGCGAGATCGATTACGGCATGGAATTCTTCAACCGCATGACCTCCGCGTTCATGCAGGGCGGCTTCACCGCCGAGCAGGTCGCGCTGGCCTACCACCTGCTCGCGCAATACCTGGTCTCCGCCAGCATGGCCGAAGCCTCGCGCCAGTTGCCGGCCCATCACCAGGCGTTCATCGAAAAGAAGCTCGGCTCGGTCTCCGCGCTGCAATATCCCGGCGCGCGCTACGTCAGCAAGGCGTTTTCGCGGCTGTCTTCCGACACGGCGTTCGAGGAAGGGCTGCGCATCACGCTGGACGGCATCGCGGCATGGCAGCGGGAGCCCCGGCCGGCGCGCAAGCCGCGGGCCCGGGCGGCCTGAGGGCGCCGTTCAGCCGCCGGCGCGCTCTGCGCTGCCCAGTTCGTCGGGCAGGATCAGCGCGGCCGGCGCCATGCCGGCCCGGCAAGCCACGTAGTACAGCGCCGCCGGCACGGCCAGCCCGATGATCCACGAGATGTCCACGCCGCCCAGCGGCGCCACCAGCGCGCCGGTATAGAACGGCGTGGCGATGAACGGCAACTGCACCAGCACGCCAAGCGCGTAGATGGCGATGCCGGCCAGGTTCCAGCGCCCGTAGCGCCCGTCCGGGTCGAACAGGGCGGGCACGTCGTAGCGCTCGCGCGTGACGAAATAGTAGTCGACCAGGTTGATCGCGCTCCACGGCGTGAAGAACGCGAGCAGGAACAGCAGGAAGGCCGAGAACTCCCTGAGGAAGGCGCGCTCGCCGGCCAGCGCCAGCGCGGTCGAGAGGCCCACCATCAACAGGATGCAGCATAGCCGCGCCCGCCCGGAGATGGCGCGCCGGCCGCTGAAGCCGGTCAGGATGGCAGCCACGGACATCACGCTGCCGTAGGCGTTGAGCGTGGTGATGGTGAGCTTGCCCAGCGCAATCGTGAAATAGAGCAGGGCGGCGACCGCGCCGCTGGCGCCCAGGCCGACGATGAACGCCACTTCGTGCCCGGCGAAGCGGTCGCCGGCCAGCGCGGCGGCGAACACCCCGAACGTCATGGAGATCTGCGCGCCCGCCACCGAGCCCACGCCGACGGCGAGGAAGGTTCCGAGTGCCGGTGTGGCGCGCGGCAGATAGCGCGAATAGTCGGCCACGTAGGGGCCGTAGGCGATCTGCCAGGAAGCGGACAGCGACATCGCGAGCAGGAAAGAGGCCATCGTGAAATGCCGCCGCTGCAGCAGCGCGCCGATGTCGTTGCCGTGCAGCAGGCTGGCGAACAGGTACAGGAATGCCAGCACGCCGACGAGGCTGGAGATGCGTCCCATCGCATGGATGGTGCGGTAGCCCAGCGCCGCCAGCATCACCACCAGCGCCGCGAAGAGCAGGATGGCGCTGCCGTTGGCGATGCGCAGCAACTGGCCCAGCGCCTGCCCGGCCAGCACCATGCCGCCGGCGGAGAAGCCGACGTACATCACGCATGCGAGCGCCAGCGGCAGGATGGCGCCGTACACGCCGAACTGCACGCGGCTGGAGATCATCTGCGGCAGGCCGAGCCGCGGGCCCTGCGCGCCATGCAGCGCCATCACCGTGCCGCCGGCGAGCTGGCCCGCGAACAGCCCGACGAGGGACCAGAACACGTCGCCGCCCAGCACCACCGCCAGCGCGCCGGTTACCACCGCCGTGACCTGCAGGTTGGCGCCGAGCCACAACGTGAACTGGCTGGACAGGCTGCCGTGGCGTTCGGCGTCGGGGATATAGTCGATCGAGCGGCGCTCCATCAGTGTGGGTGCGGACGTGTGTGCGGCGCGAGTGCGCGCGTTCTGGTCTGCTGTCATGTGTGTCTCCTGCACGGGAATGCGCCGCCGTGCGGCGTTGCCACCGGCGGTCGCGTCATGGAAGGTCAGCTCAGGCGAATGCCGCGCGCGCGATCACGAGGCGCTGGATTTCCGACGAGCCTTCATAGATGCGCAGGATGCGCGCGTCGCGCACCAGGCGCTCCAGCGGCATCTCGCGCGTGAAGCCGTAGCCGCCGTGGATCTGCAGCGCGGCATCGGTAACGAAGCCGACCATCTCGGAGGCGTAGAGCTTGGCCATCGAGGCGTGGTCGGTAAATGGCTGGCCCGCCCCGCGCCGCACCGCGGCCTGCAGCGTCAGCAGCCACGCCGCTTCCAGGCGCGTGCGCATGTCGGCGACCATCCATTGCAGGCCCTGCTTGCGCGCCAGCGGCTCGCCGCCCACGTGGCGCTGCCGGGCCCAGCCGGTGGCGGCTTCGAGCGCGGCCTCGGCAATGCCCAGGCTGGTGGCGGCCACGTCGAGCCGGCTGTTGTCGAGCACCTTCATCGCCGTGCGGAAGCCGCTGCCCTCGGCGCCCAGGCGGTTGGCGGCGGGCACGAAGCAGTCGAGCGCCACCTCATGCGCGGGCGCGCCGCGGATGCCCATCAGCTTTTCCGCCGGGGCCACTTCCACGCCGGCGCTGCGGCGGTCCACCACGAAGGCGCTGATGCCGCGCGTGCCGGCCGAGGGGTCGGTCTTGGCGTAGATCACGATGAAGTCCGCCGCGTTGGCGTTGGAGATGAAGTGCTTCACGCCGCGCAGGCGGTAGCCGTCGCCCTCGCGCGTGGCGCGCGTGGCCATGTCGGCTGGATTGGAGCCGGCACGCGGCTCGGTCAGCGCGAAGGCGCCGAGCCGGGTGCCGGCGGCGGCGTCCGGCAGGTAGCGCGCGCGCAGCTCGTCGTCGCCGCCGATCAGGATGGAGTCCGTGGCCAGATAGTGCGCGCCGACCATGGACGAGGTGGACGCGCAGGCCCTGGCGATCTCCGCCAGCGCGAGGATCAGCGCCACTGGCGTGGCACCGATGCCGCCCCAGCGCTCGGGCAGGTTCATGCCCATCACGCCGAGTTCGGCCAGTTGCGGCACGTAGCGCGTGGCGGGGATTTCGTCGCGGTCGACCTCGGCGGCGTTCGGCGCCAGCTCGGCGCGCGCAAAGCGGCCGATGGCGTCGGACATTTCCAGGTCGGCCGGCTGCACGCCCAGTCGTTCAAGCATGATGGTTCTCCAGTTCGGGTTTGTCGTGTGGGGCGAGGGCGGTGTCCGGGCCGAGCGCGCCGCCGGCGCGCAGCGCCTGGACCTGCAGCGGGCCCAGGCCGAGCGCGCGCAGGATGGTGTCGGTATCCTGGCCGAGCGCGGGCGCGGGGCGCAACGGCGCGGCGTGCTGGCCGGAGAACTTCACCGGCTGGGTGGGCACGCGGGCGAGGCTGCCGTGCTTGCCGGCCACCTCGGCGAGCAGGCCGCGGTGCGCGGCGAGCTCGCTTTCCAGCGCCTGCCTGACGTTGCGGATCGGCGCCACCGGGATGCCGGCCGCGCCCAGCACGCGGTTGACCTGCGCGACCGTGCGCGTGGCGGACCAGTGCTCGATGCAGGCGCGCAGGTCGGCCTCGTGGGCGCAGCGCGCCGGATCGTTGGCGAAGCGCGGATCGGCCGCCAGCGCGGGCTGGCCGATGGCGCCGGCCAGCGCCTGGAACAGCTTGTTGTTCAGCACCGCCACCACGTAGAAGCCGTCCGCCGCGCGGAAGGCGCCGAACGGCGCGGACGAGGGATGGCGGTTGCCCACGCGCCGCGGCGCCTCGCCGGTGGCGGCGTAGCGGGCCACCAGCGTGGCGCTCAGGCCGAGCGTGGCATCGAACATGGAGACGTCCACGTGCGTGCCCTTGCCGCTGCGCTGCCGCGCCAGCAGCGCAGCGAGGATGCCCCACGAGGCAAAGAGGCCGCTCACCACGTCGGAGACCGCCTCGCCCAGCACCGTGGGTGGGCCGTCCGGCGCGCCGGTGGCGTCCATCAGGCCGCACATGGCCTGCAGGATGATGTCGTAAGCCGGGCGGTGCGATTCCGGGCCGGTCTGGCCGAAGCCCGACACGCTGGCGTACACCAGCCCCGGATTGTCCGCCTGCAGCGTGGCGTAGCCGATGCCGAGCTTGTCCGCCACGCCGGGGCGGAAATTCTCGACCACCACGTCGGCGCGCGCGCACAGCGAGCGCGCCAGCGCCAGCCCGGCTTCGGTCTTGAGGTCGATGACGATGCTCTGCTTGTTGCGGTTCATGGCGCGGAACAGGCCGCTCTCGCCATCGGCGAACGGGCCGATCGCGCGGTAGTCGTCGCCGCCGGGCGGCTCGACCTTGATGACCTCGGCGCCGAGGTCGGCCAGCAGCGCGGTGCAGTACGGGCCGGCCAGCACACGCGAGAAATCGATCACGCGGATGCCGGCCAGCATGCCGGGCGGCGCGTCGGGATGGGGCACTGGATAGGCGGCTTGCACTTGTCGTTCCTCCTGGTCTTGTTGCGGGCGCCGGCCTGGGACACCCGGATCAGTGGATTCTGTGCATCCGTGGCTATCAAGTAAAATATTGAAATCCACTATGACCTATAAGATTTCTTGATGCGTGTCTCCTTGCGCCTGCTGCGCTACTTCGCCGCGGCGGCCGACACCGGCAGCACCACGGCCGCGGCGCGGCAGCTCAACGTGTCCCAGCCGTCGGTCTCGGTGGCCATCCGCGAGCTGGAAACGCTGTTCGGCGCGGCGTTGTTCGCGCGCGACGCCGGCGCCAGGATGACGCTCACGCGCTTCGGCGTGCGCAAGCTGGCCGAAGCGCGCGAGATCCTGCGCGCGGCCACCGCGTTCGAGGCCGGCGGGCCCGGCGACGGCGCCGCCGGCGAGGTGCAGATCGGCGTGTTCAGCACGTTGGCGCCGGTCTACCTGCCGGTGCTGCTGCGCCTGGCGCGCGAGCGCTACCCGGCGCTGACCGTGCGCTTCGTGGAAGGCGACCTCGCGCAGATGGAGGAGGGCCTGCGCAGCGGCTATATCGAGTTCGCGCTGACCTATGACGTGGGCCTGCCTGCCGAGATCGACCGCGAATGCCTGGCCGAACTGCCACCCTACGGGCTGGTGCCGGCGGCATCGAAGCTGGCCAGGGGGCGCGGCGGCGTGTCATTGCACGCGCTGGCGCGCGAGCCGCTGATCCTGGTGGACCTGCCGCACAGCCGCGAATTCCTGATGGCGCCGTTCTGGCAATATGGGTTGCACCCGGAAGTGCGCTACCGTGTCGCCTCGCTGGAACTGGCGCGCGGCATGGTGGCCAACGGGCTGGGCGTGGCGCTGCTGATCACGCAGGCGCCGCCCGCCACCGTGGCCGGCGGCGTGGCGCAGCGGCCGATCCGCGAGCAGACGCTGCGCCAGCCGCTGGTGATCGCGCGCCTGGCGGGCGCGCAGCGCAGCGCGGCATCGGAACTGCTGGCCGGGTGCGCGCGCGACGCGGTGCGGGAGGCGATGGCGGCGTCGTGAGCCCCGTGAACCTGTGTCGAACCTGTCGGCCCCTCTTGCGCACGGGCCGCCGCGGGGATGGCGGCTAAAGAAATTTTCCCGCCTGCCGTAGAGCAGGCGGCGGCCTCCGCGCGTGGGAGGCAGGCTGGAAAACAACGTCCCGAAAACATGAAAAACCAAAAAGAAACCATCCGCAAGATCGTCGGCTACCTCAACAACCCGGACGAGGACGGCGGCTTCTGGCTGCCGAACATCCAGCGCCCGTTCGTATGGGGAGAGGAGCAGATCTGCCGCCTGTTCGACTCGATCCTGCGCGAATACCCGATCAGTACGCTGCTGGTGTGGAAGACCACCAGCGGCATCCGCCGCCGCAAGTTCATCGACAACTGGACCGATTCGCTCAAGCTGAGCACGTTCTTCGTGCCCGAGGACGAGAAGAGAAAGTGCCTGGTCCTCGACGGGCAGCAGCGGCTGCAGAGCCTGTACATCGGCCTGTGCGGCAGCTTTGCCGGCAGGGAGCTTTGCTTCGACGTGCTCAGCGGGACCGCGACGCTGCCCGACGACATCAAGTTCCGCTTCGCCTTCCGCGTGGCCAGGGAGTCGGCCTTTCCGTGGGTGAAGTTCAAGGACCTGGTCATGACCAGCCGCCGCAAGCGCGACCTGCTCCGGGAGATCGAGGCCAGCGCGGGCCGCGAGCTGACGGCCGAGGAGGAGGACCGGATCGACAACAACCTCGACCTCGTGGACCGCACCTTCAAGATGGACGAGTCGATCACGTACCAGGAGCTGGACAGCATCGACAATCCCACGCTCTATACCGAGGACGACGTGGTCGAGGTCTTCATCCGCGCCAACTCCGGCGGCACCAAGCTGGAGAAGTCGGACCTGCTGTTCTCGCTGCTGAACGCGACCTGGGACGTGGCGGACAACCGCATGGAGGAACTGCTGGACGACCTGAACCGCTACGGCTTTGCCTTCGACCGCGATTTCGTCCTGAAGACCTGTCTCGTGCTGCTGGACCAGGGCGCGCAGTACGAGGTGTCGAAGTTCAGGAAGCCGGGCGTGCGCGAGGCGATCGAGGCGGACTGGGAGTCGTTGTCCGACTCCATTCGCGCGGTGGCCGACTTCGTCCGCAGCAAGACGTACATCCAGGGCGACAAGGCGCTGCCTTCCTACATCGCGCTGATTCCGCTGATCTACGTCCGCCATCATTTTCCGCAGGCCTGGAAGGAGGCGCGGCACATGGACGTGTTCCTCGTGCGCACGCTGCTGGCCGGCGCGTTCAGCGGCCAGTCGGACCGCATCGTGGATGCGCTGGTCAAGCGCTTCCGGGAACTGGGGCGCTTCGACGCGGAAGAGGGCTACGGCGTGATCCGCTCGCAGAACAGGAGCCTGGAGCTGACCCGCGAGCGTTTCTTCGAGATGGGCTATGGCTCCAAGACCATCCACCTCATTCTCAATTTGTGGTACCCGGCGTTCACCTATGCGCCGGCCTACGACAACAACCTGCCGCAAGTCGACCACGTGTTCGCGCAGAGCCGCCTGAGAGCGGTCAAGGTCGTCAACGAGCAGAGCGGCCGGCAGGTCATGAAGTACCGCGACGCCGCGCGCAACCAGTTGGCCAATTGCATGCTGCTGACGCGGGCCGAGAATGGCGCGGGCGGCAAGGGCGACGCGCTTGCCGCGGAGTGGTTCGCCGACAAGTCGCCGGACTATCTCGCGCTCCACCTGATTCCCGCCGATCCGGCGCTCTGGCAACTGGAGCGGTACGAGGATTTCATCGAGGCCCGCAAGGCGCTGATCGCCGACAAGTTCAGTTGGCTGCTGGTCTGACCTTGCCATTCGCATCGGCGGGCGCGGGACGGCGCCCGGAGCGTCTCGCATACCGTCGCGGCGCAGGGACCGTCCGCGGGGGCTAGGGCGGTCCGCGCCACCGCTTCAGGGAAACCCCGGGGTTCGTCGCGCCGCGAGTCTTCCTACAATGAGTCCATATTATAAGTTTCAATTCCATAATATGGACTCATGGACCCCCGATGCCACTAGATACCTCCGACACCGAACCCCTCACGCCCTACCAGTATCCCAATCCGCCGCACGCGCTGCCCGAGATCGTGGTGCCGCACGCCATTCCCACGGACGAGCGGCTGTGGGTGCCGCAGGCGGAGAACGTGTGGTTCCGGCCGCTGTGCCTGAACGCCAGCCAGGGCTACTGGATGAACCTGCTGCGCGTGCGCAAGTCCGGCGTGCTGAGCCGGCACCGTCATCCGCAGGCCGTGCACGGCTTCGTGCTCAAGGGTCGCTGGCGGTATCTCGAGCATGACTGGGAGGCCACCGAGGGCAGCTACGTCTTCGAGCCGCCGGGCGAGACCCATACGCTGTACGTGCCGCCCGACGTGGAGGAGATGATCACCTACTTCCAGGTCAACGGCGTCATGTACTACACCGATCCGTGGGGCAAGGGCATGGGCTACGAGGACGTGTTCACCAAGATCGAGATGTGCAAGGCGCATTTCGCGGCGGTAGGCCTGGGCGCGGAGTACGTGGACCAGTTCATCCGCTGAGTTCATCCACTGAGTGCCGCGCGGCGCATGGCGCCGGAAAGTATGAGCTGGCCAGCGAGCCGGCCGGAGAAGCCGCGCCAGATGCGCAGTCGCGGCAGCCAACAGCAAGACGCGACAAGACAAGACCACAAGAGGAGACAACATGACAAGGCAGCCCCGTTTTGCCCCGATGCGCGTGCGCGCCATGCTGGCCGTGGCGGGCGCGTTGCTCGCCGTCGCCAGCGCGCCGGCGATGGCGCAGGCCACCGCGCAGGCAACCCCGTTCCCCACGCATGGCATGGAACTGGTGGTGCCGTTCCAGGCCGGCGGCGGCACCGACGCGCTGGCGCGCGCGTTCGCGGAGTCGTCGCGCAAGCACCTGCCGCAGAGCATCGTGGTGGTCAACAAGCCGGGCGCCAGCGGCGCGATCGGCTGGGCCGACGTGGCCAACGCGCACCCGGACGGCTACAAGCTCTCGCTGCTCACGGCGGACCTGACCATCGTGCCGCACCTGGGCCTGACCAAGCTGACCTACGAGAACTTCGTGCCGATCGCGCGGCTCAACGCCGATCCGTCGGCCATCACGGTGCGCAGCGATTCGCCGTACACCACGGTGGAGGCGTTCCTGGAGGCCGCGCGCAAGGATCCGGGCGCCATGTGCGTGGGCAATGCCGGCAACGGCTCGATCTGGCACCTGGCCGCCGCCGCGCTGGAGGACAAGACCGGCACCAGGTTCAACCACATCCCGTTCCAGGGCGGCAACCCGGCCGTGCTGGCGCTGCTGGGCGGGCATATCGACGCGGTCACGGTCAGCCCGGCCGAGGTGTCGGTCTACGTGGCGGCCGGCAAGCTCAAGACATTGGCGGTGATGGCGGACCAGCGCGTCAAGGGCTTCGAGTCGGTGCCGACGCTCAAGGAGCGCAACATCGACCTGTCGATCGGCACCTGGCGCGGCATCGGCGTGCCGCGCGGCACGCCGCCCGAGGTGGTGGCGGTGCTGCGCACGGCGGCCGCCAGGACCGCGGCGGAGCCCGCGCTGCGCGAGACGATGGACAAGCAGAACCTGGGCTTCGCCTATGCGGACCAGGACGAGTTCCGCAACGCGATGGCGAAGGACAACGCCTACTTCAAGTCGCTGATCGCCAAGGTCGGCCTCGGCCACTGACGGCGCGGCCGCGCGCGCTGGCCGGGCGCGCGGTCTTCATCCTTCCCCGTTCTTCCCTGTTCTTCCCCATTTCCGCTTCGCAGGATTTTCCCGCCACCATGACTTTCCAGACCGACCTCTTTCGCGGCAAGCGCGCGCTTGTCTCGGGCGCCACCCAGGGCATCGGCGCCGCGGTGGCCAACCGCCTCGCGCGGCTCGGCGCCCACGTCACCGCCACCGGCATCGACGCCGGCGACGGCTCGCTCGACGCCGGCGTCGCGGTCAGGCTGGTGGACGTGACCGACACGCAGGCCGTGGACGCGCTGGTGTCCGGCTTCGACGCGCTCGACATCGTGGTGAACTGCGCCGGCATCATCCGCCGCGGCGACGAGCACGACGTGGACGTGTTCGCGCAGGTGCTCGACGTCAACCTGACCGGCACCATGCGCGTATGCGGCGCCGCGCGCTCGCGGCTGGCGGCGCGGCGCGGGGTGATCGTCAACACGGCGTCGATGTTGAGCTTCTTCGGCGGCGCGCTGGTGCCGGGCTACGCCGCCAGCAAGGGCGGGGTGGCGCAGCTGACCAAGTCGCTGGCGCTGGCCTACGCGGCCGACGGCATCCGCGTCAACGCGGTGGCGCCGGGCTGGATCGCCACGCCGCTGACGCAGGCCTTGCAGGACGACCCGGCGCGCGCGGGCCCGATCCTGCAGCGCACGCCGCTGGCGCGCTGGGGCGAGCCCGACGACGTGGCGGACGCGGTGGCCTTCCTGTGCGCGCCGGCCGCGCGCTTCGTCACTGGCGTGATCCTGCCGGTCGACGGCGGCTACCTCGTGGCATAAGGCGCGACGCACTACAGATCGCGCGACGACGACAGCGCCGGACTCTCCGCGATGCGCCTGCCGATCTCGCGGCAGGCCGCCAGCAGCGGCTCGACGTAGGCGGCGAGCGGATCGTCCTTCTGCATGAAGCGCAGCGTGCTGACGCTGACCGCCGCCACCGGCTGGCCGCGCGTGTCGAGGACCGGCGCGCCGAAGCAATAGATGCCGGCCTCGTTTTCCTCGTCGTCCACCGACCAGCCCTGCGCGCGGAAGGTGTCCAGTTGCCGGCGCAGCGCATCGGCTTGCGTCATGGTGTTGGGCTGGTAGCGCGGCATCGGCAACTGCGCCAGGATCGCGTCCCGCTCCCCGGGCGCCAGCATCGACAGGTAGGCCTTGCCGACCGCGGTCGAATGCAGCGCCACCGCCGCGCCGATGCGCGAGGCCATGCGCACCGCCGCCAGGCTTTCCAGCTTCTCGATGTAGATCATGGTGTTGCCGTTGGGCACGGCGAGGTGCACCGTCTCGCCGGTCACGTCGCGCAGCGTCTTCAGCGCTTCCACCGCGGCCAGGCGCAGGTCCGAGCGCGACCAACTGCGGCTGGCCAGCTGCATCAGCCGCGGGCCGAGCACCAGCGCGCCATCGCGCCCGTCCTCGCGCAGCATGCCTTCGGCCACCAGCGCCGCCACGATGCGGTAGACCGTGGGCTTGGGATAGCCGCTTTGCTTCACCAGCGCGGCCATGCTGGCCGGCCCCTCCGCGTCGGCCACCAGTTGCAGCACGTGCATGAACTTGGAGAACGCGGCCGTGCCCGCCACCTTGGCGACGGGCGCGGTTTCATGCGTGGTGGAATCGGTCATGAAGCGAGGGCGTGGGGAAGGCCGGAGGGAAGCAAATTATCGCCGATCGCGGTGGCCGGGGGTACTGCCGGCGATGGTGTCTGGCGGTGCTTCTCAGCGCGAGACCGCTTCCAGCGGCGGCAGCGTCTTCTCCACGTCGGCGATGACCGCGCGCAACTGGCTGGCGAAGGCTTCCGCCGCCGGCGACAGCGAGCGGTCGCGCCGGTGCAGCAGGCCGATGGTGCGGCGGGCCGAGGCTTCCTGCAGCGGCTTGCTCTGCAGGCCGTCCATGTTGAGTTCGGGCAGCGCCAGCCGCGGCAGCACGGTAATGCCCACGCCGCGCCGCACCAGGCCGGTGGCGGTGGTCATGTGGGTGACGTCGTAGCGCGAGTGCGTGGTCGAGGCGGCGGCCGACGCGGACACGGCGCGGTCGAACTGCTGGCGCACGCTCGATCCCTGCGAAAGCAGGATGAGGTCGTATTGTTCCAGATCGCGCCAGTACACCGCGGGGCGCCGCGACAGCGCGTGCTGCGCGGGGAAGACGGCGTAGAAGCTGTCGGCCAGCAGCGGCTGGAAGGTCAGGTCGCTGGTCGGCTCCAGCATGGTGGCCAGCGCGAACTCGATCTGGTTGGTGCGCAGCATCTCGAGCAGCTCGTCGTTGTGCGCTTCGAGCACGCGCACGCCGAGCGAGGGCCGCGCCGCGCTGAGCGCGGCGAGCGCCGGCGGGATCAGCGTCAGCGAGGTGGACGGCAGCGCGCCGAGCACGATGGAGCCGCGCTTGACCGCGGCCAGTTCCGACACGCTGCGGTAAGCCTCTTCGAGATCGGTCAGCGGACGGCGCACGCGCGCGAGGAATTCGCGGCCCGCCGTGGTCAGCTCGATCTTGCGCGTGGTGCGCTCGAACAGCCGGACCTCCAGCACGTCTTCGAGATCGCGGATCAGCGCCGTGAACGATGGTTGCGTCACGCCGAGCCGGTCGGCCGCGTGCGTGAACGAGCCTGTCTCCACCGCCAGCAGAAATGCCTTGATCGGGCGGTATTTTATATTGATTGCCATCGGCTAATAGTAGCAAGGAAATTCCAATTTGTTCCTATCAATCTTCTGCTCCATGATGGGTCGATACCTGCGGTGAGCGGCGGCGGCGATCGCGGCCACGCGGGTATCGGACACAACTCTTCCAAGGAGCCGAGGTGCCGGAGACAGTGGAGACAGCAGAGACAAGCGATACGAACGAGGCGGCCGGCGAAGCCGCATTGTGCCTGCGCTTCGAGCAGGCCATGCGCGGCGCCGCCGCGCATGCGGAGTTGGTGCGGCGCGGCAGGACGCTCACGGCGGACGTCCTCGTGCATATCGGAGCGGCGCCCGTGCTGCTGCGCATCGAGCGCGGCGCGGTGGTCGAGTGCACCCGCAGCATTCCGCTGCTGTGCTCGACCCGCTTTTCGGTCCGGGGCACCGCGCAGGCGTGGCGCAAGCTGTGGGAGCCGGTGCCCGAGGCGGGCTGGCACGACCTGTTCGCGCTGACCAAGCGCGGCAGCATGCAGTTCGAGGGCAGCATGCAGCCGCTGCTGGCGCACCTGCAATACGTCAAGGACCTGCTCGCGCTGCCGCGCCGGGGAGCGTTGCCATGAGCGCCGCCTTCATCGAGCCGATGGTCGGCCGCTACCTGCACGTGGAGATCGGCGGCCAGGACTGCCGCGTCTACTTCGAGGAATGCGGCAGCGGCATTCCGCTGGTGTGCCTGCACACGGCGGGCGCGGATTCGCGCCAGTTCCGCCACCTGCTGTGCGACGAGGCCGTGACCAGCCAGTACCGTGTGATCGCCTTCGACATGCCGTGGCACGGCAAGTCCTATCCGCCCGAGGGCGCGCAGGACGGCGAATACCAGCTGACCACGGAGCGCTACGTGGAAACCATCCGCGCGTTCTGCGCGGCGCTCGGGCTGGAACAACCCGTGGTGATGGGCTGCTCGATCGGCGGGCGCATCGTGCTGCAGCTGGCGCATGCGCACGGCGCGGAATTCCGCGCGCTGATCGGGCTGGAGGCGGCCGATTTCCAGCAGCCCTGGTACGACACCGCCTGGCTGCATCGCGGCGACGTGCACGGCGGCGAGGTGTGCGCGGCGCTGGTGTCGGGGCTGGTGGCGCCGCAGAGCCCGGCGCGCTATCGCCACGAGACGCTGTGGCAGTACATGCAGAGCGGCCCCGGCGTGTTTCGCGGCGACCTCTATTTCTATCGCGTCGATGCCGACCTGCGCGGCAAGCTGGGCAACATCGACGCGCGCGCCACGCCGCTCTACCTGCTGACCGGCGAATACGACTTCTCGTGCTCGCCGGACGATACGCGCCGCACCGCGCGCGGCATCGACGGCGCGCGGGTGGTCGAGATGAAGGAGGTCGGCCACTTTCCCATGAGCGAGAACCCGGAGCAGTTCCGCCGCTACATCCTGCCGGTGCTGGCGCAGATCGCGGCGCAGCCGGGCTGATGTGTCCCGACCCGCGCCGGCACGGCGCGACGGTTTCAAAAAAACAAGACGGAGACAAGAATGAACGCAAGAATGACGATGCTGCTGTCGGCGGCGTTGCTGGCGCCGTGCGCGCTGCACGCGCAGGAGACGCTGAAGATCGGCGCCGTGGTGACCTTGTCCGGCGCCGGCGCGGCGTGGGGCCAGGCGCTGCTGTACGGCGCGGAGCTGGCCGCGGACGATGTCAACGCCAAGGGCGGCCTCGACGTGGCCGGCAAGCGCTACAAGGTGCAGGTGATTCCCTACGACGACAAGTACCAGTCCAGCGACGCCGTGACCGTCACCAACAGGCTGGTGTCGGACGACAAGGTGAAATACATCATCGGCCCGGTCGGCTCGGCGCCGGCGCTGGCGGTGGCGCCGATCACCGAGCGCAACAAGGTCATCGTGATGACGCTGGGCTTCACCACCAAGGCCATCGGCGCCGACAAGCCGTTCACCTTCCGCCCCAACCTGACCACCGAGGAAACCTCGCTGCCGCAGATCACGTGGCTGGTGAAAAGCCGCAACCTGAAGAAGATCGGCGCGCTGTTTCCCAACGACGAGACCGGCCAGCAGATCGCCCGCGACCTGGAAAAGGCCTACGGCGCGGCCGGCGCCACGCTGTCGTCGAAGGAGTTCTTCGACCGCCAGCGCGTGGACATGGTGCCGCTGCTCACGCGCATCATCGGCGCCGGCGTGGACGCCATCGAGCTCGACGGCAACTCGCCGGCCACCGCCGGCCTGATCGTGCGGCAGGCGCGCGAGCTCGGCTTCAAGGGCCTGATCATCCGCAGCGGCGGACCGTCCACGCCGGAGATCGTCGCGGTCGCCGGCAAGGCGGCGGCCGAGGGAATGATGGTCAACGCGCCGGTGGACCCGGCCAACACCGCGGTGAAGGCCTACGGCGAGCGCTACGCCGCCAAGTACAAGAAGAACATGAACGGCTTCAGCCCGGCCTTCTACGACGGCACCCACATGCTGTTCCAGGCCATGCAGAAGGCCGGCACCGTCGCCGACACCGACAAGGTGCGCGTGGCGCTGGAGCAGATCCGGGACTACCGGGGCATCCTCGGCGTGCTGAACTGGACCGGGCAGGACGTGTACGGCGCCAGCCACCAGATCGACGCGCCGTACTTCATCTCCGAGGTGAAGGACGGGCAGGAAGTGGTGCGCGCCCGCTGCAACCTGAAGGCGTGCCAGTAGGCGCGCCGGCACGGAGACGGACATGGATACCTCCACCCTGGTGGCGCAGGCGCTCAGCAACGGCCTCATCATCGGCCTGCTGTACCTGCTGATGGCGGTGGGCTTCACGCTGGTGTTCGGCGTGATGCGCATCGTCAATTTCGCCCACAGCGAGTTCTACATGCTCGGCGCCTTCGCGGCCTACGTGCTGGTGTCGGACTGGCACATGCCGTTCCTCGCGGCGGTCGGCGTGGCCTTCGCGCTGGCGGTCGTGTTCGGCTGGCTGGTGGAGTGGCTGGTGCTCAAGCCGTTCCGCCACGACGAGCTCAACGGCATGATCGCCACCATCGGCCTGGCGATGATCCTGCAGGCCGTGGCACTGATGGTGTTCGGCCCCGATCCGCAGTTCATGCCCTCGGTGGCCGAGGGCGCGGTGTCGCTGGGCGGCGTGACCCTGCCGATGTCGCGCCTGTACGTGGTGGGATTCTCGGCCGCGGTGCTGCTGGTGCTCTACGTGTTCCTCGGCCACACGCGCACCGGCCGCGCGCTGCGCGCGGTGGTGCAGGACATGGAGATCGCCACCGCGCAGGGCGTGCGCGCGAAGTTCATGTACCCGCTGGGCTTCGGCATCGGCGTGGGGCTGGCGGCGATTGCGGGGGCGCTGATGGCGCCGCTGTTCTCGGTGTCGCCGTTCATCGGCGCGACGCCGCTGCTCAAGGCCTTCATCGTGGTCATCCTGGGCGGGCTGGGCAGCATTCCCGGCGCGGCGCTGGCCAGCCTGCTGCTCGGCGTGGCGGAGAGCTTCGGCAGCACCTTTCTCAAGAGCAGCACCGCCGACATCCTGATCTTCGCCCTGGTGATGGTGGTGCTGGTGATCAGGCCGGCCGGCCTGCTCGGACGCGCGGAGACCTGATATGCCGGACCACAAGATCGTTCTTCCGCCGGCCGGCGCGCTGCAGGACGTGGCGTTGCCGGGCGGGCAGCGCAAGCCGGGCGCGCGCGCGGGGCTGGCGCTGGCCGCGGCCGTGCTGCTGGCGGCGCCGCTGGTGTTCGACCAGCCGTTCTACCTGCACCTGGCCATCCTGGTGTGCATCAACGTCGTCATCGTCAGCGGCTTGTCGCTGCTGACGCGCGCCGGCCAGGTGTCGCTGTGCCACGGCGCCTTCGTCGGGCTGGGCGCCTACGCCGCGGCGCTGCTGGTGATGCGCGGGGGCATGCCGTTCGTCGCCGGCGCGGCAGTGGCCATGCTGGCGGCGGGCGCGGTTGCCTTCCTGCTGGGCGCGATCATCCTGCGGCTCACCGGCGTCTACTTCGTGCTGATCACCTTCGCCTTTGGCGAGCTGGTGCGGCTGGGTTTGCTGGAGTGGGAAAGCGTGACCGGCGGCGCCAACGGCATCACCGGCATCCCACCGGCGGCGCTGTTCGGCTTTGCCTTCGAGAGCAAGAGCGCGTTCTATTGCCTGGCCGCCGCGGTGGCCGCCGCGTGCGTGGCGTTCCTGTGGGTGCTGTTCCGCTCGCCGGCCGGCCACGCCATCGACGCGGTGGGCGAGAACGCCGCGCTGGCCGAGGCCAGCGGCGTCAGCGTGCGCGGCACGCAGTTGTTCGCCTTCACCGCCGGCAGCGCGCTGGCCGGGCTGGGCGGCGCGCTGACGGCGCACTACCTGGGCTACATCTCGCCGGAGTCGTTCAACGTCGCGTTGTCGACCGCGGTCATCATCATGCTGGTGGTGGGCGGACGCAGCTTCATCCTGGGGCCGGTGGTCGGCGCGCTGGTGATGACGCCGCTGCCCGAGCTGTTCCGCGGCGCGGTGGAGAGCCAGAACATCTTCTACGGCGTGGCGCTGATCCTGATGCTGCGCTTCCTTCCCCAGGGCCTCGCGGGACTGGCGCAGCGCAGGCGCGGAGCACGGCAATGAACGAGATCCTCAAGGTCGAGCAACTCGACAAGACCTTCGGCGGCCTGAAGGCCGTCTCCGGGCTGAGCTTCAGCGTGGCCGCGAACGAGATCGTCGGCCTGATCGGTCCCAACGGCGCGGGCAAGAGCACCGCCTTCAACCTCATCAGCGGCAGCATCGCGCCGTCCGGCGGCACCGTGACGTTCCACGGCCGCGACATCACCGGCCAGCGTCCCAGCCGCGTGGTCAGGCACGGGCTGGCGCGCACGTTCCAGTCGGCGTCGGTCTACCCGCGCGCCACGGTGGCGGAGAACATCTACCGCGGCGCCATCTCCACGCTGCCCGGCTCGGTGTGGACGCAGGCGCTGCCCAGCGCGGGCCGGCGCGCGGGGCTGGCGCGCATCGCGCGCGAGGTCGGCGAGATCCTCGAGCTGACCGGGCTGGGGCCGTACCGCGACGTGCCGGCGGGAGGACTTGCCTACGGCCATCAGAAGAAGCTGGGCGTGGCCATCGGCATCGCCACGCGGCCGTCGCTGCTGCTGCTCGACGAGCCCGCCGCCGGTCTCAACGGCGAGGAGTGCGCCGAGTTCGGGCGCCTGCTGCGGGTGCTGCGCGAGCAGCGCGGGCTGGCGCTGCTGCTGGTGGAGCACCACATGGCGCTGGTGATGGAGCTGTGCCAGCGCATCGTGGTGCTAGTGCAGGGCAGGAAGGTGGCCGAGGGCACGCCCGCGGCCATCCGCGCCAATCCCGCCGTGATCGAAGCCTACCTGGGAGCCCCCGACTATGCCCATTCTTGAAGCGCGCAACCTCGCGGTGCAGTACGGCCCGCTGGAGGCCGTGCGCGACGTGTCCTTCACCGTGGGCGAGGGCGAGATCGTGGCGCTGGTGGGTTCCAACGGCGCCGGCAAGACCACCACGCTCAAGGCGCTGATGGGCCTGAAGGCGCTCAGCCGCGGCAAGCTGTCGTGGGCCGGCCAGGACATCGCCGCGCATTCCGCCGCGGCGCGCGTGGAGCGCGGCATCGCGCTGTCGCCCGAGGGCCGGCGGCTGTTCGCGCGCATGACGGTGCTGGAGAACCTGGAGGTCGGCGCGCACACCGTGCGCTCGGCCACGCTGCGCCGCCGCACCATCGACCAGGTGTACGCGCTGTTCCCGCGCGTGGCCGAGCGCCGCCGGCAGCTGGCCGGCTCGCTGTCGGGCGGCGAGCAGCAGATGGTGGCCATCGGCCGCGCCATGATGGCGCAGCCGCGCCTGCTGATGCTGGACGAACCCTCGCTGGGCCTGGCGCCGAAGGTGATCGCCGAGATCGCCGCGGCGGTGGAGTCGATCAACCGCGAGAGCGGCACCTCGATCATCCTGGTGGAGCAGAACGCGCGCCTGGCGCTGAAGCTGTCGCACCACGCCTACGTGCTGGAGCAGGGCGAGGTGGTGCGCGCCGGCACCGGCGCGGAACTGCTGGCCGACGATTTCGTGCAGAAGGCCTATCTCGGCGTGTAGCGGCGCATGCGAACACCGGAACACGCAAACACGAACAAACACAGGAGACGACCAGACGATGCAACAGCAACCCTTGCCCGAATACGAGATCTACGCGCTGCGCTTCGCCAGCATGGCGCGGCGCACCGGCGACAACTTCATCTTCCGGGACGAGCACGACGCGGCGGTGTCGATGGACTTCTTCGTCTGGCTGGTGCGCCACGGCCAGACCGCGATCCTGGTCGATACCGGCTTCGGCGAGCGCAGCGCCAGCAGCCGCCAGCGCGCGCTGGAGCATTGCCCGATCGAGGCGCTGCGCCATCTCGACGTGGACCCGTCGGCCATCCGCGACGTGGTGATCACGCACCTGCACTGGGACCACGCCGGCAACCTCGACAAGCTGCCCAACGCCACCTTCCACATCCAGGATGCCGAGGTCGAGTACGCCACCGGCCGCTGCATGTGCGAGCCGACGATGCGGCGCGCCTACGCGGTGGAGGACGTGTGCGATCTCGTGCGCCGCGTCTACGAGGAGCGCGTGCGCTTTCACGACGGCAACGCCACGCTCGCGCCCGGCGTGGAGCTGATGCACATCGGCGGCCATACCAGGGGGCTGCAGGCGGTGCGCGTGCATACCGCGCGCGGCTGGGTGGTGCTGGCCTCCGACGCGGCGCACTACTACGCCAACATGGAGCGCCGCAACCCGTTCCCGATCGTGCTGAACGTGGCCGCCATGCTGGCCGGCCATGCCACGCTGGCGGCCGCTGCCGCGTCGCCGGACCACATCGTGCCGGGGCACGACCCGCTGGTGCTGCGGCGCTATCCGCGCGTGGCCGGCGTGCCGGTGGACGTGGCCTGCCTGCACCTGCCGCCGGCCGCCATTGCCTAGGCGTTCCGCATTCATTGGTGCCAGCTAATAAATCCCGATGAATATCAATTTGTCCCTATGAATGCCGTGCGCGATGATGGCACCGCCGTCCCGCGCATCCTCCCGCACGCGGCGGGAGCCGGACATCCAAACTTTTTCCTCCGACACATCATGGACGCATCCACCATCAGACCCTTTCGCCTCGGCGCCGGATGGCGCACCAGCCAGGGCGACGACAGCACCGTCATCACCTCGATCAACCCGGCCGACGGCAGCATCGCCGGCATCGTCACGCGGGCCTTGCCCAAGGACGTGGACGAAGCCGTCGCCATCGCCTGGGAAGCGTTCCGCACGCGGCCGTGGCGCAAGCTGCGGCCCGACCAGCGCGCCACCACGCTGTACGAGATCGGGCGCCGCCTGGCGGCAGAGCGCGAGCCGCTCGCGCGCCTGCAGATGCTCGACAGCGGCAAGCCGTGGAAGGAATGCCTGAACATGGTCGACATGGCGGCCGGCAACTTCCGCTACTACGCCGCCGTGTGCGAGACCTGGCAGAACGAGATGACAGCGCCGCGCGGCGAGTATTTCTCGATGGCGCTGGCCGAGCCGTTCGGCGTGGTGGCCACCATCACGCCGTGGAACTCGCCGATCATGAACGAGGCGCAGAAGGCCGCGCCCGCGCTGGCCGCCGGCAACGCGGTGCTGGTCAAGCCGTCCGAGGAAACGCCGCAGCTGGCGCTGGAGCTCGCGCGCATCTGCGCCGAGGCCGGCCTGCCCGAGGGGCTGCTGACGGTGCTGCCGGGCTACGGCGAGGACGTCGGCGCGGCGCTGGTCAGGCATCCGGGCGTGCGCATGGTGTCGTTTACCGGCGGCACCGAGACCGGCCGCGTCATCGGCGCGATCGCCGGGCAGCGCCTGATTCCGGTAGGGCTGGAGCTGGGCGGCAAGTCGCCGCACATCGTGTTCGAGGACGCGGATCTCGACAAGGCGGTCGCGGGCGTGGTCTCGGGCATCTTCGGCTCGGCCGGCCAGAGCTGCGTGGCGGGCTCGCGCCTGTTCGTGCAGAAATCGGTCTACCGGCGCTTCATGGACGCGCTGGTCGCGCGCGCGCTGGCCGTGCGCGTCGGCCTGCCCGACGACCCGGCCACGCAGATGGGCCCGCTGGTTTCGCGCGCGCACCGCGACAAGGTGGCGGGCTACGTCGACCTGGCGCGCCAGGAAGGCGGCAAGGTGCTGGCCGGCGGCGCGATTCCCGCCGACGCCGCGCTGCGCCACGGCTGGTTCTACCAGCCGACCGTGATCGAGGGGCTGTCCAACCGCGCGCGCGTGTGCCAGGAAGAGATCTTCGGCCCGGTGCTGGTGGCGCTGCCGTTCGACGACGAGGCCGACGTGATCGAGCAGGGCAACGGCACCGCGTTCGGCCTGGGCGCCGGCATGTGGACCGGCGACTACGCCCGCGCGTGGCGCGTGGCGCGCGAGCTGGAAGCCGGCTCGGTCTGGATCAACACCTACAAGCAATCGCACATCGCCACGCCGTTCGGCGGCTTCAAGGACAGCGGCATCGGCCGCGAAAAGGGATTGCACGGTCTGCGCCTGTATAGCCAGGTCAAGAGCGTGTACTGGGGACTGCACGAAAAACCGCTGGGACTGTAAAACGAGATGACCAACACGACCAATACAATCAGCACAACGAAAGACGCCGCCCTGCCGCTGCGCGGCGCGCGCATCCTGATCGCCGGCGCCGCCAGCCTGGTGGGCTCGCACACCGCCGACCTGCTGCTCGAGGCCGGCGTCGGCGAAGTGCTGCTGCTCGACAACTTCGCCTTCGGCACGCTCGACGCCATCGCGCACCTGCAGGACAACCCGCGCGTGAAGATCGTCAGGGCCGACCTGATGCGCCTGCCCGACCTGCTGGCCGCCACCGAGGGCGTGGACGGCGTGCTGCACCTGGCGGCCTACATGACGCTCGGCTTCGCGCAGACGCCGTGGCAGGCGGTGGACGTCAACGTGCGCGGCGCGCAGAACATGCTCGAGGCGTGCCGCGTGAACAAGGTGAAGAAGGTGGTGTTCGCCTCGTCCAACGCGGTCTACGGCTACGGCACCGGCATCCAGGGCGCGCTGGAGGAGGGCGGCCCGTTCCATTCGACCGGCGCGCCGCCCGCGGCGATCCTGTACGGCGCCTCCAAGATCATGGGCGAGCAGCTGTGCCGCCAGTTCTACCAGAAGCACCAGCTCGACTACGTGGTGCTGCGCTACTCCACGGTGTACGGCGAGCGCCAGCACTACCGCGCGGCCAATTCGCTGTACATCATGCAGACCTACGACCGCGTGCGCGCCGGCGAGCCGCCGGTGCTGCCCGGCGACGGCACCGACACCAAGCACTTCGTGCACGTCTCCGACGTGGCGCGCGCCAACCTGGCCGCGTTCGAGAGCGGCGCCACCGACGTGGCCGTCAACGTGTCCGGCCCCGAGCCGGTCACTACCGGCGAGCTGGTGCGGCTGGTGCTGGAATTCTGCAAGAGCGACCTCAAGCCCGAGATCCGCCCCGACCCGCCCGGCACCGTGCGGCTGACCTCGGGCGGCGCCTTCCACATCCCGCACGACCTCGCCGGCCGGCTGATCGGCTGGCAGCCGACCGTGCGCATGCGCGAAGGCGTGAACCGCCTGCTGGCCTGGCGCGAGGCGCAGGAGGCGCGCTGAATGCGCTGAGCATTCAGCCGCGTGCTGCGGGGCGCGGCAGCACGACCGACGCATGCCGGCCATGTACCGGCATGCGCGTCATGAGCAAAGGAGACAAGACGAGATGCAGCTACGTTCACGACTCGGCGGCGTGGTGCTGTCGCTATGCGCGCTGCTGTGCGCGGCGCCGGCCCGGGCCTGGCCGGACAAGCCCATCGAGCTGGTGGTGGGGTTCGCCGCTGGCGGCGGCACCGACCTGACTGCCCGCGCGCTGGCCAGCTTTCTCGGCAAGGCGCTGGGCGCTTCCGTGGTGGTGGTCAACAAGCCGGGCGCGGCCGGCGGCATCGGGCTGGCCTACGTGGCGCGCGCGCGGCCGGACGGCTACACGCTCGGCATGACCAACATGCCCGGCCTGGTGACATTGCCGATCGAGCGCAACGCCGGTTTCGGCGCCGGCGACTTCACCTACCTCGCCACGCTGGTGCGCGACCCCAGCGCGTTCAGCGTGAGCCGCGACAGCCCCTACAAGACGCTCGCCGAGCTGATCGCCGCGGCGAAGAAGGACCCCGGCGCGATCAGCTACGGCTCGACCGGCTCCGGCACCGACGACCACCTGGCGATGGTGATGTTCGAGGGCCTCACCGGCACGCAGCTCAACCACGTGCCGTTCAACGGCGCCGGCCCGATGCGCAACGCGCTGATGGGCGGGCACACCGTCATCGCCGGCATGAACCTGGGCGAGGCGCTGCCCTACGACGGCCGCACCGTGCGCATCCTGGCGCAGGCCTCGGCCGGGCGCTCGAAGCTCGCGCCGGCGGTGCCGTCGTTCCGCGAGCAGGGCGTCGATCTGGTGTTCGCGTCCGAGCGCGGCGTGGTCGCGCCCAGGGGGCTGCCGTCCGCGGTGGAGAAGCAGCTTGGCGCCGCGCTCCGGCAGGTGGCGCTGGACCCCGCGTTCCAGCAGATGATGAAGACCCAGTTTACCGAGATGGACTACTTGCCCGGCCCCGAGTGGAAGCAACGCCTGGACGGCGCCGAGGCGGGATTTCGGCGCATGTGGGCGGCCCATCACTGGATCGAATGAACGGCTTCGCGTGACCTCCACCAACCGACAAGGCGACTCGCGCCCATGACCGAAATCCTGCATGTCCCGGCGGACGTGGTTCGCCGGCAGATCCTCAATGTCCTCCATGCCTGGGGCATGGCCGACGACCTCGCCGGCGTGACCGCCGGGCTGATGGTCGAGACCGACCTGTTCGGCGTTGATTCGCACGGCGTCTCGATGCTGATGATGTACGAAGAGATGCGCCAGTCCGGCATGCTGCAACTGCAGGCGCGGCCGCGGGTGGTGCGCGACGCCGGCTGCACCGCGCTGGTCGACGGCGGCGCCGGGCTCGGCCACCCGGTCGCGGCGATGGCGATGGAGCTGGCCGCCGACAAGGCGCTGTTGCATGGCGTGGCCGTGGTGGGCGTGCGCAACTCCCATCATTTCGGCGCGGCCGGCGTCTATGCCCGCATGGCCGCCGCGCGCGGGCTGCTCGGCTTCGTCTGCACGGCCACGCGCGGCATCAGCCTGGTGCCGCCGCGCGCCACGGTGCCGGTGCTGGGCACCAATCCGCTTGCGTTCGCCGCGCCGGCCGGGCGCCATCCGCCCTTCGTGCTCGACATGTCGACCACCACCGTGGCCGCCAACAAGGTCAAGGTCTATCACCTCAACGACAAGCCCTTGCCGCAAGGCTGGGTGGTCGATGCGGACGGCGCGCCGGTGGCCGATCCGCACCTCGGCATGGACTACGTGTTCAAGCGGCCGGACGGCGGCCTCACGCCGCTGGGCGGCTCGCTGGAGCACGGCAGCCACAAGGGCTACGGCCTGGCGATGATGGTCCACATCCTCGGCGGCACGCTGACGGGCGGCTCGTTCTCGCCGCTGCGCCAGCGCACGCAGAAGCCGGGCGACCCCGACAACATCGGCCACTTCTTCATGGCCATCGATCCGCGCAGCTTCCGCGAGGAGGGCGAGTTCGAGGCCGACCTCGACGCCGCCATCGACGTCATGCACGAGACCCCGAGCGCCGATCCCGCCCAGCCCGTGCTGGTGGCGGGCGACCCCGAGGAACAGACGCGGCGGCACCGGCTGGCGCACGGCATCCCGGTGCCCGCGCGGCTCGACGCCCACGTGCGCGAGATCTGCGCGCGCTGCGGGGCGCAGTACGTGCTGCGGGACCCGGATCCGCGCGCGGCGCGGTAGCGGCACAACCTACAAAAACTCAAGGAGACAGACGATGAAACCGAGGCGATGGATGGCGTGCGCATGGCTGCTGGCCGGCGCGCTTTTCGGCATGCCGGCGATGGCCGACACCTTTCCGGCCAAGCCGGTCAGCCTGGTGGTGCCGTATCCGGCCGGTGGCGCGACCGACGTGATCGCGCGGCTGCTGGCGGAGAAACTCTCGAACGCCTGGGGCCAGCCGGTGGTGGTCAACAACCGGCCCGGCGCGGGCACGCTGCTCGGCGCCGAGCTGGTGGCGCGCTCGCCCGGCGACGGCTACACGCTGTACCTGACCACCGCGGCGCACACGATCAGCGCGAGCCTGTACAAGAAGCTCAACTACGATCCGGTCAAGGATTTCGCCCCGATCACGCTGACTTCCACCATCCCGCTGGTGCTGGTGGTCACGCCGTCGCTGCCGGTCAAGACGCTGCCCGAGCTGATCGCCTACGCGCGCGCCAATCCGGGCCTGAGCTTCGCCTCCACCGGCAACGGCACGCCGCAGCACCTGACCGGCGAGCTGTTCAAGGGGCGCAACAAGCTGCAGATGGTGCACATCCCCTACCGCGGCGACGCACCCATGCTGACCGACCTGCTCGGCGGGCAGGTCAAGATGGCCTTCGTCACGCTGTCGGCCGCGCTGCCGCACATCAAGTCCGGCAAGCTCAAGGCGATCGCGCTGGCCAACCCGGAGCGCATCGGCGCCATCGCCGACGTGCCCACCTTCGCCCAGGCCGGCATGCCGGATTTCTCGGCGGCCACGTGGTTCGGCCTGTTCGCGCCGGCCAGCCTCTCGCCGGCGCTGCGCGACAAGATCTACCAGGACGTGGCGCGGATCGTCGCCACGCCGGAGGTGACGCAGAAGCTGGTGGAGATGGGCGGCGAGGTCAACAACACGCCGCCGGCCCAGTTCCAGGCCTTCGTGCAGGGCGAGGCGAAGCACTGGGCCGAAGCCGTGCGCCTGTCCGGCGCGCAGATCGACTGACGCGGCGGCGGCTCTCTTTTTTCACGCACACAGGGACAACATCATGACGCAAGCACAGCAAGACCTCCTCGCGCGCTGCGGCCGCATCGGCAGCAGCACCTGGTCGGACGCGCTCGACACCCTCGGCATCGCCGGCGTGGTGCAGGGCATCGCGCGCCGCAGCGGCGGCGGGCGCATCGCCGGCTTTGCCGCCACGGCGCGCCATAGCTGGGGCCAGCTCGGCGATTTCGACCGCGCCGATTTCGCGGTCGGCAAGCTGGTCGCGGCAAGCGGCCCCGGCAAGGTGCTGATGATCGACGTGGGCGGCGCGCCGATCTCCACTTTCGGCGGCATCGCCTCCACCGCCGCCGTGGCGCGCGGCGCCACCGCCGTGGTCATCGACGGCGCCTGCCGCGACACCGACGAGATCGAGGCCGCCGGCCTGTGGCTGGCCAGCCGCTGGGTCACGCCGCTGACCGGCAAGACGCGCCTGAAGCTGCAGCAGCTGGGCGGCACCGTGACCATCGGCGGCGTGCCGGTCAGCGAAGGCGACCTGGTGATCGGCGACGATACCGGCATCGTGGTGGTGCCCGCCGCCGACATCGAACGCGCGCTTGCCGCCGCCGAGCAGGCGCTCGAAGTCGACCTCGCGGTCGAGCGCGGCATCCGGGAGGGCAAGACCTTCGCCGAAGCCGCCGCCGCGGCCAACTACATCCCGCTCAAATGAGCCGCAAGCCCTTCATCGTGCAGATCGCGCCGCTCGGCGAATGGGCCGACGCCTGCCTGCGCGAGCGCTACGAGGTCCTCCCGTTGTGGCGGGAGAGCGAGCCGCTGGCCTGCCTGGCGGCGCGCGGCGCCGGCGCGCGGGTGGCGGTGACCTCGGTGCGCTACGGCTGCAGCGCGCAGATGATGGCGCTCATGCCCGAACTGGAAGCGATCTGCAGTTGGGGCGTGGGCTACGAAACCATCGACCTCGGCGCCGCGCGCGCCCGCGGCATCCAGGTCAGCTACACGCCGGACGTGCTCGACGGCTGCGTGGCCGACCTGGCCTGGGGCCTGCTGATCGCCACCGCGCGGCGCATCGCCGAAGGCGACCGCTATGTGCGCGGCGGCCAATGGCGCACCATCGGCGCGTTCCCGCTGTCCACGCGCGTCGGCGGCAAGCGGCTGGGCATCCTCGGCATGGGCCGCATCGGCGAGGCCATCGCGCGGCGCGGGCAGGGCTTCGACATGCAGGTCGCCTATCACAACCGCGGTCCCAGGGCCGGCAGTCCTTACCGCTTCGAGCCTTCGCTGGCGGCGCTGGCCGACTGGGCCGATTTCCTCGTGGTGGCCTGCGTCGGCGGCCCCGCCACGCATCACCTGGTGTCTGCGCAAATTATCGAGGCGCTTGGGCCCCAAGGCATCCTCGTCAATATCGCGCGCGGCACCGTGATCGACCAGGACGCGATGGTGGCGGCGCTGGCGGCTGGACGGCTGGGCGGCGCCGGCCTCGACGTGCTGGAGCGCGAGCCGGCGGTGCCCGACGCGCTCAAGGCGCTGGACAGCGTGGTGCTGATGCCCCACGTCGGCAGCGCCACGCACGAAACGCGCCGCGACATGGCGCAGCTCGTGATCGACAACGCCGCGTCCTACCTGCAAGGGCGCGGGCTGATTACGCCGATCCGCGATTGAGGAAACCAGATTCATGCCTGTCCTGCTAGATGCCCTGCAAGCCCTGCTGGGCCAGTACCATGTATTGACTGGCGCCGACGCCGCGCCGTACCTGACCGACTGGCGCAAGCTCTATCGCGGCAGCGCGCTCGCCGTGGTGCGCCCGGGCAGCACCGAGGAAGTGGCGGCCGTGGTCCGCCTGTGCGCGCGGCACGGCGCGCCGGTGGTGCCGCAGGGCGGCAACACCGGCCAGTGCGGCGGCGCCACGCCCGATGCCAGCGGCCGCGCGGTGGTGGTCCTGCTGGGCCGCCTCGACCGCGTGCGCGAGATCGACACCGCCAACGACACCATCACTGTCGAAGCCGGCTGCGTGCTGCAGGCGGTGCAGGCCGCCGCGCACGCGGCCGGCCGGCTGTTCCCGCTGTCGCTGGGCGCCGAAGGCAGCTGCATGATCGGCGGCAACCTCGCCAGCAACGCCGGCGGCACCCAGGTGCTGCGCTACGGCAACGCGCGCGAACTGGCGCTCGGCATCGAGGTTGTCACCGCCGAAGGCGAGATCTGGCATGGCCTGCGCGGGCTGCGCAAGGACAACGCCGGCTACGACCTGCGCGATCTCTACATCGGCAGCGAAGGCACGCTCGGCATCATCACCGCGGCCACGCTCAAGCTCTTCCCGTTGCCGGCGGCGCAAGGCACGGCGCTGGCCGCCACCGACTCGATCGCCGCCGCCGTCGCGCTGCTGGCGCGCAGCCGCGCGCGCGCCGGCGCGGCGCTGACCGGCTTCGAACTGATGTCTGGCGACGCGCTCGAACTGGTGACGCGCGTATTCCCGCGGCAACGCCTGCCGCTGCCCGCGGGCGCGCCCTGGTACGTGCTGCTCGAAACCTCCGACAGCGATGAAGGCGGCGACGGCGGCGACGGCGGCGAGCACGCGCGCGGCCGCCTCGAACGCCTGCTGGGCGAAGCACTCGACGCCGGCGAGATCGGCGACGCCGCCATCGCCGGCAGCCTGGCCCAGGCCGACGCCTTCTGGCACCTGCGCGAGAGCATCACGCTGGCGCTGGCCGAGCACGGCAAATGCGTGAAGCACGACATCTCGGTGCCGACCTCGCGCATCGCCGGTTTCGTCGAGGAAACCGGCGCTCGCCTGCGCGAGCGCCATCCCGGCGCGCGCTGCGTCACCTTCGGCCACCTCGGCGACGGCAACCTGCACTACAACGTGATCCGCACGGCCGCCAGCAGCGACGCCGAACTGTTGGCCAGCGCGGACGGCATCCTGCGCTTCGTGCACGACAGCGTGCGCCGCCACGCCGGATCGATCAGCGCCGAGCAGGGCATCGGTCAGGCCAGGGTGGACGAACTGGTCCGCTGCAAGGATCCGCTGGAACTGGCATTGATGCGCAGGGTCAAGCAGGCGCTGGATCCGCTGGGGATCATGAATCCGGGGAAGGTGTTTGGTTAGGGCGATGCCGCGTTTGTGGCATCGTCGCTTTGCATTGTCCTGCTGACTGTCATGGTCCTGTGGTGGCGGCACAGGACCGGGAGGAGGTGAATGCGTCGTGGATGGCGGGTGTAACCGCAGGGCGGGTCTACGCCGGCGGGGTGAACATGCTTCGGAACGCGTCCATTCGCCCTCGAACCCGCCTGGGATCGGATTCGCCATCGCGCAATGCGAAGCGGTCGCCGAAGGCCATGTGGTCCAGGAGCTGACCACGGCAGCGTGAAGACCTGTGCCAACTCGGAATTTTCGGCGAGTATCCCGTTTCCGGATTGCCGGGGCAGCGTCTCGGAAATCACAGACCATTCCGTGGAACGCTGCGCCCCCGTATGGCACCTTGGCACAGTTCGACGATCTGCGTTACCGCGTCACTGCGAAACAAAAAAACCCACCGCGTCGGAACGCGGTGGGCGCAAGGCTCCCGTTTCAGGCGGAGAGCGTCGATATGCGTTGGCGCCTCAGAAACGATGCCGCACGCCGGCGACCACGCCGGTCTGGTTCCTGCCCGGGATGACGCTGTTGGGCGCGCCGGTGGTGGCGTTGAAGCCGTTCAGGCCGAGTTCGGAGCCGTTCTTGTTGCGCGCGAAGGCGGCGTTGAAGTAGACGTCGGTGCGCTTGGAGAGGACGTAGCTGGCCGAGGCGGCGAACATCATCGGGTCGGCGTTGCTGTTCCTGAAGTCCGTGTAGTAGGCCGCGCCGGAGAACGAGAGCGCGGGCGTGGCCTTGTAGCGCAGGCCGAGCCAGTAGAGGTTGGAGCGGACTTCGCCGCCCACGTCGCCGTTGAGCCAGCGGTAGCCGGCGTAGGGGCTGAGCGGGCCGAATGCGTAGCTGGCGCCGAGCGCCACGCGGCGGTCTTTCTGGTTGCGGGCGGCGACGGAGGTGCCCTGGTATTCGTCGTAGACGAGGCCGGCGGCGAAGGTGTCGTTCTCGTAGTACAGGCTGCCGCCAAGGCTGCGGTCGACCTTGTTGTCGCCGGGCACTTCGCCGGCGCCGGTGCGGCCGAAGCTGTACAGCGCCGTGACCGTGAGGCCGGAGACGCTGCGGCGGTATTTGATGGCGTTGTCGGCGCGCCCGGCCAGCACCGCGTCGCTGCGGAACAGCGAGTAGCGCGGCGCGAAGCCCATCGGGTCGAGCCGGATGGTGGTGTCGTACAGCGGGGTGGTCTGCCGCCCGAGCGTGACCTGTCCGAAATCGCCGGCCAGGCCGACCACCGCGCTGCGGTCGAACAGCCGGTTGCCGCCTTGCCCGCCGTCGTCGAGGTTGAAGCCGCTTTCCAGGTCGAACACCGCCTTCAGGCCGCCGCCGAGGTCTTCGACGCCGCGCAGGCCCCAGCGCGAGGTGGACATGTTGCCGGACGAGAGCCGGTACGCGCTGCCCTTGCTGCCCTTGGCGGCCGCGTTGGACAGGTATTCGACGCCGACGTCGGCCACGCCGTACAGCGTGACGCCCGATTGCGCCAGCGCGGTGCCCGCCGCGGTGCACAGCAGCGCCGCCAGCTTGATGCGGGCGGATTTTGTCTTCCTCATTTTTGTTCTCCGGCTTGTCATTTATCGAAATAAAAAAATAGAAACCGGAGTCTATTGGGGCACGCATTACGCCTGGATTGCGCCAGCATGACAACTGGCGCTGGTCCTTGCCACAGGCGGGATACGGGGCGAAGCGGGGTTTGCGGTGCCGATTTCGGAAAGCGGCACGGAGTGTCATGTCTAGTGATTTTCTACAACATTGTCCTGCAATAGATAAACCGGAGAGTCGGAATTATCGGATAATCGCAAAGTACAATAATGATCCCGGATTTCATGATGCGGGTTTGCCGGAGGCGCGGCGAGGATCCGGTGCGCGGGCACCCCCGGCGAGGTGGACGATCAAGGGGGCTATGCTGACGCATCGGAGCCGGTTTCCGTTCCCGGGACCGGCCTGCATCGACGCTGGAGAGTGCTCATGTCATATCGAACATATCGAACATATCGAATCACCCGATGGATCGCCGCGCTGGCGGCGGCGGCCGCGCTGTCCGCCTGCGCGTCGCTGGAACCCGTCCAGACCGCGCAGAAGATGATCGGCAGCCCGGAAAGTGCCGTGCGCGATACGTTCGGCGCGCCCACGGAGACCTACCGGCTTGCCGGCGGCACCAGCCGCTGGATCTACTCGCGGCAGCCGCTCGGGCACGAGGTCTACGCGGCGGACTTCGACGCCGGCGGCAGGCTGACGAACTTCCGCCAGATGCTGACCGAGAAGGAGATCTACGAAGCCAAGCCCGGCGTCTGGACCAAGCAGGACGTGGTCGAGCGCTTCGGCATGCCGCGCGAGCCGGTGGAGTATTACCCGCTGATGAAGCGCGAGGCATGGTCGTACCGGATGTACACGAACGGCTATCTGCAGGCGCATTTCAGCATCTACTTCGACGACCGCGGCGTGCTCGACCGCACCATGATCATCGTCGACCCGATGGGCGGGGACCGCCACGACCACAGCAGGTGATCCACGGCAAGTGATGGCGATGGCCGGCGCCCCAGGGGGCGCGTTCCGTCGTGTTGGACCGGACCGGTCCCGGCAACAAGGAGTGACAGATGAAGGTTTGTATCTACGGCGCCGGCGCGATCGGCGGTTGGATCGGCGTGAAGCTGGCCGAGGCGGGGGCGCAGGTCAGCGTCGTCGCGCGCGGCGCCACGCTCGATGCGCTGGCCAGCCACGGGCTGCGGCTGGTGGAGGGCGAGGGCCAGGAGGCCGAGCCCCGCGCGGTGGCGGTGCGCGCCAGCGACGATCCGGCGGCGCTCGGCCCGCAGGATCTCGTCGTGGTCGCGGTGAAGGCGCCGGCGCTGGCGTCCGTGGCCGGCCGCATCGCGCCGCTGCTGGGTCCGGACACGACCGTCCTGACCGCGATGAACGGCGTGCCGTGGTGGTTCTGCGATGGCCTGGGCCCGGCGTTCGCCGGCAAGCGGCTGGCCTCGGTCGACCCGGACGGCGCGATCGCGGCGGCCATTCCGGCGCGGCAGACCGTCGGCTGCGTGGTGCACGCGAGCTGCATGCTGGACGCGCCGGGCGTGGTGCGCAACCGCCAGGGCCGCGGCCTGATCCTGGGCGAGGCGAGCGGGCAGCCGAGCGAGCGCGTCAGGGCGCTGGCAGCGATGTTCGCCGGCGCCGGGTTCGACGCGAAGGCGTCGGACCGCATCCAGCAGGATGTCTGGTACAAGCTGTGGGGCAACATGACCATGAACCCGATCAGCGCGCTGACCGGCGCCACCTCGGACCGCATCCTCGGCGACGAGCTGGTGCGCGATTTCGTCACCGCCGTGATGCTGGAGGCCAAGGCCATCGGCGAGCGCTGCGGCATCACGATCGACCAGGCGCCGGCCGACCGCCTCGCGGTCACGCTGCGGCTCGGCGCGATGAAGACCTCGATGCTGCAGGACGTGGAGGCCGGCAGGCCGGTCGAGCTCGACGCGCTGGTGGCCGCCGTGCGCGAACTGGGCCAGATCACGGCCGTGCCGACGCCGTTCACCAATGCGCTGCTGGGCCTGGCCCGGGTACAGGCGCAGCGGCTGGGACTGTATCCGCGGGCCTGAACGTCGCCCGCCGCCCGCCGTCCGCCGCGCGGGCGCCGCTTCGGTCAGCCGCGCGGCCCCGGCCGCGCGTCCCGCGACAGCAGGTTGCCACCGCCGGCGGCGGCGCCATCTTCCCATCCCCCTCCGAGCGCGCGGAACAGCCCCACGCTGGCCTGCAGCTGCGCCAGGTGCAGTTGCACCGCGTTGTCCTGCGCGGCGTAGAGCGTGCGCTGGGCGTCGAGCACGGTCAGCAGCGTCTCGGCGCCGGCGCGGTAGCGCGACTCGGCCAGCCGCGCGGCTTCCCGCGCCTGCGCCAGCGCCTCGGCCTGCGCGTCGCGCTGGCGCGTCAGCCCGTCGACGGCGTTGAGCGCGTTTTCCACGTCGCCGAAGGCGTTGACGATGGCGCCGCGGTAGGCGGCCAGCAGTTCCTCGCGCCGGGCGATGGCGAAGTCGCGCCCGGCGGCCAGGCGGCCGGCGTTGAAGATCGGCGCGGCGAGGCCGGCGGCGAGGCTGTACAGCGAGGTGTCGAGCAGGTCGCGCAGCCGGTCCGCGCCCACGCCGGCGCCCGCGGTCAGGGTCAGCGAGGGCAGCATGGCGGCGCGCGCGGCCACGATGTCGGCGTCGGCCGCGGCGAGCGCGCGCTCGGCCTGGGCGAGGTCGGGCCGGTGCACGATCAGGCCGGCCGGCACGCCGGCGGCGACGGTGGGCATGGCGATGCCGTCGAGCGTGCTGGCGGCGATGTCGAAGCCCGGCGCCGGGCGGCCCAGCAGGATCGCCAGCGCGGTCAGGCTGCCGCGCGCTTCCTGCCGGCGCTGCTCCAGGTCCTGCCGCTGGGTGGCGACCAGCCCGCGCTGCTGCGCCAGCTCCAGCGGCGTGGCGGTGCCTTGCAGCGTGGCCAGCGCCGAGTCGCGCGCGGCGGCGTTGCCGCCCCACAGATCGATCTCGTAGGTGGCGAACAGCTCGGCCGTGTAGTAGCCGGTGACGCTGGCCTGCGGCTCGCGCAGCCGCTGCGCGGTGGCGCTCAGGCTCACCTCCGGCAGCAGCGGCGCGCCGGCGATGCGGGCCTGGGCCTGCGCCTGGCGCACGCGCGCGGCGGCCGCGGCGAGGTCGAAGCTGCCGCCGCGCGCCTGCTCGATCAGCGCGGCCAGCTCGCCGCTGCCGAAGCGCCGCCACCAGCCGGGGCCGGCGGGGTCGCCGGCGGCGCCCGCGTCATGGCGCCACGCGGCGGGCACGTCCAGCGGCGGCACGTCGCCGGGCGGCGCGCCGGCGCAGCCGGCCAGCGCCAGCGCCAGCAGCCAGGCCGGCGCGCGCGCAAGAGAAGGGCGCGGGGCAGAACGCCGCGGGGCGGGCATGGGAAATCGCATCGGGCGCCTCATTCGCTGGCCAGCGCTTCGACCGGGTCCAGCCGCGCGGCCTGGCGCGCCGGCATGAAGCCGAACACCAGCCCGGTGGCCAGCGCGCAGCCGAACGCGCCGAGGATGGCGCGCACCGAGAAGACCACCGGCACCTCCCAGTGGATCAGCGCGGCGCCCACGGCCAGCCCCGCCATCACGCCGGCCACGCCGCCGACCAGCGTCACGGTGATGGCCTCGGTCAGGAACTGGCGCTGGATGTCGCGCTGGCGCGCGCCGGTGGCCATGCGGATGCCGATCTCGCGCGTGCGCTCCTTGACCGTCACCAGCATGATGTTCATCACGCCGATGCCGCCCACCAGCAGCGAGATCGCCGCCACCAGCCCGAGCATCATCGTCATGGTCTGCTGCGTTTCTTCCTGCGCCTTGACCGAGGCCGCGCGGTTGTACACGCGGAAGTCGCGCACGCGGTGGCTGGCCTCGAGCGCCTCGGTGATGCCGCGCGCGGCGTCGTCGGCGTTCTCCAGCTTGTCCACCAGCACCGAGATCCACGACAACTGCGTGGTGCCGAGCAGGCGCCGGCTGCCGGTGGAGTAGGGCATCAATATCACGTCGTCGTCGTCCGAGTCGCCCGAGGTGGCGCCTTTTTCCTCCAGCTCGCCGATGACCTGGAACGGCACGTTGTTGACCAGCACGTAGGCGCCCAGCGGGCTCTGGTCGCCGAACATGCGCTCGCGCGTCTTCTTGCCCAGCAGCAGCACGGTGGCCAGGCTGCGCTCGTCGTTCTGGCTGAAGAACAGGCCGCGCGCGGCCTTCCAGTTCATGATGCGCTGCGCGTCGGTGGTGACGGCCCACACGTTGACGAAGCTGTCCAGGTTGCCGGCGCGCAGCGTGACCTTGCCGCGCAGCATCGGCATGGCCGCCGCCACGTGGGGCGCCTGCCGCACGGTCGGCACGTCGGCTTCGGTGAGCACGCCGCCCGGCCCGCGCGCGTTGTCGCCGCCGGGCACCACGTACATGCGGTTGGTGCCGAAGCTCGCCATCCTGGCGATGACCTTCTCCTGGGTGCCGGCGCCCACCGCCAGCATCACGATGACCGAGGCCACGCCGATGATGATGCCGAGCAGCGTGAGCGCGGTGCGGAAGCGGTTGGCCCACATCACGCTCCATGCCGCCGCGTAGGCTTCGCGCATCTCGGTCCAGGGGCGCGCGGTGTGGGCCACGCCCGCGGCCATCGCGGCGGGGAAGCGGCGCGCGTCGAGCGAGGGCGGCACGGGTGGCATAGGCGGGGCGGGCGGGGCGCCGGCTTCCGCGAGCGGCGCGGCATTGCCGGTGTCGGACACGATCTGCCCGTCGCGGATCTCGATGATGCGCCGCGCCTGCGCGGCCACCGCGCGGTCGTGCGTGATGAGGACCACGGTGTGGCCGGCGTCGGCCAGTTCGCGCAGCAGCGCCACGACCTCGGCGCCGCTCTTGCTGTCGAGCGCGCCGGTGGGCTCGTCGGCCAGGATGATGTGCCCGCCGTTCATCAGCGCGCGCGCGATCGACACGCGCTGCTGCTGGCCGCCGGACAGCTGCGCGGGCCGGTGCGCGGCGCGCTCGGCCAGCCCCAGCCGGCCCAGCAGCGTGCGCGCGCGGTGCTCGCGCGCGTCCGCCCCCGCGCCGGCGTAGACCGCCGGCATCTCCACGTTGCGCAGCGCGTCGAGCGTGCGGATCAGGTGGTAGCCCTGGAACACGAAACCGAAGGCCTCGCGGCGCAGCCAGGCCAGCTCGTCGGCGTCGAAGCGCGCGATGTCCTGGCCGGCGAAGCGGTATTGCCCGGAACTGGGCCGGTCCAGGCAGCCGAGGATATGCATCAGCGTGGACTTGCCTGAGCCCGAGGCGCCGACGATGGCGACGAACTCGCCCGCGCCGATGTCGAGCGAGACGCCGCGCAGCACCTCGGTGGCCGGACCGCCGTCGGTGCCCGCGTAGGAGCGCCGCACGTCGCGCAGCGCGATCAGCGGTGGCGCGGCGCCGGCCGGGGCGGAGGACGCGGAAGCGGGGGTGGATGCGGGGGTGGATGCGGGGGCGCCGGCCGCCGCGGGCCGCGCCTCCGCCAGCAGGTCTACCATCGGAACCTCCCGTCGGCGGCGCGCTCGTAGCGCACGCCGGTGACGAGGCGCTCGCCTTCCTTGAGGCCGGACAGCACCTCCGCGCTCAGGCGGTCGCGCACGCCGGTGGCCACCTCGCGCACCAGGATCCTGCCCTGGGCGTCGAGCACGCGCGCGGTGTAGCGCCCGGGCTGGCCGCTCACGGCCTGCAGCGCCGGCAGCGGCGCCACCAGCACGTTGCGCGCGCTGGCGGCCACGAAGAACACCTGCGCGCTCATCTGCGGCATCAGTTCGCGGTCGGCGTTGTCCACGTCGAACAGCACCGTATAGAGCACCACCTTGCCGGCGGGCGTGGCCGGCGCGCCGGCGGTGGTGGCGGCGGGCGCGGCGCCGGCCGGCGTGGGCGGCGCAGGCAGGATCTGGCGCACCTGGCCGCGCCAGCGCCGCGCGCTGCCCTGCTCGTCCTGCACGCCCAGCGTGGTGAAGTACACCGGCATGCCCGGGCGCACGCGGCGCACGTCGGCCTCGGACACCTCGGTCCAGACCGTCATGGCGGACAGGTCGGCGACGCGCAGGATGTTGGGGGTCTGGTAGGTGGCGTTGAGGGTCTGGCCCTCGCGCGCGTCGAGCGTGACCACGGTGCCGCTCATGGGCGCGTAGATGCGGGTGAAGCCGAGCTGGGCCTCGTCGCCCTTGAGCGCGGACGAGGCACCGTCGATCTGCGCGCGCAGGTTGTCGATGCGCGCCAGCGCCACGCGCAGCGCGGCCTGCGCGGACTGCACGTCTTCGTCGCGGGTGGAGCCGTCGGCCGCCATGTGGCGCTGGCGCTCCCACTGCTGGCGGGCGAGGTCGCGCTGGGCGTACTGCTCGTCGAGCTGGGCGCGCAGGCTGGCCAGCGTGGCGCGGTCGGCGTCCACGCGCGACTGCTGCACGGCGGGATCGATCTCCACCAGCAACTGGCCCTTCTTGACGGCGTCGCCGGGCTGGACGTGGATGCGGCGGATGGCGCCGGACGCCTGCGCGCCCACGTCGACGTAGCTGCGCGGCTGCAGCAGGCCGAGCGCGGTCACGCTCGATTCGATGTCGCCGCGGCCTACCGGTGTGGTCTCGATCACCTCGGTGGGGCGCAGCAGCCACCACCACAGCAACAGCCCAAGACACGCCAGCAAGACCACGAGCGTGGCGGGACGCTGCACAACAGACGGGATTCTCATCGATCGGATTTGACGCGGTTCTTGCGCACCGCAAATCATACCGCGAGCGCGGCGGCCGGCGGCGGCCGGGCCATGTCAGCCCGGATGCGCGGCAGCGGGCCGGCGCTCTTCGTGGCGCGGCGCGGGCAGCGGGCCGGCCGCCACGGCGCCGGGCAGCACCGCATCCCGCTTGCTGCGCAGGTGGTCGCGCAGTATCCGCGCCAGCCTCGCGCCATCGCGCGCTTCGAGCGCGAGCAGCATCTCGTGGTGGTCGTGGATCGCGCTGTCCCACTTCGGCGCCTGCTGGTTCGAGCGGAACCGCAGCGCCTGCAGCCGCCGGTTGACGGCCGCGTAGGCCTGGCTCAGCTCGCCGTTGCGCGCCGCCGCGTTGATGCGGTCGTGGATCTGCTGGTTGCGGTCGTAGTAGCCGGCGAGGTCGTTGCGCGCCCGGCAGGCCAGCATGCCGCCGTGCAGCGCGCGGATCTCCGCCAGTTCGGCGGCGGTGATGCGCTCGCACGCCAGCTCGCCGGCAAACGCTTCGAGCCCGCCGAGCAGCTCGAACGCATCGCCGATCTCGTCTTCCGACATGGTGGCGACCGAGGCGCCGCGGTTCTGCGAAAGCTCGACCAGCCCTTCCGCCGACAGCACCTTCAGCGCCTCGCGCAGCGGCGTGCGGGACACGCCGATGACCTGGCACAGCTCGCGCTCGTTGAGCTTCTGGCCCGGCGCGAGCGCGCCCTCGACGATGCACCGGCGCAGGTGCGCGACCACGCTGTCGTGCAGGATGGCGCGCGTCAGCTTGCTCGGCGGCGGCATGGCTGCGCGGGTGAAAAAGACGATGCCGTGGGCATGGCGGTGTTCTCCGGTTTCATGAAAAAAATTCTACCGGAAACAGGCCGGAATCCGCGTTCAAGCGAGATTGAGAAAACTTCAAGGGAAGTTGCCGGATTTTAAGGGAGGGGTCTGCTAGATTGTATTCAAAATTCATTTCGCTTCATCGGAGCGATTTACCAGAGCGATTCCATCAGAGAGGAGAACGCAATGCTCAAGCTGGACTTCCATCCCGCCGGCCGCCACTACCTGCAGATTCCCGGCCCCAGCCCCGTGCCCGACCGCATCCTGCGCGCCATCAGTTATCCGACCATCGATCACCGCGGGCCGGAATTCGGCGCGCTTGGCCTGAAGGTGCTCGAAGGCATCAAGACCATCTTCAAGACCCGGCACCCGGTCATCATCTATCCCGCCTCCGGCACCGGCGCGTGGGAAGCGGCGCTGACCAACACGCTCAGCCCCGGCGACAAGGTGCTGATGTACGAGACCGGCCACTTCGCCACGCTGTGGGACAAGATGGCGCGCAACCTCGGCCTGCAACCCGAGTTCCTGGGCCTGCCCGGCATCGAGGGCTGGCGGCGCGGCGTGAACGCGCAGATGATCCAGGCGCGCCTGGAAGCGGACAGCGGCCACGAGATCAAGGCTGTGTGCGTGGTCCACAACGAAACCTCCACCGGCGTGACCTCGAACATCGCGGCCGTGCGCCAGGCGATCGACGCCGCGCGCCACCCCGCGCTGCTCATGGTCGACACCATCAGCAGCCTGGCTTCGGCCGACTACCGCCATGACGAGTGGGGCGTGGACGTGACCATCTCCGGCTCGCAGAAGGGCCTGATGCTGCCGCCCGGCATCAGCTTCAACGCGCTGTCGCCGAAGGCCATCGAAGCCAGCAGGCAATCGAAGCTGCCCAAGGCGTTCTTCGGCTGGGCGGAGATCCTGGAGATGAACAAGACCGGCTACTGGCCGTACACGCCGAACACCAACCTGCTGTACGGCCTGTCCGAGGCTATCGACATGATCCTGGCCGAGGGCCTCGACAACGTCTTCGCGCGCCACCAGCGGCTCGGCGAAGCCGCGCGCCGCGCGGTGCGCGCGTGGGGCCTGGAGATCCAGTGCGTGGACCCGGAGGTCTACAGCCCGGTGCTGACCGGCGTGATGATGCCGCCCGGCGTGGACGCCGACATGGTACGGCGCGTCACCTACGAGCGCTTCGACATCTCGCTCGGCGCGGGCCTGGGCAAGCTGCGCGGGCTGATGTTCCGCATCGGGCATCTGGGCGACTGCAACGACCTGACGCTGATGGCGGCGCTGTCCGGCTGCGAGATGGGCCTGAAGATCGCCGGCGTGAAGCTCGAAGGCAGCGGCGTGGCCGCGGCGCTCGACTATCTCGCCGGCCAGACCGTGCCGGCGCTCGCCAAGGGCTGACCGGGACGGCGGGCGGGCAGCGCTGCCCGCCCGCGACAAGAGCGCGCGCACGTGGCCGGCCGTGCCGGCAGTATCGCCGCCGCCGCGGCGCACGCGCATTCCTACAGGAGACAACCGCGCAGCCGGGCGCTGGGATTCCGCGCGGCATGGCTGCGCCGGGCCCGCGCCGCACGGCGCCGGGCCCAGGAACGATCATGAAAACCGAATACCTGCCTCCCTTAGTCAAGCCCGTCCACCTCGTGCCGTCGGCCGTGGGCTCCGGCAGTCCGCTGGCGCGCCGCCTGCGCAAGGAACTCCGGGGAGACGTCCTGTTCGACCGCGCCAGCCGCGCGCGTTATGCCACCGACGCTTCCATCTACCAGATCCTGCCGTTCGGCGTGGTGGTGCCGCGCGACCAGGCCGACCTCGCGCTCGCGCTGAACATCGCGCGCGACGCCGGCGCGCCGCTGCTGGCGCGCGGCGCCGGCACCAGCCAGTGCGGCCAGACCGTGGGCGAGGCGCTGGTGATCGACAACAGCAAGTGGCTCAACGACGTGGTGGACTTCGACGCCGCCGCGCGCACCGTCACGGTGGAGCCGGGCATCGTGCTGGACCATCTCAATGCGTGGCTCAAGCCGCACGGCTTGTGGTTTCCGGTGGACGTTTCCACCGGGGCGCAGTGCACCATCGGCGGCATGGCCGGCAACAACTCGTGCGGCTCGCGCTCGATCGAGTACGGCAACATGGTCCACAACGTGCTGGCCATCGACGCCATCCTGCCCGACGACACCCAGTTGCGCTTCGGCCCGGTCGCGCGCGCGCCGCAGGACGGGCGCGCCGCGCAGATCTACGCCGGCCTGCGCGAGATCGCCATGCGCGAGCGCGCCGAGATCGCCGAGCGCATGCCCCGCGTGCTGCGCCGCGTGGGCGGCTACAACATCGACATCTTCGATTGCCAGAACCCGCGCGCCTACAGCGACGACGGCCTGCCCAACCTCGCCCACGTGCTGGTCGGCTCCGAGGGTACGCTCGCCTACAGCCGCCAGCTCACGCTCAAGCTGTCGCCGCTGCCGGCGCACAAGGTGCTGGGCGTGGTGAACTTCCCCACGTTCTACCAGGCGATGGACATGACCCGGCACATCGTCAAGCTGGGGCCGGTGGCGGTGGAACTGGTGGACCGCACCATGATCGGCCTGTCGATGAGCAATCCGGCCTTCCGGCCGGTCATCGAGCGGGCGCTGGTCGGCAACCCGGAGGCGATCCTGCTGGTGGAATTTGCCGGCGACGAGCACAACGCGCTGCTGCGCAGGCTCGACGACCTCGTCTCGCTGATGGGCGACCTCGGCCTGCCCGACGCGGTCGTGCGCATGGCCGACGCGGGCGCGCAGAAGGCGCTGTGGGACGTGCGCAAGGCGGGCCTGAACATCATGATGAGCATGAAGGGCGACGGCAAGCCGGTCTCCTTCATCGAGGACTGCGCGGTGCCGCTGGAGCACCTCGCCGAATACACCAGCCAGCTGACCGAGGTCTTCCACCGCAACGGCACCGAAGGCACCTGGTACGCGCACGCCAGCGTGGGCACGCTGCACGTGCGCCCGATCCTGGACATGCGCCGCGACGGCGCCGCCAGGATGCGGGCGATCGCCGAGGAGGCCGCCGAACTCGTGCGCAAGTACAAGGGCGCGTTCTCCGGCGAGCACGGCGACGGCCTGTGCCGCGGCGAATGGGTGGCGTGGCAGTACGGGCCGAAGATCCACCAGGCCTTCCGCGACATCAAGGCGCTGTTCGATCCGGGCAACCGCTTCAGCCCGGACCGCATCGTGCAGCCGCCGCGCATGGACGACAGCGCCAACTTCCGCTTCCCGCCCGCGTACCGCGCCCTCGACCTGACCCCCAGCCTGGACTGGTCCGGCTGGAACGTGCTGCGCGACCCGCTCACCGGCATCGAGACCGCGCCGGGCACCGGCGGCGACCCCGCGCACGGGCTGGCCAAGGCGGTGGAGATGTGCAACAACAACGGCCACTGCCGCAAGTTCGACGCCGGCACCATGTGCCCGAGCTACCGCGTCACCAAGGACGAGAAGCACGTCACGCGCGGGCGCGCCAACACGCTGCGCCTGGCGCTGTCCGGCCAGCTCGGCGACGACGGCCTGGCCAGCGCCGAGGTCAAGGAGGTGCTCGACCTGTGCGTGTCGTGCAAGGGCTGCAAGCGCGACTGCCCGACCGGCGTCGACATGGCCAAGATCAAGATCGAGGCGCGCGCGGCCTGGACCCGGCGCCACGGCATCGGCCTGCGCGAGCGCATGGTGGCGTACATGCCGCGCTACGCGCCGGCGGCCAGCCTGCTGGCGCCGCTGGTCAACGCGCTGGACCGCGTGCCGCTGCTGTCGCCGCTGGTCAAGCGCTGGCTCGGCTTTGCCGGCGAGCGCTCGCTGCCGCGCTTCGGCAGCGCCTTCCTCGACGGCAGCCGCAAGGCCGCCGGCGGGCCGCTCGGGCCCCGCTCGGTGCTGCTGTTCGTGGACACCTTCAACAACTACATGGAGCCGGGCAACGCGCGCGCGGCGGAGATGGTGCTGCGCGCCGCCGGCTACGACGTGCACTACAGCGCGCAGCCCGGCGGCAAGCCGCTGTGCTGCGGCCGCACCTTCCTCGCGGCTGGCCTCGTCGACGAAGCCCGCGCCGAGGCCAGGCGCGCGCTCGACGCGCTCAAGCCCTACGTCGACGCCGGCGTGCCGGTGGTCGGGCTGGAGCCGTCGTGCCTGCTGTCGCTGCGCGACGAGTTCCTGAACTACGGGTTTGGCGACGAGGCGCGCAAGCTGGCGGACTCGGCCCTGCTGTTCGAGGAATTCCTCGTGCGCGAGCAGCAGGCCGGGCGCTGCGAGCTCAAGCTCAAGGCGCTGCCCGGCGGCAAGGCGCTCGTGCACGGCCACTGCCACCAGAAGGCGTTCGATGCGTTCCGGCCGGTGCAGGCCGTGCTCAAGTGGATCCCGGGGCTGCAGCTCGACGTGGTCGAGTCGTCCTGCTGCGGCATGGCCGGCAGCTTCGGCTATGAAGCCGAGCACTACGAGGCCTCCCGGGCGATGGCGGAGCTGTCGCTGCTGCCGGCGGTGCGCCAGGCCGGGGCCGGCACCATCGTGGTGGCCGACGGCACGAGCTGCCGCCACCAGATCCACGACGGCGCCGGCGCCGACGCAGTGCATGTGGCCTGCGTGCTGGCGGCGGCGCTCGATTTCGGCGCCGAGGCCATGCTCGGCGGCGGCTGAGCGCGCGGCAAGGCGGCGCGGGTTTGCGCCGCCTTGCGCCCGATAGCGATCCTGTATCATCGATGCCGGAGACCCGGCCGAGGCATCGGGCCGTCGAAAAAGAGTATCGCGCATGGCTTACAGAGTTCCCCCATTGCAGTGCCTGATGGCGTTCGAGGCGGTGGCGCGGCTGCGCAGCGGGACCCTGGCCGCGCAGGAGCTGTGCGTGACGCCGAGCGCGATCAGCCACCGCATCCGCCAGCTCGAAGACATCATGGGCATCGAGCTGTTCAACTCCGCGCAAGGCGGCTTCACCCTGACGGCCAGGGGATCGGAATATCTCGAAGTCGTCAAGGAAGCGCTGTCCGCGCTCAGCCACTATGGCGCGCGGCCCCGCTTCGCCGGCGAGGTCCGGCAACTGCGCGTGGCCGCGCCGCCGACCTTCGCGCGGCAGGTGCTGGTGCCGCATCTGGCCACCTTCCAGGCCGACCATCCCGACATCGAACTGATCCTGCAGCTCTCCGTGCCGCTGGTGGGCCTGAAGTCCGAGAACGCGGACGTCGAGATCCGCTTCGGCAACGGCAACTACCCCGGGCTGGAAGCGGTCAAGATCCTGGACGAGCCGGTCTTCCCGGTGTGCAGCCCGGCCTATCTGCGCGAGGTCGGGCCGTTCGCGTCGCCGGCCGCGCTGTCCGCCGCGCGCCTGCTGCGCTGCCCGCTGGAACCGTGGCGCCCGTGGCTGGTGGCGGCCGGGCTGGACTGGCCGGAGCCCGCCACCGGCGTGCAGTTCGTCGACCTGGGGCTGATGCTGGAAGCCGCCGTGAACGGCCAGGGCGTGGCGCTGGCGCGCCGGCGCATGGCGCAGAGCTGGCTCAGTTCCGGCGTGCTGGTGCCGCTGTTCGAGATCGAGGTGCGCTCGATCTACGCCTACTACATCATCTATCCGCCGGACTGCGAGGACGACGGCGACGTCATGACCTTCGTGCGCTGGATGACGGAGATCCTCGGCAAGCCGCTGGAATAGACGAAGCCCCGCCGCATCGCTGCGGCGGGGCGGCTTTGCCGCGTCAGTGGATCACCATGTGGACGAACGGCGGAACGTAGGCCTGCAGCGTGATGAACAGGCCGACCAGCACCGCCAGCGCCAGCGAATGGAAGAACACGTAGCGCAGGATGTCGCCTTCGTGCCCGTACCACTTGGTCGCCGTGGACGCCACCACGATTGACTGCGCGTCGATCATCTTGCCCATCACGCCGCCCGAGCTGTTGGCCGCCGCCATCAGATACGGCGACAGGCCAAGCTGCTCGGCGGTGGTCTTCTGCAAGCCGCCGAACAGCACGTTGGCCGCGGTGTCGGAGCCGGTCAGCGCCACGCCGAGCCAGCCGAGCATGGTGCCGAACAGCGGGTAGAGCACGCCGGTGTGCGCGAACGCCAGGCCCAGCGTGGCATCGAGCCCGGAATACTTGGTCAGGTAGCCCACGCCGAACATCGCGCAGATGGTCAGCAGCGAATAGCGCACCAGGTGGATGGTGCGCAGGTATTCCCGGAACAGCCGCGGCAGCGAGTAGCCCATCAGCAGGCCGCCGACAAGCGACGCGATGAGAATGCCGGTGCCGGCCATCGACAGGATGTTGAACGCGAACGTGGCCGATTCCGCGACCGGGGCGGCCACCACCGGCGGCATCTTCAGCACCATCTTGTCGAGGCCGGGAATGCTGTACTTCCACGCCCACAGCGCATCGAGCGCCTTCTTGACCTGCGGCACGCCCCACAGGAAGACCGACACCGTGAGGATGATCCACGGCATCCACGCCCTGGCCGCGGAGACGGTGCCCGCCGCCGTGCCGGCCGTGGCCGCCGCCGTGGCCGGCGCGTCGTGGTTCTCCACGTGCGAGTCGTCATGGTGCTTCTTGAGCTTGGTCGAGGTCCAGATCGTGCGCGGCCGCCATACCCGCATGAACAGCGTGAGGCTGCCCATCGACACCAGCGACGAGATGACGTCGACCAGCCACGGGCCGTGGAAGTTCGACACCACGTACTGCGGCACCGCGAAGCTGACGCCGGCCACCAGGATGGCGGGCCAGATCTCCTTCATGCCGCGGTAGCCGGCGAAGGCCCAGATCAGCCAGAACGGCACCAGCACCGAGAAGAACGGCAACTGGCGCCCGATCATGGCCGAGAGCTGCAGCAGGTCCAGTCCGGTCACGGAGGCCAGCGCCAGCACCGGCGAGCCGAGCGCGCCGAACGCGACCGGCGCGGTGTTGGCGATCAGCGCGAGACCCGACGCGGCCAGCGGCGAGAAGCCGAAGCCGATCAGGATCGCGCCCGTCACCGCGACCGGCGTGCCGAAGCCGGCGGCGCCTTCGAAGAACGCGCCGAAGCAGAAGGCCACCAGCAGCAACTGGATGCGCTTGTCCTCGGTGACGCCCGAGATGGACTGCTGGAGCGCCTTGAAATAGCCGTTCTGCGTGGTGAGCCGGTGCAGGAAGATGATGTTGAGCACGATCCAGCCGATCGGGAACAGCCCCGAGGCGATGCCGTAGGCGGCCGCCTTGCCGGCCACGCTGGCTGGCATGCCGAACACCGTGCAGGCGACGATGCCGCCCGCGATCAGCGCCAGGCCCGCGGCCAGGTGCGCCTGGATGTGGAAGAACGCCAGCGCCGCCAGCAGGACCACGACGGGGATGGCGGCCACCAGCGTCGAGAATAGGGGATTCCCCAAGGGGTCATAGATTTGACTCCAAGGCATGTTTTGTCTCCTTCGGATTTTTTATGTGTGTGGCTGAATCGATATGGCTTCGATACTTTGCCGGGGGGTGGCGCAGCGGGTGCTGCGCCGTGGCGCCGGCCGGCTCATGAACGGACCGGCCGGCGCGGATCAGGGGATCGGAAAATCAGGCGTTGTGGCGCGCCGGCGCGGCGCGCAGCGAGGCGTTGTTGATGACGTCGTCGAGGTCGTCCTCGTCTGCGCCCAGCGTGCGCTCCTCGGCATGGGACGAGAACTCGACCGGGGCGAGCGCGCGGCGGTTGACCTTCAGCTGGAACACGTCGAAGCGGTTGTAGTAGCCGACCACGTCCTGGAACTGCTTGGGCACCACGCACTTGGCGAGGTCGATGTCCGCGTAGACGATGCCTTCCTCGTCGCGGATCACTTCGCTGATGGGCTGGCCGTCCGGGCCGAGGATCATCGACACGCTCTTGGGCGATTCCTCCAGCAGCTGGCGCGCGCGCAGGTTGTCGCGGCTGATCATGTCGATGGCCTCCGGCGGCAGGAAGCCCGAGGCCACGATGTTGAACAGCTTGCCCTCGAAGGCATGGGCGCCGGCGCGCAGGCGGATCGCCGCCTCCAGGTCGTAGCCGGCTTCGCCCGGCGGGTTGGTCGGCCAGCGCGGCGAGAACGACGACACGTGCACGTTCTCGCCCTGCGCCAGCAGCGTGAAGCGCGCCAGCGCGTTGGTGTTCTCGCCGCACACCAGCGCGCCGATGCGGCCGATGCGGGTGTCCGACACGCGCAGGCCGTTGCCGTCGCCCGGGGTCCAGGTCAGCTTTTCCCAGTAGGTCGGGACCAGCTTGCGGTGCGCGTTGAGGATCGCGCCGTCGTCGCCGATCAGGATGTTGGTGTCCCAGATGCAGGCCGGGCTGGTCGGCGTGCCTTCGTTGATGCCGAGCGACACGAACACGCCGTGGCGCCGGGCGCAGTCGCGGATCTGGCGGATCTCGGGGCCGTTCACCTCGACCGCCGACGACGCCAGCTTGACGAAGAACTCATGCACGTCGACCGGCGCCCAGACGCCGGACCAGACCGGGAACGAGGAAATGAACGCTTCCGGGAAGGCGATCAGCTCGGCGCCGTTGCGCGCGGCCTCGGCGATCCAGGCGCAGGCCTTTTCCACCGTGGCCGGCGTGTCGAAGTAGACGGGCGCGGCATGGCAGGCCGCGGCCTTGAATTTCGGGTAGGTTTTCATTTGAGGTTGTCTCCGGTAGGAAAGCCGTTTCCGGCAAAGAGCCGCCTGACTGGCAGGCGAAGGTATGGGGCCAAGCCGCGCGGGATCAGGCGGCGAAGCGCCGCACGGCCGCTTCGTTCCAGGTGATGCCGATGCCCGGGCGCTGGCTCGGCACGGCATGGCCGTCGACTACCTCGAGGGTGTCGGCGAGCACGGCGTCGGCGATGCCGAAGTATTCGAGGTAGTGGGCGGTCGGGGTGACGCCGAGCAGGTGCGCGCTGGCTTCCTGGAAGAAGTGGTTCGACACCGGCACGCCGGCCGCGGCGCAGATGCCGGCCGCGTCCATCCAGCCCGAGATGCCGCCGACCTTCATCAGGTCGAGCATCATCAGGTCGGAGCAGCGCTCGCCGATGCTGCGACGGACCTCGCGCGGCCCGTAGAGGTTTTCGCCGAGCTGCAGCGGCGTCCTGACCGCCTCGGCGATGCGCGCGTGGCCGGCGAAATCGTCGCAGCGCGTGGGTTCCTCGATCCACGCCAGGCCTTCGTCGTCGAGCGCCTGGCAGCGGCGGATCGCCTCGGGCACGGAAAGCGACTGGTTGTAGTCGATCATCAGGCTGGCGCGCTCGCCGGTCAGCGCGCGGGCCGCGCGCACCGCCGCCAGGTCTTCCGCCAGCGTCGGGTAGCCGATCTTGATCTTGATCGCGCGAAAACCCGCGTCGAGCGCCTGCGCGATCAGCGGCCGCGCATCCTCGGCGCGCTCCATGCCGAAGCTGGCGTAGGCCAGCGTGCGCGACGGCGTGCCGCCAAGCACGCGCGACAGCGGCGCGTTCAGGAAGCGCGCATGCGCGTCCCACAGCGCCATGTCGATGGCCGCCAGCGCCATGTCGAGCAGGCCCGGCGTGCCGATCAGCACCAGCTTGCGGCGCAGCTCCGCCAGGTTCTCGCGCGGCGCCAGCGCGGCGGATTCAAGCTGCGGCAGCAGGTTCTTGAGCACCTCGACCACGCCCTGCAGGACCACCGGCGTGTACGTGAAGATGTAGGCGCTGCCGGTCACGCCGGCATTGGTCGAGATATCGACCAGCACCAGCGGGGCCTTGGCCATGACGCCGCTGGCGGTGCGCAGCGGCGGGTTGAGCGGCACGACTACCGGGCGGACCTGGAAGCCGCTGATTTGCGGGGAATCTGACATGTCTCACTCTGCTCGTTGATGGACTCGGTGGCGCTGATGGAGCGCGCCTTTTGTTCGAAGCCATGAAAGTATGCTTCGGGCAAACGAGTTTCGAGCCGGGTGATGCCGTGAAAGTATTTCACGAAAAATTGATGGGTCTTTCGATGGTTTTTTAATGGCCTTTCAATGGCTTTTTTTAATGACTGATGCAGGGCTGATCGGCGGTCGATTGATGGCTGATTGATGGCGGATCGGTGGTCGCCGATCGTCATTTAAATCGCAATTAACGGCCAACAAAAATGGGCGTCAACTTTCCGTGCGGTGCGTGCAGTGCGCGCAGGTAGGTGCAGGCAGGCGCAAACGGGCTCAAGCAGCCGGACGCGGCGCCCGGGCGGCGCGGAGCAGCGCGGGCAGGTCTTCGAAGCGGGCGGCAACCGCGCACGTGCCCTGCAGCGCGCCGAGGCGCCCATATCCCCATTGCGCGAAGACCGCCGGAATGCCGCAGGCCGCGGCCGCCAGCACGTCGGCCGGGTTGTCGCCGATCATCACGGCGGGCACGGCGCGCAGGCCGGCGCGCCGGATGGTTTCCGCCAGGTGGACCGGGGCCGGCTTGCAGGCCGGCACGGTGTCGCCGCCGCAGACCGCCTCGAACAGCGGCAGGATGCCGAGCTGCGCGAGGATGTCCACCGCCGCGGCCTCGACCTTGTTGGTGCACACGGCCAGCTTCCATCCCTCCCCGCGCAGCCGGTGCAGCGTGGCTTCCACGCCCGGGTAGAGGCGGGTCTGGTCGATCGGCGTGCGCAGGTAGCGCTCGACGAAGCGGTTCTCTTCCGTGCGCGTGATTTCCGCCGCGCGCAGCACGAAGGCGCGGCGCGCGAACACGCGCAGGCCGTCGCCGAGCAGCGACGTGGCCTCGGCCAGCGTCAGCGGCGCGAGGCCGCGCGCCGCCAGCGCGGGCGCGAGCGCCGCGGCGATGTCCGCCGCGGCGTCGATCAGCGTGCCGTCGAGGTCGAAGACGGCGGCGCCCTGCGGCGCGGCGCCGGTGGTTGCCTGTGCCTGCATCGTGTGTGGCCGCGGTGGCCTAGTGGGCCGCGGCATCC
>NZ_BBQM01000024.1 GCF_000876015.1 Cupriavidus basilensis | reverse complement strand
GGTTTCGGTCAGCGTTGAGCGTTCTCGTGCCAGGCGCATCTCAAGCCGTGCCGGGTGCATCCCAAGCCGGGGCCACCGCACCCACCACGAAACCAGCGCCGTTTCTATGACGCACCCATCCGCCCCGGTCGCGGCAGCGGCCAGAACCACCTGGGCCATCGCCATCATGCAGTGCCACCACGAATCGCACGCCACCCGCAACGCCGCAGGCGAGCAAGCCGGTAGCGTCAGCAGCCATATCGAAGCCACGAACCGCACCACGAAACTGGCAACGCCTTGAAGGCTGAGCGCCCAGCCCCCTGCAAGGGTCGCTTTCTTTTGGTTACTTTTCTTTTCGAGAAAAGAAAAGTGACACTTACATGTGTGCGAACGGGCTACCAAGCCCAAGCCGCCAGGCCCGCAGCGGCCAGCAGACTTGACACCCCCAGACAACCAACCAAAGCCCAAGCCACCAAGACCCACAAAGGCCCGAAGAAGACAAAGACCAGACCCCACCTAACCAATCATCTCCCCGCCACCCCCACCGCCGGCCGCCCCTTATCGAACTGCGCCACATCGAGCCGCCGAAACACCAGCGCCGACAGCAGCGTAATCGTCCCCACGCTGAAAAAGGCCAGCCGGTACGCAGTCCCGCCCTCCCCCAACTGCCCCGTGAACAGGCTCACCAGACCGCCGCCGATGGTCACGCCCAGCCCGATGGCCAGCATCTGCACCATCGAGAACAGGCTGTTGCCGCTGCCCGCGTCTTCCACGCTCAGCCCCTTGAGCGTGACGCTGTTCATGGCGGCGAACTGCATGGAGTTGGTGGCGCCGAACAGGGCCAGTTGCGCGATCGACAGCGCCAGCGGCCAGCCCGGCGAGATCGCCGCGAACGAGGCGATCGAGCCGCCGACCAGGACGGTGTTGACCAGCAGGAAGTTGTCGTAGCCGAAGCGCTTGACCAGCGGCACGATGCCGCGCTTGGCCACCACGCCGGCCAGCGCGGCCGGCAGCAGCATCAGCCCCGAATGCAGCGGCGTGTAGCCGAGCTGCAGTTGCAGCAGCAGCGGCATCAGGAACGGCACCGCGCCCGAGCCGATGCGGCACACGAGGTTGCCGGCCAGCCCGACGCTGAAATTGGGCTCGCGGAACAGCGACAGCCGGAACAGCGGATTGGCCCGGCGCCGCGCGTAGGGGATATAGAGCAGCGCCGACAGCAGACTGAGCGCGAACAGGCTGCCGCTCCAGGCCGCGTGGCTGGCCTCGCGCGGGGTGTCCAGCGCCAGCGAGAAGGCCACCATGCACAGCGACAGCAGCCCGCAGCCGATGAAGTCGAACGCGGGCGGGCGCGCCAGCGCGTTGTCGGGCAGGTAGCGCAGCACGGCCAGCAGGCCGATCGCGCCGACCGGCACGTTGATCAGGAAGATCCAGTGCCAGGCCACCGTCTGCACGATCCAGCCGCCCAGCACCGGGCCGAAGATCGGCCCCACCTGCCCCGCCACCGAGACGAAGGCGAGTGCCGCGATGTACTGCTCGCCGGTGACGCTGCGCAGCACCGCCAGGCGCCCGATCGGCAGCAGCATGGAGCCGCCGATGCCCTGCACCACGCGCGCCACCACGAGCTGGTCCAGGCTCTGCGCGGTGGCGCAGAACAGCGAGCCGAGCACGAAGATCAGGATGGCCGTGAAGTACACGCGGCGCGTGCCGAAGCGGTCGGCGAGCCAGCCGGAGGCCGGCGTGAGCATGGCCATCGTGAGCGTGTAGGCCACCACCACCGGCTTCATGTCGAGCGGCGTCTCGCCGAGGCTGTGCGCCATCGCGGGCAAGGCCGTGTTGACGATGGTGGTGTCGAGCGTCTGCATGAAAAAGCCGGCGGCGACGATCCACAGCATGGCCGTGTGCGATTTCTGCGAGGATTGACTGTGCATTCTGGTACATCTCTTGAAGAACCGGCGGGGGCCGGCGTGGCATCCGGGCAGGACAGCGCCCGGCGGCACGCGGAAAAGGCGCGCGCAGGAAAACGCCACGAATGTGTCGATGTTAATGACTGGCGGCCCAATCGGGAACCCCGCTGGACATATTGACTGTCATCGGTCAATCCGATGACAATGCCGCATGCTCAATCCTGTCTGGGTCAAGACCTTCGCCACCGTCGCGGCCGCGCACAGCTTTACCGACGCCGGGCGCCAGCTCGGCCTGTCGCAATCCAGCGTCAGCGACCACATCCGGCGCCTCGAACAGCACGTGGGGCGCCGCCTGTTCGTGCGCGACACCCACACCCTGGCCATGACCGCCGACGGCGAGGCGCTGCTGGCGCACGCCCGCCTGATCCTGGAGGCCATCGCGCGCGCCGAGTCGCAGTTCAACGCGCCGCGCCTGCAGGGCCGCGTGCGGCTGGGCACCTCCGAGGATCTCGTGCTCGGCACCATGCCCAATGTGCTGGCGGCGTTCCGCAACTCGCACCCGGACGTGGAGCTGGAGATCACCATCGGCATGACCGGCAAGCTCTACGAGCTGATGGACGCCGGCGCGCTGGACCTGATGATCGGCAAGCGCCGCGAAGGCGACCGCCGCGGCGCGCCGCTGTTCCGCGGCAAGCTGGAGTGGCTGGCGCGGCCCGGCACGGTGGCCGACCTGCGCCAGCCGCTGCCGCTGATCCTGGTGACGGAGCCCAGCGTCACGCGCGCCATCGTGCTCGACACGCTGGCCAAGGCCGGCACGCGCTGGCAGATCGTCTGCACCAGCAGCAGCCACTCGGGCTGCATCGCCGCGGCGCGCGGCGGGCTGGGCATCACGGTGCGCGCGCAATACCTGTCCGGGCGCGGCCTCGCGCCGCTGGTCAACAGCGACGCGCTGCCGGCGCTGCCCGAGGTGGAATTCATCTCGCTGCGCGCGGGCCGCCTGAGCCGCCCGGCCGAGACGCTGCTGCAACTGCTGCAGAAAAGCGACCTGCGCGGGTCCTCGCTCGACGAGTAGCGCCCCGGTCCCGCCATGCGGACCCGCGATCATGAATGAAATGCGCGGCGCGCGCTTTATCCGGCAACCCGGCCGTGCGACATTGCATGCCGGCACTGCGGCGGGCTCGCGCGCAGGCTTCAACCAAGTGGGGGTTCATTGAAATGGAAGGCTTGCAGACACAGGGCATCCGCATCCCGCGCCTCGGTTTCGGCACGTTCCGCATGCCCGGCGGCGACTGCCAGCCGGTCGTGGAGAGCGCGCTGGCGCTCGGCTACCGCCACGTCGACACGGCCGAGATGTACCAGAACGAAGCGGCCGTCGGCGCCGCCATCGCCGCGTCCGGCGTGGCGCGGCAGGACCTGCACCTGACCACCAAGGTGTGGCACGAGAACCTGCGGCCCGATGCCATCCGGCACGCGCTCGACGCCAGCCTCGGCAAGCTCGGCGTCGACTACGTCGACCTGTACATGGTGCACTGGCCGTCGCGCGACATGGACCTCGGCGCCGTGCTCGCCACCATGCAGCGCTTCCTCGAAGCCGGCACGGTGCGCGCCATCGGCGTGTGCAACTTCAACCTGGCCATGCTGCGCAGCGCGATCGAGGACATCGGCGCGCCGATCGCCTGCCACCAGGTGGAGTACCACCCGTTCCTCGACCAGTCGCGCATGCTCGCCTACCTGCGCGGCAAGGGCATCCCGCTGGTTGCCTACGCGCCGCTCGCGCAGGGCCGCGCCGCCGCCGACCCGGTGCTGCAGGGCATCGGCGCGCGGCATGGCGCGAGCGCCGCGCAGGTGGCGCTGGCGTGGCTGCTGGAGCAGGACGGCGTGGCGGCGATTCCCAAGGCGCAGCGCCGGGAAAGCCAGCAGGCGAACCTCGACGCGCTCAGGCTGCGGCTCGACGACGAAGACCGGCGCGCCATCGCGGCGCTGCCGAAGAACCTGCGCTACGTCACGCCGCCGTTCGCGCCCGACTGGGACGCATGACGCTGGCGCCGGGCCCGCGCGCGCCGGCGGCCGCATGTGCCCGGCCCGGCGCCGCGCAAAAGCGCCAAGAGGGGCCAAAGAGGCCAAAGGGGACGCCCTGCCGCTTTTTCGGTCTTTTGCCCCGGCGCGGCGCGCTGCCCATTGCGCCGTGCGCGCGGCGATAGCACACTGGCATCTTCCGGGCGGCCTTCCGCCCGCCCGCAACGCTTCGCCAAGGACACTGCACACCCATGACGCAAAGCGCGGCACGGACGCCTTCCCCCGCGGCCCCGGCCCTGATCGTCGAGCGGCTCGACACCACCCACGCCACCATCGCGCGCATGCGCTGCGACGTGCCCGGCGGGCTGCCGCCGGCGCCCGCCATTCCCTCGCAGGATGCGTTTTCCGCCATCGTCCAGCTGCGCCCGTTCGCCGCCCATACGCTGTGGCGCGACGGCCGGCAGGTGTTCGCCGGCGGCCACGGCGAGGGCGCGCTGGCCATCACCAGCCTGCAGCAGAGCTGGCGCTGCCATCATCGCGCGTCGTTCGACAACGTGCGGCTGCAGGTCAGTTGCGACGAACTGCAGGCCTTCGCGCGCGAGCACGGCGCGCGCGCGCCGATTTCCCTGCGCAACCCCGAGGGCGAGGCCGACGGCGTGATGCTCTCGCTCGCGCGCGCGCTGCTGCCCTCGCTGGAGGCGCCGGAACAGGCCTCGCGGCTGTTCCTCGACCAGTTGGCCACGACCATGATGGCGCATCTCGTCGCGCACTACGGCAGCGCCTCGGTGCACATGCTGAAGACGGCCATGCTGTCGCGCCGGCAGGAAGCGCTGGCGAAGGAATACCTGGTCGCGCACGCGGGCGAGGACGTCTCGATCGAGATGGTGGCCGCGCACTGCAACCTGTCGCGCAGCTATTTCATCAAGGCCTTCAAGCAGAATACCGGGGTCACGCCCTACCGCTGGCTGCTGGAGCACCGCATCGAGCAATCCAAGGCATCGCTGCGCCAGGGCATGCCGATATCCGAAATCGCCGCGCTGCACGGCTTTTCCGACCAGAGCCATTTCACGCGCATTTTCAGCGCGGTGGTCGGCATTCCGCCGGCAAAATGGCGGAATCGCAACGACCTATAAACGCCACGCCGCCGGCAAGTTCCCCCGGCACCGGCACCGACATAATCCCGAAATAATCACCGGAATAATCGCGGCCACGATGTGACCCGGCCGCGCGCGGGCCATGCCGGCGCGCGTGCCCGAACCGGCGCAGAAACCCGCGCCCGCGCCCAAGCCCGCGCCGGCCATCGCCGCGCCCGCCCCCTGGGCGCGCGGCTGGCCTTGTCTGGCCTTGTCCGGCCTTGTCCGGCCTTGTCCGGCCTGGCCCGGTTTCCCGCGCCCTCCGCTGCGCCGCACCACGCGACCACACTTTTCGCTAACTTTGCTGCCTTTCGTACAAGACACGGCGCAGGCGATCCCATAATCTCCGTACCCATATATCGCCCCGCCGCCGGCATATGTGCATGCGGCATTGCCACGGTCCCGCCACGCGGGCCGCTGGGGGCAGTCGAATATTTTCATCACCGCTTCCTGATTCCTTTTTTGTAAAGCGCAAGCGCTTGCACTAGATTCGTTGATACCAGATTCGCCACCGCCCCGTGGAGAATGACGTGCCTCACGCCATGCATGGCACGCCAATGCTGCAAGCCGATGTCGATCGCCGATGCCGGCTTCCCGACGTCGTCCTTGTCTCTTGCGAACCCGCCCCAGCAATGGTGCGCAACCGGAAATCGCCATGACCAATCCGAAGCTCGAAGTCCTGACCCCCCAGAACAGCCAGCTGATCATCATCGACCATCAGCCGCAGATGGCCTTCGGGGTGCAGTCCATGGACCGCCAGGCCCTGAAGAACAACGTGGTGGGCCTGGCCAAGGCCGCCAGGATCTTCAACATCCCCACCACCATCACCACCGTCGAGTCCGCCTCGTTCTCCGGCTACACCTACCCGGAAATCCTCGACGTCTTCCCCGGCCACAAGCTGCTCGAACGCACCTCGATGAACTCCTGGGACGACCAGAAGGTGCGCGACTCGCTCAAGGCCGCCGGCCGCAAGAAGGTGGTGGTTGCCGGCCTGTGGACCGAGGTCTGCAACAACACCTTCGCGCTGTGCGCGATGGCCGAAGGCGACTATGAGATCTACATGGTGGCCGACGCCTCGGGCGGCACCTCCAAGGAGGCCCACGACTACGCCATGCAGCGCATGGTCCAGGCCGGCGTGGTGCCGATGACGTGGCAGCAGGTGCTGCTCGAATGGCAGCGCGACTGGGCGCACCGCGATACGTACGATGCCGTGATGGCCCTGGTGAAGGAGCACTCCGGCGCCTACGGCATGGGTGTCGACTACGCCTATACGATGGTGCACAAGGCGGCGCAGCGCGCGGCCGGCGCGCACGAAGTGCTGGCGCCGGTGCCGGCCAGGTAACACGCAGCGCGGGCAGGCGCCGGGCCGCGTCCCGGCGCCCTGTCCTTTCCGCCCGCCGGGGCGGCCGCGGATTCGCCGCCGGTCCGCAGCCATCGCCCCCGGCTGGCGCCCCCTATTCGCAGGAGCCTCCCATGAACGCACCGGCCACTCCCGAACTGATCCTCGTCAACGGCAAGTTCGCCACGCTCGACCGCGCCAACCCGCAGGCCGAGGCCGTCGCCATCCGCGACGGCAAGTTCGCCGCGGTCGGCGGCAGGCACGAGATCATGCAGCTTGCCGGCCCCGCCACCAAGGTGATCGACCTGCAAGGCCGCCGCGCCATCCCCGGGCTGATCGACAGCCACATGCACATCATCCGCGGCGGCCTGAACTACAACATGGAACTGCGCTGGGACGGCGTGCGCTCGCTGGCCGACGCCATGCGCATGCTCAAGGAGCAGGTCGCGCGCACGCCCGCGCCGCAATGGGTGCGCGTGGTGGGCGGCTTCACCGAGCACCAGTTCGCCGAAAAGCGCCTGCCCACCATCGAGGAACTGAACGCCGCGGCGCCCGACACGCCGGTGTTCATCCTGCACCTGTACGACCGCGCCATCCTCAACGCCGCCGCGCTGCGTACGGTCGGCTACACCAAGGACACGCCCAACCCGCCGGGCGGCGAGATCGTGCACGACAGCGCCGGCAACCCGACCGGCCTGCTGCTGGCCAAGCCCAACGCCACCATCCTCTACGCCACGCTGGCCAAGGGTCCGAAGCTGCCGCCCGAGTACCAGAAGAACTCCACGCGGCATTTCATGCGCGAGGTCAACCGGCTCGGCGTGACCGGCGTGATCGACGCCGGCGGCGGCTACCAGAACTACCCCGAGGACTACGGCATCATCGAGGAGCTGCACAAGGAAGGCGACCTGACCGTGCGCCTGGCCTACAACCTCTTCACGCAGAAGCCCAAGGACGAACTCAACGACTTCAAGAACTGGGCCGGCAAGGTCAAGCCCGGCCAGGGCGACGACCTGTACCGCCACAACGGCGCCGGCGAGATGCTGGTCTACAGCGCGGCCGACTTCGAGGACTTCCGCGTCGAGCGGCCCGACATGCCGCCTTCGATGGAAGGCGACCTCGAGCCCGTGATCCGCCTGCTGGCCGAGAACCGCTGGCCGTGGCGGCTGCATGCCACCTACGACGAAACCATCTCGCGCGCGCTCGACGTCTACGAGAAGGTGGCCAGGGACGTGCCGTTCGACGGCCTGCACTGGTTCTTCGACCACGCAGAGACCATCACCGACCGCAACATCGACCGCATCGCCGCGCTCGGCGGCGGCATCGCCGTGCAGCACCGCATGGCCTACCAGGGCGAATACTTCGTGGAGCGCTACGGCGCGCGCGCGGCCGAGGCCACGCCGCCGGTCAAGCGCATGCTCGAGCGCGGCGTCAAGGTCGGCGCGGGCACCGATGCCACGCGCGTGGCCTCGTACAACCCGTGGGTGTCGCTGTACTGGCTGACCACCGGCAAGACCGTGGGCGGGCTGTCGATGTACCCGCAGGCCAACCTGCTGGACCGCGAGACCGCGCTGCGGCTGTGGACCGAGGCCAACACCTGGTTCTCCTCCGAAGAAGGCAAGAAAGGCGAGATCAAGGCCGGCCAGCTGGCCGACCTCGTGGTGCTGTCGGCCGACTACTTCAGCGTGCCCGGCGACGAGATCCAGGACATCACCTCGGTGCTCACGCTGCTGGGCGGCGAGCCGGTCTACGGCGACGGCGACTTCGGCAAGCTCGCCCCGCCGCTGCCGCCGGCCATGCCGGACTGGTCGCCGGCGCGCCACCACGGCGGCTACCAGCCGCGCCCGCAGGCGGCGGCGCTGCGCACCGCGTGCGCCTGCGCCAGCGCCTGCGGCGTGCACGGCCACGCGCATGCGCGGGCCTGGGCGTCGAACGTGCCGGCCGCGGACGAGAGCACCTTCTGGGGCTCGCTCGGCTGCTCGTGCTGGGCGTTCTGATGCGCGCCCGGACGCCGCGCCCAGGACACCGGAGCCAACCATGAGCAAGACCACTGCCGCCGCCGGGCCCGCCCAGGCCGGCGCGCGGGCGCGCCTCGCGCCGGCCTGGGTGCGCTGGCTCGCGCTGCTGGCGCTGTGCGCGGCCTACCTGCAGGGCGGGCTGGCCAAGCTCGCCGACTTCGGCGGCGCCATCGCCGAGATGCAGCACTTCGGCCTGGCGCCGGCGGCGCCGCTGGCGGCGGCCACCATCGCGCTGGAGCTGGGCGCCTCGCTGCTGATCCTCACCGGCTGGCTGCGCTGGCTGGGCGCGCTCGCGCTGGCCGGCTTCACGCTGATGGCCAGCTTCCTGGCGAACCGCTTCTGGGCCGCGCCGCCCGCCGAGCAGTTCATGATGGCCAATGCCTTCTTCGAGCATGTCGGGCTGGCCGGCGGCTTCCTGCTGGTGGCGTGGGAAGGCATCCGGCGCGGCACGCCGGCGCAGCGCTAGGCCCGATGCCCTCCTCTCAATCCCTTTCCTGGAGCCCCCGATGAAGCTCTATCTCGTCTCTCTCGCCGCCGGCATCCTGGTCGGCATCATCTACGCGCTGCTGCAGGTCCGCTCGCCGGCGCCGCCGGTGGTGGCCCTGATCGGCCTGCTGGGCATGCTGATCGGCGAACAGGTGGTGCCGCCCATCAAGCGCATGATCGCCGGCGAGCCGGTCACGGCGGCGTGGTTCAGTTCCGAGTGCGTGCCCAAGATCACCGGCACGCCACCCAGGACGCCAGCCGCGACGCCGGCCACGACGCCCGCCGGCATGCTGGCCGAGAACCAGCCCGCGACGCCGCCCGGCGAGGACGCCGCCGAGCCGCGCTGACGCGCCCGCCCCGGGCCGCTGCCCGGGCCGCGCCACCCGTGTTTCCTCACCCGTCGATTCAGATTCAACAAGAAGAGGTTTTCATGCGTTCGATCCGAACCTTCCTGACAGCCGCCGCGCTGGTCGTGGCCAGCGTGGCCGGTCCCGCCGCCAGCGTGGCGCACGCCCGGACCCAGGCCCCGGCGGCGGCCATCTCGGTCGGGCCCCAGTACGACACCACCCACGTGTACGTCGCCCCGGCCGATTTCAGCCGCTTCGTCGACAGCCTCGTCGCCACCTTCGGCGGCACGACCTCGAAGGAGGGCGAGTTCACGGTCACGCCCACGCCCAGCCTGACCATGTCGCAGCTGGTGCTGACGCCGGCCGGCACCTTGTCCGTGTTCGGTTTCAAGACGCCCGTCCCGTACCCGTTCGGCGCGGAGCGCACCGGATACCTCGTGACCGACATGGACAAGGCCATCGCCGCGGCGCGCGCCGCGGGGGCCGACGTCATCGTCTCGGCATTCCCCGACCCGATCGGCCGCGACGCCATCGTGCAATGGCCGGGCGGCGTCAACATGCAGCTCTACTGGCACGCCACGGCGCCGGACTACCCGAAGCTCGCGACCATTCCCGAGAACCGCGTCTACCTGTCCGCCGACCGCGCCGACGCCTTCATCCGCGGCTTCGCGCGCTTCTCGCACGGCAAGGTGGTGTCGGACAGCGCGCGCGCGCCCGGCATCGAGATCGGCCGGCCGAACGATACCTACCGCCGCGTGCGCATCGAATCCGGCTTCGGCAAGATCACCGTGCTGGTGACGGACGGCCACCTGCCCTATCCGTATGGGCACGAGCTGACCGGCTACGAGGTCCCCAGCCTTGCCGACACCCTGGCCAAGGCGGCCGCGGCCGGCGTGTCGGTGCTGGTGCCGCCCTACGCGGCCGACGGGCGCGACGCGGCCATCGTGCGCTTTCCCGGCGGCTACGTGGCGGAGATCCACGCGGCCAGCGGCCGTTGAACCGGCCCGGCCAACGGGAGGCGCCGGATGAAACATGAAGACACCGTGCTTGCCGTCGTCGCCGGCTTCGTCGACACGCTCGGCTTCGTGGCGCTGTTCGGCCTGTTCACCGCGCACGTCACCGGCAACTTCGTGCTGATCGGCGCGGAGGCCGCGGGGCTGGGGCAAGGCGTGCTGATGAAGCTGCTGGCGTTCCCGGCCTTCATCGCCGGCGTGGCGCTCAGCAGCGCCGTGGTCAGGGCGCGCGGCGGCAAGCCGCCGGCCACCGCGGCGCGGCCGCTGTACGCGCTGCAGGCGGTGCTGCTGGCCGGCTTCCTCGTCGCGGGCCTGTACGCCGCGCCGGTGCGCGACGCGCAGGCACCCGCCGCCATCCTGTGCGGGCTGCTGGGCGCGGTGGCGATGGGCGTGCAGAACGCGCACGCCAGGCTGGTCGGCCGCCCGGGCGTGCCCAACACGGTCATGACCGGCAACGTGACGCAGGCCGTGCTCGACACGCTCGACGCGCTGCTGTCGCATCCCGACGCCGCCGCCCGACGCATCGCGCGCGAGCGCCTGATGCGCACGCTCGGGCCGCTGGCCGGCTTCGGCATCGGCGCCATCGCCGGGGCCACGACCTACGTGCGCCTGTCGTTCGGCGCGCTGGCGCTGCCGCTGGCGCTGATCGTGTGGCTGGCGTTCAGGTCCGGCGCCGGCGCGCCGGCCACGGAGAGCCGCGATGCCGCCCGCTGACCGCGCCGCCCGCCACCGCCATGCGCGGCGGCTCGCCCGCGCCGCGCTGTGCCTGGCCGCGTGCGCGGCGCTGCCGGAGCGGGCCGGCGCGCAGGAGGCGCCTGCCGCATCCACCGCAGCCGCCGCCTGCGCCGAAAAGCGGCCCGCGGTCATGTTCAACCGCTGGCAGGAAGACTGGTCCGTGCTGGCCAGCCCGTGCGTGCCGCGCCAGCCGTTCGACGCGCTGAAATACATCCCGTTCTCCGGCGACCCGGACACCTACCTGTCGCTGGGCGCCAACCTGCGCGAGCGCGTCGAGGTCAACAACTCGCCGGTGTTCGGCCTCGGCGCCGCGCGCGCCAACACCTACCTGCTGCAGCGCGCGGAGATACACGCCGACGCGCGCCTGGGCAAGTACGTGCAGGTGTTCGTCCAGCTGGAGGACGCGCGGCCGTTCGGCAAGGACACGGTGAGCCCGGCCGACAAGAACGTGGCGGACGTCGAACAGGCCTTCATCGCCGTCGTGCATCCGCTCGGCGAAGGCGTGTTCAAGGCGCGCGTGGGGCGCCAGCAGATGGCGTTCGACTTGCAGCGCTTCGTCTCGGTGCGCGACGGGCCGAACGTGCGGCAGGCGTTCGACGCGCTCTGGGCCGACTGGGAAATCCACCGCTGGCGGCTGATCGCCTACGCCACGCAGCCGGTGCAGTACCGCGACAACCAGTCGTTCGACGACGTGTCCAACCGCGACCTGACCTTCAGCGGCGTGCGCGTGGAGCGGCAGAACGTCGGCCCGGGCGACCTGTCGGCCTATTACTCGCGCTACAACCGCCGCAACGCGCGCTTCCTCGACGGCGGCGGCGACGAGCATCGCAACGTCTTCGACGCGCGCTATTCCGGCAACGCGAACCACATCGACTGGGACGTCGAGGGCATGGTCCAGACCGGGCACGTCGGCAACCGGACGATCAACGCCTGGGCGCTCGGCTCGCTGGGCGGCTACACCTTCGCCACCGTGCCGTGGAAGCCGCGCGCGGGCCTGCAGGTCGACGCCGCCTCGGGCGACCGCCATCCCGGCGACGGCCACATCGGCACCTTCAACCCGCTGTTCCCGAACGGCTACTACTTCACGCTGGCCGGCTACACGGGATATTCGAACCTGATCCACGTCAAGCCCTCGATCACGGTCAAGCCGACCAGCAAGCTGTCGGTGCTCGCCGCGGCCGGCTTCCAGTGGCGCGCCACCACCGGCGACGCGGTCTACGCGCAGGGCAACGCCATCGTGCCCGGCACCGCCGGGCGCGGCTCGCGCTGGACCGGCATGTACCTGCAATTGCGCACCGAGGTCACGCTGGCCGCCAACCTGGTCGGCGCGGTCGAGGCGGTGCACTTTCAGGTCGGCGACTCGATCCGCGAACTGGGCGGGCGCAATGCCGACTACGTCGGCGTGGAGCTGAAGTACGGCTGGTAGCCGGCGGCGCTGCTCGTCAGTTGCTCGTCAACTGCACGGTCAGCCGCATGATTCGGCCAGCGCCTGGTACGCCGTGGCGAGGTGGTAAGGCGTGGTCGACGGCATCTCCGCGCGCGCCACCGTGCCGTCCGGCGCCAGGCACTCGTGCCAGCCGCCGGCGTGCAGGAAGCGCGCCGGGAACGCGCGCAGCCACGCGCGCAGGCGCGCCAGCGCGGCGGCGTCGCCGCGCACCGCGAGCGCGCGCGCGAACTCGGTCTGCGCCCAGATGCGCTGGGTGGCGTCGCGCGGCGCGCCGTCGAGATGCAGCGCGGCGGCCACGCCCATCGTCTCCAGGTCCACGCCGTGCGCCAGCGCGAAGTCGAACGCGCGCGCCAGCGACTGCGCCAGCGCCGAGCCGCCGAACAGCGCCGGCGCCGACGCCAGCAGCGAGAACCACTCGAACTGGTGGCCGGGCTCCACGCGGTTGTCCGCCGGCGCCACCGCGCCCGCCACACCCGGCGTCAGCGGCAGCTCGGCGATGCAGCCGGTGGCCGGGTCGACGAAGGCACCCAGCACGGCCGTGGCGAGCGCCTGCAGGCGCGTGGCATAGAAGCTGTCGCCGGTCAGCGCGTGGGCCGCCAGGTAGGCTTCGGTGAGATGCATGATGGGGTTCTGCGCCGGCGTGGCGGCGGGGCTGAAATCCTCGGCCAGCGCGGCGTGGTAGAGGCCGTGCGCGGTGGCGAAGCGCGCCTCGATCAACTGCGTGGTGTCCTCCAGCAGCGTGCGCGCCGTGGCGCTGCCGGTGCGCTCGGCATAGGCCGCGCACGCGAACACCACGAAGGCGTGCGTGTAGAGATCCTTGGTGGTGTCGAGCGGCTTGCCCTGCGCGTCGATGCTGTAGACGAAACCGCCGCGCGCGGCGTCGGCGAAATGCCGGCGCAGCGAGTCGAACAACTGCCCGGCGTGGGCGGCATCGCCGGCGCCGGGGCCTTGCGAGAACACATACAACTGGCGCGCGCAGGCCATCGCGCGGTAGCGGCTCGCCGGCAGCGGCTGCCGGTCGGCGCCGCCCAGTGCCTCGCAGGGCAGTTGCATGGCGGCGTTCCAGCCCGGGCCGCGCCACAGGGGAAGGACGGCGGCGTCGTAGTGCGCGCGCAGCGCGGCGACGGACGCGGCGACGGACGCAGCGGCGGACGCGGCATCGTCGGGGGCAAGGCTCGGGGTGGCATTCATGCGGATGGCGGGTCGGTAAGGCGCACCGGCGGCGGCTCGGGGCGGCGCGGATGCTGCTATGGCCGCAAATATACATCAGGGCCGCGCGCGCGCCGCCGCCGGTGCAGCCAGGTGCCGGCGCGCCGGAGTGCCGCGCGCATCCCCTTTCGGTCGCGAACGGCCAGAATCCTTGATCCTGCCGCCAGATCGCCTAACCTTACCGCGTGGCCCCCGGCATCGCGCTGCGCGCCGAGCGGCTACCGAGCCGCAATGCCGCCCCCGCCGCGGCTCCCGGGCCACATATCCTGGTCCGTGCCTGCAAGATCGCCCGGAAAGCACCCGCTTCCCGCCGGCCAGGCACCTTCGGGCCATCCGGCGCCGCCGGATACCGTGCCCACGCTCCTTGGGAGAGCGCGATGGAAAAGCCGATCGTAAGCCCGTCGAGGTTCGTCGAGATACTGAACGCCAGGCTGCCCGAACATCCCCTCTACCAGGAAGGGATGCGGGTCTACGCCATCCCCAACCATTCGGACCATCCACGCAGCCTGGTCTGCGTCGGCCCGCGCGGTGTCAATGGCGTATGCGCCACGGTGGAGCTGATCGTGCGCGGCGAATGCGAAGTGGTGCCGGACATCCCCGGCGAATGGCACGCGCCGCGCCACACGGCCGGCCGCGCCGCCAGCCGCTAGCGTCCGCGCCGCTTCCCCATCCTTCTCCCCGCCTTCTTTCCCGCCTTCCGCGCGCCGCAACCCGCGCGGGCGCTCACGCCGCCACGCGCCCCTCGCCGCGCACCGGCGCCGCGCCGGCATGGCCCGCGCTCACGGCGCTGGCCGGATAACCGGCCGAGAACACCAGCCGCCCGCACGACCACGTGTGCGTGACCAGCGGCTGCCCCGCCACCGTGGCCACCGCCACCAGGTCGGCGCGCAGCCCGGGCTCGATGCGGCCGCGGTCGGACAGGCCGCAGGCCAGCGCCGGGTTGGCGCTGACCAGCGCGGCCGCCTGCGACGGCGTGAGCTCCGCCTCGCGCTCGGCGGCGAAGGCCGCGGCGATCAGCGTGGAGGGCTGGTAGTCCGAGCACAGGCAGTCGGCCACGCCGGCGCGGATGGCGTCGATGGCGCGCATCGAGCCGCTCTGGCTCTGCCCGCGCAGCACGTTGGGCGCGCCCAGGATGGTCGGCAGGCCGCGCGCCACGGCGGCCTGCGCGGTCTCCAGGTTGATCGGGAACTCGCTCATGCGCACGCCCAGCGCCTGCATGGTGGCGATGCGCTGCACCGAGTCGTCGTCATGGCTGGCGGCCGGCACGCCCAGACGCGCGGCCAGCGCCAGCAGATGCTCCACGCGCGCGAGCGCGCCCTGCTGCGCGGCGGCCTTCCTGTCGGCCGCGGCGACGGCTTCCTCGCGGCTCATGTCGTGGTTGCCGATCATGTAGGCCACGTAGGCTTCGAGCGTCTTGAACTGGCCCTGGCCCGGCGAGTGGTCCATCACCGAGATCAGGTCCACCACGCCGGCTTCGAGCAGCGTCTCCAGCACCGGCAGCGCGCTGGCGTCGGTGACTTCGTAGCGGCAGTGGATGCGGTTGTCCACCAGGCTGTGCGCGCGGAAGGCGGCCACGGTGCGCACGATCTGCGAGGCGGTCTCGTTGTTGCGCACGCCGAACTGCGTGCTGGCGAACGACAGCGCGTGGTACGGCGTGGTGATGCCGGCCGCGGCGTTGCGGCGGTCCACCTGGGCCACGGCGAAGTCCAGCGGGAACATCACGCGCGAGCGCGGCTCGGCTTCTTTCTCGATGGCGTCGCAGTGCAGGTCGATCAGGCCGGGCATCAGGGTCTGGCCGCGCAGGTCGATGACCTGGGCGGCGCGCGGCACGTCGGCGGCGTCGGGTTCGATGGCCGCGATGCGGCCGTCCTCGATCAGCAGCGCGCTGTCGCTCAGCACGCCGTCGGGCAGCACGATGCGCGCGCGGGTCAGGTAGGCAGGAAGCATGGTCGGTTCCGGGTACGGGTCAGGCACGGAAAAAACGGGAGGTTCAGGCCGGCACGGCGGACAGCCGGCCGGCCGGCGCGTCGGCGCCCGCCACCGGGTGCAGCGGCAGCAGGCGCGTGGCCACGGCATCGCGCACCGCCTCGTCGTGGAAGATGCCGACCAGGCAGCGGCCCTCGGCCAGCGCCTCGCGGATCAGCGCCACCACCACCGCGCGGTTGTCGGCGTCGAGCGAGGCCGTGGGCTCGTCCAGCAGCAGCACCGGATGGCCGCCGATCAGCCCGCGCGCGATGTTCACGCGCTGCTGCTCGCCGCCCGAGAAGGTGGCCGGCGGCAGCGCCCACAGCCGGCCCGGCACCTGCAGCCGCGCCAGCAGCACGGCGGCGCGCTCGCGCGCTTCCTCGAAGCTGGCGCCGCGCTGCTGCAGCGGCTCGGCCACCACGTCGAGCGTGCTCACGCGCGGAATCACGCGCAGGAACTGGCTGACGTAGCCGATCACCTCGCGCCGCAGCCGCAGGATGCGCTGCTCGGGCGCGCGGGTCAGTTCCACCCACTCGGCGTCGTCGCGGATGCGGATGCTGCCTTCGGTGGCCAGGTAGTTGCCGTACAGGCAGCGCAGCAGCGTGCTCTTGCCCGCGCCGGAGCTGCCGGCCAGCACCACGCATTCGCCGGCGGCGGCGTCGAAGTCGATGGCCTGCAGCACCGGCAGGCGCGTGCCGCCCTGGTTGTGCAGCACGAAGGTCTTGCCCAGGCCGCGCACCGCGATGCGGCGCGGGTCGCCGGCATCGGCAGCGTTGGCGGCGAGATTGGTGTCGAAGTCTTGCGTCATGTTCAGCTCTGCAGGATGGAGGACACCAGCAACTGGGTGTACGGGTGGTGCGGGTCGTCGAGGATCTGGTCGGTCAGGCCGCTTTCCACCACGCGCCCGCCCTGCATCACCAGCGTGCGGTGCGCCAGCAGGCGCGCCACGGCGAGGTCGTGGGTGACGATGATGGCGGCCAGCCCCAGGTCGGCCACCAGGCCGCGCAGCAGGTCCAGCAGGCGCGCCTGCACGGACACGTCGAGCGAGGCGGTGGGCTCGTCCATGAACACCAGGCGCGGATGCGTGACCAGGTTGCGGGCGATCTGCAGGCGCTGCTGCATGCCGCCCGAGAAGCTGGCCGGCGCGTCGTCCAGGCGGCCGAGGTCCAGCTCCATGCGCTCCATCCAGGTGCCGGCCACCTGGCGCAGCTCGCCGTAGTGGCGCCCGCCCACCGCCATCAGGCGCTCGGCGATGTTGGCGCCGGCGCTCACGCGCATGCGCAGGCCGTCGCGCGCGTTCTGCCGCACGAAGCCCCAGTCGGTGCGCGCCAGCAGCCGCAGGCGCGCGTCCGACAGCGTGGCGAGGTCGGTCAGGCCCTGCTCGCGGGTGTCGTAGCTGACGCTGCCCGCCTCGGGCGCGGCCTGCCACGACACCGCCTGCAGCAGCGTGCTCTTGCCCGAGCCGGATTCGCCCACCACGCACAGCACCTCGCCGGGGAACAGGTCGAAGCTCACGTCGTGGCAGCCGTGCACGCCGTCCCAGGTGCGGGTCAGGCCGCGCACGGACAACAGCGGCTGGTCGGTGCGGCTCATGCTGGCTCCTTGCTGGTGCTGGTGCTGGTGCTGGTGCTACCGGCGCTGTCCGCGGCGTTGGCCGGGCCGGTCAGGCCCTGCTCCTGGCGCGTGGCGCAGTATTCGGTGTCGGAGCAGACGAACATGCGCCCGCCCGCGTCGTCGATGATGATCTCGTCGAGATAGCTGTCGGTCGAGCCGCACAGCTCGCAGCAGCCGGCCCAGGTCTCCACCGCGAACGGATGGTCGTCGAAGTCCAGGCTCTTGACGCTGGTGTACGGCGGCACCGCGTAGACGCGCTTCTCGCGCCCCGCGCCGAACAGCATCAGCGCCGGGCTGTGGTCCAGCTTGGGGTTGTCGAACTTGGGGATCGGCGAGGGCCGCATCATGTAGCGCCGGTTCACCATCACCGGGTAGTCGTAGGTGGTGGCGATGCGGCCGTGGCGCGCGATGTCCTCGTACAGCTTGACGTGCATGGCGCCGTATTCGGCCAGCGCGTGCATGGTGCGCGTCTCGGTCTCGCTCGGCTCCAGCCAGCGCAGCGGCTCGGGGATAGGCACCTGGAACACCATGATCTGCCCGGCCGCCAGCGGCGTCTCGGGGATGCGGTGGCGGGTCTGCACGATGCTGGCCTCGGCGGTGCGCTCGGTGGTGCGCACGCCGGTGACGCGGCCGAAGAAGCGGCGGATGTTGATGGCGTTGGTGGTGTCGTCCGAGCCCTGGTCGATCACCTTGAGCACGTCGTCGCCGCCGATGACGGAGGCCGTGACCTGGATGCCGCCGGTGCCCCAGCCGTAGGGCAGCGGCATCTCGCGGCTGCCGAACGGCACCTGGTAGCCGGGGATCGCCACCGCCTTGAGCAGCGCGCGGCGCAGCATGCGCTTGGTGGATTCGTCGAGGTAGCCGAAGTTGTAGTGCTCGTCGCGCACCACGGCGTCGGGCGCGGCATTCTCGTTGGGGGTCGTGCTGGCGTTGGTCATGATGCGAGTGCCTCCTGCGCTTGCGGGCCGTCCTGCGCGGGCCGGGCGTCCGCTTCGGGCCCGGCCGGCGCGGCCTGGGCGCGCTCGGCGCGCAGCCGGCGCAGCAGTTCGAGGTTGGTCTGGAAGTCCACGTAGTGCGGCAGCTTCAGATGCTGCGTGAAGCCGGACGCTTCCACGTTGTCGCTGTGGTAGAGCATGAACTCGATGTCGTTGGCGGGCGCGTCGGCGGCCTCGCCCAGTTCGGCGGCGCGCATGGCGCGGTCGGCCAGCGCCATCGACATGGCCTTGCGCTCGCCGTAGCCGAACACCAGGCCGTAGCCGCGCGTGAAGCTCGGCCCTTCCTGCGCGTTGCCGGCGAACTGGCTGACCATCTGGCATTCGGTGACTTCGACCTCGCCGATGGTCACGGCAAAGCCGAGCTCCTCCACGAACAGCTCCACCTCCGCCTGGCCGTAGCGGATCTCGGCCGCGAACGGATGCGAGTTGCCGTAGCCGCGCTGGGTGGAATAGCCCATCGACAGCAGGAAGCCTTCGTCGGCGCGCGCCAGGTTCTGCAGGCGCGCGGGGCGCGCCGCCGGCAATGCCAGCGGCTCGCGCGTCAGGTCGGGCGGAGCGGGGTCGCCGGCCGGCACGGTCTCCGGCTCGATCAGCGATTCCTGGCGCAGCAGGTCAGTCACGCGCGGCATGCGCGCATCGAGCGTCGCCTGCGCGGGCGGCAGCGGCGCGCGGTCGCGCTCGGCCTCCAGCGTGAAGTCGAGCAGGCGCTGGGTGTAGTCGTAGGTCGGCCCGAGCACCTGCCCGCCCGGCACGTCCTTGAAGGTCGACGAAATCCGGCGCTGCAGGCGCATGGTGCCGGTATCGAGCGGCGCGCAATAGCCGAAGCGCGGCAGCGTGGTGCGGTAGGCGCGCAGCAGGAACACGGCCTCGATCAGGTCGCCCGCGGCCTGCTTGATGGCCAGCGCGGCGAGGTGCGGGTCGTACAGCGAGCCCTCGGCCATCACGCGCGACACCGCCAGCGGCATCTGCTCGCGCACCTGCGCCAGCGTCAGCTCCGGCACGGCGCGGTCGCCGCGGCGGTAGTCGTCGAGCATGCGATAGGAATTCAGGATGGCGCGTTCGCCACCTTTGACGGCTACGTACATGTCAGGCCTCCACCTGGGTGGTGCGCGGCAGCGCGCTCAGGGCGTGGCCGCTGGTCAGCAGCACGTCGACGCCGAGCGGGAAACGCGCGTGGTTGTCCCGCCACTGGGTCCAGAAAGCGGCGGGCAGGCCTTGCGCGCGCAGCGTGGCCTCGTGCTCGATGCCGGGGCCGCGCAGCGTCGCCGCCGGGCCGTTAGCCAGCGAGGCCACTTCCAGCAGCAGCGTGGCGGAGCGGTCCGGGTAGGCCGGATCGCCCTGGGCGCAGTCCGCGAGGTCCGGCGCGGCATGGCCCGCCGGCACCGCCACGAAGACCGCCCGCGCCACCTCGTCCACCAGCGGGCAGCCGCAATGGAAGCGCAGGAAGGCGCGCACCGCCGCGGGCGTGCCGGGCGGCAGCCACAGCGGCGTGTCGGCGTCCACCAGCGTCAGCAGCAGCGCGCTCAGCGCCGGCGACAGGCCGTGCGGCACGCCGCAGGGCTCATGCAGCTCGCGCACGCTGCCGGGACGCGACATCGCGTCCAGCGCGGCGCGGAAGGTGCGCTGCGCCGACGTCACCGCGTCGTCGAAGCCGGGCAGCAGCATCGCCGCGCCGGCACGGCCCGCGGCCGCGTTGTCACTACCTGCCGCCGGGGCGGCAATCGCTTGGCCTGGCATCTCAATCCTCTCCACGCACCATCGTAAAAAACTCCACCTTGGTCTGTGCCGCCACCGCCGCCTGCCGCGCGTCGCGCGCCGCGCGCGCCTGCGCCAGCGGGGCGACCACCGCGGCCTGCACGCGCTCGTGCCAGCCGGGCAGCTGCAGCAGCGCGTCCAGCACCGCGATCTGTTCCGCCTGGCGGTGGGTGCGGCCCTGCACATAACCCACGCCGACCACGCCGCCCTCGTCCGACGCCATCGTCACCGCGCAGCGCGTGACGCTGACTTCGCCCAGGTTGAACTGCGCGCCGGCGCCGCCGGCACGGCCGCGCACCATCGCCATGCCGCTCTCGGGCTTGCGCAGCAGCCGGTGGGCGGGCAGCGTGCCGAGCTCGCCGAAGGCCCGCTCGAGCGCTTCCGGCGCGGCCAGCGCCAGCTCGCGCAGCCAGGCGGCGCGCGCCGCCTGCTCCGCCGCGAGGCCGCGCGGGGCGCCGGCGGTGCGTTCGGTATCTTCGGTATCGGTTCGATCCATCTGTACATCCCCTATACGTCTATACGTTTAGATGTAGAATACCATCCACCGACCGAACTAGACCACAGGCAGATGAATCTTTCATGACGGCCCGCCAGCTTGTCCGGATCGACGCACGCGGCGCGCCGTTGAGGCACAATCGCATTCCATTGAAGCATGCCGATGATGAACGCTGGATGACGAAGGGACGGGAAACGATGCTGGAACAGGAAGTCGAACGGGGTTCGGGAGTCGCGGTGTGGCGCCAGATCGGCGAGGCCCTTGCGCTCGACATCCGCAACAAGCTCTACGAACCGGGCGAGCGCCTGCCGCCGGAGCCGGAGCTGGCCAGCCGCTTCGCCGTCAACCGCCACACCATCCGCCGCGCGATGGGCGAGCTGGAGCAGAACGGGCTGGTGCGCATCGAGCAGGGCCGCGGCACCTTCGTGCAGGAGCACGCGATCGACTACGCCATCGGGCGGCGCACGCGCTTCTCGCAGAACCTGGCCAGCCAGGGCGTGCGCGGCCACGTCGAGGTGATCGAGTCGCAGACCCTGCGCGCGCCCGAGATCGCCAAGCACCTGGGGCTGGCGCGCAACGCCCCGATCCTGCGCGTGCAGATGCTCGGCAAGGCCGAGGCGCGCACCATCGACGTGGCCGAGCACTACTTCGATGCGGCGCGCTTCCCCGAGCTCGAGGCGCAGTTGCGCGCGCGCCAGTCGATCTCCAAGGCGCTCGCGCATTTCGGCGTGGCCGACTACACCCGCAAGTGGTCGCGCATCACCGCGGCCATGCCGACCGCGCCGGTGGCGCGCCAGCTCAACCAGCCCAAGACGCGGCCCATCCTGCAGGTGGAAGCGCTCAACGTCGATACCGCCGGCACGCCGCTGCACTACAGCGTGGTGCGCTTCGCCGGCGACTGGGTGCAACTGACCGTGGCCGACCAGGACTGAGAGGCCCGCACAGGAAAACCGGCGCCGCCGGGCGCCGGGCAGCAGCATCGTTTTCCAGGCCATTGCCGCATCATGCGATGGCCGCCCGAGCAACAAAATTGGTCTAGACATCCGCTTGTCATCTGACCACGCTAAGGTCGCCAGCATGGATACCACTCTCGCCCCTCATCCCACTCTCGCCGGCCTCAGCGGCCGGCGCGTCCTCACCGCCGGCGGCATCGCGCCGGCCAGCCTGGCGTTCCGCGACGGCTGCATCGGCGCGCCCGGCGCCGCCGGGCCCACGCTCGACGCCGGCGACCTGCTGGTGCTGCCCGGCATCGTCGACATCCACGGCGACGCCTTCGAGCGCGCGGTGATGCCGCGCCCCGGCGTCAGCTTCCCGTACGCCGGCGCGCTGTTCGACGTGGACCGCCAGCTGCTGTCGCACGGCATCACCACCGAGCTGCACGGCGTCACGCTGTCGTGGGAAGGCGGACTGCGCGGCGAGGCCTATGCCGAGCGCATGTTCGACGGGCTGGAGCGCATGCGCGGCGCGCTGGGCGCGCAGCACCACGTGCACCTGCGCTTCGAGGCGCACCACGTGGGCGGGCTGGACACCGCGCTGGCGTGGATCGCCAGCGGCAAGGTGCGCTTCCTGGCCATCAACGATCACCTGCCGATGATGCTCCGGCGCATGCAGGACACGCGCAAGCTCGCCGGCTACGCCGAGCGCGCCGAGTGCGACACGGCCACCTTCCGCGCTCGCCTGGAGCAGGCCGCCGCGCGCGCCGGCGAGGTGCCCGCCACCGTGGCCCGCCTGATCGCCGCGGCGCGCGCGGCCGGCCTGCAGGTGGCCTCCCATGACGACGGCGACGCCGCCACGCGCCAGGGCTTCCACCAGCAGGGCTGCCTCGTCGCCGAGTTCCCGCTGACCGTGGACGTGGCCCGCGCGGCGCGCGCGCTGCGCAACCTGACCGTGTTCGGCGCGCCCAACGTGGTGCGCGGCGGCAGCCACACCGGCGCGCCCGACGCCACCGAGATGATCGCCGCGGGCCTGTGCGACGTGCTCGCCTCCGACTACTACTACCCGGCGCCGCTGCAGGCCGCCTTCCGCGTCGCCCAGCTCGGCGTGCTGCCGCTGCCGGCCGCGTGGGACCTGGTCTCGCGCAACCCGGCCCGCGCCGCCGGCCTGACCGACCGCGGCACGCTCGGCCCCGGCCTGCGCGCCGACGCCATCCTGGTCGACGACCGCAACCCCGCCCTGCCCCAGGTCTGCGCCACCATCGTCGGCGGCGTCCTGCACCACGCCACGCGCGCCTTCCCGCTGCAGCAAGCCGGCGGCGAGCGCCGCGCCGCCTGACCCCACGCCCGCCCAGCCCGATGCAGCCGCCCGCCTACCGCTACGCCATCTACCTCACTCCCGCGGCGCCGTGGCGCGACCTCGGCGCGCGCTGGCTCGGCCGCAGCGCCGAGACCGGCGCCCCGGTCGAGCGCCTCGCCGGCGATGCGCGCCTCGCGCGCTGGACCGAGGCGCCCGCGCACTACGGCCTGCACGCCACGCTCAAGGCGCCGTTCCGCCTCGCGCCCGGCCGCACGCCCACCGCGCTCGACGCCGCCCTGCGCGCATTCGCGCTCGACCGCCATCCGTTCGCGGTGCCGCTGGCGCTGCGCAACCTGCGCGGCTTCCTGGCCTGGTGCCTGGGCGACGACCACGCCGCCAACGCGCGCATGCACGCGCTGGCGGACGCCGCCGTGCGCGAGCTCGACGCATTCCGCGCCCAGCCCACCAGCGCGGAAATCGCGCGCCGCAAGCCCGACGCGCTGCAGCCCGAAGCGCGCCGCATGCTCGCAGCCTGGGGCTACCCCTATGCGTTCGAGACCTTCATCTTCCACATCACGCTCAGCGGCCAGCTCGACGCGGCCGACCAGGCCGCCGCCACCGCGCTGCTGCAGGCGCACGCCGGCCACCTGCTGGCCACGCCGATGCCCGTGCGCGACGTAAGCCTGTTCGTCCAGCCCGCGCCCGACGCGCCGTTCGTGGCCGCGCGCCACTACGGCTTCGACGGCAGCACCGCCGACGCCGCCGGCGCGGCCCTGCTGGAGGAGGCGGCATGAGCGGCGGCATCAGCGATGTCACGAGCGATGTCACGCGCGACGCCGGCCGCCAGCTGGTCTACCTGATGGGCCCGTCGGGCAGCGGCAAGGACTCGCTGCTGCGCGCGCTGCACGAGCGCCTGCGCCCCGGCGAGCGCGTGGTGATCGCGCACCGCTACATCACGCGCGCCAGCGGCGCCGACGAGGCCAGCGTCGCCATCACGCCGGCCGAGTTCGCGCGCCGCGCGGCGCTGGGCTGCTTCGCGCTGCAGTGGGACAGCCACGGCCTGCATTACGGCATCGGCATCGAGCTCGACCACTGGCTGGCGCAGGGCCTGTGCGTGGTCGTCAACGGCTCGCGCGAATACCTCGCGCGGGCGCACGCGCGCTACCCCGGCCTGCACGCGGTGCAGGTCGGCGTGCGGCCCGAGGTCCTGGCGCAGCGCCTGCGCCAGCGCGGCCGCGAGGACGAAGCCGACATCGCCCGGCGCCTGGCGCGCGCGGCCGAGCCGTTTGCCGTGCCGGCGGGATGCCGCTTCACCGAAATCGACAACAGCGGCAGGCTGGAGACGGCGGCGCAGCGCTTGCTGGAAGTCGTGCGGGAAGCACAGGAAGCCACCGGGCTGCCGGCCGCGCGGCGCGCCTGAATGTCACGCGGCGGCGGCGGCGCGCAGCCGGCCGCCACCGCGCCATTCAGGCGTTGCCCTGCCGGTCCCAGTACGGCGGCGCGCCGAAACGCTCGATGAAAAAGTCCACGAACGCGCGCACCTTCTGCGAGGCGCGCCGGTTCGGCAGGTAGACCGCCTGGATCGCCCCGCCCGCGCCCAGCCCCGCCTCCCAGCCCGGCAGCACGGCGCGCAGCCGGCCGGCCTCGATGTCGGCGCCGACCAGCCAGCTCGGCATCAGGATCAGCCCCATGCCGCCGATGGCGGCCTCCCGCAGCATCTCCGAATTGTTCGCGCGCAGGCTGCCGCCGACGCGCACCGCCTCGTCCGAGCGCCCCGAGAAGCGCCAGATGCTGCTGCCGCGCGCGTAGGAGAAGGTCAGGCAGTCGTGCCCGGCCAGTTCGGCGGGCGCCTGCGGCTCGCCGCGCCGGGCCAGGTAGTCCGGGCTCGCGCACACCAGCCGCCGGTGCGGCGCCATCCTGCGCGCCACCAGGCTGGGGGCGTCGACGCTGCCCAGCCGGATCGCCAGGTCGAGCCGCTGCGCCACCAGGTCGACCACGTCGTCGGTCATGGTGAGATCGAGCCGGATGCCGGGATACATGCGCGCAAACTCGGGCAGCGCCGGCGCGATGTGCAGGCGCGCGAACGCCACCGGCAGGCTCGCCCGCAGCAGCCCGCGCGGCGGCCCGGCGGCCTCGCCGGCCTCCAGGTTGGCGCTCTCCAGGTCGCCCAGGATGCGCACCGCGTGCTCCAGGTAGCTCTCGCCCACGCTGGTCAGCGTCACGCTGCGCGTCGAGCGGTTCAGCAGCTGCGTGCCGAGGCTGGCCTCCAGCGCATCGACCTGCCGCGTGACCGACGACGTGGCCACGCCCATGCGCCGCGCCGCGGGCGCGAAGCCGCCTTCCTCGATGACCGCCACGAAAGCCTTCAAGGCAGCGAATGTGTCCATGCACGGGGTCCGGTTTATCGTTGCGTACAACGCAACGCACCTGCCGAACCTTACCCGATTATCAGCGCCGTCGCTACGGCCTAAAGTGAGGGCGTCAACACCACCACCGCACCCCGGAGCCAACCATGCCAGCCTCCCGCCCCCAGCCTCCCCGCCCCGAGACCCCGTCCCGGCGGCGCGCGCTCGTCGTCGGCGGCTCGCTCGGCGGCCTGTTCGCCGGCAACCTGCTGCGCCGCGCCGGCTGGGAGGCCGACATCTACGAACGCTCCCCGCGCGACCTCGACAGCCGCGGCGGCGGCATCGTGCTGCAGCCCGAGGTCGTCGAGGCCTTCCGGCTGTCCGGCGTGACGCTGCCGGACAGCGCGCTGGGCGTGGGCTCGCAAGCGCGCGTGGTGCTGCGCCCCGACGGCTCGGTCCAGAGCCGCCGGGACGCGCCGCAGACGCAGACCTCGTGGTCGCTGATCTATTCGACGCTGCGCCAGGCGTTCGGCGCGGCGCACTATCACCAGGGCCGCGCGCTGGCCGAGGTCCGCCAGCTTGCCGACCGGCGCGTCATTGCGATCTTCGAGGACGGCACGCAGGCAAGCGCCGACCTGCTGGTCGGCGCGGACGGCGGCAACTCGCGCATCCGCCGGCAACTGTGGCCGCTCGCCCAGCCGTCCTACGCCGGCTACCTCGCCTGGCGCGGCCTGCTGCCCGAGGACGCCATGCCGGCCGTCGCCCGGGAAGCCCTGCATGGCGACTTCGGCTTCGCCAACAACCGCGGCTCCCATATCCTCGGTTATCTCGTGCCCGGCCCGGGCAACGACACGCGCCCCGGGCACCGCCTCTACAACTGGGTCTGGTACCGCGTGGCCGGCGCCGCGCAACTGCGCAGCATCATGACCGACGCAACCGGGCGCCAGCGCGGCCACGCCATTCCCGAAGGCCTGCTGGCGCCGGCGTGGCGCGAGCACGTCTACCGCGAGGCCGACGCGCTGCTGCCCGCGCCGTTCCGCGCGGTGGTCAGGGCCACCGCGCAGCCCTTCGCCCAGGCCATCCGCGACCTCGCGGTGGACCACATGGTCGACGGCCGCGTGATCCTGCTGGGCGACGCCGCCTCGATTCCCCGCCCGCATACCGCCGCCAGCACCTCGAAGGCCGCCGCCAACGCCATCGCGCTCGCCGCCGCCCTGCGCGCCTTCCCGGACGACCCCGACCGCGCGCTGGCTAGCTGGGAGCCGCAGCAGGTGCTGCTGGGCCAGCGCCTGCGCGACCACGGCCGCGACATCGGCCAGCGCCTGCTGTTTCATGCCGCCCATCCCGTCGGCGTGGGCTAGTCGCCCACGCGCCACACCCAGGTCTTTTTTCCACTCAAGCCAAGGAGCCATGCCATGAAATTCCTCTTCGACGACGAATCGTTCTCTTTCGAAACCCTGCGCACCGCCGGCTTCGCCAACTACGGCGGCGCCGATCTCGGCGAGGTCATCGTCACCGCGCGCGCCATTCCCGAAGGCGACGAAGCCGCCTGGCTGAAGCAGTGGGAAGCCACCGCCGACCGCGTGGCCCGCATCGGCGAAAACGCGCTCGCCGCAGGGCACCGCGTGAGCGCGCGCGAAGCGTTCCTGCGCGCCTCCAACTACTACCGCACGGCGGAGTTCTTCAAGCGCGCCGCGCCCGTGGGCGACGCCGACGTCGCGCGGCTGTCGGGCCGCTCCACGCAGACCTTCATCCAGGCCGCGCAACTGCTCGACACGCCGTTCGAGATCGTCGAGATCCCCTACGAGGGCACCACGCTGCCCGGCTACCTGTTCCTGGCGGACAGCACCGGCGAGCCGCGCCCCACCGTCATCTACAACAACGGCTTCGATTCGACGCAGGAAGAGTCGTACGTGGCAATCGGCGCCGCGGCCCTGCGGCGCGGCTACAACGTGCTGGCCTTCGACGGCCCCGGCCAGGGCGCGGCGATCCGCGGCGCCGGGCTGCCGTTCCGCCACGACTGGGAGCACGTCATCACGCCGGTCATCGACTTCGCGCTCACGCGCCCGGAAGTCGACCCCGCCAGGATCGCCCTGTTCGGCTACAGCCTCGGCGGCTACCTGGTCGCCCGCGCGGCGGCCTTCGACCACCGCCCCGCCGCGATCATCCTCGACGACGGCATCCTGGACTTCCACGCCGCCTTCGAGCACATGCTGCCGCCGTTCCTGCTGGACTGGATCGGCGCGCACAAGGACGCCGAAGCCGACGCGGTGCTGCGCATGCTGATGCTCGCCAAGACCGGCGCGCGCTGGGCCATGCGGAACGGCATGTGGACCTTCGGCACGTCCTCGCCCAGCGAGTTCGTGCGCCTGACGCGGCGCTACACGCTGGCCGGCGTGGCCGGCGACATCCGCGCCGCCACGCTGGTGCTCGACGCCGAGAACGACCAGTTCCTCAAGGGCCAGCCCCAGGCAATCCACGCGGCGCTGAACGCGCCCAAGGCGCTGGTGACGCTGACCGAGGCCGAAGGCGCCGGCGAGCATTGCCACATGGGCGCGATGTACCGCGCCCACCAGACCATCTTCGACTGGCTCGACGACACCCTGGCCCGCGCCTGACCCCTGCCGCAGGCTGCCGCGCGCCGCGCGGCGCCCCCTCACCCCACGGAGCAAGACCATGAACCAGCACCTCTTCCGGCCAATCGCGCTCGGCCCGCTCACCCTGAAACACCGCGTCGTCATGGCGCCGCTGACGCGCTCGCGCGCCGGCCAGCCCGGCGACGTGCCCACCGCCATGAACGCCGAATACTACCGGCAGCGCGCCGGCGCCGCGTTCATCGTCACCGAGGCCACGCAGATCTCGCGGCAAGGCCAGGGATATGCGTGGACGCCCGGCATCTACAGCGACGCGCAGGTCGAGGCCTGGCGCGCGGTCAGCGACGCCGTGCACGGCCAGGGCGGCACCATCTTCATGCAGCTCTGGCACGTCGGCCGCGTCTCGCACCCCATGTTCCAGCCCGACGGCGCGCTGCCGGTCGCGCCCAGCGCCCTGCCCGTGCCGGGCAAGACCTTCATCATCGACGAACAGGGCAAGGGCGCCTGGGGCGACATCCCGGTGCCGCGCGAACTCACGGTGGAAGATATCGGCGCCATCGTCGCCGACTACCGGCGCGCCGCGCGCAACGCGATGCGCGCCGGCATGGACGGCGTGGAGATCCACGCCGGCAACGGCTACCTGCTCGACCAGTTCATCAACAGCAGCAGCAACCACCGCCAGGATGCCTACGGCGGCAGCATCGAGAACCGCGCGCGCCTGCTGCTGGAAGTGGTGGCAGCCGTGACGGACGAAGTGGGCGCCGGGCGCGTCGGCGTGCGGCTCACGCCGATGGGGCGCTTCATGGGCATGGGCGACGACACCCCGGAGGCCACCTTCGGCCATATCGCCAGCCGGCTCAACGACTGGAACCTGGCCTATCTCCACCTGGTGGAGCCGGCCATCGCGGGAACCGTGAAGGACGAGAGCGCCGACCCGCGCCGCGACGCCATCATCGGCCAGATGCGCGCGGCCTACCGCGGCGTGCTGATGCTGGCCGGCGGCTACGACGGCGAGGCCGCCGAGCAGGCGCTGGCCAGCGGCCGGGCCGACCTGATCGCCTTCGGCCGCCTGTTCATCGCCAACCCCGACCTGCCCGCGCGCCTGCGCGGCGGCCACCCGCTCAACACACCCGACGCGGCCAGCTTCTTCGGCGGCGACAGCCGCGGCTACACCGACTATCCGGCGCTCGGCTGAACGGCAGGCGGACCGGCTGGCGGCTCAGCCTGCGGCCAGGTCGATGCTGAAGCTGATGCCGTGCTCGCGGAAGCCGAGCCGGCGGTAGAACTGGTGCGCCTGCAGCCGGCGCCCGTTGGACGACAGCGCCAGCTTGTCCGCGCCGGCCTCGCGCGCCAGCCGCATGGCGGCATCCATCATGGCCGAGCCGACGCCGCCGCCGCGCGCGCTCTGCGTGACCACCACGCCTTCGATGACGGCCTCGTTGTGCCCGGCGTGCACCAGCACCGGAAACACCAGCAGGCTGAAGGTGCCCAGCGCCGCGCCGCCGGCATCGCGCATCAGGTAGCAGCGGTAGTCGGGCACGGCCCGCACGCGGGCGAACAGCGCGCGCATGCGCGGCAGCGGCAGCGGCGCCTCGCCGTCCATCTCGGACAGCAGCGCGGCCACCTGCGCCAGCTCGGCGTCGGTGCCGGTGACTTCGTGCAGCGTCAGCGCGCCCGGCGCGGCGGACACGACATCGCCCCGGCCCGGCGCATTGTCCTCAGCCATATCAGGCTGCCTGTGCCGGCCGGCGCAGGCAGCGCGCCACGATCGGCAGGTAATGTTCCAGCGGCGGCGTGGCGAGGCCGACCACCTTGGCGAGATCGTCGTAGCGGCGCAGGCGCACCGCCTCCGCGCCGTGGGGCTGCGCGAGGAAGGCTTCGGCCTGGGCCGCGTCGAACGGGCCGCCCTGCAGCGCCAGGCTCTGCTGCGAAGCCGGCGACAGCGCGGCCTGATAGCCCGGCTCGATGGCGCACAGGTAGCGCTTGGCGGCCACGTGCAGGCGGACCGGCTCGGTCACGGCCGGGCCGAAGCCGACCGCGAGCAGGTCGGCGCCGACTTCCTGGTGGCGCATGTCGGTGGTGCTGTCCTCGGCCATCACGAGGTGGCCGAGGTCGTGCAGCAGGCTGGCCACCACCAGCGGCTCGGGGTCGCCGGCCTGCTCGGACAGGTGGGCGCATTGCAGCGCGTGCTCGGTCTGGGTGATGGCTTCTCCGCCGTAGTAGTTGGCGCCGTGGCCGGAGAAGAGGATTTCGATGCGCCTGAGGATGGTCATGAACTGATGTGTCGAGTGGAAAAGCCGGCGTCTTCCGGGTTGCGCGCCGGACGTGGTGGCGTCGCGCTCAGACCAGCGCCTTGCGGATCTGGGCGGACAGCACGTCGATGCCGGTGACGAAGATGACGATGATGATCATCACGGCGCAGGTCTCGGCGTACTGGAAGCTGCGGATGATCTCCCACAGCACGGTGCCGATGCCGCCGGCGCCGACGATGCCCAGCACCGAGGCCGAGCGCACGTTGGATTCGAAGCGGTACAGCGCGAACGAGATCCACAGCGGCAGCACCTGCGGGATCACGCCGTAGACGATTTCCTCCAGCGCGTTGGCGCCGGTGGCGCGCACGCCCTCGACCGGGCGCGGGTCGATCGACTCGGTCGCCTCGGAGAACAGCTTGGCCAGCACGCCGGTGGTATGCACCCACAGCGCCAGCACGCCGGCGAAGGGCCCCAGGCCCACCGCCACGATGAACAGCATGGCGAACACCATTTCGTTGATGGCGCGGCAGGCATCCATCACGCGCCGCATCGGCTGGTAGACCCAGCCCGGCACGATGTTGGCCGAGCACGCCAGGCCCAGCGGCACCGCCGCCACCACGGCCAGGAAGGTGCCCCAGATGGCGATCTGCACCGTCACGATCATCTCGTCGAGATAGATGCGCCAGTCGCGGAAGCTCGGCGGGAAGAAGTCGGCGGCGAACTTGCCCATGTTGCCGGAGTCGCGCAGCAGATCGAGCGGGCGCATGTCGGCGCCCTGCCAGGACAGCGCCAGCAGCGCGAGCACCACGGCCCACACGAACAGGACTGGCAGGCTGGTGCGCGGCGGACGGGCGGCGCGGGGCGAGGTGGCTGGGATCATGGCGGGGTTGGCGGGACGATGCATAAAGACAAGAAAACCGGAAGCCCGGAAAGGCGGGCGTGAGTACTGCGGCGCCGCCCGGGCGGCCCGCCCCGGTTCTGCGGGACGGGCCGCGCGCGGCGGCGCGGCTGCTGCGGTACGGCTGCTACGTTGCTGCGGTGAAGCTGGCGGTGGCGCTTACTGGGCGCTGGCCGCGGCGACCTTGTCCAGCTCGGCCAGCTTGCGGCTCACGTCGGCCAGGCGCTTTTCCTTGTCGGCGCCGGCCAGCGTGGTGTCGGACTCGATCTTGGCCTTTTCCTTGGCCAGCTCGATCTGGCGGATCGGCACCAGTTGCGCGTCGGTCGAGGCGCGGAAGCCCTGGTACGTCAGCGGGGCCAGGTTGGCCTTCTCGCGGGCGGCGTCGGCGCCCTTGCCGTAGTTGACGAAGAAGGTCTTGATCTTGAGCTTGAGGTCGGCCGGCAGGTCCTTGCGGTAGACCAGCGGATCGGCCGGGATCAGCGGCGACTTCCACAGCACGCGCACCTGGTCGTAGGCGTTCTTGCCGGTGTTGATGCGATAGCGCTCGAAGTTCTCGGTGTTGTTCACCGCCACGTCGACCTGCTTGTTCAGCACCGACAGCAGGTTGGTTTCATGGTTGCTCACGCGCACGGTCTTGAACAGCGTCTTCGGCTCGATATTGCGCGCGCCCCACAGGTAGTGGCCCGGCACGGCGGTGCCGGAGGTCGAGTTCGGATCGCCCGCGCCGTAGCTCAGCGACTTGCCGTTCTTGATGACGTCGTCGACCGACTTTAGGTCGCTGTCCTTGTTGACGATCAGCAGCGACCAGTAGCCGGGGTTGCCGTCCTTGTCGATCACCGAGGCGAACACTTCGCCGTTGGCGCGGTCCACGGCTTCCATCGCCGCCTTGTTGCCGTACCACGCGACCTGCACCTTGTTGAAGCGCATGCCTTCGATGATGCCGGCGTAGTCGGAGGCGAAGAACGGCTTGACCTGCATGCCGAGCTGCTTGCTGAGGTCGTCGATCACCGGCTGCCAGGCCGACTTCAGGTTGGAGGAGGTCTCGGTCGAGATAAAGCCCATCGTGATGGTCTTGCCTTCCTGGGCAAGGGCGGGCAGCGACAGCGCGCTGGCGGCGCCGGTCGCGATCAGGGCAACAAAGGTTCTGCGCAGCATGTAAAGGCTCCGGGAGAAAACGGGATTGAGGCTGGGTTGGGATTGCTTGCGGTAAGACTGGCGAAAGCGCTACGGGAAAGACATCGGGACCGGTGCGGGACGCGCGGCGTCAGGCGGCCGCCAGCCCGGCGGGCGCCAGCGCCGGCGCGTCCTGCAAGGCGTCATGCGGCAGGAGTTCATCCGCTTCGGTGCCGTAGAGGTCGCGCAGCATGGCCGCCGTCAGCGCCGCCGAGGGGCCGTCGTAGACCACCTGGCCGTGGCGCAGCGCGACCACGCGCGGGCAGTAGCGCATCGCCACGTCCACCTGGTGCAGCGACACCACCACCGCCACCTTGCGCGTGCGGTTGATCTGCGCGAGCAGCTCCATCACGCGGCGCGCGGATTCCGGATCGAGCGAGGCGATCGGCTCGTCGGCCAGGATCACCTGCGCGTTCTGCACCAGCGTGCGGGCGATCGCCGCGCGCTGCTGCTGGCCGCCCGACAGGGTCGAAGCCCGTCGAAACGCATAGTCGTCTATACCAACCTGGGCAAGCGCTTGCAGCCCCGCGTCGATTTCCTCATTCCGGAAATAACGCACCAGGCTGCGCCACAGCGGCACGCGCGGCAGCATGCCGGTCAGCACGTTGGTGATCACCGGCAGGCGCCCCACCAGGTTGAACTGCTGGAACACGAAGCCGATCTCGGCGCGGGCGCGGCGCACGTCGCGCGCCAGGCGCCCGTCCTGCTGGATCACCCGCCCGTTGACGACGACCTTGCCGGCGCCGGCGTCGCCAGCCACGAAACCGGCCAGATGGCGCAGCAGCGTGGACTTGCCGGAGCCGGAAGCGCCCAGCAGCGCCACCATTTCACCCTGGGCGACGGCGAGGCCGACATTGTCCAGCGCCTTGCGTCCCGCCTGGAACGACTTGGACAAGCCGTGCACTTCGATCGCATGCGTCATCCCGCTCTCCTTGCATCATCACTTGCATAAACAGTGAGCGCATTCTGGGTGGCGCTGATGACAAAACGATGAAGGTTCGAGCATGGCGCCCTGGAAAGCGGCCAGGCATGCCGCCGGCGCATGCCAAGCGGTGCCGGGACGACATGGCGCCCGGCCGCGGCGCCCGGCCGCGGCGCGCGACCGGGGGGCCGCTTTCCGGCGGGCGGCCCGTCCTGTAGACGGGAGACGACATTGCCGACGCCGGTCCCGCCCCGGGCACGCCTCAGCCCGGCAGCACCGCCGCCACCGAGTCGGCGAAACGCGCAATGATGCGGTCGATGTCCTGCGCCGTGCAGATGAACGGCGGCGCGAACAGCACGTGGTCGCCATGCACGCCGTCGACCGTGCCGCCCATCGGATAGACCAGCAGCCCGTTCTGCATCGCCGCGGACTTGAGCCGCGCATGCGTCTTCAGGGCCGGGTCCAGCGTGGCCTTGCTGGCGCGGTCGGCCACGAACTCCACGCCGACGAACAGCCCGCGCCCGCGCACGTCGCCCACGTTGGGGTGATCGCCGAGCGCCGCGCGCAGGCCCGCGCGCAGCTGCTCGCCGCGCGCCCGCACGTTGTCGAGCAGATTCTCCTCGGCAATCGTGCGCTGCACGGCCAGCGCCGCCGCGCACGCGGTGGCGTGGCCGATGTAGGTATGGCCATGCTGGAAGAAACCGCTGCCGCCCACGATGGCGTCATAGATGCGGCCAGTCGACAGCATCGCGCCGATCGGCTGGTAGCCCGCGCCGAGGCCCTTGGCGATGGTCACGATGTCGGGCACCACGCCGTCTTCCTCGCACGCGAACAGGTAGCCTGTGCGGCCCATGCCCGCCATCACCTCGTCGAGGATCAGCAGCACGCCGTACTTGTCGCACACCGCGCGGATACGCCGGAGGTAATCGGCCACCGGCGGCACCGCGCCGGCCGTGGCGCCCACCACCGTCTCCGCCACGAAGGCGGCCACGCTGTCCGGCCCCAGCTCCAGGATCATCGCTTCCAGCTCGTCGGCCAGCCGCTGCGCGTATTGCTGGCCGGTCTCGCCGGCGCGCTGGTCGCGGTAGGCATAACAGGGCGAGACGTGATGCGCCGGCACCAGCAGCGGCAGGAACGGCTCGCGCCGCCAGGCATTGCCGCCGATGGCCAGCGCCCCGAGCGTGTTGCCGTGATAGCTCTGCCGGCGCGCGATGAAATGGCGGCGCGCGGGCTGGCCGGTCTCCACGAAATACTGCCGCGCGAGCTTCAGCGCCGCCTCCACCGCCTCCGAGCCGCCCGAGACGAAATACACGTGATCGAGATCGCCCGGCGCGGCGCGCGCGAGCGTGTCGGCCAACGCCTCCGACACCTCGGTGGTGAAGAACGAGGTATGCGCGTAGGCGATGCCGTCCAGCTGCCGCTTGATCGCCTCGATCACGCGCGGATGCCCGTGGCCGAGACAGGACACCGCCGCGCCGCCGGACGCATCGAGATAATGCTTGCCGTTGTTGTCGATCAGCTCGATGCCGCGGCCGGCGACGGCCACGGGAAGCGCCTGGCGCGGATTGCGGTGGAAGACGTGGGTCATGGTGTGCGGTACGGGAACGGGGCGGAGATGCCGGCCCGGGCAAGTATAAGGAAACGCCGCCGCGTATGCAACATATGTTTCCCAAATACGATGGATGGATTCACTTGATTCTTGCTTGCCGGAGCCCCGCCGGCCAGCCGCCCGGAACGCGCCGCCGAAGATTGTGCAACAATCGTTGCATCCATTCACACCGGACCCACGATGCCGACCGAAAGCCCCCAGCCGCCGCAGACCCTGGACGACCTGCAGGCCCACCTGCGCGAGCACTTCGCTTCCCTCAGCGCGCAGTTCCAGGCCGGCGCACGCTACCTGCTCGACCACCCGCAGGAAGTGCCCATGCTGTCCATGCGCAAGATCGCCGCCGACGCCGGCGTGCAACCCGCCACGCTGGTACGCCTGGCCCAGTTCCTCGGCTTCGACGGCTGGCAGGGCCTGCGCGAACTGTTCGTGGCCTCGCTGCGCGGCGGCCCCCAGCCCTACGCCAAGCGCGCCCGCAAGGTGGTGCGCGAAAGCGGCTCCACGCGCATGCTGGCCGAGATGCTCGAAGTCCAGCACCGCAACCTCGAGCGCACCGGCGCCGCCAGCGCCGACGCCATGCCGCGCGCGGCCGAGCTCATCAGCGCCGCGCCCAGCGTGCACGTGGCGGGCTTCCGCTCGTGCTACCCGATCGCCTTCACCTTCCACTACCTCTACCGCCTGTTCCGCGCCTCGGTGCACCTCGTGCGCGGCGACGCCGGCACGCTGGAAATGGAACTGCGCGCCTTCGCGCCCAGGGACGCGGTGGTGGTCGCCAGCTTCGCGCCCTACTCGCAGGAAAGCATCCGCGTGGCCACCGCCGCGCACGAAGCCGGCTGCCGTGTGATCGCACTGACCGACAGCACCGTCGCCCCGATCGCCCTGCACGCCGACTGCACGCTGCTGTTCTCGCTCGACAGCCCCTCCTTCTTCCCCTCCATCACCGCCGGCGTGGCGCTGGCCGAGGCGCTGGTCGAGCAACTGCTGGCGAAAAAGGGCAAGGGCGCCATCAAGGCGCTCGAACTGGCGGAGGGGCAGCTTCACCAGACCGGGGCGTATGTGGCGGCGAAAAGGAACTGAAGAGGCTGAGGGAAGCTGAACGCCGCCCTATCGCCCTATCGCCCTATCGCCCTATCGCCCTATTCGAACGCCTCGTCGCTCGGCTGCTCGTAAGCCTTCCTGACCGCGGCGCTCATCGGGAACTCGAAGCTCACGTTCTTCGGCGGAATCGGCTTGTTGAACCACTTGTCGTACATGACGCGGATCTCGCCGCTCTTCATCAGGCCGGTGATGACGCCGTCGACCAGCTTCTTGAACTCGGGATCGTCCTTGCGCATCATGAAGCCGTAGGCCTCGAACGACTGCGGCGTGCCCACCACGGTCCAGTCGGCCGGCGCCGGCGCCGTGGTCTTGACGCCCGACAGCAGCACGTCGTCCATCATGAAGGCGGCCACCCGGCCCGACTGCAGGATCAGGAAGGACTCGCCGTAGTCCTTGGCGCTCTGGATGGCGATGTTGGCCTTCTTTTCGTCGTTGAGCCTGCGCAGGATGCGTTCGGAGGTGGTGCCGGCGTTGGTCACCACGGCCTTGCCGGACAAGTCGCCGAAGTCCTGCACCGGGCTGCCCTTCTTCACCAGCAGGCGCGTGCCCGCCACGAAGAAGGTGGTGGAAAACGCCACCTGCTGCTGCCGCGCCTTCAGGTTGGTGGTCACGCCGCACTCCAGGTCGACGGTGCCGTTCTGCACCAGCGAGATCCGGTTCTGCGACGTCACCGGCACCATGTGCACCTGCAGGCTGGCCACGCCGGCCCGCCTGCCGGCCTCGGCGATGACCTTGTCGCAGATGTCCTGGGAAAAGCCGACCACCTTCTGGCTGCCGTCGTAGAACGAGAACGGTATCGACGAGGTGCGGTGCCCGATCGAGATCGTCCCGGTCTCCCGGATCTTGGCCAGCGTGGCGCCGGCCGGCGCATCCGCCGCATGGGCCGCCGGCACGCCGCACACCGCCGCGGCCATGCCGCACACCGCCGCCCTCATTGCCTTCGTTGCTTCCAGTGCTTTCATCGATTGCTCCTTGTCTGGCGGATACGGACATCCGTCGTCGTTTCAGATGCTAGCCACTGAGCAACATTTGTTCCATCATGGATAACCATGAAACAATCGTATTTTCCGAGAAAAAACCGAAACAGGCGATGCAATGCACAATCGTGGTGAAACACATGGTGCAAAGCGGCATGGTTTTGGCGCACGGCAGCGCCCCGGGCCCCGCCGGCCCCTTTTGCGGGCGGGCGCGGGCATGGTTACAATCGGCTTCGCCGCCCGCGCCCCGCGCTGCCGCATCGCGGCCGCCGGGCCGTTGATCCGAGAACGGAAAACACGCGCCGCCCCGCAACCCCTGCCTGGACCCATCATGTCGAACTCACAAGCCACCGCCCGCCTGGGCCCCGCCGACGCCAACTATCTCGTGCACCTGCAGGCCGGCAGCCACGCGCTGACCGGCGACGAATCCGCCGGCCTCGGCGGCACCGACCAGGGACCGGCGCCGTTCGCCTTCGTGCTGTCGGGGCTGGTGTCCTGCACCGCGATCACGCTGAAGATGTACATGCAGCGCAAGGGATGGCCGGTGGCCGACGTGGAAGTCACGGCGGCGTTCCAGGGAAAGGACGAGGCGCGCTTCATCCGGCGCGAGGTCAAGGTGAGCGGCGCCGACCTGGGCGAAGCCGAACGCGAGCGGCTCGCGCAGATCTGCGAGCGCACGCCGGTGACGCTGTTCCTGAAGGCGGCGTCGCGGATCGAGACGACGTTGGTGTAGGGGACGTTATCGGGAAAAGCCTTGGGGCGCTGCCCGGTTGGGGCACGCGGGCGACTTCGCTCTGGCGAGCGCTGACCCGCTCCCCCGGCCCCTCCCGCGAGCGGGAGAGGGGGAAAGCCAGCGACCGACTACCAGCAAAGAAACCTACTTCGCCCCAGCCTCCGCCGCATGGGTGCGGATCACCACCTCGGAATGCAGGGTGCGGTGCACCGGGCATTTGTCGGCGATCTCCAGCAGGGCGGCGCGCTGCGCGTCGTCGAGCGGGCCTTGCATGGTGATCTCGCGCTCGATCCAGTCGATCTTGCCTTCGGTGGTGGCGCAGTCCGAGCAGTCGGCCGCGTGGATCTTCTCGTGGCGCAGCGACACGGCCACGTGTTCGAGCGGCCAGCCCTTGCGGTCCGCGTACATGCGCATGGTCATCGAGGTGCAGGCGCCGAGCCCGGCCAGCAGCAGGTCGTAGGGCGCCGGGCCGCCGTTGAGGCCACCGAACGAGACCGGCTCGTCGGCCACCAGCCGGTGCGGGCCGGCGGCGATGCGCTGCTGGTACTTGCCGATGTGCGCCTCTTCCACCCGCACGAAACCTTCCTCGGCCACCGCAGGCGGCATGTCGAGCGTCTCGGTGCCGAGGTAGCGCTGGCTCCAGGCGGCGATGGTGTTGGCCACGTAGATGGCGTCTTCCTTGCGCGTGAGCAGGTGGTCGGCGCGGTCCAGCGAGACGAAGCTTTTCGGGTGCTTGGCGGCGATGAAGATCTGGGTGGCGTTGTCGATGCCCACGGTGGTGTCCTGCGGCGCGTGCATGACCAGCAGCGCGCGGCGCAGCCGGGACACGCGCTCGAGCAGTTTCTGCTCGCCCACGTCCTCGAGGAACTGGCGCTTGATGCGGAACGGCCGGCCGGCAAGCTGCACTTCGGCTTCGCCCTCGGCCGCGATGCGCGCGGCTTCTTCGCCGAACAGGCCGACCACGTGGCCGGGATCGCTGGGCGCGGCGATGGTCACGACGGCCCTGGCTTCGGGCACGCCTTCCGCGGCGGCCAGCACGGCCGCGCCGCCGAGGCTGTGGCCGATCAGCAGCGCGGGCGCGCGGTAGTGCTGCCGCAGGTAGTCGGCCGCCGCCAGCAGGTCGGCCACGTTGGACGAGAAATTGGTGTTGGCGAAGTCGCCGCCGCTGCCGCCAAGGCCGGTGAAATCGAAGCGCAGCACGCCGATGCCGTGCTCGGTGAGCGCCTGCGCGATGCGCGTGGCGGCAAGCACGTCCTTGCCGCAGGTGAAGCAATGGGCGAACAGGGCAAAGGCCCGGACCGGGCCGGCCGGTAGATCCAGCCGCGCGGCGAGCTGCTCGCCATCGCTTCCGGGAAACTGCAGGCGCTGGGCTTCCATGGGCATCCTCATCGGTAACGCAAGCTGTGCGGGGGTTCCCACTCTAGCGCAAGTTCGCGCCGCGGGGGCGGCGCGGCGTGCGCTACCGGGCGCAATGCCCCGGCGCGCCACACCGCGCGCGCGGCCGCGCGCCGCACGCTTGCCAGCATGCGCCTTCCGTTGTACACAGGAAGGCACCCCGGGCGGCGGCGATGCCGCGCCCGCCGCCCGGGCGATCCAAGCTGCCGGGATGACTACGCCGCCTTCGGCTTTTCCGGCCGCTGGGAGAAGGTCCGCTCGAACACCGACTCGGCGATGCGGTTCTTGAGGATCTCGATCGAGCCGCCCGCGATCATCCAGCCGCGGCAGCGGCGCAGGCAGTATTCCACCAGCGCTTCCTGGCTGTAGCCCATGCCGCCCATCACCTGCAGCGCTTCGTTGGCCACGTCGAAGCCGGCCTGGTTGCAGAAGGCCTTGGCGATGGCGGTCTCCTCGGCCGACGGAAAGCCGCTGTCGGCGTTGGCGGCGGCGCGGTACAGCAGCAACTGGCCGGCGTCGAGCTTGATCTTCATCTCGGCGAACTTCCATTGCAGGCCCTGGAACTCGCACAGCAGGCGGCCGAACTGGCGGCGCTGCATGGCCCATTCACGCGCCACCTGGTAGGCGTAGCGGCCGAGCGCCAGCGAGCGCGCGGTGTTGCCCATGCGTTCCACGTTGAAGCCGGCGATCTGCTTCTTGAAGCCGCCCTCGCCGAGCAGCACGTCGGTGGCGGGGATGCGCACGTCCTCGAAGTAGATCTGCGCCCACTCCTCGCCCGACATGAAGCGCGAGCGCTGGCCGATGCGCACGCCCGGCAGGCGGGTGTCGATCAGCACCGAGCCGATGCCGCCCACGCCGGGGCCGAAGCGCACGTAGGCCAGGATCACGTCGGCGTGCGGGCCGTGCGTGGTGAAGACCTTGGTGCCGTTGATGATGAAATCGTCGCCGTCGGGCGTGGCGGTGGTGCGCAGCTCGGTCACGGCGGAGCCGGCCTCGGGCTCGGTCATGCCGACCGAGATCAGCGCCTCGCCGGCCAGCAGGCGGCTGAGCCATTTGTCCTTCTGCGCCGGCGAGCCGTACTCCGCCAGCACGCGGATGGCGCCGAAATTGCCGGCCTGGATCACGTCGGCGCTGCGCGGGCACACCGCCGCCACCGCCTGGATGGCGATGATGGCGTCCATCAGGCTGCCGCCCTGGCCGCCGTCGGCCTCTGCCACGGTGATGCCGAGCAGCCCCTGCGCGCTCATCTTGCGGGCCACGTCCCAGGGATAGTCGTCGGTGTGCGCGCGGGCCACCGCGCCGGGCAGCAGCTCCTTCTGCGCGAAGCGGGTCACGGCCTGCTCGAACTCGGCCTGCTCCGGGGTCAGCTTGAAATCCATCGTTGTCTCCGTTTGCTGTTTCGGTGAATCCTGTCCATGCCGCGGCTCAATGCCGCGCGTCCTGGGCGTCCTGCGCGCCCGCTTCCGCCAGCCGCACCACGCAGTCCACGCCGACCACGCCGTCGGCGCGCACGAACAGCGGGTTGATCTCGGCCTCGCGCACGCGCACCTCGTGCAGCGCCGCCAGGCGCGAGAAGCGCACGATGGCGTCGGCCAGCGCATCCATGTCGCCGCGCGGCAGGCCGCGGAAGCCGCGCACCAGCGCCGTGCTGCGCACCTCGCCGATCATCTCCACGGCCTCTTCGCGCGTCACCGGCGCGGGCCGCAGGCTCACGTCGGCGTGCAGCTCGGCGGCGATGCCGCCCGCGCCGAGCATGACGACGGGCCCGACCAGCGGGTCGTCGCGGTAGCCCAGCATCAGTTCCAGCAGCTTGTCCTCCATGCGCTGCACGAGGATGCCGTCGAGGCGCGCGGCGGGCGCGGCGCGCGCCACGCTGGCCAGGATCGCCGCGCCGGCCTGCTCCAGTTCCCGGGTGTCGCGCACGCCCACGCGCACGCCGCCCACGTCGGTCTTGTGCAGGATGTCGCGCGAGCAGATCTTGGCGACCACCGGATAGGGAATGCCGTGATGGGCCTCGCCGGCGGGCACCAGCGCCAGCGGCGCGATCGGCACGCCCAGCGCCGCGAACACCTGGGCGGCCTCATATTCGGACAGGTCGCCGGCCAGCGGCAGGCCGCGCGGCCATGCCTGCGGCGCGGGCGCGTCGCCGCTGTCGGCCGGCGCGCGCGCCGCCCGGAACAGTTGCGCCAGCGCGTCGGCGCAGGCCTCCGGCGTGCGGAACGCGGCCACGCCCGCGGCCTGGAGCACGCGCAGCGATGCCGCCGCCTCCGGCGCGAGGAAGGCCAGCAGCGGCTTGCCGGCGCCACTGCCGGCGGCCTCGACGATGGGACGCACGGCCAGCTCGGGATGGAACTGCGCCGACGACCCGGCCACGCACAGCACGGCGTCGCACCAGTCGCTCTGCAGCAGTTGCTCGACCAGGTCCTTGTACTGCGCGCTGGTCGCGGCCAGCGTCAGGTCGATGATGGGGGTCTGGCGGATGCGCACGCCGCGCGCCGCCATGTGGGCGATGAAGGCGTCGGGCGGCGCCACCGCCTCGATGCCGGACAGCCCCAGGCGGTCGACCACGGTGGCCGCGCCGCCGCCCGTGGTAGTGACCACCGCCACGCGCGGCGGGCGCGCCAGCGCGGGCACGCGGCTGCCGTAGCGCTGCGCCAGCGGCGCGGCCTCGAACAGCGTTTCCAGCATTTCCACGCGCATCACGCCGTGCTTGCGCAGGAACGCGTCGACCGCGGCGTCGTTGCCGGCCAGCGCGCCGGTGTGCGACTGCGCCAGCGCCTCGCCCTGCGCCGAGCGGCCCAGCTTGTAGGTGATCACCGGCTTGCCCGCGGCGCGCGCGCGGCGCAGCGCCGGGCCGAGCACGGCGGCGTCGCGGATGGTTTCCAGGAACAGCAGGATGACGCCGGTCTCGGCATCGTCGACCAGCAGGTCGACCAGCTCGCCCACGCCGACGTCGCTCTCGTTGCCGACCGACGCCAGCTTGGCGAAGCCCAGCCCGCGCGCCGCGCCGCGCGACAGCAGCGCGCCGAGCATCGAGCCGCTTTGCGAGACCAGGCTGATGGGGCCGGCATGGAGCTCGTCCATCTCGAACACCGCGTTGACGGACAGCACCGCGCCGGCCGCCACGTTGACCACGCCGATGCTGTTGGGCCCGACCAGCCGCACGCCCGCCTCCGCGGCCTTGCGCACCAGCGCCTGCTGCGCGGCCATGCCGGCCTCGCCGGTCTCGGCGAAGCCGTCGGAGAACACCGTGACCACCTTCACGCCGCTGGCCGCGCATTGCGCCAGCGCGGCCTCGACCTGGCTGCCCGGCACCATGACGAAGGCGTGGTCCACCGGCCCCGGCACGGCCGCCAGCGACGGATAGGCCTTCTCGCCGAGCACCTCGGCGCGCGTGGCGTTGATCGGGTAGAGACTGCCGCCGTAGCCGTGCTTGCGCATGAAGCGCATGGGCCGGGCGGTATTCTTGGCGATGTCGCTGGAGGCCCCGATCAGCGCCACCGAGCGCGGCGCGAACAGCGCGGCGGCCAGCGCGGCGCCGGTCGCCGGGCGCGTGGTGTCGGACTGCTTGCCACCGACGCTATTGCCAGCGTTATTGCCCACGCTATTGCCAGCTTCCACGCCGGCGGCGCCGCCCGTCTGCGCGGCGGTTTCGATCACTTCTTTCATGTCGTTTCTCATCGTTTCAGGCCCTTCCCAGTTCCGCCAGCCGCAGCGCGCGCACGCTGCCGGCATCGAGCTGCCACAGCGCGGCCAGCAGCGCGCGCGCGGCGTCGCCGCCGATCACGGGCGCGGCCAGCTCGGTGAACTTGTCCGCCAGCGTGGCGTCGTCGAGCGGGGCTTCGGGGTCGCCCTTGCGGTACGGCGCGAAATGCGCGTGGCGCGTGCCGTCCTTGAGCAGGATTTCCACGCGCGCCGCGCGCTGGCGCGGAAACGCCGCGGTCAGCCCGGGATCGGCCCGCAGCACGACCGCGCGCATCAACTGGCGGATGCCCGCGTCGGCCAGGCGCGCGTCGGAGAACGCATCGAGCCGCACCGCGCCGTGCAGGATGCCGTGCGCGACCACGTAGGGCAGGCTGAAGCGCGCCTCGAACGCGGTGCGCGGCGTGGCGTTGCCGGTCACGTCGAGCGCGGTCTGGTAAGTGTCGACCGTGACCGACTCGATCGCCTCGGCGGCAATGCCGTGCTCGCGCACCAGCGCGATGGCCGCGTCGATGGCCGCGAACGTATGGCCGCAGCAGCCGTGGTTCTTCTGCGTGATGCGCAGCATGTTGTAGTCCGTGCCCAGCCCCTGCGTGACGGCCGTCCAGTCGGGACTGCCGCACAGCGCCGCGCCGAAGCCGGCCGCGCCTTCGAGGATGTCGTGCACGCCGTTGACGCCGGCGGCCGCGGCCTGCGCGGCCTGCACGCCCACCTGGGCGGCGTGGCCGGCGTGCAGCGCCTTGGTCATGGCGTCGGAGCGGAAGGCCTGCTGCAGGCCCGAGGCGAAAGTGGCGGCGGTGGCCAGCGCGTCGGCCGCCACGGTGACGTCGCCGGGCGACACCAGCAGCGCGCCGGCCGCGGCGCTGCCGAAGCAGCCCACCGTGCCGGTGGTGTGGAAATAGCGGTAGTGCGCGGGCTGGATCGCCGCGCCGATGCGCGTGGAGACCTCGTAGCCCGCCACCACCGCGCGCAGGAAGTCCTCGCCCGAGGCGTCGCGCGACTCGGCCAGCGCCAGCGCCGCGGCGATGGTCGGGCAGCCGGGATGGTAGACGGCATCGCGGAAGATGTCGTCGAACTCGGCCGCGTGGGACGCGCTGCCGTTGATCCACGCCGCCGTGGCCGGGAATGCCGTGGTGCCGTGCGCCACCACCGAGGCCGCGCCCACGCCCAGCTCCGCGCGGTGCGCCTGCACGAGGTTCGTGCCGGGCGACATGCGCGTGCCCGGGAACAGCGCGGCAAACCAGTCGATCACGGCACGCTTGCCGTAGTGCACCACCTCGGGCGGCAACGCGCGCCGGCCCTGCGCGCCGACATACTCGGCCAGTTCTTCGATCACCATGCTGCGTCGCTCCTTGTCTCTTGTCGTTCTTCCGCCTTGCGCGGCGTGTCTGTCCAGGTGCCCAATGTTAGGGAGCGCGCGGCGCCAAGACTTGAAATTTGGTGAAAGCTCGTGAGCAGGCACGTGAAGCGACGCGTGCGCGGGCCCGCCAGGCCGCCGGCGGAGGGCCTGCGGCGGCGTTGCCGTCACGCCCGGGAAAATCCGGTTTGACGGCGGCGGCGCGCATGCATAGCATTGCTGCGCAACGGATGCGGCGCCCGCCCGCGTCCCCTGTTCGCCCTGTTCGCCCTGTTCGTTTTCTTGCCGTCTTTCCTCACCGTCTTTCCTCACACATTCCCTAACCCGCATGGACATCGCCTCCCTGGAAATCCTCATCGCCGCCGTCGAGGAAAAAAGCCTGTCCCGCGCGGCCGAGCGCGAGAACCTCGTCACCTCGGCCGCCAGCAAGCGCGTCTCCGAGATGGAGCGCCAGGCGGGCACCGCGCTGCTGGTGCGGCATGGCCGCGGCGTGGAGCCCACGCCGGCCGGCGCCATGCTCTACCAGCGCGCCAAGGCCATCGTGCGCAGCATCCGGCTGGCCGAGGAAGCGCTGACCGTGTACTCCACCGACGGCACCGCCAAGATCCGGCTGGCGGCCAACCCGTCCACCATCCTGCAGTTCCTGCCCACCGACATCAGCGGCTTCCAGCAAAGCGCGCCCGACAGCCGCATCGACCTGATCGAGTCGTTCAGCTTCGACATCCCGCGCATGGTCTCCAACGGCGACGCCGACATCGGCATCTACCACGCCGAGGCGCCCAGCCCCGGCGTGTTCTCGCTGCCCTACCGCTCGGACCGCGTCGGCCTGGTGGTGCCGCGCGGCCACCCGCTGGAGGCGCGCGGCTCGCTGCGGCTCGAAGACGCGCTGGACTACGATTTCCTCGGCTATTTCCCGCGCCACACGTTCGATGCGTTCCTGCAGCTGGTGAGCAGCACCATCTCGCGCCCGCTTACGGTGAAGACGCAGGTCTCGAACTTCGAGGCGCGCTGCCGCATGGTGCGCGAGGGGCTGGGCATCGCCGTGGTGCCGGAGGGCATCGCCAGGAACTACCTGGGCATGATGGGACTGAGCCTGCTGACGCTGACCGACGCCTGGGCCGCGCGCAATTTCTACGTGTGCGTGCGCGACCGCCAGTCGCTGCCGGCCGGCACGGCGCGCCTGCTGGACTACCTGGGCCAGTGCGCCAGCATGGAGCGGCACTACCAGCGCGCGCGCTGAGAAGTCGTTTCAAAAGGATCCTGGCGTCGTTGCGCGGCCGTACAACCAGCCATCATGCGCAAAGAAAGCAGCGTTTCTCTTTGATCAACGCTGGGCCGCGCCAGGCCCCTACGATGTCTCCAACGGCCCGCGCCAATGCAGCGCGGGCCGAAACCACCTCGAACCGTGGAGCGAGACATGAATCCGACAAAGCGGCTGCACGCCGCCGCATTGCTATTGCTGGCCGGCGCCGCCAGCGCTCTCACCAGCACCGCTGCCATCGCCGGCACCGACAGCTATCCCAACAAACCCATCCGCATGATCGTGTCGTTCTCGGCCGGCGGCACCACCGACATCCTGGCGCGCGAAGTGGCCAACCAGCTCGGGCAGACCCTCAAGCAGACCGTGGTGGTGGAAAACCGGCCCGGCGCGGGCGGCAACATCGGCACCGAATTCGTGGCCAAGAGCGCGCCGGACGGCTACACGCTGCTGGCCACCTCGGTCGGCCCGATCGCCATCAACCCCACGCTCTATCCCAACCTGAAGGTCAATCCGCAGACCACGCTGGCCGCCGTCGCGCCGATCGCCGACGTGCCGAACGTGCTGGTGGTGCACCCGGGCGTGCCCGCCGCCGACGTGAGCCAACTGGTGGCCTACGCCAAGGCCCATCCCGGCAAGATGAACTTCGCGTCCACCGGCGTGGGCACCGCGGCCCACCTGTCCGGCGCGCTGTTCAACGAGCGCACCGGCGCCAACGCCGTGCACGTGCCGTACAAGGGCGCCGATGCGCTCAACGACCTGCTGGCCGGGCGCGTGCAGTTCATGTTCGCCACCATCCCGTCGGTGATGAGCCATATCCGCGCGGGCCAGTTGCGCCCGCTGGCCGTGACCAGCGCGAAGCGCGCCGAAGCCCTGCCCGACACCCCGACGATGGCCGAAGCCGGCGTGAAGAACCTCGTGACCGGCGCATGGTTCGGCCTGTTCGCGCCCAAGGGCACGCCGCCGGAGATCGTGGCCAGGCTCAACAAGGCGGTGGCCGAGGCGGTCAACCGCCCCGACATCCGCAAGAAGTTCGTGATGCAGGGCGCCGAGCCGATGACCTACACGCCCGAATCGTTCGGCAAGTTCGTCGTGGCCGAGTACCAGGCCTGGCAGCCGATCGTCAAGGCCAGCGGCGCGCGCATCGACTGAAGCGGCCCGGACGGCCCGGATGCCGCGCCGGCATGGCCCCGCTCGCGCCGGCTAGAACCTGGCCTTCTCGCGCACCGCGCCGCGCAGGAAGTCGGCCATCGCCACCACGTTGCCGGGCGTGGCCGGCTGGCGCTTCCACACCAGGCCCACGTCCATCGACGGCACCTTGTCGGCCAGCCCGCGCCGCGTGATGCGCTGGCCCTCCAGCGACCACGGCCGGTAGACCAGGTCGGACAGGATGGCCACGCCGCGCCCGGCCGCCACCAGGCTGCGCACCGCCTCGATCGAGCAGCTCTGGTAGCGCACCGCGGGCGCCAGTCCGTACTGGCCCCAGTATTTGCCGACCGTGGAGATGTGCTCGTCCATGTCCAGCAGGATGTAGTCGTGCCGCGCCACGTCGGCCAGCCCGACGCGCTCGGCCGTCATCAGCGGGTGCTCCGGGTGCCCCCACAACTGCCGCGGCGAGCGCAGCAGTGTCTCGCAGGTGACGTGGCCCAGGCCCGGCAGGTTCGACACCAGCAGCAGCGCCATGTCGATCCGGCCCTCCAGGATGCCGCTTTCCAGGTCGTGCCGCTCGCGCTCCAGCACTTCGAGCCGCAGCATCGGAAACTTCCGCTCGATTAACGGCAGCAGGCCGGGCAGCACGTAGGCCGTGATGGTCTCGGTCACGCCCAGGCGCACCGTGCCGCTGATCTCCACCGGAGACACGCCAACGGCCTCCACCGCGTCCAGCACCGAATCCTCGATACGCTGCGCATGCCGCAGAAAACGCGCGCCAGCGTCGGTCAGGCGGATGCCGCTGGCGTGCCGCGTGAACAGCTGCGCCCCGAGCGCCTCCTCCAGCCCCTTGAGCGACGCCGTCATCGACGACTGCGAGACATGGCAGCGAAGCGCCGCGCGCGACACCTGCCCGCACTCGGCCACCGCGAGGAAATGCTGTACCTGCTTCAAAGTGGGGAGCATCGATTTTTCCGATATTGCTTCTTCAAAATTAAGAATTAGAAATACCCGGCCATGCTAGCTAGCATCCGCCCTGGAGACAAGACGCATGGGCCGGCAATGAACGACGAACCGCACGACGTACCGGGAAGCACCCCGGGCAAGATGGAAAAACACGGCTACTGCACGCTGTGCCGCTCGCGCTGCGGCACGGTCAACGTGGTGGAGAACGACACGCTGCTGTCGGTGCGGCCCGACCCGGCCCACCCGACCGGCAAGGCCATGTGCCTGAAAGGCAAGTCCGCGCCCGAGCTGGTGCACAGCGCCGAGCGCATCCTCCACCCGATGCGGCGCACCAACCCCAAGACCGATCCGGACCCCGGCTGGCAGCGCATCTCGTGGGACGAGGCACTGGCCGAGATCGCCGCCCGCATGCTGCAGGCCCGGCGCGAGAGCGGCGCCGAATCGGTGGCGTTCGCCGTCACCACGCCGAGCGGCACGCCGCTGAGCGACAGCATCGACTGGATCGAGCGTTTCATCCGGCTCTTCGGCAGCCCCAACACCTGCTACGCCACCGAAATCTGCAACTGGCACAAGGACTACGCCCACGCCTTCACCTTCGGCTGCGGCATGCCGACCGCGGACTACCGCCAGGCCGGGCTCATCGTGCTGTGGGGGCACAACCCGGCCAATACCTGGCTGTCGCAGGCCGACGCCATCGGCGCGGGCAGGAAGGCCGGCGCCAGGCTGCTGGTGGTCGATCCGCGCGAGACCGCGCTGGCCGCGCAGGCCGACCAGTGGCTGCGCGTGTGCCCCGGCACCGACGCCACGCTGGCGCTGGCCATCGCCAACCTGCTGATCGAGGCCAACGCCTTCGACCTGGACTTCGTGCGCCAGTGGACCAACGGGCCGCTGCTGGTACGCAGCGACAACGGGCGCTTCCTGCGCGGGCGCGACGTCGGCCTGGCCGACGGCGACGCCTACCTGGCGTGGAACGCGCGCGCCGCGCGGGCGCAGCCCTGGTCCGGGCTGCGGCCCACCGATTTCCCCCACGTCGCGCTACGCGGCACGTTCAGCGTGGGCGACACCGGCGCCCCCGGCCTGCCCGCGATCGCGTGCCGGCCCGCCTTCGACCTGTATGCCGAGGAATGCGCGCGCTACCCCGCGGCGCTGGCCGCCGAGCTGACCTGGGTACCCGAGGGCGACATCCGCCAGGCCGCCGGCCTGTTCGCCAGCGCCGGGCCGGTGGCCTATCACGCCTGGTCCGGCGTGGGCCAGCACGACAACGCGACCCAGACCGACCGCGCCATCGCCTGCCTGTACGCGCTGACCGGCAGCTTCGACCGCGCCGGCGGCAACCGCGTCTACCAGAAGCCGCCCTACAACCCGGTCAGCGGCTTCGGCCTGCTGCCGCCGGAGCAGAAAGCCAAGGCACTCGGCTACGGCGAGCGGCCGCTGGGCCCGCCCGCGCAGGGCTGGATCACCGCGCGCGACCTCTACCGCGCCATCCTCCATGCGCAGCCGTACCGCGTGCGCGCGCTGGTGGCATTCGGCACCAACCCACTGCTGTCGCAGGCCGACGTGGAGGACGGCGCGCGCGCGCTGCGCAGCCTGGACTTCTACGCGCACTGCGACCTGTTCGAGACGCCCAGCGCGCGCTACGCCGACATCCTGCTGCCGGTCAACACGCCGTGGGAGCGCGAGGGCCTGCGCATCGGCTTCGAGATCAGCGCGGAAGCCGAGCAACTGGTGCAGTTGCGCCAGCGCATGGTCTCGCCGCGCGGCGAATCGCGCTCGGACAACGACATCGTGTTCGACCTCGCGCTCAGGCTGGGCATGTCGGACGCGTTCTTCGGCGGCAGCCTGGAAGCCGGCTGGAACCACATGCTGGCGCCCAGCGGCCTGACGGTGAGCCAGCTGCGCCAGCACCCCGAAGGCATCCGCGTGCCGGTGGCCGACGTGGAAAGGAAATACGCGGCCAAGCCGCGCGGGCGCGCGTTCGACACGCAGACCGGCGTGGTGGAGCTGTACTCCGAGCTGCTGCTGCGCCACGGCTACCCGGCGCTGCCACGCCCGTCGTCGCCCACGGAGCATTCGCCCGCGGCGAGCAGCGCGCCCGGCGCAGCCCTGGAGCCGTTCCCGTTCATGCTGACCTCGGCCAAGAGCGGCTACTACTGCCACAGCCAGCATCGCGGCCTGCCGTCGCTCAGGCGCAAGGCGCCACGCCCGGAGGCGGAGATCTCCACCGCGCTGGCCGCCGCGCGCGGCATCGCCAGCGGCGACGCCATCCGCGTGAGCACGTCCGCCGGCAGCGCCACCTTCACCGCCCGGGTCAGGGAAGGGCTGCATCCGCGCGTGGTGGTCGGCGAGTTCGGCTGGTGGCAGCGCTGCGACGCGCTGGCCCAGGCGCCGCTGCCGGTGGCCGGGCCGGGCAACAGCAACTACAACGGGCTGATCGGCACCGACAGCATCGACCCGCTGAGCGGCTCCGTGCCGCTGCGCGCGTTCCGCTGCAACGTCGAGCGCGAGCCGGGACTGGACGTGGCGCGGCGCGCGTGGGAGGGCTATCGCGCGTTCCGCGTGGCCGGCCTGCGCAAGGAGGCGCACGAGGTCACGTCGGTCTTCCTGGAGCCCGCCGACGGCGGCGGCCTGCCCGATTTCCTGCCCGGCCAGCACGTGACGATCCAGCTCGCCGCGCAGCCCGGCGGCGAGGACGCGGTGCGCTCGTATTCGCTCACCGGCCCGGCCACGGTGCCGGGGCGGCGCGGCTATTCGATCTCGGTGCGCCGCGCCGGCGGCGCCGTGCCCGGGCTGGTGTCCTCCCACATCAACCAGCGCCTCGCGGTGGGCGACGCGGTCGCGCTGCGGGCGCCGTCCGGCACCTTCGTGATGCCGGTGCGCACGCGGCGCCCGCTGGTGCTGCTGGCCGGCGGCATCGGCATCACGCCGTTCCTCTCGCTGCTCGAATCGCTGGAAGGCGTCGACGACCCGCCCCGGATCCTGCTGCTGTACGCCAACCGCAACGGGCAGGCCCACGCGTTCCGGGCGCGCCTGCGCGCGCTGCGCCGGCAGATCCGCGGCCTGGAAATCATCGATTTCTACGACTGCCCGGACCCCCACGACCGGCCCGGCACCGACTACGACGTGGCCGGGCGCGTCGGCGCCGGCCACGTGCCCGCGCCGTGGCTGGCCGCGCGCCCGCTGGTCTACATGTGCGGGCCGGCGCCGATGATGACCGCGTTTGCCGACGGGCTGGCGGCGCTCGGCGTGCACCGCTCGGACATCTTCCGCGAGGTCTTCCGCGCGCCCGGGCGCGCGCCGGCCGGCCCCGCGCAGCAGTTCCGCGTGGTGTTCGCCAGGTCCGGCATGGCCGGCACCTGGCATTCGGCGCACGGGCCGCTGCTGGGCTTCGCCGAACGGCTGGGCGTGGCGCTGCCCAGCGGCTGCCGCGTCGGGCAGTGCGAGAGCTGCGCGGTGCCGGTCGCCTCCGGCCAGGTGCGCCACCTGCACGGCGAAGATCCCGAGGACCCCGGCATGTGCCTTGCGTGCCAGGCCATCCCCGCCAGCGACCTCGTGCTCGACGCCTGAGCGCGGCGCGCCATGCCAGCCACCGCCAGCGACCGTTTCCTCCCTTCTCACTTCATCACGCGACCATGCTGACACTGGACTCCGACACCACCCGCGCGCTGCTGCCGTTCGACGCGCTCATCCCCGCCCTGCGCGAGGCCTTCATCCGCGGCTGCGAGGTCCCGCAGCGGCACAGCCACGCCATCGGCGCGCCCGGCCAGGGTACGAGCACGGGCACGGTGCTGCTGATGCCCGCCTGGCAGACCGGCGCCTATCTCGGCGTGAAGACCGTCACCATCTATCCCGGCAACACGCAGGCCGGGCTGCCCGGCCTGTACTCGACCTACCTGCTGCACGACGCGCGCACCGGCCGGCCACTGGCGATGATCGACGGCAACGAGATCACCTCGCGCCGCACCGCCGCCGCGTCGGCGCTGGCCGCCTCGTACCTGAGCCGGCCCGGGGCGTCGTCCATGCTGGTGATCGGCGCGGGGCGGGTGGCGAGCCTGCTGCCCCACGCCTACCGCGCGGTGCGGCCGGTGGCGCGCGTCGCGGTATGGGACATCGACGCCGGGCAGGCCGCCGCGCTGGCCGCCCGGCTGTGCGCCGACGGCTTCGACGCGCGCGTGGCGGCATCCGTGGAGGCGGGCTGCGATGGCGCCGACATCGTGACCTCGGCCACACTGGCCACCGTGCCGCTGGTGCGGCGCGCCTTCCTCGGCGCCGGCACGCACCTGGACCTGATCGGCGGCTTCACGCCCGAGATGCGCGAGGCCGACGACGCCTGCTTCGGCGGCACCTCGGTGTTCGTCGACACCGGCGAAGCCATCCTCAAGGCGGGCGACCTGCTCCACCCCATCGGGCAGGGCGTGCTGCGCGCCGCCGACATCCGCGCCACGCTCGCCGAGCTGTGCCGGCAAGCCCATGCGGGACGCGCGGACGAGCGCGAAATCACCGTGTTCAAGGCAGTCGGCACCGCGCTGGAAGACCTGGCCGCGGCCGTCATGGCCTACGAAGGATTCGAAGACCCGCGCGGCACCGCGCCGCGCGCCATATCCCTGGCAAAGTAAGGAGAGAGCAATGACGAGCACACCCCTGTCGCTGGAAAGCGAAGATCCCCCGAGCCGCGGCGGGCTGGAACGCCTGGCCGTCAAGGTCACCGACTGGTCCGAGCGCTGGTTCCCCGATTCCTACATCTTCGCCGCGATCGCGGTGGTGGTGGTCGCGCTCGGCGCGCTCGGCATCGGCGCCTCCACGCAGAGCGTGGCGCAGGCCTTCGGCGACGGCTTCTGGAGCCTGATCCCGTTCACCATGCAGATGGCGGTGGTGGCCATCTCCGGCTACGTGGTGGCGGCGTCGCCGCCGGCGTCGCTGCTGATCGCGCGGCTCGCCGCGCTGCCCAGGACGGCGCGCGGCGCGGTCGCCTTCGTGGCGCTGGTGAGCCTGCTGACCTCGCTGCTGAACTGGGCGATCAGCCTGATCTTCAGCGGCCTGCTGGTGCGCGCCATCGCCCGCCGCAGCGGGCTGCGCGTGGATTACCGGGCCGCCAGCGCGGCCGCCTACCTGGGCATGGGCGCCACCTGGGCGCTCGGCCTGAGCTCGTCGGCGGCGCAGTTGCAGGCGAACCCGGCCAGCCTGCCCAAGTCGCTGCTCGACATCACCGGCGTGATCCCGTTCGCCGAGACCATCTTCCTGTGGCAGTCGATGGCGATGACCGCCGTGCTGATCGCCGCCTCGCTGCTGGTGGCCTATTTCTCCGCGCCCGCCGGCGACCGCGCGCGCACCGCGCAGGACATGGGCGTGGACCTCGACGATGCTGCCGACGTGACCGCGCGCCCCACGCGCCCCGGCGAATGGCTCGAATACAGCCCGCTGCTGACCGTGGTCATCGTCGCGCTCGGCGCCGGCTGGCTGGTGCACGAATTCACCAGCAAGGATCCCATCCTGGCGATCTCCAACCTCAACACCTACAATTTCCTGTTCCTGATGCTGGGGATGCTGCTGAACTGGCGGCCCAGGCGCTTCCTGCGCGCGGTCGCGCGCTCCGTGCCGTCCACGGCCGGCGTGCTGATCCAGTTCCCGCTGTACGGCGGCATCGCGTTCATGCTGACCAAGGCCACCGGCGTGGACGGCGCGAGCCTGTCGCACCACCTGGCCTCGGCCTTCGTCTCGGTGGCCACCCGCGAATCGTTCTCCGCGGTGATGGGCGTCTATTCGGCGGTGCTGGGCTTCTTCGTGCCCTCCGGCGGCGGCAAGTGGGTCATCGAGGCGCCCTACGTGATGCAGGCCGCCAACCAGCTGCAGGTCCACCTCGGCTGGGCCGTGCAGGTGTACAACGCCGCGGAGGCGCTGCCCAACCTCATCAACCCGTTCTGGATGCTGCCGCTGCTGGGCGTGCTCGGCATCCGCGCCAAGGACGTGGTGGGCTTCACCTTCACCCAGCTGCTGGTCCACGCGCCGCTGGTGCTGTTCATGCTGTGGGCCTTCGCGACCACGCTGCCCTATCGTCCGCCCGTGATGCCCTGACGGATCGATGGCGCGGGGACCCGCGCGGGAAGAAAACGCCGGGGCGGCCCGCGTCCCGGTTTAAGATGCGGCTTTCCGGCCACGGCCGGAACCCGATTTTTCCACCCAGCCAAGCCAACGATGAAGAAGATCACCCTGTTCCTCGCCGCCCTCGCCACCGCCGGCTCCGTCCACGCCGCCGGGCCCGCGGGCCCGGCCGAGACGCTGCCCTCGGGCATGACCATCCAGCACCTCGTCAAGGGCACCGGCCCGTCGCCCAAGGCGTCCGACACGGTCAAGGTCCACTATCGCGGCACGCTCACCGACGGCACCGAGTTCGACAGCTCGTACAAGCGCGGCCAGCCGATCTCGTTCCCGCTCAACCGCGTGATCCCGTGCTGGACCGAGGGCGTGCAGAAGATGCAGGTCGGCGGCAAGGCCAAGCTGGTCTGCCCGGGCCCGACCGCCTACGGCTCGCGCGGCGTGCCCGACACGATCCCGCCCAACGCGACGCTGAACTTCGAGGTCGAGCTGCTGGGCATCGGCGGCTGACCAAGGCACCGGCGCATGGCCTGCTCCGGCGGGCCCGTGCGCGGCGCTGCCGGCCCGCCGCATCCGCTACACTTCTCTGTCGACAAGAATGCAGGCACGGGGATGAGAAAAGGCGGACGGATCAAGGCATGGCATGCCGACAAGGGCTATGGGTTCATCGAGATCCACGCCCAGTCGAAAGACGTTTTTTTCCATATCAGCGCGCTGCAGGGCCGCGCCGTCGCGCCCAAGGTCGGCGACCGCGTGTCGTTCGAATTGTCGGCGGGCAAGGACGGCCGCCCGCAGGCGAGCCAGGTCTCGATCGCGGGCGCGCCCGGGCAGGCCGGGCCGGACGGACGGGCTAACCTGCTGCCGGCGCTGGTGGCGGCGTTCGCGCTGCTGGCGATCTTCGCGGCTTCGCTCGCCGGCCGTCTGCCGCGCGGCGTGGCGCTGGCCAGCCTCGGGCTGAGCGTGGCGGCCTTCGCGCGCTATGCCGTCGACAAGCGGCGCGCCGTGCGCAGCGAACAGCGCATTCCGGAGAACGAGCTGCACCTGCTCGCGCTGTGCGGCGGCTGGCCGGGCGCGCTGGCGGCCCAGCACCTGCTGCGGCACAAGAACCGCAAGGCGTCGTTCCAGGCCACCTTCTGGGCCACGGTCCTGCTGAACGTCGGGGCGATGGTGTTCTGGGCGACGGTGCTCGACGCGTAAGCCGCAACACCCGCGCGGGCGGCGCTTGCCGGCGCCGATCGAGCCGTGTTACCGTGCGCCTTCCAGGAGAACGAGGCGCCTTCACCACGCAAGGGAAGGCCCCTCTACCGAAGGCGTACCCCTGAAACGCTCAGGTGCAAAAGACTGGAAACCGAACGAACTGGAGAGCGCCGGGCCGCACCGACAAGGTGAGCGGCACGCGGCCGCCGAAGGGGCAAGCCGCCACCCATGCCGGGTGCGGCGAATCTCTCAGGTAAAAGGACAGTGGGGACAGACAGGCCGGATGGCCTGGCTGTCCCTTTTTGCTATCCGGAGCCTGAGAAATGAAAGTCATCGTGATGGGAGCCGGCGTGATCGGCGTCGCCTCGGCGTGGTACCTGGCGCGCGCCGGGCATGAGGTGGTGGTGCTGGAGCGCAATGCGGGCGCGGCCCGCGAAACCAGCTTCGGCAACGGCGGGCAGATCTCCGTCAGCCATGCCGAGCCGTGGGCCAACCCGGGCGCGCCGCTGAAGATGCTGCGCTGGCTGGGGCGCGAGGACGCGCCGCTGCTGTTCCGCCTGCGCGCCGATCCGGCGCAGTGGTCGTGGGGCCTGAAGTTCCTGCGCGAGTGCTCGGCGCGGCGCTCCACCCACAACATGGTCCAGTTGCTCAACCTGGGCACCTACAGCCGCGCCAGCCTGCAGGCGCTGCGCGCCGAAACCGGCATCGAGTACGACCACCTGACGCGCGGCATCCTGCACTTCTACACCAGCCAGAAAGAGTTCGACGCGGCCATCGAGCCGGCGCGCATCATGCGCGAGCTGGGCTGCGAGCGCCGCGTGATCGGCCCGGACGAGGTGGTGCGGCTGGAGCCGGCGCTGGCGCACATCGCGCCGCGCCTGGCCGGCGCCACCTACACCAGCGAGGACGAATCGGGCGACGTGCACCGCTTCACCACCGCGCTGGCGGCGCGCTGCGAGGCGCTCGGCGTGCGCTTTCGCTACGGCGTGCGGGTGCAGCGCCTGCATGCCGAGGGCGGCGCCATGCGCGGCGTGGAGATCGCCGACGAGACCGGCGCCTACCGCATCGAGAGCGCCGACGCCTACGTGCTGGCGCTGGGCAGCTTCAGCCCGATGCTGGCGCGCCCGCTCGGCGTGAAGCTCGACATCTACCCGGCCAAGGGCTACTCGGCCACGCTGCCGGTGCTCGATGCCACGCGCGCGCCCAGCGTGAGCCTGACCGACGACGAGTACAAGCTGGTGTTCTCGCGCTTCGGCGACCGCCTGCGCATCGCCGGCACGGCGGAGCTCAACGGCTATGCGATGGATCTCAACCCGGTGCGCTGCGAGGCCATCGTGCGGCGCACGCTGGAGGTGTTCCCGGGCATGAGCCGGCCCGAGCTGGCGCAGTTCTGGACCGGCCTGCGCCCGGCCACGCCGGGCAACGTGCCGTACATCGGCGCCTCCGCCGTGCGCGGGCTGTACCTCAACACCGGGCATGGCACGCTGGGCTGGACGCACGGCTGCGGCTCGGGCCGCGCCATCGCGGACATCGTGAGCGGGCGCGTGCCGGAGGTGGACTTCGCCTTCACCGGCGAACTGCCGGCGGGCGCGCCACGGCCCGCCGCGCTGGCGCCGGCCGCGGCGCGGCCCGCGGCGCACTGACGCCACCGGCCAGCCGGCGCCATCGCTGCCGCGCGCCGGGCGCGCGGCAGCAGGCCGGACTTATCCGTTCACCGCGAGCCTCACCGGGGCGGTCAGGAAGTTCGCAGCCACGGCGTTTCACTCACCGCAACCAGCAGTCCTTCCGGGCTCAGGAAGCGCGTCACCTTCTGGCCCCAGGGTTCTTCCCGGTTGGAGATCAGCAAATGGTAGCCCTTGGCCATTAATCCTTCGGTGGCAACGGCGATATTCTCGACGTCAAACTCCAGCCAGGCCTGCGGCGTCGGCAAATCGGCAGGCCAGGTCTCGCAGCCGAAACAGGACCGGGCCGCTTGCGCCAACGGCCACAGCGCGAAATGCTTGATTCCCTCCAAGGCGCCCGCCTCGGACAGCAAGTAGTCCTTGTTGTCGCCATAAGGCTTGAGGGGCAAGCCAAGCGTATCCACGTAAAGGGCGCGACTGCTCTCCGAATCCTTGGTGATCGGACCGAAACCGGCAACGAACAGCACGCCAAGTCCAGCGAATTCCTGCTCCATGACCAAGTCAGCCCCCATTCTCGAAATGCTTCGGGCAAGCCCTGCCGAGTCCGCCGGGCGCGACTGAACGCGCCACGGACCGGAAAACATCGTCAGACGTCGATCGCCGTATCCGACTTGACCTTGCGGCGCAGCTCGAACTTCTGGATCTTGCCGGTCGAGGTCTTGGGCAGCGGGCCGAAATAGACCGCCTTGGGCACCTTGAAGCCGGCCAGCAGCGTGCGGCAGTGCGCGATCAGCTCCTCGGCGGTGGCGCTGGCGCCGTCCTTGAGCTCGACGAACGCGCATGGCGTCTCGCCCCACTTGGCGTCCGGCTGGGCCACCACCGCCACGGCCAGCACGGCCGGGTGGCGGTAGAGCGCGTCTTCCACCTCCACGCTGGAGATGTTCTCGCCGCCGGAGATGATGATGTCCTTGCTGCGGTCCTTGATCTTGACGTAGCCGTCCGCCGTGCGCACGCCCAGGTCGCCGGTATGGAACCAGCCGCCGGCGAAGGCTTCGCGCGTGGCGCGCTCGTTCTTGAGGTAGCCCTTCATGCAGATGTTGCCGCGGAACATGATCTCGCCGATTTCCTCGCCGTCGGCGGCCACCGGCTGCATGGTGTCCGGGTCGAGCACGGCGACGTCGGCCTGCAGGTGGTAGCGCACGCCCTGCCGGGCCTTCTTGGTGGCGCGCTCTTCCTGCGACAGCGCGGCCCAGTCGTCCTGCTCGGCGCACACGGCGGCCGGGCCGTAGGTTTCGGTCAGGCCGTAGACGTGGGTCAGCTCGAAGCCCATCGCCTCCATCTGCGCCAGCACCGCGGCCGGCGGCGGCGCGCCGGCCACCATGCCGCGCACCGGGCCGCGCAGGCCCTCGCGCCAGGCCGGCGGCGCGTTGACCAGCGCGGTGTGCACGATGGGCGCGGCGCAGTAGTGGGTCACGCCCTCGTCGCGCATCAGGTCGAACACCAGCTTGGGCTCGAACTTGCGCAGGCACACGTTGACGCCGGCGCGCGCGGCGATGGTCCACGGGAAGCACCAGCCGTTGCAGTGGAACATCGGCAGCGTCCACAGGTAGACCGCATGCTTGGGCAGGTCCCACTCGAGGATGTTGGAGACCGCGTTGATGGCCGCGCCGCGGTGGTGGTAGACCACGCCCTTGGGGTCGCCGGTGGTGCCCGAGGTGTAGTTGAGCGCGATGGCTTCCCATTCATCGGCGGGCATCTGCCAGTCGTAGTCGGGGTCGCCCGAGGCCAGCAGGCCCTCGTAGTCGGTCTCGGCGAAGCGCGGCGCGTCCTGCGGGCCGAGCGCGTCGATCACGGCCACCACCTTCAGGCCCGGGATCTCGTTGGCGATCTGGCGCGCGAGGTCGGCGAACTCGGTGTCGGCCAGCAGCACCTTGGCCTCGCCGTGGCGCAGCATGAAGATCAGGTTGGAGGCATCGAGCCGGATGTTGAGCGCGTTGAGCACCGCGCCCGCCATCGGCACGCCGAAGTGGGCTTCCACCATCGCCGGCGTGTTGGGCAGCAGCGCCGCCACGGTATCGCCCTTGCCCACGCCCAGGCGCGCCAGCGCGCTGGCCAGGCGGCGCGCGCGCGCATAGGTTTCGCGCCAGGTCTGGCGCACCGGGCCGTGCACGATGGCCAGGCGCTCGCCATAGACCGCGGCGGCGCGGGCCAGGTAGTCGAGGGGCGTGAGGGGAACGTGGTTGGCCGGGTTCTTGCCCAGGCCGGTGTCGAAATCGGTTGGCATTGCTGGTCTCCGCTTGCGCCGGGCGCTGACTGCGCCGCCGGTCGCTGTTACTTTTTGCTGCGCAAGGCTATCATCCCACACGACAAAGCTTTGTCGTCCGGATGACAGTGCCCGCCTGGCCAGCGCTCCGGGCTTGACCCACATCAATGTCCAGCCTGCCCCTCCCCCCTGCCTCCGCCGGACTGCCCGGGACCGCCGCCCCCGCCGCCACAGCCCCTGCCGCCACGCCCGAGCCGCCCGCCGTGCTGCTTGCCCGCCACGAGTGGTTCGCGGCGCTGGCGCCGCAGCACCAGGCGCTGGCCGCGCGGCAGACGGTGATGCAGGACTTCGCCGCGGGCGCCTTCGTGGCGCGCCGGGGCGAGCCCTCGCGCTACTGGATCGGGGTGGAAAGCGGGCTCATCAAGCTGGCGGTCTACACGCCCGACGGGCGCGGCTGCACGTTCTCCGGCGTGCCGGCCGGCGGCTGGTGCGGCGAGGGCAGCGTCATCAAGCGCGAGGCGCGCCGCTACGACGTGATCGCCATCCGCGACTCGCGCATCGCGCTGGTGCCGGACACGGTGTTCCACACGCTGCTGGCCGAAAGCCTGCCCTTCTCCAGCTTCGTGGTGCGCCAGCTCAACGAGCGCATGGGCCAGTTCATCGCCACCGTGCAGAACGACCGGCTGCTGGGCGCGGACGCGCGCGTGGCGCAGGCCATCGCGCAACTGTTCCATGCGGCGCTTTATCCGCGCACGAACGCCGTGCTGGAGCTGTCCCAGGAGGAAATCGGCCTGCTCACCGGCCTGTCGCGCCAGCGCGTCAACCAGGCGCTGCGCCGGCTGGCGGCCGACGGCATGGTCGACATCTCCTACCAGAGCATCCGCGTGACCGACCTGGAGCGGCTGCGGCGGGTCGGGCTGTCGGAGCTGTAGCGCGGGCAATGGTCGCCGCGACGACAATCTGGCGCGCCGACCCACGTACAATGCGGCTTTTCCGTCCGCGCGCGGCATGCCCACGGCATGCGCGCCAGCCGCGCCCCTGAACCTCGCATGGCCCTCGTCAGCAGCACCGAGCTGCGCCTGTCCCACCTGCGTTTTCCCTTCGCCGTGCGCGTGGACGCCCTGCGCGGCGGCGCGCGCCTGCGCGACGCCAACGCGCGGCGCGAGGTGGTGCCGGGCAAGCCCTTCGTGGTGCCGGCCTTCGCCTATTTCGACTGCGACCTGCTGCCCAGGACCGGGCAGGACACGGCGCTGGCGCTGCGCGCGGTGCCCGACGCGGCCTGCCCGCGCATGACGCTGGGCGGCCTGCCGCACGGCCAGGGCGCCGCCGAGAAATGCTGGTCGCGCGCGCTGGCCGGCGCGATGTTCGAACTGCCGCGGCTGGCGTGGGACGCCGCGCTGGTGTCCGAGCGCTGGCAGGTGCCGCCGCGGCTGGTGCGCGCGCGCCTGTTCGCCGAGGGCGAGGCGCTGCGCGTGCTGCTGCGCGAGCAGCGCGTGGCGCACGCGCTCTACCTGCTGGCCACCGGTCGGGGCATTCCCGGCGACTGGCTGGCGCGGCAGGCCGGGCTGCCTCATGCGCGCGCGCTGGCGGCGGCCTGCGCCAATACCGTGGGCCCGGCCGCCGTGCGGCTGCTCGACGCCGGCGAGCCGGAAGCGCCGCGCGCCAGCGCGGCGTTCGGCCTGCCCGGCTTCCATCTCGCGGCCTGAGCCGCGCCGCAGCCTCGACGCCACCTGCCCGGACCTTCGCGCGGGCTCGCAACCGCAAATACCGGGCAACCCCTGCGCCACCAGTAAAAATCGCGGACGTTGTAAAAAACGCCGGGAAACCGCGGCGCGGGTGCGTGAAAGTGGCGCCGCGCATATGACGCCCGGCCGACTTCCGCGCGGCCCGATGGCGCCTCCCTGCTTTTGCGCGACCTTTGCGCGCGGCGGCGATCCCTTGCCGGCGCGCGCCTCGCGGGTATGCGGCGCGCGCCGGGCGGCGCGGGCGCCACCGCGCGTGGCACGCGGCTTGCACCCTTTCCCGTCACGCGGCATTCCGCCGCGCCACGGAGAGCACGATGGGACAGCAACAATCCGGCCAAGGCCAGCAAGACCAAGGCAAGCAGCAACAGCAATCGGGTCAGCAAGGCTCCCAGTCCGGCAGCCACGACCAGAAGGGCGACCAGCAGCAGCAACAGGACCGCGGCCAGGGCCAGCAGGGCCAGCATGGCCAGAAGACCGACCAGGCCGGCCAGCAGAACCAGCAAGGGCAGAAGAGCGGCCAGCAAGGCGGGCAACGCTGACGGCATCGCGGCGGCGCGGGAGCGGGGCGAAAGCCCCGCCGCGTTGCCGTTGTTCGGTCACGGTCCGGTGCACATCGATCCAGAGCCACTTATTGAACCGGCCGGCACACGATCCTTCGTGCGCCGGCGATCGTGGCTCAACAGACTGGCTTCCTTGTCATCGGGCCGCATCACCCGCTTCACCCGTTTCACTCAGTTCACCAGCGGGCAGGTCTACTCTGCGACACCGTCTTTCGCTATTCGCCGATGGCAATGATCTGGTTCAACTGCTCGCACGCCGCGGCAAAAACGTCCGCGGGAACCTGCTTCCACGGGTGGGCCTTCGCTCCGCGGGCACGCCAGTCGAATGATTTTGGCTGATGCGCGAGCACGTAGCTCGTCATGCTCTTCGGCCCCTTGAACTTGATTGCGAACGGATTGGTGTCGTTGAACTCGGCCGTCGTCATCGGTAGCCCGATCACAATGCCGGTTCGCTCGTTGAATGCTTTCGGCGACAGGACCAGCATGGGATGCAGGTTCTTCATCTCGCGTCCCGAATTGCCGGGACGTTTCAATATGTCGATACGCGCAGCAAGCGTTGCCCCGGCCGGCAGCGCCCGGCTGTCTATGGCTGCCTGCCGGCGCGCTTGCCGCGCGTGCGGTAGAGGTCGGTGTCCTCCAGCCCGCGCTCGATGTCGCGCCCGGCCTGCTGGACTTCCTTGCGCGGGCCGCTGTGCTGGCTGTGGTGGCTTTCGTCGTGCTCGTGCGGCAGGCGCGGCTGCGGACTGCCCAGGCCGTCCTGGGCGCGCGTGGCGCCGCCGCTGCGAGCGGGCCCGGCGGCGTGGCCGGGTTCTTTGCGGGGTGATCGGGTCATGGCAGTTTCCTTTCTTGGATGGCCGCCGGCGGCGGCATGGTCCGATACCGCCGCAAACACCATGCCATGCGCGCCCCGCGGAAAAAGTGACGCGCGCCATTCCCGCCCGCGTCCTCATACGGCGTGGGCCATTCCGTGCCACAGTGCGAATCTGCAAACCAGCAGGCGATACCAAGAAGGCGCCGCGCGGGAATACTGCAGAATCCCCACCAGACAGAGAACTTCCCCCACCGCACGGCAAAGGAGTGGCTATGAGCGACGACGTTGGAAAACCCCGGCTGAGCGCCAGCGCAGCCACCCTCCGGTACGGCGGCATCGGGGCGGCGACGCTCGTGCTCGCCTGCGCCTTCGCCTACGCGGGCGGATGGCTGTCGCCGGGCCGGCTCACGCAGGACCGGGTCATCTTCGGGTTCGAGGCCGCGAACGGCAAGCACGCCGGCTTCCGCCGCAATCACGCCAAGGGCCTGTGCGCGAGCGGCTGGTTCGACAGCAACGGCGCCGGCGCCGCGCTTTCCCGCGCGGCGCTGCTCGCGCCGGGCCGCGTGCCCGTGGCCGGGCGCTTCGCCTTCGCTGGCGGCATGCCGTTCGTGCCGGACGGCCCGGGCCTGGTGCGCAGCCTCGCCCTGCAGTTCAAGCCCGCCGGCGCGCAGGAATGGCGCACGGCGATGGTGGACATTCCCGTGTTTCCGTTCAGCACGGTGCAGGCGTTCTACGACCAGATGATCTCGTCGGTGCCCGACCCGAAGACCGGCAAGCCCGACCCCGCCAGGATGAAGGCGTTCGCCGACGCGCACCCGGACTTCGTGGCCGCGGTCGGCGTGGTGGGCCAGCGCGCGGTGTCGTCCGGCTTCGCCAACAGCACCTACAACGCGCTCGATACCTTCCTGTTCGTCGACAAGGCCGGCGCCACGGTGCCGGTGCGCTGGTCCGCCGAGGCGGTCACGCCGTTCGAGCCGGCGGCCAAGCCGCAGCCCGCCGATCCGAACTACCTGTTCGACGCGCTGATCTCCGACGTGGCGCGGCACCCCGCGCAGTGGAAGATGGTGGTGACGGTCGGCGAGCCGCAGGACCCGGTCGAGCCCGACAAGGCCTGGCCCGCCAGCCGGCGCAAGATCGACATCGGCACGGTGACGATCGACAAGGTGGCGAGCGAGGACGGCGGCGGCGATGGCGGCAGCTGCACCGACATCAATTTCGACCCGGCCATCCTGCCCGCCGGCATCACCACCTCCGCCGACGACATCCCGAGCGCCCGCTCGGCCGCCTATGCCCGCTCCTTCACGCTGCGCGAGAACGAGCGGGGCCAGAAGCCGCCGAGCGCGGTCACGCGGCAGGAAGTGAACGCAGGAGGCAAATCATGAGACCCCACGCTCCCGGCTTCTCGCTGCCGTCGCGGCTGCTCCACTGGCTGATGGCGGCGCTGATCCTGGCCATGCTGTTCATCGGCGTGGGCATGGTCGCCACGGTCTCGGACCGCTATGTGCTGCTGCTGTCGATCCACCGCCCGCTCGGCGTCGCCATCCTGGTGCTGGCGGCGCTACGGCTGGTGAACCGCGTGATCCACCCGCCCCCGCCGCTGCCGGCCTCGCTGCCGCCGCTGCAGCGCGTCGCCGCGCATCTGTCGCACGTGCTGCTGTACGTGCTGATGTTCGCGATCCCGCTGATCGGCTGGGGCATGCAGTCGGCGGGCGGCTACCCGATCGTGCTCTACGGGCAGGCGCAACTGCCGCCGATCCTGCCGCACAGCGCCGCGCTGTACGCGCCGCTGCGCGCGGCCCACACGGTGCTCGCCTTCCTGCTGTTCGCCACCGTCCTGGCGCACTTCGCCGCGGCGCTGTACCACGGGCTGATCCGGCGCGACGGCGTGCTCGCGGCGATGACCAGCGGCAAGCCGCAATGAGCGCCGCGCCAGGTCTTCACCCGGCCTGGCCGCCACCGGGCGCGTAAAGGCGCCGCCCAGGATCACGTCTCACGCCGCCAGCCGCGCGCCGACTTGACGGCGCGCCACGCGCCCCGGTCACGCCGTTGCCGGGGCGCTCCCTGCGTTGGCGCGGCATCACGGGCGGCCCCGCGCCCGGGCGGCCACCGGCCGGCCGGGCAAACACCACGTGACGTTTGTGACGCTCCGCCGCAGCGCCAGCAGCCGGCATGCGTCACGCCCGCGCCCGGCACCGCCACCGTCACAGTCACGCTGCCCACGGCATCGCCGGACGCATCCAGGCGCTTTCGCCGCGCCCGGCGCTGTCATCGTGCTGTCACGCACCATCCCCACAATCCGCGCTGTAACGGGTTATCGCCTTGCCGGCGCGGGTTTCGCTCACGCGCCGCAATATCACAAAGGCTTGCTGCCCGATTTTTTTGCGACTTGAATGAAAACGTTTTCATTTCTGGAAAACGTCTTGGCTCCTTCCCCGAACCCGACCCGCGCCATCAACGTGAACCGCAACCAGGAACGCTCGCCCGCCGTCCCGCACGACGCCGCCGCCACCCTCGTGGACGTGGCGCAGGCCGCCGGCGTATCGCTGGCCACGGCATCGCGCGCCTTCAACAGCCCGGGCCTGGTGCGCAAGAGCACCGTGCAGCGCGTGCTCGACGCCGCGCGCGAACTGAGCTTCCGCCCCAACCTGCTCGGCAGCAAGCTGCGCGCGCAGCAAAGCCGCATGTTCGGCGTGATGCTGCCGACGCTGGAGAACGCCGTGTTCGCCGACTGCTGGCGCGGCATCGAAGACACCGCGCTGGCCGCCGGTTACTCGCTGATGCTCGTGACCAGCGCCTACGACCCCGCGCGCGAGCGCGAGCGCATCGAATACCTGCTGCGCCACCGCGTCGACGGCATGGTGCTGACGGTGGCCGACGCCGCGCGCAGCGCCGTGCTCGACCAGCTCGACACCGAAGGCGTGCCCTACGTGCTGGCCTACAACCAGGCCGCCGCGCGCGGCCAGCGCCATTCGGTGTCGGTCGACAACCGCGCCAGCGCGCGCGAGGGCGTGGCGGCGCTGATCGCCGCCGGGCACCGCCGCATCCGCGTGGTCTCGGGCGCCTTCGCCGCCTCCGACCGCGCGCGCCAGCGCTTCGACGGCTACCGCGACGCGATGCGCGCGCACGGCCTGGCGCCGGCGCCGGCGCTGTGCCTGCCCAGCCATACCGCCAGCAACGCCGAACAGATCGGCGCGCTGGCCACGGGGCCGGACGCGCCCAGCGCCTTCTTCTGCACCAACGACCTGCTCGCCATCGGCGTGATCTCCGACCTCAAGCGCCTCGGCCTGCGCGTGCCGCGCGACATCTCCGTGCTGGGCTGCGATGGCATCGCGCTCGGCGCGCTGGTGGAGCCGCCGCTGGCCTCGGTGGTGCAGCCCAATGCCGAGATCGGCGAGCGCGCCGTGGCGCGCCTGCTGGCCCGCTTCGACCCCGCCGCCGCGCCCGGCGGCGCGCGCGTCACGCTGCTGCCGCACGGGCTGCGCCTGGGCGGCACGGTCGCCGCGCCGGCGCGAGGCAAGGCATGACCCCCGACCCATTCCCCCAGCCCCAGTCCGCAACCAAGGAGTTCACCATGCAAGCAAGCCGTTCCTGGCACAAACCGCTACGCTGGATCGCCATCGCGCTCGGCGCCGCCGCCTTCAGCCAGGGCGTGGCCGCCCAGACCGCGATCTGCTACAACTGCCCGCCCGAATGGGCCGACTGGGCCGCGCAGATCCGCGCCATCAAGGAAAAGACCGGCGTCACCGTGCCGCACGACAACAAGAACTCCGGCCAGTCGCTCGCGCAACTGGTGGCGGAGAAGGCCAGCCCGGTGGCCGACGTGGTGTACTACGGCGTGACCTTCGGCATCCAGGCCAAGAAGGACGGCGTCACCGCCGCCTACAAGCCGGCCCACTGGAACGACATCCCGGACGGCCTCAAGGACCCGCAGGGCAACTGGTTCGCCATCCACTCGGGCACGCTCGGCTTCATGGTCAACGTCGACGCGCTGCGCGGCAAGCCGGTGCCGCAGTCGTGGGCCGACCTGCTCAAGCCCGAGTACAAGGGCCTGGTCGGCTACCTCGACCCGGCCAGCGCCTTCGTCGGCTACGTCGGCGCGGTCGCGGTCAACCAGGCGATGGGCGGCTCGATGGACAACTTCGGCCCGGCCTTCAAGTACTTCAAGGACCTGCAGAAGAACCAGCCCATCGTGCCCAAGCAGACCGCCTACGCGCGCGTGCTGTCGGGCGAGATCCCCATCCTGCTGGACTACGACTTCAACGCCTATCGCGCGCGCTACAAGGACAACGCCAACGTGGCCTTCGTGATCCCGAAGGAAGGCACGGTGGTGGTGCCCTACGTGATGAGCCTGGTCAACAAGGCGCCGCACGACGCCGAAGGCCGCAAGGTGCTCGACTTCGTGCTGTCCGACGCCGGCCAGGCGCTGTGGGCCAACGCCTACCTGCGCCCGGTGCGCAGCGCCGGCATCCCGAAGGAAGTGCAGGCGAAATTCCTGCCCGCGGCGGACTACGCGCGCGCCAAGCCGGTGGATTTCGGCAAGATGGCCGATGCGCAGAAGGCGTTCAGCGAAACCTACCTGAAGGAAGTCCGCTGAACGCGGCATGACCGCCCATGCCGGCCCATGCCAGCCCATGCCAGCCCATGCCAGCCATTGGGCCGGCGCGGGCTCCGGCCGCAGCCGGCGGCGGGCTTCCCGGCCCGCCGCCGATTCCAGCCGCGGCGCCCGTGCCGGCGCCGCGCGAACCCGCCTCCACCGGCCCGCGCCGCGGCGCGCCCAGCCCATGAAGAAGCCCTTTCCTCTTCTCCTCTTCGCCCTGCCCGCCCTGATCGTGTTCGTGGCCTTCTTCTGCCTGCCGATGGCGAAGCTGCTGGCCATCAGCATCGCCGGCAAGGACGGCGCCAGCGTCTACTGGACCGTGCTCTCCAGCCAGCGCTACCTGCACAGCCTGCTGGTCACGGTGCTGCTGTCGGCCGCGGTGACGCTGGCCACGCTGGTCATCGCCGGCATCACGGGCACCTTTCTCGAGCGCAACGCGGTGCCGGGCAAGGCGCTGCTGGTAGCCATGCTGACCTTCCCGCTGGCCTTCCCCGGCGTGGTGATCGGCTTCATGGTCATCATGCTGGGCGGGCGCAACGGCCTGCTGGCGATGGCCGGCGACTGGCTGGCCGGCGAGCGCTGGACCTTTGCCTACGGCCTGACGGGATTGTTCGTCGGCTACCTGTATTTCTCCATCCCGCGCGTGATCCTGACCGTAATGGCCGCGGTGGCCAAGCTCGACGCCTCGCTGGAAGAAGCCGCGCGCTCGCTCGGCGCGGGCCGCTGGCGCGTGGTGCGCGACGTGATGCTGCCGGCGCTGATGCCGGCCATGATCTCCAGCGGCGCGATCTGCTTCGCCACCAGCATGGGCGCGTTCGGCACGGCGTTCACGCTGGCCACGCAGCTCGACGTGCTGCCGCTGACCATCTACAACGAGTTCACCAACTACGCCAACTTCGGCATGGCGGCGGCGCTGTCCGTGCTGCTGGGCACGGTGACGTGGGCCCTGCTGGCGCTGGCGCGCTGGTTCTCCGGCGACGCCGTCGCCGCCACCGCCTGAGGAGCGCGCACATGATGCATTCACGACGACGCGGCGGCGCCTACTGGCTGCAGCTTGCCCTGGCGCTGCTGGTGTGCCTGTTCATGGTGGTGCCGGTGGTGCTGTCGGTGCTGGCCGGGCTGACCAACAACATCTTCATCGGCGTGGCCAGCGGCCTGACCACGCGCTGGCTGGCGGAGGTGTGGTCGCTCTACCGCAACACCATCTTCCTGTCGCTCGGCATCGCGCTGGCCTGCCTGGCCTGCACGCTGGCGCTGGGCGTGCCCGCCGCCTACTACATGGCGCTGCGGCGCGGGCGCGTGACGCGCCTGATCGAGGAGCTGCTGATGCTGCCGGTGGCCGTCCCCGGGCTGGCCACGGCGCTGGGCCTGATCCTGCTGTACGGCGGCTGGCAGGCGTTCCGCACCAGCTGGGTGTTCATCCTGGTCGGGCACGTGCTGTTCACGCTGCCGTTCATGGTGCGCTCGGTGCTGGCCATCATGTCGGCCATCGACATCCGCACGCTCGAGGACGCCGCCGCCAGCCTGGGCGCCACGCGCGTCCAGCGCTTCTTCACGGTGGTGCTGCCCAACTGCCGCCAGGGCATCCTGGCCGGCGCGCTGATGGTGGTCACGCTGTCGGTGGGCGAGTTCAACCTGACCTGGATGCTGCACACGCCCACCACCCAGACGCTGCCCGTGGGGCTGGCCGACAGCTATGCCTCGATGCGGCTGGAGATCGGCTCGGCCTACACCATCGTGTTCTTCTTCATGATCATTCCGCTGCTGGTGCTGATGCAGGCCGCAAGCGCGCTCGGCGCGCGCGCCCGCCGGCACCGGCCGCCCGCCGACGACGCCGTGGCCGAGAGCCTTGCCGGCGCCGATCCGCTTCCCGCTTCCGAGGCCCGCCATGCATGAACCCACTCCCATCACGCTGCACCGCTGCGGCAAGACCTTTGCCGACGGCACGCTGGCGCTGGAGCCGCTCGACCTGGAGATCGGCGCCGGCGAGACCGTGGTCCTGCTCGGGCCTTCGGGCTGCGGCAAGACCACCACGCTGCGCATCATCGCCGGACTGGAATATCCCGACGCCGGCGGCGTGGTCATGTTCGGCGACAACGACGTCACGCCGCTGCCGATCGAGCGGCGCGGCGTGGGCATGGTGTTCCAGAGCTACGCGCTGTTCCCCAACATGACGGTGGCGGAGAACATCGCCTACGGCCTGCGCGTGCGCCGCGTGGATGCCGCCGCGCGCCGCCGCCGCGTGGACGAGATGCTGGCGATGATGCACCTCGGCCCGTTCGCCGAGCGCCGCGTCGACCAGCTCTCCGGCGGCCAGCGCCAGCGCGTGGCGCTGGCGCGCGCCATCGCCGTGCAGCCGCGCGTGCTGCTGCTCGACGAGCCGCTCACCGCGCTCGACGCCAAGCTGCGCGACGCGCTGCGCGCCGACATCAACCAGTTGCTGCGCAGCCTGCGCATCACCGCGGTCTACGTCACCCACGACCAGGCCGAGGCGATGGCGCTGGGCGACCGCATCATCGTGATGGACCGCGGCCGCATCGCCCAGGCCGGCACGCCGCAGCAGATCTACCGCGCGCCGGCCAACGCCTTCGTGGCGGACTTCATCGGCACCATGAACCGCCTGCCGGCCGCGCTGGAAGGCAACGCCTGGCGCGTGCCCGGCGGCCTGGTGCCGTGCGCGGCCGATGTGGCCAATGTGGCCGCCGCGCAGAACGCCGAACTGCTGTTCCGCCCCGAGGACGTGGCGCTGGCGCGGCCCGAGGACGCGCACCTGGGCGGCGCGGTGGTGACGGCGCTGTTCCTCGGCAACTACACGCGCCTGCTGGTGGACGTGGGCGCGCCGGCGCCGCTGGTGGTGGACACCACGCGGCGCGACGGCTGGCACCCGGGCGACCGCGTCGGCCTGCGCCTCGACACCGGCCACCTGATCACGCTGGCGCAAGCGCGCGCCGCCTGAAGCAACGGGCAACGAATACCGCATCGGCACCGCATCCGCACCGCACAAGCCACACATGAACACCCCGAACCAAGACCCCGCCGCAGGCGCCCCCGGCAGCGACGCCGGCAGCTACCTGCTGGCCCACATCACCGACCTGCACATCAAGGCCGGCGGCAAGCTGTCCTACGGCATGGTGGATACCGCCGGCGCGCTGCGGCGCTGCATCGACACCATTCTGGCCGCGCCGCAGCGGCCCGACGCGGTGATCGTCACCGGCGACCTCGTCGATTTCGGCAGCGAGGCGGAGTACCGCTTCCTGCGCGGCCTGCTGGCCGGCCTGCCGCTGCCGCTGCACCTGCTGCCGGGCAACCACGATCACCGCGCCTCGCTGCGCCGCGTGTTCGCCGACCACGCCTACCTGTTCGCCAACGGCGACGGCGACGCGCCCGTCCACTACAGCGTGGACGCGGGCCCGCTGCGGCTGGTGGCCTTCGACTGCACGGTGCCGGGCCAGCCGGGCGGGCGCGTCGAGCCGGCCGCGCTGCCGTGGCTCGAAGCCACGCTGGCGGCGGCGCCGGCGCGGCCGACCTTGCTGATGCTGCACCACCCGCCGTTCCACACCGGCATCGGCCACATGGACCAGCAGGGGCTGGAGAACGCCGGCCTGCTGGAAGCCGTGGTGCGCCGCCATCCGCAGGTGGAGCGCGTGCTGTGCGGGCACCTGCATCGCCATATCGTGCACCGCTTCGGCGGCACCATCGCCATGACCGCGCCGGGGCCGGCGCACCAGGTCACGCTCGACCTCGACCCGCGCGCGGCCTCGCGCTTCCGCATGGAGCCGCCGGGCTATCTGCTGCACTGGTGGCATCCGGCCCACGGGCTGGCGAGCCACGCGACGGTGATCGGCGAGTTCGGCGCGGACCATCCGTTCTTCGACGCGGCCGGCAAGCTGATCGACTGATCGACTGAACGGGGTTGAGCGGGCCGGAGGCGGACACGACGATGCGGGGCAGGCAGGGCAACGGGCGCGGGCAGCGCCGCATCGGGCGCGCGCCGCCGCCGGCCATGCGGCGCCGATGGCGCCGATCGACCCTGCGAGGCGCACGGATCGTACAGGCGAAAAAAAGCCCACAGCCGGGTGGTTGTGGGCAAGAAAAGTGGTATGAGCGAGTCGCGGAAATCGCCCACGCCTGCATGGTGACAGCGGGGCCCCGGCGGCGAAATAATCTTTCCGGACTAGTGCGGCCCGCCGCAGGGCCGCTCCGGCACCCCGCGAAGCCAGCGCTGGCGCGGCCTGGCGGGAAATCGGCGGGGGCCGGCGGCGAAACCTTTCCCCTCGAAGGTAGGGGTGATGGACAGTGCGGCAAGAATCGAGTCCAATGCGCCCTTCGGCCCTCGGCATCGCGCGCGCGGCTTCGCGGCGGGGCGCTTGCTATGCTTAGTCTTTCTGCCACGGCCACCGTGCCGCCCACCGCCCCCATGCTCAACGCCCGACTGCTGCTGATCGACGACCACACCCTGTTCCGCACCGGCCTGCGCCTGGTGCTGGCGGACAGCCCCAGCGTGGCCGGCATCATCGAGGCCGGCTCGGTCATGGGCGCGGTGCAGGACCACCGCGGCGCGGCCGTGGACATCATCCTGCTCGACATCCAGATGCCGGGGCTCAACGGCCTCGAGGGCGTCAAGGTGCTGCGCCGGCATTTCCCGGCGGCGCGCATCCTGATCGTCTCCGGCACGTCCGGGCTGGACGCCATTCCGGACGCGGCGCGCAAGGAGATCGCGGGCTTCCTGCCGAAATCGGCGGACAGCGTGCAGATCGAGCAGGCCATCGCCCGCGTCCTCGGCGGCGAGACCTATTTCGGCCCCGACCTCGACGCGCTGCCGGACAGCGCCGGCACCGCGGACGGCGCGTCCCGCAACCCCGGCGGCGCCGGCGGCGCAGGCAGCGCAGGCGGCGGCGCCTACCAGGCCAGCTCGCTGACGCCGCGCCAGCTCGAGGTGCTGGAGCAGCTCAGCCTGGGCCGCTCCAACAAGATCATCGCGCATCACCTGGGCCTTTCGGAGAACACCGTGCGGGTCCACGTGGCGGCCATCCTCGACCACCTCGGCGTGGTCAGCCGCGTCGAAGCGGTGCTCGAGGCGCAGCGCCGCGGCCTGGTCCAGAACGGCAGGTGAGCCATGGCGCTGCCCGTTCCCCGCTATGACGAACCGCGCCTGCTGGCCGCGGAGATGGAACTGATCGACCAGAGCTTCGGCATCGCCATGCTGGGCTGCGCGCTGGCGGGGCTGATCCTCGCGCTGGGGCTGAGCGTGGGCAACCGCCACCCCGGCGCGTTCGCCTGGGCCGCCGCGCTGGCGGCGTGCTGCGCGCTGGGCCACTTCGGCCGGCGCGCCATGCCGGACCGCACCGGCGAGACCGGCGCCGGCGCCTACGCGCGCGGCATGACGGCGCTGCTGACGGTGATCGGCGGCCTGTGGGGGCTGGCCGCGTGGCTCTACATGGACGTCGGCTCCCCGGCCACGGTGATCTGCATCCTGTCGCTGATCGCCGGCATGAGCGCCGCCGCGCTGGCGGTGTTCTCCGCGTGCCTGCCGGTGGCGATCGGGTTCTTCGTGCCGGCCATCGTGCCGGTGTGGGCGGTCTTCGTCGCCACCGGGGACACCGCCTACCTGGCCATGTTCCTCGGCGCGCCGCTCTACCTGGCGGTGCTGATGGTGTTCGCGCGCAACTACGCGCGCGTGGCGCGCCACGCCATCGCGCTGCGCTTCGCCAACGTGGAGCTGATCGCGCGCCTGCGCGAGCAGACCGCGCGCGCCGAATCCGCCCAGCGCGAGGCCGAGGAAGCCAACCGCGCCAAGTCCGTGTTCCTGGCCTCGGCCAGCCACGACCTGCGCCAGCCGCTGCACGCGCTCGGGCTGTTCGTGGTCACGCTGGGCCGCTCCGAGCTCAACGACAAGCAGCGCCAGTTGCTGGCGCATATCGAGGCGGCCTCGGGCGCGGCGCGCGAGATGCTCAACACGCTGCTGGACTTCTCCAAGGTGGATGCCGGCGTGATCACGCCGCGGCCGCGCCTGTTCCCGCTGCAGCCGATGCTCTACAAGCTGGAGAACGAGTTCGCGCCGCAGGCCGACGCGCGCGGCCTGTTCTACCGCACGCGCGACACCACCGTCGCGGTGTTCGCCGACCCCAACCTCGTCGAGCTGATCCTGCGCAACCTGATCGCCAACGCCATCCGCTACACCAGCCAGGGCGGCGTGCTGGTGGCGTGCCGCCTGCGGCGGGACACGGCGGTGCTGGAAGTCTGGGATACCGGCATCGGCATCCCGCTGGGCCAGCGGCGCGCGATCTTCCGCGAGTTCCACCAGCTCGGCAACCCGGAGCGCGACCAGCGCAAGGGGCTGGGGCTGGGGCTGGCCATCGTGGAAGGCCTGGCGCGCACCATCTCGACCCGCGTGCTGCTCAACTCGCGCCCCGGGCGCGGCTCGGTGTTCCGCTTCGCCCTGCCGCTCATGGGCCATGCCACGCAGGCCATGCAGGCCGCGCAGCCCGAGGACGCGCCGGACGACATCGCCGCCGGCCTGCTGCCGCGGCCCGCGCTGAACGGGCTGCGCGTGCTGGTGCTCGACGACGACCCCGACATCCGCACCGCCATGCGCGAGCTGCTGCAAAGCTGGCAGGCCGCCTGCCTCGCGGTGGAGTCCGAGGACGAAGCGCTGGACACGCTCGACGACTTCAAGCCCGACCTGCTGCTGGCCGACTACCGCCTGCGCGGCGAGCGCACCGGCAGCCAGGCGATGGAAGCCATCCGCGCGCGGCTGGGCCGGCCCATCCCCACCGTCATCATCACCGGCGACACCGCGCCGGACCGCCTGCGCAGCGTCCATGCCGACAGCGCGGCGCTGCTGCACAAGCCGGTGGTGGCGCAGCACCTGCACACGGCCATGACGGCGCTGCTGAGCGAAGCCGGCTGGCGGCCCGAGATCCCGCGCGCGGCCGGCATGCGAGCGCATGGCTGAGGTGCGCGGCCGAGGTGCTGCCGAGGTGTGACCAAGGTGCCGCTGCGGCACGACCAGCGGCGCGGCTGCGGTGCGCGGGCCGGCGCCGGCCGCGGCGCGTGCTCGCCCGACTCATGCAAATTTCGTATTAATCAATCCATCCTATTAATTGGACTTAGAGCCGGCGCCCGCCCACACTGCATGCATGACAGCAGGCACGGGCTCCGGCAAGCCGCATACGCCCCGCGTCACCGTGCCGCCCGGTTCCACCGACCCAAGCGAGGAGCGACCATGAGCACGCAGCCCGAACTGCCCCGACACGACCTGCTGATCGACGGCAAGCGCCAGCCGCCCGGCACCGGCGAATATTCCACCGACCTCAACCCCGCCACCGAGGCGCCCATCGCGCTGGTGGCGCAGGGCAGCGCCGCCGACGTCGACCTCGCGGTGGCGGCCGCGCGCGCCGCGCTCAGGGTCTGGAACGGCATGCGCGCCGCCGAGCGCGGCCGCATCCTGTACCGCCTGGCCGACCTGCTCGAGCTGCACCAGGAGGAACTCATCGCGCTGGAAAGCCTGGACGCCGGCAAGCCGCTCGCCGCGGTGCGGCGCCAGGACATGCCGGCGGTGATCGACACGCTACGCTACTACGCCGGCTGGGCCGACAAGATCAACGGCCAGGTGGTGCCGGCGCGCCCCGGCGCGCTGACCTACACCGTGCGCGAGCCGGTCGGCGTGGTGGCGGCCATCGTGCCGTGGAACTTCCCGCTCATGATCGGCATGTGGAAGATCGCGCCGGCGCTGGCCTGCGGCTGCACGCTGATCGTCAAGCCCGCCGAGATCACGCCGCTGACCGCGCTGCGCGTGGCCGAGCTGGCGCTGGAAGCCGGGCTGCCGCCGGGCGTGCTCAACATCGTCACCGGCAAGGGCAGCGTGGTGGGCAACGCGCTGGTGGCGCACCCCGGCATCGACAAAGTCACCTTCACCGGCTCGCCCGGCGTGGGGCGCGGCATCATGCAGGGCGCCGCGGCCAACTTCAAGCGCGTCACGCTGGAGCTGGGCGGCAAGTCCGCCAACCTGATCTTCGCCGACGCCAACGTGGACGCCGCGGTGCGCGCCGCCGCCTCCGGCATCTTCTTCAACTCCGGCCAGGTCTGCTCGGCGGGCTCGCGCATCCTGGCCCAGCGCGAGATCTACGACGAGGTGGTGGAAAAGCTCGCGGCGCGCGCCAGCTCGATCCGCGTGGGCGACCCGGCCTCGCCCGACACCACGATGGGCCCGGTGGTCTCCGCCGCGCAGATGAAGACCGTGCTCGACTACGTGGAGATCGGCAGGCGCGAGGGCGCCACCGCCGTCACCGGCGGCGCGCGCCTCGGCGACAAAGGCTACTTCGTGGCGCCCACGGTGTTCGCCAACGTCGAGCACGAGATGCGCATCTCGCAGGAAGAGATCTTCGGCCCGGTGGCCAGCGTGATCCGCTTCGAGGACGAAGCCGACGCCGTGCGCATCGCCAACGGCACCGCCTTCAGCCTGGCCGCCGGCGTGTGGAGCGCGGACATCGGCCGCGTCCACCAGGTGGCCGGCGAGCTGCGCGCGGGCACCGTGTGGATCAACACCTACGGCCACACCGACGTGCGCCTGCCCTGGGGCGGCGCCGGCGATTCGGGCCTGGGGCGCGAGCACGGCGACGCGGCCATCGACAACTTCACCGAGCCCAAGGCGATCTGGCTGGCGCTGCGGCAGTAGGCGGCCCAGCGGGGCGGGCAGTGGCGCGCGCGGCCGTGAATATCCCGCCCCGCGCCGCACGTCTTGCGACCGCGCGCGCTAGATCTTCGGAATCCGCAGCGTCTTGCTGATCATCAGCGAGCCCGACAGCACGAACAGCAGCGCCAGCGGATGCAGGTCCGCGGGGCCGATGGTCCACACCCCGCCGAACAGCGCGTCGCCGAGCCGCTCGCGCCATGCGCACCACGCCAGCACGCCGGTCAGCAGCACGCTGGTGGGGATCGGCGTGCCCTCGAAGTAGGCCACCTTGTCGGCGCCCGCGGACAAGGTCTCGGCGGTCACGTTGAAGCGCGCCAGCCGGCTCACGCCGCAGCACACGAAGTAGATCAGCGCGGCCATGTCCCAGCCGCCGCGCATGCCCGCCGCGAACGCCAGCGCGGCCGGCCCCACGCCGAACGAGATGATGTCCGCCAGCGAGTCCAGCTCGCGGCCGAGCGCCGAGTGCTGGTGCCGCCAGCGCGCGATGCGGCCGTCCAGCACGTCGAAGAGGAATGCCGCGGGCGCCAGCGCGGCGGCCGCGTAGAAATGCGCCGGCGCGCGCGTGGCCACGTAGAACATGGCGAAGAAGACCGACGCCATGCCGCAGGCGGCATTGCCCAGCGTGAACAGGTCGGCGAGCTGCATCTCGCGCAGCATGGAGAAATGCTTGGGACGTTCCGGTGTCGAGGCCATCCTGGCGGGCTCCTGGGTCCGTTGGCATGTGGCGATGGCTCGCAAGGCGCGAGCCCGCCGCTAGAAACGCAGGCCCGCCTCGCGCAGGGCAAGCTCGGTGCCGGCGGCGCCGACATGGTGCACCGTCTGCCAGCCGAGCGCGGCGGCGGCGGCCACGTTGGCCGCGTTGTCGTCGATGAACAGCATCTCGTGCGGCGCGATGCCCGGCAGATGCCTGCCGACGCGCGCCTGCATGAGGCGGTAGATGGCCGGGTCGGGCTTGGCCACGCCCACCTCGCCGGACACGAGGATGTCACGGAACACGTGCAGGAAATCGCCCATGCGCTGCGCGTGCGGGTAGGTCTCGACGGACCAGTTGGTCAGGCCGAACAGCGGCACGCGGGCGGCATGCAGGCGGCCCAGCAGGTCCACGCCGGCATCCAGCGGGCCGCGCAGCATCTGCGGCCAGCGGCCGTAGAACGCGCGGATCAGGCCCGCCTGCGCGGGATGCTCGGCGACGAGCTGCTCGGTCGCCTCGCGCAGCGGGCGGCCCGCGTCCTGGCGCAGGTTCCACGCGGGCGAGCAGACCTCCGACAGGAAGCGCGCGCGCTGCGCGGCATCGGGAATCAGTTCGCGGTAGAGGTATTCGGGGTTCCAGTCGAACAGGACGCCACCAAAATCGAACACGACGGCATTGACGGTCACGGGATCTCGCCGGGCGGGCGGAAGTCAGCGGAATAGCAGGCATTCTCGCAGAGTCTGTCGACGGCAAACCGTGCGGCGGACCAAAATGAGATTTTTCTCAGCGAACCGGCGCGCCGCGCGCCATACGCTGAAGGCATCGCGACCTCTGCCGCCAGCCGGCCCAAGCCATGCGCCCGATGCCTCCGCCGTCCGCCCTGCCGTTTCCGCCCGCGCCATCCGCGCCATCCGCGTCGTCCGCATTGTCGGCGCCACCGGCGCCACCGTCACCAGAATCACCCGCGCCGCCCGCGTCGTCTCCGTTCCGGCGCCTTGCCCGCGCCGGCCTCGCCTGGGCCTGCCTGGCGGCGCCGTGGCTTGCCTTGCCCGCCCATGCCGCGCCGCGCGCGGCGCAATGCGGCATGCCCGCCACGGCCATCGCCGAGCTGCGCGCGGCCGGCGCGTCCTCGGTCGGTCGCCGCGTCACGCTCGAAGCCGTGGTCAGCGCCGACTACACCGGCGGCAACGGCTTCGCCGGCTTCTTCGTCCAGCAGGACGACGCGCAGCGCCAGCGCCGCCCCGGCATCTCGGACGGCATGTTCGTGTCCGCGCCGCGCGCCGGCATGCGCGCCGGCGACCTCGTGCGGCTGGACGGCACCGTCGAGCAGCGCGCCGGCCAGATGCAGTTGCGCCTGTCGGGCGCGGCCACGGTCTGCGCGCGGGACCGGCCGCTCACGCCGGTGGACATCGCGCTGCCGTTCGCGCACGCGGAGGCGCCGGCCGCCCACGCGGGCATGCTGGTGCGCCTGCCGCAGGCGCTCACCGTAAGCGACACCTACGAGCTGGGCCGCTACGGCAGCGTGGTACTCAGCAACGGCCGCCTGCCGATCCCCACCAGCGTCGCCGCGCCCGGCGACGGCGCCCGGGCGCAGGCCGCCGCCAACGCGCTGAACCGGCTGGCGCTGGACGACGGCTCCAGCCGCCAGAACCCGGCCACGGTCATCCATCCGGCGCCGGGCCTGAGCGCCGCCAACACGCTGCGCGCCGGCGCCACGGTGGCCGGCATGCAAGGCGTGCTGGACTGGCGCTACGGCGGCTGGCGCGTGCAGCCGCTGCCGGACGCGCCGCCGCCGCGCTTCGTGGCGGCCAACCCGCGCGCCGGCGCGCCGCTGCGCGCGGCCGGCAGCGACCTGCGCGTGGCCGCCTTCAACCTGCAGAACTACTTCACCGGCGACGGCAAGGGCGGCGGCTTCGACGACCCCGCCAACCGCGGCGCGGCCTCGGCGGCCGAGTTCGCCCGCCAGGAAGCCAAGCTGCTGGCCGCGCTGCGCGCGCTCGACGCCGACGTGATCGGCCTCATGGAAATCGAGAACGACGGCTTCGGCGCTGGCAGCGCCATCCACCGGCTGGCGGCGCGGATGGGGCCGGACTGGCGCGTGGTCGACCCCGGCGGGGTCAGCCTCGGCGGCGACGCCATCGCGGTCGGGCTGCTCTACGACAGCCGCGCGGTGCAACTGGCGGGCCGGCCCGCCACGCTGTGGTTCGGCGAGCGCACGCGCCAGCCGCTGGCTGCCACCTTCAGCCTGCCCGGCCACGCGCGCCGGCTCACCGTGGCCGTGAACCACTTCAAGTCCAAGCGCTGCACCGACGCGCGCGGCGCCGACGCCGACCAGGGCGACGGGCAGGCCTGCTGGAACCGCGCGCGCATCGCGGCGGCGATGCGCCTGGCCAACTGGCTGGCCAGCTCGCCCACCGGCGTGCCCGACGACGGCAAGCTGGTGATCGGCGACCTCAACAGCTATGCGCGCGAAGACCCCGTCCGCCATCTGGCCGAACGCGGCTACGCGGACATGATCGCGCGCTTTTCCGTGGCGCCGCCGTACAGCTTCGTGTTCGGCGGCGAGGCCGGCTACCTGGACCACGCGCTGGCCGATGCCGCCGCGGCCGGCCGCGTCCGCGCCGCGCGCCACTGGCATATCAACGCCGACGAGCCGGCGGCGCTGGCCTACCCGTTCGCCGGCAAGAGCGCGGCGCAGCGGCAATCCTTCTACGCGGCCGACGCCTACCGCTCGTCCGACCATGATCCGGTGCTGGTCGACGTGGCGATGCGCGACGAGGCCGCGCCGCCCGCCGGCGGAACGCCGGCAGCGGACAGTCAGGAGAACGGCGCGCTGGCGTGGCCGGCCGAAGGCAGCAGTGGCGGCGGTGGCGCCGTGGACCCGCTGCCGGCCCTCGCGCTGGCCGGGGCGGCATGCATCGCGCGGCGGCGGCGCTGGCCACGCCGCTGGCGCCGGCGCAAATGACGCCGGTGGCGCAGGCAACGCCGGTGGTGCCAGTGGCGCTAGCGCGCGCTGGCCGGCGCGCGCCGGATGCCGTTGGCCAGGTAGACCACGATCAGCACGTTGGCCACGGCCAGGCCGAGATGGACCGGCGTCGGATGGGCGATGGCCTCGTAGGCCTCCACCGGGATGTAGACCGCGCCGGACCAGACGCCGAGCCAGCTTGCCCATACGCGCTGGTGCCACAGCCCGAAGGCCTCGGTGAAGCGCATCGCCGCGTACATCGCGGCCGAGCCGCCGATCGCCCACAGCCGCGCATCGCTCGGATGGTTCAGCAGCGACAGGAAGATGGTGGGATAGCGGCTGCCCGGATTCAGGTGCAGCCGCATCACGATGGTCTCGGCCAGCGCCTGCGCGTCGCGGTGCAGGAGCGCGACCAGCCCCAGCCCGGCCAGGATCACCAGCGCGCCCTTGGCGGCCTCGAACAGGGCGATGCCCTTCAGGCCCGCGCCTCCCGCTGCGTGCTTTGCCATATTGCCTTTCCTTTGTCGAAACCGGCCTGCCGGACGCGCCGCGGACCCAAGGCGGGATCGTACCGCGCCGCGCCCGCGCGCGGCAATCGGCGCCGCCGGACGCGGGCCGCGCACCGGCGCACCGGCGCGCCGTTGCCGTTGCCGTTGCCGTTGCCGTTGCCGTTGCCAGCGCCATTGCCAGTGCCATTGCCGGCGCCGTGCCGCCGGCACGCTGTTACCATCGGGCTGCCGCCGCCATCCGACGCCCGTGCCATGAACCCCGAACATCTGCAGCTCCTGCTCACCCGCACCATGCCCTACGGCAAGTACAAGGGCCGCGCGATCGCGGACCTGCCGGGCAACTACCTGAACTGGTTCGCGCGCGAAGGCTTCCCGCCCGGCGAGATCGGCCAGTTGCTGGCGCTGATGCACGAGCTGGACCACAACGGCCTCAAGGGGCTGCTGGAGCCGCTGCGCGGGCGCTAGCCGCGCGGCGCCCGCCGCGGCGGCGCCACGGATTGGTAGTACGATTACGCCCTTGCCACGCAACGCCATACAGCAGGGGGAGAGTTTTGCCATCAGTGGAACGCCGCAGCGCCGGCTCGCCGCGCGCCCGGACCGAGACCGTGTCGGAGAACGAACGGGCCTATACCGGCCTGCGCGAGCGCCTGACCACGCTGGTCTACCGCCCCGGCGAGCATCTCAACATCTCCACGCTGGTGGACGACCTGGAGATCGGCCGCACGCCCATCAACCAGGCGCTGCACCGCCTGGCCAACGAAGGCCTGGTGCAGATCCTGCCGCGCAAGGGCGTGGTGGTCGCGCCGCTGTCGCTCGACGACGCGCTGCACCTGATCGACGTGAGGCTGGCCAACGAGACGCTGTGCGCGCGGCTGGCCGCCGAGCGTGTCACCGCGCAGGGGATCGCCGCGCTGGAAAGCATCCTGCACGAGCTGGACGCGGCCGTGGCGCGGCGCGACCTGCCGCTGGTGACGAACCTGGACCGCCTGTTCCACGAGGAAGTGGCGCAACTGTCCGGCAACCCCATCCTGATCGAGATCCTGAAGGTGCTGCACGCGCGCTCGCAGCGCTTCTGGGCCATCTCGCTGTCGTCCGAGGGGCACCTCGGCGAGGTCGGCGAGGAACACCGCGCCATCCTGCAGGCGCTGCGCGACGGCGACGGCGCGGCGGCGGCCAGCGCGGTGACGGCCCACGTGCTGTCGTTCCGCCAGGCCCTGCTGCAGGGCCGCCGCGAGCCGGTCTTCGCCATGACCGGCGCGGCCGGCTAGCGGCCGGCTAGCGGCCGGCTAACGGGCGACCGGCCGGCGCCACGCGGGCGCCGCCAACACAGCAGTCAACGCCGCCGTCAGTTCTCCAGCGGCTTGCGCGCCGTCTCGCGCGCCACCAGCAAGGCCACCAGCGTGACGGCCAGCGCCAGGCTCACGTAGAGCGAGATCGCGGTGGTCGAGCCATACGCCTTGTACAGGCTGGCGATGATCAGCGGCGCGAAGCCGCCGCCGAGGATGCCCGCCAGCGTGTAGGCCAGCGACGAGCCGGCGTAGCGCACCCGCGTGGGAAACTGCTCCGTCACGAAGGCGGCCTGCGGGCCGTACATCATGGCGTGGATCACCAGCCCGCCCACCACCGCCGCGCAGATCTGCCACGGCTGCGCGCTGTCCATCAGGCGGAAGAACACGAAGGCCCACGCCACCGCCAGCAGCGCCCCGGCGACATACACCGGCCGCCGGCCGAGCCTGTCGGACAGGCTGCCGAACAGCGGCACGGCAAGCGCGTTGCAGCCGGCGCCGATCATGGTGGCGGTCAGCGCCAGCGGGCGCGACAGGTGCAGCACGCCGGTCACGTAGGTCAGCGTGAACACCACCACCAGCGCATAGAGCACGTCCGAGCCGATGCGCGCGCCGCCGGCGACGAGCAGGCGCCGCCAGTGGTCCGCGAACACGTCCTTGATCGGCGTCTTCGCCGTGCTCTTGCGCGCTTCCATCTCCCGGAACAGCGGGGTTTCCTCCACGCCGCGGCGCAGCCACAGCCCGAACACGACCAGCAGCACGCTGGACAGGAAGGGAATGCGCCAGCCCCACGCCTGGAAGTCCTCGGGGCTCAGCCACAGCGACACCAGCGCGATGAAGCCGGTGCCCAGCAGCGTGCCGCACGACGGCCCCACCTGCGTGAACGAGGCATTGCGCCCGCGCTGGTGCTGCGCGCCATGCTCCATCGACAGCAGCACCGCGCCGGCCCACTCGCCGCCGATGGCCGCGCCCTGCACGAAGCGCAGCGCCACCAGCAGCAGCGGGCTCCAGACGCCCCACGACTGGTAGGTCGGCAGCACGCCCATCAGGCCGGTGGCCACGCCCATCACGACCAGCGTGGCCACCAGCACGAAGCGGCGCCCGAGCTTGTCGCCGAGGTGGCCGAACACCACGCCGCCGAGCGGGCGCGAGACGTAGCCCACGGCATAGGTGGAAAACGCCAGGATGGTGCCGGTGAGCGGATCGAACGAGGGGAAGAAGATGGCGTTGAAGACCAGCGCCGCCATCAGGTTGTAGACGGTGAAGTCGTACCACTCCAGCGTGGTGCCGATGGTGCTGGCCGCGGCCAGCCGGCCCATGCGGGGCTTGCCGGCGGCGGCGTGCGTGCCGGCCTGCATGCCGGCGTGCGCGACCGGGTGCGTGGCGGCCTGCGCGCCGGCCGGCTCCTGCGCGGCGGTGGCGGTGGCGATAACGGTGTCGGCGCCGCGCATCATGCCACCTCCCGCGAGAACAGCTTCCACCGCAGCGCATAGCGCGCGGCGCCGGCGGCGTCCGCGCCGCATGCATCCAGGCACGCGGCCGCGTCGCACAGCGCGGCCGCGCCGGCGGCTTCGCTGCTGGTCTCGATCACCAGGAGCGGGCGCAGTTGCCGGTTCTCCACGCTCTCGCGCGGCAGCGGCTGGCTCAGCACGGCGTCCGGCACCAGCAGGTAGGACTGCACGAAGCCGGGCCGCGCAGAGAGCTCGCCGCCCACGTCGGCGGCCTGGTCGACCAGCGCCGGCACGTCGTCGGGCCGCGCCAGCGGCAGTACGGCCAGCCAGCTTCCGCTGCCCTGCCCGACCACCGCGGCGACTTCGCTCACGCGGCGCACCGGCTGGCGCATGCGGCCGAGGTTGGCGACCGACCACGGCGTCTGGCGCCCGAACGCGGCCTGGTAGGCGGCGGACGTGAAGGCCGCCAGCGATTCGGTGCGGTACAGGCCCAGGTATTTCGGGCCGCCCTGCACCGCCTCGTAGCGCGCGGCGGAGATGAAGCCGCGAATGCGGGCGCGCTCTTCCACGTGCTCGCGGTCGTACCACTGGTTGAAATCGTCCTCGTCGGCCGCGTCCACGTTGGCGGCGACGAACAGCATGCCGTGCGGCGCCATGCCCGCCGGCGCGTCGTCCACGCCGGACGTTCCGGCCATCCCGCGCATTTGCCGCATTTCCCGCATTTCCCGCATTTGCCGCATCTCGTGCATTTCCTGCGTATCGTGCCTCTCCTGCATCTCGCTCATCCTTCTCTCCTGTGGCCCGCGCCGTCTGCGGGCGGTGAGAAGATGATCGGCGCCGGCCGCGCGCGCGGCAAACGGGTTTTTCTTCGCGTTTCCGATCAGTTTTTCTGTTCGATGCGGCCATGCGCGCGCACCAGCACGGCGCGCGCGCCCTATGCCGGCGCAAATGGTGCAGGCAGCGACCGCACGTAGCGGTCGGATTCTCGGCAGGCCAGCTCCGCCACCAGGCGGATCGCCTCGGAGGCGGCGTGGTCGAGGTGGCTGACCACCAGCCGCTGGTGCGGCAGGGGCACGTCGCACGGAATCACGCGCAACTCGCCGCGCTCCACTTCCTCGCGCACCGGCGCCAGCGGCATCAGCGCGTTGCCGAAGCCGCCCCTGACCAGCCGCACGATGGCCGCGATGGAGCTGACGCAATGCACCTTGCCCACCGGCAGCCCGGCCTTGCGGTACAGCTCCTTGAGCGCGAGATGCGGCTGCGAGCCGGGGCTCATGGTGATGGTGGGATGCTGGAGCAGCGTGGCCAGCCGGCCTTCGCCGGGCTGCGCGGGCCCGGGCGGGCCGACCCAGCCGATGGCCATCGGCAGGCACGGCGTGCTGGTGATGCCCTCGCCCACCGCCGGATCGGTCTGCAGGGCAATGTCGATGCCGCCCGCGCGCAGGGTGTTGTGCAGGCTCTGCGTGGTCTCCGAGGTGAGCTGCACCTCGATGCCGGGATAGTGCGTCTGCAGGTGGCGCAGGAAATCGACCAGCCACGTATGCACCACGCTCTCGATGGCGCCGATGCGCACCAGCCCCAGCGGCGCGTCGCCAGCGCGCCCGAGCACCATGATCTCGCGCTGCAGCTCCAGCAGCCGCTCGCCGTAGCCGAGCAGGCGCAGGCCGACCGGCGTGAGGCGCAGGTCGCGCGCCTCGCGCTCGAACACCCGCGCGCCGATCTCCTGCTCGAGCGAGGCGATGCGGTTGGACATCGCCGCCTGCGTGATGTGCAGCTTCTCGGCCGCCGCGCGGAAGCTGCCCAGGCGGGCCACCCACATGAAGGCTTCGATGAAGCGCGTGTTCATGGCGCCGGGCCTGCCCCGCGCCCACGCCGGCACGCATGCCGGCACCAGCGCCGGCCGCCGTGCCCGCCGTGCCCGCCGCACGAGCCGCCTCCGCCGCGCCGGCGCGGCGCCAGCGGCGCCTGCCTGGCTACCGCAGCGGCCACAGCCGTGGCCGCCGGCACGCCGGATGTCCCGGGCGCGCGGGATGTCCGGAACGCCCCGGATGCCGTCATTCGCATGTTCCCCCTGTTCGATAAACTGAAATTTCACAGTAATGGCAGGGCGATTCTCATGCAATTTCCGCACCAGTGCTGTAGTGGGATTCCCTAGGAAAGCGGCGGGCGCGGAGGCGAACGAAAAAGCGGACGAAAAGGCAAGCAGGAAGACCGACGCAGCGGCGGCAGCCGCGCGCGCCGCCCGCCACCCGCCGTCAGGCAGCCGGCTCCGCCACGCCGCGCTCGGCCAGCCACGTCTCGAACGCCGCCGGCGGCATCGGCATGGCGAACAGGTAGCCCTGGCCGATCTCGCAGCCGTGCGCGCACAGGAAGGCGCGCTGCGACTCTTCCTCGATGCCCTCGGCGACCAGGGTCAGGCCGATGCTCTGGCCGATGCGGATGGCCGCGTCCACCAGCGTGGCGGCGGCGTGGTGCGAGTCGAGGCCCTGCACGAAGCTCTTGTCGAGCTTGAGCTCGTCGACCGGCAGGTTCAGCAGGTGGCCGAGGCTGGAGTAGCCGGTGCCGAAGTCGTCCATCGACAGGCGCACGCCCAGCCCGCGCACCGCGGCGAGCGTGGCCTGTATCTCGGGCTTGCTCTCCATCACCAGCCCCTCGGTGATCTCCACGGTCAGGTCGCTGCCGGCCAGGCGATGCCGCCGCAGTATCCCGGCGATGACGTCGGGAAGCTCGTGGTGATGGAAGTTCAGCGGCGACAGGTTGACGGCCACCGACGGCACCCGCAGCCCGCCGGCCCGCCAGCGCGCCAGTTGCCCGCAGGCCTCGTCCAGGGCCCAGTAGCCAAGGTCGACGACCAGGCCGCATTGCTCGGCCAGCGGAATGAACTGGTCCGGGGAAACGTTGCCGGTCTCGCCGTGGTGCCAGCGCGCCAGCGCCTCGACCCCGGCCAGGCTGTTGTCGCACAGGCGGATCTTGGGCTGGTAGTGCAGTTGCAGCCGGTTCTCGAGCAGCGCCGCCTTGAGCGCCTGCTCGAGCCGGGCGCGCGCCAGCTCGCGCGCGCCCAGCTCGGCGTCGAACAGGCGCACGCGGTTGCGGCCGCCGTGCCGGGCCTCGCGCAGGGCGAGGTCGGCATGGCGCATCAGCGTGTCCCAGTCGCGCCCGTGCGCGGGGCAGACGCAGGCGCCGATGCTCGCCGACACGTTCAGCTTGCGCCCGGGTATCGACACCAGCGGCCGCGCGATGGCCGCGCGCAGGTTTTCAGCAAGCGCCAGCGCGGCCGGCGCGTCCAGGCCGGGCAGGATCATGACGAATTCGTCGCCCGAGCGCCGGCCCAGCAGCGCGGCGGCGGGCGCCTGGGCGCGCAGGCGCCCGGCGATTTCCTCCAGCAGCAGGTCGGCCTGCCGGTGGCCCAGCACGTCGTTGATCTGCTTGAAATCGTCCAGATCGATGAACAGGGCGGCGAGCGGCACGCCGCCGCGGTCCGTCTGCGCGATGGCGTCCTCGGTCAGGCGGCGCACGGCGTGAAGATTGAGCAGACCGGTCAGCGCATCGTGATTGGCCTGCCAGCGGATCCGCTCGCGCGCGGCGTCGCGCTCCAGCGCCAGCGCACACAGATGCGTGCAGATCTCGGTGAGGCGGCAGTGATAGGCGTCCGGGCCGCGGTGGGTGGAATAGTAGAACGCGAAGGTGCCGAGCACGCTGCCGTCGCCGGACTTGATCGGCGTCGACCAGCAGGCGGCCATGCCGGACAGGAGGGCCATGTCCTGGAACGACGCCCACAGCGGATCGGTGAAGATGTCGGTGACGGCAACCGGCTCGCCGCGGAACGCCGCCGTGCCGCACGAGCCGTTGCACGGACCGACCGGCGCGCCGTCGATGCCGGCGGAGTAGCGCGGCGGCAGGCTGGGCGCGGCGAGCGGGCGCAGGCGCCCTTCGGCGTCGACGCGCAGCACCGAGACCGCGACGCCGGGCGTGACGCGCTCGATCGCGCGGCACATGGCGTCCATGATTTCCGCCAGCGGCCGGTCCTGCGCGATGGCTTCGAGCGCGGTGCGCTGGATGCCGTCGCGCAGCTTGGTCTCGGTGATGTCGGTCAGCACGCAGACGAGGCTGGCCAGCGCGCCGTGGTCGTCGAGCACCGGATTGGTGAGCGCGGAAAACCAGCGGGGATATCCGCCGGCCGTGTCCAGCAGGCATTCGCCGCGCACCGCCTGCCCGGCCGCGAGCCGGCCCAGGAACTCGCCGGCCGGCGTCGCCGGCTGCAGCCACGCCCACAAGGCCGCGCCGCCCGCCGGGCCGGCCAGCGGGCCGAACAGGGACACGAAGCTGGCATTGGCCTGGACGATGCGGCCGCGCGCGTCGGCAACGGCCACCGGGCTGTCCATCGTATCCAGCCCGATCGCGGGCGGCGCCGCCGCAAGCCCGCCAAAGCGCGCGCCGGGAACGAACAGGCGATTCATCTGCGATGACATTCAGGCATCCTCATGAGACCGGCGATGCGCCAACCGGCGGCTTGCGCGCCACTTTCCCATGTTCCGTGGGAACTCGCGATCCATATTAGCCGGGCGGCGGCGTGCGGCACAAGCGCGGCAGCATGACAGCCGCCGCCCGGACTATGCGCTGCGTGCCGGCGCGCGCTCCGTGCGTTGCGGCACGCAGCGCCGCCGACGGGGCCGGCGGGGCCGGATTGGCGCCGGAATCTGCTAGATTTGCCTTGCGGGCCCGGCGCATTCCGCGCCGCATGGCGACTGCGCACAGGGGGCACATCGTGAGCACCGATACCGCGACACTGCAAGCCTACGACCGCGCCGCCGCCGACCATGCCAGGGACTGGCACGCGCAGCCCGCGCCGGCCGGCCTCTACGCCACGCTGCTTGCAACATTCGCGCCCGGTCCGAGCGCCGACATCGGCTGCGGCGCGGGCCGCGACACGGCGTGGCTGGCCGCGCACGGCTTCGACCCGTGCGGCTTCGATCCCTGCGAAGCGCTGCTGGAAGAGGCGCGCCGGCGCTACCCCGCCCTGCCCTTCGAGCAGGCCGCGCTGCCGGAACTCGAAGGCGTGCCGCGCGGCTATTACCAGAACGTGCTGTGCGAGGCCGTCATCATGCACCTGGAGCCACGCATGATCGCCAGCGCCGTGCGGCACCTGCTCGGCATCCTGCGCCCTGGCGGCACGCTGTGCCTGAGCTGGCGCGTCACCGACCACGTCTCGCGGCGCGACCCGGACGGCCGCTTCTACGCGGCCTTCGACAAGGCGCTGGTGGCCGGCGCGCTGGGGCGCGGCGACAGCGTGCTGTCCGACCAGGAAGAGGCGGGCCCGCCGCCGGGCAAGCGGATGCACAGGCTGATCGTGCGCAAGGCGGCGGCTTGATGGAGGCCTGATGAAGGCTTGATGCGGCTAGACGCCGCCCGCGGCGCTCAGGCCAGGCCCAGCCGCGCGTTCAGTTCCGCCAGCGCGGGCGCGCAGGCGGCGTCCACCTTGAGCGCCAGCAGCGCGTCGGCGCGGGTCTGGCCGAGGTTGACGGCGGCCACCGGCTTGCCCTGCTTCTGCGCCTCGAGGCAGAAGCGATAGCCGGAGAACACCGTGAGCGAGGAACCGATCACCAGCAGGGCATCGGCCTGCGCCAGCGCCTGCATGGCGGCATCGACGCGCTCGCGCGGCACGGACTCGCCGAAGAACACCACGTCGGGCTTGAGCACGCCGCCGCAATGGCCGCACGCGGGAATGCGCACGGCCTCGAAGCTGGCCAGTTCCAGATGGGCGTCGCCGTCGGAAGCGGGCAACGCGCGCAGTTCGGCCAGCGCCGGGTTGTCCGCCTCGAGCTGCGCCTGCAACGCGGCGCGCGGACGGCGCGTGCCGCATTGCAGGCAGACCACCGTGCCCACGTGGCCATGCAGCTCGATCACGCCGTGGCTGCCGGCACGCTGGTGCAGGCCGTCCACGTTCTGCGTGACCAGCAGGCGCACGTGGCCGGCCGCCTGCAGCCGCGCCAGCGCGAAATGCGCGGCGTTGGGCTGCGCGTTGGCCAGCACCGGCCAGCCCAGCATGCTGCGCGCCCAGTAGCGCTGGCGCACCGCGTGCGAGCGGAAGAAGTCCTGCGCCTGCACCGGCGGCGTGCGCTGCCAGTTGCCCTGCGCGTCGCGGTAGCCGGGAATGCCGGAATCGGTGCTGATGCCGGCGCCGGTCAGCACCAGCAGGCGCGGATGGCGCCGCACGAAATCGTGGAGATCGGCCACGGCGGGCTGGCCGGCGGCGAGTACGGGAGACTCGGGAGATTCGGAAGACAAGGCGGCGCGCACGCTTTCAGAAGCTCGGGCCGCCGGCGGCGGCGGCATCCGCCGTCTCGCCGGCCAGGGCCTGCCACGCCTTCAGCTCGGCGCGGTAACGCGCCATCGCCTCGGCGTGCAGGTCGAAGATGCAGGGCTCGCAGCCGTTGCCGCAGCACTCGTTGATGTCCGGCGCGACCGGCGCTTGCGGCCGCGGCGGCAAGGCCGCCGCGGGCTGCGGCGCGGGCTGCGCGGCTGCGCTGCGCTCTGCTGTGAACGCGGGGTTTTGTACCGACACCATCGACTCCGGTTGGATTGCACCCCAAGTATACCGCCGGGCGGACAACCCGGCTGCGGCCGCCGTGGGAGCGCCCGCGCAACGGTCCCGCGCATTCGGGCGCGGCGGCGGCGCTGGCATAATCACGGGCTGGCCGGCCCCTCGCGGGTCCCGCATGCGCCAGCCCGCGGCCCATGCCCGGGCCGCGGGCGCAATACCACGAACACCGACATGCCAGCCACGACACCGCAGACCGGAACGCCCCCGGCGCCCGACCACGAGGGCGGGCTCACCGATCCGGACCAGATCCTGCTCGTCCTGCTGGGCCTGGCCCGCCAGGGCGCGTCGCTGCGCCTGCGGCCCGCCGGCATGCATCCCATCGCCACCCGGCTGCTGCTGGCCGAGCCGGCAAGCCGCGCCTGCATCCTGGAATGGTGCCGCAACGGCGCCGAGCTCGACGCCATCCTGAACGCCCGCGAGCTGACGCTCTCGGGCTCGCTCAACGGCGCACCCGTCCGCTTCCCGGTCGGCACGCCGGCCATCACCCGCTTCGACGACCGGCCCGCCTTCGTCACGCCGTTTCCGGCCAGCGTCCATTACCTGCATCGCCGCCGGCATTTCCGCGCCAGCGTGCCCGCGGGCAGCGGCTTTCGCTGCGAGATCCCGCTCGACGACGGCCAGCTCGCGCATCTGCGCATCGCGGACCTGTCCGTGTCCGGCGTCGGCCTGCGCGCCCCGCAGGCCGACGCGCCGCCACTGCTGCGCGATGCGCGCATCAGGCGGTGCCGGCTGTCGTGCGCAGACCTGGGCACGCTCGAGGTCGATCTGGAGGTGGTCAGGCACCGCGTTGCCTGGCGCGGCGGCAAGGCCGTCCACCATTTCGGCGGCGCCTTCCGCCATGTCGACGGCCAGACCGAGAAGCAGTTGCAGCGCCTGGTGTTCGCCTGCGAACTGGCGCATCGGGCCTAGGCGCGAAAAAAAAAAGCGCCCTGGGGGCACTTTTGGGAGTGGTGACGACATCGGCCTGCCGCTTGTGTGCTCCCCTCTCCCGCTTGCGGGAGAGGGGTCGGGGGAGAGGGAGGACACCTTGCTTGGGCCAGCTCTGGCGGCTTTGGCCCGTTCTGGCGGCTTCGTCAGTCGCCTCAGGTTTGCGCCATCGGGGCGGCGGCCATGTCGGCGCGCCGCGGCCTTACCGCTTCACGGGTTCGCCGCGAGCGGCGCCGGCGGCGCGGACGAGCCGGCGTCGGGCAGCGGCCCCCAGCCGCCGCCCAGGCTGCGCACCAGCGCCACCGTGGCGGAGGCGCGCAGGCCGGCTACCTGGTTGGCGTCGCGCTGCGACTGCAGCACCGTGCGGTCGGCGTCGATCACCGTCAGGTAGTCCACCGCGCCGGCCTCGTAGCGGCTGCGCGAGATCTTCGCCGCGCGGCGCGCGCCGCCCAGCGCGCCGTCCAGCGCGCCGGCCTGCTGGCTCAGCCAGCGCACGTCGGCGAGGCTGTCCTCCACTTCGCGCAGCGCCGTCAGCACGCTCTGGCGGTAGCTTGCCACCGCCTCTTCGTGCTGGGCCTTGGCCGCGTTGAGGTTGGCGCGGTTGCGCCCGCCGTCGATGATCGGCGCGACGAGCGTGCTGCCGACCAGCGGTCCCAGCATCCATGCCGACGACGACCACTTGAACAGGTTCGACAGGTCGCTCGACTCGAAGCCGAACAGCCCGGTCAGCGTGATCTTCGGGAAGAACGCCGAGCGCGCCACGCCGATGCGCGCGTTGGCCGCGGCCATCAGGCGCTCGGCCTGGGCGATGTCGGGGCGGCGCTCCAGCAGGTCCGAGGGCAGCCCGGCCGGCACCGTGATGAGCGTGGCGTCGAGCGGGCGCGCGGCCAGCGTGAACGCGGCCGGCGGCGCGCCGGTCAGCACCGCCAGCGCGTGCTCCTGGTTGGCGCGGCGCCGTTCGATGGCGGCTAGGTCGGCGCGCGCGGTGCCGAGCTCGGCTTCGGCGCGGGCCGGGTCGAGGTCGGTGGTCTCGCCTTCGTCGAAGCGGCGCTTGAGCAGCTTGAGCGCATCCTCGCGCAGCACGATGGTGGCGTTGAGCAGGTCGCGCTCGCTGTCGAGCGTGCGCAGCGAGAAGTAGGCCTGCGCCACGTCCGCCTGCAGCGCGAGCTGCACCGAGCGGTACAGGTCTTCGGCGGCGGCGCCCTCGGCGCGCGCGGCCTTGACGTTGTCGGCCACGCGGCCGAACAGGTCGAGCTCGTAGCTGGCGAACGCGCGCGCCTTGTACACGGTCTGCGCCGGCACCTTGGTGCCGTCGGGGAAGCCCTGCGAGGCGGCCGAGTACTGCGTGCGGGTCGGGTCCAGCCCGACGCTCAGTTGCGGATACAGGTCGGCCTCGGCCACGCCGGTGAACGCGCGCGCCTGCTTCAGGCGCGCCGCGGCCACGGCGAGGTCCTGGTTGGACTCGCTGGCCTGGGCGATCAGGCGGTCGAGGTCGGCGTCGCCGAAGATCTTCCACCATTCGCCGCGCTGCGCGCCTTCGGCGGGCGTGGCCACTTTCCACTGGCTGCCTTCGGCCCGCGCGGCCTCGGCTTCCTTGTAGGCCGGCGTGGCGGCGGTGGCGGCCTCGGGCACCTTGTACGTGGGCGCCAGCGAGCAGCCGGCCAGGATCAGGGCCACGGCCAGCGTGGCCAGGCGCGGCAGGGCCCCGGATGTGATTGATGCAGTCATGTCAGTCGTCCTTATTCTGCGGAGGCGATGGCCTTGTGGCTCGCCGACGGGGCATCGCCCGCGCTGGCGGCGCGGCGGCGCTCGCCGCGCGTGGCCAGCAGGCGCAGCGCCACATAGAACACGGGGGTGAGGAACAGCCCGAAGAAGGTCACGCCCAGCATGCCGGCGAACACCGCCACGCCCATCGCGTGGCGCATCTCGGCGCCGGCGCCGGTGGAGATCACCAGCGGCACCACACCCATGATGAAGGCGAACGAGGTCATCAGGATCGGGCGCAGGCGCAGGCGGCTGGCCTCGATCGCGGCCTGCACGATGGAGCGGCCTTCGTGCTCCAGCTCGCGCGCGAACTCCACGATCAGGATCGCGTTCTTCGCCGACAGCCCCACCAGCACGATGAAGCCGATCTGCGTGAAGATGTTGTTGTCGCCGCGCGTGAGCCACACGCCGGTCATGGCGGCCAGCAGGCTCATCGGCACGATCAGGATCACCGCCAGCGGCAGCGTCAGGCTTTCGTACTGGGCGGCCAGCACCAGGAACACCAGCAGCACGCACAGCGGGAAGATCCACACCCCCGCGTTGCCGGCCAGGATGTCCTGGTAGGTCAGGTCGGTCCATTCGAACTTGATGCCCTTGGGCAGCGTCTCGGCGGCGATGCGCTCGGCCGCGGCCTGCGCCTGGCCCGAGGAGAAGCCCGGCGCCGGGCCGCCGTTGATGTCGGCGGCGGTGAAGCCGTTGTAGCGCACCACGCTGTCCGGGCCGAAGCCCTGCTTGACGGTGAGCAGCGACGACAGCGGCACCATGTCGCCGGCGCGGTTGCGCGTCTTGAGCTGCAGGATGTCCTCGGCGTGGTTGCGGAACTGCGCATCCGCCTGCACCTTGACCTGGTACGTGCGGCCGAACTTGTTGAAGTCGTTCACGTAGGCCGAGCCGAGGTAGGTCTGCAGCGTGTCGAACACGTCCGTGACCGGCACGCCGAGCTGCTTGGCCTTGACGCGGTCGAGCTTGACGTCGAGCTGCGGCACGTTGACCTGGTAGTTGCTGAAGATGCCGGCCAGCTCGGGCGTGGCGCGTGCCTTGCCCATGAACGCGTTGGTGGCGTCGAACAGCGCGTCGTAGCCGAGCGCGGCGCGGTCCTCGATCATCAGCTTGAAGCCGCCGATGGTGCCGAGGCCCTGCACGGGCGGCGGCGGGAACACCGCGATGAAGGCGTCCTGGATCGACGCATACTTCTGGTTCAGGTCGGCGGCGATCGCGTTGCCCGACAGCGCGGCGCTCTTGCGCTCCTCGAACGGCTTGAGCGTGGCGAACACGATGCCGGCGCTCGGGCTGTTGGTGAAGCCGTTGATCGACAGGCCCGGGAAGGCCACCGCCGACTCCACGCCCGGATGCTTGAGCGCGATCTCCGACATGCGGCGGATCACGTCCTCGGTGCGGTCCAGCGTGGCGCCGTCGGGCAGCTTGGCGAAGCTCACCAGGTACTGCTTGTCCTGCGCCGGCACGAAGCCCTTCGGCACCAGCTGGAACACGCCCCAGGTCAGCACCAGCATGACCGCGTAGACGCCGAACACGGCGGTCTTGCGCGAGATCACGCCCTTCACGCCGCGGCCGTAGCGCTCGGCGCTGGCGCCGAAGAAACGGTTGAAGCGGGCGAAGAACTTGCCCAGCACGCGGTCCATGCCGCGCGACAGCCAGTCCTTGGGCGCGTCGTGGCCGCGCAGCAGCAGCGCGGACAGCGCCGGCGACAGCGTCAGCGAGTTGAAGGCCGAGATGATGGTCGAGATCGAGATGGTCAGCGCGAACTGCTTGTAGAACTGCCCGGTCAGGCCGCTCATGAAGGCCAGCGGCACGAACACGGCGATCAGGGTCAGCGCGATGGCGATGATCGGGCCGCTGACTTCGCGCATGGCCTTGTAGGTCGCTTCCTTCGGACTCAGCCCTTCCTCGATGTTGCGCTCGACGTTCTCCACCACCACGATCGCATCGTCCACCACGATCCCGATCGCCAGCACCAGGCCGAACAACGAGAGCGCGTTGATCGAGAAGCCGAACGCGTGCATCAGGCCGAAGGTGCCGACGATCGACACCGGCACGGCCAGCAGCGGGATGATCGAGGCGCGCCAGGTCTGCAGGAACAGGATCACCACCAGCACCACCAGCGCGATCGCTTCGAACAGCGTGTGGGTGACGGCCTCGATACTGTGGCGCACGAACTGCGTGGGGTCGTAGACGATGCTGTAGTCCACGCCGTCGGGGAAGTTCTCCTTGAGCTCTTCCATCGTCTTGCGCACGTCGTCCGAGATCTGGATGGCGTTGGAGCCCGGCGCCTGGAAGATCGGCAGCGCCACCGCGGACTTGTTGTCCAGCAGCGAGCGCAGCGCGTATTCCGACGCGCCCAGCTCGATGCGGGCGATGTCCTTGAGGTAGGTCACCGCGCCGTCGGCCGAGGTCCGCACCACCACGTCGCCGAACTCTTCCACGCTGGTCAGGCGGCCCTGCGCGTTGACCGAGAGCTGCAGGTCGGTGCCGGGCAGCGAGGGCGACTGGCCGATCACGCCGGCGGCCACCTGCACGTTCTGCTCGCGGATCGCGTTGACCACGTCGCTGGTGGCGAGCTGGCGCTCGGCCATCTTCTCGGGATTGAGCCACACGCGCATGGAGTAGTCGCCCGAGCCGAACATCTGCACCTGGCCCACGCCCTGGATGCGCGCGAGGCGGTCCTTGACGTTGATCAGCGCGTAGTTGCGCAGGTAGGTCATGTCGTAGCGGTCGTTCGGCGAGACCAGGTGGACCACCATCGTCAGGTCAGGCGAGCTCTTGACGGTGGTGATGCCCAGGCGGCGCACGTCTTCCGGCAGGCGCGGCTCGGCCTGCGAGACGCGGTTCTGCACGAGCTGCTGCGCTTTGTCCGGGTCGGTGCCCAGCTTGAAGGTCACGGTCAGCGTGAGCGTGCCGTCGCTGTTGGCCTGCGACGACATGTACAGCATGTCCTCGACGCCGTTGATCTGCTCTTCGAGCGGCGTGGCCACGGTTTCCGCGATCACCTTGGGGTTGGCGCCCGGGAACTGCGCGCGCACCACCACGGACGGCGGCACCACCTCGGGGTACTCCGAGATCGGCAGCTTGAACATCGAGATGGCGCCGATCAGGAAGATCAGCACCGATAGCACGCCGGCGAAGATAGGCCGGTCGATAAAGAATTTCGAGAGATTCATCTCAGTCTCGGCGAAAGCGCTCCCCCTGGCGGCCCGGGTGGCGGGCGCCATATGGAGCGTGGGGAAGCAAATAAATGGCTCGGTTTTCCGGGGGGCGGCGTTTCGCCCCCCCGGCCCCTCTCCCGCACGCGGGAGAGGGGAGCAAACCCTCAGCAGATTCCGTTCATGTCGGGTTCATGTCGGCCATTCGGGGCTCAGGTCACCGGCTTGCCCTCGGCGGCCTTGTCGGTTTCCTTGTCGGCGGCGGCCTGCTTGCGCTCGGCGGCGTCGGCGCGCTGGTCCAGCTCGCGCTTGTAGGCCATCTCCACCGCCTTGGGCGATACCGTGTCGCCGGGGCGCACGCGCTGCAGGCCGTTGACCACGATCTTCTCGTCGGCCTTCAGGCCCTGGCGGATCACGCGCAGGCCTTCGTACGACGGTCCGAGCGTGACTTCGCGGTAGGCCAGCTTGTTGGCCTTGTCCAGCACCAGCACGAACTTCTTGCCCTGGTCGGTACCGATCGCGCGGTCATTGATCAGCACCACCGGATGCGGCGCGCCGCCGCCGAGCTTGATGCGCGCGTACAGGCCCGGCAGCAGGCGGCCGTCCGGGTTGTCGAACACGGCGCGCACGCGGATGGTGCCGCTGCGCGTGTCGAGCCGGTTGTCGATCGACTGGATGCGGCCCTCGCGCGGGTATTCGTCCTCGTTGCCCAGGCCCAGGAACACGGGCAGCCTGGACTGCGCGCCCTGGGCGCCGCCCGTGCCGCCGGCCTCGGGCGCGGTGTAGCGCAGGTAGGTCTGCTCGTCGACCTCGAAGTTGGCGTACATCGGCGACACCGACACCACCGTGGTCAGCACCGGCGACGAAGCGCCCGGCGCGACCAGGTTGCCGACCGTGATCTCGGCGCGCGAGACGCGCCCGCTCACCGGCGCCACGATGCGGGTATAGGTCAGGTTCAGCCGCGCCACTTCGAGCGAGGCCTGCGCGGCGCGCACGTTGGCGACTTCCTCGCGCGCGGTGTTGTCGCGCTCGTCGAACTCGCGGCGCGACACGGCGTTGTCCTGCACCAGCCGCTGGGCGCGCGCCAGTTCGGTCTGCGCGTGCGAGGCGCGCACCTGGGCGGCGGCCAGCGCGGCCTCGGCGCGCGCCACTTCGGCGGCGTAGGGGCGCGGGTCGATGGTAAACAGCGGGTCGCCCTTCTTCACCAGCGCGCCCTCGCGGAAGTGCACGGCGTCGATGGTGCCGCCCACCCGCGCGCGGATTTCCACGCGGTCCACCGCTTCGAGGCGGCCGGAGAACTCGTCCCACTCGGTGATGGTCTTGCCGATCACGCCGGCCACGTCCACGGCGGTCGGGGCGGGTGCCGGCACGGCCTGCGCCTCGCCGGCATGCCAGGGCTTGAGCAATGAGGTCGCCAGGCCCGCGCCGAGCACGGCGACGATGGCCAGGGCAATCATGGTGCGTCGATATTGCTGCTTCATTTTTCTACACTCCGTATTCCGTAGCGGGTTTTCTTCAACTGGAAAGCAAAAAAAGGACGAACGCCGCCGCCGGGGCGCGCCAGGGGCCGCGCCCGGTATGCCTGCTCGCGCAGGCCGGCTTGTCGTGGTTCGCGCGGGTCAGCCTGGCGAGCTGGCGCCCGGGTCGCGTCCGGTCCTTGGTGAGGCATCGTCATCGCCGGCAAGGCAGCCTTGCAGGTAATGCGCGCCTTCGTTGACCCAGACCTGACATCGGTCGAGGGTCTGTTCCACCCCGTCGCCACAGGCGCCGGGCATGATTCTGGCTTCGGCCGGCACGCCGGCCGCCTGCAGCCGCGCGGCGAAGGCCTCGCCCTCGGCGCGCAGCGCATCTTCTTCCGCCACCTGGATCAGCGTGGGCGGCAAGCCCGCCAGCCGCGAGGCCAGCGCGGGCGCCGCATACGGGTGCACGCTGGCGGCCGGGGTCGGCAGGTAATCGCGGTAGAAACCCGCCAGGCGCTGCAGCCGCTCCAGCGACACGCTCGGCCCGCCCTGCGCGAACGCGCACGAGGCGTGCTCCAGGCAGGGGTCCGTCACCGGCCGGATCAGCCACTGCGCGCGCGGCTCGGGCAGGCCGCGGTCGCGCAGCATCTGCGACAGCGCGATCGCCAGGTTGCCGCCGGCCTCCTCGCCCACCAGGGCGAAGCGCAGCTTGTCCACCTTCAGGCGGCGCGCGTGACGCAACACCCAGGCGGTGGTATTGAATACGTCTTCCGGCGCCGCCGGAAACGGAAAATCGGGTGCCAGCGAATAGGCCGGCGTCACCACCACCGCCGGCATCGTGGCCGCCAGCCACGCGGCCAGGCGCTGGGATTTCTCCACGCTGCATTCCACGAAGCCGCCCGCGTGCAGATAAAGCAGCCACGGCAGCAGCGCGGCGCCCTTGCCTTCCGGATAGCCCGGCGGATAGCTCAGGCGCACCAGGATCGTGCGGCCGCAGCTCTCGACGGCGTGCTCGGTCGTGCGTCCCACGGCCAGTTCGGCGGCGGACGCTGCGGCTGCAGCTTTCGATCGGGAAGGCATGGCGATCACATGCGCCGCGTTAACGGCGCTTCCATTGCATATTGCGATGCAGCGAATTATGGTGGTTGATAAAGGTGGGATAAAGCGAGGCTTTACCAATGCACTGTTTCTGCCGTGAAATAATCCGGCGCGCCCGCGGCGGGAAACCCTGCGCCGTGCAAGGTCATTGGTTTTGTGATCCACTCCCGCACTTCCGCGGCCGCGCGCGCTGCGCGATGCGCTCCCGGCCCGGCCGCTAAAGGTCTGGCCCGGGCGGCCGACAAGTCCAGCAGGCCCTGTAATCCCAACAGGCCCGGCAGGCCCGACGGACTCGACAAGAAGTCCGGCACGCCAGCCAGGCCCGCCCGTATCCTTTTCCCGGGGAGTGAACATGGATCGTCTCGTATCAATGCAGGCATTCACCCGCGTCGTGGATATAGGCAGCTTCGCGCGGGCGGCCGAATCGATGGATCTGCCCAAGGCCACCCTCACGCGGCTGATCCAGAACCTGGAAACGCACCTCGGCGTGAAGCTGCTGCATCGCACGACGCGGCGCATCAGCGTCACCACCGATGGCGCTGCCTATTACGAGCGCTGCGTGCGCATCCTGGCCGACGTGGAGGAAGCCGAGCAGTCGCTGACCCACCAGAACAACACGCCGCGCGGCACGCTGGCGGTGGACACCTCCGCCGGGCTGGCGCAGATGGTGCTGATCCCCGGGCTGCACGAGTTCTTCGCCGCCTATCCCGAGCTGAAGATGGAGCTGACCATCAACGGCAAGCCCATCGACCTGCTCAAGGAAGGCGTGGACGTGGTGCTGCGCGTGGGCGACCCGGTGGACGAGACGATGGTGGCGCGCCGCATCGGGCAGCTGCGCCTGGGCTTCTACGGCTCGCCGCTCTACCTCAACCGCCAGGGCACGCCCACGCAGCCGAGCGACCTCGCGCAGCACAGGGCGGTCAACTACCTGTCCAACCGCACCGGCCGCGAAATGCCGTGGCCGATGGGCCAGGGCGACAAGCGCACCGAACTGCTGCTGCCTTCGGCCATCTCCACCAACGACGCCGACGCCTACCTGGCCTGCGCGCTCGAAGGCCACGGCCTGGCGCGCATCTCGCGCATGATGGCGCAGCCCTACGTGGAAAGCGGCCGGCTGGTCGAAGTGCTGACCGACTGGCCCACCGACTCGCTGCCGGTGTCCGCGATGTATCCGCAGAACCGCCACCTGTCGGCCAAGGTCCGCGTATTCGTCAACTGGGCCGCCGACCTGTTCGCCCGCCACCCGCATTTCGGCGACAGCAAGGACGGCCGCCCCGCGCAGCCGCCCAAGCTGGCGGCGTAGGCGCGGCCGCATCACGCCGGGCGGGCCGCCGGGGCATCCGCCACCGCCAGCGCTTCGATCTCGAACAGCATGCCGTCCAGCGCCAGCCGCGGCACCGGGATCAGCGTGCAGGCCGGCGCGGGCGCGTCGCCCCAGATCCGGCGCAGCTCGCCGGACAGCACCGCCAGGCGCGCTTCGCTGTGATCCACCACCAGTACCGTGAGCCTGGCCACCTGCCGCGGCTGCGAGCCCGCCGCCGCCAGCGCCACGCACAGGTTGTCCAGCGCCTGCCGCACCTGGGCCGCGAAACCGGCGGGCAGGCTGCCGTCGGCGCGTTCGCCGCCCTGCCCGGCCACGCAGACCAGGGCGGCGCCGGGCGGAATCATCGCCACGTGGGAATAGCCGTTGGCGCGGGGATCGTACAGGCCGAGCGGGTTGAGCATGGTGAGCTGGCGCGGCGCGGGCCGGATGCCGGGGGCGTGCATGGGGCGGTCTCCTTTTGACTCTTGACGAATGCGACGGATGCGGCGGATGCGGCGGATGCCGGACAGGGCGGAAGCAAAGCGCCGCGCTCGACAACGCGCGCGGGCTGCCCTAATATCCAAGAAAGTTTTTGGATATTAGGGCGCCACCATGCATTACGCAATAGAAAACTTGGATAACCCTGCCGGGTCTCCGGGTGATCGCATCCTGTTCCTGCTCAAGACGCGCGGCCCGGCTTCCACCACGCAGATCGCCCAGGCCCTCGGCGGCACCGCCGAGGCCGCGCGCCAGCAGGTGCACAAGCTGCTGGCGGCGGGACTGATCGAAGGCCGCCAGCAGACCCCGGCCGGCGCCGGGCGGCCCCGCCAGGACTGGGTGCTCACCGCCAGCGGCCACGGCCGCTTTCCCGACACCCACGCTCAACTGACCATCCAGTTGATCGGCTCGGTGCGGCAACTGTTCGGCGAAGCCGGCATGGAACAACTGATCGCCAGGCGCGAAGCCGACACCCGCGCGCAATACCTCGCCGCGGTGGCGGGGCAGGCGGAGATCGGCCGGCGGCTGGAGACGCTGGCCGGGCTGCGCAGCGCCGAAGGCTACATGGCGCGGCTCGAGCGCGACGGCGAAGACTGGCTGCTGATCGAAGACCATTGCCCGATCTGCGCGGCGGCGCAGGCCTGCCAGGGCTTTTGCCGCGCCGAGCTGGAGATCTTCCGCGAGGTCGCCGGCGCCGGCGCCACCGTCGACCGCGAAGAGCATCTGCTGAGCAACGCGCGCCGCTGCGTGTACCGGATCCGCGCGGCGGCCTGACGCGGGCGGGCCGCGTTTGATGGGCGGGCGCGGCAATGCTATCTTGGGCCGGCCGCCCGGCACCCCGACAAGAAACCGGCGCCCGCCACCAATGGAGACAACCATGCCGAACCGCCCCGCTTCCGGATTCGCCCGCCTGCCCGGCGCGGCATGGATGATGGCCCTGCTGCTCGCCGTGCTGCTTGCCCAGGCGTGGCTGGCCGCGCCGGCGCACGCGCAAGGCGCGCCGGAAGTGATCGACATCCCGACCCGGCCCGGCGTCACGCAGCGCTTCATCTACCTCGCGCCGGCGCAGCCGACCGCCGCCGTGATCCTCTACGCGGGCGGCCACGGCGGGCTGCGCATCGCGCCCGGCGGCAGCTTCGGCTGGGGCGCCAACAACTTCCTGGTGCGCGCGCGGCAACTGTTCGTCGACAACGGCCTGGCCGTGGCGGTGGTCGACGCGCCCAGCGACCGCCTCGCGCCGCCCTTCCTCAACGGCTTCCGCCAGACCGCCGAGCACGCGCAGGACGCCCAGGCCGTGATCGCCTGGATGCGCAGCCGCGCCAAGGTGCCCGTGTGGCTGGTCGGCACCAGCCGCGGCACCCAGTCGGTGGCCGCCATCGCCATCCGGCTGGCCGACGGCGGCGGCCCCGACGGCATCGTGCTGACCTCCACCATCCTGCGCGAGGAGCGCGGCCGCGCCGTGCCCGCGATGGACCTCGACAAGCTCAAGGTGCCGGTGCTGGTGGTGCACCACGTGCAGGACGGCTGCAAGCTGTGCCCGTTCGGCGAGGTGCAGGGCCTGATGGACAAGCTGGCGAAGGCGCCCAGGGCCGGCCTGATCCGCTTCGACGGCGGCAGCAACGAGGGCGATCCGTGCGAGGCGCTGGCCTACCACGGCTTCAACGGCATCGAGCCGCAGGTGGTGCAGGCCACGGCGCGCTGGATGGCGCAGAAGTAGCCGCGCAAGCGGCCATGACAGCCAAAGTGGCCACCGCGCGCGCGGACGCTAGAATGGCGGGCATGCCTTCCGCCCCGCATCTCATCAGGAACCCGCCATGACCCATTCCACGCTGCTGCTGTTCGTGCTGGCCTCGGCCGTCACCATCGCCACGCCCGGCCCGACCGTGCTGCTGGCGCTCAGCAACGGCTCGCGCTTCGGCGTGCGCGCGGCCTGCTGGGGCATGGCCGGCGCGGTGTGCGCCGACATGCTGCTGATCGCCACCGCCGCGGCCGGGCTGGGCGCGGTGATCGCCGCGTCGGAGGTCGCCTTCCGCGCGCTCAAGTGGATCGGCGCCGCGTACCTGGCCTACGTGGGCTGGAAGCTGCTGCGCGCCAGGGTCGGCCACCTGCCCGCCGGGGCCGCGCGGCAAGCCGGCCACCCGCGGGAAAGCGCGCCCGCGCGCGAGCTGTTCATGCGCTGCTTCCTGGTGGCCGCGACCAACCCGAAGGCGCTGCTGTTCATGTCCGCCTTCCTGCCGCAGTTCATCGACACCGGCGCGCCGCTGCTGCCGCAATACGCGCTCATCATGGCCATCCTGGCGCTGCTGAACCTGCTGGCCATGCTGGTCTACGCCATCCTCGGCGCGCGCGTGATGCACGCGTTCCGCGACAGCGGCATGCGCTGGCTCAACCGCGTCTCCGGCGCGACGCTGATCGGCCTGGCCGGCGTGCTGGCGGTGTACCGGCGCGCGCAGGCCTGAACCGCCGCCGGCCAGGCCGCGCCGGCGGCTACGGCAGGCGCGCCGCCATCTCCTTGCCATGCACGAAGCCCGCGGCCTCGGCCGCCTCGGGCGTCGAGTACTGCTCCGAGGGCTTGGCGGACTCCACCAGGGTGCTCGCGGCCCGGATATTGGTGCCGGGCCGGCACACGCGCACCGTGTAGTCCCACGCGCTGGGCGTCTTGGCGCGCACCAGCACCTGCACCTCGTGCGTTTCGAACACACGCTTCTTCCAGGCAATCTCATAGGGCATGACTGTCTCCGTTCTTATGGGGCGGTCCCGGTGCCGCCGCTGGCGAACGATGGCGCTTGCGCGTCACCCGCGCCCGCGCGCGCGGGTGCCGGAACCTAATCACTATCCTATCAAAGCTGGCCGCGAACGCCGCCCGCGTCGGGCCGGCTGTTGCGCCGGCGACACCGTGCCGGCGCCCTGCCGGCACGCAGATGCTCAGAAGATGGAGTGCCCGCTGAGCGTGGTCAGCCATTCCAGCGCCTGCACGCCGGCCAGCGAATTGCCGCTGTGGTCCAGCCCCGGCGACCACACGCACACCGCCCAGCGGTGCGGCAGCACGGCGACGATGCCGCCGCCCACGCCGCTCTTGGCCGGCAGGCCGACGCGGTAGACGAAATCCCCGGCCGCATCGTAGGTGCCGCAGGTCAGCATGAGCGCGGACAGTCGCTTGGCCGGGCTGGCGCCGAGGATGCGCTCGCCGCTCCACGGCACCACGCCGCCGTGCGCGAGGAACAACGCGGCGCGGGCCAGGTCCTGGCAGCTCATGGTGATGGCGCACTGGCGGCAATAGGCCTCGATGACCTTGTCGACGGGCATCTCCAGGCGGCCGAAGCTCTTCATGAAATAGGCCATCGCGCGGTTGCGCTCCGCGTGCTCGGACTCGGACTGCGCCACGCGGGTGTCGTAGTCGATGGCGGGATTGCCGCTGAGGCGGCGCATGAACTGCACCAGCGCGGTCTCGGCCTGGACGAAGCGGCTGCACAGGACATCCGTCACCACCAGCGCGCCGGCGTTGATGAACGGGTTGCGCGGCAGGCCCTGCTCGTATTCGAGCTGCACCAGCGAGTTGAAGGCGTTGCCCGAAGGCTCGCGCCCGACGCGCTGCCACAGGTCTTCGCCCAGCAGCTGGAACGCCAGCGTGCAGGCGAACAGCTTGGAGATGCTCTGGATCGAGAACGGCACCGCGGCGTCGCCCACGCAGTGGCTGCGGCCGTCGGCGAACACCAGCGCCATGCCGAAGCGGTCGCCGCGGACCTTGCCAAGTTCGGGAATGTAGTCCGCCACCTTGCCCTGGCCGAGCAGGGGCTGGATGTCGCGGTGGATGCGTTCGAGGATGTGCGCGTAGTCCATGCGTGGCGGCGGGCGTGGGTTGAAAAAACAGCGCACATCGTACCGCGGCACGGGCGGCGCGGGGCCGCCCCCCGCGTCGAAAGATCGAAAGGCCGGAAGGTCAGAAGAACAGGCCGCGGATCAGCGGCGCGGCCAGCACGCTGACCAGCCCCGCGATCATCATCACCAGCGAGGCCACCACGCCCTGCACTTCGCCGAGCTGGCGCGCCTTGGCGGTGCCGGCGCCGTGCGCCGCCGCGCCGAAGATGGCGCCCTGCGCGAGCCGGCTGCGCACCGACGGCAGGCACGCGAGCACGGTCTCGCCGATGGCCATGCCCAGCAGCCCGGTGATGACCACGAACACCGCGGCCAGATCGGGCGGCCCGCCCAGCGCGCGCACCGCGTCCACCGCGAACGGCGTGGTCACGGAACGCACCGCCAGCCCCTTCTGCAGCGCCTCCGACAAGCCGAAGCCGCGCGCCAGCCAGACCGAGCTGAACACGGACGTCGTCACCGCGGCCAGCACGCCGAGCGAGATCGACAGCCAGTGCTGGCGCACCAGCGCGCGATGGTCGTAGATGGGCAGCGCGAAGGCGATGGTGGCCGGGCCCAGCAGCCACATCAGCCAGCGCGTGTCGGCGATGTAGTCGCGATAGGGAATGCGCGCGGCCAACACCAGCGCGATCAGCACCACCGGCGTGGCCAGCAGCGGCATCAGCCACAGCCGCGCGCGGCGCGCGTAGACGCGCTTGTTGAGATAGTAGAAGGCGACGGTGGCCGCGAAGCTCAGCGCCGCCAGCACGGTATCACGCATGACGATGCTGCTCCTTGCCCAGGTGCCGCTGCCGGAGATGCTTGCGCCCGCGCGCGCGGCGCGCCAGGCGCAGCTCCAGCCGGTAGACCTGCTCCACCACCAGCGCCGTGACCAGCATCACCGCCACCGTGCTGGCGCCGATCACCGCGCAGATGCGCAGGCCCTGGTGCCGGACCAGGTCCGGGTACTGCACCACGGCCAAGACGGCGGGAATGAAGAACAGCAGCATCTCGCCCAGCAGCCAGTCGGCGCCGCGCCGCACCCAGCCGCCGCGCACGGCGCCGCTGAACAGCAGCGCCGCCAGCGCCATCAGGCCCAGCAGGCCGGTCGGCAGCGGAATGCCCAGGCGCACGCGCAGCCAGTCCGCCAGCAGCCACAGGGCGGACAGCGCGGCCACCTGCGCGCCGGCCACGGCGCCGTTGCGCAGCCGGCCGGCGGGCCGCGGGGAGGAAATGGACGGCGCCGGGTGGCCGGCGTCCGGCGTGGAGGGAACTGCGCTGTGCATGGATCGGGGAAAAACCGGGGATGGCGATGGAAGCTAGTGTACGAAGCGCACTTCGATATATAAAATGAATATAAATTATCGAATCGATGCCGATCTGGAATACCAATCCGGCGCGGCGATCCGACCACGATCCGACCACGATCCGACCGCAATCCGACGGCGATCGGAGTTGGCAATCTTTCAGGCAGCCCAATGGACATTCGCGCCCTGCGCTATTTCGTCGAGGTGGTCCGCCAGGGTGGCTTCACCCGCGCGGCCGAGACCCTGCACGTGACCCAGCCCACCATCAGCAAGATGGTCAAGAGCCTGGAGGAAGAACTGGGCGGCCCGCTGCTGCTGCGCGAAGGCCGCACCGTGCAGCTGACCGACGCCGGCGAGGTGGTGTTCGCGCGCGGCCAGGCCGTGCTGGCCGAGGTGGCCCGCCTGCGCCAGGAAGTGGCCGAGGTGGACGGCATGGCGCGCGGCGAGCTGCGGGTCGGCATTCCGCCGATGGCCGGGCGCTACATGGCGCCGGTGATCGGCGCGTACCGGCGCCTGTACCCGGGCGTCAAGCTGCGGCTGCGCGAGCAAGGCGGCCGCGCGCTGGAGGAAGGCGTCGCCGCCGGCGAGCTGGACCTCGGCGTGACCGTGCTGCCGGCGGCGGTGGCGGGGCTGGCCAGCCTGGCCGTGACCAGCCACGCGCTGGTCGCGGTGTTCCCCGCCGGCGACGCGCCGCGCAAGGCCGGCGCGGTGAAGCTGGCGGATCTGGCCGACCGGCCGTTCGTGATGTACGAGGACGACTTCGTGCTCTACCGCATGCTGCTCGACGCCTGCGAGGCGGCCGGCTTCACGCCGCAGATCGCCGGGCAGAGCCGCCAGTGGGACTTCATCGGCGAGCTGGTGGCGGCCGGCGTGGGCGTGGCGATCCTGCCCGCGCCGGTCGCCGGCCAGCTCGACCCCGCGCGCGTGGCCACCCGCCCGCTGGCCGCGGGGCTGGTGTGGGAGCTTGGCCTGGTCTGGCGCGAGGGCTACCTGTCGCGCGCCGCGCGCGCGTGGCTGGCCTGCTGCAAGCAGGCTTTCGGCACCGCCCGCAAGCCCGCCTGAAACACGCCGCGCCGCAATCGCGCGCGGCCCTCAGTCGCGGCCGATCTCCTGCAGGATGCGCGACATCAGGTAAAGCCGCGGCACGATCGAGTCGATCTCGATGTATTCGTCGCGCGCGTGGTAGCCGAAGCCCGCCAGCCCGAAGCTCTCCAGCACCGTGGGCTTGCCCGAGCGCGCGGCGTAGCCCGCGTCGGTGCCGCCGCCGGTCTGCGGCACCATCGTCAGCTCGCGGTCGATCTCCTGGTAGATGGCCTGCGCGCGCGCCGCCAGCGCGCGGCCGCGCTGGTCCGCCACGTAGGGCGGATGTCCCGGGGTCAGCGTCAGCGTGGTTTCCGTGTCGGGGATCAGCTTGCCGGCGGCCAGCTTGCTCTGCAGCGCGGCCTGCAGCTTTTCCAGCGCGCCGGGCCGGGTCAGCCGCACGTCGCCCACCGCCTCGGCTTGCTCCGTGACCTGGTTGAGCGGGCCGCTGGCGCTGGCGCGGGTCCAGATCAGCGCGGCGCCGGGCACGTCCCTGGCCACGTCGCGCGTCTGCAGCATCTGGTAGGACAGTTCATAGAGCGCGTTGCGGCCCAGTTCGGGCGCGGCGCCCGCATGCGCGGCGCGGCCCTTCACGTCTAGCGTGGCGGTGGCCACGCCGGCCGAGGCCAGCAGCAGCGGCTGGCCCTTCATGACCACCGAGCCCGCCGACGGCTCGCAGGACAGCACCACGTCATGCTGCTCGGCCAGCGTGGCGATGGTGTCGCCCGAGCCCGGCGAGCCCACTTCCTCGTCCGGGTTGAACAGTACCGTAAGCCGGGCGTAGTCCTGCCAGCCGGCGGCCTTGAGCAGCGCCAGCGAGTGCAGGATCACGGCGATGCCGCCCTTGTCGTCGGCGATGCCGGGGCCGTACAGGCGGTTGCCGTCCTGCCGGATCGGCTGGGTGGCCAGCGTGTCGGGGCCGTAGACGGTGTCCATGTGCGCGATCAGCATGATGCGGCGGCGCCCGTTGCCGGTGAAGGTGCCCTTGACGATGGTGCCGGGCCCGCGCGTGACGGCGATGCGCTCGGTGGTGGCGCCGAGCGCCTTGAGGCGGCCCTCGGTGAAGCTGGCCATCCGCGCCAGGCCCGCGGCATTGGCGCTGCCCGACTCGATCGACACCATGTCCTTGAGCGACTGGATCACCGCGGGCTGGGCCGCGCGCGCGCCATCGAGCAGTTGCTGGTCGGCCGCGCGGGCGCTGCCGGCGGCGCCGAGCGCCAGGGCGAGCACGGCGGCGGCATGGGTAAGTCGGCGCAGGGATGGCTGCATGAAGTCTCCTGTTGGCATTGTTGTCGTGGCGGCGGCGTGGTGCCGGCCGAGCGACGATGCTAGCCCGGGCGCGCGCCTCGGGGTAGGATCGATCCCGCCATTTGGAATGCCGATCTCGCCATGACCGCCTGCGCCGACCCGACCGCCCTTCCACCCGCCGCCGCGCCGCCACCGCGCGCCGTGCCGCTGCGCGTGCGCCTGCTGTGGCTGCCCGATGCCATGCCGGGCATGCTGTTCGGCGCGCTGGACGTGCTGCGCACCGCGGCCGGCGTGGCCCGCCTGCAGCGCCCCGACGCCGACCCCGACCTGAGCTGGAGCGTGATCGGCCCCGGCGGCCGCGCGCTGTCGCTGCCCGCGCTCGGGCTGGAGCCGTCGCGCCGCCGCCGCGGCGGCGAGGACGGCAACGCGCTGGTGGTGGTGCCGGGCGTGCACGCGCGCAACGCGCCGCACCTGGAGGAGATCGTGAGCGGCGCCGGCCCGGCGCTGCGCCTGCTGGAGCGGCACGCGCAGGCGGGCGGCTGGATCGCGGCCGGCGAATGCGGCATCGCCTTCCCGGCCGAGCTCGGCCTGCTCGACGGCGCGCGCATGGGCGCGCCGTGGCCGTTCCAGAGCTGGATGGCCAGGCGCTATCCGCGTTGCGATTTCTCCGCGAGCGAGCCCATGAGCGTGCACCAGCGCGTGTTCGGCTGCGTGGCGCCGGCGCTCCAGACCGAGTTCATGCTGCGCGTGCTGGGCCACCTGCACGACCCCGATCTCGCGCAGGCCTGCTCGCGGCTGCTGCTGTACCAGGCCGGGCGCCAGCAGCTGACGCCGGAGCTGGTCTCGCAGCGCTGGCTGAGCCGCACCGCCGACAGCCCGGTCTACCGCGCCATGCGCTGGCTGCAGGCCAACGTGGACGCGCCCTACCGGCTCGCGCAGGTGGCCGAGGCCGCCGCGGTCAGCGAGCGCACCTTGCTGCGGCACTTCCGCCAGGTCAGCGGCATGAGCCCGCTCGACTACCTGCACACGCTGCGCGTGGAGCGCGCCAAGACCTTGCTGGAAGTGACGCTGCACGGCGCGCAGGCGGTGGCCGAGGCGTGCGGCTACAGCGACGCGGCGGCGTTCCGCCGGCTGTTCCAGCGGGCCACGGGGATGTCCATGTCGAACTACCGCGCGCGCTTCGCGCTGCGGGCGCAGCGGCGCTACTGGCGCGTGGAGGACATGGCGCGCGCCACGGGCGGGGCGTAGCGCGCCGCGCCCGCCGCGGGGGACTTTAGTTGCTCAGGACGATGCGGTTGACCACGTCCTCCACGCCGTGGACGTACCAGGCGTCGCGCTCGGCCTGGCGCCGGGCGGTCTCGCTGGTGGCATAGCCTTCGAGCGTGACGACGCGGTTGCGCGTCTGCACGTGGATGCGGTCGGCGTCGACGAACGGATCGGTTTCCAGCACCAGGCGCAGCGCCTCGGTGACTTCGTCGTCGCGGTCGGTCTCGGCCGGGGCCACCACCAGTTCGTTGACGACGCAGCGGCAGCCGCGCGACCACCACGCCAGCACCCCGGCCAGGCGCATGTGCGACAGGCTGATCACGTGGCCGCGCAGCGTGACCACGCCGTCGGTGACTTCGATGGCGATCTCGCCGCTGGATTCGCCCACGGCCTCGCGCACGGGCTCCACGCGGCCCTTGGCATGGGCGCAGATGCGGCAGTTGCGGAAATCGATGGCCTGCAGCAGCCGCACGCAGATCGCATTGCGCAGCTCCGCGTCGCCCACCGGCGTGCCCTCGGCCGCGATGCGCAGGTGGTCTATCACCTCGGGCACGCCGTCGACGCGGCGCACCATCGCGGCCACGCGGGATTTGTCGACGATGTCCGGGACGTCGCCTTCGAGGATCAGCGCGCCGTCGCTCAGGCGCAGGTGGATGGTGGGATGGATGGGATGGCTGTGGAACGGCACGTGGGCGATGGCCGCCCGGGCCTGGGTCAGGACTGCTTCACTGCTATGCATGATGTCTGCCTTATCTTTAATGGGTCTGGATATAGGAGACGCGTTCCGTCCGGCAAACGCACGCGATGCCGCGCGCCGGAGTGCGGCGCGCGGCAGGCAGTTTTCATTATAGGAAGCCAGTCCGGGCGTGCCCGGACTGTTGGCGCGGCGGGCTCAGGTCTCCACCGTGGCGTGCATGCTGATTTCGGCCTTGAGCACCTTCGACACCGGGCAGCCCGCCTTGGCCGCCTGCAGGCAACGCTCCACGGCGGCCTTGTCGGCGCCCGGCACGCGCACCGCCACGTCGAGCTGCACCGCGGTGATGGTGAAGCCGCTGTCGTCCTTGTCCAGCGTGACGGTGGCCTTGGTCTCGATCTTCTCCGGCACCAGCTTCGCCTCGCCAAGGATCAGCGACAGCGCCATCGAGAAGCAGCCCGCGTGCGCCGCGCCGATCAATTCCTCGGGGTTGGTGCCGGGGCCGCCTTCGAAGCGCGCCTTGAAGCCGTAGGGCGCGTCCTTCAGCACCCCGCTCTGGGCCGAGATGGTGCCCTGCCCGTCCTTGATGCCGCCCTGCCATCTGGCCGATCCATACTTTTGCATGACTGTGCTCCCACGAGGAAAAGCGAAAAGGTTGCGGCAGGGCCTGCGCCGAGCCGATGATGTGACGGAACCGCGTCCCGCCCGGACCGCTTGCCGCGCGCGTGCGCCGCATGCGGCGCCGGCGCGCTCCGGTGCCGCCGGCTTCACCCGGGACGGCGCCATCTGGCGGAAATTCGCCGAAGCAACGGCAATTCCAGCAAATTCACCACCAATTTCTGTCAATTCATGCGAATTATCGGGAACCGAATTACCCGCGGGCCTGCCTTATCTCCGCGATGCACGCCTGGCGCGCGGCTTGCGTGCCCAGGCTGAACCACAATAGGACGCAAAGGGGGAAACGGCCAGCGGCATGCCCGGCGGGCCCGATACGGCACAAAACCGCGCCACCATCGCAAGATCCAACGAAAAAAGGGAGAACGGATGACTTTGACTTCGACGAAACTGCCGGCCTGGACGCTGTGGCTGCCGCTGGCGGCCTGGGCCATCCTGGCGGCGGGCCTGGCGCTGCCCGGCCAGGCGCTGCTGCTGGCGCTGGCCGGCGTGGCACTGGCGGGTTCCGTGTTCGCCGCCGTGCATCACGCCGAGGTGGTGGCGCACAAGGTGGGCGAGCCGTTCGGCACGCTGGTGCTGGCCATCGCCGTGACGGTGATCGAGGTGGCGCTGATCGTCTCGGTGATGCTCTCGGCCGGCCCGGAAAAGGCCGGACTCGCGCGCGACACGGTGTTCGCCGCGGCCATGCTGGTATGCAACGGCATCGTCGGGCTGTGCCTGCTGGTGGGCGGCCTGCGCCACCGCGAGCAGGCCTTCCAGGCGCCCGGCGCCACCGCCGCGCTGGCGGTGCTGGCCGCGCTGGCGGGACTGACGATGGTGCTGCCGAACTACACCAGCGCGGTGCCCGGGCCGATGCTGTCGCAGTCGCAGCTGGCCTTCGCCGGCATCGCCTCGCTGGTGCTGTACGGCAGCTTCGTGTTCGTGCAGACGGTGCGCCACCGCGACTACTTCCTGGTGCCCGGCAACTCCGACGAAAGCGTGCACGCGCCGCCGCCGCCCACGCGCGTCGCGCTGGCCAGCGGCGGCATGCTGCTGGTGTGCCTGGTGGCGGTGGTCGGGCTGGCCAAGCTGCTCTCGCCGACGGTGGAAGCCGCGGTGGCCAGCGCCGGCGCGCCGCCCGCGGTGGTGGGCATCGTGATCGCCGCGCTGGTGCTGCTGCCCGAAGGCCTGGCCGCGCTGCGCGCCGCGCGCGCCGACCGGCTGCAGACCAGCATGAACCTGGCGCTGGGCTCGGCGCTGGCCAGCATCGGCCTGACCATTCCCACCGTGGCGGCGGTCTTCATCGTGGTCGGCAAGCCGCTCGTGCTGGGCCTGGGGCCGACCGAGACCGTGCTGCTGGCGTTCACGCTGCTGGTCAGCACGCTGACGCTGCACTCGGGGCGGACCACCATGCTGCAGGGCGTGGTGCACCTGGTGCTGCTGGCGGCCTACCTGTTCCTGTCGGTGGTGCCCTGAGCGCGCCCCCGTTCCGGGCCAGGCGCGCGCACGATCCTTGCTAGCGAGAACTTATCGTTCTCACTAGCGCCCGAGCGCCCACGCCATGCTCCACCCGCCTCGCCTGTACCTCTACCTGGACGCCGTGGCCCGCCACGGCTCCATCCGCAAGGCCGCCGAACAGCTGCACGTGGCGTCCACCGCGCTGAACCGCAAGATCCTGGAGGTGGAGCAGCAGGTCGGCACCGCGCTGTTCGAGCGCCTGCCGCGCGGCGTGCGCCTGACCGCCGCCGGCGAGGTGCTGATCGCCACCGTGCGGCGCAGCCTGGCCGACCTGGACGCCGCCGCCGCGCAGATGGAGCAGCTGCGCGGGCTGGTGCGCGGCACCGTGCGCGTGGCCACGGTGGAATCGGTCGCCACCGATTTCCTGCCCGAGGTCATCGGCCGCTACCAGGCCACCCACCGCGGCGTGCAGTTCCGCGTCTCGGTGGGCAACTCCGGCGAGCTGCTGGCCGCGCTGCGCGAGGACGAGGCGGACCTGCTGCTCGCGCACGACCCGCCGCCCACGCCGTTCCTGCACGAGCTGTCGGTCTCCGCGCAGCCGTTCTGCGCCATGATGCGGCCCGACCATCCGCTGGCGGAGCGGCGCTCGCTGCGCCTGTCCGACTGCCAGCCCTACCCGGTCGCGCTCGGGCCCGAGAGCTTCGGCAGCCGGCAGTTGATCGAGGCCATCTGCGCGCGCAACCGGCTGTCGCTGCGGGTCATGCTGGAGGCCACCACGGTGGAGATGCTCAAGAGCTTCTCGCGCCAGACCGGCGCCATCAGCTTCCAGTTCCAGGCCGGCACGCTGCGCGAGACGCGCCAGGGCACGCTGACCGCCATCCCGCTGTCGGACCCCGAGCTGTGCGCCGGCCGGCTGGTGCTGGGCGCGCGCAAGGGCCGCATCCTGCCGCCGGCGGCGGCGGCCTTTTCCGAGCACCTGAAGGCCGCGCTGGCGGGGCTGTACCAGCCGCTGGCGCAAGCCGCGTGAGGCGACGGCGCCGACAGCACCGGGCGACGATGGCGCCGGCTCCGCCAGCGCACACATTTTGCGCGCGCCATGAGAAGAAATAAGTGCTGGTTGCGTGCGATCGAATTGCCGCAAACTGCATCCATCGCAGCCATCCATCGCCAACCGATGCAACATCCACGACGCGCGCAGGCCGGCCCGCGGCGGCCGCCAGCCTAGCGGCGGGCCCGCCCTGGGCCCGGCCATTTCCAGCGAACCGCAAGACGCCAGATGCAACGGGGACGTGTCCCGCTCACGCCCCCGCGGGCCCTGTCGCGCCCGCGCCGGGCCGGCGCCCGGATGCAGCGATGCCATACCACAAGAGCCAGCAACCACAGCAATGACAAGAACGGGATCAACCAGGGAGGTCTTCATGCATTACAAGTTCAAGCCGGTGGTCAAACCGGCGATCATGGCCGCAGCCTTGCTGTGCGGCAGCGCGATGGCGCAGTCCAGCGTCACGCTCTACGGCATGGTCGACGCCTTCGCCGGCGCCAGCAAGACCGGTGGCGGCCAGCGCGCCTACGGCGTTGACAGCGGCGGCATGCAGACCTCGTACTGGGGCGTGCGCGGCACCGAGGACCTCGGCAGCGGCCTCAAGGCGATCTTCGACCTCAACGGCTTCTTCCGCCCCGACGCCGGCAAGCAGGGCCGCTTCGACGGCGACCCGCTGTTTACGCGCAACGCCTTCGTCGGCCTGCAGAGCGACAAGCTGGGCGCGGTCCGGCTCGGGCGCAACACCACGCCGTACTTCATCTCGACGATCCTGTTCAACCCGCTGATCGACTCCTACACCTTCTCGCCGTCGATCTTCCACACCTACTTCACCGCCAGCAACGGCCGCGTGTTCGACCCGGGCATCATCGGCGACTCGGGCTGGAGCAACTCGCTGGTGTACTCCACGCCCACCATCGGCGGCCTCACCGCCAACGCGATCTACGCCTTCGGCGAGCAGCCGGGCAGCAACGGCCAGAACAAGTGGGGCGGCAACGTGCTCTACTTCAACGGCGGCTTCGGCGCCACCGTGGCGTTCCAGCAGGTCAAGTTCAGCAACGTGCCGGGCGACGTCACCTCGCCCGCCACGCTGGCCGGCTTCGACAAGCAGAACGCGGTGCAGGTCGGCGTGAGCTACGACTTCAAGGTGGTCAAGCTGTTCGCGCAGGGCCAGTACATCAAGAGCAGCGTGAACAACGCCACCGGCGACATCAAGCACACCAACGGCCAGATCGGCGCGTCCATCCCGGTCGGCGCGGGCAGCGTGCTGGTCTCGTATGCCTACGACAAGACCAGGAACGACGCGGCGGACTTCCGGCGCAATACCGCGGGCCTCGCCTATGACTACAACCTGTCCAAGCGCACCGACGTGTACGTGGCCTACTTCTACGACAAGCTGACCGACCAGTCGCACGGCGACAGCTTCGGGCTGGGGATGCGGCACCGGTTCTGATGCGGGCGCGCTCCGGGGCTGCCGCGGCCGGCGGCGAGTTGGGGCCAGGGATTACCCTTAAGACAGCGCCGGTCCCCAATGGTGGCCGTACAATTTCCGCCATGTAGTCGGACATGTCCACGGAAGGCCCCATGAGCAAAGGCACCGCTGAAGGCTTGTCGCAGTTTCTGGCGATGGAAACCTGGCTCCCGCAAGGCGAGCAGGCTGCCTATCTGCGTTCGCTGACGCACCTGGGCGAATCTCTCAGTCTGGAGAGCGGGGTCTGCCTGTTCAGCCAGGGGCAGATCGACCAGGCGTTCTACGTGGTGGTGGAGGGCCGCCTCCACGTTCACATGCTCAGCGAGGACGGGCAGGAATCCATCCTCAACATCATGGGGCCGGGCAGCGTCATCGGCGAAGCCGCGGCCGTCCTGCAGCGCCCGCGCTGCGCGTCCGCGCGCACCATGGAGCCTTCGCGACTGCTGCGGTTCGACATCCGGCGAATGCCAGCGATGGTCGCGAGCGATCCGACCTTCGCCATGGCCATGCTGTACCTGCTCAGCATCAAACAGCGCCAGGCCATCGAACGGCTGCGGCAGACCGTGTTCGATCCGCCCGAACAACGCATCGTCCAGTTCCTCGAGCAGTTCCGGGTAACACACCAGCATCCCGAGTCCCCGGGGCGCGCGGTGGCCGTCGACCTCACGCATGAGCAGATCGGCCATCTCACCGACCTGTCCCGCGTTACCGTGACCCGCGTCCTCAACCGCTTCCGGCGTGACGGCGTCATTGCCTTCAGCGGCCGGCGCGTGCTCTTGCTGAAGTCTCTCGTTCAGCCCTCCCACTAGCGCCAGGCAAACACGCCGACGCGGGCGCGCGGCACCCCTTCGGGGAAACCCCTAGGGCTGCGTCCCCCTCTTGTATCGCCAGATACAGCGTGACGCGCCGCCCGCTGAGAGACTGCCCTCTCCACCAGCACGCAATCCGGCGCTTGCCTCCGAGTGGCAACGCGGCCGGCGCGAGCCGGGATCTTCGAGGGGGACAAGACATGTTGGGAATCAAGCGGTCCGCCGCGGCGCTCAGTCTCGCCGGCCTGGCGCTGGCCCACGCGGCAAGCGCCGATACGCGCCCGGAACTGCGCATCGGCGTGGTGAGTTCCATGACCGGCGGGGCATCGGCCATCGCCGCCGGCGCCGTGGCAACCATCAATCTGATGCAGGAGCGGCTGGGCCAGGACGCCGAACTCCCTTTCCGCGTCACGTTCGTCAAATACGACGACGGCTCCGATCCGGCGCGCGCGGTCAATGCCGCGCGCAAATTGATCCAGGAGGATCGCGTTCATCTCGTCATCTGCTGCACGACGACGCCCGCATCGCTGGCGGTCAACAAGGTGGTCGAGGAGGAGAAGACGCCGAATCTGTCGCTGGCCTCGGCGGCCGCGGTGATCGAGCCGGCCGATCAGCACCGCTTTACCTTCAAGACCCCGTTGACCGATCGCCTGATGATCGTCCGCACCGTCGACTACCTGCGCAGCAAGGGCTATCGCACGGTCGCCTTCATGGGCCTGGAGGATTCTTATGGCGAGGGCGGCTGGGTCGAATTCCAGCGCATCGCCGGCGAGAAAGGCATGAAGATCGTCTCGGCGGAACGCTTCGCGCGGGGCGACACCAATTTCACGCCGCAGGCGATGCGCGTAGTGCGGCAGAAACCGGATGCCGTGTACGTCCACGCCATCCCGCCTTCGTCCGCGCTGGCGCACGAAAGCCTGCGCCGGGTCGGCTTCGGGGGCGAGATCCTGCACGGTGCCGGCTCGTCCACCGCGGCGCTCATCGCCGTGGGCAAGAAGGCGATCGAGGGCGCCGTGGTCGGCACGGCCGCGCTCACCGTCTACCGGCAGCTGCCGGCCAGCCACCCGATCAAGCCGGTGGTCGAGCGCTTCGTCGGCCTGTATGAGGGCAAGTACGGCGCGGGCAAGGCCGACCTGTTCGCCGCGCAGGCCTACGACACCGTGAACATTCCGGTCGCCGCCTATCGCCAGGTCGTTGCCGCCGGCAAGGCTTCCGGCCTGGCCCAGGCCAGGCTCGCGTTGCGCGATGCGATCGAGCAGACGCGGGAATATGTCGGCGTCACCGGCATCTACAACTACAGTCCGCAGGACCACCTCGGCCTGGACGGGCGCAGCACCTTCCTCGCCATCGTCAGGAACGGCAGGTTCGAACTGCTGAAATGACCATGGACGCGCTCACCTCGCTGTTTCTGCTCGTGGATGGCCTGACCAACGGCGCCGTCTACTCCCTGCTCGGACTGAGCCTGGTGCTGGTCTACACCACCACGCGCGTGGTCAACATCGCGCAAGGCGAGTACATCACCTTCGGCGCATTGACCTACGCGAGCTTCCTGGAAAGCACGCTGGCGCCGGTCGCCTATGTGGTGGCCGCCGGCGGCGCCGTCTGCCTGCTGCTCGATCTGCGCCGCGCGCGCCACGGCCAGCGCAGCCTGCTGCGCCCGCTGGCGGGCTATCTCGGGGCCTTCCTCGCGCTGGCGGTGCTATGCATGCTGTCGCTGCGGCTGCCCTTTGCCGGACTGCGCATGCTGGCTTCCGCGGCACTGGTGGCGGCGCTGGGGCCGATCGTCTATCGCCTCACCGTGGAGCCAAAGCCGGATAGTTCCACGGTGGTGCTGGTCATCATCGGCGTGGGGGTGGCGATGATCCTGCATCCGCTGGCGCTGCTGCTGTGGGGCCCCGACCCACGGCCGGTGCCCGCGCTCAGCGATGCGAGCCTCGCATTCGCCGGCATCGGCGTGGGCGCGCAGTCACTGTTCATCGTCGCCATCTCGCTGGCCGCGGCGCTGGCGCTGTATCTGTTCTTCCGCCACACGCTGGCGGGCAAGGCATTGCGCGCGGCCTCCATCAACCGCGAGGGCGCCGAGTATTGCGGCATTCCGGTCGTGTTCGCGGGCCGGCTCAGCTACTTCCTGGCGGCCGCGCTGTCCGGCCTCAGCGGCATGTTGCTGGCCCCGCTGGTGACTGCGCACTATGAAATGGGCTTTGTCGTTGGCCTCAAGGGCTTCGTCGGCGCCGCCATGGGCGGGCTGATCAACTATCCGCTCTCGGTGGCGGGGGTGTTCCTCGTGGGCGCGCTCGAATCCTTCGCGTCGTTTCTGAGCAGCGCATATCGCGACGCACTCGTCTTTGCCCTCGTCATTCCGATCCTGCTGTGGCGCAACCGCGGCGGCGCCGCGCACGACGAATGACGCACCCCTGACAACTCCCTGGCTCGAAAGCGCATGCATTCCACCAAATCGATTCTTGTCGGCACCACGCTGGTCCTGGCGACCATGATTGCGGCATTGCCGACCTACTACGCGGGGCTGCTTGCGCTGGCCGGCATCCACGCGATCGTCTGCCTTGGCCTGTCGTTCCTGCTGGCGGCCGGGCAGTTGTCCCTGGGCCATGCCGCGTTCCTCGGCACGGGCGCCTATGCCGCCGCCATTCTCACCCGGGACGCCGGCTGGCCGCCGCTGCTGGCCCTGGCTGCCGCCGTGGCCGGCTGCGCGGCGCTGGCCTGCCTGCTCGGACACCTGACGCTGCGCCTGCGTGGCCATTACCTGCCGCTGGCCACATTGGCCTGGGGCATGGCGATCCATGTCTGCTTCGGTGCCGCGACCGGGGTGACGGGCGGGGCTTCCGGCCTGCCGGACATCCCCGCCTTCAGCCTGCATGGCGCCGTGCTCGGCACGCGCGCCATGACGGCGCTCACCTGGGGTGTGGTGGCATTGTCCTTCCTCGCCTTCTGCCGTATCCATCGCGGGCGGATCGGAAGAGCCGCCGCGGCCATCAAGTCCAATCCGACGATGGCGAGCGCGTTCGGCGTCGACGTGGCCGCGGTGAAGATCCGGATATTCGTCCTGTCCGCCGCCATGACCGCGCTGGCTGGCGGCTTGTACGCGTTCTACATGCAATTCCTCAGTCCCGGTTCGTTTTCCGTCGGCGCCTCGTTCAACCTGCTGATCATGGTGGTTCTCGGCGGCGTGCTCCATCCGCTCGGCGCGCTGCTGGGGGCCATCGCGTTCACCGGCCTGGAAATCGGCGCGCAGTACCTGGTCGCCAGTCTGCTCGACCTGCCGGGACAGATGGAGAGCATGCTGTTCGGTGCGATTCTCATCGCCGCGCTGCTGCGTTGGCCGAACGGCCTGATGACCTGGGTGCGCGTGCCCCGCTCTGCCGCCGCGCCGGCAATGGAAGGCCATGCGGTCTCGCCTGCCGGGGCGGACAGGTTGCCGGCGCGCGCGCTGCGCGTGGAGGCGGTGGAGAAGCACTTCGGGGGCCTCAGAGCGCTGCAGGGCGTGTCTCTCGAGATCGGCGCCGCGCGCATCACCGGCCTGATCGGGCCCAACGGGGCGGGCAAGTCCACCCTGTTCAACGTCATGACGGCCGTGCTGCCCGCCACCCGGGGCCGGATCACCCTGGGCGGCGAGCCGCTGGCAAGGACATCGGCGCAGGTCGTCCGCCAGGGCGTGGCCCGGACCTTCCAGCACGTGCAACTGGTCGCGGAACTGAGCGTCCTGGAGAACGTCATGCTCGGCGGCTACATCCACGGCCGCGCCGGCCTGCTGGCGGCGGCGCTGGGCCGGGACCGGGCCGAGGAGCGCGCACTGGCCGCGGCGGCTCATGCCGCGCTGGCGCAGGTCGGGCTGGCGGCGGAGGCCGGGCGCCCGGTGGCCGAGCTGACCCTGGGCAGCCAGCGCCTGGTCGAGGTAGCCCGCGCGCTGATGGCGCATCCCCGCGTGCTGTTGCTGGACGAACCGGCGGCCGGCCTGCGCGAGCCGGAGAAGCGCGCGCTCGTCGCCCTCATGCGCAGGCTGCGCGACGAACGGGGGATGGCCATCCTGCTGGTGGAGCATGACATGGACCTGGTCATGGGCTGCGTCGACTACCTTTTTGTCCTGAACTACGGCGAGCTGCTGTCGCAAGGCGCCAGCGCCGAGGTGCAGCGCGACCCGGCCGTGGTCGCCGCCTATCTGGGAGCCGAGGCATGAGTACGCTGGCCGTGCGCAATCTCACCGTGGCCTATGGCCGGGTCAATGCCCTCGAGGATGTCAGCTTCGACGTGCCGCAGGGGAAGCTGGTGACGTTGATCGGCGCCAACGGCGCCGGCAAGAGCACCTTGCTCAAGGCCCTGATGGGCAGCCTGCCCATCCATTCGGGCAGCATCGCGCTGGACGGAACCGCCATCGGGCATGCGCCGGTGGTCGAGCGCGTGCGCCGCGGCATGAGCCTGATCCCGGAAAAACGCGCGTTGTTCGGCTCGATGCGCGTCGAGGACAACCTGCTGCTGGGCGCCTACACCCGGCGGCGCCGGACCGATCTCGCGCGCGAGCTCGCGCGCATCTACACGTTGTTCCCGATCCTGCAAGCGCGCCGCGGCCAGTTGGCGGGGACATTGTCGGGCGGCGAGCAGCAGATGGTCGCCATTGGCCGCGCCCTGATCGCACGCCCGAAGATACTGCTGCTGGACGAACCCTCCATCGGACTGGCGCCGAAGATCGTCCAGCAGATCATGGAAGTGGTGGTGGCGCTGCGCCGCGAGGAAGGGCTCACCGTCATCCTGGTGGAGCAGAACGCCCGCCTGGCCCTGAGGAACGCCGACCTGGCGTATCTGATCGAACTCGGCCGCATCGTCAAGTCCGGCAGCAGCCAGGCGATGGCCGACGATCCCGATCTGTTGCGCAGCTACCTTGGCAGCGCCAGGCGGAACGAATGCGAATCCTCCGCCGTTCAGGGCCGGGCGGCATGATCCACCAAGCCAGTTTCCAGCGCCTGCGCGCGTTGTACCGCGACCGTGCGCTGACCCCGGTCGACGTCGTTCGTTCGGCCCTGGAGCATGCCGAGCGGGTCGATCCGGTCCTGAATGCCTTTGCGCTGATCGATCGGCAGCCGGCCCTGGTGGCGGCGGCGCAGTCCGCCAGGCGCTGGCGGCACGACACGCCGCTGGGGCCGCTCGACGGCATGCCCATCACTGTCAAGGAGTCCGCTTCCGTGCGGGGATGGCCGTCCCGCCGGGGATCGGCCACCACCGCCGACACTCCCGCCCCGGACACCACGGTCTTCGTGCGGCGGCTGCTGGCCTCGGGGGCGATATTGCTGGGCCAGACGCGCGCGCCGGAGTTCAACTGGAAAGGCGTGACCGACAGCCCGGCCTTTGGCATCACCCGCAATCCGTGGAACACGGCGCTCACGCCGGGCGGCAGCAGCGGGGGCTGCGCCGCGGCGGTGGCGGCCGGCGTGGTCCGCATCTCGCTGGGCAGCGATGCCGGCGGGTCGGTGCGTATCCCCGCGGCCTTCTGCGGCGTCATCGGGCTCAAGCCGAATCATGGCCGCATCCCGCTGGCGCCGTTCCCCAGTGCGTTTTCGCACCTGGTGCATGCCGGCCTGCTCGGCACGCACGCGCGCGACATCGCCGAAACCCTGCAGGTCGTCAGCGGCCCCAGCCCGGCGGACTGGACCTCGAACCTGGGCCAGGCGCTGCGGATATCCGCCGCGGGCACGCCTCCGGGCAAGCTGCGCATCGGCCTGCTCGCGCCGCGACGCTGGGCAGAAAGCGAGCCGGCCGTCCACGCGGCCATGCACGGCATGCTCGTCCTCCTGACCGACGGCGGCGCCTGCATCGAGGAGGTGGACTACGACATCCATGCGGCATCCCGGACCGCCGCAGAACTATACCGGCTGGGGTGCGCGGCCGCGGTCGCGGGCGTCCCGCCCGCCCGGCGCGCAAAGCTGGACCCCGGGCTCGCCGCGTTTGCCGGCGCCGCCCGATGCGGGTCGATGCCGGAGTACCACGCCCTGTGCCGGCAGCGGGATGCGCACGCGGGCGCACTGGAGGCGCTGTTCGAGCGCGTGGACATGCTGCTGCTGCCCACTGTCCCGATCCGGGCCTTCCGCGCGGGGATGGACCAGCCGGAGCACTGGCCCGGGGCGGACTGGATGTCGTGGAATCCCTATGCGCCGGCGTTCAACGGCGCGCAGGTGCCGGCAATGTCCTATCCGCTCTGGACATCGGCCAGCGACGATCTGCCGGCGGGCATCCAGTTTGTCGCCCCACGCTACCAGGAAGGAAGACTGCTCGCCCTGGCGATGTGGCTGGAGAGCGTGTTGCCGCTGCGGCTGGCCCCGTTCGCCGCTTGAGTGGCGCTGTATCTCTGGATACAGCGCCACGCAAGCCACCACAAGAAAATCGATGACATCGAATCGCCGCTGGCAGCGGCATGGACAAGGAGAACCACATGGAGCGCAATATGGACGACATGAATTTCAACATCCTTCGCCTCGGGCATATCGAATACTTCGTTGACGACCTCTCCCGTTCGCGCGATTTCTACGTGGACGCGATCGGCTTGTTCGAGACCGAGCGCGACGAACGGCATGTGTATCTGCGCGCCATCGAAGATCGCGAGCATCACAGCATGGTGCTGACGCAGTCCGGCACGCCGGGCGTCGGCGCCATTGGCTTTCGGGTGTCCCGCGAGGAAGACCTGGACCAGCTCGCACGGAAGTTCCAGGCCCGGCAGTTGCCGATGCGCTGGCTCCAGCCGTGGGAAAAGCGCGGCCAGGGGCGCACCTTGCAGGTACAGGACCCGTTTGGCTTCCCGATCGAGTACTACGCCACCAAGCAGCCGGTGGAATCGCTGCTGCAGCAATACCACCTGCATCGCCACGGTTGTCCGACGCGGCTGGACCATGTGAACGTCCTGATGCCGGACGCGCAGGCCGGCTACGAGTGGTACACCCGCGAGCTGGGCTTCTTCTGCTCCGAGTACACGCAATCGGCTCCGCCCGACGACCACGTGTACGGCGCCTGGCTCTATCGCAAGCCCACGACGCACGATCTGGCGGTCATGACCGGGCCGGGGCCGACCATGCACCATGCCGGCTTTTCCCTGATGGAACCGATGGGCGTGATTCGCGCCTGCGATGCCCTGGCCGCGGCCGGATACGCCGACAACATCGAGCGCGGTCCGGCCCGCCACGGCATCTCCAACGCCCTGTTCGTCTACGTCCGCGACCCCGATGGCAACCGCTTCGAGCTGTACACCGGCGACTACCTTACCGTGGACCGGGACCAGCCGCCCAAGCGCTGGGAGCTCGACAACCCGCGCCGCCAAAGCCTGTGGGGCCCGCCGCCGCCGCGTTGCTGGTTCGAGGAGTCCATGCGCGTGACCTCCCTGGCGACCGGCGAACCCCAACCGGTACAGGCACCCACTACGCGCGCCATCCCCCTCTACGTCGAATGAAACCCTCGATCCGCCGCACGGAGAACAGCATCCTCATGAAGCGCGAAGTCATCATCCCTGCCACGGGCCTGCTGCCGCACCGCCCTTACTCGCCCGCGATCCGCGTCGACGACCTGCTGTTCGTTTCCGGGCATACCGGGTCCGACCCGGTATCCCGGGAAATTCCCGAAGGCATTGCCGCGCAAACCGAGCTGGCATTCCGCAATATCCGCGCGGTACTCGATGCCGCCGGGGCTAGCATGGCGGACATCGCCAAGCTGACGGTCTTCATGACCGACCTGGATGCCGACTTCCAGGGCATGAATGCCGTCTTTCGCCGGACCTTTCCCGAGTCTCCGCCCGCGCGCTCCACCGTCGGCGTGGCGCAACTGGCCCGCCCCGGCCTGAAGATCGAGATCGAAGCCGTCGTCGCGGTCGGCTCCGCCGGTGCCGGCCATCGCGCGCGCCTCCCGTAAGACACCATGCGGCGCCGCCCGCTCACCGATCGAGAAGCCAAGCCATGATTTCCCACCTGATCAACGGCCGGTCAGTCGAAAGTCCGTCCGTCATTGAAAATCTGAATCCCGCCACGGGCACGGTCCTGGCCGAGGTTGCCCGCGGCACCGAGAAGGAGATTGCCCTGGCCGTCGCCGCCGCCAAGGCAGCCTTTCCCGCCTGGGCGGGCCGGCCCGCCAGGGAACGCGCCCGCATCCTGCGCGACCTCGCCGCGCTGATCGAGCGCCATGTGCCGGAGCTCGCCGCGATGGAGACGGACGATACCGGGTTGCCGATCCAGCAGACCAGGCATCAACTGGTACCCCGGGCCGGCGAGAATTTCAATTTCTTCGCCGAGGTTGCCACCCGCGTCAACGGCCACACCTATCCGGCCGACGACCGGATGCTCAATTACACGCTGTACCAGCCGGCGGGCGTGTGCGGCCTGATCTCGCCGTGGAACGTGCCGCTGATGAATGCCACCTGGAAGGTCGCGCCGTGCCTGGCCTTGGGCAATACGGCGGTGCTGAAGATGTCCGAGTTGTCGCCGATGACGGTCGACCGGCTGGGCCAACTGGCCCTGGAGGCGGGCGTGCCCGCGGGCGTGCTGAACATCGTGCATGGCTATGGCGCCGAGGCCGGCGATGCCCTGGTCAGGCACCCCGATGTGCGGGTGATCTCCTTCACGGGCGGCACGGCCACGGGACACCGCATCGCCGAGCGCGCGGGCATCAAGCGCCTGTCCATGGAACTGGGCGGCAAGTCCCCCGTGCTGGTGTTTGCCGATGCGGATCTGGACCGGGCGCTGGATGCCACGCTGTTTACCATCTTCTCGATCAACGGCGAACGCTGCACGGCCGGCTCGCGCATCTTCATCCAGCGCAGCATCTACGACAGTTTCGCCCACGCCTTCGCCAAGCGCTCACAACGTCTGGTAGTGGGGGATCCGCGCGATCCGGCCACTCATGTCGGCGCCATGATCACGCGACAGCACTGGGAAAAGGTCACGGGCTACGTCGAGATGGCGCGGCAAGAGGGGGCCACCGTCGCCGCGGGCGGCGCAGTGCCGCCGGGGCTGCCGGCGAGCATGCGGCATGGCAACTTCGTCCAGCCCACCGTCCTCACCAACGTCGAAAACCGCATGCGCGTCGCCCAGGAAGAGATCTTCGGCCCGGTGGCCTGCCTGATTCCGTTCGACGCCGAAGACGACGGGCTGCGGATGGCCAACGACATCCGCTACGGCCTGGCCTCCTACGTCTGGACGCGGGACATCGGCAAGGCTCACCGTCTGGCTCGCGGCATCGAGGCAGGCATGGTCTTCATCAACAGCCAGAACGTGCGCGACCTGCGCCAGCCCTTCGGCGGCATCAAGGATTCCGGCATCGGCCGCGAAGGTGGCGCGGCAAGCCTGGAGACCTTCTGCGAGATCAAGAACGTCTGCCTCTCGATGGGGCAGCACGAGATCCCCCGATGGGGCATCGCCGAGTCATCCGATGCGTCATCGATCGTTCGTTGAATTGCGGATCTTCGGCATGTGTCGTGGAGGATCCATCTGGCTCCAGCCTGCCGATCGGCCGCCTTCGCTCGACTCCGGCGGGAGCGACAGGCGCGCGCCCGTCGACCGGGATAGCGAATAGACTCTCGACAATGCCGACCGGCAGCTTTCGCCGCCAGACCCGATGCCGTACTCATTTCACGACGTGCCAGCCACCGAACCCGACCTTCCCGCCCTGCTCACCCAGGTCCGCGCCTGCCGCGTCTGCGCCGGCGCGCTGCCGCTCGGCCCGCGCCCGGTGGTCCAGGCCGCGGCCCCCGCGCGCATCCTGATCGTCGGGCAGGCGCCCGGCGCGCGCGTGCACGCCAGCGGCATCCCGTGGGACGACCCGAGCGGCGACCGGCTGCGCGAATGGATGGGCGTGGACAAGACGGTGTTCTACGACCCGGCGCGCATCGCCATCATCCCGATGGGCCTGTGCTATCCGGGACGCGGCGCCAGCGGCGACCTGCCGCCGCGCAAGGAATGCGCGCCGCTGTGGATGGACGCGCTGCTGGCGCGCCTGCCGCGCATCGAACTGACGCTGCTGGTCGGGCAATACGCGCAGCGGCATTTTCTCGGCGCGGCGGCGCGCGAGGGCGTGACGGCCACGGTGGCCGGCTTTGCCGCGCACGCGCCGGCGTATCTGCCGCTGCCCCACCCGTCGCCGCGCAACCAGGGCTGGTTCAAGCACAACGCCTGGTTCGCGCAGGACCTGCTGCCGGTGTTGCGCGGGCGCGTGGCCGGCGTGCTGCGGGGCGCCGCGCCGGACTAGCCGGCGATGGCGCCGCCCCGCCTCAATGCGCGGCCAGCTTCGCGGCGATGGTGGCCACGTGGCGGCCCTGGTAGCGCGCGATGGCCAGTTCGTTCTCGCTGGGCTGGCGCGAGCCGTCCGCCGCGGTGAGCGTGGACGCGCCATACGGCGTGCCGCCGGTGATCTGGCTCATGTCGAGCAGCCGCGCCTCGGCGTAGGGCACGCCCACGATCACCATGCCCTGGTGCAGCAGCGTGGTGTGGAAGCTCGTGATCGTGGTTTCCTGCCCGCCGTGCTGGGTGGCGGTGCTGGTAAAGACACTGCCGACCTTTCCCACCAGCTTGCCGCTCATCCACAGGCCGCCGGTCTGGTCGAGGAAATTGCGCATCTGCGCGCACATGTTGCCGAAGCGCGTGGGCGTGCCGAACAGAATGGCGTCGGCGTCGGCCAGCTTGTCCGGCTCGGCCACCGGCACGTGGGCGAAGGCCGCGCGCGCGGCCTTGGCGCCGCTCTTTTCCAGCACCGCGTCGGGCACCAGTTCCGGCACCTGGAGCAGCGCCACTTCCGCGCCGTCGACCTCGCGCGCGCCGGCCGCCACGGCCTCGGCCATCTTGTAGACGTGTCCGTACATGCTGTAGAAGACCACCTGGATCTTGCAGGTCATGAGCACTCTCCTGTCGGAAAACGGGGAACGGGGAACGGCGGCATGCGATGCGCGCCGGCGCGCATCGCGCCCACTCCGTTGAGTCTAGGCGAAGCGCGGCCGCGGCGCGAAGGCGGCTGCGCGACTCATGCGCCGGCCTGCGCCTCGGGCGCGACCGGCGTGGCGTCGTCCGCCGCGCTGTAGACGTGGCGCGTGGCCAGCAGCGCGGCGAGGTCGGCATCGCCGGCGATGACCGCCCGCAGGATCTGCGCGTGCTCGTCCCAGTTCTGCTGCGCGCGCAGGCGGTGCGCCGGCGCGAACACCAGCCCGGTGCGCTCGCGCAGCGAGCGCATCATCTCCTGCAGCACGCTGTTGGCGGCAATGTTGCCGAGCACCTCGTGGAAGCGGAAGTTGAGCGCGAGCAGGCGCTCCTCCTCGCCGCCGCGCGCGGCCGCCGTGCCCTCGCGCAATACCGCCTGCAGCTCCGTCACCAGGCGCGGATCGCGGCGCTGCGCGGCCAGCTTGGCGTTGAGCCCTTCCAGCGTGGCGCGCACTTCCACCATCTCGCGCGCCATATGCTCCGACAGCCGCGCCACCGAGGCGCCGCGGCGCGGCTCGATGCGCACCAGCCCTTCGGCCGCGAGCGCGCGCAGCGCCTCGCGCACCGGCACGCGCGACACGCCGAGCTCTTCCGACAAGGCATGCTCCACCAGGCGGTCGCCCTGGCGGTAGACGCCGCCCACGATGCGCTGGCGCAAGGTATCCGTCACCTGCGCGAACAGCGGCGAATGGCGCGCGCCGAGGCTGCCGCCGGGCTGGTCCATGTTCAGGTGCGCTGGAAGGTGAAGCTGTCCGCGTAGATGTGCGCGCCGCTGGCGCCCAGGCCCATGAAGGTCTCGCGCGCGTCGCGGATCATGTCCGGCGAGCCGCACAGGTAGATGGCGTGCTCGGACAGGTCGGGCAGGTCCTCGGCCACCGCCTGCTGCACGTGGCCGCGGCGCCCGCTCCAGCCCTCGCCCGCGCGCGACAGCACCGGCACGTACTGGAAGTCGTACAGGCGCGCCCCCCACTGCTGGATCTGGTCGTGCAGGTAGAGATCGGCCTCGGTGCGCATGCCCCAGTAGAGCGACACCGGCGGGCAGTCCGGGTCGTCCATCAGCGATTCGAGAATGCTCTTGATCGGCGCCAGCCCGGTGCCGGTGGCCACCATCACCAGCGGGCGGTAGTCGTCCTTGCGGAAATAGAAGCCGCCCAGCGGCAGCTCCACGTCGAGCTGATCGTCGGAGCGCAGGCCGGCCAGCAGGCGCTCGGTGAAGTAGCCGCCGGGAATGCGGCGCACGTGCAGGTCCACGATGCGGTCCTTCGGCACCGACGCCATCGAGAAGCTGCGCGCCACGCCGTCGCCGGTGAAGATCTTCAGGTACTGGCCCGGACGGTAGTCGAGCGCCCCGGCCTGCGGCAGCTCCAGCGTCAGGTGCACCACGTCGGCGCACAGCGGCTCGATCTTGCGGATCACCGCGGTGTGCCGCGCGGGCTCGACGCAAGGCTCGCCGGGCCGCGCGGTGCTGATCACGAGGTCGCTGGTGGGACGCGCCTGGCAGGCCAGCGCGAAGCCTTCCTCCTCTTCCTCCGGCGTCAGGCTCATGGGGTATTCCTCATAGGCCACCGTGCCTTCCACCAGCCTGACGCGGCACGTGGCGCAGCCGCCGAAGCGGCAGTCGTGGGCCATCTGCACGTTGGCGCGCAGGGCGCCGTCGAGCACCGATTCGTCGGCGCCGACTTCGAACGATTGCTGGGATTCGATGAGATGGATACGGTAAGACATGGCTGACTCGGCAATGCGTGAAAGGCGAAGGCGCGGCGTGCCGCCGGCGGTCTGCTCCCCTCTCCCGCACGCAGGAGAAGGGAGACAACAGTCGGCAGGCCGATTTGGCGGTTTCCTGCTTACTTCTTGATGTCGGCTTCGACCAGCACCTTGAGGTCGTCGCCGGCCAGCAGTTCCTGCAGCGCGGCCAGCGCGGCCACGCCGCAGGCGGTGTCCTGCTCGCCGTTGCCGCCGCTCAGGCCGATGCCGCCGATCACCTCGCCGTTGACCACGATCGGGAAGCCGCCGACGAACACCGCGAACTTGCCCTCGAAGCTCCACTGGATGCCGAACGCTTCGTTGCCCGGCAGCGCGGGGCCGTTGGGCACCTGGTTGAACAGATGGGTGGAGCGCTTGTGGCCGGCGGCCGTGAAGGCCTTGTTCCAGGCGATCTGCGGGCCGGTGATGCGAGCGCCGTCCATGCGTTCGAGCGCGAGCGGATAGCCGCCGTCGTCGACCACGCAGATCGTTTCCAGCACGCCGATTTCCTCCGACTTGCGGATCGCGGCCGCCACCATGTGGCGGGCTTCCTTCAGTTCCAGCTTGATGGCTTTTCTCATGTCCTGCTCCTGCTTCCTGCTTGATGGGTTGAGTCCGCGCCGCCTCAGCAGCCGCGGTACACGGTCTTGATCTGCGTATAGAACTCCAGCCCGGCCCGGCCCGACTCGCGGAAGGTGGAGGTGCTGGACTGCTTGAGCCCGCCGAACGGCGCGTTGACCAGGTTGCCGGTGGTGGTGCGGTTGATCTTGACCGTGCCCGACTGGATGTCGCTGGCGAATTCGTGTGCGTAGCGCGGGTTGCTGGTCACGATGGCGGCGGACAGGCCGTACTCGGTGTCGTTGGCCTTGGCGATGGCGTCGGCGTAGCTGCTCACCTCGATGATGGCGATCACCGGGCCGAAGATTTCCTCGCGGGCGATGCGCATCTGCTGCGTGACGTCGGTGAAGATGGCCGGCGCGACGTAGAAGCCCTTGTCGAAATCGCCGCCGCTCAGGCGCTCGCCGCCGCACAGGAACGTGGCCTCGGCCTTGCCGATGTCCACGTAGCCCAGCACGGTCTCGAGCTGCTTGCGCGTGGCCAGCGGGCCGAGGTCCATGCCCGGGATCATGCCGCTGCCGATCTTGAGCGTGCCGACCTTGGCCAGCAGCTTCTCGGTATAGGCGGCCTTGACCGAGGCCATCACCAGCACGCGGCTGGTGCCGGTGCAGGCCTGCCCGCTCAGCGAGAAGCCGCCCTTGATGGTGAGGTCCACCGCGCGGTCGAGGTCGGCGTCTTCCATCACGATCAGCGGGTTCTTGCCGCCGAGCTCCATCTGCGTGCGCGTGCTCAGCGACACCGAGCGGTGGATGTGCTGGCCGGCCGCGGTCGAGCCGGTGAAGGAAATCGCGCGCACGGCCGGCGCCTCGGTGATGGCCGGGCCCACGTCGCCGGCGCGGCCGGTGATGAAATTGAGCACGCCCTTGGGCATGCCGGCCTCGACGAACGCCTGCGCCAGCCGGTAGCCGCTCAGCGGCGCGTCCGACGAGGGCTTGAACACCACCGTGTTGCCGGCGATCAGCGCCGGCGCGATCTTGCGCGCGGGAATCGACACCGGGAAGTTCCACGGCGAGATCACTGTCACCACGCCGAGCGGCTCGCGCTGGCTGTAGACCAGCATGTCGGGGTCGTCCTGCGGATAGGTCTCGCCCGCGAACGACTGCCCTTCCACGGCGTAGAAACGGATGGTCTGCGCCGAGCGCAGGACTTCGTCCTTGCTCAGGCCGAGCGCCTTGCCTTCCTCGCGCGTGAGCTCCTCCGCGATCTGGGCGGCGTTGGCTTCGAGCCAGTCGGCCGCGCCGTTGAGGATCTTCGCGCGCTTGCCGATCGGGGTCTTCTTCCATGCCTCGAACGCCGCCGCCGCGGCGGCTACCGCGGCCTGCGCGTCTTGCGCCGTGGAGGCCTGGAAGCGGCCGACGATATCGTCCGTGTCCGCGGGGTTGACGTTGTCGAAGGTGCGCCCGCTGGCGCTCTTGGTCCATTCGCCGTTGATGTGGTTGGCGAATTCGTCTGTCTTGGTTACTGCCATGATGTGCAAGCCTTTCGTCCGGTCAGGCCCCGCGCGGGGGCCGTCGATGCCAATGCAGTCGTGCCTTGTCCTCGTTCAGGCGGCGAGTTCGAGTTCGGGCAGCGGGATTTCTTGGGCGACGTAGTCGTGGTAGAGCGCAGTGGTGTAGAGCAGGCGCATCTGGGCGCCGATCTCGCAGATCTTCAGGCAGCGCTGCTGCAGTTCGGGCGTGTTGGCGTGCTCGAGCACGATCTGGTAGCCGCGCTCGCCGTGGATCTCGTCGGAGACGATGTGCAGGTCGAAGAACTCGACTTCCTCGTCGGTGAAGCCGTACTTCTCGCGCAGCGTGGGGGTCTGCTTGCGGTAGATGGAAGGCACCTGCGATTCCAGGCCGACCACGAGTCCGGCGACGGCGACGATGGGGTCCTCGCGCATGGCGACGGCGTAGCACCAGCTTTGCAGGCCGCGGGTGGTGGCGGACATGTTGTCGGGGTCGATGACACGCTCGCGGGTGGTGCCGCAGGCTTCGGCGAAGCGGATGAGCAGGTCGGTGTGGCGGTCGCCGCCGATTTCCTCTTCATACATATTGGCGAGCAGGAAGTCCTTGGCTTCGGTGAAGCGGTCGGGGGTGCGGGCGTAGATGTAGGCGAGGTAGTCGGCGAAGGGGCCGACGTAGTGATAGTGGTTCTCGGCCCAGCGGGCGAGGTGATCGCGGGAGAGCTTGCCGCTGGCCCAGGCGATGCTGAAGGGGGCCTTGTTGGCGCTCTTGCCCTTGATGGCGTTTTCGAGCGCGGTGCGGAAGACTTCGCGGTTCATGAGTTCGGGCATTTGGGGGCTCCAGGGTTGGGATCGCGTTGGAATCGGGCCGCTGCGGCCCTGCCGGTGAATCAATGTGTAGATTGTATACTATCTACCGGGTTGACCAAGGTCAATGAGTTTTTTGCGGAATCGGGGATGGTTTTTTCGGCGAGGCAGGAAGGCGCCGCGAAAGCGACGAGGGCGGCGGCGCCGGCAGGCACGGCCGCCCTCGAAAACGGGCAGTGGCGAAGATGCAGCCCGAGGAAGCAGCCCGGAGCCACCCCGTTCAGGCCGGTCAGGTGGTCAGGTCAGTGCCAGATCAGCATCGCGCAGACCGTGGAGACACCGAGCCCGATCAGCACCGGCAGCAGCAGCGCGCGCACCGCGTCGAGCACCGGCACGCGCGCGAAACCCGCCACCGCGATCAGCGAGGACCACGCGATCAGCGTGCCGCCGCCGGTCCAGACCGCGCCCATCTGGCCGATCGCCGCCAGCGTGGCCGAATCGAAGCCGACCACCGGCCCCAGCGCGCCGGCCAGCGTGCCGGTCAGCGGCAGGCCGGCGAAGCCCGAGCCGTCGATGCCGGTGATCATGCCCACCACCAGCACGCCGAAGGCGACCAGCACGTGGTTGTCCGGAATCATGTGCTGGTAGGCCTGGATCAGCTCGAACAGCAGGCTGGGCGCGCGGTCGGCGCTCACGCCCAGGATCTGCGCGGCGGTCTCGCCGGCGCCGACGAAGAAGAAACCGGCGATCGGCAGCACCGAGCCCATCGCCTTGAAGGCGAACACGAAGCCGTCGGTGATGTGCTCGGGACAGACGTCGAGCATCTTGCGCGGGCCTTCGGCGGCCAGCGTCGCCAGCATCATCAGCACGGCCGCCACGCCGCCCACCAGCGCCGCGGCGTCGCCGCCCTTGAGCTCGGGCAGGCCGGTGCCCATCTTGGGCAGCACCATCACCGCGACCACCGCCAGGAAGGCCAGCGGCGTGACGATGGCGAAGCACTTCGACCACTTCACGCGGCGCTGCGCCACCATCGACAGGCTGCGCTCGATGTTGGAATCGGTGACGAGCGGCTCCTCATGCTCGGTGCCGCGCGCGATCTCCGCCTTGTCGAAGGTGCCGGAGTGCTCCAGCTCGGCATCGGTGCCGCTGGCGCGCGCCTGCCACTTGGTCAGCAGGCTGCCGCTGGCCGGCACGATGTGCCGGCGCATCGACAGATACGCCAGCGTCAGCGCGATGCCGCCCGTGATGATCGACAGCACCAGCGCGCGGTCCGCCACCACCGCGGCGCTGACCGCGGCGCCGGCGGCCTTGGCGCTGATGCCCGGCGCCACGCCGATCACGTAGTCCGACGACAACGCCATGCCCTGCCCCGCGATGGCGATGGCCATCGCGCCGGCCAGCGGCGGCAGCCCGGCCGCGATCGCCGCCGGCAGCAGGATGGCGGACACCAACGGCACCGCCGGCGTGGGCCAGAAGAACAGCGAGATCACGTAGGTGATGCCGGCCAGGATGAAGAAGGCGGAATGCCCGTTCTTCATCACCACGCGGAATGGCTCGACCATGCGGATGTCCGAGCGCAGCGTCTTGAGCGAATTGAGCAGCGCCGTCATGAAGGCGATGACCAGGAAGATGTTGAACAACTCCTTGGCCGCCACCAGGCTGGCCGAAAAAATGCCTCCGAGCGCCGAGACCGGGCTGCCGGTCAGCGCGAACACCACCAGGAACGTACCCAGAATCGAGGGTACGACCACGTTGGCCCGCAGGATCATGGTCAGGACGATGACCGCCACGCCCAGTAGATAGATCCAGTGTGCCGCGCCAATCACTGCTTCGTGTTGCATGTATTCCCCTTGGATCCTTGCCTCTAGAGACCTGTGTGCTGTTTTCTCTGGGTGCTATCACTGCCCCATGAACGTATACTATATTCTTGATCGAGGTCAAAACAAGCGAAATCTGAAAGGATTAGGGAATGCCCCCGGATTGGTGCGAACCCTTATATTTCCGCGCTAAAACAGGGATTTCCAGCACCTTTTGAGAGCAGGCCTACGTTATGCGCGTTTCCGGCAGATGCCTTCATCCCGTATTTTATGTAGACTGTATACAAATAGACGTAAGAAAGCGCAGCCGGCGCCTGTTGCCGGCCCGTTCCCGCCGCCCCGACCGCACATGACATCCGCATTCCCGCCTCCCGCCGGCGTCACCGCCCCGCCATCCGGCCCGATGGGGATGCCGCGCGCAGGCGGTTCCGACCCGATCGACCCCCACCCCATCCATTGACCCATCGCGCCCCCGCGCCATCCGAGGAAACACACCATGCTGCATATCACCGACGAGATGATCGACCGCCACGTCAGCCCCGCCGACGTCCAGCAAGTCATGCTGGACGCCTTCCGCAGCTTCGGCGAAGGCAAGGCCGCCATGCAGGAGCGCATCCGCACCGAGGCCGGCGGCGTGAAGCTGTCGACGCTCGGCGCCGTGATCCCCGAGCAGCAGGTGGCGGGCGCCAAGGTGTACACCACCATCAACGGCCAGTTCTCCTTCGTGATCCTGATCTTCTCCACCGAGGACGGCCGCCCGCTGGCCTCGTTCGATGCCGGCGCCATCACCCGCCTGCGCACCGCGGCCTGCTCGGTGCTGGCCGCGCGCCACCTGGCCCGCGCCGGCGCCGAGGTGCTGGCGCTGTTCGGCGCCGGCACGCAAGGCGTGCAACATGCGCGCCAGCTCGCCGCGGCCCTGCCGCTCAAGCGCATCCTGCTGTCCGATCCGTATGCCGATGCCGCCATGCCGGAGCGCCTGGCGCAGTGGTGTGGCATCCCGGTCGCCTTCGCCGAGCCGGACGAGGCCGTCGCCCAGGCCGACATCGTGGTCACCGCCTCGCGCTCCACCACGCCGCTGTTCTCGGGCCGCTCGCTCAAGCCCGGCGCCTTCGTCGCCGCGATCGGCTCGAGCCTGCCGCATACCCGTGAACTCGACGACGTGGCGCTCGCGCGCGCCAGCAAGCTGGTGGTGGAGTGGTGGCCGCAGTCGATGCGCGAGGCCGGCGACATCGTGCTGGCCGATCCCGCCGCGCTGCCGGCCGACAAGATCGTCGAACTGGCCGACGTCGTGACCGGCAAGGTCCGGCCGCGCGCCAGCGAGGCGGACGTGCTGATCTACAAGTCGGTCGGCGTGGGCCTGGAGGATGTGGCGCTGGCGGGCTTCGCCTACCGGAAGGTGCGCGAGGCAGGTGAACTCAAGGTCGCCTGAAGCGGAAAAACGCGCCGGGCGCCGAAAAAATCCGAAAACCGGGTTGACCTTGGTCAACCCGGTAGATAGTATACAATCTACACATTGATTCACCGGCAGGGCCACAGCGGCCCGATTCCAACGCGATCCCAACCCTGGAGCCCCCAAATGCCCGAACTCATGAACCGCGAAGTCTTCCGCACCGCGCTCGAAAACGCCATCAAGGGCAAGAGCGCCAACAAGGCCCCCTTCAGCATCGCCTGGGCCAGCGGCAAGCTCTCCCGCGATCACCTCGCCCGCTGGGCCGAGAACCACTACCACTACGTCGGCCCCTTCGCCGACTACCTCGCCTACATCTACGCCCGCACCCCCGACCGCTTCACCGAAGCCAAGGACTTCCTGCTCGCCAATATGTATGAAGAGGAAATCGGCGGCGACCGCCACACCGACCTGCTCATCCGCTTCGCCGAAGCCTGCGGCACCACCCGCGAGCGTGTCATCGACCCCGACAACATGTCCGCCACCACCCGCGGCCTGCAAAGCTGGTGCTACGCCGTCGCCATGCGCGAGGACCCCATCGTCGCCGTCGCCGGACTCGTGGTCGGCCTGGAGTCGCAGGTGCCTTCCATCTACCGCAAGCAGACCCCCACGCTGCGCGAGAAGTACGGCTTCACCGACGAGGAAGTCGAGTTCTTCGACCTGCACATCGTCTCCGACGAGATCCACGGCGAGCGCGGCTACCAGATCGTCCTCGAGCACGCCAACACGCCCGAACTGCAACAGCGCTGCCTGAAGATCTGCGAGATCGGCGCCCAGATGCGTCTGCTCTACACCACCGCGCTCTACCACGACTACGTCGCCCAAGAAATCCCGCTGCCCGAACTCGAACTCGCCGCCTGAAGATGCGTTGAATTTGCCATGACGCGGGCGGCATCGCGCGATGCCGCCCGCACCAGAGAGACCGCCCGCGGGACAGTCGTATGCCGAAAGTCGTATTCCACAAGAACGGCGAGACCTATGAAGACGAGGTCAAGCCCAACACCAACCTGGTGGTGCGCGCCGGGATCAAGCAGTTTCCGTATCCCAACCTGCGCTACGAGTGCGGCATGGGCAAGTGCTCGAAATGCGCGTGCCGCGTGATCGCGGGCGCCGAGCACCTGCCGCCGCCCAACTGGAAGGAAAAGAAGCAGCTCGGCGAGCGGCTGGAACAGGGCTACCGCCTGACCTGCCAGCTCTGGCTGGAGCATGACATCGAACTGGAGCAGGACGAGCTGCCGGCGCAAAGCGCCGCCGCCGCGCTCCAGCCGGCCACGATAGTGCCGGCAGCCAATCCGTAATCTCCGGCAATCCGCCGCAACCCACCGCATCCAGCAGGCAGCGCAGTCATGTACGTCATTCTCAGCAGCAAGCCAGGCCAGTTCCGCACCGAGCTCGTCGACGGGCTGGTGGCCGTGGAGGCCTACGACTACCTCTTCTACGGCCGCAAGACGGCGCAGTACGTGATCGCCGAGCTGGCGCATCCGGTCAAGCTCAAGGTGGTGGAGGAAACGGAAGCCGACAGCGCCGCGCCGCCGCTGATCAACTACGTGCCCTCCAAGTTCCTGGAAAAGTTCGACACGCTCGAAGACGCGCGCCAGGAACTCAGGCACCTGGCCAGCTTCGGCAGCATGGACATCGCGCTGGTCAAGCGCTGAGCCCGCCGCCCGCCCCACGACAAACCCCGAGTATGACCGGCACGGCGCCGGGCAGCCCCCTCATGCAATCGGACCGCCCCATGATTGAAATCACCTTCCTCACCAACGGCAGCAAGGTCGTCAGCGCTCCCGAGAACAGCAACCTGCTGCGCGTGTCGCTGCGCGAGAAAGGCGGCATCCCCTTCAAGTGCGGCGGCGGCCTGTGCGGCACCTGCAAGTGCAGGATCGAACAAGGGCGCGAATCCACCGACGCCATCAAGCCCAAGGAACGCCGGCACCTGACCGACGAGCAGTTCGCGCAGGGCTACCGCATGGCGTGCCAGACCTTCGTCAACGGCGATATCAGCGTGTCGTGGGAGCCGCAGGCCGACCCCGCCAGGCCGCCCTCGATCGCCGTGCGGCCCACCGCGGCCGCGCCGGCGCCCACCGCCCCGGCGGCCAGCACCACCGACGCCGAATAGGCACGCGGACGCCGTTCGCCGTCACGCCGCGGGCGCCCTGCCCGCCGCGGGACGTGCGCGCGCCGCCCCTCCGGCAGCCGCCGGTCCGCGCCAGGGTTGCCGCCCCGGCGCGAAGCCGGCTACGATGCCGCCTCTGCACGGACCGGCAGCGCCAGCCCCCAGGCGCGCCGGCACAGGAGACAAGCCCCCAAATGGATTCACACATCGCCCTCGGCGCGGCCCACTGGGTCTACCTCGCCGGCGTGTTCGCCATCGTGCTCACGATGGTGTTCCGCGCCAACGTGGTGGTGCCCGCCATCATCGCCACCTTCCTGGTCACGCTGGCCTGGACCCACAACCCGGTCAGCGCGCTGGCCAGCATCTTCAACGCCAGCTTCGTGGCCGCGCGCGAGCTGTTCAACATCTTCCTGGTGATCGCGCTGATGACGGCGCTGCTCAATGCGCTCAAGGCGCTGCGCTCCGACGTGCGCATGGTCGAGCCGTTCCGCGCGGTGATGAAGAACGGCCACGCGGCCTACTTCATGCTCGCGGCCATCACCTACGCCATCTCGCTGTTCTTCTGGCCCACCCCGGCGATCCCGCTGGTGTCCGCCATCCTGCTGCCGGCCGCGATCGCCGCCGGGCTGCCGCCGCTGGCCGGCGCGATGGCCATCGCCATCGCCGGCCAGGGCACGGCGCTGTCGTCCGACTACGTGATCGGCGTGGCGCCGGGCATCAGCGCCAAGGCCGCCGGCGCCGCGGTCAGCGCCACGATGGTGGCGGACCGCGCGCTGGTGCTGTCGCTGATCACCGGCGGCATCGCGCTGACGCTGGCCTACCTGTCCATCCGCGGCCACATCCGCCCCGCCAGCGCCAGCCTGCTGGAGCGCTGGCAGGGCCGCGCGCCCGACGCGGACCTGGCCCGCGTGGAAGCCGCCGGCAGCTTCGACAAGAGCGAGCTGGCGCGCGGCACCGCGCACGGCGAGCCGCTCGGCACCGATGCGAACATCGCGCGCAGCCTGTCGATGGTGGAGCAGCGGCGCATCAAGTGGTCCAAGGCCTTCGCCATGCTCACGCCGCTGGCCTTCGCCGCGGTCATCGCGCTGATGGTCTCGCCCAAGCTCGGCCTGGGCATGGCCGAGCTCAAGGGCGGCGAGGCCGCCGCGCTGGTCGGCGGCACCGCCGCGCTGCTGATGATCCTGTGCACGCTGGCCGCCGAAGGCCCGCGCAGGATGCTCGACACCAGCGCCGAGCACATCACCGACGGCTTCGTGTTCGCCTTCAAGGCGATGGGCTCGGTGCTGCCGATCGCCGGCTTCTTCTTCATCGGCGCGGGCGACACCGCCGGCGCCATCCTGCAGATTGGCGCCGGCCACGCGCCCAGCCTGCTGTTCGAGCTGATCCAGGGCGCCGAGAACTGGATCCCCAGCAACCACGTGCTGGTGGCCTTCGGCGTGCTGCTGGTCGGCATGATCACCGGCATCGACGGCTCGGGCTTCGCCGGCCTGCCGCTGACCGGCACGCTGGCCGGCGCGCTCGGCCCGACCGTCGGGCTGGACGCCGCCACCTTGTGCGCGGTCGGCCAGATGGGCGCGGTGTGGACCGGCGGCGGCACGCTGATCGCCTGGTCCTCGCTGGTGGCCATCGCCGGCTTCGCGCGCGTGCCGGTGCTCGACGCCGTGCGCGCGCTGCTGGTGCCGGTGCTGGCCGGCCTGGCGGTATCGACGATGTGCGCCGTGGTGCTGTGGCGCTGAAACGCCGCAACGCCGCAACGCTGAAACGCAGGCCCCCCATTCCCCTCACCCTGATGGAGCAAACCGCATGACAACCGCAATCCCGCCCGAAGGCGTGCGCGCGCCGCACTGCATGGTCGCCACCGGCCACCCGCTCGCCGCCCAGGCGGCGCTGCGGGTGCTGCGCGAAGGCGGCAGCGCCGTGGACGCGGCGCTCGCGGCCGACGCCATCCTCGGCGTGGTGGAGCCGATGGCCACCGGCATCGGCGGCGACATGCTGGCCATGATCGTCGAGCCCGACGGCCATGCGGTCAGCTACAACGGCACCGGCCGCGCGCCGGCCGCCTTCCCCGTAGAGGCGCTGGCCGGTCTGCCCAACCAGCGCATCCCCGAACGCCACGCGCTCTCGCTGACCACGCCGGGCGCGGTGCGCGGCTGGGAAGACCTGCACCGCCGCTACGGCCGCATGGAGTGGAAGCAGTTGTTCGCCCCGGCCATCGCGCTGGCGCGCGACGGCTTCGCGGTGGCGCCGGTGGCCGCGCGCGAATGGGCCGTGTTCGACCGCGTGCTGCACCAGGACCCGGTCTGCGCCGCGCTCTACCGCGCCGGGCGCCCGCCCGTGGCCGGCGAGACCTTCAGCAACCCGGAACTGGCCAGGGTACTGAGCGCCATCGCCGCCGAAGGCGCCGACGCCTATTACCTGGGCGCGCCCGCGCAGGCGGCCGAGACCGCCAGCCGCCATGCCGGCGGCGCGCTGGCCGCGGCGGATTTCGCGGCCCACCGCGGGGACTTCTGCACGCCGGTTTCCACCGAGTTCCGCGGCCTGACCATCCTCGAGTGCCCGCCCAACACGCACGGCGTGGCCATCCTGCACGCGCTCGACGAGCTCGGCCAGCTCGATCCGGCCCTGCTGGCCGAGGACGATCCCGCCGCCGTGCTGCGCACCGTGCGGGCGATGGGCCGCGCCATGCAATACGCCAAGCAGACCGTGGCGGACCCGGCCGGCAACACCGTCTGCACCGTGGTGGTGGACCGCGACGGCCTCGCCGTCACGCTGATGACCAGCATCTTCAAGCGCTTCGGCTCCGGCATCGCGGTGCCGGGCTGCGGCTTCGTGCTGCAGAACCGCGGCTTCGGCTTCGCCGGCCCGGGCCACATCAACAGCCCGGCGCCGGGCAAGCGCCCGTATCACACCGTGGTGCCGGGCGCGGCGCTGCGCGACGGGCGCTTCCACGCCGGCTTCGGCGTGGTCGGCGGGCTGATGCAGCCGCAAGGCCAGCTGCAGTTGCTGGTGCGGCTGGCGGCGTGGCAGCAGCCGCTGCAGGCCGCGCTCGACGCGCCGCGCTGGCGGCTGGAGTCCGACACCGCGCTCGCCATCGAAGCCGGCACGCCGCCGGCCATCGCGAAGGCCCTGCGCGACGCCGGCTACGGCGATCCGGCCGGCCTCGGCGAACTCGGCGGGCGCAGCGATTTCGGCGGCGCGCAGATCGTCATGCGCGATGCCGACGGCAGTCTGCTGGGCGCGTCGGACAAGCGCAAGGACGGCATCGCGCTGGGCGAGTGAGCCCGCCGCCGCCCCTTCCCAACCCTCGAACCAACCCGCACCCCATCCGTGACCCTGAAGATCTACGGCATCGCCGCCTCGCGCGCCATCCGCCCGCTGTGGGCGGCCGAAGAACTCGGCCTGCCCTACGAGCACGTTCCGCTGCACTACGCCTCGCCCGAAGCCAAGGCGCCGGCCTACCTGGCGATCAATCCCAACGGCATGGTGCCGGCCATCGACGACGACGGCCTGGTCCTCTACGAATCGCTGGCCATCACCCTGTACCTCGCGCGCCGGCACGCCGGCCGCGTGCTGTGGGACGGCACCGCGCGGCAGGATGCCCTCATCCTGCAATGGACGCTGTGGGCCGCCACGATGGTCGAGCCGCTCACCACCCAGCTCGCCCAGCACACCCGCCTGCTGCCGCAGGCGCAGCGCGACCCGGCCCAGGCTGCCGCCGCGCAGGCCGCGCTGCGCAAGCCGCTGGCCGTGCTCGACGCCCATTGCGCGCGCCAGCCCTACCTGCTCGGCGACAGCTTCACCGTGGCCGACCTCAACCTCGCCGCGGTGCTGCATCGGCTGGCCGACCTGGACGCGGCGGACCTCGCCAACGTGGCCGCGTGGCACCAGCGCTGCGTGGCGCGGCCGGCGGCGCAGCGGGCCTTCGCGCTGCGGCAGAAGACCGCCTAGCGCCGCGTCGGTCCGGCGCCTCAGTCCAGCGCTTCAAGCGCCAGCGCGATGCCCTGGCCGCCGCCGATGCACAGCGTCACGATGCCGCGCCGGATGCCGTCCGCGCGCATCGAGTACAGCAGCCGCGTGGTCAGCACCGCGCCGGTGGCGCCGATCGGATGGCCGTGCGCGATGGCGCCGCCGTCCACGTTGATGATGTCGAGCGGCAAGCCCAGCTCGCCGGCCACCGCCAGCGGCACCGCCGCGAACGCCTCGTTGATCTCCACGCGCTCCACGTCGCCCAGCGCCCATTGCGCGCGCTGCAGCGCCTGGCGCACGGCCGGTACCGGGCCCAGGCCGAACAGGCCCGGCTCGACCGCGCCGACGCCGTAGGCCACCAGCCGCGCCATCGGCACGAGGCCCTTCGCCTCGGCCAGCGAGCGCTCGGCCACCACCATCGCCGCCGCGCCGCTGTTGAGCCCCGGCGCGTTGCCCGCCGTGATGGTGCCGTTCTTGCGGAACGCCGGCTTCAGCTTGCCGAGGATCTCGAAGGTGGTGTCCGGCCGGTTCGCCTCGTCCACGCTGAACGTCGCCATGCCGCCCTTGGCCTTGACCGGCACGCCGACGATCTGCGCGGCGAAGCGGCCCTGCTCCTGCGCGCGCGCGAAGCGCTGCTGCGAGCGCTCGGCCCAGTGGTCCTGGTCTTCGCGGGTCAGCTTGCTGCGCTCCACCAGGTCCTCGGTGTGCCAGCCGGAATGCTCGCCCGAGAACGCATCCACCAGGCCATCGCGCAGCATGCTGTCGTACAGCACCGCGTCGCCCATGCGGCTGCCCCAGCGCCCCGCCGGCATCAGGTAGGGCGCCTGGTCCATGTTCTCCATGCCGCCGGCGATCGCCACGTCCACGTAGCCCAGGCGGATCTCGTCGGCCGCGCTGGCGATGGCCTGCGCGCCGGAGCCGCACACGCGGTTGACCGTCATCGCCGGCAGCGAAACCGGCAGGCCGGCGCCGCGCGCGGCCTGCCGCGCCGGGTTCATCTTGTTGCCGGCCTGGATCACGTTGCCGAACACCACGCTGCCGACCAGCTCCGGGTCGAGCCCGGAGCGGCGGAACGTCTCGGCGATCACCGCCGCGCCGAGCTCGGTCGCCGGCGTCGATTTCAGTGCGCCGTTATAGGCTCCGATTGCCGTTCGCACCGGATGGCACAGCACCACGTCTCTCGCTTTCATCACATCGCTCCTGGTTGGGGCGAACGTTCCGCCCTTGCGTCATTCGATTGAATGACGATCATCATACTAAAGAACCGGAAAGAAGATGAAGCGCCGGATGCCGGCGTATCCGCCACTTCCGCCACCGTGGACCGGTCATTGAATGATGACCGTCATGCCATCGTCATGGCATGATGTGGCATCGGCTGCCGGGCGCTTCATCATCCGGATATGATGATCGTCATCCAATCAGCGCCGCCCTTCAACCTACGGAGTCCAATCGTGCGTTACTCGCCGGAACACAAGGCCGAAACCCGCAAGCAGATCGTCGAGGCCGCCGCGGCCGAATTCCGCGAGCACGGCATCGACGGCGTCGGCCTGGCGCAGCTGATGAAAAGCGCCGGGCTGACCCACGGCGGCTTCTACGCGCACTTCGATTCCCGCGATGCCCTGGTCGCCGACGCGGTCGACGCCGCCTTCGGCCAGACCACGGCCTTCCTCGAAGCGGCGGCCGCGGCGGCGCCCGCGCGGCAGCGCAAGCGCGCGATCCTGCACGCCTACATGAACCGGAAGCACCGCGACAAGCCCGCCAGCGGCTGCGCCATCGCCGCGCTCGGCGCCGACGTGTCACGGCTCGACGCCAGGACCCGCAAGCGCTTCGAGGCCGGCGTGGCGGCGCTGATCGAACTGATCGCGGGCGACGACAGCGCGTCGTCGCGCAAGGACGCGATCCTGATGCTCGCCACGATGGTCGGCGGCCTCGTGCTCGCGCGCGCGGTGCGCTCGGAGGCGCTGTCCACCGAAATCCTGGATACCGTGCAGGCGTCCCGCTAGCGGCGCGCGGCGGCGCGTTGCGCCACCGCGCATCGCCATCGCTTCGCATGCGAACCATTATTTCCGCGCGGTGATGTGGCTGCCGCCGGCCCTCCTTTTTTTCTCTCTCCCTCCTCTTCCCGCTTCATCGAGGTAAACCCTCGCCAGCCCGCCGCGCGCTTGACCTGCCGAAATCCGCTAACTAGCATGTAGACAGTGGATACACCGAGGCGACCACCCGGTGCGGGTGGCTGGACACACGGAAAACCGGCGGCATCCTGGCAACCAGCCGGATCGATCCGCCCAAATCTATCCACTGTCTATATCTGCCACGCACCAGGACCGGAAGTCCCCGTGCGGATACCCATACCAAAGGAGAACCCATGTCTCGCGCAGTGATCGTTTCCTACGCCCGCACCCCCATCGGCAAGGCCGGGCGGGGCGCCTTCAACCAGACGCACGGCGCCACGATGGCGGGCCACGTCATCGAGCATGCCGTGCGGCGTGCCCGCCTCGAAGGCGGCGAGGTGGAAGACGTCATCTTCGGCTGCGGCCAGCCGGTCGCCGCCACCGGCGGCAACGTGGCCCGCGCCGGCGCCATCCGCGCCGGCCTGCCGGTCTCGGTGAGCGGCACCACGCTCACGCGCTTCTGCGCTTCCGGCCTGCAGGCGGTCGCCTTTGCCGCGCAGCGCGTGCTGGTCGACAAGGTGCCGGTCATGGTGGCCGGCGGGGTCGAGTCGATCAGCCTGTCGCAGCCGGTCACGCTCAAGGTGGCCCAGCAGGAAGCGTGGCTGGCCGAGCACCGGCCCGACGTGTACCTGCACATGATCGACACCGCCGAGATCCTGGCCCGGCGCTACGGCGTGTCGCGCGAGCGCGCCGACGCCTTCTCGCTGCGCAGCCAGCAGCGCACCGACCGCGCCCAGCAGGCCGGCCTGTTCCGCGACGAGATCGTGCCGCTGGCCACGCGCAAGGGCGTGACCGACAAGGCGACCGGCCAGACCACCACCGAGGCCTGCCTGCTCGAAGCCGACGAAGGCAACCGCCCGGACACCACGCTGGAAAAGCTCGGCGCCCTGCCCCCGGTCAAGGGCGAGGGCTACCAGGTGACGGCCGGCAACGCCAGCCAGTTGTCGGACGGCGCCGCCGCGCTGGTGGTGATGTCCGAGCGGGAAGCGCAGCGGCGCGGGCTGGCGCCGCTGGGCTATTTCATCGGGCTGGCGACGGCCGGCGTGGAGCCGGACGAGATGGGCGTCGGCCCCGTGCGCGCGGTACCGCGCCTGCTCGAGCGCAACGCGCTCGCCGTCGACGACATCGACCTGTGGGAGCTCAACGAGGCTTTCGGCTGCCAGGCGCTGTACTGCATCGACCAGCTAGGGCTGCCGGAGGAGCGCGTCAACGTCAACGGCGGCGCCATCGCCATCGGCCACCCCTACGGCATGACCGGCGCGCGCCAGGTCGGCCACCTGCTGCTCGAAGGCCGGCGCCGCAAGGCCAGGTACGGCGTCGTGACCATGTGCGCGGCCGGCGGCATGGGCGCGGCCGGCCTGTTCGAGTTCATCCACTGAACGACCGGAAAGCCAACAAACAAGACGGCGCACGCCGACAGGAGACAAGCCAATGACAACCAACCCGACCACCCCCATCACCGAATACGACACCGTGTTCGTCGACCGCGACGGCGGCTGCGGCATCGTCACGATGAACCGGCTCGAGAAGTACAACGCGCTCAACGCCGCGCTGCGCAACGACATCCACGCGGCGATGTCGGCGCTGATGGCCGACAAGACCATCCGCGGCATCGTGCTGTGGGGCGGCACCAAGGCCTTCGTCTCGGGCGGCGACCTGGTCGAGATGCTCAAGCGCCGCCCGCTCGATGCGTTCGGCCCCACCAGCGGCGCGTCCGACCTGTGGGCGCTGATCCATCACAGCACCGTGCCGGTGGTGGCGGCCATCGCCGGGCCGTGCTTCGGCGGCGGCCTGGAGCTGGCGATGGCCTGCGACCTGCGCGTGGCCGCCGACAACGCGCTGATGGGACAGACCGAGACCAACGTCGGCCTGATCCCGGGGCGCGGGGGCACCCAGCGCCTGGTGCGGCTGGTGGGCGCGACGCGCGCCAAGGAAATGATCTTCACCGGCGAGATCATCAAGCCGGACGAGGCCTACCGCATCGGCCTGGTCAACAAGGTGGTGCCCGCCGCGCAGCTGCTCGACGAGGCCAAGGCCTACGTGCACCGCATCGCGGAGAAATCGCCGCACTCGATCGCCCTGGCCAAGCTGATGATCAACAACGGGCAGGACACCAACCTGGATACGGCGCTGATGATGGAGCAGCTTGCCTTCGCCACGCTGTTCAGCACCGACGACATGCACGAAGGCGGCGATGCCTTCCTGAACAAGCGCCGTCCGGCCTACCGGGGATCCTGACCATGACGCAAGCCGCCATCGAAGCCGCCGCCCGCGCGCGGCGGGACCTCTACCAGCCCGGGCTGCGCGTGGCCACGCTCGGCGACATCGAGCGCTTCGAGCAGACCCCGCTGCCGGCGCGCGACCTGCCGGCCAGCACCTACGACCTGCTGCGCCTGGCGCGCGACCGCGCGCCCGATGCGCCCGCGCTGCACCACTTCGCCTCCGGCGACGAGCTGGAGCGCGCCACCACCGTGAGCCACGGCCAGTTGTTCGGCCGCATCACCCAGACCGCCAACCTGCTGCATGCGCTCGGCCTGGGGCCGGCCGACGTGATCGGCATCCTCATGCCGGTCGCGCCGGAGTCGCAATACGCGCTCTGGGGCAGCGAGGCGGCCGGCATCGCCTGCCCCGTCAACTGGATGCTGGAGCCGGAGATCATCCGCACCCTGCTCGCCAACGCCGGCGCGAAGGCGGTGATCGTCTACGGCCCCGACCCGGACATCGAGGCCTGGAACAAGGCCATGCTGATCCGCCGGGAGCTGCCCGGCGTGCGCCACTGGATCAAGGCCGGCGGCGGCCCCGCGAGCGAGGATGGCGTGGTCGACCTGCTGGCCGAGCTGCCGCGCTTCGGCGCCGAGACGCTCGACAGCGGCCGGCGCATCGCCCCCGGGGACACCGCCTCGATGTTCCACACCGGCGGCACCACCGGCACGCCCAAGCTCGCTCTGCACACGCACGGCAACGAGGTCTTCATGGCCTGGGCCAGCGGCATGCAGTACGACGTGCAGCCCACGGACGTGCGCGTGTGCGGCGTGCCGATGTTCCACGTCACCGGCGTGCTGACCAACTGCCTGATGCCGCTCGCGCGCGGCGCCTCGGTGGTCATGCTGACCTCGGGCGGCTGGCGCGATCCCTCCGTGATCCGCAACATCTGGCGCATCATCGAGCGCTTCCGCGTCACCACGCTCAGCATGGTGCCGGCCGTGGTCAACATGCTGCTCAACATCCCCCTCGAGGATACCGACATCGGCTCGCTGCAGGCCGCCACCTGCGGCACCGCGCCGCTGTCGACGGCCATCGCCGAGGCCTTCGGCAGGAAGACCGGCTCGGTCATCCTGGAAGGCTACGGCCTCACCGAAGGCACCGCGCTGAGCGCCTGCAACCCGCGCCACGGCGAAGCGCGCACGGGCTCGATCGGGTTCCGCATGGCCTACCAGCAGATGAAGGCGGTCAAGGTGGCCGGCCGGCGCATCGTGCGCGACTGCGAGCCCGGCGAGCCGGGCGTGGTGGTGGTGCGCGGGCCCAACGTCTTCGCCGGCTACCTCGACCCGGCGCACAACCGGGACATCTGGTTCGACGGCGGCTGGTTCAACACCGGCGATCTCGGCTACATGGACGCGCAAGGCTACTTCTGGCTGACCGGCCGCGCCAAGGACCTCATCATCCGCGGCGGCAACAACATCGACCCGCGCATGATCGAGGAAGCGCTGTACCGCCATCCGGCCGTGTTCGACGCCGCGGCGGTCGGCATCCCGGACGCGCACGCGGGCGAGCTGCCGGTAGCCTACATCGCGCTCAAGCCGGGCAGCGACTATCCGCTCGGCCGCCTCAGGCACTACGCCTACGAGGCGATTCCCGAGCGCGCGGCGGTGCCCAAGCAGTTCTATCTGGTCGACGCCATTCCCAAGACCGCGGTCGGCAAGATCCAGAAGAACGTGCTGCGCGGCGACGCCATCCGGCGCGCCCAGCAGCAGATGCTGGCCGATGCCGCCGCCGGGGCGCCGCTCCCCGTGCGCGACATCCGCGTGGAAGACCGCGGCGACCTCGGGCTGGCCTCGACGCTGGTGCTGCCCGCCGCCATGAGCGAAGCCGAGCGCGCCGCGGCGATGGCCACCATCGAGACCGCCTTCGCCACGCTGACCACGCGCTACTCGGTGGTGTACGAGTAGCGCGGAAAGGCTGGCGAAAGCCAGCCGAAATGCGGAACCGAGAACAGATCGAAATCAGATCGAAAACAGATCAAGACAGGAGACAACCATGACCACGTCCAACACGGCCGCGCGCCTCGCGGCCGGGGTGGCCGGCTTGCTGCTGCTGGCGCCCCACCCCGCGCATGCCGAAAAGCCGGCGGATTACCCCACCCATCCGATCCGGATCATCGTGCCCTACGCCGCCGGCGGCGGCACCGACATCATCGCCCGCACCGTGGGCGCGGCCCTGTCGCGGCAGATGGGGCAGCCGGTCGTGGTGGACAACCGGCCCGGCGGGCAGACGGTGGTGGCCTACTCGATCGCCTCGAAGGCGGCGCCGGACGGCTACACCCTGCTGCTCAACAACTCCGCGCACAGCATCCAGCCGGCGCTGTTCAAGGACCTGCCCTACGACGCCATCAAGAGCTTCCGCGGCGTGGCCGGGATCGCGGCAGCGCCCGTGGTGTTCGTGGTGGACCGCAAGCTGCCGGTGACGGACCTCAAGAGCTACCTGGCCTATGGCAAGGCGTCGCCCGAGCGGCTCAACTTCGGCTCCTTCGGCGCCGGCACCGGCTCCCACCTGTGGGGAGAGATGCTGGCCTCGGTCAGCGGCATCGACATGATGCACGTGCCGTATAAGGGCTCCGCGCCGGCGATCCAGGACCTGATCGGCGGCCAGATCAACGGCCTGTTCGTCGACCCGCTGGCGATCAAGCCGCATATCCAGGCCGGCACCGTGCGCGCGCTCGGCGTGACCGGGCCGCGCCGCTGGAAGGGCCTGGAGAGCGTGCCCACCTTCGCCGAGCAGGGCTATCCGCAGTTCGCCGACGTCGGCTGGTTCGGCCTGTTCGCGCCGGCCGGCACGCCGGACGCGATCGTCAACCGTCTCAGCGCGGAGGTCGCGAAGGCGGTGGCGGTGCCCGAGGTCAAGGCCCGGCTGCAGGAGCTGGGCACCGAGCCTAGCGGCACCACGCCGGCCGCGTTCGACGCGCAGATCCGCAAGGACGCGGAGCGCTGGGCCAGGGTGGTCGCCGAAAAGCACATCACGCTGCAATAGCAATCACCATCGCCGCGCGCGCGGATGCGGGGCGGGCGCGCTGCCGTTGGCGCTAACATGGAGGCCTGACGACACCGCCCACGGCAACACCATGACCAACGCCACCACCCCGCCGCCCCGCCAGAGCTACCACCACGGCAACCTGCGCGAGGAAATGATCCGCTGCGGCAGGGAGATCCTCGCAACCGAAGGCGTCCACGGCCTGACGCTGCGCTCGGCGGCGCGGCTCGCGGGGGTCTCGCACGGGGCGCCGCGCAACCAGTTCGCCGACAAGGAAGGACTGCTCGCCGCCATCGCCGCCGACGGCTTCCGCGAGCTGGTGGCGATACGGCGCGCCCGCATGTCGCCCGACATGACGGCCGAGGGACGGCTGCTCACGGTGATGGACGGCTACATCGAATTCGCCGTCAGGCACCCCGCCCTGTTCTACCTGATGTTCGGCCCGCAGATCGTCGGCAAGGAGAATTACCCCGAGCTGCTGGAGGCGGGCGCGGCTTCCTACCAGTTGCTCTACGGCGCGGTGCAGGACTATTTCAGCGAGAACGGGCTGGACGCGCAGTTCGACGACATGATGGTGCGCTGCGCCTGGTCCGCCATGCACGGCGTCAGCATGTTCTTCAGCGCCAAGCCGACCGGGCCCACCACGCGCCCGAAGGTGGCGCTGGCGCAATGGCGGCAAGGCGTGCAGCAGTTCGTGCTGACCGGCCTGCTGGCCGCCGGCAGGGAGAAGGCGGCATCGACCGCATCGGCCGCGCCGAAGCCGCGGACGCGGCAGCGCGCCGCGGCCCGCTCATAGGCCGCGGCCGTTCGCGCAGGGCACCGCGCGCAACTGCCGGGCGGCCACCGCCGCCTTGCGCCCCTCCTTGCGCCGCCCCCACCAGCCGCCGATCACCAGCAGCAGCGCCACCGCCACGATGTCGCCGCCCAGCGCGATGGGCCGCGAAGGCCGCCCGCCGGCGATGCCGTAGGTAAAGCCCTCGATCACCACCGACACCACCGCGCCGAACACGAAGCAGAACAGGCTGTGGCGGCCGATCTGCACCACCGGGCCCATCACCGAGGCCAGCCGCGCCACCCAGCCCGCGCGCACCGCCAGGTAGGCCAGCCACGCCAGCCCGAGGAAGCTCGCCACGCGCAGCGCCGCCAGGCTCTTCTTGGGCAGCGGGAACACCATCGTCGGCAGCCATGCCGGCAGCCACGGCTCGTACACGTGCGGGCGCATCCACAGGTAGGCCAGCAGCACGCCGGCCAGCGTCATCGCCACCGCCAGCACCGTCACCACCCAGCGCACCAGCGGCTGGCGCGGCAGGATCACGTCCGGCCGCAGGCGCGACATCAGCCCCAGGCCGAACATCAGTTGCCACGCGAACGGGTTGAAGCTCCAGCCGTTGCCGTCGCTGCTCGGCAGCAGCGGCGTGAGCATCGGCGCCATCAGCCACAGCAGCGCGCTGGCGCCGACGAAGGTCAGCGGCCGCGCGCGCGCCATGCGGATCGACAGCGGCGCGCACAGGATGAAGACCGCGTACATCGGCAGCACGTCGGAGACGAAGGGCTGGCGCGCCACGCTGAACACCTCGATCAGCGTGCTGAACGGATGCGCCATGAAGATCGGCGCCTCGGTGGACACCACCGCCGGCGCCGGCACGCGCGCGAGCGCCAGCAGCAGGCCGAACACCAGCATCAGCAGCCCGGTCAGCACGAAGGCCTTGTAGATTTCCCAACTGCGCCGCACCAGGCGGCTCTGCGCGGCGGCCGCGCCATGCCGCGCCTCCATCGCCAGGAAGGCGGAGCTGGCCGAATAGCCGGCCAGGAAGACGAAGATCTCCGCCGCGTCGAAGAACGCGAAATTGCGGATGGTGTAGTCAGCCAGCACGCTGCCGTTGACGTGATCCACCACGATGAAGATCAGCGCCACGCCGCGGATCAGGTCGACCTCAGTTCTGCGCTGGGTTTCGTTTGTCGCCAAAAGCCTCTCCTGCATCACAGGCGGCAGACGTCCCGACAAGGCGCCCCGCCACCCCGGACCCGCCATATGGCGAATCCGCTACCTGTTTCACTATGAAATCCGGCACGTTGGACAGCGCAAAGGCAGAAATGTGCCGCGCCCGCGACGCGGCCTGCCCTGGCGGCCAATGCACCGGGCGAGATGATACGGCATATTGGGGATTACCCTAGGGCGAGGCTGCCGGGGGCTGGGGAAACGCGGGAGGGCGGGAAGGCGGGAAGGCGGGAAGGCGGGAGGGAGGAAAGACAGCGCCGGCTCGCGCGAGCCGGCGCGCGGAGAGCGCGGACGGTTGCCGGTACTGGTGCCGGTGCCGGTGCCCGATTCCGGCCTACGACTGCAGCGGCTGGATTTTCGCGCGATGCACGATCGCGCGCCATTTCAGGGTTTCACTGGAGATGGTCCTGGCGAACGCTTCCGGCGTGCTGCCCACCGGCTCCAGGCCGAGACCCAGCAGCTTCTCGCGCACCTCCGGCTGGCGCAGCACGGCGGCCGCGTCGGCCTGCCACTTGCGCACCACCGCGTCCGGCGTGCCCTTGGGCGCCACCAGCCCGTACCACGAGGTCACGTCGAAGCCCGGATACGACTCCGCCACCGTCGGCACGCCCGGCAACTGCGCCAGCCGGTGCGGCCCGGCCACCGCGACCGCCACCAGCTTGCCCGAGCGGATGTGCTGGAGCACGCTCGACACGCCCGCGAACACCATCTGCACCTGCCCGCCCAGCACGTCGTTGAGCGCCGTCGCGATGCCGTTGTAGGGAACGTGCATGGTCTTGATGCCCGCCTCCAGGTTCAGCAGCTCGCCCGCGAGGTGCGCGCCGCTGCCGTTGCCCGGCGAAGCGAAGTTCAGCTCGCCCGGATGGGCGCGCGCATATTCGACCAGCGCCTTGAGCGTGTGCGCCGGCAGGCCCGGATTCACCACCAGCACGTTCGGCGAGGTCGCCAGCAGCGTGACCGGCACGAGGTCCTTCACCTCGAAGCCGAGCTTCGGGAACAGAATCGGGTTCACCGTCAGGTTGCCCGCCGGCGCCAGCGCCAGCGTGTAGCCATCGGCCGGCGCGCGCGCCGCCGCTTCCATGCCGATATTGCCGGCCGCGCCCGGCTTGTTGTCGATCACCACCGGGCGGCCCCACTGCTCCGCCAGCTTCTGCCCGACCAGGCGCGGCAGCGCATCCGCCACGCCACCCGCCGCGAACGGCACGATCACCCGGACCGGGCGCGCCGGATAGCCTTCCGCCCCGGCCGGCCCCGCGGCCGGCGCCGGCAGGCTCGCGCAGGCCAGCAAGGCGGCGCCGGCGATGCGGATGACAAGGGAATCGGCCAACAGGCGGACAAGACGGTTCACTTCTGACTCCGGAAACATGGAAAGACAACAAGCGCGCCGGGACCGCGCGCGCTTGTAGATCAGACCGATGTTATCGGGCCGCCCGCTACTTGTATAGACAACTTTTCGGCTATGGAAAGGCGGTTTTCGCATATGGGAGCGCGCATGCCGCCGGCCTGGGCCGGGGCGCCGCGCGAGACCGCCCCCGGCAGCCTTATTTCGCTTGCGGCGTCAGCGCATTGCCGGTGTAGCTCAGCGACGGCAGGTCTTCCTTAGCCTTTTCCGGCGTTTCCAGCTCAAGCACGATCCGGCCGACCACCAGGCCAAACGAAGGCGAGCTGCGCACGTATTTCGTTTCCCCCGCATCGAGACCGAAGCTGAGCGTCTTCTCGGTCTCCGTCGCGGTGGCGGCGACATACTTGCCTGCCGGACGATCGACGAAGAAGAAGCCGCCCGGCTTGGACTCGCCCACCACCTGGTCGTTGAGGCGGATATCCGGCTGGAGCGCCGCGCCGAGCATGGATGCCGAGCGCAGGAAGTAGATACGGCCCTCGCCTTGCTTGATGGTAGGTATGGATGCGGCCATTTCCGAATGCTTCACGCCGGAAGCGCAGCCCGCCACAAGACCAGCCAGGGCCAGGCCCATCACTACAGTCCGTACAGCACGAATCACTTGATATCTCCGAATTTAAGGGGTACCGCGGTTGAAAGCGGGGAATAGTTTTCCTCCCCGGGCAAATAGAATCCCACCAGTTTTTGTTCTTCGATCACCAGGTACGCCTCATGCACCTGGCGGCCTTCAATCGTGAAAATCGTGCCGACCGGCCTGAAAACCTGGCCCTGCGGAAGACGCCCGAAGGACTGCCAGACCGAGTCCTGGGCAAGCGTGCGCGAATATCCCGTATCGAGCTTGATGGCGGCCGGCTCCAGCAGCCGGATTCGCCGTGCCGCCGCCTCCCGGCCGGATATCTCGACCTTCGATTGCGAAATCGGTACCGAAGGCGCGCATGCGCCGAGAAACAGGCTCAACGCCAGCCATGCGCCGGCAAGACGGATACGCCCCATGAATTCTCCTGTCTGCTTGATATTTGCCGGCCAGCGGCCGCGCGTTGCCCGCGTCATTGCTGCATGCCGCGCCGGCTGCCGCGCAGGTCGCAATGGCAGCAGTCATCGTTGATCAACATTGTCGTTAATGACAAATAACGGCACGTATCGCCAAAAATGCCCCCCACCAAAGAGTGGCCTCCGCGGGGCCGGAACAATGACCCCGAACAGTGACGCGGAGGGGCCGCAATGGTGCCGGCCGCCAGCTTCCCGCACCCTCCTGCGGCACGCACGCACCGTCACGGGGAATATCCGCCAAACGCTAAAGCCGCGGCGCGCGGGCGTCGATATGGGAATGCCAGCCAACCCTCCAGCCAGGCCCGGCATCTTTCTTGCCTCTTTCCCGCCAGCCCGTTGGAGTGCGCCATGAGTCACCCTAAATAATGCGCGACGGTGCGCGCACGATGAAAGACAATCCCTTCTTCCGGTTTCTCGGGCGCCTGCGCGTGGGCCGCAAGCTGCTGCTGATCTATCTGCTGGATCTGAGCGCGGTGGTCTATATCAGCGGGATACTGATCCACGAGAAATACATCGCCATCGATTTCTCCAACAAGGAGATCGGCGGCAACATCTACCTGCACACGGTGCGCGACGCGCTGGCCGACGTCGCGCTGACCGAGGCCGGGGCGCGGCCGCCCGCTGCGCGCTTCGAGCAGATCGGGGCCGAGCTGGCCCACGCCGAGCAGCAGTACGGCACGCACATGCAGAGCGCCGAGCTGAGCCGGCGCGTGCGCGCGGCACTCGCTGCCATCGCGCGCGAGCCGCAGCCAACGCCCGCCACCGTGGGCGAGGCCCTGGAGGCCTGCCGCGAGCTCGTCACGCGCATCGGCAACCAGTCCAACCTGATCCTCGACCCCGACCTCGACAGCTACTACGCCATGTCGCTGTCGATCCTGCGCTATCCGGCGCTGGTCGACGCGGTGCACGGCATCGGCCGGCGCCTGCACGACGGCATGCACGGGCAGGAATCCCGCGAGGCCCTGCGCACGCGCTACCTCGTGCTCGAAGGCCAGCTCGACGCGGTGCTGGAAGGCCTGCGCTCCGACCTCGCCGAGGCCGGCGCCGCCGACCGCGCGCTCGGCACCGCGCTGGCGCCTTCCGTGGCGCGCATGCGGGCCGCGGTGGAAGCGTACCGGCACGCCGCGCGCATCGTGGTGAACGGCAGCGACAAGACCGACCCCGCCCTGCTCGCCAACCTCGACACCGCGCAGCAGGCGCTGGTGCTGAGCGTGCGCGACACCTGGCGCGACACCAGCGAGCAGCTCGACACGCTGCTCCACGCGCGGGTGCGCGGGCTGTTCTCGCGCATGTGGCTGCATCTGGGCACCGCGCTGTTCCTGCTGTGCGGCATCCTCGGCATGGTGTACTTCGTCGCGCAGCAGATCTCGCGGCCGCTGCGGCAACTGGCGCGCGTGATGGACACCGTGCGCCGCACCGGCGACCACACGCTGCGCGCGAGCTGGCACAGCCAGGACGAGATCGGCCAGCTGGTGCGCGGCTTCAACGAGATGCTGGAGCAGCTCGACCGCGAGCGCGACGTGCAGAAGGAACTCGCCGCCACGGCGCGCGCCTCCGCCGCGCAGCACGCGCTGGTGGAAGCCACGCCGGTGCCGATGATGGTGACTGCGGTCCCCGGCCACGAAGTGCTGCACGCCAACCAGCCCGCGCTCTACTGGCTCAACGGCTGCACGGCCGACCCGTGGGCCTTCGCGCTCGACTCGCCCGTGCGGGCGCGCTTCTTCCAGCAGTTGTCCGACCGCGACGCGGTGGAGGAATTCGAGGTGCGCTGGAAGGCCAGCGCCGAGCCGACCTGGGCCATGCTGTCCGCGCGGCGGCTCAAGTTCCAGGGGCGCGACGCGGTGCTGACCGCCTTCACGCCGATCAACCAGATCAAGCTGATGGAGCAGCGGCTCGAGCTGTGGGGCAAGGTGTTCGAGGCATCCTCGGAAGCGATCCTGATCCTCGACCAGGAGCGGCGCCTGCTGACGGCCAATGCGTCGTTCTACCGCGCCACCGGCTATCGCGCGGAAGACGTCACCGGCAAGCTGCCCGAGTTCGTCGTCGCGGCCGCGGGCGGCACGCCGCTGATCGAGGGGCTGGCGACGCTGGTCGACCTGTCGAGCGTGTGGAACGGCGAGGCGCAGATCCGGCGGCGCTACGGCGGCGACTACCCGGCCTGGCTGATGATCAGCGCGGTGCGCGACAAGCGCGGCAACGTCTCGCACTACATCTGCACGCTGATCGACATCACCGACCGCAAGAAGAGCGAGGCGCGCATCCAGTTCCTGGCCGAGCACGACGTGCTCACCGAGCTGCCGAACCGCGCGCTGTTCACCAAGCGCCTGGGCATCGCGCTCGAGCGCGCGAGAAACTCGCCGGCGCGCGTGGCCGTGCTGTTCATCGATCTCGACCGTTTCAAGGACATCAACGATTCGCTCGGCCACCACATCGGCGACGCGCTGCTGCGCTCGGTGTCGCGGCGCCTGCTGCAGGCCGTGCGCAGCGGCGACACCGTGAGCCGGCTGGGCGGCGACGAATTCACCGTCATCCTGAACGACATCGGCGGCGCGGCGGACGTCGCCAGCACCATCGACGACCGCCTGCTGCCGCTCGTGCGCGAGCCGCACGCGATCGGCGGCGCCACGCTGCAGGTCTCGTGCAGCGTGGGCGTGGCGATGTACCCGGACGACGGCACCGACATCGACACCCTGATGCAGAACGCCGACGCGGCCATGTACCAGGCCAAGGCGGCCGGGCGCAACCTGGTGAAATTCTTCTCGCCCGACATCGCCGAGCGCGCGCGCCAGCGGCTCACGCTCGAAGCCTGCCTGCGCACCGCGGTCGAGCGCCAGGAACTGCGCCTCGCCTTCCAGCCCTGCCTCGACGCGATCACCGGCGCCGTCATCAGCGTGGAAGGGCTGCTGCGCTGGACCCATCCGCAGCTCGGCAGCGTGATGCCGGCCCAGTTCATCCCGATCGCGGAAGACACGCGCCTGATCATCCCGATCGGCGCCTGGGTGATCGACGAAGCGTGCCGCCAGCTCGCGCAGTGGAGCACCGCCGGCCTGCCCGGCATCCGCATGTCGATCAACCTGTCGGCGATCCAGCTGCGCGACGCCGACCTGGCCGCCACGCTGCGCGCGAGCCTCGCGCGCCACGCCGTCGCGCCGGAACGGCTCGAGCTGGAGATCACCGAGACCGTGCTGATGGACAGCGCGGAAAACTATCTCGACGCGATCAACGCGATCCGAGCGCTCGGCGTCAAGCTGTCGCTCGACGACTTCGGCACCGGCTACTCCAGCCTCAGCTACCTGAACCGCTTCCCGCTCGACCGGCTCAAGATCGACCGCGCGTTCGTGCACGACATGCTCGACGCGCCCGCCGACCTCGCCGTCATCAAGGCCATCGTCGAACTGGGCCACGACCTCGGCCTGCGCGTGGTCGCCGAAGGCGTGGAAAGCCGGCACCAGGCCGACATCCTGCGCAGCCTCGGCTGCGACGAGCTACAAGGCTTCCTCTATGCGCGGCCGATGTCGGCGCAGGCGCTGGAAGGCTGGCTGCGGGAGCAGGCGCTGGTGGATGCCTGAGCGCTACCGCTGCCCGTCGGCCCCGACGACGTTCTCCTTGAGCAGGCCGCCGAGACGCGAATGCACGCGGCCGCCGGTGCCCATGACCAGCGCGAACAGGATCTCGTCGGGGCGCGGCGAGTCCTGGATGCCGATCTCGATGCTGTTGAAATGGCTGCGCACGTAGGACGCATGGATGTAGTGCACCGGCACCATCATCCGGTAGCCGGCCGAGGCCACGGCCTTCACCGCCGGCACCATCGCCTTGGGCTCGCCGAGCACGGTGCGCATGGCCCAGCCGCCCGCCTCGTGCCACACCGCGCCATGCTCCATCTCGCCGTTGATGCCGACGATGGCGGCCTTGCTGTAGACCTCCACCTTGTCCTTGCCGCCGAGCGTGTCGACCAGTTCGCCGGCGAGCAGCGAGCCGAGCGAGCGCAGCTCCGACATGAACGGCATCAGGTCCGGCTCGTAGCGGCCCGCGTAGGGATTGCGGATCACCGCGCACGATGCCGCCAGCTTGAGCGGTTTCTCGGGCGGCGGGCCGCCTTCGTGATACGTGGTTTCGACGATCAGGCAGCGCTTGCGGATTTCGATCAGGGACACGGGAAACTCTCCAGAAAACACAGAAAAAAAGCGGGCAACGCCGACCGCGCGGCCAGCGCAGCCAGCACGGCCAGCACCGCCTATTCCGGCGTGATGCCGGCTTCCTTGACGATGGCCGCCCACTTGCCGATCTCGGCCTTGACGAAGGCGCCGAAGTCCGGCGCCGGCTGACGCTTGGGCGTCAGGCCCTGCGCCGCGAAGCGGCGGATCAGCTCGTCCGAGGACAGCGCCTTGTCGAGCGAGGCCGACAGGCGCCGCGCCACGTCGTCCGGCAGCCCGGCCGGCGCCATCAGGCCGAACCACACCGTCAGGTCGAAACCCGGCGCGCCGCTCTCGTTGAGCGTGGGAATGTCCGCGGCCAGCGGAAAACGCTCGCGCGTGCTCACGCCATAGACCTTGACCTTGCCGGCGCGCGCCTGCTGCAGCCCGTTGGCGAAATCGGTGAAGGTCAGCTTGACGATGCCGCCCATCACGTCGGTCAGCGCCTGCGGGCCGCCCTTGTACGGCACTTGCGTGATGTCCGATTTGCCCATGTGGGCGAGCTTCGCGCCGAACACCTGCGCGCTGCCCGAGCCGTAGCCATAGGTCAGCTTGCCCGGGTTCTGGCGCGCGTAGCTGAACACGTCGCCGACCCGCTTGCCCGGCGCGTCCGGCGAGCCGACCAGCAGGTAAGGCGTCTCCGCCACGCCGCCGAGCGGCTGCAGGTCCTTGACCGGATCGTAGGGCAGCTTCTTGAACAGGCTCACGTTGCTGGCCGCGGTGGTCACGCCGACGATCACGATCGTGTAGCCGTCGGCCTTGGCCTGCGCGGCCTGCTGCGTGCCGATGATGCCGTTGGCGCCGGGCTTGTTGTCGATCACGAACGGCTGGCCCAGGTCCTGCGACATCGGCTCGGCGAGCGCGCGCGCAACCACGTCGGTGATGCTGCCGGCCGGGAACGGCACCACCATCCGGATCGGCCGCTCGGGATAACCGCCGGCCAGCGCGCCCATGCTGAAAGCCAGGCCGATTGCCGCGGCGGCAATGCCTCGGTAAATGCGCATGTTGTTGTCTCCTCTTGTGCTTTTGTGCTTTTGTGCTCTTGTGTTCTTGTCGTGGCGGCGCGAGGCCGCCCGTGCTACGCCTGCTTGTCCAGGTAGCGGATGATCTCCGTGTTGTCCGCGCGCGGGTCGAGCGCCCCGGCGGCCTGCTGCCACAGCGACGCGCACAGCAACAGTTGCGGCGCCTCGACGCCCGCCAGGGCCTGCAGCCCCGCGGCCGTGGCAAGGTCCTTGGCCTGCAACCGCATGGCGAAGCCCGCGTTGAACGTGCCCGGGATGATGAACTGCGCCAGCTTGGTTTCCGTGGCCACGTTGCGGCCGCTCGACGCGTTGAGCACGCTCGCGAAGATGCCCGCGTCGAGGTCCATGCGCTGCGCGATCAGCAGTGCCTCGGATGCGGCCAGCAATCCGGCCGCATAGACGTAGTTGTTGAGCGCCTTCATCGCGTGCGCGGAGCCGACCGCGCCGGTCACGATCAGCGTCTCGCCCATGTGCTCCAGCAGCGCGCGCACGCGCTCCACGTGCGCCGGATCGCCGCCGGCCATGATCGCCAGCGTGCCGGCGCGCGCCTTGGCCACCGCGCCCGAGACCGGCGCGTCGACCAGCGCGATGCCGCGCCCGGCCAGCGTGGCGGCAAGGCGGCGCGTATCGGCCGGGTTGGACGAACCCATGTCCACCACGGTGGCGCCCGCGGCAAGGATGTCCGCCAGGCCCGCGCGGCCGCCCTCGCCGGCGACGACCGCGTTGGTGATCGGGCTGTTCGGCAGCATCGTGATCACGACCTCGCAGCCGGCCAGCGCCTCCAGCGCCGTGGCGCGCGTGAGCGTGCTGCCCCAGGCGGCATGGCCGGCGAGCTGCGCGAAGGGCGCGTCGGCGGTGTCGAAGGCCCGGATCTCCAGGTCCGCGGCCGTGGCCAGGTTTTCGAGCATCGGCAAGCCCATCATTCCCAGGCCGATAAAGCCGATCTTGCGGCGCATGTGGTCTCCTCTCTTCCTATGTCTTTTTTGCCGTCCGTATCCCGGCATGTGCTCCAGATCGTATGGGTTTTGCCGTGATTTGTCGTATGCTCTTGTGATTGTGGGTTATAACCATCTGTTATCGATGCGCTTCAAACTCAGACAAATGGAGGTCTTCCGGGCCGTCATGCTGACCGGCTCCATGAACGGCGCCGCCAGCCTGCTGTGCATTTCCCAGCCCGCCGTGAGCCGGCTGATCGCCTACACCGAGCAAAGCCTCGGCCTGCGGCTGTTCGAACGCGTCAAGGGCAAGCTGCGGCCGACCGCCGAAGCGCAACTGCTGTTCCAGGAAGTCGGCTCGCTCTACGAAGAAGCGCTGCGCATCGACGAATTCGCGCGCGACCTCGCCACCAACCCCCAGGGCGTGCTCAAGATCTGCTCCAGCCCGAGCCTCGCGCTGAACTTCCTGCCGCCCATCATGGCCGCCTTCCTCGACGCCCATCCCCAGGTCCGGCTCACCATGCGCACCACCCTGCTGGCCGACATGGCGCTCGAGCTGCTCGGCCGCAAGGCCGAACTGGCGGTGTCGGTGCTGCCGATCGAACATCCGAACCTCGTGGTGGAACCGTTCGCGCAGGGCCGCATGGTCTGCATCCTGCCCGAAGGGCACGCGCTCGCCGCATCGCCGGTGCTGACGCTGGCCGAGGTCGCCGCCCACCCGCTGGTGCTCTACGCGCGCCAGATCCCGTTCGGGCAGTTGATGGCGGCGGCGTTCGCGCAAGCCGGCGTCGAGTGGCGCGCGCGCGCCGACATCGAACGCGCCGAGATCGCCTGCGCGCTGGTCCGCGCCGGCGTGGGCCTGGCCATCGTCGACGAATTCTCGGTCGGCCGCGCCGGCTGGCCCGGCACCGTGGTGCGGCCGCTGCGCGAACACATTCCGCTGACGCTAAGCCTGGTGCGCTCTCGCTTCGATACGCCGAGCCGGCAAGCGCAGGCGTTTGTGGGGTTGTTGAGGGCGCAGGCGGGTGGGATGTAGTGACGTGCGGGGATGGCGTGTGTGGGCTTCGTTCAGGGGGCGGTGCGGTAGCACAAGTTAACATTCTGCTTGCGCGGTTGTATTGACAGCCCTTTGCTGATCGCGAAGAATCGGCTCGTCGTCTGAAACAACGGGCGACCGGGTTTGACAGCCTGCTCACTACACGCCGGACGAAGCCGCGCAGCAGCGGCTTTTTTCGTCCGTAGCCGTCGCACGCCCATATGATTCAATGGGCGGGCCTCGGTGGGGGAGCCTCCGGGCTCGCCGGTTGCGTGTGTGCCGGTCTGTCAACCCTGCCTTGGCCTGCCCACCCCGATTGACAGCGGACAGCGGGCCTCCAACCCACACACGGAGGTCTCATGCAAAGCCACACTGCTTTTCCTGACCACATCGGCACCGGCGCCAATCCCGCGCCAGCATCGACGCAGCACAATCCACCCAGCACCGAAAATCCAACCCTCGCGGCCTCGCGATACCGGGATCTCGTCGCGGAACTGATCTTGATGGCCGACCCCGACGCGCCGCGCGCCGGGCCGGTCTTTTCAGAGATCACCGCCGAACTCGGCGCGCTCGGCGATACCGTGCGCGACGCCACGCTCGAAAGCTGTGATGCGTTGTTGCGCGTCAGCGCGGCGCTGGAATCGGTCCTTGCCATGCTGGACCAGCAGCGTGAAGACTCGACGTTTGGCCTCGGGCTGCATGCGCTGCTCTTGCCGCAGAAGGTGCAGTTGGATCTGGCTGTCGGTCGGATTCAGGGGATGTACTAGCGCTCGATGCAGGAGGCGCGGCCGCGGGCCGTGTCTCTTGCCTATGAACCCCACACCGTCAGCAACCGGGCACGCCCCTACGCTTTGATTCCATTGTCCAGTCTGCTCTAGCGCGGCTGGCCGCAGTTTCTGGACTTTGATGTACGGATTACAGGTGGATCCTTATTTCATACTCTCGGGTAGCCGTTTGAATCGATAGATAGCGAAGTACTTGGCTGTCCCCACGGGAATTGCGCCGAGGCGCAGACTCATGTGGACTTGCATTCCACGTTCAAAGATGAGATTTCCAGAGGGATCCAGGTACAAAGTGACGACAGAATCGGAACGATTTGGCCCAAACTCAGATCGCCCCCCATCACTTGACCCTCCCCAAGAAATGATTCCATTCTCACCAGTGCAAACAAATCTGCCCTTGTTCTCAAAGGACGAAACGTACTCAATAGATCTTCCGCCCTCATATTGCAGATCGAGTGTCACAAGACGCTCTCTCATCCTCACTTTTGCGTAAATAAGGGAGAGGTACCGAGCGTCGCTTGACTGGGAAGTAGCTAGCACGTCTTTCAATTGACGAGTGTCCCGGAAGGGAAAAACATTTGATAGCCGCCAGTTCCTCTCCCCTTGTTTTGCTGTTGCATCCCCTTCAATGAGTTCACCCATCCCTTCATATCGCCCACTGAGATTCGGGCAACGTGCAGCCGCGTACTCTGCCGGATCAAGATTGTTGCCTCCAGCACCTGGGTAGTTCGGCGGGGAATGGAAACAAGCAGTACAACTAAGAGCCAGTCCCACAATACATGACTTAGCTCGCGTCATTTTTTGTCCTTTTTTTCTGTGCCTGGTTACGGAATATCGACCAATCGATGCCATATTGATTCAGCAATGTGACTGCGGCGAAAGGCGCCGCCAACGGGATGTCAATATCCGTCTGGATTTCGAACATCATGCGCTGGAATGATGTCATGCCTTCCTTCAGGTTGCCAAGGCTGTCGTCAGCAGTAAGGCTACCAAGGAAATCATGCGGCCCAGCAAAAGACTCCAACACCTTGTCGGTAAATGTGCCTGGTAAGTATGGTGATTTTGCAGGCGTGCCTTCTAGTCCTTGGAACCCTCCCGTCAGCCCCCTTCATTGTTGAGTGCTTGCGCCAATGTTCACGGCTTTCCCGTGTCCAAGTTAGTAGTTCCCGTGAAATCCCATACGCCATCCGGCCGCGCTACAACCGATCCACATTTCTGCAGATCGTCGATGCTGACACGCGTTCCGGCAATTTTCATCCCATCACCGTCAATACCAGCGCTAGGTCCAGTCGCATTGGAGGTAAGCGTACCGGATTTGTCCTGCGTGTCGTAGACACCCTTGAATCGCTGAGACGATTCAATCTGGTCCTGACGCATTGCATCAGCCGCCCACGCGACCGCAGCCGTCGCAAAGCAGCAAATGCCGAACTAACAAGGAGACCGCCTGCGGCCGTCTTTGTAGGTGAGGCCAATCCGAAGGCCGGTTGCACTAATTGCTGTCGGACCTGAATGGTCGGACTACCTCAGGCTTCTCCGGCAACGGCAACGGCTCTTCTACATCACCGTATCACTAGGCCCCGGGGACAGATATCAGGACTGATAGCGCCCTCTAGCCGAATTTTTCAAAAATTAATTCAACTCCCATCGAAAAAATCATCACTGGATGTGCCATTATTATCTCTGCGAAACGACTCTCCGGCCTCATCACCAATTTCTTGGTAAAGACGCTCAAGATAGTTATATGCCGACTCAAATACTGTGTCGAATTCCCCCGAATTCAGTGTTGCCACATTCAATTTATCCGAATTTAGGCTACGATATAGGAGCTTCGCCTCGCTCACACCTTCGACTAAATATATCTTCCAGCAATCAAAAACATCGACCGGTATACGCACATCAAGTCGCGCGGGCAAAAAATCCTGGTGTGTATAGCCAAGAATTTCATCACTGACTCCGTCTAGCGCATCCGAAATCATGCCGAATATCTTTTCCCCCGGCAACATAAGGAGCTTCTGACATAATCTCCCTCCTCTATCACCGATAATATACTTCATCTGAAAAAGAATATCTCGCAGAGAAGTCCCCATGCCGTAGTCTCCAACGACTTTTCCCTCCAGCCAGTAGCAAAATCTCCCGAACAACCATGGACCACCGCAGTTCCGGTCCACCTCTAGCGCTATCGAAAATCTATATCTATCACCAAACTCCATGGCTACTTCCCCAACTGTTTCAGAACACTATTTGGCACCTATGATTTGGGAACTGATCCACTGAAATGCACCGCACCAGCATTGTCCGAGAAATGCCGATAGTAGCCGCTTTCACCCAACGCATACCCCGTCCCCATGCCTCCCCGAACTGCTCCAGCGTTGTATGCGCTCTGAGCGTCAAAAGGCTCAGGTGTTTTATTCGGGTTTATACAACGAACTCCCCGTGTCATGCGCCGGATTGGTTTGATATGGCGGCTTTACGCGAACCTCTACATTAGAAGGACTGTACGGGCTGTCAGCTAGCGCCGGGCTTGGTGTTGTTGATAGTCCAGGACCAGAGCCACTGATTGCAGTCATTCTGCGCAGTCAACGCCGCCGACGTCGCATTTGTCCCCAGCAAAGCACCAGCCGCGCCGCCGATCAATGTCGCCAGTCCAACCGTCAAAGCCAACCGGTTGAGATCGTCGCTATATTTCGCAACCGTGCTATCGGCATACACCGTATCCCGAATCAATGGCGCCGCGATCGCGCTGGCTGCGCCGCCAGCCGCGCCGGGTGCGTCGCCGTGTGGATGTCCTGTAGTCGGGCATCACTCGGCGCAAAACAAACGCCAAGGCTACCGCCGTCTCATAGGTAGCTCAAATGAGAAACGCGACCCCTCAGTCGTTTGCCCGCTGATTTTGGACGATGTCACCGTATAGCTTTCAACGACACCTTCGGTACCAAGCTTCCAAAGCTCAGTGCCATCTTGAGCAATGCCGACAAAGCCCATCTCATCTCGAACAATTAGCGAATCACCAATCTCGATGAATTCGTGAAACACCAAAGGCACGCGGAAGGAGAAGCACTTGATACCGATCGTCAAGTCGTAGCAGACCAAACATTCATTGATACCCACGAGCATACGTTGACCATCGAGCACGGCCTGCGGCACCAGACCTAAGTTCGCGTAACCAACGTTCAGATGCGAGCCTTCCGGCGTTTGAACATATCCCCACGTATTCACATCGCAGGTCAGCAGCGTCCCAGCACATTTTCCCCAGAAGCGCGCGCCTCCATGTCGCTGCGGGAGTCGCAAGGTACCCACTTCAGCATATCAAATCCAGTCATAGTCACTTGGCGATAATGTAATGCATCCTTGATTTTACGTTGAGAACTTCCATAGCTGACTAGCTACCTCCCCGGGGCATAGCGGACGTAATGTTGACCAGTGTCCCAGCTTGAGAGGTAACAAACAGTCGGCGCTTATCCCGCATATAAGTAACAATTCCGCCCTTGCTGGGTGGCTCAAGTACGATAAGAATACTGACACCATCACGGGTCCCGTCCTTCACGAATTTTCCATTATCCTCGTAGGATCCGTAAGCCTAACGTCTGCAGGCCAGAAGAAATTTTTCCATAGAAACGACAACCCCAACTGTGGTCGGGTTCGATTCTTCTGCGTCAAGAATTTATCCCCCCCCACTCCACCAGATAAGCAGTAGATAGAGGACCGAGATAATCTCTAGTCCGATTCCAATGACCAGAAACGCCAGAGACTCGCAAATAAAAGGCCTCTAGTAAACCCGTCGCCACAAGTTCCTTGAGCGCCACATTGCTGCTTGCAAGACCACTCTCGATGATTTGGAAGATATGCGTTCTGGTTTCAAGATCAAGTTCGTCAACATGATCGGCGAGAGCCTTGCCAAGTTTTCCAAACAAAACTGTAGTGGGAATGTCCTCTCCCCATTCCTCAAAGGCCAGTCTCCTGGCCGAACTGAGCACATTGCATTGGGCCAGTTCCGCAACGAACTCTTGCCAGGTACGCATTATTTTCCTCCCAAGGCATTTTGAAGATCCCGTAAGACGTTCTGAGCTGCTGAACGATCTCCAAACGAAGCATTTGGACTCGAGTCCAACCATTTTTGCAGAGCAATCGAGTAGTCTTGCGCCTTTTGGGTATGGAACACACCACCGATAGGACTACCAGTCTGGGTTTCATAGCGAACAGCGTCTGCCGTGCTTCCCGTGCCAATTTTCGCACCATCACGATATAAGTCGTCGATCAAACCGCCAAGCTTTGCGTCTGAGACAACAGGTTTTGCCATCTTCGATGCCAGATCGTCCGCAAGCTTTGGTGCAGTCGCTGCATTCGCAGTCCCCCCCGCCGTCACAATTGCATCGCTGGCAAGTGTGCCCTTGGTCGCTATGAACGTGCTGATCTTGCTATAGGCTACCGCCCCCACGGGGATAGCACCCAGAATTCCGGACAACCACCGATCCGCCGTATCGAGGGACTGACCGCTCAGGGTCTGCCCCGTAACCGCCTGGTACAGCATCGCCGCCGAACCGTAGTACGGCAGCAGATTCGACAACGTGTCGGCCAGCTTCAGCGTTTGCTCTGGCGTCAAGTTATTCATCCGCGCCAGCATCGCGGCGGCCTCTACCTCCCGGACTTGCTTGTCGATACGTCTAAAGTCATCAACCGTGCAGTCTGGCTCACAGAGTTTCGTCAGTCTTGCGTTCTCACGGTTGGCAATGCCGCGCGCCGGTCCTGTCGAAGTCGCATTATTCAACGACTCATTCTGCGCAGCCAGTGCCGCCGACGTTGCATCCGTACCGAGCAGCTCGCCGGCTACTCCACCGATCAGCGTCGCCAGACCGACCGTCAACGCCTGCCGGATCTTGTCGTCGCTGTAGTTGAGCACCGGACTGTCCGCGTAGACCACATCCCGGATCAATGGGGCGACGATGGCACTGGCCGCGCCACCCACAGCACCACCCGCACAGTCACCGCCCGTCAGGCTCGCCGCAGCGCAACCCAGCAACGCATGACCAGCCGCATTCGCCAGGATCGTCTCCGCAGTCGCCTTGTCCGAGCCGATGCCCGGCAGTCCCCCCCCAATCGCATTGGCCACTCCCGCCGCCGCATCCCGAACCAAGCCGCCGGCAAACGCCTGGCCGAAGCTGCCGCCATAAGCAATGGTGTTCACCCCGGCGCTGATCGCCGAGCGCACCACGGAGGATGCTATGTAGCTGCCGAAATTGGCCTGGATCGCCCCCCAGTTACCAAGGCTGATGTTCTCGCCGATGCTGGAAAGCCCTGCGCCGCCAAGGTCCAAACCGGCTGTCACGCCCTTGGTCAGGCCGGCAGTCGCGCCGGACACCACGCCCGCCTTGAGCGCGGCGCCGATATCAAGTGATCCGTTCAAGATCAACTGGCTTGCCATGCTCGACAGCGTGCCGGCTACCAGCCCCGTCACCGCCAGCGACATCGCCGCGCCAATGCCAGCGGCGGCAAATGCCGCCCCTGCCGCTGCCGTGGCCCCCATCGCAGCACTGTAGGCCGCACCGACAATCGCTGTGCCAGTCCCCGCCGTCACAATCGAAATCGCCACCGCGGCCGCCAAGGCCACGATCTGGCCAAGAACCCCAAACCCCTTCTTCTCCTTAATGAACCGCGTATGAATATCGTCGCTGACCGTATCCTCGGTGTAGTTCAGCCCGAGGTTGGCCTTCAGTTGGTTCACCAGCGCCAGCGTCGCGGCTTCGTCGACCGTGCCGTCGGCGTTGCGGATCAGGAAGGCGTCGTTTACCGCGTGGATGCGCTCGGTCTCGATGTCCATGTGCATCGCGCTCATGAACCCGCCCGGCTGCACCACCGTGCCCGTGATCTCGTTCCAGCCGCCTTGCACCTTGTACGCCGAGGTGCCGATGTCCACCACGTTCGGGCCGATCTCGATGCTGCCGGCCTTGACCTGCAGCGTGTCGGTGGCCGTCACCGTGCCGGTGTTGCGTAGCTGGCCTTCGATGTCCAGCTTGATGTTGTCGCCCGCGATGCTGCCACCGGTGGGCTTGGTCAGGGCCTGGGCGTAACCTTCGGGCAGGTAGACCTGCGGCACCAGCGCGTTGACCGTCGGGCAGGCAATGCTCGCCAGGCTGTTGCAGCTCGGGTCGGGCACGGCTTGCTGCACGTACCACAGCATCGGCGCGTCGAGCGCCGACACCTGCTCGGGCGTGAGCGCGGTGCCCAGCGCGATGCTGTGTTCCTTGGCGTAGTCCGCCGCGTTGCGGTACAGGACCAGCTTTTCCTGGTCGGTGACCGAGAGCTGGTTCTGGCTGTCCCACGCCAGGCCGTTGATGAAGCTGGCTTGTCCGGTCTGTTGCAGCGCGGCTTGCTGGAGCTTCTGGCCTTCGGTGTAGGGGTCGTAGTAGAAGTTGACGTTGCCTGGGCGCAGTTCGGCCGGCAGTTGCGCCAGCAGGCTGTCCGGCGTGACGCCGGCCAGCACGGCGGTGGCCGCGCTGTTGTTGAGGTACTGGGCGCGATCGGTATTGACGCTGGGGCCGCTGACCGGGTTGCCGCCCAGGTTAGCGTTGAAGTGCCAGTCGATGGTCTGCTTGCCGCCGACGTCCGGCGCCGTGGGCGCGGCCACGATCACGGGATTGAACTGCCAGGGCCGCGTGGGGTCACTCACGGGCGTGGCGGCCGGCACGGCGCCGGCGGGTGCGGCCACGGGACCGAGGGAGATGACCTGCTGCGCGCCGGTGGACGGCGGCGTGGGCTGGTTGGGGCTGGTGTAGCCGTTGACCAGCGCCGCGCCGGTGAGGTCGACGGTGCTGCCCATCAGGTTGCCGGTGTTGAGCACCTGGCCGCCTGCGGTGACGGACAGCACGCGGCCGGCCTGGATGCCGGATTCGAGGCTGCCGAGCGTGGCGCGTCCGCCGGTGTCGTGCCAGCGGTCGCCACCCGAGCGGTCTTCCTGCCAGCGGCCTACCCAGTCAGCATTGAGCGGCAGGCTGCTGTTGTCGATGGCGCCGCTGGCGCTGACCGTGACGTCGCGCCCGCCGGTGATCAGGGCACCCTTGTTGGTCAGCGTGCCGCCGTTGATCTGCACGTCGCGCGCGGCGCTGATGACGGCGGCCGGCCCGGCGGCGGTGTCTTCGGTGGCGGCGCACTGGCTGTTGCCGTAGCTGCCGCCCGGGTTGCAGCCGCCCGCGTAGGCGGGGTTGCTGCTGCCGTAGCTTTTGTGCAGCTGGACCGGGTCCAGCGTCTTGTTGACCAGCGTGGGCGCGGTGATCGACACGTCGCCGTTCAGGGACTGGATGGCCCCGGCCTGGTTGGTGACACTGCTGCCGGCGGTGAGCTTGACGTCGCCTTGCGCGGCCAGCGTGCCGCTGAGGTTCTGGATATTGGCGGCGTCGATGGTCAGCGTCTGGCCCGCGGCGACCGTGCTGGGGGTCTGCTGCCACGCCAGCGTCTCCACGCGCTGATAGCTGTCGCCCGGGCAGGAGGCAGCGCCGGGCACGCAGCCCGGCGTGGTGATGACCTGGCTGTCGTGCAGGCCCTGGTTGGTGAAAGTGCCAGGCGTGGCGATGGCGATCTTGCCGGCGGCCGCCAGGTCGCCGCTGTTGGTCAGGTCGCCGGTGCCGGTCAGGCCAAGGTTGCCGCCGGCGACGATCTGGCCGGCCTTGCCGAGCTGGTAGCTCACGGTGGACTGGCTGGGCAGCGCCGGCTGGGCGCCGCTGCCGGTCTGGCCGAGCACGACCGGCGACCAGGGTGGCGGGCCGGGACAGGTGTCGCAGTCGCTGATGACCGGCGGCACGCCGTAGACCAGCGGGCCGGGCATGGTCGGGGACACCAGCTCGGTCGTCAGCGCGGCAAGCCGTGCCATGAAGGCGGACAGGTCGACCTGGTTGACGGTATCCGTAACGCTGTTGACCAGCGTTGCCGAGCGGCCGTTGTCAAGGCTGCCGAGATTGAGCGTGACGTCCCTGCCGGCGGACACGACGCCTCCCTTGTTCGACAGGGATGCGGCGGTAATGTCGAGATTGCCGCCGCTGATGATCTGTCCTGCCGCGCCGTCGGTCTGCCGTATCGTGGTGCGATCCACCGTGGGCGCGGCGATGTCCCGCACGGTGGCATTCTGGTAGTCGGGCGGCATGGTGCCGCCCCACGCCGAGGTGGGAATGAAGTGCCAGAGATAAACCTGCGCAAAGCCATCCCCGCTCGTGGTGTTCTCCCTGCCCAAGACCAGCCGCACCGAGCCGTCCGGGTTGCGCATGACATTGCCCAGCGTGACTTCGGTCGGCGTGCCGGGGATGAAACCCGGGCAGCTGTCGCAGCTGCCGCCGGGCAGCCACGGCACGTAGCTGCCGATGACCACGGTATCGAGCAGGCCCGGATTGCTGGCCTTGCTGGTGGCGCTGCCCGCATCCACCGGGCCGGCACGGTCGTTGATGACCGCGCCGGCCGCGATATGCAGGTTGCCGTTGGCGCCGAGCACGCTGCCCAGGTTGTTCACCGTGCCGCCGATGTCGATCTTGAGATCGCCATTGGCCTGCGTGGTGCCGCCGCGGTTGTCGTAGTTGCTGCCGGTGATGGCGATATTGCCGAGCGATTCCACGGTGCCGGCATTGGTGATGTCGCCGTTCAGCGCGAGGTCGCCATTGGCGTGCACGGTGCCGGTGTTGCCGAGGCTGCCGGCCGACAGGGACAGGTTGCCGCCGCCGATGATCTGGCCGCTGTTGGCCAGCGTGCCGCCGGTGGCAAGCGACAGGTCGCCCGCCTTCTGGATGGTCCCGGTATTGGTGATGCCCTGGCTGGCGTTGAGCACGACCCTGCCGCCCGGCACGTTCCAGGTACCGGTGTTGTTGATGGCCAGCGCGGCCAGCGTCAGCGTGCCATTGGCATTGAGCGTGCCGTTGGCGGCGGCGGACGGGTCGAATACCTGGCTGGGGGTGTTGAGCGTGAGGTTGTTGCCGGCCAGCAGTTGGCCGGCGGCGTTGTTGAAGCTGCCGTTGCCGCCCGTCACGCTGAATGTCAGGTCGCCGATGGCCGGATTCTGGCCGCTCAGGTCGCCGGCGAACAGCGTGCCGCCCTGGTTGGCCGTGAGCGCGCCTGCAGTGACCGCCAGGTTTTGCGTGCCGGCGATCAGGCCCTGGGCGTTGTCCAGGCCACCGGCAAGGGTGGCGGTGACGTTCTGGCCGCCGATGGTGCCGCGGTTGACGAGGCTGTCGGCGGCCAGGGTGAGCTGGTTGCCGGCAAGGGTGCCGGTATTGCTGAGCGCGCCGCCTTGCACGGTCAGTTGCTGCGTGGCGATGGTGGCGCCGCCGTTGGCGACCGCTTGCCCGGCGAGGCTGGCGTTGCCTGCCGTGGTGTCGCCCGTCAACGTGAGATTGCGCGTGGCGGCGGCGTCGAGCGTGCCGCTCACGGCGTTGACCTGCCCGGGCGCGGAGCCGATGGAGATGTCCTTGCCGCGCAGCGTGGCATTGCCCGCGACCCAGGTGAGCTGGCCCGCGTTGAGGGTCCGGCCAGCGTTGGCGGCCAGGTTGCCGCCGGCGAGCACGCTGCCGGCGAGGTGGATGTCCTGGCCCGCCGCCAGGCTGGCATTGCCGACGCTGCCGAGCGTGCCGTTCACGGTGGCGGAACCGGCCGTGGCCGTCAGGGCGACCGCGCCACCGCTGCCGAGGTTGCCGGAAACCACGGCATCGCGCCCGGCCGTGACGGTGACGTCCTTGTCGCTGGTGAGCGCGCCGTCGATGGCCACGCTGCCCGCGGCGGCGGTGATCGCGGTGTTGCCGGCGCTCTGCGCCTGGCCGCCCACGGTGACGTTCTGCGCGGCAACGAGCGTGAGATCCTCATTGCTGCCGATCTGGCCTGTGGTGGCGATGCTGCCGCTGCCGGCGACCACGGTGGCGGATTTTGCGGACAGCACTTCGCCACCAAGGTTGACGTCGGTGCCGGCGTTCACCGTGAGCATGCCGGGCGACACGACATTGCCGGCCGTGGTGACGCTGCCGGTGACGCCGGTCAGCGCCACGTTGCCGGAGGTGCTGCCTGCCGCGCCGTTGATGGTCAGGTTGCGCCGGGTGGACAGGTTCAGGTCGCTGGCGGAGATCGCGTTGCCGTCGATGGTGGTGTCGCGCGCGGCTAGGAGCTGGATCTGGCCGGGCGAGGTGACGTCGCCGCGCAGCCGGATGTCGCCGCGGCCGTCGTTGCCGGCGGCCTGCACCGCCACCTGCGCGCCGTTGACCACGCCGCCGATATCGACGCTGCCGCCCGCGGCCAGGGTCACGGCGTCCTGCGCCTTCGCGCCGCCGGCGCCGGTGATCGAGCCGCCGGCCGCCACCGACAAGGCGCGGCCGGATTCGAGCGTGCCGCCAAGCGTGGCGTCCGTGCCCGCCTTGATGCTGTAGCCGGCCTCGCCGAGGCCATTGCCCGAGGCGGCGACCGCGCCGGCGGCGGTGAGCGCGGCCTGCTGCTTGGCGTAGGTGTTGCCCACCTTGAGGTTGCCTGCCGAATCGAGCGTCAGGTTGCCGGACGATGCCGCCAGGCTGCCATCGGCGCGCACGCCGAGCCCGGCGGCCGTGCTGACGATCTTGATCTGGCCGGCGTTCATGGCGCCGAAGGCGGTGGCATCGATGGCCAGGCCGCCGGTGGCGGAGCTGTTCGTGGCCGCGTTGTTGGCGCCTGCGGCGGACGTGGCGAAGCCGCCCGCGTCGGGCGTGACCAGTTGCCGGCCTGCCACGAGGTTGATCTGGTTGCCGGCGTGCAGGGCCGCGTCGATGCCGATCGACTCCGCGATCAGGCTGATGTTGCCGACCGTGCCTTCGATGCCGGACGCATTGGCGTTGCCCGGCGCCGGGTTGGCGATCTGCACGCGCCCGCCCTGCACCAGGAAACCGGCCGCGGCCGCCGTGTCGAAGCTGGTCGGCGCGCCGCCGGCCGTGAGGAACTGGGGCGTGCCGGTGGTCAGCGTGACCTGCGTGGTGTTGGTGAAGCCGGCGCCGCTGGTGTAGACGCCGCCCGGCGCGGCGATCACCAGCCCGGCCGGCGCGCCGAACACTTCCACGGTGCCGTTGATCTGCGCCGGCGACTGGCTCGTGACCTGGTTGATGATGAGGCTGGCCGGACCCGACGCGGCAAGGTTGGCGTTGGCGCCGACCTGCCCGCCCAGGAAGCTGCCGCCGCCGGTGGCGCTGTTGTTCAGGATCAGGCCGATCGGGTCGACCACGAAGGCGCGGTACTGGTTCAGCGAAATGCCCTGCGCATTGGGCGTGGTGATGCCCACCACGGGCACGCCGCCCTGCGGCGCGCCGGGGCCGGTGGTGCTGGTGATGGTGGGGGTGAAGCGTACCGGGGCGCTGGGGTCCGTGATCGGCGCGGCGTAGGCCTGCGCCGGGCCGAAGCGCAGCATCACCGGCAGGTGGGCGACCGCCCAGCGCAGCAAGCTCTGCCGTACCGCGCCCGCATGCACCGCCGGCGCCTGCAGTTCCACCGCGCCCGCGGCCAGCACGCCGGCGGCCTGCTGCGCCTGCTGCAACGTGACCTGCATGGGGCCAAGCCACAAGGTCATGGCGACCAGCCCCGCCACCGCGCGCGCCAGCACGCTGCGGCGCCCGCGTTCGGCAAGCGACAGCGCGTCCGCGTCGGCGGCGAGCGGCGGCATGGGTTGCTGCGTGTCGGTGGATGGCGTGGCCGGTCGGTCGTGGTGCATGGTCGGTTCTGGCTGTCTTCTTGTTCGTTCTGCCTGCTGGTCCCGCTCGCCGCCTGCGCTGGGGCGGTGCCGGATCGCCTTACTGGGTGATCTTTGCCTTGGTCAGCAACTGCGTGACCAGCGCGGTGGTGGCGCGCTCGAGCGCCTGCGCCTGCAGGGCCTGCTGGATGCCGGGCTTGGCGGCCTCGTAGGCCGGGACCTGGGTCGGCCGCGCTTCATCGACCTTGACCAGGAAGCGGTGGTTGTTCCAGGCAATGGGCGCGGCGCTGACCGCCCCGGCCGGCAGCGCCGCAATGGCCTGCGCCAGCGGCAGCGGCAGGCTTTGGGTCTGCCCCTCCTGCGCCGGCACCTTGAAGCTGATCCATTCCATGGCGCCGCCGCTGGCCCTGGAGGGCGCCAGGCTGACCGCCTGCGCGACCTTGCCGAAGTCCTCGCCGCCCTTGATGCGGGCCAGCGCGCTGCCGGCGGCCGCATCGTCCGCGACTTCGATCACGCGGGCCTTGTATTCCTTCTCGCCCAGGCTGGCGACGATGGCGTCGTAGCGCTGCCTGACCTGCTCGTCGGTGACGGGCGCGGGCTTGATCCTGTCCTTGAGCCAGGCCTGGGTCAGGATGTTGTTGCGCGCCTCGCGCAGCGCGGCCTGGACTTCGGGGCGCGTCTCCAGCGTCTTGTCCTTGGCCGCTTCCTGGCGGAACAGCTCGCGCGCGATGAGCTGCTGCTTGATGGCTTCGCGTGCCTGCGGCGCGTCGGCGATGCGCATCTGCTGCATGGCCTGCGTGACCTGTTCGTCGGTCACGGCCACGCCGTTGACGGTGGCGGCCTGCGCGGCCTGCAGGCCGCAGGCCAGCGCGGCGGCGGCAACGAGGCGAGTGAGGCGAACGAGGCGGATCTGTGCTTGCATGACGGGTCCTTGGGATAGCCGATAAAGCGTGGGTTCAGTAAGTCCAGTTCAGGGTGGCGAGCACCAGCGCGCTCTTCGTGCCCAGATAGGCGGGCTGCGCCAGCGGCATGCCGAGCATCAGCTCGCTGGTGAAGACCTGCCTGGCCCACTGGGCGGAAAGGCGCAGCCCCAGGCCGGTGCCGGCGACGGACTGCCAGTTGCGCGTTGCCACATAGGCGGTCTGGCCGCCGTCGAGAAACACATAGGGTTCCATGCGCACGCCGGCCAGCGCCGGGGCGTTGGCCCAGGCCAGCTCGTTGCGCAGGTAGGCGCCGCGGTCGCCCGCGATCACGCCTTCGCGGAAGCCGCGCACGGTGCTCATGCCGCCCGCGTAGATCTGCTCGGAGCCGAACAGCGCGACGTTGGCCCACTGGCCGGCGAGTTGCGCGCGCCAGGCCAGTTGCGCGCCGCCAGACAGGCGCGGCAGCGGCAATTGCAGCGTGGCGCTGGCGTCCAGCTTGGTGAACTGCGCGTGGGCTTCGTCGGCGCGGATGTCCGACGGATCGCGGGTCGCGTTCAGGGAGGTCAGGCCGCGCGAGATGCCGGCCTCCGCCGTGGCGTATCCGGGCTGCCCGTTGGCGGCGAAGCGGCGCAGCCCGCTCCAGGCCGCGCGCAGCACGGTCAGGCGCTGGGGGTCGAGCTGCAGGTTGTTGATCTCGCGCTCGCTCTTGCGATAGGTCAGCGTCAGGTCCAGCGCCTGGCGCCCGGTCCTGTCGCGGGTGATCACGCGGTTCCAGCCCAGCGTGTGGCCGAGGCTGCGGCCGTAGAGCAGCGCCGTGTCGGCGATGGCGCTCTGGTACTCCGAGAGCGAGCCGGTATAGCTGAACGTGTTGTAGCCGAACGGCACGGCCGCCGACAGCACGGCGGCGTTGGTGTCCACCGTGCCGATGTAGCTGGCGGAAACGGACTCCTGGAAGCCCAGCGCGTTGTCCGCGTCGATGCCCAGCCGGGTGCGCGCGATGCCGGTGCTGCGGCTGCCGTAGTTGTCCACCCCCGCGTTGAAGCGGAAGCGGTCGCCGGTCTGGTTCGTCAGCGCCACCACCGAGCTGCCCGGGGTCTGGCCGGGCAGGATCTGCAGCTCGGCCTGGTTGCGGCGCAGGCGGTTGATCTGGTCGACGCCCTGCTCCAGGTCGGGCAGGCGCAGGGTGTCGTCCGGCGCCGGGAACTGCCACGCGGTGCCGGCATCGGTCAGCAGGCCGCCGCCAACGGTGTCGAACAGCCCGCCGCCGCCCGGGCGGATGACGCGGCCGTTGAGCTGGATCGACTCCACCGTGCCGGTCACGACGGTGACGACGAGCACGCCGCTGGCCAGGTTCTGCTCGCCCAGGTAGGCGCGCGTGGTGATGTAGCCGCGGGCCACGAAGGCCTCGGTGAAGCGGCGCAGCAGCAGGTTGATGCGGTTGGTGCCGAGCGCGTGGCCCAGGAACGGCGCGGTGATGGCATCGACTTCGGCCTCGGAGAGCACGGTGTTGCCGCGCACCTGGATGCGCCGGATCTCGAAGGTGGCGGAGGTTTCCGGCACGGCCTCGACCGGCGCGTCCGGCGCCAGCCCGGGCGCGGCCTGGATCTGCGCCGGCGGCTGGGTGGCCTCGCGCTCCAGCTCGCGCTGGCGCTGCTCGCGCAGCAGGCGTTGCGCGGGGTCTTCCTGCACCGCCGGCGCGGACGGCACGGGAAGCGGCGGCACCTGCGCCATTGCCGGCGTCATCGCCAGCGCGGCGGCCAGTGCCGCCACGGCATGGAATCCGTCGAAGTCGCGCATGCTCACGTCCGTCATTTCCAGAACCAGGACGTAAGGCCCAGCCGGTTGTCGATGGACACCGGATCGCGCTGGCGCGGCCGGATCGTGGCCGCGTTGCCGGCGATGGTCACGTCGCCGTCGAAGCTGCCGCCGTTGGTCACGGTGTCGCCGGTGACGGTGGTGCGGCCCGCCGCCATCCAGCTGCCGCCCACGTCCATCGCGTAGAGCCGGGCCCAGGTGTCGCCGAAAAACGCCTTGAAGCCGCGGTCCCGCGCGATGGCGCTGTAGCCGGTGATGCCGGTGGCGTAGGTGACGGGCGCGTCGACGCGCAGGTCGCCCAGCGCCAGCACCCGGCCACCCACGTTGGCGGCCACGTTGCCCGCCTGGATGTCGATGTTGCCGCCGGCGGACAGCAGGCCGCCGGTCACGGTGGTGGTGGACGATGCCGAGGCGCGGCACACGATCAGGCACGAGCGCGCGTAGTGCGCGCTGCCGGTGGCCACGCCCTGCGTGCTGAAGGTATCGGCGGCCCGCACGGTGATGTCGCCGTTGTTGGCATAGATCTCGCCGCCCTGGTTGATCACGTTGCGGCCGGTCAGCGTGGTGCCCTTGTCCGACAGCAGGTAGGCGATCTGCCCGGGCCGGTCGGCCTGGCCGTAGTCCACGTCGAAGCTGGCCGTGCTCTTGGTCAGGAACAGCCAGCGCCTGCCGGAGGCGGTGCGGAAGTCGGGCTGCTCGCCGTTGGCGCCGGCCTGCTTGGTGATCTGGTTGAGCAGGTCGCCGCCGGCGCGCACGTCGAGATAGCCGTTGGAGAGCATGCGGCCGTGCAGGTTGACGACGTCGCCGCCGGCCTGCACCGAGACGTCGTCGCCGGCGCCGAACAGGATGCCCAGCCATTGCGGCGTGGCGGTGTTGAGGATGTTGCCGCCGGCGCGCAGCGTGACGGCGCCGGCCGCCTCGGCATCGTCGGCGTTCCTCGCCTGCCCCTGGATCAGCCCGCCGCTGTTGGCGATGTCGCCGTCGGCCCGCACCAGCACGCCGCCGCCGGTGGCGACCACGCTCGATTGCCGAGCGTCCGAGCCGATGGACACCGCGCCCGCGCGCAGGCGGACATCGCCGGCGGCCAGCAGGGTGCTGTCCTGCTGGGCATAGTCGCCCGTGACCGTGACCGCGATGGCGCCGCCGGAGGAACGCACGTCGGCATCCTGCAGCGCCAGCGACTGCGCCCGGATCGCCGTGCCGGCCGTGCCGTCGATATCGGTGCCGGCGAGCGTGGCATTTGCGGCCTCGATGGAAACGGCGCCGCTCTTCGAGACCAGGGCGCTGCGGCCCGCGCCCTGTGCAGCCTGCAGCCCGGTGGCGGCAAGGACGATATTCCCGCCGGCGGTGGCTTGCGTGCCGCGCCACAGCACGCCGGGGCCGGCGTCGAACACGCCGATGCCGCCGCTGGCCGCCAGCGTGGTGTCCGCCAGCGCGACGGGCTGCGCATGCACCTGCCCGGACGACCCGATCACGAGGTCGCCCGCGGTGCGGGTGCCCGCGCTCAAGGCGGAATCCGCCAGGTCGACCCGCTCGGAAGCCACCTGCAGGTGCCGGCCGGCCACGACGTTGCCGTTGCCGACCAGACCGCCGCTGCCGATCAGCACGTCCCGCGCGGCCTGGATCCGGCCGGAGGCAAGTTGCAGGTCGCCGGTGCCCGAGACGACGAAATCGCCGGCGGTGGCATACGCCGCGCCGGCATGCCGCACGCCCGCGCCCTGGTCCGTCACCATCAGTTCGATGCGCCCGGCGCTCAGGCTGCCCGCCGCGGTGATGTCCACGGCGAACCCCTGCCCCGGGTTGACCGCCGGCGCCGAATACTTGACCCACTCGCTGGCGTTGTCGGTGGGGGAAATACTGGAATCGATCTCCGCGTTGCTGGTCCCGGCCACCGCGCGGATATGCGCGTTGGCATTGTCGAAGCGGTTCTCGACCTTGCCCGCGATGCGTATCTGCTTGGCCACCAGCTCGAGATTGAGCAGCTCGCCGGACAGGCCGCCGGGGCCGACGTCGATCATGCCCGCCGTGGTTGCCAGCTTGACGTTGCGCTGGAGCTCGCCGTCCGGCCTGATGAAATCATTGAACGAAACCTGGCCAGTGGTCAGCGCGAGGTTCCCCACGTTCAGCACCGAAGCACCGTTCACGCTGATGCCGTTGGGATTGGCGATGATGACGTGGGCGCGCTGGCCGAGCACCGCGAGCTGCCCTTCCAGCACGGACGGATTCGTGCTCGTGACCTGATTGAGGATGACGCGGGCGAAGGCGGCGCGGTTGTCGAGATCGACACCCGCGCGGGGCACGTTGAAATCGCGGTACGTATTGGTGGAGACGCCGCCCACCGCCTGCGCCACACCGACCGTGATGCGGCCGCCGGCCCCCGTGGTGACGGTGGTGACGGAGCCGCCGTCGGGCGTCACGCCGGCGGCCACGGCGGCCAGGCTCCAGCCCGCCGCCACCACGAAAATCCCTGCACCAACCCTGAAATTTACTGCCTGCACCGCTTGCACTCCGCTCAACCTTATGCGCAAACGGCCCCGGTGGATCCGGGCGAATTGAAGGCTTCAACGTGTGTTTTCCGCCTGGTTTTCCTCGCGTTTGCAGCGCCATGATCGGGGCGCGACGCGATGGCGCCGGCACCCTGGTGGATCGGCGATCGCACGCAGCCACGGCATCTCCACGGAAACTGTCAAGTTTCCCGAAACTGCCATTTATGCGATTTGTCGCCGTTGACCCTGAATTACGGCACTGCGAGGGAAAACGATCACCCCCCCAAAGTCTGGTTTGTACTGCGGAATTTTCCGAATTTCATGGACATCGGATGCAGGCGTCGGCCTGACGCCACCTGAATACCGGCGGAAACCGGCCTCAGCCCCCCGCGCGCCCCCATCACCCAATCACCTCCCCCGCCAACTCCCCCTCCAGCCACGCCCGGAACTGCCGCACCCCGGGCCGTTCGGTGTCGGCGGCAACGATCTGGTACGTCGGCCCGTCGACGGCATGCTCCGGCAGCACCACCTGAAGCTGGCCGCTCTTGAGCATCGGCAACACCATCGGCGTGCGCCCGATGGCGATGCCGGCCTGCTGGACGGCGGCGTTGAGGACGTGGGCGTATTGCGAGAAATACAGGCAGGCCTGCTTGGACGAGCGCGCCAGGCCCAGGCGCTGGTACCACTGCGTCCACGACATCCAGGCGAAGCGCGCGCCGGGATCGTGGAACACCAGCAGCGGCGCGTCGAGCATGTGGCGCGGCTCGGTGATGCGCGCGGCGATGGCGGGCGCGGCCACCAGCATCAGGCGCTCGCGCAGCAGCGGGCGCGGGTCGCCGGGGCCGGGGGGCTGGGCGTTGAGGCGGATGGCGAGGTCGATGCCTTCGCGCTCGAGGTTGAGCATGGCTTCGGAGGCGTCGATGCGCACGTCGATGCCGGGCTCGGCGGCCTGGAAGCGGGCCAGCTTGGGCACCAGCCACAGCGCGGCGAACGATGGCGTGGTGGTGACGGCGATGGAAACGCGGTCGACCGCCAGCAGGCGGTCGATGGCCGCGCCCAGCTGGCCGATGGCGGCGCGCGCGGCTTCGTAGAGCTGGCGGCCTTCGGGCGTGAGGCTCAGGCCTTTGCCGCCGCGCCGGAACAGCGCGGCGCCGATGATGTCTTCGAGGCTCTTGACCTGTTTGCTGACGGCGGACTGGGTGATGCAGAGTTCTTCTGCCGCGGCGGTGAAGCTGAGGTGGCGCGCGGCGGATTCGAAACCGCGCAGGGCTTCGAGGGACATGGCGCGCAGCGCGCCGGTGGAGGCTCGGCTCAGGATCGACATGACGCCCAGGCATACCGCTGATGAAAATCCTTCCGGCCGCGCTGGCCGGAACCCGGCAAGAATGCAGTCAACGTTCAGGACGCTGCCCGCGGTCCGGAACGCCTTGCCCGGAGACCATCATGCCGATGACAAACCCGACAGAGCACCCCGCCGCGCAAGGCGTCTGGCTGCTCGGCCCGGCCGCGCTGCGGATCCCGCTTGGCTGTGGATCTTACCTGATCTGCACGCAGGGCACGGCGTGGCTCACGGAGCAATCGGCCGCGCCCGAGGCGGCCGGACGCGACACGGTGCTGGCGTGCGGCGAGCGCTTCGTCGCGCGCCGCGCGGCGGTGGTGTTCGTCTCCGCTTTTCGCGGGCGGCCGGCGCGCGTCGCCGTGGGGCACGCGGCCTGAACACCGGCCATGCAGAACGACACGAACCACGACAGGAGAACGACCATGAACGAGACCGGCCCGCGCCACGGCGCGCACGGAACGCACGGAGTGCACGGCGACGATGCGCGCGGCCACGACGACGCGCCGGTGCAATGTCGCACGCTGGGCGCGCACGCGCTGCTGGTGCTGAACCGCCCGGCCAAGCTCAATGCGCTGAGCTACGCGCTGATCGACGACCTGATGGAAAAGCTCGACGCCATCGAGGCGGACCCGGCCGTGCGCTGCGTGATCCTGACCGGCAGCGGCACGCGCGCCTTCAGCGCGGGCGCGGACATCGCCGGCTTCGCGCCGGACCTCGCGGCGTCGCCGGAGCAGGCGCTGCGCCGTTTCCTGCAGCGCGGGCAGGCCATGACGCGGCGCATCGAGGCATTCCCCAAGCCGGTCATCGCGGCGGTCAACGGGCTGGCCTTCGGCGGCGGCTGCGAGATCCTGGAAGCCTGCAGCCTGGCCATCGCGGCCGCTCACGCCACCTTCGCCAAGCCGGAGATCAAGCTGGGCTTCCCGCCCACGTTCGGCGGCACGCAGCGGCTGCCGCGCCACGTGGGGCGCAAGCGCGCCAACGAGATGATCCTCACCGGCGAGGCCATCGACGCCGCCGCGGCGCTGCGCCTCGGGCTGGTCAACGAGGTGGTGGAGGCGGCCGGCCTGATCCCCGCCTGCGTGCGGCTGGCCGACCGCATCGCCCGCCATTCCGCGGTGGCAGTGACGGCCAGCCTGCGCGCGGTCACGCGCGGCATCAACCTGCCGATCGACGAAGGACTGGCGGTGGAGGCGATGCAGTTCCTGGTGGCCGCGGCCTCGCACGATGCGCGCGAGGGCACCAGCGCGTTCGTGGAGAAACGCCCGCCCGCGTTCCGCCACGCCTAGGCCGCGCTTGCGCTTGAGCCTGTGCTTGAACCACGCGTGAGCCACGCTTGAGCCACGTTCAGGCCACGCCCGGACCGAACCGCGGGACTGGCGCCGGAGGCTTGCAGCGCATATATTGACCTCCACACGCGCGGGCCGCACAAGCGGTCGCCCGCCGGCGCCTCGCCGGGGGCGCCGCATACGCCGCACGCCGTGCCCAAGGAGACAGGCAATGCAAGCGCAAATGGCCGGGACGGCCGTACCCGGGTCCTCGAAACTCGCCGCGGTCCTGCGGGTGACCAGCGGCAATTTCCTCGAGCAGTTCGATTTTTTCCTGTTCGGCTTCTACGCCACCTACATCTCCCAGGCGTTCTTTCCCTCGGACAGCGAGTTCGCCTCGCTGATGCTGACCTTCGCCGTGTTCGGCGCGGGCTTCCTGATGCGCCCGCTCGGCGCCATCATGCTGGGCGCGTACATCGACAAGGTGGGCCGGCGCAAGGGCCTGATCGTGACGCTGACGCTGATGGCCAGCGGCACCATCCTGATCGCGCTGGTGCCGAGCTACGCCACCATCGGCGTGCTGGCCCCGCTGCTGGTGCTCACGGGCCGCCTGCTGCAGGGATTCTCGGCCGGCGCGGAGCTGGGCGGCGTGTCGGTCTATCTCGCGGAGATGGCCACGCCGGGCCACAAGGGCTTCTATACCGCGTGGCAATCGGCCAGCCAGCAGATCTCCATCGTGGTGGCGGCCGCGCTCGGCTTCGGGCTGAACCAGTGGCTGGCGCCCGAGGCGCTGCATAGCTGGGGCTGGCGCATCCCGTTCCTGATCGGCTGCCTGATCGTGCCGTTCCTGTTCGTGCTGCGCCGCTCGCTGCAGGAGACCGCGGCCTTCAGCGCGCGCCGCAGCCGCCCGAGCACGCGCGAGGTGCTGGACTCCATGCTGCGCAACTGGCGCACCGTGCTGGCCGGCACCATGCTGGTGGCCATGACCACCACCACGTTCTACCTGATCACGGTCTACACGCCCACTTTCGGCAAGACCGTGCTCAAGCTGAGCACGGCCGACAGCCTCGCGGTGACGCTGTGCGTGGGCATCTCCAACTTCATCTGGCTGCCCGTCGGCGGCGCGCTGTCCGACCGCATCGGCCGCCGGCCCATCCTACTGGCGATCTCGCTGATCGCGCTGGTGACGGCCTACCCGGCGCTGTCCTGGCTGGCCGGCGCGCCGAGCTTCGAGCGCATGCTGCTGGTGCTGCTGTGGCTGTCGTTCCTGTTCGGCATGTACAACGGCGCGATGGTGGTGGCGCTGACCGAGGTGATGCCGGTGGAGGTGCGGGTGGCGGGCTTCTCGCTCGCGTACAGCCTCGCTACCGCCATCTTCGGGGGCTTTACGCCGGCCATCTCCACGTATCTGATCGAAGTCACCAAGGACAAGGCCGCGCCGGGCTACTGGATGGCCTTCGCCGCGGCGTGCGGGCTGGCCGCCACCATCATCCTGTACCGCAAGAACCGCGTGCAGGCGACCGTGTAGGCAGCGGGCTCGCCCGGCCCGGCGCCGCCGGCGCCGGGGTCCTCGCCGCGCCGCCGCTTGTGCGGCGCACAAAATCGCCGCGCAAGGCTCACTTCCAAAAAGCCAAATTGTCGAACCCGCCGTCAGGCGCGACACTCTTTCCCCAGCGGCTGGCGCCCTGGGCGCCCCGGACCACGCTCTCCTCAACGCTTTCCCGCTCCGGCGGGAAGTTCGCTGCGCCCCCGATGACAAGTACCGACTTCGTTCCCCTTCCCGCCCTGGTCGACGCGCAGGCCGCCTCGCGCCCGCGCCACCCGGCCCTGGTGCTGGACGGGCAGAGCATCGACTACGCCACGCTGAACCGCCTGGCCGACCGCGTCGCGGCGGCCTTGCAGCGCGACGGCGTGCCCGCGCAGGGCACCGTCGCCATCTGCGCGGCCATGTCCATCGGCTACGTTGCCGCGTTCCTCGGCGCGCTGCGCGCGGGCGTGGCGGTGGCGCCGCTGTCGCCGGCGCTGAACCCGGACACCCTGCGCACGATGGTGCGGGATGCGGGCGCGCGCCGCGTGTTCGTCGACGCCACCACGCGCGAGGCGCTGCGCGGCGGCGCGCAAGCCGGGCCGGACGCGCCCTGCATCGCGCTCGACGACAGCGCGGCCGGCCTGCCGTTCAGCCAGTGGCTGGCGCCCGCCGGCACGCCGCCCGCGCCGGTGGCGATCCGGCCGGACTGGGCCTTCAACCTGATCTATTCGTCCGGCACCACGGGCGTGCCCAAGGGCATCATCCAGCCGTTCGGCATGCGCGCCTCGCACGTGCGGCGCGCCGCCCAGGGCGGCTACGGCCCGGACAGCGTGGCGCTGCTGGCGACGCCGCTGTACTCCAACACCACGCTGGTCAGCCTGCTGCCCACGCTGGCGCTGGGCGGCACGGTGGTGCTGATGGGCAAGTTCGACGCCGGCCGCTACCTGGCGCTGGCGGCGCGCCACCGCGCCACCCACACCATCCTGGTGCCGGTGCAGTACCAGCGCATCCTCGCGCACGCGGACTTTGCCGGCACCGACCTGTCCGCGTTCCGCTACAAGTTCTGCACCAGCGCGCCGTTCCCGGCGGCGCTCAAGGCCGAGGTGCTGCAACGCTGGCCGGGCGCGCTGATCGAGTATTACGGCATGACCGAAGGCGGCGGGCGCTGCGAGCTGCGCGCGCACGAGCACCCGCACAAGCTGCACACCGTGGGGCGCCCCTCGGCGGACACCGACATGCGCCTGCTCGGCGACGATGGCCGCGAGCTGCCGCCCGACGCGCCGCCCGGCACCCCGGGCGAGATCGTGGGGCATTCGTCGGGCATGATGTCCGGCTACCACAACCAGCCCGCCAAGACCGCCGAGGCGGAATGGTTCGACGCCCGCGGCAAGCGCTTCATCCGCACCGGCGACGTCGGCTATTTCGATGCCGACGGTTTCCTGGTGCTGATGGACCGCAAGAAGGACATGGTCATCTCGGGCGGCTTCAACCTCTACCCCAGCGACATCGAGGCCGTGCTGCTGAAGCACGCCGACGTCGCCGACGCGGCGGTGGTGGGCGTGCCGTCCGAGCGCTGGGGCGAGACGCCGGTGGCCTTCGTGGTGCCGCGCGCCGGCGCCGCGGCCAGCGCCGAGGCGCTGCTGGAGTGGGTCAACGGCCGGCTGGAAAAAATGCAGCGCCTGGCCGCGCTGGAGCTGACCGGCGAGCTGCCGCGCAACGCCATCGGCAAGGTGCTCAAGCGCGAGCTGCGCGAGCGCTTCGGGCGCGCGCCGTGAGATCGCGCCACAATCCAGGGCGAGGCAAGAACGCGCTGGCCGGATAGCGGGCAGACCGGCAGACCCGCAGACCCGCCGGCGGATTCCATCCATTCCATCATCCGTACCCGGAACAACCAGGGAGACCCATGAGCATCAACGGCAAGGCATACATCGTCGGGGCCTACGAGCACCCGACGCGCAAGGCTCCGGACAAGAGCGTGGCGCAGCTGCACGCGGAATGCGCGCGCGGCGCGCTCGAAGACGCCGGACTGACCCTGCAGGACGTCGACGGCTACTTCTGCGCGGGCGACGCGCCCGGCCTCGGCATGATCAACATGGTGGACTACCTCGGCCTCAAGGTGCGCCACGTGGACTCCACCGACACCGGCGGCTCGGCCTACATCGCCCACGTCTCGCACGCCGCGCAGGCCATCGCCGCCGGCAAGTGCAACGTGGCGCTGATCACGCTGGCCGGCCGCCCGCGCTCGGAAGGCTCGAGCGGCACGCAGGCGCGCAACTGGGGCGCCAACCTGCCCGACCAGCCGTTCGAGGCACCGTATAACGCCGTCACGGTGAACCTGTACGCGATGGTGGCGATGCGCCACATGTTCCAGTACGGCACCACCAGCGAGCAGCTCGCGTGGATCAAGGTGGCGGCCTCGCACCACGCCCAGCACAACCCCCACGCCATGCTGCGCGAAGTCGTGACCGTGGACGACGTGCTGAACTCGCCGATGATCTCCGACCCGCTGCACAAGCTCGACTGCTGCGTGGTCAGCGACGGCGGTGGCGCGCTGATCGTGGCGCGCCCGGAAATCGCGGCCCGGCTCAAGCGCCCCAAGGTCAAGATCCTCGGCGCCGGCGAAGCGGTCAAGGGCCAGCTCGGCGGCGAAGTCGACCTGAGCTGGTCGGGCGCGGCCATCTCCGGCCCGATCGCCTTCGAGGAAGCGCGCATCCGCCCGTCCGACATCAAGTACGCCTCGATCTACGACAGCTTCACCATCACCGTGCTGATGCAGCTCGAAGACCTGGGCTTCTGCAAGAAAGGCGAAGGCGGCCGCTTCGTGGCCGACGGCAACCTGATCTCGGGCGTCGGCAAGCTGCCCTTCAACACCGACGGCGGCGGCCTGTGCAACAACCATCCGGCCAACCGCGGCGGCATCACCAAGGTGATCGAAGCCGTGCGCCAGCTGCGCGGCGAGGCCCACCCCGCCGTGCAGGTCAAGAACTGCGACCTGGCGCTGGCCCAGGGCACGGGCGGCTATCTCGGCTCGCGCCACGGCAGCGCCACTGTGATTCTGGAACGGGAGTAACACCATGAGCACACCCTACACGGCCACGCCGCTCAAGTCGCCGCAGGTGGCGCCCGACAACACCGCGTTCTGGGAAGCCGCGCGCGAAGGCCGCCTGCTGGTCAGGCACTGCAAGTCCTGCGGCAAGCCGCACTGGTACCCGCGCACGCTGTGCCCGTTCTGCATGGGCGACACCGAATGGAAGCAGGCCTCCGGGCGCGGCACCATCTACTCGTTCAGCGTCACGCGCCGCGCGGGCCCGACGCCGTTCTGCATCGCCTACGTGACGCTCGAAGAAGGCGTGACCATGATGACCCACATCGTCGATTGCGACCTCGACACGGTGCGCATCGGGCAGAAGGTGAAGCTGACCTTCACGCCGACCGAGGACGGGCCGCCGGTGCCGACCTTTGCGCCTGCGGAGGCGGGCTGACAGCGGCGGGGCTCTTGGGCGCCGCGGGATCTGACGGAGAAGGGTCTGGAGCGAGGACCGGCGCTTGCGGATGATGAAGGTCATCGCTTCGTGGATGCGCCGGCCCTCTCCCCCCGCCCCTCTCCCGCATGCGGGAGAGGGCAGACCACAGGTAGCAAAGCCGGCGCCGTCGGCAATTGGACCGCGCGCATGGCGCCGTCCGATTGCCGATGCATCCCGATTGCCAGCGGTCCGCTCCCCCTACGCCTCCAACCGGAACACCGCCACCGCCTGCTCCATGTGCTGCGCCTGTTCCTTGAGCGCGTCGGCCGCGGCGGCGGCCTGCTCCACCAGCGCGGCGTTCTGCTGCGTGACCTGATCCATCTGCGCCACCGCCTGGTTGACCTGGGCGATGCCGTTGCTCTGCTCGCGCGAGGCCCGGCTGATCTCGTCCATCATGGTGGTGACGCGCCCGACCGCGCCGACGATGTCGTCCATCGTCGCGGCGGCGTCGCCGGCCAGCGTGGAACCCGCCTCCACGCGCTGCACCGATTGCGAGATCAGCGTGCGGATCTCCTTGGCCGAGCTGGCGGCGCGCTGGGCCAGGCTGCGCACCTCGGTGGCCACCACCGCGAAGCCGCGCCCGTATTCGCCGGCGCGCGCCGCTTCCACCGCGGCGTTGAGCGCGAGGATATTGGTCTGGAAGGCGATCCCGTCGATCACCGCGATGATCTCGACGATGCGCCGGGAGTCGCCCTCGATCTCGCTCATGGTCTGCAGCACGCGCCCCACCGAGGCGCCGCCGGTCTGCGCGATCTCGCGCGCCTCGCCAGCCAGCACGCTGGCCTGGTCGGCGCTGCTGGCGTTCTGCTGCACCGCTGCGGTGAGCTGCTCCATGCTGGCGGCGGTCTGCTCCAGCGAGGAGGCCTGCTCCTCGGTGCGCTGGGACAGGTCGAGGTTGCCCTGCGCGATCTCTCCCGCGGCGGCCAGCACGTTCTGCGCGCCGGCCTTGGTGTCGCCGATCAGCACGCGCCAGGTCCGCACCAGCGACAGCAGGTGACGCTTGACCTCGCTGAGCTCGTCCTTGCCGCGCGCTTCCGCGTGCACGGCCAGGTCGCCGGCATTGATGCGCTCGACCATCCCCGCCACCTCGCGCACGTCGCCGCGCATGCCGGCGGCGAAACCGGCAAACAGGTAGAGCGCCGCGCCCACGGCCAGCAGCGCCACGCCGCCGAGCATTTCGAGCTGGCGGGTCTCGGCGGCGATGCGCCGCGCCAGCATGGCGTGCGTGATGTCCGAGAACTCCTTGTTGACCGAGGACACCGCCTCGATGGCGGCGCTGGCGTTGTCGAAGTACGCCTTGGCGTCGATGGAAATGCCGCCGGTGCCGAGCATCTTGTCCCTGAGCGTGCCGTGGAAGGCATCCATCGCCGACAGCTTCGCCTGCGCCGCGTCCACGCGCTCGCGGTAGTCGGGCGCGGCGCGCAGGACGCGGCCGATGTCGCGCCGCACTGATTCCAGCCCGTCATGAATCTGCTCGGCCAGCGCCGCCAGGTCGGCTTGCTGCGCCGCGTCGGAATAGCCGCCCTGGGTGATGATGGCCGCGCCGCGGCCGCGCGCCAGCGCGCTGAGCTCGGCCAGCTTCGGCATGGGCCCGACCAGCAGGTTGATCAGGTAGTAGGAGCCGGCATCGGGGTCCAGCGCGAGCGAGGAACGGTCGGCCACGTCGCCGATGAACAGGCGGGTCTGCTTGACCAGCGCGCTGTGCTGCTCGAACAGCGGCGCGGCGGTGCCTTTCAGGCCCGATTCATGCATGGCCTGCCACGCCTGCGCGAGCTTTTCCGCATCGGGCACCACATCGAAGCCGCTGCTCGCGGCGGCGTCCTGCCTGAGCTGCGCGAGGTGTGCCGCCGCCTTGGCATCGGCGGCGTCGAAGGTGGCGCGGAAGGCGGCATTGCCCGCCAGCACGGCGTTGGCCGCGCCGCGCCTGACCTGCGTCTCGCGCATGAAATCGAGCGCGCGGTCGACGATCACGAGGCCGCGCAGTTCGTCGCGCGCGGCGCCGACGGACTGCAGCGACATGCTCAGTACCGCGTAGAGCGCGCCGCACAGCGGGATCAGAAACAGGACGGCCAGCAAGGCGAGCTTGCGGATGATGTTCAGGCGCGCCATCAGGCGCACTGCGGGGGAAAGAAAAGACACCACGAAAATCCTTGGGAAAATACTCGCATGCGGCTTGTATCGGCTGCGCGCCGGCATCCTGAAGGCCTTGATGACAGCTTATTTTTTCGCCGCACAACGACGGGGCGAGAACGGCACAGGCGCGGTGCGGCATGCCCGCAAAGCGGGCGCCGGCAAGCGCTGGCGGGAAGGGACCGATTGGGCAAAGGACGCGGGAAACGGGTAAGCCGGCGGCAGGATGGCAAGAAGGTCAGCAAAGGGCCAACAAAGCGGACACAAAACGGACGCAAAGAAAACGTACAACGAAGCCAAGCGAAGCCGGTGCGATGCACCGGCCAGGAGGCACGCCGGGAGGCACGAAAGACCTTGAACCTATTCGCGGCAATGCTGTCTTTTGGTCAGCAGTTTTGTCCTCGAAGGCCTGCGAGCGCGGGCTACCCTACCCAGGAGTCACCGATGCTGAGTCCCCATGAATTTGCCACCTTGCTGCTGGTCCGCGATGCGCAGGACTGCCTGGAACTCGACCCCGTCGATCTGGACACCCTGGTCGAGCGCGGCCTGGTGTCGCTCGAGGATTGCACGGGCGGGCATCGCTGCCCGCGCGTCACGGCACATGGCTTCGCCGTGCTGAAGGCGGTGGGCTGGCGGGACGAGGTACCGCGCCAGGCGCAGTGGCAGGCGCGGGCGCAAGGCACGCAGGCGCTGTAGCACGCGGCATGCCGGCACTCCCGCCGGCATGCGCGCGGACGGGCGGCGCGCGCCGCCGCCCGCGCGGGCAAACGCAGCAGGCAGACAAGCAGACAAGCGGGCGCGCAGCAAGCGCCGCTCAGTGAAAATCCCGGCTCATCACCATCAGGCGGCCCAGCAGCGGGCTGAGGTCCACCAGTTGCTGCGCCACCAGGTGCCTGACCTCGCCCTGCCGCTGCCAGGTGCCGATCACGCCCAGCATGGTGGCGCCCAGCACTTCCTTGCGCTGGCGCTCGATCAGGTCCGGCCACAGGATCACGTTGACGGCGCCGGTCTCGTCCTCGATCGAGACGAAGATGGTGCCGCTGGCGGTGGCGGGCCGCTGGCGCACGGTGACGATGCCGCAGGCGCGCACGCGCCGGCCGTTGCCGCACTGCGCAAGCTGCCGCGCGGTGGCGAATTTCATGGCCGCCAGGCGCGGGCGCAGCAGCGCCAGCGGATGCGACTTCAATGACAGGCCCGTGCTGGCGTAGTCGGCGGCCACGTCTTCGCCCAGGCGCGGCGCGGGCAAGGCAAGCGCGCTCTCGGCCGGCGGCGCCGCGTAGAGCAGGTCGCGGTGGGCCGCCTGCAGCGCGGCGGCGCGGGCCTGCCAGCGCGCCTGGCGGCGATGCCCGGCGAGCGCGGACAGCGCATCGGCGGCGGCCAGCGCGTCGATGTCGTGGCGGTCCAGGCAGGCGCGCAGCACCAGGTCTTCCACGCTGGCGAAGGGCCGCCCGGCGCGCGCCGCCTCGATGCGCAGCGCCACGTCCTTGCTCATGCCTTTCACGCGGTCGAGGCCGAGCCTCACGGCCGGGCGGGCGCTGCCCGCTTGCGCGCCTGCTTCCGTGTCCGCTTGCGTGTCCATGTCCGCGTCCATATTTGCTCCCACCTCCGCGCTCCCATCCGCATCCGCTTCGAGCGTGCTTTCCCAGCCGCTCACCGTGACGTCCGCCGGCAGCGTGCGCACGCCGTGGCGGCGCGCATCCTGCACCAGTTGCGAGGGCGAGTAGAAGCCCATCGGCTGGCTGTTGAGCAGCGCGCACAGGAAGGCGGCCGGATGGTGGCACTTGATCCACGCGCTGAGGTAGACCAGCTTGGCGAAGCTGGCGGCGTGGCTTTCCGGGAAGCCGTACTCGCCGAAGCCTTCGATCTGCCGGCAGATGGCCAGCGCGAAGGACTCGGGATACTTGTTGGCGGTCAGCCCCCTGACCAGCTTGTCCTGGTACTTGCGCAGGTCGCCCTTGCGCCGCCACGCCGCCATCGAGCGGCGCAGATGGTCGGCCTCGCCGGGGGTGAAGCCGGCCGCGTCGATGGCCAGCTGCATGACCTGCTCCTGGAAGATCGGCACGCCCAGCGTGCGGCCCAGCACGTTCTGGATGATCTTGTCGTGGTACACGGGCTGCTTGCCGGTGCGCCGCACCACCTCGCGCCGCTTGAGGAAGGGATGCACCATGCCGCCCTGGATCGGGCCGGGCCGCACGATGGCCACCTCCACCACCAGGTCGTAGAAACTGCGCGGCCGCAGGCGCGGCAGCATCGACTGCTGCGCGCGCGACTCCACCTGGAACACGCCGATGGTGTCGGCCGCGCAGATCATGTCGTAGGTCTTGCCGTCCTCGCGGGGAATCTCCGCCATGCGCATCGGCCCGCCGGACGGCCCCGGGATCATGGCCAGCGCGCGCCGGATCGCCGACAGCATGCCCAGCGCCAGCACGTCCACCTTGAGCAGGCCGAGCGATTCGAGGTCGTCCTTGTCCCACTGGATCACGCTGCGCTCCGCCATCGCCGCGTTCTCGATCGGCACCAGCCGCGACAGCTTGTCCCGCGCGATCACGAAGCCGCCGACGTGCTGCGACAGATGGCGCGGAAAGCCGCGCAACTGCATGGTCAGGCTGGCCCACTGGCGCACCGCCAGCGACTCCGGGTCCAGCCCGTATTGCGAGATGCGCTCGATGAAGCCGCGCGGGCCGTCCCACCACGCCTGCCCCTTGACCACCTGCTCGATCACGCTGGCGTCGATGCCGAGCGCGCGGCCCACGTCGCGCAGCGCGCTGCGCGAGCGGTAGGTGATCAGCGAGGCGGCCAGCGCGGCGCGGTCGCGGCCGTATTTCCCGTAGATGTACTGGATGACCTCTTCGCGCCGCTGGTGCTCGAAGTCGACGTCGATGTCGGGCGCCTCGTCGCGCTCGCGCGAGAGGAAGCGGCCGAACAGCATGTTGGCGTCGGCCGGATGGACCTCGGTGATGAACAGGCAATAGCAGACCAGCGAGTTGGCCGCCGAGCCGCGCCCCTGGCACAGGATGTCCTTGCTGCGCGCGAAGCGCACGATGTCGTGCACGGTGAGGAAGAACGACTCGTAGCCTTTCTCCCGGATCAGGCCGAGCTCGTCCGCCAGTTGCTTGTCCCACCTGGGATCGAGGCCGTCGGGAAACCGTATCGCCTTGCCCTTCATGGTCTCGCTGTACAGGTGGCTGAACGGCGTCAGGCCGGCGGGCACCAGTTCCTCCGGATATTCGTAGCGCAGCGTGTCCAGCGAGAAATCGCACATGGCGGCGATGCGCAGCGTCTGCGCCAGCGCCTCGCGCGGGTAGAGCCGCGACAGCCGCTGGCGCATGCGCAGGTGCTGCTCGGCATTGGGCGCCAGCGCCATGCCGCACTCGGCCAGCGTCTGCCCGGTGCGGATCGCGCTGAGCACGTCGGACAGCGGCTTGCGCGAGCGCACGTGCATGGTCACGGCGCCCGCCGCGGCCAGCGGCACGCCGGCCTGCGCCGCGGCGTCCTCCAGCCGCTGCCGGTGCAGCGCGTCGGCATGGCCCTGCAGTTGCTCGAGCGCGATCCAGGCGCGCTCGCCGAAGACCTGCCGCATCCAGCGCGCCTGCCGCAGCAGCGCTTGCGGCTCGGGGCAGTACGCGGGCAACAGCAGCGCCACGCAGCGGGGCATGCCGCGCAGGTGCGCGTGTTCCGCTGCGGGCGCGGCGATGTCCTCCGGGCGCAGGCGGTAAGCGCCCTTCTCCGCGCGCCGGCGGCCCAGCGTGATGAACTCGCAGAGATTGCCGAAGCCTTCGCGGTCCTGCGCCAGCAGCACCAGGCGCAGGGCCGGCTCATCGTTCTGGCCGTCCTTGCCATCCTGGCCGGTCAGCGTGAAGCGGCTGCCGATCAGCAGGCGGAAGGCCTGCGCGGCGGCGGCGATGGCGGAGAGTTTTTCATGGCGCCGCAGGCGGGCCTCGGCGGCCTCGCCGGGGCCGGCGGCTTGCAGCAGGACGTCCTGCGCGCCGGGGTCGTGGCCTTCGCCGTCTTCCGCCTCCTCCGCGGCCAGGGCTTCGAGGTCATCCTCGTCTTCGTCGTCTTCCTCGCCCGCGTCGAGGCCGGCGGCCAGCCGCGCCGCGCTGCGCGCGAGCGCGGCGCTGGCGCGCTCGCGCAGGTCCTTGAGCGCGTGGTGCGCGCGCGCCGTGCCAGCCACCGAGCATTCGTCGGTGAGCGCGAGGCCGCCATAACCCAGCGCGAACGCGCGCTCGATCAGCTCGACCGGATGCGAGGCGCCTTCGAGGAAGGTGAAGTTCGAGATGCAGTGCAGCTCCACGTAATCGGGCAAGGCCGGCAGCAGCGCCGAGAGCGCGGGCGGCAGGGCGGAAAACGAAGGCGCGGCGGGCAGGCTGGACATGATCGAGGACGGATATGAAACAGGGTGAGGCCAGGTCGAACCAGGTGAAGCCAAATGAAGCCGGATGGAGCCGGATGGAGCCAAGCGCAACGAAGCCGGGAAACGAAGCTGGGAAACGAAGCCGGGCAAGACGGAGCGGGATGCAACCGGACCGGGCCGGATGGCGCGCGGCGCGGGCGCGCTCGGTGCAGCCGGCTCAGAACAGCCCGTGCAGGAACCAGCGGTATTCGCCGCCCTCCTCGCGCCCCGGGCGCTGGCGGTAGACCCAGCAGCGCAGGCCGTCGGCGCGCTCGGCGACGAAATAGTCGCGCGTGGCGAGCGCGTCGTCCCACCAGCCGGACTCGATGCGCTCGGGCCGCGACAGCAGCGCCAGCGGCCCGCCGTGGCAGGGCCGGTGGCGCTGCACGGCCAGCGGCAGCGGCTGCGCCAGCAGCCACGGCGGGCGCGCGGGCCAGGCCTGCGCGGGTGCCGCCGGCGCGCGCGCGGGCATCTCGTCCACCGGGCACCAGCGGCTGGCGCGCTCGGGCCGGTGGTCCGCCAGCGGCAGGGGCTGCAGCACGTTCTCGCGGCCCAGGCGCGCCATCAAGGTGTCGAGCAGGCGGCCCAGCCCGGTCGGCGTGCCGCCCGGCTCGGGAAACAGCGCCTCGCTGCGCGGCAGGCATTCCTGCATGGCCTCCACCACCAGCAGCAGCCCCACCGCCGGCACGGTGAACTGCACCTTGTCCAGGCGCTCCTGCAGCAGCCGGCACAAGTGCGCCGGGTCGCGGCTGGGCTCGGCCAGGCTTACCGTCACCGGCGTGGCCGGGGTCTCGCAGCCCAGGCGGTAGCGCTCATGCTCGAGCCGCAGCGCCAGGCGCGTCACGCCGGCCTGCCGCACCGCCAGCCAGCCGCCCAGCGCCAGCAGCAGGCGCTGCGCGCCGGCCATCACGCCCTGGACCGATTCGGTGCGGCCCGGCAGTTCCATGCGCTGCGCGAACTCGGGCGGCGCGGCGAACCAGGCGAAGCGCACCGGCACCTCGCCATAGGCCTGGTCCAGCCGCGCCAGCACGTCCGCGCCGAGGCGGCGCTGCAAACCCGCGCGCGGCAGGCCGCGCACCTCGCCCACGGTGCGGCAGCCGATGCCGTCGAGCCAGCCTTCGTCGGCCACGTTGCGCAGCATGGCCACCGGCAGGCGGTCCAGCAGCCGCGCCATGCGCGCCGGACGCAGCGCGCGCCGCGCCGGGCGCACCATGCGGCCGTGCCGGTCGCGCCGGAACGGCTGCGCCGCCAGCCACGCCGCGCCGAAGGCGGTCGGCGCGCAGCCCAGTTGAAGGAACACGCCCAGCCGGCGCACCCGCGCATACACCGCGCGGCACAGCGCGCGATGCCCGCCGAACAGCCGCACGCTGGCGCCCGCGTCGATCATCACCGTGGCCGCGTCGGGCTCCGGGTGCAGGCTCACGTGCGGCGAGAAATGCAGCAGCGCCAGCGCCAGCGCCGTCATCAGCTGCGCCTCCGCCGCCGGCTCGCGCTCCAGTTGCACCACCTGCGCCGACAGGGCCTGCACCCCGCCGCGCCGCATGCCAGCCTGCACGCCCAGCGCCACCGCCGGGGCATTGGCCAGCACCACGCGCTCGCGCTCCATCACCGCCACCGGCACGCCGTGATGCAGCACGCCGGGGACCGCGGCGGCAGCGTCCGGCTCAGGCCAGTTCGGCTGCAGCGCGTCCAGCGACAGGCGCGGCAGATGCACCGCGATCCAGTACGACATGGTCTTGCTCTCCCGCAACGGCCTGTGAAACCCGCGGCAACGGCGCCTCCGCAGGCGCGGACGGACGGCCCGGCACCGCCGCCATCTCGTCGAGCGGCAGCACCAGCGGCTGCTCGCGCACCGGGCCGCGCCGCTTGTGGAAGGTGATCGACACCGCATTGCCCGGCGCCGGCGCCAGCAGCAGGCGCAGCACCGCCGGCGACGACTCGCGCAGCACGCCGGCCGGGCGCACGGCCCACGCCACCGCGTCGCCCGCCTGCGCCAGCACCTGCAGGCGGCGCAGCGCCTCGGGCCGCGCCGCGGGCAGCCACACCACGACCCCGCCGAAGGCCTGGCTGCGCAGCACCTGCTCGGCCGCCCACAGCAGGTCGGCCTGCGCCGCGGCCTTGCCGGCGCCGGCCGGCGCGCGCACCCAGAACACCTGCCGCGCCGGCAGCCCCCAGCCGGCCAGGCACGCCGCGTTCGGCAGGTGCGGCGGCCCCACCAGCGCCAGGCGCCGCGGCGCCGCCGCCAGCGCGGCCAGCGCCGGGCGCAGCAGGCGCAGCTCGCCCACGCCGGGCTCGGCCAGCAGCAGCTCGGTCAGCGCCCCCAGCGGCCAGCCGCCGCCCGGCAATTCGGCCGACAGCGCCGCATGGCCGGTCTCCAGCGCCGGCACGCTGCCCGCCTGCCCCGCGCGGCCGAGCTGCCCGGCGCGCCACAGGCCGGGATGGCGCTGCGCGAGCGCCTCCAGCGCCGCCTGGCGGCCGGCCTCGGCGGGCTGGGCCACGGGTGGCACGGGTGGATCAACGGGCGGCGCGTGCGAGCCGGAGGAAACGAGGGAACTCATGTGATGCTTGCGGCCTTGTGACGGCCTTATCCTCGCGGCAAGGCGGCGGGATAAGGTGGGACAAGGCGGGATAGGCGGAATCTCCGAATACTGTATGTTTATACAGTATCACGGCGGACGCAAGGGGGAGAAGCAGGGAGTGCCGGGATCGCCGCCCCGTGGCGGGACGGCGGCGGGATCGTGGCGGGATCGTGACGGGATGGCGGCCGGGACACAGCCGCCGCGGGCATCGCGGCAACGGTGTCCCGGCCGGATTTGCTCTACGAGAAGCGCGCTTCCGGATCGGGCACGTTGCCCTGCCTGGCGAGGAAATCGAGGTCGCAGCCTTCGTCCGCCTGCAGCACGTGCTCGATGTGCAGCAGGCCGAAGCCGCGCTCGTAGTGCGGCGGCGGCGCGACCCAGGCCTTGCGCCGCGCTTCGATCTCGGCCTCGTCCACCAGCAGGTCGAGCCGGCGGCCTTCGGTGTCGAGGCGCACTAGGTCGCCGTCGCGCACCAGCCCCAGCAACCCGCCCACGCGGCTTTCCGGGCAGACGTGCAGGACGCAGGTGCCGTAGCTGGTGCCGCTCATGCGCGCGTCGGAGATCCGCACCATGTCGCGCACGCCGGCCGCCAGCAGCTTCTTGGGGATCGGCAGCATGCCCCATTCCGGCATGCCGGGCGCGCCGGTCGGGCCGCTGTCCTGCAGCACCAGCACGCTGTCCGCGGTCACGGCGAGGTCGGGGTCGTCCACGCGCGCGAGCATGTCCTGGAAGTTGCGGAACACCACGGCCGGGCCGGTGTGCTGGAGCAGGCGCGGGTCGGCCGCGGCGCGCTTGAGCACCGCGCCGCGCGGCGCCAGGTTGCCGCGCAGCACCACCAGCCCGCCGGCCCCGTAGACCGGATTTTCCTCGGTGCGGATGACGTCGTCGTTGTAGACCTCGGCCTGCTCGATGTTCTCGCCCAGCGTGCGGCCGGTGACGGTCTGGCAGGACAGGTCGAGGTGCCCGGCGATGCGCTTGAGCAGCGCCAGCAGCCCGCCCGCGTAGAACAGGTCCTCCATCAGGTAGGTGCCGCTGGGCTGCAGGTTGCACAGCACCGGCACCGTCTCGCTGGCGCGCGAGAAATCGTCGAGCGACAGTTCGACGCCGAGGCGGCGCGCCATCGCCACGAGGTGGATGAGGGAGTTGGTCGAGCCCGACAGCGCCATGTCCGTGACCACGGCGTTCAGGAAGCTCTGGCGCGTGACGATGTCCTTCGGCCGCAGGTCTTCCCACACCATCTCGACGATGCGGCGCCCGGACATCGACGCCATCTGCGAATGCGTGGCGTCGACCGCGGGGATCGAGCTGGCGCCCGGCAGGGTCAGCCCCAGCGCGTCGGCCATGCTGGTCATGGTCGACGCGGTGCCCATCGTGTTGCAGGTGCCCGGCGAGCGCGCCGTGCCCTCGCCGACCTGCCGCCACGATTTTTCGTCGAGCTTGCCGGCGCGGTAGTCGGCCAGGGCCTGCCAGGTGCTGGAGCCGGTGCCCAGCATCTGCTGGCCGCGCCAGTGCCCGCGCAGCATCGCGCCGGCGGGCACGAAGATGGCCGGGATATTCATCGATGCGGCTGCCATCAGCAGCCCGGGCGTGGTCTTGTCGCAGCCGCCCAGCAGCACGGCGCCGTCGATCGGGTGCGAGCGCAGGATCTCTTCCGCGTCCATCGCCAGCAGGTTGCGGTAGATCAGCGTGCTGGGGCGCACGTAGGTCTCGCCCACGCTCAGCGTCGGCATCACCACCGGGAAGCCGCCGGCCTGCCAGACGCCGCGCTTGACCTCCTCGATGCGCTGCGGGAAATGCGTGTGGCAACTGTTGAGGTCCGACCACGTGCTGAGGATGCCGATGACCGGCTTGCCCTGGAAGTCCTCGCTGGTGTAGCCCATCTGCTTGGTGCGGTACGACTTGTGGTTGCCGGGCTGGCCGGCCGCGCCGAACCAGCGCTGGCTGCGCAGCTGGGACAGTTCAATTCGCTTTCTGCTCATGGGGAATGGCTCTCAGGCGGCGGTGATTTCCGCGAGCAGGGCTTCGCTGCGCCGCGCCAGGATCGACAGGTCGGAGCCCACCGCGACGAAGTCGTAGCCCTGCGCCAGCAGCTCGCGCGCCTGCGCGGGGTTGAAGTTGAGGATGCCCGGCGCCTTGCCGGCCGCGCGGATGTCGGCCAGGATGCGCGCGATCGCCGCCGTCACCTCGGGCGCGCCCGGCTGGCCGTACAGCCCCATGTTGGCGGCCAGGTCGTTGGGGCCGACGAACAGGCCGTCCACGCCGTCGACCGCGCCGATCTCGCGCACGGCCGCGGCGGCGGCCGGCGATTCGATCTGCACCACGATGCACTGCGCCTCGGCGTAGCGCTGGCCGTAGTCCTTGATGCGCGAAAAGCCGTTGGCGCGCATGTTGCCGCTCACGCCGCGGATGCCGTGCGGCGGGTAGCGCGTGGCGGCCACGGCCTGCCGCGCTTCCTCGGCGGACTGCACGAACGGCACCATGAACGAGCGGATGCCGGCGTCGAGCAGGCGCTTGAACACGACCGGCTCGTTGGCCGGGATGCGCACCACCAGTTCCGCCGTGCCGCCCTGCGCGGCGCGCAGGTGGTCGACGACCTGGGAGACGTCGACGCAGGCGTGCTCCATGTCGAGCAGCAGCCAGTCGTAGCCGGAGCCGGCCACCACCTCGGTGACGTGGGGGCTTTCGAGCGTGAGCCACAGGCCGGGCTGCTTGCGCCCCTCGCGCAAGCCTTCCTTGAAGCGGTTCGGTCGCAGGGTTTCAGGTGTTTTCATGTCAGTCGGCCTTGATGTTGGCGGCTTTGGCGAGATTTGCCCACTTGGGCGCTTCGGTGTGCACGAAGGCATTGAATGCCCTGGCGTCCATGCCCGCGGGCTCCAGCCCCTGGCCGCGCAGTTGCTGGATCACCTCGGGCTGCTGCAGCGCCTTGAGCACCGCGCGCGACACCGTGTTGACGATCGCGTCGGGCGTGCCCGCCGGCGCGAGGAAGCCCTGGAAGCCGGTGGCGTCGATGCCCGGCAGGCCGGCCTCGGTGAAGGTCGGCACGTTGGGCAGCGTGGCCAGCCGCTTGCTGCCGGTGACGGCCAGCGCGCGCAGGCGGCCGGTCTGGACGAACGACTGCACCACGGGCGGCGCGTCGACCATGAACTGGACCTGCCCGCCGAGCACGTCGTTGAGCGCGGGCACGCTGGCCTTGTACGGCACCATCAGCATGTCGACGCCGGCGCTGCGCTTGACCATCTCCATGGCGAAATGCTGCGACGAGCCGACGCCGGCCACGGCCGCGCTGATCTTGCCGCCACTCGACTTGCTGTAGGCAATGAATTCCTTCAGGTCGCGCGCGGGCACGCCAGGGTTGACCACGGCCACCAGCTCGTTGGTGGTGGCGCGGGCCACCGGCACGAAATCCTTCAGCGGATCATACGAAAGCTGCTTGTAGATGGCCGGGTAGATCACGATGACGCCGGTATTGGCCAGCAGCAGCGTGTAACCGTCCGCCGGCTGGCGGGCCGCGTAGGCGGCGCCGAGAATGCCGCCCGCGCCGGGCCGGTTGTCGATCACCACCGACACGCCCAGGTATTCGGACAGCTTCGATTGCAGGGTGCGGGCGATGAAGTCGATGTTGCCGCCGGGCGCGAACGGCACCACCAGCTTGACCGGCTTGTCGGGATACTGGGCCGCGGCCACGGTGGCCCACAGCATGGCCACGCAGGCCAATAAGCGCTTCATGAATGTCTCCGGATGGTTTTTATAGGTGAGCACGGAAAGTCTAGGTGTGCCCTCATAGATTGTCAATAATATAATCGATAATTCAACGGGACGACAGCCTGGCCTGCCCGGCGGGGTCGCGCCGGGGTGGGTAGCACATACCGCGGGGAAAAAGAAGGTCGTTGCGCAGCGGCCCGGCAAGGCCGGAGGCGGCGGTGCCCGATGCAGTTCCTGTGGCGGACCTTGGGCGAGCTTGTGGCGCTCTTGTGTCGCCCTATGCCGCTCTACACCACCCCACGCCGCCCCATGCCGCCTTATGTCGCCCTACGCCGCGTACCGGTGCACGAACTTGGTGTTCAGGTATTCCCGCACGCCGATCTCGCCGCCCTCGCGGCCAAAGCCGCTTTGCTTGATGCCACCGAACGGCGCTTCCGGCGTGGCCACCGCCGTGGTGTTCACGCCCACCATGCCGGACTCGAGCGCGTTCGCCACGCGGTCCGCGGCCTCGGCCGAGCGCGTGTACAGATAGGCCGCCAGCCCCGCCTCCAGCGCGTTCGCGCGCGCGATGGCCTCGTCGGCATCGTCGACGGGAACGATCGCCATCACCGGCGCGAACGGCTCCTCGTGGAGGATCTCGGCGTCGTCCGGCACGTCGGCCAGCACCGTGGGTTCGTAGAAATAGCCGCGGACCAGTTCGGGCGGACGCCGCCCGCCGCACAGCAGCCGCGCGCCGCGGGACAGCGCATCGCGCACCAGCCGCTCGGTGCGCACCCGCTGCCGCTCGGTGGCCAGCGGCCCCATGTCGACGTTCTCCTGCTGGCCGTTGCCGACGCGCAGGCGCCGGGCGCGGGCCACCACCGCGGCCTCGAAGGCCGCCATCACCGGACGCGCGACGAAGAAGCGGCCCGGCGACACGCACACCTGGCCGGCGTTGCGGAACTTGGCCTGCACCGCGGCCGCCGCCGCGCCCTCGACGTCGGCATCGTCGAGGACGATGAACGGCGCATGCCCGCCCAGTTCCATCGTCAGGCGCTTGACGGTATCCGCGCTCTGGCGGATCAGCAGCTGGCCGACGCGGGTCGAGCCGGTGAAACTGATCTTGCGCACCGCCGGCGCGGCCATCAGCGGCGCGACCACGTCGTCGGGCGTGCCGATCAGCAGGTTGACCGCGCCCGCGGGCACGCCCGCGTCGTGGCAGCACCGCACCAGCGCGGCCACGCTGCCCGGCGCTTCCTCGGCCGGCCGCACGATGACCGCGCAGCCGGCCGCCAGCGCCATCGCCAGCTTGCGCGCGGCCAGGTTGACCGGGAAATTCCACGCCGTCAGCGCCAGCACGACACCCACCGGCTCGTAGCGCACCTCCAGCCGGCTGGCCGCCGTGCGCCCGCCCAGCACCAGGCCGTAGAGGCGCCGGGCCTCGTCGGCGCACCACTCGAAATGCTCGGCGGAGACCGCCACCTCGGCGCGCGCCTCGGCCAGCGTCTTGCCGACTTCCAGCGTCAGCAGGCGCGCCAGTTCCTCCTGGCGCTCGCGCATCAGGCGGCCGACCTCCCGCAGCACGTCGGAGCGCGCCCACGGCGCCGTCCCGCTCCAGCGCTCCAGGCCGCGCTGCGCGGCCCGCAGCGCGGCGCCGACCTCCGCCTCGCCGGCGCCGGCCACGGTGCCGAGCAGCGTCTCGGTGGCGGGATCGATGACCGGAATGGCGGGGGCATCGGCAGCCGCGGCCAGGACCTCGGCCCCGTCGATGAAGTGTGTGGGTGTCTTGTACATGATGCCTCTCTGTGGATCGTTGGGACGGGGATGCGCCGCGGCAGGCTCATGCCTGGCAAGACATCCGGTCGGGTCTGGCGGGGTGCAGAGGACGCGGGGCGTCCGTGCCGCGATTCTGGGACGCCCCGACCAGATTGTCAATAATCGTATTGATATTAATATGGAGGCAGTCGCCGCGCCGCATTGACCGCCCGCCGCGGCCCCGCGTAACCTCTCTCCGGGGCGCATGTAGAATTGCCGCGATCCACGTCCCTGCGGGAAGGCGTGCGACGCGGCGCGCGGCGCCGCGCCCTGTCCCGTCTTACTTACGATCCATTCATGTCCGTCGCGCAAAACCGCCATATCGAATCCGCCAGCAAACCCTTCGACGTTCCCGCCGCCGTGTGCGAACTGGAAGAGGACATCGTGCTCGGCCGGCTGCATCCGCGCGAACGGCTGATCGAAGACGACCTGATGCGCCGCTTCGACCTCAAGCGGCACGCCGCGCGCGAGACGCTCTCCGAGCTGGCCCGCCTCGGGCTGGTCGAGCGCCGCAAGAACATCGGCTGCGAGGTGCGCGCGTTCAGCGCGCGCGAAGTGGCCGAGCTGTACCAGTTGCGCGAGCTGCTCGAGAGCGAGGCCGCGCGCATCCTGCCCTGCCCGCTGCCCGAGGAAGGCCTGCAGCGCCTCATCGAGATCCAGCGCGAGCACGATGCCGCCGTCGCCGCGAACGACCCGCGCGCGGTGTTCCGCAGCAACCAGCGCTTTCACGAGACGCTGTTCGGCTTCTGCGAGAACGCCACGCTGCAGCGCGCGATCCAGGAATACGCGCGCCAGACGCACCCGATCCGCTTCAGCTCGCTGGTCGACCCGGCCTACCGCGCGCGCGCGCGCGACGAGCACTGGGCCATCATCGACGCCCTGCGCGAAGGGCGCCGCGACGACCTCGTCACGTTGTGCCGCAATCACCTCGCGCCGTCGCGCGACGCCTACCTTGCGCTGAACCGGCATCTGTTCGCCGGCGCCTGAAACCGCGCGGCGCCACGCGCCCCTGACACCACGCCGGTCACACGCGCCGGCCACGCCGGCTGGCCGCGCCAGCCCTCACCCTCTTCCGCTCCCCGGCGATCTCCGCTCGACAAGCCCCGGCGTTCGTGCCAGAATCCGTCAATAGTATTATTGATAATTACCCGGAGAGCGTTCACCATGCCTCAGACTCCCAAGGACGGCACCACCGTCGTCCTGCCGCGCGGCCTTCGCAAGGGCCTCACCAACTACGGTGACACCGGCTTCTCCCTGTTCCTGCGCAAGGCGTTCATCAAGGGCGCCGGCTACACCGACGAGGCGCTCGACCGCACCATCGTCGGCGTGGTCAACACCGGCAGTGGCTACAACCCGTGCCACGGCAACGCGCCGCAACTGATCGAGGCGGTCAAGCGCGGCGTGATGATGGCCGGCGGGCTGGCGATCGACTTCCCCACCATCTCGATCGCCGAGAGCTTTTCCGCGCCCACCAGCATGTACCTGCGCAACCTCATGTCGATGGACACCGAGGAAATGATCCGCGCGCAGCCGATGGACGCGGTGGTGCTGATCGGCGGCTGCGACAAGACCGTGCCGGCGCAGCTGATGGGCGCGGCCTCGGCCAACATCCCGATGGTGCAGCTCATCACCGGCTCGATGCTGACCGGCGGCCATCGTGGCGAGCGCGTGGGCGCGTGCACCGACTGCCGCCGCTACTGGGGGCGCTTCCGCGCCCAGGAGATCGACGAGCAGGAGATCACCGAGGTCAACGGCAAGCTGGTGGCCAGCGTCGGCACCTGCTCGGTGATGGGCACGGCCAGCACGATGGCGTGCCTGGGCGAGGCGCTCGGCATCGTCATGCCGGGCGGCGCCTCGCCGCCGGCCGTCACCTCCGACCGCATCCGCATCGCCGAGCTCAGCGGCAGGCAGGCCGTCGAGATCACGCGCACGGGCCTCACGCCGGACCGCATCCTCACCGCCAAGGCGTTCGAGAACGCCCTGCGCGTGCTGCTCGCCATCGGCGGCTCGACCAACGGCATCATCCACCTGACCGCCATCGCCGGCCGCATGGGCTTCGAGGTGGACCTCGACGCCTTCGACCGCATGAGCCGCGAGACGCCGGTGCTGGTCGACCTCAAGCCGTCCGGCCAGCACTACATGGAAGACCTGCATTTCGCCGGCGGCATGCCCGCGGTGCTGCGCGAGCTGCGCCCGCTGCTGCATCTCGACGCGCTGACCGTCACCGGCCGCACGCTCGGCGAGGAGATCGATGCGTTCCGGCCGTTCCCGCAGACCGTGGTGCGGCCCATCGCCGACCCGATCTACCCGGCCGGCGGCATCGCCTTCCTGCGCGGCAACCTCGCGCCCGGCGGCGCCATCATCAAGCAGTCCGCCGCCAACCCGGAACTGATGGAGCACGAAGGCCGCGCCGTGGTGTTCGAGGATTCGGCGGATCTCGCCAGCCGCATCGACGACCCCGAGCTCGACGTCCACGCCGACGACATCCTGGTGCTCAAGCACATCGGCCCAGCCGGCGCGCCGGGCATGCCCGAGGCCGGCTACCTGCCCATTCCCAAGAAGCTGGCCAGCACCGGCGTCAAGGACATGGTGCGCATCTCCGACGGCCGCATGAGCGGCACCGCGGCCGGCACCATCGTGCTGCACGTCACGCCCGAGGCGGCGCTGGGCGGGCCGCTCGCGCTGGTGCGCAGCGGCGACCGCATCCGCCTGAGCGTATCGGCGCGCAGCATCGCGCTGCTGGTATCGGACGCAGAACTCGCGCGCCGCCGCGAGGCGCTGACGCAGCAGCCCGCGCCGGCGGCGCCGGCGGCCCCCCTGCGCGGCTACCGCAAGCTGTTCCTCGAGCAGATCACGCAGGCCGACAAAGGCTGCGATTTCGCGTTCCTGCGCGCCACCGAGATGGTCGGCCGCGTGCCGGGCCATGCGGCGGATGCAGCGGATGCGGCGGATGCAGCGGACCAGGAATGACCCGGGCCAGGCACAAATGAACAAGGCCGCGCCCAGGGCGCGGCCAGTCATGCCAGGTGCGGCGACACAACCCGCGCGCCGCGCCGCGCGCGGCAGCGCTTGCCCGCCGGGCCGGCGCTACCGCAATGCCAGACGCAGCGGCGCCTGCCAGGCCTCCGCTTCCAGCAACGGCGACAGATGTCCGTAGCGCCCGTGCACGGTGGTGCGCACGACGGAGGCCGGATAGTCCGCGCGGGCCGCCGCTGCCGCGGCATCGTCGTCGGGAGGAAACAATACGTCGGAGGTACAGCGCAGCCAGTGGACCGGCATGGGCGCGGCCGCCAGCGCCACGCTCGCATCGAAGCGGCGGGCGGCATCGCGCAGGGCCGCCAGCGACCACGGCGAAAAGCGCGCGGCCCAGGCTTCGGCCTCGCCCCGCAAGCGGGCTTCCACGGCGTTCATGTCATGCGGCTGACGGTCGGCGAGCCACGCGGCGTAGCCGTAGCGCTGCAAGGTCGCGCGCCGCATGGCGACCCAGGCTTCGCGCGCGGCCGGCACGCCCGCGTCGAGCGCGGCGGCGAGCTGGCGCAGCTGGGTCACATCCTGCGCGGTGCCGTTGCCGCGCGGCGCCGAGGCCAGCACCACCACCCGCGCCGCCGGCACGGGTCCGGCCACCGCCCACTGGAACGCCTGGTATCCGCCATAGGAAAAACCGAGCACGGCATCCAGGCGCGCCACGCCGAGCGAGCGCAGCCACAGCCCCTGCAGGCGCACCGTGTCCGCGATGGAAACCGGCGGGAAATCCGCGGCAGATGTGGCAGATGTAGCAGACGCGGCAGGAGAATCGGCCGGGCCGCTGCTGCCGAAGCAGGAGCCCAGCGCGTTGGGCACCAGCACGCAGGTCTGCCGCGTGTCGAGAAGCGCGTCCGGCCCCAGCCAGGCGCTGGCCCAGCCGGCATCGGGATGGGCCGGTCCGCTGGCGGGCGGCAGCGCGTGATGGCTGCCTGAAATGCCGTGCAGCAGCAGCACCACCGAACGCGCGTGCGCGGGCTCCGGCCCGTAGCGCGACCACGCCAGGCGCACCGGCGAGAGCGCGCCGCCGCCGTCCAGCGGCAGGCTGTCGAACGTGGCAATACCCGCCGCGCTGGCGACGGATGACATCGGGAATGGCGTCTGGCTGGTGGACTCGCTCATGGACATGGGAGATTCATGAACATGGGAGCTGCCAGGGCGGCCGCCCGCCCATCGCGGTGATGCGACAGATGGCGTGGCGCATGGCGGCGGGCAGTTCCCGCGTGGTGGTCTTGTGCATCACGCGGCGATTGTCCCACAGCATGACATCGCCCGCCGGCCGCCCGATGGTTCAGTTGATGCGGTACCGCTTGACCATGTCCCAGTCCAGCTCGATGCCGAAGCCCGGGCCTTGCGGGATCGCCATGATGCCGTCCTTGATGTGCGGCGGGTTGGCCCACATGCCGGGGAAGATCGGATCGCGGTCCGGGTCCGGGAAGCACTCCACGCAGATGCCGTGCGGCAGCGCGCCGAGCATGTGCGAGGCGATCTGCGGCTCCTCGTGGTGCGCCATGCGCACGCCGGCCAGCGCGCAGGCCGCCGCCGCGCGGCGCCATTCGGTGATGCCGCCGCCCTCCGAGGCGTCGAAGTTGACGATGTCCACCGCGCCGGCGTCGAGCAGGCGGCGCACGCCCGCCGCGCTGACCTCGCTCTGGCCCGCGTTGATGGGGATCGAGGTGGCGCGCCGCACCTCGGCCATGCCGCGCACGTCGTCGTGCCAGTGGCACGGCTCCTCGAACCACGCGATGTCGTAGCGCTCGACGAGGCGGGCGAAGCGCGTGGCTTCCTCCACGCTCCAGCCGCGGTTGGCGTCCACCGCCAGCAGGAAGTCGTCGCCGCCGCCTTCGCGCGCGTACTTCACGCGCTCGGCGTCCACCTCGGGCGTCGCGCCGCCCACCTTGACCTTGCAGCCGGCCATGCCCACCGAGCGCAGCCACGCCATCTCGCCGGCGAGGTCGGCCGGCGTCTTGCCGGGCAGGTAATAGCCGGCGATGGCGATGATGGGCAGTTCCTGGCGGTAGCCGCCCATCAGCCGGCACACATTGATGCCGAGCGCCTTGCCGGCCAGGTCCCACACCGCCGAATCGACGCAGGCGATGGCGTTCATCACCAGCGGCCGGTCGGCCGCGCGGATGGTCAGGCGGAACAGCTTTTCCCAGATGCGCTCGCTGGCATGCACCGATTCGCCGATCAGCAGCGGCGCCATGTCCTGCTCGATCATGCGCGCGATCTCGGGGCCGTGCTCGCGCGGGTCGCCGTTGTAGACCTCGCTCACCAGCCCGGAACTGGTGTGGATGCGGGTGATCACCGTGGCGCGGCTGTCGACCTTGTACGAGCTGCCGGAAAACACCTTGTTGAGCGGGATACGGACGGCGATGGCCTCTACGCGTTCGATCTTCATTGTTGGAATTCCTTTGATCCTGGCTATGTTTTCGTATGAAGGAATGTCGGAGCGGCAAGGCTCAGTCGATCGTCGCGCCCGAGCGCTTGACGATGGCCGACCACTTGACGCTCTCGGACTGGATGTAGGCGCCCAGCGCCTCGGGCGTGGAGCCCACCGGCACGATGCCGTCGAACATGAAGCGCTTGCGCAGGTCCGAGCTCTTGATCAGCTCGGCGATCTCCGCGCTGAGCTTGTCGATGATGGGCCGCGGCGTGCCGCGCGGCGCCAGCAGCGCGTACCACACGTTGGACTCGTAGCCGGGCACGCCGGCCTCGGCGATGGTCGGCACGTCGGGCATGGAGGCCGCGCGCTGCGCGGTGGACACGGCCAGCACGCGCAGCTTGCCGGCCTTGATCTGCTGCGACGCCACGCCGTAGCTGGCGAACATCGCACTGACCTCCCCGGCCAGCAGCGCCGGCATGGCCGGCCCCGTGCCCTTGTACGGCACGTGCACGAGGTTGAGCCCGGCCATCGACTTGAGCAACTCCATCGACAGGTGCGGCCCGCTGCCGTTGCCGGACGAGCCATAGGTGTACTTGCCCGGGTTCGCCTTGACCAGCTTGATGAACTCGGCCAGGGTCTTGGCCGGCACGGAGGGATTGACCACCAGGAAATACGGCGCCGAGGCCAGCAGCGAGACCGGCTCGAAATCCTTGACCGGGTCATACGACAGGTGGCGGTACAGGCTCGGGTTGACGGCAAGCTGCGAGGTCAGCGCCAGCGCCAGCGTATAGCCGTCCGGATCGGACTTGGCCACCAGGTCCATGCCGATGTTGCCGTTGGCGCCGCCGCGATTGTCGACGATGATGCGCTGGCCCATGTGTTCCGACATGTACATCGTCAGCGGGCGCGCCACGGTGTCGCCGCCGCCGCCCACCGGATAGGGCACCACCAGCCGCACGGGGTGGTTCGGGTAGCCGTCGGCCTGCGCGGGGGCCGCCAGCGCGGCGCCCGTGCACAGCAGCGCCAGCGCGGCCATGCGTCTCGATATCCTGGCAATCCGGTTCATGGTTGTGTCTCCTGTCTGTGTGACGTGTGTTTGTTATGTGTCGTCTGGATGCGGCGCGCGCCGTCAGTCGAGCCAGCCGCTGGCCCGGGTCTCGGCCAGGAAGCGCTCGACGATGCGCGGCGCCTGGCCGACGTAGGTGGCGGGATCGAGCAGCGCCTTGAGCGCGGCCGGCTCGAGCGCGGCGCGGATCGCCGGGTCGCGCGACAGCGCCTGCTCGAAGGTGATGCCGCCCTCCATGCCCTGCATGGCGGCGGCGTAGACCAGCTCGTGCGCGCTCTGCTTGCCGACCTTGTCGGCCAGCGCGAACATCACGCGCTCCGACATCAGGAAGCCGCCCAGCAGGTCGAGGTTGGCGCGCATGCGCGCGGCGTTCACGGTAAGGCCGGACAGCGCGTACTGCATCATCTGCAGCATCGCCGCGGCCATCATGCAGGCCTCCGGCACCGCCTTCCACTCCATGCGCACCGCGGCCACGTCGCGCTCGTGCTCGGCCATCTGCGCGTCGTGCATCATCGCCACGCTGTAGCGGATCGCGCGGCTGAGCGTGACCACGGTTTCCACCACGGCCGGGTTGCGCTTGTGCGGCATGGTGGAGGAACCGACCTTGCCCTCGCTGAACGGCTCGGCCAGCTCGCCGGTCTCGTCGCCCTCCAGGTTCATGATCTCGTTGGCGATCTTGCCCAGCGAGGCGCCGATCAGGCCGAGCACGCTCACGTACTCGCCCAGGCGGTCGCGCGCCGGCTGCCAGCTGATCGGCGCCACGCCCAGCCCGAGGCGCGCCATCAGGCGCGCCTCCAGCGCACCGGCCTGCTCGCCGAACGACGCCTGCGTGCCCACCGCGCCCACCATCTGGCCGACGAAGGTGCGCGGCTCCAGCGCGCGCATGCGCTCGTGGTGGCGGCCCAGCTCCGACAGCCAGATCGCGCACTTGTGGCCAAAGGTGATCGGCAGGGCCTGCACGCCGTGCGTGCGCCCGGCCATCGGCGTGTGCTTGTGCTCGTCGGCCAGCCGGTACAGCTCGCGCGACACCGCGGTCAGGTCCCGCATCAGGATGGCGTGGGCCTGCCGCACCTGGAGCATCATGCCGGTGTCGTAGACGTCCTGCGAGGTCGGGCCGAAATGCACGAACTCGCCCAGCCCGCCCGCGCACTGGCGCTGCAGCGCGCGCACCGCCGGCACCAGCGGGTGCTTCACGCGGCGCGTCTCGGCGGCCAGCGCGGGCAGGTCGATGTCCGCCACGCGCGCCTTCGCGCCGATCTCGGCGGCCGCGGCCGCGGGAATCATGCCGAGCTCCGCCTGCGCGGCCGCCAGCGCGGCCTCGAAGTCGAACCACTTCTGCACACGGTTCTCTTCCGAGAACACCGCGCGCATTTCATCGGTACTCCACATGTGCTGCTGGAGCGGCTGGTCGAACACGCTGCTTGTCATGGCGGGAAGCCTTTGTCTCCTCGATCGGTGGGGCCATTCTGGGCTTCGGGCTTCTTTCTGTAAAATGACATGTTCGTAGACAATCATTACCGGAATGGCATGATATGACCCTCCAGCAATTGCGCTGCCTGCAGGCGGTCATCGCCAGCCAGCTCAGCATCTCGCGCGCCGCGGATGCGCTGCACACCACCCAGCCGGCGGTCAGCAAGCTGATCCGCTCGCTCGAAAACGAGATCGGCGTGGAACTGTTCGTGCGCCGCGGCAACCGGCTGGTCGGCCTGACCGACGCGGGCCAGGAAGCGCAGGCGCTGTCGCGCCGCGTGCTCAACGACACGCGCGCGCTCGCGGGCCTGGCCGGCGCGGGGCAGGCCGGCGGCAGCGGCACGCTGCGCGTGGGCACCACCCACATCCACGCGCGCTACGGCCTGCCGGACGTGATCCGCCGCTTCAGCAAGGCCCATCCGGCGGTCAACCTCGAACTGCTGCAGGGCCATCCCGCGCAGATCGTGCAGTGGGTCAGCGACAACGCGGTGGACCTCGGCATCTCCACGCTGCCGGACAACACGCCCGAAGGCATCGTCGCGCTGCCGGCCTATCCCATTCCGCGCTGCCTGATCGTGCCGCGCCGCCATCCGCTGCTCAAGCTCGCGCGCGTGAGCGTGGAGGACATCGCGCGCTATCCGCTCGTGACCTACGACGAGCACTTCAATTCGGGATGGATGGTCACGCGCGAGTTCCAGCGCCGCGGCCTGTCGCCGCGCGTGGTGGTGCGCGCCACCGACGCCAACGTGATCAAGGCCTACGTGGCCGCCGGCCTCGGCGTGGCGGTGGTGCAGCAGATGGCGGTGGAGCCGCGGCGCGACACCGACCTCGCCGTGATCGACACCGGCGAGCTGTTCCCGCCGTCGATGGCCTCGGTCAGCCTGCGAGAGGACCAGTACGTGCGCGGCTACATGCAGGACTTCATCGACATGATCGCGGCGGGCGGGCGCCGCTGAAACCGCGGCCATTCCCGGCACGCCCTCCCGCATTTCCCCTTCCCGCATTTCCCCTTCCCACCTCTCCCCTTCCCGCCTCGCGCCGGCATCGCAGATGAAATACCACTCGTATGTGGGGATTTCTGGTGCATGTGCTTTTTACACGAATACCCTAAAACTAGAATCTGTTTGAAATACGATTTTTTGCAGACAAAATCATCTGGTCATTAGCAGGATTCCGCCTTGCATTTAAAGGCCCACCGCAATTCGACGCAATCCGACGCAATTGAACCGGGGGAGACACAGATGCAATTGAACGCGCAATTCAGCAGGCTTCTGGCATTCATCGTGCTCGCGGCGGCAACCGCGCTGGGCGGTTGCGGCGGCGACGGCGGCGGCGGCAGCCCCGCCGGCACCGCCGACGCCAGCGGCTCGCCGGCACCCGTCGCCGGCAACCCCGCCAACCCCGCCAACCCGGCCAATCCCCCTTCCACGCCACCGCCCGGCGGCGCCGACGCGCAGGCGCACACCCTGGTGCTCGCCGGCATCGACGGGCTCACCGCGGGCGCGCACGGCAGTACGTGGCGCGCTTATTTCCTCGCCGCCACGCGCGGCGGCCTTGGCGACGGCGGGCCCGGCTACCTGCCGTTCGACGACCCTGCCGCCACCAGGACCGCCGACCTGCGCCACCTCCACATCCATGACCCGATGGGCAGGCTCTCGCTCGACGGGCGCGGCATCGCCACCGACGCGGGCACCGGCACCGCCGCCTTCTCGCTGACCCCGCCCAGCCTGTGGTCGAGCGCGCGGCTGTTCTACCTCCGGCAGCCCGGCGGCGGCGCCATGCAGTGCCGGACCACCAACGCGGGCGACGCCGGGCAGGCCGTGCAGACCGACGCCGCCGCCAACACGCTGGCGTGGATCGACCTGGCCTACCAGCCGGCCGCCGGCGGTGGCGGCGTGGGCGTGGGCTGCAGCCAGATCACCGGCAAGGTGACGGTGTTCGGCGCGCTGTTCTCGCTCGGCAGCCTCGGCATCCAGCTCGGCAACACCGGCCAGCGCGGCCGGCGCCTAGCCGCGGTGGCCGCGCAGGACAGCGACATGCGCCGGCAATGGTTCGCCGCGCTCAAGCCCGCCGCCTACCTGCTCAATGGCGGCCTCAACGACCGCTATTCCCGCACCGCGCAGCAGCACGAGTCCGACCTGCTCGCCGTCATCCAGGACATCGTCGCCGCCAGCCCGGCCACGCGCATCCTGGTGGTGCAGTCCGGCGAGACGCGCGACTGGCAGGTCTCCGCGCTGGCCGCGTTCGCGCCGCGCAAGCAGAGCGTCGCCACGCAGACCGGCGCCGGCTACGTCGACCTGCGCGCGCTGCTCGGCTCGTTCGCGCAGGCCACCGCCAGCGGCTACATGGCGGACGACGAGCATCCCGGCGATGCGGGCAACCGCCTGATCGGCCCCTACCTCGCGGACCAGCTCGGCCTGCGCTCGCTGCTGCCGGATCCCGGGGCCACGGCCTTTCCCCCGCTGCTTTCGCCATGAGCCGCCAGGAGCCCACCGCCGGTGGGCTTCTTGCATAAGGAGTCGCTTCAAGAAGATCCTGGCGTCGTTGCGCGGCACGGCAAGTACCGCTTGTACTGTCCGCGGCCGCGCGCCTGGCCAGGACCGCTTCGCTTCATGTTGAAACGACTTCCAGGAGGCCGCCTGCGCGGCGCGGCCGGCAACCCGCACAGCCCGTACCACGCCATCCGAGGAGACGCATGAAAGATACGACCGTGTTCACGAGCCAGGAACTGGATACCTATTTTTCCTCCTACGTGGGGATGGAAGGCGGCAACCCGGCGGCGGCGGTCTGGTTCTGCGACAGCAGCCCGCAGCGCTGGACCGAGCCGCTGCGCGCGCCGCTGCTGCCGCGCCTGGCGCCGCACGCCTGGGACGCGGCCTTCCGCGCCGAGCACCGCGACAGCATGGCCCGATGGCTGAGCTACCAGCGCATCGCGCGCATCATGGCCGCGGCGCGCGCCGAGGTGCTGGGCCGGCGCCTGAGCGACACCGACTGGAAGCCGTATTTCGAGCAGGAACTGTTCAGCCCCGACGGCGCCGAGTTCAAGCTCAACCTGTTCCCCGTGCCGGACCAGCTCGACGGCGTCGCCCGGTGGTCGACCGTGTTCCGCGGCCAGCCCGCGCTGCTGCCCAAGGAGCGCTACCTCGACCTGTGCCGCTTCGGCGGGCGCTTTCGCTTCCTGGCCCGCATCTGCGCGTGCTGGCAGCCCAAGGTGGTGGTCTGCTTCGGCCAGCGCCACACGCAGGACTTCATCCGCGCGTTCGGGCTCGGCAAGACCGTGGCGGACGAATGGCAGCTGCAGCCGGCCGACCTGGTGATGTCGCTGCGCGTGTTCCGCGGCGACGGCACCACCTGGATCATCTGCCCCGCGCTGGCCGGCGCCAACGGCCTGAACTCGGACGTGCTGCTCAACGCGTTCGGCAAGCTGCTGGCCACCAGCTTCGGCGCCGCCCGCGGCGACGCGCCGGCTGCGCGCGGGACGCGGCGGCAGCCCGCGCCCGAGGATGCCGGCGGCCACTGCTGCACGTAGTTCCCCCGCACGCTCCCCCGACCGATGCCGCCATGCCACCGCCCGGTGGCACGGCGCGGCATGCCGGAAGCAAACCGGTCCGGCAACGGATTGCGCGCGCCGCAATGCCGATCCGGCATCGGCATTGATATCGGCATCGATGCCGATCGCGTATTTTTTCCGATATTTACCGTAAAACAACTTAGTAGCTCGGTGGGGTATTTTTTTTGATTTTCACCTCGCCGCCATCGCGCGCCGCGCATTTCCTTCAGGCGAAGCACACGACCGCCACGGTCTTGAAACACGGCGGCCCTCCCGGCAGGTAGTCCGTCCGGATGACCCTCATCCGCACAATTCCACCCCGGCGCCGGCGCGGGACCATCCGAGTGCCCGGCGCCAACCATCCCCGGCACCGGACCGCCGCCACCGATGGCGGGCCGGCATGCCCGCGGCGCCGCGCCAGGCAACGGCGCCGGCGCGGCCCGCCCCGCGCGGACGCCTCCACCGTGCCAGCCATCCGCGAGCCTAGTGCTTATGGCCTCTGCCGCTGCCCCGCCGCATCGCCAAATACTGCTTCGCGTGTGCCAGCAACGTGACACCCGCCCACGGGCGGCAAGCGATCACGCAGGCACGGCAGGCAAGCAGCAAGCGGCAGGCAACTGCCCGCGGCGCCACGATGCAGGGCGCGCGCGGGCCGCGCCGGCCTTGGATGGGAAACACGGGCGTGGCCGGCACCAGCCGGCGGCGCCTTCGCATCTGGTCGATGCCAGCAGTCATGGTCCGGCAGCGCGGGCGGCACGCCGCGCCGCCGGGCCAGCACCGTCCCCTCGCCTCACCGCAGCGGCGCCGGCAAGCATATGCCGCGCACCGACGGGGACGCTTTTTCTGTAGTCGCAGCGCACTCCGGGGGAAACAACGTGAACTCATCGCAGCACAGCCGCAAGCGCTTGCGAACCACGCTCAGGACGACCGCCGTCCTGCTGGCGCTGTTCGCCCGCGAACAATGCGCAACCGCCGCGGCAAGACAGCCGGCGCCGGCCCAGCCACCCGCGCCCGGCATGGCGCAGCCCGCCGCGCCCGACGGACCCGACCAGCTCAGGCAGCGCCTGTTCGACCTCGCCGAGGGCGGCTCGCCGGCCCTGGCGCTGGAGCAGGCCGCCGCGCGGCCCGACGTGTTCGGCACGCGCGACCTGCTGCTGCTCGAGCACCTGCGCCTGGCCCAGCAACTGCGCTGGGCGCGCCAGCAGGCCAACGCCTCCAACGACCCCGACCGGCTGGACGCGGCCGACCGCGCGCTGGCCGCCGCCGACGCGCTGCTGGCCCGCATCCCCGACGAAGCCGAGTACGACGCGGTGCGCCGCGCCGCGCTGACCGACCGCCTCGTCGCGCTGGCCGTGCGCGGGCGCATGAAGGAGGCCACCGCGCTGTACGCGCAGCTCTCGCAGGCGCCGGCGCCGCTGCCGGCGCCCGCCTACGCCGCCGCCGGCGACGCCTACAGCTACCTCGACCAGCCCGGCCCCGCCGCGCGCGCCTACGAACAGGCGCTGCAAAGCCAGGTCGATCCGCTCAAGGAGACCCCCGAGCCCTACGCGCTGTCGCTGCCGGACGTGGAGGAAAGCCTGTTCTTCGCCTACCTCGACCAGGGCCACTACGAGACCGCGCGCGCGCTGATCGCCACCATGGCGGGCAAGACGCCGCAGCACGACGCGCTCTCCGAAGACGCCGACAAGGTCAACCCCGAGTACGGCCGCGTGCAGAAGCTGCAGGCGCAATACCTGCTCTACACCAACCGCGTCGCCGAAGGCGTGGCGGCGCTGGAGGCATTGCGCAAGGACGCGCCGTTCGACCCCACCCTGCTGAGCGCGCGCGCCGACGGCGCGCTGGTGCTGGAGCGCCCCTACGGCTCGCTGGCGCTCTACGAGCAGGCGCAGGCCGACCACCCCGGCGACGTCGAAAGCCTGGCCGGGCTCGGCAAGAGCGCGCTGCAGATCCATCAGTACGACAAGGCCGGCGCCGTGGCCACGGCGTTCGGCGCCAACTTCCCCGACAACAACGCGGTCAAGAACTTCCAGCGCGAGTACCGCGCCTACGACAGCCCGCAGCTCATCGTCAACGCCGGCGTCGAGCACGGCAACTCGGTGCTCGCCGACACCGCCTGGAGCATCGACACGCAGCTCTACTCGCAGCCGCTGGCGGGCTACTGGCGCGTGTTCGCCCACCAGTTCTCCGGGCGCGCCAGCACCGGCGACGGCCAGAGCGTCAGCCGCGTGCGCAACGGCATCGGCGGCGACTTCCGCCGCGACGGCTGGGAAGCCGCCGCCGAGGTGCACCAGTCCGCCGGCGGCAACGGCCGCACCGGCGGCACCGGCACGGTGGCGTTCCGCCCCAGCGACCACTGGCGCTTCGGCGCGGGCGTGGACTCCGACGACAACACGCTGCCGTGGAAGGCCTACCAGGCCGGCGTCACCGGCCGCAGCGCCACCGCCTCGGCGCGCTACATGCAGGACGACGCGCGCTACCTCAACGTGATGTACGGCGTCGGGCGCTACAGCGACACCAACCTGCACCAGTTATGGGAAGGCACCTGGTACCAGCGGCTGATGAACCAGCCGCGCCACCAGGTCTCGTTCTGGCTCGACGTGGGCACCAGCAGCAACACGCTGGCCGACACCGCGTACTTCAACCCGCGCCGCGACTACACCGCGCAGCTGCGCTCCATGTACCAGTGGACGCCGTGGCGCTACGCCGAGAAATCGTTCAGCCAGCGCGTCTACGCCACCGTCGGCGGCTACCGCCAGAACGACTTCGGCACCAGCATGCTGTGGGAGGCCCGCCTCGAACAGTACTGGCAGCTTGGCCGCAAGGCGTCGCTGGCCTACGGCATCGGCGTGGGCAGCAAGCGCTACGACGGCACGCGCGAGACCACCAAGCTGATCTACCTCAACCTCAACGTTCCGCTATAGGTCATCATGAGCCAATTCAATCGCCGAAAATTCCTTGGCTTCGCCGGCGCGCTGTCGGTGGCCCAGAGTGTCCACGCCCGCTACGGCCTGCCGCTGCTGCCGCCGCCGGACCGCGACGACGGACTGACCTTCCGCGTGCTCGCCTTCCACGACATCCGCGACGACCTGCGCGCCGACGTGGACACCGTGGCCGACACCTGCGCGATCAGCACCGCCACGCTCAACAACATCTTCGCCTGGCTCAAGGGCAACGGCTTCCATCCGGTCAGCGTCGACCAGATCATCGCCTCGCGCCGCGGCGGCGCGCCGCTGCCGCCGCGCGCCGTGCTGCTGACCTTCGACGACGCCTACGAAAGCCAGTACAGCAAGGCCTTCCCGCTGCTGCGGCAGTACGGCTACCCGGCGCTGGTGGCGGTGGTGTCGAGCTGGACCAACGCATCGCCGCAGGGGCCGGTGCGCATCAGCCACAAGTCGCTGATGCCGCGCGGCTATTTCATGAGCTGGAGCAACCTGCGCGAGATGGCGCAGTCCGGGCTGGTGGAGATCGCCTCGCACACGCACGACATGCACTACGGCGCGGTGGCCAACCCGCAGGGCAACGAGCTGCCCGCGGCCAGCACCCATCTCTATCTCGCCGCCCTGCGGCGCTACGAGACCGACGCCGAGTACGAAGACCGCGTGGGCGCCGACCTGCGGCAGAGCGCCGAGCTGATCCGCGCCAACACCGGCGTCGGCCCGCGCTCGATGGTGTGGCCCTACGGCATGTACAACGCGGTGCTGATCGGCGCCTCGCGCAAGCTCGGCATGCACGTGCATTTCACGCTCGACGACGGCCCCAACACGCCCGACGTGCCGCTGAGCAAGATCCGCCGGCTGCTGGTCTCCTACGACTGGGACGCCGGCATCATGCTCGGCCAGTTCCGCCAGCAGTCGGCCTACCGCGGCGACAGCGAGCCGGTCGAGCGCGTGGTCAACGTCGCGCTCGACGACGTGTACGACCCCGACCCCGAGCGCCAGGAGGCGCGCCTGTCGCGGCTGCTCGACCGCATCAAGGACCTGGAGCCGAAGTCGGTCTACCTGCAGGCCTACCACGACCCCGACGGCAGCGGCACGGCGCAGGCGCTCTACTTCCCCAACCGCCACATGCCGGTGCGCGCCGACCTGTTCTCGCGCGCCGCGTGGCAGCTGATCACGCGCGCCGGCGTGCAGGTCTACGCCGCCATGCCGGTGCTCGCCTTCCGGCTGCCGGCCGGCCATCCGGCGGCGTCGCGCCTGGTGCTCTCCACGCCGGGCACGTCGCAGGACGGCAGCGGCCCGCGCCAGCGCACGCGGCTCAGTCCGTTCGACCCGCTCGCGCGGCGCGCGATCCGCGAGATCTACGACGACCTCGCGCGCTACACCAGCTTCAACGGCATCGTGTTCGGCGACGACGCGAGCCTGGGCATGCACGAAGACGCCGGCGAAGCCGCGCTGGCGGCCTATGCGGACTGGGGGCTGCCGCGCGACCTCGCCGCCATCCACGCCGACCCCGAACTGCTGCGGCGCTGGTCGGACGCCCGCCTCGACCACCTCGTCCGCTTCACCGGGCAACTGGCCGACGCCATCAAGGACTACCAGGGCGGCGGCAACGTGCTGACCGTGCGCAGCCTGCCGGCCGACGCCGTGCTGCGCCCCGGCGCGGCGCCGCGCCTGGGCCAGGACCTCGACGCGTTCGCCGCGCACTACGACTTCGTCAACCTGCTGGCCTATCCCGACCCGGGCGGCGGCGCGCCGCCCGCGCCGTGGCTGGACAGCCTGGCCGCCGCCGTGGCGGCGCACCCGGGCGCGCTGGCCAGGACCATCTTCGCGCTGCTCACGCTGGACGCGCGCACGCACGCGCCGGTGCCCAGCACGACGCTGCGCGCGCAGATGGAGCGCCTGCGCGTGGCCGGCGCGAAGCACCTCGGCTACTGCCCGGACCAGTTCATGTCCGGCCAGCCCGACCTCGCCGTGCTGCGCGACGTCATGTCCATGCAGAACCTGGTGCGGCCGCGCGCGGGCATCCGGGCCTAGGCGGCCACCGAACGAAGCTGGGAGATACCATGAAAAACACCGCGAGCCTGATCTCGAACTTCGTCTTCTACTACCCGCTGTTCATGTCGTACCTGTGGATGACCGGCGGCCTGCTGCACTACTTCCTGATCGAGCGGCGCGAGCGCAAGAAGCTGCGCGCCGACGACCCGCCCGAGTTCCCCAAGGTCTCGGTCATCGTGCCCTGCTACAACGAGCAGGACAACGTGCGCGAGGTCATCGCCAACCTGGCGCGGCTGCACTACCCCAACTACAACATCATCGCCGTCAACGACGGCAGCCGCGACGCCACCGGCGCCATCCTCAACGAGTTGACCGAGCAGTACCCGCAGTTGCTGGTGATCCACCAGAACAACAACGAGGGCAAGGCCATCGGCCTGACCACGGCCACCATGCTGACCGATGCCGAGTACCTGCTGTGCATCGACGGCGACTCGCTGCCCGACCCCGACGCGATCGGCTGGATGCTGCGCCACTTCCTCAAGGACCCCGGCGTGGGCGCCGTCACCGGCAACCCGCGCATCCGCAACCGCACCTCGCTGCTGGGGCGCATGCAGGTCGGCGAGTTCTCCTCCATCGTCGGACTGATCAAGCGCACGCAGGAAATGTACGGCCGCCTGCTCACCGTGTCCGGCGTGATCTGCATGTTCCGCAAGAGCGCGCTGCGCAGCGTGGGCTACTGGAGCCCCGACATGCTCACCGAGGACATCGACATCAGCTGGAAGCTGCAGGTCCACGGCTGGCGCCTGCACTTCGAGCCGCGCGCGCTGAGCTGGATCCTGATGCCGGAGACCCTGCGCGGCCTGTTCCGCCAGCGCCTGCGCTGGGCGCGCGGCGGCATCCAGGTGCTGCGCCGCTACGCCGCGCCCATCGTCGCCCGCCGGCGGCCGATGCTGTGGCCGATCTTCCTCGAATACTCGGTCAGCGTGGTGTGGGCCTACTGCATGCTGTTCACGCTGGCCATGACCGCCGCCACCGCGCTGTTCACCCTGCCCGACTCCTGGCGCTTCGCCAGCATGCCGCGCGGCGCGGGGGTGTTCCTGTTCCTGACCTGCTGCCTGCAGATCCTGGTCGGCTGCGCCATCGACCACCGCTACGACACGCGGCTGCTGCGCTATCTGCTGGACACGATCTGGTACCCGGTCGCGTTCTGGACCATCAGCATGGTCGCATCGGTGATCGCCCTGCCCAGCGTGCTGCTGCACCAGCGCCGCACCCGGGCCAGGTGGGTCAGCCCCGACCGGGGCATCCGCGCGGACACGCCGGCATCCGCGCCGCCGCAGCCACCCGTGCCGGCACCGTCGCACGCTGCGCCACTCGAGCAGCACCACTGAGGAGGAAACGATCATGGAAAACCCGATCATCGACGCATCGAACGCCACGCTCGGCCATTACCTGCAGCGCCACGCGCGCAGCGAGGCGCTGCGGCGCTATCTCTGGTACCGCCTGGCGCGGCCGCTGCTGGTGGCCTCGATCTGGGTCATGGCGGCGCTCTACATCGGCTGGTGCGTCACCTCGGCCGGCAGCAACGAATTCACGCTGCGCGGCATCGTGCCGGACGTGCTGGTGGTGCTCGGCATGATCGCCTCGCTCACGCTGTGGACCACGGTGCGCCGCCTCGAGCAGAGCGTCTCCGGCGCGATGCGCCCGGCGCGCGCGGTGCCCGCCACGACGCTGGACCTGGCCCGCGACGTGGTGCTGGCGGTGGGGCCGAGCCGCCGCCTGGTGGCCTACCACGACGACGACGGCCTGATCTCGCGCGTCGCGCCGCTGCAGCAGGAACTCGCCTGAGCCGCGAGGCCCGTCCCGCGCGCGCGGCCGCCGGCCGCGCGCGCCTTCACCGAGCATGAACTCAGCTATCCGGGGGAAATCATCATGTGTGGCATTGTCGGTGCAGTCTCTCAACGCAACGTGACGCCGGTCCTGCTCGAAGGGCTGCGGCGCCTCGAATACCGCGGCTACGATTCGTGCGGCATCGCCGTGCTGCAGGAAGGCGAGCCGCGGCGCGCGCGCAGCGTGTCGCGCGTGACCAACCTGGCGCAGCAGGTGCACCGCAGCCGGCTGGAGGGCACGGTGGGCATCGCCCACACGCGCTGGGCCACGCACGGCGCGCCGCTCACCCACAACGCCCACCCGATATTCTCCAGCGGCGAGATCGCGCTGGTGCACAACGGCATCATCGAGAACCACGAAGCGCTGCGCGAGACCCTGCGCGCGCGCGGCTACGCGTTCGAGTCGCAGACCGACACCGAGGTGATCGCCCACCTGATCCACCACTGCTTCCACCAGCAGGGCGACGGCGACCTGTGCCGCGCCGTGCAGCTCGCGCGCGCGCAGCTGCGCGGCGCCTACGCCATCGCCGTGTTCGCGCGCAGCCAGCCGGAACTGGTGATCGGCACGCGCTGCGGCTCGCCGCTGGTGGTCGGCCTGGGCGAGGACGGCAACTACCTGGCCTCGGACACGCTGGCGCTCACGGGCTACGCCGGGCGCTTCATCTACCTGGAGGAAGGCGACCTGGTCTCGCTGTCGCGCGACGGCATCGCGATCGTCAACCAGAACGGCGAGCCGGCCACGCGCGAGACCCACGAGCTGGCCGCCACCGAGTCCGCCGTCGAGCTCGGGCCCTACCAGCACTACATGCACAAGGAGATCTTCGAGCAGCCGGCCGTGATCGCCGATGCCACCGAGCGCCTCGACGCCTTCGAGCCGGCGCTGTTCGGCGCCGACGCGGCCGACCTGTTCGCGCGCATCGACTCGGTGCTGATCCTGGCCTGCGGCACCAGCTACCACGCCGGGCTGACCGCCCGCTACTGGCTGGAGTCGATGGCGCAGATTCCCACCAGCGTGGAGATCGCCAGCGAATACCGCTATCGCGACAGCGTGCCGAACCCGCGGTGCCTGGTGCTGGCGATCTCGCAGTCCGGCGAGACCGCCGACACCCTGGCCGCGCTGCGGCACGCGCAGCGGCTCGGCCACCGCCACACGCTGGCGATCTGCAACGTGGCCGGCAGCGCCATCACGCGCCAGGCGCGCCTGCGCTTTCTCACGCGCGCCGGCGCGGAGATCGGCGTGGCGTCCACCAAGGCCTTCACCACGCAGCTGGCGGCGCTGTTCGTGCTCACCGCCACGCTGGCCAGGTGCCGCGGCTGGCTCGGCGCGTGGCAGGAAGCGGTCATGCTGCAGCAGCTGCACCACCTGCCCGCGGCGCTCGACGGCGTGCTGGCGCTGGAGCCGCAGATCAAGGCCTGGGCCGCGGTGCTGGCGCGCCACGAGAATGCGCTGTTCCTCGGCCGCGGCATCCACTACCCGATCGCGCTCGAAGGCGCGCTCAAGCTCAAGGAAATCTCGTACATCCACGCCGAGGCCTATCCGGCCGGCGAGCTCAAGCATGGCCCGCTGGCGCTGGTGACGGAGAAGATGCCGGTCATCGCGGTCGCGCCCAACAACGCGCTGCTGGAAAAGCTCAAGTCCAACCTGGAAGAGGTGCGCACGCGCGGCGGCGAGCTCTACGTGTTCGCCGACGCCGGCACCATGATCGAGAGCGCGCCCGGGCTGCACGTCATCCGCATGCCCGAGCACTACGGCCGGCTCTCGCCGCTCCTGCACGTGGTGCCGCTGCAGTTGCTGGCCTATCACACCGCGTGCGCGCGCGGCACCGACGTGGACAAGCCGCGCAACCTGGCCAAGTCGGTCACGGTGGAATGAGCATGCGCCGGCAAGCGATGCGCCGCCCGTCCGGTTTGCTGCCGCTGCTGCCGCTGCTGCCGCTGCTGCTGGCCGGCGCGCTGTGCGCGGGGCCGGCGGCGGCCGGGGCCGAAGTCGATCCCGCAGTCGGCCCCGCAGTCGGCCCCAAGCCCGGCCCCGACCCGCGCGCGTACATGCACGGCATCGGCGCGGTGGCGGGGCCCGCCGGCCTGACCTACGTCTTCTTCAGCAGCTCGGGCCTGCCGCCGCGCGGCCCGGGGCGCGACCGCAACTGGACCCACGACATCTACGTCGCCAGCTGGAAGCCCGGGCAGGCCGCGCTCGGCGAGCCGCGCGTGCTGTACGCGCGCAACGAGGCGCAGGAGCCGGTCTCCGCCGCGCGGACCGCAGACGGCCGCATCATGCTCAGCTTCGAGGACGGCTGGAACACCGCCCGCAACGTCAGCCAGCGCTACCTGGTCTACGGCCCCGGCCTGCGCCCGCGGCAGGCCGGCGCGCGCGACGTGCGCGCCGGCGGCCATTCCGGCCACGTCGCCGCGGTCGGCAACCGCTTCGTGGTGTTCTACTCGGACGACTGGGTCGACGGCGGCGGCGTGGACGATCTCGGCACCGGCAACGGCGTGTACCTCAAGACCTACGACAGCGCCGGCCGGCTGCTGCGCAGCGCCGACGTGGCCAGGAACACGCGGCAGTGGTGGCCGCTGCTGGCCGCCTCGGACAACGAGGCGCTGCTGGTCTGGCAGGAGTTCGTGCCGGGCCGCACCTACGCGCGCCTGCGCACGGCGGTCTACCGGCCGGGCGCGGCCGCGCCCGGCGCGCCGCGAGTGCTCGACGAGCGCCTGGCCTACTACACCTACGGCGTGGCCTACGTGCCGGCGCTCGCGCGCTTCCTCGTGGTCGGCACCGGCACCGGCGGCCGCGGCTTCGCCCATCTGCTGGACACCGCGGGCCGCGTCACCGCCTCGCTGCGCTGCATGCCGGCCAGCGTGCGCGAGGCCGGCATCGCGGTGATCGGCGACAAGGCCTTCACGCCGGCGCAGGACGGCCGCCTGCTCCATCTCCAGTTGTCCGCCGATGCCATCGCGCTGGCCGGCAGCCAGCCCTCGCCGGTGCCGTGGCGCATCCAGGGCAGCCTCGGGCTCGCGCATTCGGCCACCTCGCTGCACTGGGTCTCGCTCACGCCGGAGGGCCTGCGCGAAGCGGATTTCGACCTGCGCGCGGCCACGCCGCCGTCCGCGGCCGACCGCTGCGAATAGCACGAACAGCACCGCCCGGCGCTATTCGCGCGGCCCCCACGACGCCAGGATCTCGCGCGTGTCGATGGCCGCGCGCGCGAGCGCCACCGCTTCCTCGATGGCCTCGTCCTCGTCCAGCGCCAGCCGGTGGTCGAGGCCGTCGCAGACGAACCTGCCGCAGAGCACGGAGTCCAGGTCGATCGCGCCCGGCCCGCTGACCGCGAACGCCTCGTACACGCTGATCCACAAACCCGTGGCGCCGCGCTGCGCGAACGCCCGGACTTCGAAGCCGCGATAGGCAAAGTACCTCGTGCGCATGTCCGTTCCCCGTCCGTTCCCTCGTTCACCGGCGGCCGCGCCGGCGCGGTTCAGCCGTTGACCGCCCGCGACTCGCGCCGGTCGGCCTCCAGCCTGGCCCCGCGCTGGCGCGCGGCGTAGATGGCCTCGGTCTTGTTGCGCACCTGCAGGCGCTGGTAGATCAGCGCCACGTGGCTTTTCACGGTGGCCACCGAGATATTGAGCATGCGGCTGACCGTCTTGATCGGATAACCCTGCGACAGCAGCACCAGCACCTCGTACTGGCGCGGCGTGAGCTGCAGCAGCCGGGCCTCGCCGATCAGGTCGGGGCCGCCGTCCTGCGGGGACAGCGTCGCCAGCGACAGGCGCCGCTGCGGACCGGCCTCGCCGTGGCCGCGCGCCTTGCCGGCCAGCGCCAGCCGGATCACCGCCTCGATCGCGCCGAGCGACGCCGAGCGCGGCAGCCACGTGCAACTGCCGCGCGCCAGCCCCGCCGGCAGGATGCCGGGCTGCATGGAGTCGGCGAACAGCAGCAGGCATTGCGGCGACAGCAGCTCGCAGGCGGTTTCCAGCAGCCACCGCTGGCGCTCCGCCTCGGCCGGCACGCCCAGGATCACCAGCGCGATGTCGCCGACCGGGCCGCGCAGCATCGCCAGCTCGGCCGGCGCCACGCAGATCACCTCGCCCACGCCTTCGATGTTGCCCAGGATGTGGAGCAATCCCAGCCGCAGCAATGCATTGTCTTCGATCAGCAATGCATTCACGGTGCCCTGGCCAATGATTTCGGTTCTCATATGCTCTGCCCCTTATGGCTCGGCTCGACCCGATGCCCTGCGATAATCGGAAAATACAATCGGCATCCGTCATGGAATTCGATTTATCTCCAGGCACGGACATTGCCTGGATTTTTCCGGAGGAAAATAAAGCCGGCGCGCGCCGGCATTGCCGCGTTCGAAAATCGGAAAATCGTGAGGATGACATGCGCGCGCGGCCCCGGCGGCGGCGAAAAGCCCGCCCCGTTGCCGGCATCGGGATTGCGTGAAAAAGCGTGCGCTCGTTTTCCGCACGCCGGCCGGAAGCCGCGCCATGCGCGCCTTCCTGGCGGACCGGATGCCGCCGGCCTGCGAGGCCGGCGGCCGGGGAGGCGGGCCTGCGCCCCGCTCTCCCGTCGTTTCATTTTTGGAACCTGAGCCGTTATCGGTCGGCCCTTCGCTCATCCACCCGCCCGCAATCCGTCATCATCGACCGCAATCAGTAAAGCACCATTCGCCTCCTGTCGCTTCTCATGCCATTTCGTGCCCGTCTTTGCGCGGCACCGGATAATCAATTCAATTAAAGAATTGTTATCTTTACATGCAAAAGAATATGCGGCAGCCAGAGGTTTTTCTCCCCACTAAGGCGGGGTTTCTGGAAGTTTTAAGGATGAGATGGATTTTCGGCGCGAGTTTCGGCAAAAGCGGAACACAAGCGAGGGTATACGCGCTGGCCGCGATTGCGGGCATTTGCCGTTGCGCCATGCGCGCAGGGCGCGCGGGCACCGCGAGGCGCCCGCGCCGCGGCCTCAGTCCAGCACGCGCGCCGGGCTGAACGCGTCGCGCAATTCGCGCTTGAGCACCTTGCCGATGGCGCTGCGCGGCAGCGTGTCCACCAGCTCCAGCGCGGCCAGGCGCTGGGTCTTGCCGACCTGCCCGTTGGCCCACGCCATCAGCGCTTCGGCGGACACGTCCACGCCGTCGCGCAGCACCACGAAGGCCACCGGCGTCTCGCCCCAGCGCGGCGAAGGCACGCCCACCACGGCGCAGTCCGCCACCGCGGGATGCTGCTGCAGGACCGCCTCCAGGTCGCTCGGATAGATGTTGAAGCCGCCGCTGATGATCATGTCCTTCTTGCGGTCCATCAGCGTGAGGAAGCCGTCCTCGTCGAAGCGGCCCACGTCGCCGGTGCGGATGAACAGCTTGCCGCTGGCATCGCGCCAGTGCGCGGCGGCGGTCTTCTCGGGCTGCTTGTGGTAGCCGCTCATGATGGTGCTGGAGCTGCCCACCACTTCGCCGATCTCGCCCACCGGCACTTCCCTGCCCTCGTCGTCGATCAGGCGGATGTCGTGCCCTTCCATCGGCCGGCCCACGGTATGGAGCTTGCCGGGGAACTCATGCGCGGCCAGCACGCAGCTGCCGCCGCCCTCGGTCATGCCGTAGTACTCCACCAGCCCGCCCGGCCAGCGTCTGAGCACGTCGGCCTTGAGCGCGGCGCTCAGCGGCGCGCTGGTGGAGAACTTCATGCGGTAGGAGGACAAGTCGTAGCTGTCGAAATCCGGGCGCGCCAGCAGGCGCTGGTACTGCACCGGCACCAGCATGCCGTGCGTGACGCGGTGCGCCGCGGCCAGCTCCAGGTAGCGCTGCGCGTCGAACTTCGGCATCAGGATCGCGGTGCCGCCCAGCGCCAGCGTGGGCAGGAAGCTCACCAGCGTGGTGTTGGAATACAGCGGCGTGGAGATCAGCGTGATGGCGTCCGGGCCGTAGCCGCTGCTTTCCTGCACGCGGCGGATCTGGTTCCAGCGCAGCGCGTGCGCGTGCACGATGCCCTTGGGCGTGCCCGTGGTGCCCGACGAGTAGATGATGTTGAAGACCTGCTCCGGCTCGACCGGGCGCTCTTGCGGGCGGCTGCCCGCGGGCGCAAGCCACGCCTCGAACGACTGCCCGGCGGGCGCGCCCGCCAGCCCGACCAGCGGCACCGCGATGCGGTCGCGCACCGGCGCCAGCTCGCGCAGCACGTCCGCGTCCACGAACAGCAGCCGGGCATCGGAATCGGCCACCATGCCGGCCAGGCTGGCCGGCGTCGAGGACGGCGCCAGCGGCACCAGCGCCACGCCCGCGCGCAGGCCGCCGACCAGCAGCGCCGCGTACTCGATCGAAGCCGCCGCGCAGATCGCCAGCGCCGCGCCAGGCCGCAGGCCGTCGCGCTGCAAGGCGCTGGCCACCTGGTCGGCCAGCGCGTCGAATCCGGCGTAGGTCAGCGTGCGGTGGCTGTCGATCACCGCCACGTGCGCGGGCCGCTCGGCGGCGTGCAGCCGCACGCAGTCGGCCAGATTGCCGACCGGCTGCGCGAGAAGTTCTGTGATGCCCATGAGAAGTCCTGTCTCCATTGGATGCCGCGATCGGCCGCGGCGGCACGGGGCCGCGGCGGCTTTCGCGAACGGATTCATGTCGTCGAACGGGCAAGGGGCCGCGCCGTTCGTCCGTGCGTCCGCCCGGCTGCGGCGGACCCGCGGGATTCTCGCATGGGCGCGGCGTTATATTTTTGGGGCTGCGGAGACGGCAAGGCCCCGGGGCAAACCCGGGGCCTTCTCGCGGGAACGCTCAGGCCGGCGGAAAACCCGCCTTCTGCGGCCACAGGTTGGCGAAGGCGTGGATGGTGGACTGCCCGTACACGCCGGCCTGCGTGAACGGCTCGGCCGCCAGCCACGCGCGCGCCTCCGCCTGCGAGGGAAAGTCGATCACCAGCAGGCTGCCGACCATCGTCTGGCCGTCGTCGCCGAGCAGCGGGCCGGCGAAGGCGATGCTGTCCGCCTTGGCGCCCAGATAGGCCTTGTGCTCGGGACGCACCCTGGCGCGCAGCTCGCCGGTGCCGGGCTTGTCGAGCAGATGAAATACGAACAGCATGGGATGACCTCCGCCTGGATGGGTTGGATAAGGTTGCGGCCGGCGCCGGGTCGAGGATGAAATCGATCTCGAGGCTGGCGGAAGCAGCGGCGGGCGCTACGCCGCCAGCCACCCGTCCAGCAGCGCGTTAACCTCCGCGGGCGCCTCGTACTGGACCCAGTGCCCGGCCCCGGGCACGATGCGCACCTGCCGCCGCGCGCTGCCCTGCGTCATGGCCTGGCCCGCCGGCACCGGGTCGGCCGTCACGTCATGCTCGCCCCAGGCCAGCAGCACGTCGCCGCCGAAGGTGTCGAGCGCCTCGCGCAGGCCGCCCGCGCGCGAGATCGGCTTGCTGCGAAAGCGCGTGTGGCGGCAGGACACGGTATGCGCGTGCAAGGCCACGGCGTCGATCTTGTCCGGGTCGGCGATCATGAACGCGGCGAGGTTGTGGCGCATGGCCTGCGCCAGCGCGGTGTCGTCCGGCGCGCGGCGCCAGTCCACCAGCGCCTGCTGCTGGCGGCGCGCGCCGCCGTGCCCGCCCGGGCCGAGCAGCGCCAGCCGGTTCACGCCGACGCGCGCGGCGGCCACGTGCGCCGCCACCAGCCCGCCGAACGAGAAGCCGGCGAGGTCGAAGCCGTCCGCGCAGCCCGGCAACTGGCCGGCCGCCGCGGCCAGCGCGCCAACGATCGCCGGCAGCTCGCTGGGCACGTCGCCGGATTCGCCGAAGCCCGGCATGTCCGGCGCCCAGACGGTGCGCCGCGCGGCCAGCGCCTCGATATTGCGCAGCCAGTGCAGCCAACTGCCGTGCCCGCCGTGCAGCAGCACCAGCGGGCGGCCCTGGCCGAAGCCGCGCCACGCCACGCGGCAGCCGCCGGCCTCGGTGACGACGCGCCGGGCCTGGCGCTCGAGCGCCGCGATGGCAAGCGAGGCGGCCGCGGCGGCCTCGGCGGATGGAAGGGAAAGATCGGGAACCGTGCCTTGCATGGCGAGCCTGCGGAAAAAAGCGCTGAACGAGCGACGAACGAACCAGGAATATCCGCCGGCACGGGCGGCCGGCGAGCCAGGCGGCAGTGTAGCGCCATGTGCCGCCAGGCCGCGCGGTTGCGTCGAAGATGCCCGGACTTGCGCCAATGGCGCCGGACCAACACCCAACCGAAGAGGGGATTGGATTCTCGCGAGCGGGCAGGCGCAACGGTTCGCGGGCCGCGCGGTCGATGCCGGCGCGGCCATGTGGCGCAATTTCATCATGGCGCCCGGCGGCGCCGATAGAATACCGCCCCGGAACGCCGCCTGCCCACCGCTTCGCCTGCCGGGCCGGATGGCTTCCGGGCCGAAGCCCCGTCCGGGACTGCCGGCCCAGCAGGGTCACTGCGCCACCCGGCGCGCCAAACACCAACACGGCAAGAACACAGACGTCCGGCCCTCGATCGCCGGGCGCGCAGCCAATCGGGAAACCAGGGGAATATCATGAAGCAAGCCAGGACACGTTCGATCTATCTGTCGGTCATCGCAGCCGCGGTGCTGAGCGCCTGCGGCGGCGGCGACGACGGCGCCCAGTCCGCGGGCGCCTCCGCCGGCACCGCGCCACCGCCGGCCACCATCTCGGGCGTGGCCGCCACCGGCGCGCCCATCGCCAATGCCGTGGTCGACATCCGGTGCGCGGCCGGCACCGCCACCGCCACCACCTCCGCCACCGGCGCATGGGGCGTCTCGGCAGCCGGCCTGGCCGTGCCCTGCGCGGCGCGCGTGACCGGCCCGAGCGGCGTGCTGCACACGCTCATCACCGGACCCGGCACCACCAACATCACGCCCATCACCGAACTGGTGGTGGCGAGCGCCGCCCAGAACCCGGACACCGAAGCCTTCTTCAACACCTTCTCCACGACCTCGGGCAACGCCGCCATCAACCGCCTGCCGACCGCGCTGACGCTGACCAGGCAGCGGCTGGCCAACCTCGGCGTCTCGGTGGACACGCTCAACCTGATGAACCAGGCGTTCCAGCCCCAGGCCGGCGACGCCTACGACGACAAGCTCGAAGCGCTGATCGTGCGCCTGAAGGCCACCAACGCCACGCTGACCACGGTCGCGCAGGACCTCGCGCGCGGCGACGTGGGCGCGCCGGGCGCGCAAGGCGCGACCGGGGCCACCGGCGCGGCGGGCGCCACGGGCGCCGACGGCGCGCCCGGTGTTCCGGGCGCCACCGGCGCGACCGGCCCGCAAGGCAGCACGGGGCCGGTCGGGGCGACGGGGGCGGTCGGCGCGACCGGCAGCACGGGCGTCACCGGACCGACCGGCGCCACAGGCGCAACGGGTGCCACCGGCGCGACCGGCACCACCGGCGCGACGGGCGTCACCGGCCCCCAGGGCTCTCCCGGCACGCAGGGCGCCACGGGGGCGACCGGCGCCCAGGGTAGTACGGGGGCGACCGGCGTGACCGGCGTGACCGGCGCCACGGGGGCCACCGGTCCTACGGGGGCGGCCGGCGCAACTGGCGCCACCGGCGCGACCGGCGCCACGGGCAGCGTGCCTGGCCTGGGCACGCCAAGTCATGCCGCCGACGGCAATGGCAGCGGCGTGTGCACGATCGGTACCGTCTGGCTGACAGCAGCCACGGTGGGAGAAGGCATGGCCGCGGATGGCCGGCTGCTGCCGATCAACGCGTATACGGCGCTGTTCAGCTTGCTGGGCACCAACTTCGGCGGCGACGGCGTCACCAATTTTGCATTGCCGAACCTGTCGTCCGTCACGCCGAACGGGCTGACCTACATGATCTGCGTCGACGGCGTCTTCCCCTCGCGCGTCAACTAGCCGGCGCAACGGGCGGATGGCCATGCCAGGATCATCCGCCCGCGCCGGCTGCCGCCGGCCGCCTCACGGACTCAGCAGCTTCCCCGTGCGGAACGCCCGCGCGCCGGACACACGGCCGATCTGGTCGCCCGGCTTCACGTAGCGCACCTCCCGTCCCATGTAGAACACGCCGTCGGCATGGCTGACGGTGGTGGCGCGCGTGCCTTCGACCGGATCGACGATGTCGAACAGCGGCTGCCCGGCCGTCACCCGCTCGCCCACCTGCGCGCGATACACCAGCAGGCCCGCCGCGCCCGCCACCAGCTGTTCGCTGCCGGCCAGCGGCGTGGCGGGCTGCGGCAGCGGGGGCAGCGGCGGCGCCTCGCCGGCGATGGCGCCGATGTGGGTCAGGTAGTCGAGCAGCGCCTGGGTGTCCTGCTGCGCGAGCGCGTCGGTCACGTCGCGCTGGCCGCGGTGCTCCACCGTCACGGCGATGCTGCCGTGCGGGATCGGGAAGCGCGCGCCGAACTCCTGCTGCAGCTGCCACCACGTATAGCTGTGCGCCTCGTCGAACGAGTGCGCGCCGGAGTCGAGCGCCAGCAGGCTGGCGGTGGCGCCGAGATAGCGCGCCAGCGGCTCCACCTCGGGCCAGATCGCGTCGCCGGTGTACACGTGCATGGCCGCCTCGCGCGAGCAGTGCAGGTCGAGCACCACCTCGGCGTCGTGCGCCAGCAGCATCAGCGCCTGCTGCAGCGACTGGAAGGCGTTCACCGGCGGCTGCGCCAGCAGCGCCTCGCGCCAGGCCGCGCGGATGACGCGCAGGTTGTGCGCGCCATCCTGCGTGAGCTTGTCCTCGACCGCCGCCGCGACCGGCTTGAACAGCATCGGGAAACCGCGGTTGAAATTGTTGCCGCTCGACAATTCGAAGCGGCCGATGAAGCCGCCCAGCACCGCCTGGCCCAGGCCGATCGGGTTGGCGGCGCTGACCAGCACCACCTGCGCGCGCAGGCGGCCCTGCGCTTCGAGCTCCCGCAGGCGCGCCTTGAGCGTGACGGCCACCAGCATGGCGGGAATCTCGTCGGCATGCAGGCCGGCCTGCACGTAGATCTTGCGCGCGGCGCCGGCGTCGCCGAAATGGTGGCTGGCGAGTTGCAGGGCAAGGCCCGGCGCCGGGGCAATCAGGGGATGGATCTGGCTTTGCATATGGGGTCGCTCGGTTGGCGCTTGATTGATGTGCGCGGTTGATGTTCGGTCCGTGGCTTGCGCGGGTACCCGCTCACGGCGCGGCGGCGGTGCCGCCCTGCTGCCCCTGCCGTGCCAGCGTCTGGCGCAGGATCGCCGGGATCACGCCGCCGTGCCGCAGCAGTTCGACTTCGAGCCGGGTCTCCACCGCGGCCATGGCGTCGAACGATGCCACCGTGCCGTCGCCGCGCACGATGCGCACCGGCACCGCGCAGCGCGGCGCCAGCCGCTCCGGCGGCGCGCCCACGTGGATGCGGTCGCCGGGCCGGATGGCCAGCGTGCGCGGATGCATGCCCGCGGGCATGCGCAGCGGCAGGATGCCCATGCCGATCAGGTTGGCGCGGTGAATCCGCTCGAAGCTGCACGCCAGCACGGCGCGGATGCCCAGCAGGCGCTGGCCCTTGGCCGCCCAGTCGCGCGACGAGCCGGTGCCGTAGCGCTCGCCGGCGACCAGCACCACGGCGTCGCCCTCCTCGGCGTAGCGCCGGGCCGCTTCGAAAACCGGCAGCACGGTGCCGCTGGGCGCGTGGACGGTATGCGCGGCCGGCGCGTCGGGCTCGAGCAGGTTGACCAGCGTCTTGTTGTAGAACGCCGCGCGCACCATCACTTCCCAGTTGCCGCGCCGCGAGGCGAACACGTTCAGGTCGTCGCGGTCGTCGCCGCGGCTGACCAGGAAATCGGCGACGTGGCAGTCCTTCGGGATCGCGCTGGCGGGCGAGATGTGGTCGGTGGTCACGTCGTCGCCGAGCACCAGCAGCGCATAGGCGCCGTAGTCGCCCAGCTGCGTGCCCTGTTCCGCCGCGGCGAACGGCGGGCGGCGCAGCGCCGTCGAGCGCGCGTCCCACGGATAGCGCGGCGTGTCGGCGAAAGGCAGGCTGTCCCACACCGGGTTGCGCGAAGCCGCGGCGAACGCGGGCCGATAGTCGGCGGCCTGCGTGCCGGCGGCCACGCAGGCCGCCACCTCCGCGCGCGTGGGCCACAGGTCCTTCAGGTACACCGGCGTGCCGTCCGGGGCGATCTGCACCGGGTCGCGGCCCAGGTCGCGCGCCGCGTCGCCGGCCAGCGCGAACGCCACCACCAGCGGCGGCGACATGATGAAGCCGAGGTCGAGATCGGGATGCACGCGGCCCGGGAAATTGCGGTTGCCGGACAGCATCGCCACCGGGCGCGCCGCCCGCCGCGCGATGGCGTCGCGGATCGGCGCGGTGAGCGGCCCCGCGTTGCCGATGCAGGTGGTGCAGCCGAAGCCGACGATGTCGAAGCCGAGCGCCGACAGATCGCCCAGCAGGCCGCCGCGCTCCAGGTAGATGGCCGCCGCGGGCGAGCCCGGCGCCAGCGAGGTCTTGACCCACGGCGGCGCCGACAGCCCGAGCGCGCGCGCCTTGCGGGCCAGCAGGCCCGCCGCGATCAGCAGGGCCGGGTCCGACGTATTGGTGCAGCTCGTGATGGCCGCGATGGCCACCGGGTGGCGCGGCAGGTCGCGCTCCCGCCCCGCCGGCTCCGGTGCGAACGGCGCGAGCGCGCGGGCGGTCTCGGTATAGGACAGCAGGTCCTGCGGCCGCCGCGGGCCGGCCACGTGCATGCGGACCGCCGACAGGTCGAGGTCGAGCACGCGCGTGTAGCGCGGCGCGGCATCCGGCTCGAACCACAGGCCGGCGCGCCGGGCGTAGTCGCCGACCAGCGCCACGCCGGCTTCGCCGCGGCCGGTGGCGCGCAGGTAGTCCAGCGTGCGCGCGTCGATGGGAAAAAAGCCGGTGGTGGCCCCGTACTCGGGCGCCATGTTGGCCACCACCGCGCGCTCGCCCGCGCTCAGCGTCGCCACGCCGGGGCCGAAGAACTCGACGAACTCGCCCGCCACGCCGAGCGCGCGCAGGCGCTGCGTCACCGTCAGCGCGAGGTCGGTGGCCAGCGCCCACGGCGGCAGCGCGCCGGTCAGCCGCACGCCGGTGACGTCGGGCAGGCGCTGCATCACCGGCATGCCGAACATCACGGTCTGCGCCTCCAGCCCGCCCACGCCCCAGCCGAGCACGCCGATGCCGTTGATCATCGGCGTGTGGCTGTCGGTGCCGATCAGCGTGTCGGGCACGGCCCAGGCCTGGCCGTCGCGCTGCACCGTGGTCACCACCGTGGCCAGCTGCTCGAGGTTGATGGTGTGCATGATGCCGGTGCCCGGCGGATGGATGCGCACGCCGCGCAGCGCCCGCGACGCCCAGCGCAGGAAACCGTAGCGCTCGGCGTTGCGCCGGCCCTCGGTCTCCAGGTTGATCGCCGCGGCATCGGGCCGGGCGAACGCCTCCACGGCCAGCGAGTGGTCCACGGACACGTCCACCGGCAGCCCGGGATTGAGCACCGCGGGATCGACGCCGGCCTCGGCCAGCGCGTCGCGCATGGCGGCGATGTCGACCAGCGCCGGCGTGCTGGTGGTGTCGTGCATCAGCACGCGGCCCGGCTGGAACGCGATCTCGGCCGTGCTGGTGCCGTGGTCCGGCCACGCCGCGATGGCGTCGATGGCGGCGTCGCGCTCCGCTCCCGCCATGTTGCGCGCGACGTTCTCCAGCAGCAGGCGCAGCACCACGGGCAGGCGCGGCAGCCGCTCGCCGAGCATCGCCGGCAGGTCGACGCAGCGGTATGTCAGGCCGCCGGAGTGGAACTCGCCGGCAAGGGGGCGGCAGTGCGTCATCAGGGCAGCGGATGGGCCAGCTCGGCGGCGGGCGCCGGCGCCCGCGGCGCCTGCGACAACTGCGCGAACAGGTTCTTGGGGTCGTCCAGCACCGGGATCAGCGCGATGCGCTCGCCGATCTGGAGCAGCGCGGCCTGGTCGCGCAGGTAGCGCAGCGCGGAGAAGTCTTCCAGCGCGAAGCCGACCGAGTCGAACACCGTGATCTCGCCGGCGTCGCGGCGGCCGGGCGCCTGGCCCTCGAGCACGCGCCAGAGCTCGGTCACGGCGAAGTCCGCCGGCATCTGCTGCACGTCGCCTTCGATGCGGCTCTGCGGCTCGTATTCGACGAACACGCAGGCGCGGCGCAGCACGTCCGGGTGCAGCTCGGTCTTGCCCGGGCAATCGCCGCCCACGGCATTGAGGTGCATGCCGGGCTCGAGCATCTCCGGCGTGACGATGGTCGCGTAGGCCTTGTCGGCCGTGACCGTGGTGACGATGTCGGCGCCGCGCACGGCTTCGGCGGTGCTGGCGCACACGCGCAATTCGAGGCCGGGCACGTCGGCGAGATTGCGGCGCAGCCTGGCGGTGGCGGCGGCATCCACGTCGTAGGCCTGGATGCGGCGGACGCCCAGCAGGTGATAGAACGCCAGCGCCTGGAATTCGCTCTGCGCGCCGTTGCCGACCAGCGCCATCGTGGCGGCGTCGGCCCGCGCCAGCCGGCGCGCCGCCACCACCGACGTGGCCGCCGTGCGCAGCGCCGTGGTCAGCGTCAGCTCACTGAGCAGCAGCGGCATGCCGGTGGCCACCTCGGCCAGCACGCCGAACGCCATCACCGTGGGCAGGCCGCCGCGCGTGTTGCCCGGATGGCCGTTGACGTACTTGAAGCTGTAGAGGCTGGCGTCGGCCGTGGGCATCAGCTCGATCACGCCGGCCGGCGAGTGGCTGGCCGAGCGGGCGGACTTGTCGAACTCCCGCCAGCGGCGGAAGTCGTCCTCGATGTAGCCGGCCATGCCGCGCAGGGCATGCGCGATGCCGCGCGCGGCGATGATGCGGGATACGTGCTGGGTGGAAAGAAATGGCGTCATCTGTGGCTCCGGTGAGCGGGTCTGGAAAGTTGCGGACCATTCTCACCGCCGTGGCACCCAAAATGAAGTGGTTATTGTGCACACAAAATACTATCATCACGTCAAACCGAGCACAACGACTTTCATTTCGACACATGGTTCCGACACATGGATGACTTCGACCACAAGCTGCTGGGGCTGCTGCGCGCCGATGCCCGGGCCAGCGTTGCCCTGCTGGCGCACCGGCTCGGGGTGGCGCGCACCACCATCACCAACCGGATGGCGCGCCTGGAAAAAGCGGGGGTGATCGTCGGCTACACGGTGCAGCTGCGCCCGGCGGCGCGGCGCGACGCGATTGCCGCGTGGATGAGCATCGCCGTGGACGGGAACCAGGCGCGGGAGGTGATTGCCAGCCTGCTGGGCGAGCCCGGCGTGGTCGCCCTGCACGACACCAACGGGCGCTGGGACCTGCTGGCGGAAGTGCGCGCCGCCACGCTCGACGGGCTGGCCTCCGTGCTCGAGCGCGTGCGGCTGATCCGCGGCATCAGCGCGACGGAGACCAGCATCCACCTGACCAGCTACAAGCTGTCGTGAGGCGTGGCCGCGGCCGGGAGATTGCGCGGCCGGGCGGGACCGGTCAGGCCCCCGCCGGCGGCGCCTCTTCCGCCGGGGCGGCCTCGCTCGCGGCCGGGCGGCGCAGGCGGCTCGCCACGTCCAGGTGCCGGCGCATCAGGTCGGCGGCGCCGTCGCGGTTGCCGGACTCCAGCGCCGCCAGGATGCCGAGGTGCTCGTGGCAGCTCACCTCCACGCGCTCGCGGCCGTGCTTCCAGTCATAGTTGGACAGCCGCCGCATGCGGTTCAGGCGGCGGATCGCGTCGACGAAGAAGCGGTTGCCCGAGGCCATCGCGAGCCCTTCGTGGAACGCCGCGTTGGTCTCGAAGAACGCCACCGGCGAGGCCTCGGTCCACGGCTGCGTCAGGAACGCCGAATGCTGGATCCGCATGTGCGCGGCCCATTCGGGCGAGAGCTGGAAGCTCGGCTCCAGGATGGCCGCCGGCTCGATGACCATGCGGAAGCGGTAGCCCTCGATGCGCGCCTCGCGGTGCCACATCGCGTCCTGGAATTTCCAGCGGTAGCCCAGCCGCCGCTCGACGATGCCAAGGTCGGCCAGCCGCACCAGCGCCTGCTTGATGGTGGCGCGCGTCTCGCCGTAGGTCTGCATCAGGTCGCGCTCGGACACTTCGTCGGCCAGCGCGCCGCGCTGCCGGTCGTGGGCGATGCGCGTGAGCAACTGGTCTTCGTCGGCCGGCGCGGTCTCGTCGGCCTGCGCCACCGGCGGCGCCGACAGCAGCGCCACGCCCTTGTTGCGGCGCCGCTCGACGAAACCCTGCGCCTCGAGCTGGTCCAGCGCCGCGCGGATCGGCGTGCGCGACACCCCCAGCGACTCCGCCAGCTTCTGCTCGTTGAGGCGGTCGCCCGCCGCCAGGGCCTCGTCGCGGATCCACTGGGCGATCCGGTCCCGCAGCGCCAGGCGCGAGCGGCCCACCGACTCGTTCGGCATGCTCATTTATTTTTTTGTTTCATCAAAATACAATTACAATTGTACATTACCGCCGCGCGGACAGCCTGTCCCGCGGCTGCGGCACGCGCCCGCCATCCGCGTGCGGACAGGGCGGCCAGCCGCAAGCTTAGCCGGAAAGTGCCGTGCGGGCTGGTCCGGCCGGTCTCGTTCTTGTCGTCTTGCCGGGGCGGCCCCGCCCGCTTCAGCCGGTCATGGCCGCGGCGGCACCGTCTCGGCCACGATCCGGTCGCGGCCGCCCTGCTTGGCCTGGTACAGCAGCAGATCGGCGCGCCGCATCAGCCCGTCCGCGTCCTGCGCCTCGCCCGGCATGACGAAGGCGGTGCCGAAGCTGGCCTGGATGCTGAACCGTTCGCCGCTGTCGGCCACGAGCGGCGTCGCCGCCAGGCGCGCGCGCAGCTGCTGCGCCATGTCCAGCGCATCCTGGCAGGCCGGCACGCTGGCCAGCACCGCGAATTCCTCGCCGCCGATGCGCGCCACGATGTCGCCCTCGCGCCATACCTCGCGGCTCAGTTCGGCGATCCGCCGCAGCGCGCGGTCGCCCGTGGCATGGCCGTACTTGTCGTTGACGCGCTTGAAGTGATCGATGTCGAACAGGGTCAGCGACAGCAGCTGCCCGCCCGCGCGCCGTCCCGCGCCGGAGCAGGCGTCCTTCAGCCTGATGTCGAAGGCGCCGCGGTTGAACAGCCCGGTGAGCGCATCGGTTTGCGCCATGCGCGACAGCTCGGCGATCAACTGGCGGCGCTCGCGCTCCAGCCTGGCGCGCTCGACGGCGTTGCCGCGCAGCACCTGCACGGCGTCGAACAACTCGCGGATCTCTCCGCGGTACGGCCTGGACGACAGCGTCACGGCGAGGTTGCCGGCCGCGATGGCGCGGATCGCGCGCGCGGCGTCCGCGAACGGCCGGACCACCTGCCGGCGGAACAGCCACACGCCGAGGAACAGGAACACGATCACCGCCGAGAGGATGGCGACGATGCCGCCCAGCCACGCCAGCCGGGTGTCGCGCTGGGCCCGCACCTGCCGCTCGACCAGATCGAGAATCTCGTCGCGAAAGCGCGTGATCGCGCCCATCGAGGGCACATAGTGATCGACGAATTCGGCGCTCGAGACGCCCGCGTCGCCGGGCAGGCTCGCCAGCGCGTGCACACGCGAGAAATACTCCAGGCCCGCGCCGAAATACTGCCGCTCCACCACCTGGAACGCCCCTTGCGGCAGCTCCGGATCGCTCAGCACGCGCGGCTGGAGCAGCGCGCGCAGCTGCGCGATGGTGCCCAGCGTGCGCTCGATGGCGAACTGCTCGGTGCTGTTCAACTGCCGGTTGGTGCCCAGCGCGGGCGTGAGCTGCGAGCCGAGCAGCCCGGCCTGCTCCCGCAGCAGCGCCGCCAGCCGCGCCGCCAGCAGGCGGCTGAGCGCGCCGGGCACGCCCCGGTCGACCCTGGCGGCGCTGACGTCGGCGATGGCGGACAACGGCGGCATCACCCGGATCATGCCGTCCGCCGCGCGGTGCAGCGCCTCGCCGGTGCGCTGGCCGTGCGGCTGGCGCAGCAGGCCGTCGACCTCGGCGCGCGCGCGGGCGAGATCGTCGCGCGCGCGCAGCACCGTGTCGCGCTCGCTGAGGCAGTTGCCGCACTCCGGCGCTTCGAGCTGGCCCAGCAGCCCGGCGATGCGCCGGTCGCTTTCCGCGCGCGCGTCCAGCAGCGCCTGCCCTTGCGCCGGCGGCAGCGGCAGCGCCTCTCCGAGCGCGGCGTTGCTGGGGCCGCGCTCGACCGAGACCTGCTCCATCGCGAGCAGGATCGCGCGAAAGATGCGCAGGTCGGTAAGCGCGTGCTCGGCATTCGCATAAGCCACCCACTGGTATCGAAACAGCCAGATGGACAGCGCCAGCAGGACAAAGCCCAGGGTGGCGGCGAGCAGCGCAAAGCGGCGTTCCAGCGGCGAGGCTGGCAGGGGGATCTTTAGCATCGTGGGACGGGGCGCCGGCGCAAGCGCTGCGCGCGGCACCGGGCCAGGGCTTCGTGGCGTGTCGAGGTCGCGCGGCGCCCGCATCCGGGCGTTGCCGCCCGGCGGGCCGCAATGTCGAAAATCCTCGGAACAAGGCCTGCATTCTAGCGGGCGCCGCCCCCGCGGTGTTGCAGATCTGGCCCGACCCCACGGGTGCGGGGTGACTTGGACACAATTTGCGCCGCATGCCCGGCACCGCTGCCTTGCCCGGCCCCTCGCCCGGTGCGGCGGCCACTCCCCCCGGAATGGCCGCCGGCGCCGCGGGCGTTCAGCCCCGCCCGGCGTCCGCGCGCACCCAGCCCGCGGCCTTCTCGGCCATCATCAGCGTGGGACTGTTGGTGTTGCCGCTGGTGATCGACGGCATCGCGCTGGCGTCGACCACGCGCAGGCCGGCGATGCGGCCGCCGCGCCCGTCGCGCACCCGCATGCGGCTGTCCAGCACGGCCGCGGGGTCGCCGTCGCGGCCCATCGCCGCGGTGCCCACGGGGTGGAAGATGGTGGTGGCGATGTCGCCGGCCAGCCGCGCCAGGTCCTCGTCCGTCCGGTATTGCGGGCCGGGCTTGTATTCCTGCGGCTTGTAGCGGGCCAGCGCCGGCTGCGCGACGATGCGGCGGGTCACGCGCAGCGAGTCCGCCGCCACCTGCCGGTCCTCGGCGGTGGACAGGTAGTTGGGCGCGATGGCCGGCGCCTGGCGGAAGTCCTCGCTGCGGATGCGCACGGTGCCGCGGCTGGTGGGGTTCAGGTTGCAGACGCTGGCCGTGAAGGCCGGGAAGGCATGCAGCGGCTCGCCGAACGCCTCCAGCGAGAGCGGCTGGACGTGGTACTGGATGTTGGGCCAGGCCTGCTCCGGCGAGCTGCGCGTGAAGGCGCCCAGCTGCGACGGCGCCATGCTCATGGGGCCGCTGCGCGACAGCAGGTATTGCAGGCCGATGCGCGCCTTGCCCCACAGGCTGGACGCCAGCACGTTGAGCGTGGCCGCGCCCTCGATCCGGTACACGGCGCGGATCTGCAGGTGATCCTGCAGGTTGCCGCCCACGCCGGGCAGGTCGGCCAGCACCTCGATGCCGTGCTCGCGCAGCAGCGCGCCCGGGCCCAGGCCCGAGAGCTGCAGGATCTGCGGCGAGCCGATGCTGCCCGCGCACAGGATCACCTCGCATGCGGCGCGCACGGTGACGAACTGCCGGCCGTCCCACACCCGCGCGCCGGTGCAGCGCAGGCTGCCGTCGGCCCGCGGCTCGACCAGCAGGCGCGCGACCTGCGCGCCGGTCCACAGTTCGAAATTGGGCCGGCCGCTGCAGGCGGGACGCAGGAACGCCTTGGCGCTGTTCCAGCGCCAGCCGGCTTTCTGGTTGACCTGGAAGTAGCCCACGCCCTCGTTGTCGCCGCGGTTGAAATCGCCGGTGTGCGGCACGCCGGCCTGCGCCGCGGCTTCGGCGAAGGCGTCGAGGATGTCCCAGCGCAGGCGCTGCTTTTCCACGCGCCACTCGCCGCCGTGGCCGTGGTAGTCGGCGAAGGCCGCGTCGTGCTCCGGGGTGTCGCCGAGATAATGGTCTTCGTGCTGGCGGAAGGCCGGCAGCACGTTGTCCCAGCGCCAGGTGTCGTCGCCGGTGCGCTGCGCCCACTGCTCGTAGTCGCGCGACTGGCCGCGCATGTAGATCATGCCGTTGATGCTGGAGCAGCCGCCGAGCGTCTTGCCGCGCGGGTAGCGCAACTGGCGGCCGTTGAGGCCCGCGTCGGGCTCGGTGCGGTAGAGCCAGTCGGTGCGCGGGTTGCCGATGCAGTAGAGATAGCCGACCGGGATGTGGATCCAGTGGTAGTCATCCTTGCCGCCGGCCTCGATCAGCAGCACGCGCCGGTCCTTGTCGGCGCTGAGCCGGTTGGCCATCAGCGCGCCGGCGGTGCCGGCGCCGATGACGATGTAGTCGAAAGCGGGATCGGTGCTGTGGGTCACGACGCTGTGTCTCCGGAACGCGAGCTTTATTTGCCGCGCTAAAATTGTTGTGGCGAGTGCGCGTAGTTTCCTCCCGGGATATTCCGAAATCCATTGAGTTTCGGCAATCTGAGATATAGGTTTCACAAATATGAATCCGGCCAATCTTGATCTGCAGACGCTGCGGGTGTTCGTCGCGGTGGCGCGCGAGGGCAATGTCTCCAAGGCGGCCGAGCAGATGCACCGCTCGCAGCCGGCCGTCAGCCTCCAGCTCAAGCGCATGGCGGAGATCACGGGCCTGACGCTGTTCCACCGCACCGCCCACGGGCTGGTGCTGAGCGCCGACGGCGCCGCGCTGCTGCCCCAGGCCGAGCGCGCCCTGCATGCCATCCAGGACGTGGCCAATGCCGTGAGCCGGCTGCACGGCACCGTGCGCGGCAAGCTGCGCATCGGCACCATCCTGGAGCCGTCGTTCATCCGCCTGGGCGACTGGCTCGGGCAACTGGTGCAGTCGGCGCCGCAGATCGAGACCGAACTGCGCCACGGCATGAGCGGCAGCGTGATGGCCCAGCTGCAGCAGGGCAGCCTGGACGTCTGCTTCTACCTGAGCCCCGACCGCGAAGCCACGCACCAGTTGCAGCCGGACCTGGCGGTGCGCACGCTGACGCGCTTCGAGTACCGGGTGGTGGCGCCGGCCGGCTGGGGGCCGCAGGTGACGGGCTGCGACTGGGAAGCGCTGGCCACCCTGCCCTGGCTGGCGACGCCGCCGGAATCCGTGCATTCGCGCCTGCTGGCGGGCATCTTCGGCCCGCGCGGGCTGGCGCCGCGCCGCGCCGCGCTGGTGGACCAGGAGCCGTCCATGCTCGATCTCATCAAGTCGGGGGTCGGGCTCAGCCTGGTGCGCGATGCCACCGCCATGCGCGAGAGCCAGACGTCAGGGCTGGCCGTGGCGGACCGGGTCCGCATCGGCTGCGAGCTGCAGTTCGTCTGCCTGGCGTCCAGGCTGGAGGAGGCGCTGATCGTGGAGGCGCTGGGCGCGCTGAACCGGGTGTGGCTGGACTGACGGGCGGCGCCGGCGCCGGCGTGCTTCAGCCATAGGTGGCGCGCACGGCGGCGAAGGCCGCGCTCACCACCGGGTCCTCCATGCGCCTGGCCAGCGCGATGAACGAGAGATCGGCGGTCAGCGTGAGCGTCTGCGCCACCACCAGCCCGTGCGACTGGGCCACGCGCAGCGCCACCGAGTCGCGCGCCAGCGAGAGGCCGACGCCCGACACCACCAGGTCCACCATCGACGCCTCCAGGTCCACTTCGGCGGCCACCAGCGGGCGCACGCCGAGCTCGTCGAACTTGCGGCTCAGCATGCGGTGGTGGGTCGAATGCTCGTGCGTCCAGACCCACGGCAGCAGCGCCACCTCGGCCCAGCTCTTGCCGGCCACGCGCGCGTCCCAGCCGCGCGGCGCGATCACGTAATAGTGGATGGCGCGCAGCTTGAGCGCGCAGATGTCGTCGCCCGAGCCGACCTCGCCCGGCGGGCCGAGATAGAACGCCGCGTCCAGCGCGCCGCCGCGGATCTGGCTCAGGACCCAGCCCGACATGCCGTGCCGCAGCCGCGGCTGCACGTTCGGATGATGCTCGACCAGGTATTGCAGGCAGGCGCCCAGGCGGATGGCCTCGGGATTGAGGATGGTGCCCAGGCCGAGCGTGCCGTAGGCGGCGCTGCGCATGGCCTCGGCGGCGCGGCCGAATTCCTCCACGGCCTCCAGGATCTTGCGGGCCGCGGGCACCAGCGCCCGGCCGTGCGCGCTGAGCATGAGCCCGCGCCCGGTGCGCACGAACAGCGTCACCTGCAGCAGCTCCTGCAGGCTCTTGATCTGCATGCTCACCGCGGGCTGCGTCAGGTGCAGGCTTTCGGCCGCGCGGGTGAGATTGCCCTCACGCGCGATCGCCTCGAAGGCGCGTAAGTGCTGTAGGTCCACAGGCGTTCCCATGCGGGAGGGAGATGTCGGAAGTCGGTTCGGGAAGATCCCGGCGCCGCTGCGCGGCACGGCAAGTGCCGCGCAGCGCCCGCGCGGGACCGCTGCGCGCCATTCTGGGACAACTTCCCGGGCCTGCAAAGCCGGGCATCCCCCAACAGGCGGCCAGGGCGGCGAGGCTAGCTGGCCGCCGCCAGCACGCGGCGCGCCTGCTCGATGATCGGCGCATCGACGAGCCGGCCATCGACCCTGACCGCCGCCCCGCCGGCGCCGGCCGCCGCCTCGATCACGCGGCGCGCCCATTCGCATTCGGCCGCCGGCGGCAGGAAGCCGCGGTTGACGGCCTCGATCTGCGTGGGATGGACGCACAGCTTGGCGCCGAAGCCGAAGCGCTTGGCGCGCTCGACCTCGTGCGCCAGCCGCCGGGCATCGTCCAGCGCCAGGCAGACGCCGTCCACCGGCGGCGGCAGCCCGGCCAGCCGCGAATGCATCGCCAGTTGCGAGCGGAAATAGTGCAGCGGCGCGTCGTCGTCGGGCAGGCCGATGTCGAGCATCAGGTCGGCCGCGCCCAGCATCAGCCGGCGCACGCCGGGCGCGCGCGCGATGTCGGCCAGATGCAGGAAGCCGGCGGCCGACTCGACCAGCAGGTAGAGCGCGCGGGCGCCTCCCACGGCGCGCGCCAGCGCCGCCAGCACGACGAGGTCGTCCGGCTTGGGCACCACCACGCCGTGCACCGGCAGGCCGGCGCAGGCCTGCACGTCCTGCGCGTGCCACGCGCTGCCGTGGGCGTTGATGCGCACCAGCAGCTCGCAGCCCGCGCCGTCGCACAAGGCGCGCAGGGCCGCGGCCTCGTCCGCGAAGATGGCGCGCGCGCGCTCCTTGTCGGGCGGCGCCACGGCGTCCTCGAGGTCGACGATCACGGCGTGCGCGCCGCTCGCGGCCGCCTTGGAAAAACGCTGCGGCTGCGTGGCGGGGACAAACAGGAAGGAATGCTGGGCCGGCATGTCTGTGCGCTACTCCACGGTGATGTGGGCGGCCTTGATGAGCTCGCCCCACTTGACGATTTCCGAATCGATGAAGCGGCTCCAGTCGGCCGCGCCGCGCGCATCGGGCAGCAGGCCGCGCGAGAGCATCTGCTCGCGCACCGCCGGGTCGTTGACGATGGCGCGGGTGTCCTCGCCGATGCGCTCGATGATGGCGCGCGGCGTGCCCTTGGGCACGGCCAGCCCGCCCCAGCTCACCGCCTCGAAGCCGGGATAGCCCAGTTCGGCGATGGTCGGCACGTTCGGCAGCTGGGGCATGCGCTGCGCGCTGGCCACCGCGATGGGGCGCAGCGCGCCGGCCTTGATCTGCGGCAGCGCCGAGGCCACGCTGTCGAACAGCAGCCCGACCTGCCCGCCCAGCAGGTCCTGCATGGCCGGGCCGCTGCCCTTGTAGGGCACGTTGATGACCTGCAGGCCCGCGCGGAAGCGGAACAGCTCGGCCGAGAGATGCTGCGTGGTGCCCGGCGGCCCGCCGATGGCGATGGCCAGCTTGCCGGGCTCCTTGCGCGCCGCGGCCACGACGTCGGCCAGCGAGTGGTATGGCGAGGCATTGCCGGCCACCAGCATGATCGGCGCGAGATAGATGCCGCCCACCGTGTCGAAATTCTCGCGCGGATCGTAGGGCAGCTTGGGATAGAGGCCGGGGTTGATGGCCATCGTGGACGACGGCGCCACGATGATGGTGTACCCGTCCGGCGCCGCGGTCTTGCCGGCGATCATGGCGGGCAGGCCGCTGCCGCCGGGCCGGTTGTCGACCACCACCGCCTGCTTCCAGCGCTGCGTCAGCCGGTCGCCCAGCAGCCGCGCCGAGATGTCGAGGGCGTTGCCGGGCGGCGTGGGAACCAGCAGCCTGACCGGCTTGTCCGGCCAGGTCTGCGCCTGCGCCGCCCACTGGCCGAGCGGCGCGGCCAGCGCCGCGGCCGTGGCCTGCATGAACCTGCGTCTCTTCATGGTTTGTCTCCTGATGTTTTTTTATATGTCCGGGCGCCGCCGCGTGCCTGCGTCACATGATGCCGGCCTCCCGCATGGCGTCGAGCTCGCCGGCCGTCATGCCGAGCAGCTCCTGGAAGACCGCGTCGTTGTGTTCCCCCAGCGCCGGGCCCAGCCACTTGATGCCGCCCGGCGTGCCGGACAGCTTGGGGATGACGTTCTGCACCGCCACCGGCCCCGCGCGCGACGGCACCGTCTTGATGTTCTCGCGCAGCGCGTACTGCGGGTCCGCGAAGATGTCGGCCACGCTGTACAGCGTGGCGGCCGGCACGCCGCCGGCGTCGCACCGCGCGAGCAGGTCGGCGCAGTCGATCGACGCGGCCCACGACGCCACGCGCGCATTGACCGCCGCGCGCTCCGCCAGGCGGTGCCCGACCGGGCCCCAGCGCTCGGGCGCCGCCAGTTCCGGCTCGCCCATGACCGCCGCCAGCCGCGCGAAGATCTTGTCGTTGGTGCAGGCGATGGCCACCCACTTGCCGTCGCGGGTCTGGTAGTGGCTGTGCGGCACCACGTTCACCGTGTCGGCGCCCTGCCGCTCGCGCACCATGCCGGTCTGCTGGTACACCGGCACCATCTCGTCCAGGACGCGGAACATGGATTCGTAGAGCGCGAGATCGACCACCTGCCCCACGCCCGTGCTCTCCCGCGCGCGCAGCGCCAGCAGCACCCCGACCGCGCCGTACAGACCCGAGCCGTAGTCGGCCAGCGACGTGGACCCGGGCGTGACCGGCGTGCGGCCCGGCTCGCCGGCGAGATAGGCGAGCCCCGAGAAGGCGTGCGCCACCCGCGCGAAACCCGGCCGGCCGCGGTACGGGCCTTCCTGGCCATAGGCCGAGATGCGCACCAGGATGGCGCGCGGGTTGAGCCGCTGGATCTCTTCCCACGGCAGGCCCCAGCGCTCCAGCACGCCGGGCCGGTAGTTCTCCACGATCACGTCGCTGCGCGCGGCCAGGCGCTTGAGGACTTCCTGCCCCTTGGGGTCGCGCAGATTGAGCGTCACGCACTTCTTGTTGCGGCTCTCGTTGAGCCACATCAGCGTGTCGCCGCAGTCGGTATGGGTGCCGAAGCGCCGCAGCGAATCGCCCGTTCCGGGCGGCTCCACCTTGATGACCTCGGCGCCGAATTCCGCCAGGATGGTCGTGCAGAAAGGGCCGGCGACGAACGTGCCGAGATCGAGGACCCGGATGCCATCCAGCGCCTGTGCCTGGTTCTTCTGGGATGTCTGCTCTGTCATGTTCTCTGTCTTTTGCCGCAAAGCCTTGCGGTTGGCAGGATTCTAGGCAGCGCTGTCGGGGCGGTCCAATGACATTCCATGAATAGCTTTATCAACGATGCTTAAGAAGCCGTTGCGGCATCGCCCGCCGGGCCGGCCGGCCGGGCTGGCCGACATGCCGTCCGGCGAAGCGCGCGCGAAATGTTCCTTGACACTGGATTTTCCAGCCGATAACCTTCGAAACGCACATTGCACACGATGTACATTTAAAGCCACGAAAGACCAACAGAGAGAGACAGGAGCGGACATGAAGCTGGTACGGTGGGGACAGCCCGGCGCCGAGAAGCCGGGCGTGCTGGATAACGAAGGACAGGTGCGCAGCCTCGTCGGCATGGTCGACGACTGGCATGGCGCGGCGCTCGCGGACGGCTCGCTCGCGCGCGTCGCGGCGCTCGACCCGCGCACGCTGCCGGCGGTCGCGCCGGGCGAGCGGCTCGGGCCGTGCGTCGGCGCGGTCGGCAAGCTCGTCTGCGTCGGCCTGAACTACACGGACCACGCGAAGGAAGCCAACATGGCGGCGCCCAAGGAGCCGATCCTGTTCCTGAAGGCGACCAGCTCGATCAACGGGCCGTTCGATCCGGTCGAGATCCCGCGCGACGCGCAGAAGGTCGACTGGGAAGTCGAGCTCGGCATCGTGATCGGCAAGACCGCGCGCTACGTGACGAAGGAAGACGCGCTGGCGCACGTGGCCGGCTACTGCGTGGTGAACGACGTCTCCGAGCGCGCCTTCCAGCTCGAGCGCGGCGGACAGTGGGACAAGGGCAAGGCGGCGGACACCTTCGGCCCGCTGGGCCCGTGGCTCGTCACCGCCGACGAGGTGCCCGACCCGCAGGCGCTGGCGCTGTGGCTCGAGGTCGACGGCGTGCGGCGCCAGGACGGCAGCACGCGCGACATGATCTTCGGCGCGGCGGAGCTGGTGTCGTACATCAGCCAGTTCATGAGCCTGCAGCCGGGCGACGTGATCGCGACCGGCACGCCGGCCGGCGTCGGCATGGGCCTGAAGCCGCCCGTCTATCTCCAGCCGGGACAGACCATGACCGTCGGCATCGCCGGTCTCGGCGAGCAGCGCTCGACCGTGGTGGCGTTCGGCGCGGCAGTGGCGCGCTGACCTCGCCGGCACGGCAATACGGCGATACGGCGATACGGCGACACGCGGCAAGAACCGCCAAAACGACTACAACTGGACGGGGGAGCACAACGGCGGCGGCCCGCGCACCTGCGCGGGCCGCTGCTCCGTCACGTCCGCGCAAACCGCGCAAACCACGGCGCATGGCATCCCCCGGCAGGCATCCGGACACGCACCAAGGGTAATCACTAGCCATCGCCACATTGACATCCCGCGACCCCGTCATTACTCTGAATGCACATTGGATGCAATGTACCAAATAACATCAAGACGCAGGCAGCGCATCTGCCGATAAAGCAGTCAACAAAGCAGTCAACAAAGGAGACACTCATGGAGACACGCTCGCGCTGGACGCTCATATGGTTGCTGTTCGTGGGCGGGGCGATCAGCTATCTCGACCGCGCGGCGCTGTCGATCACGGCGCCGCTGGTCGCGCAGGAACTGCATCTGGACCCGGCGCAACTGGGCATCGTCTTCAGCAGCTTTTTCGTCGGCTACGCGCTGTTCTGCTTCGTCGGCGGATACGCGGCCGACCGCTTCGGCCCGAAGCGCGTGCTGACCGTGTCGATGCTGGTCTGGTCGCTGTTCTGCGGCCTCACCGCGACCACGGTCGGGCTGGCCAGCCTGCTGGCCGTGCGCGTGGTCTTCGGCATGGGCGAAGGGCCGTTCTGCGCCAACATCAACAAGCTCGTCTCGAACTGGTTCCCGCGCGCGCAGCAAGCCAGCGCGATCGGCATCGCCAACTCGGGACAGTCGCTGGGCGCGGCGCTGGCCGGCCCGATCGTCGGCTTCCTCGCGGTCAGCGTCGGCTGGCGCGTGTCGTTCGTGATCATCGCCTCGGTCGGCCTGCTGTGGGTGATAAGCTGGCTGCTGATGGCCAAGGACAACCCCGAAGTCGCGCCCGACGAGCCCGCCACGGCCAGCGCGGAAGCGCCGCGCGAGACCACCCCGGGCACCGTCACGCCGCTGCGCGAGTACCTGCTGCAGCCCGCCATTCTCGCCACCGCGTTCGCGTTCTTCGGCTACGCCTACATCCTCTACTTCTTCCTGTCGTGGTTCCCCAGCTACCTGACGATGGCGCATCACCTGAGCATCCAGAAGATGGCGGTGGTCAGCGTGATTCCGTGGGCGGTGGGCGCCACCGGCCTGATCGCCGGCGGCGTGGTGTGCGACTACCTGTTCCGGCGCACCGGCCGCGCGATCTTCGCGCGCAAGGTCGTGCTGATCACCAGTCTCGGCGCCGGCGCGGCCTGCATCGCGGCCACGGGCACCGTCACGGAACTCACCAGCGCCGTGGCGCTGATGGCGACCGGGGTGTTCTTCATGTACGCCTCGTACAACACCTACTTCGCGATCGTGCTCGATACGGTCGAGAAGGACCGGGTTGGCGCCATCGGCGGCTTCATCCACTTCATCGCCAACCTCGCGGGCATCGTCGCGCCGGCGCTGACGGGCTTCCTGGTGCAGTGGTCGGGCAACTTCAAGAGCGCGTTCCTGCTCACGGGCCTCATTGCCGCGCTCGGCGCGATCCTGGTGGCGGTCTGCGTGCGCACGCCCAAGCGCCAGCCGCGGTTCGAGCCGGGCATCGCATGAGCGCCGCCGGGCCCTCGCCTCTTCATTCCAACCTGCCAGCCGTACCGACATGACCCATTTCGCCACCATCGAGGAACTGCGCCAGCGCGCCAAACGCCGCGTGCCCAAGATGTTCTACGACTACGTCGACGCCGGCTCGTGGACCGAATCGACCTACCGCGCGAACGAGGACGACCTCGCGCGGCTCAAGTTCAGGCAGCGCGTGGCCGTCGACTTCAGCCGGCGCAACCTGGCCTCGACGATGGCCGGGCACGCCGTGTCGATGCCCCTCGCGCTGGCGCCGACCGGCATCGCGGGCATGCAGCACGCGGACGGCGAGATCCTCGCCGCGCGCGCGGCCGAGCGCTTCGGCGTGCCGTTCACGCTGTCGACGGTGAGCGTGTGCTCGATCGAGGACGTGGCCGCGCACACCACCAAGCCGTTCTGGTTCCAGCTCTACATGATGAAGGACCGCGTGTTCATCGCGGACCTGATCCGGCGCGCGCAGGTGGCGGGCTGCTCCGCGCTGGTGCTGACGCTCGACCTGCAGATCCAGGGGCGCCGGCACAAGGACCTGCGCAACGGCCTGTCGGCGCCGCCCCGGCTCACGCTGCGCAATCTCGCGCACCTCGCGCGCTATCCGGCGTGGTGCGCCGGCATGCTGCGCACGCCGCGCCGCACGTTCGGCAACATCGTCGGGCACGCGCCGGGCGTGACCGGCATCGCCTCGATGGCCGAGTGGGCGCAGAACCAGTTCGACCCGACGCTCACCTGGAAGGACATCGAGTGGGTGCGCAGCCAGTGGAACGGCAAGCTCATCCTCAAAGGCATCCTCGATCCCGAGGATGCCAGGATCGCGCTGGACTGCGGCGCCGACGCGCTGATCGTGTCGAACCACGGCGGGCGCCAGCTCGACGGCGCGCCGTCGACGATCTCGATGCTGCCGCGCATCGCCGAGGCCGTGCGCGGCGAGATCGAGCTGCACATGGACGGCGGCATCCGCTCGGGGCAGGACGTGCTCAAGGCGCTCGCCTGCGGCGCGCGCGGCGTGTACATCGGCCGCGCGTTCCTGTACGCGCTCGGCGCGCTGGGCGAGGCGGGCGTGACGCGCGCGCTCGAGATCATCCGCGAAGAGCTCGACATGACGATGGCGCTGTGCGGCATCACCGACGTGCGCGAAGCCGACGGCCGCATCCTGCTCGACGGCGGGTTCCGCATGCCGGCCCGCGGCGTGCCGCACGTCACGGTCACGGGCGCGCCGGCGCGCGCGCTGGCGGGCTGACAACCGGTTCATCACCACTGTTTCACCATTTATCACCACGTCACACAACCCACATAACAATTCACTGGAGAAGATTGCATGTTGAAGTCACTGACTCCGCAACAGGTCGAGCACTTCCAGAAGTTCGGCTACGTCGCGCCGATTCGCGTGATGCCGGTCGAGAAGGCGCTGGAGCTGCGCAAGCGGCTCGAAGATTTCGAGCATTCGGACAGCCCGCTCGTGAAGAAGGCGCTCAACCTCAAGAGCCACCTGCTGTTCCCGTGGCTCAACGAACTGGTCGGCAGCGATGCCGTGGTCAACGCGATCGAGGACCTCTACGGCGAGAACCTGCTTGCCTGGGCCAGCAGCTTCTTCATCAAGAACGCGCACGACCCGGCCTTCGTGTCGTGGCACCAGGACTCCACCTACTGGGGCCTGTCCAAGCCCGACGTGGTGACCGCCTGGGTCGCGCTGTCGGAGAGCAACCGCGCCAACGGCGCGATGCAGGTCATCCCCGGCACGCACCTGCTGGACCAGATACCGCACCGCGACACGTTCTCGGCCAACAACCTGCTCACGCGCGGCCAGGAAATCGCCGTCGAGGTGGATGCGTCGCAGGCGGTGTCGATCGAGCTCGAACCGGGCGAAATGTCGCTGCACCACGTGCGCATCGTGCACGGCTCGCCGCCCAACGACTCGGCCAACCGGCGCATCGGCTACGCGATCCGCTACATCCCGACCTACGTGCGCCAGCTCGAAGGCGAGGACAGCGCCACCCTGGTGCGCGGCACCGACACCTTCAACACGTTCGAGCACGAGCCGAGGCCGACCGCGGAACTGGACCCGGCGTTCGTCGCGCTCCATCAGCAGATCGGCGAGCGCAACTGGAAGATCCTGTACAAGGGCGCGGCCCAGCAGCGCTGAGCGCAACCGGACGCAACGATCAACGGAGGGAGACGGTTTGGGATTCAATGCAGCAGTCATGGTCGAAGCGGGCAGCCCGCTTCGGGTCGCATCGCTCGATCTGGCGGCGCTGGAAGACACCGACGTCGTCGTGCGCGTGCGCGCGACGAGCTTGTGCCACACCGACCTGGAAGCGGTGCGCGGCGACCTGCGCACGCCGCTGCCGTTCGTGCCCGGGCACGAGGCGGCGGGCGTGGTCGAATGGATTGGGCGCAGCGTGCGCAGCGTCGCGGTCGGCGACCACGTGGTGACGTCGTGGAACCCGCACTGCAACACCTGCTTCTACTGCCGGCGCCAGCAGCATGTCCTGTGCCAGCCCTACCGCGACCACGCGGCGCAGTCGTTCCATTTCGACGGGCGTCCGCGCCTGGCGTGGGACGGCCAGCCCGTGCATCAACTGATGTATTCGGGCAGCTTCGCCGAGCTGTGCGTGGTCAGCGAAGACTGCGCGATTCCGGTCTCGCGCGACATCCCGTTCGCGCGCGCCTGCCTGATCGGCTGCGGCGTGATGACCGGCTACGGCGCGGTGGCGCACGTCGCGCAGGTGGAGCCGGGCGCGACGGTGACGGTGATCGGCTGCGGCGCGGTCGGGCTGTCGGCCGTGCAGGGCGCGCGCATGGCCGGCGCGGCGCGCATCATCGCCATCGACCGGCAGCCGCAGCGGCTCGAGGTCGCGCGCAAGCTCGGGGCCACGCACGCGCTGGTTGCCGACGACACGCTCGGCGCGCTGCACCTGGAGCTGACCGAAGGCCGCGGCGCGGACCATGTGTTCGAGGCGGCGGGCAACCCGGCCGGGTTCCGCGCCAGCGTCGACCTCGTGCGCCCCGGCGGGCAGGTGGTGTGGCTCGGCAAGCTGCCGGCCGACGCCGAGATGGCGTTCCGCTGGGGCGCGCTGATGGGCGAGAAGCGCATCGTGCGCTCGAGCTACGGCGCGGCGCAGCCGGCGCGCGATTTTCCGGCGCTGGCGCAGGCGTATCTCGACGGCACGCTGAAGCTCGACGAATACGTGACCTCGACGATCACGCTCGGCGAGGTGAACGAGGGGCTCGACCGGCTCGCGGCGGGCAGCGACATCCGCGCCGTGATCGAGCTATGATCCCGCGCCATCCTCCCCTGCAGGACGGATGGATCGACGCGCCGCACCGCGGCGCGGCGCTCGGCCGCTTCCCGCTCGAATCGGGCGAGGCCATCGACGACCTGCGCCTGTCCTACGTCGTGCACGGCGACCTGGACGACAAGTCGAAACCGGTCGTGCTCGGCCTGTGCGCCATCGGCAGCACGCACCACCGGCTGGATTTCCTGATCGGCGCGGGCCGCGCGCTCGATCCCGCGCGCTATACGACCATCGTCGTCGACGCGCTCGGCAACGGCCTGTCCTCGTCGCCGTCGAACTCGGCCACGCAGCCGGGCGAGCGCTTTCCGCGCTTCACGATCCGCGACATGGTGCGCAGCCAGAAGCGGCTGCTCGAGCAGCTCGGCGTCGCGTCGCTGCACGCGGTGGCGGGCGCGTCGATGGGCGGCATGCAGGCGCTGCAATGGGGCGTGTCGTATCCGGATGCGATGTCGCGCATCGTCGCGCTGGTGCCGATGGCGAAGACCGCGCCCTGGTCCCAGGCGCTCAACGAGACGGCCCGGCTCGCGCTGCGCGCGGGCGGCGCCGGATCATCGGCGGAGGTCGACTGGACCGCGTGGGTCGCGGTCACGCACATCCTGGCCATGCGCAGCCCCACGCGCTTTGCCGCCGATGCCACGCTGAACGGCATGCACGACTGGCTGGCGCGGCGCACGGCATGGTGGCGCCGGCAGCAGGCCGATCCCCTCGACTGGATCTACCAGTCGTGGGCCTACGACGCGCACGACGTCGGCACCACGCCGGGCTTCGGCGGCGACACGGCGCGGGCGCTCGCCGCGATCCGGGCGCGGACCCTGATCGCGGTGCCGCGGCTCGACCTCTACAACCCGGTCGAGGCAGGCATCTGGGCAGCGCAGCACATCGCGGACTGCCAACTCGTCCAGCTGCCCAGCCAGGACGGGCATCTGGCGGCATCCGAAGCGGACCCGGAGACGGCGGGCCGGATCGACCGGGAAATCGGCATGTTCCTGGCCTGAGCGCATGGCGGTGGCAGCGGCGGCGGCGGTAGCGGCGGCGGCTGTACGCGGCGCAAGTGCGGTAGTATCGTTCAGCCATCGCGTCCACTCTTCCTGCCCATGAGCCAGTTGTCCACCAGCGCCAGTTTCCCGCCCGCCGCATCCAACGATGCGGAGGTTGGCGGATCGATCCAGCATCGCACCTATCAGTTGCTGCGCGAGATGATCGAAAGCGGGCGCATCGCTCCGGGAGAAAAGCTGCTCGAGGCGCAGGTGGCGAGGTCGTTCAGCATCGGCCGCTCGCCCGCGCGCATCGCGCTCGCCATGCTGTGCTCGGACCGTTTGCTCGTCGAGAACGAAGGGCGCGGCTACCGGGTCGCGGGCAAGGCCCGGGGCGAATGCGCGGGCCGCGTCGCCACGCTCGAGCAGGTCGACCTGACCGGCGAGCCGCAGTGGCAGCGCATGTATGCCGCCGTCGAGCGGGAGCTGTGCACGCGCGTGCTGTTCGGCACCGTGCGCATCACCGAGGAACGCCTCGCGGAACACTTCGACGTCAGCCGCACGGTCGCGCGCGACGTGATGGCGCGCATGCACAGCGTCGGCATGCTGTCGAAGGACAAGGGCGGACACTGGATCGCGGAGCGCGTGACGCAGGAGCGCATCGGCCACCTGTTCGAGATGCGCTGCCTGGTCGAGCCCGTGGCGCTGGTGCAGGCGGCCGCGCGCGTGCCGCGCGCCTGGCTCGAAGGCGTGCGGGACAAGCTGGCCGCCCAGATCGCCAGCGGGCAGCGCGAGGCCAAGGACATGGACGAGGCGGAGACGGACCTGCACATCCGCCTGCTGTCGTATTGCCCGAACAAGGAAATGACGGTCGCGCTCGCGCGCACGCACGTGCTGTTCGTGCCGACCCGGTACCTGGCCGACCCGTACCTGCAGATTCCCGGGCAACTGATCAACGATGCCTTCACCGAACACCTGCAGATCATCGACGCCCTGCTCTCGGACGACCCGCAGCGCACCGCGAGCCTGCTGTACGAGCACATCAACGAGGCCAGGAAACGCTGGATGCTGCGCTTCGACATCGTCAGCAGGATGAAGCAGCCGCCGCTGCCGTCCTACCTGAGCAAGGTGAAGGACGAGTAGCCGCTCGCCGCGCGCAAGGCGCGGCGGGTCAGGCCCGCCTGCCTCGCGCCGCTCAGAACTTGTGCCGGATGCCCAGCAGCACGCCGGTCTGGTTCTTGCCCGGCACGGTCGATCCGAAGCCGCCGGTGCCCAGGTTCGAGTCATCCTTGTTACGCGTGTAGGCCACGTTCAGGTAGACGTCCGTGCGGCGCGAGAACGCATAGCCGCCCGACACGATGAACAGCCACGGATCGGCGCCGGAGGCGCGGAAGTCCTGGTAGTAGGCCGCGCCGGTCAGCGACCACGCCTGCGTGATGTCCCACTGCACGCCCGCCCAGTACAGGTTCGTCGTCTGGTTCAGGGGCGCCGTCATGGTGCGTCCGTAGCGGTAGCCCAGGTAGGTCTTGGTCGGCCCGATGGCGTAGGTGCCGACCAGCGCCGCCTTGCGCGTGCGGTCGCCCTCGCTCGCCACGGTGTCGCCGTCCTGCTCGTCATAGACGGCGGCCACGGCCAGCGGCCCGCTCTCGTAGGCGAGGCTGGCGCCGTATTCGCGGCCGACCGTGAAATGGCCGGGCACCTCGCCATTGGTGCCGGCGGTGCCGTCGGCGCCGAAGCTGTACAGCAGCTTGGCCGTCACCGGGCCGAACTTGCCCGTGTACTTGAGCGAATTGTCCGCGCGCGACTGGAAGACGTCGTCCTGCACGCCGATCGAATAGCGCGTGGAAATGCCCATCGGATCGTACTGGACGCCGATGTCGTACATCGGCGTGTTGTGGCGGCCCAGCGTCAGCGAGCCATAGGCGGTGCTCAGCCCCACCCATGCCTGGCGCCCGAACAGCCGCCCGCTCTGCCCGCTCTTGCCGTCGTCGACGTTGTAGCCGCTCTCCAGCGCGAAGATGGCCCGCATGCCGCCGCCCAGGTCTTCCGCGCCGCGCAGCCCCCAGCGCGAGCCGGACAGGTTGCCCGACTGCATCCGCACCACGCTGTCGCCGGCGCCCTTCTGATGATTGGCGAACTCCACGCCGACGTCGGCCACGCCATACAGCGTCACCGACGACTGCGCGAACGCGCTACTGCCGGGCAGCCCCGCAAGGGCCGCCACCACCAATGCTGTTTTCTTCATGCTTCAGGTTTCCCCTCGTTGTCAAAGTCGAGTGCCGGTCTGGCTCGTGCCGGCGTGTACCAACCCTGTCCAGGCACAAGCGCCACGGCCCCGGCGGAAGCCCGGAGTCATGTGTTTTTTGTGTGACAGGATGTCTTATCGGGTCGCGAGGGAATGCAGGCACGAAAGGCCCGCCCTGTGCCATGAACAGCACAAAACCGTGCCCACCCCCTTCGCAATGGCGACAATTTCATCAATTGGCGTATCCATTGTTTCAGCGGGCGACGCCAATATAAAGTGTCTATTGTGAATCCAAAACACCATAAACAATACATTTAGCGTGCGGGATGCTGCGAAACGCCAGATCGGAGGGGGCGAGGCGCGGCGGCGCGAAGGAAGCAGGCCGGGTCTGCAGTGGCGGGTCCGGACGAAGGTGTCCGGAGGTCGCCGGGCGGGCCGCGGACCGGCACGGCGCCGGTGGCAGGATGGCGCTGCGGCGCGGCATAGCGGCAAGCGCGCACGCGCCTGGGGAAAATACCGATGGTCTCGCACCGGGAAAGGGAAATCGCGTCCGCCAGGTGGTTCGCCGGGCGCGCCGGTGGTGCCCGGCCGGCAGCCGGCATGCACCGCCGCGGGGAGCGGGCGTGCCGCCCAAGTATTCGTTGATTTTTTTATATCAACAAAATACACTTAATCGCAGCACAACCCGCAGCACACCGCGGTTGCACCATAGCGACAGCGCCCGGACCCGACCACGTTGCCGCGACAATATCCGACTCCGAGAACGCTCCCTCCCATGTCCAGCCATCCCGACGACCATTCCGCCTTCCGTGACACCGTTCCCCACTGCCCGCTGATCGAGGTCAGCGGGCCGCCGCGCGAGCGCGGCCGGCAATACGGCGAACAAGCCGCCGCGCGCATCCGGCGCGGCATCGACCACTATGCGCGGCAGCTGGAGAGCAACAAGCTCGGCTGGCCCGAGCTGCGCAAGATCGTGGCGACCTTCGAGCCCACCATTGCCGCCTTCGACGCGACCTACATCGAGGAAATGAAGGGCATCGCCGAAGGCGCGCAGGTGGAATACGCCGCCGTGGTCATGCTCAACGCGCGCACCGAGGTGCTCAAGCTGGCCGACCGCATGCGCAACCAACAACCGGTGCCGCTGGACCCGGACGGCTGCACCGGCGTGGTGGCGCTGCCCTGCGCCACCGCCAGCGGCCGCGTGATCCACGCGCAGAACTGGGACTGGAAGGCGGAATGCGCCGAATCGTCGGTGGTGCTCAAGGTGCACCGCGAAGACGGCCCCGACTACCTCACCTTCACCGAGGCCGGCGCGCTGGCGCGCTCGGGCATGAACGCGGCCGGCATCTCGATCACCGCCAACTACCTCGAATGCGAGCGCGACTACCGCACGCTCGGCGTGCCGCTGGCGCTGATCCGCCGCAAGGTGCTGGAGCAGCGGCGCCTGGCCTTCGCCATGCAGTCGGTGTACGTGAGCGCCAAGTCGGCGGCCAACAACATGATGGTGGCCCACGCCGGCGGCGTGGCCATCGATTTCGAATGCGCGCCCGACGAGACCTTCCAGGTGCTGCCCGAGCAGGGCGTGATCGTGCACGCCAACCACTGGCAGAGCCCGGTGGCGCTGTCCAAGCTGCGCGACCTCGGCATCCAGAAGATGCCGGACTCGCTCTACCGCGACGAGCGCGTGCGCCAACTGGTGCTGCCGCACGTGGGCGGCATCACCGTGGACACCATCAAGCGCGCGCTGTTCGACGATTTCGAAACCCCGTATTCGGTGTGCCGCCCGCCGCGCCCGAACACGAGCAACAACCTGTCGGCCACGGTGGCAATGATCGTGATGGAGCCGGAGCTGGGCGTGATGGAAGTGTCGATGCTGCCCGCGCTGCATCCCACCTTCGCCACCTTCACTCTGGACATGGAAATCCAGCAGCCGCGCACGGATGGCGCGGCCCCCGCCCACCGGCGGGCAGTCGCCGCCTGACGCGGCCGGAGGAGAGATGGAGACGAGACGAAAAAACGCCGCGCGGCCGCTGGCCCGGCTGCTGACGGCAACCTTCACCCTGGCGGCGTGCCTGGCCCTGGGCGCGCCCGCGCTGCATGCCCAGCCGGCGCAGGACACGCTGCGCATCCGCCTGAACGCGGACATCCGCTCCACCGATCCCGGCATCAACCGCGATGCCAACACCGACGCGGTGGTCTCGCACATCGTCGAAGGCCTGGTGGCGTTCCGCGAGGACACTACCGTGGGCCCGCTGCTGGCGCAGAGCGTGACCACATCGCCGGACGGCCTGACCTACACTTTCGCGCTGCGCCCGGGCCTGAGATTCCACAACGGCGCGCCGCTCACGGCCGACGACGTGGTGTTCTCGTGGCACCGCTACATGACGCCGGCCAACAACTGGCGCTGCCTGTCCGAGTTCGACGGGCGCGGCCAGGCCAAGGTGCTGAAGGTGGAAGCGAAAGACCCGCTGACCGTGGTCTACACGCTGGACCGCCCTTCCGCGCTGTTCCTGGAAACGCTGGCGCGGCCCGACTGCGGCGGCGCCGGCGTCTACCACCGCAGCTCCGTCGGCCCCGACGGCAAGTGGCGCGAGCCGGTCGGCACCGGCCCGTTCAAGCTCGCCGAGTGGAAGCGCGGCCAGTACATCGACCTGGTGCGCAACCCCGACTACGCGGCCCTGCCCGGCAAGCGCGACGGCAACACCGGCAACAAGACCGCCGAGGTGGCCAGGGTGCGCTTCGTGGTCATCCCCGACGTGGCCGCCTCCAAGGCCGCGCTGCTGTCCGGCGGCGTGGACCTGATCTTCGACGTGGAGGACAACGACCTGCCCGAATACCGCAGGCACCCCGAGCTGGTGATGCAGAGCATGCCCACCATGAGCCTGAACGGCCTGCTGTTCCAGACCCGCGACCCGCTGCTCAAGGACGTGCGCATCCGCCGCGCGCTGGCCCTCACGCTCGACGTGCCGGAGATGGTGGACGCCCTCACCGAGGGCACGGCGCAGCCGAACCGCTCGGTGATCCCGCGCGCCAGCCCGTTCTACGGCCGCGCGCAGTCCGGCATGCCGGGGCGCGACATCGCCGCCGCGCGCAAGCTGCTGGCCGAGGCCGGCTACCGCGGCCAGACCATCAAGATCCTGGCCACCAAGCGCTACAACTCGCTGTTCGACATGGCCGTGCTGACGCAGGCGATGGCCAGCGAAGCCGGCCTCAAGGTGGACGTGGAAGTGCTCGACTGGGCCACCATGCTCGACCGCTACAACCGCGGCGACTACCAGGCGATGGCCTTCACGTACTCCGCGCGGCTCGACGCCTCGCTCTCCTACGAGATGATCATCGGCCCCAAGGACCGCCAGCCGCGCAAGGTGTGGGACACGCCCGAGGCCATCCGCCTGCTGGGCAACAGCATGAACACCACGGACCGCGCGCAGCGCCAGGCCATGTTCGACAGCCTCGACGCGCGCCTGCTCGAAGACGTGCCGGCGGTGTTCTTCTACTCGGAGATGCGCACCAGCGCCGCGCGCGACTACGTGAAGGGCTACAAGGGCTGGCCGATGGGCCAGCCGCGCGCCTGGGGCGTGTCGCTGGCCAGGCGCTAGCGCCGCTCCCGCCCCGCATGCACCACAGCCAGATGAACATAACCGGAGCCTCCCTTGTCTTCGTCCTTCCTGCTGTACCTGCTTAGACGCGCGCTGTGGACGGTGCCGACGCTGCTGCTGGTGGCGGTGCTGGTCTTCGTGCTGATGCGGCTGATCCCCGGCGACCCGGCCCAGCTCATCCTCGGCGACGCCGGCACCGCCGAGCAACTCGCCGACCTGCGCGCCCAGTTCGGCCTCGACAAACCCATCCTGGTGCAGTTCGGCCTGTGGCTGTCGCACATGGCCAGCGGCGACTTCGGCCACTCGCTGAGCAGCGGCGAAGCGGTGCTGCCGCTGCTGCTCGAGCGCTTCCAGGTCAGCGCCGCCATCGTGCTGGTGGCGGTGGGCGCGGCCACCCTGCTGGCGGTGCCGGCCGGGCTGTTCGCCGCGTGGAAGCAGAACTCGCTGACCGATACGGTGATCGTCGCCGGCGCCACCTTCTTCCTGTCGATCCCGAGCTTCTGGCTGGGCCTGCTGTTGCTGCTGTTCGTCGGCCTCAAGCTGGGCTGGGTGCCGGTGGTGGGCTACGTCACCTTCAGCCAGGACTGGCGCGCCGCGGCCAGCTACCTGGTGCTGCCGGTCATCACGCTGACGCTGATCGAGATGGGCGTGCTCACGCGCATGGCACGCTCCAGCGCGATCGAGACGCTGCGGCTGGAATACGTGACCCACGCGCGCGCCAAGGGCCTGTCTGAGCTGCGCGTGCTGCTGCGCCACGTGCTGCCCAACGCCTTCGCGCCCACCTGGACCCTGATCGGGCTGGTGCTGGGCAACCTGCTCGGCGGCATCGCCGTGCTGGAAACCGTGTTCACGCTGCCCGGCCTCGGCCGGCTGCTGGTGGACGCCATCTTCGCGCGCGACTATCCCGTGGTGCAGGGCTGCCTGCTGTTCACCGCGGGCATCTACGTGCTGGTCAACCTTGTCGTGGACCTCTTCTACCCTCTCTTCGATCCGCGAGTGGCGACATCATGAAACTACGCACCAACGCGCTGATAGGCGGCCTGCTGGTGGCCACGGTGACGGCGATGGCGCTGCTCTCCGTGATCTGGACGCCCTACAACCCGCTGCGCCTGAACCTGCGCATGCGGCTCAAGCCGCCCGGCAGCCTGCACTGGCTCGGCACCGACGAATTCGGCCGCGACATCCTCTCGCGCCTGCTGGCCGGCGCCGGCGCCAGCCTGCTGGTGGCCGCGCTGACCGTGCTGGTGGCGCTCCTGCTCGGCACGCTGCTCGGCCTGATCGCCGGCTACTTCCGCGGCAGGATCGACCGCGTGATGATGGTCTTCAACGACGCGCTGCTCGCCTTCCCCGGCATCCTGCTCGCGCTCGGCATCATGGTCGTCACCGGCGCCAACAAGTACGGCATCGTGCTGGCGCTGGGCCTGGCCTACACCCCCACCGTGGTGCGGCTGGTGCGCGGCACAGTGCTGTCGCTGCGCGAGAAGGAATACGTGGAAGCCTCGCGCGTGATCGGCAACAGCGAGCTCGTCACCATGCTGCGCCACATCCTGCCCAACTGCGCCGCGCCGCTGATGGTGCTCGGCACCTCGATGTTCGGCTGGGTGGTGCTGGCCGAAAGCGCGCTGAGCTTCCTCGGCCTCGGCGTGCCGCCGCCCGCGCCCACCTGGGGCAACATGCTGTCGTCGGGCCGCCCCTACATCGAATCCGCCGCCTGGCTGGGCATCGCGCCCGGCGTGTGCATCGCGCTGACGCTGCTCGGCATCAACCTGCTGGGCGACGCGCTGCGCGACTGGCTCGACCCCCGCATGGAGCCACGATGAATTCCAGGATGAACGCCCGCATGCCCGCCCCCCAACCGGTCCCCCAATCGCTCCCCGCCGGCCAGGGCGCCCCGCTGCTGAGCGTGCGCGGCCTGACGCTGCGCAGCGCCGCCGGCACGCCCATCCTCAACGGTATCTCCTTCGACATCGCGCAGGGCGAGGTGCTCGCGCTGGTCGGCGAATCCGGCAGCGGCAAGACGATGGCCGGGCGCGCCGTGATGCGCCTGCTGCCGTCGCAGGTGCGCCAGACCGGCGGCACCATCACGCTGGCCGGCCACGACGTCGCCACGCTGCCCGACCGCGGCATGCGCTCGCTGCGCGGGCAAGTCGCCGGCATGGTGTTCCAGGAGCCGATGGTTTCGCTCAACCCGGCCATGACGGTCGGCGCGCAACTGTGCGAAGGCCTGATGCTGCACGAGAAGATCCCCGCGCAGGCCGCGCGCGAGCGCGCCGTGGCCATGCTCGCGCGCGTGCAGATCGCCGACCCCGAAGGCTGCATGGCGTCCTACCCGCACGTGTTCTCGGGCGGCATGCGCCAGCGCATCATGCTGGCCTGCGTCATGCTGCTCAAGCCGCGCCTGCTGATCGCCGACGAGCCGACCACCGCGCTCGATGCCCTGAGCCAGCGCGAGGTCATGCAGATCATGGCCGACCTCACGCGCACCAGCGGCACCGCCGTGCTGCTGGTCACGCACGACCTGCAGCTGGTCGCGCACTATGCCGATTCGGTGCTGGTGCTCAAGCGCGGCGACCAGGTCGAGTCCGGCCGCGCCGGCGAGGTGCTGCGCAACCCGCGCGAAGCCTATACCCGCAGCCTGATCGCCGCGCTGCCGCGGCGCGACGACAGCCGCCCCGCCGTGGCCGACGCGCCGCCGGTGATCGAGGCGCGCAACGTTGCCGTGGCCTACCCCGGCGCGCACCGGCTGTTCTCGCGCCAGGCGGACAAGCTCGCCGTCGACGGCGTCTCGCTGGCGATCCGGCCCGGCGAAGTGGTGGCCGTGGTCGGCGGCTCCGGCTCGGGCAAGACCACGCTCGGGCGCGCGCTGATCGGCCTGCTGCCGCTCGCCGGCGGCGAGATCCGGTTCCGCGGGCAACCGGTCGGCAGCGGCGGCCGGCAAGACCGGCGCGACTTCCGGCTGGCCTGCCAGATGGTGTTCCAGGACCCGTATTCGTCGCTCGACCCGCGCCAGCGCATCGGCGACATCGTGGCCGAGCCGCTCAACCACGGCGAGCCGCTCACGCGCGCCCAGCGCCGCGCGCGCGTGGACGCCATGCTGGCCGAAGTCGGGCTCGACGGACTGGGCGAGCGCTATCCGCACGCGCTCTCCGGCGGCCAGCGCCAGCGCGTGGCCATCGCCCGCGCGCTGATCCGCCGGCCCGCGCTGGTGGTCGCGGACGAACCCGTGTCCGCGCTCGACATGACGATCCAGAAACAGGTGCTGACCTTGTTCCGGCAACTGCAGGCGCAGCACGGCTTTGCCTGCTTCTTCGTCTCGCACAACCTCGCCGCGGTGTCCGAGGTGGCGGACCGCATCGTCGTGATGCACCAGGGCAGGATCGTCGAGCAAGGCAGCGTGGCCGACATCTTCGACCGGCCGCAGCACGACTACACGCGGGCGCTGCTGGAAGCCGCTTATGTCGCGCCGGGGCAGCGGGCACCGCTGTCGGTGGCGGAGGATGGCGCGGGGTCGCTGGCGCTGGGGGCTGCGGCTTCGTGAAGCGCCGGCACTGCTGCCGGTGCGCTCCCCTCTCCCGCTTGTGGGAGAGGGGCCGGGGGAGAGGGCAGGCGCCCAGATCCCACCGCTAGCGCCAGAGCACCGCCACCGTCTCCGCCCCATGACAAGCCACGTAGTTGTCGCAGGCGGCACAGGACGGTTCAGGACAGGGATGCAGATCCAGCCGCCGGCACAACTCGTGGTAGAAGAATTTCTTCCACTTCATCTCCGCGGTGTTGGCCGCATAAAGCGCGGGAAAGTATTCCTGCAGCAGGCGCGAGACATCGTGCCGGCCGGACAGCCCCATGTCCTGCCACAGGTGCGAGCCGCCGAAGCAGCCGCTGGCCAGCGCGTGGGCGGCCCAGCGCATCGCCGGGCGGCTGGCGTCGCCCGAGGCGATCAGCATGTCCACCAGGTCGGGAAACTCGCAGGGCAGCGCGGCCGCGTCGACGGGGGCGGACTCGGGTGCCCATCCCGCCGCCCGGGCACCCGGAAAGCACTGCTCCAGCATGCGCCAGAACTCCGCCTCGTCCAGCCCGAGCCATTGCGCGAAACGGGGCAGCCGGCCCGCGTCGGCGCTCTCCAGCACGCCCGCCAGCGCGCGCGCCGCGGGCTCGCCGGGAGACAGCGAAAACGCATCGAGGATCAGCAACGACTGGTTCACGGCACGGCCTTGTGAAGACGGGCGCCGCGACTGGCTGGCGGCGCCCGGTTTCCGAAATATAGCGTTGTATATAACGGTAGTCAAACCGGCGCCGCCCCGCTCCACCTGGCCCTGCCCCGCTCACACCGCGCCCGCGATGTATTCGCGCAGCCACCGGTGCGCGGGATCGCGGTGGCTGCGCTCGTGCCAGAGCATGGCCATCTCGTAGCCCGGCACCGCGAGGGGCGGCTCCACCACCTGCAGCGCACCAACGCCGTGCACGAGGCGCGCGGGCAGCATCGCCACGAGGTCGGTCGTCGCCAGCACCGACATCATGAAAAGGAAGTGCGGCACGGACAGCACCACCCGGCGCGTCAGGCCCGCCTGCGCGAGCGCGTCATCGGTGACGCCGCGGAATCCCCCGCCGTCCGGCGACACGATCACGTGGTCGAGCGCGCAGAACTGCGCCAGCGTCGGCCGCCGCTTCAGACGCGGATGGCCGGCGCGGCCCGCCAGCACGTAGCGCTCCGTGAACAGGGTGCGGTGGCGCAGGCCCGGCGACGCCTCGTCGCCGACGTGGAAGGCAAGGTCGATCTCGCCCTGCTCCGCCTGCTTCGCGATGCGCGGCGGCATCAGTTCGAGCACCGCCAGCCGGACGCCGGGCGCCGCCGCGCGCAAGCCGTTCAGCGCCGGCAGCAGGACGGTCGACTCGCCGTAGTCGGAGGCCGCCACGCGCCACGTCTGGCTGGCCGTGGCCGGGTCGAACGGGCTGGCGGGCGCGACCGCGCTTTCCAGCGCCGCGAGCGCCTCGCGCAGCGGTTCGCGCAGCGCCTCGGCGCGGGCCGTGGGCCGCATCCCGCGCGGCCCGGGCAGCAGCAGCGGGTCGCCGAGGATCTCCCGCAGCCGGGCCAGGTGGACGCTGACCGACGGCTGGGAAAGATGCAGGCGCTGCGCCGCGCGTGTCACGTTGTGCTCGGCAAGCAGGACGTCCAGCGTCACCAGCAGGTTGAGGTCCAGTCGTCGCAGATTATTCATGGCAATACCTGGCATATGGATTATTCATTTCCAATATACCCGGCGCGGGCCTACCTTGCTGTTCTCGCCACCACCCGGCTCATCGCAACCCGAGACCCAGCCATGCACGTACTTCTCGTCTACGCCCATCCCGAGCCCCGCTCACTGAACGGCTCGCTCAGGGACTTCACGGTCAGGCATCTCCGGGAGGCCGGCCACGAGGTCCAGGTCTCGGACCTCTATGCCATGAAGTGGAAAGCCGCGCTCGACGCGGACGACAACACGGACCACCAGCCCGGCGCGCGCTTCGACCCCGCCCTCGACTCCGGGCACGCATTCGAGCACGGCACGCAGAGCGCGGACATCGCGCGCGAACAGGACAAGCTGCGCTGGGCCGATGCCGTCATCCTGCAGTTCCCGCTGTGGTGGTTCTCGATGCCGGCGATCCTCAAGGGCTGGGTGGAGCGCGTCTACGCCTATGGCTTCGGCTACGGCGTGGGCGAACACTCCGACGCCCGCTGGGGCGAGCGCTACGGCGAAGGCACGCTGGCCGGCAAGCGCGCGATGCTGGTGGTCACGGCCGGCGGCTGGGAGTCGCACTACGGCCCGCGCGGCATCAACGGCCCGATCGACGACCTGCTGTTCCCGATCCAGCACGGCATCCTGTACTACCCCGGCTTCGACGTGCTGCCGCCGTTCGTGGTCTACCGGACCGGCCGGGTCGACGAAGCACGCTTCGCGGGTATCCGCGATGCGCTCGGCCAGCGCCTCGACGGCCTCGGGACAACCGCGCCGATCCCGTTCCGCGCGCAGAATGCCGGCGCCTACGACATCCCGGCGCTCACGCTGCGGCCCGGCATCGCGCCGGGCCGGACCGGCTTCGCCGCGCACGTCGACGCGCGCGGCAGCCAGGACCAGCGCCCGGGCTAGAGCGCCAGTTCCCCCAACCGCTCGAGCGGCACCGGCGCCGAGATGGCAAAGCCCTGCAGCAGGTCGGCGCCGAGCGACCTTGCCAGCGCCATGTCGTCGTCGCTCTCCACGCCTTCGGCCACGGTCTGCAGCTCCAGCGAGCGCGCCAGCTCCATCGACAGCGAGAGCAGCCGGCGCGCGCGCTCGGCATGGCGGGCCCGGTGCAGCATGGTCTTGTCGATCTTGACCTGCTTGAACGGCAGCAGGCCGAGCGCCTGCAGCGAGGCATAACCCGCGCCGAAGTCATCCTGCGAGATCACCATGCCACGGTTCGAGAGCGCGTTGAGGTTCTCCAGCAGGCGCGCCTCGCCCTCGCACCCGAGGCGCGTCTGCTCGGTGAGCTCGAGCACCACCCGCGCAATGTCGAGGCCGTGCGACATGCTCGCGCGCAGCAGCACCGGAATGAAATCCACCGCCGCCGCCGTGCGCGGGTTGACGTTGAGCGAGAAGCGGCCGTGGTAGCGCGGAAAGCGCGCCTGCACGCGCGCGCAGGCGCACAGGAAGTGGTCCATGAGCAGGGTCTCCACGCCGTGGCCCGCCATGCTCTCCACGAACTTGTCCGGCGCGTGCTCGCAGCCCTTGTCCGACCAGCGCGCCAGCACCTCCAGCCCGACGATGCCGCCGTGCCGCGCGCTGATCTGCGGCTGGAACACCGGATAGATATGCCCCAGCTCGATCGCGCCGACCAGCTCGGCGCGGCTCAGCGCGAGCAGGTCGTCGGTCTGCAGGTTGCGCTCCACCACCTCCGCGCCCGGCGGCGCGAGCTCGGGCGCGCCCAGCCGCTGCCCCAGTTGCGCGATGCGTTCGGCCAAGGCGTCGCGCGGGCCCTCCTCCGGCCCCGTGACGGACGCGTCCGGCCTGTCCGGCCCCGGACAGGCGCCAGCCTGGCCACTGATTAACGCGAAGTGCAATTCAAGCTCCCGGAAGCCATACCTGTCCGCTCTACCCTGACCACGATTCATTGTTCTTGGTGTTCTGATCGTTCTCGTTTTTCTGCGCACCCGTCTCGTTCTTCTTTTGTTCTTGTTCTGTTCGCCACGTGCGCCCGCGCTTGCCGCCTTGCCGCTTTCGCGCACGGCAACCCTGCGCGCAGGCGATGCAATGAGCGATGCGGCATGCCGGTGCGCCAGTACCTCATTCTTTCAGCACCGGAGCGCTTCCGGGCGTTTCGGATTCCCCTCCGAAGCAGGTCCACCCCCCAAGGCAGGGTACTGACGCGGTGCAACATCAACCACAATTCACCTTGGCAAGACTGACCCCTTGCTAAACACTCAAGGGGTGCAGGGGCGCCCTGCACCTGCACCCCTCTTTTTCGCCGGCAGCCACGCCGGCGCGCAACCGCCGCCCGCCGGCACCATCAGAATCCCGAGAAGCGGATGCCGATCGAGCCGTAGCCGTAATAACGGTCGAGCTTGCCGGCGGTCGCCGCGTTGTAGAGAAACGGGATGGTCCCCACGAAGTTGTGCAGCGATGCCTGCCCGCGCAGGAACACCTCCACGTTCTTCACCACCGCGTACGACAGCTCCAGCCCCAGCGTATGGTTCGAACGGATCGGCGAAGTGCCGTAGGCCTGCGCGCGGCTGTCGACGTTGCTGCGCAGCAGGTACTGGAACTGGTAGCCCAGCCGCGCGGCGAAATCCTTGTACTTCCAGCGGTAGGCGCCGCCCAGGTTCAGGTAGCCCGCCACGTAGTTGAAATCGTCGTTGATGTTGAGCCCGTACTGGCTCGCGTCCGTGGAGAACGATGCCGACTGCAGGTTGACGTTGCCCGTGCGGCAAGGCGCGGCCAGCGAACCGTTGGCGATATTGTCCGAGCCGATGGCGACGTTGAAATTGCAGCCGCCCTGCTGCAGGCGCGTGTTGATGCCGCCGATGGTCACGCGGCTCGCGCCCAGGCCGAGGAAGCCGGTCAACTGGCTGCGCTCGGTCAGCTCGCCCGAAAAGATCACGTCGGCCTGCGCCTGGATGTCGTTGGCGTCGTTGACGGTCACGCCGTTGAAGGTGGCGCTGCGCACCCTCAGCGCGGCGGAGCGGTCCAGCGTGCCCGAGCGGTCGCCCCACAGCGAGAAGCGCATCATGACGCGGTCGCGCGCGCCGGGCTCGGCCAGCGGGTCGTAGTGCAGCGCCACCATCCAGGTGTCGATCTGGTTGTTGTCGGGGCCGTAGTCGATGCCGCGCCGCCAGTACGTGGCCGACGCCGACCAGCGCGGCGAAAACTTGTAGCCCAGCATCAACCGCCCGCCGCGGTAGTCGCCGGCGTTGTCCGGCAGGCTGTTGCCGCCCTGGTTGAAGACGTCCATCGAGCGGTTGACCATGTCGAAGCTGGCTTCCACGCGCACGGAGGTGAACTCGCCCGTGGCGGGCTCGGCCTGCATGAACACGTCGTCGGGCGCGGCGCTGGCCGCACCCGCGCACGACAAGCCCACCATCAGGGCACCGGCCTTGCCGAGCCGGCGCGAGCGAAACAACAGCATAGGAGACTCCGAGGCCGTGGGCTGGCCTCATGCACGGCATGCGCCGCGGCCCTGACCCGCGGGAACCGGCGCACTGCACGCAAAAAAAGAAGCCGGCCACCCGCCGCGCTGGCCTGCCGGCGCGCGCGGCGGATGACCGGGCATGCCTTCCCCGTGCGGGCGGAAGGCCGGCTGCGCGCCGGTCAGGGGTTCAGCGTGACCGCGGTCTTGATGGCGTTGCCGCTCACCGTGGCCGTGCCGGTCTGCACCGACTGCACCTGCGCCTTCTGCGCGGTACCGCTGACCAGGGTGCCCACGCTCACCTCCTTGCCGCCCTGGCCGGTCACCGCGAACGTCACCGGGAAGGTGGCGGTCGCCTTCGGCGTGAGCGCGTCGATCTGCGCCTGGCTCAGCGCGCCGGCGCTCTTGAGCTTGCCGAGGAAGGTGGTGAACGGCAGGCTCAGCGAGCCGCCGTTGGCGCTGCTGAACAGGTTGTCGGCGACGGCGTTGGTCAGGCTGACGTTGGCCGAGGTCGCGCCCGAGATGCTGAACGAGTAGGTCGTGTTGACCGGCACCTGCACGGCGGTCAGCGCCGAGCCGCTGAAGGTCAGCGAGACCTTCTCGATGATCACGTTGACCGTGTTGCCGTTGTAGGTGTAGCTCAGCCCCGCGCGCACGTCCGCGGCGCCGCCGGCGAACGGGTCGCCGTCCTTCGACACCGCCACCGTGATGGCGCCGAGCGTGCCGCCCGTCACCGTCACCGCGTCGCTCACCGGGAAGGTCTGGCCGTTGATGGTCACGCTCGCCAGCTGGATGAAGTTGGCCGGCTTGACGGCATTGGCCACGTTGTCGATGGCGCCACTGTCCACCGCGCCGCTGCCCAGGCCGGTGGCCGCGCTCTGGATTGCCGCGCTGTTGCCGGCCGCGACCGCCGTGCCCAGCGCCGTCAGGCCCGCGGTCTTGGCCGGGTCGGTCAGCGTGGCCGCCGGCACCGCCGACACCAGCGCGCTCGTGGTGGTGGACTTGGCGCTGTCCACCACGCCATTGACCGCGCCGCTCGCTTGCAGCGCGGCCAGCGTGGCCGCCGGAGTGGTGCCCAGCACGATGTTGCCCAGCGACGCGCTCACGTTCGCCACCTGGGTCGCCACCACCGGGCCGGCCAGCGCGGCCACGTTGGCCGCCACCGTGTTGATGTTCGCCTGCAGGCTTGCCGGCAGGCCCGCCTTGGCGTTCTGCACGGCCGAGCTCACCACCGACGTCACCAGCGCGCTGCTGGTCAGGTCAACCGGGCCCGACGCCGCGCCGACCGCGCTGGCCACCGCCTTGGCCGCCGCCGCCGCGGCATCGGCCGCGCTCAGCGTGCCGCCCTTGGCCACGCCGGTCAGCGTCTTGGTGACCTGTTCCACCAGTTGCTGCACCACCACGGCCGCCTTGAGCACGGCCGCGTCCTGCATCGGGTCGAGCGAGGTCAGGTCCTTGCCGGCAAGGCCCAGCTTGGTGGCCAGCGCCTCGGCCTGCCCGGCGCCGAGTTGCGCCAGCAGCGTGGTCAGCGGCGTGAGCATCGGCGTCACGCCTGCCTTGTAGGGCAAGGCAGGCGACTGCAGCACGCCGGTGAACGGCTGGCCGGTGCCGATGTCGGTGCCGCCGGATCCCTTCAGCGCGCTCGAGGTGCAGCCCGCGGGGAAGGTGAAGTCGCCCGTCGCGTTGGTGATCGCGGTCTGGTTGCTGCAGTCGAGGAAGGTCACGGTGGCGCCCGACACGTAGAAGTCGACTGCCTTGCCGCTGACAGTGACCGACGGTGTCGACGGTGTCGACGGCGAATCCGAGCCGCCCCCGCAAGCAACCAGCGTCGCTGCCGCGGCCGCCATGATGCCGAGGGTAAAGATATTCCTGATATTGGTTTGCACTCTTCTCGCTCCTGAGATCGTTACGTCGATACGTGGTCTGTGGGTCAATGCGCCTGGTCATCGCCGCACACTGTCACCTGCGCCCTGCGCCACCGGGTCCTGCCGCGCATCGCGCGGCCTTGCTGCCCCCTGCAAGCGGACCTGGCAACAACGCTTTGGTGCAGTGCACTGCCGCGTCCTGCCAGCACACTAGATAAACAATCCCTACTTCCGTGTCACCCCTACTTGGCGGGGGAAAGCCCGCGGCGGCACGCCGCCAACCGCTCTCGCGCAGCGTTTTTCGGCCGCGCGGATGCCCCCTTGCAGGTTGTCTTTTTTACAATGGCCGCATGCAAGAACTACAACGGCCACTGCATTGCTACAGCTGCATCTACACCGTCTGCACAGCGCGCAGCGCGGGAAAATCGGCCGGCGCGAGCCAGCCCGCCAGGTACCGGCCCATCGCTTCGAGCAACACGTCGGAAGTCAGCCCCGATGCGCCGGCCAGCGCCGGGCAGACGATCCACGTGGTGCCGTCGCGCCTGAGCACCCGCAGCGTCTTGGCGAGATCGGCGGGCTGCAGGATGTAGTCGGATGTGTGCGCGTCGTCCAGCGAGAACGCGTGCACGAAATCGTCGAGATGGCGCTCGCCCAGGCACACCACCACCTTCGGCCGCCAGCGCCGGCGGATGTCGTCGATGAACGCAAAGCGCCTGCCGCCGCGGCACAGGTCGAGATAGCGCTGCTTGGGCACCAGCGCGGGCTGGCCGCGGAACGCCTTGGACCACGGCGTCTGCCCGATCAGGTGAGCCGGCAGCGGGAACAGGCTGAGCTTGAATTCCGCGCCGCGCGGCGCGTAGAGATAGTGGTCGAAGTAGTGCTTCCAGTCGCATTCGCTCAGCGAGCTGCCGAAGGTGCGCGCACGCGCCGCCGCCATGATCCGGGCGATCTTCTGGTGCGACTGCCAGCGCTCCATGCTCTGGCGGTGCTTGCCACGGTATGCGTCATCCCATGACACGGGATGCTCGCGCGGCACCAGCGGCGCCACCAGCGACTCGACCCACGGATGAGGCGTGCTGTCGCAAAACCACACAGCCGCCGCAGGATTCCCGCCTTCCATACCCACGTAGGATGCGAAATACGCATCCAGCTGCTCTCGCGAAAATACCGTCTTCTGTTCTATTTCCATTGCCTCTACCGCTTGGTGGAGTTGAAGATGCCCACACGCAGAGGCAATACTCACCTGTACGACGTGAAGGGCAAGGAGACGCCCCGAATGCATCGGCAAATCTCTAATAGAACCTGGAGACAATCCGCTGACCGGGAAGCAGAGCCGCGCCGGCGATCCGGCACCTCCCATCCCGCTTCGTACCGGGGGAGCAGCCAGCCCGACGCAATGCCTGCCCCGACGGATTTGACCTTCCTGCAACCAATCTGGACCAGTCTTTCCCCATGGAAAACCTCTCCGGCGCCAATACCATACGACCCGCGTGCCGCCGGATGCCGCCCCAAGGAAACCTGATCGCGTTTGCGCGAAACACTAACTAGGCGGACCGAGATTTTGCGCGAGAATCTTTCGATGCGCGCCCCCCTTTGGAGGGATTCGTTGTACTCATTTATCCCTTCTTGAGCAGGGTAACAACCAGCGCGGACCTTGCGTGCATGCGCATGCGGGGAAAGGCAATCGCCTAAAAGGATGAGACCGCCGACACCAGCGCGCGCAGGCGAATTTCGCTACAGTCACGCCCGCGCGCGAGCCCCTCCGGCAGCCCGCGCGGCAACGCCGCGGGCAAGATACTGCGCTGGCGCGAACGCGTCGGCCACGTCATGGACCTGGAGGTGACGCACGACAAACCTGACGGTTCCCTTTCACGACGCCATCGACCGCCACCTGGCCGGCGACATGCTCTTCACCGACTGCCGCCGCAGCGCAGCCTCGCGCGCATCTCCATCGATGCCATGCGGCACCACGTGCCGCAAAGACGCAAGATAAGCGTCGAGCCGCTTACGGGTGAAGCGGGCGAATGCGTGCCAGATCATCGTGCTGATGAATGCCGTGGCAGCCGCCACGGGCCACCATCGCCGGGGCGCCTGCGCGCAATGCCGGCATGCGCGGCGTAGCCCGCTCCCGCCGCGGCGCTCGACCGTGCGTCTCAAAAAATCGCGGCTGACGCGCACACGCGCCGCCGATCCCCACGCGTTCCCTTCTCATGCAGGGTACCGGTAGGTTTCGCTGCACCGCATTATCCGCACAAATGCAGAGACAGAAGCATGCCGCCGCGGCCAGCGCCGCCGGCCAGGCACGAAGCGTTGCAACTCCAATGGGCAGTCTGCAAAGGACGCCGCAGGTGGCTCAGGTCAGCCACCGCGCCACACCCGCCATGGAGTGACTGCCGCGGAAGCAGTCCAGCACGACTTTGCCTCTGTCTCGCCGCGGCCACGCCGCGGCACTGTGCATGGCACTGGCACGACCGGCTGCCACACAAGGTCAATTTCCAGCGGGGGGAAAAGCACGGCGCATGCGGGCGCCTGCTACGCGAACACTTCGGGGGGAATCATGGGAGTCTATCGCGACATGTTTGCCAGGCATCACGATCAGTTGGCACTGATGGTGCGCCTGTTCGATGTCGGTGCCATCTGGATCGCCGGCTACGTCGCCGCCGAACTCCGCTTCCCGGCCGATCCCGGGGCGGCAGCACCGATTCACCAGTTCATCCAGTACTTCGGCTGCGCGGTCGCGTTCATCGTGCTGCCCGGCTTCGACCTCTACGCCTCATGGCGCGGACGCAGCTTCGCCGCGCTGGCCACGCGCCTGGTTGCCGCGTGGACCCTGGTCTGGCTCATCAGCCTGCTGCTGTGCTACTTCATGCATCAGATCGATGCCCTGTCGCGCCTGTGGATGATCTACTGGTACGCGCTCTCGCTGGCCGGCCTGTTCATCCTGCACCTCGCCACCCGCTCCATGCTCAGCATGGTGCGCGGCGCCGGCGTCAACCACAAGCGCGTGCTGATCGTCGGCTACGGCCGCACCGGCCAGGAGATGTACCAACGCGCCACCGCCAGCCACCGCACCGGCTACAAGGTCAGCGGCATCTACGCGCCCGAAGGCGAAACCACGCCCGAAGGCCGCCCGCGCATCAAGGACAGTGTGGAGATCGCCGAGTTCTCGCGCGCGCACGGCATCGACGAGATCTGGCTCACGCTGCCCCTCTCCGAATCCCGCCGCATGCAGGAGATCGCCTTCTCCCTGCGCAACGACTTCATCGACATCAAGTGGATGCCCAGCGTGCTGGACTTCGACCTGCTCAACCACAACGTCGGCAACTTCCTCGGCATGCCCGCGGTGGAAATGAACCGCCCGCCCTCGCTCGGCGTGCGCGGCGCCGTCAAGGCCGTGTTCGACCGCACCTTCGCCGCCCTCGTCCTGCTCGCCCTCTCGCCGCTGTTCGCCGTGATCGGCATCCTGATCAAGCGCGGCTCGCCCGGCCCCGTCTTCTTCAAGCAGGAACGCCTCGGCATGGACGGCCGCGTGATCCACGTCTACAAGTTCCGCAGCATGAAGATGCACGCCGAGCACGGCACCGTCACCCAGGCCACCAAGGGCGACAACCGCATCACGCCCATCGGCGCGTTCCTGCGCCGCACCAGCCTGGACGAGCTGCCGCAGTTCATCAACGTGCTGCGCGGCGAGATGAGCGTGGTGGGACCGCGGCCGCATGCGATGGCCCACAACAACATCTACAAGGAACAGCTCGACTTCTACATGCTGCGGCACCGCGTGAAGCCCGGCATCACCGGATGGGCGCAGATCAACGGCTATCGCGGCGAGACCGACACGCTGGACAAGATGGCCAAGCGGGTCGAGCACGACATCTTCTACATCCGCAACTGGTCGTTCTGGATGGACCTGCGGATCATCTTCTGGACGGCGTTCAAGGGGTGGACTGGGCAGAATGCGTATTGAACCGTCGCGCCCGGGCAGCAACGCCGCGACGCTGTTCTCGCCCACGGGCAGGCTCTGGCTCGCGGCCGCCGCCGTGTTCTACCTGACCATGCTGGTGGTGGGCAACCTCCCCGGCAAGGCACAGGCGCTCAACCAGGAATTCGGCGACAAGGTCATGCACCTGAGCGCCTATGCCTGCCTGGGCGCCGCCATCTACCTGGCTTTCTCCCGGCACAAGGCCGTCATCACGCTGGCGGGCATTGCCGTGCTGGGCGGCCTCGATGAAGTCATCCAATCGTTCTTTCCGTACCGCTCGTCCGACCTGGCAGACCTGCTCACGGACCTGACGGCTGCCGTACTTGCCATCGCCGTGCTCTCGCTGGCTCATGCGCTGGCAAACGCCAGGGCACGCAAAGACACAAATAACCCAGATCGCTCTTCACCTCCCTCGACACGCGCTCATGAAAATCACCATCATCGGTAGTGGCTATGTAGGCCTGGTCACAGGCACCTGCCTGGCGGAACTCGGCAACGACGTCCTTTGCCTGGATCTCGACGCCACCAAGATCGAGATGCTCAACGCCGGCGAAGTGCCCATCTACGAACCCGGCCTGAAGGAACTCATCGAACGCAACCATGCCGCCGGCCGCCTGCGCTTCACCAGCGACATCGAAGCCAGCGTCAGTTTCGGCGATATCCAGTTCATTGCCGTGGGCACCCCGCCGGACGAAGATGGCTCCGCCGACCTGCGCTATGTGCTGGCGGCCGCCCGCAATATCGGCCGCTACATGACCACCCCCAAGATCGTGGTCGACAAATCCACCGTGCCCGTGGGCACCGGCACCCAGGTCAGCGAATGCATTGCCGCCCAGTTGCAGGAGCGCGGGTTGCCCGCGCTGGACTTCGCCATCGTGTCCAACCCCGAATTCCTCAAGGAAGGCGCAGCAATCGAAGACTTCATGCGCCCGGACCGCATCGTCATCGGCACCGATGCCGGCCCCGCCGGCCAGAAGGCACGTGACACCATGCGCGCGCTGTACGCCCCCTTCACGCGCAACCACGACCGTATCCTCAACATGGATATCGCGTCGGCCGAGTTCACCAAGTACGCTGCCAACGCCATGTTGGCCACCCGCATCTCGTTCATGAATGAACTGGCCAACCTCGCGGACGTGGTCGGTGCCGATATCGAACTGGTGCGCCAGGGTATCGGCTCCGACCCCCGCATCGGCTACAGCTTTCTCTACGCCGGCACCGGCTACGGCGGCTCCTGCTTCCCCAAGGACGTGCAGGCCCTCGAGCACACCGCCGCTGAGCACGGACAGACCCCGCGCATCCTGGCCGCGGTGGAAGCCGTCAACCACGACCAGAAACGCATCCTGGTGCAGAAGATCATCGGGCACTACGGCGAAGACCTCAGCGGCCTGACTTTCGCCCTCTGGGGCCTGGCCTTCAAGCCCAACACCGACGACATGCGCGCCGCGCCGAGCCGCGTGATCATCAAGGAACTGCTGGCGCGCGGCGCCAGCGTGCGGGCCTTTGACCCGGTGGCGATGGAAGAGGCCAGGCACGCGATCCATGCGGATCTGGCCAACGAAGGCACCGCGGCTGCCCGCATCCACTTCGCTGTCGATCAGGCCGCCGCCCTGCAGGGCGCCAATGCGTTGATCGTGGTGACGGAGTGGAAATCGTTCCGCTCGCCGGACTTTACCGCCATTGCCGCCGCGCTGCGCGAGCCGGTGATTTTTGACGGGCGGAATCTCTATGAGCCGGCGGAGCTCAGCCAGCTGGGATTTACGTACTACGGCATTGGACGAAAAGCAGCCTCTGCCCTGCTCGCTGCCAGGCGCCGACAGGACACTGCCACGGCGGCCAGCAACTATCGCCAGGCCTAGGCCCATGAAGATCCTGATGTACTGCCTCAACTATGCCCCCGAGCTGACGGGCATAGGCAAATACACCGCTGAGCAGGCCGAATGGCTCGTCGCGCAGGGTCATGAGGTACGTGTCATTACCGCGCCGCCGTACTATCCCGAGTGGAAAGTCTCCGAAGGCTACAAAGCCTGCTCCTACAAGCGGGAAATGCGCAACGGCGTCACCGTTCTGCGCGCCCCGTTGTGGGTACCGGCCAAGCCTTCGGGGCTCAAGCGCCTCCTCCACCTGGCCACGTTCGCCGTTAGCAGCATGCCTGTGCTGTTTGCGCAGGCGCGCTGGAAACCCGATGTCGTCTTTGTCGTCGAGCCCCCCCTGTTCTGCTCCCCTGCAACCCTCCTTTTTGCCAAGCTGTTCGGGAGCAAGACATGGTTGCATATTCAGGACTTTGAAGTCGACGCCGCATTCGCGCTCGGCATACTAAAGAACGAACGAGCCAAGCGCATCGTTGAACGCATTGAGAACCGACTGCTGCGCTGGTTTGACAGAGTGTCCACAATCTCTCAAGCCATGATGCGACTTGCGGAAGCAAAGGGCGTCGACCGTAGCCGGCTTGTTCATTTCCCCAACTGGGTAGACGTGGAGACCATCCATCCAGAAGTCAAAGGTCATGCGATTCGGGACGAACTGAACATTCCGGCCGACGCCGTGGTCGCGCTCTACTCCGGCAACATGGGCCACAAGCAGGGCCTGGAAATCCTTGGCAGGGCAGCCAACCTGCTGCAGGACTCGCAGAACATCCATTTCGTCTTTTGCGGGAGTGGCCCCGGCAAGGCAGCGCTGGAAGAAACTTGCGCGCGGCTGAATCGCGCGCATTTTCTCCCTCTGCAGTCCATCGAGCGCCTGCCATCACTCCTGGCAAGCGCAGATATTCATCTCCTGCCTCAACGCGCAGATGCAGCCGATCTCGTCATGCCATCCAAGCTGACGGGAATGCTTGCGAGTGGGCGCCCCATTGTCGCCACGGCAGCCGATGGCACCGAGGTGGCCGACGTAGTCTGCGGTCGTGGCATCACGGTCAGCCCGGGAGATGCCTCGGCGGTAGCCGACGCCGTGTTTTCCCTGGCCGGCAACGAAGCCCTCCGGACAGCGCTTGGCACAGCCGCGCGCCAGTATGCGGAGACAACTCTGGCCCTGGACAGTCTGCTGACGCGTTTTACGACTCACGTCGCAGACGTCCTTCGCGAGAATCCTGCCGGCGAACGCCCCCGCAGCGCATAAACAGCCAAAGGACAACATGCACGCACAGGCTCCAAGTCCCCCGACGATGATCATCGAGGGAAACGACCCGACAGTCGAGCCCTCCTTTACCCTGCGGAACAGAATCGCCCGGCAATTGTGGAACTGGGTATGGCTCTTTCTGTTCCGCCCAAGCCCTCGCCCCTTGCACATCTGGCGTGCCTTCCTGCTCCGCTTGTTCGGCGCACGGCTGGGCGCTCACGTGCACGTCTATCCGGCCGTCAAGATCTGGGCCCCCTGGAATCTGGAGATCGGCAGCAACGTCGGCATTGCGGACGGGGTGACGCTTTACAACATGAATCAGTTGACGATTGGCGACTACAGCGTGATATCGCAAGGTGTCCATCTCTGTGGCGGCTCACACGACTACAACTCCTCGAATTTTCAGCTCATCGCAGAACCCATCACGGTGGGCTGCCGGGTCTGGATCTGCGCTGAAGCGTTCATCTCACATGGCGTGACCCTACCCGAAGGCGCCGTCATTGCGGCACGGTCCGTTGTCAGCAAGAACCTGGAATTTCCCTGGACGGTCTATGCCGGCGTACCGGCAAAACCCATCGGCAAGAGAACGCAGCATGAAAAATGAAAGCCCCGGTATCTCTATCCTCATCCTGACCAAGAACGAGGAACAGGACCTTCCCGGCTGCCTGGAAAGCGTGGCCTGGTCGGACGACATCCATGTATACGACTCCGTCAGCACCGATGCAACGGTGGAGATCGCCAACGCCTTCGGGGCCAAAGTCACCCAACGCCCATTCGATAACTGGGCAAGTCATCAGAACTGGGGACTGGCCAACATCAAGTTCAAGCATCCGTGGGTGTTCTATATTGATGCGGATGAGCGGATGACACCCGAGCTGGTCCAGAGCGCCCGACAGGCTATCGAATCAGCCAAACACGAGGTAGCCTTTAGCATCCAGCGCCGGGATTTCTTCATGGGGACATGGCTGAAGCATGTACAAACCTCGCCATACTATCTCCGGCTGTTCCGCCCCGAGAAGATGCGCTACGAACGGCTGGTGAACCCCATCTCCATCCCTGATGGGCCGACCGCCCGCATCACCGGATATCTCGACCACTTCCCCTTCAGCAAGGGAATGCAGCATTGGGTGGCAAGGCATAACAGCTATAGCGATTTGGAAGCCAAGCAGATCATCGAAAACCGGCGTGGCCAGACAGAGTTCAGTGTGCTGAAAGCCTTGATGAGCCGCGATTTTCACGAAAGACGATTCCACCAGAAAGAAATTTTTTATCGCATCCCGATGCGACCATTGGTGAAATTCTTTGTGCTTTACATCGGCAAGCGTGGATTCCTGGATGGAAAGGCAGGGTTCACCTATGCAACGCTGCAGTCGATCTATGAGTATCTGATCACCTTGAAGACAGATCAACTGAGTAAGCAGCACAACATGGCCGGGACACGTAATTAGTAACGTGCACCTATGCTTACATTGATGGCTGTGTGCATGCACATCCAATTATTGGCAGAATCCCATCCACCGAGATACGGGGAAGGGCCCTATTAGCCAGACCAAATATCATAAACCCTCACAAAATCAAAAAATAAAATTTGAGGCACTTGAAGGCGCACTAGGATTTTCTGCATTATACGCTTTACTACACCACCCCAATCCATTCTCCCCCACCAAATTCGAAATCCTCACAAGATTCGGACAGGAAGCAGTTATTCTGTTTTTCTGGTTTCCGGGTTCTTAATCTTTTACTCACATTCGAATCTGCGCCACCCCCAATCTGCCGGTGACTTTATCGTGCACCGCGAATTTATCCGATATCTGCAATTGCATTAGCATTGGGATTAATTGCCAGTGTAGTAGTTGGTGACACTACATGCCTGAGTGCAGAGGGTGTATTAGGTAATCTCGCAATGTTGCAGGATATTGCGACTATCAAGAGTGAGACTTAGGTGGCACCACTTTGCTCGGACTCACCACTATGGCCACTATCGTATGAGTGGTGGTTTTATATAGCATTCACGGCCTTGTATTTTTAGAAAAATAATCTCACACATCGAAATAGGTGCACAATCGTTTTCACCTTTCCCACATCAGGATGGATATTTTTCCTAATAAAACCAGAGCAGCCTTTTCTCTTTTCCTCCTATTTTTTCATCTGGTGGACAGGTCTCGAACTAGCAAGAGATTTACCCGAAACTAAGTCAATATCAATAAAAGGCTAAACGTTCCCCTTTCCTCTTCTTTCTACAAATATACTGATCTGGGCGACTCCAGCCATCCGGGCGATAGCCGCAGGGCATCATCTCTCTGTCGGCGTGGAATCAACACCACAATTACGCCACTTTTCCGCCGGATTATTTTTTGTTATTACTTTAATAGCAACGAAAAACATTAATAGCATACCACGGAAAATTTATGCGCCACTCATCTACCCGGCACCTATTTCCTACGGACTATATGTTTCACACCAACCAATAATAACAATAGTATACTCCGCAGCTCTCCCTCGCCCAGCAGAAATCACCTTTTCAATTATTGGAGCCTTGAGCTGCGCCTACATTCTCGAGATTATCTTTCAGCCAGTTATCAAGAGGCTCGACTTTTCATGGGAGGTTACACGCCAGCCGCCATACAATACAAGATAAGTCGAAATAGTGAGTGCCGTATCTATCCCTCACGGTACGTTAGCCAAATCAGACTATCTCCATGCAAGGCTGAAATCAGTACATAGTAGTATGTGATAAGCTTCGTAACTCGATGACTCTAGCCTCGTCATCTCACGATCGCGAAAATTCAACTCGACTCAGTCAACAACACACGACACCTCCGGGAACTGTGCTGCCTTGTTCTCTAACGCCAATTGCGCTTAATCAAGGACAGCGATCCGATCTGCATACCTACCGCCACGTGATGGAGATTCCAGGAAATTCCGATGTGCAATCATATCCTCCTCCTTATCAAATCTGGGACGCATAAATCTAGCGGGGACCCCACCTACTATCGCGTAAGGAGGCACATCTCTCGTTACGACTGAACCCGCTGCAACAATGGATCCATCGCCCAACGACACGCCGGAGATAATTATCGCCCCCGCGCCAATCCACACGTCTTGACCAATTTCGGTCTTTCGATAAGGAGGCCTACCTGAAAATACCACAGGTACACCAGGTATATCAAAAACATGATCGTTACCAACCACTCTAACTGCCGGACCGATTATAGTGTAATTTCCAAGCGTCACCCCCGGACCGATCAAGCATCCTGGCCCTACATAGCAATAGCTACCGGCACGCAAATCCCGCGAAATATCAGAATCGCCGCCCATTAAAAATGTATAATGCGTTTTAAAAAGGCCCTTCCTAAGTCGCCAATAAAATGAACGAAGAAGCCGAAATGCAGATCTAGCAAGTTTCACCATACAAGTGCACTCACATCATTTCCTTCTTTTGCCGGTAATCCATGAAAGGCACGCTCTATTACGTCCACCTGAGACCTCGGATTATAAATCTCATCCACGACCCGGAAACAACATTCTCGTGTTAACTTCCGGTTCAAGAATATAGATCTGAATCTCACGAGCGCAGAATTTATTCCAGCCGCCGACTGACTCTCATATAGAATACCCGTGACCCCATCAATGACTGCCTCATATTCCGGCATCTGCTCATCCGGTTTTCCGAGTGTTATAACAGGTGTACCGTATGTCATACTGTGTATAGCTGTTAACCCGACCTTCCCTGGAGACACAACGACATCTGCTGAGAAAATTCGACCCGCCACGACTTCTTCATCGTATATTGCCCCCCGAAATGTCGCATGAATTCCGAGATCGGCTGCAAGATCTTTTAATTTGAGCTCCGCCGGCCCCGCCCCAACAAATTCGAGTCTTATTTTTTCCCTCTCTTCGTCACTGAAAAGGGCAATTGCACGAATCAATAAATCGTATTTACACAACTCAGTCAGGCGAGATACACAAAGTATGTGAAACACATCACCACACAAATTCACTTGTGCCCCCAACAGTCGCTCCCGGATTACTAATTGCGCGCCGTAATCCAGCGAATTAAATCCAACGTGAACGTGCGTCGGGTCAAAACCCAGCGCAACTGCATTTTTCTTTGCCCCATACCCGTAAACATAACTTGCATTTGCCAATTTAAAATATATCTTTCTTATTCTGTTCTTGATATTAACCTGGCCATGCAGAAATCCGTGCCCCCAGAATATTACACGCGATCCTCGTAATCTAGCGATACAAGCTGCCAACCAAGTACTAGCGAAATTAGGGTTTGCCAAAAATATCACTACATCAAATCGCTCTTTAAAAACATATGAGCAGAGTCCTCTTTGATATATCATTCTACCAAGTCGCAATGATGGAAACTCAACTGCCGTACCGAGATTTTCCACACTCAACCTTGGAATGCCCTCCAGTGAATCCCAGTCGCTGCTGATAAATGTTACATCTTTATATCGAGCCGACAACTCCTCAAACACCCCCTTTCTGTAGTGAGGAAAATAATGGTATACAACTGCAATTTTCATTCATAACCTCACACAGTCACAAGACGGATTAACGGAATACCCAATACCCTAACAACTACACACTATATTTCGATTCAACTACGCATCGGTAGTTGCCGAAATTTCCGATATTGAGAAATGGACATCGGCGAACGCTCAAGCAACCGCCTTAATGCCATCCCCAGGCCACTTAGCCAACCCTCCGCAGAGGCGGCAATTAGAGTAGGCTCTCTGAAGTTTTTGAAAATAGAAATAGGGCCAACCCCCATCGCCCTGGCTAAGCCAAACCAAATCGGATAGTTGAGAAAATTGAATAGAACAGTGTTACGAACGAGAAATTTGGTGTTTCTCACCACATTTCGTGCCACGGGGCTCCTGAGATGATCGACAATCAGCCACGGGTACATCATCACACAATATCCATTTCTCCACGCCCTTTGGCTAAAATCTCGCTCCTCACACATGTGCATAAAATACTCTCTATACCCACCCAGCGCGAGAAAGGTAGCACAACGGAGCACATGGCCGCAGCCTGTGTACATTTGAACTTGATATAACTCCAGCCGGTCACTTGGATTGCAGCCGAAATTAACATCAACATTATTCAATTGTAGAGCAGCAACTCTATGATCGGCATAAAAAACCCTCTCGATATCTGAGAAATCAGGCTTATCTCTAAAACAAGAGTCATCATCAAGACTTATGAAGAATGGCGTCTCAGATAAGGAAACCATCAAATTTCTATTAGCTATCAGACCTCGCCCATTTTTATTTTTTATAACCCTCATTTTAGAGAATTTTTTATTCACCTCATCATCAAATATTTCAATATCAGATGCATCATCAATCAAGATGATTGGAATATCACAAAGGCCAAGATCGATTAATTTTTTAAGAGTATAATTTAAGTCTTCTCTGCGATTTTTTGTGGTTATTCCTATTGTAAAATTCTCCATACCTTCACACATTTCTAGCTCCTCCGATCCACTCATTCATCAGCCACTTATGAAAGCGACGGCGATTCAAATCGCGGTGCACCATTCTCATGAATTTATCACCCATATCTGTTACCCTGGGAAGAATTAAATCATATAAAATATATTCAGAAAATAATCGCTTTCTCGCAACAGCGGCATCAGTATCTGTTATTGATTTTTCTTCAAAAATTCTCTTTCTCGTTTGATGTCGATCCATCCAGACTACTGAGCGGTCAACCGTTTGCGAAACCTGCTCGCCGTGCATGCGAAATGCACCAAGCGGCTCAGAAAGCCAAAGATGAGGCCTCCCATTCCACAGCCGAAGAAAGAAGTCCTCGTCAACAGTAAGCGGTTTCTCAATGTCTAGCGGAAGTGCGTTATGCGTGATCTCTCGACGCCAGTATGCGCAGTCGGACTGAAAGCGCCCCTTGAAAAAGAGCGATCGCTCGTACGATATCCATCGGCACTTTCCCGTGCGTACAATGTGGTGCGTATCAAAAGCCCATCCATCACTAATTAGCAGATCTATCTGCGGATTTCTATTGAACGCTTCCGCGACATGATCGAGGGCATTTGGCATAAATATATCGTCGGCGGCGTGCCAGTGACAAATGTCCCCAGTTGCAATTCTCAATCCCTTTGTTACGGCATCGCCTTGTCCCTGATCTGGCTCACTTATAAAAATATCAACAATATCTCTATTAGCCTCGACGATTTCGCTTATATTATCAGTACTAAGTCCATCGACAATTATGAGTTCTAGATTCTGGTAGTTTTGCCTTCTCAGGGTTCCGAGACAATCAGGCAAGAATCTAGCCATATTGTATGTAGGGATAATTATGGATATTTTCGGGATTTTCATTTCTCATCCTCGACTTTCAAATTCACACGAAAATGTGAGGGTGTCGCCATACAAAAACCAAGCATGAGCCAATTCCAATATGCAACGGGGGCTTGTGACGACTGGACATGCAACAAGAAGAAATGGCCGTATGTCAAAAAGATACCGACGCAAACAAGGGAACCACCCATTACAATTTTATCTAGCTGATCCCCTCCTCCCCCTCTCCGTCCTCCTTTAGCCACCCTTGACAGAATTATCGCGATCATCAGAACGTAGGAAATAATCCCAATAAAGCCCGTTTGCTGCAGTGTCCAGAGTAACTCAGAGTCGACATATATTAGGTCAAGTCCACTACCCATTGCCTCGGAAATAACTCGACCGTATCCTAATCCGATCAGATAATTCTCTGGCGCATTAGCAACCCTATCGAGTATCAACGGCATCCGAGGATCTCTATTCTTGGCCTCATCGATTGTTTCACTTCCGGATGAGAAGAGATCGAATCGATTACCAAGCCACTCCCCAACATCTCCCGTTTGATTTGATATTCCATTCCCACCAAACAGGAGAGCCGCCCCGACAATTAATGTAACCGAAAAAAATATCCCCGCCGAATGACTTCTAATCTTGTTCTTCTTATTTCTTACCCCTAGAATCAAACTAATAATTAGTCCAATCAATGTACCAACAAGACCTTGCCGGCTACCCACCAGCACATTTGCCGCCAAGCCAAATATTATAAATAGCGCGGCCAATAAGGCTCCAAACCTCTGCCGATTTGTAACCGATATGATGACGGCGGCCATACCCGCCGTCCATGCACCAATTGCGCCGCGATACAGCCCCATAAAACCGTGCCCAAATCCGCCGATCCATTCAGTAAAATCGTAATTCGCGTATTCATTCCAAAGATCTAGATTTAGATTAAGGAAGAACTGTAAAATCCCAATTCCGCATACCGAAGTAATAGTTATAGCCTGAACACAAACGACCGATTTTATTTTTTCCGGATGATCAACCGCATACTTAGAAGCAGCAACAAAGATAAATACATATGAAATTCCACGAAATAAACCAAGCAAGATCCATCGTCCATCACCATTTCCATCGCGCATTGTCGTGACAATAGATGCGACCAATGGAATAATAACCAACGTAATTACAACCATTCCATATGTTACTCGACCGCCACTTATCGTGGAAATATCAAATCGGCCTTTAGCTAAGACCACCAACAGAACCAACAATCCAATTAGATCGGAAAAATATATGAAGCCGGCCGAACTCATCCCCACAACAAATATAGGAACCGGGCAAACAAGTAGCGCAGAAAATAGGCCGACCAATGGAGATAATTTATATATCACTCTCCCAATAGTAATCGCCCCAATGGTTATCAGAAACTGAATCAGCGCCACAGTTTCTATGACATTCATATCATTTTTTCCTCAACAGACGATAGCCATCAAACATCTGAAACAGGAATTGCATCGCTGCGGCAAAAAGATAAGCAATAGCCAATCCAAATGCACCCGCCTTGGCAACCAGAAAAGTTGCGGATCCAATTAGACTTGCAGACCACAAGACATCGTATCCGTAACTTCTCCACATCTCACCGGTAGCCATTACATACCGCGACATGACGTTACACATAGATGTAATTACCGCAGAAATCGCCATTACGGAAATTACTCGGCCTGTATCTTTAAACTCCCCGCCATACATGATAGCTATATCTTGCCTAAAAAAAAGAAGCCCTCCGAACGCAATAATAGATACAGAGAAACTTGTCAAAATACCAATATAAAGAACACGTTTGGCATTCCCGGTCTCCTCACCTACCATTGAGTTCGATATTATTGGCACTAGGGCCGCACCAATGGCAGATGGCAAGAACAGAATCGCCCCTCTCCATTGATTTGCAACATTTATGGCGGCTATTTCATATGCTCCGCCATTTGACCAACCAAGCATCGCCAAGCTGAACCAAGTGACTCCAGTATTCGTAAGGCTCCCGAGCAATGTTGGAATAGCAAATCTCTTTACCAAACCTTTCTCGATCCCCTTAATACTCGTCGTTAGCCTGAACCCATCATCAACATATATTTTATAAGCCAGCCAGATTGTGATTACTGACACCACAGTTGTTGCGAATGAAAAACCTACTAGGGCACCTTCTAATCCGTAATATCTTGTGGCAGGGATACAGATTACAAATGCCAATGCGGCAGTCAAGAAACTGACAAAAGCATTTACCTTATATTTCTCCAGACCTGACAGCAGCCCAGTAGCAAGAGCCATAACACCAGAGAAGAAAACGGCCACCGAACCGATTTCAAATCCGTGGGCAGCCTGTCTATTGCCAAATACATACCCGGCCAGGAGCCCGGCCCCGAAATACATTCCAACAGATATAATGATGACAAAAATTATGCCAATGACACAAAAGAATGACACCACCCGTGAACACTTAATCCTATCAACAATTCGGTATTGAGAGCAAAATTTGGTTATCGATGGACCAGCACCAAAACCACCAAGCACAGAGAATAGCAGGACGGTGGACTGAATCAGGCCAAACATCCCAAAGCTTTCCCGTCCCAGTTGGCGCGCGACCAAAACATTCGTAATGATGCTCACTGCTCGCGACGCAATTGCACCAAGAGTCCCCCAGCTAATGGCATGGAGAACCCTGCTTATCAAGTTATTTGATGTAGGCACAAGCGACCCTTAACAACACGACAACAACATAGATCAATCAACCTTAATTTCGTCTATTTGACTCAATAAGAAAGCTCTTATACGTCTCAGCTAAGCCATCCCTCAATTTCGTTGGCGCCACCCAGTCAAACCTATTTATACGATCAATATTTAGTAGCTTCTGTGGAGGTCCATCTGGCTTATTTATATCGAAGGAGATTTCGCCACCATATCCAACGGTTTCCCGTATGAGCTCCGCCAACTCCTTGATGCTTATATCCTGCCCCACTCCAACATTCAGATGGGAACACGTGACTTCCGTGTTTTTTTCATAAATTTCTTTCTCAACCCCCATAACTCGAACACATGCATCGGCCATGTCATCTACATAGAGAAATTCCCGGCGAGGTTGACCCGTCCCCCAAATTTCGACGGACGTTTTATTCTCCAATTTTGCCTCATGAAACCGTCGGATAAGTGCAGGGATGACGTGGCTATTATTCGGATGGTAGTTGTCTCCGGGACCATAAAGATTGGTGGGCATGACACTACGAAAATCCGTCCCATATTGCCGATTATAACTTTCACATAGCTTAATTCCTGCTATCTTTGCGATTGCGTATGGCTCGTTTGTCGGCTCCAATTCTCCCGTCAGCAAAACATCTTCACTCATTGGTTGCAATGCCAACTTTGGATAAATACAACTGCTACCCAGAAAAAGAAGCCGTTGAATTCCAGTACGCCATGCTTCATGGATGATGTTGGCCTCTATCATTATGTTCTGATAGATAAAATCAGCAGGGTAGGTATTATTGGCATGAATTCCACCCACTTTCGCCGCCGCAAGATAAACCTGATCGATCATTTCCTCTTGAAAAAAATCTCGAACTGCGTGTTGATCTGTGAGGTCAAGATCTGAACGATCACGAGTAATAATTTCGGCATTCGATATCGCTTTCAGGTGTCGAACTATTGCACCTCCAACCATACCGCGATGACCGGCAACGTAAATCCTTGGATTCCTGCTCATTTCATTCACTCCACGCTTACGGTGACATCAAATCCATGCTGTTTCAGCAAAGCATGACGACACGCTTGGTCTAGGTCACTTGCCACCATTTCGGAGATCATCTCATCAAGCTGTATCTCGGGTTCCCATCCGAGTTTTTCTTTTGCCTTTGTGGCGTCACCTAGGAGCGTCTCCACTTCGGCGGGACGGAAATATCGCGGGTCTACTTTAACAATGACATCTCCAACCGCTAGCGCGGGAGCCTTGTCACCGTCGATAGCATCCACTAGTGCAACCTCATCAACGCCTTCCCCCTCGAAGCGCAACGTAATACCCAATTGCTTGGCGCTCTTGCCTATGAACTCCCGGACGCTCACCTGCTTGCCCGTGGCGATGACGAAGTCCTCCGGCTGCTCCTGTTGCAGCATCAGCCATTGCATGCGCACGTAGTCATGCGCATGCCCCCAGTCCCGCAGCGAATCCATGTTGCCCATGTACAGGCAGTTCTCCAGGCCCTGGGCAATATTGGCCAGTCCACGCGTGACCTTGCGGGTCACGAAGGTCTCGCCGCGACGTGGGCTTTCATGGTTGAACAGAATGCCGTTGCAGGCATACATGCCGTAAGACTCCCGATAGTTCACAGTAATCCAGTAGGCATAGAGTTTCGCGGCGGCATATGGGCTGCGCGGATAGAACGGCGTGGTTTCCTTCTGCGGAATTTCCTGCACCAAGCCATATAGCTCAGAGGTAGACGCCTGGTAAAAGCGCGTCTTCTTTTCCAGGCCGAGAATGCGGATTGCTTCGAGCAGCCGCAACGTGCCGAGCGCATCCACGTCTGCCGTGTATTCCGGCGATTCAAAGCTCACTGCCACATGGCTTTGCGCACCCAAGTTGTAGATCTCGTCCGGCTGCGTCTGCTGCACGATGCGGATCAGGTTGCTGCTGTCGCTCAGGTCTCCGTAGTGCAGCACAAAATTCCGGTGGCTGACGTGCGGATCCTGATAGACGTGATCTACGCGCGAGGTATTGAACGAGCTGGCGCGGCGCTTGATACCGTGAACAATGTATCCCTTTTCCAGCAGGAACTCGGCTAGATAAGACCCATCCTGGCCTGTAATGCCGGTGATGAGTGCGGTCTTTTGGTTCGTCTTGGTCATGGTAAGAATTCAGTTCCGTAGTTCGGGTCGATCAGGCCAATTCGGTCTTAGAGTCGGCAGCGGGAGCGCGGCCATACACGTCGTCAAAGCGGACGATATCGTCCTCGCCCAGATAGCTGCCGCTCTGCACCTCGATCAGCTCGAGGGGCACGCTGCCGGGGTTTTCCAGCCGGTGGACGGTGCCCAGCGGGATGTAGCTGGACTGGTTTTCGCTGAGCAGGAACGTCTCGCTTCCGCATGTCACTCGGGCCGTGCCTTTGACCACAATCCAATGTTCGGCGCGGTGGTAGTGCATCTGCATGGAGAGCTTCGCGCCGGGTTTCACCGTAATGCGCTTGACCTGATAGCGCTGCCCTTCGTCGACGGCGTCATAGCTGCCCCACGGGCGATAGACCTTCCTGTGGTCGGCAGCTTCGCTGCGACCTTGCCTGCGCACCATGTCCACGAGGGTCTTGACGTCCTGGCACTGGTCCTTGTGCACCACCAGCACGGCGTCCGGCGTCTCGATCACCATCACGTCCTCCACGCCCGCCACGGCAACCAGGCGATGGGAGGCATGGACCAGGCAATCCCTGGCGTTGTGCGTCAGCACGTCGCCCACGATGACATTGCCGTCTTCCTGCTTGGCGCCAAGTTCCCAGACGGCATCCCATGCGCCGACGTCGCTCCATTCGGTGGCAAACGGCACCATCTGCGCACGGCTGGTGTGCTCCATGACGGCGTAGTCGATGGAGTTGCTCGGGCAACGCGCGAAGGCAGCTTCGTCGAGGCGGAAGAAATCGAGATCCTTCCGCCCGAGGTTCACAGATTCCTGCACCGCGCGAAGGATTTCCGGCGAGAAAGACTCCAGTTCAGCCAGGAATGCCGACGCCCGGAACAGGAAGATGCCGCTGTTCCAGAAATAACTGCCCTCGGCCAGGAACTCGCTGGCGCGGGTCTGCGACGGCTTCTCCTCGAAGCGGGCAACGTCGTAACTCCACTGCGTGCAGCTTCCGCCGGCCTTGATGTATCCATATCCCGTGGCGGGGGCCGTTGGCGTGATGCCGAAGGTAACGAGCGCCCCGTCCTGCGCGGCCATCACGCCTTGCTTCACGATGTCCGCGAATGCGGATGCATCGCGGATCAGGTGGTCCGACGGAAGCACCAGCATTAGGGGATCCTGCCCTGCGGCGAGAGCGTACAGCGCCGCCGCAGCCGCGGCCGGCGCCGTGTTCCGCGCGTGCGGCTCGAGGATGAAAGCGGCGTCGCTGCTCCCGATCTCCCTGGCCTGCTCGGCCACCATGAAGCGATGTGCGTGGCTGGTGACGAGCAGCGGTGTCCCGACCCCGTGAATCTCCCTGATGCGCAGCAATGTGTCCTGCAGCAACGAACGGTTGCCCAGCAGGTTGAGAAATTGCTTTGGATAGCCCTCGCGCGACAACGGCCAGAGGCGGGTTCCCGAACCACCGCACAAGACAACGGGAATGATCACAGCAGGCTCTTCCATCTGACTTCTCCTTGTGCCAATTCAACCTTCAGTCAGCCCATTTCCCGTCAGCACGACGAGACAGGGCACGCCGCCAGACGGCGGCGGCTTACCCCTGCAATTGGAGAAATCCCCTGAATGCCCGATTGCGTTGCCACAATCGTCCTACTTCACGGGTGGCCGATGGGAAGGTGATAGTCAGACGCGTCCACGACTCTGTGCTTACTACCCCATCAAGCAAGATTCGCCAGCCTCATTGAGCTGGCTGATATTTGGCCGATCGGTTGCCGGCTTAGCCGCCGGTATATTTATCCGGCGTTGACCCTATCCCTACTTGTTAAAATATCGCTTCTGATAGAATTTATTTTCCTCCGGCCGTGATCTGTGGCGGCGTGGATTCCGGTGCATAACCATAGTAGGCATACCGGTACCGTCCGTACTTCGAGCCATAACCGTATCGATACGCGTTCGGATCTAGGCCGTTGAAGACCACACCGTTGACATCAGCGTTAGCTTGCCGCAGTTGTTTAGCGGATTCCGCTACCTCGCCAATAGTTGTTTTTTCGAAACGGGTCACGAGAAACACGGTTCCGCAGCGTGATGCCAGTACCGCTGTATCCGAGACAGCCAGTACCGGCGGGGTATCGATTAGCACCAGGTCATATCGCTCACCGACTTCCTGGAGAAGCTTCGCCATGCGCTCGTTTAGCAACAATTCGGCCGGATTTGGTGGCAGGCTGCCTGTACTCAGGAAATCCAGATTCTCGAACACGCCGTAATGCACCGCCTCGTTGAAGCTGACATTGCCTATCAACACGTCCGAAAGACCGTTATTGCGATCCTTCCCGAAATATTGATTAAGATGGCCCTTACGCATATCGGCATCGACCAGCAGAACGCGTTTTCCTCCCGTTGCCATCACGACAGCGAGATTAGCTGAAATAAAGGACTTTCCGACCCCCGGCGTAGGCCCCGTCAGTAGCACACGATTGTTGTCCGCATCAAGCATGGCGAACTGCAATGCAGTGCGAAGACTGCGTAGGCTCTCTATCGAGGGCTCATTGGGATTACGATCTGCCAACACAAATTTTCCACGCTTGCGCTGGCGAATTTCTTCAGTGAGGAATGTTTGGGCTACCGACAAAGGCACGGTTGCGTAGACACTTAGGCCCGTATGCTGCTCAATATCCTGTGAATCTGTGATACCACCATACAAAGCATTGCGCACGAACGTAGCGATGATGCCTATCAATAGGCCAAGGATAGCGGCCATCATGACAATCAAGCCCTTCTTAGGTTTTATGGGTTCCTCCGGGACCGGCGCGTTGTCCAGCATTCGAACATTGCCAACTTTGCCTGCCTTGACGAGTTTCAGCTGCTGCATGTTGTTCAGCAGTCCTACATAGAGATCATTGTTGACCTGCACATCACGCATCAAGCGCATAGTATCTTGCTCGACATTGGGAAATGTCTTCATGTGTGCAGTCATTTCATCCACTTTTGCACTCATTACTGCGATCTGCTTATCAATCGCCTGCACCCCCGGATGTGTTGCAGTAAAACGTGTCAACAGTTCTGTACGCTTCTGCTTTAGTTCTAGCAGACTAGTCTCCGCCGTCACGCTTTCCTGCAAGAATGCCTTCCCTTCTTCACTGAGATTAAACGTATTACGCTTGTTACGCATTTCGTTATACTTTACCTCAGCTCGCTCTAACTCAGCCTTAAGTTGCGGCAGCATATCTCCGAGGAATACCAGCGACTTCTCAGCCTCAGCAGCCTTTCTCTTGATATTTTGCGCAACATACTCGCCACCGATTTCATTCAGGATGCTAGCGGTAAGTCTAGGGTCGGTACCGTCCAATGAAGCACCAATAATACCGCTTTGCTTACCTTTCTCAGCAATCCTTAATTGATCCTGAAGATTCTCAATCGTCTGCAACTGTGAGTTCCGCACAAGGTTGAATACAATCCCTGGCTTGGCCTTTATGTCAGTTACAAGTAGTGTAATGCTGCCTACGTTCTGATTTACCTTCACCGGCCTACCGACGTGCCCTTCAATGGGCTCATCCAAGCTGGATTGCTCAAGACGATAGCGACCGTCGCCTAGTGTTATCAATTTGAATTTTTCGCCCTCAAGAGACTCTGGCACATCAAATTGCTCAACACCGATCGCCTCCTTAGCCCAGGCAAAACCACCAAGCCCAAAGAGTCCCGGCTCAGACAAACCCTTGGCTCTGCTGGCAATCCATGCGCCCACGAAGGGTAGATAATTTGGCTTTGCGGAAATATAGAGGTGCAAGTTATCGACTGCTTTTCCCACAACCATGCGAGACCGGATTATCTCAATCTCGGCTGTCGCTAACGCTTTGACATCAAACAGGCTAGACACGTCCCCCAACAGACTATTAGCGCTATTGGGGCTATCTTCGACCTGCACCAAGATATCTGCTTGGTAGACTGGCCGCGCAAGAAATGCATAAGCCACTCCCAATGCCAATACGATTCCGGCAATGGACACAATCAGCCAACGACTAGCCAGCAGCACGTCCAGATAGTGAACGAGATCAATCTCGTCTTCCGGAGGCCCGGCCATAACGACAGGAGGAGGGTTCTGGTTCATAGGCTCTACTACTAATTCTGTTAACGAAGCGCCCGGATGCGCGGCACCCAGGCTTCCACGCCGCGCTGAATCAGTTGCAGCGCATTCTCGAAGGCGGTGCGAGCGTCGCGGTACGGATCGGGTATGTCAAATTTGGCGAGCTCGCCCATGCGAAACACTCGCCCTGTGGTGGCCGGATGTAGTCGCTGGATGTCTTGCCGCTGCTCGTTGTCCATCACCAGGATCAGATCCGCTGCGGTGGCGATGGGCCGACCGAGTTGCTGGGCACGATGGGCCGAGATATCGATGTTCATTTCTTGCATCAGCTCGATAGCGAACGGATCCGCAGGCTGGCCGGTTAATGCACCGAGGCCAGCGGAGACAACATTGATATCAGGCAACGCTTGCTTCAGGAGCCCTTCCGCCATAGGGCTCCTGCAAATATTTCCAATGCACACGACGAGTACGGTATTGATCATTTCGCGACGTTCGCAGCACCAGTTACGAAATTGCCGCTCGGCAACAACTGGTTGATCACGCGGCTCCAGCGGACTACGCCGGCAGCATCGACATAGACGACGTCCTTCGGCTTGAGTTCGAAGGACTCAGCCAGTGCCAACGAGACCGGCGATTTACCGTCAAGATGGAATATCTCTGCGTCACCATCCGCGCTCTTGCGAATGACATAGAGCTCCCGGGCATCCGCGGAGACGGGATTGACGCCGCCGGCCTCGCCGATAGCTTCATTGAGCGTCAGGCGACCATTGCGCGGCAGGATGCTCATGGGGCGAACGACTTCCCCAGTCACGAAGACCTTGCTGTCCTCGCGTTGTTCCACGCGAACGATGTCGCCATTGCGCAGCAGGATACGGGCAGGGTCAGTCCCTTGCTGGAGTAGCGCTGGCAAATTGACGTAGTAGTTCTTCCCATTGCGCGAGATGCGAATACGGCTGTTATCGCCTGTCAGCACATTGATTCCGCCTGCCCGATTCAACGCCTCGACCAAGGTCATGGGTACATCGTCGATGTTCTGCGGGCCAGGTGTCTTGACCTCGCCGTCCAGGTAGACGCGTTTGCTGCGAAAGGCGAGCACGCGCGCGGTCACCTGTGGCATGGCGACATACGGCTTGAGTTGTGCTGTCAACTGAGCCCTAATTTCGTCGGGTGTCTTGCCGACCACTTCGACCTTACCAGCATAGGGAAACTGTATAGTTCCACTGGGGCTGACCACATAACCAGGCACATTAGCCGCCCCGCTATAGTTGGGGATGTCGTAGGCAGTGCCGATAGAATACGTCTGGGTAGGAAATACGAGTTCGGGGTGGTCCCACACCACGATGGAGAGAATGTCGCCCACGCCCACGGTATATGGCGCGACCTCGGCAAAGAGCTCGTCCACTCCTGCATTGACCGGCTTGGCCGCCGCCTTCAGCGCCTTCACCAGCGCGGGCGTGATCAACGTGACTTTGGGCACCGACTCTGGATCGTCGGGATCGAGGGGGCGCTGCGGATCGAAGCGCATGCCTGGCGCAAGTGCGCAGGATGCCAGCAACGGGATCATTCCCAGCCACAGTACTGCTCTGCCAACGGGCAGCTTGCTTGGAAGCTTGAACACGACTTGATGATTTCCTTGATACCCGAAATTTCCGCGCTGCCCTGCCGTCTCCAGGTGGGCCTTGCTGCGGTGAATCCGCTTGTCCGTCATGGCACTCGTTGGTGTCTTTCCGTCTTGTTTGCGCTGCCGGCGGATATGGACCTTGCGGCGGTGGTTTCGCGACATCTCCTGCTGTCTCTCTTGCAGTGCACCACCGCAGGAGGACCGGCGAAGTGTATGGCCGCTCGGGGTCAATCTTCAAGGCAATACTGGCGTTTTTACCGGGTTTTCTATCCCTACTGAAGGGTGGACCCGACAAAGGTGGGGATGCCCCCGGAAGGGGTATTGCGGAAGAATTCGAACCCTAGTGAAGCTGGATAATTGCGTCGATATTCAGGATATTTAATTCACCATTTATTGATTAATTTTCCTGATATTTGCGGATCTTTTCTTGTTTTCCTGCGCACCAATTCGTCGATGCTTTTTTGATTATTGTTCTTCGGAATCCGAGTACCCTACGAAGGAAGGGGAAGGCTGGGCGGTGAGGCGAGGCAGGCGAAGGCCTGCGGAGTCTTGACGGGACTGACTTCGTGGGGACGCTGCCCCTCTCCCCCGACCCCTCTCCCGCAAGCGGGAGAGGGGAGACAACAGGCGCCGGCTGTTAGTCAGCTGTTAGTCGGAGGGGTGCCGGTCTCCGGTGTCATGCCGTGCGGCGAGCTCGCTCAGGACGAGTGTTTCGTGGGCGAGGCCGGCGGCCAGGGAGAGCAGATGGTCCTGGATGGCTGGCGCCGGGTCGCTCGCGATGCCGGCGGCGGCGTTGTCGCGGGTGACAGTCAGTAGCGCGTGGAGCTGCGCGGCTTTTTCTCCGGCAAGGCTGAGAGGATCTTCGCACGGAGAATGGGCGGTGACGAACACGTCCCTGCCGGTGTGTTCGGCGGTGATGCCGTAGCGGGTGTGCTTATGCATGTAGCACGCTCCCTTGCATCGCGAAGACGCACCAAGAGATGAACATGGATTGCGGCAGTGTCGCTGCCCCGAAGTGGACAGGTGAGAACAGAAGCATTGGATTGCCTCCTTTGTGAGCGAATTCAACACCGCTCCCCGCTGTCAATCGGGGTGGGCGGGCGCAAGACGGGGTTGACAGACCGACACAAAGGAACCGGCGAGCCCGAGGGCTCCCCCACCGAGGCCCGCCCAATGGGCGCGCGAAGGCAGACGGACAAAAAAACCGCCGGAGGCGGTTGTCCGCCCTTTGTGCACGGGCTGTCAAACCCGATCGCTGTGATTGCAGCGATGACCAAGCTTATCTCGGCCCCTGCCCGACGGTAATGTCCCGTTGTCTCATTCGAGCGAATGAAGACGACACGCAGCGCAACATTGTAGCCTCATGCCCGGCACCCCATGTCTCGCGCCGATTTCCCGGGCTTCCGATCTGGTATCGCAAAGCAAAAAAAGAGGGTGTAGGCGCGGGGAGTGCCTACACCCTATCGGGAATTAGCAAGGGGTCACACTTGCCGGGTTGGATTATTGATGGACGCATGGTTCCACGCTTACCCTGCTTCGGTGGGAGCCACGCTTTGGTGGGGAAAGAAACACGATGTCCGCGCCACAGGCGCGGCGGCTTCATCAGCCCGCTTGCCCGCGTTTGCGCGATGCCCCCCAAGGCAGGGTACCGGCGCGCCGCCGCACGAACCAGAATCAGAGCGCGGGCGAAATGATTTCAGGCAGCCGGGCCTGGCGGCGGTATGCCGGCGGCTGGCCTGGCCGATGTTCGAGAGGCGGGACGATGCGCAAGGCGATGACGATTGGCGAAGCGGCTGCGCCGGATGCGCTGGCTTCCGGCGAGGTTTGGGTCGAGGCGCACCTGACCCCGTCGGGCTGGACCTATGGCAGCTACAAGGACCAGGATGCGCATCCGGTGCTGATTCCGCCGCCGCGTGAGTCGCTGCTGACGGTGCGGCGGCATTTCGTGGTGGCTGGCACGGCGGCGCCGCGCCGGCTGAGCGAGATCCGCACCACGCGCGCGAATTCGGCCCGCGAGATTGCGCGCCTGCTGGAAGCCTTCGGCGAGCCGCATTTCAATGTGCGGTCGCAACAAGTGCCGCGCGTGCCCAGCCTCGGGCTTTGACGCCGGTGGCCGCGGCCGGGCGGCCGTCCGCCCGAATATCTCTCCAAATATCCCTCCGAATATCCCTCCATTCATCCTTTTGGCCCCTCTCCTGAGGGCGCATACCGGGTAAAAGCCCGATTGCCGGCATGGCCGCCCGGCCTCAAAATACGGAAATACCATCCTGCCGGGCACCTGCGCTGCCCATCTGCCCCTGCGCACCGGCCTGGCGGTACCCAGACGAAACGAGACCTAGTAAAAACAATGAAAGTTTCGACCACCAATGTCCTCAACGTCCTGGAGCAAGACGAAATCGACGCCGTGCGCGAGCTGACCCGCCGTATCTCGCAGCCGCGCGGCTTCGTGGTACTGCGCGCGGCCTTCATGCTGTCAGCGGCGGTGGCGGTGCTGTGCTTCGCGGCGAGCAGCTTCCACCTCGAGGATTTCCAGAACGTGGGGATCGGCGCCGCGGTGCTGGGCGCGGTGCTGTTCGTCGTCGGGCGCGTGGTGTTCGGCAACCGCGACGAGGTTGCCGTGCCGGCCGCCGAGCTGAAGGCGCTGCGCGCGCGCTTGCGCCCGGAGATGTTCGCCAGGCTGGAGGAAGTGGCAGGCCGCCTGACGCACGACGGCCCCGGCGATGGCGTGATCCGCGTGCGCACGCTGTGGCTGTTCTTGTCGGAATCGGTGGCCAGCGAGACCTTGCGGCGCCGCGACGCGCGCGGCCCGGCCAGGGAATCGCAGAAGGGCTGACGGCACTGCGTGCGTCGGGCGCCGCGGCGCCGCGCGCATTGCGCGCCCGCGGCGTTCAGGGATTTTCGTTCAGGGACTTTTCGTCGCGTTGACCAGGCATTCGGACAGCCTGTCGAAATGGCGCAACGCTTCGGGCGTCAGCCCGAGTTGCTTGCGGCGGGCGTCCTCGGTGTCCGTCAGCATGATCCAGCCTTTCTCGCGCATGGACTTCAGACGGGCGTGCAGGGTGGCGGGCGATCCCAGTTCGCTGCGGGCCATCATGTCCCTGACCGACAGGCGCTGCTGCGCCTGGCTGGTACGCGCGATCAGTTCGAGAATCCGTTCTTCGAGGGGGTCGAGCGCCGGCAGCGAGGGCAAGCCCCGCACTGCTTCGGCCAACTGGAGAAAACGCAGGTAGATGTCTGCCGGCCGCGTCACGACGGCATCCTGCGGGAAACGGAGCGCGGTATCCGGCGCGCGGGATCGACTATCATCAGGCCCTTTTTTTATATGCCCTGATGCATTTTACGGCAATGCCCCATGTTCGCCTCCAGTTAAGTATGGCCTTCGTCACAATTGTTTTCTTTGTTTTGGCGATGGCACTAAATGAGTGGCTTTTCCAGCATTTGGAATTTGTGCCTGGAATTAATTGGATTTATTTACCGGCGGGCGTCCGGCTGCTATGCACGCTTTTGTTCGGCGCGGCGGGAGCGGCGGGGCTGCTGATTGCCTCGTTGCTGGTCAATGCCTTTTATCTTTTTCCGGACGATCCCGCGCGCGCGGTCATCGGCGCCATCCTGGCGAGCGCGGCGCCGTACCTGGTCTACCGGCTTGCCCGGCATGCGTTCGGCCTGCGGGCATCGCTGACCAACCTGACCCCGGCGCGGCTGCTGGCGTTCGTGCTGGCATATGCGGTGACAAATCCGCTGCTGCACCACATCTGGTTCGCGCTGCGCGGCAATCGCGCGGCACTGGCGCATGGTTTCCTGGCGATGTTCGTCGGCGACCTGTCCGGCACGCTGATCGTGATCTACGCGATGAAGGCCTTGCTGCGCCTGTGGCCGGCGCGTGCCGCGGGTACGCGAACGTAGCGCGACAAGGGCGCGCCTTGCGCCCGGCCGGTTCCCGCGCCTTACATGAAACCGGCGACGAACCTGCCCAGGGCGGCCTGCAGGACGTCGGAGTTGAGCCCGGAGGCGCCGCTCAGCGGCGGGCACACCAGCAAGGTGGTGGGCCCGTCCACGTAGACCTGGATCGGCTTGCCCTGGTCCGCGGGCTGCAGGACGTGCTGCGTCGGGCAAGTCCCGCCGAAGCCGAAGGCCCGCAGGAAGTCATCGGTGTTGCGCGTACCCAGGCAGACGATCACCTTGGGCTGCCGCTGCCGGCGCAGTGCGCCGATGGCGCGAAAGCGCATGCCGTCGCGGCAGAGTTCGAGGTAGCGTTCCTGCGGGTTGAGCGCCGGCTGGTTGCCGTAGACGCGGGTCCAGTTCCTGGCGCCGGCCTCGCCGGTGGGCAGCGGGAACAGGGTGAGCTTGAACTCCCGGCCCGCGGGGCCGTAGAGATGCTGCTCGAAGTATTCCTTGGCCTCGCACGGCGCCATGCCGCCCGCGGCGTTGCGCACCGCGGCGGCAATGCGCGCGATCTTCTGCTGCGTGGCCGAGCGCGCGAGCAGTTCGCGCTGCCGCAGGCGGAACGCCGCGTCCCACACCAGCGGCGCCGCCACCGGCAGCAGCATGCTGGCCGGCGCAACGGGCTCGCTGTTGGAGCGGACATCGCAAAACCAGAGGCTGGCCGCGGGATTGCCTTCCATGCCCGCGCAGGACCCCAGGTAGGTATCCAGGCAATGGCGCGAGACCGTCACCGCCACGCTGTCCTGCGCCGCTTCGCGCTGCTCGTCCTCCGGCGCGGCGCGCGCCCGGCTGGCGGAAACCCTCGCCTCCCGCCATGCGGATGACTGCATCCACGCCCCCGTTCCGGACCATGCCGGCAGTCCATTTCCCCTGTCGCTCATGCCGCTCCCCAGCAATTGCCCGCACCGTGTGTGTCAGGGCGCCCAGCGCGCGTGGCCCGCTGCGATGGTCGTTTTTGATATAAAAATTATAACAATACGAGCGAGCAGCCATGCGGCATTTCCCTTCCCCTCGCAAGGGGGAGATGACAAAGCGCGCGAGTACGGCTCCTGGCTGCCGCGGACCCCATGCGGCGCGGCAAACGGGAAGACCGCCGGCGCCGCGCGCGGTGGCAACGCGATGCCATTGCGGCGGGTCTTTGGTAGCATAGGCTCCTGCCCCTGCCTGGGATACGCCGCCCACGATGCTTCAGCTTGATCTCAAGACAACGGTCTTCCTTGCATCGATCATGTCGGCCTTGATGTCGGTGGTGCTGCTGTCGGCGTACCGCAGTTTCCCGCGCGGCATCCGCGGCATCGGGGAGTGGGTGGCCGGCTCGCTGGTGCTGGTGGTGGCGCCGATGCTGTTCTGGCTGCGCGACATCGCGCCGGACTGGGTCTCGATCGTGCTGGGCAACGGCCTGCTGCTCGCCGCGGTGGCGCTGTGGACGCTGGGCACGCAGGCCTTCTACGGCCGCCCGCAGGCGCGCGCGCCTGCGGGCGTCGTGGTCGTGCTGGCCACGCTGGCGCTGACGTGGTTCGTCTACGGGCACGAGAGCTACGACGCGCGCGTCACCATCGTGACCCTGGTCATGGGCCTGTTCTTCGGCACGCAGGCGCTGCTGGTGCTGCGCCACGGCGGGCGCGATTTCAGCGCGCGCTTCTTCGGCTTCCTGCTGACGGTGCAGACGCTGGTGGTGCTGGCGCGCTGCGTGGCGAGCCTGTTCTCGGGGCTGGCCGGGCAGAAGCTGTTCGCGTCCGACGACCTGATCCAGGCCATCTACCTGGGTTCCTACACGCTGATGGACCTCGGTCTGTCAGTCGCCTTCATGCTGGTCATCACGCGGCGCCTGCACGTGGAGCTCGACATCCTCTCCAGGACCGATCCGCTCACGCAACTGCTCAACCGCCGCGCGCTCTATGACGCCGGCCAGCGCGAGCTGGAACACATGGCCGGGCATGGCGGCGAGATGGCGCTGCTGCTGATCGACCTGGACCACTTCAAGCACATCAACGACAGCATGGGCCACGCCGAAGGCGACCGCGTGCTGACCGATTTCTCCGCCATGCTCAAGCGCGAGCTGCCGGCCGGCGCGTATCCCGGCCGCTTCGGCGGAGAGGAGTTCCTGGTGCTGCTGCCGCGCACCACCCCGGCGGCGGCGCTGGCGCTGGCCGAGCGCCTGCGGGCAACGTCGTCGCGCTTCTTCGGCAAGCGCGTGGCCGACCTGACCATCAGCATCGGCGTGGCCAGCGTGGACAAGGCCGAACGCCGCCTCGACGGCGCCGTCGGGCGGGCCGACCTCGCGCTGTACCGCGCCAAGAGCGCGGGCCGCAACCGGGTGGAGTCGGTGATGGAGGCGGCGGCCTGACAAACGCCGGGAAGCGCGGGCAGGCTCGCGGCGGCTTGCCGCGCCCCCGCGGACGGCTTCCGTTCAGGCGATCCAGTTCTCGAGCCGCAGCCCGCCGATGCGGGAGAACGCCGCGGTGTCGTCCGTGACCAGCACGGCGTCCAGCGCCATCGCGTGCGCGGCGATCAGCATGTCGTTGGCGCCAGCGCGAAAGGCCACCCGTCAGCGCAGCCACTGCCCCAGCGTCGCCACCGCGATGGTGAGTCCGCCCAGCAGCAGGTTCACCCCCACCGCCCGGCGGATGCGGCCCAGCGCGGCGCCGGCGGCCGGCCAGTCCTGCGCGTCCACGGCGCGGCACAGCGCGCCGTAGGGGCCGGCGAACACGTAGACGAAGATCGCGATCATGAGCAGGCCGGTGCCGAGCATCAGGTGCCAGTGCGGCGGCGCGGCGGCCATGCCCGCCCGGGCGATCATGATGGCGCCGCTGCCGGCGATGACGGCCACCGCCACCCACACCCAGCCGAGGAAGGTGGCGAACACGGCGCGCCACAGGCGCAGCCGCTGGGGCGGCTCCAGCAGCGCGCCGGCGGCCGGGCGCAGGCAGACGTAGGCGAAGAACATGCCGCCCACCCACAGGGTGACGCCGGCAATGTGGAGAAAGCGCAGGACGGGTTCGAGGCTCATGGGCGGCGGCTTGGTGGGGTGGACGGGACGGCCCGGCAAGACGCGCCGGGCGGCACGGTCGGGGCACTGTTGGAAGAATGCCGCATTCTAGCCCCGCGCGTGGCCCGGGTGGGCAGGTTGCATCACCGGGAACCGGCATCGCGCGGCCTTATCGCAACGCGCCGCCGCGGCATGCCCGGGCCGGCGCACCGCTTCTGCTAACCTGTGACCCGGGTCAGTCGCTCGCGGCGGAGGACGGGTAGCCCGGCGGAGTCGCGCCGGGCAGCATGGCTGGTCCGCACACCAATAACAAGATAATCATGCGGCACTCCTTAAAGTATCGGGTAGCCATTGCGACGGCTGTCGTGGTGACGCTCATTGTCCTGGCGCGCGCGCTCTTCGCGCAGTATTACGCCTTCCAGGGCCTCACGGAACTGCGCCAGAGCCAGCAGGACACCCTGGTCAGGATGGTCGCCGGGCAGCTCGACGAGAAATTCGAGGCGCGCGCCACCGACCTGCGCCGCCTGGCGAGCCAGCTCCAGCCCATGCTCGGCCAGCCGCCCGCCGTCATGAAGCGCTTTGCCGCGCAGGCGGTGTCCATGCCGCAGAACTTCAACGCGGTGTTCCTGGTCTGGCCCGACGGCGAGATGGCCTTCAGCACCGCCGTGCCCGACGGGCAGCGCATCCACCTGGGCGACCGCGATTACTTCCGCGAGGTCCTGGACGGCTCGGCGTTTGCCGTGTCGGACCTGCTGCGCGGCAGGCTGAGCGCCGCGCCCGGCGTGGTGATGGCGGTGCCGCTGCGCGCGCCCGACGGCAGGCTGCTGGCGGTGGTGGGCGGCGCGCTGAACCTCTCGGAGAACAACTTCCTCGGCCAGATCGCGCGCAGCCGGGTCGGGCTGACCGGCAGCTATTGCCTGGTGTCTTCCGGCGAGAACCCGCGCTATGCCATGCATGCCGACGCCGGCAAGGTGATGGCCCCGGCCAGGGCGATCGGCGACAACTGCGGGCTGGAGACGCCGCGCGCCGCGTGGGAGGTCGTGAGCCCCAGCCAGCCCATCGTGGCGCGCCACCTGCTGGAGACCAACGGCTGGGAGGTGGTGTCCGTGCTGCCCGCCAGGGAAGCCTATGCGCCGCTGCTGGAGGTGCGCAGCAAGACCATCCTGACCGCTGGCTTCTCGCTGGTGGTGGCGGCGCTGCTGATGTGGCTGGTGATCCGCCGGATGCTGGCGCCGCTGGAGCTGCTGCACCGCGTGGTGGGCGAGGCGCCCGGCAACCCGGCCGCGCTGGCCGCCCTGCCCACCGGGCGCAACGACGAGATCGGCGAGCTGGCGACCACCTTCGGCACGGTGATGCGGCAGCTTGCCGAGCGCGAGGCCGCGCTCTACGCCGCCCGCGACCAGGCCGCCGAGAGCGAGAAGCGCATCGAGGCCATCGCCAACCACGTGCCGGACTTCGTCTCGTTCATCGACGTGAACGAGCGCTACGTCTTCGTCAATGAAGCCTATGCGCGGCGCTTCGGCCTGCCGGCGCGGCAGATCGTGGGGCTCACGCTGCGCGAGCTGTGGGGCACGCCGACCTACGTGGCGTCGCAGCCGTACCTGGCGCAGGCCTACCTGGGCGCCTCGGCCACGTTCAGCCTCGAAGGCCAGGACGGCGGCGAGTGCATGGAAGTCACCTACCAGCCGGCCTGGAACGATGCCGGCGACACGGTGCAGGGCCTGTACATGTTCGCCCGCAACGTGACCACCGAACGCCAGCGCATCCGCAGCCTGGAGGCGCAGACGCTGACCGACCACCTGACCCGCCTGCTCAACCGCAAGGGCTTCGACCGGTGCCTGGCCGAGACCATGACGCGCGCCGGCGCCACCGGCCGCAACGCCGCGCTGATGCTGGTGGACGTGGACGACTTCAAGACCATCAACGACAGCTACGGCCACGCCGTGGGCGACCAGCTGCTGGCGGCCTTCGGCGAGCGCCTGTCGGCCTGCGTGCGCGCCGGCGACGGCGTGGCGCGCATCGGCGGCGACGAGTTCGGCATCGTGCTCGACGACGCCACCGGCACGGCAAGCCTGGAGCGCATCGCGCAGGCCATCGTGCACGCGGCGCGGCGCCCGCATTTCATCGAGGGCCATACCATCGTGGCGACCGCCAGCGTCGGCTTCGCCGTGCACGACCCCCGGGACGGCCAGACCGCCAACGAACTGTTCATGCGCGCCGACATGGCGCTGTACGAGGCCAAGCGCGGCGGCAAGGCCCGCTACACGCCGGCCCCTTCGCCGACCGAGGCGTGAGCGCGAGAACGCGGCGGGCCGCGCGCGCATCGGTGCCATACTGCGGACTTTGCCCCGCCGCGAGGATGACGCCGTGACCGACCCGCTCCTGATCCGCCCCGCCAGCCAGGCCGACTACCCGGCCTGGAAAGCGCTATGGGATGGCTACAACGCCTTCTATGGCCGCCACGGGCCGACCGCGCTGCCGGAGGACATCACGCGCATGACGTGGTCGCGCTTCTTCGATGCCTACGAGCCCGTGCACGCGCTGGTGGCCGAGCGCGGCGGCCGGCTGCTGGGCCTGGTGCATTTCCTCTACCACCGCAGCACCATCCAGATCGGCCCGAGCTGCTACCTGCAGGACCTGTTCACGGCCGAGGCCGCGCGCGGCGCCGGCGTGGGCCGCGCGCTGATCGAGGCGGTCTACCGGCGCGCGCAAGAGGACGGTGCGAAGCGGGTCTACTGGCAGACCCACGAAACCAACCAGACCGCCATGCGCCTGTACGACGCGGTGGCCGAGAAATCGGGCTTCGTGGTGTACCGCCGGCAGTTCTGAGGCGCGCCGCTACGCCTTTCCCGCCGCCCGCGCATTGACGCGCGCGCGGCCGGAAATGTCGGCGCCGGCGTCATGGGCAAGCCGCCGCGTGACGGGAATCGACGCGAACGAGCACAGCCCCACCACGATGAAGGCCGGCCAGAAATCCGACCACTGCAGCGCCGCATGGCCGTTCACCGTGCGCGTGATCTCCAGCACGATGCCGCTGATCGTCACGCCCAGGCCGAGCGAGATCTGCTGCACCACGCTGCCCAGGCTGGTGGCGCGGCCCACGTCGGCGCTCTTGATCTCGGCATAGGTCATCGAATTGAGGCTGGTGAACTGCAGCGCGGGGAAGAAGCCGCCCAGCAGCACCACCAGCCAGATCGCCCACGTCGGCGTGCCCGGAAAGAACGCGCCGCACGCCGCGATGGCGAGGCCCGACAGCGCCGCGTTGTACATCAGCGTGTTGCGGAAACCGAAGCGCCCCAGCACCTTGGACGCGAGCGTGCGCATGAACATGCCGCCGAACGCCGAGGCGCAGGTGATCAGCCCCGAGCGGAACGCGCTCATGCCCAGCCCTTCCTGCAGCACCAGCGGCAGCAGGAACGGCACCGCGCCCAGCCCGATGCGGAACAGCGAGCCGCCCAGCACGCTGGCCTGGAAGGTCGGCACGCGGAAGAAGCGCAGGTCCAGCAGCGGCCGCGGCACGCGGTACGCGTACCAGGCGTAGACCGCCAGCATCGCCACGCCGGCCAGCGCCATCGCCAGCGCCACCCGGGCAGATGCCAGGCCGCCGTCGACCAGCGACAGGCCGAGCAGGAACAGCGACGCGCCGCCCGCCGAGAGCACGAAGCCGGTCCAGTCCAGCGGGCCCGGATGCGGCTCGTGCGTGTTCTTGATGTAGCGGTTGGCCAGATAGATGCCGAGGATGCCGACCGGGATGTTGATGAGGAAAATCAGGCGCCAGTGGAGATAGGTGGTGATGAAGCCGCCGAGCAGCGGCCCCGCCGCCGGCCCGAGCATGGCGGGCACGCTCAGGTAGTTCATGGCGCGGATGTATTCCGAGCGCTCCACCACGCGGAAAATGATGATGCGGCCCACCGGCACCATCATCGCCCCGCCCACGCCCTGGATGAAGCGCGCCACCGTGAACGCGAGCAGCGACGTGGACACCGCGCACAGGATCGAGCCGGCGACGAAGATGCCGATCGCCGCGCGGAACACCGAGCGCGCGCCGTAGCGGTCGGCCAGCCAGCCGCACACCGGAATGAACACCCCGAGCCCGAGCACGTAGCTGGTGACGGCGATCTTGAGCGTGACCGGATCGTGGCCGAAGGCGCGCGCCATCTCGGGCAGCGCGGTCACGATCACGTTGGCGTCCAGGCTTTCCATGAACATCGCGCACGCGACGATCACGGGCACGATGAAAGCCTTCAGGGCAGGTAGCATGAGTGGCGCACGGGCAGGCGGAGGGCGAAACGATCGGCTGCCGCCCGGGAGAATCGCGGAAAAGACCGCGATTATCGCACCGATGCCCGATGCTTGCACGGTGCGCCGGCGCCGGGGGGCCGCGCGCTACCCGCCCCGGGGCAGGTAGCGCCCGCCCCCCGCGCTATTCCGCCGGCACTTCCTGCCGGCGCGCGATCTCGATGCCCGGCAGCAACAGCATCGCCGCGATGGCGCCGAGCGCGATCACCAGCATCGCCAGGAAGGTGACGTGCAGCGAATGATGCAGCGCCTCGCGCACCGGCGCGCTGCCGGCCAGGTGCCGCCCGGCGCCGTCGAGCACCTGGCGCAGTTGCTCGGTGCTGACCACGCCCAGGCCCGCGGCATGGTGCATGCCGAAGTTCTGCACCGCGCCCAGCAGCGCCGCGCCCAGCGTGTTGCCCAGGTTGCGCGCGAACAGGTTGGAGGCGGTGGCGCTGCCGCGGTCGGCCAGCGGCACGATCTCCTGGATCAGCACCAGCGAGCACACGCTCTGGATGCCCATGCCGAAGCCCATCACCAGCGAGCCCAGGCCCGCCAGCGCCGGGCTGCTCCCGGGCGTGAGCAGCGCGAAGACCAGCGCGCCGGCCGGCAGGAACAGGCTGCCGCCGATCAGCAGGCGGCGCAGGCCGATGCGGTGGAAGGTGCGCGACGAAATGGTGGCGCCGGCGGGCCAGCCCACCATCATCATGGTCAGCGCGAAGCCGGCCACCACCGGCGTGCGGTCCATCGCCACCTGCACGTACATCGGCAGGAAGGTGGTCAGCCCCATCAGCGCCATGCCGGAGAACAGCGTGGCGCCGTTGCAGGCCAGCACCGGGCGGTGGCCCCACAGGCGGAACGAGATCATCGGATCGGCCGCGCGGCGCTCCTGCCGCACGAACAGCAGCAGGCTCGCGCCCAGCACGGCGATCTCCACGGCCAGCCGGCCCGCGCCCGCCGCGCCGGCATCGGTCAGCACCATCATCAGCGCCGCCACCGCCACGGTGAAATACGCGGCGCCGGCGGCGTCGATGGCCGGGCGCTTGCGCAACGGCTGCTCGTGCAGGAAAGCGACGAAGCCCAGCGCGGCCAGCACGCCGATCGGCAGGTTGATCCAGAAGATCCACGCCCACGACAGCTTGCCGATGATGAGGCTGCCCGCCATCGGCCCGAGCACCGCCGAGACCGCCCACACACTGGCCAGGTAGCCCTGCACCTTGCCGCGCTCGTGCGCGGGATAGAGGTCGCCGACGATGGTCAGCGTGACCGGCAGGATGGCGCCGGCGCCGGCGCCCTGCAGCAGCCGGAACACGATCATCGCCGGCATCGACCAGGCGAAGCCCGCCAGCACCGAGCCCAGCAGGAACACCGCGATGCCGGCCAGGATGACCGGCTTGCGCCCGTAGAGATCGGCCAGCTTGCCGAACACCACGGTCATGGCGGTCTGGGTCAGCAGGAACGACGAGAACACCCAGCTATACAGGCGCAGCCCGCCGAGCTGCGTGACGATCTGCGGCATGGCCGTGGAGACGATGGTCGCTTCGAGCGCGACCATCGCCATCGACGCCATCACGGCCGCGATGACCAGGGGGCGGTTGGTAACTGGAGCTTGGGAGGACATGGATAGGGGGAAAAGGAAGCCGGTACGACGCGGCGGCGCCGCGTGCCGGCACGGGACAGGGCCGGCCGGGGGGGCGCGCAGGGCTACATGCTAGCGGCAAACCGGCAAACGTGCTGGGCGCCGCTTCGCTCTCCGGCGGCTCTCTCTGCCCATCGCGGCGTCCCCGTCTAAATTTCCGCTCCCCTGCTTCGTCCAACTCAGTGATGCGCGCCATGCCGCCCGAAACGCCGGCGTGGCCGCGATAGCGCATTACACGACCGCCACGACAGACACGGGAGCCACCATGAGTTTCGACCGCGACGACGCCACCTTCCTGGTCCTCGTCAACCACGAAGAGCAGTACTCCATCTGGCCCGACTACAAGCCCGTGCCGGGCGGCTGGCGCGCCGCCGGCTTCAGCGGCAACCGCCAGGCGTGCCTCGACCATATCGAGCGCACCTGGACCGACATGCGGCCGCTGAGCCTGCGCCGCCATATGGAGGAACAAGCGAAGGAACAAGCCGCGGCAGACGCCTGAACATGCCCGCCTTGCTGCTGTTCTGCCTGCCCTACGCCGGCGCCAGCGCCACCGCCTACCTGCGCTGGCGCCGGCTGCTGCCGGCCCGCGTGGAACTGGTGCCGCTCGAGCCGCCCGGGCGCGGCGCGCGCCTGGCCGAGCCGCTGCTGCGCGATTTCGAGGCGCTGGCGGCCGACCTCGCCGGCGCCGCCGGCGCGCGGCTGGGACGTGGCGCAAGTAGCGACAGAAGCGGGGGCACAACGCCCGATTACGCCCTGTTCGGCCACAGCATGGGCGGCCTGCTGGCTTACCGCGTCTGCCAGTTGCTGCGCGAGCGCGGCCACGCGCTGCCGCGGCGCCTGCTGGTGTCCGGCTGCGCCGCGCCCAGCCGGCGCGATCCGCGGCGCCTGGCCGCGCTGCGCGGCGACGCCGCGCTGACGGCCGAGCTGCGCAAGCACGGCGGCACGCCCGAGGCGGTGTTCGCCGACGCCGAGCTGCTGCGCCTCACGCTCGACGTGCTCGACGCCGACTACCGCGTCTGCGAGAGCTTCCGCCACACCGACACGGCGCCGCTGCCGGTGCCGCTGCACGTGCTGGCCGGGCGCGACGACGCCATCGGCGCCGCCGAGCTGCAGGCCTGGGCGCCGGAGACCAGCGCCGGCCACACGCTGGACTGGTTTGCCGGCGGCCATTTCTTCCTCCACCAGCATCAGGGCGCCGTGCTGGCCCGTGTGACCGAACTGCTGGCCGAACCGCTGGCCGTGCCCGCCGCCGCAGCCCGCCCCGTGCCCGCCTGAACGCCGCGCGCGGCGCCACCCTCCCACGCCAACCGTTTTCCTGGAAAGCCGATCCAAGCATGCAGCCCGATCCGAACGTCCCGGCCACGCTGGTGGCCCACCTCGGCCGCCTGGCCGCGCAGCGCGCCGGCGACACGGCGCTGATCACTATCGACGACGCCGGCGAGCAGCGCCACGGCTACGCCGCGCTCGACGCCCGCGCGCGCGCGCTGGCCGCCTGCCTGGGCGGGCACGCCGCGCCCGGCGAGCGCGTGCTGCTGCTGATGGACAGCGGCATCGACTACGTGGCCGGTTTCTTCGCCTGCCTCTACGCCGGCCTCGTGGCCGTGCCCGCGTTCGAGCCCGGCGCCATGCGCGTGGCCCAGGTCAGCCGCCTGCGCGCCATCGCCGCCGACGCCGCCGCCGGCGTGCTGCTGACCACCACCGCGCAGGCCGAAGCCCACGGCGACACGCTGGCCGCCATCGCCCCGCGCGCGCGCGTGGTGCTGGCCGACGCGCCGCTGGCGCCGCCGCCGGCCGGCTGGCAACCGTTCGCGGCCACGCCCGACACGCTCGCCTTCCTGCAATACACGTCCGGCTCCACCGCCGCGCCCAAGGGCGTGATGGTCAGCCACGGCAACGTCATGGCCAACGAGGCCGCGATCCAGGCCGGCATGGCCGTGGCGCCCGGCGACGTGATGGTGAGCTGGCTGCCGCTGTACCACGACATGGGGCTGATCGGCGGCCTGCTGCAGCCGATCCACACCGGCACGCCGGTGGTGCTGATGCCGCCGCGGCTGTTCCTGGAGCGCCCGGCACGCTGGCTGCAGGCCATCTCGCGCCATCGCGGCACGGTGTCCGGCGGGCCCGACTTCGCCTACCGCCTGTGCGTGGAGCGCGTGCGCGACGCCCAGCTCGAAGGGCTGGACCTGTCGAGCTGGGCGCTGGCCTTCTCCGGCGCCGAGCCGGTGCGCGCCGACACCCTGCGCGCGTTCGCGCAGCGCTTCGCCGGGGCGGGTTTCCGCGCCGGCGCGCTCTACCCCTGCTACGGCCTGGCCGAGGCCACGCTGTTCGTCACCGGCGGCGAGCGCGGCAAGGGCATGGCCAGCACGCGCTTCGACACCGCGGCGCTGGCGCGCGGGCAAGGCATGCCGGCCAGCGACGACGTGCCCGGCGGCCAGGACGCCACGCCGGCCGCCACCGAACTGGTGGCCTGCGGCTTCGCGCGCGCCGGCCACGCGGTGCGCATCGCCGATGCCGGCGGCCGCGCCCTGCCCGACGGCGCCGTGGGCGAGATCCAGGTGCGCGGCGCCAGCGTGACGCGCGGCTACTGGCGCAACCCGCGGGCCACGGCGGAAAGCTTCGCCGGCACCGATGACGGTGCGGCCTGGCTGCGCACCGGCGACCTCGGCCTGCGCCGCGACGGCCAGCTCTATATCGCCGGCCGCCGCAAGGATCTCATCATCGTGCGCGGCCAGAACTTCTACCCGCAGGACATCGAGCGCGCCGTGGAAACCCGCGTGGCCAGCGCCCGGCCGGGCCGCGTGGCGGCCTTCGCGGTGGCGGCGGGCCACGGCGAGGGCATCGGCCTCGCCGTGGAAATCTCGCGCCCCGAGCAGCGCCGCGTCGGCCACGGCGCGCTGGTGCAGGCGCTGGCCGAAGCCGTGGGCGATGCCTGCGGCGAGCCGCTGGCGGTGGCGCTGCTGCTCAATCCCGGCGCCCTGCCCAAGACCTCCAGCGGCAAGCTGCAGCGCGCCGCCTGCCGCCAGGGCTGGCTCGACGACAGCCTCGATGCCTGCGCGGTGTGGGCGCACGGCGCGTTCACGCGCGGCGGCGCGCCGGCCGATGCGGGCGACCAAGCCCGGGCCGAGCCCCCGCGCGGCTCCACCGAGCTGGCGCTGGCCGCGCTGTGGCAGGAACTGCTCGGCCACGCCCCCGCCGGCCGCCACGCGCATTTCTTCGCCAGCGGCGGCAACTCGCTGGCCGCCGCCCGGCTGGTGGCGCGGCTGCGCGAGCGGCATGGCGCGGCGGTGCCGCTGCGCCTGCTGTTCGACCATCCCACGCTGGCCGCCTGCGCCGGGGCGCTCGACCGCATCGACCGCATCGACGGCAGCGCGGACAACAAGGCCGGCGAAAACAAGGCCGACCTCCACGACGCCATCGCCCCCGCCCCGCGCCACCCCAACATGCCGCTGGCGCCGGCCCAGCACCGCCTGTGGCTGGTCGACCGCATCGGCGGCGCCGCGGCGCGCTGGACCTACAACATGGCTGGCGGCCTGCGCCTGACGGGCGCGCTCGACGCCGACGCGGTGCGCGCCAGCCTGAACGCGCTGGTGGCGCGCCACGAGATCCTGCGCACCGCCTATCGCGCCGACGCCCACGGCGAGCCTTATGCGTGCATCGCCGCCACGCTGGCGCTCGAGGTGCCGCTCAGCGACCTCGCCACGCTCGGCCCGGCGCAGCGCGAACTTGCCCTGCGCGAGCTGGCCGAGGCGCAGGCGCGCGAGCCGTTCGACCTCGCCCACGCGCCGCCGCTGCGCGCGCGCCTCGTGCGCCTGGCCGCCGACGACCACGCGCTGCTGCTGACGCTGCACCATATCGCCGGCGACGGCTGGTCGGTCGGCGTGCTGCTCGACGAATTCGCCGCCGGCTACAACGCCGCGCGGGCCGGCGCCGCCGCCGCGCTGCCGCCGCTGCCGATCCAGTACGCCGACTACGCGGTCCACCAGCAGGCGCCCGCGCGGCAGGCGCGGCTGCGCGCCGACGCCGACTACTGGCGCGGCGCCCTGCAAGGCGCGCCGCGGGCGCCCACGCTGCCAACCACCTACCCGCGCCCGCCGGTGGCATCCACGGCCGGCGCCGCCTGCCACGCCACCCTGCCCGCCGCGCTGCTGGCGCAGGCCGACGCGCTCGCCCACGCCCACGGCGCCACCCGCTACATGGTGCTGCTGGCCGCCTTCCACCTGCTGCTGCACCGCGCGGGCGGCGCCGAGGAACAACTGGTCGGCATCGACGTGGCCGGCCGCCCGCGCCGCGAGCTCGAAGGCCTGATCGGCTTCTTCGTCAACGTGCTGCCGCTGCGCGCGCGCTGCGCCGCGGACCTGCGCTTCACCGACCTGCTGGCGCAGGTGCGCGCGCGCGCGCTGGCAGCGTTCGACCACCAGGCGCTGCCGTTCGAGCGCATCGTCGAGGCCGCCGGCCAGGGCGCCGCGCGGCGCGAGCGCGGCTGGCACCCGCTGGTGCAGGTGCTGTTCGTGCTGCACAACACGCCCGCCGGCACGCTGGCGATGGACGGCGTGAGCGCCAGCCGCCTGCCCGCGCCGGCGCACGCCGCCAAGTTCGACCTCGCGGTCTTTCTCGAGCCCCACGCCGGCGGCCTGCGCGCCGAGTGGGTCTACGCCACCGCGCTGTTCTCGCCCGCCGCCGCCGCGGCGCTGGCCGAAGCCTATGCCGCCGTGCTGGCGCAGGCCGTGGCCGATCCCGACCGGCCACTGCCCGCCTTCGCCCTGCCCGGCGCGGCCGGCCACGCCACCCGCTCCATCGAAGCCAACGACATCATCCATACCGCCATGACGCCCAGCCCAAGTCCTAGCAGCAAGCTCGACAAGCTCAAGCAACTGACCCGCCGCGCGCCGGCGGCCCCGTCCGTCTCATCCGCCTCACCCGCGGTGGCCACCACCGCGCGCCCGCTGGTGGCGACCTCCTTCCTCGCCCCCGGCAAGACCTTCCCCATCGTGATCGAGCCCGGCACCAGCGACATCGACGCGGTGGGCTGGGCGCGCGCGCAGCGCGACTACATCGAGTCCACGCTGTGCCGCCACGGCGGCATCCTGCTGCGCGGCTTCGGCCTGCGCACGCCGCAGGAGTTCGAAGCCTTCGCCGAGGCCATCGAGCCCGGCCTGTACGGCGCCTACGGCGACCTGCCCAAGAAGGAAGGCGGACGCAACACCTACCGCTCCACGCCCTACCCCGAGCGCGAGATGATCCTCTACCACAACGAAAGCGCCCACCTGTCGCGCTGGCCGCGCAAGCAGTGGTTCTTCTGCGAGCTGCCGGCGCCGGTGGGCGGCGCCACGCCCATCGTCGACTGCCGCGAGATGTACCGCCGCCTGCCGCGCGCGCTGGCCGAGCAGTTCGAGCGCCGGCAGCTGCGCTACGTGCGCACCTTCAACGACAAGCTCGACGTGAGCTGGCGCGACTTCTTCAAGACCGCCGAGCGCGCCGAGGTCGAAGCGCGCCTGCGCGCCTCCGGCACCGACTTCCGCTGGCTCGACGCCGACACCCTGCAGACCCGCGAGCTGTGCCCGGCGGTGATCGCCCATCCCGTGACCGGCGAGCGCAGCTTCTTCAACCAGGTCCAGTTGCACCACACCGCCTGCCTGGACCCCGAGGTGCGGCGCGACCTGCTGGAGATCGTCGGCGCCGAGCGCATGCCGCGCCAGGTCACGTTCGGCGACGGCAGCCCCATCGGCGACGACGTGATGGCGCTGCTCGGCGAGCTCTACGAAGCCTGCGCGGTGCGCTTCGACTGGCGCCAGGGCGACGTGGTGATGCTCGACAACATGCTCGCCGCGCACGCCCGCGACCCCTTCCAGGGCCCGCGCAAGATCGTGGTGGCGATGGGCGAGATGTTCGAGCGCCACGCGCTGCGCCCGCTCGCCGGCAGCGCCGCCGCCGATGCGGCCGCTGCCGCCACCACCGCCGGCACGGAGGGCTGAAGCGATGAACGCCATCGTCCACGACTTCTCCGCCGCGGCCCAGCCGCTGGGCCGCGAACAGCGCGCGCTCGAAGCGCGCGCCACCGCGCCGGTCACGCTCGCCGCCACGCTGCGCGGCCCGCTGGACGTGCCGCGCCTGCGCGACGCGCTGCTGCGCGTGGCCGCGCGCCACCCCAGCCTGGGCCTCGCCTTCGGCCACGCCGAGGGGCTGCGCGGCCTGCGCCAGCGCTTCGAGGGCGTGCCGCCGCGATGGGCCGAGGCAGCCGATGCGGCCGATGCCATCGCCGCTCCCGCCAATCCCACCGCTCCGCTGCCCGCGCTGCGCGCCACGCTGCTGCCGCTCGGCCCCGACCACCACCAGCTGCTGCTGGCCGCCAGCCCGCTCGCCGCCGACGGCGCCAGCCTCGTCACCCTGTACCGCGAACTGGCGCGGGCCTATGCCGGCGAAGACGCCAACGCCGCCGAGGACCCGCAGGAGGCCCCGCTCGCCTACGCCGACTACCTCGAATGGACCGCCGGCCTGGCCCAGGACAACGCGCAGGCCGGCCACGACTACTGGCACGGCATCGCCGGCGCGCTCGCCGCGCTGGACGCGCCGCGCCTGCCGTGGCGCCGCGCCGCGCCGGACGCGGCGCCGGCGCCGGCCGAGCTGAACGCGCGGATCGGCAGCGATGAGGCCGCCGCGCTGCAAGCCTGGGCGCAGGCGCTCGGCCAGCCGCTGCCGCTCGCGCTGCAAGCCGCCTGGTGGCTGCTGCTGTGGCGCCTGGACCCGGCCGATGCGTTCGCCGCCGGCTGGCTGCACGACTGCCGCCGCGACTTCGACGCGCTGGCCGGCGCGGTGGGCCGCTACGAAGCGGTGCTGCCACTGGCGGTGCGCCCCGACCCGGACGCGCCGTTCGCGCACTGGCTCGCGCAGCTTGCCGCGCAGGCCGGCAGCCACCTGGACTGGCGCGAGCACTGCCCGGCCGACGCCGCCGCCGGCGCGCCCGGCCGCATCGGCTTCGCCCTCGCCACGCTGCCGCCGGCCATGCCGGCGCGCGGCGGCCCGCACTGGCAGGCGCAGCCGCCGCAAGCGCTGCCCGGCTTCGAGCTGGCGCTGGAAATCCGCGAGGACGAACATGGCGCGCCGCGCCAGTTCGCCCTCCACTACGACGGCGCGCGCTACCGCGCCGATGCCATGAGCTGCCTGCTGGACCAGTACCGCACGCTGCTGGACACGCTGCGCGCGCGGCCCGGCACCGCCATCGGCGCGCTGCCGCTGGCCACCGCCGCCGACGCCGCGCGCGCCGCCGCCATGCACGCCGCGCCGCTCGACGCGGGCACGCGGATGCTGCCGCAGCGGCTGGCGCAATGGGGACGCGAGCGTCCGCACCAGAACGCATTGAGCGCCGCCGGCCTGCAGCTGGACTACCGCGCGCTGAACCAGCGCGTGGACGCGCTGGCCGCGCGCCTGCCCGCCCTCGGCCTGCGCCGCGGCGCGCCGGTCGGCCTGCTGCTGCCGCGCGGCGGCGAACTGGTGCTGGCGCTGCTGGCCGTGCTGCGCGCGGGCGGCGCCTACCTGCCGCTGGACCCGTCGTGGCCGGCGCCGCGCCGCGCGCGGATCCTGGCCGATGCCGGCGCCACGCTGGTGCTGGCCGGGGCGCGCCACCTGCCCGGCGGCGCCGATGACACCGATGGCGCCGCCGACCTGCCGCCGCACGTCGACGTGGCCGCGCTGCTGGCGGACAGCGCCACGGCGCCAGCCGATGCCGGCGAGCCGGACATCGCCGCCGGCCAGCCCGCCTACGTGCTCTACACCTCCGGCTCCACCGGCACGCCCAAGGGCGTGGTGATCGAGCACGGCCAGTTGCTCAACTACGCCGCCGCCGCCGGCCACGCGCTGGGCCTGGACCGCTGCGAGCGCTTCGCGCTGACCTCCACCGTGGCCGCCGACCTGGGCAACACCACGCTGTTCGGCGCGCTGTGGCACGGCGCCTGTCTGTGCGTGGCCGACGACGCCGACACGCAGGACGCCGCCGCCTTCGCCCGCTTCCTCGCGCGCGAGCGCCCGGACTGCCTGAAGATGGTGCCGTCGCACCTCGACGCGTTGCTCGGCGACAGCGAAGACAACAGTGAGCACGACAACGATGGCAACGGCGCCGGCGCGCCGCTGCCCGCCGGCGCCGCCATCGTGCTGGGCGGCGAAAGCGCGTCGCCCGCGCTGCTGGCCCGCCTGCGCCGCCGCGCGCCCGCCGCGCGCCTGTGCAACCACTACGGCCCGACCGAGACCACGGTCGGCATCCTCGTGCATGCCGACGATGCCGCCGATGCCGCCGATGCCGAAGACGCCGCCAACGACCCCGGCGCCGGCCTGCCGCTCACCACCGTGCTGGCCAACTGCGAGGCGCACGTGCTCAACGCCGCCGGCGAACTGGCCGCGGCCGGCGAGACCGGCGAGCTCTACCTCGGCGGCGCCCAGCTTTGCCGCGGCTACCTGGGCCGCGACAGCGACGCCTTCGTGCCGCATCCGCGCCGCGCGGGCGAGCGCCTCTACCGCAGCGGCGACCTCGCGCGCTACCTGCCGCGCGGCGGCCTGGAACTGGCGGGCCGCGCCGACAGCCAGCTCAAGGTGCGGGGCTTCCGCATCGAGTGCGGCGAGATCGAGCACGCGCTGCTGGCGCTGCCCGGCGTGCGCCAGGCCGCGGTGGTGCCGATGGCCGGGCCGGACGGCGCCACCGGCGAAACGCGCCTGGCCGCCTGGCTGGTGCCCGACGACGACAGCGCCGTCCCGCTCGGCGGCGCCCGCCGCGCCGCGCTGCGCGCGGCGCTGGCCGCGCGCCTGCCCGAACCGATGGTGCCCGCGCACTGGATCGCGGTGGCCGAGCTGCCGCGCCTGCCCAACGGCAAGGTCGACCGGCGCGCGCTGGCCACGCGCGCGCTGCCCGGGGACGATGCGCCCACCGGCGCCATCGCCCGCGAGCCGGCCGACGCGCTCGAAGCGCTGCTGCTCGAACAGATGCGCGAGCTGCTCGACGCCCCCGCGCTGCGCGTGACCGACGACCTGTTCGAGGCCGGCGGCCATTCGCTGCTGGTCATCAAGCTGGTGGCGCGCATCCGCAAGCTGCTCAAGCTGGAGATCGCGCCCGGCGCGGTGTTCGACGCGCCCAGCGCCGCCGCGCTGGCCACCGCGCTGCGCGCCGCCAGCGCCGACCCCGCGCAGCTGGAAACGCTGGCCGGCCTGCAGCGCACGCTGGCCGCGATGTCGCCCGAGGCGCGCGCGGCCCTGCGCGCCTCGGTCGGCGCGCCCGCCGCCACCGCCGGCTGATCCCGCCCGGACCCCGCACCGCCCAAGCTCACCGTACAGGACAGCCCCATGACGCAATCCCCGACCCGCCAGCAGGACGCCGCGCTGCTGGCGCTGCTGCTGGAAGACGAGGCCGAACAGGCCGCCGCCGGTAATGACAGCGGCGATGGCGGCGCCTTGCCGTCGCCCATGTCTTTCTCCCAGCAGCGGCTCTGGTTCCTGCTGCAATACGAGCCCGGCAGCACCGCCTACAACCAGACCCGCGCGTTCCGCCTGCATGGCCGACTCGACCGCGCCGCGCTGGCCGCCGCGCTGCGCGCCGTGGTCGACCGCCATCCCGCGCTGCGCACCCGCTTCGCCGCCGACGGCGCGCCGGGCCAGCCGCCGCGGCAGGTGGTGGAGAGCGCGCCGCCGTTCGCGCTGGGCCACGAGCCGCTCGCCGCCGGCGAAGCCGCGCTGCGCGCGCGCATCGACGCCGAGGCCGCGCGCGCCTTCGACCTGTCCCGCGCGCCGCTGCTGCGCGCCACGCTGCTGGCCCGCGCCGACGACGAGCACGTGCTGCTGCTGTCGCTGCACCACATCGTCTCCGACGCGGTCTCCAACGCCGTGATCGCGCGCGACCTCGCCACCGCCTATGCGCAGGCGGCGTCCGGCGCGGACGTGCAACTGCCGCCGCCCGCCGCCACCTTCGCCGCCCACGCGCGCCGCCAGCGCGAACAGCTCGACAGCGGCGCGCTCGACGCGCAGCGCGTGTGGTGGCAGGCCAGCCTGGGCAGCCACGTCCCCGCGCTGCAACTGCCGGTCGACCGGCCGCACGGCGCGCCGGCCGCGCAGCACCTCGCGCGCCGCGTCGACATGGCGCTGCCGCCCGCGCTGGCCGGCGCCGTGCGCGCGTTCTGCGTGGCCCGGCGCTGCACGCCGTTCGTGGTGATGCTGGCCGCCTGGCAGGCGCTGCTCGCGCGCCATGCCGGCCAGCACGATTTCGCCATCGGCGTGCCGCACGCGGGACGTGGCGAGCCGGGGCTGGACGACGTGGTCGGCTTCTTCGCCAACACCCACGTCTACCGCTCGCGCACCGGGCCCGGCGTCAGCGCCGGCGCGCTGTGCGAGCGCGTGCGCGCCGACGCGCTGGGCGCGCTGGCCAACGCCGAACTGCCGTTCGAGGTGCTGCTCGACAGCATGCAGGTGCCGCGCGACGCCGGCCGCAGCCCGCTGTTCCAGGTCATGTTCAACCTGCGCGCCGGCGCCGGCGCGCAGGCATTCGCGCTGCCGGGCCTGCGCACCGAGGCCATCGAGGCCCGCGAGACCGGCGCCAAGTTCGACCTGATCCTCGACGTCGAAACGCACGCCGGGACATACGCCGGGACACACGCCGACGCCATCCACATCAGCCTCGAATACGACAGCGCGCTGTTCGACGCCGCCAGCGCGCAGCGCCTGGCCCGTCACTACGTCGCGCAGCTCGACGGCATGCTGCGCCATCCCGAACTGCCGCTGACCGCCACGCCGCTGCTGGACGCGGACGGCCATGCCGACGACCGCGCCGCGCTCGCCATGCAGCACGCCGCCGGCCAGCCGCGGCGCCGCTTTGCCGGCCTCGCGCCCGCGCACCGCCTGATCCAGCGTCAGGCCGAGGCCCACCCCGACGCGGTGGCGCTGCGCCACGGCGACGCCACCATCAGCTACGGCGAGCTGGAACGCCGCGCCAACCGCCTCGCGCACCGCCTGATCGCGCTCGGCGTGGGCCCGGAAGTGCGCGTGGGCATCGCCGCCGAGCGCTCGCCCGAGATGATCGTCGGCCTGCTGGCCATCCTCAAGGCCGGCGGCGCCTACGTGCCGTTCGACCCCGCCTATCCGGCCGAGCGGCTGGCCTACCTGTTCGACGACAGCGGCATCGCCGCGCTGCTCGCCCAGCCCGCGCTGCAAGACCTGCTGCCGCGGCGCGCCGGCCTGCCGGTGGTGCTGCTCGACGCCGCCGAAGCGGAGCGCGCGGACTGGCCCGAACACGCGCCGGACGTGCCGGTGCGGCCCGACCACCTCGCCTACGTGATCTACACCTCCGGCTCCACCGGCCGCCCCAAGGGCGCGCAATTGCAGCACGGCAACCTGTCGCGCCTGCTGGCCGCCACGCAGGACTGGTTCGGCTTCGGCCAAGACGATGTCTGGACCCTGTTCCACTCCTACGCCTTCGATTTTTCCGTATGGGAAATCTTCGGCGCGCTGTGCCACGGCGGCCAGTTGGTGATCGTGCCGTTCCTGGTCAGCCGCGCGCCGCAGGACTTCCTCGCGCTGCTGCGGCGCGAGCGCGTCACCGTGCTCAACCAGACCCCGTCCGCGTTCCGCGCGCTGCTGGCCCAGCCCGAGGCCTGCGCGCAGCCGCTGGCGCTGCGCCACGTGATCTTCGGCGGCGAGGCACTCGAGCCGCAGACGCTGCGGCCCTGGCTGGAGCGCTTCGGCGACGCCGCGCCGCGCCTCGTCAATATGTACGGCATCACCGAAACCACGGTGCACGTGACCTTCCGCCCCATCGCGCTGGCCGATCTCGACCCGCGCCACGGCGCGCGCAGCCCCATCGGCGAGTGCATCCCCGACCTGGGCGTGCGCGTGCTCGACGCCAGCCTCAACCCGGTGCCGCCGGGCGTGGCGGGCGAACTGTACGTGGGCGGCGACGGCCTCGCGCGCGGCTATCTGAACCGGCCCGGCCTCACTGCGGAGCGCTTCGTGCCCGATCCGTTCTCCAACGGCGGCGCGCGCCTCTACCGCAGCGGCGACCTCGCGCGCTGGCTGCCCGACGGGCAACTCGAATACCTCGGCCGCATCGACCAGCAACTCAAGATCCGCGGCTTCCGCATCGAGCCGGGCGAGATCGAGGCGCGTTTGCTGGCGCAGGATGGCGTGGCCAATGCCGCCGTGATCGCCGTCGACGGCCCGAACGGTGCCCGACTCGCTGCCTACGTGGTGCCGGCGGAGAACGCGGCCATCGACGTAGCGTCGTTGCGCGCGGCGCTGTCCGAGCAACTACCCGACTACATGGTCCCCGCCGCCTTCGTCGTGCTCGCCGCGCTGCCGCTCACGCCCAACGGCAAGCTCAACCGCCATGCGCTGCCCGCGCCCGAGTTCGGCGGCACGCAGGCATTCGTCGCGCCCGCGGGCGAGGCGGAAGCCGCGCTTGCCGCCATCTGGGCCGAGGTGCTCGGCCTGCCGCGCGTGGGCCGCGCCGACAATTTCTTCGAGCTGGGCGGCGACTCCATCCTCAGCCTGCAGATCGTCGCGCGTGCCCGCGCCGCCGGCTGGCTGCTGACGCCGCGCCAGTTGTTCGAGCGGCAGACGCTGGCCGAGCTCGCCACCGTCGCGCAGCCGCTGCCGCGCGATGGCGCGGCCGAAGAAGCCGTGCCAACCGGCGCCGTGCCGCTGCTGCCGATCCAGGCGGATTTCTTCGCCATGCCGATGGAACGCCGCCGGCACTGGAACCAATCCGTGCTGCTCGATTGCCGCGAGGCACCCGATACGGCGGCGCTGTCGCTGGCGTTGGGCGATCTGGTCGCGCACCACGATGCGCTGCGGCTGCGGTTCTCGCCGGCGGATGGTGCCTGGGTCCAGACCTATGCGGACGCGGAAACCGCGCCGGACTTGCTGTGGGTACGCGAGTTCCCGAACGAGACCGAACGCATTGCCCATTGCGAAGCGGCGCAGCGCAGCCTCGATCTCGCGCACGGACCGCTGCTGCGCGCCGTCGTGCTGCAAGGCGCGGCGGGCCAATGGCAACTGCTGTTGGTGATTCACCATCTTGTGGTCGATGGCGTGTCCTGGCGCATCCTGATCGAAGACCTGCTGGCCGCCTACCGGCAGCGCCGCTCCGGCCAGCCGGCCGCGCTGCCCGCGCGCACGGCGTCCTGCCAGCGCTGGTCGGAGGCGCTGCGCCGGAATACGGCATCGCGCGCGGATGAGCTGCCGCATTGGCTGGCCCTGTCCGGCACAGCCGCCGAATTGCCTTGCGACGACCCGAGCGGCTCGCTCACCGTCGCCGAACGCGACAGCCTCACGCTGATACTGCCCGCCGACGCCACCCAGGCGCTGCTCCAGCACGCGCCCGCCGCCTACCGCACCCGCATCAACGACCTGCTGCTGACCGCGCTCGCGCGCGTGCTGGCGCGCTGGAGCGGCAACGCGCGAACGCTGATCGACCTCGAAAGCCACGGCCGCGTGGCCGGCGTCGACGATGCGCTCGACCTCAGCCGCACCGTGGGCTGGTTCACCACGCTGTTCCCCGTTGCGCTCGACGGCACCGGCGCACTGCCGGACGCGATCAGGGCCGTCAAGGAACAACTGCGCGCCGTGCCCGGCGAGGGCATCGGCTTCGGCCTGCTGCGCCGCTTCGGCACCGCCGAACAGCAAGCCGCCATCGCGGCGATCCCAAAGCCCGAGGTCGTGTTCAACTACCTCGGCCAGTTCGACGCCAGCCTCGCCGAAGGCGCGCCGTGGCAACCCGCTTTCGGCAACACCGGCGCCAGCCAGGATGCCAGCGCGCCACTGTCGCATCCGCTGTCGGTCAGCGGGCAGGTGCATGGCGGCGAGCTGCGTCTGTCCTTTGCCTTCAGCCGCGCGCGGCACAAGCACGCCACCGTGCAGCGGCTTGCCGAGGACTACCGCGCCGAACTGCTTGCCGTCATCGCGCATTGCGCGTCGAACGAGGCCGCCGGCTTCACGCCGTCCGATTTCCCGCTCGCGCGGCTGTCGCAGGCGCAGCTTGATGGTCTTGGCCTCGATCCGGCGCAGGTGCAGGATCTCTATCCGCTCTCGCCCATGCAGGCCGGCATGCTGTTCCACAGCGTCTATGCCCCAGCCGGCAGCGCCTACACCAACCAGTTGCGCGTCGACATCGACGGCCTCGATGCCACGCGCTTCGCCGCCGCGTGGCATGCCGCGCTCGCGCGCCATGACAGCCTGCGTTGCGGCTTCCTCCACCGCGGCGAGCAGCCGTTGCAGTGGGTCGCGCGTAATGTCACGCTGCCGGTCGTCATGGAGGACTGGTCGGACCGCGATGCAACGCAATGCCAGCGTGATCTCGACCAGCTTGCCGCCGATCAACTGGCGCAAGGCTTCGACCTCGAACGCCCGCCGCTGATGCGCGTCGCGCTGATCCGCACCGGCGCCAGTCGCCATCATCTGCTCTGGACCGTCCACCATCTGCTGCTCGATGGCTGGAGCACGTCCCGGTTGCTCGGTGAAGTCCTGCGCCACTACGCCGGCGAAGCCCTGCCCGCCACGGGCGGCCGCTTCGCCGACTACATCGGCTGGCTGCAAGGCCGCGATGCGGACGCCGGCCGCGCGTTCTGGTCCGCGCAACTGGCCGCGCTCGATACGCCGACCCGACTGATGGCCGCGCTGCCCGCGCCTGAACATGGCGAAGGCCATGCCGAGCAACATCACATGCTCGATGCCGACCGCACCGCCGCGCTGGCGGCGTTCGCCCGCGCGCAGAAGGTCACGCTCAACACCCTCGTACAGGCCGCGTGGCTGTTGCTGCTGCAGCGCTATACCGGCCAGGACTGCGTGGCCTTCGGCGCCACCGTCGCCGGCAGACCCGCAGACCTGCCCGGCTCGCAGCAGATGCTGGGCCTGTTCATCAACACGCTGCCGGTGATTGCCACGCCGCGCCCCGAGCAAGCCGTCGGCGACTGGCTGCGCGAGGTCCAGGCCCTCAACCTCGCCACGCGCGAGCACGAACACACCCCGCTCTACGAAATCCAGCGCTGGGCCGGACAAGGCGGGCAAGCCTTGTTCGACGCCATCCTCGTCTTCGAGAACTATCCGGTGGACGCCGCGCTGCGCCGCGCGCCGGGCGGGCTGGCATTCTCCGACGTGCGCAACCGCGCCGAGACCAACTACCCGCTGACGCTGGTCCTCGCCCACACCGACACGCTGCGCCTGACCTGCCGCTTCGACCGCGCAAGGCTCGGCGAGCCGCGTGCGCGCATGCTGGCGCAAAGCCTGTTCGCGCTGATGACGCGGATGAGCGAGGACGGCGCCCGCCCGCTGGGACAAGTGGCGCCGGTGCCGCAAGACCAGCAGGCCCGCCTGCTGGCATTGGGCCGCAATCCGCAGGCCTACCCGGCGTTCGCGCCGGCGCATCGCCTGTTCGAGGCGCACGCTGGCCGGCAGCCGGACGCCATCGCGCTGGAGGCTGACGGACAGACGCTCACCTACGCCGAACTGAACCGCCGCGCCAACCACCTCGCCCATCGCCTGATCGCGCGGGGCGTGGGGCCCGACGTGCCGGTCGGCGTGCTGGCCGAGCGTTCCGTCGAGATGGTCGTCGCCCTGCTCGCCATCCTCAAGGCCGGCGGCGCCTACGTGCCGTTCGATCCCGACTATCCGGCCGAGCGCCTCGCCTACATGATCGGCGACAGCGGCGTGGCCCTGCTGCTGGCGCAGCGCGCCGACCTGCTGCCGACGCCGCCGCGCGCGGTCGAGGTGATCGACCTGACGCAGCCTGCGCAGGCAACCGATGGCGCAGACCACGACCCCGCGCCGGCGCTCCTGCCCGACCACCTCGCCTACGTGATCTACACCTCGGGTTCCACCGGCCAGCCCAAGGGCGTGGGCATTTCCCACAGCGCGCTCGGCAACTACCTGCACGGCGTGCTGGCGCCACTCGCGCTGCCGCCCGGCCTGCGCATGGCGATGGTGTCGACGCCGGCGGCCGACCTCGGCCACACCGTGCTGTTCGGCGCGCTCGCCAGCGGCGCCGCGCTGCACCTGCCGCCGCGCCGCTGCGTGTTCGACGCCGCGGCCTTCGCGCGCTACATGGCCGGCCACCGCATCGACGTGCTGAAGATCGTGCCCAGCCATCTGCAAGCGCTGCTGGACGGCGCCGGCGCCGCGGGCGCCAGCGCGGCCGACGTGCTGCCGGCCCACACGCTGCTGCTGGGCGGCGAGGCCACCGGCGCCGCGCTGCGCGCGCGCCTGCACGCGGCGCGCCCGCAATGCCGGCTGGTCAATCACTATGGCCCGACCGAGAGCACCGTGGGCGTGCTGCTGCACGTGGCCGGCAGCGCGCCGCCGGCGGGCGCGCAGGCGCCGGGCCTGCCGCTCGGCACGCCGCTGGGCAACGCCACGGCCTACGTGCTGGACGGCGCGCTGCAGCCGCTGCCCGACGGCGTGGCCGGCGAGCTCTACCTGGGCGGCCCGGGTCTCGCGCGCGGCTACCTGGGCCGCGCCGCGCTGACCGCCGGGCGCTTCGTGCCCGATCCGTTCTCGGACGGCGGCGCGCGCCTGTACCGCAGCGGCGACCGCGTGCGGCGCGGCGCCGACGGCGTGCTGGCCTACCTGGGCCGCATCGACGACCAGGTCAAGATCCGCGGCTTCCGCGTGGAGCCGGGCGAGATCGCCGCGCGGCTGCGCGCGCTGCCGGGCGTGCGGCAGGCCGTGGTGGTGGCGCAAGCCATCGGCAATGGCGGCGGACCACAACTGGTCGCCTATGCCGTCGCCGCTGCTGGCCACGCGCCGGCGCCCGCCGCGCTGCGGCAGGCGCTGGCCGCCACGCTGCCCGCGCACATGGTGCCGGCCGCCATCGTGATGCTGGACGCGCTGCCGCTCACCGCCAACGGCAAGCTGGACCGGCGCGCGCTGCCGCCGGCCAGCACGAGGGCCGCCACCGATGCGGCCGCGCAGGCGCCGCAGGGTGAGCTGGAAACGCGGCTCGCGGCGATCTGGCGCGAGCTGCTGGACCTGCCGCAAGTGGGCCGCCACGACAACTTCTTCATGCTGGGCGGCCACTCCCTGCTGGCCGTGCAGCTTCTATCCCGAATCCAAGGCGAACTGCGCATCGACGCGCCGCTGCACCTGCTGTTCGGCGCCGCCACGCTGGCCGAGCTGGCCGCCGCGCTGGACGGCCAGACCCGCCACGCCGACGAAAGCGCGCTGCTGGAACTGGAAGCGTTCGCCAATACCCTGGAGGCAGTCTGAATGATCGAAGCCAACACCGCGGCCCGCCTGGCCGCGCGCTTTGCCACGCTGGCGCCGGCGCAGCGCCGCGCGTTCCTCGACAAGATGGCCGAGCAGGGCATCGCCTTCTCGCAACTGCCGATTCCTGCGCTGCCGCAAGGCGGTGACGATGCCGCCGGCGCGCCGCTGTCCTACGCCCAGCAGCGCCAGTGGTTCCTGCACCAGTTCGAGCCGGCCAGCGCGGCTTACCACATCAGCAGCGGCGTCAGCCTGCGCGGCCGCCTCGACGTGGCGGCGCTGGGCGCGGCCTTCGCCACGCTGGCGCAGCGCCACGCCGCGTTGCGCACCGCCTTCGTGGCCGACGCCGCCGGCGAAGTGCGCCAGCGCGTGCTGCCCGCCGCCGCGCTGGCCATGCCGCTGCTGGACCTGTACCAGGGCAGCGCGGCCGAAGCCACGCCGCAGGCCCGCGCCGCGCGCGCCGACGCCATCGCCGCCGAGCTGGCCGGCCAGCCCTTCGACCTCGGCAGCGCGCCGCTGCTGCGCGTGCGCCTGCTGCGGCTGGGCGAAGAGGAGCACCGGCTGCTGCTGGTGATGCACCACATCGTCTCGGACGGCTGGTCGATGCAGTTGCTGATCGACGAGCTGGCGGCCTGCTACCGCGCGCATCTGCTGGGCGATGCCGCCAGCCTGCCGGCACTGCCGGTCGGCTACGCCGACTATGCCGCGTGGCAGCGCAACTGGCTGGAAGCCGGCGAGCAAGAGCGGCAACTGGCCTACTGGCGCGCGCAACTGGCCGACGCGCCCGCCGTGCTGGCGCTGCCCACCGACCGCCCGCGCCCGGCCGCCGCCGTCTACCAGGCTCACCGCCTCGACATCGAAATCCCCGACGCGCTGGCACAGGCGCTGCGCGAGCGCGGGCGCGCGCACGGCGCCACGCTGTTCATGGTGCTGCTGGCCGGCTTCCAGGCCCTGCTCTACCGCCATGCCGGCAGCCGCGACCTGTGCGTGGGCGTGCCGGTGGCCAACCGCAACCGCATCGAGACCGAAGGCGTGGTCGGCCTGTTCGTCAACACCCAGATCGTGCGCGGCCGCCTGGACGGCCGCCAGCCGCTGGCCGCCGCGCTGGAACAGGCGCGCGCCGCCGTGCTCGGCGCGCAGGCGCACCAGGACCTGCCGTTCGAGCAACTGGTGGACGCGCTGCAGCCCGAGCGCAGCATGAGCTACAACCCGCTGTTCCAGGTGGTGCACAACCACCGCCGCAGCGACCGCGCCGCGCTGGCCGAACTGCCCGGGCTGGTGCTGGAGACCGCGCCCATCGGCGAGCGCAGCACCGCGCTGGAACTGACGCTGGACACGCGCGAAAGCACGGACGGGCACATCAGCGCCTGCTTCCACTACGCCGCCGAACTGTTCGACGCCGCCACCGTGGCGCGGCTCGGCGCGCACTACCTGCGGCTGCTGCGGCAACTGGCGGAGGCGCCCGAAGTGGCGCTGGACGCGGTAGCGCTGCTCGATGCCGGCGAGCGCTCGGCGCTGCTAGCGCTGGGCCAGGGCGAAGCGCCGCCCGCCGATGGCCTTGCCGTGCACCAGCA
>NZ_BBQM01000025.1 GCF_000876015.1 Cupriavidus basilensis | reverse complement strand
CAGCGCCTGGCAAGCGCCGCCCGTGTCGCTTTCTGCCTACGTCACAATAGGCCTTTGCACGATAATATCTGCTGTTCACCCCCGCAAATGGCAGTGAACAACCCGCTGCCACCAAACTGGAGAGAGCCGCTATGCAACTCACCGTCGAGACGAACGTACGAGCCCCGATTGAACGGGTGTGGGAGGCGTACACCACACCCGACGAGATAATTCGCTGGAATGCGGCCTCAGATGACTGGCACACCACCAGGGCCATTGTGGAGGAGTGCATGCGGTGCCATCAGTGGCGGTCGCTCAGAGGACGGCGCCGAGTATGTGACAGAGGCCATCCTTTACTTGGAGGATTCCAATCCGCATGACAATCGAGCCGTTCGAGTGACTATTGAAGGACAGAGAGTAGGGTATCTGTCGCGACAGAATGCGCGCCTTTATCGAAAGCAATTAAAACAATTGGGCCATGCGCAGATCGTCTGTAAGTGTGATGCAATGATAGTCGGCGGGTGGCACCGTTCACCTGCGGATGCGGGGCACTTCGGTGTCAAGCTTGATCTGCCAGTTGTATAGTTCCTGCCTGTCCATTCAAGCCTATACGCTTCACGGGTTCGTGGAGGACTGTAAACAACCTCGTTGGTCGGTCGGCATTTGTTTACATAAACTTTTTCTCAGTGCTCTCCCTATTGAGAAAAGCCCCATTGTTGCTGGGGAAATTTAGAAGTTTACAAACTTAGGTATACATAACCCTTCTGAGTGACCGCTCCATGGACGCATCGACGGCTCGCTTCTACGAAGACAACGCCCAGGACATAGCCACCCGGTACGAATCGGTGGGCAGCCCTGTGGCCAAGTACTTCCCGCTGGCATTTGTGCCAGGGGCCCGGTTGCTTGATATCGGGGCAGGATCTGGTCGTGACTTGGCGCACCTCCTCAAGAGCGGCTACGAAGCCTACGGCGTGGAGCCCACGGACGGTCTGCGCGCGGCGGCCAAGGTCGCCCACCCCGAGCTTGAAAACCGGCTTGCTAGCGCAGCGCTGCCCGAGCTGGGCATGCCCTTTGATGGCAAGTTCGATGGGATCCTCTGCAGCGCAGTCCTGATGCACGTTCCAGACCACCAACTGTTCGATGCTGCGCTGGCCATCCGTGCGCTGCTCAACCCGCACGGCCGCCTGCTGCTGTCCCTGCCACTGACCCGTGGAGACAACCTGGTGGAGCAGCGCGATACCAGTGGTCGGCTGTTCCAGGGCTACACCGCCGAAGAGATCCAGCTGCTGTTCGAGCGCTTGGGATTTCAGTGCATCGGCCGCTGGGATTCCGACGACGCCCTGGCCCGGGCTGGCACCAGCTGGTACACCTTGCTGCTGGAACTGCGCACCACCGGCAGCATGCTGGAGCGTTTCAGCGCTACGGTGCCCAGTCCTGATGCGTCCGCGAAAGACCCTGTTGAAGGGGCAGAAAAAATGACACAGAGGAATGATAAAAACCCAACTGTGACAGGGACTTAAGCCTGTTTCTGCGGTTTTTTACATGAATCCCTGCCGACCCTCGAATTGCCCCGCCCCACCGTGGCGACGGCCGCGGGCGCTGGGGAGTTGGTGGTACTGGCCGCTGACGCTGCGGGACCAGGGGCGGAGGGCACCTCCGGGCCACCGTGGCAGAACACGGTCGGCGGGGTCGCCGGCCGCCACGCACCATAGGCTGCCACCAGTTCCGTCGCGCCCGGCGCGCCGGACGTGAGACCGGCGGCAACTACGCGTCCCGCGGTTGCGGCGCCGCCGCCGCGTAGCGGCGCGCCCATATTCGGCAGGATCTGCGCACGCCAGCCATCCTTGGCCGCCTTGTCCGCGTCACCGAACGTGCCCTTGGCATCGACCAGGCACACCTCGGTGGGCTTGGCGAAGACGAAATCCGGATGCGCGGCGACCAACTTGGGGCCGCAGCGCAGTCCTCCCAGTGGCCCGCCCAGCGGTAGCCGAGCGCCTGCATGTCCGGGTAGGCCAGCGCAGCCGCGATCATGCCGGTGAGCCAGGCGCGTATGAAATCCTTGGCTTGGCCCACGTCCGGCGACACGCTTAGCCGCCCGGCTGCCGGCGCGACCTCCAGGTAGCTCAGCGCCGCCCCCGCCGTTTGCAGCGCGGCCCACTGGCTGCGCGGAGCGAGCGTGGCGCCCGGGCGCAGCATCGCCGTGCGCGCCGGCGCCGCGGTGAAGTCGAGCGCATCGAGCGCGAGCGGCGGCCCGTAGGGCGCATAGGCCGCGGGGTCGCACCAGCGCAGCCGCCCGCTCGGATGGATCTTGGCCAGCCGGTGCTCGCGAGCGCGAAGCGGCGTGGCGTGTGTCCCGGGAGTGTGCCACCACATAGCGGGGATCCTGCGAGCCCGGTTGAGCGGAGGGCTCAATATGCCCGATACCAGACTTTTTGTGTAGGGTGCCGGGAAAATTGGCATTTTTCCAGTCATTGATAACTCTTATTATCATGTACTTTGAAAATAATGTACGCATTCCCTAGCAGGGCCGGCGGCACCCTGCCTATAATGTGACCCTATGCGCGCGTCCCCGCGCCGGCACTGGGCTGGCGGGCCGCCCGTCTGTCCTGAACAGGGATCTCCATGGCTGACGCAACCTCCTCCGTGCTCGTGCAACGCCCTCCGCTCACAGATATCAAGGTCCCATTCGAAGGCGATCTGCTGCAACGACAAGCTGTGGCCGAGCGGCTGACGGCCTACGTGCAGCGCCTGCAGGTCGGGGCCGTGGTCGCGATCGACGCGCCGTGGGGCGAGGGCAAGACCTGGTTCGGCCGACACTGGGCCAAGCACCTCGAGCAGCAGGGCCACCGGGTCGGCTTCCTCGACGCGTTCGGCCAGGACTATGCGGAGGACGCCTTCATGGTGCTGTCCGCGGCGATCCTCAAGCTGTGCACCGGCGACGCGACGGTCGCCGACAAGGTCAAGCACGGCGCCGGCGAGGTCATGCGCGCGCTGCTGCCGGTGGCCACCAAGGCGCTAATCCATGTCGCGACCACGGCGGTCGGCGCCGGCGCTGTCGTGGAGGCGGTGAACAAGGCCACCGACCTGGACCTCGGCGCAGACGAATTCGCCGCCGCCGCCAAGCAGGCCGGGGACAAGGCGGGCGATGTCACCAGCGCGTGGGTGAAACGCCGCCTCGGCCAGTGGGAGGCCGAGCAGAAGAGCGTGGCGGGGTTCCGCCAAATTCTCGCTGAATTTGCCAGCGAGACCTACGAGCAAACGAAAAAGCCGGTCGTCATCGTGGTCGACGAACTCGATCGCTGCCGACCAGCCTTTGCCGTGGCGCTGCTGGAGCGCATCAAGCATTTCTTCGACGTACCGCACCTGGTGTTCGTGCTGCTCATGAACCGGGACCAGTTAGAGAAAGCCATCCGCGGCGTGTATGGGGCGGAGACCGACGCCGCCACCTATCTCGGGAAGTTCTTGCACCTGTCACTTCGGTTGCCCAAAACGCACACGCGCTCGGTGACCACCGATCACCCCGCGCGTCGCTTCATCGCAACCGTGATGACGCTCCTCGGCCTGCAGACGGGAATTTTCGCGGACCATTTCGCCGCGTGCGCGCTGCTGTTCAACCTGTCGCTGCGCGAGATCGAACGCGGCTGCACGCTCTTCGCGTTGACAGACGGTCGACAGGAGATGCTTCGAGCCTATCTCATCGCGCTCAAACTGAAACGGCCCGACCTCTATCAGGCCTTGCGCGATCCTCTTCGCACCGACGAAGCGCATCGGGCATGCTTCGCGCTGTTGGAAGAAGAAACGTCGATGTTGGTCCGAGCGGAAAGCAGGCGCTCGAGACAATCGGTCGCCCTGCACGACACGGATTTTCCCGGCCCGTATTTCAATGGCCTGCTTTACTTTCATGGAAGTTTTACGGGCCACAGTAACAGTGTCCTTGAAGATGCTGGGCGGAAGGCACAGCAGGCTATGAGCGGTATTTTTGGACCCCGAGACACCGACCGCGTATTCGGGCACGCGCTGAGCGCTATCGACCTGGACATCCAGTAATGGCGACAAGGCTGGCGCCAGCGGTGCCTGCTCAGCCTGCCCGCCGGCGCCGCTCGGTGACGCGCCGGCCGCTGCATCGCGGCCACTTCGGCTTTCTGCGCGCGCTCATCCAGGGCATGCCCGCGCGCCCGATGTGGGAACGCTATCTGGCCGAGGAAGGTGAGATTGAAGACGAAGCGCCGGCAACGGCTGCAGCGGGCGACTCGACTACCACCGACGCGGCCGCTGCACGGTTCGCAGATCACCCGAAGGTGCGCCGGGTCACGGCATGGCTGCGTGGGGAGTTGGCCGCGGCCGCCGGCCGCGCCGAACGGTACGGCATGGCTCGCCTGGTGCGAGTTGACTTCCGCCAGATCGGCCGACCGGGCGAGGGGTTGCCGTCGTTGGAGGATTTTGCGGCTGAGGCCGGGCTGGACGGGTTTTCCCAATCGGAGCAAATGGAGGCGTACCGGGCCCGCTTCGGTCGCGCGCTCGAGCGCGAGGCCAAACGTGCCGCGCTGATGCGCCGGCAACTGGAAGCCATCGACTGGCTGGAAGGAAAATACGCGCAGCCCGTGTTGGCCGCAGACGCTTGCCGCGCCTGGCTGGCCGATACTCTGGCGATACGGCTGGAGGCCGCCGGCGTGAGCACGCTCGCCGACCTCATCGATCGCATCAACGGGCTCGGCAATGGCTGGGCCCGGGGCGTGGCTGGGATTGGCGCGGGCAAGGCTCGCGCGATCGAAGCCTTCCTGACCAGTCACACTGAAACGCTCGGCAAGACGATCGGCCCTCATGTGGCGGTACCGCGCCGCCAGCGCTACGCCCACGAACTCGCGCGCGTGGTGCCGCGAGGCACCAACGATGCGACCTTGGTGCCGCTAGACAAACTCGTCATGCCGGCCGAACTGGACGGTCGCAACGGTGCCTACCGCCTTCCGCAGGCCCGCTGCCTCATCAGCGCACACAACGACTATGAAGCCGTGCTGTCGTGGCTACGCGCCAAACCGGGATTGCCGCCAGACCAGGTGGCACGCTTGCGCGAGCGCCGGCGGGACGTGGCCACCGTCCCCGGCCCGCTCGACTGGCTGAACTGGCTCTCCAATACCCAGCGCGCCTATCGCAAGGAGGCCGAGCGCTTCCTGCTGTGGGCGCTGCTTGCCCGCCGCAAACCACTGTCCTCAATGGACACCGACGACTGTCTGGCATATCGGGATTTCCTCGCCGCGCCGCCCGCTGACTGGTGTGCGCCACGCTCCCGTGAGCGCTGGAGCCCGCTGTGGCGTCCCTTCGAGGGTCCGCTCAATCCGAGCGCGCAACGCTACGCCGTCGGCGTGCTGACCAACCTCTACTCGTACCTGAACGCGAAGAACTACCTGGCCGGGAATCCGTGGCAGGGAATTCACGTCCCGCGCAGCGCCACGCCGCAGCTGGATGTCGGGCGGAGCCTTACCGAAGACCAGTGGGTATTCGTGACCGATTGTCTGGCCCGCCTGGTTCCCACTTCGGCCAATCAACGCCTGCAGGTCGCCCTGCCCCTCCTGTATGCCACCGGGCTGCGCCTCTCCGAGGTGATCGGCGTCACCACCGACGACCTGGAATGGGTGAGCCTCGCCCAGCCGGGCACCGGGGAGCGGGAGGAAGGCTGGTGGCTGACAGTACTCGGCAAGGGCAACAAGTTGCGCCGCGTTCCGGTGCCGGATAGCACCATCGCCGCACTCGGGCGCTACCTGCAGACGCGCGGGTTTTCCGCGGATCCGGCGGCTAGCCGCGGTGTCGCGTTGCTCGGCCATGCCACGGACCAGGCCGAGCGCGCGCCCTGGGCGAAACGGGACACTGCCGGCGCCGACGCTGGACTTGCCGGATCGACCCTCTATCGCCAGATCAAGCGCTTTTTCGAGACATGCGCCGTCGAGCTCGAGCCGGTAGACCCGCGCGGCGCGGCGCGATTGGCTTCGGCCAGCACTCACTGGATGCGGCACACTCATATATCGCATGCGCTGGCTGCCGGTGCGCCGCTGGAAGCTGTCAAGCAAAACGCTGGGCACGCATCGCTAGACACGACAACACGCTATGTGACGACAGAGGACGCCAGACGTATGCGCGCAATGAAGCAGCTCTGGAGCAAAGACGGGAACTAGCACTCTCAGCAACGGCAGATCAGATCAACAGGGAGGTCGGCCTACCCTCCCCGTCTTACTGTCCGGGCTTTCCAATTGCTGAGGCGCGCGGCCGGAGCCCCTTCCAGTCAATTCAGTAGCTTTTTCCAGACATGCGCCGTCGAACTCGAGCCGGTAGACCCGCGCGGCCGGGCGCGGCTGGCCACGGCTAGCACACATTGGATGCGGCATACTCATGTTTCCCCCGCATTGACCGCCGGCGCACCGCTCGAGACGGTCAAGCAGAACGCGGGGCACGCATCGCTGGACACGACAACACTTTACGTAACCACCGAGGACGCCCGCCGCATGGACGCAATGAAGCGGTTCTTTGATTCGGGAAGATGAAACGAATCGACGCGCTTGACTGTCGAGTGGCGCCCGCCAGGTGAGGACAACTGGTTTTGCGGGAAATGGGAAATGAGCTACATCATCTTAGATAGAGCCGCCTTGGAGAAACGGGCGGCACGCACATCCGACCCGCGGCATCGCTACTATGCCGCGCTACTCAACGCCTCGGCCTTCGACGACTATGTGCGCGCCATCAAGGGCGAAACGCCGGTGTACCCGCGCACCTTTGGGAAGGGACGCGTGCCCATTACCCCCATGCAGGAATATCGCTACGCCCGCGATCGACGTAAATGGATCACGGAAGCGTTCCCGACGCCATCGCAGAAGAATACGCTGAAGGACTTCAATGAGGCCTTCGCGCGAGATCTCGACGCGGCGTCACGCAGAAGCCCTGAGGAGCGAAAACAGCGGTTGGCGCGGGCATCCAAGACACCGAAGCGCATCACGGTAACCACAACTGTTTTCGCGCGTAACGCCGACGTGGTGCTGCAAGTACTCGATCGCGCAAACGGCCAGTGCGAGGGATGCAGCCAGGTTGCGCCATTTCGACGCAAATCCGACAACTCGCCGTATTTGGAGGTGCACCATGTCGTCCATCTAGCAGATGGCGGTGAGGATACGGTGGACAACGCCCTCGCCCTCTGCCCGAACTGTCATCGACGGCGGCATTTTGGACCGGCCGACAGCGCGACATAGCCTACGGCTGGATGGTGAGGGGTTGCCCTCGCCTTGGCTAAAAGCCATTTGTGCCACGGGGAATCGAGGTGCCACAAGCAATGATCGAAGCCGGCGGTCTGACTGAGCACTATTCAGTATATAACCGCGCGATGCTGCGGACGCTGATCGGATAGCCGGTAGCTACCAGCTACAGATTGAATTTGAATGCCGGAGTGCGGCAGATCACAGGCTGCGATCAGTAGTAGAGGCATTGCGCCCTCTACTGGGCTGCCCATCTCTAATACCTCGCCCATCCGCTATCTGGTAGCTATCTGGTATCTACATAGTATCCAAACAGCAGGACTGAGTCAGATGATGGGCAGATGCCCACCGAGGTTAGCTAGTAGCTATCTGGCGATGGCACTCGCTGCGCCGAAGCTGTTTGGTGATAGGAACGTTGTCCTGGTTGCCTATCGAAGCCAAGTACGGTTCAGCCACCTTGGCCGGTAGATGACTGATAGCTACCAACCATAGAGCGGAACCATCAACGAGAGCGTCATGGCACAGGTGAAGCTTGGCAATGAAGGGAGTTCGAGCGGCTATTCATAGCGCCCTCCTCTCCCTACGGCCGCCGGCCAATTCCTCACCAGATCGTATCTGGTAGCTACCAGATAGTTTTTCCTTAAGAATTGGTGCGGACTCTAATGCAGTCGGCTAGATCAAAGGCACAATTGCCTAATGCTAGCTGGTAGCTACTGGCTACCCTGCCTGATCGCATCAACCAAGAGAAATCGAGGTTCTCGCTCAGGTTGCCAAAACCAATACGCTGCCCGGGTCTCAAACCAAGAAATAGCTGGTAGCTACCAGCTATCAATCTGCTTGGCCTGGTCCAGTTGGCCAGAGCGGTCAGGCGATATGGGCAGTGAAGGGGCCTCGAGCGACTATTTACACACTGAGGCCGCACCTTCTAAGAGTGGGGAGTTCGAGCCACAATGCGCCGGTCAGTCTGCACCAGACAGCCAAATCGTAAGCTCAGGCGTAAGGCTAGCTGGTAGCTATCAGGTACCTAATTGGATCAACCGGGAACGGGCGGCAAATGGCTGCGTCGTTCTGGTTGTTTTCCCGTGGTAATACGTTGCGCCAGGATATCCGTCCCACGGGTAGCTAGTAGCTACCAGATACTCCAAAGTCGGTCTTGGGGCCGGGGCGCTCGTGCATTGTCCGGTAGGAAAGGAATTCGATCAGTCATGATGCCCCGCACGCCTTCTTCCATCAACCTTGTCATTTTTAGCTGGTAGCTATCTAGTAGCTTAGCTCGCCCAATTAAGACTGACCTGAGAACGCAAAGTTACCCTCTCTCGTCTCAGCCGATGCTCGGCGCGACGGACGAATCGGTCGATAAGGATTGTTAGCTGGTAGCTATCAAGTAGCTTTGCGGCGATCCGTGTGACCTCAACATTGAATTTCTCCGTGCTTGCGCTGTCCGCGGGCAAAGTAGGTAGCCGATAGCTACCAATTGAATGAAGCGGCCGGCATCACCAAAAAATGGTATCTCCTAGGTACCTATCAGGTACCATAATAAAGAAAAATATATATTTATCAATCAGTTACGAACTGCGAATGAGCAACCTTAGTAGCCATCAGATACCTAAAGCCTACCTCTTAGGTACTGTAGTGGCTACTAAGATAGCTACCGCGGTACCAAGATAGCTATCGGATACCCCTTGGATATCGGGTAGCTATCCGCTACTATGGATACCAATCAGATACCAGATTGCTTCTTTACCTGATAGCTACCAGCTAATGTAAGTAACTAAGGAACTTCGATGCCAACCATCGTGTTTGTTAGCCCTAAGGGCGGCGCAGGGAAAACCACCTCAGCGTTGGTTCTTGCCACGCAAATTGCGGAGCGGGGCCGGGACGTCACGGTTATCGACGCTGATCCGAATCATCCCGTCCAGACTTGGGCTAAAGGGGGTGCAGCACCGAAGACGATGAAAGTGGTGTCGGATGTCACGGAGGAAGACATTGCCGACAGAATCGATGAGGCATCGAAGGAGTCCACTTTCGTGATCGTTGACCTCGAGGGAACTGCAGCGACCATCGTAGCTCACGCTATTAGCGAGGCGGATTTCGTCGTAGTGCCAACCCAGGGTTCCCAGCTCGACGCGGAACAGGCCGGCCGGGCGTTTCGCCTCATTCGTGCTCACGAGCGCGGGATTCAGAAGCACAAACCTGACTATAAGCTCCCCTACGCGGTCCTCTTCACAAGAACCTCTGTTGCAATTCGAAGTCGTGACACGGCTCATATCCGTCAATCGTTCTCGGAGGCAGGAATTCCGATGTTCGTGACCGAGTTGAATGAACGGGCAGCGTTCAAGGCAATGTTCTCGTACCGGCAGTCGCTATCCGGGCTCAGCCGCTCGGAGGTCTCGAATGTAGATAAGGCGATCGAGAATGCCGAGGCATTTGCTGGCGAAGCTCTCCAATTCCTGCGCAAGGATCAACCTGACACAGCAAGGGTGGCGTGAACATGAGCAGAGCAAATCCTCTTGACGCAGCTCTCGAAGAATTCGAGCCCCAGCCGCGGGACGACAAGCCCCGTGCTGACCGCACAGCCATCGAGCAACTGGCCAAGGAAAACGGCTTCGTTAGTCGCGATGCGCGGAAGCTGGAAACGGCAGCCACAACACCGCCTGTCCGGCGCCAACGCCGCTTTACAACCGGCCGCAACATGCAAATCAACATCAAGGCCACAGCGGAGACGATTGCTCGCTTCAACGCACTGGCGGAAGCACTTAATCTCCCGGCTGGCGCACTACTTGAGCGTGCTGTCGAAGCAATGGAAGCTAAGCACAAAAGGTAGCTGATAGCTACTAGATACCAGACAAGAAGGGGGGCGTTGCCCCCTTCTTGTCTTTTTACCGCCGTGCACGTTCGAGTGCTGAACCCGCTCCTGGTAATTTCTAACTGACTAGGTGTTCAAGGCGAAAGTGGCTTGGCTTTCCGCGAGCTGCTCATATCAGCGGGGAGCGAGAACCTGGCCGAAGAGGCAGCGCTACCTCCAGTCGTCAGTGATGCTAGCCCGAACAGGACCGTAGCGCCGCTGCTTGACCTCGGGTCGCTAGCATGTGCTAGCGGTCGAGCACGCCGTCTCTGAGAGCTTATTGAGGCTCACTGACAGGCAAGGTAGGGGGTCCTATATTCCTTTCAGCAGCGGCCAGGTAGCGCACGAGCTAGCTCCTGGTGGTAGAGCCATCTCAGTAGATGTCGTGCTGACGTCGAGCTCTGAAGCTTGGGGCAGGGTGGGTGGATGTCTTGCAAAGAGACGCACGCTGGTTTAAGTGCTTTATTACACACTGTAAACCCTTTGGTAAACCTTTAGCCGCCCAAGATCCGCGCCCAGTAAGGGTTTCCGGGAGGTTAGGTGAACAGTAGTAGGGATATGGTGAACAGTGATGAGGCGAAAGGGTTGGGGATTTGGGGATATGGTGAACAGTGATGGGGCGAAAGGGCTGTGGATTTGGGGGAAGGGTGAACCATTTTGGGGAGGTGGCTGGCGCTCTGGCACGTGATCTGGAGGTGAAGAGATTTGGGGCGACCTTAGGGTGAAGCTTTTTGGGGAGGAGGATCCCCTCAAATTTCAGGCCCTCAGAGCGCTACGACCGATAGGTGAATAGTATTGGGGATGCGTTTAGGTGAAGGTATTTGGGGTCCCCGGAACCGCGGAGCTCGCCGAAAGCCAGTAATGACGCCATAGGTGAACAGTCTTGGGGGTGCCAAAGGTGAACGATTTTGGGGTGGCGATATGTGAGTGAGTACTTCACCTGCTGACCGCCATGAAGTGATGGTGAACAGGTTTGGGGACGTCGTAAGGTGAAAGGAAATGGGGAATAGCGAATCTAACCCTGGGTTATGAGTGCGCTAAATATCACTTTTATCATACCTTTGCTACCGAGGCCGATCTGACGCACGGACGCACGGCAGACGTCGCGGATTTATTCCCCGAAAGCTACCCAAAAACATTCACCTTTCGCGTCTCAGTCGCGCGGATGTGATCTATAGGGCCACAATTTCGCCAAAAGGCGAACAAATTTGGGTAGCTTTCGAAGCCTAGGTGAATGATTTTGGGGCAGGCATAGCTGAAGTCCCCCATGAGGTGACCGAGCTAAGTTCCGGATTCTTTGGGCAAAGCGAATCGAGACGGGATAGCAGTGATGGCAAGACTCTGGTCATGACGGGCTGCACCTGTGCCGAGCTTGATAGGTGAACGAATGAGGACTAAGATTTCACCAATCCATCGCCAACACCGGTCCTAGATGTCCAAACCAGCCACGGGTCAGAAAGGCGCGCAAATCGCGTTGTTCCAACAACCCGAAGTGCCAGAACCATTCAAGAAGGCCGTTCAGGCGATTCACTTGTCGCCAGTTGGCGGTGCACTGTCTCTACAGCAACGGCGTCTGTTCAATGCCCTGATTAAGAATGCGATCGAGCATCGGCTTGCCAAGAGCGACGGTGCAACGATCTTCCAGATATCGATTCCGGAGATGATGGCTGGCTTAGGCTTGACCACGAAGGACACAGGCTACATCAAGGAAACGGCAAAATCGCTCATGCGGACCGTGGTGGATTGGGACCAATTGAACAGCGACGGCACCGCCACCTGGACTGGTTCGACGCTTGTCGCCGGCGCGAAAATCACTGGGTCCCAGCTATCCTATTCGTTTGCACCGCAGATTTCCGAGGAACTCCTGAACCCCGAGCGGTTTGCGATGATCGACATGCGCATCGCGAAACTGTTCCGGCGTGCCCATTCCCTCGCTCTTTGGGAGAACACCGTCCGGTATGAACGGATTGGCGTGACTACCCGAATTCCACTGACCATCTTCCGAAATTTGATCCTGGGTCGCGAGGAGAGCGAGACGAAGTACAAAGAGTACAAAATCTTCAAGCGAGCCGTGCTCAACCCGTGCATCGAGGAGATCAATGCCGTTTCCGATCACCTCATCGAACTCGTTGAGCACAAGAATGGACGTTCGGTGATGGAGCTCCAGTTCAAGATCAAGCGAAAGGAGACGCCGCCGGAAGAAGACCAGCAGGATCTCGACTTGATTCAGGCTGTCGTGAAATTCGGCGTACCCCTTACCGAGGCCAAGAAGATGACCCGCACCTATGGTGCGGAACGAGTAAGGCAGGCCGTCGCTTACACCAGGGCACGCATTGGCAAGAAGAACGTCCCGTCGCTGGACAACGTGGCCGCGTATTTCCGGAAAGCGGTTACAGAAGACTGGGCCAAAGCAGCTTCACCAGTTGAAGAGACCCACGTCGACAAGAAGCCACCAAAGGCTGTAGGCGCAAGAACGCCTGCCGAAGCGAAAGATCAATACATCGCCGCACGCCTTCCAGATGCTCAGGCGTACTTTATGGAACTCTCGCCCGATGAGCAGAGCGCTCTCATAGGCCAGTACAACGAACAGTGTGCAGCTGCAGATCTGCGCCTGCCAGCGTCCAAGAAGCCCAGCAAACTTGCACAGTCCAGTTTCTTCCGCTGGCTTGCGGATCAGACGTGGGGCGAGCCCTCAGCGGACGATATCCTCGCATTCATCCTTGGTGGGAACGTCTAGAGTCCGTGAACCGCTACGCTCACTGAGACCTCTGTGCGTGGCGCCGCAGACCCTGGCCAGCCCAGTCCGTGCCCGCGCTGAAGGAGGGGTGGCGTGTTATGGCCGGTCCGTGGCGCAACAGACGAATAAACGCGAGTTCAACCTAGCGCAACTGTGCTGAGGGCGCCAGATCCGACGCGCTCATGCCAGTGCCGACCTTAGGGCAATTGTCCGGCAAGTACCGTTTCCCGCGATCGAAGCGACCCAGGGAGGCTCTGGTGTCTCGATTCCGGCGGACATCTTGAGACGAGGATGTTGGCGCGCAAGCCCCGGCCGGAGATGCCGAGGTCGAAGGAATGGCCAAGTGCGGGAGATTGCACGATGCGATCGCATCCAGTGCAGGCGCGCTTCACGCGACGATGTCTGATGGCACATAGCCGTCCGGCACCATTTCTTGTTGTTCGGAGACGTCTTTGCGCCACCACATGCCACGGCACGTGGCCTCCGCCGGCAGGTGAACGATGGCGCCCGCCGAGCGGTCGATCGGTGGAATATTCCACAGGCTCGCTATACTAGTCCCGCCTCAACTACGAATCGGGAAGTAGGGTTCTTCTTAGCAGTGCTGATCCTCAGCGAGTCCCGCGCGCGTGTCATCCCGACATAGCAAAGGCGACGCTCTTCCGATTCCGTGCTTCCGTCGTCAGGGATCACTGTCTCCTCGACCCGTATCAGCGCCACGTGCGCCCACTCGCGTCCTTTCGAGGCGTGCATTGTCGTGAGGACCAATGCGTCTGGCGCTGGTTCGTTGTTCTTCCGCCGCAGATATTCGAGTCGATCTGAAAACGGGCCATTGAGGTTCGACAGGACGTCATAGGTCGTGTTGATTGCCCGCTTGGCCTGGTCGGAAACGGCCCATTGCAGCATCCACTCTCGCACTCCATCGAGCACGAGAGAGTGGAATTCCCGGTCACAAAGCGATCTCCAGTCTGCCATCCGTTTCACGAAGTCCCGGTACTTCTTCGTCGACTCCTCGGACAGGCCCATGTCCAGAAGGTCCTTCTTCTTCGCAGACGCGCCATTCCAAGCCGATCCCAGCTTCTTGTGCAGCAGCATCAGCTCGTGACTTCCGATCCCGGCGTGGCTCAGTAGTGAATCGACGCCGGAGTCTGACGCCCTTTGGATGAGATTGAGCAGCGTGCCAAACAAGGCTGCCTCTGGCCGATCAAGGATCGACTTTCCCGCCGCCCTGAAATACTTGATGCCATGGGAGCGGCAGACGGCCTCAACCGGATCCAGAATGCGGTTGGTGCGCGCGAGCACGGCGGCGGTTGCGCCGTTTCGGAGCCACGGCGTGAGAGCCTCGACTGCGGCCACTGCCTCGTTGTACTCGTTATCACATCGCTCGAAGTGCACCGTTCCTCCGGGCCCGCGGTCCGCGACCAGGTCTTTCTGGATCCGATCCTTGTTGTTCCGAATGACCAGATCGGCGGCTGCCAGGATTTCCGCGCGAGAGCGGTAGTTCTTGCCCAGCACGACAGTCTTGGCGTCGAACTGATTGATGAACTGCTCCATACCGCGAAAGCCGAGCGCCGACCTGAACCCGTAGATGGATTGGTCGTCGTCGCCGACCACGGTCACGGTCGAGCCGGCATCGGCATGGGCGGCGGTCCATTGCGCCTGGAGGTCATCGCAGTCCTGATACTCATCTACAAGAAGGTGGGTAACAGCGTACGGATTCAGTGCTTTCCGGCGCATGCCGTCGACCGAGAGGCGAAGCATGTCCTGGAAGTCGATCTTTCCATTCCGCTCCAACGCTTCTTGGTAGGCCAAGTACAACTGCGAGTCGACCGTTCCTGGATCGGGGGCAGTGAGCACCGTCTTTAGCCGCTCGATCGCGGCAAGGGCATCCTCCACCTTCCAGCCGATGCCCGTGTCCTGAAGTACCTGGGTCAGGATCGCGAGGCGGTGGCCACTGCTTGCTATCTCAATTCGGCTTGCCGATGCACGATGCAACTGCTTGTAGGCAAGCGAGTGGAAGGTGCCCGCGAGTAGGCGCTTTTTTGCCGAGGGCACGGCAAGGGCCAGGATCCGGTCGCGCAGTTCAATGGCCGCATCCCGACTGAAAGTCACGGCACCCACTGTTACCTCTGGGTCGGCGAGAAGTGTTGCGGCCTTGGCTGCTATGGTCGCTGTCTTCCCAGCCCCAGGCACGGCTACCGCGACGCAGTGCCGACGAAGCTCCACGACTTCGCGCTGGGCGGGATTGAGGCCCGCCAACACATCATCAAGCGCCATGTATAGGGTCTCGTTTGGATTCTTGGGCACGTCCCGGCGTGCCAGTAAGTGCCAGATGCACCGCGCATCGCAGACAAAGGAGCACCATCGCGAACTTGGTGCCAGTAACTGCCACTAAGTGGCAGCGACGAGGACCGGGGAAACGCCGTGCGATGCCACTTGATGCCACATGTTCTCTCCCCGTGGCACATGACCAGTCCACGGCCTCGTCGCTGCCATACTTTCAGCCCGGATCGTCAGGCGCCCCGCACCGTGGTCATCAGCTTGAGGTGCGTGGTGTAGCTGCGCAGGCCGAGCGGCTGGAACTTGCGCAGGAAGCGGGTCACTTCCTCGTTCACATCAGACTGATCGCGAATCCCGTTCCACACCATGAAGTCGAATTGGTCCATCGCCTTGTCGAACTTGGTCAGGATCTGCAGTGTGCGCACTGCGAAGCGCGAGTACGCCTGCACCTCCAGATCGATCGACGGCCGGGTAATCGTCGGTTCGAAGATGATGTCGCTCTTCGCCGCCATCTCCTGCTGGCGCTGAGTCCTGTATCCCGTCGCTACACGAAGCACTTCGTCAACGTATTCTTCCAGCTTGGTCACCTCACGTTCGAGGAACGTCTCGAGCGTCGAGAGTTCCGTGCGAGAAAATGTGCTCTGACCGAAGCGTTGCAGGTTCAGGCTCATCCGGTTCATGTATGGCCACCATTGCTCAAACAACGGGCGCAGGCGCGTGTGGTTCAGCCGGAGGCCGACCACGACAACCGACGCGCCTGCCAGCTCGCGCGTGAGGATCTGCAGGCCAAGCTCACGGCGCCGCCGAACGATTGCCTGACGGTCCTCCGGCGAGAGCTCCCGGAACATCTTGCGGGTGCTCTCGACCGCGGCCATCTTCCGCTCCAGATCGGCCGAGGAGATCAACCCCTCTTTGCGCAGGGCATCCGCCGACTGTTCCATTTCGAGCAGCTCGGCATCGACGTCCAGCGTCTCCGACGCCGGACGCATGTCCGTGGCGCCCGCCAACGCATCGGTGTCGGGGGCGGCGGGGAGCGCAAGCTCTTCACGCTCAACGGTGTTCGCCAATTCGGTTGTTGCAGTCATGGTGTATCTCCCAAAGGTGGCAGGGGGTGCCCGAAAATCAGAAATGGTGTTGGCTGGCGCACTATCGACCGACGTGAAACGAGGAAGCCAGGCGCCAGCAGAGGAAGCCGGCCACGCCGACCGCACCGTTCCACCAGTAGGCGAGCAGCGGCACGGGGACAAACATGGCCGAGGACGTGATGCCGAAGCAAAGCAACAATCCGTGCGCCGCGACGTGGAATGAGACCGGGTTGGCGAAGCCGGCCGAGGCAGCTTTGATTCTTCTGGCCACAGCGCCGTCATTGAGCAGGGCAGCGAGGAAAACCAGCGAACCAAAGAGCCAGTAACCGGCAACTGAAGCCCGATAGACGCCTCGGTACACTGACAGCCATAGATGCCGGACCCACCTGCGCCCGATGTCAGCAGCCCCGCCGTCCGAAAACTGAGTGCGCACGTCGGAGCCGGAGAACGAAAACTTCATCGCTCCCGATTGCACGAACCAACGGTCGAATCGATCGTTGGCTGCCTTAGTCGCCTGGTCTGCGCGATGCTCACCCAACGCTTCTGCGACCGATTCCTGCTCGGTTGCTCCTATTTCGAACACGCTGTCGTCCCGAAGCATCGGCGCGGCTACGCAGAGCACGAGTGGGGTGGCCAGCAACCAGAGGCGGATGTGAGATGCGAATTTGCTCGCCATGTCAGAGCACCCACCGAAGAGCGATCAAGATGGGAAGACAGAAGGTCGCAATAATGGCACCGTAGAACGTTCCGGGGCGGTCGGAGGCGATGCGGAGCAACGCAAAGCAGGGCGCGGCCCCGCCGGCAACGAAGTGGTCCGGCGTGGAACCAAGTGGCTCGCCCTCCTCACGGTGCATCCGAATCCACGTGGCCATCGACGCGGCCAGTGCGCGATCGACGCCGGTGACGCGCGCGGCTATCGCGATGGGCAACCCGTCGACTCGGGCTCGCAGAGCCATCGCCTTAGTGTGCAAAGTCGCGAGCGACATCGTAGGCCTCGAAGTAGCGACAGAAGGAATGCCCGGTCAGGACGCGCGCCGCGAGCTGAAATGCGGCACTACGTTGAGTGACCGTGCCTGGCACGGGTTCATTCACCACCTGGCAGACATAGCCGGGTGCCTGGCGTTGTTCGAAGGCGGGGATCGGTTCGTTGAATGGATACCAGACGGTGTACTTCTCTCCCTTGAACGCCGCGTAGCGCATCGTGTAGAGATCGTGGGAACGGCCAAAAAGCCCCTTCATGAATGCAACATTGGCATCCCCATGCTTCCGCGCGGCCCGCCACGCCGTAATTGCGTCAACGAGCATTTCCTTGACCAGCGGCTCCTCGCGAACACGGAAGTTCACCCCAATGTAATCGACAACCCGCGTGCAAGCGTCGTCCAGATCGGGCGAAAGGTTGAAGACCGGCGACAGCTTTGCCGAGAGCTTGTACTCCCTGGCGATTTGTCGGAAAAGACTGACGGACATTGACAATTAACCTTGGATGATAGGAATGCGACCCTGGTGGACAGAGCCACCGGAGATGCGCAGAAAGTACTGCAGATTCGGCAGCATCGTGATGAGCTCCTTCGGGACCAACTGAACCTTCTCGAGCTGTGAGGACCGCGAAACTGATCCGCTGAACTCACCAACGTGAGCCTCGGTGCCAGTGCTGGTGCTGCTAGAGGTGACCAGGTTGCGGATCGCTGTTTCACCGAACTTGTCGGAGATCCACTCTGCCGTGTCGGTGTCTTCCAAGCGTAAGACGATTTGGTTATTGAGATTCGCTAAAACCTGCATCATTTTGGCCACGTTTCCGAGCTTGGATGTGACATCGGAACGGCTTTGGAAGGCGGCGAACACATTGAAGCCTGCACCGCGGCCCTTGTTCAGGATCTGGATCGTCTGTTCGTTGATAGCCTCGGCAATCTCATCGATCATCAGAACCACCTTGGGCGGCTTCTTGTAGAAGTTGTAGATCGCACCCGCCACGGACGCGACATCGGCGAGAATCATCGACATGATGGCCTGAGCGACCATCGAGTTCGCGAGCGAGTCGGCGCCAACGTAAAGGACCGCCTTTTGCTTGATCACCTTGTCGATATCCCAGATCTCACGGTCATCCTCAAAGTCATCAGCCTTGGGCGCCAGCATCAGGCCGGTTTCACCAGTCGCAAGCATCTGCAGCAAGGGCAGGACGGAGGCAATGATCCGGCCGTAGTGGTCTCGATCATGCTGATAGGTGGACACTAGCCCGTCAATGGACTCGTGACCGCGGCCGGCGTTGGCGAACCGCTCAACATACATTTGCACCATTGCGTCGAGCAGGGTACCGCCGGCTCGCTGCCCCACCTTTTGCATGAAGCCATTGGCCTCGTCCTCCCAATCGGCCATCCCGGCCTCAGGGAAGAATCGGCGCAAGCCTCTATCGAGTAGCGCGTTGACGCCGCCCTGCGCATAGCGAAGAATCGAGCGGAGGTTAGGCTTGTCACCCACGTAAAGCTCGCCCTTCACGCTGCGATCCATGAACAAGAACGCAAATTGCCGGAAAGGGCCTTCTTCCATCAACTGCGCGACGCGGCTCGGGATCTCGGACGGTTGCGACCAGTTTTCAAGCGGATTGAGCCGGATCGACTTGGAGGGCTCGGCCTGTTTCCAATAGAGGAACTTGCGACCGACGCGCTCGCATTCGCGCTTCACCCTAGCAATCCATTCCGCATCCGACTTCGGGTCGATGATCACCAGAACGTCGTCAGGGCTGTGAATCACCTGCGTGGAAATGATCTCGAACGTCCGGGTCTTACCCGCGCCGGTCGTGCCAGCAACCAGCGTATGGCCGGGCATGGCCTTGTAGTGAAACGGGACAATTGCCTTCACCGGTTCCATCCCGTGGATCCAAGATTTGCCCTGTGGCAGACGATCGCGAATTGCGTTTCTGGGGGCGAAGACCTGTTCGACACGTGCAGCCACGGCATGGGGAAGCCACCTGGGCAGGCCGGGAATCTCCGTCGACGGCATCCGGAGAACGTCGTACGCGATCTGGCAATGCTTCTGTGTCCATTCGAAGCCCAAACCAAGGTACATCGAATCGATGTCCTCTTTCATTCGGTTGCTGGTGCCGATCAGCTCGCTAATGTGAATGAGGGACAACCACTTCGTTGAGATGGCCATGCGAAATTTCAGCGCAGCCCATACTTGTGCCGAGCGTGCCGTGAGAACCACCGCGCAGAACAGCGCGAAGTACGCGGCGTGCGGCATTCCCGAGAACGGCAGCAGGACCAGGGCCAGCGCCCAGCCGACCGCAGCGCGGAACTCGAAGATCGGGCGGAAGTGACTTACGTAGTGGTCCATCACTGCAGCTCATTAGACGAGGCCGGGCGGGGGGCGATGAGGCTGCCGACCTTGTCGACCAGAAGAATGTCTTGACCGACCTGTTTGAAGAGAAGCTGCTGCTTGCGTAGGTTGTCCAGGAGAGTCTCGGAGGCGATGCCATAGTTGCTGAGCACGCGCTTCGGAATGGCCAGGCGATTGTCCACCCAGGCGACCTTCACTTTGCCGGCGGTGACGTCCTGTGAGAGCGCCCGGAAGAAGTCGCGCATCAGGTTCGACGGTGTCGTGAGTACCGCGGAGAACGGATCGCCGGCGACCTCCTTACGCACGGTGCGCTCACCATCGAGACGCAGCACGCTTGGGCGCTCCGTCTCCGGCAACGTGCTTGTTGCGCCGTTCTCTTGAGGCCGGCCTTGGCCGCCGGCGGGGGCATCGGTCTGGCCAGGCGGATCGCTGGCGGGCGGGGCGACCTCCTTGGTCGCCGGGGCGACTGGTAGAGAAGGCGCAACAGGCGCCACCCCGGTCGACACGATGCCGCTCGCAGAGAGCAAGGCGGCACTCGGCGCCGCCGTCGTATCAGGAGAAAAGGCCGCACGACGCGCCTTGATTTCGAACTGCGTCACTGCGTCGATCGCTTGGCGAGCGACCTTGTGCAGAAGCGTCTCGAGTCCGGTCGGGCGGGGATCTGGGTTAATCGAACCCAGCAGATCCGACATCACAACGCTGTCAAACTGCTCGAGCCGCTCTGCGCCAAGAATATCGCGAGCGAGTAGGGCGGTACGCATGCGCTGAACCGGCTCCGCCGATTCGCGCCGCACCACACGATAGGTGTCCTGTCCGAGCCACGGCCCGAACGCGCCGTGAAACACCGGCACCCATTCCGCGTTGTCCCGATTACGGAAGAACTGGAAGTTGCGGTACGGCTCGTCCAAGCGGGAGCAACATGCTGCGAGGAACAGTGCGTGGAGGTACTGCGGTTCAAGTGCGCGCCGGCGTTCGGACGGTTGATCGGCCCCAAACTTTTGCCCACCGGAAAGACGCATCGCAAAGTAGGCAGCCTCGACCGACGCGCGAAAGGCGCCGCCCGGCTCGGCGTGCTGATCGGGCCGCAACGGCATGGAGGAGAACCAAGCTGCGCAGCACCTCAGTACGGAGAGCCATCGTCGATCGAAGTCCGCTGGATCGGCTTCGTTCGCATACTGGCATACCAGCGTGATGCGATCACGGTGTTGTTCAAGCATTGATGATGGATCGGCCGCGGTGTGCATGCTTATCCTTTGGCGAGCTTTTTGCCCGCCGCCCAGGCACCTCTGCCCGCTCCGCTCGCCATTTTCATGATTGCCGAGCCGCTAAAGCCGCCACCACCGCCCCAGATGGAGCCGGCGATTTTCGGGATCTCAAAGGAGAGGAACAGCAAGAAGAGCGAGATAATCAATGCGTAGACTGCACCGGCAATCGATTGGTTACCGATGTTGTTGAGGTCGACGATAGAGGCTTCGAACGAGGCGGAAACCAGCCGGGTCATGATGTTGGCGACGACGACATACATCGATCCAGTGATCATGTAGTCCAACCAGGAAGAGAAGAACCGCCGGGTGTAGTCCGAGAATCCAAGCGCAACAGCGATCTGTCCCAGAACAATCCCAATGGCAACTTGAATCTCGCCGAGTGCGGTAAAGAACGTGTAGACCACCGACGTTACCGCGCACACCACGAAGGCGAGCATCATCACGAAGAAGGAAAGCGCGACACCAATTTTCTGGTACCAACTTGCTGCATCCATCGCTTTTTGAAACGCGTCCAGGAAGCCGCCGGCAGCCGAGGCAAGAACGAGTCCGGGGTTGGAGGAATTTGTACCGGCTATCTTGTCCGCAAGGAATTGAAACCAGGAAAGAATCCCGGGTCCAAACTGGTCATAGCCGACGTAGATGGCCGCGAAGATGCCGAGAAGCAGTATCGTCTCCAGAAAGCTTGTCCACGCCGCGACCGGATCACTGGTTGCGGCGAATCGCAATGACGCTAACGTGAGCGTGATGATCCCGAGGCCAAAAGCGAGCTTATCCGCTTCGTCTTTCAGGGAGTGGCTGATGGCGACCGCGGCGGTGATGATGCTTGTCTGGACGGACCGAAATTGGGCGAGTGCCTTCTCGATCGCCTCCCCCACCGCACCTTTGGGGCCGCCCAATGCAATACCACCGCTTTCGTTGGAGGGCGGCGCTGGCGAGCTCACGCCCGTCGTCGGAGAGTCGCCCGACGCCTGAGCTAGCGCGGGCCGTACGATCACGAGAGACACAAGGAGCGCCGAGAAGATGCCGGCCAGCAGGTATCGAAAGACTCTCACCGGGATCCTTATTGGTTTCGATAATCGCGGGTGTAGACCGTGCTGCGGATCTGCTGCAATTGCCTGTCCTGTTCCGCGACGATCCCCTTCATTGCCTCTGTCTTTTCGGTTGCCTCCGCATTGGCCTGTTGTTCCTTTGCAGCGTCCGCCTGCGCTCTCGTACTCATGAGCCGCAGGACATCTGAGTTTTGACTCGCCAGGACGTCGAGCATCTGGTTGGTGGTCTGCGCCGTAGCTTGGGCCGTAGGGGTCAGATTGGTCTTCTCCTGAATCTGCTTCCGGCGCTTTGCGAGGGCTTCAGTATTAGAAAAAACCTTGGAGCCCAGATTGAAGAGGTTCTTCGCCGTCTTGTCGCCACTCGCCAGAAGCGACGCTTGATCCTGAAACCACTGAGAAGATGTCTTGCCTGAGGAACTGACCATGCTTTGGACACGGTGCAGATAATCGGCGCTGTCAGACACGCCGCCGTACAGGTCCTTCAGGGCAGCGCCATAGGTCTGCAGGTCGTTGATGTTGTCGGAGATCGACGACGTTTGCTCCGTGAGCGCGTCCGCGTCCAGGCCTGTGGCCTGAAGCAGCTGGTTGGCCATCATCTTGTACTGGTAGATGATGTTCGTGTTCTCGTAGACTTCAGTCTTCACCGACTGAAGGGCGGAGACCGTCGTCTGGGCCAGGTTGGCCACGTCGATCACCGGGAGGCCGGTGGCATTCGCACCGGTTGACGCGGCAATGCTTGCCGCAAGAGTGGCCTTGGCAATCAATTTCTGCATGTTCAGTTCTCCTCAGGCGGAACGCGCGAGCATCTCGCGCACATAGCGGTCTTGCCAATCGGGGGCACCCGTGGCGATGTGTTGGTCGAGAATGTGCTGTGCAACGCCGTCCGAGCGAAGCATCGCTACCATTTCGTCGGAGAACGTGCTCTGCAACATGCGGGTCTGAGAGCGCGTGATCCAAAGGTAGTCCCGATTGGGGACCGCGTCGTTGATCAGCTGGATCTGGTCATCGGTCAGGCCAAACTTGTCCTTGTAGAGACCTTTGCTGGTGTTGGCCTGGTTGTTGGGCAGATAGACCAGATTGCCGATGTTGTCCTTCAGAATTTCAAAGTCTGGAACACGCTCGAGCTGGCGCAGAGACTGCGTTGCCATCCAGATCGCGCCGTTAAGTTTCCGGATCGTGGTGATCCAGATATCGAGACGGCGGTAGAAGCGCGCGTACTGGAAGAAGAACCCAGCCTCTTCCAGCTCGATAATCGTGTACCGGCGCCCATCCATGGACTGGCTGATCCGGTGGAAGGCGTAGTCGACGAAGAGCGCCGCCGCGCGGGGGTACTTCTCGAACAGGTCCCCCATCTCGATCGACAGGTTGTCGCTGACCTCGAACGCGTCATCAGCATGGTCGAAGAAGTTGCCGTACTGACCGCCCTTCAGCCACACCTGCAGGCGCTCACGCAACGTGTCGTGAAGCAACGTCGCAAGAAAGCTGAGCATCCAGCGTTCCCGCGGATAGGTTGCCAGGATCTTCACCGCCTCAAATACATCGGAGGACTGCTGTGGCGTGAGGGAAAAATCATCGTCTTCGAGCGCGAGCGTTACCCATTCGCTGACGTAGGTGAAATTCTTTGGGTCACCCAGGAGAGACAGCGGGTTGATCGGTGTTGAGCTCTGAAACTTGCCCGTCACATCGATGAATTTGCCGCCACTCAGCAACGTCGGAATGCGGGTGGAGCGATCTTTGTCGAAGCGAATGCGGCGCGCGTCATGACGCCCGGCTTGGGACACAAGGAAGTTGAGGAATACGGACTTGCCCGCACCGATTGGCCCGATCACGAAGAGGTGCCCGTTGCCGCCTGGCTGGTGCAAGTCGACGCGCTGCGCCGTGCGATGTCGGGTAGGCAGGCAGGTCAGCGGAGGTACTTCCTTGCCGGCCAATCCCGACAGCCAATGATTCTGCAGTGGCCCGGGCTGGATGGAGCGAACCGGCGCGATATCGGAGATGGCTGGAGTTTCGACAAACTGCAGCCGACGTTGTTTGTCCCAGCGACCCGGCAAGGTGCTGTTCCACGCTGGCATCAAGTTCGTCTTTTCCCGGATCGATCCGAAGCCCGCGTTGGTCAGCGCACCGACCACCTCGCTCGCAGCATCTTCGCACTCGGACTCGCTATGGCCATAGACGATGATCGAGATATTGGCGAAGCCGTGTTGAACATTCGCGGCTGCTAGGCGCTTAAGCGCGACGCCAGCCTCCTTGGCAAGCTCGATCCGACCTTCATCGTTCTCCGGCTCCTCCTTGGCAAAATATTGCTTGAGAATGCCTCGGACGTTGAAGGACGCCATCTTGTAGAATCGACGGACCTTCTCGATGTACGCGGTTGCACGAGCTGTGTCCAGAAACCGAAACATAATGCAGATATCGAGCTCAGCATCGATCTGCATGAGACTGTCTAGAGCGGCCTCCTGGAAGCTCATCCATTCCTTGACGGAGATGATCGCTCCGTAGCGCTTCCCGTGAGCGGATTCGAACAGCAGTCGCTCGGATCCTGATGCCACCTCGGATTCGGTCAGGTGCGTGTCGAGTAGCGTTACCGGATATCGGATCCGGCGGGGCGGCACGCTCGGATTGGCAGTCTGATGCAACGACGCATAACTGTCCTGCATGACCGTCCGCTTCATTCGTAGCCGAGGTACGCCACCGACAAAAGCGTCGAGGATCGACTCGAATCGCTTCACTTCAGTTGCAGCACGTTCGAGATCGAATGCGAACGCGCTGCGAGCGAACAGGGTATCCTTCGTGGCCTCGAAAATTGCGGCATAGATGCTCTTGCCGCCGGTGGTCATGTGGAAGCCGACCTTGTCGAAGAACTTGGCGATGCCGGTTTCCGGCGTATAGGCCAGCGCCAGGGAATGGGTATTCCGGAAGTATTTGCCGGTGGTCATGTGCGCGCGGTTCAGTGCGTCGAGGCGCGCATCGGCGCCTTCGGAGAACTCGCCGCCCACGTAGTCTTTGGCACGCCGGTGTCGAAGCCGCCACCATGCAGTGATCCGATGGTCGAAGCTCTTACACGCCTGGTCGAGTTGATCGCGTGCGGAACTGATATCGCCTGCGTTCGGCGAGTCAGCATCGACCCCCTCAAAATCGTAGGTAGCGAGCAGCGAGCCGTCCTTGTTCAGGATCAGCTCAGGCGTGATCGAGGTCAGCCACGGCACGATCTCATACAGCGGGCGTCGCTTCAGCATGGCAGGTCGCTGTCAAAGCCGTAGGGCCGGCGGAACAGGGAGTGCAACTTGCCATGCCACGGCGTCGATTCATACAGATCGCCATACTGGTTGTAGACGTTGAGCACCTGATTCCACCAAGGGTCGCGTGATGTGAGCCAGGCGAGCAGCCAGTGGGAGAACATGCCGAGCACAACGAAGGCCGTCGGAATCTTCCAGCCGCTTCGGAAGGTGATGTACACCAGCAGCGCAACGATCAGCCAATTCGCGAGGGCCAGGCTCCGAACTGCTCCCCCAATCTGCCGTGGGCGGGAGAGCCCAATGCTGACATGGTGCTCGCGCATGCTAGAACCCCGTGCAGGCGGCACCAATGCCGAACTGCTTCATGATCGACGGCGCCGCAGCCGCGAGGCCGACACCCATGATCAGGACCGACAGAACCTTTATCAGCGTGGATTCGGAGGCAGCGTAAGAAATAAAACCGAAGACCAAGAGGACGAGACCGCCAACGAATAGGTACTTCGTGTTGATAAACGTCGCAAGACCGCAGACGAAGATCCCGAGATTCGAGAAGGCGGCAATCTCTTGGGCGAAAGCGGGGGGAGCGACGGTGAGAAGCGCGGCCAGCAATACGACCGGGGCGGTGTATTCGCGAACGATCGGTGCAGTGCGGTGGAAGGTGCGATTCAGCATGATTTGGTTTCGTGGTCAAAAAACGCGTTGGAGGTCATATCCGTTCTTGCGCGCTCCCTTGATCTCGACGATCTCGGAAACGTGTCTGGTCTCTCCCGTGCGGCGCATGTGCACCACATAGTTGAAACTCTCGGCGATCAGCTTCCGCATGTCGTCGAGTTCCCAGCGGGAGCCTTGGGGGATGCCGAGCATGGCCAAGCTTTCCAGCCGGGCCAGCGCCGCAGGCGCGCTGTTGGCGTGAAGGGACGCCATACCGCCGTCATGTCCGGTATTGAGGGCCTGAAGCAGGTCGAACGCTTCTCCACCGCGGACTTCGCCCACGAGAATCCGGTCAGGCCGAAAGCGCAAGCTCAGCGCGACGAGTTGCTGCGTCGTGACATTCTTGTCGGTGTTCGAAAGCAGCCGGACCGTGTTCGGTACTTGCGGCTTGAGTTCCATCGTGTCTTCGATTGTCACGACCCGCTCGGATGGCGGGATCACTTCGACGAGTGCGTTCAGGAAGGTGGTCTTCCCGGATGAAGTACCGCCGGCGACCAGAACGCTTTTCCGGCGAACTACCAACTGTGTCAGAGCGTCCGCCAACGCTTCGTCTTCGACGACTCCGTTGAAGATAGGCCGATCGGCCTCGGCGCTTCGGGCGTGGCGCAACGAGAAGGCGCCGGCTTGTGCGTAGTCGGCGAGGCTCAGCTTTGTATCCCGATGCCGCCGGATACTCAGCGCGTGGCCGTCGATCGCAGTCGGCTGCATGACCGCGGCGATACGCAAGCCCTTGTGGCCAGCGTTGATGATCCCCTGGGACGTGCCGCGGACGGCGGACTTCTGCACTGACGAGGCCAGGGCGCGCACTGCGCCTTCGACCTTGGCTGGTTCGAGTTCGATATCCAGCCGGAGCAGCTCGCCTCGTCGCTCAATCCATACGCTGCGGTGGTTGTTGATCATGATCTCGGCGACGTCGGGCGCCTCGAAGTGCGGGCGAATGGGAGACAGCGACTCGAAGAACATCGCGACGGCGCTCTCTTCGAGTTGACTCAACTGCAGGAAAGGGTGGTTGGCGGCTACTGGATCCATGCCCGCTATTGTTGGCGGGCTTGATCGCCGCGTGTGGAGCGAAAGCTATGCGATCTTCGTGAGCATTCGGCAAAAATGCGAATGCGCTTTCGCTGTTCCGTTCGACGCCAATATCACGATATTGAGTTGATCTCGGAAAGGCGCACTCAAAATGCCAGCTTTCGGTCAAAAACCCGTTCTTGGCCACGAGACGCCATAGAGAGAGGGTCGAAGAGGTCTTCGCCAGGTAGTCGAACGAGTCGAGGTCAGCGGCCCGAGGGGCGGGCGATGCGCGAGGACCTCATCGAAGGCAGATAGGCGATTTAAAGCGGAATGCTCTCGAAAATCGCATAGCTTTCGACCCTCTGCGTTGGGGCTTTCGCTGTTTCAATTGGCGGCATCCAAGAGGAAGTCGCCGGGCGTCAATAACCCCTCCCTGAAGGGAGGGGCTTGAGGGAGCAATCCCGAGAGCCCGAGATTGACCAGGGCAAGCGGTAACCAGCCCGCTACGTTGTGCAGAAGTGCGCAGACCCACCGCCGAATGCTTCCTCAGTTCGGCGCTCTGGAAGCGATGGCGGCAGACAAGCCACGGGTAGGCACGAAACGGGCTATCGCCGGGAGTCATCCCAATCTGCTGCACAACCTGCCCGAGGGGAGACCTTCCGTGAGGAAGGCGTTACAAGGCCCGTAAGGGCACTTATATAGGAGCCGATCATGTCGGTTTTTGTTCTGGACAAGCATGGCAAGCCGCTCATGCCATGCACCGAGAAGCGCGCTCGATTGCTGCTTGAGCGTCGCCGGGCGCGCGTGCATCGCGTTGTGCCGGCCGTTATCCGTCTGGTTGACCGCACGGTCGATGACTGCGAGTTTCAGCCCCTGCGTATCAAGTTGGACCCAGGCAGCAAGATGACCGGGGGGGCGCTAGTGCGCGATACGGAGCTGGCTTGCTCCGTATCCGGGGAGATCCGACGTGGTGCGGCAGTGTTGAACCTGTTCGAACTCGTGCATCGTGGCGGCCAGATCAGCGAAGGGCTGACGGCTCGCCGTTCCATGCGCCGGCGTCGCCGCGGCGCAAACTTGCGCTATCGGGCGCCGCGTCTCCTGAATCGCACACGCCCTGCGGGCTGGCTCGCGCCATCGCTCCAGCATCGCGTGGACACGACGATGGCATGGGTTCAGCGCATCCGCCGTTGGGCTCCCGTCAATGGCGTCTCGTCTGAGCTGGTGCGCTTTGACATGCAGGCAATGGAAAATCCGGAAATTTCTGGCGTCGAGTACCAACAGGGTACGCTCGCCGGTTACGAGGTGCGCGAATACCTGCTCGAGAAGTGGGGACGCACATGCATCTATTGCGACGCGACGGACCGCCCGCTTCAGATCGAGCACTTGACCGCAACGGCAAATGGCGGCACGAACCGCATCGGCAACCTTGGACTGGCTTGCGGCCCCTGCAACCAGGACAAGGGTGCAAATGACGTACGCGAGTACGTCGACGACCCGAAACGTCTGGCCCGCATACTTGCGGCCGCATCGCGTCCGCTGAAGGATGCCGCTGCCGTCAACGCGACGCGCTGGGCATTGGCGAACGCTTTGCGGGCCACGGGCCTGCCACTTGAACTCGCCTCGGGAGGCCGAACCAAGTTCAACCGGGCCGCGCACACCATTCCAAAGACCCATGCACTGGATGCGGCGTGCGTCGGCGACCTTAACGCCATCACCGGCTGGCAGCGCCCCACTCTTGAAGTGAAAGCGACGGGGCGTGGCAGCTACCAGCGCACGCGGCTGACTGCCTCGGGGTTCCCGCGCGGTTACTTGATGCGCCAGAAGCAGGTTAAGGGATTCCAGACAGGCGACCGGGTGCACGCTGTCGTGCCAAGCGGAAAGAAGGCCGGTACCTATGCGGGCCGCGTTGCAGTACGGGCATCCGGTTCATTCAACATCCAAACGCCGAACGGTGTCGTACAGGGCATCAGTCATCGCCATTGCTCGCTGGTGCAGCGGGCCGATGGATATGGCTACCACTTTCGTTCCAAAGATCGCCTCTACAAAGGAGAAGCGGGAGAAGGGCGTGCTGCGCACGCCGCGCTATCCATCCCCGTCCTGAAGGACGGGGTTTCCCGCGCATCCCGATGAAGCTCTTCTCCAAGAAATCCGATCAGACCAAAGCCGTGGCTGTGGCACCGGGGATGTATGCCGGTGAGAGCCCCGAGAAGCTCATTTTCGACCGGACCACGCGTATCGTCGTTGATCGGAACCACTGGAAGATCGCCACCTTCGTTGCTGCTGTTCTGGCGTTGGCGGCAATCATGACGCGCGAAGCGCCACCGTCGGTCGTAAAGGTGGTTGGCGTGTCGAGCGATGCGACCGGCAAGCCGATCACGCGCGAGCTCGAATCCTACGTGCCGCAGAGTCTGCAACTGCAATGGGCGTTCAAGGACCTGGTGATGCGCATGTACACCATCGAACCGATCCTTACCCCGCAGATCGAGGATTCCCGGATGTCGCGGACCCTGCGGACGGTGCGAGACCAGATGATCGGGTCTGCACGCGACCAGTTTCAGTCATGGGTCGACGACGATGCACCGTTTCGTGCCATCAGCGCCTCGCCGACCCTGGTCCGAGAGCCAAAGGTGACGAACATCGCGGTGCTTCCTGACAACACGGTAGTGGTCGAGTTCATCACCACCACAACGGAAGATGGGTTCAAGCCTCGCCGCCAGCGGTACGCGATCACGTTTCGATACCAGGTGAAGCCACCGCAGAGCGACGCAGCGCTCGGCCCCAACCCGTTCGGCATCTACCCAGTTTTCTTCAGCATTCAAAAGTCTGCCGTCTGACGACGGCTCTGGCCCGCTCGCTATGGAATCTCGTATCACTTCCCGGTTCACCGCCATTGCCCTAGCCCTTGCAGTGGCCATGCTGTTGTCGTCCCCCGAGGGGCATACCGCTGAAAAACCGCAAGCCGGAAAACTGGGGCTGCCTGGTTTGGGCATTGGCAGTCTCAGCGACGCCATGAATCCTGCCAATCCGTTCAACGGCGGGGTGGAGCCGATCGCGTTGCCGGGCGACTCCCGACTTGTGGTTTTTACCTACAACCGCGACCAGATCTTCCGCGTGCTCAGCGCGCCGCTGAAGATGACCACAATCGAGTTCCCGGACGACGAGCAAATCGTGGGCGACCCGGCGTGGGGTGAGAGTGTCCGGTGGGACTACGATACCGACGGTGCAAACCATCTGTATGTAAAACCTCAGGCCCCTGGTTTGGTCAACACCTTGTCGGTGAACACCAACAAGCGTAGCTACGAATTCACGCTGGTCTCGTCCCCCTTGGGCGGCATTTTTTACCAGAAGGTTCGCTTTCGAATTCCGGCCTCGATTTCTGCGAAGGTAAGAGCGCGCAACGAGGGACGATCCGAACGTGCTGAGCAGGCAGAGGTCGAGGGAGGGCCGGATGCGCACGTGGGAGGCGCCGATACCGTTGCAGTCTCTCCGGAGAAGCTCAATTTCGACTACAACATTTCCGGTAGCGCGGATTTCAAACCGGAGACGGTCTTCGACGACGGCAAGTCTGTCTGGCTGCGGATCCCAAATGGCGCCGACTGGCCGGTAGCTCTGATAAAGGACGGTAGCGATTTCGTCGTGGTCAATTTCATCCGTCGCGGCGACTACCTGGTGGTGCAGCGGCTGGCCGCGACCATCGCGCTGCGTTCGGGCGACGCGGAGGTGAAGGTTGAGCGCGGCCGTCGTCGCATCCTGGGGCTGTTCTGATGCGTCGCGACAGGGGCAACCGGGACAAGAACGTCTCCGATGTGAGCGACGCGCAGGAGCGCACCGTCAAGGGCAAGCTGCCGCGCAATATCGTGTATTCACTGGGTGCAGTGGCAGCGGTGCTGGTGGGCGTGCTCGGCTACTTCTATCAGTCGCAGGCCGATGCAAAGCTGGACGCGAAGGCCGAGGAGGATCGCGCGGCTCAGCTCAAGCAACGCGCGGACACTGCCGAGGGCGGACAGTCCCTTGATCGGACCATCCGCGATCAGCAGCAAAAGGCACGCGAAGAAGCGGAGCGGCAGCGGCAACTTGCGGTGAAGCCGGACGCCGGTGGCAAGACACCTGTGATGACGGCGCGCGATCTTGGCGGCCAGGTGGAGAAATCGGGCCCAGATGCGGCCAAGAATGAGCTTGACTCCATCTACACCTCACCGGTTTTCAAGACGGGTAACCGGAAGTCCCAGATCAACCAGGTCAAGGCCCCCTCCGCGGGCCTCGTGGATGTCACGGACCCCGTGCAGATGCGGTTACTGCAGCAGGCGGCGGCCGCGCGCACGGCTGCCGCGACTGCGGCCGCGACGAACGAACCCACGGCCGCGTCCATCTCGAGCGACAAGCAGTTTCTGAAAGACGCGGCGGCAGCGTCCACGCAGCGGACGAGCTTTGATGGCAAGTTGCCCAAGTGCACCCTCAGTCGCGGGTTCGTCATCCCGGCCAACTTCGTTGGGGGCATGAATTCGGACAAGCCGGGCGAGTTTCGCGCGACGGTAACGCAGGATGTGTACGACACGGTGAAGGGGGACTGCAGAGTCATCCCTGCCGGCTCGACGCTGGTCGGCGTCTACAACAGCGATATCGCAGTCGGGCAAGAGCGGCTTCTCGCGGCGTTCATCCGAATGCAGCTCCCGAACAAGAAGACCGTACCGCTGCTCGGCATGCAGGGCGCTGATCCGAATGGTTATGCGGGCATCAGCGGCGACGTCAATAGCCATTTCTGGAAGATCTTCGGGGGAGCGCTTGTCATTGGCGCGTTGCAGCTTCGCTTCAACGACACCCCCACGGCCACCACGTTCGGCGCCGGCGGGGTGACGGCATATAGCAACGCAGCCGGGCAGGTGGCCACGCAGACGGCCCAAACGATTCTGAATCGCAATCAGGGGATTCGGCCGACCATCACTACGAAACCGGGCCAGAAGATGATGGTCCAGGTCAATCACGACATGGTGCTGGAGCCATATCGTGATTAAGTACATTCGCTCCTCTCTCTCGGTGCTTGCTCTTGGCGCCGCCTGCGCGCACGCGGCGACGATCGAGGCAGTCATTAGCCCGAACGCAATCGTGGTCCGTGCCGACGGCCAGCCACGGGTGCACACGATCGAAGGCCGCCCAGTCCTGTACTGCGGGCTGGACGCATTTCTCGGCTGGTCGGCGAAGTTGATCGGGGCGCAGATCGGGCCTGGTGGCGCCGCCGGCGCAGAGGTCACGCTCGGCGGCACGAAGCAGCCGATCGCAACGCTGCTTGCCCGCGAAGGCTGGTTGCGGCCGGCCGCGCTGGTCGAAGCAGCTCAGGCCGCGATGACGGAGCGACAGGGCGGATGGGCCTGCGCACCGAAGACGGAAGCGTTTTCGCAGATGAGCGAGCGGATCGATCCCAAGATACTAGCCGGCATCGCGATGAACGAGTCAGCGTATCGCGGCAGGCCGTGGCCGTGGACGCTCAACGTTGCTGGTCGCGGGATGTTCTTTGCTACGCGTGAGGACGCCTATGCGGCGATCCAACAACTCATTTCTGCACAACGGTGCGATTTCGATGTCGGTCTCATGCAGGTCAACTGGTGCTACCACGGCCGGCGCTTCGAGTCGGCCTGGGCCGCCCTCGCGCCGGCGACGAACATCCGCGTCGCGGAAAGCATTTTGGCAGAGAACCTGCAGCGTAGCGGCTCTTCGGTCAAGGCCGTGGCCTGGTACCACAGTGCCGACCCCGCGCGCGGCGGCCCGTACTTCCAGCGCTTCATGAATCATCTCTCGCAGTTGGAATCAAAAAAATGATCAAACGGCTCCTCCTCTCCGCGCTGGTGTTGGCAGCGAGCGGAACCGCGCTCGCGGCAGATACGGACCCGCTCGATTTCGACTATCAGGTGGTCGCGCGGGCGGTGGACCGGCCGGCGCTGATCTTCAATGACGGTTCGGCAACCTATATCCAGCCGCGTTCCGGCCAGCAGGTCCAGGCCGAAGGCGCACAGCAGAACGGCCCGTATTGGGTAGTGGACGGTGTGCCGGACGTGGTGCGATACACCGTCAGCGGGCAATTGGTCGTTGCCCGGTGGAAGCGGGCCAACGGTTTCACGTCGGAGCCTGCCAATTCGGTCGGGGACCTTCCGAGTTCCTTGGCGGCTATCTCGGGGCGCATCGCCCTGATCGGGAGCTACACGAACCTTCCGCTGGTGAGGCCTGGCCGTTCGGCGCTGCCGCTGGCGCAGATGGTCCGGACCATCGCGCCGACCGGTTGGAGCGGCACCGCACAGAAGGATATCGCACTGACCGACGACGTGAGTATCGACACGCACGGCGGCGAAAACTGGCTTCAGGTGTTGGGTCGGGTGCTTGAGCAGCGCAATCTGTACGCCGAGGTCGATTTCGGGCGGAGAAACATTGCGCTGCGCGGCACGCCGCCCAAGGGCTTCGCGGTAGAGGGCGTCGCCCGCGGCTCCGCGCCGGTGGCGGGACGGCTGGAAGTGGCAGCGCCGGCGCAGGTGAAGGAAGACGCTGCGGGCCCGGCGATTGCGTCCGTCGGAAGTGCTCTTCCTGAGGGCCCGTCTCTGGCGAGCGCGTTCGACGCCATGGCGATCCGGGATGCGAAGAACGGAAAGATCGAAATCCGCTTTGACGAACAGCCGAAGGGCCTCGTAGTGCGGGATGTTGGCGGCAAGGTGCTCGATCTGGACTGGAACGATGCCGAGAGAGTACTCAGCTTCGCCACTGTCGATCAGTTCAGTGTGACCGGCGGTGGCAAGTCCGTCGAAGTCGCGCGCGTTCCCGGTATCGCCTATCTGTTTCCAACGGAGAACGGTGCCGGCCTCGAGCGCATCTTCGAGAAGGACGGCGCAACGTACCTGAGCTTTGCGAAGTCGATGGCGAGCATCTCGGTGTTCGGCGAAAGCCGGGAGGGTCGTGGCGAGCAAAAGGACCGCTTCTACAGGTTCAACGGGATCTCGGATCACCTCACGGTCATCGCTGACGGCAATGTAGTCCAGGTCGATCGCGTGCCGGAAGTGCGCTTCTACGAGCGAGCAGCGGCCCGATGACGCGCGTCCAATCCGTTCTGAGCGCGGCGGTCATCGTGCTTGCCCCTGCAGCGCATGCCGATTGTCTAGACGACGCCGCGCAATACCAGCAGTTGAGCCCGGTCCTGCTGCGTGCGATCGCGCAGCACGAGTCCGGCATGCGAGCGAGTGCAGTGAATCGCAATGCCAATGGCACCGAGGACATCGGCCTCATGCAAATCAATTCGGTCCACCTGCCGAGGCTGGCCCGTTATGGCATCACGCGCCAGTCGCTCTTTGACCCATGCGTGAACGCCTATGTCGGCGCGTGGGTGCTACGAGATTGCCTTGACCGGAATGGTGCGACCTGGACCGCCGTGGGTTGTTACAACGCTGGCGCGCCCGAAAAAAGGCTGAGATACGCCACTCTCATCTACCAAGTGCTGCTGCGCACGCAGACCCGATAACCGAAGGAACGCAACCATGTCTCAGTATTCTCGCCATCCCCGGCTCGGCCGGATTCTGGCCACCGTCGGGGTGATCGCCGCCAGCGCGTGTGCAAATGCCGCAGTGGTGGCCTCGCCGTTCGGCGTCGAGCCTGTCGGCAGCTTCGAGCCTACTAAGCCACTCTCGGGTTCTGGCTGGCAGCCGCTGGCCAGCGTGACGAAGCGCAGCGTGCCTGCTCCTGCAGTGTCGGTGCCGGTTGCTCCTACCGTAGTGGCGCCCAGCACCGTGCCGGTAGCGGCGGTGTCCCTCATCGACTCGAAGAGCGATATCGTGCCGGCTGCCGTGCCCGGTCCCATTGCAACGGTGCCTAGCGAGCCGGCCGCGCCGACGAGCTGGGTGGTGTCCCCGGGCGACGGCACGTTCCGCCAGGTCATCGAAGGATGGGCACCGCGCGCCGGTTGGACGTTGGCGCCGTGGGAGTTGGACAGCGATGTCCCCGTGGAGGGAGCCGACAGCTTCGACGGTGACTTCAAGGCAGCCGTGCGCCATCTGCTCGCTTCGACGGAACTGACCGACTTCGCTCTGCAGCCGTGCTTCTACTCGAACAAGCGCGTGCGGGTGGTCAAGGCCACCACGAAGTGCGACCCGAGCCAATAACCGGATCTCAACTCGAAATGACACTAAAAACTCTCGCGCGTCCCGTCGCTGGCGCGCTGCTGACCACGATGATCCTCTCGGGCTGCGTTTCGCCGCAACTGCTCGAAGGCAACCAGAAGGCCGTCGATACCCTGCAGGCCAGTTCGGACCAGATGACCGATTCGCTGTACGCGCGCATGCGCAGGGACCGCGCCGCGATCGAGCGCGCGCAAGAGGTGGACAAGCCCTTCCTGGCCGGCCGCGCGGTGCCCACTTCGAGGAATGTGACGCTCCCGCTCGCGCTGCGCAAGGATGTCGACACCTTGATCGTCTTCCCGGACCGGTCCATGCCGCTGGCGGTGGCCGGTCAGCGTATCACCATGGCCACCGGCATTCCGGTCAAGATCGAAAACGATGTGTACCTTCCTCCGGCTGCGCTCATGCCGCGCGGCGCAGCCGCGGCGACTGCGAACAGCCGGACGGCCAATGGTAGTTCGCCGAGCATGGCACCGACGATCGGCCCGGCGCCGACGCTAGGCGGCCCGCTTCCGGCCGGACTCGCTAGCGCCGCCGGCGGGACCGCGAACCAGGCTGTTCCGCTCGTTGAAACCGCCCTGAATGTCGAGTTCAAGCAAAGCGAGAAGATGCCGCTGGCCACGATGCTCGACCTCATCGCCACGCGGCTGTCGATCAACTGGGAATATGTGCCGAGCAAGAGCGTCATCCGCTTCTACCGCCTCTCCACCAAGATGTGGCAACTGCCCATCCGCCCGGGGAAGAGTTCGTTCACGACAGAGTTCCGTCAAACCACCCAAGCCAACGGCACCAGTGGCAGCGCGGCCGGGCAGGCCGTCCAGATCGATACGGCGACCAAGGCAGAGGCAAAGGATCTGGACGACTTCGAGAACATCGGAAAGAGCATCGAGCCGGTGCTGACTGTGTCCGGCTCTATGTCGATCAATCCGTCGACGGGCTTGCTGGCCCTGACCGACACGAAGGAAGCCGTGGATAGGGCGGACGAGATCGTCCGCAAACAGATTGCAATCTATTCGCGCATGGTCTACGCGAAATTCCAGACGGTGGACTTCACGATCACCGACAGCGGGCAGGCAGGAGCGGACTGGAACGTCCTGCTGACCAAGGCGCTGCAACACGTCCCGGGCTTTTCGCTGACCGCACTGTCGCCGACATCTCTGGTCGGCGCCGATGCCGGGAGCGTGGGCATGTCCATTACGTCTGGCGGCTTCAATGGGACGCAGGCGATCATCAACGCGCTCAAACAGTACGGGACTGCGACCACGTCGACGACGGTGCCGATTGCAATGCGCAACCGCCACGGCGCGCAGTACAACACGCGGCGTCAGTTTACGTACGTGTCGAACACCACTCCTGCAGCATCGACGGTGGGCGGCACTGGCGGAACCCCGGGGATCACAACGTCGACAGGAACGGTCGGCTTCAAGTTGGCTTTGTTCCCCGATGCCACCTCTCGCGATGACGTAAATATGACCATCGCGTTCGACAAATCGGACCTCGATGGTCCAATCCAGTCCAGGACCTCGGGCACTGGCGCGTTTCAGCAAACGGTCGAGGTTCCGAAGATCGCCGGTAATGGTATCAACGGGCAGGAAGTGACGGTCCGGAACGGTCAGACCGTGATCGTGACGGCGTTCGACCAGAACGACACCTCCACGACGCACCGTACGTTGGCCGAACACCTGCCGTTGCTGGCCGGCGGCAGTCTGGCTGCAACGCGCTCGCGCACCTTCACGCTGGTGCTGCTGACCGTGATGGTGCAGGACCAGGGAGCACTGGGACAATGATCCTCGACATCCACGGCAAAAAGGTTGCCTTCGGGATGCAATGGCGGACGCTGACCGGCAGCGACGCGCCGGCAGCGCTTTCTGCTCGCGTCGCGAAGGAAGTCCGCGCCACCCGGATCTGGCACGAAGAGTCGGCCTTGCACATGGGCTATCTCGGGCCTGCCGATGCCCAGGTGAAGCTCAAGGACAAGCTGTACTCGGCGGCGGCCGCGCTCGCGCGCATTCCCCAACTGTCCCCGAATGCCTTGTTCGTGTTCCACCTGCAGGCACACGGAACTCACGTCGGGTACTTGGTCTGTGGGATCGTGAAGGGCCGGCCACGGGTAGGCTTTGACCAGGTGATCAGCGACGAGCGGGAACTGGCGGCGCTGGTGGTGGATTTTGTCTCGAAGTGCGACGGCCAATTCAAGCTGGCGGGCAATGCTCCCGAGATTCAGGGGCTATTCCCGCCCGATACGCGCGCTGTCCACGTGCCGTTCACGCTCGAGCAGATCGCGGAGGGCCTGGGTCCACACGCCCTCCTGAAGAGGCCGAGCGCCATCACGCAGCGCAAGCAGACCATCGTGCTTGGCGTGCTCGCCGTGCTTGGTATCGTCGGTTGGCAGTACAGCGCGCAGGCCTATCGCGCCTATCAGGCAAAGATGCACCCGCCTCCGCCGCAGAAGTCTCCGGCCGAACTCTACGCGGAGGACATAGCCTCCCGTGCAAGCGTGCCGGTCGCGCTCGCGTCCACCGCAGTCCCTCGTTTCATGGCCTGGTTCACGAGCGCGGTACCGCTGCAGATCGGTGGGTGGACGCTCAAGACAGTGGCCTGCGACCGGGTCGTCACGCCGAGGACTGCTTGCACGCTGGTCTACGAGGTCAAGGCCACGACCAAGGGCGCGACCAATATGACTTTTCTGGCTGCGTTGCCGGATGACATGGCCAACCCGATCTTCCGCAACGAGGACAAGGAAGTGGTGGTGCAGGGCGGTTTCGACGTGGGTCCGGAGATACGACTGACGGCGCTGCTGGTTCAACCGCCCAAGCCGATGGCCTTGCGTGCGGGATTCGGCTCGACGCTGCAGACGCTGCGCCCGGTCGCCGGCAAGGCTGTGCTGGGAGATGCGGCCCTGTTCGGCGTCATTCCCGCCGGTTCCATTGGGGTCGAGCATGCCTACCGGACCGCTTCGTGGCAACTGGAAGGGCCGATGCGCAACGCGACCGAAATCGTGGCGTTCCCACGCACCGTCACGCTCGACAAGATCGCGGTCACCGTCGATCTGGACGCGCAGCCTGCCCTCAAGCAATCCAAGTTCATGCTCGCGCTCAACGGCACGGCCTACGCGCAAGACTGACGACTGAGGAAACATTCGTCAATAACCCCTCCCTGAAGGGAGGGGCTTGAGGGAGCGATCCCAAGAGCCCGAGATTGACCAGGGCAAGCGGTAACCAGCCCGCTACGTTGTGCAGAAGTGCGCAGACCCACCGCCGAATGCTTCCTCAGTTCGGCGCTCTGGAAGCGATGGCGGCAGACAAGCCACGGGTAGGCACGAAACGGGCTATCGCCGGGAGTCATCCCAATCTGCTGCACAACCTGCCCGAGGGGAGACCTTCCGTGAGGAAGGCGTTACAAGGCCCGTAAGGGCACTTATATAGGAGCCGATCATGTCGGTTTTTGTTCTGGACAAGCATGGCAAGCCGCTCATGCCATGCACCGAGAAGCGCGCTCGATTGCTGCTTGAGCGTCGCCGGGCGCGCGTGCATCGCGTTGTGCCGGCCGTTATCCGTCTGGTTGACCGCACGGTCGATGACTGCGAGTTTCAGCCCCTGCGTATCAAGTTGGACCCAGGCAGCAAGATGACCGGGGGGGCGCTAGTGCGCGATACGGAGCTGGCTTGCTCCGTATCCGGGGAGATCCGACGTGGTGCGGCAGTGTTGAACCTGTTCGAACTCGTGCATCGTGGCGGCCAGATCAGCGAAGGGCTGACGGCTCGCCGCTCCATGCGCCGGCGTCGCCGCAGCGCGAACCTGCGCTATCGGGCGCCGCGCTTCCTGAATCGTACGCGCCCGGCAGGCTGGCTCGCGCCATCGCTCCAGCATCGCGTGGACACGACGATGGCATGGGTCCAGCGCATCCGCCGTTGGGCTCCCGTCAATGGCGTCTCGTCTGAGCTGGTGCGCTTTGACATGCAGGCAATGGAAAATCCGGAAATTTCTGGCGTCGAGTACCAACAGGGTACGCTCGCCGGTTACGAGGTGCGCGAATACCTGCTCGAAAAATGGAGGCGCACATGCATCTATTGCGACGCGACGGACCGCCCGCTTCAGATCGAGCACTTGACTGCGAGGGCAAAAGGCGGCACGAACCGCATCGGCAACCTTGGACTGGCTTGCGGCCCCTGCAACCAGGACAAGGGTGCAAAGGACATTCGTCAGTACGTCGACGACCCGAAACGTCTGGCCCGGATACTTGCGACCGCATCGCGTCCACTGACGGATGCCGCTGCCGTCAACGCGACGCGCTGGGCATTGGCGAACGCTTTGCGGGCCACGGGCCTGCCCCTTGAACTCGCCTCGGGAGGCCGAACCAAGTTCAACCGGGCCGCGTACACCATTCCAAAGACCCATGCACTGGATGCGGCGTGCGTCGGCGACGTCAACGCCATCACCGGCTGGCAGCGACCCACTCTTGAAGTGAAAGCGACGGGGCGTGGCAGCTACCAGCGCACGCGGCTGACTGCCTCGGGGTTCCCGCGCGGTTACTTGATGCGCCAGAAGCAGGTTAAGGGATTCCAAACAGGCGACCGAGTGCACGCTGTCGTGCCAAGCGGAAAGAAGGCCGGTACCTATGCGGGCCGCGTTGCAGTACGGGCATCAGGTTCATTCAACATCCAAACGCCGAATGGTGTCGTACAGGGCATCAGTCATCGCCATTGCTCGCTGGTGCAGCGGGCCGATGGATATGGCTACCACTTTCGAACCAAAGATAGCATCTACAAAGGAGAAGCGGGAGAAGGGCGTGCTGCGCACGCCGCGCTATCCATCCCCGTCCTGAAGGACGGGGTTTCCCGCGCATCCCGATGAAACGAACCTTGATCACCTTCGCGGCGCTCGCGCTGGCCAGTTCCTTCGGTGCACGAGCCGAGGAGGCGAAGCCGACGACCGAGACGCAGCGCCTGATCGCCAAGGATGCGCAATTGGCTGAGCAGCAGCTCGATCAGGAACTCGCCAAGGGCGCGCCGCCGCCCATCGTATCGGCCGCTCCTGCCGGCGCAGTCGCCGCTGTGCCCAAAGACCGGGGCCCTCAGACCGTGGCCGTTTATGGGGTGGACGCGTCCGCGCTCGGCATTCGCAAGGAATTGCGCGGCTATGTGCGCTGGCAGGGGCAACTGTATCCCGCCAAGGTGGGCGCCACGATCCGCGGGTACACGGTGGCGTCCGTGACGGAAAAGGGCACAACGCTCACGCGCGGAAAGGCCAAGCTGGTCGCCAACTTGGTGGAGGAGGACCTGACTGCGCTCCCGGGCCAACTGGTGGACCCCGAGCCGACGGTATCTCGTAAGGTCGATCCGGTGCCCGCGGGCGTTGGCGCGGGGATCGCGCCGACGGCACCGCAGCCGCAGCCCGGGATGCCGTTGCGGGCGCCGACGATGCCCGCGATGCAGCCAGCGCCGTTGCCTGTGGCAGCGTCCGCCACGGCCAAGAGCTGACGCAACATGCGATTCTTCTCCAAACGCGACACGGCGGCTCACAGCGTTCCCACAACGGGTGGTGTGACAGTGCTGTCGGGCGCAACGCCAGCGCTGGTGCAGACTGCACCGGCCGCTCCGCACGCTCATGCGACGTTACTTGGCGCAGCAGCTGCACCGGCTGACGGCGAAGAGATCCGAACCGTCGATGACCTGCCACAGTTCGTGCGGCCGCTATATGACGACCTTCGGATGTCTCCGTCATTGCGCCATGAGATTTGCCCGGTGCTGGTTAGCGAACCGAAGAGCGCCGGCGGCACAGAGCGCGGCGAATACGCACTGATTCTCACCCGCGAGATGCTCAGTTCGGACTTCACCGAAGAGATCCAACGCCAACTGCGCCTGCGCTATGACGCTGCCGCGAAGTGCGTCCACGTGGCAGCCGCGCAGGTCATGGTGACGCTTTCGCGTGGCAGTTTCGATTCGAGCGCCGGGCGGGAGGAGATTGCCGGCGGGATGGGTCGGCGGAGTGGAAGCGCCTTGTGGCAGAACTTCGAGTCCGCGATTCGGTTTGCTTTGACCGAAAACGCGTCGGACCTGCATTGGGAGGTGGCTGACCACGGTGGCATGTCGCAGATCCGCTTTGCGATCGACGGCCATCTGGTTGCCCCGCCCGAATTCCGAATGGAAACCGGCGTGCTGCTCGATACATTGGCTCATGTCTGGCAGAAAGGAAAGGGCGGATCGCAGGGCGTATTCAGTCGGGTGTTGCCGCAACAGACCAGCATTCGTGCCCGCGTCGACGACCAGGCGGTGGTGTTGCGCTGGGCGTCGATGCAGAGCGCCACCGGCCACGTGACGGTTATGCGTTTGCACCGCGAGGAGGTCGAAGACAGGACGGTCGATTTTGTGAAGGATCTGGGCTATTTCCCGAGCCAGGCGCAGATCATCGACCGCACTACGCTCCAGTTGGGCGGTGGCACCGTCTTCGTCGGGGTGGTTGGCTCTGGCAAGACCACGTCTGCACATGCCGTGATGCAGAAGTTGCCCGACTGGATGCACAAGATGGCGGTCGAAGACCCCGTTGAGCTGCTCGCGCGCGGCACGCATCATTTCTCGATCGCGCGGACACTGGATGGCGCGAATCGCGACGAAGACCCCTTCATCGCGGTCAAGCGTCAGATCAAGCGGATGAACCCGCATTTCGTGTCGATCGGTGAGGTGCGCGATCACGAGTCGGCGGGCCTCTTCCGTGACGTCGCTGGCGCGGGCCTGCGAGCGTTGACGACGGTGCACGCGCCGAGTGCACTGCAGGCGCCGGACCGTCTCTCGGATGGGGAACTGCAAATCCCGCGCAGCGTACTGGCCACGCCGGGCTTCGTGAACCTCTACGTCTACCAGGCACTCGTTCCCAAGACCTGCTCGTGCGGCCATCAGGGCGACGAGATGAAGCAGATTCTCGGCGCGGAGAAGCTGAAGCAGATAGAGCGGCTCTTCCAGTTCGACGTCGACGGCATGCGGGTTCGCAACATGGAAGGGTGCCCCCTGTGCCGCCGCCCCAATCTGCCGATGCTCAATGGCATCCGCGGTCGCACCGTGGCCGCCGAGATGTTCGAGCCAGACGAACAGGATCTCGCATACATCCGCGACGCGCGAAACCTGGAGCTCGCCGCCTACCAGCGCAGCAAGAGAGTGCTCGGATTCGACCAGCCCGACAGCACCGGCAAATCTTGCTTCGAGGTCGCGATGTACAACGTGTTCACCGGCGTCGTCGATCCGCGCGAGGCGGAGCGCCTGTGCTCGATGGATGCCTACGAGGCAAAGCTTGCGCGTCGCAAGATGCGCCACGATGGAGCGTGACATGACGATGAGCGAAAAGATTCGCGGTGCGTTTGGCAAACTGGTCGGCCGGCGCGTCGTGAGCGCGGGCGACCGCATGTTTTCCGACAAGCTGTTCTGGGCCAAGCTGCGGTTCCGCTCGGAACGCGCGCAATACTACTTCGACCTGGCCAAGCGCATCGATGCGACACCCGGGGAGCCGATTTCCAACCATTTCGCGAAGGACGCGACACGCCGCGCCGGCGAGCCGCTCGGGCGCCTGGCTGCGCACTGGCTCGCCCGCTGGGAAGGCCTGCACGGGGAAGCCCAACAAGTCCGCCTGTCGGAGATCTTCCGCGGCACGGTGCCGGACGAGGACATCCCGATTCTCGCGGTTGCCGAGCAGGGCGGGGACATCCGGGAGGGGCTATATGCCCTCTCGGAAAACCTGATCGCGCTTGAGGATGCAAAGACCGGCATCGCGTCGACGCTCTTCAGTGTGGGTATGACGCTGGTGATTCTGCACGCGTACCTTGCGCTGATCGCGTTCCTGGTAGCACCCGAGCTGGACAAGGCGTTCGCCGTGAACCTGCGGGTTGAAAACTACGGGCCGTTGGCGTCGGCGTACCACTATGGGTCGGCGTTCATCCGGCACTGGGGCTGGGCGGTGTTGCTGACCGAGGTAGGCATCGTGTATTGGATCGTGCGTGCACTGACGCGCTACACGGGCCGATACCGCGCGTGGTTGGACCGAAGGGTCATCGTGTTCGACTTCTTCCGACGCTTCCACGGGGCGCAGTTCCTTGCGGGGATGGCCTCGTCGACCCGGAAGTTTGGCACGGACGCGCGCAACCTCACGCAGGCCCTGGAGCTGATTCGCTCGACTGCGTATCCGTACCTCGCTTACCACATCGACCGGATGCTGCTCAACCTCGAATACTCGCCGAACGACGGCGGCAAGGTTTTCGACACGGGCCTGTTCGATAAAGCGACCAGCTTCCGAATTCAGGACGTTGCCGAGTACGAGAGCAACCTGTCGAAGATGCTGGAGTCGGTCTCGAAGGAAATGCTCAAGAGCACGCCGCGCGAGATGCAGGTGAAGGCCGGGCGATTCAACCGACGCGCCAGCATTCTGCTCGTTGGGCTGATGGTCGCGCTGGCTTATATGCCCGCTTTCATGATTGACGAAGTCAAGACCAATGCCCGTATCCAGAAGATGTCTGGATACATGGGCGCCCCTTCTACCCCCGCCATTCACCCCTAACCTGGAGAACCGAACATGGCACGCACCAAACAAGCCGGCACGCTGGCAGTCGACACGTTCAACCGCAACACGCCGGATCACGCAACCACGGCCCCGCTCAATGTCTCGGGGATGAAGGAAGGGCAGCGCAACAAGCGGACACGCCGGCAGTGGGGCGGCGTGCTCGATGACTACGGCTTTTACCTCCTGCTCGCGGGCCTGGCGCTGCTCGCCGGTCTCGTCTATTTCTCGCGGAACCAGACCGATTCGCAGGTGCAGCAACTGACCACCGAGCTCAACAGCGTGATCGGGAAGGTGAAGACATCGTACCGTGGCCAGTACGACAAGGTGACGATGGCAGGCCTCATCGGCAACGGCATCTTCCGCGACCTGACCACGATGACCGAGGCCAGCGGCAGCGTGATTCTCCAGCCCGGCGGTGGCACGCTTACCGTCGCGCCGTCGCAGTTGCTCAGTGCTAACGACTCGCTGCAATGGACGATTCCGAACCAGCCCGATGCTGCGTGCGTATCGATCGTTGGTTCGTACCAAGCCAGCGCAGGCAAGATCATCGTGAACAACACGGTGATCAAGGCGGTCGGCGCCACGATCGACCCCAGCAAGGTTTCGTGCTCGGGCGGCAGCAACACGATCAACCTGTTCACGTCGTAATCACATCGAAAGAGGGCCTGTTCTCGCGAGCTTTCGGACGCAGGCGCTATGCATTTGTGTCCGAAAATAGCTTGCTGCCACACCTGCCCGGTCATTCGATCGGGCATTTCCATAGGAGCTGACCGTGCTGCTCACGGACATGTCTTTCACGCTAATCGTGTCGTCCATCGCCTTGGCCACGACGATCTCGACCTCGAACAAGGCGATCGACGAAGCCCTGTCAATCGGGACGGGCCAATATATGGCCAACGTGGCCAGTGCGGCGAACACGTACACGTTCGACAACTTCACGGCGCTCGCTGCGAGCCCGGCCGGCTCGACAACCATGACGGTGGGGAGCGTGTCCGCGGTCGTGGCCAATCCGCTGCATCCGACGATTCAGGACTTCATCAACCTGAAGCTGCTCCCGATTGGCTACAGCGAAAAAAGCCCACTCGGCCTCACGTTCGCAATCGACCTGACGCCGACGAACTGCGCGGGCGATATCACGGGCTGCACGATTCCCGGGCGGCTGTACTCGACCACGGCATATCGGGACACGGCCGGCAATATCCGGACGGACCATATGACGCTGGCGGTCGAAACAGCAGGCGTCGACGGGGGCACGTCCTACGCCGAGTCGCCGACGGTGGTCACGGGGATGGCGGCGAGCTGGACCGCGCCCAATCCGCTACCCGGCTCGCCGGCCGGCGTGCTCATGATGCGCGTGGGAAATAGCTCGCTGCTGGCGCAGAGCATGAACCAGTTCTACAAACGCGATGGTTCGCTGAACCTCACCGGTCCGATGGATGCCAACAACCAGGCCATGAACAGGGTGGGCAACTTCCAGTCCAATGGCTCCGTCTCCGCAAACGGCAATGTGGCCGCGGCCGGCCAGGTCAGCGGCGGCACGCTGCGTTCCGCTGGCGATGCGTCGATTGCGGGTAATGCCAGCGCGAATGGCCTCTATGGCAACCGCATTCAGTCCTATGGTGACGCCTCAGTAGGCGGGCTGATGTCCGCGAATGCGGTGACTACGAATCAAGTCACAAGCTACGGAAATATTTCGGCAACTGGTTCAGTGGCGGCGAATGGGTATCTGTATGCGGCGGGCTCAATTGTGCCGTCTACCGGTGGCGGGCAGACGGTCACTGAAGGGCAGTGGTGCGGAGACCCTCAGGGGTCAATCCGTTCTGACCCTGCTGGGCGCGTCTTGTCATGCCAAAGCAGTGTATGGCGACTTGGTAGCGGAACATCGAGCGTAGCTGATGGCGTCGTCGTTGGCGGAGCGACTGTTTGCAGCAACTATTGCTATGTTGGGATCTGCGTCACGAAGGCGGGAGCCCCCGGACAACAAAGTCCCGTTGGCGGGTGGGCATGCGCTCCCGGCACCGAATTCATCCCGACGTCGACCGGGTATTTGTCGAATCCCGGCGGAAACGGTGGCTAGGCGGGAGCCGCTTGTTTTGGGGGAATCGGCAACGCCGGTTCCCCCCCCCCGTAACTCAGACAGGGCCAGTCGGGCTGGTGCACTTCAGGACAACGACGCCCGAGACGTCCCCGCTCGTAGGTGTCGGCATCGAGTAGCCGAGGGCAACGAGGGGATTCTTCGGGTCGCTGCCGAGTGCTTGGAGGTGAAAAAGAACTCCCGATGCCGAGCCGACGCCGTATAAGAGGGTGCCCGTGATCGTGGCCGTTGCATGGGCATCCGACCCGATTGCGATATCGAGCGTCAGAGTCTCGATTCCGGGGAAGGTGATGCCGATCACACCGGTGGCGGAGTTCAATTTGCCCGGGGCAAAATTACCGCTGGTCGCCGTTGGTGAGGTGGCGGCGATAGCCGTGCAATTCGCCTTGACCGTCGGTGCGCCGCTGAAGTCCGCATTGAGTGCTAGGGGCTTGCCGACCACATAGTGCGCTCCCTGGTTGCTGTTCAAGCTGCCCAGAATGTTGCTCGAACCATCGGTCCATCGACCGATCGCATATTCACCGTTACCGGAAACATCGACAACCTTGCCGGAGGACAGCGAGATCAGGCTGTTGGCGTCCGGGCCGATGGTGGTGTATGCGCCTTCGCTCGTGGTCTTTTGGAATGAAGCCACAAAGGAATTCGCGGCGATCGATTGTTGCGTCGAACGCGTCGAAGTCTCGGTCGACGGCACGAAAACCACGGCCAGCGGATCAGCGGTGACAGCCGGGGCGGTGCCCTGGACGGTGATCGCCGGCGCGGGCGGAGGCGTCGTCGTGGCCGGGGCCGAGGCGGCCGGCGCATCGCCACCGCCGCCGCCGCATGCGGCCAGTGCGAGGACCGCGGCTGCGGCAACTGCGGAGAACGCGAACTTGGTGCTCTTTTGCATTTTTCTTTTCCTATTGAGTTTCAGGGCTTTGGCGCATTTCTGTAGCGCTTGTACTTAGCTTACCGACTTGGCCGGGAAGTCAAGTCCGCGCGACGCCCCGACAAATAGTTGAGCGCGCAAAGACCCCAACCAATCCACATCGGCAGAAATTGGCTGATCTTGAGCCACCAGGGAGAGGGGTAGCCGCGCGCGAGTTTTCTTGGCAGTGGAAGGTGAGCGGGTGGAGCAGATGTTCGTGCTGAGCATCGCCGCGTACAACCTGGTGCGGATGCGCTCGTTGGGACAGATCCGCCCGCAGTTGCGGTGATCGAGGGACTGACGCTGGAAACGGGCCTCCCGCCGCAAGAAAACTCAATGCGAGGGCTTGCATCTTCCGGATTATGAAATCCAGGCACACCTGCCCGCACCAGCGAAAAATTCTGCATGTGTGCGGGGAGTACTTCCGCAGCCTGCTAGGCGAGGAGCATCGGAAAGCTATGAAGGCTTGCTGTGTCGGTCGCCAGAAGTGGAAATTCTGATTTGCGGTCGATCGCCTCAGCGAATGCTTGGCCGACAGCCATGGGGAAATAGCGGTGATGATCTAGGACGTTGGGATCGCGCCCCCATACGACTGCTCCACTCATTTTCGCGTAAGCGTGTCCACCAAAAGCAGCGAGCTCGCAAACGTCGGTGCAGTTATTTTTCTGGATTGGACAGTTCGCCATGCATGAAGATTCATGCCCATGCGTCTCTCGGCACAGAGTTCGTTTAAGGTAATGCCAGTCTGGCTCCAGTGTCTGAGTTCGTTCCACGTGGGCGAAGGGAGGCCAGGCACGCACGTATTGCACGTATCAACGGCCACGGCTTTCATATTTTCCCGCGCTCACTTCATTGAAGGATATAGTAGGGTTAGGTAACCAGTCAAAGAGCCGTCCATCCAATATAAATGAAAAAATATGAACTCCACCAATTTACAGATCGACACGCTTTTTCTTCTGGATCGCAATGTATTGTCCGTCATCAAAGTCGCGATCGCCGGAAAGGAACAGAAAGGGAATAAGGAGCAACGGATGCTCGATTTTCTTCGGGGAATCGACATGCCTCAATACGCCATCAGTCCATTGCCATCGTTGATGGAGGGCGAACATGGACGCGAAGACAACGTGACCGAGAAAACAATGCAGCTTGAGAAGGAAACGGAAGCGGTCTCCCGTTTTTTCAGGTCTGCGCGTACAGACTCCGAGTACCTTAAGTCTGCAAAGGATATGTTCGCTCAGCTCTTTGCGGGACTTCGGGAAGCCGACTGGGACGCGCGCGCAGCGTTCCGGACGAAGGCGGCACCTTTAATCATTGAACCGGTCGCACCAGCTGCGCGCAGGGCCGTCGAAGATAAGTTCGCTGAACTTGCAATATCGGGCGGGCTGAAAAGGACTGACGGCATCGTGGTTCTGTTCGTCGCCTGCTTGTACGGCAACCTTGATGCACGCAAGATGCTGAAGCCTGCAAAGCCAGACGCAACGTATAACGTGCTGAGCGACGTCCACCTCATTCCGAGAATCGCGCTTGTAAAAGCTGTGGCAAGAGAATTGCCAATTCAACTCAGGGTTCGCTTTCTCACTCTAGACGGTGGTCTAGAACAGGTGCTCGATAATGTTCGGATTGTCCTGCCTGAAGTCACTGGCGGGAGCCAACTGCAGATGCAAGTGAGGTATCTGCCTCCGCTGTTCACCGAACTGAGCGAGGACGACGCCATCGACTTGCTCAACAGGCTCAATACGCCCGCACAACCGGGTCAGGCTACTGATCCAATGCGGGCCGAGTAATGCACAGTTAGCCATACTGCGAGGTACCGAGCGCATCAGCGCCGGCGAACCGGTTGTTGAACAAGGGGGCGCGGCAGAACGGATACCTGCGACGTTTAGCGCCCGCTTCGACCGGAAGCTGTCGTCGACTGTGTGTGCCGCAATCGCGCTTTAGGGGGGCGGCAGGATATGCCGATATTGCCTGCGGAGGGATATGGTGCAGTCAGGCCGCCCGGCGAAGCAGGAACCGGCCGAAGGTACTCGCGCCCCCGTAGGCATCCCCTTATTTGGGGCGGAGGAAATATCAATCCTCGGGAACTTCTTAAGCACCAGGTCGGAGAGCTACCTACTTCGCTTTGCCGAAAAGCTCCTCGAAGCCGGTTTGGCAGATGTAGAGCATTTCTTTCGGGTCGATCTTGCGGTCTTCAGGAATCTCCACCGCATCACGGATGGTGTCGTTCACGTCCGAGAACAGCGCTTTGGCGCCTGCATGAATGGACTTGCGTTGTGGTTCGTCCAAGGTTGCTTCGAGACGCTTCCAAGTCGGGACGAGGTCGCTTTCGATCACCGTATTGAAGAGGTACATTGCATCGTAGATGTACAAGACGTCCTGCGCCCGTTTCTTCGAGACTCGGTCATCACGGATGAGGAGCTTCTGGACCATGAAGCTCACCGGATTCGGAACGCGCAGGTTTGCTACAGCCTCACTAACCCCCGATTCCTCCGCAGGGATTGTTACGAGCCACGGTTCATGCAACAGCACGTCGAGATGGCGCAGTTTTTGTGCGACGACACCGGCGTTGAGTTCAGTTGCATCAACCTCAAACTCCTTCGTTCGTTTGTTACGCCGCTTGCCGCTGCCGGTCAGCGGCGTGAGAAATTCCGCGTAGAATCCGTTGGCCTGCTCCCCCAACGTATAGCGCATTGCCGGCGGTCGGAAACCACCTGCGAAATTGGGCTCTTCTTTAAACCCAGCGCCCTCGAGCGCTTTCTTGATATCACCCTCGAGGGCTTCCTCTCTGCCATACGCTACATCAGCGTCCTGGGTGAAGATCGCACCGTACTCGGGATTGATGGCGCGAGGCTCGTATCGGTATAGCCGGTAGGCCCACCCCCCAACAAAGACGATCTTCGAGCGCCAGGGCTCAAGTGTCATGGCGAGTTTGCTGAATTCGATGAGGTCGCTCACGCGCTTTCTCCGATGACGTCTGCAAGAATCCCATGTTCCAATTCAGCGGCCTGCTCAGCGCCGCGTGCAGGGTGAGCCGAAACGTCGAGCCAAGTCTGGAAGATATCAGTAACCCGGATGCCGTCACGGAGTACACTGCCGCGCTGCAGCGATTGTGGAAAATTAGGTTGTTGAAGGATCAAATCAGGGGATTCGCCTTCCCGGGCACGGCGCATCTGGTGCCATTGTTCTGCCACAGTCAAGTTCGGAACCCAGACTGTCGGTGGTATGCCGCGAACATGGCCGACACCAAGGGCGCTCGCCGCGGCGAACATTCCAAGAATGCCGTGCTCCTTCTTTAAGAGCTTGACGATCTGATCGCTAGCCGGAGCTGGTGATAGGAATTTCATGGTTACCGCGAGCGACGGAGTCTGGTACGCCGCTTTCCATCTCTCCGCCAGTTTACGTCGCCGCACAAGCGTTAGAAATGGCCTGGACTCGATGAGACCTTCTTCTTTCAAGGCGTTCACCAGCCGTGTGGCTGTCATCTTGGAGACGCCTGCGGCATTCGCAAGGTCGGTCGCCGTGCGATAGCGAGTCGCATCTACACCGATCATTCCCTCGCGTTTAATGTCGACCGCCAGCAGGAGCTTGAGCATCCACTGGCTGAGATCCGAAAGCACCAATCGCGGTGGTGCGCTGTGGCTGGCCCAGTGGGAAGCCAACTGGGTGTTGCGCTGTTTGGATCGATGTAGGCCCGGGAAGTCAACGTACTCGGTCCCATCTCTCGACAGCAGGGCGAATGGCTCGCCGTCACCGTACTGCTGGTGAAAACTCACAAGACGGTCGACAAGTGTTGGCGCTGTACTGTTCACCCAGATCAGCACAGCGGGACGCACTCGTTGTTCCTTCGCGTGCAAGCGGGCCTCCAGTAGCCCCTGTGCAAACGCAGCAGTGAGCCGGTCTGCGCGTCCCTCATTGAACAACTTGAGCACCGCACAATAGGTGTGACCGCGATCACTCGTCAGGAAGACGTCCTCCGGATTCTCCGGCGATTTAGGCTCCACCAGTCGCCAACCGGCACCCTCAAACAGGTCACGAAAGGCATCCCAAGCGCGAAGCTCAGCGGGGATGTGCGATAGAGGATTCATGTCGTAGTCACTTGGCCGTGAGGAATAACTTGTCCGTGTTACATCTCACGGCCATGTTACTACGGTGCCGAATTTCCTTCAACCAGCGCCCTTTGCATAGCGCGGAGTTGCTGCGCAGGGGCCGGAGGCTCACGCACGCGGGTGGGCGGGCGGGCGGCGCCAGAGTACTGGCAACTGGCAGCTCAGGAGATCCCGGTTAGCCTGACCGGCGGCGCTGGCGTTTGCGCGTCAGCGCGGTCCCAGCCTTGAGGTCGGAGCGGCGTACTACTGGCCATCTGTGGTACCGGCTTGGGCGGCGAGCCGGTTGGCGCTGGCGTCGCCTCGGTTCGAGCTGCCTGGTGAGCCAGCATGTGGACTCTGGCGTCTTGCGCTCTCCGGGCGGTGCCGGTGCCGGCAGTTGGTTGCGCCGCAGGCCGCGGTCGACCGGCGGGGATGTGCGGACGCTAGCCGGCTCGCGAATGAACGGTTCGCACCGGCGTGACGGCAACTGGTGGGCCTGTCCGTGGGTGGTGTTGTAGTACGTGTTGAGTCGACGTTGGGCGCGTGCCTGGCCCGCGCCGGCATGCTGGCAACTGACGGCTCGGTAAAACCCGGCAGCGCGGCCGCCGCCGGTGACCTGGACCTGCCAGGGAATTCTGAGCAGCGCGAGCGGGGAGGATGCCAGGACACGCTGCCACAATGGCCGCAGCCAGAAGCGGCCATAGATTGCCCAGTTTGGAATCGCTCGCTTACGGCCGTATGCAAGCGTTCCGATATGCTCTTGGCTTCGAATGGCAACGAACAGTCTAGACCACTTCATGCTGACATTTTTCAAGAAGCGACAGCCGGCTCAACATCCACGCCTGTTTCAGCTTTCCATCCATGTCAAACGCGGTGACAACCGGGAAATGCCCTCGGAGTTAATTGGCGCCTACGTACCAGTCTTTGCCTCAGGCACCAGCCACGAGGTCGCCGCCCAACATGCGGTAACTGTACTTGTCGACCGTGGCTTCGAAGTCGTCGAAATCTGCGACGGAAAGATCCATGAACTCGACCCACACCAATGGGATGCTTTTGTCGATCAAGCCTGGCCGGAGTTCGCCTCGCAATTCCCTAGCCAGAGCAAAGTTTGTCGAGAACTCGCTGAGGGATTTCTATTCGTTGGTCCATTTGCTGGTTACACCACCAGCATGCCGTCCGACCGCTAAGGGTCGGTTGCTCCTCGGCGGCGTCCTAGCTAGCGCTGGCGGAAGTAGGGGGCCGACAGCGGTCCGCCGGTGACCTGCCTACCAGGACCGGGGCCGGCCAGTAGGGGTCACTGGGGGTTCCGATCTGTTTTGTATACATACTCGATGCAGGCGCGCTACCATGCACCTTCGCAGAGGGCACTTAATAAAACGTCGAGAATACGAATGTTTGGGCAGTCTAAAGGGCAAAAGACGCCGGCGACGACGAGCACCGGCAAGGAAGATTCGGAGCGAGCCTCAGCAGCAGGCTGCCTGGACCTTAACCTGCTAGTCCCCATCCTAAAGGTGATGGAACCGGCCGATCCCTCTGATGATGTCTTGGTCCTCGCTCGCGACGATTCGCCTGTCACGAGGCCGTTTGCGGCGGACTTGATCGTCATGTACGCAATCGACTTGCCAACTCACTTCCGTTTCGTTACCTATCGAGAACTCACGGACGCCTCGATTTCAGAGGAAGAGTTGTATGCAGTTGCCCTTCGCAATTTGCCTATGCGACTACCCGAGATTGAGTTTCATGGCGAGGCGCCTCGCTACATGGTCACCGCAGGTGGGAATTTTGAGGCGACGTTGTTGCTCTTGGAATCATTATGGGAGCAGATCGAGGAACAGATGCCCGGAGAAATTCTCGCTGTGGTTCCCGCGCGCGATTTGCTGTTCGTGTCGGCTTCTGGATGGGATGGCGCGCTGCCATTCATGCAGGAGATGGCTAGCAGAGATCTTCCTGAGAAACGGTACGCGCTGTCGAGATGCGTGCTCGCCCGTCGTGACGGAGAGTGGGTTCCTCACGCTCTTGCGGATTAGTTTGCCGGCTGCCGAATACAGCAGACTTCCGTCGCAGGCCACCAGGAATCATTCAGGTGTGCTCGTTGCCACAGGCCAGACACAGAATCAAAGGGGCAATTGAACAGGCTATGACTGTACAAACCAAGTCTGAAGCAATCAATCGTGCCATCCAACTTGCTGCAGCCCAGGGCAACCAGGTGAAGGAAATCAGTGATGGCTGGTCGGGAGCCGAGCAGGTTGTCTACATGGCCGGACGGCTCACGGAGACATTGCGCGCCGAGATTGAAGCCGGGATCCCGGAACTACGGTACTGGAAGTCCAAGCGAACACCTCAAAATCCAGCGGATGAGGGTTTTATCTCCACCGCACCCATCGTCGGCCTGTCGTTTCCGGCTTAGGGCCGCGGGGCTGCATCCGGCCATGAACCGTCATTAAAAGATAAGATCTGAGCGGCCGATATAGGTTGCACGCGTTCAGTCGGCCTCTAGACTCTCGGTGACAGGTTTGCCTGAGAGAGCTGACGTTAGGGAAGCCTGACGAGTACCCTTGCTTCCCTTCGGCGGCTTCAGGCGCGTTGGGATTAGCCAGATCAACTAAGAGTAAACATGACGCGCGTTCGTCGCCTTGAAATTCGCAATTTCCGCTCGATACAGACGCTTGATTGGACACCGTCCAACGGCGTGAACTGCCTTATTGGCCCGGGTGACAGCGGCAAGTCGACCATCCTCGATGCCCTCGACCTGTGCCTTGGAGCGCGGAGGAGCGCGCCTTTCGGCGACACGGACTTCTTCGGCCTGGACGTCACCGGGACAATCGTGATTGCGGTCACGCTCGGCGCACTACCCGACGCGCTGAAGAACATTGACACATACGGAGAGTTCCTTCGCGGATTTGACCTCGGCGCTGGGCTACTTGAAGACGAGCCGCGTGCAGGTTTGGAAACGGTTCTGACGCTGAAGCTCGAGGTCACGGGCGACCTCGAGCCGAGTTGGACACTCTATTCCGACCGAGCCGCTCACCAGCAACTGGAACGGTCTCTGGTCTGGAAGGACCGCAGCCTCCTAGCACCAGCCCGAATCGGCACCTACGCAAACACGAACCTTTCTTGGGCTAGGGGCTCGGTGTTGAACCGGCTCACGGAAGAGCGCGCGAACCTTGGCTCGGAACTCGCCGGCGCGGCACGCGCCGCCCGGGCCACCTTCGGCGCGCAGGCCGGCCCTCAACTCGCCCAGACCCTGCAAGTGGTAACCCAGACAGCTACCGGCCTGGGCGTAGCCGTCGGTGCGAGCGCTCAGGCGCTACTTGATGCTCACTCAGTGTCGATCGGCGACGGTGCTATCGCGCTCCATAGCGAGACCGGCATTCCTCTGCGGTCGCTGGGAACGGGTTCGGGGCGGCTGCTTGTCGCGGGGTTGCAAAGGGCCGCCGCCGCCGCCGCCACCGTCGCCCTGGTAGACGAGGTCGAGTACGGACTTGAGCCGCACCGGCTCATGCGACTGCTCGACTCACTCGGGGCGAAGGACGCGAGCCAGCCACTGCAGGTCTTTATGACAACCCATTCACCGGTGACGCTCAGGGAACTCGCTGGCAACCAGCTTTTCGTCGTGCGCCAGCGTTCGGGCATCCACACGGCCATATGTGCCGGTACAGACGACGGCATCCAGGGCACATTGCGCAAGGCGGCCGAGGCCTTCCTGTCCAAGTCCGTCATCGTCTGCGAAGGCGCCAGCGAGGTCGGATTCGCTCGCGGGATGGACCAGTGGTGGGTCCACTGTGGCGCGACGTCATTCCTGGCCCACGGAGGCTCATACGTGGACGCAGGCGGGGGAAGCCCCGATCAATGCTTCACACGGGGAGAGGCGTTCCTCAACTTGGGCTATCGCGTCCTCGTCTTCGTCGACGCGGACAAGCCTATTTCAACCGTCGGACTAGTTGAGAGATTCGTTGCCGCTGGCGGCCAGTACCTCACGTGGCGGCCCGGCTTGGCACTCGAGGACGAGTTATTCCGCCATTCAAGCGATGACGCGGTGCACGCACTGCTGAATAAGGCAGACGAGATGGTCGGCCGCGAGCTCATGGCCGAGCACATCAAGTCGAAGTCAAACGGACAAGTCACCTTGGATGCCATAGAGGCCGAACGGCTGAATGGCGGCTACACACCTGCGAGCCGAGAATTGCTCGGACTTGCCGCTCGCAATAACAAGAACGGTTGGTTCAAGTCATTGAGCGGTTTCCAGGAAATCGCCAAGGACATCGTCGGTCCCCACATAGCGAATGCAGAGCCGGGCTTCATCGAAGTTACGAACCAGCTCTGGGGGTGGACGAGTGCCGCCGCCTGAGATTGACATCTTCCAGGCGCGCCTAGGCTCAGTTACCGCCCCAGCCGGATGCGGCAAGACCCAGCTCATCGCGGATGCATTGAGTCTGCACGCCGACAACAAGCCAGTCCTGGTGCTGACGCACACCAATGCTGGAGTCACCGCTCTACGCGCCAGGCTCCAGCGTGGCGGCGTCCCAAGCTCAGCCTACAGGGTGTCGACCATCGACGGCTTCGCGATGCGGCTATCGGCCAAGTTTCCGCTCCGAGCGGGCCTCGACGCGCGCGTTCTCGAACTGGCCAACCCGAATGCCGACTACCCTGCTATCCGAGGTGCCGTGCAAGGGCTCCTGCAGGCCGGTCACATCAGTGACCCCATAACCTCGACATATTCGCGCTTGCTGGTCGACGAGTATCAGGACTGCAATGCCGCGCAGCACGCCATCGTCTGTTCCATCGCGCAGACACTGCCCACTTGTGTCCTTGGCGACCCGATGCAAGCGATATTCGGCTTCCGCGAGCCACTGGTCCACTGGGAGCGCGAGGCTCAGACCATGTTCCCGCCCATCGGCGCACTGCAGACCCCCTGGCGATGGCGACTCGCAGGCATGGACGCGCTGGGTGCCTGGCTACTTCAAGCCCGCGCATCATTGCAGGCTGGTCAATCTGTGGACCTGCGTGGGGCACCGGAGGGAGTCCAGTGGGTTCAACTAACCCAAGGCGCGGAATTGCAGCAACGACTGGTGGCCGCCCGGACGGAAGCGCCAACCCGAGACGGCCGCGTTCTGGTCATTGGCGACTCCATCAATGTCAATGGTCGGCATCAACTCACCATGCAGACGCCGGGTGCCACCTCCGTCGAGGCGGTCGACCTGAAAGACCTGGTGAACTTCGCCCGCCAGTTCGATTTGACGAACCCCAACGCGTTGCGAAAAATTGTCGAGTTCGCGACTTCACTGATGACCGGGGTGGGTGCCGCAAACTTCCTCACGCGAGTCGAAACGATACGAGGCGGCCGAGCACGCATCCCTGCGACGCCTGCAGAGGCCGCAGCAGTGGCGTTCATGGCGGCTCCCAGCCACACGACTTCAATTGATCTGCTTCAGTCCCTCGCGGACCAACGCAATGCGCGTGTCTACCGACCCGAGGTGCTGCACTGCTGTATCTCAGCGCTGAGGGCGGCCGGGGGCGAAGTCGGGTTCGTTGGCGCGGTGATTCAGACCCGCGAGCGAAACCGCCAACTGGCTCGGCCGCTGGGCCGGCGAGCCGTTGGAAGCACGCTTCTTCTGAAAGGGCTGGAGGCTGACGTCGTGGTCATACTTGAGCCCGAGCGCATGACTGCACAACACCTCTACGTGGCTCTGACGCGAGGCGCAAGACGAGTCGTAGTTTGCTCGTCGACGCCGTTGCTAACGCCTGCCCCGGGCCGTTAGCGAACGCTCATTCAACAGTCACATTCAACAATCGAACTCACCCTCTCAATGGCGGCTGTCGGACCCTCGACGGCCGCTCCTCGCTCCAAATCGGACGTGCGCTATCGGACATCGAGCTTCTGCTCCCGCTACCAACTGACATTGGCGATCGAGACTCGAGCGGCTGCAGTGGGTTGCGTCAGCAGTCCTTCAATCAACCCGGCAAAGCCGCCCGCGGCAATGGCAATATGGGAACGCGGCTCGCCAAACATCCAGCCTCATTGTGAGCTAGGGCGTGGCCGCTGGCGGGTTCGGGCGTTGAGTCCCCGGTGTGCATGCGTCGGCGGTTGATCGCCCCGCTGGCCCTAGTCGGCCGGAGCAGGCGGCGCGGTAGATGCTAGCCAATTCGGGCGCGTTTAGGATTCGCAGACGTGCTGGAAACTGGCGGCACTGTAGACGCTGGTCAGCCAGAGCGGCCCCGCGGGCGGCTGCGCACGTCAGCGCGGTTCCAGCCTCGCGGTCGGCTCGGCGTGCTGCCCGCAACTGGTACGTTCGCGACCGGCTTTCAGTGGAGTTGCATGGCGCAAATGCGCTCATGCCTCGTACGACCGATACGGGTCACGAGAATCCGACCGATCGGATGCCTTCCCCTCAAGTTGGCTTACCGAACAGGCGCTGAAGTTCATCATGCAGCGATGCAAGCTCGGGGTTGTCGTGCGCTATGGCATTAACCAAACGGGGAAGAAAGGCCTCTTCGCTGCCACACACGAGGCCAGCGAGCCAGTACCGGGCATCTTCGTAAAAATCTAGCCAACGAGCTAGTTCCATAACTGGATCATACGTGGGTCCTTTTGCATAGAAGTCCCACTCCCACTCGTCGCCGGAGAAGCTATCGAGCACTTTCCCCGGCGCCCATGTTTCAACGAAGGCGGAGGCATCTGCTATCCAGTCAGGCATGGACAGCAAGTCAACTGCTTCTCCGTTACGAAACACTGTCAACGGAATATTCGATGGGAACACGATCCGATTGAAGAGGGATTTTGAAAGCACCCCCGGGGTATCCACAAAAACTCCACGCTGTATTTCAATGCGTTTAAAGAGCGGCGGGGCCAGCAGAATACGCAGTCCCTGGTCGAGAAGCCGGTTTATGTTTTGAAAGTACACCACGCCTTGAGTCATCGATCCCTCTTGGCATGCGAAGAACACGGCAACCTCGGGATCCGGGGTGAAGTCGAGCAAACTGGTCTTGAAGCCGTAGTGCTGAGCAACTGACACATAGCTCGATGGGGGGAGCCGTAGCCCGGCCATGCCATGGCCGACAGTGGCGGTCAACCGTGAAAATGCGTCAGTGAGGTGAGAGGCGGCCGCCCGCTCATTCGGAGATACCCTAGCGATTGATGTCTCAATATCCCATGATTCGTCACGCATACCTCTAAACAGCAAGGGTCCGGCTAATCCACCAAAACCCGGTTCAGTCCCTGGACTATGGCAACATTGGGTCTGGAGTCCCTTCAGGAAAATGAACGCCGCCTCCGCAGACTCCACTGCGATTGTCATTTGGCCAGCGGCGCTAGTGATCACGGGCGCTGAAGGACGGAGGGTAGCGAAGGTACTCTTTAGTTGAGAAAGGGCTGGCAATTCTGAGTCGTAAAAAAACTCAAATGGGCCCAGTCTCCTCCCCAACGCGCTTTTACGACGGCGAAGCTCTGATAATGTCTCGATTCCACTCATTCGCATCTCCCGGCCGCGCGTTTTTGGCGCTGCGCTTTTCGTCCTCTTGATACCGAAAAGAGGCCAACGTCGGTCTTGAAGTCTACTTATATTTGGAAGTAGAAGCTTTCTGTTGTGTGTGGAACCCCACGTTGACTACGACGCGAGACGAAATGACCCCTTTAGGATTGCTCCATCGTTCGCTTTGGGTCGTCAACTGCCCCCGCGCCCGGCGTTCGTCCCCGTCTCGAGGTCGCGCGCAGACCCAGTGTGTGGCAGCCTGCCACGCGCGCGGGGCAGGGCCTGCTCCAGCGTGCAGGTATTCGGCGGCATCGAAGATTCCTGCCAGTCTGGCCGGCGCTGCCGGCGCCAGCGCGCGTTAGCGTACTCCTCGCATCGAGTTTGACTAGGCGGCATGCTGCTGGCGGTTGGTAGTGTGGGCCCTGGGCGGCCAGCCGACCGGTGCCGGCGTCGGCTCGGCTCGGGCTGCATGGTGAGCCGGCATGTCGGTGCCGGCGCTGGCGTCTTGCGTTCTTCGGGTGGTATTGGTGCCGGCAGTCGGTCGCGCCGCTGGCCCCCGCCGGCCGGTGGGCCTGTCCGTGCGTGGCGCTACAGCGAGTGCGGCGGCTTGGTCGGGAGCGTGCCTGGCCCGCGCGGGCATGCCGGCAACTGACGGCTCGGTAAAACCCGGCAGCCCGGCCGCCGCCGGGGGCCTGGACCTGCCAGGGAATTCTGAGCAGCGTGAGCGGGGAGGGTACCAGGACACGCTGCCACAATGGCCGCCACCGGCTACAGCCGGACTTCCGGACCTAACCTCTATATGGCTGGTTCAGGCTGTACTCGGCCGCTTGCAGCCTGAGAGTCGAAAGTCCACCATCGCAGAGGGCAGCCATTCGCGGTCATCTATGTCTCCTGACGTCTTGCCGTTGGACACCGGACGCTCCAGTGTGGCGGCGCAGTCGGCGGCAAGCTAGCGACACCTATTGGTCGACGCGGCCGGCGTATCACGCTGCATAGCGGCCGACCGCTTTTGGCATGGCCCGCAACTTGATAAACACCAGCCGGCATGCTGGTCAACGTGGCCAGCGCCCGCGCTCAAGCGGTTTTATCCTCGCCGGGGCCGTTGAACCCACCGGCCTTGCGCGGGACATCCCAGAAGGTGTGATTCATGTTGTGCTCGATCTCCCTAATTTGTGCCACGGCATCTTGAGCATCCTCTTTGCTGATCTTGCCGGCCTTGGTCAAGTCCCGAATTTTGGCAAGCAATTCGGTCCGTTCCTCAAAGCGCCTGCGATTCAGCTTCAGCCCGTCAATGAACATCTTGGCGGTCGCACGGAGGATCTCCGGGTACTTCTGGCAGAACTCGACTGCGGGGCGCAGAGAGTCGGTCACGTCCACCCAATTCGGGTGATGGTCTGCAAGTCGGTCGAAGTGCGCCGGCGCGATGATTCGATCGTCAGGGATGCCCGTTCCGGCGACGCCGATGTCCCGATACACCTTCCTGGCCAACTCCGAGCAGTATGCGAACTTCTTGGCCGATTTCTTGGATGGGAGGATCTTGTAAGGTTGCGCCAGGTAGAACGAACACGCGCGCATGATGTGATCGGTGTTCTCCGGCCCAACCGACGTATGTCGGATCACGCGCCACCCGGGCTCAACATCGGCAAGGACGTCAGGAATGACTCGATTCGATGCGCCGACCTTCGGGATCGCGTCGATGCAGATAAAGTCAGCATGCACGATTGCGACGTGGCTAGACCTCGCGTCCTTATAAAGGGCCTTCTGAGCCTGCGCGAGGGCTAGGTTCCCTGTCATCAAAATGAGGTCGCCAGTCTGGAACCACCCATCGAGCGCATTAAGCCCACGCGAAAACTCGTTCTCTTGCCCGCGCATCATGGCCAGGTGCAGGGCAGTCTGATGAGCCGGAATGCCGCTCATCCGCGCCATGGTCTGCAGCATAGCATCGGGCATGTTTTGCAGTTCTTCGGCGAACTTGGCAGCCTTCTCTTCAGTAGAAATTTTCCGGAACAAGTCAGCTGCGGCCAAATTGCGAGCCGCGTCTCGAATCGTATATTGTTGGGCCATCGGCCTTGTCTCCTTGGTTGAGCCAGCGGCGCACCAAACCGCAGCGGTGGGCTTCGCTTGCATAGCCCCACGATGTGGGGCGGATCAACCGCAGATCAACCCCGCCGCGTATACCTTCCGTGAGCTGCTAGCTGGGAGTGTTTGCTGTCGGTCGCCGATGCATCGATGTTGTTCGCGCCTCGATGAGGGAAATGAGCGGTACACCATGAAGTAGGATGGCTGGTATCGACTGACCGCAACCGGTTGCGCAGAGGCCAATCCGAGTGACGGTGCGTGTGACAGCAATGGGTCGATAGTGTTGAAAAACTCGATACCCATGGCGCGCGCACCGTAATCGCCAGAAGTCGACCTCTCAGATCGGCTTGTATTCCACGATCGACCGACGGTTGAGGGGTAAGGTACCTCCGGAGACGAGCAGAGAACGGCTGCCAGCGAGTTTTTCAACACTATCGGCCGTCAGCGGCCCTTCGTGCCCGGAGCTCGTCCCCGTCTCGAGGTCGCATGCCGACCCAGTGTGTGGCAGCCTGCCATGCGCGCGGGGCAGCGTCGGCTCCAGCGTGCAGGTAGTCGGCGGCGTCGAAGATTCCTGCCAGCGTGGCCAGCCCCGCCTACGCCAGCGCGCGACAGCGTACTCCCTGCATCGAGGTTGGCCCGGCAGCATGCTGTTGGCAGCTGGTGATGTTGGCCCTGGGCGGTCAGCCGGCCGGTGTCGGCGTCGCCTCGGCTCCTGCCTCATTGTGAGCCCGCATGCGGTCGCTGGCTGGTTCGCGCGGGGCTCTCCCGGGTTGCGTATGCCGCCAACTGGTGGGCCTGCCCGCGCGTGAGCACCGCGTCAGCCTTGCGTGGTGTTGCAGTGCCGGCGATCGCCAAGTCGGGCGCGTGTCGGGTCCGCATCGGCCCGCCGGCGTCGGGCGCTCATAGTTGAGGAAGACTTTCGTCACTGTATCGCCCTCGCATCAATCGTCGAGCACGTCGAAGTCGTCTGCAGCATCTGCGAAGGGATCCGGCAGAAGTCGGCGGGAGACGAAGACGCCTACGAGCCTCGCGTCCGGGAAATGCTCGCGCAGGTGCCGTGTGACGGCGGCGTAGTGCGCGCCAGTGGTGAGCATGTCATCGAAGATGAGGATCACGTCCGGTTGTGCGTCCACTTTTCCAGCCACCGCATCGAAGGTGAGGTCCTCGTAAAGCCGGTCCGGATCTCGTTTCTCCTCGCTCTTGTGGCTAGCAGCGTAGGCGCCGCTGAAGGAAAGGCAATCGCGGATGTCCAACTCGGCGCCAAGGCGGCGCGACAACTCCTCCAAGACCAGCAGCATCCTCGGGTCGTAGTCCGCGTCCGTTTTCGCCTTGGACGATGGGATCGGGATCAGCGCGACAGAATACTTCTCCAGCAGTTCTTTCCACTTCCAATGGACGGCGAAGGCCTGTGCGACCTGCTTGATCGCTTCCTGCTTGTAGCGCCAATCCGGTTTGCCGCGTCGGCTCATCCCCTTCTTCAGGTTGCTGATGAGCTGGTTCGTCGGCGAGAAATCCCATAATTTGCCGCTGGTGTGCTTATGTGGGGTGTACTCGCCCCAGAAATAACATTTGTCCTCAGCAGGGAGGTGCTCGTGGTCCGGCCGCTCAAGCTCTCCGACCAAGGTTAGGCGCCTGGGCATCGGCATGGCTACGCCATGACTCGGAGAATATCGTCGAGTTCACGGACGCGGATCGCACCGAGCTTTTCATACTTCGCTGGCCACGTAATGGCCTGGTTGTGGAAGTTGCTCTCCAAGATGAACAACTTCCGCCCTTGCTTCAGGGCGGCCTGCGCCTGAATCAAAGTACCGGACGTCTCGCTGGCTTCGATGATGACCGTCGCCTCGCTGAGCGCGGACATGGTCTTATTGCGCTCAGGGAAGAACAGTCGGTTCCACTTCGGCGTCTGTGCACTGTATCGCAGCACCGGCACTTGGCTGATGAGCAAGTACTCGGATGCGATACGGTGCTGGAGACACTCGTTCTCCTTCGGGTAAACCTCGGAGATTGGCGTGCCGATGACAGCGATCGTGCGCCCGCCACATTCGATGGCGGTCTCGTGCGCGATAGTATCGACGCCCTGCGCAAGCCCCGACACGATGGTGAAATCGTGTTCGACGAGACCACGCACGAGTTTCCGCGTGCGACGTGCGCCCTCATCACTGACCTTGCGGGTCCCTACTACCGCGATGCGGCGCGGCGCTTCTGCGAGCTCCCACGAGCCAAGGAAATACAGAAGTTCGACTGGCTCGATGGCTTCGCGAAGACGGGAGGGATAGTCGTGCGCACCGTTGATCCGTACCCCGAAGCGCTTGATGCCGCGGCTGGCCAGATGTTCCACCACCTGATTCGCGGTACGCTCGGCGACCTCGACCTCCACCAAGTCGGACGGCAGGCTGCCCGGGTGTTCCCCGAACAGATCTGCCAGGCGTTTCATGGTGGAACTGGGCTGCTGCCACAAATACTCGTACGCCCCGATCTCGATCCGCGTGTCAATTGGCTTTTCCGACAGAAAGTCGGCTACGGTGCTCATGGCGCTCTCAATTTTGTGCCTCTGATAGCCCAAATATACCGTACCTTACCGGTTCGCCCTCCTGTCGCCTTGGGCATCGGGCATCGGGCACTGGGCGACCAAGACCGTTGACATCCACCTCCCCCTCTCGCTGATGCTCGCCGGCCGAGGCCGGAAAGGGGGGGGGAGAGTTCCTACTGCGCCACGTGATGCTCTACGTAGTCGTTTGTCTGGTTTGGTCTATGAGCGACGACAATGACATTCGGCACCCCAGCATTCGGCGCAAGCTGTGGAGCAGTGCGCTATGGTCGCCGTCCACTTTGCTGGAAGCTGTGGCGTTGCTCCCATTGAGATCGTCCGCTAGTACATGGAACACAGCCGACGCCACATTAACGGCCGTAACGGACGCCTTCGGCGTCTGCGCTATCCTTCCTCGCCCTGAAGGACGAGGCCTGCCGCGCCAAGGGTCATCACGCTCGCGACCGTACGCGAACCCCGTGATGCCGGATCCTATCTCGAATCGGCCGCCTGCTGTCAGGCCATTTCATTGGCAGCTTCACCAGCCAGCGCGACTTCCGTCTCGTCGGTCACCATGCTTTCCGCTATCGTAGCGTCGGCTTCGGAAACCATATCGCCCAGACCGATGACGACCGTGATATTTGGTGTCCAGTTCTTGCGGTCGGTGCTGACCTCGGCAAACGTGGTCACCGTTGCGGTGTAGCCCTGCGATCTGAGGTCGTCGGCTAGCCGATGCGCTCGCGGTTCCAGCGCCACCTTCGGATTGTCTTCGCTGATTTCGAGTACCAGTCTGGTCTCGAATTCTTCCTTGCCCCTCTGGATTGCCGTTTGCATTGCCTTGAGTTGCTTATTCGCGAGCGCGACGAGCTTGCTGTATCGGGATTCTTCCTGGCTGGCGCGCAGTGCCTTGGCGGCGTTGATGATTTCGGTGCGGTCCACGAACATGATTACCTTTCGAGGTGAAGGGAGAGGAAGCACGGGCACCGCACGGGCTTGACTTCAGGAGTCAACTTTTCCGGGATGCGGCTAGTACTGTATAAATATACAGTACCAACCTACTAACCGGCAAGGAGTAAGCGAAAGTGCCTGGTAGCAGAAGATCTGGTGAATCGCGCTACCGTTGGCCATACGGAATCGCGCCGAGGGATCGGTACTCAAGCGTGACCAGTGGCCGAATGATTCGACTGCGGCGCGAACCGTTGGAGAACATGGTGGACCATGCTTTTTGCCAGTTCCTCCTCGCCGAAGAAGACCGTTCCGATTCCCTCCTTGCGCAACATCAGTGACTCGTCTTCATTGTGCGTGCGCATCACGATCTCGATTCCCGGGTTAAGGGTGCGCGCCGTGTCGGCCATCTGGCGGACATTGAGCGAATCGGGCATTGCCACCACGAGCATGGCCGCGTCGGCAATGTGGGCCTGAATCAATACCGAAGGATCCGCAGCATTGCCCCACACTGCCACCATGCCCTTCTTGCGTAAGTCCTCAACCAGTTCCCGGTTCTGTTCCGCCACTACATAGGGGATGCCGCGGGCGTCTAGTGAACTAGCGATCCGCTTGCCCACCCGACCGTAGCCCACCAGCACGACTTGGCCCTCCAGATACTTGCGCTCTGTGGTCGTAGGCAGTTCGGCGTAGGGGTCGCCTCGTTGCTCCAGACGGCGAGCCAGTTTCGAGCGTCGGAGTACCCATCGGCGCAGCGGCTCGATGGCTGCGAAAAGCATAGGATTCAGGGCAATAGAAATGAGCGCGCCGGCCAGCACCAGGCTCATGCCTTCGGCGGGCAGCAGGCCAAGGGAACGTCCCAGGCCGGCCAGGATGAACGAGAATTCGCCGATTTGCGCTAGGCTGGCAGAGACAGTCAGCGCGGTGTTGAGCGGGTAGCGGAAGGCCAGGACGAGGGCCAATGCCGCAATGGATTTACCGAGGATAATGATGGCCACCACGCCGAACACGTGCACCGGCTTTTCCATCAGGATAGCTGGTTCGAACAGCATGCCCACCGACACAAAAAAGAGAACGGAAAAGGCATCGCGTAGTGGTAGGGATTCTTGAGCGGCTCGATGGCTGAACTCAGATTCCCGCATGACCATTCCGGCGAAGAATGCTCCCAGAGCAAAGGAGACGCTGAAGAGCTCGGCTGCACCGTAGGCAATGCCAATGGCGCCAGTGATTATCGATAGGGTGAACAACTCGCGTGAGCCCGTACTCGAGATTTGCCACAAGAGCCAGGGCAGCACGCGGCGGCCAACGATGAGCATCAGCGCAATGAAGGCGGACACCTGCAACAACGTCTGCCCAATGGTCGTCCACAAGGGTCTCGATTCGGCTGGCGGTACCGCCACGGTGCCGCCCAGGAAGTTGGTCAGCGGCGGCAGCAAGACCAACACCAGCACGGTGGCCAAGTCTTCGACCACCAGCCATCCGACCGCGATGCGGCCGTTCATGCTCTCGAGTGCGCCACGTGTTTCTAGGGCCTTGAGTAGCACCACGGTACTGGCGCATGATAGAGCCAGGCCGAAAATCAAACTGCTGCCCCAACCCCACCCCCACCACCACGCGACCAGCAGGCCCAGCACCGTAGCCAATGCCATCTGCAGCAGGGCACCTGGTACAGCGATGCGTTTAACTGCCAAGAGGTCATTGACGGAGAAGTGCAGGCCGACACCGAACATCAGCAGCATGACACCTATCTCGGAGAGCTGGGAGGCCAGACGCACATCGGCCACGAAACCGGGCGTGCTGGGGCCGATGATGATTCCGGCGACCAGATAGCCGACCAGCGCCGGTACCTTGACTCGCTCGGCAAGGAAACCAAGCATCAAGGCGATGCTGAAGCCAGCGGCGAGCGTGGTGATCAGGGGTATGCTGTCTTCCATTCAGGGGCCGCGAAAGTTGAGTGAACGGGGTCCTCGCGGCCGCTGCAGCGGCAGCCGTGGCTTGTACCGCGAATATCACGAACTCGACCACGCAGCACAAGGATATCGCATAGGCTGCTGACGCCACGGCTGCGATGTCATTTTCATTCCGAATGGGGTATGCGCAGCGCGGCGTCACTGCCTGAGCAGTGGCGAGTAGCTCTATAACAGCCCACATGGAGCCGCGATCGCACGGCACGCACATCAGCACTGGGAGCGCTTTGCGGCCGATAATGCGGCCGCGTGTGGACGGCCGGCATCGGCATTTGTGGGCTTGGCCGGCCTGGTGCCCTCTGGGTGCGACGTCCGAGCCGTCAAAGCGGCGTAGCCGTGTGACTTTGACCCCTGGGCGCGGCAAGCTTCGTCCTTCAGGCCGAGGAAAGACAGCGCGGACGCCGACGGCGTCCATCACGGCTGTTAGCGTCGCCCCGAGCGACATCGCGATCGCGCTGAGCCGGTTTCTGGGCGTGCCGGTGGAATCCGTTCCTGCCGATCGCGCGCAGGCCCATTTTGATTGGCTGGGCGCGATCTTCGGTGCCGATGCGCGGCTTCTAGTGCGCGCACGCGTTCGCTACTGGGCTGGGAGCCGACGGGCGCGGCGCCGTTAGAAGACATTGCCGCAGGCCAGTATCCCGGACGTTGAACGAAAGGAAGGGTTACCGACTAGCCTCTACCCGCTGCTCGCCGAGCAGGGCCAGCTTGCGCGAGCCGGCGAAGATGTCGCTCGGCTTGAGCCCATAGACCTGCCGGATCGAATGGCTGAAGTGGGTGGAATCCGGGTAGCCGGTATCCAGCGCCACGTGCGCCAGGTTGGAATCCTGTGTGACGTAATGCAGCAGGCTGCGCGCGCGCTTCCAGGTGCGGAAGCTGCGGAACGGCGCGCCCACCTCTTCCTTGAACAGATGCAGGAAGCGCGAGAACGACAGATGCGCCGACGCCGCGCAGGACTGCGCCGTGGCCGTGTCCGACGGCGCGCCGCGGATGCGCTCCACCACTGCCCCGATGCGGGGGTCCAGCGCGCGCCGCGCCAGCGCCTGCCCGAAGAAGATCTGGTCGAAGCTGCCGGCCTGCAGGTCGAGCGCCTTGCCGTGCCGGCTGAGCCAGGCGTGGGCCTGGCGCACGTGCCGGGCGAAGGCGGCGTCCTCCACCGGCCCGGCCTGCCCGCGGATCACGGCGGGCAGCCGCGCCGGGTCGATGCTCTCGGCCTCCAGCCCGATGTCGCAGATCATGCGGTCGTCGCACGCGACCGAATGCGGCATGTAGGCCGGCACCACGGCGAGTTCGGTGGCGTCCCAGCGCGTACCGTCCAGGCTGATGCGGATCGGCGCCCGCAGCGCCACGTAGATCAGCAGCCCGCCCATGGTCCGCACCGACGGCGAACCGAGCAGGCCCGCATAGAACAGCCGGTCCGGCGTGATCCACATCACCCGGCCGCCGCCGTCCGCGGCGCGGGGCGCCGGGGTCGTGGCTGGCGGGCACGCAAAGCCGCTTGCCTGCATCTGCATGTCCTTTGTCTCCTGCCGGCGCCATCCGCGCGCCCGTGAGCGCATCGTTAGTCCGGCTTGTATGGGGCAGTAGTCTGCCTCTCTCATCGGGAGGATATCTGGTAGCTACCTGATAGCTATCAGGCGACTTCGGGGAAATCACACCGCCGGAATCATCGTAATGTGACTGTTGGAGCTGGCGCAACTCGAATTTCTGGAATGCTCTCCCCGCCTTGAACACTGCGGTTTGCCGCGCCATGCCAGACCAGCGCGTGAGCGATCTGCCAGCGTCGTGTGTCGCAACAGTGTTGCCGACGGCTGCGTCGGGGGGGGGGGGACTACGCCGGCGGACCCGAAACTGGTGGATCTGATGGTCCTATATTCCCCAGAGTCGCCCGCCAACGGCAGTCATCGGCTACCTGGACATTGAAATGCAAAATGATGCGATATAGAATCAGAAATGATGCTATATCAGATCATGATGCCAAGCTATAGGAAGCCTTTCGGTCAGTTTGTCAAGAGGGCGCATAAGCCACTCCCCAAGTGGCCATTGAGGACGAAGTAGAGGTCGTTTGTAGCAACCCGGATATCGGGGAGCCAAAGGTAGGAGACCTGGCCGGAATCTGGGTCCACAAGTTTAGGTTCCGGAGCCAAGAATACTTAGTCGCCTATCGGCCGCCAACGCCAGAGCAACGAGCCGAAGGAGTCGATGTCGAGTTGTTGATGATTGATTTTTACCAAGTGGGCTCGCACGAGAATTTCTACGCGCAGCTCAAGCTGTACTCGAAGGCAGAGAGGAAATGATGAGCACCATGACTGCAGTAGAACTGATGGAGACCCTCGGCAAGATGCCTGCCCGGGAGCGTGTGAAGTTCTTCACGCTGGTGGGGCAACAAGCATTCTCCGGTGGTAACCTGAGCCACGAAGAAGTCTTTGGCCACCTTGCCGACAATGAGTTCACGGCTGCCGAAGCCGCTGAGTACCTGGAAGTGTCAATGCCAACCTTCCGACGCTATGTGCAGGCTAAGAAGCTGGTCGCTAGCAGCGAGATTGGCCGCAGCCAACTGTTCGCTGTCTCCAACCTGAAGGCATTCAAACGCCAGTTGAAAGCCGTCAAACGCTGAGATTCTGGTATCCAGAGAAAAAGCGCGCCCAAGCGCCCTTTTTCTTTTTCGGTACTATCGGCGTCGCCAACCACTTCTGCGCGACCGTGAGGCTCGTGCTCCGACTCTGGCCTTGACTGTCTCCCGCGTGCGGCGCTTAGGAACGTCGCGACAGCACTACACTGGCGCTCGACCGGTGCGCCCCATCGCTAGCACCAGTTGGTCGCGGGAATACGAGAGCAGAACCCATCCGGCGCAATTGGAGTACCGTGTGACCATTTGGATAGACAGGAGGCCTCGCCCTCGACGGCCTTCGAGTATGTGCTCTGGTCAATTGACTTACCGATGGGCATTCGGCTCGTCATGCTTGTCAAACGCCGGATTGGCACCGTCTTTGGAATGCATCCATGCGGCATGCTCAGCCTTCTGTTGCTTTACCGTCTGCTCGCTGGGTGGGTACTCGCCGTTCTTCTTGATGAACGTTCCGTCGTGTTTGGACTTTGCGAGCTCCTTCTTGACCTCCGCACGGCTGCGACCTTGTGAGGAATCGCTGCTGCCTTGCGCAAAGGCGGGCGCCGCGATGCTGGCCGATAGAACGATGGCAAATGCGATACCTTTCATTTTATTGACTCCTGCTCCGGCTGATGCCAAATATGTGGCTTTAGGTGATTGAATCGACTATGCGATCGGGGATAGTCGCCTGCCCATTTATAGCGCTCACAGCTTGCTGTCTCGTTGACGGTTCATGACAAGTTCGTAAAGTTCATCGCAAGCGGTCTGCGCAGTTCGCACTGGACGCCCCTGCTTTTTCGATATTTGCAGAACTCGGAGAACAATAAGCGCGAAGCCGGCTGCAATGACGGTAGTCGTCGCATGCCCCATTCCGGCAGCCAGGACAATCACAGCAGCGATCCAGATGTTGGCGGCGGTCACGAAGCCCCTTGTATGCGTCCCATTGTCAGGCGTCAGGATGGCGCCACCCGCACAGAGGAACCCAATGCCCGATGTCAGTCCCTGAAGGACGCGGCTCATGTCGGCGAGTGCACGTCCGCCTGGAGAGGCATCAGGACAAAGATGCGGGCGCCCAGCGCCACGAGCATATGAGTGCGGACGCGGGCGGATTTTCCAGAATTCTCACGCTTATGCCCAGTAAGTCCCCCCAAGACGACGGATACCGTCATCCGCGTCCGGGCGACCGCTCGTATGGCTTCGGCGGCACCAGCTAGATCGGAGAACTCCGAACTCAATGTGCGAAGGGTGTCGTTCATGATTGTGCAAGTCTCCGACTGGGCGCTGATAATGGCCGCGACAGTCAATTTTTTCGATGATGACGCTCGGATTGCTGAGCCATGATGCGGCGCGATTCGGGGCGATGGGAAAGATTAACGACGTATTACATTTTGGCAATAAAGCCTCGTAGACGAGGGCCTACTTTAGAATACTGGCCATTAGCGCTCGTTTCGTGTGAGTTACTGTCCAAAGACGGTGCGCGCGATTTCCTCTCCCAGCCCCTGACAGCATGACCGATTCTTCCATTTTCGCTTCACAGCCCGCCGGCCTCCCGAAGACGCCGGACGAATTTTTGACCCGTCATCGTATTGGCGTTTGGCGTGTCGTCGTAGCATTCGTCCCGGCAAGCCTGCTCTGCGGTCATTCTCGGTGGGACGGTAAGTGAGTCTGGCCGCCAATGCTGACGCCGGGAATGGTCGGAGTGAGCCTGGCCACGGTCGGATGGCTCCGCTGCTCGCTATACCCTCCAGGGCGCAAGAACAATACCTGTCACATCGGGTCCATTTCGCTCTGCCGGCATCCGCTCCATATGTGCAACATCCTGGGCATCGTCGGATCGAGCCCGATGACTGAATCGCTGATGGTTACGGCTGTCCTGACGTCTGCGTTTGTGCTGATGTCCCCGGCTGTCATCCGGACAGATGGTCGCTTTCTTTCGTCTGCGTTTCTTGAGTTCGCGGAGTATGTTCGTCGCATACCAGCGTTTTTCCCCCAACTGTCGTTGTGTCGGGGAAAATCAACATGGCCGGCCCATATATCCTCGTTCCAACGGAACATTGCCGACTCTGTCTGGTTTCTCAGCCTATCCGTGGTCGTGGAATCGTTTGACCTCTTCCATAAGACCGGAGTCCTTCGGGCCGTCATGACGCGGGCCTGATGCTAGACGCCGGGCCCGCTCAACACTGCATACTTGCGCAACCATGCACTACGATCACGTGTCCGATTCTGTTGTTTTCAGCATGGTCATTATGTTGATCGGCCTAGTGGCCCTCTATGTGGGGTTCGCCGCATACCTACGATGGAAGTACGGGCCGACACCGAAGCGCAAGGACGATGAGAGCAGCAAGCGCCGCTCGAAAACGAGCAGGCGAAGGCGGTAATCGTAATCTGATCTTAATGCTAGTGATCGTGGATTCATGTAGACTTCGTCAACGGCCAAGCCGGCAATACTCCACCTCCGAGCCCCGTACCTTCGCCCCGAAATGCGACGTTTCGCCCTGATCTTCGTGCTGCTTATTCTGCCATTCCAGTTCTCCTGGGCGGCAGCCGCACGCTATTGTCAGCACGAGAAGGCGGCAGCCGTGTGGCACCTCGGGCACCACGAACACCGACATCAGCAACCGGAAGGTAAGGCCGATGTTGAGAAGAAGTCGGTCGTGGATACTGACTGCGGTGTGTGTCACCTTGCTTCCCTCCAATTTGTCCATGGACAGGCGCAGGGCATGCCGACTGCGAAACGCGTCGAAGTGACCAATTGCCAGCACGGATTCGCCTTCACATCGTTGAACGCTAGGGAACCCGACCGTCCTCAGTGGCAGCGTCTCGCTTGATCGGCGAGACGACGACTCTATTTCTCCTTTCGTCGCTCGCCGAATTCTCCTGGTCAAAAACCCTGGTGCAATTCGATGCGAAGACTATTTCTGCCGCTCGGGCTGACGGTAGCATTTCTCAGCCCAAACTTTGCTGTAGCGCAATCTGATACCGGCACGTCTGCCGCGCCCGCGTTTCCCATGGAAGCAACGGGGCCGTTGACACTCGAAGCCGCGTTATCGCTGGCTGCAGGAAGCAATTTCAGCTTGTCCGCTGCGGCCAAGGAACTGGATTCCACGGAAGGTGGGATCATGCAGGCAAGGGTTATTCCCAACCCCGAACTCCAGACGCTGGTCGAAGACACGCGGAAGTCCACCCGCACATCCACCGCGCAGATGAATATCCCGATCGAACTGGGCGGGAAGCGATCGGCCCGTATCAATGCTGCGGAAAGGACGCGCGAACTGGCGCAGGCAACGCTAGCTGGCGTTCGCGGCGACATCCGGGCGCAAGTGATAGAGAGCTTCTTTGCCGTCTTGATAGCGCAGGAGCGCATCAAGTTGGCGACAGGCTCCGCAGATATCGCTGTACGGGGCGCACAAGCCGCCTCACGTCGCGTGGCAGCCGGCAAGATCTCCCCTGTTGATGAAACCAAGGCGCGCGTGGAGCAGGCCAATGCCGAACTCGAACTGGCAGAAGCGACTGCCAGCCTGCAGTCTGCCCGCCAGGCTCTGACAGCGCTGTGGGGAAACGCGGCGCCGCAGTTTGCCGAAGCACAGGGCAACCTGGACGCGCTCCCATCCAGGCCGGCACCAGAAATTCTCCAGAAGGAACTCGAGAACTCGCCGCTGGTGGCTGCCAGTCGTGCTGAGCTCGATCGTCGCCAGGCGTTGATAAATGTTGAGCGAAGCCGCCAGTATCCGGACCTGACTGTCAGTCTTGGCGCCAAGCGTGATTCCGAGGCAAATCGGAATATGGCAGTAATAGGCGTGGCGATCCCTCTGCCGCTCTTTGACCGGAACCAGGGCAATCTGTACTCGGCCATTCGCCAGGCTGACAAGGCACAGGATGAATATCTGGCCAATCGGGTCAGACTGACACGAAACCTTCTGGCTGCTTCGAACCAGCTTTCGGTCTCCCGCGCCTCCGCGCAAACACTGAAGCAAACCGTCCTGCCTGGGGCGGAACAAGCTTTTAACGCGGCCACCATCGGCTTTGAGGCTGGCAAATTCAACTATCTGGACGTCCTGGATGCGCAGCGCACGCTTTTCCAGGCACGCATCCGCTATCTCGGGGTGCTTGGACAAACCTATCAGGCGGCGACCACGATCGATCGCATTCTGGGACGTTAAGGCGGGAACTCAACAAACATGGTTATTTCAAATAAACAAAAGGCTGCTATCGCAGCCATCGTGTTGGTGGGCGGCGTCACGACCGGCGCCGTGCTGCTGAGCGGTCGGTCCGGCACCGCAGAACAGAGCGGACACTCCGAAACCAACGGGCATCGCGACAACGAGCATCATGGCAAGCAGGCGGAGAACGCTGAGCACAAAGACGACAAATCACACGGTGACGGCGAGCATCACGAAGTCAAAAAGGGCGTCAACGGTGGCGCGCTCTTCTCCCGTGATGGCTACGATGTGGAAATCGGCACCGCCGAATCGAAGGGCGAAGCTCGCATCCGTGTCTGGGTCAGCAAGTCAGGTAAGGCCGTGGATAAGGGTGTGGCCGGCACTGGTCAACTTGTGCGGGCTACGGGTGAAACGCAGGCCCTCAAATTCGTGGTCTCCGGCGATGCGCTGGAAAGCCAGCAGCCTGTTGCAGAGCCCCACGTCTTCGACGTGACGGCAGATGTCACTCTGCCCGGTTCCACGACGCCGTTGGCCGTCAAGCTTTCCAAGGAAGAAGGAAAGATCGAGTTGACGGCCGACCAGGTAGCCAAGACCGGGGTGGTTGTACAGACGGCCGGCTCGGCCAAGGTTCAAGCAGGTGTCCAGTTCCCGGGTGAGATTCGCTTCAACGAGGACAAGACGGCTCACGTTGTGCCGCGTCTGGCTGGCGTGGTGGAGAGCGTTCCGGCCAACATCGGACAGCAGGTCAAGAAGGGACAGGTTCTTGCCGTTATCGCGAGCACCGGGCTCTCCGATCAGCGCAGCGAACTGCTCGCTGCGCAGAAGCGCCTGGATCTGGCGCGCGTCACCTACGACCGCGAAAAGAAACTGTGGGAACAGAAGATCTCTGCGGAACAAGATTATCTGGCCGCCCGTAACGCGTTGCAGGAAGCCCAGATCAGTGTCCAGAACGCCCAGCAGAAGTTGACGGCCATTGGTGCCAGCAACAACTCTACCGCACTGAACCGCTATGAACTGCGTGCGCCGTTCGACGGCATGATCGTCGAGAAGCATATCTCCCTCGGCGAAGCCGTCGCGGACAACGCCAACGTTTTCACACTGTCGGACCTGTCATCTGTCTGGGCCGAGTTTGTGGTATCGGCCAAGGACCTCGAGCGGGTGCGCATTGGTGAGAAGGCCTCGATCAACTCCGCATCGTCGGACGTGAAGGCGGGTGGCACTGTTTCATACGTGGGTTCGCTTTTGGGTGAACAGACGCGGACGGCGAAGGCCCGCGTAACATTGACCAATCCGCAGATGGCGTGGCGACCGGGTTTGTTTGTCACAGTCGATGTCTTCGGCGCAGATGTCGAAGTACTGGTTGCGGTTCGGACCGAAGCCGTCCAAGACATTGATGGCGAGAGCGTCGTGTTTGTTGCCGTGCCAGGAGGTTTCGTGCCACAGCCGGTGAAGATTGGTCGCACGAACGGAAAGGTCGTCGAGATCGTCGAGGGCCTGAAGCCGGGTGCACGCTACGCGGCCGCCAACAGCTTTGTTCTGAAGGCCGAACTTGGCAAATCCAGTGCCGAACACGGCCATTGATACGGGGGAAACAGCAATGTTTGAACGTATCATTCGCTTCGCCATCGAGCAGCGATGGCTGGTCTTGCTCGCCGTGTTTGGAATGGCCGGGCTGGGAATCTTCAACTACAACAAGCTCCCGATCGACGCCGTCCCTGACATTACCAACGTTCAGGTCCAGGTCAATACCTCAGCACCGGGCTACTCGCCACTGGAAACCGAGCAGCGCGTCACATATCCGATTGAGGTGGTGATGGCCGGCTTGCCGGGTCTGGAACAGACCCGTTCGCTGTCCCGCTATGGCCTGTCGCAGGTCACGGTCATCTTCCAGGATGGCACGGACATCTATTTCGCGCGACAACTCGTCAACCAGCGCATCCAGGAAGCCAAGGATAACTTGCCTGAGGGCGTTGTGCCGGCGATGGGTCCTATTTCCACCGGTCTTGGCGAAATCTATCTGTGGACCGTCGAAGCCGAGGAAGGGGCCCGCAAAGCCGATGGGAAAACCTATACACCCACAGACCTGCGTGAAATTCAGGATTGGGTGGTGCGGCCGCAACTCCGTAACGTGCCGGGTGTGACGGAAATCAACACGATCGGCGGGTTCAATAAGCAGTACCTCGTTGCGCCGAGTCTCGAACGGTTGGCCTCGTATGGGCTGACCCTGACCGACGTCGTCAATGCGCTGAACAAGAACAACGACAACGTTGGGGCAGGCTACATCGAGCGCCGGGGTGAGCAATACTTGGTTCGTGCGCCTGGTCAAGTCGCGTCAGAGGACGACATCCGCAACATTATTGTTGGCACGGCGCAGGGTCAGCCGATCCGCATCCGCGACATAGGCGATGTGGAGATCGGCAAGGAACTGCGCACGGGTGCGGCGACCGAGAATGGCAGGGAGGTCGTGCTTGGGACGGTGTTCATGCTGATTGGCGAGAACAGCCGGGCTGTGTCGCAGGCGGTCGATGAAAAGGTGGCCGCCATTAATCGCACGATGCCCGAAGGCGTAAAGATCGTGACGGTGTATGACCGCACGCGGCTGGTCGACAAGGCCATCGCTACGGTCAAGAAGAACCTTCTTGAAGGCGCGGTGCTCGTCATTGTGATCCTCTTCCTCTTCCTGGGGAACATCCGTGCGGCGCTGATCACTGCGATGATCATTCCGCTGGCGATGTTGTTCACCTTCACAGGAATGGTGAACTACAAGATCAGCGCTAACCTGATGAGCTTGGGCGCCCTCGACTTCGGCATCATCATCGACGGCGCGGTGGTGATTGTCGAAAACTGTGTGCGACGGCTGGCACATGCACAAGAGCATCATAGGCGCCCATTGACGCGCACCGAACGGTTCCACGAGGTGTTCGCGGCAGCGAAGGAGGCACGTCGCCCGCTGATCTTCGGTCAGCTCATCATCATGATCGTCTACTTGCCGATCTTTGCGCTGACCGGTGTGGAAGGCAAGATGTTCCATCCGATGGCTTTCACTGTCGTGCTGGCACTGCTCGGCGCGATGATTCTCTCTGTGACATTTGTGCCGGCTGCGGTGGCGCTGTTCATCGGTGAGCGCGTAGCGGAAAAAGAAAACCGCCTCATGCTGTGGGCGAAGCGTCGCTATGAGCCACTGCTGGAGAAGTCACTGGTTAACACTCCAGTCGTTCTGACGTTTGCGGCAGTGTCCATCGTTCTATGCGTGGCCATTGCAGCGCGGCTGGGTAGCGAGTTCATTCCGAGTCTGAATGAAGGCGATATCGCCATCCAGGCGCTGCGCATCCCTGGCACGAGCCTCTCGCAGTCCGTGGAGATGCAGAAGCAGATCGAAACGACGCTGAAGGCGAAATTCCCTGAGATCGATCGGGTTTTTGCGCGTACCGGTACCGCGGAGATTGCGTCCGACCCGATGCCACCGAACATCTCTGATGGCTACATCATGCTCAAACCAGTGAAGGACTGGCCGGAGCCGAAGAAGACGCATGCTGAACTGCTGTCGGCCATTCAGGCGGAGGCCAACAGGATTCCTGGGAATAACTACGAGTTCTCCCAGCCGATCCAGTTGCGCTTCAACGAACTGATCTCCGGGGTTCGCTCCGACGTTGCCGTCAAGATCTTCGGTGACGACAACAACGTTCTTAACGAAACCGCCAAGAAGGTAGCGGCGGTGTTGCAGAGCATTCAGGGCGCCCAAGAGGTCAAGGTGGAGCAAACCACCGGCCTGCCGATGCTGACGGTCAAGATCGATCGGGACAAGGCCGCGCGATACGGTCTCAACATGAGCGATGTGCAAGACGCCGTGGCAACAGGCGTGGGCGGTCGCGAATCCGGTACCTTCTTCCAAGGTGATCGCCGTTTCGATATCGTGGTTCGCCTGCCCGAGGCCGTGCGCGGAGAGGTAGAGGCTTTGCGCCGCTTGCCGATTCCGTTGCCCAAGGGGGTGGATGCGAAGACGACGTTTATCCCATTGAGCGAAGTGGCCACGCTGGAGATGGCTCCCGGTCCCAACCAGATCTCGCGGGAAAACGGAAAGCGCCGCATCGTGATCAGTGCCAACGTGCGTGGACGCGATATCGGCTCCTTTGTGCCCGAGGCGGAAGCGGCCATTCAAAGCCAGGTCAAGATCCCGGCCGGCTATTGGACGACATGGGGGGGAACCTTCGAGCAGTTGCAGTCGGCGACCACCCGCCTGCAGGTGGTAGTGCCCGTGGCACTGCTACTGGTGTTCGTGCTGTTGTTCGCGATGTTCAACAATATCAAGGATGGCCTGCTGGTCTTCACGGGCATTCCCTTTGCACTGACGGGCGGTATCCTGGCACTTTGGCTACGTGGCATTCCGATGTCGATTACCGCGGCAGTGGGATTTATCGCACTGTGCGGTGTGGCGGTGCTTAACGGCCTGGTGATGCTGTCGTTCATCCGATCGCTGCGTGAAGAAGGTCATTCCCTGGACTCCGCGGTCCGGGTGGGTGCGCTGACTCGACTGCGCCCGGTGCTGATGACAGCGCTGGTGGCTTCGCTGGGCTTTGTCCCGATGGCCATCGCGACAGGTACAGGCGCTGAGGTCCAACGCCCCCTCGCAACCGTGGTGATCGGCGGCATCTTATCCTCCACGGCGCTGACGCTGCTGGTGTTGCCGGTGCTCTACCGCCTTGCCCACCGCAAGGACGAGGACGCCGAAGACACACGCGTGGAGGTTGCTCAACAGGAGCAACCTGACCAGGGCCATCAGCCGGCATAACGTACACCGGGGCGGTCTTCGGATCGCCTCATCTTTTTCTAGGAGGTTCTATGGGTGCAGGACACTCTCATGATCAATTCAGTGGCAACGAGAGATCCCTCAAGATTGCGCTTGCACTGACCGGTACGTTCCTGATTGCCGAGGTAGTGGGCGGTGTTATGACGAAGAGCCTGGCATTGATCTCCGACGCCGCGCACATGCTCACTGACACGGTTGCTCTGGCGATCGCGATTGCAGCGATCTCCATAGGGAAGCGTCCGGCTGACAAGAGACGCACGTTCGGGTATTACCGCTTCGAGATTCTCGCCGCGGCTTTCAACGCGCTGCTGCTGTTCGGCGTCGCGGTCTACATTCTGTACGAAGCCTACGTGCGCTTGAAGTCGCCTCCGCAGATTGAATCGACGGGCATGTTGATCGTGGCGGTGCTGGGCCTGATTATCAATACTATCAGTATGCGCATGCTGTCGTCGGGGCAAAGCACCAGCCTGAATGTCAAGGGGGCCTACCTTGAAGTATGGAGCGACCTGCTTGGCTCCGTGGGCGTGATTGCCGGCGCGATCATCATCCGCTTCACCGGATGGGCCTGGGTGGACTCGGCCATTGCCGTACTGATCGGGCTGTGGGTATTGCCGCGGACATGGATCCTGCTCACGTCCAGTCTAAATGTACTGCTCGAAGGCGTGCCCGATGACGTGGACCTGGCGAAGGTCGAAGCCAAGATCCTCACCACGCGCGGCGTCAAGAGCTTCCATGATCTTCATATCTGGGCACTGACTAGCGGCAAAGCCAGTTTGACGGTTCATGTCGTCAACGATACCGCTGTCAATCCCGAGATGGAGGTTTTGCCTGAACTGAAGCAGATGCTGGCCAAGGAGTTCGATATCACCCATGTGACCATCCAGTTCGAGCTTTCGTCCTGCGAACTAGCGGATGTTGCACAGCACTTCAACGCGTCACCGGCATTGGTCGGATCAAAATCGCACGTTACAGGAGGAGACTAACGGTGCGTGTACTAGTTATAGAAGATGAGCCGCGAACCGCGGAGTATTTACAGAAGGGGCTGACAGAGTCGGGATTTGTCGTCGACATTGCGGATAACGGAAGCGATGGCATTCACATGGCGGAAGAGACGGAATACGACGCTATCATTCTCGACGTCATGCTGCCGGGTACGGACGGTTGGACAGTGATCAAGTCGATACGCTCGAAATCCGAGACGCCAGTGCTGTTTTTGACGGCATTGGATGATGTCGCGGATCGTGTCCGGGGGTTCGAACTCGGGGCGGATGATTATCTCGTCAAGCCATTCGCCTTTGCTGAGTTGCTCGCGCGCATCCGGCGCTGCCTCCGGCAAAGCACATCTAAGGAGTCCGAGCGGCTACGCATCGCGGATCTGGACGTCGACGTCCTTGGTCGTCGGGTCTTCCGAGGTGCGATCCGGATCGAGTTGACCAACCAGGAGTTTTCGTTGCTGCATCTGCTCATGCGGCGACGAGGCGAGGTGTTATCGCGGACCACCATCGCGTCCCAGGTCTGGGACGTGAACTTCGACACGGACACCAACGTCGTCGACGTTGCCATCCGGCGCCTACGCTCTAAGCTTGATGACCCGTTCGACCAGAAGCTGATCCACACGGTAAGGGGTATGGGGTATGTTCTCGACCCAGAACGCGGTCGATGAAGGGTTGCGCCGCAGGAAATCCGTGACACCGCTATCACTTACGAGCCGCCTCGGACTGTTCTTTGCACTAGTGCTGTCCATCGCACTGGCCAGCATGGGTGCATTTGCTTATTATTCGCTGGCCGCACAACTTGAGGCCAGGGACGGGGCGGTCGTAAAGGGAAAACTGGAGCAGGTCGAGCATTTTTTACGCGAGGTCGATGGGGTGCAAGGTGTCCCTGCAGCGCAGCACCGATTCGATGACCTGATACGTGGCTACACGGACCTCATCGTCCGTGTAGCCGCACAAGACGGCCGGATATTGTTTCGAACCGGTAATGATGCACTGCTTCAACTGGATTCTAGCGATGCCACGACCGCACAGAAGTCGTCGTTGATGATCCAGTCCGCTGATGCGGTGCTGGGTAAGGATGGGACGCAGGTGATTGTGGTAGTCGGAAAATCCGGCGATGACAGGAAGCAGGTTACGGCGAGATTCCGCACCACGCTCATACTTGGTACCACCGTTGGCGTAATATTGACGGCAATGGTGGGCGCCGCCATTACGCGCCGCGAGCTGGAGCCGGCTCACGCGCTGATCAAGCAGATTAACAGGATCAGTGTGGAGCGGCTCAGCTATCGGGTGGACACGCCACCGGCACCGACAGAGGTGCAGGATATTGCCATGGCGTTCAATGCCATGCTGCAGCGTCTTGAGGATGGATATCAGAAGCTGTCGCGATTCTCGGCGGACCTCGCGCATGATTTGCGTACACCGCTCAACAACCTTATCGGACATGCGGAGGTCGCGCTGTCACGCGAGCGTTCAGGCCCCGAGTATGTCGTCTTGGTTGAGGAAAGCCTGCTCGAGTATCAGCGGCTTGCCAGGATGATCGATGCAATGTTGTTCCTCGCGCGGGCCGACAGTGCCAAGGTGGCGCTCGAGTTAACGGTAATTCAATTGAATGCAGAGCTACGCAAGTTGTCAGCCTATTTCTCGGTACTCGCAGAGGAGCGAAGTGTCGAGATCAGGGTGAGTGGTGATGCAACCTTGGTCGCTGATGCGATTCTCTTCCAGCGCGCTATCAACAACGTGCTGTCGAATGCGGTGCGACATGCACGACCTGGTTCTCCAATCAATTTGATCGTGCGCCGCGAAGCTGAGTATTGCTGCATCGATGTAATCAACATCGGAAATTCGATTCCAGAGCCGGAACTATCGCTCATCTTTGATCGATTCTTCCGAGGAGACAGGGCAAGATCCAACTCATCGCAGTCCACGGGATTGGGACTTGCCATCGTCCGGTCCATCATGGAGCTTCATGGCGGAGATGCCCAAGTCGTAAGCGGCCCGGATGGAAAGACGCGTTTTACATTGCGCTTCCCCATCGACGGAGCTCAGGCATCGGCACGGTCGGCCGGTGGCCGGCTCAGCCAAGGCCGCTCAGTCGTTGGGTAGGGACCAGATTGAGCGCCATTACCTATCTGTAATCCCTGGGCAAGACTGTAGACGGAGTGCAGCTCGTACACTCGTTTTCATAGATCAACGACATTTCTATGAAGGAGATGATCATGAAGGCGAAGAGATCTGCCTTGCTGTTTGTGGCGATTATGTTGGGCGGGATGTCGGCGTTGTACGCAATGGAAGAGCACGGCTCGAAGGCTAGTGTGTCTGCTTCGGCCGAGCAAGCGGCGTCGAAGCGTCACGCCGCCTTGTTCGGTGATCAAGCCGATCCTTCCGGCGTGACTCGCATTGTCGACGTGAAGTCAGGGCTGCGGTACGTCAACGTTGACTCTGGCGAGACGGTCGCATTTCGGGCCGGAGAGCAGGTCTCCGCTTGGACCTTCGCACAGATGATCAAGGACACGAGCGTCGACCTTGGCTTGTTGTTGCCAGACCTGCCAGGTAGCGCTGGCGTGCGCGTCTACATTGATAGGAGCGACCTCTTCACAGGTGGTTGAGCGTCGTTGGGAAGATGAACTGCAAGTCCCGCCAAATGCGGGGCTTTCTCCATGTTGTATAAGTGCCATTTCCGCGACCTGGCGATGCACAGTAAAGCGTGGAATCGACGGGTTGGACAAAAAAAATTGTCTACTTTGCGGAGACAAGCTTCGAAATCTTTCGCTGTCGGGCCGGAGCGAAACGGCACCAGGAGCCAAGCAACTGACCGATTCTCCCCTCACAGGGTCGGTCTGTACTCAGTGTGTGGCCGTGCGTCAAATCCCGTGTGCACCGTCGGTGAACACGTCACGCGTGTCGAGGCGTGCACCATCGGAGTAGATGTTGCTGACTGCTGCACGTCCCCCGTCGGTGTACGGGTCGCGCGGGCGGTGGATCTGTCCTTCAGGCGTTGCAGCAATGGCCGAACCGGCGGCAGCAATCATGAGGGCAGTAGCGACCAGGGCAGTGTGGATCGTCTTCATGGAATCTCTCCGGAGTCAATATTCGTGAGTCTTTAATCGCTCACAGTTTTCATAGTCTAGCGATCGGATCTGATCCACTGGATTACTTGCGTATTACGATCTTGTCATAAAAAAATGCCTCCCGGTGGGAGGCAAAAACTCTCTTGAATTAACAAGAAAGTGTCGATCCTATTAAGGCGGTTCAGAACTTGTGGCGTACGCCTACGATAACGCCGGTTTGGTCCTTGCCAGGAACAACATTATTCGGGCTTCCCGTCGCCGAGTTGAAGCCGTTCATGCCAAGTTGGGAGTTTCCGCGGTTCAACGCGTAGCCAACGTTCATATATACATCGGTGCGCTTCGAGAACGCATAGTCTCCCGAGGCAACGAAGAGGAGCGGGTCTGCGCCCGAGTTGCGGCTGTCGGTGTAATAGGCCGCCCCCGTCAGCGTCAACGCCGGCGTCAGCCCGTAGCGCAGACCGGCCCAATACAGGTTCGAACCGTTCGTGGGAAGCGTGCCGACATTGCCGTTGTACCATCGATAGCCGATGAACGCCTTCGCCGGGCCAAACGCGTAGGAAGCACCAACGAGTGCGCGGCGATCTTTGCGATCTGCCGTTGCGACGGAAGTGCCTTGGAATTCGTCATACACCGCGCCAACCGCCAGCGCACCGGTTTCGTACATGAGCGACACGCCCATGTTGCGGTCAACTTTGTAGTTGCCCGGCACTTCACCACCGCCGGTGCGGCTGAAGCTGTAGAGACCGCTGACTGTCAGGCCGCTGAACGTGCCACGGTATTTGACAGCGTTATCCGCGCGGCCTGCCAAGACGTCATCCATCTTGTAGAGCGAGTAGCGCGGCGCGAAACCCATCGGATCGAGTTGCAGCGTGGTGTCATATAGAGGCGTGGTCTGGCGGCCAAGTGTCAGCGCGCCGTACTTGCTGCTCAGGCCAACGAAAGCGCCGCGATCGAACAGGCGCGTGCTGTTGTTCTGTGCGCCGGTATCGAACGAAATGCCGCTTTCCAGCTCGAAGATGGCCTTCAGGCCGCCGCCGAGATCTTCAACGCCACGCATGCCCCAGCGCGACGTCGACATGTTGCCGGAGCTCATGCGAACCTGGCTTGAACCACCAGACGAAGCAGACGGAACGTTGCTCAGATACTCGATGCCTGCGTCGGCGACACCGTACAGCGTCACGCTGGATTGGGCGAAGGCTGTTGTGGCAAACAGACCGAGCGTTGCGACGGTAATGCGACCAATCTTCATGGATTCTCCTCAGTAGGGCTCGAAAGAATTTTCGTAGGGCGAGTATAGAAATCCGCAGATGACGCTCAGATTGCATTGCAATTACACTGAGTCACTTCGTGGTCAAAAGGCGACATAAGGCGCGCACCATGGAAGGCCATCATTGAAAATACTTCAAGGAAATGGAAGCTTCGTTTTTTTACCTCGATACCAACATTGCGAATTGGTAATGGGAAACTCGTGAAAAGGGGGCGTTGCTCTAGCGATAGAGTCAAATGTTGCTGGAATACGCTGCATGCTCCGAACTAGTTGGATATTCGAGATGGGCATCCCTTACATCGCCAAGTTGACCCGTAGTCAAGACAGCGTTCACGAGCAGGCGCTGAGACTCCGGACGCGGAAGTTTGAACTGTTATCTGCAAACATCGCGAATGCGGACACACCGAATTACAAGGCGCGTGACATCGACTTCAGTGCCGAGTTGGAGCGGGTGATGGGAAGTGGACAGAATTTTTCCGGGATGACGATGACCTCGTCGCGGCATATTGAAGCCAGCAAACCGACGCTGCAGGAGGATCTCCTGTATCGGGTGCCGCTTCAGTCGAGCATAGACGGCAACACCGTGGAGATAGACGTCGAGCGCGTGGCGTTTGCGGAGAATACGCTTCGCATGCGGTTCTCCATTCAGAGGACTGCAGACGAGTACAAGGACATCCTCAAGCTCTACCAGAACATGCGGCCGTAGTGGTTGCTCGTACTATCGGCCAGTTGGCATAGGTCTGCTTGAAGCGCTGGAGGTGTCTTTGGGAGGGTCTTTGGGAGTCGGCTCGGGTGTACTGGCTGGTGATTGCTGCTTCGACGGGTGCTTGGCGGTGCGATGTCTGGGATTGGCTGCCCGAGCCAGCAGATACCTATATGGCGCACATCCGTATGCTCGCTGCTCGGTGGTGGCATCCCACGTTGGGTGCTGCCGGCAGAAATTGCTATCCGCGCCAGCAGGAACAGGCGACACGTAGATTAGCAGGGCGGAGTAGGCAACGGCGCAGATCATGTAAGGGGTTCCGGAACGCGTTGCGCGCAGACCGTGTCATCCACACGATAGTACGCCCAGATGGCCGCCAGATTACCGATGTATTACGGACCTGCAATGTGATGGTGAGAAGTTGGCCGGACGGAAGAAATGCGAGGCACACTGATTGCTAATAGTGCACGCAATAACTGCCATTTCAGACTAACTGGAGCCCGCGACAATGACCAAAAAGCTGCGATTGGATATCCCGATACTGCTTCCCGACGTTCCCGATTCCTCGGACCCCTGTGTCGAGCGGTTGCTAGCCGAGTTGCGAGCAAAGGAAGGCGTCGAAGCAGCGCACCTGAAGGTTGGAAACGTCGGTCACGGACCACAGATATGTGTCCACTACGATCCGGCCGTCATTTCCCTTTCCCGAATCCGTGAACTGATGACCAGTACCGGCGCGACGATCTCTTCGCGCTTCGGACATGCACTCTGGAAGGTAAAAGGCATTACGCATGCACGGCGCGCAAGGACCATCGCAAGCCAGTTACGTTCTTTGCCAGGTGTCATTGAGGCAGAAGTCAGTCCGGCCGGCCTAGCGCGCGTCGAGTTTGATAGCGAACAGACCTCGGCGGCAAGGGTTCAGGAGGCCTTAGGCCGGCGGGATTTGGTTCCGGTTGACAGTGGAGCACCGAAAGGCGGCGGCCATGCTGATCATGATCACGACGAAGGCGCTGAAGATCATGCGCATGGGAATGGGAAGGAGCATGTGGAGCACGGGCATGGCGGGATGTTTGGGCAGAACACTGAGCTGGTCTTCTCTGTCGTTTGCGGGGCCTTGCTCGGCACTGGATTCGCGATTGAGAAGCTGGCTGACAATGCGGCCGGCTGGATCCCGACCGTTCTCTTTGTCGGTGCATACTTCTTTGGTGGTTTCTATACCGTGCGGGAGGCCATTGAGAACCTTCGATTGAGAAAGTTCGAGATCGATACGCTGATGCTGGTTGCCGCTACCGGCGCGGCTTCCCTCGGGGCGTGGGCCGAGGGCGCACTACTTCTGTTCCTGTTCAGTCTCGGTCATGGACTCGAGCACTACGCGATGGGTCGGGCAAAGCGGGCCATCGAAGCGCTTGCCGCGCTCGCGCCTGCGACGGCCAGGGTGCGTCGCGACAGCGATGTGCGGGAGGTTCCAGTAGAGGAGTTGCGTGTCGGCGATGTGGTTGTTGTCCGGCCAAACGAACGTTTGCCGGTCGATGGGTTCTTGGTGAAAGGAACGTCCTCGGTCAATCAGGCGCCTGTAACTGGCGAGAGCATTCCGGTTGACAAGCAGCCGGTGGATGACGCCCGCACAGCAAGAAAGAAGCCAGACGCCGTCGAGGCCACCTCGCGCGTGTTCGCCGGAACCATCAATGGAGCCGGGGCCATTGAGGTAGAAGTGACACGCCTTTCCAGTGAGAGCGCATTGGCTAAAGTCGTCAAGATGGTCAATGAGGCCGAGGCGCAGAAATCGCCTAGTCAACGATTTACCGAGAAGTTCGAGCGGATTTTTGTCCCAGCGGTACTCGTGCTGGTGGCGTTGTTGCTGTTTGCGGGGATGGTCGTTGATGAGCCGTTCAGCGCCACCTTCTACCGCGCCATGGCGGTGTTGGTTGCTGCTAGCCCATGCGCGCTGGCCATCGCTACACCTAGCGCGGTCCTCTCAGGGGTGGCACGGGCGGCCCGTGGAGGGGTACTCATTAAGGGCGGTGCTCCGCTCGAGAATCTTGGTTCACTCAAGGCAATCGCATTCGATAAGACGGGAACGCTCACCGAAGGGCGTCCTCACATCACCGATGTTATTGCTGCTGACGGCATTTCCGAAAAGGAATTGCTGACGGTAGCGGTGGCCGTGGAGTCTCTTAGTGACCACCCTCTGGCCGCTGCGATAGCGCGCGATGGCCGCAAGCTCCTGAACGGCAGCGTCGTTCAAGAAGCATCGCATCTCCAGAGTCTGACCGGGCGCGGCGTAACTGCGACGTTGGACAACGAAACCGTGTGGATTGGCAAACCGGACATGTTTGGAGCCGAAGCCATTGCACCGCTGGGCGACGCGATGATGAAGGCTGCGCAGATGCTGCGCAGCAGCGGTCGCACGACCATGATCGTGAGGCACGGAGACCGGGATCTTGGCGCCATTGGTCTCATGGATACGCCTCGGGCTTCGGCACAGGCCGCTCTTCAGGCACTGCGCGATCTTGGTATTATGCGGATGATCATGATTTCGGGCGATCACCAGCGCGCTGCAGAAGCGGTTGCCAAGGAGGTGGGCATCGACGAAGCCTGGGGCGATCTGATGCCCGAGGACAAGGTCGAAGCGATTCAGAAATTGCGCGAGGAAGCCAAGGTGGCGATGGTGGGGGACGGCGTCAACGATGCCCCCGCCATGGCAAATGCTACCGTGGGCATTGCAATGGGCGCTGCAGGTTCGGACGTGGCACTCGAAACAGCCGATGTTGCACTGATGGCCGACGATCTCAAGCACCTGCCGTTTGTGGTCGGGCTCAGCCGTCACACGCGGGCCATCATCCTTCAGAACGTGTATATCAGTCTCGGCGTCGTGGCCTTCCTTCTGCCTGCGACGATTCTTGGTCTCGGTATTGGCACCGCCGTCGCGATGCACGAGGGTTCGACCCTCATTGTCGTGTTCAACGCGCTTCGGCTGCTCGCTTATCGCGAGAAGTCCAGATGATGACGTGCCGCGTCCTGGCAAAAAGATGCCGGACGCGCCGTCTCACAGTGCCTTTACTTCGCGGCCTTGCCGCAACTGCCGCAGAACTTCGCATTCTGCGAAAGAGCGGTGCCACATTGCGTGCACGGAGCGGGGACCAGCGAACTACCGCATTGCTGGCAGAAGCGTGCACCCTGGGCGCTCACGACACCACAGATTGGACAGGTAAGCCCGGCATAATTTTGCGGCGGGGCTGGCGGATTGTCGTACCGGTGGCCGGAATCACCATACCCGCTACCGTGATTGCCCCCGCCATGACCGCGCCGCATTCCCTTGCCGTGGTGGCCACTGCCGTGACCGCTAAAAAGCCGTTCTAGGAAACCCATCTTTTTCTCCTTAATGGATATGTGTCATCGCGTTCGCCGCGCCTTGGGTGGCTCTGGTTTCGCCGTCTCGTAGCGCATCGCGTTGCCAATGACTGTAGTGGATAGCCTGTAGTAGCTACAGGGTCAATGAATGGAAATGGGGGGCGGCGGTGAAAGTTGATTGCAATTCACTTTCTGTCGAAAACGTCATGATGTCGACGCTTGCTCGCCATCTTGGGGGGCGCACCTCTCTATCCGGTTAGCGAAGCGGCGCCGGCTTCTCCGTCAGAACTGAGGTCTGCTGGCGGCGGTCCCGAAGACACAGCTCTTCCCTGGGAGATCTGCCCGGTGCGTGGAAGATGGTCGCAGGCGCCATTGGGCACCTTGCCGGCGGCCGTGCCTCCTGACCCATGGCAGTAACGTTAGGCTCGGAGCCCGCAGGGGCCGTATAGCTCGCAACGAGATAAACAGGCCGCCGCTTGACCTCGTTGAACAGCCGCCCGACGTACTCCCCGAGTACCCCCAGAAAGACGAGCTGCAGGCCGCCGAGCATCAGTAAGACCGTCATCATCGATGGATAGCCGTGTACGGGATCACCATAGATGAGCGTCTTGCCAACGATGAAGGTGGCCATGCAAAAGGCAGGAATCGCCACAAGCAGGCCAATCGACGTGGCGAACTTCAGCGGTACGGTGGAAAAGGCAGTAATGCCATCCACGGCAAAGCGCAGCAGCTTGCGGTAGTTGAACTTGGTCGTTCCCGATGCCCGCGCGTCGCGGCGATACATGACAGCGGTCTGGCGGAATCCGATCCAGGAATAAAGCCCCTTCATGAACCTGTGCTGCTCTCGAAGCTGTCCCAGCGCGGCAACGGCACGTCGGCTCATGACGCGAAAGTCGCCGGTGTCGGCCGGGATTTCCGTATCGCTGAGCTTGCCCATCAATCGGTAGAACCAGTGCGCGGTGAACTTCTTGAGCAACGACTCGCCGTCACGAGAGGTACGCGTGGCATAAACCACGTCGAAACCCTCGCGCCATTTATCGATCAAGGCAGGAATCAACTCGGGCGGGTCTTGCAGGTCGGCATCGATAATCACCACAGCGTCGCCGCCCGCCATATCGAGGCCCGCAGTCAATGCAGCTTCTTTGCCGAAGTTGCGACTGAGCTCGACAATTCCGACGCGTGCTTCGTTGGCCTTCAGCTGGTGCGCCAGTTCTAGCGATCGGTCTCGGCTGCCATCGTCGACATAGATAATCTCGTAGTCAGATGCCAGTCTCTCCATGACGCGGAGAAGCCGAAAGTGAAACTGGGGCAAGACGGCTTCTTCATTGAAGAGCGGCACGACAACCGAAATCTTTTCGGTTGGCAGGGTGGAAGCATTCATCGCATCGCTCCATTCATGAACGTCCAGTTCGCATGGAGTACGTAGTTGACTAACATGACTAAAAGGGTCGAGACGATCTGGGCAATCAGATAGTGCAGGCCGACCGCCAGTCCTGCCAACATCAGAAGTGAGTTGAGCAGGAACGCCAGGGCCGAGACCAGGAAGAACCTGACGAAGGCGATACGCTCGGGGTGAACGTGTACGAACACCCAACGGCTGCTGATGAAGTAGTGGGTCAGCAGTCCAACGACGCTACCGGCTGCCGACGCCGGGAGCGCAGGCGCACCAGAGCTGACGAGCGCGATCAGCGTGACATAGTGCAACGCAGTAGCTGTCGCGCCAGCGCCAAGAAACCGCACGAATCGCGCTGTGATGTTCATGGCTTTTGCACCAGAACGTTGACCCCATGCTGGCTGAGCACGGTCGTATCCGTTCCGAGCAAAGTCTTCAGGCGCTCGAAGGTGTCCTTGCGCATGACGGCGAGCTTGTGTCCGGAGGCCTTCCATCGCTGTACAAACGCTGCTTCATCGGCGATCCACTTGTTTGGTTCGACAGAGAAGCCAAGATCCAGCTCGGATCTGGCGGCCACAATGATGGGCTCCCGCTCGGCATAGAACGCCAGGCCTCGGTCAATCTGCCCGACGTTGAACAGTTCCGTGTCGATGCGGGCCGCTGCCTTGACTTCCATGCCGATCGGCTTGATGGAGAGCGATTCAAATGCCCGGGACGCCAGCAATCCCGCCTGCAGGCCGGCAAGCGTGGTCAGGGACGCAACGGCGACCGCGCGAAGACTGCGGCCCCGAATTGCGATGCCAAAGGCCAGGAAGCCGCCAAGCACCAGGATCGCCATGGCGATGAAGCCCCATATTTGAAGCGATGCGGGGTCGCTCACGTCGCGCTTGAGCATCGCGCTCGAAAGTGTCGGGTGCCACAGCAGGAACGCGATGGCTACGCCGAGCACTGGCAAGGAAAGGAAGCTTGCGGCAAGGGTGGTGCGAGTCACGCCCATCGCGCGATGGGCAAGCAGTACGGCCGCCGGCGGAAAGGCCGGGAGGATATAGAGCGGCAGCTTAGAGCGGGAAATCGAGAAAAAGCCAATGACAACGATCACCCATATCGACAGAAATAGCTGGGAATCGAAGCTCCGCGTTGTCCGGGCCATCCCCGGCCGAGGTACGATGGCGCCGGGAATCAGAGCGATGAATGGCAGAACACCGGCGGCGCCCACTGCAAAGAAGAACCAGAAGGGCTTGTCTCGCTCGTGCACCGAGGATGAGAACCTTGCAAAATGTTCGTGGATGAAGAAGTAGTTCAGAAACTCCGGGTTGCGCATCGAGACCACGATGATCCACGGCACTGCTATCGCTACGGCGAGCAGACTCCAGCGCCAGAATTTCGTGTTCAGGAAGCCGAAGAGCTGTCCCGTAAGGAGCGCATATAGCAGTAACGTCATCGCAGGAAGCACGATGGCGATCAAGCCTTTGGCCAGGAACGCCAGTCCAACCAGCAGCCAGACGACAGGAAACAAACGCTGGTTCTGGGTCTGGTACGCCACAGTGAATACCAAGGCTGCGCTTCCGAGAAGCGCGCCTACGCCAATGTCCGTCGTTGTTAGGTTCGAGCCGAGAATCCAGAGTGGGGCGCCGATAAGTGCCAGCGCCGCGGCCAGGCCAATCAGGCTTCCGTAGAGCAATCGGGCTGCCCACCATGCGGCAGCTACCCCTAAGAGTCCCGCGAGCGCACTCCAGATCCGAGCAGTCCATTCTGACGGGCCGAAGATCATGTAGGCGCTGGCTGTGGCCCAGTACTGCAGAGGCGGTTTGTCGAAAAACTTGACGCCGTTCAGTCGCGGCGTAACCCAGTCGCCTGAGACGTACATTTCGCGCGGAACTTCGGCATATCGCCCCTCATCGGGCTCATACAACGGGCGCACAGCTAGCGTGAAAATCCAGAGGACCGCCAAGATCGCGATGGTCAAGGCCAAGAGAATCTTTCGCTTCAAGAGACTGTCCATCAAGGTTTTCGGCGACAGTTGCCACCAATGTTTCTCAAATACGGCCAGCCGCAGTGAAGGGCCAGGGCCTCGGAGGTATTGCGTTGCTTTCGTGACGTTGTGCGTGTGGCAGAACACGCGGCGCATTCTTGAGCTCCACGAGGAGCAGATGTGTTTCACTGGGAGCCGATTAGACGGCGGGCCGTCGGAGTGCGTTTGCCGAGCTTGGGGGCCCCTCGCTCCCCGGGAACGAACATCGGGATTCTAGGGGGCGTACCTGTCGGGGGGATTGCGAGATGATGACGGCGTGGCCACTAGTGAGTGTCCAGCGAGAGCAGCCGGAATGTTGTAGCGTCGCCCCCGCGGCCGGAAGGATGGCTAGTAACTGTTTTGCAATGTGTGCGCAATCTTCCTCATGGTAGACTTGTGCCGCTCACGCGTTGGCGTCGGACACGCCAACGCGCCGAAGTCGACAGACCGGTCGCAAAGTTAGGTGAGGGGCCGTCGCGGGCCGCAGTGCTGGGAGGATCCCTTCACGCAGTGGAATGCGTGGAAGACCTCGCGTCACGCGGTCAATATTAGCGTCCGCTTTGTTGATGATCTCAGCCTTTCAGGCATGGGATTTCCTCCATTTCACTACCAAATCCTCCGATTCCCATGCACTTGCGGAGGCAGGTGTCGGCACGTTAAGGGCAGCGGTAATGGCCCGGCTCGTGATTCGTGAGGGGTGGCGTCGCACCATGTATAAACTGGGCGTCGTTGCTACCAGTCTGAAGGCTCGACAGCGGGCGATGATCTGGCAAGACGAAGCAGCCGTCTAGCTCATGCGGAATTTCCTGCTGTTGATGCAAATTCAGTTCGAACGGTGGAACTTGACTCCATCGGAGATGGACGTGGTAACGCTTCTCATGAACAGACTTCTTCAAGCTATACACGATAACCATTCCGCAATGGATGGCAGATTGGTTCGATATCCTGATTCCGGCAGTTGAGGTGGTTCTGATAGGCGCGGTTGCACGGCTAGCGATGCGAATCGCAAGTCGGTCACTTCGCAAGCTGACTAACACGTACTCACTATCGGCCAAGGTTACCGCGCTTTCATTGCGTGTTGTCGCGACTATCGTCTATGTGGCGGTCACCCTCTGGGCCCTGGAGCGTTTGGGCGTATCTGGGGCCGTGCTATGGACGGCATCACGGGCTTCGCGACCGTGGGTGCGGTCGCGTTCTTCGCTGCATGGAGCGTGCTGACGAACTTGTTCTGTGCGCTGCTTATCTACTTTACCCGGGCTTTCCGCATCGGGGAAACAGTTGAGCTGCTGGAGAATGGGGAAAAGCCGGGGATAAAAGGACGGGTAGTGAATATCAACCTAGTTTATACGACGTTGCTGGAAGCGACGTACGACGGCCAAGAGATCGTGCTACGGCTACCGAATAGCCTTGTCTTTCAGCATGTTCTTCGCCGATGGAAGTAGCGTCGGACGATCACTCCACTCTGCCCACTAGCGTTTGAGTTCCTCCTGCAATGTCCCTGCGCACCGCATCCCCAGCACTACTAGCGGCACTCCTCTTCGGTGCCAGTACACCCGTCGCCAAAGCCCTGACAGGAGCAATTTCACCGCTCCTACTTGCAGGCTTTTTGTACCTTGGTAGTGGCGTTGGCCTGGCGCTGGTGGTCGTAGCTCGACGGCTGTGGCGTTCGTCTAGTTCGCCGAGTGAAAAGATCGGCATACCCAAGGCTGATTGGGGCTGGCTATTGGGCACCATTCTGGCCGGTGGCATCGCCGGCCCAGCGCTTTTGATGACGGGGCTCGTTTCAACCGCTGCCGCCTCGGCGTCGCTCCTCCTGAACATGGAGGGGGTTTTGACGGCGTTGATTGCCTGGGTCGTGTTCAAGGAAAACGCTAACCGGCAGATCGTGCTCGGCATGATCGCCATTGTCGCGGGCAGCTTGATGCTCTCATGGCAGTCGGGAAGCCTGCAGTTGTTGATGGGCGCATTACTTCTCGTCGGGGCCTGCTTGTGCCGGGCGGTGGACAACAACCTGACGCGCAAGGTGTCGAGCAACGATGCGCACTTGCTGGCTTGCATCAAAGGTGGGCGCCGGACTTTGCAATACTGCGTTGGCCTTGGGGCAGGACGCGATGTTGCCCCCGCCCACTGTCCTAGCCGGTGCGATGTTGGTCGGATTCGCTGGCTATGGTATTAGTCTTGCGCTCTTCGTAGTGGGGTTGCGTGCTCTTGATTCCGCTCGAACTGGAGCATACTTTTCCGTTGCCCCATTGTTCGGGGTGCTGATCTCGTTCTTGATTTGGCCGGAGGCTCCAAGCGTAACGTTCGGGTCTGCCGCAGTCTTGATGGCACTCGGGATCTGGCTGCATTTGCGGGAGCGGCACGAACACGAGCACGTGCATGTGACGCTTGATCATAGCCATTCGCACCGGCATGACGAGCATCACCACCACACGCACGATTTTCCGTGGGACGGCAGAGATCCGCATCGGCATAGGCATTATCACAAGCCAATGGTGCATAAACATCTCCACTATCCTGACGTTCACCACCGGCATTCGCACTAGTGGATCGCGGACGACACTTCACATTCCGGCGGAATGTCTGCTCAGGGCTTGACCCTGCGCGCTATCCTTCTTCGCCCTGAAGGACGAGGCTTGCCGCGCCCAAGGGGCATCGTATTGTCGTTCCGTTGGGCTCACCCCGCTCAACCGCTTCGATACAGCAACTCACCGCAGTGATTGCAGAAGTGTCGTTGGTGGATTGCATATCCCGACTCGTCGCGCCACAAGCGAATACTTCGCGAGCCGCAGAATTTGCACGCAATGCCGGTGGGCGTTTTGCAGGTCGGGTTCGCTGCCAGGTATTCGGCTAGCGTGGGCGTGCTGGAAGACCGCATTAGTGCCAGAATCCCGACGACAAACCATGAACCGAAAATGCCAGCGATGAACCAGAACATTTCGCTCCGGCCCTTGCGGCGAGCCATTCGTCGAGCCATATATGCAGGCAGCCCGTTGATCAATATGAACATCGCGATGGCAGTGAGCATTAAACCTCCAAGGTATGCCGATTGGCGGTGAGGGGCATGATTCTAACGTCCGCTAGACACGCTTCAACCGCGGCCGTCCGCGAAGGCGTTTTCGATTAGGTGCATTTGGTGAGGACAGGACCCCGGTGCAGCAGGGGCATTGGAACGAGTTGCTCAGTTCGATGCGTGCGGCGGCATTCGAGGCAAGGTATGGCGTTCCGCAACTCCGGCATGTCTTGATGGCGAGCTCGTTGTTGCTGGCGAATGAACGCAGTAGGTGGAGCGCGCGTTCTGTTGGAAGCCTATCTTCTCTGAACATCCGGTTGCTGACATCCATCGCAGCTAGAAAGGCTGAGGGGATATTCAAATCGGATGCCAAGGCGCATCGGAAGAGCCAGACTTGGAACGTCGACTGGACTCGCCTGGAGCCAGAATCGAGGTACCAAATCGCGGAATCAGGTTGCTTCCCGGATGGCGAAGACTCGCCGTGCAGTAGGGTGTAGAGGTCCCGCGTGCGCTTGGGCGTAACGTTGAACAACGTGGCCACACTCATGGCTCGACACCCGAGCTTGATGAAGGCTTCGCAATACCCATCGACGGCCAATCTCGGAAGTTGAAAGTGACCCCATACGCCCGAATGCGGCATTCGATCCGCGCGAGTTGGGGACGTATCCATCAGGTAGTGTGCAACGAGTTCCGGCGTCAACGTTCCAGCAACAGCCTCGTACCAAAAGAGTCGGTTCTGGATACGCCACTGAAATAGAGGCACCCGTCTTTCCGAGATCGCGAGATCAATCTCATGTTGCGGCACCGAGCGAAGGTACGCCGCCAGGTCGTTGGAGATGCCTAGTAACGGAGCCGCGAGCGCTGACATGTTGAGCACGTCGTACATGGCGCCGACGTACGAGCGGTTTGCCTGTTCAAGAAGCATCGAATCGACGATGGACAGTTCAGGCATCTTCTTGCGCAGATCGACGAGTGTCTTGGTGGGCGTCCGGCCGTCGATGAAAGATCGCCAATCCTCAGGCGTGGATAGTGTGGGGGCGTAGGCGAGAAACGGACTATTGAAGATGAGCGCCGATATGGACAAGTCGTCTCGAAGCTGGGCAAGTTGCGACTGGTCTACCTCGAACGCCGATGCGAGCCCTGTATTGACCGTCATCGCGTTCAGCAGATACGACGAGAGACGAAAATTGGCAGAGAAGACCCGGTCCAAGACCCACGTGGGAACACTCTGTTGGGGGTTGTTGGGTGCGGCAGGTTTCAAGATCAATCTCCGAATGCTGTCTGCACGGCATCCGACAGCGCGCGCATGCTGTCGCGGATGGACGCGATGTGAGGCTGGTGTTCTCGGCTGAAGGTGCCAAGACCGGTCGCCGAGCGAACCTTCATGGTGGCCTCGTCGATGTCTGCTTTCAGCCCGGCCAGCCGAATTTCGATGCGCCCCTTTTCGGCAGCAGTTGTTTCGCGGTCAAGAAGCTCCGACGCTATCGAATTGAGCTGCTGCTTTTTCACGTTGAGCTGGTTCTCGGTTTCGGCGAGTTCACGCCTCGCGGTGTCGATCGCGTCAGATACGCTCTTGTACCCCGATGGAACCACCTCGACTTTGACCTCGCGTACCACTTCGCGTACTCGCATCTCGGCTATCGCCTTCTCGGCACCTTCCTTTTCCAGCCTCAGTCGATCGATAGAAACGCGTTGGGACTGGACCGTGTGACTTTGAGAGTCGAGCGCTGCCTGTGCCGCGGCGAGTGCTTCGCGGTGCTCGGACTCTTTGGTGTCGGCGCTGGTCGCCCGCTCGCGCAAATACTTGATCTCCAGTTCGAGTTCAGTTTTCTGTGCCAATCCGTTGGAGAGTTGTTCCTTCGCGCTCTCCAAGGCCGCCATCAACGTGTTGACCTCATCAGAGGCTGCGCGATACCTCTCGATGAACGGGAGGATCTCGTCGCGAGAGAAGGATTCGTGGCGCTTCTTCGCATTGACCAGTAGCTGGACCTCCTCCTCCGAGATGTCGGATCGTTTCAGGATCGTGAGTTCGCCCAGGTTCAGAAACTCGATCGCCTCGTTGCTGTTCACGAATCGCTGGTACACCTGGAGATATTGAATCGCGGTGTGTTTGCTGATCTGCAGGCTTCGGGAGGCGTAATCGTTCAGCAGGCGACTCGCCTGCGCCCGCGCTTTGGTCGGGTTATCGAGGCGTTTGTTTATGGCGATGTAGAGCGTCTGGTGGATGTCGGCCAGGTGAGACCCGATAATCATGTACTCGGTACGGATTCGATCTCGCGCCTGGGAAATCTGCTCGGCAGCATGAACGATGCGGCCGATTGATGCGGAGTCCACCTCGGAACCAAGCAGAAGCCGCGTGAGTTCGAGGATCGAGATTTCTCGGCGAGGCTCCGACTGTGCGAGGATATGGCTGTTGCTCATCGGGATGCGCGGGAAACCCCGTCCTTCAGGACGGGGATGGATAGCGCGGCGTGCTTAGCACGCCCTTCTCCCGTCTCTCCTTGTGAATAGCTATCTTTAGTTTGATAGTGGTAGCCGTCACCACGTTGAATGATCCGGCAATACTTGTGGCTGATGCCTTGGACTACCGCGCCGTCGGTCTGGATGTTGAACGATCCGCTGGCGCGCACTGCAACCCGCCCGGTATGAACACCAGCCTTCTTCCCGGAAGGGACGTTGGCGCAGACCCGGTCGCCCGTTTGAAACCCTTTGACTTGTTTCCTGCGCATCAGGTAACCGCGAGGGAACCCGTGCGCAGTGAGCCGAGTACGTTGATAGCTTCCGCGGCCCATGGCCTTGATCTGCAAGGTCGGCCGCCGCCAACCCGACACGTCGCAAACGTCACCGACGCACATTGCGTCAAGCGCGTGCGTTTTCGGCACGCCGAGGGTCACGCGGTTATATTTCGTCCGCCCGCCGGAGGCAAGTTCGACAGCCAAGCCCGTCGACTTCAGAGCGTTAGCTAACGCCCAACGCGTCGCATTGACGGCGGCAGCATCCTTCAGTGGACGCGATGCGGCCGCAAGTATGCGGGCCAGACGTTTCGGGTCGTCGACGTACTCGCGTACGTCATTTGCACCCTTGTCCTGGTTGCAGGGGCCGCAAGCCAGTCCAAGGTTACCGATGCGGTTCGTGCCGCCTTTTGCTCTCGCAGTCAAGTGCTCGATCTGAAGCGGGCGGTCCGTCGCGTCGCAATAGATGCATGTGCGCCCCCATTTTTTGAGCAGGTATTCGCGCACCTCGTAACCGGCGAGCGTACCCTGTTGGTACTCGACGCCAGAAATTTCCGGATTTTCCATTGCCTGCATGTCAAAGCGCACCAGCTCAGACGAGACGCCGTTGACGGGAGCCCAACGGCGGATGCGCTGAACCCATGCCATCGTCGTGTCCACGCGATGCTGGAGCGATGGCGCGAGCCAGCCAGCAGGGCGCGTACGATTCAGGAAGCGCGGAGCCCGATAACGCAGGTTCGCGCCGCGGCGACGCCGGCGCATGGAACGGCGAGCCGTCAGGGACTCGCTGATTTGACGGCCACGATGCACGAGTTCGAACAGGTTCAACACTGCCGCACCACGTCGGATCTCCCCGGATACGGAGCAAGCCAGCTCCGTATCGCGCACTAGCGCCCCCCCGGTCATCTTGCTGCCTGGGTCCAACTTGATACGCAGGGGCTGAAACTCGCAGTCATCGACCGTGCGGTCAACCAGACGGATAACGGCCGGCACAACGCGATGCACGCGCGCCCGGCGACGCTCAAGCAGTAATCGAGCGCGCTTCTCGGTGCATGGCATGAGCGGCTTGCCATGCTTGTCCAGAACAAAAACCGACATGATCGGCTCCTATGTATGTGCCCTTACGGGCCTTGTAACGCCTTCCTCATGGAAGGTCTCCCCTCGGGCAAGTTGTGCAGCAGATTGGGATGACTCCCGGCGATAGCCCGTTTCGTGCCTACCCGTGGCTTGTCTGCTGCCATCGCTTCCAGAGCGCCGAACTGAGGAAGCATTCGGCGGTGGGTCTGCGCACTTCTGCACAACGTAGCGGGCTGGTTACCGCTTGCCCTGGTCAATCTCGGGCTCTCAGGATTGCTCCCTCAAGCCCCTCCCTTCGGGGAGGGGTTATTGACGCTTCTTGTTCCTATGTGTTGATGGTGAACTTCGCTTTCCCGTCCAATCGTTTAAGGCTACAGCCGGCCTTGCAAAGTCAAGGGCAAAGAAAGGGCTGGCGAATCGGTGTCATCCGCACCGAATGCGTCAATAAGGGGGCGAAGTGCTACAGGGTGGCCTGCAGTCGGTGTGTAGATCCGTGTTTCGGAACCCTTCGAGTCCAATGTCAAGGGCAGCGGCAATGGGCGAGAACTCGGCGCGCTGGCACGCCTCCGAGGGAGATTAGTCCCGGTCGCGATCGTCATTAGTTGTGAAAGCTCGCTAGTTCGACCTAGTTTTTGAAGGTGGCCGTCAAATGATCACCTCAAGGACCTAGTTATCGACGCGAAGGGAGCGTGGCTACAGACCTCCCATAGGAGGGATGTCATGTATATACAAGTCGCGATGTTGCTGGGACCCGCTGCTGGGCCGCGGAGCAGCGGCACCGTTCTCAGCCGCCAGCACCGTCCATTTCCCAATATCATGATCTTGGGTTGATCCCGGAAAGAGGCACTATTTATGCCGTCTTTCAGCGGCAAATATGAGGACCGCGGGGGTGAGGGGATGGCGTTGCGCGCGCATTAGAAGTGGTGTAGATTCTGATCTGCGTGCTCACGCATCGACCTCGGCGAATGTTTTAGTCTCTCTTCTCGCCCATTCAATTTCCCGATCACATAGCGTTCTTGCGCAATGCTCCGGCATGCCGCAAGCGCGTTGTCGTGCCCGCTTCGAAGGATTCCTTGCTCATCGAGCATCGAATAATCGCCTGGCAGTTCAGCCAGGAAATCCAACTGCTTCGTTTTCTAGAGAGAAAGCCATGGAATCCTTCGCCAACAACGCGATCAAGCGTCCGTTCAAGCTGTTCATGTTCTGCATGGTGCTGTACCTGGCCGCGCAATCAATCGTCGTCGGCGCCTTTCTGGCCATCGTCGGCACATCGTGGCTGTATCACCGCTTCATCGCGTTCGCGAGCAAGACTCCGGCAGCGCCGAAGGTGTCCACGCCCGAGCCCGCCAAGCGGGACAAGCCGCCGCAGGCCGTCGTCGAGTCGGCCGAAAAGCAGTACGAGCACTCGGCCGTCGTGATGTCGATTCGCAGAACGGGAACGGACCGCCGTTCTTGATTCCTCGCCGCCCCCTTCCTGGGGGCGGCAGTCCCACCTGTCGCGGGTATTCGATGCCCGCCGACAAGGCGGGTAGATCGGGTCCCGTATCGGAGACCTTCATGGATCAAACTCCGTCGGGATGGCAGTTGGACTTCTTCGGTGAAGCTACCGCCATCCTTGTTTCCCCTCCCAAGGTTGATCCCCTCCCGGATCCTTCGCTATGGAGCGAGGCTGTCCGAGAGCAAATGATCGACGCACTCATCAGCCTGGCGTGCGATAGCCGCAGAGGCGACAACACGCCGGAGTCACTAGTTGACTGTGCGGAGATGCTTCGAGATCGTATCAAGCGAAAGCCGCTCGACCTCGGGGATTACTCGATGACGCTCGGTTGGATCTTCGGATACTGGGATGGTGCGTTGCCCTATGCCTACGTCTGCGCAGTGAGCGGCGTGGATCCCGAGATGATGCAAGACGTCATCCTGAACAATGCCCTGCTCAGCCAAGACCTCAATGAGGTTCGCCGGATGTGCTGTGGCTCACTCCTTTGAAACATCATGGCCCTTCTGAACGCGATAAAGCGTCTGGGCGCTCAATTGCTTGGGGGCGCACCGGAAGGCCAGAGGCCGACCGATTCTGCAGTCGGGCAGGGCGCCCCGAACGAAACCCAGATCACGATAGCTGATCTCCCGCATCTGTTTCGTGATGAGGGAGACAGCATCGTGCATTTCGTTGCAACCTTCGAGCATCGTGTGACGGAGACCCGATTCGGACAAAAGCTCTTGCCAGAAGTGGTGCCGCGCTGGAATAAGCACGCGGTCCTCCACGGCTGTACGGTGGAGCAGGCGATAGCCAAGACGCTCTCTCAGGTGCGCTCCTTGTCTTCCGGCGCGACGCCTCCTGCTCCGGCATCACCGGCAACGCGGGTGAGAGAACGAGTCGCCCGGGTCGCTCATGACGACGATGCGAGGCAGCCAGGGAAGCCACAGTTTTCCGAGGCTACTGCAGCGCAGCCCGTGCTTGGCAGCAGGTCATCGACCGTTGGCCGGCTTGCGTTTTGGGGCGAGATGAAATTCCCCAAACGTGGCGTTACCCCACCCAAGTTCTACACCTCGTTCGCGATCCGGGTCGACACCGGTGTCGCGGCCGAAGTGACGCTTCAAGGCGAGGGTCTCAAGGACGCCATCGCGGAAGCGAAATGCGTGATTGGCGACCACGTGAGGGTGACCCGGCTCGAAAAGGTAAAGGTGCCGGCGTTCCACGAACGTACCGGCAAGCCCTTGCTCGACAACGAAGGCAATCAGAAGCTATGGGACAAATGGCTCTGGCGCATCGACAAAATTCATTAACCAGGAATCAACATGGCATCTATCAACAAAGTCATTCTCGTTGGGAACCTCGGAGCGGATCCCGAAACCCGTTACATGCCCAGCGGCGACGCCGTGACGAACATTCGCCTGGCGACCACCGACCGCTACAAGGACAAGCAGAGCGGCGAGACGAAGGAAGCCACCGAGTGGCACCGCATCGCCTTCTTCGGCAAGCTGGCGGAGATCGCGGGCCAGTATCTGAAGAAAGGCTCGTCGGTATATATCGAGGGCCGCATCCGGACACGCAAGTGGACGGACCAGTCGGGTGCAGAGAAGTACAGCACCGAAATCATCGCAGACCAAATGCAGATGCTCGGCTCGCGCCAGGGTATGGGCGGAGGCGATGGTGATGACAACGGCGGCAGTCGTCAATCGGGCGTTGGCGGCTACGGCTCGCGCAGTGGCCAGGGCAGCGGCCAGGGCAGCGGCCAGGGCAGAGGCCAGGGTGGCGGTGGCCAGCAGGACGGCGGCGCAGCGCGCCGTCCGCAGCCGGCACCGTCGAATGGCTTCGAGGACATGGACGACGATATTCCGTTCTAGCCCGGAACAGACTTAGGTCTTAACGATTCACTTCTTGATCACTGCTGCGCCGGGTTTCCCGGCGCAGCAGTGCATTCTTCTCGGCCGCTCGGCCAATCTCTCCTTCGCCTCCCACGCCATGCTGAAACGACCTTCTGGCCATCGCCGGGATGTGGTTTGAGCAAGCGTTTCCTCGCCTGTCTCAGGCATCGACCAACCTCTCCAATCGGAGTGCAGCCCATGAAGAAACTGAGTGACATCTTGAAGACTTGGACGCCCGCTCAATGGGACGCCCTGTTGCAGCAATACTTGCCAGCAGCCGTCCTGACGGACAGCTTCTGGCTAGGCCGTCCTGGTCCGTGCCCCATGTGCGGAGGCCACGATCGCTTCACGTTCGACAATAAGAACGGCCGGGGCGATTGGGTGTGCCGTAAGTGCAATAACGGATCTCCGATGGCTGGAGACGGGATTCAGCTCGTGTGCAATGTGAATCGCCTGACGTTCCAAGAGCTGGCTTCCCAGCTTCTTGGCAATGCCATGCCAATGCCTGCCCAGGCGCGTCCGGTGCTGGCTTCTCGCCAGAGGAGTGGCATGACACCGGAGGCGAAGCGCAAGCGGATTGATCGCCAGTGGACCAAAGCGAAGCCGCTCGCGCAAGGTGATCATGCGATGAAGTATCTCGCATCGCGGGTGCCGGGGCTGAGGGCGCCTCGCCCGATCGCTCTGCGGTTGTCAACGCAGGAATACTGGCACGAAGGAACACTGATTGGCCAGTTCCCAACGATCGTCGCGCAGTTCACGCTGCCTGATGGTCGAATGGCCACGGTGCACCGCACTGCGTTGGACTCAGTCACTCCGGCGAAGGCGACCGTGATGACGGCCGACGGCGAGATCCTGGACGCTAAGCGAAATGATGTGTCTGCGCTTCCCCTGGCGGGCGGCGCCGTGCGTCTGATGCCTCCGCGTGACGGTGTGCTCGGGGTGGCAGAAGGCCTCGAGACTGCATATGCCGCGCACATGCTCTTCGGCGTGCCGACATGGTATTGCTTGAACCGAGTTCTGCTGAGCCAGTTCGTCGTGCCGGAAGGTCTCGGCATACACACCGTGCACATCTTCGCGGACTTCGATCAGATCGATCCGAAGACGGGAAAGTCGCCGGGCATGGCCGACGCACTTGCGCTCGAGAAACGCTTGCGCGTGGGGGGCCTGAAGGTGGTCATTCATCGTCCCAAGCTCCGTGGCACGGACTTCTGCGACGAGTGGAAGACCAGCCGGCAACTGAGCACGATGGCGCCGGCAACCATGCCCGCCTGATTTTCGACCGCCCGATAGGGCGATGTCTCAACCGCTGCCCCGTGGGTCCATCCCACGGGGGCGGACACCTGCGGCAGGTTTCTCGAAGGAGAAATGCAATGCTGAAGGGATTTGTTGTGTTCGTCGGTCACATGGAGATTCGTGCGATGCGCAGCACGCCGGCCGGCATGGTGCAGGCGTGCCAGTCGGAAGCCGACTCCTACCAGGTGTTTCAGCGCCATGCTGATCGGGAAGCCGAACTGCGTCGCACCGAAGCGAATTTCGATACCGCTTTTTCCTATGCCGTTCGCCGTGCGATTTTGCACTGAGTGGTCAACCCGTAACGACAAAGCCCGGCAGATGCCGGGCTTTTTTTTCGTTTCGGAGACGAGCGACCTAGGGTTGGCGGCGAGACCGCAGGCCGCGGTAGATGACAAGGGCTGCCTCCCACACACACCAGCCGATAAGGGTAGTAAAGACGAAGACGTTGATGTCGTGGTTGGTGGACAAATATTCGAACATCGGTAGCTCCAAGATTCTTGTTTTCGATCAGTCTAGCATGCCATAAAGCGCCAACTCGTCAAGCCGCGACTAGACGAATCTGGCCATCGCGTCATTGAGTGCGCCGAGGTCCAGGGCATCAATTGACAATGCTGGCGACAAGTCAGCAGCGGCTTCGTCGACGCCAGACGGGGCGAGCGGTGGCGCTTGCTGCGACCCCGCCAGGTCATGCGCCGGCACTGCCTGCGCGGGTGGTGGCGCGCTAACCTGAAAGGCATCGCGCTCGCCGGCGGGGCTCGGTTCGGGTCTGGCCGACTGGCTGATCAAACGGGCAGTTGGCAAGAGCGTGACGGGGCTTGCCCCAGCCATGACCTCGAGTCCGCGCTGTGCCAAGAGCCTGAACACGAACGTACGCTCGCGCGCGCTAGTAAACTGTCTGAGATACTTGATCAGATCGGGGCAAGCGTCCGCTGAAAGCGTGACGGTGATCTGCAATTTCTCCGTCATGTGTTCACCTTACGCCGCGGATCGTGCAGACTGCCGAGCCGCACCGATGGTGTAAAAGCCCCGGACGTTTGCGAAGCAGGGGGCATCCATCACGTGGATGGTGTTGCGAGGGAATGCCGCCCGGATAGTCGGGGCATACAGGGACGCGCCACCACCCGTCAGAATAATCGCGCGGATGTCTTCCGAGCGACCGACACGAGTTTGAACTTCCTTGATGGGTTGCTGGGTTACAGCCATCGCCTCCGCGAGGTAGTCGCGGATATCCAGATCCTCGCCATAGAAGAGCAGCGGCTTGGCGTCACGGATCGCCTTATCGATCCGCTCGATGCTGTCCATCGATTCGCCCTTGGCTGCAGAGATCAGGCTGGCCACCTGTTGATAGACGCGAGCTGCCCCACACGGAAAACCACCGCTTCGTGTGTCGTCCATCGCGTAGCCGCGTGCGACGACCCAGTCCGTGGTGAAGTATCCGACGTCGATGACCAGATAGGCATTGTCGGGATCGTACTTATTGCCACTTTGTTGGATGAACGTCACGAGCGTCCCGAGTGGCTGAGGAAGAGGAAGGACGCTGGCAATCTGGATGGCGCCCCAGCCGAAATCGTGCGTTCCGGTGAAGCGGTCCTTGAGGAAGGCTGCGTACTTCTGAGTATTGTGCACGGGCAGGCCGAGGACAAGGCGCTCGATCTGCGAGGCCTTCGCGTAGTTCAGAGAGCCGGCCAGGAGCGCAGCATAGTTTGCCGTGGTGACGAAGTCCTCCGACAGCGCGCGGCCCGTGTTGCCGTAGGCCGCAGTGAGCGAGACCTCCGGGCCTACCTCGTAGGTGGCGCCGTCGACCTCCACCTTCACGACGTTACGCGCCCGGAGCACAGAACCTCCGTGCGGGGTGAGTGAAGACGTGGCGGACAGAGGTGCGAGAGAGGGAAACATGCTCGTGGCGACGTCCGAACCCAGCGGAAAAGCGGACTTCGTATTACCGTACCCGACATCGACAGCGACTGTTGCGACTTTCATTTCTTGCTCCAAGACATTTGAAAAGAGAAAAAAGACATGGCGGGTATGGAACTGTCTCGCCGGCCGTCAGCGACCGGGAATGCCCCACGTAGATCGTCGTCGTGGCACATGGGCGGCCATCATGGGACCTAGTGCCACGAAATCCGCTGCGTTGGATCGTGACTAGCCCTCTATGGCCTGCCAAGTGCCACGACGCCCACTCAAGTGCCACATCGTTGAATCCAATCTACCGGGGAAATGGCGAAGTCAAGGCCGCAAAAGCTCGCGATTTCGCAGGCTCAAGCGTTGCCATCGTCGAACGTTGTGCTTTATCCTGTGCGTACCCATCGCGTCCCCGACGCATCGATCCCGCCGCCATTGCGCGGCACACTCAGGCAAGCGAGGCCCTCAAGTTGGGCCGGCGACCGCCAGATGTTCACGCCGGAAACTGAACCGGCTTTTTTTTCAATCAAATCAAGTGGACCGTGTCGGATAGTGAGGACACCGGACACCGCGATACCAAGCCGATAGCGGTCTGTTTGTGAAAATAGACCGAAGTGCGGACGAATCCGAAGCCGGACACCGGACAGGTGTACCGAGAAACTTCCGCAAGTAGACAACGCTCTTTCAGCCGGGTGGCTGGGCGCGGATCACGAAGCCCGACACACTGCGGCGGGGATGATCCGGCTTTGGGGCGGGGAGCTGACTGCGCACCGGAAAGGTGAACGCGGGCTTCTGAGCAATATCGACCCGGGAGGCGCTACCGGTACCAGAACGGCGCAACAGGAATCACCCACCGCGGACGGGCGCATGCGCGAGGACAAGAATCCTCGTGGATGCGCCCGGCATCGCAGATGCAGCCGGGTGGATGGCCGCAGGGGCGTGCCAGGCGAGAGCCTGCGCGCATAGCGGACAGTCACGACGCATTGCTTCCATGCTCAGGGCTGATCGGTTTGGCATCGCTAAAGGACAGGAAGGTAGGGGCATCCGGCAGGTGGCCGGTTAGCTGGGCGTGGTGGCTCGGTACACCAAGATGGCGGACACGGTTCGGGGCCGTGATTCGCCAGACGAAAGAGAAACTCGCTGTCACGGCCATCAAGTCGGGTAAGGTCAATTTGGCATCGGGCTTTGATGAGAGGATCCCCATGAGCAAATCAATCAACCTGCTCCCACTGCTGGAGCAGTACAGTCTTCCCGAGCGCTTCAAAGCCGAATTCGCGGTATTGGCCACTTCGCACCTGCATCAACCGCATAGCGGGACGCGCGTGAGCGGTCGATCCCTGTCGCAGATGTCTCAGCGGCAGCGGGTGCAGGCCCTGTTGGCGATGTTCGTGGAGCTTCGCACGGCGGGGCGCATGGCCGTGACATCGCCATACAGCATCCGCCAGAAGCACATCGCCTGGCTCGTGCAACACTGGGTACTTGAGCGAAGTCTCAATGTCGGCACGGTCGAGCTTCGTCTGACGCATTTGCGCGCGTTCATGAGCTGGATGGGGAAGCCGAAGGTGGTTGGCCGCATCGATGAGTACGTCAAGCGGCCGGAGGGTTACGTGCGGAGGTACGTAGCGCAGGAGGACCGTTCCTGGGAGGGCAACGGCGTGGATGCGATCACTAAAGTCGCGCAGATCGAGGTTAGCGATCCGCACGTTGCGCTGCAACTGAAGCTCGAGGCGGCGTTCGGTCTGCGCGCGAAGGAGAGCTGGCGATTGAAACCTGCGTTCGATGTTCTGCCGTCAGGGCAGCTGCACGTGCATGACGGCACGAAGGGGGGTAGGCCGCGACGGGTCGCGATCGAGTTCGACTGGCAGTACGAGGTTCTGGCGGCGGCGGCGAAGCTCGCGGCAGCAACGAATCCAGAGCGCGGCACGCTAATCCCTGCTCGCTACACCCAGGCAAGATGGCGGCGGCGCTTCTATACCGTGCTCGAGAAGCACGGGATTACGAAGAATGGTGATGGGGTGACCGCGCACGGGCTGCGGCATCAGTTCCTGCAGCAGATGTACCACCGTGAGGCCGGTCAGCCTGCGGCCGTGAAGGGGGCGGGCAAGGTGCGCGATGTCGCTGCGCACCGGGAAGCCATGCGCAAGGTGGTTGAAGCGGCGGGGCATAGCCGGGCGACGAAGGCGAACGCGTACCTGTCGACATACTCCACGCAGATGTCGTCGAAGCGGCCGGACCCGACTCTGGCAGAAGTGAAGGCCGCCATTGTCGCCCGTGATGGCAACAGGTCCGCGGCCGCCCGAGACCTAGGTATCTCCCGCACCAAGCTCTACAGGCTGCTCGGGCAAGGGGAAAGCTGATGGGACTGATCGTCATGCCGGATCCGGACCTGTACCTTACGCCCAGAGTGTCGACGAATGCTACTGGATCGTTCGCGTGGGGACGCAAACACGAAGAAGCGCTCTCGATGGTGGACCTCCAGGCGATCCTGAGCTATTGCTGGGACGAGGGGTATCGGCATGGACGGATTTGCGCGGTACGCAGCCGAGCGGAGGATGACATTGCATGTGCAAACTTCTTTCACCGATCGCTGTTGGACGGGCTGCCGCATGCTGTGTTCGAGCGCAGCTTTCGGCGAGGTGCCAATGATCAGATTGCATGTGTGGGAATCCACGTGGAAGACGAGGCGTCAGGCTGGTGGGACGGGCAATAAACAGATGTCTCGCGAATGCTGGCCGTTTCTGCCAACTTTTTGACGCCATCCCGGGGCATATGCGTGGATATAGTGGGTTAGTCGCCGATTCCCGGCGCAAACGGAGAAATAAATGAACAAAGCGGAACTGGTTGACGCGATTGCGCGAGGCGTGGATGGCTTGTCGAAGGCAAAGGCTGAAGAAGCGCTCAACGCGACGTTGAACGCCATCATGGGCGCGGTGGCAGGCGGTGACACCGTGAGTCTGGTCGGCTTCGGGTCTCTCGGCAGGGGTGATCGGCTGGCGCGCGTCGCCCGAAATCCCCGGACCGGCGAAGAGATCGCCGTGCCGGCGGCGAAGACCGTCAAGTTCAAGGTCGGACAGCGGTTCAAGGACGCTGTGAACGGGGTGCCTCAGTGACCTCGGCCGGGGACCCGTCGTATTGCACAGTAGCCGAGCTGCTATCGGGCGCTGCCGCCATCCCATCCGAGATAGACCGGATCGAGCTCGAGTATGAAGGGGTAAGGTGCCACGTGTACGGCGTGCTCCATGGCCTGACGGGTGGTACGAATCTCGAGTACAAGGGCCACGTGGAGCGGGCCATCGCGAGTGCGCCCGGCCTTATCTTCGGCGAGATGCGGTTTATCCAGATGTACTGTGGTATTGAGGTCGATATGGACGACTGGACCGAGATTCCGCTTGCGGACGCATTCCGCATGCAGCTGAAGGCCACAATCTCGCCGCTTCGACTTTGGCGCGTGCAACGCACCAGGCGGGCCGAGAGAAAGACGGTGACGGACCGCTTCGGAGCCGATGGCGTGCGCCGGTTGCAGGATATCGGCGGCTCGATGGCGTTTCACGCGCTGCACCCCACCGAGCGGCGCCAGATCGCCGGTTTCCTGTCACCAGGAGACTACCTGGTGGAGAACTGCTTGCGGCGTAGAGGGCTCGGGCGCACCGAGCCACCGGCATTCCCCGATGGGGACTGGCACTGGATGCAGATGGTCGAGCCGCAACTGAACATTCCACTGCGTAGCGTCTTCATGCTCGAGTTCGCCGTGGAGCGGGCGAGGGCGATCGGCGTGGAGGAAATCTCTATCTTCGTCGGCGAGATCCACAATTCTGACATGCAGTGGCTTGCGACGTGGGATGCTGGCACTGCCGAGGATACCGTGCGGGTCACAGTTGATGGGGTCCGGCGTCGTGCGCGTGCCTTGGCTCGCACGACCAGGCGGCCATCGCGAATCGGCTTCGTCTTGGCCTCGTTGGCGGGTACCATGCCTGCCTTGCTGGCCTATGCAGTCGTGGGCGCTTGGATTTTGCGTTGACGCCTGGCGCTGACGTCGGTGGCGGCTCCGCTCTCCTCGTGATCTACGTCGAAAGGTGGTGTCCAGACAGCACCTTTCGCGTTTTCTGGACGGAACATGTTCCTTCGTGGGCTGAAGCTGTAGACCTGCTCCGTTTGCCGAGCCGGAGCCTGCTAACGCGCGTATGCAAGCGCGAGAGACAGCAGCGTGCCCGCGCTCTGCACCAGATGCGAGGCCGACTGCGCCTTTGCAGCTTCGGCCGATGTCAGCCACGCCAGCGTGACGCGGCGTGCCGGCTTCTCGCCAGGATGAGGTGTCGGTGGGGGCAGGTCGATTGCTGTTCCGCGCTGCCCAGGTGGCAGGGACGGGAACGGGTCGACGCCGGTGAGATGAGCGAGCTCCGCGATACTGGCCTCGCTGTACGCAGGGGTTTCGTCGTTGCGCACGATGTAGGCGGCGGCGCCCTTGCCAGGCACGTAGATCGCCTTCCAGACAAAATCCGGGATTCGGATGCGGCCGCGAAGCATGCCGGCGTTGCGTATGAACGCCGGGCCGGTCACCACATAGGCGGCGCCGATTTGCCGCACCAGCTTGCGCGTAGAGGTTTCGATGTGACTCCAGGTTCGGCGGTTGCTCGTGGGGTTCTGGGGGATGACGTTGGCCAAGCTGAAACTCTCGGCTTGAGATGCCTTGTCGGCAAAATCGCCGCTTGGCGCCATGTGGCCGCGATCATAGCCGGCACCACGGCCGTAGTCGGCCAGTCGGGCACGTGCCTCAGCGGGGAGGGCGTCCTCTTCGAAGAAATCGCTGTCGCGCGGAACATCCCTCGCGGCGTTGACAGCATCGCGAGTGAGGAACTCGGCAGACCAGAGAGGCGTCCGGGTCAGTTCGGAGGTCAGTGTAGCGTAGGCCCGGTAGCAGAGCAGGTGGGCCTTGCCAGCCGGCTTCGCGATGACAGGCCGCCCGAGGCCGAACGAGCCGGCACAGGCAGACTGAGTCGGCTCTTTGGCGCTGGCGGTGGCTGCGGCCAGCGCGAGAAGGGCGGCGAGGAGAAATTTGCGTCGCATGGAGAGTCCTTCGAGGGAGGTGAATCCAGCTTGCCCGATGCCAGCCGATGTCAAGGGGTGGGCGCAGCAGCCCGGGCGGTGTCGTCGCGGTCGGGCTGCTCTAGATGGCAGATCGGAGAGTGGGGAAGACCTGCAATGGTGTCAATGCCGCCCACGCGGTTCCCCATCCCCAGGCTACTCCCGCGCCAGATCGAGATATCCCTCGGTGGTGCGGAGCACCTCGCGCTGTGTGGCCATCTGGAATGCCTGCAGCGCGTCCGCATGGTCTCGAAGCGCACGGCCGATCTGCCAGAATTCATTTAGCCAATGGCCGTCTTCGCCCATCGGCCCGGCATACATGCCGGTCTTGATTGCACCGCGGATGGCGAGAACGGTCTCCGGATCGGGATATTCGTGTTCGTTGGAGGGGTTGGCTTTGTGGCTCATCATGAAGAATCTTGCGTCTAAAGTATGGGGTCAAACAAAGCACATCCCGCTGTCACAATGGGCGAAGAGCACACCGTTACGCTCATCCAGGTCCGCTTGGTCGAGCGGAACGCAATCGTGGTGCAGAAAGGCATGCGGGTCCCGGCGGTGTAGGTCGCGCTCAAACTCGATCGCGGCGTGCCAGTCGGCGGGCTTGTTGTCGCGTATATCACGCCACTCTTGTGCCGTGTGGTTCGGGCACATGTAGCACGAGCTGCGCGGGGGATCCGGCCATCCCATCCGCCTCACCAGGGTGATGCAGTCACCGCGGTTCATGCCGCGCTCGATCAGTGGATAGCGCGTGTGCCATTTTTGGCCCCGGTGCTTCTGCATCCGTCCGATTTCATCGACACTGATTCCTAGCCACGTGTCGACCAGGTCAACGCCGTTCCGGTTGGCCCAGCGCTTGATGACCTCCCGCTTCCAATACGATGAGCACCAGTTGGACAGCTTACCCACTTCCCCGCCGCGCGTGGAGAATGCCGGCAGCAGCAGGGTATTGTTGTCTGCGCCCCCGTATAGGTCCCGCCCCTCGAACTGGTTCTTATAGATGCGATGCAGCGTCACGCCGACAGCGGACAGCGCCGGCACGATAATGGCATCCATATACGACCACGTCGTGGACTGCTCGCGTCCTGTGTCTACGATGGCGGCAAGATCCGGCTTGATCTCACCCATGGCGATCAGTGCGGCTATCGCGGCGGACTGGACGCCGCCGCCGGATGCCCAGAGTTGCGTGCGGATCATCGGTGGCTGCCTGTAGAAGAAAGGGCGGCAGTCAGGGTGGGGTTCAGCTCAAAGCCTGGCGCTGTCCTAAAGAGCTCAGCCGCGCCCCGGATGTACTGGTGGATCCATTCCGTAACCAGCCAGCGTCTACCAAGGCGCTCAGCCGCTAGCCCAGTGCGGATCGTTCCGCCAAACGGGTCCACGACCAGGTCACCCGGCTCCGTCAGAAAGCGGATGAAGAAGTCTGGGATAGCCGTGGGTTGCATGGCGCCATGTACTGGTAGCCCCAACGCCTTTGCCTGTTGGCGATAATGCCGGGTGTCTGCGCAGGCGTGGCCCCGTTCCAGGACGTTCCGGGCGAGGCGCCCAGCCGTTTCGGCCCTGAATGATCCCGGCCGAATGCGATATGCGCCATCTCCATAAATGGCCGTGCGGGACTCGCCGCCGGCGCGAACCAGACTACGATGGCGCGCAGTGTGCTCCTGCAGGATCCGGCGGTTATCTGAGCGAATGCGATGAGGGTCGTTGGTGAACCACAGAATGGGCTCGTAGCCGGTAGCGAGTTGCACCCGGTTGACGCAGGCCCACCAGGTGGGCGCCGGCGGCTTGCTGTAGTTCACCCATGGAATACGGTCCATCAGTGCCAGACCGAATCGATCGTGGAGGGCCAGAACGAGGCGTTCGACATACAGGGAGCGCGCGGGGCTACGGTCTTCGAAGATGTCGTTCGACACATTGAGGACGATGCTTCCGCCTGGGACCAGCCCGGCCGCGATGGGCTCGATGACACCGCAGATGAAGTCGACGAACTCAGCAGCTGGCGGATTACCATACGCCCGCGCGTGTCGCAGCGGATAGGGGATCGATGTGAAGCAGAGCGCGATCGGTTCGCCCAGGCTTGGAAACACGTCCTGCGACTTGCTCCAGATTGCGACGCCGAGATCTGTGCTGAATGCTAGCAGCTTCACACCGGACGTCGCGCGGTCAAGCTCCTTTCCTGCTGGCTCCGAAAGTCGCCAGAGTCCGCGTTGGTCGGGAATCCGTTCGATGATGCCGAGGCGCTTCAGGGTTTGCTGATGCCAGCGGACGGCGCGTTTGAACGGGCTGTGCAGCGCGCCTGAGGCGCCGATCGGTTGGCGGCGCAATGTCTCCGCCGGTTCAATATCGGCCGCCTTCGCCACCGTGCCATATAGCTCGGCGTTTGAAACAGGGCGGTCGGCCGCATCGGCAAAGGCCGCAGCCACGTGGGCGAACAAGTCCAGTTGAGCGGTCATCGGCTAGCCTCGCTCGCGCGAGGTATTGCCCGTCCGCATGCGGCAGACCCTGTATCGAACGGATTGGGGTATGCATCGTGCAGGACACCATCGAGGAGCCGCCCCGCAGCTTTCGTGCCGACCCGGTGCATCACCGTCACCGGGAAGCGGCCGTCGTCGCGTGCCCGCACGAAATCTTCGCCAGTCTTGAGCTGCAGGCCACACCTGTCCACGCAGATGCCATCACGGACCCAGCTCGATGCCTTGCTTACCCAATGCTCGAATGTCTCGAATGTGCGGAAGACAGCTTCGCCGGCGGTCAATGTTCGCGCGGCGGTATGCCATTCGCCCCAATGGGTGAAGAGGTACGGGACGCCGGCGGTTGCGCATTGATCGCGAAGGCTACGGAAAAAGGCGGGCAAGGTGTAGCGAGCGTCCGGTCCCAACTCGCCGCCGGCAATGATCCAGTCGATCGCGCTTGGCGCGTACACGTTGCCAGAGGCATGCAGCAGGTCGCCCGTCATGGTAGAGAACACGTCGATGGGGCCGAGTAGCGGTTCCAACGAGAGGAAGCGGAGCTTCGCAGGTGTCCGAAGAAGCTTCGGGATGTCGCGGTCCGCCTCGGCCTGGTTGACGACAGGCACACCGAGCCAGATGTCCGCCGGCGGATTACCGGCGATCCAAGTGGCAAGCCAGGGCACCAGCGGATTTTCCGCACAGTCTTTCCGAAGCACCAGTCTGTTGAACGCCTCCCCCAGTCGTTTCGAGACGTTGCCGATCCGCTTCGTCAGGACGAGCTTGTCGAGGTTAGGTGTCTCGCGCCAGAGCTCGAGCACGTCGATGAACCATTCGAGCGGTACCTCGCTATCGAATATGTCGGTCGGGCCCCCAAAGAACACGCGTTGCCGGCGGCCGTGGACAGATGCGAACGCGGCGTGAGCGGCGTTCCAGCGAAGCGGATTGCGCCGGTTGGCGAACGGTGTCCGGCGCCGTCGCACCCCCGGGCCCCAGTTCGGAGCGGTCCCACCGCCGAAGCGCGCGTTACGGCGCGCTGCGTAGCAGTCGTCGCGGCCAAGGCTGACATTCTGGCAGCCCTCCCAGGGCGAGAACGTATGGTCGCACCATTCGATGTTGGAGTTTTCGTTCACGATTTTGTCTTGGTTGGTTGTTCCAATGCGTGTGCTAGGTGCCGAGCGTATGTCGACACGGCGCGCCAGTAGGTCGCCATCGGCCCCTTGCGGCGGCGCCACGCGTCTTCAGCCTGGGTGTTGGCCTGGTCGCGAAGCTGGCGGAAGATCCGGGCAATCGCGCGGCGATCCTGCTCGGGTAGGTTCAGCAGGTCGGAGGCGGCCGGCAGGCTCAGAAGGGGGTTGATGTAGCCCATCATGCGCGCTCCGTGGGTGATTTCCCGCCGCCGGGTGTCACGTTCTTTCTCTGCCGCACCTCTTCGAGAGAGCGCCCGCAGAACGCGCATCGGCCGAGTCCCCAAGCTCCGCCATTCCAACGGTGTCGTTGGCCAACCCGCAAGCCCGTCTTGGGGCTGCGCCCGCCAAGCGCGCTGCGGGGGATGAGGTAGAGCAGGGTCATGCGTGCACCTGTCCGAGCGGGTGCATCGTGCGGATGTTGTTCGCAGATGCGGGATCGTGGGACCGGATATCGGCGATCGGCTGGCCAGCAGCGGCCGCGGGGACGAGGTCGACAGCGAGGTGCGCGGAGCAGGTGAGTCCGTCCACGAGCACGTGACTGGCCTGTGCGGTAAGCGTGCCGGTCCGGTCCGGACCGAAGTCCACCGGCAAGACCAGCTTCGCCAGTCGGGAAGCATCGGGTTCCGCTGGGGCCGCGCGGCAGACAACGGCATGACCCGCCGCGGGAGACGCGGGAGAAGTCTGGCGTTTATTCATGGGATCGGCGAAGTGAAAGTAGGTACAGGCCCAGCCTACCGATTCGCGATGGAAGTCAAGTTTCGCCGGTGAGTTCGGATTAGGCGGCGCGGCGGTGTGGGTCTTCCACGTCGAACTGCTCGGGGACGGTGAGGCCTGCAGCGATGGCGCTCGCACGGAGGCGAGCCGGATCGATGGAGTCGGTCTGCAGCGCGGTCAGCACGGCACCGGCGAAGGTGCGCAGGGCCCCAAGCTCATCGGCCAACTGCTCGGGCAGGTAGAGGAATAGGCCGCTGGCGAGTAGGGTGACCGCCGGTGTCTCCCGCGCGACCTGCACCAGGAGCGCTTCAGCGCGAGGACGGTCCACGCCCAGGCGGCGTTCGAGCAGCGCGACAGACGCAGCGCGATGGGCGTGGATCAATGCGAGCGCGGCATCGAACAGGGGATCGCGTTTCTCGGTCACAGGTCGAGCTCGGAGCGGCCATTGGCCGGAGGCAAGCGGAGGAGCCGCAGGTAATCGACGCGTGCATCCCACTCGATGTAGGGAGTGACCTCGTTCGCGTAGTGTCGGCGCTTCTCCTCCAACCGGGCATCGTAATTCGGATCCCCGGTCATACCGAGGACCTCGATCATCGTCTCGGGGTTGGTGTCGGTGAGCACGAAGTCGGGGTGCACCGCGGCGCGGCCGAGGTGCCGCACCGGTTTGCGGAAGGCACGCTGCATGGTGACCAGGTAGTCTGCCATGGCGATTTCGTGACTCGAATCGCAGGGAAGGAACTGCCGATTGGTGAGCATGGCCGCCGCGTCGACCACCGTGAGGTAGTTGGACTTCGATCGCTCGACCGCGAGGATTGCGACGCAGCGCCGATCCGGTTTGCCGATGCCGGCGAGGGGAAGAGCGTAGGATCGCTGGATGCGTTCGTATAGCCCGGGGGACGCGAAATATGCTTGCTTGCTTTGGCGCAGAATCAGCATGCCGCCGTACTGGGTCGGCTTGTGAGTTTCGATCTCTCCGATGACCAGGCCGCGCTGGTTGGCGTCACCCATGGGTTTGAGGCGTTCCCGGAACGCCTCGAGTTCTGCGAGGATCGCGGTCTTGCGAGACGGGTCCCACCGTTCCATGACGTGTAGCAAGGCGTCACCGGGCTTCCCGTTGATCCTGCACTCGGCAAGCTCGGTTGTCAGTTGCGACCAGCAAATATTCCAGCCGCGCCCGCCGTGGCCAGGCCAGACATTGAGGCCCGCCGCCTCCCACGCATATTCGAGGAACGCGAGCAGGCCGGCTGTGCGTCGTTGAGGCCGAGCCCCCGCCGAAGGTGTCTTGGCCGTCGACGACTTTGTCGGCGATCGTGTGCTCACTGACAAGGAGAGATCGAGCCGAACGTCATGATGCCCGTCGCGCTGGCGAAAAGCGTCGAGCTCGGTTCCCTTGCTCTCCGATCCTGCCGTCCGTTGATGGAACCGACAGAACGGGGAATGCAAATGAGCCTGTTCCGGCCAGCGGGCGAGCAGGAACGCGCCGCTGTAGCGTCGAATCACCAGCTTCGGCCGAGGGCTGTGCATGCTGCAACCACACTCCGCATAGCCCTGGATCGTCTTGGCTCGCTCCAGGACGCGGGCATACCTTGCCGGGTTTTCCTGAACGTCCTCGAGCGGGTATTCGGTGGCGCCGATGCGCACGGTGGTCATGGTTGAGTCCTCCTATACGCCGGCATCCCGGAACATGGTGTAGAGGTCGGTGCGGATCTCGGAAATGTCAAGCTCGCACTTTGCGCGGGTCATTGCGACGTAGAGCAGGCGCATTTCCTCGGGCACCATCGTCTTGTCGCCGTTGTCGTCCGTCTTGAACCTGAAGTCGCCGGCGAGCCTGACGCCATCCCATTCGAGGCCTTTGGCCCGGTGGACCGTTGAGACCACGTAGTCGGCCTCGGCCTCGGGAGACACGCGACTCAGGATCAGGCGCAGGTAATCCACTCCCTCGTTGTCGATCAGCTTGACCAGCGGCAGCAGGTCGCGGCCGGCGAACGACTCCGCATACTCCTGAACGTCTTCCCAGGTCTCGAAAAGTGCGAGGGTAGCTGGGAAGCCGATGCGTTCGCCACGCATCAATTGCTCGGCGCCGTTCGCGAATGCCTTGAGCTCCTCGATGTTCGCCCGGACCGCAACGCGTTCGCCGCGGCTGATGCCTTGCGCGAGGTGGGACAGTACCGTCGCGTTCTTGCGGCAGAGGACGGCGTTGACGCGGCGCTGGCTTGGTTCCGACTCGTGTAGCACACGTGAGGTGAGGTTGTCCTGGCCTCGCACCGGCGTCTCCTCGTCCATCAGGCGCAAGACCCGACTGGCCAATTGCGCAATGGCAGGCCCGAAGCGGAACGATTCCGTCAGTGCGCGCTCGGGCGCCTTGATGTGGTCCATGGCATTGACCGCGCCACGCCACTCGTAGATCTGTTGGTACGGGTCGCCAACATAGACAACTTGCGAACGCTGCCCACGCAAGACGGACAACATGAGTCCATCGGCATCCTGCGCTTCGTCGAACAGAATAAAGTCGGCGCCGATGGACGGGCGGCTGCGCTCCCAGAGCTTCAGGTACACATCATGAGAGATGGCCGAATGGGCCGCCGGATCGATACTTTCGGCCCACAGTCGGTTCACATAGGGCAGCAATTGCGTCTGTAGCGCGGCGGCCGCGGCCTCTGTAATGACCGGTTCAACAGGGATGTGCCATGCCTGCGGTTCGGCCTGGGCTGATCGGCAGAACCGTGCCACCCCGTCCTTGACTATGCGGGCCACCTTACTCGCCGATAGCTCCAGATCCTTGCCGATCGTCGTGGGCAGGCGCATTGCAGCCAGGCCATATCGCGTCGCAAGTTGAAACGGTGGTTCCACGGGGTTGCGAAGCTTCCGCGTGATCTCTTCCCGGGTTGCTCCGAAAGCCAGCGAGTGCACGGTGCGGCATCGCGTGTTCGACGGGAACTTCCGTGCGGCGTCCTGGGCAATCTCCTTGTTGAATGCGAGATACAGTCCGCGCGCCCGGCCACGTGCTTCGGCAGCCAAGCGCAGGGTGGAGGTCTTGCCCGCGCCGGCATAGGCCTTGACCTTCACGGGGGTGCCGGTCCTGACTGCCTCGACAACAGCATCTTGTTCGGCGGTGGGGCGCATCAAACCACCTCCAGCTCGATCTGTTCACCAATTGCGGCGCGAACCCGACGGCGGATTTCGGCAGTTTGCCTGGCGGCCTCGGCGCGGCGTCGCGCCTGCTCGCCGCTCAGCTCGTCGACCACCCACGCGAAGTAGGTGCATGTCGTCGGGCCGGTCCAGGTAGCCCACTTCGTCCGAATCTCGGCCTTGATTTCTTCGGGCTGTGCGAAAAATGCGGCCCGGGACTTGCGCCAGACCCGGGCGGAAAGGTCGCGCATGCGCTGCTCGTAGCGGTCGGACTGGCGCTGGCGTCGGGCGGCCTCCTCGCTCGGCGAATGCTGTTCCTGGGCTACCTGGTCCGGGAACAAGGGATAGCGATCGCGTTCTCGCTGCTGTTTGCGTGCAAAAGCGTTCCGCCTGCGCTCGTTGAAAATAAGCGGCTCGTAGCGTTCGGTTCGGGTGAATCTCATGATGGCGGCAATGTCGAGTGGTCTGAGACCACGATACCGGCTTCGCCAAGAAGTCAAGGCTGCCGGCGCGGAGATGGCCGGAAACCATTTTGAAGGGAAGGGCGGAGGTACGTTCTGTCGAAAGCTATATGATTTCGACCCTCTTTCGACGGGTTGGTGGCGCAGCCGATAGAACTGGTCTGTCTTGAGGAGGGGACATCCCCGCCCGGTGGCACCGTTTGTGATAGAGAGACGTCGCGTCGGCAGGCTGAGTTCTGGAGCAATAGAGTGCGCGCCTACCGGATCCAGTCAAAACGAAGCGCAGCGTCGGGACGGGACACGCCCGCCCGCGGCGGCGGCGGGTTGACCGTCAAGGCCGTGCTCGATGTCTTGATTGTTCACGTCGCATCGTTTTCGTTGCCGCGGGGCCTCGCATTTGCAGATCGCCCGGGCAGCGTTTGGGTGCCTGCTTGGTTTTCCAGGGTGCGGATGCGGCCGACCAAGGCAAGTAAGACTGCCGGTCGCACCGCCACTCGTCCGCCAGCTTGCTGACGCTGCAGGGCGACGCGCTCAATATGGTCAAGATCGATCTCAAGCTGCATTTTCAACTCCGGTGCTGAGGAGAGGTCACGATACTGAATCGAGTAGGAAGTCAAGATTTCCGATGGGAATTCGCTCGACACGCATTTCTCCGCGGAACTCGGTGTGCCGCACGGCGGGCAGCGGCAGAGGGCCGATCGCGCGCTTGTCGATGGCTGTGGCTTCGCGGTATTATCCTTTCCGCTTTCCCGCGCTATTGCGCATCGACTCCGCCGGCGTTCCGGCCATCTGCTTTTCCTACCCATTGGGGCTATGCTCCCGATGGGACATGGCTCCAATTTCTTGTGAGCCATCATGGAGCATTCCCACGCATCTGCCATTGCCGCTCTGGCCATGGTCACCAACCTCTTTGCTGCGCTGTTCTTCACCGTCACTACGGTGAACTTCGAACTTCTCTGCATTCAATTGGCAACCTGCGCAGCGATCGGCGGTCTGATCGTGATCGCTTGGCTCGCCATCGCGGTCTCTCGACCGCGCGTCGCGCCGGTGTCGCGCTGACTGTCTTGGTAGTTTCCGCGGCAAACCGACCGACCAGCCTTTTCTTGGTAGTAACCAATCCTCTTTCACCCCCACGGGAAACGTTCCCGTGGGGCGTTTCCCGCATTTGTCAGGAGACGTCATGTTCCACAAATTCATCTCTGTCGAGGTCGGTCCGGCACCCTTCGAGGAGAAATGCGCGCAAGTCGGAGACCCGGACTATAAGGTGCGCTCGCGCCGCGAGTCTGCTGCGTACATCCGGCAGTTGCTTCGCGTCTTCGGATCCCACGCACCGGCGGTCCTGTCGTTCATTCGTCGGGGCTTTGCTCACGACCTTGGCCGCTATCACGAAGTGGTGGCGTATATGAACCGCGAGGGCGAGCAGATATTCAGTGAGGATCGCTTGCCACCGATGTGGGATCACATCGCTCGCGCCGAGCTCATGTGGTGCGAGATCGCCGACAGCTATCGGCGACGCTACTGCGCCGGCGAGCTGGATCTTATGGCCATCCCTAGCTTCTTCCGCGGTCCGGTGCCGGCCTTTCCTGATCATCCCGTCGCATGGTGGATGGCAGTTGGTCTGGCCGCATTCCCAACGCGGGGCCGTTTGATCTTCCGCTAACGTACCCAGTTCTTCTTTCCCGGCGGGAGCCATCCCGCCGCGGGTGTCTCCCCGGATTTTATTGAGACACTCAACATGTATGACGATGTCCTGGCCTTGCCAGATGTGGCTGATTTGCAGTCGGTGGCGTACCCGTTTCTGCGTCGGGGGTGGGCATGAGTAAAGCCGCCAAGCGCCATCTGTATCAAGACGCGAGCGATCCACACAAGGAACTGCTCCGCATGTTCAACGTCGTCGGGCGCCGCCACGCCATGCACGAAGTGTTCTCCGATTTCGTCGAAATGTCGGCGTTGTCGATTAGCAATGCTGTCGACCGTCACCACTTCGACACCCGGGAGGAGCGGTATCTTGCGATTGTGAAGAAATACAGTCGTGACGAACTCACTCTCTTTTCCGAGATGCTTGGCGCACTGACGCTAGTGTTCGAGGAGCGGGTCCAGAAGCTGGTACCAGGCGGAGACGGCTTGGCGGACATCCTTGGTCAGACCTTCATGATGCTGGAACTGGGCAACAGCAGCACCGGGCAGTTTTTCACACCGTACTCGGTGTCTCGAGCGATGGCGTGCATGACGATCGGTGATGGGAGACCGCATATTGAACGTGACGGCTTCGTGACCGTCCTAGAGCCAGCGTGCGGTGCAGGTGGCATGGTCATCGCATGTGCTGACGCACTACACGACGCCGGGTGGAACTATCAGCATGCGATGCATGCGACATGCATCGATATCGATCCGCGGTGTGTACACATGACCTACCTGCAGATGGCACTGCTGCATATTCCGGGCATCGTCGTGCACGGAAACGGTTTGACTGGAGAGTCTTGGAGTAGCTGGTTCACACCTGCGCATGTTCTGAGCGGTTGGGGAAGAAAGCTGCGGCGACACCGCGACGATGGCGAAGACGTGAAGGATGTGGCGCCGGCACTGGATGTCGATGCAGAGCCCTGCCCGATGATCTCCGCTCCCTCGACCGTCATGAAGGTGTTCGTGCCGGACGATCAACTTGCGCTCTTCTGAGCGCTGGTGTTGAAAGCTGCTCGAAATCGGTCAGCTTTCAGCGCGCTATCGCGGGGCCGGCTGCACTACGATAGATCTCGGTAGCTTCCCCGCTACCGGGTCTCTCTCTCTCGATGATTCAGGCCCTCTAGCGAGGGCCATTTTTTTTGGAGAACCGATGGGCATGTGGTTCAAGAAAAACAAGCGTGTGGTGCACGTGTCGAGCTGCAGCGCCTTTCTAGGTGGCCCGGTTGCCGTCGGCGTGAGCTATGGCGGGAGGTGCCTTGGGTTGACCGACACCGTCGCTTTCGTGACGGGGTGCGCCGTAGGCCTGGCGGTCATGGTGCTGATGAACGTCATGGTCGTCCGGCAGTATCGAAAACGCGGCTACGAAGAGGCATAACGGGCATCAACTGCTGATGCCCTGGCCCGTCAACTCAACCTTTCGCGTGGAGACATCGGTGATGTACAGGATCTGGCTGGTTGAGGCGAACGGGGTCCGCACCCTTGTTCGCGGCGATGTTGCAGACATCGGATTGGCGCGTGCGCTGATCAAGGCGGGGAATCACGGCGCGGCAATCCGCCACATGCCGCACCACTACGAACTGTCCACCGACACGGTGGAAAGATACGGACGGGAGGTTCCTGAAGCGCCAATGCGCGCTCGGCCTGTGACCGCCGATACCGGCACAAAGGCCTGAAAAATGTCAGACGCCCGAAACCCCGCCGCAGATGCGGCCACCGCGCTGGCTCGCCGGTTTAATCTCTGCGGTCGAGGAAGTCTCGCGGTCATGGCAGCGTTCACCCGCGCCGACGTCGAATATTCTACGGCGCCTGCCGAGCTTCTGGCCACGCAGATGACGGACTGGTTGATCCACGAGCGCCTGTTGCCGCCCGCCGTTGCCGCGTTCGATTTTCGGGAGGCGGTTCGACTGCTCATGATCGATCAGCGGAAAGCCAGCGCGATCTAGCCGCCTGGCCTTGCCTTCCATGGCAGGGGCTTGCGATATAGCCGCATGATCAGCTTGGCACGTGGCGCGCGTTGGGTTAATCTACGCGCTCTTACCGCGTCTTAGACGCATCGACCCCGCACCTTCGGTGCCAGACTTTGCAGTACCACACCGCCAGCGTCGTTGAGCGGTGATGTCCTATCTTCATCCCATCGGGACCTGTTCCCGGTGCGGCAACGGGTTCCTCATTTTCTGGAGAACCCACCAAATGCAACAACCAACGGTAAAGCTCAGCAGGATCCGTCGCGGCAACAACCCAAGGAAGTTTTTCGATCCGGTGCAACTCGCGGAGAGAACTGCCTCCATTGCGGTTCATGGCGTCCTTCAGCCGGTTCTTGTGCGTCCCGTGGAAGGCGATCCCAACGCCGATTATGAACTCGTCGCAGGGGAGTATCGCTACCGCGGTGCCTGGGACGCTCACGGGCCTGAGTACGACATGCCGGTCACTATCAGGGTGCTGACCGACGAAGAGGCGGCAAATCTCGCTCTCATCGAGAACATCCAGCGTGCCGAGATGGCGCCTTCCGAGGAAGCCATCGCCGCTGCGACGGCTGTCGGAAAGCTCAAGGGCGACCGTGACGAAGCTGCTCGGATCTTGGGCTGGAGTCGCGCCACCCTGGACAAGCGCCTGGCCCTCATGAACTGCAGTACCGCAGTTCTGGAGGCACTGACTCCCAAGACGATCAATCTTGGGCACGCAGAGCTTCTGGCGACCTTGCCCAAGGACAAACAGGACCTGCTCTTGCCCGTGATCATCAGCGAAAAGAAGTCCGTCGCTGAGCTCAAAAAGACGATCGAGGCGGCTGCCTGCAACCTTGCCGCGGCGATATTCGACAAGGCCGATTGCGCGACGTGCTCCCACAATTCCTCGCTTCAATCGGAGATGTTCGCAGAGGCCATTGCAACCGGCAGTTGCACGAACCGCGGATGCTTCAACGAGAAGACGGAGAAACGACTTGATACTTTGGCCTATGGCCTCAAAGACGAGTATCCGGTGATCCGCATCATCCGTGCCGGCGACAACCACACCCGCGTCCAGTTGGTGGCGGACGGTCCGACGGGCGTTGGGGAGGCGCAGGCCAAGGCCTGCCATGCGTGCGAGAGCTTCGGCGTCGCTGTAAGCGGCCTGCCCGATAGCATCGGCAAGATATTCCGCGGCCAGTGCTTTGACCCTTCGTGCAACCAGAAGATGGTCGCCGCTCGGCTCAAGGCCGAGCGTGACGCGAAGTCGCCGGGGGGCAAATCCTCAGCGGGTGCCGGAACAACGCCAACGAGCAAGGGTGAGGGTAAGCCGGCCCACAAGGAGCCCGAAGCGACCAGGATCAGCGAGTCGGAGAGGGTGAAAGTCTATCGACACTCGCTCTGGCGTAAGGCCTTGCGGCGTGAGGTCGGTTCTAATCCCGAGGTAGCAAATCATTACCTGATCGCTGCTGCGATGACCGGTCTGGCCCGCAACATCACGGCTGACCACTTCGGGAAAATCTTCGAGAAGGTGCTGGATGAGAAGCCGGCGTCGGAATTGTCGAAGAACCTGGGTGCCGTAGCAGACGTTGCGCTGGATAAGCGCCAAATGCTCACCGTCGGCCTCGCGGTTGCGGCCATCGACGGCATGGAGACCGACAATCTCACGTGCCTGTGTAAGTTCCATCAGTTGGACCTCCGGCAGTACTGGAATCTGCAGAAATCAAAAGATTTCCTGGAGATGCTCACGAAGTCGGAAATGAAGGTGCTGGCAGATGAGCTGGGCATCCGAAAGGCGCTCGGTGACGGGTTTGCAAAGCTCTTCAACAAGTCCAAACCGGAAGTCATCGACGGCCTGCTGGCGGTCGAGGGTTTTGACTACCACGGCAAGATCCCCAAGGTCCTCTGCTTCTGATCCAACCGGGGCGCGTTCTGCACCCCGGCATTCCCTTTCTCATTTCCCCAAAAGGATTCACCTATGTTCCAAGAACTGGTTCCGCTCGTTCGCGCGTGCGACAAGTTGGTTCTCACGCTGACGATGGTTGGTGACGAGATGTCGGTCATCGTGGCACCTGTTGCAAAGAAGGCGCTAGACGGCGCACTTACCACGCCACTGGCGTTGAAGGCGACCCCAGCGGATCTCGACGAAGGCTTCGCAGCAGCCGTTCAGGCGGTGACCGAGTCGCACCGGTCGTTGGCTGAGCAAGCCGAGGCCACCAGCCTGATTCTCGATGCCGCCAAGGCCTCGCAGTCCTCCAAGGCGACCAAGTCGCTCTCAAGGCCCAAAGCATCCGCCAATGCTGACAAGTCGTCGGCGGCTGGTGACAGCGACGCCGGCGATGATGATTCGGATGCGGCCGAAGACCGTGACAGCGATGCTGCGGTGATGCCGGCCGGGGCCGAACCCCGCTCGTCAGGCACCGACCTGGCCAGTCTGCTGTAGGAGGTATGCCATGGCAATCGAAGTCAAGAAGCTCACGCGCGAGTTCGTCTACAACGGGGTGAAGCTGCCCGATCCCGGCGCGGATTTTAGTCCTGACCAGGTGCGCGACATGTACACGGCTCAGTACCCCGAGCTCAACACTGCCGCTGTCGAGGGCGTGGTCGTCGAAGGCGATGTCGGCCGTTACGAGTTCGTCCGCGCCGCCGGCGCAAAGGGGTGAGCATGCGTCACCGTGATCTGATGAAGGCATTGGCGGGTCCCGCCGATTCCATCATCAGCAATGAGCCGCCCGAAAGGGCGGTTTTTTCTTCCGACAAGGAGATGGAAGTATGCTGTTCGATCCTCGACCAGTTGATTCGGAATTCGCGACTCAAGGGGCAGGGTGGTCGTCACGCCGAACCTCTGTTCATGCCGAACGCCGCGCTGCCCATGCTGTTCTGACCCTGCCTTCGCTAGAAGGGTCAGTTCCATCTGCAGGAACCGTCTTATTTCCGGACGATGCTGACTACTCTGCGCTCGCGCGCCTGCATTTCGAGTCTGGCCCACTACGTGCGGCTGACGTCAAATGCGCGGGCAATGCAGGGGAAGCTCTTGCGCAGGCGCTCTTCGCATGGTTCAACCGACGCAAGCCGGCCTGCCGGCGAGTGACTTTCAACATCGATTTGTTCGATCGCAACAGCGCTAGCGACGCCCTTTCGTATCGGGATCAAGCGGACGATTTCACCGAAGCACTCTATCTCGCGATCGAGTTGCCGGAGGAGAACCATTTTGAGATCGGGAGGGAGCGATCTGAGGTCCTGCGCGCAGTGCACAAGGATCTCCTGCCGACCGCAATGTCAGCCATTGCAGAGGCTTCTGGGAAAACGCTCTATCTGCGCACGCCGGACGATCTCCTCGACATGTACGCACGTTGGTGGTGGGAGTATGACCCCACTGCCGACGATGAGACGGCGCGCGAGTACCTGGCATCCCACTATGGAGGAGATGATGGGGACACGATCGCTCGGCGCCTGCCGTCAGCGGTTAGAGCGAGCATGGCGCCGGATGAGGTGTTGCCACGCTGGCTTCGTCAGAAGCCGTCCAAGCGCTGGCGACCTCTGAGCGACGCGATGCTTCAATCCCTGGCTGCGACGTCCAAGGGCGAAGCGAAAAAGCTTTGCAATGCGATCGTCGCTCTCCGGGCGCAGATGCGCGGAACCCCGAAGGGCTGCTTGTTCGGTCCGGGCATCTGGGCGGATCCCGTCTATAGCGCCGCGACCATTGTCTACACCGGTGACGACGACTACGTGGGTGAGCTTCTGGACGACCACTTCGAGATGGCAGGTCAATCCGGAGAGGTCACCACCTACCAGGCCTATGTGCCTATCGCTACTACTGCGAAGGCGATCGATGCGCAGTACAGGCGTTGGTCGCAAGCGCTGGAGATCGTCGGAAAGCTGGACTGTTTGCTAACCCTGATATCTGATTAGGAGCGCTATCTTGAGCACCTTTGTTTCTGCATCACGAACCCACGAAGTGGCTCCGAAAGGAGCCATCGTGCTTTATGGGCCCCAGCAGGGGACCTTCACCTATGCGACGGCGCACGCCGTCAAGACGGATCCTGCAACGGGCCGGCCGATGCTGGATGTCGCGGTACCGCTCAACCGTCGTGCTTTGCTTCACGCCTTGAAGCAGGTTGCCGAAAACGCGTTGCCGAAGGGGGAGTTCCTGCCGCCGACAATTCTTTCCGTCAGCCAGGACGCTATCACCTGGTGGTGCGCGCCGGCGAACCGGCGGGTGTTCATGGATTGCGCGGAGTTGGGCAGGCGGACCGCGGTTGTCCCACATCCCGGGCTCGTTTTCCGCGCGGCGTCGAATGGCTTCTCCGTGTTCTCGGTGCTCGAGGAGACCCGGCCCAAACCGGAGACAGCGCTGTATGAGCCTCCGTATTTCAACACGTGGGACAACGGGAAGATCTGCATCGGAACTGCCCATGTACCGAAGCAGATCGATGTCGCGTCTGTCGAGGGATGGGAAGAGGCTTTTTTCAGATCAGCATTCACCCATCCCAACCACGGCCGCCAGCGCGTCACGTATGAGAACGGTGTCTATGCCTTCTGGCGGGACATGCTCGACGGCCGATTCCTGGCCTACCCGAAGGAAGTCCTCGTTTCAATGAACTGCACGCTGGGGCAACTGCTCACAGGTGCGACTGGAGATTGACATATGCATCCGATGGATCGCACCTTGCAGCAATCGCTGCCGACGGTAATGGCGCCGCGCTTTGGCAAGCTGGCACCACTGGAAACCAACGGTGAGCGGCTGATTGCCGCAACCAACGGCATGTTCCTGGAAGCACGTAGGCCGTGGATCCGGATTGTGCGGCGCATTGCGGAGTTTCGCGTGGCCACAGCGATCCCGTATGGCGCCGTCGCGGAGACGACAGACCTGCTTTGTGGGCGTATCCCGCCCGACCTGATAGGGGCATTCGCGAAGCTCGCTGCCCATTCAATGCGAATGAAGTGGGAGCATGGATCGTCTGGGACTGCGACAGCGCACAGTTTAGCCTGGCCCCGGTGAAGATACTGAGCCATGGTCCTGGGCACCTCGACTACGAACGGCCGAAGCTTGCTGTCACGGAATCGCTCGTGATGGACCTGCACTCGCACGGGCGTCTTCCGGCATTCTTCTCGGCCACGGACAATGCAGACGATCGGTTCGATGTGAAGTTCGCGCTCGTCGTCGGCAACTGCGGTGCAGCGACACCCTCGATGGTGCTGCGGCTGTGCGCCAAAGGCATTCTTGAGGACGTGGAACGGGTTCCGAGTGATTGGTATTGTGCGGTCCGCCGCGAGGAGTCACCAGTATGACGGTCACGCATACGATTCCGGAGGAGATGACGGTGCGCGCATGGAAGGTCGCCGTGGTCGGCGCGGGCGGGACGGGGAGTGCATTGCTGCCCAATCTCGCTCGGCTGCACCACGCGATGCTCGCGCTTGGCCATCCTGGGGGAATCGACTGCACGGTTTTCGATGATGATACGGTCAGCGAGACCAACATCGGTCGGCAAGCCTTCTATCCGTGCGATGTCGGGCAGTACAAGGCGACACTGCTGGTGAGCAGGCTCAACATGCTCATGGGAACGCGCTGGGAAGCGCAAACCTGTCGGGTCGATAGTCGCACCAGGTTCCAACACGATCTGGTGATCGGGTGCGTCGATACCCGTCGGGCGCGCAAAGCAATTCTCAGCGGCCTCGTGAACGGACGGAACGGCTATTTCCTCGACTGCGGGAATGAGACGGACCGCGGCCAGGTGCTGCTAGGGCAGGTTGGCAAGAAGATCGCCTTCCGGTTGCCGCACGTCGGCGATCTGTTTCCCGAACTGATCGACCCGGCCGGGGACAAAGCCGACACGGCACCATCCTGTTCGATGGCTGAGGCATTGGAGAAGCAATCGTTGGTGATCAATCAAGCGATCGCTGTTCAAGCCTACAACCTTCTTTGGACGCTCTTCCGCACGGGTACTCTCAGCTACTCTGGCGTGTTTGTGAACCTTCAGGCAGGTCGCACGAGTCCGCTCCCTATTGACCCTGCGGCATGGGCCCGATTTGGATATTTCCCGACAGGGCCTAAGAAGTCCAAAAAACAAGCCAAATCCGCATGAGCTTTCGGAAAGCGCCGTCCCCCATCAAGCGGGGGCGGCGCTATTTTTTGGGGAGGGGCAACCAGGTTCTTGGCACAGCTTGAAGCAGTGATATGTGCATTGCTAGAATGCGGGTACTTCTCGCGTCTACGACGCATCGACCACTGCGGCATCCCGCCGCGCAGCTTTTTTCACCCGTTGGGGCAATTCGCCCCGTCGGGTCGTTGCTCCAACTTTTCAATTTGGAGCATGGAATGCAGATTTCCTCTCTCATCGATCATACTGAATCAACCTACCGTCGCGTCAACGTGACAGGCGATTGGCTTCCGCAGGAGCTCGTCTTTGGGGCGTATTGGGATGGCAGCCGGTGGAACGGCTTTCCAGTCCCCATGTTCGCTCTCGAAGATGGGAAAGCGCTTTGTGCGGAGATGCCGGGTCTGACGTTTGTTGAGCACATGCAGGCGTTCTGCATCCAGGAGGGTGACGACGAAGTGTGGTGTCACTCGGTGCAGAGCATCGTCAATGGTCGTCCAATGGATTTGTATCTGATCGGCGATAGCTGGTGCTGGGAGCTTGCAGAGGAGTGCGAGATCTTGCCTGGTCAGGGCGGTCCGGACGTCGATGCGCTTGAACTGCGCCTCAGACCAGCAGCACTCATTTGGCTGCGGCGATCTGCGCGTGCTGCGGGTGTCCCGCTTGCGACGTTCGTGGAGTCCCTTGTCATGCGCCAGATCGAAGAGCGAATGGCGGGGCGAAGCTATCTGGATCTATCTGGGTTTGATGCGTTGCTTTGCATCGCAAAAAGCGCAGCTAGACACCCTCCCGGCAGCGGCATTGCGATCCTGCCAAAGGAATGGTTGCGGATCGTCGATGCGTTGCTCTTGGCGGGACAGGACGATACGCCGTTCCATCAACTGCATCAGCAGATCAAGAGGGAAATGTTCGTCGAGGTCTTGCTTGACCGCTTGGCTTGTGAACGCGGTCTAGTCTGACGTCGATTCTGTTTTCTTGAAAGGATCTGTGTCGAACTTCACACGATGGCTCCACAAATTGGACGCCGGATGCTAAGATTGCTGCATCTTCCGCGTCTTCGACGCATCGACCTCGCCGGTTTTTATCGGCACAGCTTTTCTCTCCCACCACGGGCCTTCCTGCCCGTGGGCATGTTGGCCCATTTTCATTTCGAGGCCATCATGTTCAAGCGTTTTTTCCTGATTTCCCTCTGCTTCTTTGTCTTTACCGGCTGCGCCGCTCAGCAGACGTCTCCGAATGTCTATCGCGGTAGTGAAGCGTTGCGCACTGGCTCCGCAGAGTCGGTCACTGTGCTCCGCGTTCGCAGCGTGACTATCACTGGCAATGACGGCTTCATGTCGGCAAGCTCCGGTCTTCCGGGGGCCGTCGGTGGGCTGATCGGGGCTGTGCTCGGCGCCGGCGCCATCGGTAGCGGCAACGGTCGCTATGTGGCCAGCGCCTTGTCCGGAACGGCCTCGGCCGCGATCGTGCAGGTGATCGCCGATCGCATGTCCCGTCGTGCGGGCGTGGAGGTCATTGTCCGCACGGACAGTGGTCGCCAGGTCGTCGTCACGCAAGATGCGGATCAGCAGTTCGTCCCTGGCGAGCAGTTGTTCCTCGTGTCTGGCAGCGGCGGCTATCGTCTCACGCGTTGATTGGGCCAGTCGGCCCCAATTCCCTTCACCTTTCCCCGCGCGGGTCCTCCGCGCGGGGGCTAGCGCCGGATGGAGTCCAACCATGGTTCTCGCCGTCGAGCGCTTGCCGATCTTAAGTCCCATCGAAACCGATACGCTGTCCATTGCCGACGTGTCCGACCAGATCAACGGCCGGCTGCGCGGCACCGAACTCGAGCCTGAGTACCTGGAGCCAGAGAACGGTCTGAATAACCCGAACGAGGCATATCTTGGCCCGATGAGCACCAGGGCATGGCCGACCGTCGGTACACGTGAGCGTCTGGCGGTGTCGGTGCACCGCGGCTGGTCGGAGGGCTGGCATGTCTACGTCGACTGGATCCATCACGTCGGCGAGGTGCGTAATTTCACCACCTGCGTCCAGAAGCTGCTGAGAGCCAAGACGCTCTCATCCAACCAGGCGTGGGAACTCGCTCGCGCAATCACAAAAATCCTCGATATCGCCTGATGCAAGGCCAACGCATGCAAGCCCAAGAGGGTTTGCCCAACCCCCGAGGGTTCGGCAAACGCTTTTGATCGCGTCCTAGACGCATCGAAATCCGGCTGGTCCGTATCAGCCACAACCCATCGCGGGACACTCGTCCCGTTGGGAAGGGGCGTCCCGATTCCCTCAGGACTTCCCATGAAACTTCCCAAATCCTTTATCCATCCGCTTCTTCCTACCAACCCTGCAGCCTGCCTGGCCCTGCGCAAGGATGCCTGTCGTATGCTGCGCCGTGTCGCCGGCGACCTGTCGTTGCGCCAGCGTGACTACACCATCCGAGCGCGCCGGCGGCCCCGCCATCAGGCGGAGGTCTTCACGCTCCATTCCGATTCGCTGTGCGTCCAGATCGAGCACTCCACCGCACGATCGACGGCGCTACTGTCGTTTCGCACCTGCCGCGGTCGCCAGGATCACGCTGGCGGTCGGGACAATGCCGTCAGCCTGGAAAGCATCACGTCGAAGGAGGGCTACTCGAGCTTGCTCGGGGCGCTCCGAGTCGTCGCCGGTCGTCGGAGTTGAGTGATGACGACCCTCATCAAAGTGGTTTTCAAGACAACCGGCGGTGAAGAAACAACCGCATTGGCGGCTCTGCTCAGGGACGGTGTTGTGGAGCTTCCGACGTCCCTGATGCAACGCATCCAGGTCGCCCTGGACGCTGGCGATGGCTACGCCCTTGCTGCACATCGGCGAGGCTATGCGTTCCCCTTGGCCCATCTGGACGGGGCACGATGCACCCTCGATGCTGAGCATGTGGCAAGCGAAAAGTGGTCGCGCCAGTTGGTGGATGCCTTTGTCCAGCCGAGCAAAGACCAGTTGCTTGCATCCGGCCGGTACTGTCACACACTATCGGCGGCGTGCACGGTTGGCCTGGTTGGGTACGTCGGTGGCCGCCCGGAATGGTCGATTACCAGTATCACGAACTGCGTGTGCCTTCTGATGGGTGCTGCGGTATTATTTGCCATCGGCGCCATCTATTCCAAAGGGGAAAAATGATGTTTGGGCCACTCGTATTAGTGCTTTCGTTGGGAATTGCAGGCTTTTCGCTGTGGGTTTTGCGCAACGCTGACCGCCAGCGTGCTTTGGAAGAGTGGGATCGTCTTTCCGTGACGAAGGGTCATAAATAAACAGCCACTTGGCCGCCCCTTCCTAAGGGAGAGCGGCTACGGTTGGATGCGTTGTTCTCATCGGTTCGCGTGTTCTTCCCGCCTACGTTCTGTGGATCAATGAACGCGGCCGGAACTATCACAAGGACTGACCATTCCTGATTCACCGCCGGCGTGCCTGCGCCGGCAGCATCCATGAACGCACCCCTCGGGGTGCGTTTTTTCGTTTCGACTTCCCATTCGGGCGCCGTCCCGATGGGGCGGCTCCCACCCAACAGGAGTTTCCCCATGAACATGATGGTCTACGGCGCTGGCCTGGCCAGCTACCCTGCCGGCGTGCATATGCACGTCGGCCTCTATCACTCGAACCTGCGCGCGGCGATCAACCTCACATGTGCGGACGATGGCATGCCCTACGGCTCGCTCACCGTGAACCTGCCGTCTGTGGACCTGGCTGATGACGAGATCCTGGTGACGGCCGACTGGAATCTGGCGCCGGACCTGAAACAGGCTTTCCTCAACACTGGCAAATTCGTCGAAACCGGCCGCTGGACGGAGGCCTGTCACGGCCGCGGTGCCCTGTGGCGCATCGCATGTCCGGATCTGCTGGCGTCGCTGTCTACCGCACGGTCGTTTGTGCCTCGGCGTCGCCAGCAACGTCAACCGGCCCACGCCTGATCTTTCTCCACCACCCATCCGGGGCACGTCCCCCGGTGGGGCGTGCTCCTATTTTGGAGCACCTGAATGTACCTCATCCATATCGGCGCTGAACGCGCCGACCCGTGCGCGACGCTCGCCGGCGTGCTCGAGTACCTCAACCGCGACCGCACACCGCGCGCGCCCATCAAACTTGACCAGGTCGCCGTGCGTCACATCGAGCGCGGCGATATCCCCGTGGTGCAGATCAACGGGGGACGGTTCGGTGTCCGGCCACCGGGCACCGCGAGATCGATTCTGAGCAAGATCATTGACGAGGTTGACCAGTTCATCATCCGCGTGAACGGCGGGATCCGCCGTCCTCACGAGATGAGCCGCGCATCATGGGGCGCCGTCGTCGCGGCCGGCCGTCTTGCCTACTTTCCCGAAGATGCAATCGACATGTCGCTGGGCGAGGCCGGCCCGCTGTTTCAGGCCGCCGATCTCTTCGAGGATCAGGCGCCGTTCGATATCAGTGCGTACGTGCAGGGCGAGTTTCGCAAGCGATTCGGCTATGGCACCAACGGGCCGGCATACTGCCGGAACCAAGCGCCAAATGCCAGACACGAGGTGCACGTCGCCTACGCGCTGTTGCGCGGTGACACCGTGCGAGAGTGCGTCATCAACATCTATCGCGATGACTCGTCCTTCAGCCGCTTCGGTTTGCAATGGATGCGAGCGCTTATCGATGTGCCCACCCTTCGAGGGGCGCTCCCCGAAGGCAAATTGAGGGAGCTCTGCAACGCGATGCACCGCGAGAAGTTGGCGATCACGGCAGCCAACGCCGGTCAGCTGGTCGGAATCATCCGGCGACTGCCGGACGACTGTACGTATGTCCACATCGACGATGCTCTGTTCGAGGCGAAGATCCTGCCACCACGCATGCCACCGCCGTTGCGCCTCCCGCAAGGCGAGTTTGCCAAGCCGGCGACCGGCCTGGCAGCACACATCCACCATACGACGACGCAGCACCGGTTCGAGGCCAGAATGTCGAAGGCGAGGGCGGAGCGTGAAGCGTTCAAGATCACGCAGCGTGAGTTCGACTATCAGGCGCGGGTAGCCGTCGTCGAGCGCGCAAGCGCTGGCTACGAATGGCCGAACCGGGTCGCACTGGCGGTTCTGCAGCGCAACGTCGCGGCCCTTCTCGAAATCCTCGATGGACCCAAGGACATGAACACCCTATCGAAGCGAGCGATTCGCGATGTGACGGGGGTTGACCTGCTGCATTGCGCGGCGACCATCCGCCGGCGCCGTATCTTCGCAATGTGCGACTTCTCCGAAGCGGAGCAGGCGCGGTGGGAAGATGAGGCGACCGCGGCCCGCGCGCAACGCCGCGCTGCGAGCGACTTCGACAGAGTTTGTGAGCGGGCCGAGGCTTCCCAGTGGCGGCTTGACGGCGGTCGGACCATGAACGGCCGAGAATACGTGGAGCTTTGCATCGCGGAGGGGTTCTCCGAGATCGTCGATCTTGCACGGGGAAGTGCCCGTGAATATCGATTCCACAACCCCGGCAAGCGCATCTCTCGCCGACTGCGTGCGAAGGACGGTACGCTGGCCTACGCTCGCGCACGGCTCGAGCAACTGGCGCAGACTGAATGCGTCGCAGCATGATCCTTGCCCCCCCAGCTCTACGGCTGGGGGTATTTCTTCGATACCCACACCGAAAACGCAAGCTTTCGCCGTGCATCAGCGCTCGCCAGGCGTTACGCTTCCTCTCTGAGATGTGTTTGCACTGAGCTGCCTCAATCCAAACACATTTTTACCCGCGTCCTCGACGCATCGACCTCGTGCCGGCACCCGTCGGCCATTTCTACATCCTCCCGCCAGGGTCTATCCCTGGTAGGGACGGCCTTCGTGGGCAAGCCATTCTCGTCCATGACCAACTTGTTCACCTAGTTCCCCCATCTCCCTTGTAGCTGGTCCTCCAGTGCTGCGGCATTGCGTCGCAGCACCTATCCGCAGACGTTCGCTCTGCGGCTGACATCCACACCAAGAGCTTTTCTTGCCCGCGACACCGGAGACGATCCGCGCCGCGCCTCTATTTTTCCCGAAGGAGAATCCTATGCATCTCGTTGAATCAATGGCTTACGTAAATGCCACCCCTTGGCACGGCCTCGGCCAACGCCTGGAGCCCAACCAACCGCTCGAAGTCTGGGCGGAGCATGCCGGTATGAACTGGCGCATCGAGGAGTCGAAGGTGCGCTTCCGTTCCGATATCGATGAACTCGATGCGCTGAAAGCGTTCGATCAGCAGAAGGTGCTGTATCGCTCCGATACGAAGGCGCCGCTGTCCGTGGTGTCCAAGCGCTACCAGGTGGTGCAGCCCGCCGAGATCCTGGAGTTCTACCGTGACCTCACTGAAGTGGGCGGTTATCAGCTCGAAACCGCGGGCGTGTTGAAGGAGGGGCGAAAACTCTGGGCGCTCGCGCGCACCGGCCAAAGTGCCGCACTCGCCGGCGGTGACGAGGTCAAGGGCTATCTGCTGCTCGCTACTGCGTGCGATGGGACGCTGGCCACGACTGCGCAATTCACGTCCGTTCGCGTGGTCTGCAACAACACCTTGCAGATTGCACTGGGCAACGGCCGCGGGGCGGTGAAGGTTCCTCACCGTAGCCAGTTCGACGCGCGCGCGGTGAAAAACCAGCTCGGCATTGCCACTTCCTCATGGGAGGCCTTCAAGGTTCGCATGGAAGCGCTGGCCGGCCGCAGGGTCAACAGTGCGGAAGTGGAGCGGTTCTTCCAGCGCGTCCTCAGCAATCCGACGCAGCAGTCGGCGGCCCACCGGCCGCCCGCGACCAACGATCGGGCCATGAAATCTGTTCTGGAGCTCTTCAACGGCGGTGGCAAGGGTTCGGCCATGCGCTCGGCGCAAGGCACCGCGTGGGGTTTGCTGAACAGCGTTACCGAGTACGTCGACCACCAACGCCGCGCTCGAACGCCAGGGCACCGGCTCGACGCCGCCTGGTTCGGCGTTGGCGCCTCACTGAAACAGTTGGCGTGGAACACCGCCATGGAGCTCGTGGACGCATGAACTAGTGCTCACCGTCAACTTCTTGGGCCTCTGAGCCCTTAAGTCTGATCGCCTCTCCGCCGTTTGCATAGGTGTGTTGAGGCGATCCGTATCTATCCCCGGCTAAGTCCGGGGTTTTTTTTTCCCGTTGCTATGACGACTAATCCCACTTTCATCGGCTGCCCAGCGTGGCTCTTTCATCAACTGCAGGTGCGCTTTCGCACGTCGCTGGAATACCGGAAGGCCAATGGGGATTTGGGGCATCTCGCCAGGCAGCGGGGAGCGGAGCGACTTATGTCCGATCGACCGATTGACCTGTATGGGTTTGCGAAGAACCGGTATTCCATGCTCTACTTGGCATGGCAGTCCGAGTTTCACTCCCATCCCGATGGGGCAATACCCCCAGCTTTCGACACTTGGATGGACTCCCGATTTCTTATCGGCCACCGAAGCTCAGAGATATTTCGTAATGGTGCCGCGGTCTTCGAGTTGCGCCACGGCTCGACCTACGAGATTCGCGATGCCGACGGCAAGCTGCGTGTATTCCGCTGCCAGCTCGATAACGGCTTCCCGCATATCTCCTTCATGGACCCGGACGCCGGGCAGGTATTCCCGTGGATCACGATGCCCGGCGTGTTCAGTCAAGCCGAGCTATTCTCTCTACGAGAGCTACCCTGAAAAAAAGCCCGACGTTCTGTCGGGCTTTTTTTATTCAAGCGCTCAAAGCTTGACCAGCTTCGGAGCGATTGCGGGGAGCGTGATAAGTCGCTCGACCGGTCACAGGGGCACCATCCATCCACGAAAGGCGATACCGAAATGCGAGTTTTCCGGGAGCAACCCGATATCGTGATATTGAGCTTCCGACCTTCTTCTATGTCTCGGTGGGTGCCGGTGTGGCCCCCGTGTACGCGACCGAAGGGACCCGGGAGATCGTTGCGCCTTCCAAGTCGGCCTCGAGCCCAAGGCGAATGGTGCCGCCATAGAAAATGCGCGCCATCGCACGTCCGTTTACCAGCAGCGATGTGCGAGCTTTGACGTCTCCCTCGACGACGCCATCGATAACGACGTGCTCTCCCTCGACGCTGCCGCGAACCACTGCGCCCCGAGCAATGTGAACAAGGCCACTCGAAGACGAAACGGCGCCATCGACGATACCCGCGCAGGTGATACCGTGGTCGCTCACGAGATCCCCGTGAATGCACATCCCGGCCTGGACCAGGCTGAAACTTGGTGTGTTGTTCATGAGGATATTCAGAATAGTCTGATGTCGGCCGGGTGCGTTCCGACCTTTTCCGGGGGCGAGGTGGGCTTGGCCGGACTGGACGGCGCGGGTGCCTTACCCTTTGTGGGCGTCATTGCAGACGGCTTGCCACCGGCGCCGACTTCGCTACCTGCCAGCGACGATGGGGACGCATGCGCTGTGTCGACCGACACCGCGGCCGGCTGGCTAGCTGCCGGCTCGGACCGCGCGGCTGGCCATTGCTCCGACGTAGCCAGCGCGGCTGCAGGTGTCTCCACTGCGGACGCACTCTGGGACGTCGCCGGCGCCGCGGCCGCGACAGATGCCGCGGTCGGCTTGGTGGCCATGGCGACCAAGCGACCACCGAGGAGGGCGATCCCGGCGCCGACTGCGAGAATCGCGGCCACGCGAACGGATTGCTCGAGTCTGCCCCTGGGGGGGCGCTCCTGATCGGCTTGGCGAGTGCCGTCGGGAACTGACCAAAGGCCTGCCGGTCCCTCAGCCGTGACATCGATCGTGATGGCAGGTCGCGCGTATTGCTGGTGCATTCGTTCAATATCGGTGAGGGTCATTCGGTCTTTTCCGTGGATCCGGGAATGGGCGAAGCCGGAAGGCGAGAGCCATCCGGCGCGTACTTGTCGTTATCGGGCATGCACAGGCGGTGAATTTGGGAGATCCGTCGAGCGGCCGCATTGAGAATTTGCTCACGCTCGCTGCCGGACACGGATCTGGCCGCGCTGCAAAAAAGAGAAACAGAGAACAATCTGTCGTATTGTCGAACCAATCGGAGAAGGCGCCCGGCGAGCGGATGTGTGATTTGCACCTGGATCTCGCGCGACGCGACGGCGAACTGGATTTGATTGCGTGCCTCCCAATCGGCGAGGCTTGCTTCGAACCAATCCTCTGCCTCCCGGAACGCGATGTCCAGTGCTTTCACCTTTCCGCCGCGGCCGACGCTGAACTTGGCCGAACAGAAGTAGAAGTTCGCGTCGAGGAAATCGCGCGCGAACGTCGAATAGTACGTCGCAATGGCACCAGTCGCGGTGTCGGGAACGATTCTCGCAATCCGATCATCGCTATTGAATCGTTCGATGGTTCGAAGGCCACCATCCTTTGGTGAACCGGCGCTCGCGCCCTGGCCTGATTCTCCTTCATCGACGTCGCGATTCCTCTCGGATTCCGATCTAACCGCTATTGGGTCTTCAAGCATGTTCAGGTTTCCGCGTTCTCTCTCGCGAGCAATTGTCGGACAAGAACGGACAGCATTTGCTAGCGAAAGCTATACGAAATTCGTGAGCTTTCGGCGATCCGCAGTGCGGATCGTGTGACAGAATTCACTCACACCCTGCGTCACCGACGCATCGACTCTGACTCCTGGCGAGTCCATCCCTTTGTACAAAGTCGTGCCTTGCGCATGCTCCGACCAGCTGGCTACTGGTGTGGAATTTTCTCTTGCTAAGTGTTTTCGCCAAGCATTTCCCATCGTCAGCTTGTAAAACGCGTCTGCGTCTGTGCCTCTTATGAGCGCACGCGGGACACCGTTCGAGCCTGGGACCATGTGGCGTCTCTCTCAAGGCCCCTCCTAGGCAGAACGGCCGTCGTTGGCTGATCCGTGAACCTGCGGCCGAACCTGTGGGTTCGCAAATGGGTTGTTGTGCAGCGTGAACATGCTGCACGGGGCGACTTTACGTCCCAAGCATGAGCAGTGCGCATTCGCGCGCCGCTCCCTGTAAGCCATGCCCCCGGAAGGGGCGTGGCTGCAGGTTTCTCGAACAAAGCTCGCTACCGGCATTTCCGGAGCGAGCTTTTTTTGTTTGTGAGAAACCTCGATTCGGGAGATGCCATGCAGGAACACGCCGAAATCTCCGCTGCGATCGCAGCAACGCTGATCCGCCGCCGGCCCGACTATGTCGAGATGCCCGTGGCGTGGCGAGATCTATGTGAGGCGGCACACGTCGCCAGTCTTCCGGAAGCCGCTCGCGCGGCGTTCCTTTCTCAAGTAACGACCCAGCGCGGGGCCGATGTAGCCCTGCGCCTTCGGGAGCAGGCTGCGTCGATCCGTGCGAACGTCATTCGATACCTCGACAGGAGAGCAGCATGCAAGCCCCTATCACCTACAACGACTTCGGCAGTGCCAGAAGCATCCTAGACGAGCGGCCCGCGCGGCCGCCGATCATCGGCAAGATCCGCCCTGGCATCAAGGTCCTGACACGCAAGGCCCGCGAAAACGCCAAGGCAGTTGCAATCCATGATGCGCTGCTCGCTCAGGGCAAGTCATTCGAGGCGATCGGGATCGAGATCGAACGGGTGACTTCGATCAAGAACCCCTTGGTCCCGAAGAACACGCCGTACTTCACGTGCCGTGGCTCGGATTTCTCCAACCCTGACGTCGCCGACGAGATCCTCAAGCTGTACGGCGAGGATAAAGGCGACGGGCGGCGGCTCTGGCGCTTTCCCGTCATCTTCGCGTTCGACGACTGGCTCCAGAACATGCCGAACCAGTTGGTCGCGTGGGGCGCGGCGGGTCGGAAGTACTTTTCCGAATACGGCTCCGATGGCGTTCGCTACTGCAAGACGTATGCGCCCGCGCAGAAGAGCGAGCGAGCCAGCCGCGCGAAGCGAAACTGGGGCGGGCGTCAGATCATCTTGCGGCAGGACAACGAGATCCAGGACGGCCGCTGCGATCCGCACGAGTGCCCGCAGTATCAGGCAGGTGCGTGCAGCCTTTCAGCGTCCTTCTTTTTTGCGGTCCTGAAGATCAAGGGCCTCGGCCTGATCGAGCTGCCCACGACCTCCATTTACGTGCTCCAGAAAGCCTACGCTGCCATGCAGACGGTCTCGCTCGCGCGCGGCCGTCTCGTCGGTGTGACGTTCTGGGTCTCGAAGATGGAAGTCGAGGTGAGCCGCATCGGCGAAGACGGCCAGCCCATGCGTCAAAAGCAGTGGTTGATCACGCTCGATGCCGATATCGATCTCGGCGCGTTGCTTGACGGCACCGACCGGCCCCAGATCTCGCACGTGGAGAAAGCGGACGAAGCTGTTGCCATGCTGGAAGCCACGGGTCCCGATCGAGCGGTCGAGACAACCATCGCTGACTCGCCCGCTGACCTGCACGACCGAGTCTCGGTGCACACCGACGTTGGGGCAGGCGAAGCCGACCACGTCGATGACCTCGAAAGTCAGTTCGATGATCTTCTCACGCGTGTTGGGTTGAATAACCCGGAAGGGCGCGAGCAGATGAAGCGCTTCGCCAACGCAAGCTTTGGCCACGGTTGGCCGAGGCGACCGAACGACATTCGCCGACTCCTCGACGACATGCGCGTTGCGCTGGCCAATCCGCTCGCTTTCCGCGAGCAGGTTGCCGCAGTCTCTCGCGAACTCGCTCATTGACCGCCGGCCACGTGCCGGAATTCGTGAAAGGAAGCCTTCGGGCTTCCTTTTTCTTTTCTCTCTCCGGCTCGCCCGGTATCCATGATGGAGGCTTTCATGAAGTTTCAGGAACGCGATCAGCTTCGCGTCGGACACTTCTCCGACTTGCATTACTCGCCCGGCAACCTGGTTGAAGCCGATCGTTGCTTTGGCTTTGCTGTCGACGACGCGATCGCTGCGGGCTGCGATGCCTATGTGATCTCGGGGGACTCGACGGACCACCGGCTCGATGCGCACTCGCCGGCGTTCTCCGGCCTGGCGCGTCGTGTGCACCGGCTGGCTTGCGCTGCGCCCGTGCTCATGCTGCAAGGCACCTTCAGCCACGAGCCGCCGGGCACGCTGGATGTGTTTCGCTTCGTTGGGGGAGAGGCCTGCCCTGTGTACGTGGCGGACCGCATCCACCAGGTCGCGCTAAGCCGGGGCGAGTTCATCGCCTCTCACGGTTCCGTGTTCACGATCGAAGAGCTCGAGGAGATCGCGGAAACCCATGGCGATCCCAAGGTGGTTTTCACCTGCGTGCCGACCGTGAACAAGGCGACACTTGCGGCCGCCGTAGGCGTGTCCAATGCAGCCACGGCTGTTGGTGATCATCTGGCGGCCTATCTCGCGGCGGCTGGGGCAATCAACCGGCTGCTACGTGAGCAGGGTATTCGTACCATTGGCGTGTCCCACGGCACGGTCAACGGCTGCCAGACAGAGCACGGTGTGCCGATGGCGGGGTTCGATCATGAGTTCACGATCGGCTCGCTGTTTGACGCCGATTGCGACGCGTTCATGCTTGGCCACATCCACCGCGCCCAGCAATGGGAGCGCGAGGGTAGGGTGGTGGCGTATCCCGGCTCCATCGGGCGCTTCCATTACGGTGAGATCGGAGCGAAGGGCTATCTGCGCTGGAATATCGAGCTGGGTCAAGTCACCGCCACGCAGATGGAGACGCCCGCGCGCGAGACAGTCTGCGTGGACTTCGACGGCCCGCCGGACATGGCTCGACTTGCCGAAGTTGCCGCCGGCGCTGCAGATAAGTTCGTTCGCATTCGCTGGTCGATCAACGAGGAGCACCGGCAGCTGGTCGACCGTGATGCCATTCAGGCCCTGTTCCGCAACAGCGCCGAGGTGAAAATCGAAGCGCGTATCTTGCCTGCGGTGCGTAGCCGCGCGGAAGGCATCAGCCGGGCCGCCAGTCTGCCTGAGAAGCTCGGGCGCTGGGGCGAGCTTGCCGGTGTCGATACTGGTCCGTTGGTCGATCGGCTGTCGCAGTTGCAGAACCTGGATGCACAGTCCATTGCCGACGGTGTGCTGGCCAACCTGGCCGATCTCGACATTCCACAACCGGTGCCGTCAGCAGCTGCGATGCAGTCGGCCCTGCCTGCCTCTGTTCCACCGGTCGCACCGGTGCAGAAGTCGGCTGCGTTGGATTGGCTGAACGATGACCTGTTCGCGGCCGAAGCCGCCTAACCCTAGAACGTGCGAAAGCCATGTTCCGACAGCCTTCGGGTTGTCGAAAATTGGTTTTACCCCGCGTCCCCGACGCATCGATCCGCAGTATCCATTTCTTTTCTTCTACCCTGACGGGTGCTTCCCGTCCGGGGTGCACTCTGTCGTTCTCAGGAGTGCATCATGATTCTGTATCACGCTGGCCCCGCGTGGGCTCGTACGTTTGAAGTCGAGATGCCCCAATCGGATCTCGCAAACCGCCTTTGTTCCGACCACGGCTTCTTGCGTGGCATGCTGTTTCAGCCGTTCGGCATGCACCGCGGTGCGGTGATCGCCACGCGCGAGCACATGCTGGTCATGGCGCTCGGCACTGACACGGGCGCGACCTGGTTCTCCGTGGCGCCCGCCAAAGAGATCCAGGATTTGCTTTGGTCGTTCTCGAACGGCTACGCCAGCCAGTGGAGTGCCCGGGAACTGAAGGCGCTCTCGGGCTGCGAAGACTGGCAGGCCCTGCAGTTGGCAGTCCGCGGGCAGTTTGTCGCGGCGGTCCGATCGGTTGAGCGGGCAATCGCCGGCAAGCCGGAGCACGATCCCGAGCCGATCAGCGAGATGCCGGACGACGATGTTTTCGAACTCCCGTCGGACTACCTGCAGGCCATGCCGATGGAGGATGCACCATGCGTCCACTGAAACTCACGCTCACAGGGTTCCGTGGCGTGCGGGACGGCATGCATCGCGACAGCGTCACCATCGATCTGACGGGCTTGCCCACGGGACTGATTGCCCTCGTCGGCCCTTGCGGCGCCGGCAAGACCACGATCATGGACAACGTGCAACCGTATGCGCTCATGCCGAGCCACGCGACCAAGATGACCCCGGACGGCTTCTCGTACTGGGACCATCTCTGTGCCCCGCGCGCGGAGAAGGATCTCGAATGGGAGCACGGTGGCAAGGTCTATCGGTCCGCATTCACTTTCCGCAATGCGGGCAAGAGCCGCAAGGCAGAGTACTACTTGTTCGAGATGGGTCGTGATGGCGCCTGGGAGCCTGCCGAACTGCCTGATGGTACGATCTCTGACGGCAAGGCGGAGACCTATGGCCGATGCGTGGAACCGATTCTTGGGTCTCCCGAAGTGTTCTTCACCAGCGTGTTCTCCGCACAGAACCGGCGGCCGCTTGCCAGCTATCAGGCGGGCGAGATCAAGAAGCTGCTCGCAGAGCTGCTCGGGATCGATCACCTGCGCGAGGTGTCCTCGAAGGCGAATGACGTGGCCAGGCTGTTGGGCCGCGCACTCGATGCCATGCAACGCGACGTGCTGATCCTCACCGGCAAGCGCGACGCGACGCAGGCGATGGCCAAGGAGATCGGTGAGATCGACGAGGCATTGACGGGCAAGCGCCGCGCGCGAACTGGGGCGCTTGAGGATGGAGCGAAGCTTCAACAAGAGCGTGCCACGCTCGCAGCGAAGCATGCCGCATCTGCTGCGACTGAGGCGCGGCTGCGCGAGCTGAAGCAACGTGAAGGCGAGCTGGTGGCGCAAGCTACCCGGTTGGTCGGTGATGAGAAGCTTGCGAAAGCCCGTGCCGATGCGCGCCTGAAGGAACTGGACAAGGCGACTGCTTCTGCGAACGCTACGCTCGATCAGTCGGCGGTGATTCTTGCCGCGGACGGGGAGCGTGATACCTTGCAGATGGCTATCGGCCAGAAGCAGGCGGCGTGGGAAGCCGGCCAGGTCGAGCTTGCAAAGCTGGAGGCCGTCCAGGTTCGCCGCGCCACACTCACGGCGGAGCTTCATGGCCTTGAGCAGCGTGGGTCGGTTGCCGCACAGCTCGCCAAGTCGTTGAAATCGCAGGCTGACGTGATCGAGACGGTTCCCTGTCACGACCATGCCATGCATGCGACGTGCCCGTTGCTTGCGCAAGCGCGCGACGCCCGGCTCAAACTCGGCGAGCAGACCGTGCAAGTGAGCGGCCTGCGGACTAGCTACCGGGAGAAGCAGGAGGCTCTCAAGGCAACGGACGCTACGGTTGTCGGTCTTCCGGCGGCCCGTGCAGCCCAAGCCACGCTGCAACAGAGCATTGCCCGTGATCAGCAGCAGATCCAACGGCTGACGGCCCTGGCCGCGAGGAAGCCATTGCTCGCGGCAGCGAACGACACCCTTGCCAATGCGAAGCGCGACATGGTGGCACTAGGCACCGAGGGTTCGGAGCGCCTAGCCCGCTATCAGCGCGATGTTGCGGACGTTGAGGTGCAGGTCACGGCGGTTCGCCGCGAGCTATCGGCGTTGGCGACAGAGGATGTCACTGGCATGCTTGCTGATCTCGACCGGCGCATCACTGCCGGCCGGGAGACTACTGTGGCGCTCGACGGTGCGATCGAAGCACTAATCCGCCGGCAGAGCACGTTGGCTGCGGACCGTGGTCGCATCGAGGCGGAGCTGGCCGGGCTGGCGGCATTGGAGGGTAGGGCTTCGGCCTTGTCCGACGAGATCGCGCAGTGGAAGCTGCTCGCCAAGGGCTTGGGCAACGATGGCGTGATCGCGTTGTCGATCGACGATGCTGGACCCGCGATCGCAAAGATCGTTAATGACCTGCTGCTTGCCTGCTACGGGCAGCGATTCACTATCGCGATCCAGACGCAGACCGAGCTGGCCAACGGGGAGAAGCGCGAAGGCTTTGAGATTCTCGTGTTCGATGCAGATAGCGGCACGGATAAGAACTTCGCGTTCATGTCCGGCGGTGAAAAGATCTGGGTCAACGAGTGTTTGACTCGCGGTATTGCGCTCTACCGGGCGCAGGATTCGGGGCAGTTGTTTCACACCGTGTTCACCGACGAGTCGGATGGTGCGCTTGACCCCGAGCGCAAACGGGCTTTCATGCGTATGAAGCGCGAAGTGCTCCGCCGCGGCGGGTATCAGCGTGAGTTCTTCATTTCGCACACCCCAGATTCAATCGACGAAGCCGATGCAGTAATTGACGTTGGAGCCCTGTCGGCCCGAGTGAGCCCTCCCGAACTGGCGTCTTGACTAACCCGATGGGGCATGCCCCATCGGGGCTGCTCCGTCTTCCTTCTTCGTGCCATGAAACTTCCTCTTATCCTGGTGCTCTTGCTACTCGTCCTGCTTGGAGCGGCGGAGCTTTACCCTTCGCCGAAACCGCAACCGAACAAGGTGCCTAAAGCGGCCCAGACGCGGCTGATCGTCGAATACCGCGCCAGCGCGCTGCCGAATACGGGCACGCTATAGCGCCCTCATCCTTAACCGTACGGCGCTCCCTAGGGAGCGCCGTTTTTCTTGCTATTCCGATGACCTGTCACCTAGTACAAACCGGCCCTGCACCGCGGTGCCGACGGCCTCTCCTCGCGGCGGTAACGTTGCCGGTTCTCGTGGCTGCGGCCGGGATGGATGACCTCGACGAAGCCCTGCGATTGCTCATGGGCGTTGCCGACATCGCTGCTGGCGACGTGGCCGGGGTTTTCTTCTCCGGCGAGCCGGATGGGCAGTGGCTTTCTTCGAGCCTAGCCAGCCGGATCGGCTGGCTCGTGCAGTGGCTCCTGGCTGAGGCTCGGGCGGCGAGCAGGTAACGTTCTCAAAGCCTGTCCGTCAGTGGCGTACGTCCTTTCGTTACTTCATCTCTTCAATTCCCCCGAGGGCGGTGTGGCCCACGGGGGCTGGCCGCCCATTCATTTTCAGGAAGCCAGCATGAGCCAGAACATTGAATTGTTTTCACAGGGCGCGTTCGAGCCTGTGGAGAAAAAGATCGCGCGCGCTGTAGGTGTCGTAGTTGATCTGTTCCGCGAGGGGCCCCGATGTTCCTCGCCTTCATCGGTGGCAACGAAAGCAGCGTCGTTGCGGCAAGCAGCCTTCACCTAATGCAGCTTTACGCCCATCTACAGTAGCGCCATCGTGCACAGCAGGAGCCAGGGCAACAGGGTAAGGGTCATCTCCTTTCCGCCCAAGGAATCAGGCAGTCCACTCGCACTGAACGAGCAGGTTAGGCCCGCCGGGAAGATCGCCATGTCGTTGATGTCTTGAGCGCGAGTCTTCTCAGCCGCAGTGTGGGTATAGGTCAGCAGCGTTGAGCTTCCAATGTGGAGGAAGTTCCAGCCGGTGCCGAGCAAGACCAGCGCCGTGGCGAAGAGCCGGAACCCGTGCCCGCCTTTGCATTGACAACAGCGCCGACTCGGCGGGCCAGCGGAGGCCTTCGCGCTAGAATCGTCTAAGAATCGTTGTAATTCGTCTAAACGAATTTATATTATCCGATTAATATGCAGAATGATTTTTTAATGCACGATCCGTGTCAAGCAGCTGAAAGTCAGGGCGTCTGCGAGAGCTAGGCATTGCGCCCTTTGAGCAAGAAGGACACCATGCCCGGAAATAGCAGGCACAACCGACATATCCCGAAGTCATGCGCCCATGCCGACGAGGCGGGAAAGGCCCAACGCGCCACTCGTTCTGGGACCTCCTGCGCCGCGGCCGGAGACGCAACATGACGCTGATCCTAGCTGCCGCGCTGGCGTTCGCGATTGCTGCCGTGACCGCTCCTGTGGGGGTGTCCGGCGCGGTGTTTCTGATGCCAGTGCAGCTCAGCGTGTTGCATACTCCGAGTCCGTCTGTCACGCCAACGAACCTGCTCTATAACCTGATGGCCCTTCCCGGCGGGCTGCTGCGCTACAAGCGGCGCGGCAAGATCCAGTGGTCCCTGACCCGCCTGCTGATCGTAGGCACGATCCCCGGCGCGATCGCGGGGGCCATCATCCGGGTCACCTGGCTGTCCGGGCCGCAGGCCTTCCTGCTGGTGGTCGCCGCCGTGCTGATTCCGCTGGGCGTCTGGCTGCTGTTCGGTAGAAGCACCCGTCAGCGCGACGGCACCGAGGTCCACGGCCACCACCGCACCCTGATCATCGCCCTGGCCTTGGCCGTGGGCGTCATCGGGGGAATCTACGGCATCGGCGGCGGATCGCTGTTGGCCCCGATCCTCGTCGGCATGGGCTTCGCCATCGGTCACGTCGCGTCCGCGGCGCTGGCTTCCACGTTCGTTACGTCGGTGGCTGGCCTGGTCACCTATGTCGTGCTCGGCTTGAAGTATGGGAGCGGCATTGCCCCGGACTGGGCGCTGGGCATCGCCCTGGGCATCGGTGGCTTCGCGGGCACCTACGCCGGCGCCGCCTTGCAGCCCTGGCTGCCGGAAAAGCTGCTGCGCCGCGTCCTCGGCGGAATCGGCATTCTTGTCGGCGCCCACTACGTCTGGCCTGTTCTCGCCTGATTCCGCAACCGGGCGCTGGACATCCCGGATGTCCAGATAACGATATGCGCACTCGATCTGCACGGCGAACTATTCTTGCAATCCAGATTCCATGAATCGGGTGAATGATCGCTAGTGAAGGAAGGTACATGGTACAGCTAGGACCAGGACAGGCCATCTACGAGAATCTAGCGGAGATCGCGCAGGCGATCGACCACGTTCATCGCATCGAGCTGCGGGAACTCCTCGCCCAGGGCGAGCACAGTGTCGAAGCCCTGGCCGAAGCCTGCAAGCTCACCTTCGGCAACACGTCGCGCCATCTCCAGATTTTGCAGTGGGCGCAACTGGTGACCGCCGAGCGCCAGGGTAAGCACATGCTTTACAGCCTTGCGGGACCGGAAGTGGTCGTCTGCCTGCTCAAGTCGCTGGGCTGCGTGGGCGAGCGCAACCGCGCTGAGGTGCGCCAGATCATGTCGGACTACTTCTCGGCGCGCGATGCGCTGGCGCCCGTGACCAGGGACGAACTGGTCGAGCGGCTGCGCGACGGACGGGTGACGCTGCTCGACGTCCGCCCGGAGCATGAATTCAGCCTGGGCCACCAGCCGGGCGCGTTGAACATCCCGCTGGAAGAACTGGAAACCCGGCTCGCCCGTCTGCCAAAGAGGTGGCAGATCGTCGCGTACTGCCGCGGGCCGTACTGCGTGCTGTTGTTCGAGGCGGTGGCCTTGCTGCGCGCGAAGGGGTATCGCGTGCGACGCCTGGAAGACGGCTTTCCGCAATGGCAGGCGGCAGGTCTGGAAGTGGAGACCGCCGAAGCCTGACAACGTCCCAAACCACACAGAACATCGTTCGCAACCATGAAGCCATCGACCTACACCGCCTCGCACTGGGGCATCTATGAAATACAACGCGACGCGCAGGGGGTGCCTTCCCTGGCGCCTTGGGCGCGGGACACCGACCCCTCGCCGATCGGCCTGCACGCGCTCGCGGCCAACAATGCGCCGCAGCGCATCCTGCGCCCGGCCATCCGAGCCGGCTGGCTGGATCGCCAGGGCGCCAGCCGCGAGGGGCGCGGCAAGGAGCCCTTCGTCGAGGTGCCTTGGGACGAGGCGCTGGACCTGCTTTCTGGCGAGCTGCGGCGCGTGATCGACACTCACGGCAATGCCGCCATCTACGGCGGCTCCTACGGCTGGGGCAGCGCCGGCCGCTTCCACGGCGCTGCGGCCCATCTTCATCGTTTTCTCAACGTGCAGGGCGGCTACGTGCGCAGCGTGGATTCGTACAGCCTCGGCGCGGGCAGCGTGGTGACGCCCCACGTCGTGGCATCCGTCGATGCCGTGCTGGCCGACAGCGACGACTGGGAGACGCTGGCGCAGCACACGCGGCTGCTGGTCTGCTTCGGCGGACTGCCGGCCAAGACGGCGCAAACCGACTTCGGCGGCGCGGGCCGCCACCGCCTGCGCGACGGACTGCGCCGCCTGGCCGCCAGCGGCGTGCGCATCGTCAACGTCGGACCGAGCCGCGAGGACATCGAGCCCGGCATCCCGGCCCAGTGGCTGCCGATCCGGCCCAACACCGACACGGCGCTGATGCTCGCGCTGGCCCACGGCGTGCTGGCCGAGGGCCGGCATGACCGCGCCTTTCTCGCGAGCCACAGCGTCGGCTGGGAGCGCTTCGAGGCCTATCTTCTGGGACACGCCGATGGCGTCGCCAAGGACGCCGCCTGGGCCGCCGGCATCACCGGGGCGCCGCGCGAGCAGATCGCGGAGTTGGCCGGCGCGCTGGGCCGCGAACGCACGCTGTTGACGGCGATGTGGTCCTTGCAGCGCGCCCACCATGGCGAGCAGCCGTTCTGGGCGCTGGTGGCCCTGGCCGCGGTGCTGGGGCAGATCGGCCTGCCCGGCGGCGGTTTCGCGTTCGGCTACGGCGCGGCGAACTCGGTCGGCCATCGCAGCGCGCGCTTTGCCGGCCCCACCTTCCCGCAGGGGCGCAATGCGGTGGATGCTTTCATTCCCGTGGCGCGCATTGCCGACATGCTGGCCCAGCCGGGCGGGAGTTTTGACTACAACGGCCGCACGCACCGCTATCCGGACATCCGGTTGGTCTACTGGGCCGGGGGCAACCCCTTCCACCACCACCAGGACCTGAACCGGCTTGCGGCGCTTTGGCGAGGGCCGGAGACCGTCGTCGCGCACGAGCAGTTCTGGAACGCGCACGCCAAGATGGCGGACATCGTGTTGCCGGCCACGACCTCTCTGGAACGTGACGACATCGGGTTCTCGGGGCGCGAGGCACACCTCGTGGCGATGCGGCAGGTGCTCGCTCCGGCGGGCGAGGCGCGCGACGACTTCGAGATTTTCCGGGGATTGGCGCAGCGGCTCGGCGTCTTGGCCGAGTACGCCGAGGGCCGCGATGCCGGCCAATGGCTGCGGGCGCTGTATGAGGAGGCGCTGCCGCGTGCCCATGCGGTCGGTGTGGAACTGCCCGCGTTCGACGTGTTCTGGGAGCAAGGGATCGTCGATTTCGAGGGGACGGCGCCACCCAGGAGCTTTCTGCAGCGTTTTCGTGAAGACCCTGCTGCGCATCCGCTGAAGACCCCTTCCGGGAAGATCGAGATCTGGTCCGAGGCCATTGCCTCGTTCGGCTACGACGACTGCCCTGGCCACCCGAGCTGGTTGGAGCCGGCCGAATGGCTCGGCGCCACCGATGCGCAGCAGTTGCACCTGGTGTCGGACCAGCCGGCGACGAAGTTGCACAGCCAGCTCGACCATTCGGCGCTCAGCCGGGGGGCGCGCGTCGACGAGCGTGAACCGCTGACGATCCACCCGGAGGATGCGCGTGAGCGGGGCATCCAGGACGGCCAGGCCGTGCGTGTCTGGAACACCCGGGGCGCGTGTGTGGCGGCGGCCCGACTGAGCGATGGTGTGCTGCGCGGGGTCGTCAGGCTTGCCACCGGCGCCTGGTTCGATCCGTCCGCGGAGGTGCCCGGACTCGACAAGCACGGCAATCCCAATGCGGTGACAAGTGACCTGCCGGCTTCGCGCTTGTCGCAGGGCTGCGCAGCGCAGACCTGTCTGGTGCAAGTCGAGCCATGGAGCGGGCCGCTTCCGGCTGTCTCTGCGTTCGAGTTGCCGCGCTTCGTCGCGCGCGGTGGCTAAGAACTCATTTCAAAATGAAGATTCGTCCCGCTGGAGGGTACGCCAGCAAATGAGGCAGCAGGCCAGCTTGAGTAAGCCTTCATGAATGTCCGCACGACGCTCGAAGCGGGTGCGCAGACGCCGGAATGCGTGCAACCAAGCGTTGAGTTCGCTCTACCACCCAGCGAACCTTACCCAGGCCGCTGCCGTGAGGTTCGCCGCGCCGGGCGATGGAGGTGGGGATGCCGGCAGCGTGAAGCGGCCTTCGATATTTGTCGTGGTCGTACGCGCGATCAGCGTAGATGCGCCCAGGCTTGCGCAAAGGCCGGCCTCGGCATCCTCGGATAGCCGGAATCGCTTCGATCAGAGGCAGAAGTTGGGTGATGTCGTTACGGTTTGCGCCGGTCAGGATGACCGCGATCGGCGTGCCGTTCGCATCGGTGGCGACGCGGTGCTTGGAACCTGGTCGCGCGCGATCGGTGGGGTTCGGTCCTGTTTTTGGCCCGCCTCAATCGCTCGAACTGAAGAGGAATCGATGACGACACGTGAGAAATCGATGCGGTCGACCGCGCGTAGCTTCGCCAGCAGGACTTCGTGCAACCGATCCCATACGCCGGCGCTTTGCCAATCGCGTAGCCGACGCCAGCAACTGACCCCGGAGCCGCAACCTATCTCGGCGGGTAGTTCGTTCCACCGAATGCCGCTCCTCAACACAAACAGGATGCCGGTCAGTGCTCCCCGATTTGACGCCGGCATGCGACCCGGATATCGGAATCGTCGCCGCTTGGCCGCGGGAAGAAGCGGTTCGATCAGTGCCCACAGTTCATCGTCAATGATTGGCTTGCCCATCCCCTCTGTCCTGTTGTCACAACGGATGAGGTTAACAGGATCGCCCTGAAGTACCCAGCAGCTCTTTTTGAAACAGGTTCTTAGGCGGTGTTGCTAGCGCCTGCGGGCGGAAGTGGACTCGAACTCGACCGGCCCCTGCACGCGGCCGCGAGCCCATCGCGGGCAATCATCGGCGCCGGCGAAGTGGAGGGATCGAGCATGTGTGTGCTGCTCTGGTGTGTGTGATTGCCGAGAGGTGAGGGCCAAAGTGATTCGCCTGCATGGCACCTCAGCTCGAGCCAGACACATTCAACGCTTATTCTGTTGGCAATGTGGCGGCAATTCGATCGGCCGTGCGGGTGCTGGCCAGCCCGAGCAGTTCGCTTACCTCGACGCGATCGCGCCCTGCAAGCAACTGCCGGCGACAGAAGGTATTGCGGAGGATTCGCGGACTCATGTCGTCTGCCTCAAAGTCGATGGCCACCAGTGCCGAACGGACGATCCGGCCTAGACCCATGTCCGCAATTGGCTTGCCGAGGTTCGTGAGCGAAAAAAGTAGGTCACTGGCAATTGGCAGCGTAGCCCGGCGGGCCGACCAGGCTGTAAGGACGGGCAGGGCAAACGGGGGGACCTGAACCGTCCTTGCGTCTCGCGCTCCATGGCCACGGACGTGCAAGTACGGCGGGCTTGCCGCGGTCTGGAGGTCCACTTGGGTGGCGCTGCGGCCCTCGGCCGCTGTGATGCCGGTGCCAAGAAACAATCCAACGATTGCTCGTGCCCGCAGATGGGCAAGATCGTCGTTAGGAGAGGGCTGTATCCAAGCCTGGAGGGATTCGTCTGCTTCCTGAGGCAAGTAGATGGGGGAGGGGTCTTCATCAGGCCATTGCGCCTGCCGTACGAGCTCCTCCGCCGGATTGCCGTCACGCACAGCAATGGATACTAGATGTCGACACAGCCGGTCCAGCAGTTTCAGATAGCGCATCCGTGTCGCAGCGCTGTATGTGGCTCCGGCCTTCGTTTGCCAGAGGGAGTGGATATGGTCGGCGCCGAAACTGGCCACGGTCACGCCGCAGTCGTGCAGATGTCGCTGAAAGTGCTCAAACATCGCTCGATGCTGAACCACGGACCGGGCCGAGAAGGGACGGCGGTCAGCACCAACGGCTTCGTGCGTTTGCCATTCACCGAACGCAGCGGTCGGTGCGGTGAGCCAAAGAGACCGTTCAGTCATCGGGATGCGCGGGAAACCCCGTCCTTCAGGACGGGGATGGATAGCGCGGCGTGCGCAGCACGCCCTTCTCCCGCTTCTCCTTTGTAGAGGCTATCTTTGGATCGAAAATGGTAGCCATATCCATCGGCTCGCTGCACCAGCGAGCAATGGCGATGGCTGATACCCTGTACGACACCGTTCGGCGTTTGGATGTTGAATGAACCTGATGCCCGTACTGCAACGCGGCCCGCATAGGTGCCGGCCTTCTTTCCGCTTGGCACGACAGCGTGCACCCGGTCGCCCGTCTGGAATCCCTTAACCTGCTTCCGGCGCATCAAGTAACCGCGCGGGAACCCCGAGGCAGTCAGCCGCGTGCGCTGATAGCTGCCACGCCCCGTCGCTTTCACTTCAAGAGTGGGTCGCTGCCAGCCGGTGATAGCGTTGACGTCGCCGACGCACGCCGCATCCAGTGCATGGGTCTTTGGAATGGTGTGCGCGGCCCGGTTGAACTTGGTTCGGCCTCCCGAGGCGAGTTCAAGTGGCAGGCCCGTGGCCCGCAAAGCGTTCGCCAATGCCCAGCGCGTCGCGTTGATGGCAGCGGCGTCCTTCAGCGGACGAGCTGCGGTTGTGAGGATGCGCGCGAGACGCGTCGGGTCCTTGACGAACTCTCGGACGTCGCGTGAGCCCTTCTTCTGGTTACAGCATTCGCAAGCCAACCCGAGATTGCCGACGCGGTTTGTCCCGCCCCTTGCCCTCGATGTCAAGTGCTCGACTTGAAGGGGGACGCCCTCGGCATCGCAGTAGATGCAGGCGCGGCCCCACCTTTCGAGCAGGTATTCGCGCACCTCGTAACCGGCGAGCGTACCCTGTTGGTACTCGACGCCAGAAATTTCCGGATTTTCCATTGCCTGCATGTCAAAGCGCACCAGCTCAGACGAGACGCCATTGACGGGAGCCCAACGGCGGATGCGCTGGACCCATGCCATCGTCGTGTCCACGCGATGCTGGAGCGATGGCGCGAGCCAGCCTGCCGGGCGCGTACGATTCAGGAAGCGCGGCGCCCGATAGCGCAGGTTCGCGCCGCGGCGACGCCGGCGCATGGAACGGCGAGCCGTCAGCCGTTCGCTGATCTGGCCGCCACGATGCACGAGTTCGAACAGGCTCAACACTGCCGCACCACGTTGGATCTCCCCGGATACGGAGCAAGCCAGCTCCGTATCGCGCACTAGCGCCCCCCCGGTCATCTTGCTGCCTGGGTCCAACTTGATACGCAGGGGCTGAAACTCGCAGTCATCGACCGTGCGGTCAACCAGACGGATAACGGCCGGCACAACGCGATGCACGCGCGCCCGGCGACGCTCAAGCAGTAATCGAGCGCGCTTCTCGGTGCATGGCATGAGCGGCTTGCCATGCTTGTCCAGAACAAAAACCGACATGATCGGCTCCTATGTATGTGCCCTTACGGGCCTTGTAACGCCTTCCTCACGGAAGGTCTCCCCTCGGGCAAGTTGTGCAGCAGCTTGGGATGACTCCCGGCGATAGCCCGTTTCGTGCCTGCCCGTGGCTTGTCTGCTGCCATCGCTTCCAGAGCGCCGAACTGAGGAAGCATTCGGCGGTGGGTCTGCGCACTTCTGCACAACGTAGCGGCCTGGTTACCGCTTGCCCTGGTCAATCTCGGGCTCTCGGGATTGCTCCCTCAAGCCCCTCCCTTCAGGGAGGGGTTATTGACTGGCACGTACCTCATCAAATAGAGTTATATACTGAATTTATCATCCCACATACCCATGCGCCGCTTCGCGGCGAAATAGCGACAGATAACTCGAGGTCAAGCGGGCTAGAGGTGGCGAAGACAGACCCAACGGCCGACAACTGTGATTCCACCACCCCGCGTCGGCTCCTCAACATCGGCTTCGGCTGTCAGGCCGCGGGGACCAGCGAAGATTCGGCGGATGGTTGCCGATTTATCCGGGACTCCGCGCAGATGCGAGTAGCTGAGCCGAACTCGGTCGCCAACAACGAACCTCCCGGCCCGCCGGTAGCAGGGTGTACCGTTGGGCAGCACCCCGATCCGCTCCGATGGCTCGAGGGCGATATACCTCAGGAACTTGCCGAGCTGGGAGCGTTGCTCGCCGATGCCGCCGCGGGTTTCAATGAGGCCCGCGGGCTGTTGCGCGCAGTTGCGGTTGGTGACTGCCGCTCGCATCACGCGGCGATATTGCTCGCCGCCCGCCAGGAAGACTTCCCCAAAGCGGGCCGGCCAGGTCGCGCCGGCCATCACGACGTGGAGGTCCTCCAGCAAGCGCGACCATGCGTCATTCTGAGGTCATAGGGTGCAATGTGGGCGTCCGCGTCGATAAAGCCATGCAGCGCAGACAAGATAATGACGTGCAACTGCGAGTCCGGGCGGCGGTGGGCCCGGAAAGTCTCGTACATCACGCCGCGATACAACTCGATCGCGGGAGCGGCCTGATCGAGCTTTGTCGCGGAACAAGCCAGCAACAGCAACGGGGGAGGGGAGGCCGGCACGTCCGGCTCGAGGAGGGGTAGTCGTCCTTTTCGTGCAAAATCTGGCGGCTTCGTTCGATTTGTCCTTTTAGATCAACAGTTTGGAGATTCATGAATTTCGTGAGCGCTCTCCTTTTTGTGCAAAACCTGGCGGTTTTTCTGGTCGACCCCGAGTCGTGTATCAATAGGACTTGCTGGCCTTCAAGGAGTGCGGTCAGCTTGGGCAGCCGGTTAGCCTTGTGCTGCGGTTTAGGTCGTAAATGCCTGCCCGAACTGCCGCGCGCGCTTGACGTCGTCGGTGTGCAAGTAGATCGACGTGGTTGAGATTGACGCGTGGCGCAGGTTATCGCGCACCGCGCTCAGCTCGACGCCCTTGGCGAGTGCATGGGTGGCGTGGGTGTGTCGCATCCAGTGGGGAGTCGCACGGCGGAGTTTTTCGGCCAGGTCCGGATGGTCGTCCCCAATGACGTGGACTGCGAGCCTGAAGAACCGGCGCATGATTTCCCATAGGCGCAGCGCTGTGATGCCGCCATCTGCGCCGTCCAGGCTACCGATCACAGGCGTGGCCGGCTCCCAGCGTGCACGGCTGACAAGAAGTCCGCGCGCCTGCAGGTAGCGATCCAGCGCGACACGCGCCAGCGGTGTCAGGGTGACCCTTCCCGGCTTGCCGCCCTTGCCCACCACATGCAGCCAGTGGTCCCCGGCGGCATCGATTTCAATGTTGCCCAACGTGGCGCTAGTCAACTCGCTGATCCGCAGGCCGGTCGCGTAGCCGAAATCCAGCAGGAAGCGCAGCCGCTGTGCCGCCAAAGGCTGCCAGCCGTAAGACCATTCAAGTCCGTTGGCGATAGCACGGGTCAGCAGCAACTCCCCTTCCGTGAAGGCGTGGGTGGTCTCCTCCGCCATGGCGCGTTGACTGCCGCGCACCTTAATGCCCGCAAAGGGATTTGCGACGACATAGCGCTGCTCGATCAGCCAGCGGAACATGGCGTTGAGGACAGCGAGCGCATGGGCGACTGAGCGTGGCGACAGGTTATCGACGAACGGCCGCCAGTCCGGGGATGTGCGCGAGCGCGGTGGACCAACCCATCGCTCGCGTGGCGTCGGTTTGCGCAGGAATGTCCGATAATCCGTGGCATCCTTGGTCGTGAGCGATGACAACGCCTTGCCACGCGCGGCAATGGCCCACAGGATCAGGCGCTCAGCTTCCTTGCGGTAAGCACGCAGGGTGGCCGGCGATTCGTGTAGCGCGAGCCAGGCCTGGATAGCCTCATAGTCGTTTTCCACGCCCAGAATGCAGCTCGACGCGAGTGCCCGAAAAGCCCCGGCCGAGCCGTCGACATCGTGAGGCAACCGCAACTGTTCCCAGGGCGTCACAATCGACGTTCGCTCCGCGGCGATCAGGGCGCGAGCGCGTTCAGTCAGCGCCGGGTGCGCGGCAAAGAAGGCTTCGATTTTGCGGGCGCTGGCAGGCCCAAGTCCCGGAATGGCCGTCCACCACTGTCGCCGGCGCGGGATCCGCACGGTGAGATCGGACAAGGTCTCGATTCCCGTGGCGTGTAAGGCATCGACTGCACGTGCCGGCAGCCAGCGCGCGATTTCGTCGCTAATCTGTGGCGTGGGGAGCTGCAGCATGCGCAGTTGCTCGAGCGCCTGCGTAGCTGCCTTCGCATGCCGTTGACGTTGATCGGCCGGGCATTCGAACACGCTCGCCAAGTCCAGACGATGGCGTTGGCGAGCGTACTGGACGAGCTGCCGACGGATTTGCCCGATGAGCCCGCGTGCGGACCTACCGGGCTCAAGGCACTCGGCAAGGAAATGCGCGACCGCCTGGCGAGAACTCGCGCCTTCGTACCAGGCGCGCAGCGCGGCCAGCGCAGCGGTCTCGGGGAAGCCATCTGGGCTGGGCAGGTGTCGGGGCATTTCAGTGAGAGCGTGTTTTGTACCAACTTGATAGCACAAGGATAATAACTCTTATCTCTATAGATCTATGGGACCACGAGGAATCGGGTGCGGCGGGCCCGCTATCCCGGGCGCAAACCGCTGGACGATTGGGCCATGCAGGGCTTCCCAGGCGGCTGTGTGCCAAAACGATGCACGAGCGAGCTGATCGCCAAGATTTTTGCAACAACGCTGGTGGCTCAATGGGGCGAAATGTCTAAGTCAACATTTGTGATTGCAGCGAAGGCATCGAGCGGTCGGGAAACCTCGACGACCGGAGATAAACTAGAGCGCCACAGATTCCAGCGAATCTCTGATCGTCAAGGCGTCTCGGCGGGCGCCCTCCGATCGATAGATGGAGTATGAAATGCCAATATCTTCCTGGACCAGGCTAGCCGCGTCGCTCGTGACCGTAGCGTTCTCTGTCACTGCGGCTGAGACCACGCAGTCTGACCAGCATCCCGAATCTTCAGTCGTCAAAGAAGACAAGCCTACCCAGAAGTACGAGGGGCGGAAGCGGGAGCGGCGAAAGGAGCGGGAGGAAGCAAGATCTCACGATGAGCGAGAGCGGCCGGCCGGTGCATCAGAACCAAAGGCTAAATGACTGTCGCCTACCGGCCGCTTGGTGTCGCGGTGCCGCTGTGGCGCAACCCGTTACGGCGGACCAAGTCCGTTGTTGAGGTTGCTGGACGGAACCTCCTTTGAAGACGGGAAACGCTCAATTGCCAGCGCACAATCCTGGATATTGACGTAGACGCGATCGCCGGGAACGATCTGGAGCGAGTCTGGCACCGGAACTATCGCATACCGCGGTGGGGTAGCCCCCGCGTGGGGATGTTTGCGTGCGGTCTGTCGGAAGTCAACCTGAATCTCCGCGAACCGGTGGTCGCGATTGCCGCCGTCTGGCATGTTCCGGCGGCAGTCGATGCCGGCGAACGCCAACTCTGCAGCCGATCCAACCTTTAGAACTTCGCCGATGCGCCAGCCTTGTCCGAACGCGTACCTCTCGTCAAAGAAGGAACATCCGCTAGCGAGTGCAAACCACGCCAGCAATACTGGCTGCAAAATTCTCCATAGCTGATGCTCTCGTAGCATAGCGCGCGGCAGCACCCGCTTATCAGCCGTTTGCCACATCCTTGCCTGCCTCTTTCCACCAATCGCCGCCTAGCGCTTGGATCAGCGCCACCGTATCCGCGTAGCGGTTCGCGCGCGCCTGCACCAGCGTGATTGACGCCTGCCGGTACGTCTGTTCGGCCAGCAGTACGGCTGGGTAGCCGATCTGTCCGGCCTTCCACTGCTGCTGCGCGATGTCAAAGCTTCGGTACGCGGCGCGCTCGGCATCGTATGCCATCCGCAGGCCTCTGGCATCGGCTTCGATCGCATGCAGCGAGTCCGCCACGTTCTGGTACGCCGTCAGTACGGTGCTGCGGTACTGAGCGGAGGCCTGCTTGTAGGCCTGCTCCGCGGCGCGCTGCTGATGCAGCAGCATGCCGCCCTTGAAGATCGGCTGCATCAGGCCCGCCGAAATCCCCCAGAAACCAGTGCCGGACGTAAAGAGATCGCTCAGCGATTGCGACGAACTGCCCAAGCTCGCGGTCAGCGTGATGTTGGGCAGGCGGGCCGCTGTGGCCACGCCGATCTGCGCGCTGGCCACATGCATCTGTGCCTCGGCCGCGCGAATGTCAGGGCGTTGGCCGACCAGCCGCGACGGCAGGCTCAGCGGCAGCGTCCCGGGCAGCGTGAGCGATTCGAACTCGAACTGCTGGGGAACGGCATCGCTCGGTAGTCGCCCTGTCAGCACCGCCAGCAGGTTGCGTTGCTGGGCGAGCTGCTTCTCAAGCGGCGGCAATGTAGCTTCGGCCTGGGCCAGCGTGGCCTCCTGCGCGGCCACTTCGGCGGCACCAACCTGGCCCGTGCGCTGTTGCTTGCGCACCGCCTCGAGCTGACGAGTGGACAGCGCGATGACGTCGTGCGTGGCGCGGATCTGGGAACGCAGCGACGCTTCCTGGATCGCCGCGTTCACGACATTCGACGTCAGCGTCAGATACGCCGCCTGCCACTGGAACCGCGCAACATCGGCCTGCGCCACGCCTGCCTCTACCTGCCTGCGCGTACCGCCAAACACATCGGGCACGTACGAGACACTGAGCTGCGCGGTGTGCAGCGTGAAGAGATCACTGTTATCGGAGAGTGGACTCGCAACGATCGTCGCGATCTTCTGGCGCGACGGCGTGTACTCCGCGTCGACGCTGGGGAAGAACGCGCCGCGCTGCGCCGCCAGGTTCTCGCGCGTCACGCGCAGCGCTGCCTCCATGGCCTGCAGATCCGGATTGGCTTGCAGCGCGGCTTCCACCAGCGAGTTCAGCTCGCTGGAGCCAAACATCGTCCACCATTGCGCCGGAACCTCCTGCCCCGGAGCGAACTGCTGCGCCTGCCCGCCGTCGGTGGCCGCCGACGCGGTCTCGGCCGGCATGGCGGTTGAGGTATAGCGGCCGGTGTCCGGCGCGAGTGGCCTCTGGAAGTCCGGGCCGACCGCGCACCCGGCGGTGCCGAACGCCAGTAGAGCAGCCAGGTAAACTGAAGTGATTCTTGCCATTACAGTTTCCCTTTACTGGCAGGGACATATCCGACGGGTTCTTCTGCCCGCGCCCGCTGCGCTGCGCGCGCTTCGATCAAGTAGTACAGCGCCGGCAACAGCACCAGTGTCAGCACAGTCGCCGTGATCAGTCCGCCCACCACCACCGTGGCCAGCGGGCGTTGCACATCGCTGCCGAGGCCGTGCGCAAGCGCGGCCGGAATCAGGCCGAGTGCCGCCACGGTTGCCGTCATCAGCACCGGCCGCATCCGTTCACCCGCGCCGCGGATGACGGCATCTTTCAGGCTCAACCCGGGCATATCGCGCCAGCGGTTCAGGTTGGCGATCATGATGATCGCGTTCAGTACCGCCACGCCGAATAGCGCGATAAAGCCCACGGCCGACGACACGTTGAGCGTCATGCCGCGCAGATGCAGCGCAACCAGACCGCCGAGCGTCGCCAGCGGCACCGCCATCAGGATTAGCGCGGGCTGGCGCAGGTTCTTGAATTCGCCGAACAGCAGCACAAACATCAGGGTCAGCACCATCGGCAGAATCACGGCAAGTCGTGCCTGCGCGCGCTGCTGATTTTCGAACTGACCGCCCCAGGCCACTCGGATATGGGTGCGGTCATACGGAACCTGCGTGTCGATGCGCTCCCTGGCGTCATCAAGGAACGAGGCGAGATCCCGTCCGCGCAAATTCAGACGCACGGTCAGGTGGCGCTTACTCATTTCGCGCGTGATGGTGGTTTCGCCTTCGGCAAGGCGGATGTGTGCCACCTGCGCCAGCGCCACGTGTGCGCCGCTTGCGGCAGTCAACGTCAAGTTGCCGATCGCTTCCGGATTGTTGCGCGCGCTGGTAACGAAGCGCGCCACCACGTCATAGCTGCGGTCCTCCACAAACACTTGCGTCACCGGGCTCCCGCCGATACCGCTCTGGATCAGTGCCATCACGTCGGCGATATTGATGCCGAGCCGCGCCGCGGCAGCCCGATCGACGTCGATGCGAACCTGCGGCAACGGCGGTTCCTGGTCGATGATCACGTCCTGTGCGCCTGGTACCTCCTTCAATACGCGGGTAATCGCGTCAGCAACCTGCCGGGTCTCGACGAAGTCATTGCCGTACACCTTCACGACGAGGTCGCTGTGCGCGCCGGCGAGCTTGTCCAGCACGCCGTCGATCATTGGCTGCGAGAAGCCGACCTGCGTGCCAGGCAATTCTTGGAGTCGTCGCGCCATGGCCTCGATGAGTTGCTGCTTGTCGCGGCCGGTGGTCCATGTGCTGTAGGGATGCAAGGTCACGGCCGTCTCGATGTGTGAGGGCGTGAATGGGTCCGTGCCCTCGTCGTTGCGGCCGACCTGTGTAACCACATGATCTACCTCGGCAAACTCCATGGTCGCTGCACGCAGGTTGTTCGCCATCTGGCCGGCCTTGTCGAGCGAGATTCCCGGCGGCAGCGTCACCTGCAGCCAGATTGAGCCTTCATCGAGATACGGCAGGAAATCGCGACCGATGGTCGCGCCCAAGACCATTACGCCTACCAGCGTGGCCGCGGCAATGCCAAGCGCCATCCGCGAACGCCCTACCAGGCGGTCAAGCACGGCCTCGTAGCGGGGTGCGAGCCAGGCCAGCACGGGGTTGTGAAAGACCTTGCGCGGCTTGCGATAGGCCCAGTAGGCCAATCCCGGTATCAGGAGCAGCGCCACCAGCAGTGCGCCGAACAGCGCAAAGCCTACGGCGAACGCCATCGGCGAGAACAGCTTGTACTCGATACGCTGGAAGGCGAACAGTGGCAGGTAAGCCGTGATGATCACGACCATGCCGAAGAAGATCGGACGTGCCACCTGCAACACCGAATGCATAATGTCACGGCCGTGCAGCTCGCTCTCCGCGTCTTCCTCGCGTCGGCGCAGGATGTTCTCCATCACCACGATCGCGCCGTCCACAATGATGCCGAAGTCGATCGCGCCAAGCGAGAGCAGATTGGCCGGAATTTTGAAGTGGTGCATCAAGATGAACGCCATCAGCAGCGACAGGGGAATTGTCACGGCCACGATGATCGCCGCACGCGGGCTGCCCAGGAACAGCAGCAGCACCAGCGACACCAGCAACATGCCTTCCAGCAGCGTCTTGCCCACCGTGTGCACCGTGGCATCGACGAGATTGCTGCGGTCGATATACGCCACCACCTTGACGTCCTTCGGCAGGATGTTCTCGTTCAGGTCGCGCACGGCCTCATGAACGCCTTCCATCACGACCGATGGATTTTCGTTCTTGAGCAGCAGCGTGATGCCCTGGATCGTGTCCGGGTTTTTGTCCATGCCCAGGATGCCGTGCCGTTCCGGATTGCCCAGCACAACGCGGCCGAGATCCTTGACCAGCACAGGCACCCCGTTCTTCTGCGTGACGACGATGTTGCCGAGGTCGTCCAGATTGCGGATCAGACCCACGCCGCGGACCACCATGCCCTGTTCGCCACGGTTGAGGATGCTCCCGCCGGCATTGGCGTTGTTCTGCGAGATCGCCTGCGTGATCTGGTTCAGCGAGATGTTGTACTTCGACAGCATCACCGGATCGAACTCGAGCATGAACTGCGTGGTCAGGCCGCCGAAGTTGGCTACATCCACCACGCCTGCTACCTGCTTCAGCCGGGGAATGACCTTCCAGAACTGGAGTTCCGACAGCTCGCGCAGATCGCGCGTCTTCGAGACCAGCGTATAGCGGTAGATCTCACCGATCGGTGAAGTCAGCGGATCGAGCGACGGCTGTGCGCCGTAGGGCAGCGACACGCCGCTGATGCGCTCCTGCAAGCGCTGGCGCGACCAGTAGTCTTCCGCGCCGTCCTTGAACACCACTGTGATCAGGGACAGGCCGAAGGTGCTCTTGGAGCGCATCACGTGCATGCCGGGCACGCCCATGATCTCGCGTTCGAGCGGGATCGTGATCTGCTGCTCCACCTCCTCGGCGGCCAGGCCGTTGACCTGCGTGACCACCTGCGACGTGGTATCGGCAATGTCCGGATACGCTTCCAGTGGCAGTTGCTTCCACGCATACAAGCCGTACAGCGCGACCATCGCGAACACCAGCACGACGATACCGCGCCGGTTGAAACAGAGGGTGACAAGACGCTCAATCATTCAGCAGCACCCCTTCCTTCACCACCACGCGATCACCCGCGGCCAGGCCAGACTTCACCTCCATGCGGCCGCCGACCTGCGCGCCAAGCTTGATCACGCGCGGCTCGAACTGCCATGGCGCCACTTCGACAAACGCGCGCGTGTAGAACCCGCTCTGGACGATGGCCGACATCGGCACCACGATGCCTTCGTGCGACTGCGCCAGGAACGTGGCCTGCGCGAACATGCCGGGCTTGAGCCTGGCGTCAGGGTTGTCGAACACCATGCGCACCTTGGTCGTGCGGGTATCGGCGTCGAGGATATCGCCTACGTAGCGCACCTTGCCTGGCTGCAGCTCGCCGTAGGCATCGAACCTGACAGTGGCCGACTGGCCGACGTACACGTGGCCAAGGTCCTTTTCCTGCGCATTCGCCGTCACGAAGACATGGGAAAGATCCGCCACGGTCATCAGTGATGCGGTGGCATCGTTCCAGTAACCGCCGGTGGCGGCGTTCAGTTCGACGACGCGGCCACTGATCGGCGAACGCACGGTCAGGATATGGCCGCCACCGGACACCTGCGCCGTGGCACCACCCTTGGCGCCGAGCTGGGCCAGGCGCGCGTTGGCCCGCTCGGATTCGCTCGCAGCCTGATCGTAGTCGCTCTGGGCCTGTTCAAAATCGCGCTTCGCGGCGATCTCCGATTTGTCGAGTTCGCGCTGGCGGTCCAGATTGCGCCGCGCCATCGTCAGCGCGGCGCGCGCCTTGGCGGCGTCGCTGTTCGCCTGCGCCAGGTCGGCCGAATCGATCGAAAACAGCACGTCACCGGCCTTCACCGAGTCGCCAAGCTGCTTGTTCAACGTGACGATACGTCCCGCCAGCGGCGGCAGTACCTTGACCAGCTTGGCCGGGTCCGCCTCGACGATGGCCGGCAGGTCGAATGGCGCTGCCACAGTTTCGCGGGTGACGGCAGCCACCACTAGAGTGCGGCGCAGCGGCGAGTCGGCGGGCACGACCAGGCGCTCACCTTCATGGCGCACGGCAACGGGAGGTTCAGCGCGCTTCTGTTCTTCCTTGACGCGTTGCGCCCAGATGCCTGCACCACCGAGACCCAGTACGATCAGTGCGGCAAGCCAGTAGGCAGCGCGCCCGGGAAGGGCTGGCCTGTTTTTCATTATTTACTCCGAAGCCGATGTGTAGAAAGATATGAAACCAACACATGCGGGAATTTTCCGCCATGGTACGCATGCCACTGGCGAGGTATCCTGAATTCTTCTTCAGGGAGAGCGGCACGCCCTTGCGGCCAACAGGTGCACTGCTAGAATCTGTCCCGACCTTGAAAGGCAGGCCCATGAGGATCCTATTAGTGGAAGACGACCAGAAGGCAGCACGCCTGCTGGCCCGCGGTCTGCAGGAAGAAGGCTACGTCGTCGAGATTGCGCATTCGGCCGAAGCTGCTGGCGCCTGCGACAGCGCGGCCTTCAACCTGGTGATCCTCGACTGGATGCTGCCGGGCAAGAGCGGCGTGGCGTATTGCCAGGAACTGCGCGAGCAGGGCGTGCGGACACCAATCCTGATGCTAACTGCGCGCGACGCGCTCACCGACCGCATCGCCGGCCTGGACACCGGCGCCGACGACTACCTGACCAAGCCCTTTGTATTCGAAGAGTTGCTCGCGCACGTGCGCGCATTGCTGCGCCGCATGAAACTGGCACAACCGGCGCTATTGTCGCAGGACGACCTTGTCATCGATCCACAGCGGCGGATTGTCACGCGCGCTGGCGTGCGGCTCGTGCTGACACCCAAGGAGTACGCAATCCTGGTGCTACTGATCGAACGCGCGGGCGCAGTCGTGAGCCGTGCCCAGCTCGCGGAGCACATCTGGCATGCGGACCTGATCGCTATCGATAACCTGATTGACGTACACATGAAGAATCTACGCCGTAAGCTCGACCCACCCGACATGCCGATGCTGATCCAGACGGTGCGGGGCCAGGGATTTCGGCTTGTGCCGGCGGGAGCCCCCTGACGTGCTGAACTTCCGGCAGCGGCTGGTCCTGACGCATTGGGCCGTCATCGTCGTGATCGTTGCTTGCGCGGCTTTCGCCGGGTGGTGGCAGCTTTCCCGTCTGGTACACGGACAACTCGATGCTGCGCTGCTGGCTCTGGCAGAAACCGAGGCCGGAATGCAGGCCGAAAGCAACCAAGGGGTGGTCCGGTTGCATGAGCGCCCGCGAGGGGAGACACCGCCATCGCTGATGCGCCTGGATCGTCTGGTGCAAATCGTCAACGTAAGGGGCGAGGTACTGGCGCGCAGCACCAACCTCGGCGATGCCAGCCTGCCCGTGCCACCCATCTTGCTAACAGAACTCGCATCAGGGGGACATGAGATATTCCAGACGCTGCCAAGCTTCGGTGAAGAGCCGATGCGTATGGTGTCTTTTCCCTCGGTGGCGAATGGCAAGCCCATCATTATCCAGGTGGCGGGCTCGCTGGATGACGTTCACAACGTGCTCGAATCGTCAGCAATCCTGTTCGGCATCATGGCGGCAGCACTACTGGCCGCCGTCGGAGCGGCCGGTGTTGTGCTGACGCGGCGCACGTTCAGCGGTATCAACGACGTTGTGAAGAAGGCCCGGCTTATTAGCGACACAAACCTAGGCGAGCGTCTGCCTCATCCGGGCACGACAGACGAGATCGGGCAGCTTGTCAACACACTGAACGCGATGCTTGATCGCCTGGAACACGCGTTCGACCAGCAACGGCGCTTCACCGCCGATGCGTCGCACGAGTTGCGCTCGCCGTTGTCACGGTTACGTACCGAGATCGAAGTGGCGCTGCGGCGCCGGCGCGAAAGCCAGGAGTACGTAGACACTCTACGTTCCTGCCTGGACGAAGTCGGTCGCCTGACACGTCTGATTGAGGAATTGCTGATGCTCGCGCGCTTCGACGCGGGCCAGGATCGCCCGACTGGCGAGGCGCTGGCGCTAGACGCGTTGATTGCGGAGACGCTGCTGCGTGCAGGCCCGGCCGCTCGCGAGCGGCAGGTCCATTTTGTGGTGCACATCGATGCAGCGGCCAGCACTAAGGTGGCACATGCATCGGTCAGCCTGGCCCTGGCCAACCTGGTGGACAACGCGCTGAAGTTCGCTCCGCCAGGCAGCAAGATCACGGTCGGCTGCACTGCCGACGCACAGGGCGCCCTGCTAGAGGTCGTTGACGAAGGGCCCGGCATTCCGCAAGACGAATTGCCGTACCTGTTCGACCGGTTTTTCCGTGGCGCAGGCGCGCGGGCATCGGAAAGCGAGGGGGTTGGCCTTGGCTTGGCCCTGTCGCAGTCCATCATTCACGCGCAGGGCGGGCATATCGAGGCGGCCAACGCACCTAGCGGCGGCGCGGTCTTCACGGTCAGGATCCCACTCGCGCATCAGGAGATCAAATCTTGATGAACCTGACGGAGAACTCAGTGTACTCGGCGGAACCAGCTTGGTAAGCTCCGTCCGTCACAGCGAACTTGGGGAGACCCTCAAATAGACAGTTGTTCTAGTGGATCTTCGAAGCAAAGTTAAGCAAGCCACCCGTATCCCTTTTGCCGCTGGCTTGCCGTCGAACCATCGCACATGCTGGGCAGATTCGCCTGCCGCGGGTGCCCGTGGACGGGGCCGCCGCGCGGTCGTGACCTTGCTGTTTCCGAAGTAGCGTGCCTCGCGACTAACCGCTCCTAACGGCCGTTCAGGATGGCAATGCGGCCTTCTCGGGTATCGGCCTGAGTGGCAAATACTGGCTGTGGATTCGGCCGGTCTCGGCCTACCGGATGACAGCAGTCTTGGCCTGACGGCTCTGACCGACCATTCTGCGACATTGAGGGCTGTAGTCATGAATGTCCGCTGCCGATGTGTATTCGGCCGATGGGCAAGTAACACTATGTAGGATGACTAAGGGATGTGACTCGCACCCGCAACGGTTCCTGCTGTTCGCTCGCACATGGGAGTTCATCCAGCTCGCTTGCGGCATAAGCAATAGACGAACTCCTGAGAACTGCCCCATGGCGTCAGATGGTGCTCGGACTTATGTTCCATAAGCTCGAAAGCATCGCCGAATTGGCTGTGCAGAGATTCTGCGGTGTAGCGTTGGACTGGCAATCCACTGCACTGTGTCGGGCCATTCGCACCAAAGGACCCGACAATCGCCCAGCCACCTTCCTTTAGCGCATGCATGACCTGCTCTACATACCTCGCACGTTGCGATGGCTCGGTGAGAAAATGGAATACAGCTCGGTCATGCCAGACGTCGAATTGGTTGACGGGCAGATCCATTTCCAGCACATCGCCTTCCAGCCAATGCACGCGGGATGCGCGCGAGCCCAATCGCTCTCGACAGACCGCGAGTGCTTTCTCAGAAATGTCATTGACGGCGATGCTGGCGTAGCCGCTGTCGAGCAAATCATCAACCAAAGTTGATTCACCGCCGCCGATGTCGAGGATGCTCGAAGTGGGAGAACTGCTCGCGGCCTGGATGTAGGCGAGGGACGTCTGAAGGTGTGGCGCATACCAACTAACCTGGTCTGCCGTTTTGTGCTGATAGACGTCTTCCCAATGCGATCTATTGGTCATGGTGTCCTCTTCGAAATGCTTGTCGTGTGGCGACGTCCTTGCTCAGACTGACTGCGTGCCCTGCCAGTTTTGCTCCTTGCGTCGCTGCGCCGAGAGCCAAAACAGTGCAAGCGCCGCCGCACCGAGCCATGGCAACAGTAGCAGATTCATCGTCTGCCAGCCGAATAACTTCAGTAGTCCACCCGCGCCAAACGAACACGAGAGTCCCACGGCAAAAATCGTCATGTCGTTGGTAGCCTGCGCCCGGCTCTTCTCGGTAACCGAATAGGTTTCAGTCAGCAGGCTCGTGCCACCGATGAACAGGAAATTCCATCCGACACCCAGCAATACGAGCGCGCTTGCGAACGACGCGAATCCCGTGCCGGACGAGGTGGCCAACACATGCGTCGCCAGCAGGCACACACCGCACAGCATGACGCGAATGGCACCAAACCGGCCGATTAACGTCCCGGTGAAAAAGGATGGCAGGAACATTCCTAGCACGTGAAACTGGATGACGGTTGCGGCGTCTGCGATGGCGTGATGGTGATGGACCATGGCGAGCGGTGTCGCCGTCATGGCCAGGATCATGACACCGTAGCCAGTCGTTGCACCAAACAGTGCCACCAAATAGGAAGGCTGGCACACAATGCGCAACCACGGACGTCCGCTGTCGGCCCCGGTCGCTCGCGTGGCCGCTTCGCGGGGAATGTGCAAGAAGCTCAGTACGCCAATGGCCAAGGTGGAAACAAGGGATAGCAGCAGGAATGAGCCGGCATACATCGCCGGCAGCATCGCACTACCGAATCTGGCGAGGGCCGGGCCCAGCAAGGCTGCGATCACGCCGCCTGCCATTACCAGCGAGATCGCCCGAGGGCGGAAGGCCTCGGTCGCTACCTCGCTCGCCGCGAAACGATAGAACTGCGCAAAGGCTTGGTAGACCCCGACCAAAAACGTGCCGAACGCCAACATTGCAAGCGATCCCGACATCACGCCATAGGCGGCCGCCATGCCGCCAGCCAAGCCGCTCGTAGCGCCTGCGACGAAGCCGGTGCGGCGCCCGGCCCGTGCCATCCATGCCGATGCCGGAAACATCATGGTGGCCGTACCGAGGAACATCGTCGCGATTGGCAGCGTCGCCAACGCAGGGACTGACGTCATCTGGCTACCCGCCAGCGCGCCGACAGTCATGACGAGGACCGACGCGGTCTGGAATAGGGCTTGCGCAATGGCCAGCAGGAAGACTTGTTGCCGCATAGAGCAGAAAATCCGGATCGGAATGCTGAGGCTGGCAGTATGCAGAGCATACGTTTATTATTCAAACGAATAAATTTACGAGGGAATCTCAAATTTTCTAATGGACCGCATCCCGATCGATATCCGTCACCTGCAGACGCTGGTTGCGCTGCGCGACAGCGGCAGTGTGTCGAAAGCGGCAACATGGCTGCGGCTTACGCAGGGTGCGTTATCGCATCACATCAAGAATCTGGAGGACTTTTACGGCGTGCCGCTGTTTGTGCGCAAGTCCACACCGGTGACCTTCACGCCCGCTGGACGGCGACTGCTGGAAACCGCGGACAAGGTCATTCCAATCTTGCACCAGACGACCCGCGATCTCGTCCGGCTGGCCAAGGGCACTACCGGCACGATGCGCATTGCCATTGAGTGCCATACCTGCTTTGACTGGCTGATGCCGGCAGTAGACGCTTTTCGCGCACGCTGGCCCGAAGTCGAGGTGGACCTGGTATCCGGCTATCAGTCTGACCCCGTCGGACTGCTGCATCGTGGCGATGCGGATCTGGCGATCGTATCGTGCAACGATGCCGAGGCAGGCGTCGACTATCGTCCGCTGTTCCGCTACCGGATGGTGGGACTGGTGGCCAACGATCATCCCCTGGCGGCCAAGGAATTCCTGGAGGCCGAGGATTTCAGGCACGAGACGCTGATTACATACCCTGTGGAAGAAGATGCACTGGACGTGGTGCATCAACTGCTGCGCCCTGCAGGGATTACGCCGACACGCCGCACCACCGAACTGACGGTCGCCATCCTGATGCTTGTGGCCACCCGACGCGGTATCGCTGTCTTGCCGCGATGGGCCGTACAGAACTACCTGCAGCGGCAGTACGTCACGGCTAAACCGCTGACCCGTGACGGACTGATGTCGGAAATCTGGGCGGCAACGTTACCGGCGGACGACAGCCGTCCTTACATTGCGGAATTTGTATCGCTGATTCGCGAGACAGGCGCGGCCGCATTGCCAGATATCGAACTGACGGGCTGATAACCCGTCGAGCTAGAGGACCTGCTTACCGCTCTATTTTGCGCGGCGCATCTTCACGCGTTCAACAATTTCGCGTGCGAGCGCTTCGATGTCTGGCTGCGAAAGGCCCTTGGCTGCGACGACAAACCTGTCTGGCCACGCGTGAAAATGCCTGCCCTGCGAGCGTGCGTAGGACGGGTCATAGTGGCGGGAAGTCAGTTGGGCGAATAGTTCCGGCAGCTTGCCCGCGCGAATCAGATCGTGCCAGACGGCGACGGTCGCCTTTCCGTGCAGTGGGGTGAGTCGTCCGACTTGTTCGGCAAGCCAGTCGGGCCGTTCGCCCAAATAGGCGTAGTCCTTTAGCAGGAACGCAATGCGAGCCGGTAGAGGCGCGTCAATTTCCAAACAAGAGCTCTCACGCATACGGGTAACCAACGGCACCGGGAGGTTGATCTGCCCGATACGCGGACTTTCACCTTCCACGTAGAGCGGACGGGACGTGTCGACACGTTCAAGAGCGTCAGCCAGCATGGTTTCGAAACCGGTCTGTGAAGGCTGCCGGATATCGGGAAGTGCCCCCAGAAGCGAACCCTTATGACGTGCCAGTGCCTCAAGGTCCAGTACCTGTTCGCCTAGCGCTGCGAGTGCCTGCAGCACACGTGTCTTGCCGCTGCCGGTGGCCCCGCAAATCACGACGAGCGGCAATGTAGGCGCTTGCAAGTCGATCGTGTCGATGACATGCCGGCGCCAGGCCTTGTAGCCGCCGGCAAGTTGCTGGGCGTCCCAGCCCACCATCCGCAGCCAGGTCGTCATGGAGCCGCTGCGCAACCCTCCGCGCCAGCAATACACCAGAGGACGCCAGCCCTCGGGACGATCGGCGAAGTGCGTGTGCAAATGCCGCGCCAAGTTCGCTGCCACCATGGCGCCGCCTACGCGCCTGGCTTCGAATGCGCCCACCTGCTTGTAGAGCGTGCCGACAATGTGTCGCTCCTCATTGTCGAGTACCGGGCAGTTGATCGCACCAGGGATATGGTCGAGCTCAAATTCCGCCGGCGAGCGTGCATCGATCAATGTATCGAACGTCCGGCGTTCGGGAATCCGTGCGACGGCTTTCATACGATTATCGTCAGGCCCGTAGGTCCGGCGCGCATCTGGCCCACGACGGCTGCTTCGGCAAAACTGTGTTCGCGAAAGACGGACAAGACCTTGTCCACCGCGGTCGGCGCGCAACTGACGAGCAGCCCGCCGCTCGTTTGTGGGTCGGTGAGCACCGCCTGGGCAATGCCGGGCAAGTCCGAAGGCAATTCGACTTCCGCGCCGTAGCCCTCCCAATTGCGGCGGGAGGCGCCGGTGATGCAGCCCTGTTCTACCAATGTCTGCACGCCAGGTAGCAACGGCAGGTTGGACCAGTCCAGCACTGCTCGCAATCCTGCCCCACGGGCGAGCTCGAGCGTGTGACCGGCAATGCCGAACCCGGTCACATCGGTCATCGCATGGACCCCGTCTATTTCCGCCAATGCGATGCCGGGCGTGTTCAGGCGCGTTGTTGTGTCGATCAGCCGTGCGTACCCATCCTGGTCCAGGTTGCCCTTCTTCAATGCCGCAGACATGACGCCGACACCCAGCGGCTTGCCGAGGATCAGGACATCGTCCGCACGTGCATCGCGATTGCGTCGGATACGGGAGGGGTGCGCCAACCCGATTGCCACCAGCCCGTAGATCGGCTCCACCGAATCGATGGTATGACCACCGGCGATCGGGATACCGGCGGCGCGGCAAATGGCCTGGCCGCCTTCAATAACCTTGCCGATGACTTCGAGCGGTAATTGGTTGATCGGCATGGCGACAAGCGCCAGCGCCATGATCGGACGACCGCCCATGGCATAGACATCGCTGATCGCGTTCGTGGCGGCGATCCGGCCGAAGTCGAATGGGTCATCGACGATCGGCATGAAGAAATCCGTGGTGGCAATGAGCGCTTGATCCGCATTCAGTTGGTACACCGCCGCGTCGTCGGCGGTCTCGATGCCAACCAGCAATTCCTTGGGTACAGGTAACGCGGCGCTGCCGCGCAGAATTTCGGAGAGTACGCCGGGGGCAATCTTGCAGCCGCAACCGCCGCCGTGTGAAAAGCTGGTCAGGCGCACGGAAGGCGTCTTAAGCGCGTCGGAATTGTTAATGGTCATTAGAAAACGATCCCCGGCGAGGCCGGAAAAAGCCGTACTTTACAGGAACCACTTTGGTTGCCCCCGCGATTGCTACACCTCCACGATTGTCGGCCTTGACCCTGTAGTGGCTACAGGTTTTATCGTCCTGGCATGCTATCGATGGCAAAGGCGAACCGCCCGTATTGTCGGAAGAGTGGCCGGTCGACGAAGCGCAAGACATCAAGCGGATGCTTCTGGCACGGTTGCCCTTGATTGCGCAGACAAAAGAGAGGGAGATTTTCTAGCTCTATCCGAGGGTATGCCTTCGCAAAGCCGTAGGAAGAGGTGTGGGATCACAACGGAGATTTGCGATGACAGGCCTCGACCACTGGTTGAGTGATGCACGAAAAGTGACGCTAAATGCATCTAAAGGACTTGATGCTCGCGGCATCAAGGATCGCATTGCTGCGGAGCCGACACAAGCCGCGCTGGTCGCGCGGCACGACGTTTGGCGTGCGCTTTGCTGTAGCGCCACCGCGGCGCTCATAGCATTTATCGCGCTAAACCAGGTCGGGTTGCGCGTGCTGGACAAACCGGGGCCCACCTGGGTCGCGACACCGTCGGCTGCGTCACCCTTTGCCCTCCTGATCGGGAAGTGATGAATTCTCGCACTCGACGGCTTTCCGTCTCAACGCTGATTGGAGCGCTTCTCGGTGTCGCCATTGCGGCGACATGGCTCTATATCTCGCACCGACACGACGCCGGGCACACCGACCTACATGAAATCCTGCATGAGGCGGTGCCGCTCGACGCCAATGAACGCGAGATTCTGCAGCTCAAGGAGGATGCTTTCGCACAGCGCAGGCGCGACATCGAGACGCGCTTGCGTGCGGCCAACGGCAAGCTAGCCGATGCCATTGCAAGGAACCCGAGCTGGACTCCTGAAGTGGAAGCGGCCACACAGGACGTGGAGCGTGCCGCTGGGGATTTGCAGCGGGCGACGCTTGTCCACGTCTTTGAGATGCGGGCCGGACTCAAGCCAGAGCACCGGCCCGCCTACGACCGGGCTCTGGTCGATGCGCTTCGCCGCGGGTCCCAGTGAGTCCAGCAGATGTCGACGGCATCCTTGTCGGACAGGCCGCGTCTGGCAACCAGCGTGCCTTTGGCGAGCTTGTCGAACGACATGGCGTGGCGCTGGCCCAGGCCGCCCGCAGCTTCGGTATTCCCGAGACGGATGTCGATGACGTTGTTCAGGACACATTCCTGGCGGCATGGCGCGCCTTGGACGATTACGACAGCGAGCGTCCGTTCCGCACCTGGCTGTTTCGAATCGGGCTGAACAAGATGCGCGACCTCTATCGTTTCCGGCGCGTCAGGCAGTTCCTCTTCGGTGCCGAGGATATCGGCGCGATCGAAGCCACTGGGGGAATGTCGGACGGTGAGCCTGGGCCGGAACGTCGGCTAGCGGCGCGTCGGGATCTTGCTCGCGTTGTGGAAATCCTGGGAAAGCTGGACGCCGCGTCGCGCGAAGCCATTGTCCTGACTTCCATCGTGGGCATGTCGCAACCGGAGGCCGCCGCCGTGCTTGGATTGAGTCCAAAGGCAGTGGAAAGTCGCATCGCTCGTGCCCGAATAAAGCTCTCGGCCCTGCTTGAGCGCGACGCAGGAAAATAGTTCGCCGGTTTGCGAGGGAATCTCCGGTCGCGCCGCGTATTGATAAAAGTAGCAGAGCTTACGACTCATCCAGATGACCCAGGTAACCTTGTTCACGCCGGCCAAAGTGCGCTACATCGGCGCCGTCTTGTGGCTCTTGGCTTCGCCGCGAGGGACCGCGGCGGAAGCTCCGCCTTATACCGTCCTGTTGCAGCAATCAATGGCAAGCGCCCCGGCGATGATGGCGCAGGCCGCCACCGTTCGCGCTGCCGATGCCGATGCCAATCAAGCACGCGCCTGGCTTAACCCACGGATCGATACGGTCCTGGAAAACCTCGGCGCACCGTCAAGCGACGGCACGAACCAGCGTCAGAACACCTACTCGATTACCCAGCCATTTGAGGTTGGTGGCAAGCGGGGCGCACGTATCGAAGCTGGGGACCGCAACTATGCCGCAGCGCAAGCGCGTGAGCGCCTGGCCCAAGTTGCTTACGCGGCGGAATTGGCGGTTGCCTACGCGGCTGCGGAGGCCATGGCCGGCCGGATGGCGCTGGCCACCGAAAACCTGGCACGTGCGAACGAGGAGTTCACCGCTGCGCGCGCGCTTGTGCAGGCCGGAAAGGAAGCAGCGCTGCGCAGCGCGCAAGCGCAGGCCAGTGTGGCGGCCGCTCAGGCGGCGCAGGCCGCCGCCGACAACGACGCCACGCAGGCGCTGGCGCGGCTGTCGGCCATGACTGGAGCTGCCGAACCGTACACCTCGGTGTCCAGTTCCCTGCTATTGACACAAGGCACCGTGCCGACCGCGGCACTCCCTGGACAGGAGGCCCCGACCGTCGCTGCGGCAGAGGCCGAGCGCAATGCGCTGGATGCGCAGGTCGGCGTGGAAAGAAAGCGCTGGATTCCGGATGTGGGTGTGAGTGCCGGCGTGCGTCGCTATGGATGGACGAATGCGAGTGGCTATGTCGTCGGGGTGACGGCATCGATTCCCCTGTTCGATCAAAACCGCAATGGCATCAATGCAGCCGTGGAACGCGTTGCGGCCGCGCAGGCCAGGCTCGACAACGTGCGACTGGAAGCCGCAGCGGCGCGACGATCCGCCATCTCGCAGGTCAGCGCAACGGATCGCCAGATCACCGCGGCCGAGGAGGGTGAAAGGGCGGCAGCGGAGGCCTATCGAATGGGCCGCATTGGTTATGACGCTGGCAAAACACCGCTGATGGAATTGCTTTCCGTCCGGCGCGCCTTGCTGGAGGCAAGGCAACTCACAATTGACGCGCGCCTGGCGCGCGTGCGCGCACTGGCGGCGCTTGCCCAGGCGGACGGTCGCCTGGCATTCGAGGACACCAAATGATGAAGAACAAGCGTCAGTCTGCAAACTGGCCGGTAATTGCAGGCGTGGCTGCGGTCGCAGCGTTGATGGGGTTCGGCGCCGCACGCGTGCTGCTGCCGGGGCATGGGCCCGGTCCCGACAAGGCTTCCGATGCGCAAGCCGCATCAGAAGCGGCGGCAGCCAAACCGGCAAGTCCGCGAGAGGTTCGGATTCCGATCCCCTATCTGGCGGCGGCAAACATCGTCGTGGAGCCGGTCGCCAGTGTGGCGGTGGGCTCGGAGATTCTGGCGCCCGCCTGGGTCGCGGCGGTACCGGGAGGCGAGGCTGTGATTGTGTCCCGCGCGGCAGGCACGGTGCTGCGGGTCCAACGTCGCCTTGGCGAGGGCGTGCGCGCCGGTGATGTGCTGGCCACCGTCGAAAGTCCGGAGGCTGCCGCGATGGCTTCGGAACGCCGGGTGGCACAGGCTAAGGCGGATCTCTCCCGCCGGACCTATGAGCGTGAAGCCAGTCTGTTTCATCAAGGCGTGACGCCGCGCCAGGAAATGGAATCCGCCAAAGCGGCACTGGAGGTCGCGCAGGCCGAGGCGCAGCGTGCCACAACGGTGGCCGAGGCTGCGCACCTGACAAGCGATGGCCGGGCGGTCGCGGTGGTCAGCCCCATCGCCGGCAAGATTACTGCCCAATCGGTGACGCTGGGCGCGTATGTTGCGCAGCAGACCGAGCTGTTCCGCGTGGCTGGTCTGGGCGCCGTGCAGGTCGAGGCCGCCGTCACTGCAGGGGATCTGGACCGTATTTCACCGGGTGGCCAAGCCGCGATCCTGCTTTCCAACGGATCGCCATTGGCGGCAAAGATCCAGGCCGTCACGCCAACCGTGTCGGGCAGTGCACGCGCGGCCACGGTCGTCGTGATTCCGGAGCAGCCTTCGGACCGCCTGGTGGTAGGCGAAGGTGTCCAGGTTCGCTTGCGCGCCAAGGCAAGCAACAATGGCGAGTTGTCCGTTCCCGACGATGCTGTACAGAACATTGATGGCGCCGATGCGCTATTCGTGCGCACGGAAAATGGATTCCGTGCGCAGCCCGTTCTGGTCGGTACGCGTAGTGGCGGCATGGCGCAGATTCTTTCCGGTGTGCGCGCCGGGGAGCAGGTGGCAACGCGCAATGCCTTCCTGGTGAAGGCGGAGATGAACAAGTCGAGCGGGGAAGACGAATGATTGGCAGCATCCTCAGCGGATCGGTTCGCTACCGATGGCTTGTCCTGTTCCTGACGATCGTCATCGCCGTGATCGGTGCCTGGCAGCTCAAACTGCTGCCGATCGATGTGACCCCCGATATCACGAACAAGCAGGTGCAGATCAACACGGTAGTGCCAACGCTGAGCCCCGTCGAGGTTGAGAAACGCGTGACCTATCCGATCGAGACCGCTATTGCGGGGTTGAACGGCGTCGAAAGCACACGGTCAATGTCCCGCAACGGGTTTAGCCAGGTCACTGTCATCTTCAAGGAAAGCGCGAACCTCTACTTCATGCGCCAGCAGGTATCGGAGCGACTGGTGCAGGCACGCCCCGGCCTGCCTGTAGGCGCCGAGCCGCAGATGGGTCCGGTTTCGACGGGTCTGGGCGAGGTATTCCACTACAGCGTGGAGTATCAATACCCTGACGGCCAGGGCGCACCGATCAATGACGGGGAGCCGGGCTGGCAAAGCGATGGAAATTTCTTGACCGAGCGCGGGGAACGGCTTGAAGACCGCGTGTCGAAGCTCGCATACCTGCGCACCGTGCAGGACTGGATCATTCGGCCGCAGTTGCGGACAACCGCTGGTGTGGCCGACGTGGATTCTTTGGGTGGCTATGTGAAGCAGTTCGTGGTGGAGCCTGACGCCGCAAAAATGGCCGCATATGGCATCTCATACGGCGATCTCGCCCAGGCGTTGGAGGACGCCAATCTTTCGGTGGGTGCGAACTTCATCCAGCGATCGGGTGAATCGTACCTGGTGCGTGCCGATGCGCGCATCAAGTCGGCGGACGAGATCTCGCGCGCCGTGATCGCCCATCGCCAGAACGTGCCGATCACAGTTGGGCAGGTGGCGTCCGTCAAAATTGGCGGAGAACTCCGCTCCGGTGCGGCCAGCCGCAATGGTCGGGAAACAGTGATAGGCAGCGCACTGATGCTGGTCGGCGCGAACAGCCGTACGGTGGCGCAGGATGTTGGCGACAAGCTGGAAAAAATCTCGAAGACGCTGCCACCTGGCGTAGTCATCGTTCCCACGCTTAACCGATCGCAATTGGTGACCGCCACGATCGAGACCGTCGCAAAGAATCTGGCGGAAGGCGCGTTGCTCGTGGTCTTGATCCTGTTCCTGTTGCTGGGCAACTGGCGTGCTGCCGTTATTGCTGCACTGGTGATCCCATTGTCGATGCTGGTCAGTGCTATCGGTATGAATCAGCTCGGCATCTCCGGCAACCTGATGAGCCTGGGCGCACTGGACTTCGGCTTGATTATCGATGGCGCCGTGATCGTGGTCGAGAACACGCTGCGACGCCTGGCGCAACGCCAGCATGAGGAGGGGCGACTGCTAACGCTAAGGGAGCGTTTGAACGAAGTCTTGCTGTCGTCACGGGAAATGCTCCGACCGACGATCTACGGGCAACTCGTGATTTTCCTGGTGTTCCTGCCATGCCTGACATTCCAGGGGGTGGAAGGAAAGATGTTCTCGCCGATGGTGTTGACGCTGATGCTGGCGCTGGCGTCCGCATTCGTGCTGTCACTGACGTTTGTGCCTGCCATGCTGGCCGTGCTGCTGTGCAAGGAAGTTTCCGAAAAGGAAGTGAGGGTGATCGTCGCCACCAAGCGGTGGTACCGCCCCTGGCTGGAGCGGGCGGTGGTGCGACCGATTCCGTTCGTCGGCGCTGGCTTGCTGGTGCTGGCACTGGCGGCGGTTGCGTTCGCCTTCGTCGGTCGCGAGTTCATGCCAACGCTTGACGAGCAGAACCTTAACCTGTCCTCCGTTCGCATTCCATCGACATCGATCGATCAGTCTGTGGCGATCGATCTGCCACTGGAGCGCGCCGTACTCTCGCTGCCTGAAGTCAAGACCGTGTACTCCAAGGCGGGTACCGCCAGCCTGGCAGCCGACCCCATGCCGCCCAACGCATCCGACAACTACATCATCCTCAAGCCGAAGAATGAATGGCCGGATGGGGTGACGACCAAGGAACAGGTGATCGAACGTATTCGGGAGAAGACGGCACCGATGGTGGGCAACAATTACGACGTCACCCAGCCCATTGAGATGCGCTTCAATGAACTGATCGGTGGCGTGCGCAGCGATGTCGCCGTGAAAATCTATGGCGAGAATCTCGACGACCTCGCTGCCACCGGTCAGCGCATCGCCGCCGTCTTGCGCAAGACACCGGGAGTCTCGGACGTACGCGTACCGCTGACCAGCGGGTTTCCCACCTTCGACATCGTCTTCGATCGCGCCGCCATTGCACGCTATGGGCTGACGGTGAAGGAAGTGGCCGATACCGTATCGGCAGCGATGGCGGGCAGGCCAGCAGGCCAGATATTTGATGGCGATCGGCGCTACGACATTGTCATCCGCCTGCCAGGCAACCAGCGGGAGAACCTCGATGTGCTTGGAGCGCTTCCCGTGATGCTGCCGGCTGTCACGGACCAAGCGCACGCTTCCGTACCGTTGCGGCAGCTTGTCGAGTTTCGATTTACGCAGGGCCTGAACGAAGTGAGCCGCGACAACGGAAAGCGTCGCGTGTATGTGGAAGCCAATGTGGCGGGGCGTGACCTTGGCAGCTTTGTCGATGACGCGGCTGCGCGGATCGCGCGCGACGTCAAGTTGCCGCCTGGCATGTACATCGAATGGGGTGGCCAGTTCCAGAACCTGCAAGCCGCAACCAAGCGACTAGCCATGATCGTGCCCGCGTGCTTCTTGCTGATTGCCGTGGCACTGTATATGGCGATTGGCAGCGCGATGTTGACCGCGACCGTTCTGACCGCCGTGCCGCTGGCATTGGCTGGAGGCGTGTTCGCGTTAATGCTGCGCGGTATCCCATTCTCCATTTCCGCAGCGGTGGGTTTCATCGCTGTATCCGGCGTCGCCGTCCTGAACGGTCTCGTCCTGATCTCTGCCATTCGCAAACGGCTGGAAGATCAGGCGACGCCCGACGCGGCCGTGATCGACGGCGCGATGGAGCGGGTACGACCGGTGCTCATGACTGCATTGGTGGCATCGCTGGGCTTTGTGCCCATGGCTATCGCGACGGGAACGGGTGCGGAGGTGCAGAAGCCACTGGCAACGGTCGTGATCGGTGGCTTGATCACGGCCACCGTGCTTACGCTCTTCGTCTTGCCCGCGATCTGCGGCATGGTACTGCGCCGACAGGGAGTGGCGAGTGCGGGGCGCGACGAACTAGCCGAAGCTTAGGAGGTTGCATGCTGGATGTATTGCGGAACCGAACCTATCGGCACCTGTTCGGTGCGCAGGTGATCGCGCTGATTGGCACCGGACTTGCGACGGTCGCGCTGGGTCTGCTCGCCTATGACCTGGCCGGTGCGAACGCGGGTAGCGTTCTGGGAACCGCGCTGGCGATCAAGATGGTTGCCTATGTGGGTATTGCCCCGGTAGTGGGTGCGTTCGCCAACCGGCTTCCGCGTCGCGCATTCCTCGTTGCGATGGACCTCGTGCGGGCGCTGGTGGCGATTTCTCTGCCGTTCGTGACGCAGATCTGGCAGATCTACGTCCTGATTTCTCTGTTGCAGTCTGCCTCGGCGGCATTCACGCCCACCTTTCAGGCGACCATCCCGGACGTCCTTCCTGAAGAGACTGCCTATACGAATGCCTTATCCCTGTCCCGCCTGGCGTATGACATGGAAAGTCTGGTGAGTCCGATGCTGGCCGCCGCGTTGCTCTCGGTCATCAGCTTCCACTGGCTGTTTGGCGGCACCGTCGTGGGGTTTTTGGTGTCGGCCTTGCTCGTCGTTTCTGTGCGGTTGCCGCAATCCAAGGCGATAGAACGCACGGGGAGTGTGTATACGAAGACATTCCGGGGCATGTCGATCTACCTTCGGACGCCTCGCTTGCGTGGGCTCCTGGCCTTGAACCTGGCCGCGGCCGCCGCCAGCGCGATGGTCATCGTGAACACTGTCGTCTATGTGCAAAGCAAGCTGCAGCGTCCGGCATCGGATGTCCCGTTCGCTCTGGCGGCATTTGGCTGCGGATCTATGCTTGTGGCCTTGCTGTTGCCGAGGATGCTGGCGGATCGACCTGATCGTCCAACCATGCTTGGCGGCGCCATACTCATGTCAGCCGGTCTTGCATTCGGCATCGCGCTGACCACGTTCGGACGATTCATCGAATGGCCAATGTTTCTGCTGACATGGTTTGCCATCGGCATTGGGTACTCGATGACGTTGACGCCGAGCGGTCGTCTGCTGAAGCGATCGGCTACTTCAGCCGATCGACCTGCAGTGTTCGCTGCGCAATTCTCCCTCTCGCATGCATGCTGGCTGATTGCCTATCCGCTCGCAGGGCAGATCGGGGCAAGATACGGGATGCGTGCTGCGTTTGTGGTGCTTGCGTGCGTTTCGGTTGTCGGATTTCTCGCCGCCTGGCGCGTGTGGCCTGCCGAAGACCGCGAAGCACTGGATCACGAACATCCAGAGGGCGCGCGCTTTGACGAACACCTGAGAGAGGGAGAGGCCACGGGGCCACGTCGTCATCGTCACGCATTTACCATTGACGACTATCATCCCGAATGGCCGGGCCGTTGAGGCCAACTCCCATACACGTTGCGACCAAGAAGAAGTGCAAACACTACGCGAGCGCCTGGAAGCCCACCAGGTGGTCATCTATTTTGTGACCGTCGTCATGGCGGCTGTCATGGCATCCGCCATCACCGGTCTGGAGAGCTTGGACGCAGCGATCAATCCCGCGCTGGCCTTCATGCTGTTCGTAACCTTCTTGCAGGTCCCGCTGGCTGATCTCGGGCGCGCATTCACACGCTTGCGGTTTCTCGGAGCGCTGTTGACGGCCAACTTCCTGGCAATTCCCTTGCTGGCCGCTGCCCTGCTGCAATGCCTGCCGGCGGGCCCCCTGATCCGGTTCGGCTTTCTGTTGGTCTTGCTGACTCCATGTATTGACTATGTGGTGACGTTTTCTCAGATCGGCCGCGCCGACTCTCGCTTGCTGCTGGCCGCAACGCCGGTGTTACTCATCTTCCAGATGTTGCTGCTGCCGGTGTACTTGAGCGTCTTTCTTGGATCCCATGCCCAAGCGTTGATCGATATTGGCCCATTTGTGCACGCTTTTGTCTGGCTGATCGCCGTACCTCTTGTACTTGCCGGCGTCATGCAGATAACAGCCAGATATACGCAAGCGGGGCAGCGGATAGCCGATGGGCTTGGCCTTTGTCCAGTTCCGGCCACCGCTCTGGTCCTGTTCATTGTCGTGGGTGCAGTTGTGCCACAACTCCACGCTGCTATCGGCGCGGCAGCTCGAGTTCTCCCACTCTATATCGTGTTCGCTTGCGTTGCGCCGCTGCTCGGATGGCTAGTCAGCGGCTGGTTTGGCTTGGAAGCATCTGCGAGACGCGCGGTGGCGTTCAGTACCAGCACGCGCAACTCGTTGGTCGTGTTGCCGCTCGGTCTCGCGGTACCGGGCGCGATTCCGATACTGCCAGCCATTATTGCGACCCAGACCCTGGTCGAACTCCTGAGCGAGCTCGTCTACATGCGTGTCATGCCGAAACTCTGCGGGCAGGAGAATAAGGTGTGAGACTACGATGTACGCAATCCGTCTGGTTCGATGCGAGGGGCAGGGCCGTGTGATGACCTTGCTCCCCCCAAACTGTCGTAGTGAGCGGTCTAGTCGTCGACATAGCAGATCGTCGGTCCCTTGCCACGACGTCGAGGCCGTTATCTCGCAGTGCCTCAGAATTCGGTGCAATTCAACAAACTGACGTCTTAGTGCAACAGCGCCTGTCCAATTCCGACAAGCGCGCACACGGCAACGATGACAAGCGGAGGGATCTTCCAGCGTACTAGCAGCAAGAAGCAGATCGTCGCAATCGCGAAATCCAGTTGAGACAATATGGCACTGGTCCAAACTGGTGAATAAAGGGCCGCCGCGAGCAGACCGACCACCGCTGCATTGACGCCGCTCAGCAATGCAACCATCGAGGGGCGCGCCCGAATTGCCTGCCAATACGGTAGCGCTGCAATGACGAGTAGTAGTCCTGGCAAAAAGATCCCTAGCGTTGCCAATACCGCACCCTCCCAATGATTGGGCCCCATCGTCAGCATCCAGCCAAGGAAGGCGGCGAACGTAAAGAGAGGCCCGGGAACGGCTTGAGCAGCGCCATACCCGGCAAGAAAGTCATTCGGAGAAACCCAGCCGGTCGCGACCGTTTGCTGTTGCAGCAGCGGCAGGACTACATGGCCACCTCCGAACACCAGTGCACCGGAACGATAGAACGCATCAAAGACTTGAACCGCGCCACCTTCCTTTCCGGCTAGCGCTGGCAACCCGATCAGAAGGATGCAAAATAGGACCATCGCCACTGCGCCTGTGGCACGCGAGATGCGGAACTCTCTGCCGTGCGCCTGCGGGCGGAGTGCCTCGCCTATCCCGTTGGGTTGGCACAGCAAAAGCCCGAGTATTGCTCCCAGCACGATGACGAGAAGTTGGGCATAGACAGTCGTCAAGAGACTAAGCATCGCGAGCGACACGAGCGCGATAGCGGCGCGCCGGTAGTCTGGGCATAGCCGTCTCGCCATATCCCACACAGCTTGTGCTACGACAGCAACAGCGACTAGCTTTAGACCATGTATCAGACCGGTACCCACCGGGCCGCCAAGGCTCGGCGCCATGACTGCAAAGGCGAGCAGCAACAGGATGGAGGGCAGGGTGAATCCACACCAGGCAGCAACGCCGCCGAGCCACCCGGCCCGGAGTAGCCCAATGGAGAAACCAACCTGGCTGCTTGCCGGCCCTGGCAGAAACTGGCAAAGACCGACCAGATCCGAGAAGGCCGCGTCATCAAGCCAGCGGCGGCGTTCAACGAACTCGCGCCGGAAGTATCCAATGTGTGCAATTGGGCCGCCGAATGATGTCAGCCCCAGCTTAAGAAAGACGGCAAGCACTTCACCGGCCGCACCAGGGGATACGCTGGTTGTTGTCACTTTCGATTCCATGGGAGGGGACTTTGATGTGAGTGGGCATCCGCCCATATTCCAGTTCGTTGTCCTCGAACAGCTCGCCGATTCAACAGCTATCGCGATGGTTCACGTCGGGTGCGGTGCGCATGTCACCATGCAATAGGAAAAGCGTCAAGATCGAGGCGATTCCAAGGGACGACGATATCCAGAGCGCTGTTGAGCCCAGAGAATCAAGCAGCATGCCCGCGATTGCTTGGGCAACGCGAGCAGGGACCATCAGTATGCCCTGACGATGGCCGTATCCGCCCGGTCCAAAGATGACCAGCGGCAGCGTGCCCTTGGCAATGGTGAGAATGCCGTTTCCCGCACCGTGCAGGACGCCAAACAAGACTGCCGCAGGTGCGCCTATTAGGCCAAATGCCAGCGCGCCAGTGGGGTGCAGCGTGGCGGCGATACGCGCGGACAGCAGGGGGTGAACCTTGCGCAGCAGACCGAACTCAAGCATCCGGGCGCCGACTTGCGCCGGGCCGAGCAGCGCTCCGACCATCACGGCCGTGGCCAGCGACGCGCCCCCCGCCTGCAGCAGGCGGGGCAGGTGAGCTGTCATGGCCGTGCTGATGAACCATGTCGCCGCGAAAACGAAAGCCAGTGCATAAGATGCCCTTCGTTGCGAATGCTCATCGGCTGGGTGCGTCAGATCGGCTCCCGTGAGCGACGTAGCCTTGCTGGATGCAGTTGCCTTGGCAGCCACCTGTGGCATGCTCAGGTTCAGGGCCAGCCCTAGTGTGAGATGCAGCGCCGCCCAGGACAGGCAGGCGCCACGCCACCCGATGTGCGCCTCCATGAAGGTGGAGAGGGGCCAGCCGACCGTGCTGGCAAAACCGGCGATCAAGGTGATCCCGGTGATCGCGCCACGCGAACGGTTGCCGTACAGCGCGACCAGCGTGGCGAACGCGGCTTCGTAGAGCCCCGCGCCCATGCCGATGCCGAGAATCACCCAGGCCGCGAAGAGGCCCACGGCTCCCTGCGCCAGGCCAAGCCCGGCGAGTCCGATGGCGAACACCAGGCTCGTGGCCACGAGCACCGATCGGCCGCCGGTCCGGTCGAGGCCGCCGGTCCGGTCGATCAGCCGGCCAGCCGTGGGGCCCAGCAATGCCGACACCACCAGGGCAACGCTGAATGCGGCAAAGATCGTTGGCGTCGACACGCCGAGATCCTTTGCCATCGGTGTTGCCAGCATGGCCGGCAGATAGTACGTCGAACCCCACGCCACCGTCTGGGCGACTCCCAGCCTGGCGATCACGCTGTTGCTTGGCTCCATGGCCGGTCCGTTCCCTGTTATTCCACTTCGCCGCTATCGGTGTCGCTGGTCTGCGCGTCGTTCTCGTGATGCATGGCTGCCGCCGCGAGCGTCGTCGCGTGGGCGGGCGCGGCTTCCTTGCGCTCGCTGTAGCGGTCGGTCAGGTAGTCGCTGCGGTCGCGCACCAGCAGGGTGAACTTGTAGAGTTCTTCCATGACGTCGACGACGCGATCGTAGTAGGACGACGGCTTCATGCGGCCGTTGGCATCGAACTCCTGATATGCCTTGGCCACTGACGACTGGTTCGGAATGGTGACCATGCGCATCCAGCGCCCCAGCACGCGCAGCGCGTTGACGGCGTTGAACGACTGCGAGCCGCCGCACACCTGCATCACAGCCAGCGTGCGACCCTGCGTCGGGCGAATGCCGCCCATCTCCAGCGGCAGCCAGTCGATCTGGTTCTTGAAGACGGCTGTCAGCGTGCCGTGACGCTCGGGGCTGCACCAGACCTGGCCTTCCGACCACTCGGAGAGCTTGCGCAACTCGACCACCTTCGGATAATCCGCAGGGACGCTGTCCGCCATCGGCAGGTCGCGCGGATCGAACACGCGGGTCTCCGCGCCGAAGTGCTGCAGAATCCGTTCGGCTTCCTGCGCCAGCAACCGGCTGTAGGAGATCTCGCGCAGTGAGCCGTACAGCAGCAGGATGCGTGGCGGGTGGGTGCTGACGCGAGCGGGCTCGAGCTTGTAGAGGTCGGGCGTATCGAGCACCACGGGGACGATGTTGGGCAGATCCGTGGTCACGGGATCCTCCGGCCTTGCGCGTCGATCACGGCCTCGCCGTCTTCCTTGGTGAACGCGCCTTGCTGCGGCGCCGGCAGGATATCCAGGACGACTTCCGACGGCCTGCACAACCGCACGCCCAACTTGGTGACGACGAAGGGGCGGTTGATCAGGATCGGGTGGGTCAGCATTGCGTCCAGCAACTGGTCATCGGTCAGTGCTGGATCGCCCAGGCCAAGCTCGGCGTAGGGCGTGTCCTTCTCCCGAATCGCTTCCCGCACGGTGAGCCTGGCGTCGCGGATCATTGCCTGCAAGGTCTGCCGGTCGGGTGGCGTGTTCAGGTACTCGACAACGGTCGGCTCGATCCCCGCATTGCGAATTATGGCCAGCGTGTTGCGCGACGTGCCGCAAGCGGGGTTGTGATAGATGGTGACGGTCATGGGGGTGCCTCAGTGCGATTCGTACCAGTGCTGCGAACGGTTGACCACGCCAACGACGAACAGCATCACGGGGACTTCGATCAGCACGCCGACGACGGTGGCCAATGCCGCGCCGGACTGAAAGCCGAACAGGCTGATGGCGGTGGCCACGGCCAGTTCGAAGAAGTTGCTCGCGCCAATGAGCGCCGAGGGCCCGGCCACGCAGTGGGCGACGCCGAGCTTGCGGTTGAGCAGGTAGGCCAGGCCGGAGTTCAGCAGGACCTGGATCAGGATCGGCACGGCCAAGAGCAGGATGATCAGCGGCTGCTGCACGATGGCGTTGCCCTGGAAGCCGAACAGCAGCACGAGCGTTGCAAGCAATGCGGTGATCGAGTAGGGGCCGAGGGCATCGACGACGCGTTTGTAGGTGGCTTCGCCGCGTGCCAGCAATGCCCTGCGGATACCCTGCGCGATCAGCACGGGCACGATGATGTAGAGCGCGACTGACGTGATGAGCGTGTCCCATGGAACGGTGATCGACGACAGGCCCAGCAGCAGCGCGACGACCGGCGCAAAGGCCACGATCATGATGGCGTCGTTGAGCGCCACCTGCGACAGCGTGAAATACGGATCGCCTTTGCAGAGCTGCGACCAGACGAAGACCATCGCCGTACAAGGCGCCGCCGCCAGCAGGATCAGGCCGGCGATATAGCTATCGAGTTGATCTGCTGGCAGCCACCCCGCGAACAGATGGCGCACGAAGATCCAGCCCAGCAGCGCCATCGAGAACGGTTTGACCAGCCAGTTCACGAAGAGCGTGACGCCGATGCCGCGCCAGTGTCCCGCGACTTGGCCCATGGAGCCGAAATCGATCTTGATCAGCATCGGAATGATCATGACCCAGATCAGCACGCCGACGGGCAGGTTCACCTGCGCGAATTCCATCGCACCAATGGCATGAAAGACCGGTGGCAGCCATTGGCCGAGCAGGATGCCGGCCACGATGCACAGCGTCACCCAGACAGTCAGATAGCGCTCGAAGAAGCCAATGGCGCTGGGCTGTGCCGCTGCGGCGGACTGTTGCGCCGTGCTCACTGCCCGGCCTCCAAAGGCTGTTCGCCGATGGCGCGCATCTCCTTCTGAATGGCATTGCGGTCCAGGATGTGCGGCGGCAGGTTCACGAACTGGCTCACGCGATTCAGGATCTGACGGAAGACCTGGTCGAACACCTTGCGCTTCTCATCGTCGGATCCCTGGATGGCGGCCGGGTCCATGAAGCCCCAGTGTGCCGTGATGGGCGTGCCTGGCCAGATCGGGCAGACCTCGCCTGCGGCCTGGTCGCAGACCGTAATGACGAAGTCCATGTTGGGCGCTCCGGGCAGGGCGAACTCGTCCCAGCTCTTGCTGCGCAGGCCTGAGGTGTCGTAGCCAATCGACTGGCAGCGCTCGATGGCGAAGGGGTTCACCGTACCGGACGGATGGCTGCCGGCGCTGTAGGCGTGGAAGCGTCTCTTGCCGAGTACATTGAACAACGCCTCGGCCATCACGCTGCGGGCGGAGTTACCAGTGCACAGCACCAGCACATTGAAAGTCTTGTCGGACATGATCGTAGGGGCGAACGAGTGCCTCCTCGTGCGAGGATTCGTAGAGGAGGCGTCTTAGGGAAAGTTCAGCAGCAGCCGGAGTCCGGCGTGCAGCGGGCGGTCTTGGCAGGTTGCGTCGGCGCGGCGTTCAATTGGACAGGCACGCAGCACGCAGCGGCTTCAGCGCGACGATCGCGCGATTCGCCATAGGTTGGCGCGTTGCCAAGCGTGTGGAACGATTCCCAGGCGATACCCGTCGGATCCACAGACCAATGCTTGTTCGAGGTCGCGTAGCAGCAGTTCGTCGCGGACTGGGACTGCATCGGCAAGTCGGCGTTGGCCAGTCGAGCCTGAATCTCGGCAAGCTCCCCATCCGTCTCCGCCTGGATGCCCAGATGGTCGACGCCCAGCTTCTCCGTGCGATTGGAGATGGCGAAGTTCACGCGCGGATCGTCCAGCGACCACTTGGCATAATCGTCCCGGACGACGGTCGGCTCTGCAGCGAAGAGGGCCGAGTAGTAGCGGATGCTGGCCGACAGGTCGGCCACGCTGACGTGGACGTGGACGTGGACGTGGAAGCGCTTCATGATCACGACTCCGTGGTGACGGAACAGCGGGAAACCGGCGAGCACGGATTGCCGCCGCAGCAGTTCTCCGTGAGATAGCCCAGCAGGTCATTCATGGTCTGGAAGCGGGCCATGTAGATAATCGACCGGCCTTCCTGGCAGCTGGCCAGCAGGCCGGCGCGATGCAGTTCCTTGAGGTGGAACGACAGTGAGGACGCCGGCATCTCCATCAGTTCGGCAATGCGGCCAGCCGGCAGGCCTTCGAGGCCGGCCTGCACGAGCAGGCGGAAGACGGCCAGGCGGACGGCGTGGGCCAGCGCGGCAAGCGCTTCGAGGGCGTTATCTGTTTCCATGATTCGAATATAGTCGAAATATGGAATTTGCGCAACGGGCCCTGGAAAATTTATATCCGACACCGTTCGTGGTCGGGTCGAACGACTGGAGTCAGAAGCTAATCGGCCATTGGACCAAGGGGGAAAGACCGGCAGCTAATGGCCGGCAAGCGCCTGATCGACACGGAGCTCCGCTACGCTTCGCCAACGGGCAGGAGCCGCCTGCCGCCTATTGCGGCGTGGCGGTACCGAAACCAAGTTTCGCTGACCAATATCGGGCTAATTGTCATGCGCCACTCTCACGCTGCTGGGGCACCGCCTCCAGTAGCGAATCCTGGTACAGATGGATTGGGAAACTCAAGATACCTCGGAAGTTCACGTGTGCGAAGTGTGCTGGCCCCATGCGACGCAGCCAGTCATCGTCGACGCGTTGCCCCTTGCGGCGCCAGGTGTTGACCGCGGCTTGCATGCGCTGGGTATTCCAGGCAATCACCAGATTTGTCAGCAGCGTCAGTGATCCGGAAATTGCGATCATTTCATCTTGCCGGCGCCCGCGATCATGCGCCACCTTACCGGAATAGATGGCTCGCTGGAGTTGATGGACCGACTCACCTCGGTTGAGCAGTGTGCGCAGCTCCCGCCGAAACACGGCATTGCTGAAGAAGTCGCACAAGAATAGCGTGCGCAGCATCTTGCCCAAATGATCGCCGGCCCGATGGATGGGGTCGCCGTGGGCAGCGCTGCCGAACCGCTGCAGCGCGACGACGGCACTAACCCGGCCCGAATAGATCGAAGCCACCAGGCGGAGAAGCCCATCCCAGCCATCACGAATCGCCTTGAGCGAGATCTCGTGAGACACGGCGGCCGACAGTCCATCAGCCACCTTCAGGCCGCGTGATAAATACAGCTTGCGCTCTGACAGGTTGCGCAGCCAGGGGCATAGGTCAAAGCCCAGCAGCTTGGCCACTGTCATTCCCACATTTGTATATCCGTGGGTGTCGACCGCGAGCCTGAGCAACCCGCCGTCGGCGCGGGTTTCGTTATGGCGTATGACGCCTTCGATCGCCACTCCGGTCTGGCGCTCGTTGAGCACCATGGGCTGACTGTAGGCTATGCCGTGCTGTCCAATACGTGTGTATAGATTCCGACGGCATGGGTGCGCCGACGAGGATCGGCACGCACATAGAACAGGTGCGGGGAGGTATCCAGGCTCATTGAATCGCTTGACGCCTGTCGACCTGTTCCCCACAGCTCAGTGATCGGGTGCGCGCGCTGGAATTCCACCACACGTTCATTTGCTCTACGCAGCCGCCCAGGCATCTCAAGCGCGCGCATTGCCGTTGAGACATGGGCCGCGTCGAGTTGCGGAATCATGGCCGCGATACCCTTGGCATCCAGTTCGGTGCCGTGGGCAATCAGCGCGGCATAGAGCGAAATCAGCTCGTGCGCGTCCCTGGCCTTGCGCGCCAGCAGCACTTCACTGAAATTGGTAAGGGCATCCATCTCAAGAATCATGTCGGCAAACTGTGCGTTTCCAATGTCCTTGAATAGCAGATCTCGGGGATGTGTAGGTCTGCCGTCGGTCTCCGTTGCTTCGAGCGGCGACAGATGTAGAACACCATTTGTGTCGATCATGAAATGACCGGCCTCACGAGCCTCATCCAATGCCGCGAGGCCTGCCTTCAGATGATCCGTGAGACGGTTGAGGGAGATGTCAGCCTGGGTCGGCAAGTCGAGCGAAGACAAATATCGGTCCCGCTCGGATTCCCACTGTGTCGGCGGGATCAGCAGTTGATCGCGCTCCCGAAACGACAGGCTGTGGCTGATCCACACCGTGCCGCGGCGCAGGCCTTTGCGCAAGCCCGTAATCGCGCAGGCTTCCATTGCGCGCAACGCGCGCTTGCGGTCTTTGCCGTCGACCAGGTCGCGCCAACTCGCGCTCACCGGCACATTGCAATCGGGCGGCAGTTCCATTGCGCCTTGGTCGTGCAGGCTGCTGATGAGCTCAAGCTGCCTGATGGCCGGATTGTTGCTCGTGCTGGCAATCTCCAATTCCAGCAGCGGCGCCAAGAGGTTGCGGATACGGTGGTGGTCATCCGTAAGCGCTTCGCGCACGCCGGCAGCATGGCTCGCCGGGGGCTTGGGCGGCAAGTCTACTAGCAGGTTGCCGATGTCTGCCAGTCGCTCCTCGGCCGTGCGACTGGTATCGTCAACCAGTCCCTTGATCTCAACCAGTTGCTGCCGGTATTCGACCGCCGAACGGGCTTGTTTCGTTGTGGTCTTGTTATAAGCCTGCCGGACAAAATCGGACACGCGTCGCCCGGTCTGGTAGAGCATCGCGTCCGTCAGTTCAAGCAGAGTGAAGCGTAGAAAGAAGACCAGCTCGATCGTGCGCGTGGGTGTCTTCAGTTCGCGGACTTTTGCGGGACGGCGAGCCTGGATACGCTGACCATAGGCACGTTGTTTCTCGATCGGAATAGCATCGAACGCCCAGGTATGCGCTCCGAGATCCTTCAGGAAGCGGATCTTGGCCAGCGTCTCGCTCATGGTCGATGGGCTGTGTCGCGCCGGCGGGGTCTTAAGCCACTCCAGTGCGTACACTCCCGATGTCGCATGCGGGGCGAACACGGCAGATTCGGCTCGTGCTAACTGCGCCATTGGGACGACCCTCTCAATCGTGGCCAGCAAGTCACGCTCGATGCCAGCCCAGATTGAACGCGCTAGGCCCTGCAGCGCCCGCATTGACGGGATCAGAATCCGTCGCTCGTACAGCCAGAAATGGGCGTGCTGAAGCAACTCGTCAAGCGACAGGGATTCGGCGGCATCCTGTCGCATCCAGGCGGCGAGGCCACTCCACTGATCCTCATCGAGTCGCGTCAGCCCCAGATATCCACATGCCCAGACTTGATGCTCGTGGAGCGTCTTGTAGCGGTGATAGATCGTGCGCAGCGAAGCAATGGTTGGGGTCGCCACACCGAGCTTCTCGCCGACGTGGCGCAGCAACTGTCGGGGAATTGTGTTGAGCTGGTCGAGGGTGTGGCCACTTGCACGCAGAAAGACCAGTTGGATGGCGGCGCCGGCGCGCCCGTCAGGTCAAAATTTCTGGTTGATCGCAGCGAGGTCACTGGCGGTCAGCGCAAAATAGTGCTCGACGTCAAACTCCGACAAGCGTGTGGGCAAGCTGCTCTTTCCCACATAGCGAAATTCCAAGCCCGGCATCTTCCGCCCCCATGCAGGTGACGCGATCCGAAATCGCGGGCGAACATGGTACTCCCAAAGTCACCCGAGGGCAGCAGACAATTGTCGCGAGCGACCGGGGCACCTTATAAACAAAGGCCTTGCGCGGAAACCGCCAGATTTTGCACAGAAAGTACGATTACCCCGAGGAGGGAGGGCTGCGGAACTCGCATGGGCGGGCACTGGAGATGGAAGGTGAGCTTCCAATCTACAGACCTCGCCCGCGAGTCAAGGGCGCAGGGCGGCCGCCCGGCGCCAGTCAGTCCTTGTTTGCCTATTTTTTCCCGCGGGCCCGAGTCGGGGCGGTGGCATCGGCCGTTTCCTCGCTTCGGCCCGATTCGCCGACCGCGGGATCTTTCCGTGGTTTGACTGCTTCACGGAGCGCTTTCAGCTCTGCTTGGGCTGCAGCCGCGCTACCCACAGCGGAGGTCAGTTGTTCCCGAGTGGCCTGGTGCGCCGTGTGCGCGGCCACCAAATCCGAATGGGCCTGCTCTTCCCGCTTTTCAACGGTGGCCAGCCTGGCCTCAGCCTGGGTCTGCGCCGCAACCGCGGCCGCGCGCTGGGCCTCCGCGACCGCAGCCGCCTGCAGCGCGTCCGCAACGGCAGTCGCGGCCGTCTTGTCCGCCTCCACGCGCGCGGTTTGTTCGGCTGCCAGCAAGGCGCGAACCTCCAAGATCTCGGCTTCGAGACGAGGCACTGCCTCAACGCGAAGTTCGGCCTGCACGAGGTGCCGTCGGACGGATGCGAGCTCATTCCGCTCCCGCTCAAGCTCTTGGTTCAGCCGCGCCATCTCCGCCAACTGCTCCTCGCCCTTGCCAGCGAGGACATCGCGCTCTTTGGCCACCTGCAACAGTTGCTCAGCCAGGGCGTCGCGCTCGGCTTCCAAGGCCTCGCCGTTGGCGCTGAAGACCGCCAACTCCTTCATGGCCTGAGCCAGGTTCGCTTCTGCCTCGCTCGCAGCTTCTTCCGCGGCTTTCGATAGCTCTGTACCCAAAGCCTGCAGCAACCTGGTATTCGGTTCGTTGATTTTTCGGGGTGCCGGCTTGTGCTGACCGCTCCAAAGCGTCCAGTGCCGATGGATGGTGTTCATGCTGCCGGTGTTGCCCAGCCGCTCTCGCACCGCACTCAAGGTTGGCTTCTGCCCTTCAGCGACGAGAGCATCTGCGGCCACCGCCACACTCTCATAGGAAACACCCGTTCTGGCCATGTTGGCTCCAATCGTATCGTATGATAATACTACGATACGGTAACCCTAACCGCAAGACTTCCGAGCGGTTAAACACATCTCCCACCGGGAAAGAGAAGAGAACTGTGCCTTGCGTCTTTCGAATATCCATAGATATGAACACATCACATATCAGTTGTAAATAAAACGATACATTAACGATATAGGGATCCGTACACTCTAGTCGGTCGGCGAAACAAAGGAGGGCACGGGTGAGACTATGGAGTGAGCCATGCGAGCTCATCGATCGACCAAATGCAACCAACAGATCGCCGCACTAGTGAGCCTTTCCGCTGTATTTTGACGCTCGTACGAGACCCCTCGACGAAGGGCCTCTTCCTCACCCTGCTCTTGATGTTGTTTCACGCTCGCCTGGTACAGGTGGAACTTTATGCTTGGACGACCCAGGTGCCGACATAAGCGGACCATTTTCTTCTGAACAAGCGCTGTGTGATGTTCGTGTGACGTTTTTTCTGCCCCATACATAGGGAATTTTAAACTCAGATCTGGTCCCGATGGTTTCTTCAGCAGTCCTTGCATAATGCAAAGTACTTGGTAGCAACCATCATACGCTAAATATGGTTTAGCGAGCCCTATATGCACGGGTCCGTCACTTTAGATGATGAATAATATGAGGAAAGAAATTGAAACGAATAAAGGAATGGGCCGGTTGGTGCAATCGAGGCACTCCCAATTTGTTTCCGGAGACAACGAATTTAGCTCTTTCCAGGTTGTTCATCCGTTTCTTGGCGATAGCATCTATACTGACTCCGCTAGCAGTGCTCGCTGAGATTCCAGTTACATCATATCGCGTTACCACCTATGACGTTTGGCAACCCAGCCAGGATCTCGCATGCCTAGCCTATTTAGCGCGAGCAGATCGTGGCCAAGGCATGTACCATTTCGTCGGCGCTACCCCTACTTGTCAATATGAGTATGGACCAAATCCTCGGTTTGTACACTCCGATACTTACGTCGTAGGGACCAATTGTATTGACGGGTCTACACCGAATCTTGCCAAGCCACTTGGTCAGCAGTGTGGAGGAGCTGAATACTGGTCGACCGGTATAGCGCGTGACCAAATTATCGAGAAATCTTGTCCGGTCGGGAATCCTATCTATCCGGGCACGAGCATAAAAGCGCAAATTGAGGTGGATTTCCAAGGGGCAGGTCTCAATGCTCTCACGCTCAGCCGGGTCTATCGATCAAGCTACTTTTCTGGCCCCTATGACGGTTTCTCGCAGCTCTGGATGCATCAATGGCAAAGACGACTAGTTGTCCCGTTTGATAAGGGTAATGGGGCTCGCCTTTTTGTCATTAGAGCAGATGGCGCATTCAAGCAGTTTATTGCCACGGGCGGAAACACGTGGACTGCGGCAGATGGAAATCATGATGCACTTAAGGTCGCGCTCGATAACACAAACTTAATTTCCGGGTGGACATATGTGGAGGCTGCTACCGATACCATCGAGTCATATGACAGTACGGGCAAACTCTTGACTGTCCGTGAGCGAAATGGCTGGACGACAACGCTAACTTACAGCGACACCAACACGCCGGCTGGGGTAACTCCGCGGACCGGCCTGCTTATTAATGTCAAGAACCAATTTAACCAGATCCTGAGTTTTGGCTACGATGCGCAAGCCCGCATTACGTCGGTTACAACGCCTGATGGCAAAGTCATCCAATATAGCTACGATTCAGCCGGAGTTCTAGCTAGCGTCACTTGGCCGGATGGAAATTCTCGCCATTATCACTATGAGGATACACGCTTCACCACAGCGCTAACGGGTATCACCGATGAAGCCGGAGCACGTTTTGCTTCCTACGCATACGATGAGCAGGGACGCGCAATCAGTTCGGAGCATGCTGGCGGTGCCGATAAAGTCCAGGTGCAATACTTGAGTCAGAGTCAAAGCGTCGTGACATCCGCGGACGGCAGCAACCGGACCTATACATTCGATCTGCAAAACAATGTATTGCGGCCGACGAACGTGTCGGCACCGTGTGTCGAGTGTGGTGACGTTGCGAAAACCAGCACTTATGACACAAGCGGCAACCTGTCGAGCACGGTCGATTTTGCCGACAAGGAAATCCGTTACACCTATGATGCGCTCGGGCGTGAGACTCAACGCATCGAAGGTTACGGAACGGCTGGCGCGAAGACAACGACCACCGAGTGGCATCCGACCTACAACTTACCGCTAAGGGTTGCGTCTCCAAATCGGGTAGATGGATTTACTTACGATGCAAAGGGGCAGACTACGAGCTATGTCACCTATGCAACGAGCGATCAGAACGGATCGCTGGGCTTCGGAGCGATCCAACTCGGTCAAAGCACCGGTCTGCGATGGGAGTACGATGCAAATGGCCTTGTCATCGCGGCGATGGATACCATTGACAATATAGAGAGTGCAAGATGGACCTACTCCTACGATACGTCAGGCAATCTTGCCATCTTGACGAATCCTCAGGGGCAAATCGGCCGAGCGCTGACCTATGATAGCGCGGGAAGACTTCTTACCGCCATCGACACGTCTGGTAGGCAAATTGAGATCCGGTACAACAATCGGGGTAACATGACGCTGTACCAGCGCGGAACAGACACCGTCGTATACGGGTACAACCAAGCGGGTTTTCTCACAACGGTGTCCGGACCGGGTTCATTCCGATATGAATTGGAATACGACAATGCACACCGATTGGTCGCATATTGGTTGCCTGCAGAGCTGACTACGCAGAGCTTGACTTCATTATCCGAAAATCCTTTTGGTCAAGCGGCCAGATCCGCCATCAGCGTTCCGCCAACAAGCGAAAACGCTAGTTGGCTAACGTCGATGTGGAATACGATCAAAGGTTGGTTCGGATGGTTGTTCACAAATGCTCATGCGCAGGCTAGCCCGACACAACTGATACGAATTCCGGTAAATCCCAGGAATGGACAATCAGGACCTGGGATGGCTCCAATGCCGGTGCCAGCTGACGTGCTAGAGCCGGGCAATGGGGAGAAGCATAGTCCGGATACATTACTGACGCGCCTAGGTGCAGAACTGGGCTCTGCAGGCATCCGCATGGTCAGACATGTCAGTGGAACAGTCATTGGTGCGGCTCGCTTGCTTTCTTGTGACATGAGTGGAGGCGATGATGATGATTGTGAACGCCAACGAGACCAAGATGAGGGAAATTGCCAATCCACTGTGAAAGCTCGCTACGGCTCAGCCGGCGCGGCAATTTGCATGAGATCGGCAATGACCCGATATGCCGAATGCCTCCGTTTTGGAACAGGTGGGATTCGTACACCACTATCTGGCTTTGAGACACCACTATGAACTCCAAAGGTATCCAGTTCGAATATGACGCCGAGAAAGAATGCTTGCTCGTGAAATATCCTGACAAGCCAATGCTGCGTCCCTACGAGATCAAGAATCTGACGTTGAAGAACATGACGTTCGCAGAAGCCGCAGCGTTCATCGGCGAAAAAGTCCTGCTAATGCATCCCGTCTACAAAGAAATGTTCAAGGATTATTTGTGGTCAGACGATGGGACTGTTCCGCCGGCGAAACCATAAGTGAATCATGGGACGGATCCGGACCGGGAAATATAGCGTGCCCCGGATCCAGCCGATTGATCAAGCGCAGGCGTTTCGTGTTCTGAGCGAGGTGCGCCTGGCGCGGCGGCTCGCGCAATAGCGTGCGTGCGAGGTAGATCTGGTGCTGATCATCCCACAATGCCTGGACCTTTGCCGCAATGGTCGGCACATGCTCCGGCCGCTTGTGCTCCACGAGCATGCCCTAATCGATCTCGGCCAGCCGATCATAGGTAGTGTAGGGGAGAGCGATACCATATCAGGCGGTGCAGATTACGTGGGTGGGTAGCTTTTAGGGCTTGGGAAAGTCCACCGCGGACAAGGCGGGTTGCATCTTTGGTTCCGGATAGAGCAGACGCGAGATATCTACTCTCGTTGACCCCAAATTTGCAAAGCAGGAATTCTTCGTTGGGAACAGGGGGCACCACACATATGATCGACTGCTTCGATCGGGATGATGATCCTGCTTCTCGGAAGGCTGCTGCTGCAAGGTGCTGTCACGTTGCTCCTCGTCACGTTGCTGATCTTTGCCGGCACTGAAGTCTTGCCGAGAGACGTAGCGATTGCCACGCCAGGCCAATCCGCCCTCAGCGAAACGCTCGCCGCCGCGCACGAATCACTAGGCCTCGAGAAGCCGGCGGCCGTCCGTTACTGGCAATGGCTGCGCGGCATGGCCACCGGCAATCCCAGGCAATCGCTGGCCAATCGCATCGATATCGGCCCGGAGATCGCGAGCCGGCTCATCAACACGCTGTGGCTGGCGGGATCGGCGTTGATCGACACTCGTGGAAAACAAGGTTAGCGGCATTGTGGAAAGCGAGGGCCACAGCCTTTCGCGACGAAGCACAATTTTTCTCTTACGTATGCGAGCGGCGCGATTAATCGCCTTCTCGCCATGCACCGGAAGAGGCCTTATCCGGACAAAGGCGGGTTGGCAATAATGGCAGAAGAATCGGAACGCTTTCCAGCCGATGCGTCGGCTACCCTTGACCTGATCTTGCTGCGCGCATTTGTTGAGGTGGAGCGCCAGGGGACTTTCCACGCCGCCGCCTCCGCACTCCACTGCACGCAATCAGCGATTTCGCAGCGCATGCAGAAGCTCGAACAACTGATTGGGCAACCGCTGTTCCTGCGTACGGGCCGTAGCAAGGTGTTGACGGATACGGGCCGACATCTGCTCCGATACGGGCAGGAAATGCTCGCGCTCCACGACGATGCGATGGCCTTCCTGCAGGCGCGAAGTCCGCGCGGCTCGCTGCGCCTCGGTTCATCGCATGATGCGGCGGAAGCCTTGCTGCCAATGATACTCGCCCAGCTCTCCCGGCTCATGCCCCACCTCAGCTACGAGGTGACGATCGGCCGCAGTCCGGAATTGCTCAAGAATCTGCATGATGCGGGGCTAGATCTGGCGCTCGCGACCCGGCGCGACGATGCGCTGGAATCGTTCGTCGTCCGCAGTGCGCCCGTTCTCTGGCTTTGTTCCGCCAATTTCAAGTTCGCGCGCGGCGAACCTTTGCCGCTGGTGCTTGGCGACGAGCCCAGCGTGTTTCGTCGCTTTGCGCTGGAGGCCTTGGCACGACATGGCCAGCCGTGGCGCCAGATCTATACGTCGTCGAGTCCGGTCGGCGTGCGCGCCGCGGTGCGGGCGGGGCTAGGCATCACGCCGCGCACCGTCGAGATGCTGACGCCGGATATGCGCATCCTTGGCGATCGCGAAGGGTTGCCGCAAATGCCGGACGTGAGCTACTACCTCTACTGTCGACAGAATTCGGTGAACCCGGTGGTGTCCCAGGCGTTCCAGATGCTCCGGTTGTTCTTTCGTCATCAGGATGCCGGTGCTATTGCGTGAGCGGCGAGCCCGTCTGAAACATCAGCAACAGCACCGAAATGATCACCGCTACTGATCGCGGGCGTGATGATGGCGGCTGCAAGCGCCGTTGGATATCCGCCAAAACCCTTCTGAATCAGGTGCTTAGCCACCCTTGGAAATCTGTGGCGGCTCAGTTGCGACAAGCAATATATAAGCAAAGTCGCGATGGGCATTTTGAATACACCACGGCGCCCCAGACAATGACCTGACCCCACGGGATGCCGCTACTTGCGGCGGCCACTCAGTGGACGTGGAAATTGTTCTGGAGTGTGTGATGTTTGTTTCTTTCCGCCCATCGACCTCGCTCATGCCGCGACGCATAGTGAGCCTGCTGTCGATGGCATCTCTGGCGTTGGCCGGTGTTTTCGTTACCCCTGCGGCACAGGCGCAGTGGCCCGAGCAATCCATTCGTCTGGTGGTGCCGTTTCCGCCGGGCGGCCTTGCCGATCTGGTAGCCCGACCACTGGCGGAGAAGCTGAGCATCGCGTTAAAGCAGCCCGTGGTCGTCGAGAACCGTGGCGGCGCCTCGGGTACTTTGGGAACTGCACACGTCGCGGCGTCCAAGCCTGACGGCTACACGCTCCTGTTCGCCACCGCCAACGAGATCGCGGTCAGTCCAATCTTGTATCCGAACCTGCGCTACACGCCGTTCGACTCCTTCACGCCCATTGCCTCTGTCGTGGACTTTCCGTCCGTGCTCGTGACCGCGCCCAACAAGCCGGCGACCTATCAAGCCCTAGTCGCCGACGTCAAAGCGCATCCTGGCTGCGTGTCGTTTGCGTCTTCCGGTGCGGGCACGACCAATCATCTGATGGCCGAGCTCTTTCGCGAGGCCGAGAACACCCAGGTCCTGCATGTGCACTACAAGGGCGGCGGCCCCGCGATGGCAGATGTGGCGGCCGGCCATGTCGATGCCATGTTCGCGACCCTGCCATCCGCACTGGGCCAGATCCGCGGCGGCAGCTTCCAGGCGATCGCGGTCAGCAGCCCCAAGCGCTCCGCGGCGCTCCCCGATGTTCCCAGCCTGGTGGAACTGGGCCGTCCCGAGCTGGCCGTCACCATTTGGGCCGGCGTCCTGGCGCCGGCAGACCTACCCTCCGAGATTACGCGGCGCCTGAACAAGGAGATCGGCCGCATTGCGCAGGACCCACAGTTCAAGCGGTTTCTCGAACAGCACGGCGCCACGTTGCGCTTCAGTTCTCCGGAGGGCTTGAAGCAGAGCATTGCCGAGCACTACCAGCGTTGGTCTAAGACCATCCAGTCGGCTGGCATCGCCTTGAACTGATGCACATCGACCATCCTCCATTGCTGCTGCCCCGCATCGCCGGCGACGCACAGCGCAAATTCGACCAGTTGCTGGGCGCCGACGGCTTGCCGCCCGAGGTGCTGCACGCCGCCCGAAACTCGTTGCTGGACTGGCTTGGCGTATGTCTGGGCGCGCGACGGGATCCGCAGGCCGTCGTCATCACGAATACCGCACGCCTGTGGTCCAGCCACGGAGCCGCATGGTGGCTGTCCGGCGGGCGCTCGGCGGCGCCGGTGGCCGCCTGGGTCAACGGCTCGTTGTCCCATGTGCTGGACTATGACGACACTCATGTCGACGCCATTCTCCATGGCAGCGGGCCCCTTTGGGCGACGTTGCTCGCGCTTGGCCAACAATACCGGCTGCCGGAGAACCGCCTCATCGCTGCCTTCGCCGTGGGGCTGCAGACAGGCGCCAGGCTGGGCATGCAGGGGCGTGGTGAAAGGCTGACGGCGCATGGTTGGCACGTGACGCCCGTGCTCGGGCGCATCGCGGCAGCGCTGGCCGGCGCGCTCGCGCTGCGGCTGGATGCGTCGAAGGCCAGCCACGCCGTCGCATTGGCCGCGACTCAGGCCGGTGGTCTCGCGGCGTCCTTTGGTACGCCGGCGAAGCCACTGCACGCGGGCTATGCGGCGCTCGATGCCGTCATGTCCGTCGAGCTGGCCAGCCAGGGCTGCGAAGGCGCACCCGGCGTGCTGGACGGCCCGCGTGGCTTGCTGCAAAGCCTGCTCCAGGACGAAGCGCTGGCCATCGACGTCGACCTGGATGGCGCCTGGGAGATCTCACGCATCAGCTTCAAGCCTTATGCCTCGTGCCAGTTGACCCATGCAGCCATCGACGCCGCGCGGGCATTGCATGCGTCGCTGGACACGGACGGTGTCGAGCAGGTGATCGCGTATGTGCACCCGCTGGCCATTCGCATCGCGGGTAGCGCCGACGCCCATACAGCCACGCAGGCGAAATTCAGCCTTCCCTATTGCATCGCGCTTGGGCTGGCCGGCCATACGGGCAGGGCCAGCGACTTCGAACGGACGCGACTTGGCGATCCTACCGTGCAGGCGCTGAGCCAACGCGTGGCGCTCGTCCCGGACCCGGCGGCGACACGTTCCTCGGCTCGCCTTGAACTGCATGCGGCCAGTGGGCGGACGCTGGAACATGCCGTCACCGCTGGCTATGGCAGCGTGGCGTGGCCAATGCGGTGGAACGATCTTCGCGCCAAGTTCCTCGACCTGGCCGAGCCGGTGCTGGGAGCGCATGCGGCATCGCTGGCCGATGCGGTAGCCGGTTTTGGCCGGGCTAGCAGCCTGGATGCCATCACTAGCTTGATCGGACAGGGAGACATGGCGTGACGCAAGCAGAGATCGGGCAGCCGGTGCCACGCATCGATGTCGAGGCACTCATCGCGCGGCTTTGCGACCCGCGGACGGAACTGGCGCTGCTCGACGTGCGCGAGGAGGGACAGTTCGGCATGGGACATATGCTGTGGGCAGTGAATGCACCCTATAGCCGGCTGGAGGCGGTGGTGCCATCGCTGGTGCCCCGGCACGCAAGCATGATCGTCCTGGTGGATGCCGGTGACAATGTCGCGCAGCGCGCGGCATCGCGCTTGCGATCGCTCGGCTACCTGCAGGTGTTCGCGCTGGACGGCGGCATCCACGCATGGGAGGCTGCGGGGCATCCGGTATTCCAGGGCGTTTATGTCCCAGGCAAAGTATTGGGCGAATGGGCCGAAGAACACCTGGAGACACCGTCCATTGATGCCGTTACGCTCGACCGACTTCAGGCGGAAGGAGCACCGCTCGTCGTGCTCGACCCGCGTAGCGAGGCCGAACATGCCGCACGCCATATCCCTGGCGCGCTGTCCTGTCCGAATGGCGAGATCCTGCTGCGTTTCGAGGCCCTGGCGCCGTCGTACGACACGCTGATCGTGGTGGCTTGTGGCGGACGCACGCGGGGCATCGTGGGCGCACAGACCTTGATTGATGCCGGCGTCGGCCACCGTGTCGTTGCCCTGGCAGATGGCAACCACGGCTGGCAACTGGCCGGACTGAATCTGGAGACGGGCCTGAGGCACAAGGCGCCCGCTCCGGACTTTGCCCAGGAAGAGAAGGCGCGCAAGCGCAGCCTTGGCATCGCCCAAGCTCAGGACGTGCCCGCCATCGATGCAGCCCAGTTGGCTCGCTGGCGCACCGAGGACCACCGGACGACCTACGTGCTCGACGTCCGCACGCCCGCGGAATTCGCCCAGGGCCATCTGGAGGGCGCACACAACGCGCCTGGCGGCCAACTGGTCCAGGCCAGCGACCGCTGGCTTGGGACGTTGCACGCGCGGGTCGTGCTGGTGGATGACGACGGCGTCAGGGCCATCCAGTCGGCGCTCTGGTTGCGCCGGCTGGGTTGGGATGCCTACGCCCTGGCACTCCATGGCAGCAGGGCGCCGCGGGCTGAACCGGTGGCGCGCGCGGGCAAGGAGGGCGTGTCGGCGGACCAGGCGGCACGTATCGATCCCCCCTGGAGCGACGTTCTCAGGCTTGCCCCTGAATTGGACGTCGACCAAGCCCGAGCGCGGATTGGGCAGGGCGGTTCCGCGTGGTGCGTGGGCAGCAGCGAGGCTTACCTGCTGGCGCACCCGCCCGGCGCGGCGTGGGCAACCAGGGCGCGCCTGGACGGCCCCATCGCGGCAGCGGCATCTGGGCAGGACGTCATCCTGTTCTCCGAGGACGACCGCCTGGCGCATCTTGCCGCGGCAGACCTGTTGGATTCCGTCCAGCATGCCAGTGTCTTCGTGGTACGCGGCGGGCAAGCGAGCTGGGAAGCCGCCGGCGAGCCGGTCGAGGCTCCCCCGGCGGATGCGTTGACGCGTGAGCAACGCATCGATTTCCTGTTCTGGGCTCACGACCGCCGAAGCGGTAATGCCGCATCGATGCGTGCCTATCTCGACTGGGAAAAACAGCTGACCGCGCAAGCACAGCGCGAGCCAGCGGGATTTCCGCTGGCTCGCGTGCATCGGTCCCTCGAATCCACCCAACCACAATGACAATGCCTGCTCGAACCCTCTCCATCCCCGTCGACGATGGCGCCATTCGCGCCTGGTTCGTCGAACCCATCATCCAACCCGACACGCCGCTGCCGGCTGTGATTCTTCTGCCGGAGATCTACAACATCAACAGCTGGATTCGCGAGGTTGCCGAACGTTACGCCGCGCTGGGCTATGTCGCCCTCGTGCCCGACCTGTTCTGGCGCCAGGAGCCTGGTGTCGACCTTGAATACAACCCGCAGGATCAACAGCGCGGGCGTGCGCTCAGCGCAGGCCTGGACAGGACGCTGGCCGTCCAGGACCTGGCAGCGACCGCCGCGTGGCTGCGCTCGCGCCATGGTGCCGGCGCGGTGGCATCCGTGGGTTTCTGCCTTGGCGGCGAATTGGCCTACCTGGGTGCGGCGCAGGGCGTGCTTGATGCCGCCGTGGCATATTACCCGACGCGCATGGGCGATCATGGGGGCGCTGGAAAGACCATAGACGTGCCCACCCTGGTCCATATCGGGCATCTCGACTTCCGCACGCCTCCCGAACTTGTCGACGGCCTGCGCAAGGATCTCGCAGGGAAGCCACACGCCGAGGTTCATGTCTATGCCGAGGCCGATCACGGCTTCGGACGCTTCGGCCATCCGCCCTTTCATCCGGCATCGGCTGCCTTGGCGGAGCAGCGCACGCATGCGCTGCTCGGGCGCTTGGTTAACGGGACATTGACATCCGGCGATATCGCCGTTCATCAACGTAGCACAGGAGAACCCGCATGAGTCATTCCCCCGCCTGGAAGCCCCTCGTGGCCGCGGCCGTCAAGCGGATCAAGCGCATCCATGCGGAAAGCGCGGAGCACAAGCTGGAGCGCACGGCGCAGGTGCTAGAGGAACTTGCCGCCCGCCGCGAGTGGTTCTCTTTCGCCAACTTTCCGCTGCCGGCGCCCGGTGGGTCTGGATCACAGCGTTACGTACTGCACGCTGATCCGGATCAAGGCTTTGCACTCTACGTCAACGCGCTGCACCCTGGGAAGACCAGCGTGCCGCACAACCATGGCACCTGGGCCATCATCGTGGGGATCGAGGGGGAAGAGACCAACCGGGTCTATCGGATCACTGCCGACGACGGGCCGGCCGCCGTGGTGGTCGACAGGGAGTTCAAGGTCGAGCCTGGTCACCCTGCGCTCTACCAGCCCGATGATGTGCATAGTATCCATGTGCTGAACGGCCAGCCGGCGCTGCTTTTTCACCTGTATGGCAAGGCGCTGGAAACACTGACGGACAGAGTGGCTTTCGACCTGGAGTCCGGAAAACGCTATCCCTACAACGAAAAGCATTTTCGTCCGAGCGTCTCGACCATTTGACGGGCGAAAACGACCAGCAATGCTCACCGCGCAACTCCGGATCGTGATAATTAGCGAAGCCAGAATGCTTGAGCGCGGACATTGCGCTAATTTGTTGCGGGCTCGAGCGCGAGCCGAACGTCATAAGGCTCAACCTCGAGATCCGGGCCAATAAATCCGTGCAGGGCGGAGAGGATCATCACTTTCGGCACCGCGCCTGCGAGCGTGACCGCACGATAGGTCTGGTTTATGACACCTCGGTAAAGCTGCAACGCCGGTGCGCGCTGCTCGTCCTTTGGACCAGAGCAAGCCATCAGCACCAATCGAAAAGTGGGTGGGGGCAGGGAGCTGTCTATGGGTGCTCGAGGGATGCAGGCCCGAATTGCAGCGCATCTGTTTTGAAGGACATGTCGCGATACCGAGGGGGACATAGGCCCCAAGGTACACCGCGCAATCCATTGTCAATGCTTGGGAAGGCTCTTGTCGTCGTCGCATCAACCACCCTCGGATGCTGGCGGCGGCGGGGGCACCATGCCAAACGTTGCATGCCCTAGACCAAGAGCTATTGCGAGAGGTGTTCAACGCGTTAACGGTCTCGTCGTTCAGAGAGTTCCAACAAGCCACACTTAAGAGGATCCTGGGGGAGGCAAGCAGCGTGCTAACTCAGGCTCTTGTGGCCCGACGGCCGGCTAAATAGTCCGCGGAGGCCAGCGCGAGGCGGTGGTGATTTTTCCCCGTCGCCATAGGCGCTCTCTGCACGCTAACGCGCCGTGCTTCGGCGGGAACGCGTCGCATTTCACGAGACAGGGAAGCGAATGGCGGGAAGACTAGCGCGATTGCGAGGTAGACTGCCGAAAAACTAGGTTGGCGTGGATCGGCCTTTAGCGAAAGCTGTACGGATTCAATCTGCACCATGGCCCGCACGATTAAAGCCCGTCAATACACTTGCCGCGTGGTTAGGGTGATGGTGTCCGGTGTCATGGCAGCCTCCAGCAGACTGGAAACCGCTCAGGTTACGCCCGACAAACTCGGACATTTGAACTTGGCTATAGCGGACATTACAACTTAGCCCTGACAAAGCTTAAATTCATAATGATAATTATGTCAAATTATGAAGAAATATCCGGGGACTACAAACGCCGCAGCGAGGTTGTAGAACCGCGATTGATTTGAAAAATCTTCCCAATTGAATTGAAACGAGGGAATGCGAGCCGGCGGCACAGCGCCGGCCCTGGTTAATCGGTCAGAACTGGGACTGCGCGGCCCCGATGAAGCCCAAGACTGCCTCGCCTGCCTTGGCGATCTCGGCAACCGCAGGAAGACCCTTCAGAAGCGCGCCAACGATGGCACGGGACGGTTTGGGGCTTTCACATTGTGCGGTCACACCTTCCACAATCTCCAGGGCGTCGCGCCGACCGTCTGCGGTAAGGCCAGCACGCTCAATCGCGGAAACGAGGTGCTGCAACGCGGCCTGAAGCGTGGGATCGATGCCGGCGACGTTGGTTGAGTTATCCACGGACTGGACATTGACTCGGGAATTCGCCCCGTGAAAGTTGTAGGTCGTGTTCCCCGGCGCTCCCGGTTTGGGCAGCACTCCCAGCTTCTGCACGCTCATCTGGTAGCCGGCCGGGATGCCGTGGAAGTCTTCATGAAAACCAGGGTCCAGGACACGGTAGGACTCCTCAGAACCGTTGGATCGAGCGCAGACGATCATGTCACCAGGCTCAACCAAGGGCTTACTGCCCGTCATGAAGATTTTGCTGCCCTGAACACTCGCTTTCAGCCCGTCAAAACGCTGCCCATCAGCCTTGACAATCGAAATACGGTCAGTTTCAAGATCAGAGAATGGCATGAGGTTTCCAGAGGTTAAAACGTTAACCATTCTGCCATCTCCGCACTTTTCCCGAGTCGCGGCGTGGGGTTTTCGTTACGAGTAACGAAAACTCCTACAGGAGCGCGGATTGGAGGGCTCCAGGGCTCTTGCGATATAGTCAAGGGGCCGCCGTGACGACAGAAAGTCGCCGGGCTGTTCGCGGGGGCCGCGCCTGTCTCAGACGCGGTCGCTACATGAGGGACACCGGATAAGGTTTTGCGTTGTGTAACAGTACGCAAGATCGGCAAGCTCCGGAATGGCGCCCCTCCACGGCGGCACCCTTTTAACCTGCCAAGTTCGCGCCAAATACCCTTCGGAACGCTTCTTTGCTGCGTGGACTCTCCGCGCCAGCATGTGCGCCCTTTTCCACTGCATCCAGCGCAGGTACGAATCCGAACAACGCGGCCACCTCACTGCCTTTTCCTGCTTCAACGGCGCTTCCAGTGAAAGCGCGACATGCTCTTCGTTATCTGATGGATTCCTTCGTAGGCGCAGCGGGGGGCAACTACTGTTCCGGGTTGTGGACCGCCGCGTAGTCCATCGGCAGCCCGCCTCGCTGTCGAGCCGCGCAGGTGCTCACGACGCTACGATTTCATGGGGGAAACCAAGAGCCTTAAGCCACTCGCGCGCAATCGCTGGGTCGATGAATTTTCGCTCTTCGAAGTCCATGTAGAACCGAGCACAGCCCCCCACGACATCGCCGCTCCAGATTCCATATTGCTTATTGCCCCGCCCAACGAGGTTTCGCAAGACACCGATCCAATCTTGCGCAAGTGCCTGGCCTACGTCATGGCGATTACCCTTCGCGACGTAGTCGTCGATATCGACCTCGATGGGAAGGTCGATTGCGTGGAGGACGCCGCTCGAATGGATGACCGTTGCGAATCTGATGTACTCGATTCGAACGCCCTGTAGATCCGTCTCCAGAATGCGATTGAGTACGAGATTCCGCCCTTCATCGGTGTTCCACAGGCTAGTGCCCATATGGGCGTCTTTGTCGCTCTGTACGACGACGATCTGTGCAATGCGTGTGCCGCTCTCTTTGATATGGAGAACGCCATAGCGCGCCTGGCAGGGCTGGCGCGTGTTGCCCGGAAAGATGATGCTTTGCATAACTCTCACTGAAGTGCCGGCGGCCGGCCGGTGCGGTAGAGACTTGCGATCTCCAGCGGCTATTGGAGCGCAACGCTCGAGGAAAAGGACCAATCTGCGCGCCAGCCGCTATATCAAGGCTGGTCGTAGACCCACACCGAGCCGTCCGCGAGGCGCGCGGCGATGCGCAGCTTGCCGTTAGCGTCGACAGCGCCCGCGAAATCCAGCCCGAATGCATTGCCGGGCAGCGCGAGCATCGTCGGCGTGGTGCCGTCCGTATTGGCGACGACGAGAGCGGACCAGGACGCTGGGAGGCCGATCACGAAATGCGGGATGGCACTCAGCTTGATCAGGGGCGGCGCCGAGGGCACGAAGGTGACATAAGGCAGGGACGAACCGGGGCTGACAACGATTCCGTTTCCGCCCACATAACCGTAGAGCGGCGCATTTTCATCGATAGCGCCGGAGGAGACAGCGCCCCAGGCAAGGGGAGCCTGGACGCTGCCATCCCAGATCTGGGAGCCATCCGACTGCATTACGTAGCGTGACCCATCTGCCTCGATCGCCAAGCCACCACCGCCAGGAAATGGACGCCCTTCGAGGATCGGCACCGCCCTGATGAAATTGTTCACGGTCGCTCCTCCGCCCACAGGCTGCCACCACCACGCCCCGGAAGTGACACACCAGCCCGCCGAGACAATGCCGGTGCCACCAGTTGCCTTCACAAAGGCACGCCCCGCGGTCGGGCTGGCCGCATACTGCGCGCATCCCGTCAACGTGAAATCCGCGCGCGGATTGGCGAAGGCCGCGTCGAAGCTGCCGAACGGCACGCTCGCGCCATCGGCGCCCAGTTGCACCACCACCGCCGAATTCGCCGGGTCCGTATCCGCCGCCAGCCACATGCCTTGCGCCGCCGCCGGCAATGCCGCGGCGGGCTCGGCGGGTCCGTCGCCGGCCACGCCGAAGCGCTCCAGCCGCGCCGGCTGGCTGCCGTCGGCGGTCAGCCGCCACACGCGCGTGCCGTCGATCGCCAGGCTGACGAGCGACGGGCTGGCGATCGGCGCATCCGGCAGGCGGCTCCACGCACCCGTGGACGTCAGCGGCAGCGTGCTGCTGTTGGTGCGGCCGTCCGGGTAGGTCGCGGTCAGCGTCAGCGTCGCGGCATAGTTGCCGGTCTGCGCGGCGTCGAGACCGATCATCACGCCGGTGCTGGTGGGCATGCTGACGATGGAAGCGGCCGTACCGCTTTGCTGAATCGACCAGGCCAGCGTGGCCCGGCTGGCCAGGTCGGCGCCCGGCCCGTCGGTCAGCGTCGCCGTCACGGTGCCGGTACGGCCCGGCTTCACGTTCAGCGAGGGCACCGAGAACGCGATCGACGGCAGTGCCACCAGCGGCCGCGCCAGCGCCGCGTTGGCGCACAGCCGGTCGCCCGCCGGCGTGCTGGCGCACGCGGTGAGCTGGCCCGTGCCGGCCAGCGTGCCCGTGGTGGAAACCTGCGCCGAGTGGCTGTCCGCCGCCGGCACGGCGGCGAAGGTGGCGTTGTCCACGTTCCACGACCAGTTCGTCAGGTCCGCCGCACCATCCACGCCGTCCGAGCGCCGCACCACCGCCGTGACGACCTGCGCCGCCGCGCCATAGTTGACCGTCAGCGTGGACGGCGACAGCGCCAGCGCATAGGTCTTCGCCGCCGGCGCCTGCACCGCCAGGTGCGTGGTGCTGGTGGCCTGGCTGCCGTCGGGCAGCGTCGCCGTGGCGACGATGTCGACCTCGCCCGGCGCCAGCATGCGCACCGACGCATAGGTGCCGACCGGCTGCATCATGCTGGCCGCCGCCGGCGCCTGGTCGGAAGCCGAAATGACGACTGCGACCGCTTCGTTGGACGACGACCACGCGAATTTCGCGCCCTTGACCTCCTGGCCATCGGCGCCGAGCAGCGTGGCTTTCAGCGTCAGCGTGCCGCCCTGCGCGGGCGCGGCCGTGCCGGTGTCGACCACCAGCCGGCTGGCGGGCGCCTGGGCGGCGGGGGGAGATGGGGATTCGTCGCTGCCGCAGGCGGACAGCAGGCCCGCGGCAAGCGCGAGCGTGAACAGGCCGGCCGCGCGAGAGCGCGCGCCGGCACGAAGACCGTGGAACATGTGACCTGACCCGTTTTTATTTGTTGGCGAGCGCACGCCGGCGGCGTGCCGGGGCCCTGTTCCGACTGAGGATACGGCCCGAGCGCGAGGAGTGTGCGCGGGCGACTGTAGCAGCGGGCCTTTCCCCGCTCCATCCCCCTTCAGGACTATCAAGTTTGATGAAATGCTGTCTTCGTCACCAAACGAACTGGCAATATGGTGCTTAGGGCATCTTTCTGCTTTTGAGTGACCACTGTATAAATATACAGTAGACTGGTTTACAGATTGCTCCGAAACCAGCCATGCCCATTCCTCTCCCCGAGTCCATTCACCCTGCCCTTTGGCGTGCGTCCCAGCTCGCCCGGGCAGTTGGCCGTACCGTGCCCACGGGCTACCAGGAACTGGTCGGTGAACTCCCCGGCGGCGGCTGGCCAGCCAGCACACTGGTGGAAATGCTGGTCCAGCAGCCCGGCGTCGGCGAGCTGCGCCTGCTACGACCGGCCCTGATGGCAAGTACGCGCCCCGTCGCGCTGATACAGCCCCCGCATTCGCCTCAGGCGCTGGCCTTCGCCAATTGGGGTCTGCCCCCTCGGCAATTGCTTTGGGTGCGCGCTGAACGTACCGCCGATGCCCTCTGGGCCACGGAGCAGATGCTGCGCGCTGGCACCTGCGGCGCGGTGTTGCTGTGGCAGCAGCACATGCGCAACGATGCCCTGCGCCGGCTACACCTGGCCGCGCAGTCGGGCGAAGCGCTGTTCTACCTCATACGCCCTCTCGCCTGCGCGCGAGACGCGTCACCGGCGCCGCTACGGGTCGGCATCGTCCCAGCAGCTGGTGGCGCCGATCTTACCTTCTTCAAGCGCCGCGGCCCGCAGCAGGACAAGCCCGTCTTTGTTCCGCTGGCGCCCTCGCCCATCCTGCTTCGCCGTCATGCATCGCCTGTGGATCTGCCTGCGCCTGCCGCGCCTATGCCTCGAAGTGTTCCGGCCTCGTTGGTCCACTGAGCTGGCCGTGGCAGTCCTCGACAAGGACCGTGTACACCACGCCTCGCCGCTGGCCAGCGCCGCCGGCGTGCGGCCGCATATGCGCCGCGGCGGCGTGCAGACGATCGCGCCGCAAACCGTGCTCATCGAGCGCGACCCGGCGCGAGAGGCGGAGGGCCTGCGTGCGCTGGCCCTCGCCCTCCTGCAGTTTTCACCGTGTGTCGTGGGCGCCGAGGAAGACGCCGTGCTGGTCGACGTCTCCGCGAGCCTGCGGCTCTTCGGTGGTGCCCGTCGGCTACGCGCGCGCATGCGTGCGACCGCCGACGCGCTGGGCTATACCGTGGTGACCGGGTGCGCGTCCACAGCGCAGGCCGCATGGCTCCTCGCGCGCGCTGGCGGCGGCGTGTCGCTCAAGACAACCCGCCTCGGCCGTCGGCTGGGCGCCCTCCCCGCTGCAACCCTGCCGGCCGCACGTATCCATGCCGAGTGGTTGGACGGCCTGGGTTGCCGCACTCTGGGCGACTTGCGCCGCCTGCCGCGGGCCGGCCTGCAGCGGCGCTGCGGCGCCGCCATCAACGAAGCGCTCGACCGCGCACTGGGCGAGGCAGCGGAAGTGTTCGACTGGCTGGAGGCGCCGCCGGAGTTTTCCGCGAGGGTGGACCTGCCCGACCGTATCGAGCATGTGGAGGCCACCCTGGCCTATGCCTCCGGGTTGATCGAGCAGCTGATCGGCTGGCTCACGGCGCGGCACCTGGCCATCACGCGCTTTGCCGTGTCCCTGCATCATGAGCGGGGTCGGGAGGCGATCCCGCCGACGGTCGTGGAGATCGCCTTGGCCGAGCCGAACTGGCATGCCGATCACCTGGTCCGCCTGCTGCGCGAGCGGCTGGCACGGCTGAGCGTCGACGCGCCCATGATCGCCGTGCAATTGGCCGCCATCGATACCCAGCCGCTGGCCCCGCCGAGCCAAAGCCTGTTCCCTGAACCGAGCGGCACGCCGGAGGACCACACCCGGCTGCTGGAGCTGCTCGTCGCGCGACTGGGCGCGGATCGCGTCCTGCAGCCGGCGCTGCAGCCCGACTACCGGCCCGCCGTCGCGAACGCCTGGGTGCCCGTGACGGACAAGATCCCGGCCGGAGCCGCCGCGCCGGCTTTGCCTCGGCCGGTCTGGCTGCTGGACCAGCCGATCCCCCTGCTCGAGCGCGAGCATCGCCCCTACTATGGGTCCCCGCTGCGCATGGTGTCCCCGCCAGAGCGCATCGAGGCAGGATGGTGGGCAGGCGAGGTGGTCACGCGTGACTACTATGTGGCCGAGGGCCGCGACCATGCCTGCTACTGGATCTTTCAGGAGCGCATGGGCAGTCGCGAAGGCGACGCCGCACGCTGGTACCTGCACGGGCTGTTCGGGTGATCGAGCCATGTTGCCCACTTCTTCCGGCGGCGGGCTTCCCGACTACGCCGAGTTGCACTGCCTTTCGAATTTCTCTTTCCTGCAGGGCGCCTCCCGCGCCGAGGAGCTGGCCGAGCGCGCGGTACAACTGGGCTACCACGCGCTGGCGATCACCGACGAATGCTCTCTGGCCGGCATCGTGCGCGCGCACACCGTTGCCAAGCAGCACGGCCTGAGACTCCTCGTCGGCGCCTCCTTCCGTCTCGTCAATGCCGATGGCGGCACGGCCTTATCCTTCGTTGCGCTGGCCCGCAACCGTGCAGGCTACGGCAATCTGTGCGAGCTGATCACGCTCGGCCGCATGCGTGCGGCGAAAGGTAGCTACCAGCTAACCCTGCGGGATCTGGCCTCCCCCGAACCACCCTACTCCCATCTGCGCGGCCTGCCTGACTGTCTGATCGTTTTCACACCGGAGTACTGCGCGCCGGCGGAGAAACTCGGCAGCCAGGCCGCGTGGATCTCTACCACCTTCGCCGGCCGGGCCTGGATGGCGCTCAACCTGCTCTACCGGCCGATGGACGACATCCACCGCGCCGGCGTCGAACAGACTGCGGCGGATCACCACCTGCGGCTGGTGGCCACGGGCAACGTCCTCATGCACGTGCGTTCGCGCAAGCCATTGCTGGACCTGCTGACCGCCATCCGCCTGGGCAAGCCCGTGGCTCAGTGTGGCTACGATCTCACGCCGAACGCGGAACAGCATCTGCGCTCGCAACTGCGGTTGGCCAACGTCTATCCACACCGGCTGCTCACCGAGTCCGTACACATCGCGAACCTCTGCCGGTTCTCGTTGGATGAACTGCGGTATGAGTATCCGGATGAGCTGGTACCCGACGGCCGGCCTCCGACCGAGTACCTGCGCGAGGAGGCCTACATCGGCGCGAACCGCCGCTTCCCCAAGGGCATCCCGCTCGCGGTCCAGACGCAGTTGGAGCACGAGTTGGCCCTGATCGCGGAGATGCACTACGAGCCCTACTTCCTGACCGTCTACGACATCGTGCGCTTCGCCCGATCGAACGGCATCCTGTGCCAGGGGCGCGGCTCGGCCGCGAACTCGGCAGTCTGCTATTGCCTCGGCATCACCGAGGTCGACCCCGCGCGCGGCAATCTGCTGTTCGAGCGATTCATCTCGAAGGAGCGCGGCGAACCGCCCGATATCGACGTGGACTTCGAGCACCAGCGGCGTGAGGAAGTCATCCAGTACCTATACCGCAAGTACGGGCGCAACCGCGCCGCCCTGGCCGCGGCGGTGGCCACCTATCGCCCCCGTGGCGCCCTGCGGGAGGCCGGCAAGGCGCTGGGCGTCGATCCGGCCATCGTTGACATGGTTGCCAAGGCACATCACTGGTTCGATGGAAAGGCCGACCTGCTGCTGCGCTTCGCAGAATGCGGGCTGGACACCGACGCCGAACTCACCCAGCGCTGGGCCAGTATGGCAACGCAGTTGCTTGGCTTCCCGCGTCACCTGTCGCAGCACTCGGGCGGCTTCGTGTTCGCCAAGGACAAGCTGTCGCGCCTGGTGCCGATCGAGAACGCCGCCATGCCCGACCGCAGCGTGATCCAGTGGGACAAAGACGATCTGGACGCGCTGGGCCTGCTCAAGGTCGACGTGCTCGCACTGGGCATGCTGTCGGCCGTTCGCCGTGCGCTCGATCTGGTCTCGGCACGGCGCGGCGAGGCCTTCGAACTGCAGGACATCCCGCCCGAGGATCCGGCGACCTACGACATGCTGTGCCGGGCCGACAGCATCGGGGTGTTCCAGGTGGAGTCGCGCGCCCAGATGTCGATGTTGCCGCGCCTGCGGCCGCGCACCTTCTACGACTTGGTGATCGAGGTGGCCATCGTGCGTCCGGGCCCGGTACAGGGCGGTATGGTCCACCCTTACCTGCGCCGCCGCCAGGGCTTCGAGCCTGTGTCCTATCCGAGCGCCGATATGGAAAAGGCCCTCTCGCGCACGCTCGGTGTACCGATCTTCCAGGAACAGGTCATGCAGGTGGCCATGCTTGCCGCCGGCTTCTCCGCCGGCGAGGCCGATCAGCTTCGCCGGGCGATGGCCGCGTGGAAGCGAAAAGGCGGTCTCGGCCAGTACCACGAACGCATCGTGAGCGGCATGCTCGCACGCGGCTACGATCTGGAATTCGCCGAAAGCATCTTCCGGCAGATCCAGGGCTTCGGCGAGTACGGTTTCCCCGAGAGTCATGCCGCCAGCTTCGCCCTGCTCGTCTATGCCTCGGCCTGGCTGAAACGCCATGAGCCGGCCGCCTTCCTTTGCGCGCTGCTGAACAGCCAGCCGATGGGCTTCTACACCCCTTCGCAGTTGGTACAGGATGCGAAGCGCCACGACGTGACGGTGCTGCCGGCGGACGTGTCGATTAGCGGCTGGGACTCCGTCCTCGAGGCCACGGCCGTAGACCCTCTACCTGCGGTGCGCCTTGGCCTTTCCCTCTTGCGCGGGATGCGGCGCGAGTCGGCGCAGCGCATCGAGGAGGCGCGCGCCATTCGCGGGTTCTCCGATGCGAAAGACCTGGCCCGGCGCGCCGCACTGGATCGGCATGACCTGCAAGCGCTGGCTGCCGGCAACGCGCTGGCCTCGCTCACCGGCGGGCGCAGGCAGGCCCTGTGGCAGGCGGCCGCCGCGGTGCCCGACAAGGACCTGTTGCGGCCCGCTGACCTGGCGGAGGCGCCGGCGGAACTGGCGCCAGCGACCGAGGGCGAAGAAATCGTGGGCGACTACCGGGCCATGGGTCTGACCCTGCGGCGCCACCCGCTGGCGTTGCTGCGCGCGGCGCTGGCCGGCCGCCGTTTCGCGCCGGCAGCCGAGCTGGCCACCTACCGGCCGCGCCAGACCGCACGCGCGGCCGGCATCGTGACGGTACGCCAGCGCCCCGCCACGGCGAACGGCGTCATTTTCATGACACTGGAAGATGAGACCGGTGTCGTCAACATCATCGTCTGGCCCCATGTCTTCGAGCGGTACCGCAAGGAAGTGCTGGGCGCCACCCTGGCCGGCGTCTTCGGGCAATGGCAATGCGAAGGCGAGGTGCGGCACCTGGTGGCGCAGCGTGTAGTAGATCTGTCGCCGATGCTGGGTCGTCTGGAAACCAGCAGCCGCAACTTTTGCTGAGCCGCCGGCCCGGGCTGACTGACCATTCTGGCCAGCAACGAACCTCCGTCGGTAGGCCAATCGCGACCAGGCACCGTATATTTTCCGAGGACACCAGGCATTTGGCCGGTTTATGATGGAAAGGAGCGCTGCGCGTTTTTCTCTCGTAACAAGCTCGAAATCGAGCGTATTCCGAGACGGACAACGATGAAAATCAAACGCGCCAAGACCCTCAAATCTTCTCAGATCCGCCACCTCCTCCGCGTCACCGAGGCCACCAGTCGGCACCCGGAGCGCGATGCGCTTGTCCTTCTGCTCGGCTTCACCTGTGGCATGCGGGTGTCCGAGATCGCCCGCATCGAGGTCGCTGATGTGCTTCAAGCCTCAGGCCAATTGCGCGAAGAGGTAAGCCTGCGCTCCGCGATCACAAAGGGTTGCCGCCAGCGCTGCGTGTATCTCAGCCACCCCAAGACAATTGCGGCCGTGGAGCGCTACATTGAATGGCGGTGGGAGCACGACAAGGGCACGGCTCTGGATCGCGGCAAATGGCGAGGCCTGATGCCTCAGACCTCTCTCATCCTGACGCACAAGGGCGGCCCCTACGAGCTGAGCATCAAGCGTAGGATCAACGAGGCCGGCGCGCGTGTCGATTACCTGGCGGCCGACAGCCTGCAAAGCTACGTGACGGGGCTCTATCGGGTGGCCGGGCTTGGGAAGGGCTATAGCAGCCACTCGGGGCGGCGGACGTTCGCCAGCCGACTCCTGGCGCAGGGACAGTCGCTCGAAACCGTGCAGTTGCTGCTGGGGCATGCCGAACTGGATCACGTTGCGCCATATCTGGAAGTCTCCCTACAAGAGCTCAGGGAGGCGATTGCAGCCGTTGGCGATCGTTTCGCAGTCACTTGACTGACATCCCCGATGGGGATATACAGACCACGAACACGGACGCCGATAACAGTATTTGATGGACGCTAAGAAGAGAAATCCTCCGCCCTCGCAGCAACAATTTTTGCGCGACGCAATGACACAGCTTGGCATGACGCGAGATGAGTTTGCGACCCGCATCAGTGTGTCAAAGCGTACGCTCGACAAGTGGCTGCTCCCGAGCGAATCGTCTGACGCCCGTGCCTTGCCCGAAATGGGGCGTGCGTACATTCAAGAGATTTTGGGGTGGCACGCGAAAGAAAATTGACTATCCCCAATGGGGATATGTAAAATGCTCCGAGGCACCAAACTTCCAAACGGAAAAACGGGATGAAATTCGATCCGAATCGCGAGCCGACTGAGTATTCCGACGTTGAGCTTATCGCCTTACTGAAAGACCGATACACAGCGATGCCTGTGCCGTCTTGCCGAATTTGCGGTGGAGCGCTTTCCGTTGCACGAACTGGTGGTGGTGAAGCTACCCAGTGGGCGTGCAGCGAGATAGAGGACGACCCCGACAACCCCGGCCGTCCGAAGCACGAGGAAGGGCGTGGTTTGGTCGATGACCACTTCGAAAGAAGCTGCTGGACGCAGGACAAGCCAGGTGACGAATTCGTACTGGAAGCAACTTCACGATTGAAGCGCACAAAGACCGAATCCGAACAGAAGATCAAGCAGCTTGAAGCGCAACTGGCCATGATGGTAATCGCGGCTAAGAAAGTCCTGTCCGATGTCGATGACGATGGCGTGGCCGAGCGCAGCGATATGGCCGTACTGGCGTTGCGCAACGCAGTGACCCTTTGCCCAGCGAAGGAAATTCTGTCGGTGGCCACTTGTGCGCGGCGAGTGCACAGCAAGTTCGGCGCCGACAGCAACTGGTCAGAATGGCGCGATCTCGCAGCTTCATTGGAAGCGCTGGATGCGGTTCTGTACCGCTAATTTCAAGGGAAACAAGCTCACCATGAAAGATTCGCAAATGTCTCCCCTTGAACGGCTTCGGAATATGGAGGCGGATCGGCAAGATAGTCCGAGATACAAAGCTCACCGAGCCTACTGGCGAAAGCAGCACGACAAGGACGCCAGAAAGGACTTTGCTCTGCATTTTGCCGTTCAACTAGTGATCCTATTTCTCATCGCGACGGCATGGGGACAACCTCTTGCAAGCGCCTTGAGAGCGCTTTCCGGCACAACTACTCCCGGCTGGCTCCTGTTCGTTCTCTTCGCAGCAGCTCTTGCAGGTTTGTGTCGGATGCTTACAAGAAACACGTACCGCTAATCGGAAAAGCATGGACATCTCACTGGATACTGCGAAAGCTATCTACAGGCGTGCCATCGACGCACGAGCGACCGATGCTGAAGGCTCTGCCTGGTGGGCGGCGGTGGCTACGGAAGTGGCCGCAGTGATCGGTGCGGAGAACACTGCAACCGCGGCGACGGTCATTGCCTGGTGGCACCACGACTGGAGTCAAGTGGGTGACACGGCGAAGGCCGCAGCATCACGCATCCGCCGTGCGGCACGCACGCTGAAGGTCGTTTGAAAAGGAATATAGGTCATGACTTTGCAGACTATGCAGGTGCTGTCCGCCGTATTAGGGCTCGCTGGTGGTGTGATTTTGGCGTTCAGCCTGAACTCAGTCTTGAACGCGACACGTTTGGGAATTGACGCGGTGGCAGCCTCCATCGAATCGTTCGCGGCTGGAGGACATGTCCACGTGTTTCGCGGGCTTGATGACCAGCTCCGCAAAGCCGGCCGCATTGCAAACTCTTGGGTTCGAGCTGGACTTTACTGCCTCATCGCATCCGCCGTCTTGGCAGTCCTTACCGCGTGTGGTGTGAACATTTGAATGGAAAAACAGGGGGTAGTGATGTTGAATGGGCTCTTGAAGCGATTCGAGCGACGTCGAGCCGCACGAGCGTGTGCGACGCAAGGACACGTAGTACCGCAGGAAGCGACAGCCCAATTGCGCCAAGCATATTTGCGTGGAAACCTCGCGCCCTCGGTGTCTTACGAGTGCCCGCGATGCGCCAAGCGCGGTTCGACTCAATATCTACCCGGTACGGCGGTTGATCGGCGGCCGCTGATCCCTTTTTGAACACGGAAAAAGCATTGTGGCAACACTTCTCGAATGCCTGCGATCTCTGCGGGGTGACCTGATGATGCGGGATCTCGCTGCCGTGCGCGATGAGGTTGCTCCGGTGTCGGGCCATATTGCGCGACTGAGCAAGGATGAAGATGGGTACGAGGTCCGAAAGTCCCGCAGAAACTACGGGCGGACGGAACTGGTCGAAGTGGGCCTGATTGGTGGTCCAACTATCTTCCGACAGGAGTAAATGATGTTTTCAACTGCGAAGACGGAACTGCGCGAGCTGCTGCGCCTGGTGGCAGAGACCGAGCGCTACGACGCCACCCTCGCGGCAAGGCCGGACATTGAGCCGACCGCAGATGCTACCGAAGGCCGCATACGCAAGGAACGGCGCAAGGCTGAACTGCTGACCAAGTACGAGCTGGATCGATAGGACGGAAAAAGGTAATGAAGAGTTTTTCTTTTCGCGCTGAGTGTGCAGCGGATGTTGAAGGTTTTCGCCAGGCACGCGACCGGCACGGGCTGGCTACCGCCTGGGAAGTTCATCCCGACACGGGCGGCTTGCCGGACGTCGAGGTGGAACTCAAGTCAACCTCTTCTCTTAAGGTGCTGCGCGAGGCCGTGCATGAGGTTATCGACGGACACGTGATGCTTCAAACACTGCGTGAATGTCCGTTGGCGGACAATTCGCTGGAACGTGACTACGACCTTCACTGACTGGACGGAAAAACAAACATGAATAAGACATACTTTGCGGGCCTCATCACGGGAGTCGGGGCGGGAACAGCCGGCACTTGGCTGGCGCTGGGCCAGACCGCGCTGGCGTGCGTCGCAGCCGCAGTTGCACTCGTTGGCATTGTCATCCACGCCGTTGTTGAATCAGGGAAGGCCCGAAAGGCGCTCTAAACACGGAAAAGCACCATGCCCATCTACAACTTCACCACCATTGCGGACTCCGGACGCTCCGCGCACCAGCACGTCGAGATCAACGACATTGAGGCCGGTGAAGTGTGGCGGGAGCAGGTGCATGTGTGGGATTGCAAGGGCAAGCAATCTCTCAAATGGCGGTGGTTTGCCAAATGCAAGGGCGATGCGAAGGTGCTCGGCAAGGGCACGCGTGCTGCCGTCATCCTGGGGGCGGGCTTTCCGTCCAAACACAAGGCGGCCGAGGCGATCCTTTCGGCTGACAACGCGAAGCTCGCGTAGGCGCTTCACATGGAAGAACTCAGCAAAGCAGAGCGTGACGCGCTGCACCTGGTAAGCGTTGGTGCGATACAAATACGGCTGCTAGCGCGGTCGTTACCCGACTCCGCAGAGAAGCAAAAAATTCTGGCTCTCGCGGAAGGAATGCACAACATTCCGATGATCGTTGCAGGGACCGCTGAGGAGAGACAAGCCCACTCCGAAGTTGTTGCCGGTGGCGTCGCCCAGTTGAATGCTGCGCTCGGGCGTAACAAGCATCCGGACGGGATCCTTCATTGATCGAAAAATGAGCACGATCCTTACCGAAGCCGAGCGAGTCGCAATTCGTGGCTTAGCGTCCGGCGACAAGGCACGACTCGAAGCGGCGCAGGCAGCCTTCGATCGCGCGGCACAGCAAAACGGCGTGGATTCCTGTGTAGAGCTTCAGTTCATGGCCGAGGTGCTTGCGCCGGTTCCGGATCTGCTGTTGCGCTCCCGGTATCGCGCCGCTGTCCTGAAGCAACCGATCCGATAGGAAAAATGACGATGAACGTGAAAGCAGAAGCGTGCCGCTTAGCGTCGGCAGTTGGGGCCGGCGCGGTAGCGGGTGGCCTTATCACCCTTGACCTACTCGGCTTGTCCGCGCCGGTAGCGAGTACGGTTGGCGGTGTCATTGCATCAGCGGTCATGATGAGCCCACGCGTACGTGCATTTTGGTACGGGGCGGTTGCTCGCCAGAACTCGTAAAGGCACCGGAAAAGACATGCACATGGAAGAACTCGTTATCGGTCTCGTCGCCGGATATGCCCTGCGAGGCGTCTTGTCCAGTAGCTCGCGGCGCGGGCCGGATGTTGGACAGATGCTGAACGGTTGGTTTAACCGACGTCGGCATGACAAGTATCGGCGGAAAGCCGAGCAGCGCGGCTTCCTTGACACGTTCGACGAAGAGTTTCGGGACTATGCGCTCACCCCGTATGCGCTCCAGAACCCGGCAAGCTGTATCAGGGCTTTTCATCGGGCGCAAAATAGGCACCGGGCCGCAGCGGCGTAGAGGACGGAAAAGCCATGGAAGCACTCACCACAGCCCAGGCCGCGCACGTGGCAAAGGTTTTCCCGGAATGCCGGGCAGAGATGGCCGGGTACCTTGCGGCCGGGGTCGCAGTTGTCATCGGCCGCCAGAACGAGTGTGGGCCTGACGTACCTCCTTACGCCATCGCTGTCGCAACCAGGCAGGACTTCTGGATCGATTGCTGCAATACCCCCGACGAAGCAAAGGCGCTGGCCGAAGGCCTCGGCCTGTCGGTCATCGACTGATGCGCCACGCACAGGAAAAGCGCAGTGGTCACTCCTAACGGCATTCTCGTTCAGACGAAGGGCAACGGCATGCTCGGGCGTGAGGAAACCGTCATGTCCGATCTGGCGACCAGCAAGGGCATCGTCGTGCTTCGCGCATCGGCGTCGCAGGTTGAGCGCGCGAAGGTAAAGGTCGCGCCCGGTGTCGTGGCGGTGGGATCTGTACCGTTCGTCAAGCATGCGCTGCGGCAGCTCGGCAAGGAGCTCCCGCCCCACACACCGTACCCGGCCAGCCTTGCGCACCTTCTATATCGCCAGGTGCAGAAGCTGACATCTCTCAACGAGGCGCGCGCCTTGCTGGTGAGCGGCAAGCGGCTGTTCATCAAGCCCGCCGATGGGTGGAAGCGCTTTACTGGCTTCGTGGCGGAGTTCGAGGGCGACTACAGATTCAATGGTGCTTCGGGCTCGAAGCCAGTCTGGATCTCCGATCCAGTGCGCTTCGTCAGTGAATGGCGTGCCTACGTCGCGGGTGGGGTTGTCCTTGATGTTCGGCTCGCGGACCATGGCGGGGAGCGGAGTGCAGCCCCCGACCTGGACGTGATCCGAGGCGCGGTGGCCACGCTGGCCGCTGACGCGGGCATGCCGGCAGGCTTCGTTATCGACTTTGGCGTGCTCGACACGGGCGAGACCGCGCTGATCGAAATGAATGACGGCTTCTCCTTCGGGGCCTACGATGGCCTGCGGGCGGAGGCATACTGGAACGTAACAGTCAGTCGCTGGCAAGAGCTAGCGGCCTGACGCCGAGGAAAAGGAGAACTTATGACGAAGCAGGAGCAGTTCCTGTGGGCAGTACAGACAATCATGCTCACAAACGCGGTCAACCTCGCACTTGAGCCCGAGCAGGCGAAGAAGCAGCGGCATATCTTCTCCGCTACGGGAACGATGGGCACCCTTCACGATGCGCTGTATGCGAGCGAGCGCATTCCGGAAGGCATGACAGCAGTGGATGCCGCAAATGAGTTCTGCGGCCACATGCTGGAGAACCTGCGCGAGGCGGGCGACAAGGTTCCTATGTGGTTCGCACGCAGTTGAGCAAGGGCCAGGAAAAGCACGCATGGGATATCGGCTCAACAAGCAGGCAAAGAAGCTGCTCGAAGATGCCGGCGCCGATCAGGTTGGCGACGATTTCGTGTCGTTCAACTGCGTCACCATTCCGCTGTCGAGCAAGGCATGCAAGGAACTGAACGAGCAGGCGAACGATGATCCCAGCACTTTGCCGGATGAGGAATAGGAAAAGCCGATATGAACTCCGCCAGGAATACCACACCAGCGACCAGGATAGCCGCGAGCCTCGCAATTTCGATGATGGCTTTCGTCGGCATGCTGTACTGCTTCTGGCAGGCGATCCAGTTTTTCCGGGGAGAGGCAAGCTTTTCACCGATTTCTGTGTTGAATAGCATTCTGCCGGCTGGCGCCCAACTCAGCGGCTCAATCGATGTTGCGTTCGGCCCAACCGGAAGCGGGCCTGCGGGAGTTCTCTACTACTACTTGGCTGGCCTTCTCGGGTACATCGCACTAGCTTGCATCGTCGGTGTCTCCGGAGGCGTGGCCGCTCGCATCGCACTTGTCGGCTGGAAGAAGTACCAGGAGGAACGACAAGCTGCGGATAAAGCTGAGCAAGCACGCCAACAGTTCAAGGCGGTGGGAGAGCTTGTAACGATCCGCACTACCGTTGCTAACGGGCTTTTGAGCAGCGAGCGGTTTACAGAGGTCGAAACAACGGAAGGTGTGTTTGTTGTCGACGGAGAAGTAGGCACCGTGAGCAAAGGCGTCGCGGTGTCCAAGAATGGATACGACAAACTCCGAATCGGTGGCCCACATGGCCGCACGTACAGCCTTCGAGCCATATAACGCCATGGAGAAGGCGAAGATCATGGAAGTTTCGGAACTCGCGCAGTTGCATAAGGATTGGATTGTCGAAGCTGAAGCGGCGATTCGCGCGGTCGACCCTTCGGCTCCGGCCGTCGTGGATGCTGTTCGTGCGTACGCCGTGTTGGGCAAGCCAGGCGCGATTTCAGCGCGCCTGGCTGACGGCACCGAATGGCTCATCGACGGCGAGAAGGTGCGCCGATATACCGCTGAAGAACTCGCCGACCGGGCACAGATGAAAGCCGCGTGGGCCGACAGCTAACAACTCGGAAAAGCCCCCATGCCAAACGTAACCATCGCTGGCGCTCTGAGACTGGCGATTAACGTCCTGCGGGACGCTGCAGAGTCTCGCAAGATGCCTTCGGGTGTCGGACCCGCCGATTTGCACACGGACACGGCCGAGACGTTGGAAGTGTCACTCGCCGAACTGAGAGACCACGAATAGGAAAACCTGGGATTTCACAATGAAGAAGATTCTTGCGATCGCAGTAACCACCGGCAACTTTGCCGCGCTGATACTAGCGTACAGTCCGTCAACCGGAGAGGTGGATAAGTACTACTTGGCGCTGCTGGTTCCGACTTTAATGTTCAACGTTTGGGCGATGATTTCCCAAGAATAAGGGTTCGAAAAAAAGTTACCGCATAACCACCAATTGGAAAAACTAATGAATCACGTCATCTTGACCCCTGCGATAGTCGCGGATCTTGTGAGCGAATGTCTCGGAACGGTGAAGGTTCTCGGAATCGTTGGTCGGTGCCGAACGGGAAAGACCTCGTCGTTGAAGCAGTGGACGAAAGAAACACATGCTCAGGATGGCATGCGAGTAGCGTATGTCGACAACCAGACCCTCTTGGTACGTGAGAAGGCAGAGGTCAAATTTGACGGCCAGGTGCGGGGTTCTGCGATAGGTCACTATCCTATGTTTGATCTCAACGGCGCCGATGTTGTGATCGTGGATGAGCCTCAACAGAATCGGGAACTGGTGGAGCGACTTTGCACTCACGTCGATCCCGACGGGGGGGCCTTCATGCATCGACTTTTGGTCCTGCCTATCCAGACTGAGGGTGAAATTGAACGCCTGGGCATTCCGCGCTCTGCAGTGCGGCTTTACTCCGTCGCTGGCTTGCCACTCTAACAACGGAAAAGAGCAAATGAAGAGGAATTTCGCGATGACTCTGGGCGTCGCTGCTGTCGCGGCCTCGCTCATGTCGCACGCAGTTCATGCCCACACGGTGGCCTGGTACTCCGATCACATTGACGAGGCAAAGAAGCGTGACATGCAATGTCAAGCCAAGCAGAAGGCAGACATCTCGCCAAGCGTGGAAGATCAGACTGATTGCGACAACGCAGTGGTCGCGCTGGTGACCCAGCCTTCCAAGCGGCCCATTCCCAAAGCCATTTCGGCACCCGCGCCAAAGTGGAAAAGCTTCGGTCATTGATTGACCGCACGATAGGAAGTGGACCTGACAATGGAGCCTCACCGCATTGAAGTATCGGCGCCGCACCAGCGTCGTTCTGATTAGAACTTGGAACCCGTCCGATGTTACATACTCTTTGGACCATTGCCCTTCTCTTAGTCGCCACCATGTGCGCGGCAAAAGCCTGGTTGCATCTCTCCACAACTGACGATAGCTCAGCTGAGCGCGCGCTGTTCTGGCAATTTTCCATCTTGCTGCCACTTGCGCTGATTGTCGATATTCAGCGCGGGACCCTCGCTTTTGGCACCATGGTGGCTGGGTGGAGCAAGGTCTTGCCCGAGCCCCATACAAAGCTCAACGAAATGACATCCATCTTGCTGACGCTGGCAGTTTGGCTTCTCGTCTTCGTTGCGATAAATGGCCACGGTGCATTGGTGGTCGAAGGATGGGCACTTCGGTGCAAGCGCAATAGGGCTCGCGCACTCACAGCCACTATCCTTCGACGCACGGGCCGGATCCCGACGGGAGAGTAGTTGATGGCGCAGGCAACGCAGAGTCGGCCCAGTGCTGTCCGTTCATCTGATTGGGTCAGCGGCTTGTCCGCAGACCAGAAGAACCGCCTGCTGCAGAAGCTCAAGCTAGCACAATCATGGATCGACAGCTTCACTGTGGCGCTCGGTAAACGAAAGCCACCAAAAGCACGTATTGCGGAGCACTACATTGCCTACGCGCCTTTTTCAAACACGATTTCCGTCCCCGCTCGCATGCTGATGGAAGCGGATGAGCGGCTATTGCGGATTGCCGTCGCGCATGAGTGCGGCCACTTCCGACGACGCTGGTCCTCGCTGTTGTCCAGGTCGGACATTGCGCGCGCTGGCGAGGAATTCTTGGCAGATCGGATCGCAATGCGTCTGACAGGTGCCTCACTCGACGAGCTTGTTGCCGCACTCCTCGAAATTGCCACGTTTGAGCCTGGTTCGAAAGGTTGCGACGCTGAACAGCTCGCCGATCGCCGGAAATTGCATGAGTTGGCGGGGTCATGAACGGAACGAAAAAAAAGGCCTCGGAGACCTGCATTAAGCAGGCAGCACTCCCGAATCGATACAGGTCGCCACGCTCAGCCACCGCGGGCGGCACGCCGCCACTCGGCACGATTCGTGGCTCTGTCACGATTCCGAACCATGTCATCAGGCTCTCGAGCGAGTTGGCTGAGGAGTTCTACGTTGCGGCTGAAAAAGACGAGTTCTGCGGTGATCCAGTTGAAACCTACACGGTTCCGAATTGGGCAAGCCGTAATTGCGACGCATGGCTCCCCGATCTCTCCGCGCACGGCTACCGCCGCGCTGTTGGTGGCTACCGGGGTCGTGAGGAACTTCTCGTGGCGACTGCCTCTGTCGACATGCACACCGACGATGAGGGGCTGGTTCTAATGGTCGTGCTGCACAATGATGGCCTGACGTTCCGGCAAGGCAAGGTTCGCCACAAGCCGACAACGGGAGACTGGTTCATCTTCGATGATCGCCGCCCTCATGGTGTCGACGAGGCGCCTGGCCGGGCAGCATTTCTCGGCTGGAACATCCCTATCGTCTCTACCTGAGAGGAAAATCTATGTCGGGAATCGATGCCTTGTTCAGTAAGGCCAACATGCGATGCACAAAGTGTGCTGCGCCGATGGGCGACTGCGATTGTTGGGAGCAGTGCTCATGCGGTTGGACGGCCGAAAAGGGCATGCCCTGCAGGAATCCCCGTACTGCCCGCTGTTCAACCAAGGTGAAGTACGGCAAGTACAACCGCAAGACCAAGCGTTACGAGTAGGAGAAGACGATGCTTTCAAAGCTAACTTTGGACAACGCTCTCAGCCTCGTCCTGATCATCGGGTCGGCCACATGCGCAGGCATCGGGGCATCTAGCTCATTGATTGGCGCGGCCGTCTTCATGGGCCTGCTCGCCCTCTACAAGCCTTCCCGCTGAGATCGGAAAACGATGGAAGATCTGATTGCTCGATTGAAGGAACTGATGGATCGTGCAGACCATCGGCCGGGACAGTGGCACTGCTGTAAGGAAGAGAACGGTCGCATCTGCGTCCTGCCTGAGCATTTGCACAGCCCGGAGCCAAGGACCTTCATGGAATCTGTGCGGGCAATTGGAGCGGTGCATGACGGGATTGCGCGCGAGTTCTCCGGCCGAGATATGGCGCTGGTGGTCGCAGCGATCAATACCCTACCGGAACTGCTGGCACTTGCGGAAGACGGGCAAAAGTATCGAGCCCTTGGCCGAACCTGACAAATGGGAAAAGCCGAAGACGCATAAGAGTTTGAAGCGTGTTGTCGCAGTTGAAAACCGGATCGCGCTGCCGGATTACATCACCAAAGCTTGCGGCGATGCCTTGGCACACTATTGCACCGAGCGTGGCGTCACAAGTGAGAAAGCCGTGCGTGAGTTGGCGGCCTTGGTAGAGGAAACGGCCCAACGCATTCAACTTGCATTGGTACAACAACACCAGTCGTAAAGGAAAAACAGATGACAGCCAATGCTATCTTCCCGAGGGAATCAGATTCCACCAAGGGGACGGTTATCAACGATGACCTGTTGAGTGTGATTCTCCACAGGATCTTCACGCTGACCGAGCGGCATGAGGATACTCCGTCGCGCCGGCAGATCGAGATGGTCTTGCTGGGCATGGAGTCCATGCCCGAGATCGCGCCTGCGTCTGCGGCGGTGCTTGCAAAGTCCCGAGAAGACCCGTTCAAAGAAGCAGCGAGCGTAGACGCACGGGTTATCGATATGTTGATTGCTACGGGCAAGGTGAGGCGCGAGGACGTTGATGTCGCGCTCGCAATGGTGGCTAAAGCCACGGTTCAGGAGGAGGCACCGGGAACGCCTACCCAACCCACGGTCAGGCACTGACTCGGAAAAGCATACATGGGTAGGAACCTCACTCTCAAGGACGGTCAGTACGTCGCCAGGTGCAAGGAGAGAACTTTCCTCGCAGCTGCGGCCAATGGGCACTCTATTGTTTTTCCGGAGGCTGACGTTGTTGTCTCGAGCGGGTTGGCCAAGTTCTACAAGGGCGGCAAAGAGATCTGGTCGTGCAACGTCAGCTACGCCGCAACGAATTTCGAGATTGAGAAGGCATAGGAAAAGCAAATGATCAGGGCGCTGCTCAATTTTTTCACCCCATTGCCCCCAAAGCGGGTGTCGCGCGAGTCGACCGACGCCTTGCACGCAGATATCAAGGCTGCGGGCGTTTGGGGCGAGGAGATCGGAGACGCTAGCCGGAATGCGGTCGATGTCTGGGTCCGCCACTCAGACCGGCAAAATCGCGCGGTCAACTACGAGTGGCTAAAGCCTCGTGCGAAGTTACTTGCGTTGCGCTGGGCCGGCTTGTCGTGCGTTCTCTGGTTCGGCGCGTGGATCGCTTCGGGGTCGCTCTTAGCAGAGGTGCCGCTGACGCTCGCGGGTTTTGTGACTGGGGTAGTTGCGATGGTGCTCTTCTTCATCCATCGAGCACCGAATAAATGACCGGACGGAAAAGCACGCATGGGATATCGGCTCAACAAGCGGGCAAAGCAGCTGCTCGAAGATGCCGGCGCCGACCAGGTTGGCGACGATTTCGTGTCGTTCAACTGCGTCACCATTCCGCTGTCGAGCAAGGCATGCAAGGAACTGAACGAGCAGGCGAACGATGATCCCAGCACTTTGCCGGATGAGGAATAGGAAAACTAAATGAAATCGGAATTGGTGGCTCCTGAATTTCAGAAGGATGCGTTCGATTGTCCACGTTGTGGAGCCTTTGCTCACATGCAGTGGCGCAATCTGTTGCTGAACGCAAACGAGTACAGCGTCGTTTGGACGGCGTGCTGCGCAAAGTGTAAGAAGGACGCCGTTTGGCTCGTTGAAGACTCTTTCATGCGCCGGCTGGCCAAGGAAGAGCCCGGGCCAGTAGTGCAGGTCTTCCCGACCGAATCCGCTGCTCCGCTGCCAAGCCCGGATCTCCCCAGCGATTGCGAGGCCGACTTCCTTGAGGCAAGGGAGATAATGCGACGCTCACCGCGAGGGGCGGCCGCTTTGCTGAGGCTCGTAATACAGAAGCTCTGTAGGCACTTCGGTGAACCGGGCAAAGATATAAATAAGGATATAGGAGAGCTGGTCAAGAAAGGGTTATCGGCGGAGTTGCAGCAAGCGTTGGACACTGTTCGCGTAATCGGAAACGAGGCAGTACACCCTGGCGAGATGGACATACGCGACAGTGGGGACGTGGCGGTGTCGCTGTTCGTGCTTATCAATCTCATCGTCGACAGAATGATCACAGAGCCGGCCAAGATCAGTGCGCTATATCAGTCGCTTCCAGCGAAGAAACTCGCTGGCATAGCTCAGCGCGACAAATAATCCATCGGAAAAGTGGTTATGTGTGCAGATGCCCGCATTCCCGAGCCAATCGGTTGGGGATCAAGTGCTGTAGAGCCTTTTGTGGATTACTACAAGCGCTGGCCCAAGCAGTTTGCGGCAGTGCCCGAGCTGGTTGTAGAGAGTTGGATATACCGTCACTGGCAGGATTTTCAGGCATGGCTACCGCTACGTCCTCTGAACTGGAAGTACGAGATGCAGTCACTCGACTGCAACGCGATTCTTCAGATTCGGCACGTAAGGAGATGGCCAGAAACGCTCGCACGTTGGGGAGACGATCTCCTTGAAGGACGCGACAGGCGTGAGACATGGCTAGGTAGGACGATGTTGGAGGCCGGTACGACTCCGACCCCGATGATCGTTGCTCACGGGGCCGGACGTTATCGTCACCCTAGGGAAGGAAACGAACCGTTCTGCGAACCGTACCAGCTAATTGAAGGGCATTTGCGGATAGCGTATTTGCAGGGCATGATTCGCCACGGGCACCCCTGTGTTCAAACGCATCATGACGTGTTTCTAGCGACACTACCCAAATAAGCGGAAAACCACACACCTAGCAATGAAAAAAATCTTTTCGATCGCTCTGACCACAGGTAATTTTGCCGCGCTTATGCTAGCGTATAATCCATCAACCGGAGAGTTGGATCGATCACGAGAGACTACGGCGCACGCGTGGCGGAGAAATATGTAACAGATTTGCCGATTTCCCGATGTCGTGGCGATATACCTATGCGGGCAAAGGTGCTCGCCCCTGTTAGGAGAGATTAGATGAAAACTACACTGTCGAGGCGGGACGTCATCACCGCGTCGCTTTACACCCTTTGGCGCCTATTCCAAGCGAGCGTAGTGATTCCGGCTAGCTTCGCTGGCGCCGCGTTGCTGATGATGACCGTTACCGGTGATTCGCCTGTCGAGGCGACCATCGCGGAAATCTATCACTGGGCAGAGACCTCGGTTCGGCCGGCGCCGGCCGGCGGCGTGCTGGTGTCCCAGTGCACAGATCAGGCTGTAGGGCAGACGAAGGGAATCCCCTCGGTCGTCTGCAAATCGCCTTCTTTCAAGGTGGTCCCGATTGACAAGGCCGTAGCAGAGGCGAGCGGATGGCTCAGGCATATGTACCTGACCGCAGCCGTAGTCTCGGCCGCAATCCTGGTCGCTTTTAGGCCAGGCCGGAGATTCTTCGGACTGCAAACGCCGGCAGGAACCTGATCGACGCAACGAAGCAGCTGGCTACGGCCAGCGTTGTGCAGAAAACATGGCCACCCGCCCCTACCCGACCCCCGCTGAAATGGCGGCCGCTCTTGCGCACAAGCTCGCCGAGGCCGAGCACATTGACTATGTGACACCGTGCCCGATCGACTGGTCGCCACGCCCCTCTCATTGTCACGACAATGCCGAAGAATGGGTACGTCTACACCCGACCTGGTCAGTTGTGTGCGGCTGGCTACACGTATCGGGGAATGTAGAAAGTGGTGCCATATTCGATGCACACTCTGTCGTGCGTGACGCATCCGGGCGGCTGTGGGATGTCACGCAGCAAACCTTCCATTCGTTCATTCGCTACGATGGTCCGGAAGCACAGTTTCTCGCAGCGGTAAGTGACAGGTCTTGGGTCCAAATCACTTACCTGCCGGCAACGACATGAAGGTGAATGTGTTCACTGTGACAGGATGATCCCCCGGTTTGAACAGAGTGGAAACTGTGAAAATCAGCCCGCTTCATGTGGCCCACAGCAACCAACGGGGTGTCGATCTGGTTTTTTATCGGCACGAAGTCACCAAGCACGGCGTGCAGCAGACCGCCATAATCTCCCTTGATTAAGGCGTCGTAGGTTGTCGCTGTTTTCTTCCAATCTCACAGTTCCGTATAATCCCGCATTCCTACCAACGCAAAACGCAAATTTATGGCAACGAGCACGTACCAAGACCTGAAGGCACAACTCCTCGAGCTGGAAGCCAAAGCCGAAAGAGCACGTGAGGAGGAACTGGCGGCCGTCCTTGCCGATGTGCGCGAGAAAGTCGCAACGTATGGACTGACAGTAAAGCAGGTCTTCGGAACAGCTAGCAAACTCGGACAGGCCGGCGCTAAGCCCAAGGTTCCGCCCATGTATCGCGATCCCAAAACCGGTGCGGAATGGAGCGGCCGCGGCCGCGCGCCGGCTTGGATCGCAGATAAGAAGCGCGAACGCTTTCTGATCAAGGAATAAGCGTTTCTTCTAAGCTGCTGCCAAACGATGCTCGTAGAAAAGGCGAGCCCGATCGGCCAGGATCGCGTATGGCTCAGCGAGGTCGCCCGGCTTCGGGTTGAGCCAAGCATCGAGACGCTCGGACTTGATCGGCACGATGCATCGATCGTGGCCCGCGGCCGCAACCTCCGCCGGCGGATCATCGGTGATGGCCGCAAACGAATATAGGTCCGGATCTTCCCCCTCCGATTTGCTGAAGGACCATAGGCACGCTAGCAGCATCGGCCGCCGAGGCTCCGGCTGGAACTCCAGTACAACGTTCTGTTCTTTCTCCCCGGCCGCGAGCTCACGATGCTCCATCCTGTGGCGGGTCACGTTCTCGAAAAAAGCATTGGCGACGAGAACTCCGTGCTGCACGCCAAAGAGCTTTCCCCAGGCTCTTTCCAGGTTATCCATGCGAGCGTTATAGGTGCCCGGCTTTTGCCGCTCCATCGCTTCCGTCCAACCGGGGAGCCGGCACCGATAGCGCATCGGCACGATCGTCCGCTGGCCGTTATTCGCAACGATGACCGGAGCGTAGTAGCCGGGGAAAATTCTGGAGTCCGAGTCCATTTGCTCGACGCGCTGCAGGTCTACTAGGTTGCGCTGGGCCGCGGCGATTTTCTCGATCGCAATACGCTTGTCGCTCTCGGCTTTCTTCGTTGCTTTGACGGCAAGAGAACGCTCTGCGGAGGCCAGGCGGGACCGTTGTTTGAATAATTCTGTCTCGAAGAAACTGGTCTGTGCTCGCTGGCCCTCCCCGATCAGTCCAGCGATCTCGCGTTCAAGATCGTTGCGTGGGGCCTGGAAACTGGCCCGCATCGTTTTGGGCACCTTTTGCCATCCACTTCCGGCTTTCAGGTGCCGGAACAACTCGGCGAACAGGGGCAAGCTCAGAGTGGCGCCATATTCTCGTTCCAGCCAACGAAGGTCCGCCGCAATCTTTGCCGAATAGCACATATCTGCCTCCTGAGCGCCCAAGAACAGCGCCATGCCGATAATGCCAGTTATCGGCATGAGCCACGGCGAAAAAAAACCGCCTCGCGGGCGGCCCCTGCCGAACTTCTTACGGTCGCGGCATTTTCGGCTGCAGGCGATCGATGAAGGCGCGAGCCTCGCCTTCCGTCTCGAGTGCCAGTGCTGCTTTGACCTCAGCGTCATCGAATCCAGCCATCTGCACATAGATTGCAGTCGATGTGACGATGGCCGCTTTGACCGACGGATCAAGCGGGGTCGAATCTGCGTGGTTGAAGCTGCTCTGGTTTGCGATCCAGCGACCGCATTCGGAATCGGCCAATTCCAGCGCGCGCCGGACGTAAGCCTCGTCTTTGGTTCCACGATCCATATTGGTCTCCAAGTTTTCCCTCTCGGGCGGAAGATCGATGTGGAGGCCGATCCACCCAATTCAAGGGGCGTTTTCTCACTCGTCTTCGGCCGGCCGCATCGCGTCGACCAAGGCTTGCAGCCGCGCCGCGTCGCCGGGGCCTGCTCGCCATCGGTCAACCGGCCCCACACCGCGACGGCGCCGTGCGCGAACTGCTGGGACTGCTCTTGCGCGCTGAAATTGGCCTCTCTGTCGGCCGCTTTCTTCCAGAACCCAAGCGACACCTCGACCGCGGCGGCCAAGCCAGCGTAGGAATAGCAAATGATCAGGGCGCTTCTCAATTTTTTCACCCCATCGCCCCCAAGTCGACCGACGCCTTGCACGCAGATATCAAGGCTGCGGGCGTATGGGGCGAGGAGAACGGAGACCCGCCGGCGCCAGACCTCCAGCTAGCCGGACTGCACCGCCAGTGCCAGGTGGCTACGGTGCTTGCATGAGGGATAGCGGAAGCCGACTGGGCCGCCCTCCTCCCTCATGCCCGGGAGGACCTCGAACATACGCAGACCGAACCACTGGCACCATGCATGGTCGCCATGGATCTGATCGTAGATGCCCGACTTGCTTAGCACCGCGCCATAGGTGCCCGGAACGCGGAGGAATCGCGGGCCGGCGGGCAGAGCGACTTCCACGCCGGGCAGCGGTTTGGCGCGCTCCTAGCGGAATAGCCGCTCATCCCAGCGCACGGGCTCAGCCGGCCCGACGACAATCCGTACAGCCTCCGGGTGGGCAGGATTGACCAGCGCATTCCACTCGGCGCGCGCGACCACAGACGGCACCAGCAAGATCGCAGTTCTCCCGTCCTCCAGCCAGCGATCTCCGTAGGCGCGCGCGATGGCTGGCGCATCGTGTGCATCCCAGCCTGCCGGCAAGGCCGTCCATTCGACGCGCTCAATTGACACATCCTCGGGCACGTCGGCGGCCACACAAACGTGGTGGCGCGGCACCTTGCCGATGCGCGCATGGACCAGCACCTCGAGCATGGCGCCGGCGAAGGTCAGCGCCCCGTAAATGACGGGCCGCCCTGGGCTGTTGAAGCGCCCTCCGACCAGCATGGCGCCGGTGCCGGTCCAGATCGGGTGGCGACTGTCGGCGATGCGGTAGATCCGCATCAGACCGGAATCCCATAGAACAGCTTCCAGAGCAGCTCTTCCACCCGGCGCGCGCCCAACTCCGTCATGCCAACGTCCAAGGGGGTGCGGCCCTCCAGCAGCGGGTGCGGCGTGTTGAGAAATTCACGGGCGTCGTCTTCGTCGTCCCAGACAAGATTGGCGCTCGCGAAGATTCGCGCCAGGCGCTCGGTCTTCTCGGACTCGTCCGGCGACAACCGCTCGCGGCGGCGCTTGTAGGTCGCCTCCGGCACGATCCGCGCCATCAAGGCGCGTCGCTGCTCAACCGAACGCGCAACATGCGCCACGCTCTCGCGCAGTGCCGCCTTCGGCAGGCCTTCGCGCACCGCCGCATCGAGCTCGGCAAACGAGTGCGGCACCGGCGCCAGCGCCATGACCGCGCTGATCTCTTCGGGCGTGATCACCATCTCGGCTCCATCTGGTATCAAATGACTACCAATTATAGATCAAATGATTCCTCCTGGCGGCCCCCAGTCGCTGACGAGCCAGGCCGGCTGGAATATCGCGCCGACCCCGTCGCTGTGCTGGACGGCGAAATATGGGACGCTGTCGAAGCTAAGTCGAGCCGGCTCAACAGTGGGAAGAACGATCGGCTCATCGGGACGCCATCCAGCGAACTGGGCCTCGACAGCGCGAACGATGTGCTTTGGGCAGAAGAGCCGCATGGTCCAAGGCGTGCCGTCGAGGCCGGTGGGCAGCAGGATCTCGCGCCGGCTGATCCAGGCCGATTCGTTGCCGACAAGGGCCTCATCGACGATGTCGATGGCATCCCCCTGCGAACCCGCCAGACGATGGGCGGATCCCTGCAGGCCCAGCATCGAGAAGGCCGCCGCGGAATTGAGGGTCGGCAGGGATTCATGTAAAAAACCGCAGAAACGAACCTAACCTTATGATTATATTGGAATAATGGTGACTTCGAAATCCAGCGGACCGATCTTCCGGCGGAAGTCGAGTGTGTAGTCTCCAAATCGGTTGATATGGGCCGTGCGGAACGGCGCAAGGCCGCCCAATATCTCCGGCGTGATCTCGGTGCCTTCGTCGCGAAGCTCTCGCAGTACACGTGTCATGCCCACCACGTTGTGCAGGATGATCATGTTGGCCACGAGGTGGTTGTACTTGATGACCTTGCGCTGCTCGTGCCGGATGTTTTCGGCAATGATCCCCTCTCCCCCGAAAAACGACCAGCCGGCAAAGCCGTTGAATTGTTCGCTCTTGTTGGTTTCGGCGTGGATCACCTTGCGCAGTCCGACGTCCCCGATGTAGCTCAGCAGAAACATGGTCCGGATCACTTTGCCGAGTTCGACGAAGGCGAAGTACAGCTTGTTCTTGCGGCTGTAAGTGCCAAGTCGGCGCAGGATGGCCGATGGCGTGATCTTTCCCGTCTTGATAGACACAGCCACCCGCAGCATCGCCGGCAGATGCAGTTCAATCAACTGCCAGTCGATCACGTCGCTGAACAGCGTATTGATGTTCTGGTACACGGTGCCCGCCTGCGGGCGATGGAATTTCAGGTCCTGGATGCCTCGGATGCGCGGCATGAGCTGGATGCCAAGCAAGTGAGCCAGCGCAAAAACCGGGTAGCTCTGTGCCTGCGTGTCACCGTGGATCGTGTCGGGCCGAATGTCGGACTCGTTGCTCATCAGCCCATCCAGGATGTGGATCCCCTCATAGGTGCCACAAGAAATGAAGTGACTGAACAGTGCGATGAACTTGTCGGAGACATGGTAGTAGCCGATGCCGCCGTAGCCGCCATAGCGGATGTGGTGCTCGGACAGTAGGTTCTGCTCGTACAGGTTCCACTTGGTGCCATCGGCCGATGCGTGTTTGCCGGTGCCCCAGTAACCGGGCAGTTCGAACTTGTTGTAGGCGTTAATCACCTTGACGATGGCCTTGTCCAGAAGGTCTTCGCTGACGTATTTCAGGTTCAGCCAGGAAATCTGACGCCGACTCAGACCTTTGATCGATTTGGCGGTCTGAACGGGTCCCAGGTTGCAGCCATAGCAGAACAAGGTCGTGATCACGCGCATGCGCAAGTCCTCAAGGCGACTGTCGGTCCCCGCCAGCGGACGAAACAGCTTGTGAAGGTCCAGCCACCGCTCGGTGTCGATCATCACGTCCACAATGCTGGCCGCCTCCATCCGCTCGGTGATCATGCCGTCGATGCGCGCGGCGGCCTCGACAATGTCTGAGCGAGGCGGTTTTCTGAGGATCAGGCGTCCATCGACGATTTCAGCATGGGCGTTTTCTGGAAATCCGGCATCGATTTCCATGGCTCGCAGCGCCATGGACGATTTCAGCTTCGACACGAAGGCGCCGGGCTCCGTCTCGATGCCCGTGACCTGCCCATAGTCGCCCAGCTCGCGTTCAAAGGTTTCGTCATCGACCAACTGCTCGCGGTAGTCGTCGTAGCGCTCCCCGAACTTGATGAAGAGGTCTCCGGACTTCAGATCGTCCTTGACGGCGTGCATGACGGCCAGCTCAAAATACCGGCGGCGGACGGACTCCGCGCGGCCCTTGCCTGCCGGTTTGACCAGCACAAGCTTTCTCCACTGGGCCGACATCCAGCGCAAATCCGTGTCTTCACTCAGGCCCAGCATGTCCAGCGGTACGGTGTCGGCACGGTTGTCGCGCAGTTTGGAGAGGGCTTCCATCAGCCGCTCCACCACCAGGTCCTCGCTGCTGGCCTTGGGCGACGCGATGTCGATGCAGTTGAGCAGCTGCGCTCGCACCATCTTGTACGGCTGCAGCAGGAACGGCAGGTGGTTGCGCCCGGCATAGGCCAGATGCTGTTCGCATTCGTTCAGCAGCTCGTCCACTTCGGCCACCAGGGTCGTGCTGATGGCTTCGACGCGTTGGGTGTCGGTCCCAACCAACTGGTAGGCACCCAGGATGTCCTTGAGCTGCCCGACCAGCATGTCGGTCTTGTGGACGCGCTCCTGCTGGAAGGACAACAGTTTCTGCCGGGCATTGTTCTCCAGGTTCTGCATGAGACGGATGAACAGGTCGGCAGCGTCGTCCAGCGATTGGGCATGCTGCGCCCGAATGAAGATCACCACCAGCGCATAGCGCTTTTGTGGCTTGAGTTCAGCCATCTCAGTGGCATTGAGCGCGCGCGCCAGCAGCCGGAACTGCTTGAGCTTGGGCACGGGCACGTCGGGCTTGGGAAGTTGCTCCACCAGGTGCTGCAGACGCCGGATGTGCTGGATGTAGGTCCGTGTTTCTTTGTTGGTGGGCCGCTTGGGCTCGCGCTTGAGCATTTGCCAGGGTGACGCCGACTCGCCCGTGGCCGTCTTGAGCAAGCCATCGATCAATGTCTTCGTCTGTGACGTCAGTTGCCCAGCGATGGCGGAGAAATGCTGGTTGTTGCTCTTTTCCCGGGCACGAAACGCCATCCGATCCAGCGTCGAGAAGGCGGGCAATTCGCAGCGATGGTGGACCAACTCCTCCAGCATCACGTTGATGATGTCGGCCACGGCGTGTTTCGTCTCGGCCGCGGTGTCCGCCACAACGCCCAGCCAGGCGTACCCCGCCGGGTTGAGTGGTTTGACGTTCAGATAGCGACGCAATGCTGTGAAGACCACCATGCGCGAGCCCGAGGCCTCAAAGCGCTTGAGGTCCGCCAGCGCTGGCGCCCGCGGGACACCCGCGTGCTGTGCAACGTGTTCCCTGATCACCTGCGGCACATCGGACAGTGTCAGAAAATACCCCAGGCGCTGGAAAACCTTCAGGTGAATGAGGGCGGCCACGCGAGGTAAAGGCCGTTTGCCGACTCCCGCCACCAGCGCCCGTTCCGCCTCGGTGGGTGTGAAGAGTTCTGCCAGCTCCCTCTCAGTGGGGTCGGGCTTCAGATGGGGATAGGCCGTCTCATGAAGCGTAGTCATTCGTGAGGCCTCCCCCGCTGGTGCGTCGTGCCATCCGCCGTCATCATCCCAGCCCTTCAGTCCCAATACGAGTCGGTGGCCGGCTCGTGAAACGCAGCCTCCAGCAGGCACTGGTTGTCCTCGGCGATGCGGTACATGTCATCGAGCAAAGCGGCAATCGCCTCTTCCAGTGAATCCCTGGATTCGTAGGGCACTGTCAGTTCGTACTGTGTGCCCTCGGTATTCAAGCGCTGCATGGCGTAGCGCTCGAAGCAGGTCTGCTCGATCAGCCGCCGGCCTCTCGTCAGCCCGCGCGATTGTGGGCTGAACCGGGCCAGCAACACTGTGACGCGCAGGATTGCCGATGGTGTTGCGAGCTCAGGCAGACGGGGCCTCTGGGCCTGTTCCTTGGTTTGCTCGGCCGGCGCGTGCATCGAAGGCGGTGGTGACCGATCCGCTCGATCTGCTGGGGCCAGTGTTGCGAGACCCGCCTCAAACCGGGCCTGAAGTGCGCTGCCGGAGGCATCCAGATAACGCATGGCCGATTTGACATCCTTCCAGCCCACGTACTCCATGAGTTCCTTGATGTCCCAACCGCTGGCGCGAGCCCAACCGGCAAATCCGCGACGCAGGGAGTGGCTGCTGTATGCCTCGGAAGCGGCGACCCCGGCCTCAGCCAAAAGGCTGCGCAACAATGGGATCAGGCTGTTGGCATGCAGCCCTTCTTGACCGATTCGCCCCCAGCGGTCGATCTTGCGAAACACCGGGCCTTGGGTCAGGCCGACCAGACTGACCCATGCCGTGAAAGCCGTCACAGGACACAGGCGGGACAGCGCCGGACATTTGTATACGCGGCCCAGCATCTGCCGATCGCCCTTGCTGCGGCTCAGGTAGCACGACAGCCCTTCGCCAGGCGAGACTTCCACGTTCTCCACCCGCAGGTTGACCAACTCGTCCGATCGAAATCCCCGCCAGAAACCCAGCAGCAGCAAACTGCGGTTGCGGGTGTGGCGAAGCAGCGCCAATCGGTCATCGCTGCGTTCTGCGTTGCCGATGGCCACCCCCAGCCATTGATCGATCTGCTGGACGACATCGATTTCAAGGGGGCGTGCCCGCTTTTCTGCAACCGAGTGAATGGAGCGAATGCCTTTGAGAACCTGGCGCACCAAGGGTGCCTTGGTCGGGTCTGCAAAACCATGGTCGATGTGCCAGCGCGAGAGCGCGGCGAGCCGCTGACGGAGGGTGCTGATCGCCAGCGTGGCCGCGTGGTCAGCCAGGTAACGGGAGGTTGCATCAGCGGTCGTTGGCAGCAAGCCTTTCCACTCCACCTCGAAATGGCGAATGGCTGCGGCATAGCTTCGACGCGTGTTGTCACGCTCGGCGGCCTCGACGTATCGGGAAATTTGGGACATATCGGAAGTCGCTTTTACTTCACCGGCAGGTCGCGAGCCGGGTTGGAATGCTGGTGTGCGATGGTTGGTATTGTGTCGCTCACCTCATGGCAAGCACCCCCAAACCACTCGTGATGATCACGACCCCCATGATTCTCTTTTGCCATCCGACTTTGTCATTGAACAAAAAAATGGAGAGAACTGCAGCGAGCACGATACCGGCGTTGGTGTACGACACGACCTCCGCCGCAGGCAACTGGCGCATGGCGTGGATAACCAAGGCGTAGGCGAGACCGATACAGGTTCCGCCAAGAGCCAGCGACGCGAGATCAATGCGCTGTGCCGGCACCCAACTGCGGGTGTGCCGATGCATGCGCAAGGTCATGCTGATCCAGGATGCCAGGTAGCCGACGGACAGAAAACCCACGAGCCCCATGAAGCTTGGGATGTGTTCGGTGGCCGCCTTGTCACTCAGGGAATAAACGCTTGTCGCCAACATGGCCAGCATGGCCCATCGGAATGCTCGTCGATCCGACCCCTGTTGAGCACTCGATGCCATGACGAGCAAGCCCAGCACGCTGATGCCAATGCCCAGCCAGGCAATGGGCGGGAGATTTTGACCGAAGAACAGCGTGCCCCAGATCGCAATGAAAAGAGGTGAACTGCGCACCAGAGGATAGACCAGTGCGACCGGTGCGTGCTCGTAGGCCCTGGCCAGACCGGAGAAATAAACCACATTCGCAGTGGCCGATACGATCAGTAGCAGCGTCATCTCCAGTGACCAAACGACGGTTGTCGCCAGCTCCCAGAACCCCCAGGGCGCAAACAGCACCAGATGGGCGAGCAACACCCACCACAGCGGGTTCGATTCCCTGGGCAAATGCCGTGCCATCAGGTTCCAGGTGACGTGCATGGCCACCGACAGGGCCAGTGCCAGCGGCGCGTTCATTGCGTTTGGGACGGTATGTCGGCCGTGCTGCCGTCCCGGGCCAGCCGGATATGACTTGCGACGCTCGGCGTCTCTTCCATCATCCAGTCGTCCAGCGCATGACCGGCATGGGTGAGCCAGGTGATGCGGGCACCAGATTCGATGGCACACCGATGTGCTTCGTCCCAATCGTTGTGGTTTTTCGGGGTCGGGTGCGGCGGATAGGAACAGTCGATGGCCATGTCAAAGTCGCCCCAGGCGCGCAGGAACTTGGCCGACTTCGGCGGCAAACCCAGGGTGTCTGTGAGGTAGGCGAAGCGTTGGCCCTGGGTGCCCTCGATGGCATAGCCCAGCGTGGGTTTGGAGTGAAGCAGCGGCAGGGGCGTCAGGCGCAGCGCCCCGACGGTGAAGGCCTCGAACTTGTGCACCGTCTCGAAGGCCAGTACACCAGGGTGCTTGAACAAATCGGCGCAGCCTTCGCTGTCTGGTGGGCCATAGACTGTGATGGGCGTCCCCTTACCCCAGCGCAGATGAAAGAGTCCCTGCACGTGGTCGGGGTGGTAGTGCGTGAGAACAATCGCGTCCAGGCTACCCGGCGCAAACCGTTCGTGAAGGTCCATCAGCCCGGCATCCAGTAGCACCCGGGTACCTCCGGATTCAATCAGGGCGCTGCAAGGGCGGCGGACGAAGTGTGGCTCGGTCCTTGCGCGTTCACAGGCCCGGCAGGTGCAACCGTAGAGCGGAACCCCGCCCGCAGCGCCCGTGCCCAGAAAACTCACACGCATACTGGCGCTCCTTGGGTGTGTTCTGCGATCAACCGGATCAGCGCTTCGCCGGCCACCTCGACGGGTCCGTTGTTCTGGATGAGCACACCGGGCACGGGCTGCAGGCGCAACGTTTCATGGCGGTGCAGGCGCTGCTCAATGGATTCGGCATCCTCGCGGCCACGGGCCAGCAGCCGATCACGCAGCACGGTGGTGGCCACGTCAATCGTCACCGGCAGCAGCTCCGGGTAACGTTGGCGGGCCTCGTCCAGGTATTCCCGCGAGCCGTTGATCACCACCGTGATGCCTTTGCCCAGCCACTGGTTGATCTCGATGCCGATTCCGTAATGCAGGCCGTGGCTGGACCAGTGCATGGCAAAGAGCTTGCCGTTCTGGCGAGCGGTGAATTCCTCCGTGGTCAAGGCCACATGGTTTTCGCCGCCTGCCGTTGCGGGTCGGGTGATGTAGCGATGGGCAAAACACACCCTGGGATCACCCGCCAGCTTCTGGCGGGCATGGCCCATGAGCGTGTCCTTGCCGCTGCCCGAGGCGCCGACCACGTAGATGAGGCGAGTTCGCATGTGCCAGTCCCTCTCAGGCGTGGTCAAAATGCGCGACCAGCGAAGCTTTACCGCCCGACCAGACCCGCTCGGCCTGTGGCAGTCCGCCCATGGTTTTGACCGCAATCAGGTCTGCGCGCTTGCCCACGGCGATCTCGCCCCGGTCGTGCAAACCTGCAGCACGAGCTGGGTTGCACGTGACGAGGGCCACAGCCTCGGCCAGGGGGATGCCGGCCAGATCGGGCAAGCGCATGACCGACGGCAACAGCGCCGCTGGCGAGTAGTCACCGCACAGGCAGTCGGCGACACCGGCCAGCACGGCATCGAGGGCACGCATGTTGCCCGACTGGGACTTGCCGCGCAGGATGTTGGGAGCGCCAAACAAGGTGGCCAGGCCTTGTGCACGGGCGGCCTGTGCCGTCTCCAGGTTCACCGGAAACTCCGACACCACAGCGCCCAGGGCCTTGACGGTCGCCACTTTCTGCGGGCTGTCGTCGTCGTGGCTGGCAATGGACACGCCGCACGCACGGGCCAGTTCCGCAAGCTGCTCCATGCGCCGCATGGCGCCCTGTGCGGCCCCGGCTTTGCGCGCCAGGATGTCGTCGATCTGCGCCTCATCGGTCTTGTAGGTCTTGGCCAGGTAGGCGCGGTACGCCTCGACATCGCGGAACTGACCCTGACCGGGGCTGTGATCCATGAAAGACATGAGGTGCGCATGACCGTCCTGCAGCAGCGCCGACAGCACCGGCGGCGCCGTTTCGTCCGTCACCTCGTAACGCACATGCACCCGGTTGTCGATCAGGGCATGGGCCTGCCAGTCGCCAATCGAACGGGCGATCTCGGCGGCGAAGGCGTTGTTGCGCACGCCCAGCTCGTGGTTGGCAAAGGACAGGGCATGAAACACCGTCGTGATGCCGGCCGCCGCATTGCGCTTGTCGGCCTGGGCACAGGCGAACTCCAGCGGGAAGTGCACGCCGGGCCGCGGCTCCACCTCTTTCTCCATTGCGTCGCAGTGCAGGTCGATCAGACCTGGCATCAGGGTGCGACCGCGCAGGTCGATCTCGGTGGCACCTGCGCTGCTGGCCGGGTCGATGGCTGTGATGGTGTCGCCTTCGATCAGGATGGCCACGTTGTCACGGACTTCGGTGGGGAACACCACGCGGGCATGGGTCAGCAAAATGGGATTCATGAGGCACAGGTCTCCAGCAATGCCGCCGCAGACACCGGGGGCGTGAGGGTTACGACGCGATCGGCCAGGCGTCGGACAAGTTCGGGGTCGTGGAAGATGGCCAGCATGGCCACGCCTTCGGCCTTGATGGACTTCAACAGCTCCACCACGCGGTCGGTGGTGGACGGGTCTAGGCTGGCCGTGGGTTCGTCAAGCAACAGCAGCCGAGGCCGGGCGATCAGCCCGCGTGCCAGGTTGACGCGCTGTTTCTCGCCGCCCGAGAAGGTGGCGGGTGGTACCGCCCACAAGCGTTCCGGCACGTTGAGCAGGGCCAGCAGTTCGCGCGCGCGCTCGGCAGCAGCTTCGCGCGGGCTGCCCCGCTGCACCAGCGGCTCGGCCACTACCTCGACCGCCGACTTGCGCGGTAGACAGTGCAGAAATTGGGTGACGAAACCCAGGTCCTGCTTGCGCAGCTCCAGCATGCGGTGTTCGCTGGCCTGGGCCAGATCGGTGATGGCACCGTTGGCGTCCCGGTAAAGGATGCGCCCACTGCTGGGCAGGTAGGTGCGGTAAATGGCCTTGAGCACCGACGATTTGCCGGCGCCGGTCGGGCCGATCAGCGCGGTCAGCTCGCCGGCAAACACCTCCAGTTGAACCTGTGCACACGACGGGATCAGTTTGTTCTGGTCGTGCAGCTGGAACTGTTTGGAGAGACCTTCGATTTTGAGGATGGCTTCTTGCATGATTCAGGTTTCCTCAGAGAGCCGACGCGACCAGGCGCTGGGTGTAGGCGTGCTGGGGGTCTTCGAGGATCTGGTCGGTCAGCCCGGACTCGATGACGCGGCCGTATTTCATGACGATCGTGCGTCCGGTCAGCAGGCGGATGACACCCAGATCGTGGGTGACCACGATCATGGCGGTGCCCAGCTCCTGCTGGATTTCCAGAATCAGGTCCAGGATGCGCGCCTGCACCGAAAGGTCCAGGCCGGTGGTGACCTCGTCGAGGTAGAGCAGCGGCGGCTGGGTGGCCAGTGCCTTGGCGATCTGCACGCGCTGCTGCATGCCGCCCGAGAACTTCTTGGGCGACTCGTCCATGCGTTCTGCCAACACCTCAGTGCGCGCCAACAAGCTGCGCGCCCGTTCGCGGATTTCGCCGTAGTGGGCCAGGTCGCTCATCAGCAGGCGCTCGGCAATGTTTCCGCCGGCCGAGACGTTGAAATTGAGTCCCAGATGCGGGTTCTGGTACACCATGCCAAAGCGGTGGTTGCGCAGCCAGCGCTGCTGCGCGGCGTTGAGCGCGAACATGTCCCACTGGCGCTCGCCGTCAAAAAACAGGGCTTCACCAGCGGTGGGCGCATCGTCGAAGAACAGCGTCTTGACCACGGTGGACTTGCCGCTGCCGGACTCGCCCATGATGCCGAGGATCTCGCCCTCGTGCAGGTCCAGGCTGATGTTGTGGCAGGCCACCACCGAGCCACAGTGTGGGCAGATGTTGGTGTCCATGTCGGGGCCAGTGCTCTCCAGGCAGAGTTCGCAACCCCGGCCGTGGATCTTGGTCAGTCCGCGTACTTCCAGAATTTTTTTCATACCGTGGTCTCCTGAGCTTGTTCAGCCTGGCGGGCCATACGGCTATTGCAAAAATCCGAGTCCGAGCAATGCCAGTGCTTGCCGCCATCGTCGGCAATGAGCTCGTCGAGGAAGCTGTCGGTGGCGCCGCACCGTTCGCAGGCGCGGCGCTGGCCGTGTTCGTTGGTGAAGTCTTCGGTGCGGAATGGCACGTCGTCGAACGCCAGCGGGTCGGCGCGGGTGTACGGCGGCACCGCATAGATTTTTTTCTCGCGCCCCGCACCCAGCAGGATCAGCGCCGGGCTCTGGTGCAACTGCGGCACGTCGTAGCGCGGGATCGGGCTGGGGTCGATCACATAGTGGCCGTTGATGCGCGTGGGGTAGCGGTGCGAGATGGTGATCTCGTCAAACTGCACGATGTCCTCGTACAGCTTGGTCAGCAGCCGCGAATAGTCGCCTTCGCCGTGCATGACCTTGCGTCGAGCCTCGGAGGGTTCCACCACCACCAGTGGGTCCGGATACGGCACTTGCAGGATCAACACCTGCGCTTCGGTCAGCGGCGTTTCCGGAATGCGGTGGCGCGACTGGATCAGAGTGGCATCAAGCGTGTGTTCTGTGGTGTCCACGCCCGGGCAGGTCAGTTCCACAAAGTGACGCAGGTTCACCGCGTTGACGGAGTCGTCCGCGCCCTGGTCGATCACCTTCAGGGTGTCGCCCTCGCCAATCAGCGACAGCGTAACCTGCAGACCGCCGGTGCCAAAGCCGCGCCCCATAGGCATTTCGCGTGAGGCATAGGGCGTCTGGTAACCGGGGATGCTGATCGCCTTGAGGATGGTGCGGCGCACCTCGCGCTTGGCGTATTCGTCCAGGAAGCCGAAGCTGTAGCCCGCCTCGTCCAGGGGCAGTTCGTAGCCCGGGTTCATGATGGCGCTCCTTCTTGGGTCGGTTGTGCGGTTGCCTTGTCCTGCGTGGTGCGCAGCCGGTCCATGTCGGACTGGAAGGTCACGTAGTGCGGCATCTTGTAGTGACTGGCAAAGCCCATCGAATCCACGCCATCGACGTGCAGCAGCACGAATTCCGGGTCTTCCGACGGGTTGCTGGGACCGTCGCGCATACCCTTTTGCAGGGCGCGGTCGAGGATGGCCATGGCGATGGCCTTGACTTCGTTGTGACCGAAACAGGCGCCATAGCCTAGGGTGAAAGTGGGTGGGCCGTCGGTAGCATCACCCTCAAACATGGCCACCACTTCGCATTCGGTCATCAGTACCTCACCGGCTTCGATGGGCTCGCCTGTCACCGGGTGCGGCAGCATCACCGGCACATAGCCCACGCGCAGCTCGGCGATGGTGGGGTGCACGTCGCCATAGCCACGCATGTTGGAATACGCAATCGCCAAGAGCGAGCCGGTTTCGGCGCGTGCCATGGTGGCCAGGGCCGCCGAACGCGGCACTGGGAAAACCAGCGGGTCGCGGGTGATGTCGAACGCCGCATGGGCGCGCCGGGTCAGCGGCGGCAGCAAGCCTTCGTCACGCAAGGCATCGACCACCTTGGGGAAGCTGTCGGGCAGGTCGGTGTCGGCCACGCCGTCCAGAAACCGCCGCGAGACCGCGCGAAAGTCCTCGGGCGACTCGTTGGCCAAATCCAGACGCATCAGGCGCAGCGCGTAGTCGGTGGTCGGGCCCAGCATCTGTCCGCCGGGGATGTCCTTGAAAGCGCTCGAAATCCGGCGGATTAGGCGCATGCGGCTCGTGTCCTGCACCGGCACATCCATCAGGCGTGGCTTGGTGGAGCGGTAGGCGCGCAGAGCGAACGCCGCTTCCAGTGTGTCGCCCTGCATCTGTTTGATGGCCAGAGCGGCCAGGCGTGGGTGGTAGAGGCCCCCTTCCGACACGACGCGCGATGTCAGCAACCGCAACTGCTGTTCGATGGCCGACAGCGTGAGCGGCGTACCCGCTGGCCCTTCGGCGCAGCGCAGGGCTTCGACGGCGGCTTCGGCACCGGCGATGGCCCGGCCACCGCCCTTGATGGCAACGTATCCCATCAGTGGGCTCCTTTGAGGTTGATGTGGGTGGTTCGGGGCAATACCGCGACCTCGTGCCCGCTCACCAGAATCAGGTCCACGCCCAGCGGGAAGTGGGCATTCCATTCGGACCGTTGCTTCCACCAGCCCGGATCGATGCCGCTGACCTGCAGCACCTGCTCGTGTTGAATACCCGGCCCGGTGAGCCGCAGATGGGGACCCTCACCGAAACGGGAGACGCGCATCACCACGGTCGCGCCTTGTTCGGGGTTTTCCAGCGATCCCAGGCGCGGCGTGGCCTCCAGCAAACGGTTGCCATCGGCCAGCACGAACTCGGCCGCCTCCACACTGGCCGAGCGCACGCCCAGTCGGCGCAGATCGTCGCTTGATAGCGCGTGCAGCGGATCGGCCAGCGCACAGGCGCTGTCCACCAGGGTGGTCAACACCAGCAGGAGCGCCGATTCAGCGCCATCGGCCAGTGGCACCACGCGGCCCGGATAGGAAAACGCGGTCATCAACTGGCGAAACGCCGTTTGCTGGCGCGGCGCTTGCCAGATGCGCCACGCGGCTTCTGCCGGTGCCGCCGCCATCCCAGTCTCATTCATCATCGTCCTCCTCGTTCGTTCCCAGCAGGGCAAAGTCCACCCGCGTGGCCGCGAGTAAGGCGCGGCGCTGGCGGCCTTGTTCCGCCACGGCGGTCGCACCCTGGGTGAGCAACCGCAGGGCCGCTTCACAACCTGGCATGCGGGCCGCCAGCACCGCGTCCAGGATGGCCATGGAACGGGCCACACCGGCACGGTCGTCCACCAGAATGGCCGCGCCTTCGATCGACTGCCCTTGGGTGGTCGTGACCCGCACATGCGCTTGTGCCAAGGGAATCTCACCGATGAAATAGGTATCGCCCAGGGCGCTGTCGGTCAGCGGCAGCAGGCCCAGACCGGATTGCGGCAACGCCAGGTCTTCGACCCGGTGCTGGCCCGCCAGATCGGCCGCCAGGGCCTTGACCGCTGCGGCCGGCAAGGCCGACCACAGCCGCAGCCACTGCGCACGATCCGGTGCTTCAGAAGTGTTTGTCATGTTGTTCCTTGTTGTCAGCGGTCGCCTCAGATCAGCTTGGCGCGGATGCGCGCCTGCAACTGGTCCAGCACGAACACAAAGACGAAGATCGCGATCAGGATGGTCATGACATGGCCGTACTGGAACATGTCAAAACGGCCCTTGAGTTCCTGGCCGATGCCGCCCGCGCCCACCAGACCGATGACGGTGGCCATGCGCAGGTTGCGGTCCAGGATGTAGGCGGTGTAGGCGATGTATTGCGGCAAGACCTGGGGGATGACGCCGTACCACAGCGTCTTGAGCTTGCCCGCGCCGATGGCCTCCAGCGCCTCTTGCGGCTTCTTGTCGGCGTTCTCGATGTCCTCGGCGTAGAACTTGCCCAGGAAGCCGGCCGCATGCAGGCCCAGCGCCAGCACGCCAGCGATGGGGCCAAAGCCGTAGGCCAGCACCAGGAACAAAGCGACGATGAGTTCCGGCGCTGAACGCAGCAGACTGATGGTGCCGCGGGCAGCGGTGTAGGTAAAACGGTTGGGGCTGTAGTTGCGGGCCGCGAAATACGCCAGGGGAATCGACACCAGCACCGACAGGATCGTGCCCCACAGCGCAATCTCCAGGGTCTCGATCATCTTGATGAAAACCGTCCAGACATAGCCGACCGGCTTGACCAGCACTTCGACGGTTTCCGTCGTGGCTTCCATCTTCAGCGTGTCCAGATTCATCTTCTGCTCGACGCGCTCCTGGGTCTCGATGTGCGAGAACAGGGGCAGCTTCTGGCGATCCAGGTCCTGAATCCGGCCCACCTCTTCGGTTTCTGCGATGGCGGGTGGCCACATGGCTTGACCGACGCGCGACAAGCCGCGCGCGACTTGTGAATCGTCAGCCAGGCCCACGGTCTTGGCCACGGCCTGTGCCGTCATGGCCACCATGCGGTCCATTTCGGTGCGTTGTCCGGTCACGAACAACAGCACCATGACGGCGATCAGCACCAGCAGATGTTTGGCGTTGTAGGGCGCGCTCAGGTGCCAGTGCAGTGCGGTGCCCTGGGGCGGCACGGGTATGGGGCGTGTGGATGTGGTCATCGCTTCGCCCCTCATGCCACAGCCAGACCGGCCACCGAGTGCTGCGCGTCGCTCTCGGCCGCTGGTGCATCTTCCCAGCGGGCACCCTGGTAAAGCGCATGCACGCGCTCGTCGGTGAATTCCGCTGGCGTGCCGTCGAAAACGACACGTCCGTCGCGCATGCCCACGATGCGGTCGCCAAACTCACGGGCCAGATCGACCTGGTGCAGGCTGCACAACACGGTTGCGTTGCGCTCGCGCGCAGCGTCGCGAATCAGGCTCAGGATGTCACGCGAGATCTTGGGGTCCAGGCTAGCCACCGGTTCGTCGGCCAGCACCACTTCGGGGTCCATCATGAAAGCGCGGGCAATGCCCACCCGCTGCTGCTGACCGCCCGACAAGTCGCCCGCACGGCGCTGGAGGTGTGTGGGTGACAAGCCGACGCGGTTGAGCAACTGGCAGGCTTTCTGGCGCTGCTCAGGCTTGAACCAGCCGGACAGGGCACGCAAGGTGGAGACCGTGGGCAACAGGCCGGACAGCACATTGGCCGCAACGCTCATGCGGTTGGTCAGGTTGAAGTGCTGGTGGATCATGGCCACGCGCTGGCGCAACGCGCGCTGCGTGGCAGTGTTGAATTCGATGCCGTCGATCAGCACCCGGCCCGAGGTCGGCCGCATGAGTCCGTTGACCGCGCGCAACAGCGTGGATTTGCCCGCACCCGAAGGGCCGAGGATCACGCAGAACTGGCCCTGCGGGATCTCCAGCGACACCTCGCTGATCGCCCGGGTGCCATCGGGCCAGATTTTTTGGAGAGATTCAAAGCGGATCATGTCGCTTCCTTTCTTTCATGCAGCAGCCCGACCCAGTGACCTGGGCCTGACTGTCGTGCACGGGGTGCTTGAGTAGCGCGGCGCTGCTTAGCGCGCGCTGGCCTTTTTCATGATGTCCTGCTTGACTGGGTCGGTGACCATCTCAAACAGCTTGCCGGCATTGGCCATGTCTTCTTCACTGACATTGGCGGTGTAGCCGTCCACCTTGCCACCACCGTAGCCGCGGATCTGGTCTTTGGTGATGCCGGGCAGTTTGTCGACGTTGTTGAACGCCTCGCGCAGCTTGGCCTTGACGGCACCATCTACCTTGGGGTGGATGGCCAGCGGCGGATAGGGAATGGCCGCACTCTTGATGATCACTTTGACCTTGGAGGGGTCGATCGCTTTGCCGTTGACGGCTTTTTCGAAGGAGTCGAACGACGCACCACCGGCATCGACCAGCCCCTCGGCCAAGGCCTTCAGCACATTGGCATGGCTGCCGGCCATGTTGATGGTGCCCAGATCACGCGCAGGCAGTACGCCACCGGCCATCATCATGGCCACTGGCACGGCAAAGCTGGAGGTGGAATTCACGTCGCCCAAGGCCACTTTTTTGCCTTTGAGGTCGGCGACGCTGTTGATACCACTGTCGGTGCGTGCGAACAGACCTGAGTAGTACACCGACTGGCCCTTGCTGACAGCCAGCGCCAGCAATTCGGAACAGCCTCGGCTCTTGGCTTGAAGGTAAGACAGCGGGCCGTACCAGGCAATGTCTGCCGCGCCGCTGCACATGGCCTCCACCACCGAACCGTAGCTCTGACCGACCTTGATGTCGAACTTCAGGCCCGTCGATTGTTCGATGGCCGAGAAAATGGGCTGGAAGTCCTTCTTGGTGCCGTCTTCGGTGCCGCCGTCGGCGGGCACCAAAATTACGCGCAGCGGCTTGGCGGCCGTGCCGTCGTTTTGTGCGGCCACGGCAGCAAACGGACTGGCCATCAGAGCCAGGCCGGTGGCCAACAGCATACGGCGGATGGATTGTTTCAGATACATTACAAAGGCTCATGTGAGTGGGAAGACAAAGAGATAGGTTTGCGAGACCGTCAGGGGTTGATGCGCAGTTGGATCCGGTCTGCACGGAACCGGGTAATGGCGTATTCGACCGGGGTACCATCCCGGTCGTCCACGTTCACACTCTTGACCCGCAGCACCGGTCGGTTCTGCGGCATCCCCAGCGTCTTGGCGTCGTCCCCTTGCGGGAGCACCGCTGTCACTAGGCTTTCTGTTCGGCGTAACTTGCAGCCATATGTGGCACCCAGCAGCGCATGCAGCGATCCGCTTTCGAAACGCTCGAAGAGGTCTGGGAATTTTTCGGCGGGCACGAAGTGCGATATCAAGCACATGGGGCGTTGCTCCACCATGCGTAACGTCTCAATCCAGTGCACTGCATCCCCTTCCTGAATGGTCAGGCGTTGTGCCACCCTAGGCAGGGCGCCAATGGTCTGCTTGCGAAGGATGCGGTTCTCGGTCATGAACCCAAGTGCGGCCAGGTTTTCGGTGAAACGCGTGCCTTTGCCAATCTGGTAGTCCAGTTGTGTGTCGAGCACAAAGATGCCCAGGCCGTGACGGCGTTCCAGTAGGCCTGCCTCGACCAGCTCGTCTATTGCGCGGCGCAAGGTATGGCGGTTGACACCAAATTGCACTGCCAGATCCCCCTCCGACGGCAAGCATTCCCCGGATGCGTATTGGTTGTGTACGACCAGCTCCAGTTGTTGAGCGATCTGTGCGTACAGGGCCAGACCAGAATCACGATTGACAACGTAGAGGCTCATGTTTAGTTATCTAGATAAGCGGATGAGCGTGAGCTTACGAGGTGCCCATGTCCGTTTCATGACACCCTGGCGTTACGACTATCCGGGGTTTTTCGAGATGCCAGGACGTAGCGCTACAACATCATTAATGTTGTAGCTCGAACATGAAGCTGCGGTCGAGCCGAGCACACGGATTCAGGTGAAGTTGCGGCCTGGATGAGGGAATCTCACCAAAGCATTGCAGGTATTGCACATCGACTCGAATCCACAGCCATCCGTACCCACGCCATCGCGGAAACGGGCGAAAACCAGCATCACATTGAATAATTCACCATTACCGAATGTTAGAAATGGCAGAAAACCCAATTTCTTGACTTCATAAATAGTATGTAATATCATAATACATACTATGGTACGAAATAGAGAGGTGAGCCATGGCCAGAGCCGGGATCTACAAATCAGAAGTGCTGCGCGCCCGCGATAAATTGCGGGCCACCGGGCGGAATCCGTCCATCGATGCGGTGCGCGAAGAGCTGGGCAGCGGCTCCAAAACCACGATCCACCGCTATCTGAAGGAGATCGAGGAAGAGGAAGGCGGAGCCACCGGCACCCGCGTGGCTGTCAGCGAGGCGATCCAGGATCTGGTGGGGCGGTTGGCCACCCGGGTGAACGAGGAAGCCGAAGAGCGGGTCATTTCGGCGCAGGCCAGGCACGCGGAGCAGCTGGCGCAGTATCAGCACGCCGCCGCGGCCCTAAATACCGAGGCCCAGTCCGCCCGCCAGCAACTGGAACAAACCCAGCGGGCGTTGGCCGATGAAAAAGCAGCCCATGCAAAAACCAGCGAGTCACTGCGCGGCAAGATCCTGGAAGGCACACAACTCACGCAACAGGTAGTCGATCTGCAGGAGCGCATCGAGGCCGAAGAACGCCACCGGCAATCCCTGGAGGAAAAGCACCAGCATGCCCGCCAGGCACTGGAGCATTTCCGGCAGTCCACCAAAGAGCAGCGCGATCAGGACCAGCGCAAGCATGAGCAGCAGGTGCAGTACCTGCAGGCTGAGTTGCGCACCGTGAATGAAGCCTTGGCAACCAAGCAGCAGCAAGCCGTCCACACCCTTCAGGAAAACGCGCGCTTGTTGGGTGATCTATCCCGTGCCCAGGGCGATCTGCACCAGCTCCAGGAAGAGCTGCGGAGCCTGCGGCCGCTCAAGGATGAACTTGGGTTTTCACAACGGCGCACCGAGGAGTTGGGTCGGCGCCTGGTTGAGCAGGAGGCGGCCGTCAAGCAACTCAACGCCTCGAACGAACAGTTGGAGGCCAAGGCCAACGAACTGCTCACGGCAAAGCAACAGCTGGAACTGGCGCTGACCGCAGCCAAGTCATCCGTCACGGCGCAAGAGCAGGTCGTGGTCAGCATGCTGGAGCGTTTCAGCGCTACGGTGCCCAGTCCTGATGCGTCCGCGAAAGACCCTGTTGAAGGGGCAGAAAAAATGACACAGAGGAATGATAAAAACCCAACTGTGACAGGGACTTAAGCCTGTTTCTGCGGTTTTTTACATGAATCCCTGCCGACCCTCGAATTCGGTGTGTGTATCCATGATTACACCATGGCTCCCTGCCAGCTACATGCTGACTGCCTCAATTGTTCTGAGCAGGTCTGCGTAAAAGGCGATGAGGTTCGGTCAGCCAGGATTCGGGATGAGCTGGTGACTGCTAGAGAGAATCTAGAGGCAGCCAAGCAGGCTCATGCTGACGGTTACTTTGGAGCTAGTCGGTGGGTAGACCATCACGAGCTGACGGTAAAAAGGCTGGCTCAATTGTGTGCCCTTCTTGATGACCCCAGTATTCCTCATGGTGCGGTCATCCAACTGTCAAACCTTCCTGTCCCGTCAAGAATCGAGCAAGCCAAAGTAGCTCGGGCCGCTTTAACGCACCGGCCGGAGCCCTCTCCTAGTGCGATTATATCGACTGAAACCATGCGCAACCTGATGCTCGCGATGGAGAAAAATGATGGCTAGAAATAGGCCGAAAGTTCGAGCACGTAACTTGGAAGACCAGGATATAGAAGCCATAGTTAGCATTCTCGACGGCTGGGAGGGGAAGCTTACTTGGGAATTACTCATTGAGATTGTCGAGCAACGACTTAACGCCCGATACACAAGACAAGCCCTAAATCAGCGGGTTCGCATAAAGCAGGCCTTCCAATTAACGAAGAGCCGCGTTGCAGGGCTTCCAAATGCTCGGTCAAAAAGCTCCCTTGGCTTGGGAGCTACAGAAGCACAGGCGCTTTTAGAACGTCTTGAGCGTATTGAGGCCGAAAATGCCCGGCTTAAGGTCGAGAACGAAAGACTGCTGGAGCAGTTTGTTGTGTGGGCTTACAACGCTAGCAACCGGGGCCTGGATGCCCAGTTGCTGAGCCAACCGCCGCCAAGAGTTCACCGAGATCAAACTAAACTCGGAGTTGTCCGAAAGGCTGCCAAGTTGTAGTTGACCTTACTGCGAGATTACGAGTTATTAATAAGCTTGTATGGGGCGATGCGGGCGTCGGTCTATGGCCCTGCACAGTACCAGCTCAATACCGTCTAATCTGTACCTGCGCAACCGATACCATCTCACAGCGAAGAGAGGCTCCGGCAGGCAAACTTCTGCTGAAGGAGTTAGCTTTTCGGTATCCCCGCTATGGGCAAGCCATGGCAGCACGGCACCACCGAAAGTTTCAATGGCAAACTGCGTGACGAGTGCTTCAGTCTGGAATGGTTTCGCAACCGGATCGAGGCCAGAATCGTCATCGCGGATTGGCGGCGCCATTACAACGAGGTACGACCGCATTCCAGCTTGGGCTACCTGACGCCGTTGCAAATGGCCCAAAGCTTGAGGAACTGTTTATCAATCCATGCCATTTCCCAAATGGCGGTGGTATGAAAAAACGGAGCAGGTCACTTTATCGGGATGAGAGGCTAGACTTCAAAGGTTTTGTCCTCAAAATTTCAAGAGCCAGTCGTTTGACTGGCTATTTTGTTTGTTGCCCTCGCCCATATCTTTCACTCCGTCGTAGCCGAAGCTGCCGTGGAAAGAATCGGTGTGGCGACGCCACAGCCCGAACTTCGGCGCCCAGGGTCGGCGGCGGCATTACAAGCCGAGCTCACAAGCCGATTTAGTGCGGACGGCTCAAAAGTATGTCGACGAAAGCAGCGATGGACGGATGCTTCAGCATGCCATTCCGAAACACGATGTAGATCTCCTTCCGGGGCGGATCGCCCTCAAAGGGAACCGTTGAAAACAAGACAAGTCGGGACTCGTTCTCGACGGACGCTTTCATCACGACTGATATCCCCAGTCCTGCCTGCACAGCACTTTTTACAGCGGCGGTACTGCCCAGTTGCAAGGAAACACTCAGCGTATTTGCCCGTGTACCGAGATACTGCCGAAGGACCCGTCCGGTGCCCGAGCCCGCCTCGCCTCCGATCAAGACTTGGTTTTCAAGCTGGTTCGGCCCAACACTCCGCATGCCCGCCCACGGATGCCCCAGCGGTACGATAAGTACCAGCTCTTCTCGTCGCCACAGCTTGGCAGCGAATCCCGGGCGCTCGTCCCATCTTTCGACGACAGCGATGTCCAGGTCGTAATTCTCTATGGTCCGCGCTATCGCCTCGTTTCTATCGATGACCACCTTGACTGAAAATGGCGTTCGCTCTTCAAACTCTTTTATATATGGCTGAAGCAAGTATATGCCCGTGTTAGAACTCGCACCAATCGTGATTTCATCTTTCTTTTCAAATAGAGTTCCGGCTTTACACGCCAGGTTGACGAGCTGTTGCGCATACGGCAAAAAAGTTTCACCCTCGGCTGTCAAGCTGCAACCGGCATTGCTTCGCACGATCACTTCCATCTTAAGCGACTCTTCAAGCTTCTTGATATGCTGCGTCACCGTCGACTGCGAAATGTCGAGTTGTTTTGCGGCGTCGCGGAAGCCCCCGGCTGCGACTACGGCCAGAAAACTCTCAACGTGATCGAGATTAATCACTCAGTCATCTCCCCGCTCCAACATGGTTGACCGCTCCGCGTGGAATGCGCCCTTGCAACGCTTCGAGGATACTGAGGGCGGCTTCACGCTCGATTTCCATCCGTACCGATTTGACCGCCGAACCCAGGTGAGGCGTAAAGAATGTGGGTAAAGCAGGATCAAGCAATTCGTCAGGAATAGAATGCGGCCTGTCGGGACGCGCCCATTCCTCCATCTCGAAGACGTCTGCGGCGTAACCGCCCAGATGCCCCGTCCGAAGCGCATGCACCACGGCCCGCTCATCTACGATGGAGCCGCGACAGGCATTGACGAGGTACGCACCGGGCTTCATGCGGTCTAATGCCCGAGCATTTATGGTGTGGTGGGTATCTGACGACATCGGCAGCATGGGAATGATGAAATCGCTTGTCGCCAATAGCTGGTCCAGCGATGTTCTGCTCGCATTCCATGCCCTTTCCGACTCTTGCGGCAAAGGCTGCGGATCCGTGTACTGAATTTGCATATCGAAGGCGGCCAGCCGCTTTGCGACCGCCCGCCCGACCGCTCCCGTCCCAATGATGCCGGCGGTTTTACCCGTCAAACCTGTGCCATAAAACCGCGGGGTCCAACCATTGAACTGGCGTGATCGAATGTAATTATCACCTTGCAGCATATTCCGTGTGATGCTCAGCAACAGGCCAATCGTTAGTTCAGCTGTGGGACTCGTAAGCAAATCAGGAACAATCGTAAACCAAATCCCATGGCGGGTACATGCCTCGACATCAAAGTTGTCATATCCTTTAAGCGCGGCGCCGATGACCTTCAGATTGGGGCACGCGGATAGAAAATCCGCATCTATGCTATCCGGCATAAACACCATCATCCCGTCCGCATCATTGGTGCGCAACAGTACCTCTTCCCGCGACATGGTTGAATCGGACTGATTGGAAATTACTTCAGCGGCGGTCTCAAGGAGGGCCAGCGTGTCAGGGTGGATTCGATGCGTTGTTACGATTCTTGGTTTCATGGGACCTCTGAGGAACGAACTACGCGACATGCCGCTGCAACGGCTCGTCTCTGTCGCTGTGTACGGCACGCTGCTGATAAATGGATCGTATCTTTTGCATCATGCCTTGATCATTCGGTTGGTTAGCCATATTCAAACTGATTCGCCCATCCCGCAATCCCACGACTCGATCAGACACTTCAAGTGCCAGGTCTACCTGGTGCAGGCTGCACAGGACCGCGACATTAAGATCTGTAGCCGCGGCTTTCAGCGTTTGCAGAACCGAGCGCGCCGTCAGCGGATCGAGGCTGGAGACGGGTTCGTCCGCAATAATAATCTTGGGCTTCTGCGCCAAGGCTCGCGCTATCGCAATACGCTGTTGCTGACCGCCTGACAGCAGTTGCGTAGGCGTGTTTGCATAATCGAGCATGCCGACCCGGTCCAGACATTCGAACGCGAGCACTTTGTCAGCCCGGCTGAAGCTTTTCAATGTGACGCGCCAAATGGGCATCTCTGCCAGACGCGCACCCAATACATTCTCGAGTGCTGAGAACCTTTTCACCAGGTGCAGTTGTTGGAACACGAACCCGATCTGGCCACGTACTGCCCGCAGACGCGCCGGAGACAGTTCATGTATGGATTCTCCGAGCGCCACGATAGAACCGGAGTCAATCGGCTCAAGGCCAGTGAGACATCGGAAAAGCGTCGACTTCCCTGCCCCGCTTGTGCCGAGCAAGGCAACCATTGAGCCGTGACGTACTTCGAAGTCAATCGATTCCAGGACAACTTTATTGCCGTATGACTTACCGACATTCTTTAACTGCAACGCTACATCTTTCATTGCGAACCGCCCTTCCAGTAATACGTGAAGCAATCAGTTATTCGCAGGGAGAGTTTCGAATCCCTCGCGTTTTGTGTCCAATATCAAGTACCTGAGCCGGTCACTGATGAAATCGATTGCCGACACCATCAGCAATATAACCGCCAGTACCGTAATCATCTTGTTGAATTCCAACAAGTCCACAGTATCTTTCAGGGTCTGCCCAATTCCACCTGCGCCTACGATGCCCAGTACTGTGGACGTTCTGACACTGAATTCCCAAATGTATAGAACGCTCGCGATCAGGTGCGGCATAACATCCGGGATCAGACCGTAGCGGATAATCTTTGCCCTGCTGGCACCGGTCAAGGCGAGCGCATCCAATGGCCCTTGGTCAACGGGCTCGATGGCTTCAGCAAACATTTTGCCGATTGCCCCTACCATGTGGAAAGTAATGGCCAGTACGCCGGAGAACGGACCGAAGCCCACTGCTGCTACAAATACAAGTGCATAGACAAATGTCTCCGTGCCGCGGCTGGCGTTCAGGATGGCGCGGGATACCCGATAGGTCCACTTGTTCGGACAGGTATTACGCGCAGCCATGAGTGCCAGCGGAAATGCCATGATTGTGGCGAATATCGTGCCAATCGTCGCCATGGCGAGCGTCTCGCCAGCCCCTTTTAGAATGACGTCCAGGTCGCTCAGGTCGGGTGGAAACATCTGCACGACGAATGACCATAGTCTCGGTAAACCGGCGCCTAGCTTCTGGAATTCTATCTGACACACGTACCAGGCCACTGCCAGCAAACTGAGTACTACGACCGACGTTGCAAAATGCCGCTTTCTCCTGGCTACGTCCCTCTTGACATTAGCCAGCATGACTTCTTCGATTCGCTGATTCATTGGTTCATCCTCTGTGGTATCGCGATGCGCGCCCGTATGTTCGTGCAGCGGAGACAAGGAGCTGGCGTGCGTCAGTCCACCTTGTCGTCCGCTGCCCTCATCCAAGAACGGACCCCTCGTGCTTTATAGTTTTCCCAGGATGCGGCCGGCGTCTTCGATTACCTTGTAATCGCTGTGCTTTGCCTTCACGAAGCCGTTATAGCCCGAGCCCATCAGCGACTGTGCTTTCTCTTCGGACAAGGACGTCAGTATTTCCGTGATGCGCGCTTTCAGAGCAGGATCAAAATCCTTCGGCACGGATATCGCGTCGTTCGGCAGCTTGCTGGATTCCCACACGATCTTGGACTTCGAAGGATCGATTTGACCCGCTTCGATCATCCCGTTCCGGCCCCGATCCATATCGGATCCGAGGTCGATCAGTCCGTGCTGAATCTGTGATTCGTTCTGGCCAAACGTGGCACCTTCACGATATTCAAAATAGCTCGCAGGGTCGATGCCGATGCTCTTGAAGTACGCCATCGGGATGAGCCAGCCAGAAGTGTTGCCCTGATCACCGAGTGACAGCTTCAAACCCTTCGCGTCCTCGGGCCATTTTTTGATCGGCAGATCGGCGCGACCGACAATGAGGGCTTTGTAGAACGGCTTCCCGCGGTACTTGGCCATTGCAAGCACTTCGGTGCCGGCCTTTTTATTCGACAAGACATAGCCCCAGGGTCCGAGCCAGCCCACATCGACATGGCCATTTGTCATTGCCACAGATATTGCCGCCCAGCTTTCCGGGGAGACGATTTCATAGGTCGCGCCGAGCTGGTCGGCGAGATACTTGAATATCGGCTCAAACTCTTTGATGGTCTGGCTAGGCGTTGGACGCAACGGCGCAATTGCAAAACGCAGGTGAAGTTTACCATTGACAACCTCAGCTGCCTGCGCGGGTGTGCACACTATGATTGTGGCGATAAAGGCAAGAATGGCGCGCGTTAACGCCTTCTTGAATTTCGAAAACAGAGTAAAAACTTGCATTATGACCTCAGTGAGTTAAAGACTTCAGTAGTACTTTTGAGTCAAAGCTCGTTGACTTTCAAAGATGCGATCACCGTACATCGACAACGGATACGGGACAGTCAAAGGGAGTTCCACCATGCGCGGGAATACGGTGGATCGGCCAGAGACCATGAGGCTTTCATAATCCCCATAGTTGCCACAGCCCAGAAGTGGCCAGGCATCAGCCGCGGCATAGCCGATGAGCAGAAAACGCCGCCTGATCGTTGAGTGGTTTGGGCCTGAACCATGAAGGGTCCGGACGTGATGCAACGTGACAGTTCCTACGGGTCCCGTCAGTAACTCCCCTTCTGTCGGGTCGAGCGCTTCGTCCCAGTTGGAGCGAGAGATCGCGTGGCAAAACTCGCCCGTCTCGACGTTCCGGTGGTCGTACACTTTTCCTTTGTGGGAGCCTGGCAAGCATGCCATCGCGCCATTTTTCTCACTTGTCTCGTCGAGGAAAATTCCGAGAGTAAGAAAATCATCGTTTGTGTGGGGATAGAATGCCCAGTCCTGATGCCACTGGACTGGCGCGCCTGATGGCGGCTTGAAGTTGATTTTGCTATTGTGCAAACGGATGTTTTCGCCCAGGAAATGCCGAAGCAAATCGACGATTTTTTCCGACCTGACCAAAGAATCTATTGCATCGAAATAAAGGTGAGGATTCTCGACGCGACGCAGTAGCTTCGTCGTCTCGCCATTCTTCTTTTCGAACTGGTAAGTCTCATTGTCCGAAGCTACGCCAATAGCTCCCAATTCAATTTGCTTGACGTCTTCAAGAATCTTCGCTACTTCCTCCGCGGAGAAAAAGCTTTCAATCTTCGTATATCCCTTGTCGAGATATTCGCGTTGCTGCTCTGCAAACATGGTGATGCTCCAAGGTCTTCCAACGAATAATCGGGAGGGCAAACTGCGGCTCCTTCCGGCATGCTGATTCGATCATGTAATCAATAAGTAACTTTGATCTACAGATCGATCATGAAAGGATGGTAGATCGTCGGTATGGCATAGGCATGACAGCGGGACGCGGAATGCAACACAGAAGGAGAGGGTCGGCCGGGATTCGTAAAATTTCCGCCAGAATGAGTCTAAGCGGCTGATTTGAAAGAGAAATCGATCGTCGGATCAAGCGGCGGCACCTTCTTGTGCAGGTCCATCAAGTAATCGCCGAACCGGTTGATGTGGTCCTTCCGGTAAGGCGACAGCACCTTCAGCACTTCGGCGTCGATCGGCAACCCCTTCTCCTGAAGCTCCTTGAGCTTGCGCGACATCCACTGCACGTTGTACAGGATGACCATGTTGGCCACGAGTTGGTTGTACTTGATGACCTTGCGCTGCTCGTGCCGGATGTTCTCGGCGATGACGCCCTCTCCCCCGAACATCAGCCACTGCGCGTAGTCGTTGAACTGCTCGCTCTTGTTGGTGGCCGCATGGATGGCCCGTCGCATGTCGGGGTTGCTGATGTACTTCAGCAGGAACATCGTACGGATGACGCGGCCCAACTCTCGGAAAGCGAAGTACAGCTTGTTCTTGCGGCTCTCGGAGCCGAGGCGCCGGAGGATCGTCGACGGCGTCATACGGCCGACCTTAATCGAGATGGCCACGCGCAGCATGTCCGGGAAATGCCGCTCGATCAGTGCCCAGTCGATGGTGCCCCGGAACAGCGAATCGATGTTTTTGTAGCGCCGGCGCCGGTCGGCCTTGTAGAACACCAGATCCTTGATGTTTCGGATGCGCGGCATCAGGTTGATCCCCAGTAGATGTGCCAAGCCGAACACCGGCCCGCTCTGCGCCTGCGTGTCGCCATGGACGGTGTCGGGCTGCACGCTGGAGGCATTCTTGAGCAACCCATCCAGGATGTAGACGGCCTCGTGCACGCCGCAGGGAATGAAGTGGCTGAACAGCGCGATGTACATGTCGGAGACATGGTAGTAACCGATGCCGCCATAGCCACCGTACCGGATGTGATATTCCGACAGCAGGTTCTGCTCGTAGAGGTTCCACTTCGTGCCGTCGGCCGACACCCGCTTGCCGGAACCCCAGAACTTCGGCAAAGCGAACCGGTTGTAGGCATTGATGACCTGCACGATGGCTTTGTCCAGGCGCTCCTCGGTGACGTGTCGCAGATTCAGCCAGGCGACCTGCTTGCGGCTCAGGTTCTTCACCGAGCGCGCGGTCTGGCTCGGTCCGAGATTGCAGCCATAACAGAACAGCGTTGTGATGAACCGCTTGCGCGGATCGTCGATCTTGGCTTCGAACCCCGACAGCGGACCGAACAGCTTGTGCAAGTCGAGCCACCGCTCGGTCTCGATCAGGATGTCCAGAATGCTCACCGGTGGCATCGACGCGGTGATGGCCTGATCGATCAGCAGCTTGTTGGGCGGATCGGGATCTTTCTCCAGCCGATGCAGGATGAGCCCCTGTTCGCTGATCTCCACATGGTCGTTGGCAGGGAACTCAGAGTCCACCGCGTCAGCGAGCGTACCCAATTCTTCTTTCAACGCCTGGACGAATGCCTTGCCGTCGACCGGGAAATTGACCAGCTCGCTGTAGCGCGGTAGTTCCGCCCGGAACTCCTCCCACGACACCTGGTGCACACGTGGATCGTCGTACTGGTCACTGTTCTCCACATAGATGTCACCCGATTTCAACTCCCGCATGATTTGGCTGAATACGCACAGCTCGAAGTACTTGCGGTGCATCAGCCGGCCGCTCTTGCCATTCGGGAAAATCGGCTTCTCCCACTTGTCCGGTATCCAGCCCAGCGGTAGGTTGGCCGCGTCACGGTCGCTGAGCATCAGGTATTCGCGGTGCGAGGTCCTGTAGCTGCGCATCCAGTCCAGCGCTCGCAGGAGCGCATCGTCTTGCGAGCTGGCCCTGAGCGATAGCAGATCGAGGCACTGGAACAGCAGCGCCCGCAGGTTCCGATACGGACGCAGCATGAAGGGAAACGTATGGTTTCCCGCGTAGGCGATGTGTTCATTGCAGCGGGTCAGTACCCCATCGGGATCGCCGCCCAGCGCCGCGCGCATCTTCGCGACACGGGCTTCCGCCGGCAGCGTGTCGTCCTGCAGCACACCGAGCACGTCTCGAAACTGACCGACCAGGGCCTCAAGCTGGTCCGCGTGCGCTAATTGGTACTGCTGCAGGCGCAATTCGGCCGTATGTTCCAGGTTGCGCACCGTCTTGATGAAGATCTCGGCCACGTCGTCCAGTGCTTTTTGCAACTGCGCAAGGATGAACAGGACAGCCAACGCATAGCGCTTGGTGGGCTTGAGCGACCGCATTTCCTGGACATCCAGGGCGCGCGCTTCCGTGACCAACTGCGTGCACTTTGGCGCGGTGAGGATCTCCGGTGCCACCGGCATGCCATCAGCCAAGACACGCAGCGCCTCGATGTGCTTGAGGAACCCGGCGATCTCCCGTGGCGCGGGCCGCTTGGGTTCCCGTTTGACCTGATCCCAGCCGGTGCGCCCGCCACGGTTGTCGAAGAGCGCATCGATTCTGACGATCAGGTCGGGCCCCAGCGCCTCGACGATCGTGCGGTAGATGGTTTCGTTGACCTGACTGCGGGCGTGGGCAGCGATCCTGGTCAGCGCGGCCAGCGGCGGCAATTCATAGCGGTGCCGGATCAGCTCCTCGATCAGGACGTTGATGATGTCAGGCAGTTCCGTTTTGATGCGCGCCGCGTGCGCGGCCACATCGGCAAGCCACGCGTGTGTCTGCGCGTCCGTGGTGCGAATGCCGATAAAGTCGCGCAGGAGCTTTTGGTGGCGGGATTTGCTTCCTGAACGGTCGTATCGTGCCAGCACGCTGCGCAGCAGTGGGCGGATGCGCAGCACCGAACACACGTGATGCACGATGGCCGTCGGAACGCCCGAAACTGGCGGGCAGTAGCCCAGCCGCTGGTACAGCTTGAGCTGGACGAGGATCAGCGCGCGCGTGGGCGCTTGCCGATACTGGTCGGCAACAAAGCGGATTTCGGCCGGGCTCGGGGTGAACACCGTGGCCAGTTCCGTTTCCCCCAGTTCGGCCGGCAGCATTGGGTAGGCCGTGTCATGGATCTGCTGCATCGTCTCAACCGCCGAGAATGTTTGCGTCTTGAGTCTCGTCACGCCAGGCTACGCATCATAAGGGCTGACCGGTGCGATATCGGCCCCGCCTCGGGCTGAAAACCGTGTCAGCGCGCATGCAAGCAATGCCAGCATCGGGTCTGGTGGACAGTTCTTTTTAAGTCTGATTTCGATATTTTTCAGCGATAACGGGCCACAGCCGCTCTACCATCCCGGGTTTTGGTCAACCCGTGCTGGTCGTCGATGAGGTCAATCAGGTCACCCCGCAAAGCCCGCGGAACCCGACCGCCCACTGTCTGGGAGCAAGGCCGATGGATCAAGGCCGGCTTGCCGCGCGATGGGTGGATTCGCGTCGCTGCCGACGAGGGCGACGCCGGTGTCGGCACGTGTGACCGATGCCGTGGCGTGTTCACGGGGCCGGTGCACGTATTACGTCATCACAACTACCACGGCGTGCTGCGCGTCGACGAAGACTGTTCCCGCGAGTTGCGGGTGAAACCGCAACAGAGCGAGCCGAAGCCGCCGCCGCGCAGCCGGGCGACCAAGCGCCTCTTATGGCTGACCCGCGCATGGAAGCGCGGCGGCAGTTTCGATGGCCCCATGTCGCTTCCGGCCGATGGCTATGTGACCACGGTGTGGCGGCAGGAGAACGGATGGCGTTACGAAATTCGCCCCATCCGGCAAACCGAAATCTGTCGGGCAGAAACGGGCTATGCCTCTGATGAGGCTGCGCGCCTAGCAGCGTTCGATGCCATTACCGAACTTCTCGAAAACAAATCCCCCCGCCCAGATCCTGCGCGCGTGCAGCCGCCGGTGGATGGTTGGACATTGCACCTGTAACGGGCAGATCGCCGCATGGAAGTCACAACCCTTCTTCAGAACCTCTTCGCCCCCACACGCCGCCTGTACACGCTGGAAGGCGACGGGCCGCTTGCGGATCTGGCGGTGGAAGCCTGGCTCGGTCGCGAGGCACTGTCCGAACTGTTCGAATGGCGCGTGGTGGCCGTCAGCGCCAATGCGCGCATCGCGCTCAAATCATTGCTGGGCCAGCGGGTCACGCTGGTCACGACGCTGGCCGATGGTACGCAGACCAAGCGCACGGGCCTGATCCGCCTGGCTGAGAAGCTCGGCGCGGACGGCAGCCTCACGCGCTATCGCCTGACGGTGGTGCCATGGTTCTGGCTGACCACGCAGCAGCGCCACAGCCAGGTGTTCCAGAATCGGCCGCTCGCTGACATCATTGAGCAGATGCTGTCGCCGTACGAGCCGTACGCCTCGTGGCGCTACGCGGCCGGTGCCGAAGCACGCATGAGCGATTTCGGTACACGCGCGCACATCGCGCAGTTTCGCGAGACGGACTACCACTTCGTCACACGCCTTCTCGCCGAGGCGGGGCTCGGCTTCACCACGGTGGAAGACGACCAGGCGCACGGCGGCCACACGCTGGTGATCTTTGCCGACAGCACGCAGCTGCCGGAAGACACGGAGTCGGCTGCGGCCGGCGGCATCCGCTTCCACCGCGCGCACAGCCTGGAAGAGCGCGACGCCATCCAGCAACTGGCCTGCCACACCCGCACAACTGCCGGCGGCGTTGCCGTGGCCGCGTGGGACCCGGAAGGCAAGCACAGCGTGCGTGCCCATGCGCCCGCGCGCTTTGCCACCAGCGCCGGCAGCCCCGACGCGTATCTGTCCATCAGCCCGTCGCTGGCGCCGGATTCCGCCAATGCCCAGCGCATTGCCGAGCAGGTCATGGAAAGCCTGGAGGCGCGCGCACTGCTGTTCTCGGGGCGAGGCACGGTGCGCACGCTGCGCAGCGGTACGCGTCTGCAGGTGGTGGATTGCCCGCACCTGCCGCAAGACGTGGAAGGCGCCTATCCGCTGTTGATGGATCTGGTCGAGCACTGCGGCATCAACAACCTGACCGTCGATACGCACAACGCGCTCAGCCAGCGTTTGGGCGGGCTCGATGCCGCGCTGGCATTCGATACGCCGCCCAGCGCGCCGGAATCCGGCCCGGGCGTTTTTGGTTTCCAAGAAGCAGAAGGCCCCGTCGAACGCAGCACGCCGACTGGCGATCTGCTCAAAGCAGCACGCGCGCACGGTTACGCTGGCGTCTTCCGCGCCGGCGACGCACGCCGGCCCTGGCGCCCGGCCGTGACTGAACCCGATTGCGGCCGTCTCTACGCGGCGCCCACCGCGCAAGGCGTACACAGCGCCATCGTGGTCGGCCCGGACGGCCAGACCCAAGCCGGCGGAGACGGCGAGCACCATGCCAGCCCCGCAGGTGAAATCCGCGTGCGCTTTCCCTGGCAACAAGGCGAGCGTGCAGATGACCGAAGCAGCCGCTGGGTACGCGTCGCGCAGCGGCAGGCCGGTTCCGGCATGGGCTGGCAATGGCTGCCGCGCATTGGGCAGGAAGTGCTCGTCAAGTTCAGCGAAGACGATGTCGACCAGCCGGTCGTCATTGGTGCCCTCTACAACGGTCAGGGCGAGGCCGGCGTTGCGCCGACGCCCGGCGGCCAAACCGCAGCTCAAATGGACACGGCCGCACTCTACAAACAAGGCAGCGATACGGCCCCGAGCGCCCAGGGTAACGTGGCGGGCGGCCACAGCCCCGCCTGGCACGGCATGGGCACCGACGCGGACGGACACCGCAACGCTGCTGCGCACACCGGCTTCAAGAGCGCCGAACACGGCGGCAGCGGCTACAACCAGCTCGTCTTCGATGACAGCGATGGTCAGTTGCGCACGCAGCTTGCCACCACGCAGCTACACAGCCAGATCAACCTTGGCCACCTCGTTCACCAACAGGACAACCGGCGCGGCAGCTTCCGTGGTCAGGGCTTCGAGCTGCGCACCGACGGCCACGCCGCCGTGCGCGGCCAGGCCGGACTGCTGCTGACCACCTACCGCGACGCCGCCAGCGGCAAAGCTGTGCCCACAGGCGACAACGCCGCCGGCATTGCCCTCATCAAGCAGGCCAAGGCGCTCACCCAATCGCTGGGCCAAGGGGCCGTCACCCATCAGACCGCTGGCCTGTCGTCGGCGAAGGACGAGAATGCGCCGCTGGCCAAGCAGGAGAAGGCCGCCGCCGGCATGGTGGACGGCAAGGCGCTCGATGCGGCGAAGCAGGATGCCAGCGCCGGCAACACCAGCACGCCGGGCAAGGTGCCACACCAGGGCGAGGCGATGGTGCATGCGAACGGCCGCGCCGGGTTGGTCATGGTGGCCGGTCAGGATCTGCAGTTGGCCAACGGCGAGAGCATCGCCCTGGGCAGCGGCCAGGACACCAACATCGCCGTCGGCAAACAGGCGCGCATGCACGCTGGGCAAGCGATCGGCGTGGCGGCGGGCCTGTCCAAGGCGGGTGACAACAACATCGGCCTGCAACTGACCGCCGGCCAGGGCAACATCGACGTTCAGGCGCAGCACGACACGCTGAAGCTCATGGCCAAGGATGACCTGAAATTAGTGTCGGCCAACATGAACGTGGATTTTGCGGCGGCCAAGCGGATTCGCCTGGCGACGGCGGCCGGTGCAGCCATTACGCTGGAGGACGGCAACATCACCGTCGAGTGCTCCGGGCCGATTACCTACAAGGCCGCGCAGCGCACCTTTGATGGGCCGGTGAACCAGTCGTATCCGTTGCCGGCGTTTCCACAGAGCATCTGTGTCGAATGCATGTTGCGCGCAATGGCTGGCGGTCATTCGCTCGGTAGCAGGAACGGCTGATTTAGCAGACATCGAGGTCATTGGCACCATGGCAACCCGTTTCCAGATTCAACGCAGACGCTCGGATGAACCTGCTTGGGTGAACGATTTCCCGGATAGCGCTCTGGCACAACTTTTTGGCGCATTGCCGGAGGCGAACGTGTATGCCTTGGTCGACAACGCGTTCGATACCGGTTTCGCGCAGCGGCTACGCTCGCGGTTTCCGGGCTTGCATCCGCAGTCACTCTACGAGGGGCGCTATGACGGGCCCGGCTTGGCAGAAATCGCCCCCTCCGTGGTCCGCATACCGGTTGAAGAATCCGAACGGCGTACGTTCCTTGAGTTCGTTCTGAATGAGACTTCGGGCAAGCCGATGCTGAGCTTCTTGCATCGCATCGCGTCGGCTCTTGATCCAGTCGCGCACCTCCAGGACCAGATGGAAGCTGTGGACCATGAGGGGAAGGCGTTCCTGATCCGCTTCGCGGATACCCGCTCGTTGGATGCGCTGCTGCAGGTGTTTGATGACGCGCAGCGTGAGCGCTTCCTGAATGGGTTGCGGTGGTGGTACTTCCGACGCGATGGCAGGTTGCAGGCTGTCGGTCACCCTGACGATGCTTCAGCCGACCGGACTGACGAACCCTATGTCTTCAGTCGGGAGCAGATGGATCGTCTTGATGCGCTGGCTCGCCCGGATGGCCTGCTGAGACTCATTCAGACGAACGTGCATTGGTGGGGAGAACTAACAGGTACACCATCTCAGGCGCATAGCTGCATTCGGATGGCGCTGGATAGCCCCGAGTTCAACGCGGGCGCGCATGACGCAGTGGTTTTTCGAGTAGTCGCCGGTGCATTGAGTGAAGCTGGTTTGCTGCAGTCGCAAGAAACGACGGAACAGTCATGAAAATTCGAACATGGATGGCACTCGTGTTGGTGGTGTTGGCCACGCTCAGCGCCGGCTGCAAGCCTGCGGAGCAGGCGAATGCTGCCCAGCAAGATGAAGACCTCGGCCTTGAGGTCCGAGTGCTCAACTACATGGATGAG
>NZ_BBQM01000026.1 GCF_000876015.1 Cupriavidus basilensis | reverse complement strand
CCCGCCGCGGCGGGGCTCGCGGAGCCGCCCGCCAGCGTGGGAGCCTCGGGCGCCGGCACGGCGGGCGGGGTCTCGGGTTGCGGAGCGGGCGCGGGTGCCAGCGTGGGGTGCGCGGGGCGGCGCTTCTGCGCCGGCGGCGGCGCCTTTTCCGCGGGCGGCGCGGGCGGCGGCAGCAGAATCGCTTCGAGCGCGGGCAGGTCGGCGGGATCGACATGCGGCCCCGGCAGATGCATCAGGCCGAGCACGACGCCCAGGTGAACCGCCAGCACCAGCGCGAGCGCCAGCACCCAGCGCAGGCGGCGCGGGCCGGGCCTAGCGGGAGGCGCCTTTCGAATCGTCCGCCCCGTGCGTCGGGCTGCCATCAAGATAACCAAGCTCCGAAGAAATGCGCCGGGCGACGTCGCGCATGCGGCGGTCCACCGCGCCACCCCATTCTGCATCGAATACGCTTTGCGCGCCGAGCGCGATCAGCGCCATCGCGACATGGCCGTTGGCGTCGAACACCGGCATCGAGAACGCATTGATGCCCGGCAGCACGCCGCCCCGGATGCGCGCCGCGCCGCGCGCGCGCACCTCGGCGCAGACCGCGTCGTAGTCGGCCGGCGAGCGCGGCAGGTCGGGCAGGTCGTCGCGGCCGCGCTCGGCCAGTTCCCGTTCGACCAGCGCCCGCGTCTGTTGTTTCGGCAGGTAGGCGCCGAACAGCCGGCCGGTGGCCGAGTTGAGCATGGGCATCACGTCGCCCAGGCGCAGGCTCACCGTCACCGGGTGGCTGGACTCCTCCCAGTGCACGATGGTCGGGCCGTGGTTGCCCCACACGGCGATGCCGACGGTCTGGTCGATCTCGTCGCGCAACTGCGACAGGACCGGGCGCGCCTTCTTGACCGGATCGAGCCGGTTCAGGCCGGCCAGGCCGAGCTGCAGCGCGAACGGCCCGAGGTCGTAGCGGCCGCCCACCGGGTCCTGCGCCACCACGCCCAGGCGCTGGAAGCTGACCAGGTAGCGGTGCGCCTTGGCCGGGTTCATGTCGGCGGCGGCGGCGAGGTCGCGCAGCATCATCGCGCGCGGCGAGGCGGCCAGCGCCTGCAGCAGCTTGAAGCCGACCTCGATCGACTGGATGCCGGAGCGCAGCTTGGAATCGTCTTCTTCGGGTTCGGTCATGCGGCAGCGGGATGGGAGGATGGCGGGGCGGAAAAACGAAACGGCGGACGGCAATGGACGGCGCGCGTCACATTACACCAGACTCGCCGCGCCGGTTCAGCCATGAATTTACTATAGCGAAATCGATTTACCGATTTTTAAACCGCCGGTAGACTTTCCGCGCATAACGAGCCGCCGGCACGACGCCATGCAATGCACATGGCGCGGCCGCCTTCCATCAGGAGACAACCAAGATGACCCGCCTCGCGCCCCGCGGCGACACCGCCGTTTCCGCATCCCGCCGCCGTCCCTTTCGCTTCGCCCGCCCCCTGCCCCTGCTCGCGCTGCTGGCGCTGGGCCTCGCCGCCGGCCAGCCGGCCCGCGCCGCGGACGCGTGGCCGAGCCAGCCGGTGCGCTGGGTGGTGCCCTATCCGGCCGGCGGCGGCACCGACGTGGTGGCGCGCACGCTGGGCCAGGCCATCACGCCGGCGCTGGGCCAGCAGGTGGTGATCGACAACCGCCCCGGCGCCGCCACCATCGTCGGCGCCGACGCGGTGGCCCACGCCAGGCCCGACGGCTACACGCTGCTGACCGCCGACACCGCCACGCTGGCGGCCAATCCCGCGCTCTACAGGAAGCTGCCCTACGACGCCGGCAAGGACTTCGTGCACGTCGGCCTGGTGGCGCGCTTCCCGCTGATCCTGGTGGCCGCGCCGAACTTCCCGGCGCGCACGCTCAAGGAGGCGGTGGAATACGCGCAGCAGAACCCGGGCAAGGTCAATTTTGCCTCGCCCGGCGCCGGCAGCCCGCACCACCTGGCGATGGAGCTGTTCATGGACCAGACCCGCACGAAGATGACGCACGTGCCGTACAAGGGCGCCGCGCCCGCGGTGCAGGACCTGCTGGCGGGCCAGGTCGACCTGATGTTCCTCGACCTCGCCGCGGGCCAGCAGAACATCATCGCCGGCAAGGTGCGCGCGCTCGGCGCGGCCACGCCGCGGCGCCTGGCCGCGCTGCCGGCGGTGCCGACCGTGGCCGAGGCCGGCGTGCCGGGCTTCGAGGCCTACGCCTGGCAGGGCGTGGTGGCGCCGGCGGGCACGCCGCGGCCGGTGGTGGTGCGCCTGAACGCCGAGCTGGCCAGGGCGCTCAGGAGCCCCGAGGTGCAGAAGCGCTTCGAGGGCATCGGCGTGGAGCCGGTGTCCGGCACGCCCGAGGAATTCGCGCAGTACGCGCGCGCGGAATCCGAGCGCTGGGGCAAACTGATCAAGGCCAAGGGCATCACGGTAGACTAGCGGTCGCGCCGCGCCGGCACCGCGAGGATGCGCGGCGCGGCCTTCCGCTTTGTCCCAATGCACCTGAATACATGAAACTCGCCACCCTCAAGGACGGCTCCCGCGACGGCCAGCTCGTGGTCGTCTCGCGCGACCTCAAGACCGCGCACTACGTCAACGACATCGCCGGCAAGCTGCAGACCGTGCTGGACGACTGGCAGTTCTACGCGCCGCAGTTGCAGGACGTCTACGACGCGCTCAACGCCGGCCGCGCGCGCCACCCGTTCGCGTTCGACGCGCGCGCCTGCATGGCGCCGCTGCCGCGCGCCTACCAGTGGGCCGACGGCTCGGCCTACGTCAACCACGTCGAGCTGGTGCGCCGCGCGCGCGGCGCCGAGATGCCGCCCGAATTCTGGACCGACCCGCTCCTGTACCAGGGCGGCTCCGACGACCTGATCGGCCCGCACGACGACATCGTGTGCGCCAGCGAGGCCCACGGCATCGACTTCGAGGCCGAGGTGGCCGTCATCACCGGCGACGTCAAGGCCGGCGCCACGCCCGAGCAGGCCGCCGAAGGCATCCGCCTGCTGATGCTGGCCAACGACGTGTCGCTGCGCAACCTGATCCCGGCCGAGCTGGGCAAGGGCTTCGGCTTCTTCCAGAGCAAGCCGGCCACGGCGTTCTCGCCGGTGGCGGTGACGCCCGACGAGCTCGGCGAAGCCTGGCGCGAGCGCCGCGTGCACCTGCCCATGACCGTGCACTGGAACAGCAAGAAAGTGGGCTGGCCCGACTGCGGCACCGACATGGTGTTCGACTTCGGCCAGCTCATCGCCCATATCTGCAAGACGCGCAACGTGCGCGCCGGCAGCATCGTCGGCTCCGGCACCATCTCCAACGTGGACCGCAGCAAGGGCTACTGCTGCATCGCCGAGAAGCGCATGCTGGAGATCATCGACGGCGGCCAGCCCGTCACCGGCTTCATGAAGTTCGGCGACGCGGTCAAGATCGAGATGTTCGACGCGCAGGGACACTCGGTGTTCGGCGCCATCGACCAGCTGGTGTCGGCGCGCGGCTGAAGTCCGCGCGCGGCGGCATGGCCGGGCGGCGGCGCGGCAGGCACGCTTATAATTGACCGACCGCCCGGTCTGCCAATTACCACCGGCCGCCGGCGGTGCCCCGGGCCGCCTGGCGCGGCCCGGCCCATGTTCCCCTACGGAATGGCCGAGGCCATCGCTGCCCATGAACGCGCTTCCCCCGCAGTCTTCGCCGCCCTCCCCGCCGCAAGGCACTACTCCACCCTCTCCGCTCTCGCCACGCTATGCCCGCTACAGCGCGCTGACGCTGCGCCGGCACGGCCCCATCCTGGAGATCGTGATGGGCGCCGGCCAGTCCGCCAACGGCAAGCTGGCCACCGCCGACGCCAACATGCACCGCGAGCTGGCCGAGATCTGGCGCGACGTGTCCGCCGACCCCGACATCCGCGTGGCGCTGATCCGCGGCGAGGGCAAGGGCTTCTCGGCCGGCGGCGACCTCTCTCTGGTGGAGGACATGGCCAACGACTTCGCCACCCGCACGCGCGTGTGGCACGAGGCGCGCGACCTGGTCTACAACGTGATCAACTGCGACAAGCCGATCGTCTCCGCCATGCACGGCCCGGCCGTGGGCGCGGGCCTGGTGGCCGGGCTGCTGGCCGACATCTCGATCGCGGCGCGCACCGCGCGCATCGTCGACGGCCACACCCGGCTGGGCGTGGCGGCCGGCGACCACGCGGCGATCGTGTGGCCGCTGCTGTGCGGGATGGCCAAGGCCAAGTACTATCTGATGCTGTGCGAGTCGGTGAGCGGCGAAGAGGCCGAGCGCATCGGGCTGGTGTCGCTGGTGGTGGACGAATCGGAGCTGGTCGGGCGCGCCTTCGAAGTGGCGCGCAGGCTGGCCGAGGGCTCGCAGACCGCGATCCGCTGGACCAAGTACGCGCTCAACAACTGGCTGCGCATGGCGGGGCCGTCGTTCGACAGTTCGCTGGCGCTGGAATTCATGGGCTTTGCCGGCCCCGACGTGCGCGAGGGCGTGGCCAGCCTGCGCGAGAAGCGCCCGCCGCGATTCGACCGGGCCGGCGACTGACGCAACACCGACGCAGTAACCCAGGCAGCACCCAGGCAGCACGATTGATGCAGTTCGACCCAGCAGCCGGCGCCGCCGGCTGCCGACCCGCGGAGGCGAGTAACCATGTTCGGCCAGATTCCAGATTTCACCAACGGCTTCGAGTTCCTGCGCAAGATGTGGGGCAGCGCCGCGGGCATGCCCGGCGGCCTGATGCCCGGCCTGCAGGCCATGACCCCGCCGATGGACCTGGAAGAACTGGAAAAGCGCATCCACGACCTCAAGGCCGTGGAGGGCTGGCTGCAGCTCAACGTCAACCTGCTGCGCACCACCATCCAGGGCCTGGAAGTCCAGCGCGCCACGCTGGTGGCCTTGCAGACCTTCGGCAGCGCGCTCTCGCCCGAGGCCATGCAGAGCGCGATGGAAAACGTGGCGCGCGCCGCCAACGCGCCCAGCGCGGTGCCGCCGCACCAGCGCAGGGAGGAGCCCGCCGGCTTCGGCGCGCGCGCCGAGCCCACGGTGGAGGAAAACGAGGACGACGAGGACGAAGGCCCGCCCGAAGCCGCGCAGACACCCCAGGCCGAGGCCGGCGAGGCCAAGCGCCAGGACAGCGCCGCGGCGCCCAACGCCGGGCTCTGGTGGGACATGCTGCAGCAGCAGTTCAACCAGATCGCCGCCAGTGCCGCCAGCGCCAGCCTGAACCCGTTCGGCAACCTCGGCGGCTTCGGCATGCCGGGCGCCGCGCCGGCCGCGCCGGCGCGTGCCGGGAAGGCCGCCGACCCGGCCCGGCCGGCGAAGAAAAAGACCGCGGCCCGCAAGGTCGGCGCCAAATCCACGTCCAAGTCCAAGCCCAAGACCACATCCGGGCCCGTACCCAGGACTGCGGCCAAGACGGTAGCCAAGACCGCGTCCAAGACCGGCGCCAAGACAGCCGCCAGGCCCGCGCGCAAGGTGCCGGCCCCGCGCCCGGCAGCCGTGCAGGACACCGCCACGCCCGCCGACACCGCGCCCGGGACCGGCGGCAAGCCGGACACCGAGCCCGGCGGCGAGCGCTGACCGACCGCCCCACCGCCCCCGAGCCCAGCCCCCGACGCATGCCGGCACCGAAACCGACTTCACTCATCATGATGGGCGGCGGCGCGCGCGCCGCCTACCAGGCCGGCGTGCTGCGCGGCATCGCGCGCATCGCCGCGCGCCACGGGCTGGACCGCAGCCGCATTCCGTTCGACATCATCTGCGGCACCTCGGCCGGCGCCATCAACGGCGCCGGCATGGCCATCAACGCCGCCAACTTCCGCGCCGCCGCCGACAGCCTGGCCGCGCTGTGGAGCGGCATCCATGCCGAGGACGTCTACCGCACCGGGCTGGTGGGCGTGGGCGCCTCGGGCGCGCGCTGGCTGTCCGCGCTGGCCTTCGGCTGGGTCACGCGCCGCGCGCCGCGCGCGCTGTTCGACAACGAGCCGCTGGGCGGCATGCTGGGCGAGCTGTTCGATCCCGAGCGCGTGCAGGTCAGCCTCGACGCCGGCGACCTGCAGGCCTTCGCCGTGACCGCGCTGTCCTACACCACCGGGCGCCACGTCACCTTCTACCAGTCGCACCACCGCATCCACCCGTGGAAGCGCAGCCAGCGGCTGGCGGTGGAGGCCAAGATCGGCGTGGACCACCTGCTGGCCTCGTCCTCGATCCCGTTCCTGTTCCCGGCGCTGCCGCTCGAGCTGGAAGGCCATCACGAGTGGTTCGGCGACGGCACCATGCGCCAGATGTCGCCGCTGTCGCCGGCCATCCACCTGGGCGCGTCGCGCATCCTGGCCATCGGCGCCGCCTCGCGCCAGCGCCCGGGCTGGTTCGACACCGTGCCCGCGGGCGGCTACCCGTCGCTGGCGCAGGTGGGCGGGCAGGCGCTGGCCAGCATCTTCCTCGACGGCCTGTCGGCGGACCTGGAGCGCCTGCAGCACATCAACAGCCTGCTCGCGCGCATGCCGGAGATCGCCAACGACAGCGAGGGCTGGCGCCCGGTGGAGGTGATGACGATCTCGCCCAGCGAGCCCGTCGAGGCCATCGCCGCGGCGCACGTGCACCGGCTGCCGCGCACCGTGCGCGCCCTGCTGACCCCGCTCGGCGGCACCGAGGCGCGCGGCGCCGCCTTCGCCAGCTACCTGCTGTTCGAGCCCGAATTCACCCAGGCGCTGATCGACCTCGGCGAGCGCGACGCGATGGCGCAGCAGCACGAGCTCGCCGCCTTCCTGTATGGCGTCATCCCGCCCGACGGCGACGCGCCCGCCGCGGCGGCGGCCGCGCCCGCCGAGCTTGCGCCGCCGGCCGGCGTGACGGCCTGAGCGGACCGGCCCGGCGCGTATCCCGGCGGGCGCTTTTCCGGGCGCATGCCGCATGCGGGCGGCCGGCAAGCGGCCAGCCGCGCGCGATATTCGCCCATAACTTGGTGTTTTACCGCTCCGGATGTCTCCAGCCGCTTGCATTCAGCGCAAAAAGGGCGTTGGGAATAATTCGCATCTGTTAGAATCTGCCCGTAATTTCAAAGGCTTACCATGCTCTACCCCGAACTGTTCAAATCGCTGGAAGCGGTCCGTTGGCACATGGACAAGGACATCCCCTGGGATTCCTTCGACGCGAGCCTGCTCACCGACGACCAGGCCAAGACGATTCGCATGAACGCCATCACCGAATGGTCGGCCCTGCCCGCCACCGAGATGTTCCTGCGCGACAACCGCCACGATTCCGACTTTTCGGCCTTCATGAGCATCTGGTTCTTCGAAGAGCAGAAGCATTCGCTGGTGCTGATGGAATACCTGCGCCGCTTCCGCCCGGACCTGGTGCCGACCGAGGAAGAGCTGCACGCGGTGCGCTTCGAGTTCGACCCGGCCCCGCCGCTGGAAACCCTGATGCTGCATTTCTGCGGCGAGATCCGCCTCAACCACTGGTATCGCCGCGCCGCCGAATGGCACACCGAGCCCGTGATCAAGCAGATCTACCGCACGCTGTCGCAGGACGAGGCCCGCCACGGCGGCGCCTACCTGCGCTACATGAAGAAGTACCTGGTCCAGTTCGGCGACAGCGCGCGCTCGGCCTTCGCCAAGATCGGCGTGCTGATGGCCTCGGCGCGGCGCACCGACAAGCCGCTGCACCCGACCAACCTGCACGTCAACAAGACGCTGTTCCCGAACGACACCATCCAGTCGCGCCTGCCCGACCCGGACTGGCTCGAGCACTGGCTCGACGAGCAGATCCGCTTCGACGAAGGCTGGGAGAAGAAGGTCATCGAGCGCATCCTGCACAATATGTCGCTGCTGTTCGAGCGCACCTTCGAGACGGTGCAGGACCTGAACCGCTACCGCAAGGAACTGAACGCGCGCCTGCAGGCCGCGGGCGGCGCCCAGCCGGCGCAGGCCTGATCCTTCAGGCGATGGGCTCCGTCGGATGACGGCGCTTCAGGCCGCCGGCGACGTCAGCCTGCCGGAGGTCCGCCAGCCACCCGAAGCCCCATCGTATGATGGGGCTTTGTCTTTTCCAGCCAAACCCGCCACCGCCATGCTCCCCGCTTCCTTCGAATCCAAACTGGTCCCGCCCGACGACGCCGCCGCGCTGGCCCGGCAACTGGCCGCGCTGCCGCGCCCGATGGTCTTCACCAACGGCGTGTTCGACATCCTCCACCGCGGCCACGCCACCTACCTGGCGCAGGCCAGGGCGATGGGCGCGAGCCTGGTGGTGGGCGTGAACAGCGACGCCTCGGTGCGCATGCTGGGCAAGGGCGACGACCGCCCGCTCAACCACGAGGCGGACCGCATGGCGCTGGTGGCCGCGCTCGCCTCGGTGGACCTGGTGGTGATGTTCCGCGAGAAGACGCCGGTGGCGCTGATCCGGCTGGTGCGCCCGGACATCTACGTCAAGGGCGGCGACTATGACATCGACACGCTGGAAGAAACCCGGCTGGTGCGCAGTTGGGGCGGGCAGGCGCACGCCATCGCGTTCCTGCACGACCGCTCCACCACCAAGCTGCTGACCAAGGTGCGCCAGGGCGGCTGAACCCCGGGCCGCGCAACCACGCCAGGATTCTCTTGAAACAGCCTCAGGCGCAGGTCAGCAGGTCGGACACGCCGTAGCGCCGGCGCACCTCGTCGAGCCGCGTGCGCAGCGCGGCGTCGGCATTGCGCACGCGCAGCCACTGGCGCGTGAGCGGATGCGGCGCGTCGCTCAGCAGCGCGGTGCGCACGCCGTGCTCGCGCAGGTTGTCCAGGAAATGCTCGGCGTGGTCACGCTCCTGGAACAGGCCCAGCGATACCGTGTAGGTCAGCGGCGAGCCGCCGCTGACCACCGCCACGTCGGTGACGTTGCGCCGGCGCAGCTCGCCGAGCTTGCGCTCCACGCTCTCGCGCGAAGGCTGCGGCGGCAGGTGGACCCACCAGCGCGCCTGCTCCTGCCGCTCGAACTGCTCCACCCGCCACGCGCCCGGCGGCGCGCCGGCCAGCTCGTCGGCCACGCGCCGCACCAGATCCCCGTTGAAGCCGCCGATTTCCACGCAGGCCGAGGCCACCGGCGTGAGCGCGGCCGCCTGCGCGGCGCTGGCGCCCGGCGGCGTGGCCGGCGCCGCCACCGCGGGCGCGGAGGCCGCGCCCTGCTGCCCGGCCATCTGGCGGAAGCGCTCGGCGCGCGCCTGCTGGGCGGCGCGCTCGGGCTCGCGCGGGCTTTCGAGCCAGCCCGACAAGGGCCGCGGGCCGAAGGCGCCGAGCACGGCGGCCAGCAGCAAGGCGTTGCACAGGACCAGCAGGATGAGCAGGTTTCGCAGGAGCATGGGGCGATGCGGGCGGAACGTCAGGCAGCGCGCGCGCGGCGCGCGGAACAGGTTGGGAAGACCATGCGCGGTCAGTCCGGCAGGATGCCCGCGCCGTGCTGCGCGGCCATGACATGCAGGCCGAGCAGCACGAGATTATCGTGCATCTCGAACGGCATGCAGAGCGCCTGGGCAAGGATGTGGCGCGCGCCGCCCGAGATCAGGCAGCGCACCGGGCCGCGTCCGGACAGCGCGCGCCAGGTGCGCTCCACCGCACCGGCCTGCGCGGCCAGGCAGCCGGCGGCGATGGCGTCGCGCGTGTTGTCGGCCCACGGCACGGACAGGCCGGCATCGCTGGCGTCCAGCGTGGGCAACTGCGCCGTGTTGCGCGCCAGCGCGCCCAGCATCAGGTCCACCCCGGGCAGGATCAGGCCGCCTTCGAAGCGGTCCTGCGCGCTCACCACGTCGAGCGTGGTGGCGGTGCCGGCGGTAACGATCAGCAGCGCGCCCTGCGGGCGGTAGCGGCGCGCGCCGATGCTGCCGGTCCAGCGGTCCACGCCGAGCTGGCAGGGATCGCGGTAGCCGTTGACGAGGCTGCCGAAGCGCGGCGCCGAGCGCACCCAGGTGACGCCGGCGCCGGCGCCGAACACGGCATCGAGCGCGGCCCGCAGGCTGGCCGCCACGGCCGTGCCGGCCACGTTGCTGACCCACACCTGCGGCCGCGCGCCGCCAGCGGCGTCGCGCAGCGCGCCCCACTGCGGCAGCAGCGCGGCGAGCTCGCCGTGGGCCGCCGCGCCGGCGTGCCGCCACGGCGTGGGCAGCGGGCCGTCGGCCGGCGCGTCGGCGGCGGCGGCGGCGGCGTCAGCGGCGGCGGCGGCGGGCGAGTCCTGCGTGCACCAGGCCCATTTCAGGCGGGTGTTGCCGATGTCGATCAGCAGCCGCGGCGCCGGCATGGCGGCGGCGCTCATGCCGGCGCCCCGCCCGCGCCGGCCGGCGCGGCCCGCAGCGATACCTCGCCACTGGAGATGCACTCCAGCCCGGCGGCCGTTTCCAGCAGCAGTTGGCCGTCGCCGTCGACGCCGCGCGCCAGGCCCTCGGCCTGCACCTGGCCGTCGTGCAGCAGGCGCACCGGCTGGTCGCGGAAGGCGTCGCGCGCCGACCAGCGCGGCGCCATCGGCGCGAAGCCGTCGGCGATGAAGGCCGCGCGCATCGCCGCCAGCCGGTTCAGCACGGCGGCCAGCAGCGCGGTGGGATCGGGCGCGGGCAGGTATTCGGCCACGCCGGCCAGCTCGCGCCCGAGCGCGGCCTCCATCTGCGCGTCGCGCACCAGGTTCAGGCCGATGCCGATCACCGCCCAGACCCGCCGCGGCCCCGCCGGCACCGACTCGATCAGGATGCCGGCCAGCTTGCGGCCGCCGATCTGCAGGTCGTTGGGCCACTTGAGGCGGACCGCGGCGCCCAGGCGCGCGTCGTGGTCCGCCAGCGCCTCGGCCAGCGCCAGGCCGACCGCCAGGCTCAGCCCGCTGAGCTGCGACGGCGCCAGCGGCAGCGGCAGCGCGACCGAGAAGGTCAGCCCGGCCTGCCCCTGCCACGGGCGGCCCTGGCGCCCGCGCCCGGCGGTCTGGTTGTAGGTCAGGCGCAGCGTGCCGGCCTCGCCCCACGGCGCGGCGCGGCTGGCCAGCATGAGGTCGGCGTTGGTGGAGCCGGTTTCGTCGACCGCCCCGAGGGCCCAGCCGCGCGCGTCGCCGTCCAGCGCGGCGCGCAGGCGGTCCATGTCGATGCGCCAGGCCGGCGGCGGCGAAGAGGGCAAGAGTGACGAAGGCGGCGGCAGCGGAGAGTCAGCGGACATGCGGGGCGATGGGCACGGAAAACACGGAAAGCGCGAACATGGAGAAGCGCCGTGGCGCGCGTGGCGGGGCCGGCGCGGCAGGGCCTGCCCGCATTGTAGCCGCGCCGTCCGCGCGGCAAGTGCGCGGCAAGCATGGGACAAGCGCGCAGGCGGGACGCACGGAACGCGGAAAATCCGCGGCCGGCGCGCGGCCCCGTCCTTCCGGCGCCCGCTATGCCTGCGCGTGGCTTAGAATCGAGACTTGCCCATCACTTCCCCCATCCATTGGAAAGCCTGAGCACGCCAGCCATTGAAGTGACGCGCGCGGACGGCGCGGCAACGGCGCACCTGCGCGGCGACTGGACCGCGCTCGCGCTGTCGGACTGCCATCGCGCCCGCGCGCTGCGCCACGAACTGCACACGGTCGGCGCCGACGCGCAATGGTCGCTGGCGGGCCTGGGCCGGCTCGACCACGTCGGCGCGCAACTGATGTGGCAGGCCTGGGGCAGCAAGCTGCCCGAGCGGCTGGAAGCCAATGAAGCCCAGCGCCGCGTGTTCGGCCGCGTGGCCGGGCTGCGCCGCGAAAACTGGAAGAAGCACATGGTGGACCGCTTCAACCCGGTCACGCTGCTCGGCGCCTCGATCCTGTCGATGCTCGCGCAGCTCGCCAACGGCGTGACCATGCTGGGCCAGCTCGCCTTCGACCTGCTGCGCTTCGCGCGCGCGCCGCAGCGCGGGCCGTGGCGCGAGATCTCGGCCAACATCTACAGCATCGGCTACAAGGCGCTCGGCATCACCGCGCTGGTGGGATTCCTGATCGGCATCGTGCTGTCCTACCTGTCGGCCAACCAGTTGCGCATCTTCGGCGCCAGCATCTTCATCGTCAACATCCTCGGCATGGCGGTGATCCGCGAGCTCGGGCCGGTGCTGGCGGCGATCCTGATCGCCGGGCGCTCGGGCTCGGCCATCACCGCGCAGATCGGCGTGATGCGCGTGACCGAGGAGCTCGACGCCATGCGCGTGATGGGCATCTCGCACGGCTTCCGGCTCATCATGCCGCGCGTGATCGCGCTGGCCGTGGCGATGCCGCTGCTGGTGGCCTGGACCGACGTGATGGCGCTCAGCGGCGGCATGCTGGCCGCGCACTTCCAGCTGAACATCAGCGCGGCCTTCTTCCTGCGCGCGCTGCCCGACGCCGTGCCGGTGGCCAACCTGTGGCTGGGGCTGGGCAAGGGCGTGGTGTTCGGCATGCTGATCGCGCTCACGGCCTGCCACTTCGGCCTGCGCATCCAGCCCAACACGCGCAGCCTGGGCGAAGGCACCACCGCCTCGGTCGTGACCTCGATCACCGTGGTGATCGTGGCCGACGCGATCTTCGCCATCCTCTTCAAGGACGTCGGCATATGAACGCGGCAGCCATCGCGCCCTCCGCGCCGGGCGGCGTGCAACCCGACCAGCGCACCACCGTGATCGAGGTGCGCCACCTGGTCAAGCGCTTCGGCGAGGCGGTCGTGCACGACGATCTGAACCTCGACGTCTACCGCGGCGAGGTGCTGTCCATCGTGGGCGGCTCGGGCAGCGGCAAGACCGTGCTGCTGCGCCAGATCGTGGGGCTGGAGCGCCCCACCTCGGGCACCATCCGCGTGTTCGGCGAGGACCTCAAGACGCTCGGCGCGGCCGCGCTGCAGGCGCTGCGCAACCGCTGGGGGCTGCAGTTCCAGCGCGGCGCGCTGTTCTCGGCGCTGTCGGTGATCGACAACATCGCGCTGCCGCTGCGTGAACTTCGCACCCTGCCCGACGATCTGATCTGCCAGGCTTCGCTGCTCAAGCTGCAACTGGTGGGCCTGAGCGCGCGCGACGCGGACAAGATGCCGTCCGACCTGTCCGGCGGCATGATCAAGCGCGTGGCGCTGGCGCGCGCGCTGGCGCTGGAGCCGGAGCTGGTGTTCCTGGACGAGCCCACCGCGGGGCTGGACCCGATGGCCTCGGACGACTACGTGGCGCTGATCCGCGAGCTGCGCCGCGAGCTGGGGCTGACCGTGGTGATGGTGACGCACGACCTCGACACGCTGGTGGCGCTGTCGGACCGCGTGGCGGTGCTGGCCGACCACAAGGTGCTGGCGGCGCGGCCGATCCGCGAGCTGGTGCGCATCGACCACCCGTTCATCCGCGAATATTTCCTCGGCGAGCGCGGGCAGCGCGCCATGCAGGCCCTGCCCCCGGCGCCGGCGCCGGGACCGGCAAGTCCGGCGCATCCGGCAAGTCCGGCGGATGCGCCGGATCCGGCGGGCCCGCAACCTGGAGAAGCATGATGGAAAACAAGTCACACGCCTTCCTGGCCGGCGTGTTCACGATCGGCCTGGCGGTCCTGGTGCTGTTCTCGATCTTCTGGTTCAGCAGCGACCACGCCGTGCTCGTGCCCTACGACCTCATCACCCGCTCCACCGTCAACGGCCTCGGCCCGCAGGCCGACGTCAAGTACCGCGGGCTGGACGTGGGCAAGGTGGACTCGATCCGCTTCGACCCCGCCGTGCCGGGCCAGATCATCGTGCGCGTGAGCGTCGACCGCAACACCCCCATCACCACCACCACCTACGCCACGCTGAGCTTCCAGGGCGTGACCGGCATCGGCTACGTGCAGCTCGACGACACCGCCACGCAGAACGGCGGCCAGCCCTCGCCGCACCTGCCGACCTCGCCCAAGTCGGTGGCGCGCATCGCCATGCGCGCGGGCTTCTTCGAGGAGCTCGAAAAGCGCGGCGACTCCCTGCTCACCCAGCTCGAGACCCTGATGGACTCGCTCGGCGACATGTTCCAGCCCAACAACCGGCGCGACCTGATGGAGGCGATCCGCTCGGTGCGCACCACCGCCAACGACTACTCGCGCCTGGCCCACACGATCGAGCCGGCGATGCGCCAGTTGCCGCAGGTCACGGAAAACCTCAACGCCACGCTGGCCTCCACGCGGCGCCTGACGCAGGAGCTGGCCAGCCCGGACGGCACCGTGCTGCGCACCGTGGGCAGCATCGGCCGCGACCTGCAGGGCGCCGCCGATTCGGTGCAGTCGGCCGCCGCCGGCGTCAGCCAGGACACGCTGCCGCAGGTCAACGGCCTGGCCCGCGACGCGCGCCAGACCATACGCAGCATCGACCGCGCCGCCAGCCAGTTCAACGACAGCCCGCGCAGCGTGCTGTTCGGCGGCCCGTCGGCCGCGCCGGGGCCGGGCGAACCCGGCTTCACGGCGCCGTGAAGCCATCGACGCGCCCCCTCGCCACCGCCGCAGCCATCCGCCGCGATAAGGAAGCCGCCATGCAGGAAGCCGCCATGCCGCGTACCCGCGCCAACCCTCCGAGCCAACCGCCTGCGGGCCAACCCGGGCACGCCATGATGCGCATCGCCGCCCGCTTCCGCGCCGGCACCGGCGCGCTGGCCGCCCTGGCCGTCGCCGCCGCGCTGGGCGGCTGCGCGTTCGCGCCGGCCGCGCCCACCGTCACCTACGACCTCGGCCCGCCCGCCGGCGCCGCGCCCGGCGCCACGCCGCTGCCGCGGCTGCGCGTGGCGCAGACCGACGGCCCGACCTGGCTCGACGGCAACGGGCTCTACTACCGCCTGCACTACGCCCAGGCCGAGCGCCTGCAGCCCTACGCCACCCAGCGCTGGGTGATGTCGCCGGTGCGCCTGTTCGACGAGCGCCTGCGCGAAGCGGTGGCCTCGCGCGGCGCGCTGACCTGGTACGGCGACACCGCCGCGCCGGCGGTCAAGGTCGACATGCTGGAGTTCGAGCAGGTCTTCGACAGCGCCAGCGCCAGCCGCGGCGTCATTCGCGTGCGCGCCACGGTGTTCCGCAGCGGCCTGATCGGGCAGAAGACCTTCGTCGCCGAGCAGCCCGCGCCCACGGCTGACGGCGCCGGCGGCGTCAAGGCGCTGGCCGCGGCCAGCGACGCCATCATCGCCGCCATCCTCGACTGGGCGGCCACGCTGCCGCTGCAGCAATAGGCGCCACCGCATGGCATCGGCTCCCCCGCCGTCCTCCCCGCCCCCCGAGCTGCCGTCCGCGCCGCCACCGGCATCGCGCCACTCGCCGCTGGCGCGCGTGGGCCTGCTGTGCTTCACGCTGCTGGTGGTCTACGGCAGCCTCTACCCGTTCAGCGGCTGGACCGACAACGGCATCTCGCCGCTGGCCTTCCTCACCGCGCCCAAGCCGCGCTACCTGACCGAGTTCGACATCATCACCAACGTGCTCGGCTACTGCCCGTTCGGCGCGCTGGTGGTGCTGGCCCTGCACCCGCGCGTGTCCGGCGCGCGCGCCACGCTGCTGGCGCTGGCCGCGGGCGCGGTGCTGTCGGGCGTGATGGAGGCGCTGCAGACCTGGCTGCCCAACCGCATCTCGTCCAACATCGACCTCATCACCAACGCGCTGGGCGCGCTGCTCGGCGGCGCCGTGGTGGCGCCGTTCTCGGCCGCGCTGATCGACCGCGGCTCGCTGCGCCAGCTGCGCATGGCGTGGTTCGAGCCGCATGCCAGCTTCGCCATCATCCTGATGCTGCTGTGGCCGCTGGCGCAGATCTTCCCGCAGGACTACCTGTTCGGCATGGGCGGCATCGTGCGCGAGTGGCTGTCCGATCCCGACTCATGGCCGGTGCAGTGGCTGCAAGGCATGTTCCCCGCGCTGCCCGGCATGATCGAAAGCATCGGCCTGCTGCGCCCCGACGACGCGCAGGGCCAGCAACTGGTCGAGTCGCTGGTGACGGCATGCGGCTGGGTCGGCACCGGCCTGTTCGCCTCCGCCGCGATGCGCCGCCATGCGCCGATGCTGCGCATCCTCGCCGGCCTGCTCGCCGCCACGCTGCTGCTCAAGGCGGTGGTGGCGGAAATCCAGTTCCCCGACGACAACGCCTTCAACTGGCTGTCCGACGCGGGCCGCTTCGCGCTGCTCACCGGCTCGCTGGTGCTGGTGCTGCTGCTGCGCCTGCCGCGCTGGCTGCGCGGCGCGCTGGCGCTGGCCACGCTGATGGTGCTGCTGGTGCTGTGCAACCTGCTGCCGCCGAATCCGTACTCATGGATCTCGGAACAAGGCTGGCGGCTCGGGCGCTTCATCCACTTCAACAGCCTGTCGCAATGGCTGGGGTGGCTGTGGCCGTTCCTGGCGCTGTTTTATCTGGTCTGGCGGTTTGAGCAGTTTCAGATTGACCGGCGGAGTTTGCGGAGGGCGAGGAGGAGGAGGGGTGGGGGGGGGTGAGGGGGATGCCTGTGTCTGTGGGCCTGGCGGCCCGGGATTTGTGGTCCATTTGCGCTGCTTGGCGTCAAGCTTCGGCTTAAAAATTTGCGGCTGGACGTCGACTTCTGGACGTCGACTTCTGAATGTCGACTTCTGAATGTCAACGGTTGAACGTCAAAGTCAACTTCAAAGTCAAAGGCTTTCGCTCCCCCGGAGCGACCTACTTTCTTTTCCCCGAAAAGAAAGTAGGCAAAGAAAGCGGGCTGCCTGGCCGGCAGGGGCAGAAACGTTGGGATTTCTAGTGTTGCTGGTTTCGTGGTGGGGGCGGTGGTTCTGCTGGGATTCTGCCGGTACCAGTTTTGGCGGCCACTGTCTCTCGGGTGGTGTTCGATTCGTGGTGGCGCTGCATGATGGCGGAGGTCCAGGCCCTTCGGGCTGCTGCCGCGACCGGGGCGGAGGGGATCGTCGTAGGGGCGGTGCTGGTTTCGTGGTGGGCGTGGTGGCCCCCATTCGATCTCGGTGCCAAACGGTTTTGACTTGAGAGGCAATCCGATTCAAAGCAACCCAGCACACCCGCGCGGGGTCCACCGCGCCCACCATGAAACCAGTGCCGGTGCTACGCCGTGACCGCCAAAACCGGTAACGGCAGATGGCCGAACCAGCAGTGTGCCGGCCATCATAGGTCTGACCCCGAAACCCATACCGCCAGCCAGATCGTGGCCAGCCGAACCGGTAACGGCAGGATGCCAGCAGAACCGCAAGCCCCACCACGAAACCAGAAACACCAGAAACCCCAACGTTTCTGCCCCTGCCGGCCAGGCAGCCCGCTTTCTTTGCCTACTTTCTTTTCGGGGAAAAGAAAGTAGGTCGCTCCGGGGGAGCGAAAGCCTTTGACTTTGTCTTTGACTTTGACGTTCAGAAGTTGACGTTAAGAAGTTGACTTTGAAGTTAAAGCCCTTAAGGCCGTTGAAGTTAAAGCCCCCCCAAAAAAATCCACTCTAACCCCAACGCCAAAACTCAAAAAAACCTCACATCAAGAAATACAACAACCCAATATTAGCCACCAAAATCAACAACGCCGTAGGCACCTGCGCCCGAATCACCGCATTCTTGTCGTCGAGCTCCAGCAGCGCCGCCGGCACGATATTGAAGTTGGCCGCCATCGGCGTAAGCAGCGTGCCGCAGTATCCCGAGAACATCCCGATGGCCGCCATCACCGCCGGGTTGCCGTGGAACATGTTGACCAGGATGGGCACGCCCACGCCGCCGGTCATCACCGGGAACGCGGCGAAGCCGTTGCCCATGATGACGGTGAACAGCGCCATGCCCACGCAGTACACCACCACGGCCACCAGCTTGTAGTCCATGTTGATGTAGGCGGTGGTCAGGTGCGCCACGGCCTTGCCCACGCCGGCGTCGGCGAACACCAGGCCCAGCATGGCCAGCATCTGCGGCAGCACCAGCGCCCAGCCGAGCGACTCGGTCAGGCGGCGCGATTCGCGCATGCCCTGCATCACGGTGTCGCGGGTGAGCCAGCATGCGGTGCCGAGCGCGATCAGGCAGCCGATGCCGAGCGACACGAAGGTCACGTTCTTGGGGTCGAGCAGCGGCAGGCCGGCGAGCTTCACGTCCTTGAACAGCACGGTGCCGATCACCGTCACCAGCGGGATCAGCAGCGCCGGGATGAACAGCTTGTTGCTCAGGCGCTTGGCCGAGGCGCGGCGCTCGCCCTCGGGCAGGGTGCCGTGCTTGCCGTGGCCCACGCCGCCGAAGCCGGCGATCAGCGCCATCACCACCGCGCCGATGCCGACGATGGCCGGCGGCAGCTTGTCGCCGACCAGGAAGACCAGCGCGTAGAGCGCCCAGAACAGGCCGGTGGAGAGGCGGCGCGGATGCTCGCGGTCGGCGAAGGTCATCAGCGCGGTGATGGCCAGCACCAGGCCGGCGAGCCAGTAGAGATAGTCGATGGATACGATCATGATGGCTTACTCCCCGCCCTTGGCGTTGGCTGCGACACCGGCTGCGCCGGGCGCGGCGGCGCGGCCGCCCATCTCGCGGGCCAGCCAGCCGTCCAGGCGCTTGAGGCGCACCGCGTGGATCAGGAACGCGCAGACCGCGGTGGGGATGCCCCACACGGCGATGTGCAGCGGCTCCACGTCGATGTTCGACGACAGCAGGAAGGTGTGCATCAGCGCGATCGCGCCGAACGCCACGAAGATGTCCTCGCCGAAGAACAGGCCGACGTTGTCGGTGGCCGCGCAGAAGGCCAGCACGCGCTGGCGCACCGGCTCGGGCAGCTTGCCGAAGCGCGCTTCCGCCGCGCCTTCGGCCATCGGCGCGAGCAGCGGGCGCACCATCTGCGGGTGGCCGCCGAGGCTGGTCAGGCCGACGGCGGCGGTCAGCTCGCGCACGCCGAGGTAGACGATCAGCAGGCGCCCGACGGTAGCCGAGGCGATGCGCGAGATCCACGCCTGCGCGTGCTCGCGCAGCCCGTGCCGCTCGAGCAGGCCGATCACCGCCAGCGGCAGCAGGATGATCAGCGGCAGGTTGCGCGTCTTGACGAAAGCGGTGCCGATCGCAGTGAAGATCTGCGTGACCGGCATGCTCGCGGCAAGGCCCGTGGCGATGGCGGCCAGGGCCACCACCATCATGGGATTGAAGCGCAGCACGAAGCCGAGAATGATGATACCGACCCCGACTAGGGGCCAGAGATTGACTGCCTGTTCCATGAGAGACACCAGTAGCGTGTGATGGAGGCGAGTGCCCTGCGCCGCGTCATGCTGCTCGACGCCCGCGGGGCACGGTGATGCCGGGACCGGAAGCGCGCGGCGCGCGCTTCAGGCTCCGGCGCGGATTGCGATGCCTTCGGCGCCGAGCCGCTCGCGGATGCGGCGCGCAAAGGCAAGCGCGTGCGCGCCGTCGCCGTGCAGACACACGGTTTCGGCGCGAATCGGTACCCAGGTGCCGTCGATGGCGCGCACGCGCTGGCCGCGCACCATGTCGAGCGTCTGGCCCAGGGCCACGTCTTCGTCCTCGTGCAGCGCGCCCGGCGTGCCGCGCCTGACCAGCGAGCCGTCGGGGTTGTAGCCGCGGTCGGCGAAGACTTCTTCCTTGACCTTGAGGCCGGCCTCGCGCGCCACCTTGACCATCGCGCTGCCGGCCAGGCCGAAGAAGACCAGGTCGGAGTCGAAATCGCGCACCGCGCGCACGATGGCGTCGGCCAGCACGGGGTCCTTCGCGGCCTGGTTGTAGAGCGCGCCGTGCGGCTTGACGTGGGCCAGCTGCCCGCCCTGCGCGCGCACCAGCGCGGCCAGCGCGCCGATCTGGTAGAGCACGTCGGCGTACACGGTGTCGGGCGCGAGCTGCATCTCGGTGCGGCCGAAGTTCTCGCGGTCGGGGTAGCTCGGGTGCGCGCCGATCGCCACGCCGGACGCCAGCGCCCAGCGCACGGTCTGCAGCATGGTGGCGGCGTCGCCGGCATGCCAGCCGCAGGCCACGTTGGCCGAGCTGATCAGCGTGAGCAGCTCGCGGTCGGTGCCGCAGCCTTCGCCGAGGTCGGCATTCAAGTCGATGTGCATTGCATTACTCCTGGTTCTGTCCTTGCCGGCGATGCGGCCATGTCCGTGTGCGGGTCATTCGATGCGGGCGGACACCATCTCACGCCACCGCCAGCCGCGTGCGCGTGCGCCGCCGCGCCGCGATCACCATGCTGCCGTCGCCCTGCCACTGCAGGGCCTGGTCGACCTGTTGCAAGTAACGGTCCAGCTCGGCCTGGGCGGCGGCGGCCTGCTCCAGCGTCACCCGCGCGAAGCGCACGGGCGCGCCCAGCGGCACCTGCGCCAGCCGCCACAGGTCGGCGCCGATCACCACGCCGATCTTCGGATAACCGCCGGTGGTCTGCGCGTCGGCCATCAGCACGATGGGCTGGCCGGCCGGCGGCACCTGCACCACGCCGGGCAGCACGCCGTGCGAGAGCAGGTCCGCCGCGCGCGCGGGCTCGCGCGCCAGCGCCGGGCCCTGCAGCCGCAGACCCATGCGGTTGCTGTTGGGCGTGACGGTCCACTCGGACTGCCACAGCGCGTCGCGCGCGGCCGGCTCGAAATCGTCGTACTCGATGCCGGGCAGCATGCGGATCGGCACCGCGTCGCCGAGCTTCTTCACCGGCAGCGCCCACGCCGGCGCCTGCACGCCGAGCCAGTCGCTGTCGTCGGCCACGCCGGGCCGGCCGGCCGCGAGCCGGTCGCCTTCGCGCAGCGCGCGGCCGGCGAAACCGCCGAAGCCGGCCTTGAGATCGGTGCTGCGCGAGCCCATCACCGGCGCCACGCCGATGCCGCCGGCCACGCACAGGTAGGTGCGCGTGCCGCCCTGCGCGGCCGACAGGGTCAGGGTCTCGCCGCGGCGCACGTCGAAGGCGTGCCACGACCACACCGGCACGCCGTCGAGGTTGGACTTGCAGTCGGCGCCGGTGAGCGCCACGCGCATGTCCGCGTGGAAGCGCACGGCGGCGCGGCCGAGGGTGAATTCGATGGCGGCCTCGCCGGCCGCGTTGCCGAGCAGGCGGTTGCCGATGGTGAGCGCGACGGTGTCGAGCGCGCCCGCGGTGCCCACGCCGAAGCGGCGGAAACCCGGGCGGCCGAGATCCTGGACCGAGGCCAGCGCGCCGGGACGGAGAATTTCGATCACGCCAGCAACTCCTCGACGACGAAGCGCACGGTATCGCCGGGCGCGAACAGGGAAGGCGGATCGCGGTCGGCCACGAACAGCTCGCTGTCCGTGTGCCCGATCAACTGCCAGCCGCCGGGCGCGGCGGCCGGATAGATGCCGGTCTGCTCGCCGCCGATGCCGACCGAGCCGGCCGGCACCGACAGCCGCGGCTCGTGCCGGCGCGGCGTGGCCAGCGCGGGATCGAGCCCGCCCATGTAGGCGAAGCCGGGCTGGAAGCCGAGGAAGTACACCACGTATTCGCCGGCGCTGTGGCGGCGCACCACTTCCTGCGCGCTCAGCCCGGTGTGCGCGGCCACGTCGGCCAGGTCGGGACCGTATTCGCCGCCGTAGCGCACCGGGATCTCGACCAGCCGGCCGGTGGCCTCGCGCGCCTCGCCGGATGCCCAGGCGAGCTTGAGGTTGCGCTCCAGCGCCTGCGGGTCGGCGTCGTGGTCGAACACCACGGTGAGGTTGTTCATGCCGGGCACCGCATCCACCACGCCGCGCCATTCGGCGGCGCGCTGCGCCATGGCCCAGATGCGGCGCTGTACGTCGAGCGAGGCCGGCGGCGGCACGCTGCACAGCAGCGCGCGCTCGGCCAGGCGGTGAACGGAACATCGGAACATGGAAAGGCACCGGGAAGGGACCTGACTTGCAGTGTAGGCGCGCGCACCGGACTCGTCAGGCGCGGCGCCGGCCGCGAAGCGGTCCGTTGCAATAATCTTTTTTCATCGACAATTTATCGATGAATTCATGATAACCAAACGAGAAGATGATGGGGCTAGGTGTAGACCCTAGGACGCTGCCGGGACGGCGGGAGGGACCGGCGCAGCCCCGCCCCGCCTTGGTGCAGGCCGCACCGCGAGGGCGCCGGACGCGCGTCCGCGGCGAGCCGGGCAGTCTCGTTACGAGCCACGGCGGTGCAGGAACGGCGCGGCAGGCGGGCCGGGCGCGCAGGCGGGGGGAGGTCGCGGAAAGCAGAATTTTTTTGCGCCGCCGGGAGGAATCGTGGCGCGCCCGCAACGTTCGGCGTGCTGGCGGCGTGCTGGCGACGGGATGCGAGGGGCCGAACGCGGGCCAAAGGCGCGCATGAGAAAGGCGCCGACAAAGAAAAACGGCCGGTGGAAACCGGCCGTTCAGGCTGCTGACGAGATCAGCTTGCTGTCTGCGTTCTGCCCTCTCCCGCGCGCGGGAGAGGGGAGCAAACCTTCGGCTATCGAAGGCTTGCCTGCCCGCGCATCAAGAAAACCGGCGCCGGCTCAGGCGAAGCCGGCCTGATGCGCCTGCTGGTCGGCGTGGTACGAGCTGCGCACCATCGCGCCCACGGCGGCGTGCGTGAAGCCCATCTTGTAGGCTTCGTCCTCGAACATCTTGAAGGTGTCCGGATGCACGTAGCGCATCACCGGCAGGTGGTGGCCCGACGGCGCCAGGTACTGGCCGATGGTCAGCATGTCGATGTCATGGGCGCGCATGTCGCGCATGACTTCGAGGATTTCCTCGTCGGTCTCGCCCAGGCCGACCATCAGGCCGCTCTTGGTGGCCACGGTCGGATTGCGCCGCTTGAACTCCTGCAGCAGCTTGAGCGAGTGCGCGTAGTCGGCGCCCGGGCGGGCCTGCTTGTACAGGCGCGGCACGGTTTCCATGTTGTGGTTCATCACGTCGGGCGGGCCGGACTGGAGGATGTCCAGCGCCTTGTCCAGGCGGCCGCGGAAGTCGGGCACCAGCACTTCGATGCGGGTGGCCGGCGACAGCGCGCGCGTCTGCGTGATGCAGTCGACGAAATGCTGGGCGCCGCCGTCGCGCAGGTCGTCGCGGTCGACGCTGGTGATCACCACGTAGTTCAGGCGCAGCTGCGCGATGGTGCGCGCCAGGTTGCCCGGCTCGTTGGCGTCGAGCGGGTCGGGGCGGCCGTGGCCCACGTCGCAGAACGGGCAGCGGCGCGTGCACTTGTCGCCCATGATCATGAAGGTGGCCGTGCCCTTGCCGAAGCATTCGCCGATGTTCGGGCAGCTCGCCTCTTCGCACACCGTGACCAGGTTGTTGGCGCGCAGCACGTCCTTGATCTCGTAGAAGCGCGAATTGCCGGTGGCCGCCTTGACGCGGATCCACTCGGGTTTCTTGAGCTTCTCGGCCGGCACGATCTTGATGGGGATGCGCGCGGTCTTGTCGGCGGACTTCTGCTTGCGGGTCGGGTCGTACTGCTCCGCCTGGGGTTGCGGGGCTTCGCTGGAAGAGGCGATCAGGGCGTCGCTCATAGTGTTCTCCGCACGCGCGGTGCGTGCATGTTCGGCTGGGTGACTAGTTGGCCAGGGCCGCGGCGGGGTTGGGGCCGGCAGCCACGGCGCGCTCGCGCGCCGCTGCCAGTACGTCGCGCAGCGCCGCCGCGAGGCGCCGCGCGATCTCGGCCTGCTGGGCCGCGCTCACGGGCAGGCGAGGCGCGCCCGCCGCATCGGCCGCCGCGTAGGTGGCGCCCGCGGTGGCCATGTCGACCGTTTCCAGGCCGGCATAGCCGCACGGGTTGATGCGCAGGAAAGGCGCGAGGTCCATCTGCACGTTGAGGCTGACGCCGTGATAGCTGCAGCCGTTGCGGATCTTGAGCCCGAGCGCGGCGATCTTGGCGCCCCGGTGCGGACCTTCGGAAAGGTAGATGCCCGGCGCGCCGGCCTTGCGTTCGGCTGCGAGATTATACGCCGCGAGCGTGTCCAGCACGGCCTGCTCGATCGCATGGACCAGCTCGCGCACCATCAGGTGGCGCCGGCGCAGGTCCAGCAGCAGGTAGGCCACGATCTGGCCCGGACCGTGATAAGTGATTTGCCCGCCACGGTCGATGCGCACCACGGGAATCGCCTCGTCGGGCGCCAGCAGGTGCGCCGGGTCGCCGGCCTGGCCGAGCGTGTAGACCGGGGGATGCTCCACCAGCCAGATCTGGTCGGGGGTTTCGGCGGTGCGAGCGGCGGTGTAGGCGCGCATCGCGTCGAAACAGGGCTGGTAGTCCTGGCGGCCCTGCTCGATGACTTGGATCGCTTGCATCCCGGCAGTTTAACGAAAATACGAAAAAGGGGCGGCCGCCACGGGCGCCGCCCCTTCCCGCTGCCGGGTCTTGCGGCGGGTCTTGCCGCGGGTCTTGCCGCGGGTCTTGCCGCGGGTCTTGCCACCGGGTCTTGCCGCGGGCCAGGTCAGGCCGGCCCGCCGTCCCGGGTGTCGCGCGAGTGCACCAGCCGCAGGTGGCCGCGCGCGCGGCCGGGCGGGGCGTCTTCCGCCCCGCCCGGGTGCCGCGGGTCAGGAAGCCGTGATCTGGTCCTGGTTGGGCGTCCATTCGGTCCCTCGAACCAGGCGCCGCGCCATGCGCGCCACCAGGTGCGCCACGTTGGCGGTCGGCCGGCGGGCCTCGGCGATCAGGGCCAGGCGCACCGGCCCGGCGGCGCGCGGATCGATGCTCAGGACGATCTCGTCGCCGCGCTCGAGCAGCATGCTGCCGCCGCAGCGCAGCCAGTGGTCCTCGGAGTCGCCTTCGCGGGTGACCCACAGGTCGATGCCGGCGGCCTCTTCCACGCGCAGGCGCTGGGCGGCGCGGATGGAAAGCGAGGTGACTTCGCCCGGGCTCAGGGTGAACAGGGTCGTTGTGAGCAATGTTTTCATGTTGGGCATCCTTCACTGACATCGGCGCCTCTGCGTCCCCGCCGGCCCGGAATGGGCGGCCGCGTCGTGCGCTTGCCCGTCGGGCGCAGCGTCTGCTTCAGCGGAACTGGTGCGGGGTGGAGTACCGATGCATTGCATTCTAGTGATTGCCGAAGCCCTTCCAAAACGATATATTTTCCCGGTTCTTGTTAGAGAAACTCACATAAGGCGAGGCCGGTCATGGCGTTGAAGCGAGCTTGGGAGAATGATCTGCCGCGCGGCTGGCACCGCGAGCTGCCGCGCCTGCCGGCGCTGACCGCGCTGCGCGCGTTCGAGGCCGCGGCCCGCCACGAGAGCTTTTCGCGCGCGGCCACCGAGCTGTTCGTCACCCACGGCGCGGTCAGCCACCAGATCCGCGCGCTCGAGGAAGAGCTCGGGCAGCCGCTGTTCGAGCGCAACGGCAAGCGCGTGAGCCTCACGCCGGGCGGGCGCGCCTACGCCATGCGCGTGCGCGAGGCGCTGCTGGAGATCGCCGACGCGACCCGCGCGCTGCAGGCCGGCAACCGCGACAAGCGCCTCACCATCAGCACCATGCCCTCGTTCGCGGCGCGCTGGCTCACGCCGCGCATCGGCAGCTTCATCGAGCAGCATCCCGAGCTGGACGTGGAGCTGCTGTCGTCCAACAGCCTGGTCGATTTCACGCGCGAGGAGGTGGACATCGCGCTGCGCATGGGCAGCGGCGACTATCCCGGCCTGTACGTGGAAAAGCTGCTCGACGACGTGTTCTTCCCGGTCTGCAGCCCGGCCTTCAACGGCGGCAGGCTGCCGGCGCGCCCGCGCGACATGGCCGGCATGCCGCTGCTGCGCGGCGAAGGCGACCCGTGGAAACCGTGGTTCGACGCGGCCGGCCTGGACTGGCCCGAGCCGCGCAAGGGCCTGCTGCTGGAGGATTCCTCGCTGTTGCTGCAGGCCGCCGCCGCCGGCCAGGGCATCGCGCTGATCCGCTCCTCGCTGGCCTACAACGACCTGCTGTCGGGGCGCGTGGTGCGGCTGTTCGACGTCAGCATCACGTGCCCGTGGCTGCTCTACTTCGTGTGTTCGCCCGGCATGCTCGAGGCGCCCAAGGTGAAGGCCTTCCGCGCGTGGCTGCTGCCCGAGATGGAAGCGTTCCGCGCCATCCTGGCACAGTGGGGAGACAAGGCGAACAAAGCGGCGAACAAGGCAGCGGACAAGACGGCGGACAAGGCCGGCACCAGGGACAAGACCGACGCGCCCTAGCCGCGCTCAGCCGCCGCCCGGTTCCGCGTCCGCGTCGGGATCGGCGGAAGCGGCCGGCGCGGGCGCAGCCTGCGCCCTGCCCGCGCGCGGATGCGCCTTGTCGTAGACCTTGGCCAGGTGCTGGAAGTCGAGCGCGGTGTAGATCTGCGTGGTGGCCACGCTGGCGTGGCCCAGCATTTCCTGCACCGCGCGCAGGTCGCCCGAGGACTGCAGCACGTGGGTGGCGAACGAATGCCGCAGCATGTGCGGATGCACGTCGGCCGGCACGCCGGCGCGGATGGCCTGCTGCTTGATGCGCAGCTGCACCGTGCGCGCCGGCAGGCGCCGCCCGCGCGGGTTCAGGAACAGCGCATGCGCGTCCTCCGGCGGCGCGCCCGGGCGCAGCATCTGCGCGCGCACCGCCAGCCACGCGCGCAGCGCCTCCATCGCCTTGCTGCCGACCGGCACCGTGCGCCGGCGCGAGCCCTTGCCGATCACCGTGACCTCGGCGCCGTCCATGTCGATCCAGCCGGCCGAGCGGTATTCGCCGTCCTCGGCGTAGCGCTGGTCGAGCTGCACCAGCTCGGACAGGCGCAGGCCGCTGGAATAGAACAGCTCATGGACGGCGCGGTCGCGCACGTCCTCCGCGCCCTCGCCGCCCTGGTACGAGACCAGCGCCACCGCGTGCTCCACCGACAGCGCCTTGGGCAGCCGGTGGCCCGACCTCGGCGCGCGCACGCCGTCGACCGGGTTGGCCTGCACGCCGAGGCCGTGGCGCGCCGCCCACAGGTAGAAGCCGCGCCACGCCGACAGCGTGCGCGCGATGCTGGTGCCGGCCAGCCCGCCGCCGTGCAGGCGCGCGGCAAAGCCGCGGATATGATGGTTCTGCAGCGACAGCAGCGCGCAGCCCGGCGCGAAGCGCAGCGCGTATTCCTGCAGCACGGAGAGATCGCGGCCGTAGCTGGAAAGCGTGTGGGCCGCCAGCTTGCGCCCGCTGGCCAGCCATTCGAGATAGCGCAGCACCAGCGGGTCCGGCGCCGGCTTCGCGGCCGGCGGCGCGATGGCCGCCCCGGGCGCGGCCTTGCGCGTCACGGCGCGGCTCCGGTGCGCTCGCGGGACATGGCGGCGTCAGTCGCGCAGGCGGTTGAGCGCGGCGCCCGCCACCTCGCCGATCTGCGCGAGGTAGGCGGTGCCCATGCCTTCATGGAAGCGCCGCGCCTCGGGCGAGCCCAGCACCAGCAGGCCGAACGCCGCGCCGAGCGTGCCCGGCTCGCGCGATGGCACGCGCAGCGTCACCATCGCCAGCGAGGCGATGTCGTCGCGCTCCAGCCAGGCCGCCGCCTCGAAGCCGCTGTTGGGCCCGCAGTACGGCGCGCGCAGCCCCTCGGCGAACAGGCGCACGTCCTCGCTCACGCCCTGCGTGACCTCCATGTGCGCGTAGCCTTCGGCCACGTGCCACAGCTTGAGCGCCACCACGGGCACCTCGAACACCTGCTGCAGGCCGTCCTGCACCGCATACGGCAGCGCGTGCGAATCCACCTCGGCCAGCAGGCGCAACTGCCACGCATGCATGCGCTGCTGCGTGCGGTCGTTGTCGTGGCCGTGGCGCACCAGGTCCGCCAGCTTCAGCTCCAGGCCCTTGTTCTTCTCGCGCAGGATTTCCATCTGGCGCTCCTGCAGCGACACCGCGCGGTGGCTGTGCGGGCTGGTGAGCTGCACGGAGGCCAGCAGCTCGGCGTGGTCTTCGAAGAACTGGGGATTGGTCTGCAGGAAAGTGACGACGTCTTGGGCGTTCATTGGCTTCAACCGGGATGTTTGGCAGGCAGTGTAGCAAACACAAAGCCGGCCAACCCGGGCGCATGCCGAATTCCGGGCGGGCGCCCGGAGCAGGCGCGGCGGGCCGCGCCGGTGCGCCGCGCCGCGCGGGGCCGGATCGCGCGCGCGGTCGCGTGTGCGGCGCGCCGCGCCGCTAGCCCTTGCTCCCCGGCATCATGGCCGCCATGACCGAATCCTTGTCGATGAAGCGGTGTTTGAGCGCGGCCAGGACATGCCCGGCGACCAGCGCGCCGCAGCACCACGCGGTCAGGACGTGGACCGACCCGGCCAGGTCCTGCCGGGCCGCGTCGGGCGCCGCCAGCGGCGGCAGCGGCAGCAGGCCGAGGAACTGCACGGCGCGGCCCGACACCGAGCTCCAGTACCAGCCCGACAGCGGCAGCGCGATCAGGGCCACGGCGTAGAGGACGAAATGCCCGAGGTGGGCCGCGCGCTGCATCGGCATGCTCATGCTGGCCGGCATGGCGGGCGCCGGATGCGTGAGCCGCCATGCCACGCGGATCACGATCAGGAACAGCAGGCTGGTGGCGACGGCCTTGTGCAGCGCGGTCAGGCCATGCTGCGGATTCAGCGCGGGCACGTGGGCGGCCACCATGCCGATGCCCCAGCTTGCCAGCCATATCAGCGCCATCAGCCAGTGGAGCGCCTGCGCGGTGCGGGTATAGGCCCCGCCGGTGCGGGCCAGTTGCGGTTTGGTGTGTCTGGTCTTCAAGCTGTCCACTCTCCCGGGATGCCGCGGCCGCCGGCAAACCCGGCGCAAGCGGCGCATCCGGTGAAAGTACCGCGGCGCGGCGGCTTGAGGAATCAGACCATTCGCAATCTGCGTCGCGGGCGGGCCAGTCCTTGACGCACGTCAATGCCCACCACAGGACGACGGGACGACGGGACGACAGGGCCGCGGGGCCGCGCGCATCGGCCGCCCCGCCCCCGCGCGCCGCCGCTCAGGCTTCGGCCTGCGCCGCGTAGCGGCTGGCCGGCCGCGCCAGGCCGAGGTTGTCGCGCAGGGTCTTGCCCTCGTATTCGGTGCGAAACAGGCCGCGCTCCTGCAAGACGGGAATGACTTCGGCGACGAATTCGTCGAGGCCGTCGGGCAGGTACGGCGGCTGGATCAGGAAGCCGTCGACGCCGTAGGCTTCGAACCAGGCCTGCATCTCGTCGGCGATCTGCGCGCCGGTGCCGATCACCGTGCGCTGGCCGCGCGCGCCGGCGAAGCGCTCGTAGAGCTGGCGGATGGTCAGGTTCTCGTTGCGCGCCCAGCCCAGCACGTTCTTGAACTGGGTCTGCCCGCCTTCGGTGTGCATGGTGTCGAGCTCGGCCGGCAGCGGGCCGTCCGGATCGCAGCCCGACAGGTCATAGCCGCCCAGCGCGTTCGACAGGACCTCGAAGCCCACGTCGGGATGGATCAGCGATTGCAGGTACTCGTGCTTTTCCTGCGCTTCCCGGGTCGTGCGGCCGACCACCGGATTGAGCCCCGGCATGATCTTGAGCTGGTCCGGCGTGCGCCCGAACCTGGCCATGCGGCTCTTGACGTCCTGGTAGAACGACTGCGCGGCATCGAGCGTGTGCAGCGGCGTGAACACCGCCTCGCACAGCCGGGCGGCCAGTTCGCGCCCCGGCGGCGAGCCGCCGGCCTGGAACAGCACCGGATGGCCCTGCGGCGGGCGCGCGGCGTTGAGCGGCCCCCTGACCGAGAAGAACTCGCCCTCGTGGCCGAGCGTGTGGACCTTGTCCGGGTCGAAGTAGCGGCCGCTGGCGCGGTCGCGCACGAAGGCGTCGTCGTCCCAGCTATCCCACAGGCCGAGCACCACTTCGGCGAACTCCACGGCGCGGCCGTAGCGCTCGTCGTGCGCGTAGTCCACGCGGCCGAAGTTCGCCGCCGCCGCCGCGCCGCCCGACGTGACCACGTTCCAGCCGGCCCGGCCGCCGCTGATGTGGTCGAGCGAGGCATAGGCGCGGGCCACGTTGTAGGGCGCGCTGTAGCTGGTCGACGCGGTGGCCACCAGCCCCAGGTGCTCGGTCACGGCGGCGATCGCCGACAGCAGCGTGAGCGGCTCGAAGTAGACGGCGTACTGCGGCCAGCGGCTGAGCGCTTCCCGCGAGGCGTCGCGCACGGCCAGGCTGTCGGCCAGGAACATCAGGTCGAACTTGCCGCGCTCGGCGGTCTGCGCCAGCTTGACGTAATGCTGGAAGTTGGTGCCGGCGTCGATCTGCGAGCCGGGGTGCATCCACGCGGCCACGTGATGGCCCGTGGGATGGAAGAAGGCGCCCAGCTTCATCTGGTCTGGGCGTTGGTTCGAACGCATGGAGATCCTCTTGGTGGTTTCGTGGTTGTACCCGCGAGCGGGCGGTTGTCTCAGTGGGTCGCCGCCGGCGGAATCGGCCAGGTGCTCTCCGGGGTCCACCACAGCGGAATCGAGGCGCCCTCGCCGGCCGAGGCCAGCGCGGACACCGGCGCGCGCACGCGCAGTTCGCGCCCGCCGTGCTGGGCGATGACCAGCAGGCCCGAGCCCATGTTCAGCACGCTGCTGACCCGCGCCACCAGCGTGTTCGCCACCGCGCCCTCGGGCGGCTGGCCGATGTGGATGTCCTCGGGCCGCACCAGCAGGCAGGCCTGGCCCGACCGGTCCGCCGCCGGCGGCCGCGACGCGCGGACCGTGAAGCCGCCCTCGGCCAGCAGCTCGCCGGGCGACGCGCCGGGCCGGCCGTCGAAGATGTTGCTGTCGCCGATGAAGGTGGCCGCGAAGCGGCTGGCCGGATGCGCGTACACGTCCAGCGGCGTGCCGACCTGCTCGATGCGCCCGTGGTTGAACACCACGATGCGGTCGGACAGCGTCATGGCCTCGCTCTGGTCGTGGGTCACGTAGAGCGTGGTGATGCCGACCTGCTGGTGGATGCGCCGCAGCTCGATCTGCATCTGCTCGCGCATGTTCTTGTCGAGCGCGCTGAGCGGCTCGTCGAGCAGCAGCAGCTTGGGCTCGTAGACCAGCGCGCGCGCCAGCGCCACGCGCTGCTGCTGCCCGCCGGAGAGCTGCTTGGGCTTGCGGTCCGCCTTGTCGGCCAGCCCGACCAGGGCCAGCACGCGCTTGACGGCCGCGTCGATGGCGGCGGCCGGGCGCCGCCGCACCTTGAGCGGGAAGGCCACGTTCTCGGCGATGCTCAGGTGCGGGAACAGCGCATAGCTCTGGAACACCATGCCGATGTCGCGCCGGTTGGAGGGCACGTTCTCGACATGCTGGCCGCCGAGCAGGATGCTGCCTTCGCTCGGCTCCTCGAAACCGGCGATCATCATCAGCGTGGAAGTCTTGCCGGAGCCGCTGGGGCCGAGCAGGCTGACGAACTCGCCGTCCTGCACTTCCAGCGCGGCATCGATCACGGCCTGCACCGCGCCGTAGCGCTTCGATACGCCTACTAGCTGCAAATGTGACATCGGATTCAGTTCCTTAATAATTCGTCGCGATAGCGGATGTATTCCTTGAAGCCGCGCTGCGCGACCCCGGCCTGGTAGGCCGCGCGGGCGCGCGAGTCCGGCTCGTAGAGCGGGATGATTTCCTCGCAGCCCGCGCGCAGCGCGTCGAGGAAGCCGGCGATCTCCATGCCGCCGTTGATCGAGCGCTTGAGCGCGGCGGCGCCGTCCGGATGCAGATGGGCGAGCGGGCGCGCCGCGTCGAGCACGGCCTCGGCGAACCCTTCGTCGGGCAGCACCTCCGTCACCATGCCCCACGCCAGCGCGGTGCGGGCATCGAGGTTCTTGCCGTAGAACAGCAGCTGCTTGGCGCGGCGGATGCCGATCACCCACGGCAGGATGGTGACGGACGCCGGGTTCCAGTAGCGGATCTCCGGCTCGCCGAAGACCGAGCGCTCCGACGCGAAGATGAAGTCGCACAGGTTGGCGAGGATGCAGCCGGCGCCCAGCGCGTAGCCGTCCACCGCCGCCACCACCGGCTTGCGCGCGTGCCACACGGCCAGGAAGCTCTCCAGGTTGGCGCGCAGCCGCGCGCCGGCCTCGCCCGCGGCGCCGCCCGCGGTCATGTCGAAGCCGGTGGAAAACGCGCGCCCGGTGCCGCGGATGACGATGGCCGCGACGGACCGGTCCAGGTCCGCGGCGCGGATCCGCGCCGCCATCTCGGCCAGCATGCCCGCGTCGAGCGCGTTGAGCTTGTGGGGCTTGTTGAGCGTGAGGACGAGCAGCGGCCCCCGCGTTTCGGCAAGGAGGGTATCGGTCATGAGCGGGGCGCGCCGGTTGCGATCAGCGCGTCGAGAATCACGGGTTGGTCGGCCCCGGCCACCAGCCGCACGGGGTTGAGTTCGATCAGCGACAGCCGCCCGGCCGCCGCCACGTAGAGATCGCCGATGGTCTCGGCCAGGCGCGCGAGCGCGGCGACGCCGCCGAACAGGTCGCCGGAACGGCTCGCCAGGAAGCGGCCGATGGCGCTGTCGGCCAGCCGCGCTGCCACCTCGCCTGCGCGCGGCGGCAGCGGCACGGCGACGACGTCGCGCACCACCTCCAGCAGGAAGCCGCCCAGGCCGATCACCAGCATCGGGCCGCATTCGGGATCGGTGCTAGCCGCCACGAACAGGTCGATGCCGGCTGCGGTCATGCCTTCGACCAGCAGCGGCGCGTCGACGCATTGCGGGAAGTGCCGCGCCAGCCGGTCGCGCATCAGCGCGGCGGCGCGCTCAACCGCGCCGGCATCGGCGAGGTCGAGCTGCAGCAGGCCGTAGGGCGTGCGGTGCGGGATGCGGTCGTCGATGACCTTGAGCGCGACCGGAAAGCCGATCTCGCCGGCGATGGCGGCCGGCGCGTCGCCGGCGCCCGCCAGCGCGCCGCGCGGCGTGGGCAGGCCGCACGCGCGCAGGAACGCCTTGGCGCGCGCTTCGTTGAGCCAGCCTTCGCCGCGCGGCAACTGGCCGAACACGTCGGGCACACCGGACATGCCGGGCACGGCCGCCGGCGCGCGCGCCGGGCGCGCCACCGCCGCGCGCCACGCGGCCGCGTGGCCGATCGCGCGCAGCGCGGGCTCGATGCCGCTCAATTGCGCCGCGCCGTGCGCGGCGAGCCGCTCGGCATATTCGCGCCGGAACAGGCCGGCGCGCGAGCTGAGCAGGTAGAACGGCTTGTCGGCGGTCGCGGCGACGTCGAGCAGCGCGTCGACGTAGCGGGTCGGGCGCGTCGGCTGGCCGTCCAGGGTGTCCGTGACCAGCGCCACGGCGCCGTGGTCGGGCGACGCCGCGAACGCCGCCAGCCCGGCGCGCAGGTTGGTTTCGAAATCGCCGTTGCCCCACGCATCGACCGGATTGCCCGGCCCGGACACCGGCCCGATGACCTCTGCCAGTGGCGCGAGGCTCGCCGGCGGCATCGGCGGCAGCGCGACGCCAGCGCGCGCGGCGATGTCGAGCGCGTACTCCACGTGCCCGCCCGACGGGCTGACGATGCCGATGCCCGGCGCGGCCGGCAGCCTGGCCGCGCGCAGGCAGACGATGGTCTCGGTCAGCTCCTCGAGCGTGGCCGCCTCGATGCAGCCGTGGCGGGCCAGCAGTGCCGAGAACACGCGCGCGTCGCCGGCGATGCCGCCGGTGTGCCCCAGCGCCGCGGCGCGGCTCTGCGCGGTCTTGCCGACCTTGAGCACCACCACCGGCTTGCCGCGCGCGCGGGCATGATCGAGCGCCGCCAGGAAGCGGTCCATGTCGCGCACGGCCTCGAGGAACAGCGCGATGACCCGCGTGGCCGGATCGTCGGCCAGCGCGGCGAGATAGTCGGCGGCGGTGAGCACCGCCTCGGCGCCGGTGGAGATGACGTGGCTGTAGCCGAAGCGGCGCACGTCGGTCAGCAGGCCGATCGCCATCGACCCGCTCTGCGTGATGAGGCCGACGTCGCCGCCGACCGCCGCCGCGTCGAGCAGCTCGCCCAGGTACAGGGTCGAGCGCGTGGCCGGGTTGAGTATGCCCATGCAGTCCGGGCCGCAGAACGCGATGCCGGCGCGCGCGCAGGCCTCCACGATGACGTCGAGCGAAGCGCGCCCGTCGTGCGCGGTGCGGCCGACGCCGCTGGCGTAGGACACCACGCCCCTCACGCCGGCCCCGGCGGCGTCGAGCACGGCCGCCGCCACGCGTTCGGGCGCGACGCACAGCACCGCCACGTCGGGCACCTTGCCGCGCGCGGCCAGCGCCGCCAGCGAGGGCGCGCAGTCGCGGCCCAGGGCCTCGCTGCGGCCCGGGTTGACGGCGTGGATCTCGCCGGCGAAGCCGAGCGCCCGCAGCGAGGCGAAGATCCGCTGCGACGGGCCGGGCCGGTCGGACGCGCCGACGATGGCGATGCTGCGCGGCGCCAGCAGCGGGGTCAGGTCGGGCTGCGCCCTGTCTGCCGAATGATCCACCGTGCGCCTCATTCCGTGATCCGCTCGAGGCCGACCAGCCGGTCGTAGAGCGCCAGCATCGCCATGATGGCGGCGAGCAGCACCATCGACAGCGCCGACGCCGTGCCGAAATCGAGCAGCGTCTCGACCTCGTTGGAGATCAGGCTGGCGATCATCATGTCGTGCGGCGAGCCCAGCAGCGTCGGCGTGACGTAGAAGCCGATGCAGAAGATGAACACCAGCAGCGAGCCGCTGACGACGCCCGGCAGCGACAGCGGCGCGACCACGCTCCAGAACGTCTGCCGCCGGCTCGCGCCCAGGCTGTGCGCGGCGCGGATCAGGTTGACGTCGAGCTTGGACATCACCACGTAGAGCGTGAGCACCATGTAGGGCAGCAGGATGTGCGTCATGGCGATCAGCGACGCCGCCGTGGTGAACAGCAGCACCGGCGGCGGGTCGAAGCCCAGCCACCTGGCCACCTCGGTGTACGGCCCGCGGTTGCCCAGGATCACGGTCCACGCGAAGGTCCTGACCAGGAAGCTGATCCAGAAGCACAGCCCGGTGACGGCCAGCAGCGAGGCCGCCACCAGCCCGCCCTTGCGCGCCATGTAGTGCGCCAGCGGATACCCGAGCAGCAGGCACAGCACGGTGACGGACAGCGCCACCAGCACGGTGCGCAGGTAGACCGTCAGGTAGATCGGGTCGGTGAAGATGTGGCGGTAGTTCTCCAGGCTGAGTTCCGGATCGGAGATGCTGGTCCAGAACGTGTTGGCCAGCGGCACGCCGAACGTGGCGAGCAGGTAGGCCAGCGCGGGCAGCAGCAGCAGCCACGTCGGGATGCCGCGCGGCAGGCGCCGCGCGCGCGCGGCGGCCCCGCTGCGCGCGCGCGCGGACACCGGGGCGACGGCGGAGACTTGTTGGGCGTTGGGTGTGGTCATCGGCTGGCCTCCGCCGCCTGGCGGCGTCGTGACAGGAACGTCAGCACCACCATCACGGTCAGTGCGATGGCGATCATGAAGGTGGACGCGACGGCGATCACCGGATCGGCGTCCAGGTTGATGCTCGAGAACATGCGCCTGGGCAGGGTCGAGACCTCGCGGCTGGAGATGAACAGCGCGATCGTCGCTTCGTCGAACGAATGGATGAAGGCGAAGAATGCCGCGATCAGGAACGCCGGGCGCAGCAGCGGGAACGTCACCAGCATGAAGGTCTGCGCCTGCGTCGCGCCGCAGATCGCCGCGGCGCGCTCCAGGTTGCGGTCCAGGTTGCGCAGCGACGCCGACATCGCGGTCAGCACCACCGGGATCGAGATGCAGGTATGGGCGAGGATCACCCCGAGGTAGGTCTGGTTCAGGCCCACCACGCCGAACACCGAGTAGTAGCTGATCGCCATGATGATGCTGGGCACCAGCATCGGCAGCAGCAGGATGATCTGCAGCGCGCGCCGCGCGCCGAACTCGCGCCGGCACACGGCGAACGCCGCGGGCGTGGCCACCAGCAGCGTGACGATGCTCGACGCCACCGCGATCAGGAAGCTGTTCAGCGTGGGCCGCAGCCAGTCCGCGGTGAAGTAGGCGCGGTAGTGCCCGAGCCAGTAGCTCGGCGGCGGGAACTCGAACGAATGCGCCGAGCTGAACGACATCGGCACCACGATCAGCAGGGGCGCGAGAATGAAGATGGCGACACCCAGCGCGACGATGGCATTCGCCGCGCTGGGACGCTCGAGGGCGTTGGCGCTCATGGTTATTGCTGGAGCCAGCGCTGGAAGCGCCGCTCGGCCTGCGTCATGAGGTCGCCCATGCCGCGCGCGTCGAACTCGATCGCGCCGCTGGCGTAGGCGGGATTGGTCGGCATGTTCCTGGCCTGCTCGGGCGTGACGTACTTGAAGGCGGCCGGGTTGAGCGGGCCGTAGGCGCCGTCGACGCAGAAGCCCGCGTTGTTCTTCGGCTCGAGCGCGAACTTGAGGAACTCCCAGGCGAACTCGGCGCGCGGCGTGCCGCGCGACACGATCCAGTAGGTGCGGTCCATGGTGAACTCGTTCCACACGATCTCCACCGGCGCGCCGGTCTTGCGCAGGGCCACGCCGTGGGCATGCCAGACCGAGGCCATGTTCACCTCGCCGTCGCCGAGCAGCTCGCGGATCTGCGGGCCGGTGGTCCACCACACGCGCGTGCTCTGCTTGATCTTGTCGAGGCTGCGGAAGGCGCGGTCGAGGTCGATCGGGTAGAGCTTGTCGCGTGGCACGCCGTCGGCCAGCAGCGCGAACACGATGGTCTGCGACAGCTCGCGGCCCAGCGAGCGCGGGCCGGGAAACTTGCCGACGTTCCAGAAATCCTGCCAGGTCTTGATCGAGCCGGGCGCGTAGCGGGTGGTGTTGAAGCAGATGTTGGTGGAGTAGGCGTGGTTGCCGACGCCGTGCTCGAGGATCTGCCCGGCGGGCACCGTGTCGCGCCCGAAGATGCCGTAGTTGATCGGCTCGAGCAGGTTCTGCTTCATCGCCTGCACCACGTTGGGCGCGCCGACGGTCTGGATGTCGAACTCGTAGACGCCGGTGCGGGCCTGCAGCGCGAGCTTGGCGAACGACGCGCCGGGCGCGCTCTTGATCTCGATCCCGGTCTTCCTGGTAAACGGGTCGAAGAGGTTCTTGCGCGCGGCGGCTTCCCAGGAGCCGCCCTGCGAGTTGACGTAGAGCACCTTCGGCTGGGCGCGCACGATCGCCGGCATGGCGAGCGCGGCAGTGGCGGCCGCGCCGGCGCGCAGCACCTGGCGGCGCGTGGCGCCGTGGGCGGGGGTGCCGTGGTTGTCCGTGGTTTGGTTCGACATCGAGATAGCGGGTCCGGTTGTTGTTGAGTGGCTTCAGCGGGGAAAGCGCTGACGAGCGATGCAAGCGGCGGGGGCGCCGGGCGCAATGAAAACGATGAGGACAGGCGGATGGATCAAAGCAATTGATATGCCAATTTCCGGCGGAAAAGCCGTATCGCGCGCTTCCTGATAAAAATATGGTGTACCACGCAATTGCCTTGCGCCAGAGCGCGCGCCGAGGCGCCAGCCGTGCCCGGGCGCGGCGCCGGCACCGCGCGCGCCGCACGATGCCGGTGCCTTGTCGCAGGGCACGCTGCACTCCGATCAGGCATGGGAGGTGCACCACATGACGTCGCCGGCACGCCGGCGCACGGTAACGGGCGCGCGGCGGCCGCTGCCGCGCCGCCGCGCGCCGCCGGTGCTAGAAGCGGTGGCGCATGCCGATCAGCCCGATCAGCTGGTGGTTGCTGGTCGACGCCGTGGCGCCGGTGATCGCCGCCACCGCGCGGCCGCCCGACGCGTCGGTCCCGCCGGCGTGCTGGTAGAACGCGTTGGCGAACAGGTCGGTGCGCTTGGACAGGAAATAGTCCGCGCCGAGATTGACCTGGTGGTACACCGCGCTGTCCAGGTTGTCGGCATTGCTGTTGTGCGTGTAGGTGTAGGCCACGCCCAGTTGCAGCGCCGGCGTGAGCTGGTACGTGAAGTTGCCTTCGACGATGTCGAACACGGCCGTGCCGCGGAAGCGGCTCTGCGCGGCGCTCAGGTTGGCGACCGCCACCTCGCCCAGGTTGCGAAAGCGCGTGTTGGTGTAGGTCACGGCGAGCCTGGCCGGGCCGCGCTCGTAGGCCGCCGCCGCGGCGAAGATCTGCTGGGTCTTAGCCGACGCGTAACCGGAGATGGCGGCGTTGGTGATGTTGTTGTTCACCGCGCTGTCGCTGGCCTTGTTGCCGAAGAACGAGAAGTTGGGGCGGTCGACCTGGTTGTACGCCGCGGCCAGCGAGAACGGCCCGGAGGCATAGTCCGCGCCGAACGACCAGGTCTGGTTCTGCGAGACGCTGCCGGGCGCGCCGCCGAAGCTGTAGTTCGCGCCGAAACGCATGCCGCCGAAGGTCGGGCTCAGGTACTTGATCGCGCTGTTGATGCGGTTGAAGTTGTCCAGCGCGTCGACGTCGCCCACGTGGGTGCCGTAGCCGATGCCGGACGCGGCCCACGTGCCGCCGGACGTGAACGGGCTGATGAAGTCGTACTGCGTGGTCGCCTGGCGGCCGAGCGAGACCGCGCCCGCGCGGGTGGAGGACAGGCCGACGTAGGCGCCGCGCCCGAACAGCGTGCCGCCCTGCCCGCTGGTGCCGTTGATCGAGCTGAAGCCGCTTTCCAGGCGGAAGAACGCCTGCATGCCGCCGCCGAGATCCTCGGTGCCGCGCAGCCCCCAGCGCGAGCCCGAGGCGTTGCCGCTGGTCAGCAGGTACTGCTTGGAGCCCTTGGCGTTGGAGTTGTAGGTCAGGCCGGCATCGACGATGCCGTAGAGCGTGACCGAGCTGGTCTGCGCATGCGCCCCGGACAGGCCGCCCAGCGTGGTGGCGGCGGCAATCAGTATCGTTTTTTTCATGGCTCATTTCCTGAAGGTAAGGTGGTACGAAAAGGACGGGCACGCATGCCTCTCCGTGCGGCGCCATGCCCGTGATGCGAACAACAAATGAAGCAAACGAAACCGGGCGCCAGTCGTGTGCGTCCCGGCCCGCCGCGGGCGGCAGGCCAGGAGACGGACACGGCGATTGCCCGTGACGAACAGAAAGCGCCGCCGGCAGACAGCACGTGGCGAACCGCCGCGCAGGCGCGAGCGCTCCCCGCCGTGGCCGCGCGATGGCGCCACGAGCTGGCTGGCAATGCTTTCTGGTACGTGCCCGGGACCGCCCGCCCCGCCGCCGCGAACGCCTGCGAGGTCAGGCGCGGGCGCCCGCGGCGCCGGGAAAGCGGTCTGCGCCGTCGGACGACGGCCGCGCGCTCAGGTCTGTGTCGAGACCACGGCGCCGCGTTCGTGCAGGACGTAGTTGCCGTCCTCGCCGAACAGGCTCGAGATGGGCCACGGCTGGTGGAAACGCAGCCACAGCCGCAGCATGTGGCGCTGCTGGTGCCGCTCCGGTCCGTTGACGAAGCCGGTGCGGGAATGCAGCATGGTCAGGTTGTTGCAGAAGGCGATGTCGCCCGGCGCCATCGTGAAGTCGACGCGCAGGTCCTCGCGCTGCGTCAGCGCATCGAAGAAGTCGAGCGCCTCGCGCTCCAGCGGCGTCAGCGGCACGCCGCGCTTCTCGGCGCCGGCGTTGATCTGGTTGCGGATGTAGCGGCAGCGGATCACGCCGTTCTCGTGGCCGAACACGGGCAGCGGCAGCGCCGACACGCCCTTGCCGGTGAGAGCCTCCTCGCGGCGGATGTAGTAGAAGCCGTTGTAGAGCAGGCCCAGGTATTCCGGGTGCTCGGCGAGGATGATGTTGTAGATCGACAGCGCGCTGACGTAGCTGCTGCGCCCGCCCGACAGGCCCTGGCGCAGGCACATCAGGCCGAGCAGGTCGGCGCGGTCGGTGTGGAACGGCAGGTAGGCGCTGGTCTCGTAGCCGCGCACGTCGATGCGGCCGTATTCGCGGCCCTGGTCGAACACGTGGCCGAGCAGGTCGCCCTTCGGGTTCTGGCCGAGCGGCTCGCCCAGGTACAGGCCGATCCCCCAGTAGATCATGCAGACCTCTTCGTCGCTGAAGCCGGCGATGTCCAGGCCGCGCAGCAGCACGATGCCCATGCCGTCGCGCACCTCGGCGGCGAGGGCGGCGAGCCGCTCGCGCAGCGCGCCGAGCGGGAAGTCGCGCTGCTGCCAGTGCAGCATCGGCACGCCGCCGGCCTGCGCGTGGCGCAGCGCCGCGGCGATCTCGTCCTGCTCCGCGCCGCTCAGCCACCACTGCCAGCTCTCGCTGTCGATCAGGTCGGCACGGCGCCACGCCTGCGGGGTGGCGACGGGCTGCGTCCAGACTGTTGCCTGCATTTCGGTTCTCCGTTCTGGTAAGGGGGATCTGGAAGTCATCGGCGCCGGGTGTCCAGCGCGTCGCGCAGCCCGTCTCCGAAGACGTTCAGCGAGATGACGAGCACGAAAATCATGGCGCCCGGCGCGATCGCCATCCACGGCGCCGTGGTCATGTACTGCTGGGCCGCGTTGAGCGTGCTGCCCCAGGACGGCGCGGGCGGCTGCTGCCCGAGGCCGAGGAACGACAGCGAGGCCTCGGCGATGACGGCCGCGGCGGCGGTGATGCTGGCCTGCACGAACAGCGGCGGCAGCATGTTGGGCAGGATGTGGCGCAGCGCGATGCGCAGCGGCGAGGCGCCCACGGCGCGCGCGGCCTCCACGTAGTCCTCGGCGCGGATCGTCATGGCCGCGGCGCGCGCCAGGCGCAGGAACGTGGGCAGCGCCGCCACGCCGATGGCGAGGATCGAATTGCGCAGGTCCGGCCCGAGAAAGGCGGCCAGCGCGATGGCCACGATCAGGAACGGCACCGCCAGCATCGCGTCGGTCACGCGCATCACGAGCATGTCGAGCCAGCCGCCCGCGTAGCCGCACGCCACGCCCAGCGGCACGCTCACGGCGCACGCCACCAGCACCGGCAGAAAACCCGCCAGCAGCGACGCGCGCGCGCCCCAGATCAGCCGCGACAGCACGTCGCGCCCGACCTCGTCGGTGCCGAGCAGGTGCAGCGCGGAAGGCGCCTTGCGGATCATCAGGAAATCGGATTGCAGCGGATCGTAGGGCGACAGGAACGGCGCCAGCACGGCGGCCAGCACGAACAGCAGGATGGCGGCGCCGGCCAGCACGCTCGACGGCCTGCGCAGCAGGCGCCGGCCGGCCGAGCGCAGGCGGCTTTGCGGGCGGCTCTGCGGGCGACTTTTCCGGCGGACCGCGGCCGGGCGCGGCAGTTGCGGGGCGATGGTCGGCATCGTCAGGTCCTCAGGCGCGGGTTGATGACGAAATACAGGACGTCGGCGAGCAGGCTCGCGGCGATGAACATGACCGAGGACACCAGCACCAGCCCCTGCACCACCTGGTAGTCGCGGTTGAGCACGCTGTCCACCAGCAGCTTGCCGAAGCCGGGGATCGAGAACACCTGCTCGGTCAGCACGGCGCCGGCCAGCAGTTGCCCGAACTCGATCGCGCCCAGCGTCACCACCGGCATCAGCGCGTTGCGCAGCGCGTGGCGCAGCACCACGCGCCATTCGCTCAGCCCCTTGGCGCGCGCGGTGCGGACGTAGTCGGCCTGCAGCGCGTCCAGCATGGCGCTGCGCATGTGGCGCATCAGCACGCCGGCGATGCCGGTGCCCAGCACGATCGACGGCAGCACGAAGCCCATCACGCTGCGCACCGGGTCCTCGCGGAACGGCACGTAGCCGGACGCGGGAAACCAGTTCAGGTGCACCGAGAACGCCAGCACCAGCAGGATGCCGAGCCAGAAATGCGGGATCGAGATGCCGGTCAGCGCGAGGCCGCTGGCCACCGCGTCGCCGAGCCGGCCCTTGCGCGTGGCGGCGACGATGCCCAGCGGAATGCCGATGGCCAGCGCGATCGCCATCGACGCCAGCGCCAGCTGCAGCGTGATGCCGAGCTTGCCGGCCAGCAGCTCGCTCACGCCGATGTCGTTGCGCATGGACACGCCGAGGTAGCCGTGCAGCGCGCCGGCCAGCCAGCGTCCGTACTGGACGTAGACCGGCAGGTCCAGGCCGTACTTGTGGCGGATCTCGTCGAGCATCCGCGCGTCCACCGCCTCGCCGCCGGCGAGCGCGAGCGCGGGGTCGCCGGGCAGCATGCGCTGCAGCAGGAAGATCAGCGTCGACAGGATCAGCACGGTCGGCAGCGCCAGCGCGATGCGGCGGCCGATGAACAGGAGGAATCTCATGGCCGTGCGTTCCTAGGGCTGGAGCCGGATGCCCTTGACCCGGATGGTGCTGTCCGGGTGCGGCACGAAGCCCGACACCTTGGTGCTCAGCCCGGTGAAGGTGCGGCGATGCCACAGCACCGACACCGGATAGTCGGTGGCCAGTATCGCGTTGACCTGGCGGTAGAGGCGCTCGCGCTCGCCGTCGCTGGTCGCCTCGCGGGCCTGCACCATGACCTTGTCGAGCTCGGGGTCGCAGAACTTCGAGTCGTTCTGCGGCCCGCTGCAGGCGATGTGCGCGTAGATGTTGCCGTCCGGATGCGGGCGCCCGCTCCAGAAGTTGAAGATCGCGTCGAAGTCGCCGCGGCGGGCGTTCTGCAGCATGACCGCGTCTTCCTGGGTCTCGATCTTCATGGTGATGCCGGCCTCCGCCAGCATCGCCTGGATCATCTGCGCGGCCTCCTGGCGCTCGCGCTCGGGCGGCACCAGCAGCGAGAACGCCAGGCGCGGCACGCCGGCCTCCTGCAGCAGCCGGCGCGCCGCGGCGACGTCGCGCGCGGGCACCGGATGGGCCTTGTCGTAGTAGCGGCTGTTCGGATTGACGAACTGGTTGCCGGCCAGGTACTGGTCGTTGAAGAGCGCCTTGACCAGGACCCTGCGGTCGATCGCCAGGTCCACCGCGCGCCGCACACGCACGTCGCGGAAGGTGGCGGCGCGCGCGCCGTTGCCGCTGTTGTAGCGGATGTAGTGGTAGCCGAGGTCGGACGCCGACACGATCTTCGCGCGCGCGTCGCCCGCGAGCTGCGGCAGGTCGGCCGGCGTGAGCCGCTCGGCGATCTGGATCTGCCCCGAGCGCAGCGACGACAACCGCACGGTGGAATCGCTGATGGGCAGGTATTCGATGCGGTCCGGATCGCCCTTGGTCTGCGCGGCGTCCCAGTAATCGGTGAACTTCTCCACCACGATGCGGCCCTGCGGCACGCGCTCGACGAAGCGGTATTCGCCGGCGCACACCGGCTGCGAGCCGAAGCGGTCGCCCAGGCGCTGCGCGGCCTGCGGCGCGACCATCATGCCGGCGCGCTCGGCCAGGCCGAACAGCAGCAGGTTGGCCTGCGGCGCCTTGAGCACGAAGCGCACGGTGGCCGCGTCGACCACGTCGACGTGGTCGACCATGCTCAGCTCGGTGCGGCGCAGCGAGCCCGGCAGCTGCATGTGGCGGCCGATGTTGTAGCGCACGGCCTGCGCGTCGAGGGGCTCGCCGTCGTGGAACTTCACGCCGGGGCGCAGCTTGAGCGTGACGGACAGGCCGTCCTTGGCGATCTCGTAGCCGGCGGCGAGCTGCGGCGTGAGCGTCAGGTCGGTCTTGACGTCGAACAGCTTGTCGCACAGCGCGGTCAGCGGCTGGCGGCCGGTGGCGAGGCGGTTGAGCGTGGGGTCGAGCGTGTCCGGGTCCTCGTTCAGGCCGATCCGCAGCACGCCCTGGGCGGCGGCGTGGCCCGCCAGGCAGGCGGCGAGCGTGAGGAAGAGAAGAGACGGGAGCTTGCGCATGGGATGTCGGGGGTGGCGGGTTGGATGGGGGCGGTGACGGGTGAGGTGGCGGGTCAGGCGGGCGTGGCGGGCGTGGCGGGCATCGCGGGCGTGGCGGGCTGGCGGAACCGCTCGAGCAGGCGCGCGAGCCGCGGCGCCGGCGGCTGCGTCAGCGACGGGCTCAGCCCCTGCCACGGCGGCAGCTCGCGCCAGTGATGGCAGGCGCAGCCGTGGCCGGACTCGTCCGCCGCCAGCTCGGGCGCGCTGCGCCGGCACAGCTCGGTCGCGAACGCGCAGCGGGGATGGAAGCTGCAGCCCGGCGGCGGATCGAGCGGGCTGGGCAGGTCGCCGCCGAGCACCATGCGCGGGCGCTGGCCGGCTTCCAGCGCCGGCACGGCATCCAGCAGCGCGCGCGTGTACGGGTGGCGCGGCGCGCCGAACAGCGCGCCGGTGGGCGCCGTCTCGACCAGCCGGCCGAGGTACATCACGGCCACGCGGTGGGCGACGTGGCGCACCGCCATCAGGTCGTGCGAGATGAACAGCATGCCGACGTCGGTCTGCCGCTGCAGCGCGCGCAGCAGGTTGAGCACCTGCGCCTGGACCGACACGTCGAGCGCCGAGACCGGCTCGTCGCACACGATCAGCTGCGGCTCCAGCGCGAGCGCGCGGGCGATGCCGATGCGCTGGCGCTGGCCGCCCGAGAATTCGTGGGGATAGCGGTCCATGTGCGAGGCGTTCAGGCCGACCATCGCCAGCAGCTCCGCCACGCGCCGCTCGATGCCCGAGCGCAGGTCGACGCGGTGCACCACCAGCGGCTCGCCCACGAGTTCGCGCACGGTCATGCTGGGATTGAGCGAGCTGAACGGGTCCTGGAACACCAGCTGGATGTCGCGCCGGTGGTTGTGCATCTCGGCGCGGCCGAGCCGGGTCAGGTCCGTGCCGCGGAATGCCACCGAGCCGGCGCTGGCATCCATGAGGCGCAGGATGAGCCGGCTGACGGTGGACTTGCCGCAGCCGCTCTCGCCGACCAGGCCCAGCGTCTCGCCGGCGGCGATGTCGAACGAGACGCCGTCGACCGCGGCGACGCGGCCGCGCCGGCCGAACAGGCCGCCCGCGTTGTAGTGCTTCTTCAGGCCGCGCACGCGCAGCAGGGGCGCCTCGGCGGCGGGCGTGGCGGGCATGGTGGGCGTGGTGGTCATTGCATCCGGCGCGGCAGGATTCATGGCGTGTCTCCGAGCGGCGCCGCGTGGCAGGCCGCGCGATGGCCGGGGAACAGTTGCCGCGGCGCGGGCGCCGCGGTGTCGCAGTCGGGCAGCGCGAACGGGCAGCGCGGGCGGAACGCGCAGCCCGCGCCGAGCGTGCGCAGGTCGGGCACGCTGCCGCCGATGGCGACCAGCGGCTGGTCGCCCGGCTCGGCGCGCGGCACCGCGCCCAGCAGGCCGACCGTGTACGGGTGCTCGGGATGCGCCATCACGCGGTGCGCAGGGCCGTGCTCCACGACGCGCCCGGCGTACATGACCGCGATGTCGTCGGCCAGCCCGGCCACCAGCCCGAGGTTGTGCGAGATCAGCACGATGGCGGTGCCGCGCTCCTGCCGGATCTCGTGCAGCAGCTCGACGATCTGCGCCTGCACGGTGACGTCGAGCGCCGTGGTGGGCTCGTCGGCGATCAGCAGCCGCGGGTTGCAGGCCAGCGCCATCGCGATCATCACGCGCTGGCGCATGCCGCCCGACAGGCGGTGCGGATAGTCGTCGAAGCGCCGCTCGGCGGACGGAATGTGGACCTGCCGGAGCAGCTCGACGGCGCGGCGGCGGGCCTCGCGCCTGTCGACCGCTTCGTGGGCGGTGATCGACTCGGCGATCTGGTCGCCGATGGTGAAGGCCGGGTTCAGCGACGACATCGGGTCCTGGAAGATCATCGCGATCGCGCGGCCGCGCCGCAGCCGCCGCTGCGCGGCGGACATGGCCAGCAGGTCCTGCCCTTCGAACTCGATGCGCCCGGCGGTGATGCGCGCGGCCGGCTGCGGCAGCAGGCCCATGACGGCGAGCGAGGTCACGCTCTTGCCGCTGCCGGACTCGCCCACGATGCCGAGGCAGCGGCCCGCGTGCAGCTCGAGGCTGACGCCGCGCAGCGCGGGAACGGCGGCGGCGCCGGCGCCGAACGCGACCGACAGGTCGCGGATGCTCAGGATCGGCGCCGCGGCGGCCTGCCACGCGCGCGGCGCGTCGGCTTCGGCGGCTCCGGCGGCTTGGTTCGCGTCGGTCGCGCCCTGCGGCGCGGCCGCGGCGCGCGGCCTCGTCATGCGGATGCTCGCGCTCATGCCGGCATCCGGTCAGGTGCGGGCGGGGGGACTATCGTCATGCCAGTGGCTCCGGGGCTGGGAGAACATGGACTTGCGGGGACGAGGCCGGCCGCCTGCGGCGCGGCCTCGTCGGCATCTGGCCGATACATTGCCGGCCAGGCGCCGGGGACGGACGGTTATGCGGGCACGTGCGCCAGCATGCGCTGGAAGCGCCCCGGCGACGGACGGTCCAGGCCGAGGTGCTCGCGCAGCGTCGACCCTTCGTAGTCCTCGCGGAACACGCCGCGCCGCTGCAGCTCCGGCACGACCTGCTCCACGAACACCGTGAGCTGCTCGGGGAAATACGGCGGCATGATGTTGAAGCCGTCGCAGGCGCCTTCGCGCAGCCAGCGCTCCATCAGGTCGGCCAGCTGCTCCGGCGTGCCCACGAAGCCGTGGTGGGCGCGCGAGCGGGCGATCAGCCGCGCGCTGTCGGCGATGGTGAGCTTCTGGCGCGCGGCGGTGGTGAGCAGCATGTCGGCGTTGGCGGTCGGCTTCTTCACCGCGCGGATCGCCTCGACCGGCAGCAGTTCGTCGGGCTGGCGGTCGTACAGCGGGAAGCCGAGGTTTTCGCTCAGCATCCACACCCCCACTTCGGGATGCACGAGATCGGCCAGCTCGCGCTCCAGGCGCAGCGCCTCCGCCTCGGTCGCGCCGATCAGCGGCGACAGCCCGGGCATGATCACGACCTCGTCCGGGCGCCGGCCGTAGCGCGCCATGCGCGCATGCGTGGACAGGCGGAATTCGCGCGCCTGGGCCAGGTCGGTCTGCGCGGTGAACACCGCCTCGGCCACCAGCGCGGCGAACTCCAGGCCCGGCGGCGAGCCGCCCGCCTGCACCAGCACCGGCCAGCCCTGCACCGGGCGCGGCACCGGCAGCGCGCCGGCGACGGTGAAGCTCTCGCCGCGATGGTCGATCGGGCGGGCCGGCGCGGCCGGCGAATCGCCGCGGCTGTCCCACAGCGCGGTGCACACGTCGACGAACTCGCGGCCGCGCACGTAGCGGTCGGCCTTGGGCATGGCCTGCTGCCGGCTGAAGTTCAGCGAGGCGCGGTCCTCCCACGTGGTGACGACGTTCCAGCCGGCGCGTCCCGCGCTCAGGTGGTCGAGCGTGGCGAACTTGCCGGCGATGGCGAACGGCTCGTGGTACGTCGTCGACAGCGTGCCGACCAGCCCCAGCTTGTCCGTGACCGACGACAGCGTGGACAGCAGCGAGACCGGATCGAGATTCGACACCGCCTGGCGGCCGAAGAAGCGGCCGTCCTTCTCGCGGGTAAACAGCGTGTCGCCGACGAAGAACAGGTCGAACTTGCCGCGCTCGGCGAGCTGCGCCGCGGTGCGGTAGAAGTCGAGCCCGGTCACGCCCGCGGCGGGCGTCGACGGATGGCGCCAGCCGGCGATGTGGTGGCCGCCGGGATAGATGAACAGACCCAGGTGCAGTTGCCTAGCCATGAACGGAGACCTCGGAAAAGCGGTTGGAAGGGCGCGCGAGGGCGAGGCGGTCGCGCAGCGTGGCGGCCGGCTGCGCGGCATCCGCCGGCGGGCGCCCCGCGAGGCAGGGAGCGACCTCGCTGGCGAAGCGCTCCAGATCGTCGGGCAGCACCGCCGGCGCGATGTGGAAGCCGTCGCAGATGCCGGCCGCGTACCACGAATCCATCAGTTCGCGCAGGCGCGCGGCGCTGCCCGCGAAGCGGTAGCCGGGCATGGCCGGCGCCGCCGGCGGCGCCAGCGCGTCGAGATGCGCCATGCGCTGCGCCGCGGCCTCGTCGGAATCGGCCAGCACCACGGACAGCGTGGCCAGCACGCGCGGCGCGCCGTCGGGCCGGCCCTGCCGCCGCGCCAGCGCGCGCAGGTCGCCGCGCAGCGACGCGAGCGCTTCCGGCGAAGCGCAATCGGCCAGGAACACGTCGCCGAACCGGGCCGCCAGCGCAAGGCCGGGCGCGGACGCATCGTCGAACGCCATGACGGGATGGCCCTGCACCGGCCGCACCGCGGTCAGCGGACCGCGCACGCCGAAGTACGCACCGGCGTGATGGATCGGGTGGATGCGGGCCGAATCGGCGAACAGGCCGGCTTCCTTGTCGGCCAGCACCGCGCCGTCCTCCCAGCTATCCCACAGCTTGGCGAGGACCTCCAGATATTCGCCGGCGCGCGCGTAGTGCGCGTCGCGCGAGAGCGGCGGCGCATGGGCGAAGGCGGCGTCGCCACCCTCGCGCCAGTGCAGGTCGCACAGCAGCGCGGCGCGCCCGGCCGACAGGCCGTCGAGCACCGAGAACGCGCGGGCGGTGTGGAACGGCTCGGTGTGCGCGAGCGCCACCGCGGCGCCAAGGCCGATGCGCGGCACCTGCGCGATCAGGGAGCCGAGCAGCGGCGTGGTGTCGGGCGCCAGCGCGGCGGGCGCGCCTTCGGCGGATGCGGCGGACGTGAAGAACACGCAGTCGAACGCGCACGACTGCGCGCGCCGCACCACGTCGGCATAGCGCGGGAAACCCGACGACGAAGCCGCCAGGGTCGATACCCGCCGTGCTGCGGGATGATGGCCGTACTCGGCGATCGACAGGGTTAGGTCCATAAGTCCGGATAGCGTTGTTTGCGGGGAAATGGCGACACCGTGCTTCGTCGAAGGAATCTCAACGCAAAAGGCGTGCCAATACGTGGTGTGCCACGTAAATCCCGGCGGCGATTGGCGCGCGCGCGCGCCGCGGCGCATATCCGGCGGTTTCGGCGGGTCCCCGGCACGATCTTCCGCCAGAAGCGTGGTGCACCACATGAATGCGATGCGCCACCCGGACCCGGATCATCGTTGTGCGGGCGCACTTCATAAGTGCGATGTTTTTGACGCAGATCAGAGCATGGACGGAGAAATATCGATCCCGTCACATCCGGCCGCGGCGAGGCGGAATCCGCGCGCGGCGGACGGCGGCCCGGGCCGCGCCGGGCGTGGAGTTTGCGGCATGTCCCGCATTCGGGTGGCTTGCCGGCCCGCCGGAGACATGGCGGCGCGGCGGCGGCGCGGCGGATGGCGGCGCGCCCGTGGGTGTCGCCTGCCGCGGGGAACGGGCAGGCGTGTGGCGGGTGCGGGAGGTGGCGCGAAAGGCGGCGCGAGGCCGGGCGGCCCGCCCCCGCGTCAGGTCTGGATCAGGCGCTTCTGCCGCGAGATGCTCATCAGGATGCCGATGCCCATCCCCAGCGTCACCAGCGCGGTGCCGCCGTAGCTCATTAGCGGCAGCGGCACGCCCACCACGGGCAGGATGCCGCTCACCATGCCCATGTTGACGAAGGCGTAGGTGAAGAAGATCAGCGTGATCGAGCCCGCCAGCAGCCGCGAGAACAGCGTCGGCGCGTTGGCGGCGATGTACAGCCCGCGGAAGATCAGCAGCAGGTAGAGCACCAGCAGCACGGCGTTGCCGACCAGGCCGAACTCCTCCGAGAACACCGCGAAGATGAAGTCGGTGTGCTTCTCGGGGATGAACTCCAGGTGAGTCTGCGTGCCCTTGAGCCAACCCTTGCCGAACACCCCGCCCGAGCCGATGGCGATGATCGACTGGATGGTGTGGAAGCCCTTGCCGAGCGGATCGGTGGTCGGGTCCAGCAGCGTGCAGATGCGGTGCTGCTGGTAGTCGTGCAGCACCGGCCAGTTCACGCCGGGCGCGCACATGTCGTTCTCGAACGTGATCAGCAGGCCGACCGCCACCACCAGCGCCACCAGCAGCGGCAGGATGATCTTCCACGACAGCCCGGCGAAGTAGATCACGTACACGCCGGCGGCCAGCACCAGCAGGCCGGTGCCGAGGTCGGGCTGCTTGGCGATCAGGCCCACCGGCACGCCGAGCAGCAGCAGCGCCACCACGAAGTCGTACCAGCGCACCGAGCCCTCGCGCTTCTGGAAGTACCACGCCAGCATCAGCGGCATGGCGATCTTCATGATCTCGGAGGGCTGGATCACCATGCCCACGTTGAGCCAGCGCCGCGCGCCCTTGCGGATCAGGCCGAACATGGCCACGCCGATCAGCAGGGCCACGCCCACCGTGTAGAGCGGCACCGCCACCCGCATCAGCGTCTGCGTGGGCAGGTAGGCGATCACCCACATCACCGCGTAGGAGAGCAGGATGTTGCGCAACTGGTCCTCGACCCGGCCGGGCATGTCGATGGCGGCCGAGTAGAGCGCCACGATGCCGGTGGCGAACAGCAGGAACACGATCAGCGCGAGCGGCTTGTCGAAGCCGGTCAGCGCGGTCTTGATGAATGACAGGACGCGGCGTTTGTCCATGCGCGTCTCCTTCAGCGGGTAGCGTTGGCGCCGCCCGCGCCGGGGGCGGCGACGGGCCTGGCGCGGGGTTTCGGGGCGGTGGCGGCCGGTGCCGCCGGCGCGGCCTGGGCCGGCACCGGCGCCGGGCGGCTGTGGCCGAGCGCCTGCGCCATGCGCTCGTCCAGCGTCTGCACCGCCGAGGCGGGCGGGATCGCGGCCGGGTCGATCAGCGGCGCCGCCGCGGCGGCCGAGGCGCCCGGCGCGCGCGCCACCGGCGTGCTGGCCGCGCCGGCCGCACCGGCGACAGCCGCCACCGCGACGGCGCTGGCGCTGGTGGCGGCCGCCTCGCTGGCGCCCATCACGGTGGCGCTGGCGATGCTGGCGGTGTGGCCCGTGGTGAACACGCTGGGCGTGTCCACGGGCGGCTTGCCGCCGGCGCGCTCGGCGGCAGGCGGGGCGATGGCCGCCAGTTCCTCGGGCCACTTGCCCACCAGGTAGTAGTCCATCACCTTGCGCGCGATCGGCGCGGCCACGGCGCCGCCGAAGCCGGCGTTCTCCACGATCATCGCCAGCGCGATCTTCGGGTTGTCGGCCGGGGCGAAGGCGGTGTACAGCGCGTGGTCGCGCTTGCGCTCGTCGAGCGCGTGGTGGTTGTACTTCTCGTTCTTGCCGATCGTGAAGGTCTGCGCGGTGCCGGTCTTGCCGGCGGATTCGTAGGCGGCGCCGGCGAACGCGCGCGCGGCCGTGCCCGAATGCGTCACGCCGACCATCGCGCGCTTGATCACGTCGACGTCGGCCTGCTTGAACGAGAGCCGGTAGCTTTCCTTGGGCACCGTGAGCGCGCGGTCGCGCGTCACCGAATCCTCCACCGCCTTGACCAGGTGGGGCTTCATCGCGGTGCCGTTGTTGACCAGGATCGACACCGCGTTGGCCAGCTGCAGGATGGTGAAGCTGTTGTAGCCCTGGCCGATGCCCAGCGAGATGGTCTCGCCGTCGTACCACTTCTGCTGCTCGGGCTTGCGGTAGGCGCGGCGCTTCCAGTCGGTGGACGGCAGGATGCCGCGGCTCTCGCCCTCGATGTCGATGCCGGTGATCTGGCCGAAGCCGAGCGGCTTCATGAAATCGTGGATGGCGTTGACGCCCATGTCGCGCGCCAGCATGTAGTAATAGGTGTCGCAGGACTGCACGATGGAGGCCTGCATGTCGACCCAGCCGTGGCCGCCCGGCTTGTCGTCGCGGAAGGTGTGGTTGCCCAGCGTGAACGAGCCCGGGTCGTGGAAGCCCCAGGCCGCGGTGCGCTTGCCGGTGGTGAGCGCGGCCAGCGCCATGAACGGCTTGTAGGTCGAGCCGGGCGGGTAGGTGCCGCGCAGCGGGCGGTTCAGCAGCGGCTTGTCGGGCGAGCCGTTGAGCTCGCTCCAGGTGTTGCTGTCGATGCCCTCGACGAACAGGTTGGGGTCGAAGGTCGGCTTGGAGACGAAGGCCAGGATGTCGCCGGTGGCCGGCTCGATCGCCACCAGCGCGCCGCGCCGGTCGCCGAACAGCGCCTCGGCGAGCTGCTGCAGGCGGATGTCGAGCGACAGGATCAGGTTGTTGCCGGGCGTGGACGGCGAGGTGGAGAGCGTGCGGATCGGCCGCCCGCCCGCGCTCACCTCCACTTCCTCGAAGCCGGTCAGGCCGTGCAGCTCGGTCTCGTAGCTCTGCTCGATGCCGATCTTGCCGATGTAGTTGGAGCCCTTGTAGTTGTCGGCGTCCTTGCGCGGGTCGTACTTGGCGCCCTCGGCGTCGTTGGCCTCGTCCATCGCCTCGATGCGCTCCTGGTCGCGCTGCGAGATGCGGCCGATGTAGCCGATCACGTGCGAGGCGGACTCGCCCATCGGATACTGGCGGAACAGCCGCGCGCGCACGTCCACGCCGGGAAAGCGGAAGCGCTGCGCGGAAAAGCGCGCCACTTCCTCGTCGCTGAGCTGGCTGCGGATCGGCAGGCTCTCGAAGCTGCGCGACTCCTCCATCAGCCGCTTGAAGCGGCGCCGGTCGCGCGGCTGGATGTCGACCACCTGGCTGAGCGCCTCGATGGTGTTGTCGAGCGTGTCGGACAGCTTGGACGGCGTGATTTCCAGCGTGTAGGCCGAATAGTTGCGCGCCAGCACCACGCCGTTGCGGTCCATGATGATGCCGCGGTTGGGCTCGATCGGCGCCACCGAGATGCGGTTGTCCTCGGCCTTGGCCGAGTACTGGTCGTGCTTGTACCACTGCAGCCAGAGAAAGCGCGTGAACAGCAGGCCGAAGCAGATCACGGCGAACAGGCCCGCGGCCGCCACGCGGATGCGGAAGCGGCCGAGCTCCTGTTCGACATTGCGGATTTCGGTCATGGTACTGCGTCAGCCTTGCGGTGTGCCGCGCACCCGCGAGGGGCGCGGCGGAACTCGTTGAGGGTCAAGCCATTGCATCGGCCAGCGCGCGGCGCGGCGCCCGATCTAGATGGGCCGCGTCTCGTCCACGTCGGCGCTGCGCCGCTGCGGCGCCAGCAGCATGCTGGTGGCCAGCGGCCACAGCAGCGCCTCGATGCCGGGCGCCAGCAGCAGTTGCCAGCCCGGCAGCGGCGCGCCCATCGCCAGGCGGATCACCACCGGCACCGCGTGCGCCACGAACAGCAGCGGCACCACGTGCAGCGCCTGGGTATAGACCGTGAACCACAGCACGCGGCGGTGGATGGTGATGGCGAAATAGGCCAGCAGCGTGTACGCGATGGCGTGCTCGCCGAGCAGGCGCGCGTCGTGCACGTCCATCAGCAGGCCCAGCGCGAACGCCACGCCCATGCCCACCTTGCGCGGCTGGTGGATGTTCCAGAACACCAGCACCAGCGCCACCATGTCGGGAATCCACAGCGTGGCGCCCCACGGCATCAGGTTGAACAGGAACGCCAGCACGAAGCTCAGCGCGATGAACGCCGGGTTGACCGGGCGCAGCAGGTATTGGGGATTGGTCACTGCGTGGCCTCCTTGGCCGCGGGCTTGCCGGCCGGTTTCTCGGCCGGCCGGTCGCCGCCCCGCTCGGCGTCCCTGACGCCCGGGCGGTCGGCCCGGTCGGGCCTGCCGCCCTTGCTTTCGCGGGCGTCGCGCGGGCCGTCGATGGTGTCGCGCGGCGGCAGCTGCGCCTCGTAGCGGATCACCAGCAACTGGCGGTGCGAGCGCACCCCGGCCACCGGCTCGCAGTACACGCGCGAGAAGGCGGTGTCGGCCTTGCGCTCGATCTGCACGATCTTCGCCACCGGCAGGCCCGGCGGATAGGTGCCGTCCAGGCCCGACGTCACCAGCAGGTCGCCCTGCTGCAGGTCGGCCGAGGCGGCCATGAAGCGCAGGTCGAGCAGGCCCGCGCGGGCGCCGCCGAAGGCCACGCTGCGCAGCCCGTTGCGCACCACCTGCACGGGAATCGCCTGTTCCTTGTCGGTCAGCAGCGTGACTTCGGACTGGAACGGCGAGACCCGCGTGACCTGGCCGATCACGCCGCGCTCGTCGATCACCGGATAACCGGCGCGCAGGCCGTGCTGGCTGCCGCGGTCGATCACGATGCGCTGGCTGTAGGGGTCGCGCGCGTCGTAGAGGATCTCGGCCGCCGTCACCGGCGTGGCCGACTGCTGCTGCAGGCCGAGCAGCTTGCGCAGCTGGTTGTTCTCGGACTCGAGCTGGGACTGGCGCACCGAGCCCTCGGCCTCGGTCACGGCGCGGCGGCGCAGCTCGCGGTTCTCGCTGGCGAGCGCGGCCGACGACTGGGCGTAGTCGAACACGGCGCGCAGCGCGTCGCGCGGCACCAGCACGGTCCGCTCGACCGGCATCAGCACGGTGGCGGCGACCTGGCGCACCACGCGCAGCGCGTCGAAGCGCGCGTCGACGACGAGCAGCACCAGCGCGATCGTCACATAGAAGACGAGGCGCGCGACGGCGGAAGTGCCCTGCTTGAAGAGCGGCGGCGGAGTGTAATCCATTTACCCGTGCGCTGGCGTGGAGGTCTGCCGGCCCCGGGCGCGCGCCGCCGCCCGCCCGCCGCGCCCGCCGGCATGGCCGGGGTGGCGGGAAAGGCGCGCTGGCGCGGAGTGCCCTGGGCCGGGCCGGGTCGGGAAGGCGGCCGCGCAGGCGGCCAGGCGAGCGGCCGCGGCGGCGGCCGGGACAGTGGCCAAGGCGGCGTCACGGCGCGGCGCGGCCCCGACCAGGCGATCCGGCAGGCCGCGTCGCGCCACGAGCGATGTCCTCTCGCCGACTGGTTATTCGTAGGAGAAGATGCTGCCGAGCTTGTCCATGCGCTCGAGCGCCATGCCCGAGCCGCGCACCACGCAGGTCAGCGGGTCCTCGGCCACCAGCACCGGCAGGCCGGTTTCCTCGGCCAGCAGGCGGTCCAGGTCGCGCAGCAGCGCGCCGCCGCCGGTCAGCATCATGCCGCGCTCGGCGATGTCCGCGCCCAGTTCCGGCGGGGTCTGCTCCAGCGCGATCTTGACCGCCGAGACGATCTGGTTGAGCGGGTCGGTCAGCGCCTCGAGGATTTCGTTGGACGACACCGTGAACGCGCGCGGGATGCCCTCGGACAGGTTGCGGCCCTTGACTTCCATCTCGCGCACCTCGGAGCCCGGGAAGGCCGAGCCGATTTCCTTCTTGATGGCCTCGGCGGTCTGCTCGCCGATCAGCATGCCGTAGTTGCGGCGGATGTAGTTGACGATGGCCTCGTCGAACTTGTCGCCGCCCACGCGCACCGAACCCTTGTAGACCATGCCGCCCAGCGAGATGATGCCCACCTCGGTGGTGCCGCCGCCGATGTCCACCACCATCGAGCCCGACGGCTCCGACACCGGCAGGCCGGCGCCGATCGCCGCCGACATCGGCTCCTCGATCAGGTACACCTGGCTGGCGCCGGCGCCCAGCGCCGATTCGCGGATGGCGCGGCGCTCGACCTGGGTCGAGCCGCACGGCACGCAGATGATGATGCGCGGGCTCGGGCGCAGCAGCTTGGAGTCGTGGACCATCTTGATGAACTGCTTGAGCATCTGCTCGGTCACGGTGAAGTCGGCGATCACGCCGTCCTTCATCGGGCGGATCGCTTCGATGTTGCCCGGCACCTTGCCCAGCATCTGCTTGGCTTCCTTGCCCACCGCCTGGATCGTCTTCTTGGCGTTGGGACCGCCTTCCTGGCGGATCGCCACCACCGAGGGCTCGTCCAGGACGATGCCCTTGTCGCGCATGTAGATCAGGGTGTTGGCGGTGCCGAGGTCGATCGCGAGATCGTTGGAGAAATAGCTGCGGAGAAATCCGAACATCAGGAATCCTGTTTTCTGGTGGTTCGCGAGGTATGCGAAGCGGCCGGCACCGCAATCGGGCCAGCCACGAAATTCATTGCGACGGGTAGTATTCAAGGCCCCCCACCGTGCGGTGAGCCAGGCGCCACGCCGGCGCCGCGCCATCCAGGGGATGCGCGGCGGCCACGGCGGAACCGCCAGCCGAGGCCGGACCGCCCCCGGGCGGCACAGCCTCTACGGGAACCTTTGATTAGGCCACGCTCGAAAGTTCGGTGGAACCGCGCCACAATTACAAAAAATTGCGGCCGGGGCGGCCTAATCAGAGGGCCCTCGCCTGCCTCCCTGCCCGCGCGCCGTCCGCCGCCTGCGTGCCGCGGCCGGGCGGCCGGGGTGGCCGCGCGGAGGGCGATGGTGGGCGGCGGGCCGTGCCGCGGGCGCCGCCGCGGGCATTGCCGCCGACGCTGCCACGCGCGTTGCCGCGGACGTTACCGAAAAAGCGCCGGCGAACGCGGTTCCGCACCAATGTGACGAAGGCGCTGCCAGGGAATGGCAACGCGCAATGATACCTTATAATTCCCCCTGTTTCGGGGGCTTCTGCCTCGAAAAAACGTGTAACTTTGACGATTCCGGGGCGCTCCCGGCAGCACTCGCCCCGCCCGCCCAGGCGGCGCCTGCCTTGCCTCCCGCTGCCGCCTCCGCGCCCGGACCCGCTTCCCCGATCTCGCAGCCGATTTCGCCGTTTTCCGCATCGACACCGAACCCTAGCCATGGCTCTCGACCTATCCGACGTCAAGCGCATCGCCCACCTTGCCCGCATCGAGATCAACGATGACGAAGCAGGGCACACGCTGGTGCAGCTCAATCAATTCTTCTCGCTGGTCGAACAGATGCAGGCGGTCGACACCACCGGCATGGAGCCGCTGGCGCACCCGCTGTCGGCGGTGCGCGAGATGTCGCAGCGCCTGCGCGACGACGCCGTGACCGAGACCGACCGGCGCGACGACTACCAGCGCCCCGCGCCGGCCACCGAAGGCGGCCTGTACCTGGTGCCCAAGGTCATCGAATAAGCGGGCTCGCGCCCGCCGCCCGGCCACCGAACCCGCCGCTGCGTCGCGCCGCCCCTGCGCCGCGCGCCGGCAGCCACCCTGCCAAGCCATACGACCGACATGTCCTTTTCCGCAACTTCAGTGACCTCCCTGCGCCAGCTCGCCGACGCGCTGGCGGCCCGCACCGTCTCCGCCGAGGAGCTGGCGCGCGACTACCTGGGCCGCATCGAGCGGGCCGCCGCGCTCAACGCCTTCGTCGACGTCAACCCCGAACTCACGCTGGCGCAGGCGCGCGCGGCCGACGCGCGCCGCGCGCGCGGCGAGGCCGGCCCGCTGACCGGCGTGCCGGTCGCCCACAAGGACGTGTTCGTCACGCGCGGCTGGCGCGCCACCGCCGGCTCGCGCATGCTGGCCGATTACGAAAGCCCGTTCGACGCCACCGTGGTCGAGCGCCTCGCCGCCGCCGGCATGGTCACGCTGGGCAAGACCAACATGGACGAGTTCGCGATGGGCTCGTCCAACGAGAACTCGCACTTCGGCCCGGTCAGGAACCCGTGGGACCCGGCGCGCGTGCCGGGCGGCTCCTCGGGCGGCTCGGCCGCGGCCGTGGCCGCCGGCCTGGCGCCGGCCGCCACCGGCACCGACACCGGCGGCTCGATCCGCCAGCCGGCCTCGTTCTCCGGCATCACCGGCATCAAGCCCACCTACGGCCGCGTGTCGCGCTACGGCATGATCGCGTTCGCCTCGTCGCTCGACCAGGGCGGCCCGATGGCGCACACCGCCGAGGACTGCGCGCTGCTGCTCGGCGCGATGGCCGGCTTCGACGAGCGCGACTCCACCAGCCTGGCGCCGGCCCAGGGCGGCGTGGACGAGGACTTCACCCGCCTGCTGGGCCAGCCGCGCGCCGGCGCCGGCGCCGCGCGGCCGCTGTCGGGCCTGCGCATCGGCCTGCCGAAGGAATACTTCGGCGCCGGCCTGTCGGCCGACGTGGAACAGGCCGTGCGCGCCGCGCTGGCCGAGTACGAAAAGCTGGGCGCCACGCTGGTCGAGGTGTCGCTGCCCAAGACCGAGCTGTCGATCCCGGTGTACTACGTGATCGCGCCGGCCGAGGCCTCGTCCAACCTGTCGCGCTTCGACGGCGTGCGCTACGGCCACCGCGCGGCCGAATACCGCGACCTGATGGACATGTACAAGAAGAGCCGCGCCGAAGGCTTCGGCCCCGAGGTCAAGCGCCGCATCCTGGTGGGCGCCTACGTGCTGTCGCACGGCTACTACGACGCCTACTACCTGCAGGCGCAGAAGATCCGCCGCATCATCGCCGAGGATTTCCAGCGCGCGTTCGCGCGCTGCGACGTGATCATGGGCCCGGTGGCGCCCACGGTGGCGTGGAAGCTCGGCGAGAAGAGCGCCGACCCGGTGCAGATGTACCTGGCCGACATCTTCACGCTGTCGACCAGCCTGGCCGGCCTGCCCGGCATGAGCGTGCCGTGCGGCCTGGGCGAAGGCGGCATGCCGGTCGGCCTGCAGCTGATCGGCAACTACTTCGGCGAAGCCGAGCTGCTGCAGACCGCGCACGCGTTCCAGCAGGCCACGGACTGGCATCTGCGCCGGCCCGCGCAGGCATGAGCGCGCGGCGCTGGCTGGTCCGCATCGCCGCGGGCGTGGCGCTGGCCGCCGCGCTGGCGGCGTGCATCCCGCTGCCGCGCTTCGGCCGGCCCACGCCCATCGCCAGCCGCGACATCGACCTCGCCGGCGACTGCCGCCGCACCGAGGAAGACGGCTTCCGCGAGGACGCGCAGCTGCGCGTGGCGGACAACACCGTGCAGCAGTTGTCGTGGAAGCTGTGGGTAGGCAAGCGCGGCTCGTGCAGCTTCAACCTGGCCGAGTTCCGCCAGACGCAGAAGAAGCCGCACATCGAGCTGCGCGCCAACGACGGCAGCGCCTGCAAGCTGATGGTCTGGCAGGACCCGCGCCGCGTCACGCTGGCGCACGCCAACTGCCAGCAGCGCTGCAGTCCGGGCATCTACGAGGAAGCCTGGCCGGTGATGTTCGAGCCCGGCACCGGCGGCTGCGCGCAGACACGATGAGGACCGCGCGGCCAGCGCAACGCAACACGCAGCAACACGCACCGAATACGACGTACACGACGAATACGAACAGGAATACCGCCATGCAATGGGAAGTGGTGATCGGCCTCGAGACGCACACGCAGCTGTCGACGGCCTCCAAGATTTTCTCCGGCAGCTCCACCGCCTTCGGCGCGGCGCCGAACACGCAGGCCTCGCCGGTCGACCTGGCGCTGCCCGGCGTGCTGCCGGTGCTCAACCGCGGCGCGGTCGAGCGCGCCATCCAGTTCGGCCTGGCCATCGGCGCCACCATCGCGCCGCGCAGCATCTTCGCGCGCAAGAACTACTTCTACCCCGACCTGCCCAAGGGCTACCAGATCAGCCAGTACGAGATCCCGGTGGTGCAGGGCGGCAGCATCAGCATCCAGGTCGAAGGCAAGAAGGGCGAGACCTACGAGAAGACCGTGCAGCTCACGCGCGCCCACCTCGAGGAAGACGCCGGCAAGTCGCTGCACGAAGACTTCGCCGGCATGACCGGCATCGACCTGAACCGCGCCGGCACGCCGCTGCTGGAAATCGTCACCGAGCCCGACATGCGCAGCGCCGCCGAAGCCGTGGCCTATGCCAAGGCGCTGCACGCGCTGGTGACGTGGCTGGGCATCTGCGACGGCAACATGCAGGAAGGCAGCTTCCGCTGCGACGCCAACGTGTCGGTGCGCCCGTACGGCAGCCCCAAGCTTGGCACGCGCCGCGAGATCAAGAACCTCAACTCGTTCCGCTTCCTGCAGCAGGCCATCGAGTATGAAGTGCAGTGGCAGATCGCCGAGATCGAGGACGGCCGCGAGATCCAGCAGGCCACCGTGCTGTTCGACCCCGACACCGGCGAGACGCGCGCCATGCGCACCAAGGAAGACGCGCACGACTACCGCTACTTCCCCGACCCCGACCTGCTGCCGCTGGACATCGACGCCGCCTGGATCGAGCGCGTGAAGGCCGCCCTGCCCGAACTGCCCGCCGCCATGCAGGCGCGCCTGGTGTCGCAATACGGCCTGTCCGCCTACGACGCCAGCGTGCTGACCGCCTCCAAGCCGCTCGCCAGCTACTTCGAAGCCGTGGTCGCCGAAGCCGGCGCCGCCAACGCCAAGCCCGCCGCCAACTGGCTGATGGGCGACGTGTCCTCGCTGCTCAACCGCGAAGGCATCGCGCTCGACGACGCCCCGGTCAAACCCGCCCAACTGGCCAGGCTGCTGGTGCGCATCGCCGACGGCACGGTCTCCAACAACACCGCCAAGAAAGACGTCTTCCCCGCCATGTGGGCCGGCGAAGAAGGCAGCGACGCCGACGCCATCATCGCCGCCAAGGGTCTCAAGCAGATGTCCGACTCCGGCGAGCTGGAAAAGATCATCGACGACGTGCTGGCCGCCAACGCCAAGTCGGTGGAGGAATTCCGGGCCGGCAAGGAGAAGGCGTTCAATGCCCTGGTCGGGCAGGCCATGAAGGCGACCAAGGGGAAGGGGAACCCGGCGCAGGTCAATGAGTTGTTGAGGAAGAAGTTGGGGTGAGGGGTGGGGTTCTAAGTCGAAAGCCGCGGCTTGGCTTCAAAGGCCACCACTGCTTGACTTCAAGGTCAACGGCTTTAAAGGCCTTAACTTCAAAGTCAACTTCAAA
>NZ_BBQM01000027.1 GCF_000876015.1 Cupriavidus basilensis | reverse complement strand
GCAGCGGGGATGTCATACAGCCTTTGGATTCAAGCACCAACAACCGCCCGAGCCTCAAGGCCCACAACAGCCAAAACAAGGACCCCATCCAAACCCAAACCCCAAAAAACTCACCCCACCTGATTAGCCAACCTCAACGTAGCCTCCACCGACCACCGCGCCCACGTCGTCATCTCCTCCGCCGACTCCAGACAAACCGCGGGCAGACTCAGATAATGCCGCATGGTGACTTCACGCCCGCGGCTGCTATACCGGAACGGCTCGCCGCCCTCGGCCGCGAACCGCGCGCGGGTCTGCTCGTCGGTCTTGAGCCAGCAGCGCCCGTCCGACACCAGCGCGAACATCAGCCCGTCGTAATACAGCCCGTGGCCGCCGAACATGCGGCGCGCGGTGATGGGGCCGATGCGCGCGGCCAGCGGGCCCATCAGCTCGAGCAGATGGTCGACGAAGGGATCGGGGCGGCGCGCGGTGGCCATGCGTGAAGCGCCCGGCGCTCAGAGCTTGAGACGCTGCCAGATCGCCTTGGTGGCGCCGGCGGTGTTGAGCGTGTAGAAATGCAGCCCCGGCACGCCGGCCGCGAGCAGGCGCTCGCACAGCGCAGTGACCACGTCGAGGCCGAACGCGCGGATCGATTCGCGGTCGTCGCCGAAGCCTTCCAGGCGCCGGGCGATCCAGCGCGGCACTTCGGCGCCGCACATCTCGGAGAAGCGCATCAGTTGCGAGGAGTTGGTGATCGGCATGATGCCGGGCACCACCGGCACGTCCACGCCCATCGCGCGCGCGTCGTCGACGAAGCGGAAATAGGCGTCGGCGTTGAAGAAATACTGGGTGATGGCGGAGTCGGCGCCGGCCTTGACCTTGCGCACGAAGTTCTCCAGGTCCACGCGCGGCGACTTGGCCTGCGGATGGTACTCGGGATAGGCCGCCACCTCGATGTGGAACCAGTCGCCGGTCTCGGCGCGGATGAATTCCACCAGTTCGTTGGCGTAGCGGAACTCGCCGATCTCGCCCATGCCCGAGGGCATGTCGCCGCGCAGCGCCACGATGTGGCGGATGCCGCCGTCGCGGTAGGTCTGCAGGATCTGGCGGATGCTCGCGCGCGTGGAGCCCACGCACGACAGGTGCGGCGCGGCCTCGATGCCGTCGCGCTGGATCTCCAGCACGGCGTCCAGCGTGCCCTGCTGGGTGGTGCCGCCGGCGCCGAACGTCACCGAGATGTACTTGGGATGCAGCGGAGCGAGCTGCGCGCGCGTATTGCGCAGCTTCTCGGCGCCCTCGGCCGTCTTGGGCGGGAAGAATTCGAAGCTGAAGTAGCGGTCTTGCATGATGGTGGCGCGCCGCGTGTGGCGCGGCGCGCTGGAAGGTTTGGCGTGCGTCAGGCGCTGCGGCGTTCGCCGAGCAGCAGGCTCGACAGCGCCCAGGAAATCACGCTGTACAGGATCGATCCGAGCAGCGCCGCGCCGAAGCCGCTGACCACGAAGCCGGACAGCAGCTTGCCCACGAACAGGAACAGCAGCGCGTTGATCACGAAGATGAACAGGCCGAGCGTGAGCAGCGTCACCGGCAGCGTGAGGATGACCAGGATCGGGCGGATCAGGGTGTTGACTAGGCCCAGCACCAGCGCGGCGATCATGGCCGAGCCGAAGCCGCCTAGGTGAATCCCGCTGATCAGGTTGCCCACCAGGAACAGCGCGGCGGCGTTGATGATCCAGACGGCCAGCAATCTCATGACGACTCCTTAGCTCGGGTCAGACGAAACAGGATGCGGAACACCGCGGCCGGGACAGCCCGGCCGTGCGATCGTACCCGCGATCCACGGCTGCGATCAATGCGCGCGGTCAACCGGCGCGCAGCGCGCGCGCGCCGGCCCGCCGCGATCAGTAGCGGTAGTGGTCGGCCTTGTACGGGCCTTCCTTCTTCACGCCGATGTAGGCGGCCTGCTGGTCGGTCAGCTCGGACAGCTGCGCATTGAGCTTCTTGAGCTGCAGGCGCGCGACCTTCTCGTCCAGGTGCTTGGGCAGCGTGTAGACGCCGACCGGGTACTTGCCGCTATCGCGTTCCAGCCACAGCTCGATCTGGGCGATGGTCTGGTTGGCGAACGAGCTGCTCATCACGTAGGACGGGTGGCCCGTGCCGCAGCCCAGGTTCACCAGGCGGCCCTTGGCCAGGATGATCAGCTTCTTGCCGTCGGGGAAGATCACGTGGTCGACCTGCGGCTTGATCTCGTCCCATTCGTACTTCTCGATCGAGGCGATGTCGATCTCGTTGTCGAAGTGGCCGATGTTGCAGACGATGGCCTGGTCCTTCATCTTCGCCATGTGGTCATGGGTGATGACGTGGTAGTTGCCGGTGCAGGTGACGAAGATGTCGCCATGCTCGGCGGCGTAGTCCATCGTCACCACGCGGTAGCCTTCCATCGCGGCCTGCAGCGCGCAGATCGGGTCGATCTCCGTCACCCACACCTGCGCCGACAGCGCGCGCAGCGCCTGCGCGCTGCCCTTGCCCACGTCGCCGTAGCCGGCCACCACGGCGACCTTGCCGGCGATCATCACGTCGGTGGCGCGCTTGATGCCGTCCACCAGCGACTCGCGGCAGCCGTACAGGTTGTCGAACTTGCTCTTGGTGACGGAGTCGTTGACGTTGATGGCCGGGAAACGGAGTTCACCCTTTTGCGCCATCTGGTACAGGCGGTGCACGCCGGTGGTGGTTTCCTCGGTCACGCCCTTGATGGCGTCCAGGTTGCGGCTGTACCAGGTCGGGTCCTTGGCCAGCTTGTCCTTGATGGCGGCGAACAGGTAGGTTTCTTCCTCGCTGCCCGGCTTGGAGATCAGCGTGGCGTCCTTCTCGGCGCGCGCGCCCAGGTGCAGCAGCAGCGTGGCGTCGCCGCCGTCGTCGAGGATCATGTTGGGGGTGCCGCCGTCCTTCCAGTCGAAGATGCGGTGGGTGAAGTCCCAGTATTCCTTCAGCGACTCGCCCTTGAAGGCGAACACCGGCGTGCCCGAGGCGGCGATGGCCGCGGCGGCGTGGTCCTGGGTCGAGAAGATGTTGCACGAGGCCCAGCGCACGTCGGCGCCGAGCGCGACCAGCGTCTCGATCAGCACGGCGGTCTGGATGGTCATGTGCAGGGAGCCGGCGATGCGCGCGCCCTTGAGCGGCTGGGCGGCGGCGAACTCGTCGCGGATCGCCATCAGGCCGGGCATCTCGGTCTCGGCGATGGCGATTTCCTTGCGGCCCCAGCTGGCCAGGTTGATGTCGGCGACCAGGTAGTCGTTCTTCAGGTCAGTCACTGCGTTCATGTTTCACTCCGGTGAAGAGTGGCGCGATGGCGGCGAGTGCGGGGGGATACGCGGCGCGCGGGCATGCCGGGCAACGCGGGCATGCAAAGCGGGCGGATAGGTCGACTCGCCACCGTGGGGGCCACGGATCAGCGAGCGCCGTTGAGACAGTCCGAGCCTGGCGAATGGCCAATCGCGCACTGGGGCACAATGGTCGCATCCGTTGCAACGCTCCTCGGAGTGGCGGTATTGTAGCCTGACCGCCGGCGCCGCGCACCGGCGCCGCGTGATTTTTTGCCTGGCGCTTCCGTTGGTGCTGTCTTTGGCGCTGTCTTCAGTGCCTTCCCTGGCGCCTTTCTTGCTCTTTCTTGCTGCTTGTTTTGTTGCTTCCTTTGCCGTTTCTCGCCGCCCTGCGGCGGCCTGCCTCGCACCGCACATGACCCCGACCACACACCGTCCTCCGCGCACCCTGACCATCGCCGGCTCCGACTCCGGCGGCGGCGCCGGCATCCAGGCCGACCTCAAGACCTTCGCCGCGCTGGGCTGCTTCGGCATGAGCGCGATCACCGCCATCACCGCACAGAACACGCTCGGCGTGAGCGGCGTGCACGCGATCCCGGCGGACATGGTGGCCGCGCAGATCGACGCGGTGGCCAGCGACATCGGCGTGGACGCCGCCAAGACCGGCATGCTGGGCACCGCCGGCATCGTCGAGGCGGTGGCCGCCGCGGTGGACCGCCACGCCATCCGCCAGCTGGTGGTGGACCCGGTCATGATCTCCACCTCCGGCGCCACCCTGGCCGACGACGCCACCAGCCAGGCCATGACGCGCCTGCTGTTCCCGCGCGCCGTGCTGGTCACGCCCAACCTGCCGGAAGCCTCGTGGCTGCTGGGCCGCAGGATCAGCCGCCGCGGCGAGATGGAACAGGCCGCGCGCGACCTGCTGGCGCTGGGCTGCCGCGCCGTGCTGCTCAAGGGCGGCCACCTCGACCCGGCCGACGGCGGCCTCGACGACCTGCTGATGACCGCCGACGGCACCGTGCGCGTGTTCTCGCACCCGCGCGTGGAGACCCGCAACCTGCACGGCACCGGCTGCACGCTGGCCGCCGCCGTCGCCGCGCAGCTCGCGCGCGGCAACGCGCTGGCGGACGCGGTGGACGCGGCGCTCGACTACGTGGCCGAGGCCATCGTCGCCGGCGCCGACCTCGAGCTCGGCGCCGGCAACGGCCCGCTCAACCACGCCTTCGCGCCGCGCGCGATGGGATGACGCGCAGGCCGGCACACCGGCCCGCGGGCGGCGGTATGATCGGGCTCTCCATCGTCCGGCCGCCAGCGCCATCCTTGCCACGCCATGACCCTGCTGTCCCAGATCGACCTGCGCGCCGACCCCGCCGCCGCGCCCTACCGGAAACACGAAGTGGTGCAGGTGGCGTTCGCCGCCGCGCCCGGCGAGCTCGCCAGCCTCGAAGGCCCCAACCGCTACCAGCCCGGCGACGCCCTCGTCACCGGCTCCACCGGCGACCGCTGGGTGGTGTCGCGCGACCGCTTCGACGCGCGCTACGAGCCGCTGGAAGCCGGCGCGCACGGGCGCGACGGCGCCTACCGCAACAAGCCTGCGACGGTGCTGGCAAAGCGCATGGCGGCGGCCTTCGGCATCGCCCGCTCGGCCGGCGGCGACGTACTCCGTGGCGAGGCCGGCGACTGGCTGATGCAGTACGCGCCGGGCGACTACGGCATCGTGCAGCAGGCGCGCTTCGCCCAGGTCTACCGGCCCGCCTGACGGCCGGCCGCGGCGGCGCCCGGGGCGGCTAGTTGCCGCCGCTGCTCAGCGGCACCAGCTTGAATGCCGCGCGCGCCACGCACACCACTTCGCCGCCGGCGTTCTTCACCTCGCCCTCGCAGAACGCGATGCGCGCGCCGCGCCGCATGCAGCGCGCCTCCAGGTGCAGCTCGCCGCGCGCGGCGGCGAGGAAATGCGTGGACATGTCGATGGTGATCACGCCGGTCTGCATCGGCGCGTGCGAGCGCGCCGCGCCGCTGAGCGTGAAGTCCAGCGCCGCCATCAGCGTGCCGCCGTGCACGTCGCCGCGGCTGTTGACCAGGAACGGGCTGGCCGGCAGCCGCGTGCGGCACAGGCCCTCCTCGATCTGCACCGGCTGCAGGCCAAGGTGGCGCATCAGCGGCACGTCGATGCCGAAATAGGGCTGCTCCGGGGTGCCGGGCGCCACCGGGACAATTTGCGACGGGATCTGCGAGGGGCTTTCCAAGACTTATCTTCCTTTGATGCGTCTATTCGAGTTCGATGACGGCCTGGCCTTCCGCGACGGCGTCGCCGGCCTGGACCAGGATGGCCTTGACCACGCCGGCATGGTCCGACTCGAGCGGGATCTCCATTTTCATGGACTCGATCATCATGACGGCGTCGCCGGCCGCAATGGTAGCGCCAACTTCGGTGTGGATGGCGCAGACATGGCCGCTGACCAGGGTTTCGATGGTGTTCATCAGGCTACTCTCAGGGAAGGTTGGGAAGCATCGGGCGCGGCCAGCACGCGCCGGGCCAGCGCGGTGTCGATGCGCCCCTCGGCGAAATCGGCATGCGCGAGCACCCGCAGGATGAAGGGGATGTTGGTCTTGACGCCGGCCACCGCGAACGCTTCCAGTGCCGCACGCAGCGTGGCGATGGCCTCGCCGCGGTCAGCGCCGGTGGCGATCACCTTGGCCAGCATGGGGTCGTAGTACGGCGTCACGCGGCTGCCTTCGGCATAGCCGGTTTCCACGCGCACGCCTTCCATGCGCGGCAGCCGGAACACGTCCAGCGGGCCCGGCGACGGGAAAAAGCGCACCGGGTCCTCGGCGTAGACGCGCGCCTCGATGGCGTGGCCCTGCGCGGGCACGATGCCGCCCGCGGCCTGCGGCAGCACCGCGTCGATGCGCTCGCCGCGCGCCAGCCGGATCTGCGCGGCGACGATATCGATGCCGGTGATCTGCTCGGTGACGGCGTGCTCCACCTGCAGGCGCGTGTTCATTTCCAGGAACACGAAGCCGGTGGCGGGCGTGTGCAGCATCTCCACGGTGCCGATCACGTCATAGCCGATGGCGGACAGTAGCGCGGCGAGCTGCGCCGCCATCGCCTCGACCCCGGCGCGGTCCAGGCCGTGCGCGCGCGCTTCCTCGATGACCTTCTGGTGGCGGCGCTGCACCGAGCAGTCGCGCTCCCACAGGATGCGCACGCCGCCGTAGCGGTCGGCCAGCACCTGGAACTCGATGTGGCGCGGCTGCTCGACCAGCTTCTCCAGGTAGAGTTCGGCCTGGCCGAAGCTGCGCTGCGCCACCGAGCGCGCCTGCGCCCAGGCGGCCGCCAGCCCGGCCGCGTCGCGCACCGGCACCATGCCGATGCCGCCACCGCCGCCGGCGGGCTTGATCAGCACCGGGAAGCCGATGCGCGCGGCGGCCTCGGCCACAGTTGCCACGTCGTCGGGCAGCACGGCGGAGCTCGGCGCCAGCGGCATGCCCTGCGCCGCCATGAAGGCGCGCGCCTCGGTCTTGTGGCCCAGGCGCCGGATCCACTGCGGCGACGGCCCGATGAAGCACAGGCCAGCCGCCTCCACGCGCTCGGCGAAGGCGGCGTTCTCGGAGAGAAAGCCATAGCCCGGATGCACCGCGTCAGCGCCGCTGGCGCGCGCGGCTTCAAGCAGCTTGTCCTGGTCCAGATAGCTTTGCAGCGGCGGCGCCTCGCCGATGCGCAGTGCCATGTCGGCCTCGCGCAGATAGGGCAACCCGGCGTCCGCATCCGAATACACCGCGACGGATTCCAGCCCGAGCCCGCGCAGCGCGCGGATGACGCGCGCGGCCACCGCGCCGCGGTTGGCCACCAGCACGCGGCGCAGCGGGCGCGGCGCGGCGGATGCTTGCGTGTTCATGCTCATGACGCCTCTCCTGCGCGTTCTCCCGTGCGGATCACCACCGCGTCGACCAGCACCGGCGCGGCGTCGCCGCGCATCACCATGACCGGATTGGCGTCCACCGAGCGTACCCGCCCCTGCGCCTGCACCATCCAGTCGCCCAGGCGCGCGAGCAGGCGCGCCAGCGCGTCCACGTCCACCGCGGCCAGGCCGCGCAGCGCGCCGAACGCGCGCGCGATGCGCAGGCGGCCGATGGCCTCGCGCGCCTGCGCGGCGCTGAACGGCGCGCACAGGAACTGCACGTCGTCGATGGCCTCGACCAGCACGCCGCCCTGGCCTACCATCACCACCGGGCCGTAGATGGCGTCGATGTGCGCACCCACGGCCAGCTCGAACGCGCCGCGCTGCTGGCACGCCAGCAGTACGCCGCCGTGGCGCACGCCTTCGCTCGCGGCCAGGCCGCGCAGGATGCGGTCGAGCTCGGCGTAGGCGGCCAGCGCCTGCGCCTCGCCGGCCAGGCCGAGACGCACCAGCCCCAGTTCTGACTTGTGCGTGATGTCGGGCGAGACGCCCTTGGCCACCACCGGCGCGCCAAGTTCGGCCAGCGCGCGGCGCACGTCATCCTCGCTCTTGCACAGCCGATGTGCCACCACGGGCAGGCCGGCTTCCGCCAGCGCCGCCAGGCTCTCGACTTCGTCGAGCGAGTGCGTGGCTGCCGCGATGCCGTCCGGCCACGCCGGCGGGATCGCCGGGGGCGCGGCCAGCGCCGCGGCATTCAGTTGCACGTGGCGCGCGGCCATGCCGAGCGCGCGTATGGCCGCGCGTTCGCTGTCGAACACCGGCACGCCGTGCGCGCGGAAGGCCTGCGCCACCCATTCCTGGTTGGCGCTGACCGCCACCGGCACGCCGCTGGCCGCGGCGAAGCGGCCGGTCTGCGCCGAGAAGCCGGGGAAGTCGTAGCCTTCGCCGCCGATCGGAAAGCCCACGTAGATCATGTCGGCCTGGCGCTGCGCGGCCACCACCTCCAGCGTCTGGCCGTAGATGTGCGGCTGGCCCAGCAGCGCGGTGGTCATGTCGATCGGGTTGCGCGCCGACACGTATGGCGGCAGCACCGCCTTGAGCGCCGCCGCTCCAGCGCCTTCGAACTGGCACAGGTCCAGGCCCTGGTCCTCGGCGGCGTCGGCCGCCAGCACGCAGGTCGCGCCCGAGTTGCTGATCGCCACCACCTTGCGCCCGCGTGGGCGCTGGCCGCCGGCGAAGACCTGGCTGTATTCGACGAGCTCGCGGAAGTCCGCCACGCGCTGGATGCCGTGCTGCCGCAGGAAGGCATCGGCCAGCGCGTCCTCGCCGGCCAGCGCGCCGGTATGCGAGCTGGCGGTGAGCTGCCCGGCCTGCGTGCGGCCCGCCTTGACGGCAAGGATGGGAATGTCGCGCTGGTGCGCGATGCGCGCGGCCTGCGCCAGCACCGCCGGGTCCTTGAGCGATTCGATGTACAGCAACAGCACGCGGATGTCCGGGTCCGCCGCCACCGCGCGCAGCACCTCGGCGGCGGTGATGTCGGCCTCGTTGCCCGTGGCGACCATGTAGCGCACGCCGATGCCCTTGCGGCGCAGTCCGCCGTAGACGATGGACGAGCCCGCGCCGCTCTGGCTGACGATGGCGACCGGGCCGTCCTGCCCTCGCTCCTCGTTGATCATGGTGGAGAAATGCAGGATGGCGCCGTCGCGAAAGTTGGCCACGCCCTGCGTATTGGGGCCGAACAGGCGCAGCCCGCCGGCGCGCGCGCGCTCCACCAGCCGGCGCTGCTGCACGGCACCCGCCTCGCCCAGCTCGGCGAAGCCGGAGGAATAGATCACCGCGGCGCGCGCATGCACGGCGAGGCAATGTTCGATGGCCTGCTCCACTTCCTGGCCGGCCACGCTGACCACCACCACGTCAGGCGCGTCTGGCAGCGCGGCCAGTTCGGGGTAGGCCGGCAGGCCCTGGATCTGCGCGCGGTTCGGATTGACCGGATACACGCGGCCCGCGAAGCCATGGCGGCGCAGGTAGTCGATGGGCCGGCCACCCGCCTTGATGGGATTGTCGGAGGCGCCGAGGATGGCGACCGAACGCGGGGCCAGCAGACCGAGGATATCGTCGTCGCCGTTATTGTCGTTCTCGCGCATCGCTCAGTCCACCTTGACATTGGCCTCGAGGGCCACGCGCTTCCACTTGGCCAGCTCCGACTGCACGAAGGCGCCGAACTGCTCGGCGTTGAGCGTGCCCGGCGTGGTGCCGCTCTGCGCAAGGTTGGCCTTCGAGTCGGCGGTGTTCATGCTCCTCACCGCGTCGCGGTTCAGGCGTTCCACCAGCGGCCTGGGCAGATTGGCCGGGCCGTAGAAGCCGATCCACGTCGTGGCCTCGTAGCCGGGCACGCCCTGCTCGGCGATGGTGGGCACATTGGGCAGCGCCTCGCTGCGCCTGGCCGAGGTCACGCCGATGGCCTTGACCTTGCCGTCCTTCACGTAGGGCGCCATCGTCATCACGTCATGGAACAGCGCGGGGATCTGGCCGCCGAGCAGGTCCGACAGTGCCGGCGCCGCACCCTTGTACGGGATGTGCGTGAGCGGCGTGTTGGTCATCAGGCGCAGCAGCTCGCCCGACATGTGCGTGGCGCCACCGATGCTTGACGAGCCGAACGAGAGGCCCTCCTTCTGCTTCTTCGCGTAGGCGAGGAATTCCTGCAGGTTGGACACCGGCACGTTGTTGTTCACCACCAGCACGTTCGGCGTGGTGGCCAGCAGCGCGATCGGCGTGAAGTCCTTGCTGGCGTTGTACGGCAGCCGCGGCCGCACTGCCGGGTTGATCACGTGGTGGGTGGCTGTGACCAGCAGCGTATAGCCGTCCGGATTGGCGCGCGCCACGATCTCGCTACCGATCTGGCCGCTGGCGCCGGCACGGTTGTCCACCACGAAGGGCTGCCTGGACTCGGCCTGCATGTCGCGCGCGATGCGCCGCGCCAGCAGGTCGGTCATGCCACCGGCCGGGAACGGCACGACGATGGTGACGGGCTTCTGCGGCCAGTTCTCCTGCGCCTGCGCGCCGGCGGGCAGCAGCGCGGCGCCGATGGCGAAGGCGGCAGCCACGCCGCCGGGAGCGGTAAGGAATCGGTGATGGGACAAGGCGGTCTCCTGTTTTTGGCTTTGGTGCGTCGGACTTTCTCGGGAATTCGGATCCCAGGCCTTTGCTCCCCTCTCCCGCAAGCGGTGAGAGGGGAGCAAACCGGCAGCAAGGCGAGAGGCAATCCCGCCTCAGGGCCGGATGCCGAACCTGCTCACGCCCGGCTCGCGCAGCGGCGCGGCCAGGTTGGCGAACTCGCACAGCAGCGCGCGCGTGTCGCGCGGGTCGATGATGTCTTCCACCACGAAGGCTTCGGCGCTGCGGAACGGCGAGGTCAGGCTGCGCACGCGCTGCTCGATCTCGGCGCGCTTTTGCACGGGGTCATCGGCGCCTTCGATCTCGGCCTTGTAGGCCACTTCCAGGCCGCCTTCGATCGGCAGCGAGCCCCAGTTGGCCGAGGGCCACGCGTAGCGGAAGTTGAAGCGGCCCATGTGCTGGTGGCCGGCCGCGGCCACACCGTAGGCGCGGCGCAGGATCAGCGAGCACCACGGCACCGTGGCCTGGTACACCGCGGCCAGCGCGCGCACGCCGTAGCGCATGGTGCCGGCCTTCTCGGCCTCCAGCCCGATCTGGAAGCCGGCGATGTCGACCAGGTTCACCACCGGCAGGTGGAAGGCCTCGGCCATGTCGACGAAGCGGATGAATTTCTCGGCGGTGGGGCCATCCCAGCCGCCGCCGTAGTGGTACGGGTCGCTCGCCACCACCGCCACCGGCCAGCCGTCGATACGGGCCAGCCCGGTGACGATGGCGCGGCCCCAGAAGCGGCCCATCTCGAAGAACGAGCCCTGGTCCACCAGCGTCTCCACGATGGGCCGGATCTTGTAGACTGCGCGGCTGTCGCGCGGGATGGCCGACAGCAGCCATTCGTCGCGGCGCGCGGGGTCGTCGGCGGGCTCGGCGCGCGGCGGCAGCGCGTGCACCGAGGGCGGCAGGTAGGACAGGAAGCGGCGCGCGCGCGCGAACGCTTCGGCCTCGCTGGCGACTTCGTCGTCGACCACGCCGTTGCGGGTATGGATCTGGCTCCCGCCGAGCTCGTTCTTCTCCAGCTTCTGGCCAATGCGCGCCACCACCGGCGGCCCGGCGTTGAACAGTTGCGAGGTGCCCTTGACCATCACCGAGTAGTGGCTGGCGGCCACGCGCGCCGCACCCATGCCGGCCACCGAACCCAGCGCCAGCGACACCACCGGCACCAGCGACATGTTCTCCACCACGTGCTGCCACACCTTCATGGTGGGGATGTTGGTGTAGCCCTTGTTCTCGATATTGCGCACCGAGCCGCCGCCACCGGTACCGTCGACCAGCCGCACCATCGGCAGGCGCAGGTCGTGCGCCATCTTCTCGGCGTGGATCAGCTTCTCACCCACGGCGCCGTCGTTGGCGCCGCCGCGCACGGTAAAGTCGTCGCCCACCAGCACCACGGGGCGGCCATCCAGTTGCGCGCGGCCCATCACGAGATTGGCAGGCGTGAGGCCGACCAGCCGGCCGTTGCTGTCGTACTGGCCGTTGCCGGTGAGCGCGCCCACCTCGCGGAAACTGCCCGCATCGGCAATGGCGTCGATGCGTTCGCGCACGGTCAGCTTGCCGGCATCCTTGTGGCGCTTGACCTTGTCGTGGCCACCAAGCTGGGCGGCGAGTTGCTTGCGGTAAGCGAGTTCATCGATTTCGGGCTGCCAGGACAAGTCGGGTCTCCTCAAGACTGTCGTTATGTGCCCTTGATATCGCAGCAACCGTGCCATGCGCGCGCAGCCTTGATTTCATTGTTCTTTTTGCAGGGCGCTGATAATGTGTCCACCAAAACGACAAAGAAGGACATCAAAGTGTCCTCAATGGAGACACAATATGTCGTCGACAACGACAGCCGAAGACACACGGCCGGCGGGCGAGGACAGCCTCGGCGTGCTGGTCGCCACGCGCGCGGGAGCCACGCTGGCCAGCCACGGGCTGGCCGTCGACCCGGCGCTCGCGGCGGCGGCGCTGGCGGCCTCGGCGCGGCTGGACGATGAGCCCGGCACCGGCAGTGCGCTCGACACCGGCCGCCTGTTCGAATGCAGCGTGGCCGCGCGCCACTACATCGCCATGCGCCTGCGCGACGGCGCGCGCGAGGTGATCCTGCTGCGCCCGGCCGCGCGCGACGCGGCACTGTTCGATTTCCTCGGCGCGGTGCCGTTCGCCGGCGCCATCCTCGACCACCTGCTGACCAATCCCTACCAGGCCATCACCGTGGCCGACCGTGCCGGGCGCATGCGCTTCATCAGTCCGGTGCACGAGAAATTCCTCGGCCTGCGCACCGGCGAAGGCACCGGGCTGCCGGCGCGCGATGTCATCCCCAACTCACGGCTGGCGCAGGTGGCCGCCAGCGGCAAAGCCGAGATCGGGCAGTTGCAAACCATGAACGGCGTCACGCGCGTGGTCAACCGCATCCCGATCAGCGCCGGCGGCGAGGTGGTCGGCGCGATCGGCCAGGTGCTGTTCAAGGAGCCGGAGGCCATCGGCCGCATGGACCGCGAGATGACGCGGTTGCGCTCGCAACTGGCGCGGACGCGGCGCGAGCTCGACGAACTGCGCGAGCAACAGGCCGGCCCCGCGCTGCTGATCGGCGACAGCGCGCCGATGCAGCGCTTGCGCCGCGAGATCGACACGGTGGCGCGGCTGGACGTGCCGGTGCTGATCCTGGGCGAGAGCGGTACCGGCAAGGAACTGGTAGCGCACGCCATCCACGGCGCCAGCCGCGCGCCCGACGGCCGTCCGCTGGTCAGCCTCAACCTCGCCGCGCTGCCGGCCACGCTGATCGAGTCCGAGCTGTTCGGCCACGCGGCCGGCGCCTTCACCGGCAGCCAGCGCGGCGGGCAGGCCGGCAAGCTGGAGCAAGCCGCGGGCGGCACGCTGTTCCTCGACGAGGTGGCCGACATCCCGATGGAGATGCAGGTCAAGCTGCTGCGCGTGCTGGAAGACCACATGGTCGAGCGCCTGGGCAGCCGCCGCGCGCAGCGCGTGGACTTCCGCCTGGTGGCGGCGACCAACCGCGACATCCAGGCGCTGATCGACGGCGGGCGCTTCCGGCTCGACCTGTACTACCGGCTGTCGGGCGTGGTGCTGCGCATTCCGGCGCTGGGCCAGCGCCGCGAGGACATCCCGGCGCTGCTCGGCCATTTCGTGCGCGGCTTCTGCGCGCGCAACCGCGTGCCGGTGCCGGAGGTGGCGCCCGAGGTGGCCCGTTACCTGGCCGAGCGCCGCTGGCCCGGCAACGTGCGCCAGTTGCGGCAGAAAATCGAGGAAGCGCTGGTGTTCTGCGACGGGCGCGTGCTGCGCCCGGCGGATTTCGCGCGCGGCGAGGAAAGCGCGGTGGCGCTGCGCGCCGAGACGGCCGAGCCGCTGCCCGGCTACGGCGTTGCCGCCGCGGAACCGGCGGACCCCGCCGACGACACCCCGCCCCGCGCGGCCGCCGCGCTGCGCGAGGTCGCCCACGAAGCGGTGCTGCAGGCCATCGCGCGGCACGGCGGCAACAAGAAGCGCGCCGCCGCGCAGCTCGGCATCTCGCGCTCGCACCTGTACAAGCTCCTGGCGCGCGGCGCGCGGCCGTAGCCGCCGCGGTCGCCTACTCATCGTCCGCCAGCAGCACGCGCAGCATGCGCTGCGGATCGGCCAGGAAATCGCGCGTCACGCGGAAGTGCTCGGTGTCCTCGTAGGCGATGCGCTGCACGCCGCCGGCGCCGAGGCGGTAGATCCACGCATCGGGGTAGGCCATCAGGATCGGCGAGTGCGTGGCGATGAGGAACTGCGAATCGGCGCGCACCAGATCGTGGATGCGCGACAGCACGGCAAGCTGGCGCTGCGGCGAGAGCGCGGCCTCGGGCTCGTCGAGCAGGTAGAGGCCGTTGCCGCGGAAGCGCTCGGTCAGCAGCGCGAGGAACGATTCGCCGTGCGACTGCTCGTGCAGCGAGCGAGCGCCGTAGGCCGGCATCACCGGCCCGCCCGGGCCGGGCTCGGCATCGAGGCGCTCGATCTCGGTGGCGACGTTGAAGAAGCTCTCCGCGCGCAGGAAGTAGCCGTCGCGCGGGCGCCGGAAGCCGCGCGCCAGGCGCAGGTATTCGTTGAGCACCGAGTGCGAGCGGCGCGTGCCGAAGCTGAAGTTGCGCGAGCCGCCCTCGGCGTTGTAGCCGGCCGCCACCGCGATCGCCTCCATCAGCGTGGACTTGCCCGAGCCATTCTCGCCGACCAGGAACGTCACCTTGGGATGGAGCTCCAGCACGTCGAGCGCGCGCACCGCGGGCAGGCTGAACGGGTAGCGCGCGAAGCTCTCGACGATGTCGCGGCGCAGGGTGACGCGGCTGAGGAACTGGGACGAGATCATGGCGCGGCGGCGGGGGACGGGAGTGGCGTCCATCGTACCGCATGGCGCCGGCTGGTCAGACGCGCATCAACCCGCCGGAAACATCCCCAGCAGGTTCGCCACCGCCGCCGGCATGTCGGCAGCCTCGGTGATCGCGCGCACCACCGCCGCGCTGCCGACGCCGACCGCCAGCACCTCCGGCAGCCGCGCGGCGTCGACGCCGCCGATGCCGACCAGCGACGGGATCACCGGCTGCATCAGCTTCGCATAGGACTGGAAGCGGCCCATGCCCTGCGGCGCGGTCGGCATGACCTTGGTGGTGGTCGGGAAGATCGCGCCGAGCGCGAGGTAGCTCGGGCCGATGGTGGCCACGCGCAGCATCTCGGCGTAGCCGTGGGTGGACACGCCGAGGCGCAGGCCCGAGGCGCGCAGCGCGCCGAGGTCGGCTTCGTCGAGGTCTTCCTGGCCGAGGTGGATGCCGTAGATGCCGCTGCGCGTGCTGTCGTTGCCGAAGCCGGCGTGCAGCGCGATGGCCTCGCGCCAGTGGTCGTTGATGAACAGGCGCGCGCGGCTGCCGCGCGCGGCATCGGCGGCGCGCGCGATCTCGTCGCGCACGGCCTGCGCGTCGTCGGACTTGAAGCGCAACTGCACCGTGGGCACGCCGAGCGGCACCAGCCGCGCGATCCATGCGGCGCTCGGCACCACGGCGTACAGGCCCAGCGGCGGGCACGGCGCGAACGGCGCGGCGGGCTGCTCGGGCGCGACCAGCGCGGCGTGGCGCACCTGCGGGAAGCGCGCGAAATCGGCCGGCCAGTCGAGCGAGCCGGGCCGCCACGCGCGCGCCAGGCAGAGCGCGTCGTGCGCGGGGAAATGCAGCGCCAGGCAGGCCAGCAGCACGGCGGTGAACGCCGGCGAGTGCGCGCTGTCGCCGTCGGCGTGGGCGCTGAACACCCAGGTGCCCATCGGCGAGCGCACGGTGTCGATCCAGCGGCCGCCCTCGCGCTCGCTCTCGATGGCGGTCGCGCCGGCGGCGGCGAGGCGCGCGAGCGTGGCGGCGTCGGCCTCGCCGTCGCACAGCACCACGTCGGCACTGCCGGGCGCCTCGGCGCCGGCCTGCGCCAGCGCGCGCCAGGGCTGGTCGCTGGTGCCGAAGGTGGCGCCGTAGCGCGCCAGCAGCGTGTCGCGCAGCGCGGCGTCGACGGGCGCTTTCACGGCGGCGCGGCTCATGCGCGGTCCTCCGCGCCCGCGGCGTGCCAGAACGGCATGCCGACCACGGGAGTGCTGGCCTGGGCGATGTCGCGCTCGGGCATCGGTCCGGCCAGGTAGGCGGTGCGGCCGGCGTCGACGGCCTGCGCGAACGCGCGCGCCATGTCGACCGGGTAGGCGGCCTGCGCCACCGCGGTGTTGAGCAGCACGCCGTCGTAGCCCCACTCCAGCACCTGCGCCGCGTGCGACGGCAGGCCGAGGCCGGCGTCGACGATCAGCGGGGTGTCGGGCAGGCGCTCGCGCAGCAGGCGCATGGCGTGCGGGTTGACCACGCCCTTGCCGGTGCCGATCGGCGCGGCCCACGGCATCAGCGCCTGGCAGCCCACGTCGAGCAGGCGGCGGCACAGCACGAGGTCCTCGGTGCAGTACGGCAGCACCTTGAAGCCTTCCTTGACGAGGGTCTCGGCCACCGCGGGCAGGTTGAGCGTGTCGGGCTGCAGCGTGTAGTCGTCGCCCACCACTTCGAGCTTGATCCAGTCGGTCTCGAACACCTCGCGCGCCATCATGGCGGTGGTGATCGCTTCCTGCGGCGCCATGCAGCCGGCGGTGTTGGGCAGCACCGGCACGCCGAGCGCCTTGAGCATCTGCCAGAACGACTGGCCGCCTTCGCCATCGCCGACCGCGCCCTGGCGGCGCAGCGCCACCGTCAGCATGGCGGGGCGGGACGCTTCCACGGCGGCCTGCAGGGTGGCGGGGGACGGATAGCGCGCGGTGCCGAGCAGCAGGCGCGAGGCGAACCGCTCGCCGTACAGCACGAAGGGGTCGCCGAGCAGGCCGCCGCGTTGGTCGAGAGGATCGAGGGTATCGAGGGTCATGTCGGTTCAGCCTCCCGTGACGGGTTGCACGAGGTCGATGCGGTCGCCGGCGGCGAGCGCTGTTGCGCCATGCGCGGCGCGCGGCACGAACTGGCCGTTGAGCGCGGCGGCGAACGGCGGCGCGATGCCGGCGCCGGCCACCGCGTCGGCCAGCGTGGCGTGGTCGGCAAGGGCCAGCGGGCGGCCGTTGAGCAGGATTTCCATGGTCTGTCTGCGTCTGTTCAGTGCAGCACCGGCGAGCCGCCGGCGACGGTGTCGAGCGCCGGGCCGATCATGCCGGGCCAGCGCAGCGCGGCGGGCACGGCATGCGCGGCCGGGTCGCCGTCGAGCAGCGCGCGCACCACCTCGCAGGCGGCCTCGGTGACGGCCGGCGCGATCAGGAAGCCGTGCCGGTACAGGCCGTTGAGACGCACGATGCGCGCATGCTGGTCGACCCGGATGGCGGGCAGGTGGTCCGGCCGCGTGGGGCGGCGCTGCACGTTGAGTTCGAGCACGCGCGCCTCGCCGAAGGCCGGATGCAGCGAGTAGGCCGCCGACAGCAGCTCCAGCGCGGAGCGCACGCTCATCGGCGAATCGTCGTCGCTTTCGATTTCGGTGGCGCCGATCACGTAGAGGTCGCCCGGCTTGGGCGCGATGTAGATCGGGTAGCGCGGATGCAGCAGGCGCACCGGGCGCTGCAGCTTGACCTCGGGCGCATGCACGCGCACCACCTCGCCGCGCAGGCCGCGCAGCCCGGGAATGGTGCCGCGCGCGGCCGCCTGCGCGGGCCACGCGGCGCGCGCGCCGAGGCCGCGGCAGTCCAGCACCACGCGGGCGCGGATGCCCAGCGCCGGCAGGTCCTGCGCCTCGACTTCGCCGGCTTCCCACACGCAGTGCACGCCGCTGGCCACGGCGCAGGACAGCAGCGCGCGCAGCGTGCCGCGGTTGTCGAGCTGGCCTTCGCCGGCCAGCAGCAGGCCCTGCGGGAAGCGGCCCGCGAGCGCGGGCTCCAGCGCGGCCACGCCGTCGCCGTCGAGCGCGCGCATGCGCTCGGCCACCAGCGCCGGCGGCGCCACCGCGCGCACGCGGCTGGCGAACAGCGACATCTCGCCGCGGTCGCGCGCATGCCAGACCACCAGCGTGCCGCCTTCCTGGAAGAACACCGGCTCGGGCAGCTCGGCCAGCCAGCCGCGCCACAGGTCGACGCTGGCGATGCCGAGCTCAACGATGCGGCGCTCGGCGATCGCGGATTCGGCCAGCGGCGCCAGCATGGCGGCGGCCACGTGCGCGGCCGAGCCGGCGCCATCGGGACCGGCGCGCTCGACCAGCGCCACGCGCAGGCCGGCCCGCACCAGTTGCCAGGCGGAAAGCCGCCCGGCCAGGCCGGCGCCGAGCACGGCCACATCAAACGACTGCACTGTCATGGGGATGTTTGCGCCAGTGCCTGCCGCAACTGCGCGGCGGGCTCCGGCCTCCTTTCATTCATGGCGCGCCCCGCGGGCGGGGCGCGGTACTTCACGCGGCGCGCACGCAGGCGCGCGCCGCACCCTGCCTCACGAGTAGATCTTGCTGCCGCTCTTGACGAACTCGATCGACTTTTCCTGCATGCCCTTCTCGGCCTCCGGCTTGAGCGAGGCGGCGTAGTCGCGCACTTCCTGCGTGATCTTCATCGAGCAGAACTTGGGACCGCACATCGAGCAGAAGTGGGCGATCTTGGCGCCCTCGGCCGGCAGCGTGGCGTCGTGGAACGAGCGCGCGCGCTCCGGGTCCAGGCCGAGGTTGAACTGGTCTTCCCAGCGGAACTCGAAGCGCGCCTTGGACAGCGCGTTGTCGCGCAGCTGCGCGCCCGGCCAGCCCTTGGCAAGGTCAGCCGCGTGCGCGGCGATCTTGTAGGTGATGATGCCTTCGCGCACGTCTTCCTTGTCGGGCAGGCCCAGGTGTTCCTTGGGCGTGACGTAGCACAGCATGGCCGTGCCCATCCAGCCGATGTTGGCCGCGCCGATGCCGCTGGTGATGTGGTCGTAGCCGGGAGCGATGTCCGTCACCAGCGGTCCGAGCGTGTAGAACGGGGCTTCGTAGCAGTGCTTGAGCTCCTCGTCCATGTTGGCCTGGATGCGCTGCAGCGGCACGTGGCCCGGGCCTTCGATCATGACCTGCACGTCGTGCTTCCAGGCCTTGGCGGTCAGCTCGCCGAGCGTGCGCAGCTCGCCGAACTGGGCGTCGTCGTTGGAGTCGGCGATGCAGCCCGGGCGCAGGCCGTCGCCGAGGCTGAACGAGACGTCGTAGGCCTTCATGATTTCGCAGATCTCGTCGAAGTGCGTGTACAGGAAGTTTTCCTTGTGGTGCGCGAGGCACCACTTGGCCATGATCGAGCCGCCGCGCGAGACGATGCCGGTGACGCGGTCGGCGGTCATCGGCACGTAGCGCAGCAGCACGCCGGCGTGGATGGTGAAGTAGTCCACACCCTGCTCGGCCTGCTCGATCAGCGTGTCGCGGAACATCTCCCAGGTCAGGTCCTCGGCGATGCCTCCGGTCTTGTCGAGCGCCTGGTAGATCGGCACCGTGCCGATCGGCACCGGCGAATTGCGCAGGATCCATTCACGGGTCTCATGGATGTGCTTGCCGGTGGACAGGTCCATGATGGTGTCGGCGCCCCAGCGGATCGACCACACCATCTTCTCGACTTCCTCGGCCAGCGACGACGTCACCGCCGAGTTGCCGAGGTTGCCGTTGATCTTGACGCGGAAATTGCGCCCGATCGCCATCGGCTCCAGCTCGGTGTGGTTGATGTTGGCGGGGATGATGGCGCGGCCGGAGGCGATCTCGCGGCGCACGAATTCCGGCGTCATGTCCTCGGGGCGCAGCGGCAGCGCGGCGCCCAGCGCGTTGCCCGGGTGCTGACGCAGCAGCGCCTTGTACTCGGGCTTGTCGTAGAGCGCCTGCAGGTTGAGCGACTCGCGCAGCGCCACATATTCCATCTCGGGCGTGATGATGCCCTGGCGCGCATAGTGCATCTGCGACACGTTGGCGCCGGCCTTGGCGCGGCGCGGGTTGGTCAGCTGGGCGAAGCGCAGGTGCGCGGTGGCCGGGTCGGCGGCGCGCGCCAGGCCGTATTCGGACGACAGGCCGGACAGCACCTCGGTGTCGCCGCGCTCCTCGATCCACCTGCCGCGCACCGACGGCAGGCCGGCCTTGAGGTCGATGTGCACGTCCGGGTCGCTGTACGGGCCCGAGGTGTCGTACACGGGAATCGGCGGATTGGACATCTCGCCCTTGTCCGTGCGCGTGGAGGTCTGCAGGATCGTGCGCAGCGGCACCCGGATGTCGGGCCGGCTGCCGGTCAGGTAGGTCTTGCTGGAAGCCGGATAGGCAAACTTCTTGTCGAGATCGGTCTCGAGCGATTCGAAGGAAGCGGCAGGGGCGGAATTTGTGCGGGCCATAGGTATCGTCCTCTCTCTTGCGGGGATGGACGAAACCAGGAGCCCTGAGCATGGGCCGGGCGCGATGGCCGGGTCATGTGCCTCGCGGGAGGCAGGAGCTGTTCGGTAGTCATGAAACTTCCCACGCCGGTACTAGCCGGATCGGGTTCGAAGGGACTCTCTCAGCCGCACGGCCCATCCGTGTGGCACCCCTGTTTCATCCAACGGGGTGAATTTAAGCACAAGGGCCGGGGCTTGACCACCCTTGTTTCAATCTGGACAGCCGTGCGCGCAAGTCAGGACTGGCGCTTGCTGCGGCGCGGCAAAAACGCCGTGGGGCGCGATGGAGCGCGGTGGGACCCGGGCACCACACCCGGCAGACCTTGCCGGCCGTCACATAGCGCGCGGCTTGCTCTACCATGCAGAAAACAGCAGAAAACAGGACAACGCGGCCACGCGCCGCCCATTCCAGGAGACCGCATGACCGACGCCGCCACCCATCGCGTGTTCAACCAGGTGCCGGACCTTGCCGGCTACAACCTGTTCGCCGGCGATCCGGCCCTGCGCGCGGCGCTCGAGCGCCTCGGCGGCGGCTGGCATGCCGGCGCGCTCGACGTGTTCGGCGCGCGCCTGGGGCAGGCCGACGTGCAGCGCTGGGCGGCCGAGGCGAACCGCCACACGCCCGAGCTGCATACGCATGGCCGCACCGGCGAGCGCATCGACGAGGTGGAATTCCCCGCCGCGTGGCACGAACTGCTGGCCCTGCTGCGCAGCCAGCAGCTGCAGGCGCTGCCGTTCGCGCAGCCGCGCGACGGCGCCTGGGTGGCGCGCGCGGCGGGTTATTACCTGCAGGCGCAGGTCGAATCGGGCTCGCTGTGCCCGCCGACCATGACCTTCGCCAGCATTCCCGTGCTGCAAAAGGAGACCGCGCTGTTCGCCGGGCTGGGGCCGAAGCTGTTCGCCACCGAGCACGACGCGCGCGACCTGCCGTGGCGCGACAAGCGCGCCGTCATGATCGGCATGGGCATGACGGAGAAGCAGGGCGGCTCGGACGTGCGCAGCAACACCACGGTGGCGCGCGCCGTGCGCGGCGAGGGGCGCGGCGCCGAGTACGCGCTGACCGGGCACAAGTGGTTCTTCTCCGCGCCGATGTGCGACGCGCACCTGGTGGTGGCGCGCATGGGCGCCGAGGACGGGCCGCTGTCGTGCTTCTTCGTGCCGCGCTTTCGCGACGACGGCAGCAAGAACCCGGTGCAGATCCAGCGCCTCAAGGACAAGCTCGGCAACCGCTCCAACGCCAGCAGCGAGGTGGAGTTCCGCGGCGCCACCGGCATCCTGATCGGCGAGGAGGGCCGCGGCATCCCGACCATCATCGAGATGGCGACCTATACCCGGCTGGACTGCGTGATCGGCAGCGCCGCCATCCTCCGCGCCGCGCTGGTGCAGGCGCTCCACCACGCGCGCCACCGCATGGCCTTCGGCCAGCTGCTGGCCGAGCAGCCGCTGATGCGCAACGTGCTGGCCGACCTGGCGCTGGAAAGCCAGGGCGCGACGCTGCTGATGATGGAACTGGCGCACGCCTTCGAGCGCGCCGACGCCGACCCGCTGGCGGCCGCGTGGAAGCGCATCGTCACGCCGGCGGCCAAGTTCTGGATCTGCAAGCGCGCGATCGAGGCCACCGGCGAGGCGATGGAGGTGTGGGGCGGCAACGGCTACGTGGAAGAGGGGCCGATGGCGCGGCTGTACCGCGAGGCGCCGGTCAACTCGATCTGGGAAGGCTCGGGCAACATCATGTGCCTGGACGTGCTGCGCGCGCTGCAGCGCAATCCCGAGGACGGCGCGCGGCTGCTGCAGGACCTGGCGCAGCGCGCCGGCGGGCATCCGGCCGTGCGCGCCGAGCTGGCCTCGCTGCAGGCGATGCTGCGCGACGCGCCCGAGCACCTCGAGGCCGGCGCGCGCCGCTTCGCCCAGGGCCTGGTGCTGACCGCGCAGGCAGCGCTGATGCTGAACCATGCCGACCCCGAGGACGCCGAGCGCTTCGTGGCGAGCCGCCTGGGCCGCCAGCACGGCCGCGTGTTCGGCACGCTGGAGGGCGACGCGGCGGCGCTCGCGCGCGTGGCGGCGCGCGCGTGGCCGGCCTGAGGCGGTAGCTTCCGGCCGCCGCTCCGGTCGCTTCCGCGGCGGCTTTTCCGATCACTTCTCCGGCTACCCGGGCCGCCCCCGCCTGCCCTGTCCGTCACTTCGGGAAATATTCTTCCGGCGCCGCTACAACCGCCGGAAGCCCTGCCGTAAACCCGGTCATCCCCGGGAGCCATCCGCCCGCCCGTCGAGTGCGCATGGCACGCATTTCGCTTGGAAGTGCGCCCCGGTCATCTTTCCCGATTCAGTGACACGCCCCGCCCGGCGGGGGTTTCCCGATCCCGACATGAACATCAGCCAACGCCTGTTGCTTTCCCTTTCCCTGGCCCTGGCCGCCCTGCTGGTGGTGGGCCTCGGCGGCATCTGGCAGCTGCGCCAGTCCGAGCAGCGCTTCGAGTATTTCAACGACAACACGCTGGGCAGCGTGCGCACGCTCGGCGAGCTGAAGGACAACGTGAACGCCATGCGCGTCGCGCTGTACCAGCACACCATGAGCGACGACCTCAAGGCCAAGTCCGACAACGAGGCGGTGCTGGTCCAGGCCGACAAGAATTTCGAGGCCACCGCCGCCAGGTACGAGCGCGACGACATCAGCGACGACACCGACCGCAAGCTGCTCGAGGCCGACCGCGCCGCCTTCAAGCGCTACCGCGACACGCGCCCCGCGCTGCTGGCGAAGTCCCGCGACAACGACTACCAGGCCGTCCAGGAGCTGCTGCTCAGGGGCGAGGTGCACCAGGCCTCGCTCGCGCTGCGCCAGGCGCTCGACGCGCATATCGCCTACAACACCAAGCTCGGCGAGCTGGCCGTGGCGGACAACCGCGCGCGGTACCGCACCTCGGTCCAGGTGTTCTCGGCCCTGATCGCGGCGGCGGTGCTGGGCACGGTCGTGCTGGCGGTGGCGCTGTACCGCCGCATCCGCAACAGCCTGGCCGAGATCGAGCAGACCCTGGAATACGTCAGCAACAGCCTCGACCTGGAGCGCCGCGCACCAGTCGGGCGCATGGACGAGATCGGGCGCACCGCGGCCGCCTTCAACCGCCTGCTCGAACGGGTCGGCGCCGCCATGCGCGAGGTGCGCGAGTCGACCGAATCGGTGGGCGTGGCCGCGCGCCAGATCGCGGCGGGCAATACCGACCTGTCGGCGCGCACCGAGCAGCAGGCCGCCTCGCTGGAGGAAACCGCGTCGAGCATGGAGGAGCTGACCACCACCGTGCGGCAGAACGCCGACAACGCGCGCCAGGCCAGCGGACTGGCCGGCGACGCGGCCAGCGTGGCCGAGCAGGGCAGCCACGCGGTGCAGCAGGTGGTGCAGACCATGGGCGCGATCGCGGCCAGCTCGGGCCGTATCGCCGAGATCACCAGCCTGATCGAGGGCATCGCGTTCCAGACCAACATCCTGGCGCTCAACGCCGCGGTGGAAGCCGCGCGCGCCGGCGAGCAGGGCCGCGGCTTCGCCGTGGTGGCCGGCGAGGTGCGCACGCTGGCGCAGCGCTCGTCGAGCGCCGCCAAGGAGATCAAGGACCTGATCGACGAATCGGCCGGCACCGTGCGCGCCGGCTCCACGCAGGCGCAGGACGCCGGCAAGACGATGGACGACGTGCGCCAGGCCGTGAAGCGCGTGTCCGACATCATCAGCGAGATCAGCGCGGCCTCGGCCGAGCAGAGCGCGGGGATCGAGCAGGTCAACCAGGCGGTCGGCCAGATGGACCAGGTCACGCAGCAGAACGCCGCGCTGGTGGAACAGGCCGCCGCGGCGGCGCAGTCGCTCGACGACCAGGCCGGCAAGCTGCGCGACACGGTGTCGACGTTCCGGCTGGCCGGGGCCTGAACAACCGGCATCGGTCGCGCCGGCTACACCGCCAGTATCTCGGCCAGGCGCAGCACCACGCGCGGGCCGTGGCGGATCAGGTCGTGCGCGCGCTCGCCGATCATGACGGCCGGCGCGTTGGTGTTGCCGCCGATCAGCGTCGGCATGATCGACGCATCCACCACGCGCAAACCCTCCACGCCGCGCACGCGCAGTTGCGGGTCGACCACCGCGCCCTGGTCCATGCCCATGCGGCAGGTGCCAACCGGGTGGTAGATGGTGTCGGCATGCTCGCGGATCATGGCGCGGATGGCGGCGTCGTCGCTGCCGTCGGCCTGCAGGTGCGCGGAATAGAGTTCCTTGCCGCCGAACGCCGCCAGTTGCGGCTGGGCCAGAATGCGGCGCACGATGCGCACGCCGGCCACAAGGTCGTCGAGGTCGCGCGGGTCGGACAGGAAGCGCGGGTCGATCAGCGGGGCCTCGCGGATGTCGGGCGAGGCCAGCCGGACCTCGCCGCGGCTGCGCGGGCGCAGCACGCAGACATGGCACGAGTAGCCGTGGCCGAAGCGGAGGCGGCGCATGTGGTCGTCGGCCATGCCGACCACGAAATGCAGCTGCAGGTCGGGCTCTTCCAGTTCGGGCCGGCTCTTGAGAAACGCGCCGGCCTCGGCGAAGTTGGAGGTCAGCATGCCGGTGCGCTCGCGCCGGTAGCGCAGCATCTCGGCCAGCAGGCGCAGCGCGCCGCCCGGCGACACGCCGAACAGTTCGGACGCCGCCACGCGCTTGTGCACGACGACGTCGATATGGTCCTGCAGGTTCGTGCCCACGCCGGGCAGGTGGTGCACCAGCGGAATGCCGAGCTCGCGCAGGTGCGCGCCCGGGCCCACGCCCGATGCCATCAGCAGTTGCGGCGAGCCGAACGCGCCGGCCGCGACGATCACCTCGCGGCGCGCGCGCAGCAGCGTCTCGCGGCCGTCGAGCCGCACCATCACGCCGGCCGCGTGGCGGCCTTCGAAGGCGATGCGCAGCACCTGCATGCCGGTCAGCACGTGCAGGTTGGCGCGGCCGCCGTTGCCGGCCGGGTCGGCGGCGTCGCCGCGGTGCAGGTAGGCGCGCGCGGCGTTCCAGCGCTCGCCGCCGTGCTGCGTCACCTGGTACCAGCCGGCGCCTTCCTGCTCCATGCCGTTGAAATCGTCGTTGCGGCGGTAGCCGGCCTGCTGCGCCGCCTCGATGAAGCGCTGGCCGAACGGATTGGGCGTGCGCAGGTCGGCGACGTGGAGCGGGCCGCTGCCGCCGTGCAGCGGGTCGTCGTCGCGCCCGGCCAGGCGCTCGTTGCATTCGGCGCGGCGGAAATACGGCAGCACGTCGTCCCAGGCCCAGCCGTCGCAGCCGGCCGCGGCCCAGCCGTCGTAGTCGGACGGACGGCCGCGCGTGTAGATCATGGCGTTGAGCGACGAGCTGCCGCCCAGCCCGCGCCCGCGCGGCTGGTAGCCGCGGCGCCCGTCCAGCCCGGGCTGCGGCACGGTGCGGTAGCCGTAGTTGTGGCTGCCGGCGCGCGGCAGCATGGCGGCGACGCCGGCCGGCGTGGAGACCAGCACGTGGTGATCGTGGCCGCCGGCCTCGAGCACCGCCACGCTGTCGCCGCCGCTGTCGGCCAGCCGTCCGGCCAGGGCGCAGCCGGCCGAACCGCCGCCGACGACGAGATAGTCAAAGGTGGTTTCCATCTGTCTCCCCGCGTGGCCGGGTGGCCGGCGCGCCGGCGTTGCCGCGCCCGCCACGGCGATCCCCGAGCCGGTCTGAAAACCAGTGTAGGCGCTTTGCGGGGAGGGGGAAAAGGACGAAGCGCAGACCGCCGCGGCCGCCGCCGCGCGCGGGCGCGCCCGCGCGGAGGCGCCGGCCGGCGCACCAGGAAAAGGCATGCGGACGGCCGCCCGGCGGGCCGCGGCGCGCCTTGCGGTGGGTCCGCCCGAATGCCAGCCCGAATGCCTGCCCGAATGTCCGCCTGAACGCCTGTTTGAAGCGCCGCGCGCTAGAGGCGCGCCGCGATTGTGCGAGGAAGCGGCATGGCATATGGTGCGGGGATCGATAACGCCATGCGCGCCAGGGGCAGCGCATGGCCCCGGAGACCGAGAGATGAGAGAAGTGCCCGAGATGTCATCCGTGTTCGGCGCCATGCACGCCGCCTCGCGCAGCGACCAGGCGCCCGCCTGGGCCGTGCGCGCCGACCGCCTGCGGCGCCTGCGCCGCCTGGTCACGGACCACCGGGACGAGATCGCCGCAGCCATCAGCGCGGATTTCGGCAACCGCTCGCGCCAGGAAACCGCCCTGCTGGAGATCTTCCCGAGCGTGTCCGGCATCGACGACGCGCTGCGCCACGGCAAGCGCTGGATGCGCGTGCGGCGCGCGCGCACCGGCATCTGGTTCCGGCCCGCCAGCTCGCGCCTGATGCCGCAGCCGCTCGGCGTGGTCGGCATCGTGGTGCCGTGGAACTACCCGCTCTACCTGACCGTCGGCCCGCTCGCGGGCGCGCTGGCCGCGGGCAACCGCGCCATGATCAAGCTTTCCGAATACACGCCGCGCTTTGCCGCGCTGTTCGCCACGCTGGCGCAGCAGACCTTCGCCGCCGACGAAGTCACCGTGATCAACGGCGACGCCCTGGTGGCAAGCAACTTCTCCGCCCTGCCCTTCGACCACCTGTTGTTTACCGGCTCGACCCAGGTCGGCCACCACGTCATGCGCGCGGCCGCCGCCAACCTGACGCCGGTGACGCTGGAGCTGGGCGGCAAGTCGCCCGCCATCCTCGGCCCCGGCGCCGACCTGGAGCGCGCGGTGGAGCGCATCCTGGTCGGCAAGCTGCTCAACGCCGGCCAGACCTGCATCGCGCCCGACTACGTGCTGCTGCCCGAAACGATGCGCGAGCGCTTCGTCGAGTCGGCGCGCGCCTGCGCCGGCCGGCTCTACCCTGACCTGGACACCAACCCGGACTACACCACCATCATCAGCCCGCGCCACTTCGCGCGGCTGGGCGGCCTGGTGGACGACGCCGCGCGCGCGGGCGCGCGCGTGGTGCCGCTGACGCAGGCCGCGTCGGACGCCGCGCGCCGCCGGCTGGCGCCGGTGCTGCTGCTCGACGTGCCCGGGGACGCCACCGTGATGCGGGAGGAAATCTTCGGCCCGGTGCTGCCGCTGGTGACGTACCGCTCGCTGGAAGACGCGATCGCCTACGTCAACGCGCGCCCGCGTCCGCTGGCGCTGTACCTGTTCGAGCGGGAGCGCGGCGCGATCGACCGCGTGATGGCGCAGACCGTGGCCGGCGGCGTCAGCATCAACGAGACGCTGCTGCACATCGCCCAGGAAGACCTGCCGTTCGGCGGCGTCGGGCCCAGCGGCATGGGCGCGTACCACGGCGAGGCGGGCTTCGCGACCTTCTCCAAGTTCAAGCCGATCTTCCGGCAGTCGGCGCTCAACGGCGCGGGGCTGCTCAAGCCGCCCTACGGCAAGCGCTTCGAGACGATGATCCGCATGCTGCTGCGCTGAAGCGGCCGGGGCCGCCTTACGAAGCCAGCATCGGCCGGCCGAGCATGCGCGACAGCACCGCCTCCGGCGAGTGCGTGTGGTCGCCGATGGCCTTGGGCGACAGGTAATAGGTCTGCTCCATCATGGCGCGCCCGCGCATGGCGGCGTGCAGCACCTGGTCGCTGAACACCATCCAGGTGGCGCCCGGCGGGAACTGGAATTCCTGCTGCGGCACATTGGCCTGGTAGGCCAGGTCGGCCTTGGCCAGGTCGTGCAGTTGCAGCATGCGGTGGTCGTATTCCGAGCGGCGGCGCTTGGTGATGTGCAGCAATTCCATCAGGCGCGCCTGGCCCGGCCACATGCCCTTGGTCTGCGGCACGAAGCGGCGCGCGAAGTCGCCGAACGGCTCGCCCACGCGCCACACGCGCGGCGCCTGCGGGTCGATGTTGTGGAACACGCGCAGCAGGCGCTGGCCCAGCAGCGGGTTGGACGGGAAGGCATCCACGTGCAGGCGGGTGTCGTCCTTGCGCCAGCTCACCGGGCGGCCGGCGATCTCGCTCGGGCGCAGCGAGGTGCCGGCGCGCACGAGGTGCGGGCCGTACTCGGGGAACAGGCTCAGCACCAGCTTTTCGCTGGACTCGGCATAGCGGCGGATCAGGCGGTAGAGGTCCTTGAGGTCCTGCTCGCCGCCCTGGGCGCCGCGCACGGCGTGGTCGCTGGCGCGCAGGTTGATGTTCTTGGACTTGCCGTCGGACCAGCGGCTGTCGAGAAAGCGTTCCTCGCCCGGCTCGAAGCGGAAATGCAGGTTCGGGAAATACAGCACCGCGCCCTGCTCGAGCTGCTGACGCAGCCCGGCCGCGGTGGCGGCGTCGACCTGCGGCGCCCAGTCGGCGTAGGGCTGGGGACGGATCAGGTTGAAGGCGGGGCCATCCGCGCCGGGCATGGCGGCCTGGCCGGCTGCGGCCGGCGCCGGCGTCGAATGGGTCGTGTCTTGTGACATGGGCGTCCTCGGGTATGCGGGCTGCGGGCTCCGCCGCGCGGTAATCCGGCGGACTCCGGCGGACTCCGGCAGGCTCTGGCGGGCTTCGGCAAGAGCGCGGGGCGCCACTTGCCGGGCCGCTCCGCGATCCTGCGATTCTACCCTCGCGCGCTGCGCGCGCCATCCCGGCCACCGGCCGCGCTTGATCTTCGACAAGATCGCGGGCGCCAGAAAAAACGCCGCCCGGAGGCGGCGTTCTGCGCGGCGGAGGCGAGCCTTACAGGCCGGCGGCGGCGCGCAGCGCGGCGGCCTTGTCGGTGGCTTCCCACGAGAATTCCGGCTCTTCGCGGCCGAAGTGGCCGTAGGCGGCGGTCTTCTCGTAGATCGGGCGCAGCAGGTCCAGCATCTGCACGATGCCCTTCGGGCGCAGGTCGAAATGCTCCTGCACCAGCGCGGCGATGGCCTCGTCGGAGATCTTGCCGGTGCCTTCCGTGTACACGGTCACGTTGATCGGGCGGGCCACGCCGATGGCGTAGCTGACCTGCACCTGGCACTGGCGCGCCAGGCCGGCGGCGACCACGTTCTTGGCGACGTAGCGCGCGGCGTAGGCGGCCGAGCGGTCGACCTTGGACGGGTCCTTGCCCGAGAACGCGCCGCCGCCGTGCGGCGAGGCGCCGCCGTAGGTGTCGACGATGATCTTGCGGCCGGTCAGGCCGCAGTCGCCCTGCGGGCCGCCGATGACGAAGCGGCCGGTCGGGTTGACCAGGTACTTGGTGTCCTTGAGCATCGCGGCCGGCAGCACCGGCTTGATGATTTCCTCGATCACGGCTTCGCGGATCTGCGCCTGGCTGATGTCCGGCGCGTGCTGGGTCGACAGCACCACGGTGTCCACGCTGTGCGGGCGGCCGTCGACGTAGCGCACGGTCACCTGCGACTTGGCGTCCGGGCGCAGCCAGGGCAGGCGGCCGTCGCGGCGCAGTTGCGACTGGCGCTCGACCAGGCGGTGCGAGTAGTAGATCGGGAACGGCATCAGTTCCGGCGTCTCGTCGCAGGCGTAGCCGAACATCAGGCCCTGGTCGCCGGCGCCCTGGTTCAGGTAGTCGTCGGAGGCGCGGTCCACGCCCTGGGCGATGTCGGGCGACTGCTTGTCGTAGGCCACCAGCACGGCGCAGCCCTTGTAGTCGATGCCGTAGTCGGTGTTGTCGTAGCCGATGCGCTTGATGGTGTCGCGTGCGACCTGAATGTAGTCGACGTTGGCGGTCGTGGTGATTTCCCCGGCGAGGACCACCAGCCCGGTGTTGCAAAGCGTCTCGGCCGCCACGCGCGCGTACTTGTCCTGGGACAGGATGGCGTCCAGGACTGCGTCGGAAATCTGGTCAGCGACCTTATCGGGATGGCCTTCGGAGACGGATTCCGAAGTGAACAGGAAGTCGTTTGCCACGAACTTTTTCTCCAGGTTGGCTATTGCGCGCCAACCTATTCAGCCCGGGCGGCGACGCTTTAGCGGTATTTTCAAGCCGTTCCGGTAGAACGGTATCGCCCCGCAAGTTGTCAGTTAACTCGGCGATACGCGCTATTATACGCGCCTGCCGGCCGCTGTGCAGCAGGCCCCACAGCCATCGGGGTTGCCTGCGCGCGGCGCCGTCGCGGCCGTTGCCGGCGGATGCGGCCGGGTTCCCGGCCACGCCGGCCGCGCGGACCGTGCAGGTGCGAAGACGGGCCCGGAACACGCCGCCCGCCTCGTTTCGATTGCCCCAATATCGGCGCCACCGGGCAAAAACCTTAATCCCTTACCCGGCCACGATGCCGCTGAGCGCGATCCGATGACCTTTTTGTTCTGGCTGATTTCCCGCCTGCCGCTGTCGTGGCTGCACGCCGCCGGCGGTGCGCTGGGCCTGCTGGCGGCGCGCCTGCCGGGACGCTACGGCACCCGGCTGACCGCCCACCTGCGCCAGGCCTATCCGCGCGCGGACGCCGCCACGCTGGCCGAGGCCGCGCGCGCGACCGGCCGCATGATCCTGGAAATGCCGTATTTCTGGTGCCGCCGCAACCCGCCCGGGCGCATGTACGGCTTTGCCGGCCCGCTGTGGCCGGAGCTGGACCGGCTGATGGCGCAGGAGCGCGGGCTCATCATCCTGGTGCCGCACCTGGGCTGCTTCGAGGTGCTGCCGCAGGCGTTCGCGCTGCGGCATCCGGTCACCGCGCTCTACAAGCCGCCGCACCAGCCGTGGCTGCGCGCCTGGATCCTCAAGATGCGCACGCGCCATAACCTGGCGATGGCGCCGGCCGAGCCGCGCGGCGTGCGCATGCTGCTCAAGGCGCTCAAGCGCGGCGAGGCGGTCGGCATCCTGCCCGACCAGGTGCCGCCCGGCGGCGAAGGCGCGTGGGCGCCGTTCTTCGGCAAGCCGGCCTACACCATGACGCTGGTGCAGCGCCTGCAGCAGCACACCGGCTCGCCGATCGCGGCGATCTTCGCCGAGCGCCTGCCGCGCGGCGCCGGCTTCCGCGGTCACATGCAGGTGATCGAGGAGCCGCTGCCGGCCGACCCGGCCGCCGCCGCCGCCGTGCTCAACCAGGCCATCGAGGCCCTGGTCGAGGCGGCGCCCACGCAGTACCTGTGGGGCTACAACCGATACAAGCAACCGCGCGGCGCCGAGGCTCCTCCCGCACCGGCGCCGCTTCCCAACTAGAACAGATGAGCCGTATCTTTACCTGGCTGGGCATTGCCCTGCTGACCGTGCTGGGCAAGCTGCCCTATCCGCTGGTGGCGCGCTTCGGCGAAGCGCTGGGCAGCCTGCTCTACCTGTTTCCGAGCAGCCGCCGCGGCGTGGTGCAGACCAACCTGCGCCTGAGCTTCCCCGAGCGCAGCGAGGCCGAGATCGAGGCGCTGTCGCGCCAGACCTTCCGCACCGTGTTCCGCAGCTTCGCCGAGCGCGGCATCTTCTGGACCGGCAGCGAGAAGCAGATGCGCCGCTGGGTCCGCATCGAGGACCACGCCGACCTGGTGGCGCTCGACGGCAAGCCGCACATCCTGGTCACGCTGCACCTGTCGGGCGTGGAGGCCGGCGCGATCCGCCTGACCATCCACCTGCGCGACCACGTGGGGCGCTCGGGCGCCTCGCTCTACACCAAGCAGAAGAACGACCTGTTCGACGGCTTCCTCAAGCACGCGCGCGGGCGCTTCGGCGCCAACATGATCGCCCGCAACGACAGCGCGCGCGACATCATCCGCTGCCTGCGCAAGGGCGAGGCGCTGCAGCTGATCGCCGACATGGACTTCGGCGAGCGCGACTCCGAGTTCGTGCCGTTCTTCGGCGTGCAGGCGCTGACGCTGACCTCGGTGTCGCGCCTGGCGCGGCTGACCGGCGCCAGGGTGGTGCCGATCTACACCGAGATGCTGCCCGGCTACCAGGGCTACGTGCTGCACATCCTGCCGGCCTGGGAAGACTATCCCGGCGACAGCGTGACCGACGACACGCGGCGCATGAACGCCTTCTTCGAGGACTGCATCCGCCCGCGCATCGCCGAGTATTACTGGGTGCACAAGCGCTTCAAGCACCGCCCGCCGGGCGAGCCCGAGATCTACTGACACTACCGACACGGCCCGCGGCGCGCCATGCACGCGCGCCCGGCCAGGCATACAATCGCACCATGAGACTCCAGTTCACCAAGATGCACGGCGCCGGCAACGACTTCGTCGTGCTCGACGGCATCCACCAGACCCTGAACCTGACGCCCGCGCAGTGGCGCGCGCTCGCCAGCCGGCATTTCGGCGTGGGCGCCGACCAGATCCTGGTGGTCGAGAAGCCCACCCGCGACGACGTCGATTTCCGCTACCGCATCTTCAACGCCGACGGCGGCGAGGTGGAGCACTGCGGCAACGGCGCGCGCTGCTTCGTGCGCTTCGTCACCGAGCGCGGCCTGACCGACAAGCGCTCGGTGCGCGTGCAGGTCATGAACGGCGTGATCACGCTGACGCTGCAGGACGACGGCCAGGTCACGGTCGACATGGGCGCGCCCGAGCTCGAGCCGGCGCGCGTGCCATTCCGCGCCGAGGGCCTGCCCACGCGCGGCGAAGGCCGCGACACGCTGTACGGCCTCGAGGTCAACGGCCGCACGGCATGGATCTCCGCCGTGTCGATGGGCAACCCGCACGCGGTGCAGGTGGTGGACGACACCGAGGCCTTCCCGGTGCTGGAGGACGGCCCCGTCATCGAGCATCACCCGAGCTTCCCCAACCGCGTCAACGCCGGCTTCATGCAGGTGCTGGCGCGCCACACCGTGCGCCTGCGCGTGTTCGAGCGCGGCGCCGGCGAGACGCTGGCCTGCGGCACGGGCGCCTGCGCGGCGGTGGTGGCCGGCATCCGCCGCGGCCTGCTGGACTCGCCGGTGGTGGTCCACACCCACGGCGGCGACCTCACCATCGCCTGGGACGGCGAAGGCGAGCCGGTGCGCATGACCGGCCCGGCCACCACCGTGTTCGAGGGCAGCATTGACCTGGAGCGGCTACCTGCCTGACCATAGGGGATTGCGGCCCGCCCGGGCCGCGCCCCCGATGGAGTGCCAATGCCCCTCGCCGACTTCCGCATCACCTCCGGCAAGAACTTCCGCCTGGCCGACTTCGACCCAGGCGCCAAGCCGCTGTCCAGCGGCGACAAGGCCGCCGACCTGGCGCGCATCTCCGAGCTGAGCACCGAGCTCGACCTGCAGCAGGACGTCTTCTATGCCGAGCACCGGCGCAAGCTGCTGATCGTGCTGCAGGGCATGGACACCGCCGGCAAGGACGGCACCGTGCGCGGCGTATTCCGCAGCTTCGACCCGCTGGGCATCCGCGTGGTCAGCTTCAAGTCCCCCACCGCTGAAGAGCTCGCGCACGACTACCTGTGGCGCATCCACGCGCAGGTCCCGCGCGCCGGCGAGATCGTGGTGTTCAACCGCAGCCACTACGAAGACGTGCTGATCACGCGCGTGCACGAGTGGATCGACGAAGACGAATGCGAGCGGCGCTACAAGCAATTGCGCGCGTTCGAGACGCTGCTGATGGAAACCGGCACGACCATCGTCAAGTGCTTCCTGCACATTACCAAGGACGAGCAGAAAGCCCGCCTGGAGTCACGGCTGGCCGATCCGCAGAAACACTGGAAGTTCGATCCGCGGGACCTGGAGGAACGGCAGTACTGGAAGAGCTACATGACCGCCTACGAGGCGGCGATCGCCGCGACCAGCACGCCGGAAGCGCCCTGGTACATCGTGCCGGCGAATTCCAAGACGCATCGAAACCTGATGGTGGCGGAGATTGTGTTTGATGTTTTTTCGAGGTTGAAGCCGGCTTATCCGGCAGGGGATCCGGGGTTAGGGAAATTGAAGGTGGTTTGATTTTTTTGAAGATTTTTAAAAGTCTAAAGGCTTAACTTTAAAGTCAAAGGCTTTAACTTCAAAGTCAAAGGCTTAAGGTCAACTACTGAACGTCAACTTCAAAGTCAAAGGCTTTCGCTCCTCCGGAGCGACCTACTTTCTTTTGTCCGAAAAGAAAGTAGGCCAAGAAAGCGGACTGCCTGGCCGGCAGGGGCAGAAACGTTGGGGTTTCTGGTTGTTGGTGGTTTCGTGGTGGGGGCGGTGGTTCTGTTTGTATCCTGCCGGTACCGGTGCGGGCGGCCACGACTTTGCTGGCGGTGTTGGTTTCGTGGTCAGACCTATGATGGCGAGTGCACTGCTTGCTCGGCCATCTGCCGTTACCGGTTTGGGCTGCCACGATATAGCACCCTCGTGTTTTCGTGGTGGGCGTGGTGGACCGGGGCGCGGGTGTTGGCGGGTACTCTTGGGGCCACCGCGCCCACCACGAAACCAGCACCGCCCCTATGACGATCCCCTCCGCCCCGGTCGCGGCAGCAGCCCGAAGGGCCTGGACCTCCGCCATCATGCAGCGCCACCACGAATCCAATTTCGTTTGCGACGCCGCAGGCAAGCAAACCGGTAGCGTCAGCAGCCTCATCGAAGCCACAGACCGCACCACGAATCCAGCACCAGCCATAAAGTCTGAGCGCCCAGCCCCCCTGCAAGGGGTCTGCTTTCTTTGGTTACTTTCTTTTCAGACAAAAGAAAGTGACTGGCAGCCCCGCGCAGCGGGGATGTCATACAGCCTTTGGGTTCAAGCACCAAAACCGCCCGAGCCTCAAGGCCCACAACAGCCCGAACAAGGAAACCAAAAACCCAATCACGCCCCCCCATTCCCCCGATGAATATCATGCGTGACGAACGGCCGCTCGTGCGTCGGCATCGCCAGCCATTCCGGATGCTTGAGCGTCTCGCGGATGTCGTCCAGCCCGCTGGTCCAGTGCTCGTTCATGGTCAGCAGACCGAACTGGTAATCCTTGGCATTGCCCTCGAAGGTCTTGTCGCGGTAGATGAGCTGGATCACGTTGCGCCGCGCGTCGCACGCGTATTCGGCTGCCTTGCGGTACCAGTCGCTGTCGCGCTGCGCCTGCGGCACCAGCGCCATCACTTCGCTGAGCATGCGGCGGTAGTTCTGCTGCTCGCCCATGTAGTCGGTGATGGTGCGGGTGCGGCTGGAGTACTGGATGTCCTTCTGGCGCTCGGCCACGTCCAGCAGGTTGTGCGGCAGCTTGCCGCGCGCGCTCCACAGGTCGACCTGGAAGATCAGCGCGTCGCGGCGGGGCTGGGCGGTCAGCACCTCGGACAGCGGCGTGTTGGACACGAGGCCGCCGTCCCAGTAGAACTCGCCGTCGATCTCCACCGCGGGAAAGCCCGGCGGCAGGGCGCCCGAGGCCATGAAATGCTCGGCGGACAGCTTGCGGCGGGTGTTGTCGAAATAGGCGAAGTTGCCGGTGCGCACGTTGACCGCGCCCACCGAGACGCGCATCTCGTTGTGCTGGTGGTTGATGCGGTCGAAATCGGCGAAGCGCTCGAGCGTGGACTTCAGCGGCGAGGTGTCGTAGTAGCTGGCGGTGCCCGGTCCGCCCTGGTGCTCGAACAGCGTGGGCCACAGGCGCGGCTGGAAGAAGCCGCGCTGGCCTTCGAGCACGGCGCGGGCGGCCTCGATGCCGTCGAAGAAGACGCGCACCGGATCGGGCCAGTGCACGGCGCTCTCGGCGATCGCCTCGTAGGGCAGCAGGCTGGGCAGCCAGGGCTGGCGGCAGATGTATTCCCAGAACGCGCGCAACTGCTCGACGCGGCGCTCGGGCGCGTTGCCGGCGATGACCGCGGCGTTGAGCGCGCCGATCGAGATGCCCGCCACCCAGTTGGGCTGCACGCCGGCCTCGGCCAGGCCCTGGTACACGCCGGCCTGGTAGGAGCCGAGCGCGCCGCCGCCTTGCAGCACCAGCGCGCGCACCGTGTATTCGTGATGCACCGGGCGTTTCTGCCCGGCGCCCTGGGGCGCGAGATCGGGCGGCGCGCAGCCGCCGGGCGGCAGGTAGTTGGGCTCCGGCGCCTTGGGCGCCTTCGCCTTTGCCGCGCGCTTCACCGCGGGCGCCGCGGGATCGGCCACCACGGCCGCCGCCGCGCCGGGCGCGCCGGATTCTCCGGGCGCGCCGTTTTTCCCGACCTTCGCTGCCATCTGATCCGCTTTCTGCCGACGTCCTACTGCCACGGCCTCTCCTTGCTCTGGTTCGTCCTTCAGGCTGCCGGCGGCGCGGCACCGCGTCGCCCGGCTGCCCCTGGAAGTTGTTTCAAAATGAAGCGAAGCGGTCCTGGCTAGGCGCGGGGCCGCAGACAGTACGACTGGTACTTGCCGTGCCCCGCAACGACGCCAGGACCTTCTTGAGACGACTTCCTACTGCATATACCAGCCGTGGCTGACGATGAACGATTGCCCGGTCAGCGCCGCCGACGGGAACCCGCACAGGAACAGCGCGGTCTGGGCCACGTCGTCCACGGTGGTGAAGACGCCGTCCACGGTGCCGCCCAGCATCACGCGGCGGATCACTTCTTCCTCGCTGATGCCCAGTTCCTTGGCCTGCTCGGGGATCTGCTTGTCCACCAGCGGCGTGCGCACGAAGCCCGGGCAGATCACGTGCGAGCGCACGTTGTATTCCGCGCCTTCCTTGGCCAGCACGCGCGCCAGCCCGAGCAGCGCGTGCTTGGCGGCGACGTAGGCGGATTTCAGCGGCGAGGCTTCGTGCGAATGGACCGAGCCCATGTAGATCACGGTGCCGCCGCGCTTGTCCTGGTACATGTACTTGAGCGCGGCCTTGGTGGTCAGGAAGGCGCCGTCCACGTGGATGGCCTGCATCTTCTTCCAGTCGGAGAACGCGTAGTTCTGGATCGGGTTGACGATCTGGATGCCGGCGTTCGAGACCAGGATGTCGATATGGCCGAAGACCCTGGCGACCTCGTCGGTGGCGTTGTTGACGGCATCCTCGTTGGTCACGTCCATCGCCACGGCGATGGCGCGCCCGCCGGCGGCCTCGATGTCGGCGGCGGCTTTCTGCGCGGCCTCGAGATTCAGGTCGGCGATGGCGACCGCCGCGCCCTCCTTGGCCAGCAGGTCGGCGATGGCTTTGCCGATGCCGCTGGCGGCGCCGGTGACGATGGCGGTTTTTCCCTGGAGCTTCATGAAGACACCTCGTGTGATTGATGCGGGTTGGGCGCGGCGGGCGAGGCCCGCGGTGCGCGGAAGATCGGAAAGAGCGAAAGAAAATGAAAGGAACGAAAGACGAAAGGCCGGCGGGCGGGCCGCTCAGGCCAGGTAATCGAACACCACCTCGCCCAGTCCGAGCGTGAGGTCGGCCACGAAATGCTTCGCGCCGAGCACCTCCAGCACCGGCAGCGCGGACACCGGCGCCAGCGCGTGCGGCGACAGCGACAGCGCGGCCGGGCCGGTCCAGGCGCCCTTCATCTCCACGTCCTTGAGGAAGTAGCACACCAGCTCGCAGATGCGCGGGCTGCCGTCCACGTGCGGAATGACCTTGAGCAGGTAGTTCGGCGTGGTGGAGAGCGACAGGCCGAGCGCGTCCTTGTCGAGCTCGCGGTGCTTGTAGCCCATCGTGCCGGTGGCCACGCGCACCGGGCCGTAGTCGAGCGTGCCGACCAGGGTGTCGGTGTGGACCTCCAGCCTGGGGCTGGCGAGTTTCTTCGGGAAGCCCCACAGCTCGCGCCCGCCCGCCAGCGGCGGATGGTCGTCGAGGTACATGGCGTGGGTGTAGGTGGCGGGCTTGCCCTGGTAGGTGACGGGAATCACCTGGCCCGATTCGGTGTAGTCGCCGAAGCCGGTGGAGTCCGGCATGCGGATGAACTCGTAGTTGACCACCGCGTCGGCGATCTCCAGCGGTTCCGGCACCACCGCGCGCAGCAGCGCGGGATCGGTACGGTAGGTGATGATGAAGAATTCCCGATGGATGAAGCGGTACGGGCCCATCGGATAGGCCGGACTGGTAAGCGGCATGGCGAATGCCTGCTCGCGGATCGTCTTGATGTCCATGCCAGCTAACCTCCTGAAGAGATGCTGCGCCGCCCTGCCGGGCGGCAAGGCGAATCGCTGGCGGCGGGCGGTCCCGGCCGGCCGGCGAGATCAGTCAGACCGGCGAATTTTCCGCGCGGTTCCCGTCATCTGCTGCATTGCGACAAAGCTTTGCAATGCAGCGGGCAACAGATCCCAGACTATACGCCGTAGCGCTGGCGATAGGCAGCCACGGCCTCGCGCGAGGCGCTCAGCGCGGGATCGCGGGAGGCGTCCAGGTAGGCGAGCAGATCCTTGAGGCTGGCGATCGAGATGACGGGCACGCCATATTCGCGCTGTACATCCTGCACTGCGGAATGGGTGCCGACCTGCTCGGCGGTGCCGCTTTTCTCCATGCGGTCGAGCGCGATCAGCACCGCGGCGGGCTCGGCGCCGGCCGCGCGGATCATCTGCATCGATTCGCGCACCGAGGTGCCGGCCGAGATCACGTCGTCGACGATCACCACCTTGCCCTTGAGCTTGGCGCCGACCAGCGTGCCGCCCTCGCCGTGGTCCTTGGCTTCCTTGCGGTTGTAGGCGAAGCCCACGTCACGCCCGAGGCCGGACAGCGCCACCGCGGTGGCCGAGGCCAGCGTGATGCCCTTGTAGGCCGGCCCGAACAGCACGTCGAAGTCCACGCCCGAGGCCAGCAGGGTTTTCGCATAGAATTGCGCCACCTGGCCCAGCATCGCACCCTGGTTGAACAGGCCCGCGTTGAAGAAGTACGGCGACTTGCGCCCTGCCTTGGTCACGAATTCGCCGAAGGACAGCACGCCGGCGTCCAGCGCAAAACGGATGAAAGTCTGGCTGAGGTCGCCAGCGCCGGGCTGCGGCGTCGTCTGCTGCGTCATCTTTTCTCTCTGATTTCAAATTTCCCGAGATGTTACGGATTATCAGCGCCAACCTCAACGGCATCCGCTCCGCGGCCAAGAAAGGCTTTTTCGAATGGATGGGCAAGCAGGACGCCGACATGGTCTGCGTCCAGGAGCTCAAGGCCCAGTCCGCCGACATGACCGAAGCGTTCCTCGCGCCGCACGGCTACCACGGCTACTTCCACTACGCGGAGAAAAAAGGCTACAGCGGCGTCGGCCTCTATACCCGCCACAAGCCGGAGCGCGTGGTCACGGGCTTCGGCTGCGCCGAGTTCGACAGTGAAGGGCGCTACGTGGAGGTGCAGTATCCGCACCTGGCCGTGATCTCGGTCTACGTGCCGTCCGGCTCCAGCGGCGAGGAACGCCAGCTCGCCAAGTTCCGCTTCATGGCAGCCTTCCTGCCCCACCTGCTGCAGCTCAAGGCCAGCGGGCGCGAGATCGTGCTGTGCGGCGACGTCAATATCGCCCACAAGGAAATCGACATCAAGAACTGGAAGGGCAACCTGAAGAACTCGGGCTTCCTGCCGGAGGAGCGCAGCTGGATCGGCGAACTGTTCGACGTGCACGGCTACGTGGATGTGTTCCGCAAGCTCGACCCGCGGCCCGAGCAGTACACGTGGTGGAGCAACCGCGGCCAGGCCTACGCGAAGAACGTGGGCTGGCGCATCGACTACCACCTCGCCACGCCGAAGATCGCCGACACGGCCAGCGCCACCTCGATCTACAAGGACGAGAAGTTCAGCGATCACGCGCCGCTGTCGATCGACTACGATTTCCCGCTGTAGGAAACAGGCGGCTCCGCGCGGCGCCTACGCGGCGCGCACCTCTTCCAGCAGTTCCGGATGGCGCTCGAGCAGCTTGAGCAGCTTCACCAGCGCCAGCGGCGGCCGGGTCCGGCCGGTCTCGTAGCGCGAGAAGGCGTTGACGCCGCCGCCGAAGATCTCGGCGGCCTCGCGCTGGTCCAGCGCGAGGCGCTTGCGCACGCCGGCGATGAATTCGGGGTCGACGATGGCGGCGTTGACCTGCTTGTTGAATGCCAGCATGGCATCCGACACGCGCGCGGACTGGTCCAGGTCGAGCACGGCTTCGCCGCAGGCGGGACAAAACCGGCCACGCACGCACGGGATCGAGGTGCTCTCGCCCCGGTAGACGTAGGGCAGGTCGCGTACGGCCTCGACCAGTTCAGCCGCGCCGCAACTGGGACATTTCATTTCACCGCTCCTTGAAAGAGACGATCAGCACCTCGTCCATCACGGTCAGCTTCAGATAAATGCTGCCGTATGGCGTGACCGGCCGGTAGACGTCCTGCCAGATCGTGTGGTCAGCATAGGTGGTCATGCTCTTGTAGAAGTCGTGCGGAGCAAGCGCCATGACAACGGCAAGCAAACCCGCCTCGTCCAGTCCCATCCGGCCCGCGCCGGTCAGTGCCGAAAACGTGATGGTGACGCGGCCCGCTTCGATCAGGCTCCGTACGCGCTGCAATTTGCAATGCGGCCTATGTTTCTCCATGCGAATTTAACCTACTAGGTTATCGGGATCAAGGGATTCGCGCTGCGCCGCCGCATCAAGGCCCATCAAAGCCCATCAAGGCCCGCATCGACACCGCAGCGTCATCCCAACCTAGTTACAATGCTGGTTCCCGTCCGATTCCGGCATGGGAACCTTCGTATTTCCGAGTGAGTCCGCCATGGTTTTCAAAGTGTTCGTAGATGGTCAGGAAGGCACTACCGGCCTCCGGTTGCTCGACTATCTGTCCGGCCGTTCCGATGTGGAACTGCTGCGTATCGCCGATGACAAGCGCAAGGACCCGGCCGAGCGAGCACGATTCCTGAATGCCGCGGACGTCGCTTTTCTGTGCCTGCCCGACGTGGCGTCGCGCGAAGCCGTGTCGCTCGTGACCAATCCGGATACCTGCGTGATCGACGCCAGCACGGCGTTCCGCACCGCCGACAACTGGGCCTACGGCCTGCCGGAACTCACGCGCGGCCAGCGCGAGAAGGTCCGCGCGAGCAAGCGCATCGCGGTGCCGGGCTGCCACGCCAGCGCCTTCGTGCTGGCGGTGCGCCCGCTGGTGGAAGCCGGCGTGATGCAGGCCGACTACCCGGTCTCGGCGTTCTCGCTGACCGGCTACAGCGGCGGCGGCAAGCAGATGATCGCGGAGTTCGAAGCCGGCGGTAATCCGAAGCTGAACAGCCCGCGTCCCTATTCGCTGGGCCTGGCGCACAAGCACCTGCCGGAGATGCGCGTGCAGACCGGCCTGGCGCACGCGCCGATCTTCAGCCCGATCGTCGGCAACTTCCTCAAGGGCCTGGCCGTGACGGTGCCGGTGTACCCGGACCGCCTCGCGCGCAAGGTCACGCCGGAGCAGATCGCCGACATCTACCGCAAGCACTACGAAGGCGAGCAGTTCGTGCGCGTGATGCCGGTGGGCGACGAAGCCAACCTCGACGGCGGCTTCTTCGACGTGCAGGCCAGCAACGATACCAACCGCGTCGACCTGTTCGTGTTCGGCTCGGCCGAGCGCATCGTGCTGATGGCGCGCCTGGACAACCTGGGCAAGGGCGCCGCCGGCGCCGCCGTGCAATGCATGAACGTGCATGTGGGCGCGGACGAGGCGACCGGGCTGCGCGCCTGAGTGGCGCCGTCCGGTTGTCTGGGGTAGATGAAAAAAGCCGGCCTCAGCCGGCTTTTTTCATGGCTCGGACTCAACTGCCCGTGCGGACCACCACGCCCTTGAGCGCCACGCCGATATACGCGGCACCCTTGGCGCAGACATAGGTGCTGTCGCTGGCGGTCTCGTCGTTCTTCCAGTTGCTGCGGATGTCGACCACCGCGTTGCCGCCTTCCTTCATGGCGCGCTGCTGCAGCTCCTGCACGGCCTGCACGAAGGTGGTGGCGCACAGTTCCTCGTCTCCGGGCGGCGGCGCGGCGCCGGTGGCGCCGCTGTTGTCCACCGGCCGGCGGATGCGCTTGACGGTCTTGTAGGTCTGGCCGCCCTGCGCGTCGGGCAGCCGGTTGAAGCCGAACAGCAGCCTGATCGACGGATCCACGCGCGACTTGGCCTCGGCCGAGGCCAGCGCCTTGTCGATCGGCTGGTTGAGCAACTGGTCGGCCGCCTGCGCGCTGGCGCCGGCCAGCAGCGCGCCGGCCATCAGGCTGATCCGCATCCATCGTTTCATATCCCGCTCCTTGCTCCGTGACATCACGAGAAAAGGCGGCACGGCGCCGCGCCGCGGGCCGCGCACATCTTCATCCTATGCGATGCGCCGCGCGGCGGAGGCCCTTGCCGCCCTACTTTTTCAGCGGCTTCTGGCGATCGTCGTCGCCGCTGTCCTCGGGGGCGCCGCCCAGGTTGGCCATGTTGGCTCGGTACTCGGGCAGCTTCGCCATGCTCGACTCGATCGCGCGCGCGTACAGCGGCAGCACCTCGGGCAGATGCTTTTCCAGCTCGGCGATGCGGGTGCGGCCGGAGGGATGGGTGGACAGGAACTCGGAGCCCTGCTGCGCCGGCGCCTTCGACACCATGCCCATCTTCTGCCACAGCGAGATCGCGGCGCGCGGGTCGAAGCCGGCGCGCGCGGCGATGTCCATGCCGACTAGATCGGCCTCGGTCTCGTCGGCGCGCGAGAAACGCAGCGTGAGCAGTTGCGCGCTGGTGCCGATCGCCATGTTGCCGAGGTTGCCGAAGCCGAACAGTTGCGAGATCACGTTGGCACCGAGGTTGGTGATCTCGGACTTGGCGGCGCGCTCGCGCGCGTGCTCCTGCAGCGCGTGGGCGATCTCGTGCCCCATCACCTCGGCGACTTCGTCGTCGGTGAGCTTGAGCTGGTCGAGCAGGCCGGAGTAGAAGGCGATCTTGCCGCCCGGCATGCAGAAGGCATTGACCTGCCTGGAGTTGATCAGGTTGACCTCCCACTTCCACTGCCGCGCGCGTTCGTTCCAGCGCGTGGTCTGCGGCAGCAGGCGCCTGGCGATGGCGCGCAGGCGGATCAGCTGCGGGTTGCCGTCCGGCGCCAGCGTGCGCTTGGACTGCGCCTCGGTCTTGATCTGCTCGTATTCCTGCGCGGCCTGCTGCTCGATCACCTCGACCGGCACGATCAGCCGCACCGGCGCGCCGCCGCGCTGCACGCGGATGCCGTCGTCCGGCTCGGCGTCCTGGGCCAGGGCCGCCGGCGCGCCGAACGCGGCCGAGGCCGCCAGCGCCAGCGCGGCGAACTGCCGCGGCATCGCCAGCCCGGCCTGGCGGGGGCGGTTCTGACAATGCTGGCAATCGGACATGGAGGATTCCCCGGAAGCGGTTTGCCGGACGTGGTTTGCAGGCTGGTTTGCAACAGGCGGCGCGGTCGCGCCGCGAAAGCGCCCGGCACCTGCCGGCCCGGCCGCAGCGTAATGCAATAATACACGGCGCCCCGCCTGGCCCATCGCCGCCGATTCATGACCTTCCAAGACTATCTCGACATTTTCCGCAACCGCCGCATCGGCGCCATGCTGACGCTGGGCTTCGCCTCCGGGCTGCCGCTGGCGCTCACCTCCGGGACCCTGCAGGCCTGGATGACGGTGGAGGGCCTCGACATCAAGACCATCGGCTTCTTCTCGCTGGTGGGCCAGGCCTACATCTTCAAGTTCCTGTGGGCGCCGCTGATGGACCGCTACACGCCGCCGCTGCTGGGCCGGCGCCGCGGCTGGCTGCTGGTCACGCAGCTCGGGCTGGTGCTGGGCATCGCCGGCATGGCCTTCTGCCCGCCGCGCGAGGCATTGTGGGCGCTGGCGGCGCTGGCCACGCTGGTGGCCTTCCTGTCGGCCTCGCAGGACATCGTGTTCGACGCCTACAGCACCGACGTGCTGCGCGCGCCCGAGCGCGGCGTGGGCGCGGCGGTCAAGGTGCTGGGCTACCGGCTGGCGATGCTGGTCTCGGGCGGGCTGGCGCTGTGGCTGGCCGACCGCGTGATGGGCTGGCAGCAGATGTACATCCTGATGGCCGGCCTGATGGGCATCGGCATCTTCTCGCTGTCGTGGGCGCCCGAGGCGGAATCGCCGGCGCGCATGCCGCGCTCCATCGAGGAGGCGATCCTCGGCCCGCTGCGCGACTTCTTCTCGCGCCCGGGCGCGTGGTGGCTGCTGCTGCTGATCGTGCTGTACAAGCTCGGCGACGCCTTCGCCGGCAGCCTGTCGACCACCTTCCTGATCCGCGGCGTGGGTTTTTCCGCCGGCGAGGTCGGGCTGGTCAACAAGACGCTCGGGCTGGCCGCCACCATCGTGGGCGCGCTGTTCGGCGGCACGCTGATGGTGCGCCTGGGGCTGTACCGCTCGCTGATGCTGTTCGGCCTGCTGCAGGCGGTGTCCAACCTCGGCTACTGGCTGCTGGCGGTGACGCCGCCGCACCTGTGGAGCATGGGCGCCACCATCTTCGTGGAGAACCTGTGCGGCGGCATGGGCACGGCCGCCTTCGTGGCGCTGCTGATGACGCTGTGCAACCGCTCGTTCTCGGCCACGCAGTACGCGCTGCTGTCGGCGCTGGCCTCGGTCGGGCGCGTCTACGTGGGGCCCAGCTCGGGCTACCTGGTGGAGGCATTCGGCTGGCCGGCGTTCTACCTCAGCACGGTGGTGGTGGCGCTGCCGGGCGTGGCGCTGCTCTGGGCGATGCGCAACACCGTGCACCGCTACGAGGCCAGCGCGCGCGCCGCCGCTTGACGCGGCGGGGCCGCCGGCCTTACTGCTTGTAGTAGACGATCTGGTGCGAGGTGGCGAGCAATTCGCCCTGCGGGCTCCAGATCTGCGCGCCCTGGTCGAAGAAGCCCTGGCGGAACACCTGCGCCTGGGCGCTGCCCAGCACGTGGCTGTCGCCGAGCGCGGCCAGCGTGGCGGCGTCGGCATGGAAATACGTGGTCAGCGACACCGTGCCGGCCGGCACGAAACCGGCGCGCTTGAGGAAGATGCGCGGGTAGAAGGTGTCGCACCACGCCGCCATCGCGGCGAAGTCCGGCGTGCGCGCCGGCGCGTCGCGCAGCCAGAACTGCGTGAGGCTGTCGGGATGCTCGGTGCCGGGCTCGGCGCTCGGCTTGGCGCCGCGCACCGGGCGCAGCTCGTAGGCATCGAGCCAGCGCACCGGCGCGAAGCCCGCCATCGGCGGCACGGCCTGCGCGGGCGGCACCTGCGGGAATGCCGCCTCGGCGCAGTTCCACGTCTCGCGGCGCACGGCGAAGAAGGCGGTGGCGGTGGTGGCCACCTCGTCGCCCTGGCGCAGCTCGATCGACCAGTGCTGGGTGTTGCGGTTGGTGCGCACCGGGCGCGCCTCGATCACGAACGGCCCTGCCACGATCGGGCCGGCGAAGTTGACGGTCAGCGCGGACGGGTCGCCGAGCCGGGCCGGATGCCGGAGCGCGGCCTGCAGCAGCGTGGCCGCGGTGATGCCGCCGAACGGCCCGATCATGTTCCAGTACTCCGGCGTGGTGCGGCCGTGGAAGAGATTGCCGCCCGCGTGCTCCAGCGCGATCGCGTGGTCGAAGGAGTGGACGGGCTGGCTGGCGGCTTGGGTGGCGGTCATGATGTCTCTGCGTATTATGTTTGAATCGATGCCGAAAAAAGTACGGTCGTTCGATAATACGCCAAAGCGCCGCGCGCTGCCGGCGCGCGCCGCCAGGGCCGGACGCGCCCGTTCAGGCCGCCGTCACGCTACCTTCGCGCTGCCTTCGCGCCGCCCTCAGGCGGCACACACCCGGTACACCGCCAGGCTGCCGCGCCAGTTCCGCCCCCAGTTGACCGTCACGCCTTCGTGCATCACCACGCGGTCCAGCACGCGCAGCCCGACCTTGGGCGCGAGCGCCTCGAAGTCGCTGATGGTCAGCACGCGCACGTTGGGCGTGTTGTACCACTGGTAGGGCAGCGCCTCCGACACCGGCATGCGGCCGCGGAACACCGACAGCCGGTGCGGCCAGTAGCCGAAGTTGGGAAACGACACGATGCATTCGCGCCCCACGCGCAGCGTCTCGCGCAGGACCTGCGCGGTGTTGTGGATGGTCTGCAGCGTCTGCGACAGGATCACCGTATCGAAGCTCTTGTCCTCGAACAGCGCCAGTCCGCCTTCCAGGTTCTGCTGGATCACGTGCACGCCCTTCTGCGCGCACGCCAGCACGCCTTCGTCCTGGATCTCGATGCCGTAGGCCTGCACGTCGAGCTCGTCCTGCAGCACGCGCAGCAGGCTGCCGTCGCCGCAGCCGAGGTCCAGCACAGTGGAATCGGGCTCGATCCAGCGCGCGATGGCGCGGAAGTCGGGGCGCAGCGCCAGGATGTTGGGGTTGGCAGCGGCGTTCATGCACCAATCTCCTCGGCGATGCGCTGGTAGTAGGCGCGCATCAGGTTGTGGTAGCGCGCGTCGTCCAGCAGGAAGGCGTCGTGGCCGTGCGGCGCGTCGATCTCGGCGTAGCTGACCGGGCGCTTGTTGTCGAGCAGCGCCTTGACCAGCTCGCGGCTGCGGTTCGGCGCGAAGCGCCAGTCGGTGGTGAAGCTGGCCACCAGGAAGCTGGCGCGGGTCTGCGCCACCGCGCGCGTGAGGTCGCCGCCGAAGGCCAGCGCGGGATCGAAGTAGTCCAGCGCGCGCGTGATCAGCAGGTAGGTGTTGGCGTCGAAATACTCGGCGAACTTGTCGCCCTGGTAGCGCAGGTAGCTCTCCACCTGGAACTCGACGTCGAACGAGAAGCGGATGTCGTCGGTCTTGAGCTCGCGGCCGAATTTCTCGGCCATGTCCTCGTCGGACAGGTAGGTGATATGGCCGATCATGCGCGCCACGCGCAGGCCGCGCTTGGGCTTGACGTTGTGCGCGTAGTAGTTGCCGCCGTGGAAGTCCGGGTCCGACAGGATGGCGCTGCGCGCCACCTCGTTGAAGGCGATGTTCTGCGCCGACAGCTTGGGCGTGGAGGCCACCACGATGCAGTGGCGCAGCCGGTCCGGGTACATCAGGCTCCACGCCAGCGCCTGCATGCCGCCGAGGCTGCCGCCCATCACCGCGGCGAACTGCGCGATGCCGAACTGGTCGGCCACGCGCGCCTGCGCGTTGACCCAGTCTTCCACCGTCACCACCGGGAACATCGCGCCGTAGGGCTTGCCGGTGGCGGGGTTGGGGCTCATCGGGCCGGTCGAGCCGAAGCACGAGCCGAGGTTGTTCACGCCGATGACGAAGAAGCGGTTGGTGTCGAGCGGCTTGCCGGGGCCGACCATGTTGTCCCACCAGCCCACGTCGTGCGGATCGTGCGCCGACACGCCCGCCACGTGGTGCGAGGCGTTGAGCGCGTGGCACACCAGCACGGCGTTGGAGCGCGCGGCGTTGAGCGTGCCGTAGGTCTCGACCATCAGGTCGTAGTCGGCGATCGAGGTGCCGTTGCGCAGCTTCAGCGGCTCGGGGAAATGCATGCGCCGCGGCGTGACGATGCCGACCGAATCGGCCGGCGGTGCCAGCGTGGCAGGAGGCGTAGCTACGTCTGTCATGAAGTGGGCCCGCCGGGAGACGGGCGTAAAAAAACCCGACCGGCATTTGCATGGCCGTCGCGTGCGGTTGCGGTTTGCATTTGCACGAACGGTGGCGCAGCCAATCGGGTTTTGCGCGGGCCTTGTCGCCGCTTGCCGGTGCCTTGCGTGGCAGGGTACCGGCCCAACCTCTTTAGCCGCATTTATATTGGCCGCCGCGACATCCCGACAAGGGAACCGTGGCTGCCGCGCGCCCGCAAGCCAGTCATCAAATCGGCGCGACGCGCTTATTATAGAGCAAACGGCGCCGGCGCCGCCCGCCCCGCGCCGTTGTCCCTACTGCCAGCGAGCCTTGCCTTGACGAACCCGCCCAGCATCCTGGTCATCGAAGACGAAGCCGCGATCGCGGACACCATCCTCTACGCGCTGTCCACCGACGGCATGTCGGTGGCGCATTGCGCGCTCGGCGGCGCGGCGCTGGCGCGGCTGCGCGCGCAGGTGCCCGACCTGGTGATTCTCGACGTGGGCCTGCCGGACATCAACGGCTTCGAGGTCTGCCGCACGCTGCGCACGTTCTCCGACGTGCCGGTGATCTTCCTGACCGCGCGCCATGAAGAGATCGACCGCATCGTGGGCCTGGAGATCGGCGCCGACGACTACGTGGTCAAGCCGTTCTCGCCGCGCGAGCTGGCCGCGCGCGTGCGCGTGATCCTGCGCCGCGCCGGCACGCGCGCTACACCGCCGCCAGCGCCGCCAGCCGCCGCCGCGCAGGAATTCACGCTCGACGCCGACGGCGCGCGCGTGGCCTGGCGCGGCCGGTGGCTGGACCTGACCCGCTACGAATACTTGCTGCTGTCGCTGCTGCTGCGGCACCCGGGGCGCATCTACTCGCGCGCGCAGCTGATGGCGCTGGTCTGGCACGATGCCGCCGACACCATCGACCGCACCGTCGACACCCACGTCAAGACCGTGCGCGCCAAGCTGCGCGCGCTCGATCCCGGCTGCGACCCGATCCGCACGCACCGCGGCATGGGCTATTCGCTCGCGGCCTGATCCCGCTCTCCCTTCCTTCGCGCCCACGCATGCACATCGGCCTTCGCATCTTCTTCGGCTTCTTCCTGATCGTCGGGCTGGCGGCCTTCCTCACGCTGCGCGTGTTCGTGCAGGAGGTCAAGCCGGGCGTGCGGCAGGCGATGGAGGACACGCTGGTCGACACCGCCCACGTGCTCGCGGTGCTGGCCGCCGACGACCTCAAGAGCGAGCATATCGCCGACGGCGCCTTCGCGCGGCGCCTGGCGCGGCTGCGCGAGGACAAGGTCGACGCCAACGTGTGGGGCATGCACAAGGACGCGGTCGGCTACCGCATCTACGTCACCGACGAGCGCGGCATCGTGCGCTTCGACTCCGGCGACGCCGGGACAAGCGCGACAGGCGCGACAGGCGCCGACTACTCGCGCTGGAACGACGTCTACCGCACCCTGCGCGGCCAGTACGGCGCGCGCAGCACGCGCGCCGACCCGGACGACGACGCCAGCACCGTCATGCACGTGGCCGCGCCGATCCGCGACGACGGCCGGATCATCGGCGTGCTGACCGTGGCCAAGCCCAACGTGACGATGGCGCCGTTCATCGCGCGCAGCCAGCGCAAGATCCTGCTCAACGGCCTGCTGCTGATGGGCGGCGCCTTCGCCATCGGCCTGGCCTGCACGTTGTGGCTGGTGCACGGCCTGCGCCGCCTGCAGCGCTACGCGCGCGCGGTGGCGGCCGGCGAGCGCGCCGAGATGCCGCTGCGCGGCGCCAGCGAGCTGGCCGAGCTGGGCCGCGCGGTGCAGGGCATGCGCGCGCGTCTGGAAGACAAACAGTACGTCGAGCACTACATCCACACCCTCACGCACGAGATGAAGAGCCCGCTGGCGGCCATCGGCGGCGCGGCCGAGCTGCTGCAGGAGGACATGCCGGCGGCGGACCGCGGCCGCTTCGCCGCCAACATCGGCCGCCAGGCGCAGCGCCTGGAACAGATGATCCGCAAGCTGCTGGCGCTGGCCGCGCTGGAGCAGCGCCAGCGCCTGGAGACGCGCGAGCGCGTGGCGCTGCTGCCGCTGATCGGGCAACTGCTGCAGGAGCTGGAGCCGCGCGCGCGCCAGCGCGAACTGTCGCTGCGCCTGCTGCCGCCCGCGCAGCCTGACCCGGCCGTGGAAGGCGACCCGTTCCTGCTGCGCCAGGCGCTGGCCAACCTGCTGGAAAACGCGCTCGATTTCGCGCCGGCGGGCAGCGCGGTGGACATCTCGGTGGAGCAGGCCGGCGCCACCACCGCCGTGCGCGTGGCCGACCAGGGGCCGGGCATCCCGGACTACGCGCTGCCGCGCCTGTTCGAGCGCTTCTACTCGCTGCCGCGCCCGGGCGGCCAGGACAAGAGCACCGGGCTGGGGCTGTGCTTCGTGCGCGAGATCGCCACGCTGCACCAGGGCGCCATCGCGCTGGCCAACGGCGCGCGGGGCGGGGCCTGCGCCACGCTGACGCTGCCGTCGGCATAGCGCCGGCGGCGGCCGGTTCGCCACACATTCGCTTCACACAGGCTTCCGCGGCGCCTCACACGGCGGCGGCACACTGGCGGCATTCTCATTGCCGAGCCCAAAGGAAACCGCCGCTCATGCCGACCTATCTCCATTGCGCCCCGCCGCTGGCCCTCGCGGCCGCGCTCGGCCCGCGCCGCGTGCCGGCCGGCCTGCTGGCCGCCGGCGTGGCGGCCAGCGTGCTGCCGGACCTGGACATGCTCGCCGTCTGGCACGCCGGCGTGCGCTACGACACGGTGCTGGGCCACCGGGGCCTGACGCACTCGATCGGCTTCGCGCTGGCGCTCGGCCTGCTGGCCGCGCTGGCGGCGCGGCGCCGCGGCTGGCGGCCCGGCATCGCGTTCCTGTTCGTGGCGGCGAGCGCCGTGTCGCATCCGCTGCTGGACCTGCTCACCGACCGCGGCATCGGCTCGGCGCTGTTCTACCCGCTGACGGACCGGCGCGTGAACCTGCCGTGGCGGCCATTGCCGCTGTCGGCGGCGGGCCTGTTCGGCGTGGCGCGCCTGCGGCTCGAATGCCTGTGGATCGGCTTGCCGCTGCTGGCGGCGGGCACGCTTGGCGCCGGCCTGCGGCTGTGGCTGGAGCGCGCGGGGCTGGCGCGGCGTCCCGCGCTGGCCAAGTGAGGCCCGCATGACACCGGCCAGCGGCGCGGCCCTGGCCGCCACCAACCGCATCGACCGCTTCCTGACCGCGCCGCGCCCGGCGCTGGCGCTGGCGGGCACGCGGCGCGCGCTGTGCGAATTGCTCGCCTTCGGCATCAAGGAGGCGCGCGCCTGCCTGTTCGCCGGGCTGTTCTTCCTGGCGGTGTTCGCGGTGCCGCGCGGCGGCTGGCTGGGCATCCCGCGCTATGACCTGCTGCTGGCCGCGGCGCTCGCCATCCAGGCGGCGATGGTGTGGGCGCGGCTGGAAACCGTGGACGAGCTCAAGGCCATCAGCCTGTTCCACGTGGTGGGCTTCGCGCTGGAGGCGTTCAAGACCTCCGGCGGCATCCAGTCGTGGAGCTATCCCGACTTCGCCTACACCAAGGTGCTTGGCGTGCCGCTGTTCGCGGGTTTCATGTACGCGGCGGTGGGCAGCTACATCATCCAGGCCTGGCGCATCCTCGGCGTCAGCGTGCGGCACCATCCGCCGCACTGGATGGCGGCCGCGATGGCGGTGCTGGTGTATGCCAACTTTTTCACGCACCACTATATCGGCGACTACCGCTGGTACCTGGCCTGCGGCATCTGCGGCCTCTACGCGCGCGCCACGGTGCGCTTCCGCCCGCTCGACCGCGAGCGCGGCATGCCGCTGCTGCTGGCCTTCGTGCTGATCGGGCTGTTCGTCTGGATCGCCGAGAACATCAGCACCTTCTTCTCGGTATGGCGCTATCCCGACCAGCTCGGCGCGTGGTCGGCGGTGCACGTGGGCAAGTGGAGCTCGTGGTCGCTGCTGATCGTGATGACCTTCACCATCGTGGCCAACCTCAAGCACGTCAAGGCCAGCATCCACGTGCCGCGCTGATCGTGGCGGCTCAGCCCAGCAGCACGCGCAGTTGCGCGTCGGCGTTCTCGCTGGGCAGCTTGCGGAAGCCGCTCTTGGCGTAGCGGTGCCACTGGCCCTGCACCGCCGCCACGATCAGCGCGGCGCGCACCGGCACGTCGGCGTCGGCCGGGAAGGCGCCCTGGCTGATGGCGACCTTCAGGCACTGCCGCAGCGAGGCCTCGATGCGGTCCACCAGCTGGTTGATGCGCTCCTGCAGGCGGTCGTGCTCGCCGACCAGCGCCTCGCCGGTCAGCACGCGCGTCATGCCGGGGTTCTTCTCGGCGAACGACAGCAGCATGCGCACGATGGCGTGCGCCTGGCGCAGGCCGTTCTCTTCCTGCGTGGTGATCTGGTTGATGAGGCCGAACACGGTCTGCTCGATGAAGCCGATCAGGCCTTCGAACATCTGCGCCTTGCTGGCGAAATGGCGGTACAGCGCCGCCTCCGACACGCTCAGCTTGGCGGCCAGCGCGGCGGTGGTGATCTTCTCCCCGCGCGGCACTTCCAGCATGCCGGCCAGCGTCTGCAGGATCTGCACGCGCCGCTCGCCGGGGCGCGGCCGCTTGCGCACCGGCGCCCCGTCGGCGCCCGCGGCCGGCGCGCCGGCGGCCGCGGTGGTGCCCGCGGTGGTGCCGGCATTGCTGCCTGAAGCGGCGCCCGAGGGGCGCCCATTGCTCTGCATCATGACCCGATTCCCCGCATTCTTTGTTTGAGTTGATGCATGGATTGTACTTTTACGTCCACATAGCCGGGACGATTTACGATGCGCGCGCGCACCCGCGGCGCCGAAGCGGGCAGCGCCTGGGGCGCGGTGCCGCCGGCCGCGCCCTGCGCGGCCGCGGCCGGCGGGTCCTGCGTCTCGGCCGCCACCAGCGTCACCGAGCGCTCCTGCGCGGCGTGGCCGGCGCGCTGGCGGTCTTCGGCATCGAGCGTGCTGCGCAGCACGGCGTCGCCGCTCACGCCGGCCACCGCGGCATCGGCCGGCAGCGGCACCGCGTGCGGGCGCGACGGCGCCAACGTGCGCAGATAGCCCGTCACCCAGGCGGTGCGGATGCCGGTGCCGGCGTAGCGCTTGAGGTGGGACAGCGTGTCTTCCACCAGCACCGCGCGGTGCGGCGCCACGCCGTGCTGGGCCAGCAGCCGGCGCAGCATGCGGCGGTCGGGCTTGGGCCGCAGGTGGCCGTGCACCCACATGTCCTCGACCGCCACCACGCGCTCGAAGCAGTGCGCGATGCCGGCCACGCGCAGCACCGCGCGCGCGTACTGCGCGGGCGCGTTGGTGACGAGGATCTTGCGGCCCGGCAGGCGCATCAGGTGCGCGGCCAGCCCGCGCTGCACGCGCACCATCTGCGCCAGCTCGGGAAAATCGTGCGCGGCGCGCAGGAAGTCGGCCGGGTCCACGCCGTGGTGGCGGATCATGCCGAGCAGCGTGGCGCCGTAGCGCTGCCAGTACTTCACCCGCATCTCGCTGGCGGTGGCCTCGTCGCAGCCGATCACGCGCGCCACGTACGCCGTCATCAACCGGTTGATGGCCGGGAAGATCGCGTGCGAGGCGTCGTGCAGCGTGTTGTCGAGATCGAACAGCCAGACGGTGCGGCCGGAATTGTCGCCGGCGGGGCGGCGGCGGCGCGCACCGCGCAGGCTGGGGCGCGGGGTCTGGGTTGGTGTCGGCACGCGGGAAGGGAAGGAAGGCAGGACCGGCAGCGCGCGGCGCGCGCGGCCGGCGGACGCCGCTCAGTGCGAGCGGATCATGGTGCCGAACGCCTGTTCGGTCAGGATTTCGAGCAGCAGCGAGTGTTCGATGCGGCCATCGACGATGTGCACCGAGTTGACGCCGCTCTTGGCCGCGTCCAGCGCCGACGAGATCTTGGGCAGCATGCCGCCGGAGATGGTGCCGTCGGCGAACAGCTCCTCGATCTCGCGCGCCGACAGGTCGGTCAGCAGGTTGCCGGCCTTGTCCATCACGCCCGGGATGTTGGTCATCATGACCAGCTTTTCGGCCTTGAGGATCTCGGCCATCTTGCCGGCGACCACGTCGGCGTTGATGTTGTAGGCCTGGCCGTCGTCGGAGAAGCCGATCGGCGAGATCACCGGGATGAAGGCGTCGTCCTGCAGCGCCTTGACCACGGCCGGGTTGATGGCCTCGATGTCGCCCACGTAGCCGATGTCGATGAAGGCGCCCGGGTTCTCGCGGTCCGGCATCTTCAGGCGCTTGGCGCGGATCAGGCCGCCGTCCTTGCCGGTCAGGCCCACGGCCTGGCCGCCGTACTGGTTGATCAGCATGACGATGTCCTGCTGGACCTCGCCGCCGAGCACCCACTCGACCACTTCCATCGTTTCTTCGTCGGTCACGCGCATGCCCTGGATGAAGGTGCCGACCTTGCCGACCTTCTTCAGCGCCTCGTCGATCTGCGGGCCGCCGCCGTGGACCACCACCGGGTTCATGCCGACCAGCTTGAGCAGGATCACGTCGCGCGCGAAGCCGTGCTTGAGCTTTTCCTCGGTCATGGCATTGCCGCCGTACTTGACCACGATGGTCTTGCCGTGAAACTTGCGGATATAGGGCAGCGCCTCGGCAAGGATTTCGGCCTTGAGGGCGGGGGCGATGGCGGCCACCGCAGTTGCGGCAGGCCCGGGGTTGTCGGCGTTCATGGCAAGGGACATCCGTGAGATTCAACAGGTATCATGGCGGTTCTGGCCGGCGGCAGGCAGGCGCGTCATGGGCATCGTGCCCCTGACAAGCCACCTCCGGCCGCGGCAGGCGCCGATTTTACAAGAAACCGGAGCGCACGCGAGCGGACCGTGGCGCAGCGGGGGCACAAGGCCGGCACATGCGTCCTGCGGCGCACCATGACGTCCCCTCCACGCAACAGTCCAGCCGGCGATCTGCCCGCCGGTCGCGCACAAGTCTCGCTACACATTAGAACAGCGGCATGACAAAGAGCCTGCACCCTGACAAACCCGGTGCCCGGTGCACCGACAGGCGCCGCCCGGGCACCGCAGACAATGCCGGCAAGCCCGGCGCCGCGCCGTGAGCGACCCGGCCACCGTGCTGACCGGCCAGCTGCGCCCGGTCGAGCATTGCAGCGCCTGCGGCGCCGGCTTCGTGTGCGGCTACGCGGCCGGCCTGCCGCAGTGCTGGTGCGCCAGCCAGCCGCTGCTGCCGGCGCGGCTGATCGTGCCGGGCCGGCACTGCCTGTGCCCGGCCTGCCTGGCCAGGCGCCGCGAGGCCGCCGAAGCGGCGCCCGGCGCCGCCTGAGCAGCGGGCCTGCCGCGGTGCCCCACGCAAAATATTGCGCAACGAATTTCCATTTCCCATTCATGCGGCTACTATTCGCCCCATGAATGATCTACGTGCAATCGACCTGAACCTGCTGGTGGTGCTGGAAGCGCTGCTGGCCGAACGACATATCTCGCGCGCGGCGCTGCGCCTGCACCTGAGCCAGCCGGCCGTCAGCCACGCGCTGGGCCGCCTGCGCCAGTTGCTGGACGACCCGCTGCTGGTGCGCGGCCAGGGCGGGCTGGTGCCGAGCCCGCGCGCCCACGAGCTGGCCGGGCCGCTGGCCGAGGCGCTGGCGCAGGTGCGCATCCTGCTCGGGCCGACGGGCTTCCAGCCCGCCACGGCGCGCCGCAGCTTCCGCCTGGCCATGTCCGACTACGGCGCGATGGCGTTGCTGCCCAGCCTGCTGCGCGCGGTGCGCAAGGCCGCGCCGGGCATCGACCTGGTGGTCTCGCAGGCCAGCCGCGAAGGCATGGTGGCCAAGGTGGCGGACGGCGAGATCGACCTCGCGCTGGGCGTGTTCGAGGCGCCGCCCGAAGGCATGCGCGGCGCGCCGCTGTTCGAGGAAGCCTATGCCTGCATGGTGGATGCGGCCACGGTGCGCGGCCAGGGCAAGCTGGACCAGGTGGCTTACCTGGCCCGCTCGCACGTGCTGGTGTCGGCCCACGGCGAGCGCGTGGACGCCATCGACGCCGCGGTGGCCAAGGCCGGCGGGCGGCGCAAGATCGCCTGCGTGCTGCCCCACTGGAGCGTGGCGCCGGCGCTGATCGCCGGCACCAACCTGGTCCTGACCACGGCGCGCCGCAGCTTGGCCGCGTTCGAGGACGACGCGCGCTTCGCGGTGTTCGAGCCGCCCTTCGCGCTGCCGGGCTTCACCTTCAGCCTGATCTGGCACGACCGCACCGACGCCGACCCGGGCCAGACCTGGCTGCGCGAGCGCGTCAAGGCGGTGGCGGCGGGCGACGAGCCCGGCGACGCGATCAGCCTGCGCCGCTGAGCCGCGCCGGACCGCTGACCGAACCGCTGACCGGACCGCCGGAGCGCGGAACCGCCGGCCGGAGCCGGGACTTCAATTTCAGTGCTTGTGGTCGCCGTGCGCGCCGGCCGCGGGCGCGCCGGCCCCGAGGTCGCGCACCTCGGCGTCCACCTTCTCCTCGATCACCTTGCCGCCCTGCTCGATCCTGAGCGTCAGCGGCACGGTGTCGCCCTTCTTGAGCGGCGCCTTGAGGCCCATCAGCATCACGTGGTAGCCGCCCGGCTTGAGCTCCACGTCCTGCATGCGCGGCAGGTCCAGCGCGCCGACCGCGCGCATGCGCATGACGTTGCCGTCCATCTTCATTTCATGGACCTCGGCGGTGGCCGCGGCGGGCGTGCTCACGCCGACCAGTTTGGCCGTCTCGTGCGCGTGCAGGGTCATGAACACGCCGGTCGCGGTCTGCGCCGGCACGGTGCCGCGGGCCCAGGCGTTGCTGACGTCGACCTGCGCGAAGGCCGCGCCCGAACAGAGCGCGGCCAGCACGGCAGCGGCGGCGGCGGGCAGGGCGGCGAGGAATCTGGCTTGCATGGGAATCTTCTCCACTGAACTTCACTTGCGTCGCAAAGGCGCCATTAGACCATGCCGGCGCGGGCGGCGTGGCCGGCGCCGGCAGTCAACGAACCAGTCTGGCAGCGCGCCGCGGGGTGGCCAATGCGGCACGGTGTCGCATAATGCGGGCCCGCGCCGCGCCATTGTTAAACTCGCGGCATGGATACCTCCTCCGCCGTGCCGCCCGGCCCGGCCTCTCCCGCCGCCGCGTCCGCCGCTGCCGCTGCCGCCGCGGCGACCTCCGCCCGCACCGGCCCGCTGCGCCACAACCTGGTGAGCCTGCGCCGCCTGTTCTGGCTGCGCTGGGCGCTGCTCGGCGGGCAGGCGCTGCTGCTGGTGTCGTGCGAGGCGGTGGCCGGCGTGATCCTGCCCTACAGTCCGCTGCTGGCCATCCTCACGCTGCAGACGCTGTTCAACCTGCTGACCGGGCTGCGCCTGCGCCACCAGCGCGGGCGCGGCGCGCGGCCCAGCGACGCCGAGCTGATGGGCCAGCTGCTGGTCGACCTGACCGCGCTGTCGGCCGCGCTGTTCTTCACCGGCGGCGCGACCAACCCGTTCGTCTCGTTCTACCTACCCGGCCTGGCCATCGCCGGGGCGGTGCTGCCGTGGCGCCTCGTGGTGGTGCTGGCCTTCTACGCGATGGCCTGCTACAGCGTGATGCTGATCGAGTACGTGCCGCTGAACCTGCACAACCCGGACAACGCCATCACCTACCACCTCGCCGGCATGTGGCTGAACTTCGTCGTCAGCGCCACCATGATCGCGGTGTTCGTGGCGCGCCTGTCCAACGTGCTGCGCCAGCGCGACGCCGAGCTCAACCTCGCGCGCGAGCAGTTGCTGCGCGACGCGCGCATCGAGGCGCTCAACGACCAGGCCGCCGCCGTGGCGCACGAGATCGGCACGCCGCTGGCCACGCTCGCGGTGATCGCGGGCGAGCTGCGCGCCGATGCCGCCGACGCGCGCCTGGGCGCCACCCCGGTCAACGCCTACCTGCCCGACCTGCAGACCGTGGAGCAGCAGCTCGACCTGTGCAAGTCGATCCTGGCGCGCCTGCGCGACGACCACCAGACCGCCGCGCCGCAGCGCGTGGACGCCTGGCTGGACGGCTTCGTCGAGCGCTGGCAGTTGCGCCACCCGCATGCGCGCCTGGAAGCCAGCGCCATCGGCGAGGCCGCCGCGCTGCCGGTGGAGGCCGCGCGCGTGGGCCAGATCCTGACCATCCTGCTCGACAACGCCGCGCGCAGCCAGCTCGCCGCCGGCCACGCGCAGGTGCCGCTGCGCCTGGCCATCGTGCTCGACAAGCAGGAGGGCCAGCCCACGCTGACCTTCCGCGTCACCGACCGCGGCCTCGGCATCCCGCCGGCGCAGCGCGCGCGGCTCGGCGAGGCGCCCATGAGTAGCATGCACGGCGGCCAGGGCATCGGCGCCTACCTGGCGCAGAGCGCCGCGCTGCAGATGGGCGGATGGCTGGCCTGGCACGACCACCACGAAGGCGGCACCGTGGCCGAGCTGCACCTGCCCGAGCCTGCCGCCGCGCCGCCCGAAGCGCAACCGATTGCCTCACCCCCGGCCCCATCCACGGCCGCACCCACGACAACGAGCCAGCCATGACCGACGCCTCCCACGACCCCGCCGCCACGCAGCAGCCCGGCACCGGCGATGCCGGCCCCTTCCTGGTCATCGACGACGATGCCGTGTTCGCCGGCGCGCTGGCGCGCGCGCTCACGCGCCGCGGCTACGCGGTGCAGATCGCGCACACCGGCGCGCAGGCGCTCGCGCTGGCCGCGCAGACGCCGTTCGCCTACATCACGCTGGACCTGCACCTGAGCGCGCCGCCCGAGGCCGGCAGCACCGCGCCGGCGGAATCCGGCCTGCACCTGGTCGGGCCGCTGCGCGCGGCCCTGCCGGACGCGCGCATCCTGGTGCTGACCGGCTACGCCAGCATCGCCACCGCGGTGGCGGCGGTCAAGCATGGCGCCGACGAGTACCTGGCCAAGCCGGCCAATGTGGATTCGATCCTGACCGCGCTGATGGCGGGGGTATCGGAAGACGCGGCCGAAGCCGCGATGGAAGAGCCGGTGCCGCTGTCGGTGGCGCGCCTGGAGTGGGAACACATCCAGCGCGTGCTGGCCGAGCACGACGGCAATATCTCGGCCACCGCGCGCGCGCTCAACATGCACCGGCGCACGCTGCAGCGCAAGCTGGGCAAGCGGCCGGTCTCGCGCTAGCGCGCTGATGCGCTAGCGCGGCGCGCGGGCCGCGCGCGGCATCGTCAGAGCCGCAGCTGGACGTAGTCCCAGTCGAGATCGTCTTCCCGCACCGGCTGCTGCGCCACGCGCAGCGCGTCGCTGGCATGGCGGTCGGCGCGCGAGCCGAGGTCGCCGGCCTCGACCGCCAGTTCGGCGGCGGGCGGCACGGCGTCGGCGCGCGTGCCGGCTTGTGTCTCGGTGCGCGTTTCAGTGCGTGTTGTGTCGGTGCGCGTGCCGGTGTGTGTGTCGGCGGCGGCGCGGATCGCGGCGGGCGTGGCCAGCGCCGCATGCGGCGCGACATCGGGGCGCGCGCACAGGAACAGGGTGGCGGCGGCCATGCCGCCAAGCACGGCGAAATAGGACAGCAGCTCGCGTTTCATTTCGGTCCTCCTGCCTGATCGGTTTGCGGTTGTTGTCATGAAGGCCGCCGGCGGCATGGCCGGCAGCCTCCGTGGAACGACCCGCCGCGGGGCCGTGGAGATGACCTGCGCCGCTGCACCGTCAAGTTCCCGCCGGCCGGAGCGCGGCGCGGATGGCTGGTGAGAGCGGCAAGCCGGCTCCCCAGGGGGGAGAGCCGGCCGCCACTTTGTCATCGCACGGCAGCGCTTGCCAGCGCGCTTACCAATGCTTACGGTCCTTACCAGCGCGTGTCACGCTCCCACGCTTTCATTTCATCCTCGACACGTTCCTTGGTATAGCCGTACCGTTCCTGGATGCGGCCGGCAAGCTGGTCGCGCTTGCCCTGGATCTGCGTGAGGTCGTCGTCGGTGAGCTGGCCCCACTTCTCCTTGATCTTGCCCTTGGCCTGATCCCACTTGCCTTCGATCTGATCCCAGTTCATGGTTGCTCCTTGGTCGAGATTGCGGTGGACGGGGGCGCCGCGGCGCGGCTGGCCGGCCCGGTTGCTGCGGGTTTCGGTGCTGGTTTCGGCGCCGGTTTCAGCGCTGGTTTCAGGTTACTTGGCGTACCTGGCCTGCACGTTGGCCTGGCACTTGTCCTTGGCGTCGCCGGACAGCGCGTCGCACTTTTCCTTGTCGGCCTTGTAGCTGGCGTCGACGGTGTCCTTCCTGGCGTCGCGGCGCGCCTCGGCCACGTCGGTACTGGTGCCGGTGGCGGCGGCCTTGTCGACCTTGGCCGCGCCGAGCGCCTGCTCGTGGGCGGCCTTGGCTTCCTTCACGCACACGTCCTTGTCGTTGCCCTTGCGGTCGTCGCACTTTTCCCTGGCGACGTCGTAGTCGGCGTCGGCCTTGACCTTCTCGGCCTTGGCGCGGGCCTTCGCGGTGCCGTCCCGGGTGGCTTCGGCGTTGGCCTTGGCCACGTCCTGGTCGCGCCTGGCCTCCTTCACGCACACGTCCCGGGCGTTGTCCTTGAGGCTGTCGCAGCGGGCCCGCGCGGCCTTGTAGCCGGCGTTGGCCGTCTTCACGGCGGCGTCATAGTCCGCCTTGGATCCCGGCGCGCCCTGGGCCAGCGCATGACCGGCGGGGGCGGCGATCATCATCGAACACGCTGTGGCAATCAGCCATTTCTTCATCATGTCATGCTCCTTTTCAGTGACGGCATGGCGTGGATGGCGGCTCCGGCCTGCGGTCCGCTCTGGCCCACACCGTATGAACAGGTTACGCAGCAAGCCCGCGCGCAAGCAGGCGTGCGGCTCCGAAAGCCGCGTCAGACGATTCCCACAGTTGGCATAGGCAGGCCCCAAATGCGGATCGCCCCGCGTGGAGCGTGTCCACGCGGGGCGATCGGGGCTGGCTGCCGGGGCGGCGGCTTACAGCACGTAGCGCGACAGGTCCTCGTTGCCGGCGAGGTCGCCGAGCCGCTCATCGACATAGGCGGCGTCGATGGTGACGGTCTCGCCCGACGACTTGGCGGCGTGGAAGGACAGGTCCTCCAGCAGCCGCTCCATCACCGTGTACAGGCGGCGCGCGCCGATGTTCTCGACCTTCTCGTTGACCGAGAACGCGATCTCCGCGAGGCGGCGGATGCCGTCCGGCGCGAACACGAGCTGGACCTGCTCGGTGCCGAGCAGCGCCTGGTACTGCTTGGTCAGGCTGGCGTCGGTCTGCGTCAGGATGGCTTCGAAGTCGGACACCGACAGCGACTCCAGCTCGACGCGGATCGGGAAGCGGCCCTGCAGTTCCGGGATCAGGTCGCTCGGCTTGGACAGGTGGAACGCGCCGGAGGCGATGAACAGGATGTGATCGGTCTTGATCATGCCGTACTTGGTGTTCACCGTGGTGCCCTCGACCAGCGGCAGCAGGTCGCGCTGCACGCCCTGGCGCGACACTTCTCCGCCGCCCACTTCGCTGCGGCTGGCGATCTTGTCGATCTCGTCGAGGAACACGATGCCGTTCTGCTCCACGTTGGCCACCGCCTTGTGCTTGAGCTCCTCGTCGTTGAGCAGCTTGGCGGCTTCCTCGTCGATCAGCAGCTTGAACGCTTCGGCCACCTTCATCTTGCGGCGCGCCTTCTTGCCCTGGCCCAGGCCCGCGAACATGGTGCGGATCTGCTCGGTCATGTCTTCCATGCCCGGCGGGCCCATGATGTCCATGCTGGGCGTGCCGGCGGAGACCTCGAGCTCGATTTCCTTGTCGTCGAGCTGGCCTTCGCGCAGCTTCTTGCGGAACACCTGGCGGGTGTTGGAATCCTTTTCCTCGGGCTGGTTGAAGCCGATATCGCGCGGCGGCGGCAGCAGCACGTCGAGCAGGCGGTCCTCGGCGGCTTCCTCGGCCTTGGTGCGCACCTTCTTCATCTCGGACTCGCGCGCCTGCTTGACCGCCATCTCGGCGAGATCGCGCACAATGGTGTCCACGTCGCGGCCGACGTAGCCCACTTCCGTGAACTTGGTCGCCTCGATCTTGATGAAAGGCGCGTCGGCCAGCTTGGCCAGGCGGCGCGCGATCTCGGTCTTGCCGACGCCGGTCGGCCCGATCATGAGGATGTTCTTCGGGGTGATTTCCTGGCGCAGGGGTTCTTCCACCTGCTGGCGGCGCCAGCGGTTGCGCAGCGCGACGGCCACCGCCTTCTTGGCCTTGTTCTGGCCGATGATGTGCTTGTCGAGTTCGGAAACGATTTCCGACGGGGTCATGGTATGCGGCATGGTATCCGTTCAAGAAAGGAGACGCGCAGGCCTCGCGCCGGCGGCGGCGCGGGGGCCGGCCGACGCTTATTCCAGCGTCTCGATGACGAAGTTGGTGTTGGTGTAGATGCAGAGCTCGCCGGCGATGCCGAGCGACTTTTCCACGATGTCCCTGGGCCCGAGGTCGGTGTTCTCCACCAGGGCCTTGGCCGCCGACTGGGCGTAGACGCCACCCGAGCCGATCGCGGCGATGCCGCCTTCGGGGTCGAGCACGTCGCCGTTGCCGGTGATGACCAGCGTGGTGTCGCGGTCCGCGGTGATGAGCATGGCTTCGAGCCGGCGCAGCGCGCGGTCCGAGCGCCAGTCCTTGGCGAGGTCGACGGCGGCGCGGGTCAGGTTGCCCTGGTATTTCTCCAGCTTGGCCTCGAAGCGGTCGAGCAGCGAGAATGCGTCGGCCGTGCTGCCGGCGAAGCCGACCAGGACCTTGCCGTTATAGATGCGGCGCACCTTGCGCGCCGTGCCCTTCATGACGACATTGCCGAGAGTGACCTGACCGTCACCGCCGAGCGCAACCTGGTTGCCGCGCCGCACGCTGACGATGGTAGTGCCGTGATACTGTTCCATGATGCCTTCGCGAGAATATGTCTGGGGGCTACTTGGCGACGGTAGCAACGAATTCAAGGGCCGCGGCGGTGACGCCCCGACCGGCTGCCGGACGGCGGCACCAGACCAATATAGACGAGCGCCGCGCGGCGCAGCGGACAGGCCGGGCCGCCAACGGGCCAGCCTGGCAGACTCGGCGGGATGCCGGCCGGCCGCGCGGGAACGGCGCAAGAGCGGTGCAGAAACGGCGCAGAAGCGGCGCAAAAGCAAAAAGGCCACGCGTCGCGCGTGGCCTTTTCTTCATTCCGGCTGGCCGGAGGCTCAGTCGGCGTACACCCCGGCCTTCTTGATGACCGGCGTCCACTTGCCGATTTCGGCGGTCAGGAAGGTCTTGAGCGAATCCGGCGTGGCGCGCTGGGCCGGCACCGCCTCGGCGCCCAGCTCGGCCATCTTGGCGCGGAAGTTGGGGTCGGTCACGGCCTTCTGCAGCGCGGCGGACAGCTTGTCCACCACCGGCTTGGGCGTGCCCTTGGGCGCGTACATGGCGTGCCAGATCTTCACTTCCACGCCGGGCAGGCCCTGCTCGGCCGCGGTCGGGATGTCCTTGAACGCTTCCACGCGGCGGCTCTGCATGGCGGCGTAGGGCTTGAGCGAACCGGCCTTGAGCTGGCCGGCGATATTGGTGGTCTGGTCGCACATCAGGTTGACCTGCCCGCCCAGGATGTCGGTCAGCGCCGGCGCCGTGCCCTTGTAGGGCACCGTGGTCAGCTCGGTCTGGATCGCGCTCTGGAACAGCAGTCCGCACAGGTGCGAGGCCGAGCCGATGCCGGCGTTGGCCAGCGACAGCTTGGCGGCGTTGGCCTTGATGTACGGCAGCAGGTCCTTGAAGTTGTTCGGCGGCAGGTTCTTGTTGCCGACCATCACCATCGGCACGTCGGCGATCTCGCCCACGGTCTCGAAGTCCTTGAGCGGATCGAAGCCGAGGTTGCGGTACAGCGCCGGCGCCGTCGACATGCCGATGTGGTGGATCAGGATGGTGTAGCCGTCGTTCTTGGACTGGGCGACCTTCTTGGCGCCGATGGTGCCGCCGGCGCCGCCGAGGTTCTCGATCACCATCGTGGTGCCCAGGTGCTTGGACATGATCATCACCAGCTCGCGCGCGACCTTGTCGGTCGGGCCGCCCGCCGCGAACGGCACCACGGCCGAGACCGGCTTGCTGCCCGGGAATTCCTGCGCCTGCGCGCCCGCCTGCGTGCCCATCACGCCCACCGCCAGCGCGGCTGCGACAAATTGTGCAACTCGTTTCATGCTATCTCCTGGATACCCGCCTCATTCCCCGTTTGGCGCCGTCCCGGCCGGAGCGGCGCGCCCGTCCTCGCGGACGGAGCGCGGCCGTTCCCGCGCCGCCGTCCCGATCCGAGCGATCCCGACGGCGGCGCCGACCATGACACGGGCACGGCGCACCGGCCCGCGGCAAGGGCCGCGCAACCGGAGCGCAATGCTATCAATGCCGAAAAATGCCAAATATCCGGAAAAACCCGCGAAGACATTTCCATCGCCGCTTAAAAGCCGGTTTCCGGCCCACCCTGGTCGCGCCGGGGCCGGCCCGGACAATCAGCGGAAGAAATCGAGCATGTCCTGCTGCAGCAGCGCCGGCGCTTCCTCCGGGATGTAGTGCCCGCACGGCAGCGCCTGGCCGCTGACGTCGGCGGCCACTTCCTGCCACAGCGAGAGCGGCTCGAAGCAGCGCGCCACCACGCCGTGCTCGCCCCACAGCACGCGCAGCGGACACTCGATGCGGCGGCCGTCGGCGCGGTCGGCGCGGTCGTGCTCCAGGTCGATGGTGGCCGCCGCGCGGTAGTCCTCGCACATGGCGTGCACGTGGGCCGGGTCGCGCATGGCGGCGACGTAGGCGGCCATCGCGTCGGGCGCGAACGGGCTGGGGCCGCCGTGGCGCAGCCCCATCAGCTTGTGCAGGTAGAACTCGGGCTCGGCATTGATGAGCGTCTCGGGAAACGGCGCGGGCTGGATCAGGAAGAACCAGTGCCAGTAGGCGGCGGCAAAGGCCATGCTGGTGCGCTCGTACATCGCCAGCGTGGGCGCGATGTCGAGCAGCATGGCGCGCGTGACGCGCCCGGGGTGGTCCATGCACAGGCGGTGGGCCACGCGCGCGCCGCGGTCGTGCGCGCACAGCGCGAAGCTGCCGAAGCCCAGACGCGCCATCGCCTCCACCTGGTCCTGCGCCATCGCGCGCTTGCTGTAGTTCTCGTGGCCGGCGCTGCCCGGCGGCGCGTCGCTGCCGCCGTAGCCGCGCAGGTCGGTGGCGATGACGGTGAAGCGGTCGGCCAGCGCGGGCGCCACCTTGTGCCAGATCAGGTGGCTCTGCGGATGGCCGTGCAACAGCAGCAGCGGCGGCCCGGAGCCGCCCCGCACGCCGGCGATGGAGACTTCGCCCAGTTGCAGGCGGAACGGCTCGAAATTGGGGAACAGCAGGGCACTGGCATCGTTCTGCATCGGGACGTCTCCTGGGGACCGGCGGCCAATACGCGGCAATGCGGCGGGGCGCGCCGCGCCATCCTGGCGCCGCGCGGCCTGCCGTTGCCGATGATAGACGCAACCGGGGCACAAGCGGAGCACAAGCGGGGCACAAGCGGGGCACAAGCGGCGCGCAACCGGAAAGCGGCCGGAAGACCCGCCCCGGGCCATCCGCCCAAGCGCAGTTGACGCAACTGAATTGCATCAGTACCGGCGCTATGGTTAAATCGGCCCATGAGCAGCAGCCCCACCCCCAACCTGGCCGCGCCGGCCCCCGGCATGACGCCGGCGGCGACCACCCTGGACGCCGCCCACGAGCGCCTGCGCGAGCTGGGCGCCCGCGTCACCCAGCCGCGCCTGGGCATCCTGGCCTGCCTGATGGAGAGCAGCGAGGCGCTGACCCACCAGGCGGTGATCGACCGCATGCCGGCCGACGGCGAGGCGGTGGACCGCGTGACCGTCTACCGCGTGCTGGACTGGCTGGTCGAGCAGGGCCTGGCGCAAAAGCGCGCCGGCCACGACCGCGTGTTCCGCTTCAGCCTGGTCGAGCACGAGGCCGCGCGCGCCCAGGCGCACCGCCAGCACAGCCATTTCCATTGCAGCCGCTGCGACCGCACCTTCTGCCTGGACGGCGCCAGCGTGCCGGCCCAGGCCGCGCCCAAGGTGCCGAGCGGCTTCGCCGTGGAGCACGTGGAACTCACCGTCAACGGCGTCTGCGCCGAATGCGGCGCGCACACGACCGGGCGCGGCCAATGAACGCCCGCGCCGCCCGGCACATGCCGCCGGCATCACCCCAATCACACCGGCCCCGCGCACGGCAGGCCAGCGGTATTCCCTTCCCGGAGAAACAACAATGTCCAAACTGACCCCGGTCACCATCCTGACCGGCTTCCTCGGCAGCGGCAAGACCACCTTGCTCAAGCGCATCCTGAACGAGCAGCACGGCATGAAGATCGCCGTGATCGAGAACGAGTTCGGCGAGGAAAACATCGACAACGAGATCCTGGTCCAGGATGGCCGCGAGCAGATCGTGCAGATGAGCAACGGCTGCATCTGCTGCACCATCCGCGGCGACCTCGTGGCCGCGCTGTCGCAACTGATGACGCAGCGCGACGCCGGCGAGATCGGCTTCGACCGCGTGGTGATCGAGACCACCGGCGTGGCCAACCCCGGCCCGGTGGCGCAGACCTTCTTCATGGACGACGAGATCGCCTCGCGCTACCTGCTCGACGCCGTGATCACGCTGGTGGACGCCAAGCACGCCAACCTGCAGCTCGACAAGCAGGAGGAGGCGCAGCGCCAGGTGGGCTTCGCCGACGCCATCTTCATCACCAAGGCGGACCTGGTGGACGAAGCCGACGTGGCCGAGCTGCGCCACCGCCTGCTGCACATGAACCCGCGCGCGCCGGTGCGCACGGCGCATTTCGGCGAGGCGCCGATCGAGACCATCTTCGACCTGCGCGGCTTCAACCTGAACGAAAAGCTCGAGATCGACCCCGATTTCCTGCGCGCCGAGGCCGAGGAACACGATCACGACCACGGCCACGCGCACGGCGAGCACTGCGGCCACGACCACCACGACCATCATCACGGCCACGATCACCACCACCATCATCACCACACCGACCGCATCGGCTCGTTCGTGTTCCGCAGCGAGCGGCCGTTCAACTACGCCAAACTGGAGGAATTCCTGTCCGGCATCCTCTCGGTCTACGGCGAGAACCTGCTGCGCTACAAGGGCGTGCTGTACATGGACGCGGTCGACCGCAAGGTGGTGTTCCAGGGCGTGCACCAGCTCATGGGCAGCGACATCGGCGCCAAGTGGGGCGACGAGACCCCCGGCACCAAGATGGTCTTCATCGGCGTCGACCTGCCCAAGGACGCCATCCTGAAGGGCCTGGCGACCTGCCTGGCCTGACCCCGCGGCGGGCGCCCTCCGCCCGCCCCGCCCGCCCCCGCCGGCAAGGGGGTCGGGAACTCAGGGAAAACTCCCCGCTTTTCCCCCATATCTCCAAAATTTTTGTTCAAGTACAATAGTCTGGATTTAGTGCGGGTTACGCAGCCTCGGCGGCGGCGCCCGCGCAATGCAGGGCGGCGGTCGTCGTCAGCATGAGGCGGGCTGCCGGCAGGTGCGGTCGCAGTGCTTCGTGCGGAGACCGCCCTCCGCTTGGGGCACAGGTTCCGCGCCGATATCGACCGACGCGAGAAAAGAGGTGTCCCATGGTAGCCGCAACGAAAACGAAAGAAAGCCGCAGCAAGAACGGTAGCGCTGCGGCCGAGACGCTGAAGGCGCGGCCCACCAAGGCTGCGCCCGCTCCCCGCGGCAGTACGGTGCACGCCGGTGCGGGCGAGGCCAAGGGGGGCACGCAAAGCAGCAAGACTGCAGCCAGCCAGAGCGAAACGTCCACGCCGCGCAAGCGGCAGGACACTGCACCCGAGCGGACCAAGACGCCGCCGGTCGCATCAACAAGAGAATCAGCAGCAACCATGAGCAGCAATAAACTTCTGACTGAAGCTGAAATCCTGAAGATGGGCGACAAGGATTACATGAACGAGGCGCAACTGGCCTTTTTCAAGAATCGCCTTGAGCAGCTGCGCGACGACATCCTGAAGAACGCCGATCAGACCACCGAGCACCTGCGCGAAACGGTGATCGTGCCCGATCCGGCCGACCGCGCCACCATCGAGGAAGAGCACGCCCTGGAGCTGCGCACGCGCGACCGCGAACGCAAGCTGCTCAAGAAGGTGGAGCAGTCGCTGGCCCGCATCGAGTCCGGCGACTACGGCTGGTGCGAGGAAACCGGCGAGCCGATCGGCGTGCCGCGCCTGCTGGCGCGCCCCACCGCCACGCTCTCGCTGGAAGCCCAGCAGCGCCGCGAATTGCGCCAGAAGCTGTTCGGCGACTGAGCCGGACCCGCCGGCGCGCTCCCAGACGGCCCGGTTCCCCGGGCCGTTTTGCTTGGCCGCGCGCCGCCGCGCCGGTGCCCTGTCCGGCACGTCTTTGCGGTGTCACGTCACCGGCCTATCATTAGGCACGGCGGGAGAACTGCCGCCCGCCGCCCCGGCATGGCCGGGCGCAATATCGGCCGCGGCGGCCCCGAAACACCCGCTTTCTGATACAGTCGCAACTTTGTTGCAATAACATGCGCGCACCTCGCCGGGCGCGCCTTCCCGTCATGGCCGATCGCCTGCCCGTCACCGTGCTGTCCGGATTCCTCGGTGCCGGCAAGACCACCCTGCTGAACCACATCCTCGCCAACCGCGAAGGCAGGCGCGTGGCCGTGATCGTCAACGACCTCGCGGACGTGAACATCGATGCCCGCCTGGTTGCCGACGGCATGGTGGCACAGAGCGGCGAGCGCCTGGTGGAGCTGTCCAACGGCTGCATCTGCTGCACGCTGCGCGAGGACCTGCTGGTCGAGGTGGCCAAGCTCGCGCGCGAAGGCCGCTTCGACTACCTGCTGGTGGAATCGACCGGCGTGGCCGAGCCGCTGCCGGTGGCCGAGACCTTCACCTTCGCCGACGAGCAGGGCGTGGCGCTGGACAGCCTGGCGCGCCTCGACACCCTGGTGACGGTGGTCGACGCCGCGCACTTCCTGCAGGACTTCAACGAAGCCGATTTCCTCCAGGACCGCGGCCAGGCGCGCGACGAGGACGACGACCGCACCGTGGTCGACCTGCTGATCGAGCAGGTCGAGTTCTGCGACGTGATCGTGCTCAACAAGCTCGACCTCGTCGGCGACGCCGAGCGCGCGCGCCTGACCGGCATCCTGCGCTCGCTCAACCCGCGCGCGGCCATCGTGCCGGCCAGCTTCGGCAAGGTGCCGCTGGACAGCGTGCTCGACACCGGCCGCTTCGACTTCGACGCCGCCGCGGCGGCGCCCGGCTGGCTGGCCGAGCTGCGCGGCGAGCACGTGCCGGAGAGCGAGGCCTACGGCATCGGCAGCTTCGTCTACCGGCGCCGCCGCCCGTTCCACCCGCAGCGCTTCGCCGACCTGATCCACACCGAATGGCTGCGCGAGCACGGCAGCGTGCTGCGCTCCAAGGGCTTCTTCTGGCTGGCCACGCGCATGGACACGGCCGGCACCTGGGGCCAGGCCGGCGGCGTGTGCCGCCACGGCGGCGCCGGCGCCTGGTGGGCCGCGCTGGATGCGTCCGAATGGCCCGACGACGACGACAGCCGCGCCGGGATCGAGGCCGACATGACCGTGGACGGCCAGCCCGCCCCGTTCGGCGACCGCCGCCAGGAACTGGTGCTGATCGGCCAGGACCTCGACCGCCCCGCGCTCGAGGCGCTGCTCGATGCCTGCCTGCTGACCGACGCCGAAATGGCGGCCGGCCCGGCGGCCTGGGCGAGCTATCCCGACCCGTTCCCGTCCTGGGAAGACGGACTCGACGACGACCACGTGCACGGCGACGACTGCGGCTGCGGCGACCACGGCCACCATCATGGCCACGCGCACGATCACGGCGACGACGGCCACGGCGGCGGCGATGGTCACGGCGGGCATGCCCGCTAGGCCGGTCCCGCCCTGGCGGCGCCTGCAGCGCCGCCGCGCGCGCGGCCTCGGCCTGTGGCCGGCGCTATGGCTCGCGCTGTGCCTGCTGCTGGCCCAGCACGCCGGGCTGACCCACCGCGTCCACCACGGCGCGATGCCGTACCTGCCGGCGCAGGCATCCGCCGACGCCATCAATGACGCCGCCGGCTCCGCCCTGGCCGCCGCCGAACTGGCCGCGGACACGGACATGGACACGGACGACGACCTCCAGCCCGAACCCGCCGTCCCGCTGTCCGCCGGCGCGGCGGGACACTTCTGCGTCCTGTTCGACGGCGCCACCGTGGCCGCCAGCCATTGCGGCACGCCGGCCCTGCCGGCGCTGACCCATCTCCAGTCCCCGCTGCCGCCCGCCAAGGGCTGGCGCAAGCCTGACCTGCCTCCGGCCCGGCCCTTCCACCCGCGCGCCCCGCCCGCCGCCTCCGCCCTCGCCTGACATCCGGGCCGCGGCCGCCGTGCCGCCGCCCGCTTCCTGACGCACCGCGCCACACACGCAGCCTGCCACGCCGCTTGCCGTGCCGCCCCGCGCCCGTACATGCCCGCACTGGCCTGTACGCGCCCGGCGGCGCGGCGCGCGTGCGCGGCCGCCGGCGCCGTGCGCCCGACCGCAGATAAAAAAGCAACGCGAGCCATGTCCTTGTCTTACCGCTTCCAACCCGAATCCCTGCTGCGCCGCACCCCGCTGGCCGCCATCGCCGCCCTGATCGCCTCCGCCCCCGCCGGCGCCTTCGCGCAGGGCGCGCCCGCGGCTTCCACGGCGGCTCCCGCACCGACTGCCCCGGCCGCGCCCGCCGCCACGCTGCGCGAGGTGGTCGTCACCGCCAACCCGCTCGGCAGCGAGCTCACCGACCTGGTCGCGCCGGTGTCCAGCCTCGGCGGCGACGCCCTCGCGGTGCGCCAGGCCAGCACGCTGGGCGAGACGCTCGACCGGCTGCCCGGCGTGTCGTCCAGCTACTTCGGCCCCAACGCCAGCCGCCCGATCATCCGCGGCCTCGACGGCGACCGCATCAAGGTGCTGCAGAACGGCGGCAGCACCATCGACGCCTCCACCCTCTCCAACGACCACGCGGTGCCGGTCGACCCGCTGGTGGCCGAGCGCATCGAGGTGGTGCGCGGGCCGGCCGCGCTGATGTACGGCGGCAACGCCATCGGCGGCGTGGTCAACGTGATCGACAACCGCATCCCCAAGGAGCCGATCCACGGCGTGGGCGGCGCGGTGGACGCCAGCGCCACCGCCGGCGGCGACACCGCGCGCGGCGCCAGCGGCCTGGTCGAGGCCGGCAACGGGCAGTTCGCCGTGCACGCCGACGGCTTCGTGCGCAAGACCAGCGACCTGCGCATTCCCGGCTACGCGCGCAGCGCCAGCCTGCGCAACAGCCAGCCGCTGCCCGAAGGCGAATCCGAGGCCTACGGCCGCCTGCCCAACAGCAGCGCGCAGCAGCAGGGCGGCTCGCTGGGCGGCGCCTACACCTGGGCCGACGGCTTCGTCGGCGCCAACTACAGCGAATACCACAACGAATACGGCACCCCGGCCGAGGACGACGTGCGCCTGCAGATGCGCCAGCAGCGCTTCGCGCTCGAAGGCGAGGCGCGCAACCTGGCCGGGCGCACCGGCGGCTTCATCGAATCGGTCAAGGGCAAGTTCAGCTACACCGACTACGAGCACAAGGAAATCGAGTCCGGCCAGACCGGCACCGTCTTCAAGAACCACGGCTGGGACGCGCGCTTCGAGGCGAAGCACGCGCGCATCGGCAACATGACCGGCGTGATCGGCACCCAGTTCGGCTCGACGCGCTTCTCGGCGCTGGGCGAGGAAGCCTTCGTGCCGAGCACCGACACCGACAACGCCGCGCTGTTCATCTTCGAGGAAATGCCGCTGACCGCCGGCGGCGACCTCAAGCTCAACCTCGGCGCGCGCATGGACCACACCAGCCTGAAGGCGCGCGCCGACGGCAACGAGCGCTTCTCGGACGCCAGCCGCAGCTTCAATGCCGGCAGCGCCTCGGCCGGGCTGCTCTACAAGCTCGCGCCGGCCCTGTCGCTGACCTCCAACCTGGCCTACACCGAGCGCGCGCCGACCTTCTACGAGCTCTACGCCAACGGCCCCCACGTGGCCACCGGCGCGTGGGAACAGGGCAACCCGGATGCGTCCAAGGAACGCGCCACCTCGCTCGATCTCGGCGTGCGCTTCAAGTCCGGCCCGCACAGCGCCAGCCTGTCGGGCTACTACAGCCGCTTCTCGAACTACCTGGCGCTGTCGGCCACCGGCAACGCGCGCGACGCAGAAGGCAACGTGGTGGCGCCCGGCGCCGCCGGCGCGCTGCCCGAGTTCCAGTACCAGGGCGTGGCCGCCACGCTGTACGGCTTCGAGGCCGAAGGCCGCGCGCGCGTGGCGCAGAAGCTGCTGACCGGCAGCGACACGCTCGACCTGGAAGCGCGCGCCGACTACGTGCACGGCCAGAACCGCACCACCGGCGAGCCGCTGCCGCGCCTGTCGCCGCTGCGCCTCGGCGCCGCCGTGGTGTACGGCGCCGGGCCGTGGGGCGCGCGCGCCGACGTGACCTACGCCGCGCGCCAGTCGCGCGTGCCGGCCAACGACACGCCCACCGACGGCTACACCCTGCTCGGCCTGTCCATCACCTACAAGTTCAAGCTGGCCGGCACGCAGACGCTGGTCTACCTGCGCGGCGACAACCTGACCAACCAGGACGCCCGCAGCTCGACCTCGATCCTGCGCGACATCGCGCCGCTGGCCGGGCGCAACGTCAAGATCGGCCTGCGCACCACGTTCTGAGCGCCGCCGCCCATGCCTTGCCGTGGTGAAAGCGCGGCGGCGGGCGCCAGCATCGCGCCCGCCCGCCGTGCATCCCGCCTCGGCGCGGTGCATCGCGCGCCGCGGGTCGGCCCGCCTTGACCGGGCATGGGCGAGTCCTGACAATGCCTGCATCGCAGGACAACCACGGACCACCCGATGACCCTCATTCGCCGCGCCCTTGCCTGTGCAGCCCTCGCCACGAGCCTGGCCTGCGCCATGTCCTCCCCGGCCGCCGTGGCCGCCGGCCTCACCATCGGGCTGTCCGGCGACATCACCTCGCTCGACCCGCACTATCACAACGTCACGCCCAACGCGAACGTCGCCGAGCACATGTTCGAGGCGCTCATCGCCAAGGACGAGAAGATGCGCTTCAAGCCCGCGCTGGCGCTGTCCTGGAAGCCGCTCGACGACACCACCTGGGAAATCAGGCTGCGCCCCGGCGTGAAGTTCCACGACGGCAGCGAGTTCACCTCGGCCGACGTGGTCTACTCGCTCAACCGCCCCGCCACCGTCAAGAACAGCCCGTCGCCGTACACCATCTACACCAAGGGCTTCAAGGACATCGTCGCGGTCGACAAGCTGACCGTGCGCATCACCACCAACGGCCCGTACCCGCTGGTGCCCAACGACCTGTCCACCATCTACATGGTGTCGAAGAAGGTCGCCGAGAATGCCAGCAGCGACGACTTCAACAGCGGCCGCGCGATGGTCGGCACCGGCCCCTACAAGTTCGCCAGCTTCCGCAAGGGCGACCGCGTCGAGCTCGTGCGCAACGACAGCTACTGGGGCCCCAGGCCCGAGTGGGACACCGTCTCGCTGCGCATCCTCACCAACGACGCGCCGCGCGTGGCCGCGCTGCTGGCCGGCGACGTGCAGGTCATCGAGAACGTGCCCACCTCCGACATCCGCAAGCTGTCCGCCGACCCGGGCGTGAGCGTGTTCAAGGTGCCCACCTTCCGCCTGATGTACCTGCACCTCGACAGCAACCGCGACGTCACCCCGTTCGCCGCCGACAAGGCCGGCAAGCCGCTGGCGAAGAACCCGCTCAAGGATCCGCGCGTGCGCGCCGCCATCTCGCACGCGATCTCGCGCCAGGCCATCGTCGACCGCGTGATGGAAGGCGCCGCCGAGCCCACCGGCCAGCTGGTCAACTCCACGCTGTTCGGCTACGCGCCGTCGCTCAAGCCCGACACCTTCGACGCCGCCGCGGCCAGGAAGCTGCTGGCCGACGCCGGCTACCCGGACGGCTTCCAGCTCACGCTGCACGCGCCCAACAACCGCTACGTCAACGACGAACAGGTCGCCCAGGCCATCGCCTCGATGCTCTCGCGCATCGGCATCCAGACCCGCGTGGAAGCCATGCCGTCGGCCACCTTCTTCACGCGCGCCAACAAGCTCGACTTCTCGTTCATGCTGGCCGGATGGGGGGCAGACACCGGCGAGGCCGGGTCCTCGCTCAAGTCATTGCTGGCGACCTATGATCCGGCCAAGGGATGGGGGGCGTCCAATCGCGGGCGCTACAGCAATGCGGCGCTCGATGCCAAGCTGAGCGCGGCGCTGACCACGATTGACGATCGCGCGCGCGAGAAGCTGTTGCAGGATGCGACCGAGATCGGGATCAAGGATTATGGGGTGATTCCGCTTTATTTTCAGATTAATGTTTGGGCGGCGAGGAAGGGATATAACGTGGTGCCTCGGCAGGATGAGAGGACTCATGCGTTTGCGATTTCCAAGTAGTTTTTTGGTATTTTTTAGGTTTCTTGTTCTGGCTGTTGTGGGCCTTGAGGCTTGGGCGGTTGTTGGCGCTTGAACCCAAAAGCTGTATGACATCCCCGCTGCGCGGGGATGCCAGTCACTTTCTTTTATCTGAAAAGAAAGTAACCAAAGAAAGCAGACCCCTTGCAGGGGGGCTGGGCGCTCAGACTTTATGGCTGGTGCTGGATTCGTGGTGCGGGCGTTGGCTTCGATGAGGCTGCTGACGCTACCGGCTTGCTTGCCTGCGGCGTCGCAAACGAAATTGGATTCGTGGTGGCGCTGCATGATGGCGGCGGCCCAGACCCTTCAGGCTGCTGCCGCGACCGAAGCGAATGGGCACGTCATGGGAGCGGCACTGGTTTCGTGGTGGGCACGGTGGCCCCGGATTGAAATGCGCCCGGCACGAGAACCTCAACGCTGACCGAAACCCAACACACTCGCACCGGGTCCACCACGCCCACCACGAAACCAGTGCCGGTGCTACGCCGTGACCGCCTGCACCGGTAACGGCAGATGCCCGAACCAGCAGTGCACCCGCCATCATAGGTCTGACCCCGTGACCACCACCGCCAGCAAGTTCGTGGTGAGCCGAACCGGTAACGGCAGGATGCCAGCAGAACCGCAGGCCCCACGACGAAACCACCAACAACCAGCAACACTGTTCGGCTCTGCCCCTGCCGGCCAGGCAGCCCGCTTTCTTTGCCTACTTTCTTTTCGGGGAAAAGAAAGTAGGTCGCTCCGGGGGAGCGAAAGCCTTTGACTTTGACTTTGACCTTGATTTTGACTTTATGCCTTTAAGGCCCTTTAAATTTACTTTAAAGTTGAAATCTCTGATTAAAACCTACTCCCCCTCATACCAAGGCGGCACCAACGAATACATAGCCGCCGCACACGGCACCCCATGCAACACCAGCCGGTTCCGCGCAATGCACTCGAAACGCGCGCCGATCTTCTCCGCCACCGCGCGGCTGACCGCGTTGTTCTCCGCGGCCACGACCTCGAGCCGCGTCAACCCCAGCCAGTGAAATCCATAACACGCCATCATGTCGGCCGCGCGCGCGCCGATGCCCTGGCGCTGGCGGCTTTGCCGGATCCAGTAGCCGAGGTTGCCGAAATTGTAGTCGCGGTTGATCTGGTTGATGGAGACGCCGCCGTACAGCTCGCGGCCGTCCGGCGCGAACACGCCGATGTCGTAGGCTTCGCCGCTGCTCATGCTTTCCGCGCACATGTCGAACCAGCTTTCGGCGTCGCGCACGTTGTAGCCGGCGTGGCACCAGGGCATCCACTTGCCCACGGTGTCGAGCGATTCGTGCACGGCCGCGACGAACTGCGGCACGTCCGTGTAGCGGAACGGGCGCAGCAGGAAACCCTGGCCGTGGAGCGCTTGCATGATGGGGCCTCGTGTCCTCAAAGTGTTCTGGTCCTCGGTTTCTCGCGGCGGGTTCCGCTTCGCCTGCGCTTGCCGCGCCTCGTGCTTCGCCGCACTCAGCGCAGCGCCCTGCCGCCGCGCGCCATCGCCCCGGCGATCAGCAGGCGGGCCTGCACGCGCGCGTGCAGCAGGGCCATGTCGGCATGGCGCAGGCGCGGGTCGCGGCTGAGGATGGCCATTGCCTTGCCGGCCTGCCGCGCGCCGGCGGCGCCCGCCTCGGCCGCGGCGCGGTCGATGGCGGCGTCGAGCTCGCACTCGGACAGCGGCGCGGCGATGCGCGCGGCCAGATGCAGCGCGGTGTCGTCGAAACCGGCGCCGTCGTCGAAGTGGATGCGGCCTTCGATCTCCACGTCGAGGCCCTGCGGGTCGAGTTCGCCGAAGCGCAGCGCGCCGACGTCCACGGCGTGGTGCCGGCCGTCGAGATAGAGCGAGCCGTCGATATAACCCGGCTCCGGGTTGAGCGGGAAGCGCAGGCGCCGGCCGGCGAGCCGCGCCAGGCTGAGGCTGGGCAGGCTCACGCCGTCGAGGCGGAGCGCCGTGCGCACCTGCGCGCCGCCGAGCGGGAACGGCGCGAGCTCGATCAGCAGGTCGGCGCCGTGCGCGCGGATGGACGAGGGGGTGAGATGGGCAACCAGGGGCTGGAGCAATGCGACGGGAAAGACAGGCATCGGCGGCTTCCTCGCGGACGGTTCGGGGGGCGCAACGTGCCTACATGCTACGGCGTCCGGCGGGCGCGATCAAACGGAAAACGAGGGGAACCGCCGCTGGCCGCCCACGCTCCGTCGCCCGCCCCCGGTTGTCCGCCCTTAATCCCGGTTATGGACTTCGTCGCCTTCCACCGCCACCGCGCCGGCCTTCGCCAGCGACGCCAGCATGCGCGCGAGCATGGCGCCGAAATCCTCGCCGGCCAGGAAGCGCGCGTGGATGCGCCGCATCAGCGGGGTCTGCCCGACCCACGCCAGCAGCGCCGCGTGGGACATGCGCCGCTGCTCGAGCAGCTTGAACTTGATCAGCACCTTGACCGCGTGCGCGGCGTTGCGCGCGGGGTCGGCGCTCAGGTAGGCCAGCCGGCCGCCGGCCACCTCGAGCGCCGCGTCGACGTCGGTGAAGGGCCGGCCGTGGCCGGGAATCACCACGCGCGCGCCGAGCGTGGCGATGCGCGCCAGCACCGCGGCCTGCTCGGCGAAGCCGCTTTCGCCGTCGAGTTCGGGGAAGATCACGCCGAAGCCGTTCTCCCACAGCGCGTCGCCCGAGATCAGGATGCGCTCGTGCGGCGCGAACAGCATCACCGCGTGCGGGTCGTGCCCGGGCGCGGCCACCACCTGCCAGTCGATGCCGCCCAGGCGCAGCGCGTCGCCGTCCTGCACCACGCCGTCGAAGGCGAAGCGGTCGCACTGCTGGCCGGTGGCGCGGTAGCTGAGCAGGTCGTCGTCCCAGCTCCGCACGGCCGCGGCCTCGGCCGCCGGGATCAGCGTGCGCGGCTGCCAGCGCCGCTGCAGGATGGCGTTGCCGCCGCAATGGTCGGAATGCAGGTGGGTGTTCACCAGCCGCCGCAGCGGTTTGCCGCCCAGGCCGGCCTCGGCCAGCGCCAGCGTCTGCGGCGCGTGCGTGACATAGCCGGAATCGACCAGCGCGGTGTCGTCGCCGTCGACGAACAGGATGTTGTTGGCCGACAGCCAGCCGCGCTCGAACACGCGCATGGTGGAGGGCAGGACCGGCGGGGTGAAGGCATCGGGCATCGGCGTTTGTCTCTGTGTTTTTCTGGTTTTTCCGGTTTTCTGATTCTGGCCCGCGCCGGCTAGGGGCCGGCCGGCTTCGGCGCATCCGCGCGGCCTTCGCCGGGCGGCAACTCCCCGGCCGCGCGGAAGGCGTCGGAGGCGAAGAACGGGTCCCGCCGCAGGCGCGCGGCCAGCATGTCGAGCGCGTCGAGGCCCCAGAACAGCTGGCCGGCGGGGTCGCCCGGCAGCACCGCGGTCGGCACGCCGAACACGCCGCGCGCCACGGCCTCGTCGCCGTGCTCGCGCAGGCGCGCCTTCACCGGCTCCCGCGCCAGCGCAGCGGCGGGTACGCCCAGCGCGCCGCACAGCACCGCGAATTCGGCCTGCCGCTGCGGCACGTGGCCGTGCCGCCAGACGAAATGCAGCAGCGGCGCCAGCGTCTCGCGCGAGAGCCGGCCCTCCAGTTCCAGCGCCACGGCCAGCCGCAACAGCGGCAGCGGATTGAACGGGTGCGCCGCCGGCATGGCCAGCGGCACCTCGTCGCGGTGCGCGATCCAGGCGACGTGCTCGAAGGTGAAGCGGCGCTTGGGCGGAATCTCCGCCGGGCCGACGTTGCCCCAGTGCCGCAGCAGGCCGGCGAACAGCACCGGCACGTAGCGCACGCGCGTGGCGGCCGGCAGGACCTGCGGCAGCCGCTCGAAGGCGAGGTAGGAGAACGGCGAGATCGGGTCGAAGTACCAGTCGACGGCGGCGGGAGCGACAGCGGGATCGGTGGCGAAATCGGCGACGAAATCGGTGGCGGGGCTGGTGGCGAAATCGGTAGCAGAATCGGCGGCGGTCATGGCAGCCTCACTCCGTGCCGGGCCGCGCGGCCTGCGCGGCCAGTTGCGCGGCGCGCGCCGGCAGCCGCGCCCAGATGGCGCGCCGCGCGGCGTCGTCGCTGCCGGACCACGCGGCGATTTCGTCGATGGTGCGCAGGCAGCCCTCGCAATAGCCGCTGGCCGCGTCCATGCGGCACACGTTGCGGCATGGCGACGGCACCGGCAGCGCATGCTGCGCGGCCTGCGCGCCGCGCGTCAGGTCCGCGGCCAGGCGGGACAGCCGCGACACGGCCTCAGTCCCCGGCCCGCTGCGCCACGTCGGCCACCGGGGCGCCGGTCATGCGCTGCAGCTCGTGCGGGGTGAGGTTGAACACCGCGTGCGGATGGCCGGCGGCGGCCCACAGGCTGTCGTAGCGGAACAGGTCGCTGTCGAGCAGCATCACCGGCGCCACCGCATGGCCGATCGGGCAGACCCCGCCGATGGCGTAGCCGGTCTTCTCGCGCACGAATTTCGCGTCGGCCTTGCCGAGCGGCCCGACCACCGCCGCCACCTTGGCTTCGTCGACGCGGTTGCTGCCGCTGGCGATCACCAGCACCGGCGCGTCGTCCGCCACGCGGCGGAAGATGATGGACTTGGCGATCTCGGCCACCGAGCAGCCCAGGCCCGCCGCGGCCTCGGCCGAGGTCTTGCCGGTCGCCGGCAGCATCACCACCGGCTTGGCATGGCCCAGGCCGGCCAGCAGCCCGGCCACGCGCTGCGCGGCCTCGGGCAGGGGCGCCGCGGCCTCGTCGTCGTTCACGGAACGGTCGTTCATGTCTTCTTTCCGGTGCGGGTTCACACGCAGGCCGGCGCCGCCTCGGCGGCGCTCGCCCACTTGGTCAGCAGCGCGCGGCCCACGCGCGAGCTGTTGGCGCGGCCGATGGCCTGCGAGATGAAATCGCCGGCGCGCACCACCTGATCCAGGTCCACGCCGGTGTGCAGGCCCATGCCGTGCAGCATGTACAGCACGTCCTCGGTGGCGACGTTGCCGGTCGCGCCCTTGGCATACGGGCAGCCGCCCAGGCCCGCGACGGAGGCGTGGAAGATCGAGATGCCCACTTCCAGGCTGGCCAGGATGTTGGACAGCGCCTGGCCGTAGGTATCGTGGAAATGGCCGGAGAGGCGGTCCATCGGAAATTCCGCCGCGGCCGCGCGCATCACTTCCTGCACGCGCACGGGCGTGCCCACGCCGATGGTGTCGGCAATGTCGATCTCGTCGCAGCCGAGGTCGCGCATGCGGCGCACCACGTCCACCACGGCGCGCACCGGCACCTCGCCCTGGTAGGGACAGCCCAGCGCGCACGAGAGGCTCGCGCGCAGGCGCAGGCCCTTTTCCTTGGCCGCCGCGGCCACCGGCTCGAAGCGCGCGATGGATTCGGCGATCGAGCAGTTGATGTTCTTCTGCGAGAACGCCTCGCTGGCCGCGCCGAAGATCACCACCTCGTCGGCGCCGGCGGCCACCGCGCCCTCGAAGCCCTTCATGTTGGGCGTGAGCACCGAGTACAGCGTGCCCGGGCGGCGCTGGATGCGCGCCATCACCTCGGCGCCGTCGGCCATCTGCGGCACCCACTTGGGCGAGACGAACGAGGCCGACTCGATGTTGACGAAACCGGCGTCGCTCAGGCGGTTGACCAGCTCGACCTTGACCTCGGTCGGCACCAGCGCCTTTTCGTTCTGCAGCCCGTCGCGCGGGCCGACCTCGACGATCTTCACATAGTTGGGCAGTGTCATGGCGTCTCCTCCGTGTCCTGCCGCCGCGGCGCGCACGCCGCGGCGGCTGTGTCTGCTTGCTGTGTCTGCGTTCAGTAACCGCGCTGCAGGTCGACCACGCCGGCAATCGGCTGGCCCGCCCCGAGCGCGCGGATCTTGCCGGCGATCTGGGCGATGCTGTCCTCGCGCAGCGTCAGCGCGGCGATGTGCGGCGTGATGGTGATGCGCGGCTCGCCCCAGAACGGATGCTCGGCCGGCAGCGGCTCGGTGCGGAACACGTCCAGCGTGGCGCCGGCAATCTGGCCGGACTGCACCGCCGCCAGCAGGTCTTCCTCGACCAGATGCTGCCCGCGCGCCACGTTGACGAGATAAGCGCCCTTGGCCAGCTTGCCGAACAGAGCCGCGTCGAGCATGTTCTCGGTCTGCGGCGTCAGCGGCAGCACGTTGACCAGCACGTGCAGCCCGTCGAGGAACGCGGCCTGCCCGGCCTCGCCGGCAAACCCCTGCACACCCTCGATCTCGCGCGGCGTGCGGCTCCAGCCGCGCACCGGAAACCCGAAACCCGCCAGCGCCCGCGCGATCTGCGCGCCGAGCGTGCCCACGCCCATCACGCCCACGCTGAAACCCGCGCGGCGATGCGGCTTGAGAAAGCGCCAGTTGCCGGCCTGCTGCGCCAGCGCGTATTCGTCCAGGCGGCGGAAATAGCGCAGTACCGCGTGCGTCACGTACTCGATCATCTGCGCGGCCATGCCGGCATCGTCCAGGCGCACGATGGGCACGCCGTCCGGCAGCGCGCGCGGATCGTCGTCACGCAGGCGCAGGATGCCGTCCACGCCGGCGCCGAGGTTGAACACCGCCTTGAGGTCGGTGCGCCCGCGCAGCATCTCCAGCGGCGGGCGCCACACCACGGCGTAGTCAGCGCGTTCGGATTTGCTGTCTTCCCAGGTCAGGCATTGTGCCTCCGGCAGGGCTTCGGAGAAGCCGTCGATCCAGGGTTGGTAGCGGCCGTCGGGCACGTACAACTGCAGCTTCATTTCTTCTCCACAGGGGGTTCTTATCGTGATTTGGTCTATTTTCGCAGAGATGGGGTGGGAGTGGGGGGCTTCTGGGGGCCTGGCGGCGGCGGGGGGTGTTCGTTTGGTTTCTTGGTTGACTGTTGAGGGTCAAGGGTGACTGTTGAACGGGGACTGTTGAACGTCAAAGTCAACTGCTGAACGTCAACGGCTGAACGTCAAAGTCAAAGTCAACTTCAAAGTCAAAGGCTTTCGCTCCCCCGGAGCGACCTACTTTCTTTTCCCCGAAAAGAAAGTAGGCAAAGAAAGCGGGCTGCCTGGCCGGCAGGGGCAGAGCCGAACAGTGTTGCTGGTTGTTGGTGGTTTCGTGGTGGGGGTGGTGGTTCTGCTGGGGTTCTGCCGGTACCGGTTTTGGTGGTCGCGTTCTCTCGGGTGGTGTTCGATTCGTGGTGGCGCTGCATGATGGCGGTGGCCCAGGCCCTTCGGGCTGCTGCCGCGACCGCGGCAAATGCATACGGCATAGGAACGGTGCTGGTTTCGTGGTGGGCGTGGTGGCCCCCATTCGATCTCAGTGCCAAACGGTTTTGACTTGAGAGGTAATCCGGGTCAAAGCAACCCAACACACTCGCGCGGGGTCCACCACGCCCACCACGAAACCAGTGCCGGTGCTACGCCGTGACCGCCAAAACCGGTAACGGCAGATGCCCGAACCAGCAGTGCGCCCGCCATCATAGGTCTGACCCCGAAACCCATACCGCCAGCCAGATCGTGGCCGCTCGCACCGGTAACGGCAGGATGCCAGCAGAACCGCAAGCCCTACGACGAAACCAGCAACCAGAGAAACCCCAACGTTTCTGCCCCTGCCGGCCAGGCAGCCCGCTTTCTTTGCCTACTTTCTTTTCGGGGAAAAGAAAGTAGGTCGCTCCGGGGGAGCGAAAGCCTTTGACTTTGACTTTGACGTTCAGCCGTTGACGTTCAGAAGTTGACTTTGACGTTCAGCCACCGACGTCAAACCATTGAAGCCAAAGCCAACTTCGAAGTCAGCCAATCCCCCCCACCACCCCGAACAAAAAAATCCCCCTACCCACCATACCCCTCAGTCCGAATATCCAACCTCGCCAGCAAAGCCCGATCCCGATCCGCCTGCGGATTGGCCGTCGTCAACAGCCGATCCCCATAAAAAATGGAATTGGCCCCCGCCATGAAACACAACGCCTGCAACGCATCATCCATCGCCTCGCGCCCGGCCGACAGCCGCACCATCGCCCGCGGCATGGTGATGCGCGCCACCGCGATGGTGCGCACGAACTCGAACGGGTCGATCGGCTCGGCGTGGGCCAGCGGCGTGCCTTCCACGGCCACCAGGTTGTTGATGGGCACCGACTCGGGATACGGGTCCATGTTGGCGAGCTGGGCGATCAGCCCGGCGCGCGCGTCGCGCGATTCGCCCATGCCGACGATGCCGCCGCAGCAGACGTGGATGCCGGCGTCGCGCACGTGGCCGATGGTGTCGAGGCGGTCCTGGTAGGTGCGGGTGGTGATGATCTCGCCGTAGAACTCGGGCGAGGTGTCGAGGTTGTGGTTGTAGTAGTCCAGGCCCGCTTCCTTCAGGCGGCGCGCCTGCTCGGCTTCGAGCATGCCGAGCGTGACGCAGGTCTCCAGGCCCATCGCCTTGACTTCCTTGACCATCTCGATGACCGGCTCGAGGTGGCGCTCCTTGGGGCTGCGCCAGGCCGCGCCCATGCAGAAGCGGCCGGCACCGCTGGCCTTGGCGGCGCGCGCGGCTTCGAGCACTTCGTCCAGCGCCATCAGCTTCTCGGCCTTGACGCCGGCGTCGTGGTGCGCGCTCTGCGGGCAGTAGCCGCAATCCTCCTCGCAGCCGCCGGTCTTGATCGACAGCAGCGTGGAGAGCTGCACGGCGTTGGGGTCGAAATTCTCGCGGTGCACCTGCTGGGCGCGGAACAGCAGGTCGTTGAACGGCAGCGCGTAGAGCGCGGCGACGTCGGCCACGGACCAGTCGCCGGGCTTGGCGGGCGCGGGTTCGGCGAAGCGGCGGGCGGTCTGGCGCAGGCTGTCGGCGGAGATGGTGGCGATGGCGTCGCCGGCGAGGGTGTTATTGGTCATGGTCGTTTCCGTGTTCTGTCTTGTCTTGGGGGATAGGTTCCGCGCGCCGCGCTCAGCCGAGCAGCGGCGCGAGCGCCAGCCGGCCGGCGGCTTCGGCCGGCGGCACCTGCCACGGCAGCGTGCCGAGCAGGGGCGCGTCCAGCGTGCGGCGCAGCGTGTCGATGTTTTCGTCGGCGAGGTCCATGTCCGGGTCGATGCGGTTGGCGATCCAGCCGGCCAGGCGCAGGCCGCGCGCGCGCACCGCCTCGGCGGTCAGCAGCGCGTGGTTGATGCCGCCCAGGCGGATGCCCGCCACCAGCACCACCGGCAGGCCGAGCATCACGGCGAGGTCGGCCGTGTCCCAGCCGCCGTCCGCGGCCGGCGCGCCATCGAGCGGCACGCGGAAGCCGCCCACGCCTTCGACCACCACCGCATCGGCGCGCGCCCGCAGGGCGGCGAAGGCGGCGCGGATCGGCTCGCGCGTGATGCGCGCGCCTTCGGCGGCGGCGGCCAGGTGCGGCGAGGCCGGCGTGCGCAGCAGGAACGGGCAGGTCAGCGCCCGCGGCACGTCCACGGCGCTGGCCGCGCGCAGCTGCGCGACGTCGTCGTTGTGCCAGTGGTCGCCGCGCCATTCGCTGCCGCTGGCCACGGGCTTCATGCCCACGGCCTGGCGGCCGGCGGCGCGCAGCGCGTGCAGCAGGGTGGCGCTGGCGTGGGTCTTGCCCACGCCGGTGTCGGTGCCGGTGACGAAGCACGCGAACGGGGCCGCGCTCATGCTGCCGCTCATGCGATCTCCCTGCGCGGCACCACGCTGCCGAGGCTGGCCAGCAGGCGCTCCACGTCGGCCTGCGCATGCGCGGCCGAGAGCGTGATGCGCAGCCGCGCGGTGCCGGCCGGCACCGTGGGCGGGCGGATCGCGCCGACGCGGATGCCGTCGGCCTCGAGCGCCGCGGACAGCGCCAGCGCGGCCACGTTGTCGCCCACGATCACCGGCTGGATGGCGCTGGCGCTCTCGCCCAGGCGCCAGCCGGCGGCGCGCGTCAGGCCGGCCAGGCCGCCGCGCAGCGTGCGGATCAGCGCGGCCAGATGGGCGCGGCGCTGCCGCCCTTCCTCGCCGGCGATCAGCGCCAGGCTGGCCGACACCGCGTGCGCCACCGCGGGCGGCGCGGCGGTGGTGTAGATGTACTGGCGCGCGGTGTTGATCAGGTGCTCGATGATGGTTTCGTGCGCGGCCACGAAGGCGCCCGCCACGCCGGCGGCCTTGCCCAGCGTGCCGACGTAGATCAGGCGCGGCGAGGTCAGCGCGAGGTGCTCGAGCACGCCGCGGCCGGACTCGCCCAGCACGCCGAAGCCGTGCGCGTCGTCGACGATGATCCAGGCGTCGTGGCGCTCGGCCAGCGCCAGCAGTTCGTCCAGCGGCGCGAGATCGCCGTCCATGCTGAAGATGCTGTCGGTGACGATCAGCTTGAGCGGGGTGGCGGCGCCGGCCAGCAACTGCTCCAGCGCGGCCACGTCACGGTGCGGGTAGCGCGTCACCTTGGCGCGGGCCAGGCGCGCGCCGTCGATCAGCGAGGCGTGGTTCAGCTCCTCGCAGAACAGCGTGGCGTCGGCGCCGCCGAGCGCGCTCAGCACGCCCATGTTGGCCATGTAGCCGGTGCAGAAGTACAGCGCGCGCGCATGCGGGATGTGGGGCGCGAACCATTCGCCCAGCTCGCTCTCGAGCAGGTGGTGCGCCTGCGAGTGGCCGCTCACCAGGTGCGACGCGCCGCTGCCCGCGCCGTAGCGGCGCGCGCCCTCGGCCATCGCCTCGACCAGCGCCGGGTGGTTGGCCAGTCCCAGGTAGTCGTTGCTGCAGAAAGTCAGCAGCGCGTGGCACTCGCCGCCGGCGTCGCTGACTTCCTGGTGCGGCGCGCACGCGGTGTGGGCGGTGCGGCGGCGGCGCGTGAGGGCCTGCTCGTCGCGCTCGGCGGCGGCCAGCTTCAGGTGTTCAAGCAACATCGTGCGTCTCCGTGGGTTGCGCCGGCGCGGCGGCTGGTACGTCTGCCGGCGCGGCGGCCGGTCCGGACAGTACCGTGTCGAGCGTGGCGTGCAGCCGGTCCGCCAGCCATTGCGCCATGTCCGCGTCGAACACGTAGGGCGGCATGACGTAGAGCGTGCGGCCGATCGGGCGGATCAGCACGCCGTGCGCGCGCGCGGCGTGGTGGAAGCGCGCGGCGAAGTCGCCGGCGCCACCCGGCACGCAGGCTTCGCGCACGTCGGCGGCCCAGATCAGGCCGCGCTGGCGCACGTGCTCCAGCCGCGCGTCGGCGGCCAGCGCGGACATGGCGCGCGCCAGCCACTGCGCGCGCTCGCGGTTGCGCGCCACCACGCCGTCCCGCGCGAACAGGTCGAGCGTGGCGAGCGCGGCGCGGCAGGCGAGCGGGTTGCCGGTGTAGGAATGCGAATGCAGGAAGCTGCGGGCGCGGTCGGGGTCGTGCGCCGCGGTGACGAAGGCGTGCTGCAGCGCGCTGCGCGACATCACCAGCGAGAGCGGCAGATAGCCGCCGCTGATGCCCTTGGACAGGCACAGGAAATCGGGCCACAGGTGCGCCGGCAGCGGGCCATCCGCGGCGGGCTCGCCGCGCGACTGCTCCCAGGCGAAGAAGGTGCCGGTGCGCCCGCAGCCGACCGCGATCTCGTCGGCGATCAGGTGCACGCGGTAGCGGTCGCACAGCGCGCGCACGCCGGCCAGGTAGAGCGGGTCGTGCATCGCCATGCCGGCCGCGCACTGCACCAGCGGCTCGACGATCAGCGCCGCGATCTGGCCGCCGCGCGCCTGCAGCAGCGCCTCCAGCTCGGCGAGCGCGCGCTGCGCCACCTGTGCCGCGCTCTCGCCGGGCGCGGCCTGGCGCGCGTCGGGCGACATCACCACGTGCGACTGCATCAGCATCGGGTCGTAGGCGTCGCGGAAGATCGCCACGTCGGTCACCGCCAGCGCGCCCACGGTCTCGCCGTGGTAGCCGTGGCGCAGGCAGACGAACTCGCGCTTGCCCGGCAGCCCGGTGTTGCGCCAGTAGTGGAAGCTCATCTTGAGCGCGATCTCGACCGCCGAGGCGCCGTCGCTGGCATAGAACACGTGGCCCAGCGCGCCGCCGGTCAGCGCCGACAGGCGCTCGGCCAGCTCCACCGCCGGCGCGTGCGTGCAGCCGGCCAGCATGACGTGCTCGAGCGTGTCGAGCTGCGCGCGCAGCGCGGCGTTGATGTCGGCGTTGGCGTGGCCGAACAGGTTGACCCACCACGAGCTGGTGGCGTCGAAATAGCGCTGGCCGTCCTCGCCGTGGAGCCACGGCCCCTCGCCGCGGGCGATGGCCAGCGGCAGCTCGCCGGCGTCGGGCCGCAGCGGCGTGCAGGGATGCCACACCGCGCGCAGGCTGCGTTCGCCGAGCGACGGCGCGGCTAGCGCCGCGCGCGGGGATTGGGACTGGTTGTCCAAGGAAACCCTCCTTTGTTGACCGCGCACCGTGCCGGCCGGGCCGGCGGGCGCCGGCGCGGCGGCACTCGCGTGCGCGTTGGGGAGAGTCATGGTAGGGAGCTCCCCTGCCCCTTGGCAAACAGGCCCGGTTTTACACGTTAGCGGCATGTTGAGCGACAAACCGCGAAGAAGCCGGCAAGCGTCCGGCATCGTGCCGCCAGCATGCGCCGATCCGCGCAGCGGATGTGGCCGATGCGCCGCGGCGCGCTCAGGATGGCGGGCCGGACGGCGGCCCCGGCTCCCGGAAAAGGCGCGCCGCCGCGCCCCCCGGCGTCATGGCGCCTCCCCCAGCATGTCGCCATCCACATAAAGCCAGCGCGGCGCCTCGCCGGCGGCGCGCGGCTCGCGCACGAAGCGGCTGCGCTCGTGCAGCCGCCACGCGCGCCCGCCGACCTTGTAGCGCGCGACGAACTCCACCTGCGCGTGGGTCTCGTCCTGCTGCGCGTGCGCCTTGATCGCCAGCCCGAGCCAGCGCGTGGCGGTATCGGGCGCGAGATCGGGCGGGCAGGTCGACGGATGCCAGGTCTGGCGCAGCCACGCCACGTCGCCCATCACGTAGGCGCAATAACGCGAGCGCATCAGTTGCTCGGCATTGGCCGGCAGCGCCTCGCCGCGGTGGAAGCGCCCGCAGCAGGCGGCGTACTCGCCACCGCCGCACGGGCAGGCCGCGGCGCCCGCGCCAGGCTTGCGCGCATCTTTCATCCGATCCGCTCCGGCAGCTCGCGCATGTCGGCGAAGGTGCTGCCCGCGCCGGCCGCCAGCAGCGTGGCGGCAGCGTTGCGCGCGGCATAGCCGAACACCGTCATGCCGGCCGCCACGCCGGCGGTGATGCCGGCCGGGCTGTCCTCGATCACCGCGCAGCGCGCCGGCGCCACGTTCATGGTGCGCGCGGCCAGCAGGTACACGTCGGGCGCGGGCTTGCTGCGCGCGACCTCGGTGGCCGAGAAGATGTGCTCGCGCTCGTCCTGCCGGAACAGCTCCACCAGCCCGGTGCGGGTCAGCTGCAGCTTGACCTTGATGCGGTCCGCGCCGGAGGCCACGCACACCGGCAGGCCGGTGGCGGCAATGGCGGCGACCGCCTCGCGCACGTGCGGCACGGCCTGCACTTCGGCCTCCAGCACCGCGTTGCGGCGCGCGAACCAGTGCGACAGCCAGTTCTCCGGCAGCGGCGCGCCGCGCCTGCGCTCGATGTTGGCGAGCTCCTCGCGCACCGCGCGGCCGAGGAACCACTCGGTGGATTCCTCCAGCGAGATGCGGATGCCGAGCTCGTTGAGCATCTCGTTGAGCACGCGGTTGACGATGGGCTCGCTGTCGACGAGCACCCCGTCGCAGTCGAAGATCACGCAATCGAAACGGGGATGGCGGACCGGCCGGATACTGGCATTCATGCGGGTTTCTTTTCCTTGCTGCTGTCTGTGTTGCTGGTTGTGCCGCCGCCGGCCACCGCGCGCAGTTCGGTCTGGCGGCGGCTCTTGAGATGGGCCTCGATCTGCTCGAAGCGGTCGAAGCCCCAGAACGGCTCGCCGTCGATGATGACGAAGGGCGAGCCGAACACGCCCTTGGCCATCGCCACCTCGATCTCCGCCTTGAGCTGGTCCTTGATCTGGAAGCTGCTGGCGCCGGCGTCCATCGCGTGCGCGTCGATGCCGAGCGGCTCGGCCAGCTTCACCAGCTCGGCCGGCTCGGCGATGTTGACGTCGTCGACGAACAGCGCATGGTAGACCGACTTGGCGAAGGCCGAGGCGATGTCCGCGCCGTGATGGTTCTGCAGCCACAGCATGGCGCGCGCGGCCTGCGTGGTGGGCAGCGGGAAATGCGTGGGGCGCTTGTACTCGATGTGGTGGAAGGCCGCGGTACGCTCGAAATCGAGCCAGCAGTAGTCGCCCTTGAGCGGCACGTGCGGCAGCGGCGCGCTGCCGGTGGTCTTGAACACCACCCCGAGCAGGATCGGATGCCAGGCCACGAAGCGGCCGTATTTCTGCGCCAGCTCGTCGATGCGGGTGCTGGCGAAGTAGCCGTAGGGCGAGGAGAAATCGAAGTAGAAATCGATGGGGGCGGTCATGGCGTGGGGGACTCCTGGGGTCTGGCCGGGTTCGATGCTGCGTTGGGTTGGTGCTGCACTGGGTTCGGTGCCGTGCTGCCGCGCCGGCTTGGCGCGCGGCAGTCGTCAGGATAACGCGCGCGCGATCAGGATCTTCTGGATGTCGCTGGTGCCCTCGTAGATCTGGCAGACGCGCACGTCGCGGTAGATGCGCTCGACCGGGAAATCGCTGACGTAGCCGTAGCCGCCGAATACCTGGATGGCGGCCGAACAGACCGCCTCGGCCATCTCGCTGGCGTAGAGCTTGGCCATCGCGGCCTCCTTCAGGCACGGGCGCCCGGCGTCCCGCAGCGAGGCCGCGTGCCACACCATCTGGCGCGCCACCTCGATCTTGGTGGCCATCTCGGCCAGGCGGAACTGCACCGCCTGGTGCGCGAACAGCGGCTGGCCGAAGCTCTCGCGCTCCCTGGCGTAGGCCAGCGCCGCCTCGAAGGCCGCGCGCGCCATGCCGATGCTCTGCGAGGCGATGCCGATGCGCCCGCCTTCCAGCCCCGACAGCGCCATCTTGTAGCCGGCGCCTTCGTCGCCGAGCAGGTTGGCGGCCGGCACGCGGCAGTCCTCGAACACGATCTGGGCGGTGTCGGACGAATGCTGGCCGAGCTTGTCCTCGATGCGCGCGACCACGTAGCCGGGCGTGGCGGTCGGCACCAGGAAGGCGCTGATGCCGCGCTTGCCGGCGGCCTTGTCGGTCACGGCCAGCACGATGGCCACGTCGGCGTTCTGGCCGCTGGTGATGAACTGCTTGACGCCGTTGAGCACGTAGTGGTCGCCGTCGCGCACGGCGCTGGTGCGCAGCGCGGCCGCGTCCGAGCCGACGTGCGGCTCGGTCAGGCAGAACGCGCCGAGCATCTCGCCGCGCGCCAGCGGCACCAGCCACTGCCGCTTCTGCGCCTCGCTGGCGAACGCCATCAGCATGCTGCACACGGGGCAGTTGTTGACGCTGATGACGGTGGAGGTGCCGCCGTCGCCGGCGGCGATCTCCTCGAGGATCAGCGCCAGCGAGAGATAGTCCAGCCCGGCGCCGCCGTACTGCTCCGGCACCGCCACGCCGTAGGCGCCGAGCGCGGCCAGCTCGCGGTGCACGGCCTTGGGGAAGGTCTTGTCGCGGTCCCACGCGGCGGCGTGCGGCGCGATCTCCCGTTGCGCGAACTGGCGCACGGCGTCGCGGATCATTTCCTGTTCGGGTGTGAGCAGCATGTCGTCCCTGTCTCTATCTCTGTTCTGTTTTTCCGCGCGGCCGGCGCCGCGCGGCGCCGGCCCGGCTCACCACGGAATCACCGCGCCGTCGTAGTTGCGGAAGCCGCCGTTGTCGTGCCGCGTGGCGCCGGCCATCACGCGGCGCATGCCGGCCACGCTCTGCTGCGGCGTGATGTCGGCTTCCTTGCCGCCCATGTCGGTCTGCACCCAGCCCGGGTGGAAGGCCAGGCAGGTGGCGTGGCGCGCGTCGAGCGAGGCGGCCTTGAGCGCGGCGTTGGCGGCGGCCTTGCTGACGCGGTAGAGCCAGCTGCGGTTGCTGTCCATCGCGCCGATGCTGCCCATGCGCGAGGCCAGCACCGCCAGCACGCCGCCCTGGCCGCCGCGGCCGGTTTCCACCATCGGCAGCAGCAGCGGCAGCGCCATCATCGGGCCGAGCACGTTGACGTGCATCACGGCGTCGAAGTCCTGGCGCGAGACCGGCTGCGCGCCTTCGGTGCGCGGGCCGATCACGCCGGCGTTGTAGACCGCCACGTCGAACGATTCGCCATCGAGCTTCCAGCCCAGCCCGGCGACCTGCCCGGCGTCGGTCAGGTCGGCGCGCAGCGCCTCGGCGCCGAGCGCCTCGATGGCGGCGATGCCTTCGTCACTGCGCGCCACGGCCAGCACGCGCCAGCCGTCGGCGCGGTACTGGCGCACGAATTCGAGGCCGATGCCGCGCGAGGCACCGAGGATGAGAGCGGTAGGCAAGACGGACTCCTTGTTTCTGGTCGATGGATTGCGGGGCCGCGGCCGCGCGCCGCCGGGCGGCGCGCGCCGGATGCCCCGGGTGGTCAGATGATTTCCAGCCCCACGGCGGTGGCCTCGCCGCCGCCGATGCACAGGCTGGCCACGCCGCGCTTGCCGCCGGTCTTGCGCAGCGCGCCGATCAGCGTGGCCATGATGCGCGCGCCCGAGGCGCCGATCGGGTGGCCCAGCGCGCAGGCGCCGCCGTGGATGTTGACCTTGGCGTGCGGGATCTTGAGATCGTGCATGGCGGCCATCGGCACCACCGCGAACGCTTCGTTGATCTCGAACAGGTCGACGCTGTCGGTGGTCCAGCCGAGCTTGCGGTAGAGCTTGCCGATGGCCTCCACCGGCGCGGTGGTGAACCAGCCCGGCTCCTGCGCGTGCGTGGTGTGGCCGAGCAGGCGGGCCACCGGCTGCAGGCCGAGGCGCTTCGCGGTGGACTCGCGCATCATCACCAGCGCGGCGGCGCCGTCGTTGATCGACGACGACGAGGCGGCGGTGATGGTGCCGTCCTTGGCGAACGCGGGCCTGAGCGAGGGGATCTTGTCGAGCTTGATGCGGCGCGGGCCTTCGTCGGTGTCGATGACGGTGTCGCCGCCGCGCCCGGGCACCGTCACCGCGGCGATCTCCCAGCGGAAGTCGCCGCGCTCGGTGGCCTGCTGCGCGCGCCGCACGCTTTCCATCGCGAACTCGTCCTGCGCGGCGCGCGTGAAGCCGTACTTCGACGCGCAGTCCTCGCCGAAGGTGCCCATCGAGCGGCCGCCGCCCTTTTCGTCGCGGATATAGGCGTCCTCGAGGCCGTCGAGCATCATGTGGTCGAAGATCATGCCGTGGCCGATGCGGTAGCCGCCGCGGCCCTTGGGCACGAGATAGGGCGCGTTGGTCATGCTTTCCATGCCGCCCGCCACCGCGACCTCGAACGCGCCGGCCAGCAGCGCGTCGTGCACGGTCATGGCCGCGCGCATGCCGGAGCCGCACATCTTGTTGACGGTGGTGCAGCCGGTGCCCATCGGCAGGCCGGCGCCGAGCGCGGCCTGGCGCGCGGGCGCCTGGCCGAGGCCGGCCGGCAGCACGCAGCCGAACACCACTTCCTCGACCTGCTCCGGCTTGAGGCCGGCGCGCTCCACCGCGGCGCGGATGGCGGCGGCGCCGAGCTGCGGCGCGGTCAGCGCGGCGAACTCGCCCTGGAAGGCGGCCATCGGCGTGCGGGCCGCGGATACGATGACGACGGGATCTTGCATGGTATGTCTCCGTTGATGTGTGGGTTGCAATGGCGGGCGGCGCGAACCGCCCTGCCGTGAATGCGCCGCTGCCGCGCCGCGCGCGTCAGCGGATCGACGCCTGCGGCGGATCGCCGAACTGGCGGTACGCCGCCTCGAGCTGCAGGTGCAGCTCGTCGTTGCTACTGGCGGCCATGCCGAGGTCGCGCAGCAGGCCGTCGGACACGCCGTAGACCCAGCCGTGCACGGTCACTTCCTGGCCGCGGCTCCAGGCGTCCTGCAGCACGGTGGTCTGGCACACGTTGTTGACCTGCTCGATCACGTTGAGCTCGCACAGCCGCGTGTGGGCGTCTTCCTCGCGCGTCACGGTGCCCAGGTAGGCGCCGTGCTTGTCGGCCACGTCGCGCACGTGGCGCAGCCAGTTGTCGGCAAGGCCGACGCGCTCGCGCATCAGCGCGACCTTCACGCCGCTGCAGCCGTAGTGGCCCACCACGGTGATGTGGCGCACCTTGAGCACCTCCACCGCGAACTGGATCACCGACAGCGCGTTAAGGTCGCTGTGCACGATCACGTTGGCGATGTTGCGGTGGACGAACACCTCGCCGGGCGCCAGCCCGAGGATCTGGTTGGCCGGCACGCGCGAATCGGAGCAGCCGATCCACAGGTATTCGGGCGCCTGCTGGTTGGCCAGGCGCATGAAGAAGCCGGGGTCTTCCGCGTTGACGCGGTCGACCCACTCGCGGTTGTTGCGGAACAGTTGATCGATGGCGTCACTCATGCTGCCCTCCTCGCGGCGGCAGCGGGCTCGCCGTAGCGGTTGATGAAGCGCTCTTTGACGTCGTAGGCATAAAAGTCATGGATGTGTCCGGCCAGCAGCCGGTCCTTGTGGCCCTGCCACATGGCGGGGTCGAAGAAATCTTCGTGGTGGCGCAGGAACGCCGCGCGCACGCGCGCGTCGCCCAGCAGGAAAGTGCGGTAGGTCTCCGGGAAGATGTCGTGGCGGCCCACGCTGTACCAGGGCTCGCCGGACATCTCCTCCTCCTCGTTGCGCGGCTGCGGCACGCGGCGCACGTTGATGTCGGTCAGGTATTCGATCTCGTCGTAGTCGTAGAACACCACGCGGCCGTGGCGCGTGACGCCGAAGTTCTTGTACAGCATGTCGCCGGGGAAGATGTTGGCGGCGATCAGCTCCTTGATGGCGTTGCCGTACTCGACGATGCCGTGCTCGACCTGCGCGTCCGAGCCTTCCTGCAGCCAGATGTTGAGCGGCGTCATGCGGCGCTCGATGTAGACGTGGCGCACCACGATCTCCTCGCCGCCGTCCTTGCCGCGCTGGTATTCGATCATCGACGGCGCGTGCAGTTCCAGCTCGCGCACCAGCGCGTCGTCGAAGCGCGACAGCGGGAAGGCCACGTCGGAGTATTCGAGCGTGTCGGCCATGCGCCCGACACGGTCGTGCTGCTTGACGAGCTGGTACTTGGACTTGACCAGCTCGCGCGTGGTCTCCTTGGGCGCCGGGTAGAAATCCCTGATGACCTTGAACACGTAGGGATACGACGGCAGCGTGAACACCAGCATCACCAGGCCCTTGATGCCGGGCGCGCTGATGAACTTGTCCGACGAATGCTGCAGGTGGTGCAGGAAGTCCCGGTAGAACAGGTTCTTGCCCTGCTTCTGCAAACCCAGCGAGGTGTAGATTTCGGCGCGCGGCTTGCGCGGCATGATGTCGCGCAGGAAGGTCACGTAGGCCGAGGGAATCTCCATGTCGACCATGAAGTAGGCGTGCGTGAACGAGAACAGGATCAGCAGCTGTTCCTTCTTCAGCAGCACCGTGTCGAGCATGAGCCTGCCGCCCGGCGCGTGCACGATCGGGATGGCCAGCGGGTAGGTGCGGTCGGCGTTCACCACGCGGCCGATGATGAAGGCCGACTTGTTGCGGAAGAACAGCGACGACAGCACGTGGACCTGGAAATTCGGCGCGATGCGGAAGTCGCCGAAATACTCGGTGACGGCGCGCACCACGTAGTCGATGTCGCGCCGCAGGTCCTCGAACGGCAGATCGAGCTGGAAGTTGTGGACGATGCGCTCGAAGCAGGCCGCCATGCCGGCGCGGCTGCCCGGGTAGTAGGCGCGGAAGGTCGGCCGCGTGGGCGACTCCTCGTTCTCGATGTACTCGGTCGAGATGGCCGGGCGCACGAAGATGAAGTCGTTGTTGAAATACGAGCGGTGCAGGATGCGCGTGCACACCGAGTTGAAGAAGGTCTCGGCCAGCTCGGGCTGGTGATGGTTGGTCAGCAGGCCGATGTAGTGCAGCTTGATCTGCTGCCAGATCTCGTCCTCGATGCGCTCGGCGTCGTATTCGTCCTCCAGGATCACGCTGGTCTCGCGCACGCGCTCGTTGTAGAAGGCGATGCGGTCGCGCTGGAGCTGCTGCAGGCCGTGCCAGTCCGCCGCCTCGAAGCGCCGCTTGGCTTCGTGGCTGACCTCGCGGAACAGGCGATAGTGCTTGTCGAACCCGTCCAGCATGGTGCGGGCCACGTCGTAAGCGATCTGCGAGGACAGCAGCTTGGGGAAGTGGGACATGGCGCGGGCCGGTGGCAAGGAAAAAGCGACGACTGCGGGCAACGACTGCGAGTTTCCGGAGATTGTAAATTGGTTCGAGGGGCCGGCGCTGCCTGTTTGGCGCGATGGCCGGCCGCCGGCCCGCTTGTCACGCTGGCGTCACATCGTCTCGGCGTACAGTTCGCGCCCGATCAGCATGCGGCGGATCTCCGAGGTGCCCGCGCCGATCTCGTACAGCTTGGCGTCGCGCCACAGCCGGCCCACCGGGTATTCGTTGATGTAGCCGTTGCCGCCCAGGATCTGCACCGACTCGCCCGCCATCCACGTGGCCCTCTCCGCCGTGTACAGGATCACCGCCGCGCAGTCCTTGCGCACCTGCCGCACGTGCTCGCGGCCCAGCGCGTCGAGGTTCTTGCCGACCGTGTACAGGTAGCTGCGCGCGGCCTGCAGGGTGGTGTACATGTCCGCCACCTTGCCCTGGATCAGCTGGAACTCGCCGATGCTCTGGCCGAACTGCCTGCGGTCGTGGATGTAGGGCGTGACCACGTCCATGCACGCCTGCATGATGCCGACCGGCCCGCCCGAGAGCACCGCGCGTTCGTAGTCCAGCCCGCTCATCAGCACCCGCGCGCCGCCGTTCTCGGCGCCGAGGATGTTCTCCACCGGCACTTCCACGTCCTCGAACACCAGCTCGCCGGTGTGCGAGCCGCGCATGCCGAGCTTGTCCAGCTTCTGCGCCACCGAGAAGCCCTTCATGCCCTTCTCGACGATGAACGCGGTCATGCCGCGCGCGCCCAGGTCCGGCTCGGTCTTGGCGTAGACCACCAGCACGTCGCAGTCCGGGCCGTTGGTGATCCACATCTTGGTGCCGTTGAGCACGTAGCGGTCGCCCTTGAACTCGGCGCGCAGCTTCATGCTGACCACGTCGGAGCCGGCATTGGGCTCGCTCATGGCCAGCGCGCCGATCCAGTCGCCCGAGACCAGCTTGGGCAGGTATTTCGCTTTCTGCGCGGCGCTGCCGTTGCGGTGGATCTGGTTCACGCACAGGTTGGAGTGCGCGCCGTAGGACAGGCCGACCGAGGCCGAGGCGCGGCTGATTTCCTCCATCGCCACCATGTGGGCGAGGTAGCCCATGCTGGCGCCGCCGTATTCCTCGGCCACGGTGATGCCGAGCACGCCGAGGTCGCCCATCTTCTTCCAGGCGTCCATCGGGAACTGGTCGGTGCGGTCGATCTCGGCGGCGCGCGGGGCCAGCTCGGCCTGCGCCCAGTCGCGCACGCTCGCGCGCAGCATGTCGATGTCTTCGCCGAGGTGGAAGTTCAGGCCGGGGAGTTCTGTCATGTCGGTCTCCTTATCGTGATCGCGTGATTGCGTGATTGCGTGATTGCGTGAGCGCGCGATCGTTGTCTTCGTGCGCCGGACCGTCGTCAGACGTGGCCGAGCGTGCGCACCACGCACAGCGTCATCAGCATGGTGGCCACCTGCTTGCGCGCGCCGTCCTTCTCGCAGAACACGTCGCCCTGCGCCACGATCAGCGTGCGGCCGGGCTTGAGCACGCGGCCCACGGCGACCAGCCGCTCGCCCTGCGCCGGCGACAGCAGGTTGATCTTGTACTCGGCGGTCAGCCCGGCCTCGCCCTCGGCCACCATCGACAGCGCGGCGTAGCCGCACGCGCTGTCGGCCAGCGCGCCGACCGTGCCGCCGTGGAAGAAGCCGTGCTGCTGGGTGACGCCCTCGGACCACGGCATGGCGATCTCCACCTCGCCGTGCTCGATGCGCGTGAGCGCGGCGCCGAAGGTGGTCATCAGGCCCTGGCGGGCAAAGCTGGTGGCGATGGCGTCCGCGCGGGCCGCGGGAAGCGTGTTGCCGGAGACGGGAGCGGGGGCTGCGGGCATGGCGTTTCCTGGGTTGGCCGGCCGCCGGGCATGATGATGCGATGGCGCGGCGGCACGGATGACGGATTGCGAAGCTATTTTATTTACGTTTACGTAAACGTCAATCAAATCCGGCGCCAAGCGCCAGAAAGACGGCCATCAGGCGCTTTTGACTTCGGCGCCCGGTCCGGCGGCCTGCCCGGCGAGCAGCGCGCGGCACTGCCGCTCGTGCTGGTCGATCTCGGCCAGCTGGGCCTGCAGGTCCTCCAGCTGGCGCTCGAGCGCGCCGCGGTGCCGCGCCAGCGAGTGCAGGAAGCGCTCTAACTGGGGCGCGGTGTCGCGCGGCGACTCGTAGAGATCGAGGATCTCGCGGATCTCGTTGAGCGTCAGGCCCAGCCGCTTGCCGCGCAGCGTGAGCTTGAGGCGGGTGCGCTCGCGCCCGTTGTAGACGCGCTTGCGCCCGCCCGGCCCTTCGCGCTCGGGCGCCAGCAGGCCCTGGTCCTCGTAGAAGCGGATGGCGCGCGGGGTCACCTCGAACTCGCGCGCGAGGTCGGTGATGGTGTAGGTCGGCGCGGCTGGCAAGGCTGGCGAAGCTGGCATGGTGGCCCGTGAAAAGTGAACGGTCGTTCGTTGCGGAATGAAGTTTTCGCTTAAGATGGCGGAAGCCCGTTCCGATTGACGTTAACGTTAGCGTCAATCAAAACCCGTGGCAACCACGCCGTGCGCCTGCCTCCGCGGTCCGCGGCACCATGACAAGAAAGCCCGCCCGCGCCGCGCGCGCAGGGCTTCGGACCGGAGAGACGCTCATGAACGCACTCGAACACCAGCTCCAATACCCGTTCGGCGACACCCTGCCGCTCGCCGGCGCCCGCCAGGAAGTCGCGCCCGGCGTGTACTGGCTGCGCATGCCGCTGCCGTTCGCGCTGGACCATATCAACCTGTGGCTGCTGCGCGACCGGCTCGACGGGCGCGACGGCTGGACCGTGATCGACTGCGGCATCACCAGCGACACCATCAAGGCGCACTGGGAAACCATCTTCGCCAACGAGCTCGAAGGCCTGCCGGTGCTGCGCGTGCTGGCCACGCACTGCCACCCGGACCACATCGGGCTGGCGCACTGGCTGTGCAAGCGCTGGGACGTGCGGCTGTGGATGAGCCTGGGCGACTACATGAACGCGCGCGTGATGGGCGGCGGCACCGGCGCCGGCTCCAACGCCGGCGGCGACTTCGCCGCCAGCCACTTCGCCCGCCACGGCCTGACCGACCCCGACAGCCTGGAGAAGCTGCGCGCGCGCAAGAGCTACTACCCGTCGCTGGTGCCCGACCTGCCGGGCCAGTACCGCCGCCTGATGGACGGCGACACGGTCCATATCGGCACCGACCCGGCCACCTCGGGCTGGCGCGTGATCACCGGCTTCGGCCACGCGCCCGAGCACGTGGCGCTGTACAACGCCGCCACCAACGTGCTGATCTCGGGCGACATGGTGCTGCCGCGCATCTCCACCAACGTCAGCGTGTTCGACATGGAACCGGAGGCCAACCCGCTCAGGCTCTACCTCGATTCGCTCGGCAAGTACGAGCCGCTGCCGCAGGACGTGCTGATCCTGCCGTCGCACGGCAAGCCGTTCCGCAACCTGCACACGCGCATCCGCCAGTTGCGCGAGCACCACGTGGAGCGGCTGGCCGAGACGCGCGCGGCGTGCGCGCGGGCAGCCTGCAACGCGCACGACATCGTCGGCGTGATCTTCAACCGGCAGTTCGACATCCACCAGATGACCTTCGCGATGGGCGAGGCGCTGGCGCACCTGCACCTGCTGTGGCACGCGGGCGAAGTGCGCCGCGAAGTGGGCGACGACGGCATCGTGCGGTTCCGGGCCTGAGGCCCCGCCGGACAGCCGTGCCGGAACGGTGCGTCAGACCTGCGCGGCGAGGTCCATCAGGTAGCGCACGCCGTCCACCGCGCGGCTGCCGTACCACGACACCATCCCGCCGTCCGCGAGCAGCACTTCCTTGCCGAGCTGCCGCTCGAGCGCGTCGGCGTGCGCCTCGGTGAAGCGGTAGGGCTCGGTGGACAGCAGCACGAGGTCGAGCTCGCGCACCAGCGCGTCGCTCCAGCGGAAGCTCGGATAGCGCGCATCGGGCGCGTTGGGCCGGCTGCAATCGCCGTCCACGCACGCCTGCGCCGGCGCCGCCGGCCAGGTCCGCCAGTTGACCAGCGCCAGCATGCGGCTGATGTAGGTGTCGCGCGACACCGTCATCCACGGGTCCTGCCAGATCGCGTACAGCACCCGGCGCGCCGGCCACGGCCGGGCCCGCGCCTGCGCCAGCACCGCCTCCAGCGCGCCGCACAGCGCGCCGGCCTCGGCCTCGCGGCCGAAGATGCCGCCCAGCAGCCGGTACAGCGCGAGGTTGTCCTCGGGCGCGCACGGATGCGTCACGATCACGTGCGGCACGAACGCGCGGATCTCGTCGACGGTCTCGCGGCGGTTCTCGTCGATGTTGACGATGACGTGGGTGGGCGCCAGCGCGCGCAGGCGCTCGAGCCGGACGTCCTTGGTGCCGCCCACCTTGGCGACGGCGCGCACGGCCGGCTCGGGATGGACGCAGAAGCCGGTGCGCGCCACCACGCGCGGCCCCAGCCCGAGCGCGAACAGCAGCTCGGTCACGGAAGGCACCAGCGAGGCGATGCGGACCGCGCCGCCGGCCGCGCCGTGCCAGGCGCCGGCGGCATCCTGCCAGCTCATGGCTGGCGGTCCGGGCCGCGCGGCTTGCGCGGCGCGCGGGCGAACAGCGCGTCGTAGAGCCAGCGCGGCATCAGGTGCAGGACGGAGGCGACCACGCCCATCTGCCACGGCAACACGGCGAAGCGCCGGCCCGCGGCGATCGCGCGCACGGCCTTGCGGGCGAACACGTCGGCGTCCATCAGGAACGGCATGCGGTAGGGATTGTGCTCGGTCATCGGCGTGCGGATGTAGCCGGGCGCGATCGTGACCACGCGGATGCGCTCGCGGCGCTGCTCCAGGCGCAGGCTTTCCAGCAGCTTGATGACGGCGGACTTGGAGGCGCTGTAGGCGCCGCCGCCGGGCAGGCCGCGCACGCCGGCCACGCTGGCGATGCCCACCAGCGTGCCGCGCCAGCCGCCGGCGCCGGGCTCGCGCGCGCGCATCGGCTGCAGGAACGGCTGGAAGGTGGTGAGCACGCCGAACCAGTTGGTGTCCATCACCATGCGGAACGCTTCGAGGTCCTCGCGCTCGCTGGCGACCGTGCCCACCGACACGCCGGCGTTGGCGATCACCACGTCGGGGCAGCCGAAATGATCGAGGAAGTCCTGCGCGGCGGCCTGCATGGCGGCCGCGTCGCGCACGTCGGCGGCATAGACGCGCACCGCGTTGGGGTTCGGCAGGCTGGCGGCGAGCTCGCGCAGCGTGGCTTCGCGCCGGCCGACCAGCCCGAGGATGGCGCCCCGCGCGGCGTACTCGCGCGCCAGGGCCTGGCCGAGTCCGCTCGACGCGCCGGTAAGGAAGACTTTCTGAGCTCGCATCGGGATGGGAAGGGTCCAGGGGAAAACCGCAACATGGCCATGCCGGCGGACCCGCCCGATGCGGTCCGGCGGCTGGGAGCCAGCGCTGCCGGTCGGGCCGGCGGCGGCGCGGCCATCGGGCCGGCTGCCGCCGCGGGGAAGATTACAGCTTCTTGTCGCGCACCTGGCCGACCAGGTAGTCCATCGTCTGGATGGCGGCGGCCTTGGTGCCGGCGATGGACGGCGAGGTCGCGTACTTGCCCTGCACCACGATGGTCGGCACGCCGTCGATCTTGTAGGCGTCGGCAATCTTGTTGGCGCGCTGCGAGTTGGTCGTCACCGAGAACGAGTTGTAGGTGTCGAGGAAGGCCTTGCGGTCGATGCCGTTCTTGGCCATGAAGTCGGCGATCTCGTTCGGGTCGAGCATGCGCTTGCGCTCGACGTGGATGGCGTTGAAGACCTTGCCGTGCATGGCGTCGAGCTTGCCCAGCGCTTCCAGCGTGTAGAAGATCTTGGTGTGCGCCAGCAGATCGTCGCGGAAGGCCACCGGCACGCGCTTGAACACCACGTCCTTGCCCTGCTTGCCGACCCACGCCTCGAGCTCGGGCTCGAAGTCGAAGCAGTGCGGGCAGCCGTACCAGAAGAACTCGGTGACTTCGATCTTGCCCGGCGTGACGGGCTGCGGCGCCTTCAGGACCTGGTATTCCTTGCCGGCGGCGGGGGCGGCGGCCTGCGCGGGCGCATTCATCAGGAAACCGGTCACGGCGACCAGCGTGGCGAACAAGGTGGCGAGTTTCTTCATAAGGCGCGGCTTTCGAGAATGGGCGATGTGCGTATGACAGCGGCCGGGCTTTCCGGTTCAGCGGCGGCGCGCCGGCTTGGTTACGGTTGCTTACTGCTTGGTGAAGCGGATGACCGAAGCCTCGAATCCCGACGACTGCAGGCGGTCGCGCGAGCGGTTCATGTCCTCGATCCTGTTGTACGGCCCCAGGCGCACGCGGTACAGCTTGACGCCGTTGACCTCGCGCTCCGTCACCTTGGCCTCGAAGCCCTGCATGGCGAGGTTGGCCTTCTGGCGGTCGGCGTCGTCCTGCGAGCGGAAGGCGCCCACCTGCAGCAGGTAGCCGACCTTGTTGGCGTCGGCCTGGGCGATCTCGGCGATGGGGTCGGCGACCGGCTTCTCGGCGGGCTTCTCGGCTGCCTTGTCGGCGGGCTTCTGCGCCACCGCGGCGGGCTTGTCGGCCGGCTTCTCGGCAGGCCGCTCGGCCGGCTTGTCGGCCGGGCGGGTGGCGACCACCGGCGGCGCCGGGCGCTCGGCCGGCCTGACCGTGGGCGCCGGGCCGGCGGGCTGGTCGGGCTCGGCGGCGGGGCCGACCGGCTTGGCCGGGGTCTTGCTCCACAGCGGCTTGTTCGGATCGCTCGGGGCTTCCTGCGCCGGCGCGGGCAGGTTGCTGACGACGTTGCCGGGCTCGGCCTGCTTCTGTCCGTTCTTCTGCTGGAATGGCGCCGGGGAACGGGTGATGTACAAGGCGACCACCACCGCGATCGCCAGGCCGACGATCAGGCCCAGCACCAGTCCCAGGAACGTACCGCCGCGCTGCGGGGCGCGGCTGGCATTGCGCGGAGCGCGCTTGCGTTGCTGTTGCATGAATTCCTCTTGCGTGATGGCGCGATTATAGAGCCTGCGCCGTGACACGCATCACTGTCTGTGGTCAGGACGACACGCGCGGCCGCCGGCCCGGCGCGGCCGCGGTAAGCAGGGACTTACATCCGCTGCGGCGCGGACACGCCGATCACCGCCAGGCCGTTGCGCAGCACCTGGCGCGTGGCGGCCAGCAGCGCCAGGCGCGCCAGCTTGACCGGCTCGTCGTCCACCAGCACGCGGTCGGTGTTGTAGAAGGCGTGGAAGTCGCCGGCGAGGTCGCGCAGGTAGAACGCCACCGCGTGCGGCGCCAGTTCCGCCGCCGCCGCGGCCAGCATGTCGGGGAAGTCGGCCAGGCGCTGCCCCAGCGCGAGCGCCTGCGGGCTGGCGTCCGCGCCCGTCACCGGCGCCAGGTCGGTGCCGGCCAGCGCGGCGAGCCTGGCTTCCCAGCCGGCGCCGCCCCACGACTCGAAGATCGAGCAGATGCGGGCATGGGCGTACTGCACGTAGTACACCGGGTTCTCGTCGTTCTGCTTGAGCGCGAGGTCGACGTCGAACACGAACTCGGTGTCCGCCTTGCGCGACAGCAGGAAGAAGCGCACCGCGTCGCGCCCACGCGTGAAGTGCGACGGCCAGTCCGCCACGCCCGCCTCCAGGCAGCCGCGGATGGTCTCGCCGCCCTCGGCGCCGTTGCTCCACTCGATCAGGTCGCGCACGGTCACGTAGGAGCCGGCGCGCTTGGAGATCTTGACCTCCTCGCCGTTGCGCATGACCGTGACCATCTTGTGCAGCACGTAGTCGGGATAGCCGACCGGGATGCCGATCTCCAGCCCCTGCAGGCCGGCGCGCACGCGCGCGATGGTGCCGTGGTGGTCGCTGCCCTGCACGTTGATGACCTTGGCGAAGCCGCGCTCCCACTTGGTGGTGTGGTAGGCCACGTCGGGCACGAAGTAGGTGTAGGTGCCGTCGCCCTTGCGCATGACGCGGTCCTTGTCGTCGCCGTCGTCGGTGGTGCGCAGCCACAGCGCGCCCTCGTTCTCGTAGGTCTTGCCCTTGGCGACCAGCGACTGCACGGCGGCTTCGACCTTGCCGTCGGTGTACAGCGACGATTCCAGGTAATAGCGGTCGAACTTGACGCCGAACGCGCGCAGGTCGATGTCCTGCTCGTTGCGCAGGTAGGCCACGGCGAACTTGCGGATCGAGTCGATGTCCTCGACGTTGCCGGAGGCGGTGACGGCGTCGCCGTCGGAGGCGCGCACGCTCTTGCCGGCCAGGAAGTCGGCGGCGATGTCGGCGATGTAGTCGCCGTTGTAGGCCGACTCGGGCCAGCCCGCGTCGCCCGGCTTGAGGCCGCGCGCGCGCGCCTGCACCGACAGCGCCAGGGTCTGGATCTGCACGCCGGCGTCGTTGTAGTAGAACTCGCGGTGCACGGCGAAGCCCTGCCAGTCGAGCAGGTTGGCCAGCGCGTCGCCCAGCGCCGCCTGGCGGCCGTGGCCGACGTGCAGCGGCCCGGTCGGGTTGGCCGAGACGAACTCCACCAGCACGTTGCCGCGCGCGCCCCGCGCCTGGGCGCCGTAGCGGTCGCCCTGCTGGAGCACCGCGCGCAGCACGTCGGCCTTGGCCGCCGGCGTCAGGCGCAGGTTGATGAAGCCGGGCCCGGCGATCTCCATGCCGGCCACCAGGTCCGCGGTGCGCGCGTCGGCCTTGACCGCGTCGACGATCTGCTGGGCCAGCTCGCGCGGGTTGCGCTTGAGCGCGCGCGCGACCTGCATGGCGAGGTTGCAGGCGAGGTCGCCGTGGGCGGCGGCCTTGGGGCGCTCGAAGGTCGCGGCGGGCAGCGTGGCGCCGGCCGGGGCGAGGGCGCGCACGGCGTCGTCGAACGCGGCGGCGAGATTGGTGGTCTGAACAGGCAGCATGGATGTATCGTGGCCCCGGGGGCAGTTGTACGGTGCCGGCGCGGCAGTCCCGCCGTGGCGGCACCGTCACGCGGCGGCATGTGGATGCCGCGTCGCGTGGCAGGCAATGAATTGCAGAACGCGGATTTTATCAGGTGCTATGCTGACATCATGCAGCGCGCCCCAAACCGGCCGCTGCGCGCCCCCGCCCCGATTCCGGGACACGACGCGCGGTCTCGTCAGTTCGCTGTAGCCAAGGAAAGGAAATATCATGCTGATCACCTTCAAATCCCACGCGGCGCAAGACCTCATCATGATGAAGGATCTCGCCGTCACGCTACTCGGGATTATCGGCAAGCACCTGGGAGAACGCGGGGTGATCACCGCCGATGAGCTGCCGCGCGCGATCCACAAGCTCGAGGCCGCGGTCGCCGACGCCAGGCGGGCGCACCCGGCGGAATCGGCGGTGTCGCCGGACAAGGCCGACGAGGACGAGGAAGAGCCGCTGCACCTGGGCCAGCGCGCCTTTCCGTTCCTGGACATGCTGCGCGCCTCGCAGCGCGAGAACACCGAAGTGATGTGGGGCGTCTAGCGGCGCCGTCCGCGCCCTGCCGTTGCCGTTGTTCCTTGCTGTTCCCGTTCCGCCGGAGCCCGCTGACGCGGGCTTTGTCGCGTCTGGCCGGCGCCGGAAAAAAAGAAGCCCGGCCGGGGCCGGCCGGGCTTGCCGGATCAGGGAGGCAGATCCGGAAGGGGGTGAAGATCAAAGCGGTCGAAAGGAGTCGAAGCGGGTCGAAGCGGGTCGAAAGGAGTCAAAACCGGTCGGCGGCGGCCTCGGGGCGCCCGATGCGGCATTCGCCGCCCCGAAGGCGAGAATCTGCCCTAGCTTGCGGCGCGTGGCCGGGCGCGGGGGCCGCGCGCGGCGTCAGTCGCCGCCGCCCCGGCCGGCGCGACCGTTGACCGCCAGCAGCAGGCCGACGAAGGCGCCGACCGCGGCGGCGATGCCGAGCGCCTTCAGCGGCGACTCGACCACGCGCTGCTGCACGCCCTCCACGGCGTGGTCGACCCGCTCGCGGGCGCGGCTGGCGCCGTCCAGCGTGGCCTGGCGCAGGTGCTCGCCGAGCGCGCTGGCGCGGTCCTGCAGGCGCCGCCCGGCCTGCACGGCCTCGGACGAGCCTTCGCGCCCCAGCACTTCCATCGTCTGCTCGAGCTGCGCGATCAGCGAGCGCACTTCCTCGGCCACCGGGCCGGCGGCGTCGCGCGCCGCGCCGCGCGTGTCGCGCGCGGCATGCCGCATCTGGCGCACCGTGCTGCCGGCGCTGTCGGCCAGGTGCGCAAGTTCCTTCCGGACCTTCGGGTTGTGGGTCAGCATCGTTGTCCCTCCATGTCTGTCCTGGCCATCGTTCCCGCGGCGCCTATCGCCTGACCAGGCTGATGACGAACGTCACCAGCGCCACCACCAGGAAGATGAAGAACAGGATCTTGGCGATCTCGACGGCCCCCGCGGCGATGCCGCCGAAGCCGAACAGCGCCGCGATCAGCGCGATGACGAAAAATACGAGTGCGTAGTGCAACATGATGACGGCTCCCTGGATGGGTTCGGCCCCGCGCGCGGGTCCTGCGGCGGCGTTCCGCGGTCTGTCCGGCGCCCGCTACTTCACCGCCCTGAACACGGTCACGCCGAGGACCAGGAACAGCACGAACAGCACCACGAAGATGAAGAACAGGATCTTGGCGATGCCGGCGGCCCCGGCGGCGATGCCGGTAAAGCCGAGCAGGCCCGCGATCACGGAAACCACGGCGAAGATCAGTGCCCACTTGAGCATCGGCGTTTCTCCTTGCTGCGCTGTGCGGCTCGCGCGGCAGGCGCAAGCTCATGGATTCATGGTAGAAAGCGCGCCCCGGCGCAGGCACCCCCGCGCCACCGATTCCGGTGTCAGCGGATTCCTACAAGGCCAATGCCGGCGCGGGCCGGCGGGCACCGGCGCCGCGCGGCAGGTTGACCGGGCCGCGCCGATATGCTTCCATCGTCGCCGACAGGGTGCGCGGCCGGCATGCCCCACCGCCCGGCGCCGGCGCGTGCCGGCGCAGTCCCGGCCCCGCCCCGGCATCGGGAAACGACAATGTTCAAGCAGTCCATGCTGCGCTCCACGCTGCTGCTGGCTGGCGGCATCTTGCTGACGGTGGTGGTGCTGATGGCCTCCGAGGCGGGCAACATCCGCCTGCGCGAGGGTTATACCCAGGTGATCCAGTCGCAGCAGGTGCAGGGCCAGATCACCTCGCTGATCGGCGAGCTGGTCAATGCCGAGGCCGGCCAGCGCGGCTTCCTGCTGACCGGCAAGGAAAACTACCTGCAGCCCTACTACCAGGCCCTGCCGCGCATCAATGCGCTGATGAGCGCGCTGCGCAACCGCTACGCCAACGATCCCGAATCGCTCAAGCTGTTCGCCGCGGCGTCCACCGCCGTCAACCGCAAGCTCACCGAGATGGACCTGACGCTGATCTACGGCAAGCGCGACGTGGAAGTGGCGCTCGACCTGGTGCGCACGGACTTCGGCAAGCAGACGATGGACAACGCGCGGCGCGGGCTCGAGGCGCTGCTCGCGCGCGAGTCCGCCTCGGTCTCGCGCAGCCTCGAGTACGCCGACCGCGACCTGGCGCTGTCGCGCTACGGCATCGGCCTGCTGACGGCCATCAACATCGTGCTGCTGGTCGTGGTCGGCCTGCAGCACTCGCGCCGCATGGCGGTGTCCGAAGCCGCGCGCAGCGAGCTGGAAGAGGAAAGCGCGCGCCTGGAGCGCATGGTGCGCGCGCGCACGCGCCAGTTGTCGGCGCTGGCCTCGCACCTGCAGCGCGTCACCGAGGACGAGAAGACGCGCCTGGCGCGCGAGCTGCACGACGAGCTCGGCGCCATCCTGACCGCCACCAAGCTCGACATGCACTGGGTGCGCCGGCGCCTGGAGGACACCCATCCCGACGTGAAGGAAAAGCTCACCCGCGTGATGCTGCACGTGGACCAGGGCATCCAGATCAAGCGGCGCCTGATCGAGGACCTGCGGCCCACGGTGCTGCTCAACCTGGGCCTGAAGGAAGCCATCGGCCAACTGGCCGAGGAAGTCGCCGCGCGCAACCAGTGGGAGGCCGACGTGCTGCTCGGCGAGAGCGTGCCGCCGCTGCGCGACGATGCCGCCATCGCGCTCTACCGCATCGTGCAGGAATCGCTGACCAACGCCAGCAAGTACGCCGAGGCGAAGCGCGTGACCATCACGCTGGACGACGGCGGCGGCATGCTCACGCTGGAGGTCAGCGACAACGGCCGCGGCCTGCCCGAGGATTTCGAGACGCGCCGCACGGCCGGGCACCACGGCCTGCTGGGCATGGAGCAGCGCGTGATCGCGCTCGGCGGCACCATCGACATCCGCTCGCGGCCCGGCGCCGGCGTGACCATCCACGTGGAAGTGCCGCTGACCGACGCCATCGTGGCGCCCGAGCGCAACGACGACGAGGCGTTCGGCGAGACCGGGACGCCGCGCGCGCCGGGTTAGCCCGCGCCGGCAACATCAACGCGCCGCCCGTGGTCTCCCCTCTCCCGCCTGCGGGAGAGGGGTCGGGGGAGAGGGCCAGCGCCACCACGAAGTGAAAGCTTTCAGCATGCGCGAGCGCCCGCCCTCTCCCCCGGCCCCTCTCCCACGACGTGGGAGAGGGGAGCAAACCACCGGCAACCTGAGGCCTGCCAGCAGCCCATAAAAAAACGGCGGAACACCGGAGCGTCCGCCGTTTTCGTTCGCGGCGCCGCGCCGCCGCCTTACATCTTCTGCCTGGTGTCCTCGGCGGCGCCCTGCATTTTCTCGCCGCCGCGCTCTATGTCCTTGCCCGCGCCCGCCACGGTATTGCAGCCGGTCACCAGGACGACACCCGCCAGGGCGAACAACGCCATCAGTCTTCTCATGATTTTCTCCTTGCGTGGTTGACGCGGCGGCGCCGCGACGGGAATGCGCCAGTGGGAAAGGCCGCGGCGGCGCGGCCGCCGGTTCAGGCGCCCGCCTGCGCGTATTCCTCGATGACGCGGAATACCTGCTCGAGCTCGAGCGACTTGTCGAAGAAGTAGTCGGCTCCGGCCTCGGCGCACTGGCGCCGGTAGGTCGGCACCTGCGCGTGATTCGTGTACACGATGCGGATGCCCGAGGGCACGGATTTCCGCATGGCGCGCAGCACGTTGATGCCGTTGCCCTGCCGCAGCTGCAGGTCGACGATGACGACCTCGTGCCTGCCCGCCTCGTAGAGGCGCAGCGCCGAGCTTTCGGTATCCGCCCAATCCACGGCCTCGACGAACGGAAACGCGGTCAGGTACTCAAGCAACATACCCCGCAGGACCGCCGAGTCCTCGATGAGCAAGACCCGCAGCGCGCGATACGAAGAGGCCACAGCTTGATCCGACATGATTCAATGGTAGCAACTGGGCATGGAAAGCAACTATCGGCGTCCGTCCTACAGGGGTGTCGGCCAAGCGATGGTTCTGCCGCCGCGGCCGGGGCGGCGCCTACTCCACCAGCCCGTTCTTGATGGCATAGTAGGTCAGGTCCGCATTGGTCTTCATGCCCATCTTTTCCAGGATGCGCGAGCGGTACGTGCTGACGGTCTTGACGCTGAGGAACAGCTCGTCGGCGATCACGGAGACCGACTGGCCGCGCGACAGCTTGCAGAAGATCTGGAATTCCCGCTTGGACAGGGTCTGGTGCAGCGGCTGGTCGGTCGGCTTGTCGAGCCCGCCGATCAGCAGGTCCGCGACCGTCGCGCTGACGTAGCGGCGGCCCTGGGCCACGGTGCGGATCGCCTTGACGAGATCGTCCGGCGCGCTTTCCTTGGTGAGGTAGCCCGAGGCGCCGGCACGGATCAGGTTGATGGCGTACTGGTCCTCCGGGTAGGTGGACAGGATCAGCACCGGCAGGTCGGGATGGCGCTGGCGCAGCAGCTTGAGCACGTCGATGCCGTTGCGGTCGGGCATCGAGATGTCGAGCACGACCACGTCGAACTCGTGCTCGCGCAGCCGGGTCATGACTTCGTCGCCGCTGGCAGCCTCCCCTTCCACCCGGATGTCGGGCTCGTCGGAGATGAACTGGCGCAGACCGGCGCGCACGATCTGGTGATCGTCGGCGATCAGGACGCGGATCATGGGTCTCTCCCTGGGCATGGATGCGCCGTTCCGGTCGGAACGGGCATGCCCACTGGGCCAGTGGACTAAAACATTGTAGTGGTTACAAAGCCGCGGGAATGTCGGTGTAAGGCTGACAAGGCGCGGTGGCAGGGGGGCGGAATGGGGATGGAGAATGGGGGCGGGAGGACGATGACTTCGTTGATGCTCCGGCCCACTCCCCCGGCTCCTCTCCCGCAAGCGGGAGAGGAGCGCAGGCCTGCAGTCCCTGGCGGGCTTACTGGACCTTGGCCGCGGCGCCCGTGTCGGCCGTGGCGCCGGTCTCGGCGGCCGTGCCCTTCCTGGCCTTGGCGTGGCTGACGTGCTTGCCGGTCCTGGCGTGCGCGCCGGCCTTCGCGTCCGCGCCCTTGTCGCTGCCCGCGTTCACATCCGCGCCGGCCGCCACGCCCTTGTCCGCGGGCGCGCTCACCGCGGGCGCCGCCAGGGTGCCGGCGGCGCCTGCCTTGGCATCGGCGCCGGTACCTTGCGCCAGGGCCAGCGACGAAGCGGCGGCGATCGACAGGGCGGAAAGGGAGATCAGCAGTTTGTTCATGGAGAGGCTCCTTGCAGTTGGCTCCGCGGCGAAACGCTCGCCGCGGCGTTCACTTGATGTGAGCCCCCAGTCTAGGGACGCGCCGCGGCGCGGTCTGTTAGGAGATGTAATGCCTTGTAAGGAGTGGTGAAACCCCGCCGAGGCCGCGCCGCCGCGCGCGGGCGGGCGTTTTCCCTGCCTGCCCAACGGCTTGCGGCGCGGCGGCGGCGCGTATCGGCGCGTATCGGCGCGCGCGCCGCGCAGATGCGGTTACAGGTTCGGCGCGAGCGCGCGCTCGAGCACGCTGCGTTCCTCGCCGCGGCGCGCGGCCATGTCGTCGAGCTGGTCCTGGCCGATCTTGCCGACCGAGAAATACGTCGACTCGGGATGCGCGAGATAGAAGCCGCTCACCGACGCGGCCGGCGTCATGGCCAGCGAATCGGTGATGCCCATGCCGATCTCGGCGGCGTTGAGGTAGTCGAACATCGGCGCCTTGACGGTGTGCTCCGGGCAGGCCGGGTAGCCGGGCGCGGGGCGGATGCCGCGGTAGCGCTCCTCGATCAGCTGGTCGTTGGTCAGCACCTCGCCGGCGTCGTAGCCCCACAGATCGCGGCGCACGCGCTCGTGCAGGCATTCGGCGAAGGCCTCGGCCAGGCGGTCGGCCAGCGACTTGAGCATGATCGCGCTGTAGTCGTCGTGGTCGGCCTCGAACTGGGCTTCCTTCTTGTCCACGCCGATGCCCGCCGTGACCGCGAACACGCCGATGTAGTCGGCGATGCCGCTGTCCTTGGGCGCGATGAAATCGGCCAGGCAGCGGTTGGGGCGCATCACGCCGTCGATCACCGGGCGCTCGCTCTGCTGGCGCAGGTTGTGCCAGGTCAGCGCGACCTGGCCGCGGCTCTCGTCGGTGTAGATCTCGATGTCGTCGTCGTTGACGGTGTTGGCCGGCAGCAGCGCCAGCACGCCGTTGGCGCTCAGCCAGCGGCCCTGGATCAGGCGCGACAGCATGGCCTTGCCGTCGGAGAAGACCTTGCGCGCGGACTCGCCGACGATCTCGTCGTTGAGGATGTCGGGGAATTTGCCGGCCAGGTCCCAGGTCTGGAAGAACGGCGCCCAGTCGATGTAGTTGGCCAGCTCCGCGAGGTCGTAGTTGCGGAACACGCGCCGGCCGATGAACTTCGGCTTGGGCGGCACGTAGGCGCTCCAGTCGATCCTGGTCTTGTTGGCGCGCGCCTGCGCCAGCGTCACCATCGGCGTGGCCTTGCGGTTGGCGTGCTGGTGGCGGATGCGCTCGTAGTCCGTCTTCAGCTCGTCGAGGTAGCGCGCCGCGCCTTCGTCGGACAGCAGGCTCGAGGCCACGCTGACCGAGCGCGAGGCATCCGGCACGTAGACCACCGGGCCTTCGTAGTTGGGCGCGATCTTGACCGCGGTGTGCACGCGCGAGGTGGTCGCGCCGCCGATCAGCAGCGGAATCTTCTTGATGCGGAAGTAGTCGTCGCGCTGCATCTCCGAGGCGACGTAGGCCATTTCCTCGAGCGACGGCGTGATCAGCCCGGACAGGCCGACGATGTCCGCGCCCTCGACCTTGGCGCGCGCCAGGATCTCGTTGCACGGGACCATCACGCCCATGTTGACCACTTCGAAGTTGTTGCACTGGAGCACCACCGACACGATGTTCTTGCCGATGTCGTGCACGTCGCCCTTGACCGTGGCGATGATGATCTTGCCGCGCGCCCTGACGTCGCCGCCGGCCTCGGCCAGCAGGCGCTTCTCCTCCTCGATGTAGGGCAGCAGGTGGGCCACCGCCTGCTTCATCACGCGCGCGCTCTTGACCACCTGCGGCAGGAACATCTTGCCGGCGCCGAACAGGTCGCCCACGATGTTCATGCCGTCCATCAGCGGGCCTTCGATCACCTCGATCGGGCGGCCGCCGCGCGCCTCGACCTGCTGGCGCACTTCCTCGGTGTCCTCGACGATGAACGTGGTGATGCCGTGCACCAGCGCGTGCGCCAGGCGCTCGCCCACGGGCACCGGGTTCTCGGGCGTGCCGCGCCACAGCAGGTTCTCTTCCTTCCTGGCGCCGCCGCCCTTGAAGCGGTCGGCGATCTCGAGCAGGCGGTCGGTGGCGTCCTCGCGGCGGTTGAGCACCACGTCTTCCACGCGCTCGCGCAGCTCGGGGTCGAGCTGGTCGTACACGCCGAGCTGGCCGGCGTTGACGATGCCCATGTCCATGCCCGCCTTGATCGCGTGGTACAGGAACACGGTGTGGATGGCCTCGCGCACCGCGTCGTTGCCGCGGAACGAGAACGACACGTTGGACACGCCGCCGCTGACCTTGGCGTAGGGCAGGTTCTGCTTGATCCACGCGGTGGCCTCGATGAAGTCCACCGCGTAGTTGTTGTGCTCCTCGATGCCTGTCGCCACCGCGAAGATGTTCGGGTCGAAGATGATGTCCTCCGGCGGGAAGCCGATCTCGCCCACGAGGATGTCGTAGCTGCGCTTGCAGATCTCGGTCTTGCGCGCGTAGGTGTCGGCCTGGCCCTTCTCGTCGAACGCCATCACCACGGCGGCGGCGCCGTAGCGGCGGATCAGCCCGGCGTGGTGGCGGAACTGCGCCTCGCCTTCCTTGAGCGAGATCGAGTTGACCACCGGCTTGCCCTGCACGCACTGCAGGCCGGCCTCGATCACTTCCCACTTGGACGAGTCCAGCATGATCGGCACGCGCGCGATGTCCGGCTCCGAGGCGATCAGGTTGAGGAACCGGATCATGGCGGCCTTGGAGTCCAGCATGGCCTCGTCCATGTTGATGTCGATGATCTGCGCGCCGTTCTCGACCTGCTGGCGCGCCACCGCCAGGGCCTCGTCGAACTGGCCGTTGAGGATCATGCGCGCGAAGGCCTTGGAGCCGGTGACGTTGGTGCGCTCGCCGACGTTGACGAACAGCGTGTCCTCGTCGATGGTGAAGGGTTCGAGGCCGGACAGGCGCATCGGGCGCGGCGGCAGGGTAGCTTGGGTCATGGCTTGGTCTTGTTCGGTGGGCTCGTGGGCGCGCGGCGGGTTCACGCTGCGGCTGCGTCGTCGCTGCCGCTGTCGCGGTACTGGCCGGGCCAGGTGCGCGGCTTGCGGCTGGCCACGCGCTGCGCGATGGCGGCGATGTGCTCGGGCGTGGTGCCGCAGCAGCCGCCCACCAGGTTGACCAGGCCGGAGGCGGCGAACTCGTCCACCAGCGACGAGGTGACTTCCGGGGTTTCGTCGAAGCCGGTGTCGCTCATCGGGTTGGGCAGGCCGGCGTTCGGGTAGCACGACACCGCCGCGTCGCAGATCTTGGCCAGCTCGGCGATGTACGGGCGCATCAGCGTGGCGCCGAGCGCGCAGTTCAGGCCGAACGTGATCGGGCGCGCGTGGCGCAGGCTGTTCCAGAACGCCTCCACGGTCTGGCCCGACAGGATGCGGCCGGAAGCGTCGGTCACGGTGCCGGAGATCATCACCGGCAGGCGCTCGCCGGTGTCCTCGAACAACTGGTCGATGGCGAACAGCGCGGCCTTGGCGTTGAGCGTGTCGAAGATGGTCTCGACCAGGAACACGTCGGCGCCGCCTTCGAGCAGCCCCTTGCCCTGCTCGTAGTAGGACTGGCGCAGTTCCTCGAAGCTGACGTTGCGCGCGCCGGGATCGTTGACGTCAGGCGAGATGCTGGCGGTCTTGGGCGTGGGGCCGAACGCGCCGGCCACGAAGCGCGGCTTGTCCGGCGTGCTGTACTTGTCGCAGGCGGCGCGCGCGAGCTTCGCCGCCTCGACGTTCATCTCGTAGGCCAGCCCGGCCATCTTGTAGTCCTCCTGCGCCACGCGCGTGGCGCCGAAGGTGTTGGTCTCGATCAGGTCGGCGCCGGCGGCCAGGTACTGCTCGTGGATCTCGCTGATGACCTGCGGGCGCGTGAGCAGCAGCAGCTCGTTGTTGCCCTTGACGTCCACGTGGTGGCCGGCGAAGCGCTCGCCGCGGTAGTCCGCCTCGGACAGCTTGTAGCGCTGGATCATGGTGCCCATCGCGCCGTCCAGGATCAGGATGCGCTGGCGCAGCAGGGCGGGCAGGCTGGCCGCGCGGGTGTAGGGGGGCGCCGGCGGATGCGCGGCGGGCAGCGAGGCGGAACTTGGGGCGGCGCTCATGAGGGGCTTCTGCGGCAGGGAAAAGATGTCGATTTTATCAGTTACATCAATGGTTTGCGGATTACGCGGCGCCGCCGCCGGATGCCTCGCGCGCCGCCCGGCGGTTGCGGCCCGGCCGGCGCCGGCCCTACACTGCGGAAATCCCGCCCTCCCCCAACCCCAACGCAAACCCAGCCCATGCAACACCTCAGCCCCGTCGACGCGCAGGCCCTGCTCGGCGCATCGCCCGACGCGCTCTTCATCGACTGCCGCAGCGAGATGGAATACCTGTTCGTCGGCCATCCCAAGGGCGCGCACAACGTGCCGTGGAACGACGGGCCCGACTGGGAGGTGAACCCGCATTTCGTGCAGGCGGTGAAGAAGCTGGCCGGCCAGGCCTCGGCGCGGCCGGTGCTGCTGATCTGCCGCAGCGGCAACCGCTCGGCGGCGGCCGCGCGCGCGCTCGAAGGCGCGGGCTTCAGCACGGTCTACAGCGTGCTGCATGGCTTCGAGGGCGACCTCGACGCCGAGCGCCACCGCAACACGCTCAACGGCTGGCGCCACGCCGGCCTGCCCTGGGAACAGTACTGAACCGCTGCGCCGGCACTTGCGCGCGCGGCAAGAAGCAAAAAGCCCGTGCGCTCGGCGGCACGGGCTTTCCTGCTGCGCGAAGCCGGCTGCCGGCGCCGCCCTCCCGCGGGGGAAGGACGGCGGCCCCGCCGCGTCGGCTGCGTTCAGTGCATCACCAGCGGATGCGTCATCACGGTATCGAACTTCCCGAGGAAATCATCCACCTCTTCCACCGACGGCTCGCTTTCGATCAGACGCTTCACGTCCGCGCGAAAGCTCTCGGCCATCTGGCCGCCGAGGAAGATCTCGCGTTTCAGGTTCTTGTCGACGATTTCATAGCCGCCCGAGGCAAGAGGCGCATGCTCGACATCCGCGCCAAACTCGACGATGCAATAGTTGTCGCTGTTGTAGATCATTTGCATGGCACACCTCCGGGCTGTCATGGGTTGGCGGCGGGCCCATCGTTGTTGCATTCGCCGGAATCGTGCCCCGGCCCCACCGCGATTTCACCTCCAAGCTGAGGGCGTCCGCCGTGTTTTCAAGATTCCCTGCCGGCGAACCGCTCGAACGACCGCTTTACTGCCCGATAAGCGTTCCCTCGTTATATTGGGCAACGGCGGTGCCGGCAAGTTCTTGAGCCGGGCGGAAAAGTCTTGCTCATGGCGCGGCGCACTGGGCCCCGCAGGCGGCACTGCCGAGAAATGCGTCGAGCACCGCATGAAAGCGCTCGGCCTGCTCGATATGGGCCAGGTGCGCCGCGCGCGGCAGGATCTCCAGCCGCGCGGCCGGGATCGCGCCGGCGATCGCGCGCGCCATCGCCGGCGGCGCGCTCTGGTCTTCCTCGCCCGCCACCACCAGCGTGGGGCAGCGGATGCGCGCGATGGCGCCGGCCAGGTCGAACGCCATGATCGCCAGCGCGGTGCCCACGTAGCCGTGCACCGGCGCGGCCAGCAGCATCCGGCGCACGCGCTCGGCCTCGTCCGGGTGCGCGGCGCGGAACGGTCCGGTCAGCCAGCGCTGCAGCGTGCCGTCGGCCACGCCGGCCATGCCGTGCGCCTCCACGTGGCCGATGCGCTCGTGCCACATCGGGTGCGCCTCGAGCGGCGTGCGGTCGATGGTGTCGACCAGCGTGAGCGACAGCAGCCGCTCGGGATACCGCAGCGCCAGGGTCTGGCCGATCATGCCGCCGACCGACACGCCGGCGAAATGCGCCTCCGGCACCGCCAGCGCGTCCATCAGGCCGGCCACGTCGTCGGCCAGCCGGATCATCGAGTAGGCGCCGATCGGCGCGTCGCTCTGGCCGTGGCCGCGCAGGTCGTAGCGCAGCACGCGGTAGCGCGGCGCCAGGTGCCGCGCGGTGGCGTCCCACAGGGTGTGGTCGGCGCCGAGCGCGTGCGCCAGGATCACCCAGGGGCCGTCGCCGCCGTCGATGCGCACATGCAGGCTGATGTCGCCGACGCGCACGCGGCGGCTTTCGGTGGGTGGCTGGACGGCATGCATGGCGGACCTCCTGAAATGACGACGGCACGAATGACGACGACACGACCGGCCACCGCGCCCCGCCGCCGCGGGGCGCGGCATGCGGCGGGCTCAGCGCAGCGCTTCGCTGTCGCGGTAGACGAGTTCGATCTGCGTGCCGTCGGGCTCGGTCTGCCGCAGCCTGACCGGCAGCCATTGCAGCGACGGCGCCAGCCACACTTCCACGCGGCGCCGGTCGCCGGGGTGCCGCGGCAGGCGCACGAAGTGCTTGGCCCGCACCGCGCCCTGGCCCGTATCGACGTCCTCTTCCCCCACATACTGCACCTGCATCGGCTCCAGGTCACGCGTGTCGCTTACCTCGAAGCTCTCGGTCACGCCCGGCGCGGCGTAGCGCTGCGGATCGCCGCGCACCATGCCCACCAGCTGGAGGAACACGCTGAAGCGGTCCTGCGCGGCGGGCGGCAGCGGCACCTGCTTGTCGCGCCCTTCGAACACCAGCAGGCCGCCGGCGCGGTCGAAGCGGGCCGCCTCCACGCGGCTGCGGCGGCTTTCCTCGTAGCGCTCGGGCGCCAGCCCGTGCTCGCCCAGCGCGCCGCTGCTGAAGAAGGCGAAGCGGAACCACAGCACGTGCGTTTCCACCTCCAGCCGGTAGCGGCTGCCGTCGTTCTGCCAGCGGATCAGGCCGTCCGGATTCTGGATGCCGTTGACGAAGCTGGCGTAGTGCAGCAGCGTCGACGGCGGCGCCGCGTAGCGGGTGGTGTCGGCCGGCGCCGGCGCGGGCGCGGCGGCCGAGGCGGGCGCCGCCGGCGGCGCGGAGGCGGCAGCGCCGGCGTCGCCGCCGCCGCCCGCCGCGGCGGGGCTC
>NZ_BBQM01000028.1 GCF_000876015.1 Cupriavidus basilensis | reverse complement strand
CGATGCCCTGACCGCCCCTAAAAAGTAGATAATAATTCACATTACAAAATGTGGGTAGAGAATGGGGTAGCGGAAATATCGGAAGTCATCAGCGGCTTCGCTATTGGCTTTGTCAAGCGCCAATGGATGTTGCTGCTTTCCGCCACGAGGTTTTCCGGTTTCTTGCCGGACACGGCAACAGGCAAGGATTTGCACAGGGCGCGCTGTCTTGCCTTTCCCGCGGGTTTTCGAGGTTGAATGGCGCCCGGCCGGCGAAATGATGCCCGGCCTACGGCCGGAGATCGTCCGCCACGCGCCACGCCTCGCCCTCCAGATCGTCAGCGAATCCCTGCCCCGGCGCGGGGACGAGGCCCCGATCCGATCACTGTATATCCATACAGTAAACTCAACTATACGCACTCGGCCCAGGATGGCTCATACACTGTATATTCGTACAGTATCCAAACCGCTGCATTACCTGATTACCGCAGCCACCATCCGGAGAGTCGCCGTCATGTCCGATACCCGCGCCATCAAGTACATCGTCGTGCCATACCGTCAGGGCAAAGGCGACTCGCTCCAGCCCGGCGAGATCCGCCAGGCCTCCAGCGAGGTCGGCGCCATCCGCATCGCCAACGCAATGGCGTCCAGCTTCGCCGGCGTCGCCGCCTACGAAGTGCTGGTGGACGAGGAAACGGGCGAGATGGGGTCGCCGCGCATCCTGGTGCAGGAGGGGAGCATTCCGGCGCTTGGTGAGTGAGAAACGGGCAGTAGCCGCCAAAGTCACGGCGCCTGAGCCAGTTCCTTCGGGCGGCACGCTTTTGCGCCGTTGACGAAAAATCGGAAATCCTGACATGCAGTCCGCTTTTCCCGGCCCCTCGTGCCAAGCGGCATGGCCGTCGAACCAGCGCGCGCGTTCGGCTTCGAAGTGACGCCCCTTGCATCGAGACGTACGGTGCTCTCTGTGGGCACGGTAGAACGTTAGGGGTGCCCGAACCATGCGTATATACGCATCACCCATTCTCGGATGCATGGGCTCCACGTAAAAGATACCAATAATCCACATATCGTTGTCGCGATTACACTGAAACGCGGTGCAATGCCAAATCACGTGTAACACACCTTGAGAATCGAACCTTGCATCTGTATATACACCTATGAGTGTTGTCATCCCGCCGCGCATCAAGGCGAAGTTAGCCGATGAGAAGCATCGGGTCTCGGAGGAAGAGATTCGACAAGCCTTTGACAACATTTGCGGGAGTTTTCTGACCGATTCCCGAGCAGACCACCAGACTGATCCGCCAACCCTGTGGTTTGTCGCCGAAACGCGAGAAGGAAGACTTCTTAAGGTGATGTTCGTGCCACGAGATGGCAACAACATCGTGAAGTCAGCGTACGACGCCACTGAGAACATCCAGCGCATCTACGACAAATTCGCAAAGTGATACCCGCCGCGGCAACCACTCCAGGAGATGACATGACGCAAGCCGCCAAAATCCCAGATACCGAAGAAGCATGGGACAACGGTACGCTAGGCGCTGACGAGCAATATGTGCAAGTAGCGCCAAAGGCGCTCCAAGACGAAGTAAACGATTCGCTTGGCATGCAAGCAATCTCTATCCGCCTTCCGAAGGCATTGGTTGAGCAGTACAAGGTGATCTCCCGTTTCCACAAGATCGGGTATCAGCCCCTGATGCGCGACGCGCTTGCGCGTTTTGCCACCCACGAAATGAAGCGTCTTCTGGTCGAGATAGCCGAACAGCGCGACGAAGAAGCTGCCGCTGCGGTGAAACACGACAAGGCTGCTTAGTCTGCCGTTATCCATGGAAAGCCCATCTCCGGATGGGCTTTTTCTTTGTTGCCATCTGTCCGAAATCTGACGACATTCTTCGGACTCTCCCGTCGCCTCCCTGCCGTACCGCAACATCCCCGCACAGCACTTTTTTGCTCCCCCCTTCCGCCCCGGCGGCCTACTATGCATTGGTCAGGCGAACCGCCGCGACTACCGCGACTGCCCCGCGCCGCCCAGGCCACCGAACCGGAGGAATGCAAATGGACCGTCGTTCTTTCCTGAAAGCGGGCGCCGCCGCGCCCGTGCTGGCGGGCGCAGCCGGGATTCCCGGGCTGGCCCGCGCCGACGCGCCAGGCGCCGAGGCATTGCCGGCCGCCGAGGGCTGGCGTGTCTATGAAGTCACCACGGAGGTGACGCTGCCGCCCGCGGCCGCGCCGGCCAGCGTGTGGGTGCCGATCACCGCCGGGCGGATCGGCGACTACCAGCGCACGCTGTCCACCACCTGGGCCGCGCCCGGCGCACGCGCGGAAGACGCCCGCGCGCCCGGCTACGACGTGCGCATGCTGGCGCTGAACTGGCCCGCCGCCGCCGAAGGCCAGCCGCTGCATGCCACGCTGACCAACGTGGTGGCGCTGCGCGACCGCAAGGCGGATCTCGGCCAGCCGCCGTCGTCGCGCGGGCCGCGCGAATCGGCCGAGACCCTGCGCGAATACCTGCGGCCCACGCAACTGCTGCCGACCGACGGCATCGTCAAGGCCACCGCGCAGCAGATCACCGCCGGCGCGCCGGACGACATGACGCGCGCCCGCGCGCTCTACGAATGGGTGGTCGACCATACCTGCCGCGAGGCCAGCGTGCGCGGCTGCGGCGTGGGCGACGTGGCGGCCATGCTGCGCGCGGGCGGCATCATGGGCGGCAAGTGCGCGGACATCAACGCGCTGTTCGTGGCGCTGGCGCGCGCCTCGGGCATTCCGGCGCGCGATGCCTACGGCGTGCGCGTGGACAATTCCGCATACGGCTTCAAGGCGATGGGCAAGGCCGGTGACATCTCCAAGGCGCAGCACTGCCGCGCCGAGTTCTACAACGCCGGCTACGGCTGGGTGCCGGTGGACCCGGCCGACGTGCGCAAGGTGGCGCTCGAAGAGGTGCCCGGCGGGCTGCCGATGACGCACTGGAAGGTGCGCTCGGCGCGCGCGATGCTGTTCGGCGCCTGGGAGATGAACTGGGTGGCCTACAACCACGGCCACGACGTGGCGCTGCCGGGCAGCAAGGCGGCGCCGGTGCCGTTCCTGATGTACCCGAACGGCGAGACCGTCGCCGGCACGCTCGACAGCGTCGATCCCGCCGCGTTCGGCTACCGCATCGCCTCGCGCCGCATCGCATAGGGAGACCCATGACGGCAAACAACACGATGGCCGACCGGCCGGCCGCCGGCGCAATCAGGCTGACGGCCTTTTCCCACGGCGGCGGCTGCGGCTGCAAGATCGCGCCCGGCGTGCTCTCCGAGATCCTCAGGAACACGCGCGGCTTCCCGGCGCCGCCCGCGCTGATGGTCGGCATCGAGACCAGCGACGACGCCGCCGTCTACAGGCTCAACGACACCCAGGCGCTGGTCGCCACCACGGACTTCTTCATGCCGGTGGTGGACGACCCCTACGACTTCGGCCGCATCGCCGCGGCCAACGCCATCTCCGACGTCTACGCGATGGGCGGCACGCCGATCATGGCGCTGGCGCTGGTCGGCATGCCGGTGGACAAGCTGCCGCCGGAGGTCATCGGCACCATCCTGGCCGGCGGCGAGGCGGTCTGCGCGCAGGCGGGCATTCCCGTCGCGGGCGGCCACACCATCGACTCGGTCGAGCCGATCTACGGGCTGGTGGTGATGGGGCTGGTGCACCCCGACCACGTCAAGCGCAACAGCGCCGCGCGGCCCGGCGACGTGCTGATCCTCGGCAAGCCGCTCGGCGTGGGCATCATGTCGGCCGCCATCAAGAAGGACAAGCTGGACGCCGACGGCTACCGCGAGATGATCGCCAGCACCACGCGGCTCAACACGCCGGGCCGACGGCTGGCGGGCCTGGCGGGCGTGCACGCGCTCACCGACGTGACCGGCTTCGGCCTGCTCGGCCATCTGCTGGAAGTCTGCCGCGGCAGCGGCGTGGGCGCGCGGCTGGCGATGGACCGCATCCCGCTGCTGCCCGGCGTGGCGGCGCTGGCCGGCGCGGGCGTGGTCACTGGCGCGTCGGGGCGCAACTGGGCCAGCTACGGCGCCGAGGTGGCGCTGGCGGCAGGCATCACGCCGGCGCAGAAAGCCCTGCTGACCGATCCGCAGACCAGCGGCGGCCTGCTGGTGGCATGCGCGCCGGCGGCGGTGGACGACGTGCTCGCCGTGTTCCGCGACGAAGGCTTCGCGCATGCCGCCGTGATCGGCGAGACCACGGCGGGGCCGGCGCGCGTGACGGTGTGAGCGGCGGCGGCCGGGTGCTTCCTGGCCGCGCGCATCCCAACGTGTCCAAACGCATCCCGCGCGAGCCGCCCGCGACAACCGAACAAGCTATTGCCCCGCCCCGTTCTAAGCTAAGACGAAACCATCAGTTCGCGCGGCGTCGTGCCGTTCCTATACTTGGCGGCCACGCAACAGCCTGGGAACGGGACCATGAAACGATGGCACGCGGCCGCGCTGGCGGCTCTGGTGATGGCATTCGGCGCCGGCGCCGCGCAGGCACAAACGCAGGCACAAGCGCAGGCGCAGGAAAAAACGAAGATCAAGGTCGGCGTCTCGGTCGGCAATGCCGAGCAGACCTTCGAGGTGGTGCGCAAGGTCGCCGCGCGCGACGGCCTGGACATCCAGGTCATCACCTTCAGCGACTACCTGCAGCCCAACGAGGCGCTCGCCGCCGGCGACCTCGACGCCAACGCCTTCCAGCACAAGCCCTTCCTCGACAGCCAGATCAAGGCGCGCGGCTACAAGATCGTGCCGGTGGGCCTGACGCTGACCGCGCCGCTGGGCATCTACTCCAGGGCCTACAAGTCGGTCGCGCAACTGCCGCAGGGCGCGCGCATCGGCATCCAGAACGATCCGTCCAACGGCAACCGCGCGCTGCTGCTGCTGCAGAAGGCCGGGCTCATCAAGCTCAGGCCCGGCGTGGGCGAGAACGGCGTCAACGCCACCCCGCTCGACGTGGTGGAGAACCCGAAGAAGCTCAGGCTGATCGAGCTCGACGCCGCGCAACTGCCGCGCGCGCTCGACGACCTCGCCGCCGCCTCGATCAACAACGACTATGCCTATCGCGCCGGCCTCTCGCTGCAGCGCGACACCATCGCGGTGGAAGACGCGCGCGGCCCCTACGCCAACCTGATCGCCACGCGCGCCGAGGACAAGGACAAGCCGTGGGTGAAGAAGCTGGTGAAGGCCTACCAGTCGGAGGAAGTGCGCCGGTTCATCGAGACCGAGTTCAAGGGCTCGCTGATCCCGGCCTTCTGAGCGGTGCCGGGCCGCCCCGCCGGGGGCCGGCCGATCCCGCCGATGTGTCCTATAGTACAAAGCCGCGATAGCCGGTGGGGCAAGGCATGCGAGCCGTACAAGGCATACAAGGAGGCACATCATGGCAACCTGGAAGCCCGATCCGAGCTTTTACCCGTCGCCGCGCCTGGCGGCGAAGGCACCGCCCGAATCCCTCGCCTACGTGGCGATGTTCGATCCCACGCGCAGCCAGCCCGACGGCATCGCCGTGGTGGACACGGACCCGGCCTCGCCCGCCTACGCCACCATCGTCGGCCGGGTGGCCATGCCGCACACCGGCGACGAGCTGCATCACTTCGGCTGGAACGCCTGTTCCTCCTGCCTGTGCCCGAACGCGCCGCACCCGCACATGGAGCGGCGCTACCTGGTGGTGCCGGGCCTGCGCTCCTCGCGCGTCTACATCCTCGACACCAAACCCGATCCGCTGCACCCCGTCATCGTCAAGGTGATCGAGCCCGGCGAGCTGGCCGAGCGCACCGGCTACACGCGCCCGCACACCGTGCACTGCGGTCCCGCCGGCATCTACATCACGGCGCTCGGCAACGGCGCGGGCAAGGGGCCGGGCGGCATCATGCTGCTGGACCAGGAAAGCTTCGAGCCGCTCGGCCAGTGGGAAGTGGAGCGCGGCCCGCAGCAGTTCGCCTATGACGGCTGGTGGCATCTCGGCTACGACACGCTGGTGACCAGCGAATGGGGCACGCCGGACATGTTCGAGGACGGCCTGGTGCCCGAGATCCTGCTCGGCTCGCGCTACGGCCGGCGCCTGCATTTCTGGGACCTCAACAAGCGCAGGCACCTGCAGGAGATCGACTTCGGCGAGGAGCACCAGTTGGTGTTCGAGCTGCGCCCCGCGCACGACCCGACCCGGGCCTACGGCTTCGTCAACTGCGTCATCAGCCTCAAGGACCTGTCCTCGTCGATCTGGACCTGGTACCGCGACGGCGACAGATGGGCCGTGCGCAAGATCATCGAGATCCCGGCCGAACCCGCCGACCCGGACCTGCTGCCGCCCATCCTCAAGGACTTCAAGGCGGTGCCGCCGCTGGTGAGCGACATCGATCTGTCGATGGACGACCGCTTCCTCTACGTCTCGTGCTGGGGCACCGGCGACCTGCTGCAATACGACGTCTCCGACCCGTTCGCGCCGCAGCAGACCGGGCGCGTGCGCATCGGCGGCATCGTCTCGCGCGCCACGCACCCGGGCGCGGGCGGCGCCGCGCTCAACGGCGGCCCGCAGATGGTGGAGGTGAGCCGCGACGGCCGCCGCGTCTATTTCACCAACTCGCTGTACGGCGCGGTGGACGCGCAGTTCTACCCGGAAGGCATCGACGGCTGGATGGTCAAGCTCGACGCCGCGCCCGAGGGCGGCATCGCCTTCGACCCGCGCTTCTTCCTGCGCTGGCCGGCCGGCCACCGGCCGCACCAGGTGCGGCTGCAGGGCGGCGACTGCTCGTCCGACTCGTACTGCTACCCGTAGCGGCGCGCCATGCCCGGAGCCGCGCCGGATACCCATCTCGCCGCGCAATGGGCGGCGCTGTGGCCGCTCTGGTGGCCGTGGCTGGCGATTGCCGCGCTGGGCCTGTTCCACGGCATCAACCCGGCGATGGGCTGGCTGTTCGCGGTCGCGCTCGGGCTGCATCGCGGACGGCGCAAGGTGGTGCTGCTGGCGCTGCTGCCGATCGCGCTGGGACATGCGCTGGCGGTCGCGCTGGTGCTGGCCGCCGCGCTCACGCTCGGCAGTCTGCTGGACCCGGCGTGGATGGCGCGCATCGGCGGCGCCGCGCTGATCGGCTGGGCCGCGTGGCACGCGCTGCGCGGCCACCGCCGCCACCCGCGCGTGGGCATGCAGGCCGGCATGGCGGGGCTGGCGCTGTGGTCGTTCCTGATGGCCGGCGCGCACGGCGCCGGGCTGATGCTGGTGCCGGTGATGCTGCCGCTGTGCGCCGCCGCGGCGCCCGGCGGCGGCGCGCTGGTGCCGGCGCTGCTGGCGCTGGGCCTGCACACGCTGGCCATGCTGCTGGCCATCGGCACCGTGGCGCTGCTGGTGTACGACCGCCTCGGCGTGGCCTTCCTGCGCACCGGCTGGCTCAACCTGGACCGCGTGTGGACCGCCGCGCTGCTGGCCTGCGGCGCGTGGCTGCTGTTCGCGTCCGGCCACTGAGCGGGTACCATCGCGCACCACACGCCAGACACGCAAAGCGCAACCCAACCAGACAACGCAATGAGCACCGAACTGAAGATCGAAGACATCGAACCCGGCACCGGCAAGGCGGTCGTCAAGGGCGCCCTCATCACCACCGAGTACACCGGCTACCTGGAGGACGGCACCATGTTCGATTCCTCCCACGAGCGCGGCAAGCCGTTCCAGTGCGTGATCGGCACCGGCCGCGTCATCAAGGGCTGGGACATCGGCCTGATGGGCATGCGGACCGGCGGCAGGCGCCGGCTGTCCGTTCCCGCGCACCTCGCCTACGGCGAGCGGCAGGTGGGCGAGCACATCAAGCCGAATTCGAACCTGGTGTTCGAGATCGCGCTGCTGGAGGTGCTGACGCGCGACGACTGAGCGCGCCGCCAACCGTATAAGGTTTTCACCAATCCTTCGTTGTGCGCGCGGCGCGCCGTGGCTACTGTCATCCGATACATCCGCTATGCCACCGCCCCGGAGGACCGCCGCATGCCATCCCGCCCGCGCGAGCCGCGCGCCGCACCCGCCCCGCTGGACACCGCCCCGCCGAACGCCGATTGGCTGGACACCGACGTGCTGGTCATCGGCGGCGGCCCCGCCGGCACCTGGGCGGCCGTGGCCGCGGCCGAGCGCGGCGCGCGCGTGGTGCTGGCCGACAAGGGCTATTGCGGCGCTTCCGGCGCCACCGCGGCGGCCGGCACGGCGATCTGGCACGTCGCGCCCGACCCGGCCGCGCGCGCGGCGGCCAGGGCCAGCCGCTACACGCTGGGCGGCGAGCTGGCGGAGCCGGCCTGGATGGACCGCGTGCTGGACCGCACCCACGCCGGGCTGGAACGGCTGGCCGAATGGGGCTACCCGTTCCCGCAGGACGAGCACGGGCAAAGCCAGCGCATCTCGCTGCAGGGGCCCGAATACATGCGGCTGATGCGCCGGCGCGTGAAGGCCGCGGGCGGGCGCATCCTCGACCACAGCCCCGCGCTGGAACTGCTGGTGGACGACGGCGGCCGGGTGAGCGGCGCGCGCGGCCTGCGCCGCCAGCCGCGCGCCGGCCAGGCCGCGCAATGGCGCGTGCGCGCCGGCGCGGTGGTGATCGCCACCGGCGGCTGCGCGTTCCTGAGCCGCGCGCTGGGCTGCAACGTGCTCACCGGCGAAGGCCACCTGATGGCCGCCGAGGCCGGCGCCGAGCTGTCGGGCATGGAGTTCTCCAACGCCTACGGGCTCGGCCCCGCGTTCGCCTCCGTCACCAAGTCGCTGTTCTACCAGTGGGCCACGTTCTACGACGCGCAGGGCCAGGTGCTGGAAGGCGCCGGCTCCGCGCATGGCCGCGGCGTGATCGCGCGCGCCTTGCAGACGCAGGCCGTGCATGCGCGCCTGGACCGCGCCGACGCCCGCGTGCGCGCCTGGATGCGCAGCGCGCAGCCCAACTTCTTCCTGCCGTTCGACCGGCTCGGCATCGATCCCTTCACGCAGCGCTTTCCGGTCACGCTGCGCCTGGAAGGCACCGTGCGCGGCACCGGCGGCCTGCGCATCGCCGACGCGCAGTGCGCCACCGGCGTGCCCGGCCTGTACGCGGCCGGCGACGCGGCCACGCGCGAGCTGATCTGCGGCGGCTTCACCGGCGGCGGCAGCCACAACGCGGCCTGGGCGCTGTCGTCCGGCTGGTGGGCCGGCGAAGGCGCGGCGGCCTTCGCGCAAGGCGCGGGCGCGCACGGCGCGGAAGACCTGCGCGGCGCCGGCGGCAGCCCCGACGAGGGCGCGCAGGCCGCGCCCGATCCCCAGGCGCTGGTGGACGCCGTGCAGGCCGAAGTCTTTCCCTACGCGCGCAACTGGTTCCGCGACGGCGACACGCTTTCCGCCTCGCTCGCGCGCCTCGACGCGCTCTGGCGCACGTGGAGCCGCTACGCGCCGCCGCGCGACGACGCGCAGGCGCTGCGCGCGCGCGAAGCCACCGCCATGCTGGCCACCGCGCGCTGGATGTACCGCAGCGCGCTGGCGCGCACGGAAACGCGCGGCATGCACCGGCGCACCGACCATCCGGAGCTCGACGCGGGCCAGCGCTACCGCCTCGTCAGCGGCGGCCTCGACGAAGTGTGGACCGCGCGCGAGGCCGTGCGCGACGCGCCGCCGCAGGAGCGGCAGGAAGGCCCGAAGCCAGCATGGAGAGCCGCGGCATGATCGAGCTGCTCAACGGCGCGCGCTGCACGGGCTGCAATATCTGCGTGCGGGTCTGTCCGACCAACGTGTTCGCCATCGTGCCCGGCAAGATCCCCGCGATCGCGCGGCAGCGGGACTGCCAGACCTGCTTCATGTGCGAGCTGTATTGCCCCGAGGACGCGCTCTATGTGGCGCCGCTGGCCGATGCCTGCCAGCCGCCCGACCACGCCGCGGCGGAGCCGCCGCGCCACGCCGGCAGCTACCGCGCGGCGGTGGGCTGGGGCAAGGGGCGCGCGCCGACCGCCGCGCAGGACGGCAGCCACGCGCTGCTCGCGCTGGTGCGCCCGGCGCCGCGCGCCGGCGGCAAGCGCAGCGCGCCATGAAAGACCTGCTCGACTGGATCACCGCCATCGCCGCCGTGGTGCTGGTCTACGCGGCCTTGCGGCATCCGCTCTACCCGCCGCGCGGCGACAAGGAGAAGGAACCGGCCGGCAAGGACGATGCCGGGCACTGACGCCGCGCCCGGTGTCCTGCCCCGCAAATTTATATTCAAAAATTCTGAACGATAAATTCGGATAAGCACGGTCCCGGGCTTTGGTGGCTCTTCTATAGTTCGTCACATGGACGGCGCGCAAACAAGCAGCAGCAAGCAGCAACAAGCAGTAGCGCAGCGGCGGCGTCCTGGCAGATGCAGACGAACAATCAACGAAATTCAACGAATTTTCAGATACTGGAGCCCATCATGACCAAGACCTTCGCCCTCAAGCTCGCTTCCGCCCTCGTGCTCTCGCTGGCCGCCATCGGCGCCGCGCAGGCCGCTTCCGCCCGTGACCTGCAGGCCGGCGACAAGTACGGCTACAACTTCCGCAGCACCGTCCCGGCCGACCAGTACGGCTACGACTTCCGCACGCACGACACCTTCACCGACGGCGCCCGCAGCGGCAAGGCCGATCCGTTCACCGACGGCGCCCGCGTCGCCGGCCTCGACCGCAGCGGCGTCTCGGCCACGCCGGCCCGCGGCTTCGACCCGTACACCGAAGGCGCCCGCAGCGGCAAGGCCGATCCGTTCACCGACGGTGCCCGCATCGCCGGCCTCGACCGCAGCGGCGTCTCGGCCACGCCGGCCCGCGGCTTCGACCCGTACACCGAAGGCGCCCGCAGCGGCAAGGCCGACCCGTACACCGACGGCGCCAACGCCTGATGCGGACCACCCGCCGCTTCCATCGCGCCCGCGGCGCCGGCTGATCCCGGCGCCGTTTTTCTTTTGGCGGGCCGGATTCACTCCCGCTGCGGGACCGCCAGTTGCAGCGCGCGCACCAGCGCCAGCAGCGGCTCGCTCTGCCCGGCGCGGCGCAGCCACATCGCGCCGACCGCCGGCAGGTCCCAGGTCAGCGTGTGCGGCAGCACCGCGGCGGCGCCGGTGGCGGCCAGCTCGGCCGCCACCCCGCGCGGCACGATGGTGATGGCGCGCGGCTGGGTGCGCAGCAGCGTGGCGATGGTCTTGATCGAGTAGGTCTCCACCATCGGCGTGGGCGGCACCGCGCCGGCGGTGGCGAACAACGTGTTGACGGTGCGCCGGATCGGCGTGTGCCCGGGCGGCAGGATCCAGTCCAGCGCGGCCAGGCGCTGCCAGTCGAGCTTGCCGCGCGCCAGCCGCGCCGCCGCCGCGGTCGGCACCACCAGCGCCGGCTCCTCCCGGTACAGCGGCGCCTGCACGATGTCGTCGCCGGGCGCATAAAAGGAGCGCGCGATCACGCAATCCAGCTCGTGCGCGCGCAGCGCCGCCACCAGTTCGTCGGTGGTGCCCTCGCGCACCACCACCGCCGCGCGCGGCTGCTGGCGCAGGCCGTGCGAGCAGGCCGCGTCCAGCACCACCGGCGCCACGTAGGGAATCACGCCGATGCGCAGCCGCCCGTGCAGCCCGGCGCCGATCACGGCCAGCTCGCGGCCCAGCGCCTCGGTGTCGGCCATCGCCAGGCGCGCGTGGACCAGCACCGCCGCGCCCGTGTCGGTGGGCTCCAGCCCGCGCCGCGAGCGCGCGAACAGCGGCACCATGAAGATCTCCTCGATCTCGCGCAGCGCCTTGGTCACGGCGGGCTGGGACAGCCCCATCTCGGCCGCCACGCGCGAGACCGAGCGCTGCCGGTCCAGCGCCAGCAGCAGCGCGAGGTGCTTGAGCCGCAGGCGGGAAATCAGGTTGTGCTGGAGCTTGTCGGCGGATGGCATGGCGGGTCCGGTGCGTTCTGCGGAGTGTTCCGCGGGTCGTTCTTTGTATAACCAAACCTTCATACAACAATAATTATTCGGCTGCAAACGGTTATTCAGGACTCTTATACTGGCGTTCAGCCCTTCCTTGTCACCGATCCTTCACGGAGTCCCCATGTTCACCACCCGCCCGGAAATCGTCGGCACCTTCGGCGTGGCCTCGTCCACCCACTGGCTGGCCTCGCAGACCGCCATGAGCGTGCTGGAGCGCGGCGGCAACGCCTTCGACGCGGCGGTGGCGGCCGGCTTCGTGCTGCAGGTGGTGGAGCCGCACCTGAACGGCCCCGGCGGCGAGGTGCCGATCCTGCTGTGGAGCGAGCGCGAGCGCGCGGTGCGCTCGATCTGCGGGCAGGGCCCGGCGCCGGCGCTGGCGGACCCCGCCGCGATGCGCGCCAGGGGGCTGGACCTGGTGCCCGGCATCGGCCTGCTGCCGGCCACGGTGCCGGGTGCCTTCGGCGCCTGGCTGACCATGCTGCGCGACTACGGCACCTGGGAGCTGGCCGACGTGCTGGCCCCCGCCATCGCCTACGCGCGCCACGGTTTCCCGCTGGTGCCGCGCATCTCGCAGGCGATCCTGGCGGTGCGCGAGCTGTTCCAGCAGGAGTGGCACAGCTCGGCCGAGGTGTGGCTGCCGGGCGGCCGCGTGCCGCGCCCCGGCACCCTGCATGCCACGCCGGGCGTGGCGCGCACCTACACGCGCATCCTGGAGACGGCCGCGGCCGCCGGCGGCACGCGCGAGCAGCAGATCGACGCCGCGATGGCGTGCTGGTACCGCGGCTTCGTGGCCCGGGAGATCGACGAATTCTGCCGCACGCAGGCGGTGCGCGACACCACCGGCGAGCGCCACAAGGGCCTGCTGCGCCTCGACGACATGGCCAACTGGGCGCCGACCGTGGAAGCCCCGGCCACGCTGGACTTCGGCCGCTACACGGTGGCCAAGTGCGGCATCTGGAGCCAGGGCCCGGCCTTCCTGCAGCAGCTCGGCATGCTGCGGCACGCCGACCTGGCGGCCCACGCGCCCACCTCGCCGGAGTTCGTGCACCGCATCGCGGAGGCGGCCAAGCTCGCGATGGCCGACCGCCTGGCCTGGTACGGCGACCCGCGCTTCGGCGACGCGCCGCTGCCCGGCCTGCTCGAAGCCGGCTACCTGGCCGCGCGCGCGCAGCTGATCGGCCAGCAGGCCTCGCTGGAGATCCGCGCCGGCACGGTGGACGGCCGCGCGCCGCGCCTGCCCGACCTGGGCGCGGCCGAGCGCACGCTGCGCGATGCCGACGTGCGCTTCGGCGTGGGCGAGCCCACCTTCGCGGCGATGCCGCCGGTGACGGAGTGGGCCGAGCGCGAGATCTTCGTCGGCGACACCTGCCACATCGACGTGATCGACCGCCACGGCAACATGGTCGCGGCTACGCCGTCGGGCGGCTGGCTGTCGTCCAGCCCGGTGATCCCGGCGCTCGGCTTCGCGCTCAACACGCGCCTGCAGATGACCTGGCTGGAACCGGGCCTGCCCAACACGCTGGCGCCGGGCAAGCGCCCCTGCACCACGCTGTCGCCGTCGCTGGCGCTGCGCGACGGCGAGCCCTACATGGTGTTCGGCACGCCCGGCGGCGACCAGCAGGATCAGTGGTCGGTGGCGTTCTTCCTGCGCCACGCGGTGCACGGCATGAACCTGCAGGAAGCCATCGACGCGCCGGCCTGGCACATCGACCATTTCCCCGGCTCGTTCTGGCCACGCTCGGTGGTGCTCAACCGCCTGAGCGTGGAGTCGCGCCTGCCCGAAGAAACCATCGCCGAACTGCGCGCGCGCGGCCACGAGGTGAAGGTCGGCGAGCCGTGGTCGGAAGGCCGCATGTCCGCCTGCACGCGCGAGCGCGACGCGCAGGGGCGGCTGGTGCTGCGCGCCGGCGCCAACGCGCGCGGCATGCAGGGATACGCGGTGGGACGCTAGGCGCAGCGGCAATAAGCAGGACAAGGAGACGCAAGCCGGCGTGCAGCCGCCGCCGGACCACACCAATCAAAACCGGGCCGCCCCGCGCGGCCCGCATCGCCATCGGAGAGTTGAAGACATGAAAGCCGTACTCAAGCGCTGCCTGCTGGGCCTTGCCGCGTTCTCGCTGTTGTGTGCCGCGTCGGGCGCGGGCGCGGCGGATGCCTATCCGCAGAAACCCATCACGCTGATCGTGCCGTGGGCCGCCGGCGGCTCCACCGACATCCTGGCGCGCGTGCTGTCCGAGCAGTTGACGCGCTCGCTGGGCCAGCCGGTGATCGTCGACAACAAGCCGGGCGCCTCGGGCAACATCGGCTCCGCCGCGGTGGCGCGCGCCAAGCCCGACGGCTATACGCTGCTGGTCGGCTCCATGAGCACGCACGCGATGAACCCGGCGCTGATGCCCAACATGCCGTTCCGCGGCGTGGAGGACTTCACGCCGCTGGGCCTGCTCGCCTACGTCACCAACACGATGGTGATCCATCCCTCGGTGCCGGCGCACAACGTCAAGGAACTGATCGCCTACGCGCGCGCCAATCCGGGCAAGCTGGCCTACGCCAGCGCCGGCGCCGGCTCCACCAACCACCTGAGCGCCGTGCTGTTCGAGAAGATGGCCGGCGTGCAGATGCTGCACGTGCCGTACAAGGGCGGCGCGCCGGCGGTGGTGGACACCGTGGCCGGGCAGACCCAGCTGCTGTTCTCCGCCGGCACGCAGACGCTGACCCACGTGAAGGCCGGCAAGCTGCGCCTGCTCGCCGTCACCGAGAGCAAGCGCTCGCCGCTGCTGCCCAACGTGCCGACCGTGGCCGAGACCGTGCCCGGCTATGAACTGTCGGTCTGGTACGGCGCCTTCGGCCCGGCCGGCATGCCGCCCGCGCTGGTGACGCGCCTGAACCAGGAAATCAACCGGATCATGTCGCTGCCCGAGGTGAAGGAAAAGATGAACGCCATCGGCGTGGAAACCGCCACCTCCACGCCGCAGCAGTTCGCCACCATCCTGCGCCGCGACGCGGACCGCTACGGCAAGCTGATCCGCGAGCTGGGCATCAAGGCGGAATAAGGACGTGAGCGGCCTCATTTCCGACGCGGCCCGCGTGACGCTGCCGGCTGCCGTGCTGGACGCGCTGTGCGGCCAGCTGGCGCGCGCGGACGCGCCCGCCGCCGCCTTCGATGCGATCGGCAGCGCCACCGCGGCGCTGCTCGGCCCGGGCCTGCTGACCATCAACGCATGGCGGCGCGACAGCGCCGAGGTGGAGCGGCTGTGGTCCTCCGACCCCGCCGCCTATCCCGTCGGCGGCCGCAAGCACAAGCCCGATTCCCCGTGGTCGCGCCAGTTGCTGGGCCAGGGCGAAGTCTTCGTCGGCGAGGGCGACCACGCGCTGGCCGCCGTGTTCGACGACATCGCGGTGATCCGCGCGCTGGGCCTGTCCGCCGTGGTCAACGTGCCGGTGTGCGAGCGCGGGCAATGCGTGGGCACCTTCAATTTCCTGGCGGCGCGCGCCGCGTGGGCGCCGGGCGAGGTGGCGACGCTGCGCATGCTGGCGCAGATGGCCACGCCGGCGGTAGTGGCAGCGGCGGCGGCGAGCCGGGCGGACTGAAACGCCGCGCCTCAGTACGTCAGGCGCAGCGTCGCGGTGACGTTGCGCGGCGCGCCGAACTCGCCGAAGAAGGAGTTGGGCACGCGCGCGTAGTAGTGGCGGTCGGCGATGTTGTTGAGCGCCAGGAAAGCCTCCACGTGGCGGTTGAAGCGATAGCCCACGCGCGCGTTGAACAGCGCGTAGCCGCCCTGCGCCCAGTAGCCGCGCGTGGTGCCGCTTTGCGCCAGCATGCTGGCGCCGAGGAAGGTGCCGGCCAGCGGCCCGGACGAAAGCCGGTAGCTGGTGGCCAGCTTGAACAGGTGGCGCGGCTCCTCGGCGTCGTAGGCGCTGCCCTGCAGCGTGGGGCTGGAGGTGTAGCGCGTGTTCAGCAGCGTGTAGCCGGCCGAGAGGTTCCAGTTGGGCAGCGGCGTGCCGGCAAGCTCGGCCTCCCAGCCCTGGCTGCGCACCGCGCCGCTGGCGACCGAGCCGGTCGGGTGGTCCTGGTCGGCCACCGCGAGGTCGCTGCCGTTGATGCGGAAGGCCGCCACCGACGCGTTCAGGCGGCCGTCGAGGAAGGCGGCTTTCAGCCCCGCCTCGTACTGCTCGCCGGAGAACGGCGGCAGCGCGCCGCCGCTGAAGGTGGTCTGGGTCTGCGGCGAGAAGATCTTGGCGTAGCTGGTGTAGGCCGACAGTTGCGGCGTGATGCTGTAGACCAGCCCGGCATACGGAATGAACTTGTGCTCCTCCGACGCGGCCACGCTCCAGTCGCCGCCCGGCGCCGGCAGCACGGCGCGGGTCTTCTGCTGGAACCAGACCTCGCGCCCGCCCAGCACCAGCGACAGCGGCTCGAGCACCTGCAGCCGGGCCTGGCCGTACATGCCGTACTGGATGGTGCGGGTGTCGGTGCCGTCGTCGAAATGGCTCAGGTCGGGCGCGGGGATGACCGGGTTGAAGATGTCGTGCGTGCCGAGGTCGGCATAGGTGTTGAGGCTGTCCTGCCACAGCGACGAATAGTTGGCGCCGAACAGCAGGTGATGCTCGCGGCCGAACAGCTTCACGGTGCCCGACACGCTGGAGTCGAAGCCCAGCCACTCGTTGGTGTTGCGCTGCCCCTGCCCGAAATAGTCCGCCAGGCCGGTGCCCGCCTGCGGCGTGGCGGCATAGGCATACGTGCCGCGGCTCAGCGCATGGCGGTAGTACAGCGTGGTCTGCGACTTCCAGTCGTTGTCGAAGCGGTGCGTCACCGTGCCGTTGACTTCCTGCATCGACTGGTAGGAAGTGTTCCAGCCCGGCCCGTAGTTCTGCGAGCGGCCGCGCGGGCCGGTCACGGGCGTGCCGCTGGTGTCGACGCCCACGCCGTAGTCGAAATCGTCGAGCGGGTTGACCTGGTAGGCGGCCGACAGCGACACCGTGGTGCGCGGCGTGAGGTCGTACTCGATGACGCCGTAGGCCAGCCCGAGCTTGCTGCCCTGGCCGTCGACGAAGCCGTTGCTCTTGCTGCCCACCGCCACCGCGCGGCCGCGCAGCGTGCCGGCCTCGTTGAGCGGCCCGGTCACGTCCACCATCTCGCGCAGCGCGGCCCAGGAGCCGACCGAGGTTTCGCTGACGAAGCGGAACTTGTCGCCGGGCTGCTTGCGCACCAGGTTGACGCTGCCGCCAAGCGCGCCCTGCCCGTCCATCAGGCCGGAGGGGCCGCGGAAGACTTCGAGGCGGTCGTACATGGCGAGGTCGAACTGGGACTGGTACTGGATGCCGTTGAGCAGCGAGATGCCGTCGTACTGCACGTTCACGGGGAAGCCGCGCGCATTGAAATAGGCCGAGCCGTCGCCGTAGTTCACCGAGGTCAGGCCGGGCGTGTACAGCAGCGCGTCCTGCAGCGTGCGGATGTCCTGGTCGTCCAGTTGCTGGCGGGTCAGCACCGAGACCGAGCTGGGAATGTCCTTGCGCGCGACGGGCGCCTTGCCGAACATCGTCACGGCGCGCGCGCCATAGCTGCCGCTGCCCTCGGTGGCCGCGCTCGGCTCGCGCTGGCCGCGCACCTCCACGGCGGGCAGCGTGGGCCCGGCGGCGGCGGGTGCCGCGGCGGTGGCGACGGCCTTGCGCAGGCTGTAGCCGCTGCCGGCCTGCGGCACGGCCTCGAGCCCGGTGCCGTCCAGCAGCCGGCGCAGGCCGGCCTCGATGCCGTAGCTGCCCGACAGGCCTTGCGTGGCCAGGCCGCTGACGGCGGCCGCGTCATACGAGAGGTTGATGCCGGCGGCGCGCGCGAACTGGTTCAGCGCGGGCTCCAGCGGGCCGGCGGCGATGCCGTAGGCGTGGGCATCGGCCTGGGCCGTGGCCGTCTGCGCGGATGCGATGCGCGGCACGGCGACGCTCCCCAGCGCCAGGCCCAGCAGCGCGGCGCGCAGGGCCAGCGTCAGCGGGCGCGGGGCCGGCGCCAAGGTAGAGGCGCGGCCGGCGGCGAAGGTGGCATCGTTGGAGCGGACACGGCGGGACAGGCGCGGAAAACGGGAGGCGGGAGCGGTCATCGGCAGGATTCGGGCGGATCGGATACGGCAGGTTGCAAGAGGGCTTCTACTTGTCTGCCGAGCGAGAACGCCAATCCCCTCAGTTTTTTTCCGATTTTTTTTCGGGCGCGCGCCGCCGCTGCCCGCGCGCCGCGCTTCAGACCGCGCTTCAGACCGCGCCGTCCGGCCCGACCATGACCCAGAAGCGCGTCAGGAAGCGCACCCTGACCGGCAGCGTCTGCACCAGGAACTGCAGCGTGGCGCCGGTATCGCCCAGCTGGAACACGCCCGACACGGGCAGCGCGGCCACGCGCGCGTCGCAGGCGATATGGCCGACGCGGTAGCGCCCCAGCTCGGCCAGCAGCGCGTCCAGCCGCATGCTGCGCGCGGCGATCACGCCATCCACCCAGCCGGCCGGATCGGCCGCCGGCGCCGGCACCAGCGAGGCGCCGTCGGCGGCGAGCCGGCCGCTCTGCCCCGCATGCACGACGGGCGCGCCGGGATCGGCCGGCGCGCCGCTGGCCGGATGCAGTTGCACCGCGCCTTCCTGCACGCTGATGCGCGCGTCGGTCTCGTACAGCCGGACCGTGAAGCGCGTGCCCAGCGCCTGCATGGCGCCGAACGGCGTGCCGACCCAGAACGGCCGCCGCGCGCGCGCCTGCGCGTCGTGGCCGGTAGTGACCAGCATCTCGCCGCGGCGCAGCGCGATGCGGCGCTGCACGCTGTCCATGCGCACGTCGATGGCGCTGTCGGTGTTGAGCACGATCACGGTGCCGTCGGCCAGCGCGACGGTGCGGCGCTCGCCGGTGGCGGTGGCGTAGTCGGCCACCAGGCGCTGCCACGGCGCGTGGCGGTAGCCGGACCATCCCGCCGCCAGCGCCACGCCGCCGAAGGCCAGCGCGCGCAGGGCGTCGCGGCGCCGGCGCGCGCGCGCGCCGCGCAGGGCATCGGCGGCGTCCAGCGCGTCGTGCGCGAGCCGCGCCGGCAGCCGCGCGAAATCGGCGTTGAGCGACTGCACCCGCGCCCACGCGGCGGCATGCAGCGGGCTGGCCGCCAGCCAGCGGGCGAAGGCGGCGCGGCTCTGCGGCGTGGGCACGTTGAAGTCGAGGCGCACCGCCCAGGCGATGGCCTCGTCGACGATCTTGCCGGGAATCTCCGCGGCCTCCGCCGCCGCGGCCAGGCCGGCGGAGGCGCTGCGTGCCGCGCTCATGCGTGGAAGCGCAGCTGGTAGCAGTGGCGCAGCGCGCTGGCGACGTAGCGCTCCACCGTCGCCAGCGACACGCCCAGGCGCGTGGCGATCTGCGGGCAGGTCAGCCCGTCGAGCTGGGCCAGCAGGAAGGCGGTGCGGACCTTGGGCTTGAGGCTGTCGAGCATGGCGTCCACCGCGATCAGCGCTTCCAGGAACAGCAGCCGGCTCTCGGGCGACGGCGCCTCGGGCTCGGGCAGCGCGGCCAGCGTCTCCAGCCAGGCCTGCTCCAGCTCGCGCCGCCGCCAGCGCTCGACCACGAGGCCGTGGGCGATGGTGCTCAGGTAGGCGCGCGGCTCGCGCAATTCGTCGGCGGCCGGGCGCGACAGCAGGCGCATGAACACGTCCTGCGCCACGTCGGCGGCATCGAAGGCATTGCCGAGCTTGCGGCCAAGCCAGCCTTGCAGCCAGCGGTGGTGGTCGCTGTAGAGCGCGTGGATGCGATGGTGCGGGAGAGGTGCGGCGGCCGGCATCGTGGTTTCCCAGGCAGGGCTCGAGCCCCCGATCAATTGCAAATAAGAATTATTTTCAATTCTATCCAAGGGCATACCGGCCTGCAATGTCGGCGCGGGCCGCATTGACTTATGCGAGACCACCCTCTACTATCTTTTGCGAATCTATCCTCGCATATCGCCACCCCGCAAGCAGCGCGCCAACATGCCCGACGCCATCACGCAGGAACTGCCCGGCAGGTCCGGACCGCCCGGAGCGCCGGCCCGCAAGGCCGGACACGCGCTTCGCTGGACCGCCCTGGCCGGGTCTTCCGTGGCGCTCGCCGCCCTGCTGGAATGGCTGGGCCTGCCGGCGGCGCGGCTCTTCGGGCCGTTGCTGGCCGGCGTCGTGATGACCGCCGCCGGGGCGCGCCTGCGCGTGGCGCCGGCGGCATTTCTCGTGTCGCAGGGGCTGATCGGCTGCATGATCGCGAGGATGCTGCCGTCGTGGTTCTATGGCACCGTGGCCGGGCGCTGGCCGGTGTTTGCCGCCGGCGCGGCGTCGGTGATCGCGGCGAGCGTCGCGCTGGGCTGGTGGCTGACGCGCCGGCGCGTGCTGCCCGGCACCACGGCGCTGTGGGGGCTGAGTCCGGGTGCCGCCACCGCCATGATCGTGATGGCCGAGGCGTATGGCGGCGACGCCGCGCTGGTGGCCTTCATGCAGTACCTGCGCGTGGTCGTGGTGGCCGCGGTCGCCGCGGTGGTGGCCAGGGTGTGGGGCGTGGGCGAGCACCATGCGCACCTCGCCACCGGCTGGTTCCCGCCGGTCGCCTGGCTGCCGCTGCTCGGCACGCTCGCGCTGGCGGTGCTGGGCCCGCTGGCGGCGCACCGCCTGCGGATACGCGCCGGCGCCTTCCTGCTGCCGCTGTTCGCCGGCATGTACCTCGGCCACCAGGGCTGGCTCCGGCTCGAGCTGCCGCCGTGGCTGCTGATGCTGGCCTACGCCGTGATCGGCTGGCGCATCGGCTTTCGCTTCACCCGGCCGCTGCTCGCGCACGCGGCCAGGGCGCTGCCGCGGCTGCTGGCCTGCACGCTCGCGCTGGTCGGCGTGTGCGGCGCGCTCGCCGCGCTGCTGGTGGCGGCCACCGGCATCGATCCGCTCAGCGCCTACCTGGCCATGAGCCCGGGCGGCGCGGACACGGTGGCCATCATCGCGGCGTCCAGCCATGTCGACGTGCCGTTCGTCATGGCCATGCAGATGCTGCGCTTCATGACGGTGCTGCTGCTGGGGCCGCCGCTGGCGAGGTTTCTCGCCGGGCGCGCCCGCGGGCCGGCCGCGCTTCCCTGACCTTCGTTTCCCCTGCCTTTTGCCATGATCCACTTCGCCACCTTCTTGTGCGGGGCACTGCTCTGCAACAGCATTCCGCACCTGAGCTCGGGCCTGCGCGGCGTGCCGTTTCCCACGCCGTTCGGCCGCCCGCGCGGCGTCGGCGATTCCCCGCCCGTCGTCAACAGCCTGTGGGGCTTCCTCAACCTGGTGGCCGGCCTGTTGCTGCTGTCGCGCCATCCGGTCGGGCTGGCGCCCGGCGCGGACCTCGCGGTGCTGCTCGCGGGCGCGCTGGCGATGGGCATCTACCTGTCGCTGCATTTCGGCAAGGTCCGGCGCGGCCGGCGCTGAACGCGGGCGGCGCGGGCCGCGTGCTAGCATGCCTGGCTCGCCTATCGTCCCATCGCACACTCCGCCGACATGTCTTCCGAACCCAGCAGCCAGCCCGGCGCCGGCGCCACCGAACCGAAGCGCGAGCGCGGCCGCATCCGCGTCGCGGCGATCCTGGCGGCGGGCGCCGAGCTCTTCCTGGAAAAAGGCTACGAGGCCGCCACCATGACCGAGATCGCGGCGCGCTCGGACACGGCCATCGGCTCGCTCTACCGCTTCTTTCCGTCGAAGGAGGCGCTGGCCGACACCCTGCTGATGCGCTACGCCCGGCTGGCCATCGACGGCCTGGCGGAAGTGGAGCGGCGCGCCGCGGCGCTGTCGACCGAGGCGCTGGCGGCGGCGCTGGTGGACTCGATGCTGGCGCTCAAGGCCGAGCGCAGCTTCGCCATCGCGCTGCTCGACGCGGGCGCCGGCAGCGACGACAGACGCGCCCAGTTCCGCGCGGCGATGCGGCAGGGCATGCTGGCCATCCTGAAGAACGCCGCGCCCAACGTGCCGGCGGCGCGCGCCGAGGCGATGGCGGCGGTCCTGCTGCTCCTGCTCAAGGGCGTGCTGGGCGCGCGCGGCGCCGACCCGGACAAGCCGGCGCTGCGCCGCGCGGTGGCGAAGGAAACGCGCGAGCTGGTGCGCCTGTACCTGGCGGCGGCGCGCGCATTGCCCGAGGCGTAGCCCGGCACGCGAGCACCCGGCGGGGGGCCTTTCCCGGCGCGATGCGCCCGCGCCGGCCTCTCGATTCCATTTTCCGGAATTCAGAAATCCCGATCCTGCCATTCCCGCGCTCCGGGTGGCGGCATCACAATGCGCGTAGCGCAACGTTGCCGCTACAGCCTTCATGCTGGCGCGCCGCAGCGCAGGCGGCCGGCCCCGATGCCGGCCATCCCTCCCCGCTCGACCAATCCCCCGCAAAATCATGAGAACAATCACGATCAACGGTCAGCCGCATTCGATCGACCTGCCCGACGACGCCCCCCTGTTGTGGGCGGTGCGCGACCACCTCGGCCTGACCGGCACCAAGTTCGGCTGCGGCATGGCGCTGTGCGGCGCCTGCACCATGCACCTCGACGGGCAGCCCATCCGCTCGTGCGTGACGCCGATCTCGGCCGCGGACGGCAAGAAGATCACCACCATCGAAGGCCTGTCCGCGGACAAGACCGGCCAGGCGCTGCAGGCCGCGTGGGAGGAATTCGGCGTGCCGCAGTGCGGCTACTGCCAGGCGGGCCAGTTGATGTCCGCCACGGCGCTGCTGCATTCGAACCCGCATCCGACCGAGGCCGACATCGACGGCGCCATGAGCGGCAACATCTGCCGCTGCGGCACCTATACGCGCATCCGCGCGGCGATCCAGCACGTGGCCAAGTCGGGCGCAGCGGGCGCCAAACCGGGTGCGAAACCGGGCGCCGGCAAGGCCGCCGCCAAGCGGAGCGCCCAATGAACGCGCGCGACAACCTCACGGGCGCGGCCGCCCGCCCGCAATCGGCCGCGCGCCGCCGCTGGCTCAAGGGCATTGGCGCGGTCGCCGGCCTGACGCTCACGGTGGGCCTGGACGGCATCGTGCTGGCCGCCGAGGAAGCCAAGAAATATGGGCGCGACGGCATGCCGGGCGGCGCGGTGGACAGCCCGCTGGTGTTCCTCTCGATCGGCGAGGACGGCAAGGTCGCCATCGTCTGCCACCGCTCGGAGATGGGCCAGGGCGTGCGCACCAGCCTGCCGATGGTGGTGGCCGACGAGCTCGAGGCGGACTGGGCGCAGGTGCGCGTGGTGCAGGCCCCGGCCGACGAAACCCGCTACGGCAACCAGAACACCGACGGCTCGCGCAGCGTGCGGCATTTCTTCGAGCCGATGCGGCGCGTCGGCGCCAGCGCGCGCAGCATGCTGGAGAGTGCCGCCGCGGCGCGCTGGGGCGTGCCGGTAAGCGAGGTGCAGGCGCGCAACCACGCGGTGGTGCACACCCCCAGCGGCCGCAGCCTCGGCTACGGCGCGCTGGCGCAGGACGCCGCGCGCCTGCCCGTGCCGGCGCCCGCCAGCCTCAAGCTCAAGGACCCGGCGCAGTTCCGCTACATCGGCAAGGACAGCACGCGCAGCATCGACGGCCACGACATCGCCACCGGCCGCGCGCAGTACGGCATCGACGTGCGCCTGGACGGCATGCTGTACGCCGTGGTGGCGCGCCCGCCGGTGTACGGCGGCAAGGTGGCCAGCTTCGATGCCGCCGAAACCATGAAGGTGCCCGGCGTGGTCAAGGTGGTGGAGATCGCCGGCAGCCCCGAGCCGGCCATGTTCCACCCGCTTGGCGGCGTGGCGGTGATCGCCACCAATACCTGGTCGGCCATCAAGGGCCGCGAGGCGCTCAAGATCCAGTGGAACGACGGCCCCAACGCCAGCTACGAGTCCGCCGCGTTCCGCGCCAGCATGGAAAAGGCCGCGAGCCAGCCCGGCAAGGTGGTGCGCAACCAGGGCGACGCGATGACCGCGCTGGCCGGCCCCGGCAAGCGCGTCACCGCGCAGTACTACCTGCCGCACATCGCGCACGCGACGATGGAGCCGCCGGTGGCCACCGCGCGCGCGGCCGGCGGCAAGTGCGAGGTGTGGACCTCGGTGCAGGCGCCGCAGGCCACCTGCGAGACCGTGGCCGCGCACCTCGGCCTCAAGCCCGCCGACGTCACCGTGCACGTGACGCTGCTGGGCGGCGGCTTCGGGCGCAAGTCCAAGCCGGACTTCGCCGCCGAGGCCGCGCTGCTGTCCAGGGCGATGGACGGCAAGCCGGTCAAGGTCACATGGACGCGCGACGACGACCTGCACCACGACTATTTCCACACCGTCTCGGTCGAGCACATGGAGGCGCTGCTGTCGCCCGACGGCCGCGCGCAGGCGTGGCTGCACCGCACCGCGGCGTCAAGCATCAGCTCGATCTTCGTGGCGGGCTCGAAGAACGAGGCGCCGTTCGAGCTGGGCATGTCGGCGGTCAACGTGCCGTTCGACATCCCCAACGTGCGCGTGGAGAACCCGGACGTGCCCGCGCACACGCGCATCGGCTGGTTCCGCTCGGTGTCCAACGTCCCGCACGCATTCGCCGTGCAGTCGTTCGCGGCCGAGCTGGCCGCCGCGGCCGGGCGCGACCACCGCGACTACCTGCTGGCGCTGCTGGGCCCCGACCGCAAGATCGATCCGGCGCAGTTGTCCGACTCGTGGAACTACGGCGAATCGCCGCAGCAATATCCGCTCGACATCGCGCGCATGCGCAACGTGATCGAGGTGGCCACGCGCGAAGCCGGCTGGGGCCGGAAGCTGCCGAAGGGCCGCGGCCTCGGGCTGGCGGTGTGCTACAGCTTCGTGACCTACGTGGCGGCGGTGATCGAGGTGGCAGTGGACAAGGATGGCGGCATCCGCGTGCCGCGCATCGACATCGCGGTGGACTGCGGCGCGCAGGTCAACCCGGACCGCATCCGCTCGCAGGTCGAAGGCGCCTGCATCATGGGCATCAGCCTGGCCACCACGGGCGAGATCACCTTCAAGGACGGGCGTGTCCAGCAGGACAACTTCCACCAGTACGAGGTGATGCGCGCGCCGTCCGCGCCGCGCGCGATCCACGTGCACCTGGTGCCGGGCAGCTTCGACGCGCCGCTCGGCGGCGTGGGCGAGCCGGCGGTGCCGGTGATCGCGCCGGCGCTGTGCAACGCCATCTTCGCGGCCACCGGCAAGCGCATCCGCGCGCTGCCGATCCGCGAGCAGTTGAAGGCGTAACGGCATAACGACGCCGCGGCGGGCACCAGGGTGCAAGCCCCGGCGCCGCGCAGGGCCGGGCCTGGCGGGACCTCCGCCGCGCCCGGCCCTTTTTCTATTTGCGGCGTGGGCCCTTCCGTTCGCGGCACCGCGCCAGCAGTTGCAGCACCGCCGGCGAGCGCTCGTTGCGGCGATGGATCACCGCCAGGTGGGACAGCACGTCGTTGCGCGCGAGCGGCTTGAATACCACGTCCGGCGGCGCGAACGCGCGCATCGAGGCCGGCACGAACGCCACCCCGAAGCCGGCCGCCACCATGCTGATGATGGTGGCCATCTGCCGCGACAGCGCCTCCACGCGCGGCTGGAAGCCGGCATGGCCGCAGATGGCCTGCGTGATGGCATAGAAGCCGGTGCCGTGCTCGGTGTGCGTGCAGATGAAGGTCTCGTCGCGCAGCAGCGCCACGTCGACGCGCGCGCGGCGCGCCAGCGCGTGCGTGGCATGCAGGGCCACCACCACGGGCTCCGCGTCGATGTCGAACAGCGCCACGCCTTCGGGCAGCGCGCGCAGCGGCGGGCGCACGAAGCCGATGTCGAGCTCGCCGCGCGCCACGGCTTCCAGCTGCGCCGGCACGTCGGTCTCGCGCATGGCCATGACGACCGCCGGATGCTCCTGCCGGAAGCGGTGCACCAGCCCCGGCAGCAGGCCCGACAGCGCGGCCGAGGCCACGTAGCCGATCGACACGCTGCCGACGTCGCCGCGGCTGGCGCTGGCCGTGGCCAGCTCCGCCTGGCGCACCTGCCGCAGGATGCCGGCGGCTTCCTCGTGGAACACGCGGCCGACCTCGGTCAGCGCCAGGCGGCGCTTGTCGCGCGCGAGCAGCGGCGCGCCCGCCTGCTGCTCGATCCAGCGGAACTGCTGGCTCAGCGCCGGCTGCGAGATGCCGAGCCGCTCCGCCGCGCGGCCGAAATGCAGTTCTTCCGCCAGCGCCACGAAATAGCGGTAATGGCGCAGTTCCAGGTTCATCGCGCGCGTCTCCTCCGGGTTCCCGGTCTTTGCCATGTCGATAAGGCGAGCTTATCAAAGATTAAGCCAGCGATACTTGCACCTATGGCCGCGCAGGCCGCATGATGCTTGCCTTGGCGGCGCGCGGCGCCGCGCGCGGAGCGGGAGCGTGCCCGGCATGGAACTGGTGAACAAGCAGGTGGCCGACTGCGGCGAGGCCGTGGCCGGCCTGCACGACGGCGCCACCGTGATGGTGGGCGGCTTCGGCAGCTCGGGGCTGCCCGGCGGCCTGATCGACGCGGTGCTGGCGCACGGCGCGCGCGGCCTCACGGTGATCTCCAACAACGCCGGCTACGACGGCGAGGGCGTGGCCAGCCTGATCGCGGCGGGCCGCGTGCGCAAGCTGGTCTGCTCCTACCCGCTGACCGCCGGCGCCACGGCGTTCCGCGACGCCTACCGGCGCGGCGAGATCGAGCTCGAACTGGTGCCGCAGGGCACGCTGGTGGAGCGCATCCGCTGCGCGGGCGCCGGGCTGGGCGGTTTCTACTGCCCGATCACGGCCGGCACCATCCTCGGCGAGGGCAAGCCCGTGCGCGAGATCGGCGGCGTGCAGCACGTGCTGGAGCTGCCGCTGCGCGCGGACTTCGCGCTGATCCGCGGCCGCCACGCGGACCGCCTCGGCAATCTCGACTATCACCTCGCCGGGCGCAATTTCAATCCCGTCATGGCGACGGCCGCGCGCGTGGTGGCGGCCGAAGTGGACGGCATGGTCGAGGCCGGCGCGCTCGACCCGGAACAGGTCGTGACGCCGGGCATCTTCGTGCACCGGGTGGTGGTGGCAGACCAGCGATATGGAGGCGGGCGATGACGACGACGGCCATGACCGGATGGACCCGCGAGCAGATCGCGCGGCGCGCGGCGCTGGACATTCCCGCCGGCGCCTACGTCAACCTCGGCATCGGCCTGCCGACCCTGGTCGGCGACCTGATCCCGGCCGGGCGCGAGGTCTTCCTGCACAGCGAGAACGGCATCCTCCACCTCGGCCCGCGCCCGCCGGCCGGCGAGGAACACCCCGACCTCATCAACGCCAGCAAGCAGCCGGTCACGCTGCGCGCGGGCGCGGCGATCTTCGACTCCGCGCTGAGCTTCGCCATGATGCGCGGCGGCCATCTCGACCTGGCCATCCTCGGCGCCTATGAAGTGGCCGCCAACGGCGACCTCGCCAACTGGACCCGCGGCGACCCCGGCACGCCGCCCGCGGTGGGCGGCGCGATGGAGCTGGCCTACGGCGCGCGCGCGGTGTGGGTGCTGATGGAACACACCACGCGCGACGGCCGCCCGCGCCTGCTGGAGCGCTGCCGCCTGCCGCTGACCGCGCGCGGCGTGGTCGGGCGCATCTACACGGACCTCGCGGTGCTGCGCGTCACGCCCGCCGGCCTGCAGGTCGAGGCGATGGCCGAAGGCATGACGCTGGCGCGCCTGCAGGCGCTGACCGAGGCGCCGCTGCTGGCCTGAGACGCATCAGGCCAGGCGCTTCACCACGGCGTCGGTGAACTGCTGGGTGGTGGCCGAGCCCTTGAGGTCGCCGGTGCGCACCTGGTCCTGGTTGAGCGCGGCGTCGATGGCGCCGCGCAGCCGCGTGGCGAGGTCCTGCCGGCCCACGTGCTCGAGCATCAGGCCCGCGGCCAGCATCAGCGAGATCGGGTTGGCGATGCCCTTGCCGGCGATGTCCGGCGCCGAGCCGTGCACGGCCTCGAAGATGGCGGCGCTCTCGCCGATGTTGGCGCCCGGCGCCATGCCCAGGCCGCCCACCAGTCCGGCGATCTGGTCCGAGAGGATGTCGCCGAACAGGTTGGTACACAGCAGCATGTCGAACTGCCACGGATTGAGCACGAGCTGCATGGCGCAGGCGTCGACGATGCGGTCGTCCATCTCCACGCGGCCCGCGTAGTCCTGCGCCACCTCGCGCGCGGCATCGAGGAAGATCCCGGTCAGCGCCTTGAGGATGTTGGCCTTGTGCACCACGGTGATCTTCTTGCGGCCGTTCTTCACCGCGTACTCGAAGGCGAAGCGCGCGATGCGCCGGCAGGCGTCGCGCGTGTTGGTGCCGGTGGAGACCGCCACCGCGTGCGGGTCGTCGCCCACGGCGATGTAGTAGTCGTGCGCCACGTAGAAGCCGCCCACGTTCTCGCGCACCAGCACCAGGTCGATGTTCTCGAAGCGGCCCGGCACCAGCGTGCGCGCGGGCCGCACGTTGGCGTAGAGGTTGAACGCTTCGCGCAGGCGCACGTTGACCGAACGGAAGCCCCCGCCCACCGGCGTGGTGAGCGGTCCCTTGAGCGCCAGGCCGGTGCGGCGGATGCTCTCCAGCGTCGCCTCGGGCAGCGGGTCGCCGCCCTGCGCGATGCCGGCCATGCCGGCTTGCTGCACGTCCCAGGAGAACGGCGCGCCCAGCGCGTCCAGCAGCTTGACGGTGGCTTCCACGACTTCGGGGCCGATGCCGTCGCCGGGAATCAGGGTGGCGGGGATCTGTTTGGGTGTTTCGGTGGCCATTTGGGCGTCCTGTGGTTGAAATCAGGTTTACAAGGATAGGTGATCGGGCGCGCCGCGGCGCGCGGCGGCGTGCGCGATGGGGCCGCGCCAGTACGCCAGTGCCGCGTGACACCAGTCCCGGCGGCGGCCGGAACGCACCACGCCGAAACACAAAGTTCACAAATCCACGCCGCGCGCCGGCTTGACACCCCCGACCCCGATCGTCAAGAATCGCTGATCGGGTTGCCTGCGTGCCAGGCGCACCGCATGCGTCGCGCCGGGGCTGCGGCATTGGTGCCGGCAGCGGTGCTGGCAACCGTGCCGGCATTGATTGATGCCGGCGGCGGCAGTCGCACCGGCAGGCACCGCGGACACGGCAGGCACCGCAAGCACCGCAGCACCGCAAACACCGACGGTCTGGCCCCACGGGCAACAGGCCGCACGCTACCGCCAACGTGCCACGCGCACAGGCAACACGCATGGCGCCGGGGAAGCAGCGCAGAACCGCCAGGCGATCTTTCCGGGTCCGCTTCCCTTGCATGGGAACAAGCGCAAGCGGGCCGCCAATTCCAGGGAGGCTCCCTTGCGCCAGAACGCCCGCAACAGCACCAAGCCCGCCGCCGCAACCGCCGGCACCGCCGCCAGCGCGACGCTGCCGTCCGGCTCCGTCCTCAGCCAGCACGGCGAGCTCATCACCGAACTGATCGACCTGGCCGTCGCCGCCGGCCCCAAACCCGATTCCCGCGTGCCCGAGCTTGCCGGCCTGATCGAGGTGCTGGGCGAGGAAATCCGCCAGCGCGTGACCAGCGGCTGCGCCGAGCTCGAGAACGTCGGCGCGGGGCTGGACAGCGTGCTGATGCTGGCGGACATGCAAAGCGAGAGATCGGAGGATGCCTACGGCATGTACTGCCTGCTGAAGCTGCTCAAGCAGCAGCTCGACAAGGCAACGGGACAGTTGCGGCAGGTGCTCTGAGCCGGGCGCGCGCCGCTACCACGCGGCGGCGGCCGGGAAGCAGCAAGGAAGCGGCAAGGACAAGGACCGGGAAACCGGGGGCCGGCGCGGGCCCCGGCGGTTCAGGCCGTGGTGTTGACCATCGAACCTGAGGCGCTGCCGCTCTCGGCCAGCAGGGCCTGGGTCAGCGCGCCCATGGCCGTCTGCAGCGATGCCGAGGTGGAGGCAACCTGGGACTGGATCGCGCCCATCGCGGCCGCCTTGGACTCGTCGTCCATCTTGCTGGCCTGGATGGACTGGAGCTGGCGCTGTTCCTCGGCCAGTTGCTTCTGCAGGTCGGCGATCTGTTTCTTCAACTGCTTGACGGTGTCGGACTCGGTGCTGCTGCTGTCGCTGCTGGAGCCGCTGGCGCCGCCGGCAGGCGCGGCGCCCGACAGCGACGGGCCGGCAACGCGGCCGCCCGCGGCAGCGCCGGACGATGCCGACGACGCGGACGCGGCCTGGCTGTCCTGATTGCCCTGCTTGTCGGCCTGGGCGGCGTTGACGGGGGTGCTCGATCCGGGCAGCGTCACCTGCGGGTTGACTACGCTGATGCTCGACATGTCGGGTTGTCCGTTACGTTGGGGATGACCACATCATCGGCACGATCCCGCGAAACTTTAGGGCGAACAGAACCCGCGCGCCCGTTTATTTGTCGACGATGGTGCCGAGGTTGACCCGCACGCGCCGCAGCAGGCCGATCAGCTGGTCGCGCTCGTGCGCGCTCAGGCCGGCCAGCGCTTCCGCGGCCACCTCGTCGCCGACGCGGCGCGCCTTGTCCAGCGCCATCTCCGCCTTGTCCGTCATGCGCACCACGCGCTCGCGGCGGTCGTCCGGGTTGGGCTGGCGCTCGATCCAGCCGCCCTCCTCCATGCGGTCGAGCAGGCGGCCGGCGGAGATCGGCGCCACCTCCAGCAGGTCGGCCAGCCGCGCCTGGTTGACCTCGCCGTAGTGGCTCAGGTAGGCCAGCGCGCGGCACTGCGCGCGGGTCAGGTCGAGCGAGGACTTGGCCAGGTCGTCGAAGCGCTTGCCGCACAGGCGCCCGACATCCGAGACCAGGAAGCCAAAGCGCTTTTCGAGTTTCGTTTCCATGCAGCGATTGTACAAAGATCCGAGCGGCGCCCCGCGCATGCCACGCATGGGCGCCGCCGCCGTATAATAAGCATGCTTATCATCCTGCCAGGCCGTCCCCCGACATGTCCTCCCTAGCGGTGCCCGCGCGCGCCGAGATGCCGCTCAACCGGCCCATGATCACCATCGCGGTCATGGCCGCGACCCTGATCCAGACGCTCGACAGCACGATTGCCAATGTTGCGCTGCCGCACATGCAGGGCAGCCTGTCCGCCTCGCAGGACGAGATCACCTGGGTGCTGACCTCCTACATCGTGGCCGCGGCGATCGCCACGCCGCTGACCGGCTGGCTGTCCGACCGGCTCAGCGTCAAGCGGCTGCTGGCCATCTCCATCGCCGGCTTCACGGTGGCGTCGGCCTTCTGCGGACTGTCCGAGACGCTCGCGCAGATCGTCGCCTCGCGGCTGCTGCAGGGGCTCTTCGGCGCCGCGCTGGTGCCGCTGTCGCAGTCGATCCTGCTCGACATCAACCCGCGCGAGAAGCAGGGCCAGGCGATGGCGGTGTGGGGCATGGGCGTGATGGTGGGGCCGATCCTGGGCCCCACGCTGGGCGGCTGGCTGACCGACAGCTACAACTGGCGCTGGGTGTTCTTCATCAACGTGCCGATCGGCGCCTTCGCGCTGTCCGGCGTGCTGTCGTTCCTGCCGAGCCGGGCGCCGCAGCGCAGCGTGAAGTTCGACGCCTTCGGCTTCGTCACGCTGGGGCTGGCCATCGGCGCGCTGCAGGCCATGCTGGACCGCGGCGAGCAGCTCGACTGGTTCGGCTCGCTCGAGATCCGCGTCGAGGCCATCCTGGCGGCGCTGGCCTTTCTGTATTTCATCGCGCACACGGCCACGGCGGGCCCCGGCTCCTTCTTCCGCTATCAGTTGCTCAGGGACCGCAACTTCACCACCGGCGCCTGCTTCATCTTCGTGATCGGCGCGGTGATGTACGCCACGCGCGCGCTGCTGCCGCCGATGCTGCAGAACCTGATGGGCTACCCGGTCGCCACCACCGGGCTGGTGACGGCCCCGAGCGGCGCCGGCACCATGCTGGCCATGCTGCTGGCCGGGCGCCTGCTCAGGCGCATCGACGCGCGCCTGCTGCTGCTCTGCGGCTTCCTGATCTCGGCCTTCGCGCTGTGGCAGATGATGCAGTACACCATCGTGCTGTCGGTGTCGGACATCGTGTGGCCCGGCATCATCCAGGGCTTCGGGCTGGGGCTGGTGTTCGTGCCGCTGAGCGCGCTGACCTTCTCCACGCTGACGCCCGAGCTGCGCGCGGACGGCACCGCCACCTACAGCCTGATGCGCAATATCGGCAGCAGCATCGGCATCTCGGTGATCCAGACGCTGATGACGCGCAACACCCAGGTCGCGCACGCCGACCTCGCCGCCAACGTCAGCATCTTCAACCCGGCCATGCAGTCGATGCTGGCCGGCGGCTCGCGCTACGACCTCGCCGTGCTCAACCAGTCGATCAACCAGCAGGCGGCGATGATCGCCTACCTCAACGACTTCAAGGTCATGTTCGTGGCCACGCTGCTGGTGGTGCCGCTGATCCTGCTGATCCGGCCCAGCCACCACGCCGACGAGGCGGTCGCCCGCGCGGCGATGGACTGAAGCCGCGCGCTCAGGCCGCGCCGGCCGCGCGCGCCTGCTGGTCGAGGTACCGCGCCACCGCGCGCTGGAACACCGGCAGCTTGCCGGTGAAGAAATGGTTGGCGCCCGGCACCACCACCACCGGCAGCTCCTGCGGGCGCGCCCAGTCGAACACCCCCTGCAGCGGCGCGTTGGCGTCCTGCTCGCCGTGGACGACCAGGGCGCCGGCCGGCACCGCCGGGGTGTCGTAGCTGCGCCCGGCCGGCACCGGCCCGGCCGGCATGCCGGCCAGCACCAGGCTCGCCACGCGCTCGCCGCCGGCCGTGAGCCGCTGCGCCACGCGCGTCTGCACATAAGCCCCGAACGAGAACCCGGCCAGCGCCAGCGGCAGGCCCGGATGCGCGCGCATGAGCTGCCCGACCACCGCCAGGGTGTCCTCGGTCTCGCCCTCGCCCGCGTCGTGCTGGCCCTGCGTGCCGCCCACGCCGCGGAAATTGGGGCGCACGGCGAGCCAGCCGCGCGCCTCGAACAGCCGCGCCAGCGCCACCGGGATCTTGTGCGTGGCGCTGCCGCCGAGCAGCGGATGCGGATGGGCGATCACGGCGATACCCTTGAGGGCACCTGGCGGCGTGTCGGCCAGGGCCTCGACGCGGCCGGCGGCGCCGTCGAACCAGAGCGTGTTGTCGGGAGAGGAAGACGAAAGCGAGGACATGAGGGGCGAGGGGCGAGGAGCGCGGAAGATGGAAAGCGGCGCGCGCAGATGCGCGGCGACCCGGCATTGTAATGCGCCGGGCGCACGATGACCGATGCGCCGCCCGGCAGCCCGCGAGCGGCCGCGCCCGGCCGCAAGTAGAATGCACCTCGCCATACCAAGACAGGAGACAGCCATGCCGATTCCCGCCACGCTGGCGTGCCTTTGCGGCCAGGTCCAGTTGCGCATCGCCGGCGAGCCGGTGGCGAGAGCCAATTGCCACTGCCAGGCCTGCCGCGACTTCTACGCGACCCCGGTATTCGCCGCCACCGCCTGGGAGCCCGCGCAGGTAACAATTGCGCACGGCGCGGGGCACGTGGCCACCTATCACCACGCCACCCGCGCGCTGCAGCGCCAGTTCTGCCGCCATTGCGGCGAGACCCTGTTCGGCATCAACCGCCTGGGCATGTCGGTGGTGCCCAACAGCCTGTTCGCGCGCGCCGCCGGCGGCACACTGCCCGAGGCGCTGCAGCCGGCCATGCACCTGTTCTACCGCCACCGCGTGGTGGACGTGGCCGACGACCTGCCCAAGTACCTCGACGACTGGGACGGCCCGCTGCACAAGGCCGGCTTCTGAAACGCCGGCGGCGCGCGCCGCCTACGCGCCCAGCCCGCGCAGGAACGACAGGCTCGGCGCGAAGAAATACTCGCCGCCCTTCATCGTGACGTGCCCGGAGAAATCCAGCGGATCGCTCAGCGTCTGGCCGTAGACCACCGGCCAGCGCTGCTTGCCGCCGCCGGCCGGCTGCCCGATGACGGGATCGATGCCGGTGCCGCTGCCGGGGAAGCCGACGTTGTTGACCCACTTGACCTGCGTGAATTCGAACTGCCCGGCGATGTCGCTCTGGTAGGCCATGAACAGCAGCCCCACGCCGCCGGACGGCTTGTTGTCGATGCGGCCGTCGTTGGGATCGTCGCTGCGCGCGCCGTAGGGAATGCCCCGTCGCGCCATCAGGTGGCTTTTCGAGTTGGCGATGCCGTCGCGCGGGTTGCTCTTGCGGATATGCCCGGCGAACGGGCATTTCAGGCCATCGGGATCGCCCGCGTAGCTGAAGTTGTTGGGCACGCCCGGCGCCGCGAACGGCAGCTCGTCCGCGGACGCGACCACGGGCGTGCCGTTCTCGAAGCGGCCCACCACGCTGGCGCCGGCACGCTCGCCGATGCCGCCGAGCGTGTCGGCCAGCGCGTCCTCCCGCGCCTTGAAGGCCTTCACGTCCTGCTCCAGCTTGCGGAACACGAAATAGCTGCCGAAGCTCACCGCGAGCTTGCCGCCCGGGTCTTTGGCCAGCACCTGGCTCAGCGGAATGGCGGGGTTCCACTTGTCGATGCCGTCCGTGTTCTGCTGCTCGTTGTCCACGTCTTCCTGCAGCGGCAGCGGCTGGCTGCGGCCATCGACATAACCGAAATGCTCGATGCCCTGCTGGTCGCTGTTGAACAGCGCGTTGCCCATCTCCTCGCCGGCGATGCGCACCGCGCCCAGCGTGGCGGCCACGAGCTGGCGGAACTGCGCCGCGTCGCGGTCGCGCTGCGCGGCGGTGCTGCTGGCGATCAGCATCATGGCGTGCACGTCGCCGGCGAACGCGCCGCCCCAGGTAGACGGCGCCGGGTCGCCCAACTGGCGCGCCTTCATGCCGGCGAGGAAGGCGGCGTCGCCGGGCCTGGCGTCGGCGCGGCCCAGCGCGTCGTAGCCTTTGGCGGTGAGCAGCAGCGAAACGAAGGTGCCCGCGTCCAGCCCCGAGGCCTTGAACACCAGCGCGCCGGTCAACTGGTCCAGCGCCGAGCCGATCTGCACGGCGAGCGCAGACAGGAAGTGCCGGCTCGCGGCCTGCCGGGCCGGATCGAACACCAGGAACAGATTGGCCGTGCTGTGCCGGCCGTGGCCCTTGAGGATGTTTCCCTGCAGGTCGCTGAGCATGGCAAGCTCCGCGGCCGCGCTCGGCGTGGCGGCGGCGAGGCTTTTCTTCCATGACAAGGTCTGGCTGAGATCGAGGTCCATATTTCCTCCTTGCTGGAGATTGGACGTGACCGGTTCCCCCGGATGCGGCCGCCTCCTGCCGGGCAAGGCGCGGCTGGCGCGGCTCAACCACTCTAGGCACTCGGCGTGGCGGTGCAATTAGATCGATTGCAGGGGAGTGATGCGGCGTTTCTACTTCGTAAGGATGATGAAACGCCGGCCGGCGCCGACCTTCCCGACCCGCGCCCAACCCGCGCCAACATCGCAAAAATGCCCGGAAACCCGTCAAAAATTCCAGGTCGCGCCAATGCGCAGGGTGCGCGGCTCGGCCGGATGGACATGGTGGTCGTCGATGCCCGCGGGCGCGCCGCCGGCGCCGGGCGGCGAGGCCTCGCCCTTGAGCAGCGAGGCGTAGTAATAATCGATATCGTTGGCGCGCCGGCCCAGCGCGTTCAGCACTTCGGCGAAGACCCGCACGTTCTTCAGCACGCGGTAGCCGAGCTTGAGGTTGACCAGGAACGACGACGCCGAGCGCACGCTGTCGTCCTCGACCAGCGGGCGCGAGCCGAAGTAGCGCATGCGCGCGCCGAACGACCAGCGCCCGCGCTCGGCCGACGCGCCCATCGACGCGGTGGCCTGGATCGCTTCGGGAATGTCGTCGCCCACGCTGTCGTGGTCGCGGTAGCGCGCGCGGGAGAAGGCCGCGTCGGCATCGACGATGATGCCCGGCGCCGGCACGTAGTACGCCGCCAGCTCGACGCCGGTGCGGCGGCTCGGCCGGCTCGGCTCGGTGGTGCCGCTGTCGCCCGAGAACACCAGCTCGGAGCCGATGTCGAGCCGCCACAGCGAGGCCGACAACTGCAGGCCCGGCAGCACGTCGGCGCTGCGCACGCCCAGCTCGTAGCCGGTGGCCGGCACCAGCACGCTGACCTTCCGCGCGGGCGCGCCGCTGGCCGGGTCCACCGTGGTGGTGGCGCCGCGCACGTCGTTGCTGTGATAGCCGCGGCCCCAGTTGAGGAACACGTCGGTATGCGCGCCCGGCGACAGCACCAGGCCCAGCTTGGGGCTGACGATGTGGTCGCCGCCATTGCCGGAGTTGGCCGGGTTGTCGCTGGCCACGCCGTACCAGAACTGGTCCGCGCGCAGGCCGGCCACGGTGCGCAGCCACGGCAGCCACTGCACGGCGTTGCGCGCATAGAGCGCGGCGCTGGTCTCGTTGACGCGGTCGCTGCGCACCTGCTTGTAGACCTGCCGCGCCTCGGTGCCGTAGAGCGCGATGGGGTCGAGCCGGTCGTAGCGCAGTTGCGTGCCGAGCTCGGTCTCCGCGTCGCGCCCGGCCAGCTTGCCGAACCACGTGCGCGCGGCATTGGCGCCGGTGGTCACGCGGTTCTCGAACTGCTCGAACTGGTCGCCGCGCCCGGGGTTGTCGAGCGCGTAGGTGAAGTCGGAGAACAGTTGCAGGCGGCTCTTGATGACGTAGGCATTGGCCTTGACCAGCCCGTCCGGCAGCGGCCGCTGCCAGTCCGCCGACAGGCTGTAGCGCGACGACGCGCCGCCGTCGCTCGGGTCGATGTAGCCGAAGCGCGAGATCAAACCCTGGTCGATGGCGCGCTGCGGCACCTGGTCGGTGGACTGCCAGCGGTTCTTGTAGGCCATCGCCGTGACTGCCACGCGCTCGCCGCCGCCCAGCGGCAGGCTGTAGCGCAGCACGCCGTTGAGCTTGTGCACGCCCTCGGGCAGCACCCACGGCCCGTTCTCGCCCATCCATTCCAGCCCGTACAGCAGCGTGCCGGGCCCCGCCTGGAGCGAGTCGGCCAGCAGCCCGCGGCGGTAGCCGTGCTGGCCGATCTCGCCCTGGGCGATGCCCCGCGGCAGGCTCGGCGCGTAGTCCATGCGCACCGCGCCGGCGGCGGAGAAATCGCCCTCCTCGGCATGGTAGGTGCCCTTCTTGTAGGCGATGCCGCCGACCAGCTCGGGGATGACGAAATTGAGGTCGGTATAACCCTGGCCATGCGCGTGGGTGCGCATGTTGACCGGCATGCCGGCCACCGTGGTGGCGAGGTCGGTGCCGTGGTCCAGATTGAAGCCGCGCAGGAAATACTGGTTGGCCTTGCCGTCGCCGCTGTGCTGCGTGACGATCAGGCCCGGCACGGTCTCGAGCAGTTCGCCGGGCCGCAGCAGCGGCCGGGTCTCGAGCTGCTCGCGCGTGACGTAGCCCTCGCTGGCGCTGTCGCCGGCCAGCGCTTCGGCCGGCGCGCCGCGGACCGTCACCGCCTGCAACTGCGCATCGGGCCCGGCCTGCTGCAGGCCACCCGCGCCGGCGACGCCGTGCAGCCCCGCGCCGCAGCTTGCCGCGGCCCACAGCGCCAGCCGCAGCGGCCGGCGGCGCAACGCGCGCGGCAGGCCGGCAATGGCGGGCGCGCCCGCCGGGTCCGGGAAGCGCGGCAGGCGCCGGAGGTAGTCCCGCATCGTTATTTTTTTTGCAATATGAAAATGTATGAAGTTTTTAGCAAACTTCATACCATCGGGCAAGCACCATCACGGTGCGGATGCCCGGCGTCTTTCACTCGTGCGGGTGAGGATGCGGATCGGGATGCGGATGCGGGTGGGAGTGCGAGTGGAAGTCGTCGGCCTCGGCCATGACCACGTTCAGCGTCGCCTGGCGCACGCCGCGCTCGCTGCCGATGGCGTCGGCAAGCTGCCGCACGGCGCTGGCCGGGCCTTTCAGGATCACCGTCTCGATGCAGTTGTCGCTGTCGAGGTGGGCATGCATGGTCGAGACCGTGAGGCTGTGATGGGCGTGCTGGATGCGCGTGAGCCGCTCGGCCAGCTCGCGCTCGTGGTGGTTGTAGACGTAGGACAGGTTGGCCACGCAGGGGCCGTCGGCATCGCAGGCCTCGCGCCAGCGGTCGAGGTGGCTGCGCAGGATGTCGCGCACCGCCTCGGAGCGGTTGTCGTAGCCGCGCTCGGCGATCAGCCGGTCGAATTCCTCGGCAAGCTGGTTGTCCAGCGAAATGGTGAAGCGTTCCATGATGGGAGCGAGAAGGCCGGACGGGATGCGCGCCTACTTCGAGCGGCTGCTGTCGCCGCCGAGCGGGTCGAGCGTGATCTGCACCTGGCGCAGCACGCCCTGGTCGTCGAAGTAGCAGTTGAACAGCGAGGGCAGCATGCCGTCCTGGCGGAAGCGGTAGGACCACACCAGGCGCCGCATCAGCGGGAAATACTGCACCGGCTCGCGCGGCTTGCCGAAATGCTCTTCCACGTCGCGCTGGGTCCAGACGTCGACGCGGGCCTTGTAGATTTCCGCGTTGGTCAGCATCTGGCGGAAGCTGGTCAGCTTGCCGGCGGCGTCGAAATCGGCCGCGTAGGCCTGGTAGCCGAGCGGCTGCCGCGAGTAGATCCAGCGGGTCGTGCCGTCGGCCAGGTGGTAGACGTCGGTCGGGTTGCCGAAGGTGGTCTTGACCGCGTCTTCGGGCGCGCCGATCATCTTCTGCGCCGTTTCCACCGGCTGCAGCAGCGTGCAGGCCGGCAGCATGGCGGCGGCCGCGCACAGCAGCCAGCCGCCGAGATATCGTGAGGTAGTCTTCATGGTTTCGCTTCAGGTCCGGGCCGGCGCGGCGGCCCGGGGCGCCGCGCCAGCCTGCAATATAGATCATCGGCCGGCATGGCGTGCGGGCCTGCCGTGAAGCCGCCATTTGCGGACACCGCCGCGGCAGACGATAATTGCGCGGCCGCGCACGCCGCGCGGCGCTGTCCTCGCCGGTTCTCTTCCTCGCCTCCATGCAGCCACACCAAGGCCTACCCCGTCCCCAACGCACCTGGGCCATCCTCACCGTGTTCTGCGGCCTCATCATGGCCGTGCTCGACGGCTCGATCGCCAACATCGCGCTGCCGTCGATCTCGCGCAAGCTCGCCTCCGACCCGAGCAGCACCATCTGGGTGGTCAACGCCTACCAGCTCACCGTCACGGTGTGCCTGCTGCCGCTGTCCTCGCTGGGCGACATCCTCGGCTACAAGCGCGTGTACCGCACCGGGCTGGCGATCTTCCTGCTCGGCTCGCTGCTGTGCGCGCTCTCGCCCACGCTGCCGGTGCTGGTGGCCGCGCGCGTGCTGCAGGGCATCGGCGGCGCCGGCATCATGAGCGTGAACACGGCGCTGGTGCGCTTCATCTACCCGCCCACCAAGCTCGGCCGCGGCATCGGCCTCAACGCGCTGGTGGTCGGCATCACCATCGCCGTGGGGCCGTCGGTGGGCGCGCTGATCCTGTCGGTGGCAAGCTGGCAATGGCTGTTCGCCATCAACGTGCCGGTCGCGGTGTTCGCGCTGCTGCTGGCGCGCAGCGCACTGCCGGCCACGCCGCCGCAGCCGCACGGCTTCGACTACCGCAGCGCGCTGCTGTCGACGGTGGTGTTCGCGCTGTTCATCCTCAGCGTGGACGCCGCCGGGCACGCCGGCCTGCGCGCCGCCGCGGCCGCCGGGCTGGCGGCGGCGGCGCTGCTGGGCTGGTGGCTGGTGCGCATGCAGCGCGGCAAGCCCGCGCCGCTGGTGCCGGTGGACCTGTTCCGCAGCCGCGCCTTCACGCTGGCGGTGGGCACCTCGTTCTGCTCGTTCATGGCGCAGATGCTGTCCTTCGTGGCGCTGCCGTTCTACCTGGAATACCAGCTTGGCCGCTCGCTGCACGAAACCGGCCTGCTGATCACGCCGTGGCCGCTGATGGTGGCGGTCATGGCGCCGCTGTCGGGCCGGCTGTCGGACCGCTATCCGGCCAGCATCCTGGCCGGCATCGGCCTGGCGCTGCTCGGCAGCGGGCTGGTCGGCCTGGCCATGCTCGGCCCGGAGGCGTCGAGCTTCGGCATCGGCTGGCGCATGGCGATGTGCGGGCTCGGCTTCGGCCTGTTCCAGTCGCCCAACAACCGCGCCATGATCGGCGCCACGCCGCCCGCGCGCAGCGGCGGCGCCAGCGGCGCGCAGGCAACCACGCGGCTGCTCGGGCAGACCACCGGCACCGCCATCGTCGCGCTGCTGTTCAGCATCGAGCCGTCCGGCGCGGCCCGGCTGGCGCTGTTCGTCGCGGCCGCGGTGGCCGCGGCGGGCGCGGTGGTGAGCTTCAGCCGGCTGCGCAGCGGCAGCGGCAGCGGCTCGCAGGCGCAGGGCGCGGCCGAGGCGGACATCTGAGCGAAGGGCGCGTGGCGCGGCGCCGCCGGGGAAGTTCGCCGGCGTCGCCAGCACGCCCGGACACGGCGCCCAATGTCCGCGGCAACGTCAGGGATAGCCAGCGATGGCGCGGCCGCCTCCCCATGTCGGCTGACGCGGCAGGCGAACACGGGAAGCCGGCACCCGCGCCGGGCGCCGAATGCCGGAAGGCTCGCGCTACTCCGCCTTCGCGCCCGACTCCTTCACCACCTTGGCCCACTTCGCGATCTCGCTGCGCTGGTAGCTGGCCAGCTTCTCCGGCGTGCCGAGCACCGGGTCCAGGCCCAGCGTCTTGAGCTTGGCCTGCACATCGGGCAGCGTGTAGATGCGGTTGAGCTCGGCGTTGAGCCTGGCGATCACGTCCTTGGGCGTGTTGGCCGGCGCGAAGATGGCGAACCACGAATCGGCCTCGAAGCCGGGCAGGCCCTGCTCGGCCAGCGTGGGGATGTCCGGCGCCGAGGCGGTGCGCTTGGCGCTGGTCACGCCGAGCGCGCGCAGCTTGCCTTCCTTGACCACCGGCAGCGCCGACGGCAGGTTGTCGAACATCATCGTGATGTGGCCGCCGAGCAGGTCGGGGATGGCCATCGCGCGGCCCTTGTACGGCACGTGCGTGATCTTGACGCCCGCCATCGAGTTGAACAGCTCGCCCGCCACGTGCAGCGAGGTGCCGACGCCCGGCGTGCCGAAGGTGAGGCCGCCCGGCTTGGCCTTGGCCAGCGCGATCAGTTCCTGCACGTTCCTGGCCGGCACGGAAGGGTTGACCACCAGCACGTTGGGCGTGGACGCGACCAGGATCACCGGCGTGAAGTCCTTGACCATGTCGTATGGCATGTGCGCGTAGAGCGCGCCGTTGATCGAGTGCGTGCCCACCGTGCCCATCGCCAGCGTGTAGCCGTCGGGCGCGGCGTGGGCCACGGCCTCGGCGCCGATGTTGCCGCCGGCGCCGGGCTTGTTGTCGACCACCACCGGCTGGCCCAGCGAGATCTTCTCCGAGAAGATGCGCGCCAGGATGTCCGGCGCGCCACCGCTGGGAAAGCCGACCACGAGCCGGATCGGCTTGGACGGATAGGTGTCCGCGCGCGCCGGCGGCGCCGACAGGACGGACAAGGCGGTGCAGGCGGCCAGCATGGCCGCCGCGAGAGGTTTGCTGCGCATGGTTGTCTCCAGGTGTTTTTTTGCTTTTTGGGTAATACCGGTACTGCCGATGCTGCGGGTGCCGCGCGGCGCGCGGCCTTGCTCACTGCTTACACCACGCTGCCGCCGAACTCCGCCATCACTTTATCGTGCAGGCGGCGCATTCCCTTGAGCCAGCGGTCGTAGTCCTGGCCCTTGCGCTGGTAGTACTCCAGCACTTCGGGGTGCGGCAGGATCAGGAAGCGCTCGTCCTTCACGCCGGCGAGCGTGACCTGCGCCACGTGCTCCGGCGTGACCGAGCCGGCCTGCAGGAAGCCCTTGCGCGAGCCGTCCTCGCCGAACAGCATGTTGGTCTGCACGCCCTGCGGGCAGATGCAGCTTACCTTGATGCCGCGCTCGCCGTAGGTGATCGACAGCCATTCGGCGAAGCCGATGGCCGCGTGCTTGGTCACGGCGTAGGGCGCCGAGCCGATCTGCGACAGCAGCCCGGCGGCCGACACGGTGTTGACGAAATAGCCCTCGCCGCGCGCCAGCATCTGCGGCAGCACCGCGCGCGCGGCGTGGATGTGGGCCATCACGTTGATCTCCCAGATGCGCTGCCATTCCTGCGCGCTGGCGTCGAGGCCCTTGCGCAGGATGATGCCGGCGTTGGAGCAGAACACGTCGACCTGGCCGAAGCGCTCGGTGGCGGCGTCGGCCAGCGCCTGCACCGCGGCGGCATCGGCCACGTCGGTGCGCTGCGCGAAGACCTGGCAGGCGGGACTGGCCTGCGCCAGCTCCGCGGCCACCGTGCGCGCGCCGGCCTCGTCGAGGTCGGCCACCGCCACGCCGCGCGCGCCGCCGGCGGCGAAGGCCAGCGCCAGCGCGCGCCCGATGCCGGTGGCGGCGCCCGTCACGATCACGGTCTTGTTGCGGATGTCCATCGTTGTCTCCTTTGTTTTCTTTGTCTGTATTGCCTGCTGGATGTCTGGCCCTTGCGGCGCATGTCCGCCGGGCCGCGTCGATGCGCGATGATGCCCGTTATCCGCTTATCCGTGCCCCTGCCACAGGCGCCCCTGCAGCGCGTCGGCGAGTTCGCGGATGCGCGGGCCGAGATTGCCGTCGAGGATCTCGGGCGCGAGCCGCGTGGCCGCGCCGCCGATGTTGATGGCCAGCACTTCGGCGCCGCCTTCGAGCACCACCGGCGCGGCCGCGCCGCTCACGGTGCGGTCCCATTCCGCGTGCGCCACGCAGAAGCCGCGCCGGCCGTAGTCGCGCAGCGCGCGCTCTAGCTTGGCGCGCAGCGGCGCCCAGCGGCTGCCGTAGAACTGTTCGAGATCGGCGATGGCGGCGGCGCGCCGCGGCGCTTCCAGCCCGGCCAGCCACGCGCGGCCGATGGCGGAGGTGGCGGTGGGCAGGCGCGAGCCCGGCGCCAGCCGCATCACCAGCGCGCCGCGCGGCTGGCAGACCTCGAGGTAGACCATCTCGTGGCGGTCGGCGGTGGCCAGCGCCACGGTGCAGTCGGTGGCGAACGCGAGCGACTGCATCAGCGGCCGCGCGATCTCGCGGATGCGCGAGCCGGCGAGGTAGCGCTGGCCGAGCACCATCGCGCCCTGCCCGAGACGGTATTTCTCGAGCGATTCGGAATAGATCAGGTAGCCCAGGCTGGTGAGCGTGTAGGTCAGGCGCGAGACGGTCGGGCGCGGAATGCCCGCGCGCCGCGCGAGCTCGGCGTTGCCGAGGTAGTCGTCGTGCGGGCCGAACGCGCGCAGCAGGTCCAGTCCGCGCGCCAGCGCGGTGACGAAGTTGCGGTCGTCGCGCGCGGCGTCAGCGAGCGCGCCGGCGCACGGCGGCAGCGTATCGGCATCGGCGTCGGGCACGGACGCGGGCACGGATGCCGGCACGGGCACGGACACGGGCGACAGCGGGATCGACGAGGTGCGCTTCATGGATGGCGGCGACGCTGGAGACGGGCTGCAAACCGCGGGCCGTGAACTGCGGACCGCGGGCCGCGGGAGGACGCATTCCGCACCGCGCCGGCATGCCGAAGAAAACGGGTTGCGCCGGCTATTTCGCTGTGCGGAAGACTATTCCGTATTCCTTGACTGTGCCTCAGGCCGTATGCAACAGTCAATGAAAACGAACGATCGTGCTGGAAAGTGCATATGCATGCAAACGCATCGCGCTTTCACCGGCCGACGACACCGGCAGCGAGGCATCGCCCTCGCCCCGCCAATCCGCACTGCACAGGCATTGCACAGGAGACAGAACATGCACCGCACGACCCGCCAAGCCGCGTCACCGCCCGGCTGATCCCGCCCTCGCCTCATGAGCGGCGCCGCCTTCGCGCGGCGCCGCACGTTCCACGCCATCCGCGCCGCGGATTGCGTGTCTTCGTTCGTGATCCGCAAAGAGGTAAGCCGAGATGTTGTTTCTCCAACAAGTCCTGAACGGCCTCACGCTGGGCGGCGTGTACAGCCTGGTGGCGCTGGGCCTGACGCTGGTCTACGGCATCCTGCACGTGCCCAATTTCGCGCACGGCGCGTTCTACATGGCCGGCGCCTACGTCTCGTACTACATGATGGCCGCGCTCGGCCTGAACTACTGGCTGGCGATGGGCGCGGCGGCGCTCGCGGTGGCAGCGCTATCGATGCTGGCCGAGCGCCTGGTGTTCCATCCGCTGCGCAACGCGCCGGAGCTGCACGACATGATCGCCGCCATCGGCATCATGCTGTTCCTCGAAGCCGGCGCGCAGGCGCTGTGGGGCGCGGACTTCCTGCGCATGCCCACGCCCTACGGCCAGATGGTGGAGCTGTTCGGCCTGACCGCGCCGGCGCAGCGCCTGCTCATTATCGCCGCCGCGTTCGGCCTGATGGTGCTGCTGCACCTGTTCCTCACGCGCACCGTGACCGGCTCGACCATCGTGGCGATGGCGCAGAACCGCGAGGGCGCCGCGCTGGTCGGCATCGACGCCACGCGCGTCACGCTGCTGGTGTTCGCCATCTCGGGCGCGCTGGCGGCCATCGCCGCCACGCTGTACGCGCCGATCAACCTGGTCTACCCGAGCATGGGCAACCTGGTCATCACCAAGGCCTTCGTCATCATCATCCTCGGCGGCATGGGCAGCATCCCGGGCGCCATCGTGGGCGGGCTGATCATCGGCATGGCGGAGAGCTTCGGCGGCTTCTACGTCTCCACCGACTACAAGGACATCATCGCCTTCGTGCTGCTGGTGGCCATCCTGTCGGTCCGGCCGCAGGGCCTGTTTGCCGGCAAGACCGCCTGAGGAGCGCAGCATGACCAAGACACTGCAAGGCAAGACCGGCTGGGCGCTGCTGCTGGCGCTCGCCGTCGCGTTTCCGCTCATCACGCCCAACAGCTACTACCTGACGGTGATGACGCTGGCCTTCATCTACGCCATCGCTACGCTCGGGCTGAACCTGATCACCGGCTATACCGGCCAGCTCAACCTCGCGCACGGCGGCTTCATGGCGATCGGCGCGTACACGCTGGGCATCCTCACGGTGGACCACCAGGTGCCGTTCTGGTGGGCGTTCGCGCTGTCGGGCGTGGTGTGCATGGCGGTGGGCTACTTCGTCGGCGTGGTGTCGCTGCGCCTCAAGGGCCATTACTTCTCGATCTTCACGCTGTGCATCGGCTACATCATCTACCTGCTGATCGAAAAGTGGGAAAGCCTCACGCACGGCACGGTGGGCCTGATCGGCATTCCGGTGCCGGCCGCGGTGGGCCCGCTCGCGTTCGACAACGTGCAGGCACAGTACTACCTGGTGCTGTTCTTCCTGGCGGCGGGCACCTTCCTCATGCACCGCATCGTCACCTCGCTGCTGGGCCGCAGCTTCATGGCCGTGCGCAACAGCGACGCGCTGGCCGAGGCGCTGGGCATCAACCTGATGCGCACCAAGGTGCTGTCCTTCGTGCTGTCGGTGGGCTACGCGGGTTTCGCCGGCGCGCTGTACGCGGGCCAGGTGCGCTTTCTCGGTCCCGACATCGCGCGCACCGACCTGACCTTCGACATGGTGATGGCGATGCTGGTGGGCGGCACCGGCACGCTGCTCGGGCCGCTGCTGGGCGCGGTGCTGGTGCCGTGGGTCACGCAGACGCTGCAGTTCCTGCAGGACTACCGCATGCTGGTGTTCGGGCCGGTGCTGGTGCTGCTCATCATCTTCGTGCCGGATGGCATCGTCGGTTCGTGGCTCAAGCGCCAGGCGCGCCGCGCCGCCGCCGCGCGGCGCGGCGGCAAGGACCGCGCGCCGGCCGCCACGCCGGCCAGCACAACCGCAGCCAACGCAGGAGCCGACCATGCTTGAGATCCGCAACCTGACCCGCAAGTTCGGCGGCCTGACCGCGGTGAACGAGGTCTCGGTCACGTTCGAGACCGGCCACATCAACGCCATCATCGGCCCCAACGGCGCCGGCAAGACCACCTTCTTCAACCTGATCGCCGGCACGCACGCGCCCACCTCCGGGCAGATCCGGCTCAAGGGCCGGGACGTGGCCGGCCTGCGCGCCGACCAGATCGCGCGCCTGGGCGTGGCGCGCACGTTCCAGGCCACGCATCTGTTCGACCGCGCCACGGTGCTCGACAACCTGATCGTGGGCCACCGCCTGCGCACGCACTCGGGCCTGGCCGACGTGCTGTTCAACACGCGCCGGCTGCGCGAGGAAGAGCGCCTGTGCCGCGACAAGGCCGAGGAAGCGCTGGAGTTCGTCGGCCTTGCGCACCTCGCGCACGAGGTCGCCGCGGACATCACGCAGGAAGAGCGCAAGCGCGTGGCCTTCGCGCTGGCGCTGGCCACCGGCGCCGAGCTGCTGCTGCTCGACGAGCCGGCTGGCGGCGTCAACCCGGAAGAGACCGTGGGCCTGGCCGGGCTGATCCGCAAGATGGTCGGCCACGGCAAGACGGTCTGCCTGATCGAGCACAAGATGGACATGATCATGCGGCTGGCCGACAAGATCATGGTGCTCAACTACGGCGAGAAGATCGCCGAGGGCACGCCGGCGCAGATCCAGCAGGACCCGCACGTCATCGAAGCCTACCTGGGAGCCGACCATGTTGCAGCTTGAACGCGTCTCGCTGTCCTACGGCAGCTTCCGCGCGCTGGACAACATCACGCTGCACGCCGGCGCCGGCGAGCTGGTGGTGCTGCTCGGCGCCAACGGCGCCGGCAAGAGCTCGATCTTCCTGGCCATGAGCGGCATCCACCGCGCCAGCGGCGGCACCATGCGCTTCGACGGCCGCGAGCTGTCCGGCATGAAGCCGTCGCAGATCGTGCAGGCCGGGCTGGTGCACTGCCCCGAGGGACGCAAGCTGTTCCCGGCCATGAGCGTGCAGAAGAACCTGACGCTGGGCGCCTACGTGCACCGGCGCGACACGGCCGGCATCCGGCGCTCGCTGGAAGAGGTGTTCGAGATGTTCCCGATCCTGCGGCAGAAGAAGGACGACCCCGCCGGCTCGCTCTCGGGCGGCCAGCAGCAGATGGTGGCGCTCGGCCGCGCGCTGATGAGCCGCCCGCGCGCGCTGCTGCTCGACGAGCCGTCGCTGGGGCTGGCGCCGCTGGTGGTCAAGCAGATGTTCGAGGTGATCCAGCGCATCAACCGCGCCGGCACCACGGTGCTGCTGGCCGAGCAGAACGCCTACGCGGCGCTGGGCATCGCGCACCGCGCCTACGTGATCGAGAGCGGGCGCATCGTGATGGAGGGCGACCGCGACGCGCTGCTCGGGGACGAGGGGGTCAGGCGGGCGTATATCGGGGGCTGACGCCGCCGCGTGTTGCATGTTTTCTTCCCTCGCCCGCTTGCGGGAGAGGGAAGAAAACAAGAACAACAACAGGCAGTACCAACACAACAGGAGACAGCCAGATGCAAACCAAGACGATCCGCCGCTTCTTCCCGCTTGCCGCCACCGCCGTGGCCGCGCTGCTGGCATCGGGCGCCGCCTTCGCCCAGGAGGTGGTCAAGCTGGGCTACACCGGGCCGCTGTCGGGCGGCGCCGCGCTGTACGGCAAGAACGTGCTGTCCGGCATCCAGATGGCGGTGGACGAGATCAACGCCGCCGGCCTGGAGGTCAAGGGCAAGAAGGTCAAGCTGGAAGTGACCGCGCTCGACGACAAGTACGCGCCGGCCGAGGCCGCCATCAACGCGCGCCGGCTGGTGCAGCAGTACAAGACGCCGGCCGTGTTCGTGCCGCACTCGGGCGGCATCTTCGCGCTGCAGGCGTTCAACGAGCAGGAGAAATTCCTGGTGATGGCGTACTCCAGCGTGCCGCGCATCACCGATGCGGGCAACAAGCTGACCATCCGCATCCCGCCGGCCTATACCGGCTACATCGAGCCGTTCGTCAAGGCGCAGATGAAGCGCTACGGCAAGAACGTGGCGCTGGCGCCGGCCGACCACGACTACGCCAAGGCCTGGGTGCAGGCCTTCGTGCCGGCATGGGAAGGCGCGGGCGGCAAGGTGGTGGCCAACAACCCGATGTCCTACACCAAGGCCACCGACTTCTACAGCGGCGTGTCGCGCGTGCTGGCCGACAAACCCGACGTGATGTTCGTGGGCGGCCCGTCCGAGCCGACCGCGCTGGTGGTCAAGCAGGCGCGCGAGCTGGGCTTCAAGGGCGGCTTCATCGTGATGGACCAGGCCAAGCTCGACGAGATGGCCAAGGTCACGGGCGGCCTGGGCATGCTCGAAGGCGCGATCGGCGTGATGCCGCTGGCCAACGACAGCCGCCCGGCCGCGCAGACCTACAACGCCAAGTACAAGAAGCTGCACGAGGGGCGCGACGCCACCACCGAGATGTCGCTCAACTACACGATGGTGTACGTGCTGGCCAATGCGATGAAGCTGGCCGGCACCACCAGCGACGTGGCCGCGATCCGGGCCAGGATGCCGGAAGCGGTGAAGACGCTGGCCAGGGACGCCAACCCCAACGAGATCGAGAGCATCGACGCCAGGGGCGGCACCGTGGCCGATACCGTGGTGGGCTGGGTGCAGGGCGGCAAGATCGCCCAGGTGCGGCTGTCGGAACTGGCCAAGTAACGCTGCGCCGGACCGCGCGCGCCGGCCGGCGGCCAGCGCGCGCTTCGTGTCTCCCACGTCCGGTCACCCGGCGACGGCGCCTAGGTGTGCTGCTGCTGGCGCTGCAGCTCCTGCTGGCGGCGCTGCTGCTCCTGTTGCTGGCGCTGCATGTTCTGCTGCTGGCGTTGCATTTCCTGCTGCTGCCGCTGCATCTGCTCTTGCTGCTGGCGCTCCATCACCTGCTGCTGGCGCTGCTGCTCCTGGACCTGGCGCTCCTGCTGCTGGCGCATCTGCATGCGCTGCTGCTCCATCTGCTGGCGCTGCGTTTCCTGCTGCTGCCGCTGCATGGCCTGCTGTTGCTGCAAGGCCTGCTGGGCGCGCTGCTGCTCGCCGCGCTGGCGTTCCAGTTGCTGGCGCTGCATCTCCTGCTGTTGCTGAAGCGCCTGCTGCGCGCGCTGCTGGTCGCCGAGCTGGCGGGCCTGCTGCTGGCGCTGCATCTCCTGCTGTTGCTGGAGCGCCTGTTGCGCGCGCTGCTGGTCGCCGAGCTGGCGCGCCTGCTGCTGGCGCTGCATTTCCTGCTGTTGCTGGATCGCCTGCTGCGCGCGCTGCTGATCGCCGAACTGGCGCGCCTGCTGCTGGCGCTGCATGTCCTGCTGTTGCTGGAGCGCCTGCTGCGCGCGCTGCTGGTCGCCGAACTGGCGCGCCTGTTGCTGGCGCTGCATGTCCTGCTGTTGCTGGAGCGCCTGCTGGGCATGGAACTGGTCGCCGCGCTGGCGATCCAGTTGCTCGCGCTGCATGTCCTGCTGCTGCCGGATGGCCTGCTGTTGCTGCATGGCCTGTTGCTCGCGCGCCTGGTCGGGGCGGGTCGTCCAGCCGCGCGCGCGCGGGTCGCCGCCCGGCGCCGGCGGCTGGCCGCCGGGGGCCGCGCCCACGAAGCCCTGCGGCATGGCGCCGCGCGGGCCGCCTTCGGTGCGTTGCGGATTGAAGGCGGGGTTGGCGGGGTTGGCGGGGTTGGCCTGGCCGCCTTCGCCGCGCCCGCGCCAGGCCGGCGCGGCCTGGCTCAGCCGGACCTGGCCGCCGGCCGCGGCCGGGCCGGCGGGCTGGGCGTTGCCGCCGCGCCAGGCCGGGCCCGCGCCGGGCACGGTGCCGCCGCCGCGCGCAAGGCGCTGCGCCAGCTCGTCGCCGGCGGGGCGGCCGGGCGCGCGCACCGCGATGGCGGGACGGGCGAAGCCCTGCACGACCGCCGGCGGCGCCGGCCGGCCCGGGCGGGCACCCAGCAGGCTGGCCTTGACCGGCGCCAGCGGCGGCGCGCCGTTGGCCTCGCCGCGCGGCAGGTCACGCCAGGCCTCGTGGCGGGCGCCGGGCGGCACGCGCTGGCCCTGCACGAAGGCGCGCGCCGGCATGCCGGTGATGGCGCCCGGCACGTCGCGGTTGGCATAGGCGCCGCGCGCGCGGTCGTTGGCGAACTCGCGGTTGACGGTGAAGCGGTTGACGCGGCCGAGGTAGGCGGCGCTGGCGCCGTAGGCCGGCCGGTAGCTTTCATGCGGGCCGAGCGGATACCAGGCCACGCCGGGGCCGCCGCGGCCGCCGCCGACGAAGCCCACCAGCGCGGGCGCGTACACCGGGCGCACCGCGCGCGGCCCCGGCATCCAGCCCCAGCGGCTGCCGATGCGGGCCCAGCGGCCATAGTGGAACGGCGCGAAGCCCCACGGCGCCTCGTCGCACCAGGTCCAGCCCCACGGCGCCACCCAGGCCCACGAGCCGGTGCTGTACGGTGCCCAGTCGGCCGCCACCACGCGCGGGAACCACACCGCGCCGTAGCCAGGGTCTTCCTGCCAGTCGCCGTAGCCGTCCAGCGCGGCGTAGCCGGTCATCTCGGGCGGCACGTACATGGCCGAGGGCGAAGCATCCTCGCGCGCGTCGCGCGCCGTGGTCCAGCGGTCGAACTCGTCCTCGGGCGGATTGAAGGCGGTGCCGGCCTCGGCCAGGTCGCTGCCGGCGAAGCGGATCTGCTCGCCGCGGCGCATCTCGCGCGAGCGGCTCTCGCCGTACACCACGGCCGAGCCGTGGTGCATCGTGACCACGGTGGCGCTGCCGTCGGCGGCCACGTCGAGGCGGTAGTCGCCGGGCTCGCGCGGCACGAAGGCGAGGTTGGGCGTGTCGATCTCGACCGGCTGGTCGGGCGGCAGCGCGCGCACCCGCAGTTGCAGCGTGCCCTGGGTCAGCTTGACCTGGGTGGCGCTGTCGTCGAGGTTGAGCACCGTCGCCGCGGTGGCGCCGCCGAGCCGGATCGCGGTGGAGCCGGCATGCAGCTCGGCGCGCCCGCCGTTGTCGACCCACAGGCGGTCGCCGGTGGTGATCGGCCGGTTGAGCGCGGCCTGGGCCCAGTCGTCGGAGCCGGCGGGCGCCAGGCTCAGGCTGCCGGCGGCGTCGGTGATGGTGGCGATACGGTCGGAGGGATCGGCGGACTGCGCCAGCGCCGGCGCCAGCCAGGTGGCGCAAGCGATACCGATGGCCAGGAGCAGGGCCCGGGCGCCGGGGCCAAGCCTGCGGGCAGGAAACATGGAATTACCTCGTCGATGCGAAGGGCGGCGGGCCGGTGCCGGCTGTCCCTGTTGTCACGATACTGCGCCTGGCGGCAGCCGGCCGGCGCGGCGCATCTGACTTTGTAAGCACATATTTCCCCGCGGCGGCCAACGCGCCGCGCGCGCGGCCCGGCGGCGGGCGCGGGGAGCGGACCGGCGCCGCCGGGACGGGCGGCGGCCGGACAAAGCCGGAAACAAATTATCGCAGGGTGGCGGGGCAGGCGAACGGGAGGGGAGAAAGGACGGGACGGGACGCGGCGCGGTCCGGCGCCGGTTCAGCGCGCCTGCAGGAACTCGGTGAACTTGTCGGCCGACATCGGGCGGCCGTACAGGTAGCCCTGCACCTCGTGGCAGCCGTTGTCGCGCAGGAAGTCGCGCTGCTCCACGGTTTCCACGCCCTCGGCCACCACGCCGATGCCGAGCGTGGTGCCCACGTTGACCACGGCGCGCACGATGGCCGCGTCGACCGGGCTCTGGGTGACGTTGCGGATGAAGGACTGGTCGATCTTGATGCGGTCGACCGGGAAGGTCTTGAGGAAGCTCAGCGACGCATAGCCGGTGCCGAAGTCGTCGCAGGTCAGGGTCACGCCGTCGCGGCGCAGCGTCTGCAGCTGGCCGGAGAACTCGTCGCCCTGCTGCAGCGCGATGGTCTCGGTGATCTCCAGCTCCAGCCGCTCGGGCGCCAGCGCCAGCTCGCGCAGCACGTGGCGCACCTCGGTCAGCAGGCGGCTTTCGCTCAGTTGCGCGGCGAACAGGTTGATGGCCACGCGCGGCGCGTCGGCGAACTCCAGCGACCACATGCGCGCCTGCGCGCAGGCGGTATGGAGCAGCCACACGCCGACGTCGGCCGCCACGCTGCTGGCGGCCAGCGCGTCGATGAAGCTGGCCGGCGTGAGCAGGCCCTGGGTGGGATGGCGCCAGCGCATCAGGGCCTCGGCGCCGACCACGCGGCCGTCGCGCAGGTCGATCTGCGGCTGGTACAGGAGTTCGAACTGGCGTTGCGCGTAGGCGTCGCGCAGCGCCTGCACCAGCGACAGGCGGGTGGTCACGTCGGTGCGCATCTGCGGCTTGAAGAAGCGGATGGTGCGCCCGCCGTCACGCTTGGCCCGGCCCAGCGCCAGGCTGGCCGAGGCCAGCGCGTCGGAGGCGTTGTCGCCGCCGCCCGGCATCACGCAGGCGCCCAGGCTGGCCAGCACGTGGTGGCGGCGGTTGCCGTACTCGTGGGGTTCGGACTGCAGGGACAGGATGGCGGCGCTGACGTGGCGCACCAGGGTGGGATCGGCGATGGACGGCAGCAGCACGGCGAACTCGTCGCCGCCGACCCGCCCGAGCACGGCGTCGCGCGGCGAGGCGTCGCGCAGGCGGCGGGCCACCCGGCGCAGGATCTCGTCGCCCTCGGCATGGCCGTGCATGTCGTTGAAGGCGCGGAAATCGTCGATGCCGAGCAGCAAAAGCGCGCAGCGGGGGGCAGCCTCCGTGCGCAGGCGGTCTTCCAGCGTATTCAAGAATGCCTGGCGCGCGGCTACGCCGGTCAACGGATCGATGTCCGCGCTCGGCGAGGCGCCGGCCTTCGCCTCTGACCTGGCCACCATCCCTGCCCTGTTCGTGATTGTCGACATCGGTCCGATCTGTCTATTTGGCAAGTGTGACTAAAACCAGGAAAAAATCAAGCCGCGTCAAACCATGATATTGCGATATGTTGCGGGACGACAAATAGCATAATCGCAAAACGCTACCCCCCGCTGGCGCCATTGAAATGGCCGCACCCTTCCAGTACCCTACGCCGGCAAAGGCGTGCCTCCCCGCGTGCCACCCCGTGCCACCCCGGCACCTGCTCCGTTAGTGCCCGCTCTCATCTCATGACCCGCCAGACCTGCTGATTCGCGCCATGCGCGCCGGTGCCACCCGCCCTGACGCTGCCCGCCGCCCTTCCGGCAAAGAAAATACAAAAAACATCAAATGGGAAAAAGCTCCGCGACCCTCTGGACCATCCGCACGCGCATCCTGGCCAGCTTTGCCATGATCCTGGCGGTCATTTTGCTGACCTTCGTGGTCGCCTACGGCCGCCTGTCGGCCATCGAGGCCCACGCCACCGCGATGCGCGACGACGCGCTGCCGGGGCTGTACGCCAGCACCGCCATGCGCGGCGCGTGGGGCGAGCGCTACGTGCTGGCGTGGCAGAGCGTCACCGCCACCAGCGAAGCGGAGCGCCGCCAGTACGACGAGGCCAACGCGGCCCTGCGCACGCGCCTCGACGAGCTCGAGCAGCGCTACGCCAATTCGATCCGCCGCGCCGACGACCGCCAGCGCTTCGACAGGTACAAGGTGATCCGCCGCCAGTACGACGAGCTGTCGGCGCCGGTGTTCGCCGCCCGCGCCACGGAGGCGGCCGCGATGGAGGCCCGCCTGAGCGGCCCCGTCCATGCCGCCTGGAACGAAGGCCGGGCCGCCCTGCAGACCCTGCTCGACGACAACGACAAGGTCGCCGCCGAGGGCGCCACCACCATCAACAGCGCGGTCGAGACCGCCAAGATCAGCATCGAGATCTCGCTGATCGCCGCCCTGGCGGGGTCGCTGGTGGCCGGCTACCTGCTGTTCCGCTCGATCACCGTGCCGATGCGCTCGATCGTGCAGCTGCTGGCCGGCATGCGCGGCGGCGACCTGCGCCAGCGCCTGTCGCTCCGCCGCAAGGACGAATTCCTGGAGATCGAGCAGGGCTTCAACCAGATGACCGGCGAGCTGACCGGGCTGGTCGGGCAGGCCCAGCGCTCGGCCATCCAGGTCACCACCTCGGTCAACGAGATCGCCGCCACCGCGCGCCAGCAGCAGGCCACCGCCACCGAGACCGCGGCCACCACCACCGAGATCGGCGCCACCTCGCGCGAGATCTCCGCCACCTCGCGCGACCTGGTGCGCACCATGATCGAGGTCTCCAGCGCCGCCGAGCAGACCGCCGGGCTGGCCGGCACCGGCCAGGTCAGCCTGTCGCGCATGGAGACGACCATGCATCACGTGATGGAGGCCGCCGGCTCGGTCAACGCCAAGCTGGCCACCCTGAACGAAAAGGCCGGCAACATCAACCAGGTGGTCACGACCATCGCCAAGGTGGCCGACCAGACCAACCTGCTTTCGCTCAACGCCGCCATCGAGGCCGAGAAGGCCGGCGAGTACGGCCGCGGCTTCTCGGTGGTGGCCACCGAGATCCGCCGCCTGGCCGACCAGACCGCCGTGGCCACCTACGACATCGAGCAGATGGTGCGCGAGATCCAGTCCGCGGTGGCCGCCGGCGTGATGGGCATGGACAAGTTCGCCGAGGAAGTGCGGCGCGGCATGTCCGAGGTGACGCAGGTGGGCGACCAGCTTTCGCAGATCATCGGCCAGGTGCAGACGCTGGCGCCGCGCGTGCAGATGGTCAACGAGGGCATGCAGGCCCAGGCCGGCGGCGCCGAGCAGATCAACCAGGCGCTGATGCAGCTCTCCGAGGCGGCCCAGCAGACCGTGGAGTCGCTGCGCCAGTCGAGCCAGGCCATCGACGAGCTGACGCTGGTGGCCAACGACCTGCGCGCCGGCGTGTCGCGCTTCAAGGTCTGAGGCGCGCGGGCGCCGGCCATCTGCCATGAAACTCTTCCTGCTGTTCCGCATCGGCCCCGACCACTACGCGCTCGACGCCAGCGAAATCGAGGAAGTGCTGCCGCTGACCCGGCTCAAGCAGCTGCCCGAGGCGCCGCCATGGGTCAGCGGGCTGCTGGCGCGCCGCGGCGAGGTGGTGCCCGTGATCGACGTCAACGCGCTGGCCACCGGCATCCCGGCGGCCAGCCGCACCAGCACGCGCACGGTGCTGGTGCGCTACCGCCGCCACGCGGACGCGCCGGCGCGTCTGCTCGGCCTGCGCCTCGAATACGCCACCGAGACCTTGCGCTGCGAGCCCGCCGAGTTCGCCGACAGCGGCCTGGACGCCGCGCCGGCGCGCTACCTGGGCCCCGTGCGCAACGGCCCGCAGGGGCTGGTGCAGTGGGTCAGGATCGGCGCGCTGCTGCCCGATGACGTGCACGCCCGCCTGTTCCCCGGGGCGGCGTCATGACCACGGCCAGCCACATCGAGGCGCTGCTCAAGGAGCGCATCGGCCTGGACGCCAGCACGGTGGGCACCGGCATGATCGAGCGCGCGGTGCGCGAGCGCCTGGCCACGTCCGCCGCGCCCGACCACCATGCCTACTGGAACCTGCTGCACTCGCACCCGGACGAGCTCCAGGCGCTGATCGAGGCGGTGGTGGTGCCCGAGACCTGGTTCTTCCGCCACCGCGAGGCGCTGATGGCGCTCGGCCGCTTCGCCGCCATGCGCGTGTTCGGCGACGCCCGCGGGCATGCCGGCGAGGGGCCGCTGCGCATCCTCAGCGTGCCGTGCTCGACCGGCGAGGAGCCCTACTCGATCGTGATGGCGCTGCTCGACGCCGGCGTGCCGGAGCAGCGCTTCCAGGTCGACGCCATCGACATCAGCGCGCGCGCGCTCGAACGCGCGCGCCTGGGCCACTACGGCAGCAACTCGTTCCGCGGCGGGCAGCTCGACTTCCGCGACCGGCATTTCACCGCCGCGCCGGGCGGCTACGCGCTCAAGCCCAATGTGCTGGCCAAGGTGCGGCTGCTGCGCGGCAACCTGCTCGACCCGGCCCTGATGGCGGCCGAAGCCCCCTACCATTTCGTGTTCTGCCGCAACCTGCTGATCTATTTCGACCCGCCCACGCAGCAGCGCTCGCTGCGCGCGCTGGAGCGGCTGAGCCGGCCCGACGCCACGCTGTTCGTGGGGCCGGCCGAGGCCAGCCTGCTGACCCGGCACGGCTTCGTCTCGGCCGGCGTGCCGCTCGCCTTCGCCTTCACCCGGCGCGGCCCGCGCGAGGCGGGCGCGCCACATGCGCCACATGCGCCGCACGCGACACACACGCCGCCCGCCCGGCACGCGCCGCATGCGGCATGGGCCGCCGCGCCGACGCCGCGCCGCCCGCATGCGCCGCCGCCGGCCCAGCCGCCGCGCCGCGCGCCCGCCGCGCCGCGGCCGGCGGCATCGGCGCCGCCGCAGCCGCATGCCCCGGCGGCGGACGCCGGCGCCGACGCGCTGGCCCGGATCTCCCGGCTCGCCGACCGCGGCGACCTCGCCGCGGCGGTCTCGGCCTGCCTGGCGCACCTCGACGCGCAGCCGCCATCCGCCGCCGGCTACTGCCTGCTGGGCGTGCTGCACGATGCCACCAGCCGGCCCGCCGAGGCGCGCGAAGCGTACCGCCGCGCGCTCTACCTCGACCCGGCCCACCAGGAGTCGCTTTATCACATGGCCGCCATTCTCGAAGCCGACGGCGACAGCGCGGCGGCCGCCCGCCTGAGGCAGCGCGCCCAGCGCAACCAGCCGAGCCGCCATGACTGAGCCTGCTTCGACCGCCTCGCCCGCATTGACCGCATCGCCGCCGCCGGGCCACGGCCTGCCGGCCGGCGCGGCGCGCATCGTCATCGACAACTGCTGGCGCCGCATCGGCGTGCTCGGCGACAGCAGTTGCCCGCAGCTCGCCGTATACATCCGCTGCCGCAACTGCCCGGCCTACTCGCGCGCGGCGCTGGAGCTGCTCGACAACCTGCCCGCCGGCGAAGCCGGCCTGCCCGACGAGGCCACGCCCGCCGACGGCGCCGCGCGCGGCCCCGCCGTGTCCTGCCTGGTGTTCCGCGTCGGCGAGGAATGGCTGGCGCTGCCGGCCGCCGCGCTGGCCGAAGTCACCGCGCCATGCCCGGTGCACACGCTGCCGCACCGCCGCCACGCCGCCGTGCTGGGCCTGGCCAGCGTGCGCGGCAACCTGCTGGTGTGCATCTCGCTGGCGCGGCTGCTCGGCCAGGACCCGCCGGCGAACGCCGGCGCGGCCAATGGCGTGGCCGGCGGCGCCGGGCGCGGCGCCCGCCTGCTGGTGCTGGGCCAGGGCCGCGGCGCCATCGCGCTGCCGGTCGACGAGGTCACGGGCATCGAGCGCGTGGCCGAATCCGCGCTGCAGGCGCTGCCGACCACGCTGTCGCGCGCCTCCGCGCGCTATGCGCGCGCGCTGCTGCAAAGCGGCGGGCGCAGCGTCGGCCTGCTCGACGCCGGCCTGCTGCAGCAGGCCCTGACGCGGAGCCTGGCATGAATCCGGACCAGTTGCGCGACGCTTCCCTGCTCGAGCTGTTCGCGCTCGAGGCGCAGTCGCAGGCGGAAGTCCTCAACGCCGGCCTGCTCGCGCTGGAGCGCAACCCGGCCGCCGCCGACCAGCTCGAGGCCTGCATGCGCGCCGCCCATTCGCTCAAGGGCGCGGCGCGTATCGTCGGCCTCGACGGCGGCGTGCGCGTGGCCCACGTGATGGAAGACTGCCTGGTCGCCGCCCAGCGCGGCGAACTGGCGCTGCGGCCCGTGCACATCGACACCCTGCTGCACGGCACCGACCTGCTGCTGCGGCTGGGCAACCCGCCCGACGGCGACCTCGACTGGGCCGGCCACGCCGGCAAGGACGAGATCGACGCGCTGGTGACGCGCCTGGGCGCGCTGCTGGCCGGCAAGGCGGTCGACGACGCGCCGTGGGCGCCGGCCCCGGCCGCGCCGCCGGCACCAGCGCAAGTCACGCCGCAAGCCACGCCGGCCACGCCGCAGGCCGGGCCGGATGCCGCGCCCGAGCCCCCGATTGCGCCCGTGATTGCGCCCATGATCGCGCCCGCGGAACCGGCACGGGCCGCGGAGCCCCGGCCAGGCGAGCCCAGCGGCCTGCCCGAGGCGCAGGAGCGCATGCTGCGCGTGAGCGCCGACACGCTCGACCAGCTGCTCGCGCTGTCCGGCGCGGCCATGATCGAGGCCAACTGGCTCAAGCCGTTCGGCAACGCGCTGCAGCAGACGCGCCGCCTGCAGATGCGCGCGCTGCAGGCGCTCGATGCCGCGCAGGTGGCGCTGGCCGGCGGCGGCACCGCCGACGGCACCGCGCAGGCGCGGCTGGCGGACGCGCAGCAGCTGCTGGCCGAGAGCCACCGGCAGCTCTCGCAGCGCACCAGCGAGCTGGAGCAGTACGACCACCGCACCGGCCGCCTGTCGCGCCAGCTCTACGACCGCGCGCTGGCCAGCCGCATGCGGCCGCTGGCCGACGGCCTGGCCGGCTACTCGCGCATGGTGCGCGACCTCGGGCGCGCGCTCGGCAAGTCCGTGCATCTCGAACTGGTCGGCGAGAGCACCAAGGTGGACCGCGACATCCTCGAGCAGCTCGAGGCGCCGCTGGCGCACCTGCTGCGCAACGCCGTGGACCACGGCATCGAGACGCCCGAGGCGCGCCGCGCCGCCGGCAAGCCCGCCGAGGGCCGCATCACGCTCAACGCGCGCCACAACGCCGGCCGGCTGGTGATCGTGATCGCCGACGACGGCGCGGGGGTGGACCTCGACGCCCTGCGCCAGGCCATCGTGCGGCGCAGCCTGGCGCCCGCCGAGACCGTCGCCCGCCTGTCGCAGGCGGAGCTGCTCGACTTCCTGCTGCTGCCCGGCTTCAGCCTGCGCGAGACCGTCAGCGAGGTGTCCGGGCGCGGCGTCGGGCTGGACGCCGTGCAGGACATGATCCGCCAGGTGCGCGGCAGCATCCGCCTGGTGCAGGAAAGCGGGCGCGGCATGCAGTTCCACCTGGAGCTGCCGCTCACGCTGTCGGTGGTGCGCGCGCTGCTGGTGGAAGTCTCGGGCGAGGCCTACGCCTTCCCGCTGGCCTACGTGATGCAGGTGCTGCGCCTGGAGCGCGGCGCGATCGAGCAGCTGGAGAACCACCAGCATTTCCGCTTCGGCGAGCGCCACGTGGGCCTGGTCAGCGCGGCCCAGGTGCTGCAGCAGGCCGAGGCCCGCCTCGACGAGGACACCGTGCCGGTGGTGGTGCTGGGCGACCACGAGCGCACCTACGGCGTGGCGGTGGACCGCCTGCTCGGCGAGCGCATACTGGTGGTGCAGCCGCTCGCGGCCAGCCTCGGCAAGATCAAGGACATCGCCGCCGGCAGCATCACCGAGGACGGCACGCCGGTGCTGATCTTCGACGCCGAGGACATGATCCGCTCGGTGGAGAAGCTGCTCTCCGAAGGCAAGATCGACCGCATCCGGCGCGGCGGCGCGGAAGCCGCGCCGGTGCGCCGCAAGCGCGTGCTGGTGGTGGACGATTCGCTCACGGTGCGCGAGCTCGAGCGCAAGCTGCTGGCCAACCGCGGCTACGAGGTCGCGGTGGCGGTGGACGGCATGGACGCCTGGAACGTGCTGCGCGCGGAGAGCTTCGACCTGGTCATCACCGACATCGACATGCCGCGCATGGACGGCATCGAGCTGGTGACGCGCATCAAGCGCGAGGCGCGCCTGCAGCAGGTGCCGGTGATGGTGGTGTCGTACAAGGACCGGGAGCAGGACCGCCAGCGCGGCCTGCAGGCCGGCGCGGACTACTACTTGGCCAAGGGCAGCTTCCAGGACGCCGCGCTGCTCGACGCGGTACAGGACCTGATTGGGGAGGCGCGCGCATGAAGATCGGCATCGTCAACGATTCACCGCTGGCCGTGGTCGCCCTGCGGCGCGTGCTCGCGCTGGACCCCGAGCTGGAAGTCACGTGGGTGGCCGAGAACGGCGAGAGCGCCGTGCACCTGGCCGCCGCGCGCACCCCCGACCTGATCCTGATGGACCTGCTGATGCCGGTGATGGACGGCGTCGAGGCCACCCGCCGCATCATGGCCGCGAGCCCGTGCGCCATCGTGGTGGTGACGATGGACCTGGGCCGCAACGCCAGCCAGGTGTTCGACGCGATGGGCCACGGCGCCATCGACGCGGTCGACACGCCCTCGCTGGCGCAGCCCGACTCGCAACTGGCCAGCGGGCCGCTGCTGCGCAAGATCCGCAACATCGGCCGCCTGATCGAAGGCCGCGGCGTGCCCGCGCGCGCGCCGGCGCCGCCCGCGCGCAAGGCCCGCGCCGAATGGCTGGTGGCGCTGGGCGCCTCGGCCGGCGGCCCGGCCGCGCTGGCCACGCTGCTGGGCGCGCTGCCGCCCGGCTTCAACGCCGCCGTGATCGCCGTCCAGCACGTCGACGAAGCCTTCGCCGCAGGCATGGCGCAGTGGCTCGACGCGCAATGCAAGCTGCCCGTGCGGCTGGCCCGCGAGGGCGAGGCGCCGCAGCCCGGCACCGTGCTGCTGGCCGGCACCAACGACCACCTGCGCCTGCTCGGGCCGGCGCGCATGGCCTACACCGAAGAGCCGAGCGACTACCTCTACCGGCCGTCGATCGACGTCTTCTTCGAAAGCGTGGCCCGGCACTGGCGCGGCGATGCGGTGGGCGTGCTGCTCACCGGCATGGGCCGCGACGGCGCGCTGGGCCTCAAGGCCATGCGCGAGCGTGGCTACCTGACCATCGCCCAGGACCAGGCCACGAGCGCCGTCTATGGCATGCCGAAAGCCGCCGCCGCCATCGGCGCGGCCAGCGAGATCCTGCCGTTGCCGCAGATCGCCGCGCGCATCGCACGGGCCTGCGGCACCAGCACCAATGCCAACCAGCGGTAGGGAACCGGCAGCAAGAGGAACACAATGTCGATACAGATAGAACGCAACTACGCACAGCGCCCGGAGGAATACCTGGCGATGGTGCTGCTGGTGGACGACCAGGCCATGATCGGCGAAGCGGTGCGGCGCGAGCTCGAGCCCGAGAAGGACATCGACTTCCACTACTGCTCCAAGCCCGACGAGGCCGTCGCGGTGGCCGAGCGCACGCGGCCCACGGTGATCCTGCAGGACCTGGTGATGCCCGGCATCGACGGCCTGACGCTGGTGCGCCGCTACCGCGCCAACCCGGCCACGCGCGACATCCCCATCATCGTGCTGTCCACCAAGGAAGAGCCGATCATGAAGAGCGCGGCCTTCGCCGCCGGCGCCAACGACTACCTGGTCAAGCTGCCCGACACCATCGAGCTGGTGGCGCGCATCCGCTATCACTCGCGCTCCTACATCAACCTGCAGCAGCGCGACGAGGCCTACCGCGCGCTGCGCCAGAGCCAGCAGCAGCTGCTGGAGACCAACCTGGAGCTGCAGCGGCTGACCAACTCGGACGGCCTCACGGGCCTGTCCAACCGGCGCTACTTCGACGAATACCTCGGCGCCGAATGGCGGCGCGCGGCGCGCGAGCAGAGCCAGCTCGCGCTGCTGATGATCGACGTGGATTCGTTCAAGGCCTACAACGACACCTACGGCCACGTGGCCGGCGACGAGGTGCTGCGCCGCGTGGCCGGCGTGATCCGCGAGAACTGCACGCGCCCGGCCGACCTGCCCGCGCGCTTCGGCGGCGAGGAGTTCGCCATGATCCTGCCCGCCACCTCGCCCGGCGGCGCGCGCCTGCTGGCCGAGAAGGTCCGCCGTGCCATCGAGTCCATGCAGGTGCCGCACAGCGGCTCCCAGGTCGGGCCCTGCGTGACGGTCAGCATCGGCGGCACCGCCATCGTGCCGGGCCAGGACGAGCCGTTCAGCCGCCTGATCGAGATCGCCGACGCCGGGCTCTACCAAGCCAAGCGCAACGGCCGCAACCAGGTCGTCATGACCGCCTGAGCGCCGCGCCCGTGGGCGTGCGCCGCCGACCGCGGCGCGCGCCGCCGTCTCCTCCTTCTTCCCCTGCTTCCTCCCCCCTCCCGCGGCTCCCTTCGCGCCGCCCGCCATACATGGCGGCCGCGTCCTGTGGGAATCGTCCGACAAGCGTTTCGGAGCCTCGCCAATGTGCCGGCCCGCGCGCGCTGGCTATCGTTGCATCACGGCAGGCGCGGTTTCGCATCCTCTCCAGCGGGCGGCGAACGCCGCGGCAACACGCCTGAACAAGCAGCGTGGCGCGCGGGAACATCCGCCTGCGGCAATGGGCCGCGACCGCCACGGGTTCTCTCACTCACCTGCAAGAAGAGGGCATTCATGAAGCTTTCCAAATCCGGCCTGCTAGTGGGCCTTGCTCTGGCGGCAAGCGCGGTGTTGTCGGCATGCGGCGGCGGCGGCGACGATGGCATCGACGACCGCCTCGGCATCAGCAAGCCGTCGGTGCGCGTGATCCACGCCATCACCGGCGGCCCGAACCTCGACGTGCTGCAGAACGGCACCAAGACCGCGTTCCTCAACGAGCCCTACAAATTCGTGTCGAACTACTTCGACGTCGACACCGGATCGCAGCTGATCGCGTTCAACGTCACCAACACCAGCACGCAGCTCGGCAGCGCCGCCGTGGACGCCCACACCGGCCACAAGTACACCGTGGTCGCGCTGCCCGGCGCCACCGCCGCCGAGGTGCTCACCATCGACGACCCGTACGACAAGAGCCTGCTGTCGGACAAGGCCCGCGTGCGCACCCTGAACGCCTCGTTCAACGCGCAGAACATCGACGTCTACGTCACCACGCCGGCGGCCGACCTCAACGCGGTCTCGCCGAACATGGCGGCGGTCGGCTACAAGACGGCCAACCCCGCCACGGGCCAGGACTCGCTCTATCTGGACGGCGGCACCTATCGCCTGCGCATCACCACCGCCGGCACCAAGACCGTGATCTTCGATTCCGGCGCGCTCACGCTGGGCAACAACGCCGACTGGCTGATCACCACGATCCCGGTCGACGGCATCGGCGCGCTGGTGCCGAACCGGATCAAGGTGCTGGTCGCGCAGTCGAGCACCGGCGCCGGCGACGCGCAGGAACTGGTCTCGCAGTAGGGAAGGAAAAGGGAAGAGAAGGGAACGCGGCAGCCCGGCCGGCGCGATCGCCGTCACCGGGGCGTGCCAGGCGGGAAGATCCGGCAGGCGGGTCTTCCCGCTTTTTTTTGCCAGCGGCGCGCGCGGCGCGCCGGTGCCCGGGGCCTAGCGCTCCGGGGCGGGCTCGAGGTCGCCTTGCAGCACGTCCAGGTGCGACAGGTACTTGTCCAGTTCGTCCTTGCCGCTGTCCGTGATGCAGTAGACGCGGCCGCTGCCCTCGACCAGTTCCGCCGTGATCGCGCGCGCGATCAGCAAGCTGCGCAGGATCGGGCGCAGCGAGCGGATGTTGTTGTCGATGCCGTGCTCGCGCAGGCGCTCGACCAGGGTCAGTACGGTGGACGGACTCGCCTGGACGAGCTTGAGGATGTACAACCGCGAAACCAGGCGGTCCAGCGCCGGCGTCTTCATGCGGCGCCCGCGGCGCGCCAGCCAGTGACGCGATAGAGCTGAATGGAGCGGATCATCTTGCGCAGGCCCGGCACTGCCAAGCGCAGCCGGGCAGGTTCACTGCGAGCGTGCCGGCGGGAGCCGGAACGCGCCCTGCAAAAAAAAAGCGGGGTGCGCGAGGCACCCCGAATCTTGCGTTGTTCGTACCGGCGTATGGCGGCACCGGTACGGGGGCTTCGAAAACTATTCTTCCTGGAACGCTTCTTCGCGCTTGGCCTTGATCGACGGCAGCGCCACGACGGCAACCAGCGCGGCGGCGGCGATCAGCAGGCCCATCGACAGCGGGCGCGTCACGAACACCGTGAACTCGCCGCGCGACAGCAGCAGGGAGCGGCGGAAGTTTTCTTCCATCATCGGTCCGAGCACGAAACCGAGCAGCAGCGGCGCCGGTTCGCACTTGAGCTTCAGGAACAGGTAGCCGATGATGCCGAAGCCGGCCGCCATGAACACGTCGAAGGTCTGGTTGTTGACCGAGTACACGCCGATGCCGCAGAACACCAGGATGGCCGGGTACAGGTAGCGGTAAGGCACGGTCAGCAGCTTCACCCAGATCCCGATCATCGGCAGGTTCAGGATGATCAGCATCAGGTTGCCGATCCACATCGAGGCGATCAGGCCCCAGAACAGCGCGGGGTTGCTGGTCATGACCTGCGGGCCCGGCTGGATGTTGTGGATGGTCATCGCGCCCACCATCAGCGCCATCACGGCGTTGGGCGGAATGCCCAGCGTCAGCAGCGGGATGAAGGAGGTCTGCGCGGCCGCGTTGTTGGCCGATTCCGGACCAGCCACGCCTTCGATGGCGCCCTTGCCGAACTCATGCGAGTACTTGGAGGTCTTCTTTTCCAGCGAGTAGGCCGCGAACGAGGCCAGCGCCGCGCCGCCGCCGGGCAGGATGCCCAGCGCCGAACCCAGCAGCGTGCCGCGCAGCACCGCCGGCGCCATGCGCTTGAAGTCTTCCTTGGTCGGCCACAGGTTGGTCACGCGGTCGGTGAAGGTCTCGCGGTCTTCCTTCTGTTCCAGGTTCGCCACGATTTCGGCGAAACCGAACATGCCCATCGCCAGCGCGACGAAGTCGATGCCGTCGGTCAGTTCGGGGATGTCGAACGAGAAGCGCGCGGCGCCCGAGTTCACGTCGGTGCCGATCAGGCCCAGCAGCAGGCCCAGCACGATCATCGCCACGGCCTTGGGCAGCGAGCCGGAGGCCAGCACCACGGCGCCGATCAGGCCCAGCACCATCAGCGAGAAGTATTCGGCGGGGCCGAACTTGAACGCCAGTTCCGACAGCGGCGTGGCGAACGCGGCCAGGATCAGGGTAGCCACGCAGCCGGCGAAGAACGAGCCCAGGCCGGAAGTGGCCAGCGCCACCCCTGCCCGTCCGCGCCGCGCCATCTGGTAGCCGTCGATGGTGGTCACCACCGACGACGATTCACCGGGCAGGTTGACCAGGATGGCGGTGGTGGAGCCGCCGTACTGCGCGCCGTAATAGATGCCGGCCAGCATGATGAGCGCCGCCACCGGGGGCAGCGTGTAGGTCACCGGCAGCAGCATGGCGATGGTGGCCAGCGGCCCCAGGCCCGGCAGCACGCCGATCAGGGTACCCAGCACGCAGCCCAGGAAGGCGTATGCGAGGTTTTGCAGTGACAGTGCCGTGGAAAAACCCAGGGCAAGGTGATCGAACAATTCCATTGAGGCCGACTCCTTAACCGGTAATGAAAGCAGGCCACACCGGCATCTGCAGGTTGATGCCGTAGACGAACGCGCCCATGCTGATCAGCACCAGCACCACGGCGTTGGCCAGGGCGCCCTTCCAGCTGAATTCATGGCTGGCCATCGACGACACCAGCACCAGCACGAACACCGACAGCACCATGCCGAGCGGCTTGAGCAGCAGGCCGAACAGCACCACCGAACCGAGGATCCACAGCAGGGTCTTCAGGTCCCAGCGCGCGAGCTGGTCTTCCTCGCCCTTGCTCGACAGCGAGCCGATCAACACGAGTGCGCCCAGCACGGCCAGTACCAGCCCGAGCAGGAACGGAAAATATCCGGGGCCCATCTTTGCGGCAGTTCCCATGGAATAGCCGCGAGCGACCCAGGAAAAGCCCAGACCGACCAGGACGAACATCAGGCCGGAGGCAAAGTCCTTTTGGCTGCGTATGCGCAAAACGATTCTCCTCAAAGTACGTGAAAGCATCCGGCTGCGCGCGCAGGCTCTTGCATGCGCAGACGGTTTGATCGGCAGGTGTGAAGGCTCTCCTGCAGGATGGATGCAACCTTAGAGAGGCGATCTTTCAGCTTGCTTTCATTTGTCTTGACTTAGGGGTAATCACCGATGCATGAGGAACTTCACCACAAACGACAAATATCACGACGTGATCCATTTTCACGAATCGGGCGAAATCGGCGGGAAAACAGGGAGAAATCGCGCGCGCGCCGGATGCGGGCGCGTGGCTGGCGGCGATGCCGGCGGCGCGCAGGCGAAGCGCGCCTGCGCGGGACGTGGCGCGGGAAGTCACGCGGGGAACGACGCGGCGCCGGCATGCGCCGGAAGCCGCGCGGCGGCCGCGTTGAAAGCTGATTGAAAGGCGGCGCACGACGCTGCCACCCCGACCACGGGCGCACGATGACAGACAGAGCTTTCGATTGCCTTTCAGGTGGCGGCGGGCGGCAATATGCGGCGGCAGGCCGGCGGTGCGCCGGCTCTGCGATAATCTCAGAGCACGAATACGCGCGCCAGCCGGCGCCACGGCTTCCCCCCCTTCCATGCCTTTCACCCAAACCCGGACGACCATGAGCAAGACCGCACGGCCAGCCCACGCGGGCGCCGCCACCGACCCGGCCGCCACCGCCCCGGCGATTCCCCGCCCCGGCGAGGGCAAGCGCGGCGAGGCCGGTTATCTCGGCTACCTGCTGCGCCAGGCCGGCGCCGCCAACCGCCTGCGCCTGGAGCGCGCGCTGGCCGACCTGGGCGCCACCCCGCCGCAGTTCGTGGTGCTGACCATGCTGGGCGCCTATCCCGGCTTGTCCAATGCCGACCTCGCCCGGCTGGCGCTGCTCACGCCGCAGACCGTCAGCGTGATCGTCGCCAACCTGGAGAAGGCCGGCTCGATCCGGCGCCAGCCGCATCCGGTGCACGGCCGGATCCAGAACATCGTGCTGACGCCGGCCGGCGAGACGCTGCTGGCAGGCTGCCGCGAACGCGCGCTGCACAACGAGGCGCACCTGCGCGCGGGGCTGTCGGCGCAGGAGGAAGAAGTGGTGCGGCGCTGGCTGGCGGGACTGGCGCGCGGCACCGACGTGGACGGCGCCGCGGAAACGGAAACGGCCGGCGACTGACTCGGCGCCGGCGCTCAGCGCGGGTGCTGCCGGGCGGGCGCGCCGGCGGCGGCCTGCGCCAGCGCCGCCACCTCGTCGGCATCCTCGCCGGCGCCCGCCGTGCTCAGGGCTTCTTCGCACGGCGTGCCCATGCTGGTGTCCGGCGCCTGCGGCGCGAACTCCTGCCGCGGGGCCGGCGCCGCCGGCGTCACCGGCAGGATATGGCTGGCGCGCCAGTTGCCGAAGCGGTAGTAAGCCACCGCCAGCGTCACCGACACCACCGAGCCCAGCGGAAAGCTCCACCACACCGCGTCGGCGCCATAGTCGCTCGCCAGCAGCGAGGCGAACGGCAGGCGCACCACCCACATGGAGACGAACAGGATCACCAGCGGCGCCATCACCGCGCCGGTGGCGCGCACGGTGCCGAACAGCACGATGGTGAAGCCGAACAGGATGAAAGACCACAGCACGATCGCGTTGATATGCTGCGCGATGCCGATCGCGGTGCCGTCGTCGGGCAGGAACAGGCCCAGCGAATGGCGGTTGAACAGGTAGATCAGGCCCACCAGCGCGCCGGTCATCAGCAGGTTGAACAGCAGCCCCACGCGCGTGATGCGCGCCACCCGCTCCCACAGGCCGGCGCCCACGTTCTGCGCCACCATCGACGACACGCTCGCGCCCACCGCCAGCGCCGGCATCTGCACGTAGGTCCACAACTGCGACGCCACGCCATAGGCGGCCGTGGTCTGCGAGCCGTAGCGGTTGACCAGCGACATCATCACGATCGCCGACGACGAGATCACCACCATCTGCAGGCCCATCGGCAGGCCCTTGGCCACCAGCGCGCGCAGGATGGCGAAGTCCGGGCGCAGGTAGCCCAGCTGGTGCCGGCGCAGCGCGAGGAAATGGCCGCGGCGGTACAGCACCGCCAGCATCGCCGCGAGGCTGACCAGCTGCGCGATCAGCGTCGCCAGCGCGGAGCCGGCGATGCCGAGCCCGGGCAGCGGCCCGATGCCGAAGATCAGCAGCGGGTTGAGCGCCACGTCCAGCCCGACCGACAACAGCATGAAGTAGAACGGCGTGCGCGAATCCCCGGCGCCGCGCAGCGTCATCATCACGAAGTTGTAGAAATACATGAACGGCAGCGCCAGGAAGATGATGCGCAGGTAGCTCTCGGCCAGCGGCCTGGCGTCGGCCGGCGTGTCCATCGCCGCGAGGATGGCCGGCGTGAAGATGTAGCCCAGCGCCGATGCCAGCACCGAGAGCCCGACGAAGAAGCCGGTGCTGGTGCCCACCACGCGGCGCGCCTCGTCGAGGTCGCGCGCGCCCACCGCCTGCCCGATCATGATGGTGTTGGCCATGCTGATGCCGAACACCACGCCGAGCAGGAAGAACAGGATGATGTTGGCGTTGGAGGTGGCGGTCAGCGCCGCCTCGCCGAGGAAGTGCCCCACCCACACCGAGTTGATCGACGCGTTGAGCGACTGCAGGATGTTGCTGCCCAGCACGGGCAGCGAGAACAGCAGCAGGGTGCGCCCGATCGGGCCGGTGGTCAGTAGTTGCGCTTTGTGTCTGGTCGGCATGTCGCGGCCTGTCTCGTGCTGTTCTTGGTGGTTTCTTGTGCCCGCGCGGGGTGCGCGGGCGGAGGCCGTGCGCCCCCGCTGGCCACTATCTCACACTCCGCCGACAGGTCTTGTCGGTGGCCGTCTGTCGGACGGCAGGCCAATTGTAAGCAGATGTCCGGATCGGGGCACGCGCGGCGAAAAACGCCGGTCAAACAGGGGTGAAATGCGCAAGCCGGGGGAATGCCTCGGACCGCCGTCCCCGGCCAGCATCTGTACCGATCCACCAACAGCGAGGACCCGCCATGTCGAAGAACCAGCCCATCCGCTTCCTGCAAGTTGCCACCGCCGCCTCCGCCGGCCTGCTGTGCGCCGCCGCCTTCGCGCAGGCCCCGGCCATGCCCGCGGACAATGCCAACGCCGCCGTGCCGCCCGGCATGACCCAGGTCGAGCCGCCCAAGGACCCGCTGGTGCAGCGCCGCGAGGCCAACAAGCAGGCATCGGACGAATACAACGCCACCAGGAAGGCCGCGAAGCGCGAGTACAAGCAGGACGTGAAATCCGCGAAGCAGGTCAGGAGCGCGGAAAAGAAGGCCAACGACGCGGCGGCCAGGCAGGAACTGTCGGGCGGCTCGACGCGGAACTGACCGCGCCGCATCCGGCCCATGAAAAATGCCCCGGGGACACCCCGGGGCACTCATGTGCCAGCCCGAACGCCGTGCGGCTCAGCCGCCGGCGGACGCGGCGCGATAGGCCGCGATGCGCGCCTTGATGCCGGGCCGCGCGGCGGAATGCACGAGGTCGGCAAGCTGCCGCGCCGCACTGTCCGCGCCGTCGCGCGTGGCGGCATGGATGGCCGCCTGGGTGGCGGGGTCCAGCCGCCGCGCGCGCTGCGCGAGCTCGGCCACCACCGCGGCGCGCGCCGCTGCGCCGGTCTCCAGCGCGCCGGTGGCGAAGCCGCTGGCCAGCGCCGCCTCGGCGGCGAACGCGCCGCCGCCGGTGATCCACTCGCGCGCGCGCGCCGCGCCGACCAGCTGCGCCAGCCGCGCGCTGCCCAGCACCAGCCCGAACGCCGCGCCCGGAAACGCGAAGCTGCTGCCCGCCTCCACGCGCCGCTGCTCGCAGGCGGCCACGAGATCGGCGCCCGCGCCCATCGCCCGGCCCTGCACCAGCGCCAGCGTGGCGAACGGCGCGGCATGCACGCTTTGCAGCAGCAGCTCCACGCGCACGAAGCGCGCGAGCAGGGAATCGTCGCTCTCGGCGTCGAGGTCGCCGAGGTCGAAGCCGGTGCAGAAATGCCGGCCCGCGCCCTCCAGCACCAGCAGGCGCGTGCCGTCGCGGTGGCAGGTCTCCACCGCCGCCGACAGCGCCGCCACCAGTTCGCGCGAGAGCGCGTTGCCGCGCGCGGGGCGGTTGAGCGTCAGGCGCGTGACGCCGTCTTCACGGGCAATCAGCAGGATGTCCTGGCCTTCGCTCATGCCTTCGGCTCCGGCGCCCACAGGTTCGGCACGAGCGCGTTGGAATAGCCGGACACGAACGGCTTGGTGGCGCCGCTGTCGTCGGCATAGACATGGCGGCGGATGCGGCCGATGTTGCCGCCGTAGAGATGCACGCTGACCGAGACGCGGTCGTCGAACGCATTGCGCACGCGATGCACGTCGCCGAGCGTGGGAGAAACCGCCGCCACCTGCCCCGGCGACAGCAGCGCCGGCTCGCCGTCGGCGACCAGGCGCCCGCCTTCGACGCGGTAGCGCTGGTCGATCTCCGCGCCGCGCAGCATGCCGATCAGGCCCCACACGGTGTGGTCGTGCACCGGCGTCTGCTGGCCCGGCCCCCACACGAAGCTGACCAGCGAGAAGCGGTCGAGCGGATCGCCGTAGAGCAGGTGCTGCTGGTAGTAGACCGGATGCGGGCGCGCCATTTCCTCGGGCAGCCAGTCGTCGTGCGCCACCAGCGCCGACAGCGCCGCCGTGGCCTGCGCCAGCACGTCCGCCTCGCCGCTGCCGTCGCGCTCGGCCTGCGTCACCACGCGGCTGACGGTGGCGACGAATTCGCGCAGCCGCTCGATGTTGTTGCTCATGTCCGTGTCTCCAGGCAGGTCAGGCGTCGGCGCCGGCGGCGCCGCTCTCGTAGTGCGCGCGGATCGCCGCATTGTGCTCGCCCAGCGCGGGCGGGTCGCGGCGGATCGGCAGGCCCTGCCCGTCGAAGCGCAGCGGCGAGGCGAAGGTGCGCGTGCGGTGGCCGCCCGGCAGCGTCAGCGGTCGCACCCAGTCCATGTGCTCGACCTGCGGATCGTCCAGCGCGGCGGCGTAGTCGTTGATGCGCGCATGCGGCACGCCGGCCGCGTTGAAGGCGGCGATCCAGTGGTCCACGCCCGCCGTGGCGAAGCGCTCCTCCAGCAGGACCTTGAGCGCGGCCTGGTTGGCGGCGCGGTCGCGCGTGGTGGCGAAGCGCGCGTCCTGCGCCAGCGCCGGCAGGTCCACCACGCGCACCACTTCCAGCCACAGCTTCTGGTTGCCGGCGGCGATGGCGAAATAGCCGTCGGCCGCCTGGAAGGCCTGGTAGGGCGCGTTGCGCGGATGGGCCGAGCCGAGCTTGGCCGGGCTGCGGCCGTTGCCGAAATACTCGCTGGTCTGCAGCGCGGCGATGCCGAGCGTGCAGCCGTACATCGGCACGTCGATGTGGGCCCCGGCGCCGCCGGCGCGCACGCGCGCCAGCGCGCTGGCGATGGCGAACGCGCCGTACAGGCCCGAGGCGAAGTCGGCCAGCGGCACGCCGCACTTGACCGGCGCGCCGCCGGGCTCGCCGGTCACGCTCATCACGCCGGCGGCGGCCTGGATGGTCAGGTCGAAACCGCCCTCGCCGGCGCGCGGGCCGCTCTGCCCGTAAGCCGACACCGAGCAGTACACCAGCCCGGGCTTGTCCTCGCGAAAGCTGGCGTAGCCCAAGCCCAGCCGGTCCATCACGCCGGGGCGGTTGTTCTCGATCACCACGTCGGCGTCGAGGATCAGGCTGCGCGCCAGCGCGAGGTCGGCCGGGTCCTTGAGGTTCAGCGCCACCGACTGCTTGTTGCGGTTGAGCGAGGCGAAATTCTCGGAGTAGCCGTCCGACAGCGGCGGCCACTGGCGCAGGGTGTCGCCGTCGGGCGGCTCGACCTTGACCACCTCGGCGCCCATGTCGGACAGCAGCATGCCGCAGAACGGGCCGGCTGCGACGGTACAGAATTCCACCACCTTGACGCCCAGCAGCGGCAGGTCGTGTTGCGGGAGATCGCTCATCGGGAAAGTACCGGGAAGATATGCATGGAAGATGCGAGGATTATAGGGACGTTGCCAAATACGGTACTATCGTTCCACATTTGAGAACGCATATGCGCTGCCCGCATATGCGCGGACATTGTCCGGTCCCTCACCGCCGCCGCCGGAGGCATCGCGCCCATGAACAACACCTTGATCAAGGGGCTCGGCGTGGTCGAGCTGCTCGCGCACAGCGAGCGCCCGCTCGGCCTGACCGAGATCGCCGCCCACATGGGCCTGGCCAAGAGCAACGTGCACCGCCTGCTGCAAGCGCTCACCGACATGAATTACGTGATCCGCGATGCCTCCGGCACCGGCTACAGCGCGTCCATCAAGCTGTGGGAGCTGGGCTCCGCGGTGCTGGCGCGGCTGGACCTGCGCCGCCATGCCGAGGCGTGGATGGACAAGCTGATGCACGCCAGCGGCGAAAGCGTCCACCTGTCCGTGCTCGACCGCGGCGAGGTGGTCTACGTGCACAAGATCGACAGCGCCAACCCGGTGCGCGCCTATACGCAGATCGGCGGCCGCGCGCTGGCGCACTGCGTGGCCACCGGCAAGGCCATGCTGGCGTTCCAGCCCGAGGCCGCGCTGCAGCGGATGTCGGCCGCGCTGGTGCCGTCCACGCCCAACAGCATCGTCGACCCCGCGCAGTTCCTGCTGGAGATGGCCAGGGTGCGCAAGCAGGGCTACGCGGTCAACCGCGGCGAGTGGCGCGAGACCGTCTGCGGCGTGGCCGCGCCGATCGGCGACGGCAATGGGCAGGTGATCGCCGCGGTCGGCCTGTCCGGCCCCGCCGAGCGCTTCCGCCCGCAGCGGATCAAGGCCTTCGCCGAGCTGGTGCGCGGCGCCGCGGCGGAGATCTCCGACAGCCTCGGCGGCGGCGCGCGCCACGGCGCGCTGGCGCTGGCCGCGCGCGGCATGGCCACGCTGCGGCGCGGCTGAGCGGCCGGGCGGCGCCCGGGGGCTGCAGATATCGGCCCGACGCGCTAAGCTTGCGGCTTCGGCCAGGAATTCCCGGCCCGGGCGGTCATCGCCCCGGCCAACCTGCGGCACCACCGCCCCGGAGTGCCGCACTCACAACAATCAGGAGAAAAGGCATGTACCAGGATCTCGCCCTCTACATCGATGGAGAATTCATCAAGGGAGGGGACCGGCGCGAGCAGGACGTCATCAACCCGGCCACCCAGGAAGTGCTCGGCAAGCTGCCGCACGCCAGCCGCGCCGACCTGGACCGCGCCCTGGCCGCGGCGCAGCGCGCCTTCGAAAGCTGGAAGAAGACCTCGCCGCTGGAGCGCTCCAAGATCCTGCGCCGCGTGGCCGAGCTGAGCCGCGAGCGCGCCAAGGACATCGGCCGCAACATCACGCTGGACCAGGGCAAGCCGTTGGCCGAGGCCGTGGGCGAAGTCATGGTCTGCGCCGAGCATGCCGAATGGCACGCCGAGGAATGCCGCCGCATCTACGGCCGCGTGATCCCGCCGCGCCAGCCCAACGTGCGCCAGCTCGTGGTGCGCGAGCCGATCGGCGTGTGCGCCGCCTTCACGCCGTGGAACTTCCCGTTCAACCAGGCCATCCGCAAGATCGTCGCGGCCGTGGGCGCGGGCTGCACGCTGATCCTGAAGGGCCCGGAAGATTCGCCCAGCGCCGTGGTGGCGCTGGCCCAGCTGTTCCACGACGCCGGCCTGCCCCCGGGCGTGCTGAACATCGTGTGGGGCGTGCCGGGAGAGATCTCCACCTACCTGATCGAATCGCCGATCGTGCGCAAGATCTCGTTCACCGGCTCGGTGCCGGTAGGCAAGCAGCTGGCCGCGCTGGCCGGCGCGCACATGAAGCGCGTGACGATGGAGCTCGGCGGCCACTCGCCGGTGCTGGTGTTCGACGACGCCGACATCGAGCCGGCCGCCGAGATGCTGGCCCGCTTCAAGCTGCGCAACGCCGGCCAGGTGTGCGTCTCGCCGACGCGCTTCTACGTCCAGGAAAAGGCCTACGACAAGTTCCTCGCGCGCTTCACCGAAGTGATCGGCTCGGTCAAGGTCGGCGACGGCCTGGAAGACGGCACCCAGATGGGCCCGCTCGCGCATGAGCGCCGCATCGCCTCGATGGAACAGTTCCTGGACGACGCCAGCCACCGCGGCGGCAAGGTGGTCGCCGGCGGCTCGCGCATCGGCGACAAGGGCTTCTTCTTCGCGCCCACCGTGGTCACGGAACTGCCCGACGACGCCAAGCTGATGGTCGACGAACCGTTCGGCCCGGTCGCGCCGGTGACGCGCTTCAAGGACGCCGAGGAAGTGCTGCGCCGCGCCAACAGCCTGCCGTTCGGCCTGGCCTCCTACGTGTTCACCAACTCGCTCAAGACCGCGACGCTGGTGTCCAACGGCCTCGAAGCCGGCATGGTCAACATCAACCACTTCGGCATGGCACTGGCCGAAACGCCGTTCGGCGGCATCAAGGACTCCGGCATCGGCAGCGAAGGCGGCCAGGAAACCTTCGATGGCTACCTCGTGACCAAGTTCATCACGCAGGTCTGACAGCGCGCGTGAAAGTGGGCCCGCAGGTTGGCTGCAAGCGGCCAACCTGCGGGCCTTGTCTTTTCTGGGCTAGCGTCTCGCCCTGCCCCAGCGCCCCGACCCACCACGCCCACCACGAAACCATGAGGGTGCTATGTAGCGGCGGCCAAAACCGGTAACGGCAGATGCCTGAACAAGCAGTGCACTCGCCATCATAGGTCTGACCGCGAAACCAACACCGCCAGCAAAGTCGTGGCCGCCCGCACCGGTAACGGCAGGATGCCAGCAGAACCACAAACCCCACCACGAAACCACCAACAACCAGAAACCCCAACGTTTCTGCCCCTGCCGGCCAGGCAGTCCGCTTTCTTTGCCTACTTTCTTTTCGGACAAAAGAAAGTAGGTCGCGCCGGGGGCGCGAAAGCCTTTGACTTTGACTTTGACTTTGAAGTCAAGCAGCTGACGTCAAGCCTTCGACTTCGACCTTAAGCCACTCCCCTCCCTCCCCCTGGCCACCCGATAATCCTCCGCAAAATCCCTCCACTGCTTCTGCGCCATCTCACACCCATGCCGCGCCAGCCGCAGCACCGGCGCACGCCAGTGCCTGCCGGCCGCGAATTCCTGCAATTGCTCGATCCGGTCCGCCGCCTCATGCCCGCAGCCGCGCAGGTGCGCCCACGCGGCAACACGCGCCATCGTCAGCAACACCTCGCGCAATTGCGTGCGCCCGGTGTGCGGGCCGATGTTGACGCGGTCGGCGGTCGGCTGCAGTCCCTTGACCACGTAGGATGAAGCATCCATCGTCACCGCCGACAGCAGCGCCGGCGAGGCCGCCTGCATGGCGTGCTGGATCTGCACCACGCGCGCGGCCTCGCTCTGCCAGCGCGGCTGCGCGCGCAGCGGGATGCTCTTCCAGGCGCTGGGCGCGGCGCGCTTGATGTCGACCAGGCGCTGGGCCGCGCGGTCGTCGCCATTGTGGGCCAGCACCACGTAGCGCTCGAGCCCGAGGCTGCCCACGCCGGCGATGCGGCGCGCGGCATCGTCGGAGACCAAACGCCCGTGGCTCGACTGCTGCCCGAACTCGCGCAGGATGGCGGCGGCGCGCTTGCGCTGGCCCTTGAGCGGCGCCAGCGCGTGCTTGCCGTCGACCAGCAGGCGGCGCTTGCCGCCGCCGCGCACGGTGCGCTCGGCCAGCAGCTCGCCGCGGCGCCGGCGCTTGACCCGGCGCAGCAGCGTGGCGACCATGCCGGTGGCGGTGGCGCGCTCCACCCAGCGCGGCTTGCCGGAGGCCAGCACGGCAGCGTAGGTGTCGAGCATGCGCTCGGCGCCGGCGCGCGCGTCGGCGTCCGACAGCCCGAGCTGGGGCGCGGCGATCATCAGGCTGGAGAGCAGGCGCACCAGGTCCACCGTGAGCGGCGCGACCAGGGCGTCGTCGAAGTCGTTGAGGTCGAAGTAGACCAGGCCGTTGTCGCCCTTGAAGCTGCCCAGGTTCTCCAGGTGGAGGTCGCCGCAGACGTAGGTCACGGGCGCTTCGATCAGTGCCGCCTCGCCGCCCACGGCCGCGGCGTAGAGATGGTTGGTGCCGCGCAGGAAGGCGAACGGATCGGCCGCGATGGCGGCCAGCTTGCGCGTGAGCCGCTCGGGATCGCGGCCTTGGTTGTAGATCAGGATGGCTTCCGTGGCAGGGTGCATGGCTTCCTCTGGTGGACCGGCAACCCGCCAAGTGTACCTCCGCGCCCTAGTGGAAGAACGTGCCGCGCAGCAGGAACGTGTAGTCGGCCTCGGCCGCCATCAGCCCGACCAGCACCAGCAGGCACAGCGGCGGCAGCAGGATCGCGCAGATCAGCGCCAGCCGCTCCCACGCCATGTGCATGAACACGGCGACGATCAGCCCGGCCTTCATCACCATGAACAGCAGGATCAGCGTCCAGCGCAGGTAGCCCTCGAAATGGAAGTAGTCCACCAGGTAGGACAGCGTGGAGAGCACGAACAGCAGCGCCCAGATCTTCAGGTACAGGCCGATGGGATGCTGCTGGCCGTGCTGGGCGCCGTGCCCGGCCTCGGGGCTGGCGGGCGCGGCGGAAGACGTCGAGGTGGCCATGACGAGCCTCACCAGAGATAGAACAGCGCGAAGATGAAGACCCACACCAGGTCCACGAAGTGCCAGTACAGCCCGGCGATCTCCACGATCTGGTAGTTGCCGCCGGCCTCGTAGCGCCCGCGCAGCACCTTGGTCGCCACCACCAGCAGGTAGACCACGCCGCAGCTCACGTGCAGGCCGTGGAAGCCGGTGATCATGAAAAAGGCGGAGCCGAACTGCGCCGCGCCCATCGGGTTGCCCCACGGGCGCACGCCCTCCATGATCAGCTTGGTCCATTCGAAGGCCTGCATGGAGACGAAGGCCACGCCGAACAGCGCGGTGGCAAACATCAGCGCGGCGCATTTCGCGCGGTCGCGCCGGTAGGCGAAGTTCACCGCCATCGCCATCGTGCCGCTGCTGCTGATCAGCACGAAGGTCATGATGGCGATCAACAACAGCGGCACCTCGGCGTTGCCGACGTGCAGCGCGAAGACCTCGCTCGGGTTCGGCCACGGCACGGTGTTGGCGATGCGCACCGTCATGTAGCCGGTCAGGAAGCAACTGAAGATGAAGGTGTCGGACAACAGGAAGATCCACATCATGGCCTTGCCCCACGACACCCGGAAGGCCTGCTGGTCGGAACCCCAGTCGGCCACCAGCCCGCGCCAGCCGGCCGCCGCCGGCGCGCCCGCGGCGGCGGCGGAAGAAACGGGTTGCGATGACATCGGCTTACCTCCCTCGGCGTTGGCCCCGGCGCTCAGCCGCGGCCGCAGATGAAGCGCACGAATTCCGGCGTCAGCCAGCCGAGCGCGGCCAGCAGCACCAGCCACACGGCCAGCAGGAAATGCCAGTAGCGCGCGCACAGCGTGATTCGCAGCGCGGTGCGCCGCGCCATGAACGTGCCCGGCGGCGCGCGCATGGCGAGCGCCCAGCCGGCGAGGCCGCCCAGCACGTGCAGGCCGTGCATCGCGGTCAGCAGGAAAAAGAAGCTGCCGGCCGGGTTGTTGGCCGGCACCACGTGGATGGCGAGCAGGGCCTGCCACGCCCACAACTGCGAGCCGACGAAGGCCGCCGCCGCCAGCCCGCCCCAGCGCAGCGCGCGGCGCGCGCGCGACAGCCGGCCCGCGCGCGCGGCGCGCGGCGCCGCCAGCATGAGCGCGCTGCCCGCCGCCAGCAGCGCGGTGGACAGCCACACCTGCCACGGCAGCGCCACCGCGTGCCAGTCCGGCGAATCCATGCGCATGGCGTAGGCGGTGATGAACAGCGCGAACAGCGAGCACACCACGCCCATGAACACCCACAGGCCGGTGCTGGCCGGCGCCGGGCCGGCACGCTGCCGGCCCACGTCGCCGGGGCCGGGGCCGCCGCGGCGCTCGCCGCCGCCGTCGGCGCGGTAGATCAGGTTCACGCTCATGCCACGGCTCCTCGGCTGGGGTGCGGTTCGGGCTCGGCACCGCCGGCTTCGGGCGGCGCGTTCTGCGCGATGAAGTCCTCGCTCGCGCCGGGCACGCTGTAGGCGTAGGCCCAGCGGTACGCCACCGGCAGCTCGGCCCCCCAGTTGCCGTGCGCGGGCGGGGTCCGCGGCGTCTGCCATTCCAGCGAGGCGGCGCGCCACGGGTTGGCGCCGGCCGGCCGGCCATGCCGCACGCTCCAGGCCAGGTTGAAGATGAACACCAGCTGCGCCGCGGCCACGATGAAGGCCGCGACCGAGATGTAGGCGTTCATCACGTGCGCCGACTCGGGAATGAAGGCGTAGTTGTCGTAGGCGTAGTAGCGCCGCGGCATGCCGAGCACGCCGAGGTAGTGCATCGGGAAGAAGATCGCATAGGTGCCGACGAAGGTAATCCAGAAATGCACGCGGCCCAGCGTATCGTTGAGCATGCGCCCCGTCACCTTGGGGTACCAGTGGTAGATGCCGCCGAACACCACCAGGATCGGCGACACGCCCATCACCATGTGGAAGTGCGCGACCACGAAATACGTGTTGGACAGCGGGATGTCCACGCTGACGTTGCCGAGGAACAGCCCGGTCAGCCCGCCGATGACGAAGGTGCTGATGAAGGCGATGGCGAACAGCATCGGCACCGTGAAGTGGATGTCGGCGCGCCACAGCGTGAGCACCCAGTTGTAGACCTTGATCGCGGTGGGAATGGCGATAATCAGCGTGGTGGTGGCGAAGAAGAAGCCGAAGTACGGGTTCATGCCGCTGACGAACATGTGGTGCGCCCACACCACCACCGACAGCACGCCGATGGCCAGGATCGCCCACACCATCGTGCGGTAGCCGAAGATGCTCTTGCGCGAATGCACGCTCACCAGGTCGGAGACGATGCCGAAGGCCGGCAGCGCCACGATGTACACCTCGGGGTGGCCGAAGAACCAGAACAGGTGCTGGAACAGCAGCGGGCTGCCGCCCTTGTAGTCGAGATGCTGGCCCATCGACACCATCGCCGGCATGAAGAAGCTGGTGCCCAGCGTGCGGTCGAGCAGCATCATCACGCCCGAGACGAACAGCGCCGGGAACGCCAGCAGCGCCAGGATGGTGGCCATGAAGATGCCCCACACGGCCAGCGGCATGCGCATCAGCGTCATGCCCTCGGTGCGCGCCTGCAGCACGGTGGTGACGTAGTTGAGCCCGCCCATCGTGGCCGCCGCGATGAAGATCAGCAGCGACACCAGCATCAGGATGATGCCCCACTGATAGCCGGGCGTGCCCGGCAGGATGGCCTGCGGCGGATAGAGCGTCCAGCCCGCGCCGGTGGGCCCGCCCGGCACGAAGAAGCTCGCCAGCAGCACCAGCACGGACACCAGGTAGACCCAGAAGCTCAGCATGTTGAGGAACGGGAACACCATGTCGCGCGCGCCCACCATGAGCGGGATCAGGTAGTTGCCGAAGCCGCCGAGGAACAGCGCGGTGAGCAGGTAGATCACCATGATCATGCCGTGCATGGTGACGAACTGGTAGTAGCGGTTGGCGTCGATGAAGGCGAAATGCCCCGGGAAGCCGAGCTGCAGCCGCATCAGGTTGGACAGCAGCACGCCGATCAGCCCAACGAAGATGGCGACCAGCGTGTACTGCACCGCGATCACCTTGTGGTCCTGGCTCCAGATGTAGCGGGTGAAGAAACTGGTGGGGCCGTGGATGTCGTGGTCGGCGTAGGCCATTGGCTGCTCCTGTCAGCTTACCGGGCTGCCGCGCCCGATGCGGCGCCCGAACCGGCGCCCGCCTGCGTGGCGCCATCCTGCGCGCCGTTGGCGCGGATGTAGGCGACCAGCGCGCTCACTTCCTCTTCGCTCAGGGGAATCTTCGGCATCACCGGGCCGAAGCCCTTGACCAGCCGCTGCTGCGGCTCGGTGATCTCGGTCTTGAGGTAGCCGTCGTCCACCCTCGCGCTGCTGCCGTCGGCGAAGGTCTCGCTGCGCCCGTACAGGCCCTTCCAGCTCGGCCCCACGCCGACGCTGCCGTCGATGCTGTGGCAGCCGATGCAGCCCTTGCTCTGCGCCAGCGCGCGGCCCTGCGCCGCGAGCGTGCCGGCGGGCGCGCCGCCGGCGGCCGCCACCGCGCCCGGCGCGGGCGTCTTGAGCATGGTCAGGGCGAAGGTCGGCTGGCGCGCCAGCCAGGCCTGGAACGCGGCGTCGTCCTCCACCACCACCTTGCCGCGCATGTTGTAGTGGCCCACGCCGCAAAGCTGCGCGCACAGGATCTCGAAGGTGCCGGCCCTGGTCGGCGTGAACCAGAACGAAGTCACCATGCCCGGCACCATGTTCATGCGGGCGCGGAACGGCGGCACGTAGAAGTCGTGCAGCACGTCCTTGGAGCGCAGCAGCACCTTGACCGGGCGGTTCAGCGGCAGGTGCACCTCGGACGCGGCCACGATGATGTCGTCCTGCCCGCGCGGATCGTCGGGGTTCACGCCGAGCGGATTGTCCGCCGAGACGAAGCGCGCATCCGAAGTACCGAGCTGGCCGCCCTGGCCGGGAAAGCGGAAGCCCCATTGCCATTGCTGGCCCACCACCTCGAGCACCATCGCGTTGGCGGGCGGGCGCACGTATTCGGCGTAGACGAACAGGCCCGGCGCCAGCAGCACGATCACGCCGAGCGTGGTGCCGGCGGTCAGCCACAGTTCGAGCTTGCGGTTTTCCGGCTGGTAGGCGGCGCGCGCGCCCTGGCGATGGCGGTAGCGCCAGACGATGTAGCCGACGAACAGGTTGATGACGATGAAGAAGATGCCGGTGACGACCAGCGTGATGGTCAGCGTGTCGTCCATCTGCTTCCAGTTCGAAGCAAGCGGGGTCGCCCACCACGGGCTCAGTAAATGAAAGAGCACCGAAGCGACGACGATGACGACGAGTGCAATGGCGAGCGCCATACCGACCCTCCCCCCCGCGCATGGCTGACCGCGAACTCAGCGCAAGGTTGAGATAAGCCTAGTGCATGTGGTCCGCCCGGTGCAAGGCGCCGCCCGCATCGCTTTGGGTGCACTGCCACACAAACGCGCGGCGCGCAGGCGCGCCGGGCGCCGCATAAAAAGCGGCGAAGGAAGGCCTGGACCGTCCTTCGCCGCCGGTGGGCCGCGCCGCCCGTGTAGTGGCAATGCGCAAGGCCGAAAACGCGCCGCGTGGCCCGTGCTCAGTGCGATACATCCTTGTTTTCGAGCTTCCAGTACGCGATGGCCGCGGTCATGCCGAAGATCAGGTGGCCCGCCAGCGTGTGCCAGCCGCGCGCGTCGGCGAACCACGAGAAGAAGCGCGTCATGCCATAGAAGTCGATCAGGTAGACCGCCAGCCCGAACACCGCGCCGGTCAGCAGCACCATGCCGGCGCTGGAGTCGAAGTGGAACGGCGCGATGATGACCGCCAGGATCATGCCGAGCACCGCGCCCAGCACGAAGTGGATGACCAGCGCCACCGCCACCGTGCCCACGCTGAACAGGGAGGTCTGCAGCACGTCCGGCCCCATCACGATGGCCGCGATCATGCGCGTGGTGCCCCACGGATTGACGCCGGCCACCATGGTGGACCAGAACAGCTCGACCACCATCAGCAGCGCGCCGGCCGCAAGGCCGGACACGGCCGCCGCCATCCAGTCGGGCAGGCGACGCACGTAATGGTGCGATTGCATGTGAAGTTCCATAGCCACCTCCGATACGCTGGTTGCTGCAGTGGCGCCATCACGGGCGCCGCGGCCCGCTTGCGGGTCCGGCCTGCATACTGGTCAGCATAGGACAGGCGGGCCGGTCCGTCGGCCCGGCCGCATGCAAATATGCGCGCGGCGCGTGGCATGCCGCGCATTGCCGGCGGCGCGTGTGGCAGCCGCGGTACTTGCCGCGGCCGTGGCGGCGCCCTGCCTTTCCGGCGGCGCAAGGCAGGCCCGGCGGCGTCCGCCGGCGATGTTGCGGCGCAGCGTGCGGACCGCGGCGAAGCGGGTGCGTGCCGCTTAGGTGACAACCCCCACTTAATCGAGCTTGGCGTCCCCGCGACACTTTCTATACTGGAAACACAAGTAGAGAGACAGGAGACAGCCATGCTGCACTTCACGTCACATGATCTTGTTTTTCTGATCCCGATGGCGCTGGTTGGCATGATCGCTTTCGGCGGGATTCCGTTTACGGCCCGGGCCTTGCGCATCAGTTGCCGCGCGGCGGGCGCCATCTTCGGAGCCCTGCTGGCGGTGGCCCTGCTCGAAGCGTTGCCGTTGCTGATCTGAGCGCCGGCGGACGCATCGCGCGCCAGCCGGCTCGGGAGATGGCCGAGGGGAAGGAGGCCGCGATGACGCTTGGCCTGTTGGCCGCCATGATGGCGGCGCTGCTGCTGCTCACCGTGGTCGCGGCGATCTGGCGCTGCAGCCATCCCTATCGCATGCGCTACCGGCGCTGCGCGCAGCACCGGCGCCGCGCCGGTATCTGCCGGGAGATGCGGCGGCGCCAGCCGCCGGGCCTGACCTGAACGCGGCGGCCGTAGTCAACGTAGCGCTGTAGCCGCTAGGTCGCCTAATCGCTTGATCGCTTGATCGCCTGGTTGCTTGATCGCTGTCGCCGCCGTGCCGGCGGTCAGATCTCGATCATGGCGAACTCGCCCTTGCCCACGTCGCATTCGGGGCAGCGCCAGTCTTCCGGAATATCCTCCCAGCGCGTGCCGGGGGCGATGCCGTCTTCCGGCCAGCCTTGTTCTTCGTCATAGACCCAGCCGCAGATCAGGCAGACCCAGGTCTTGTAGGCAACGACTTCCTGCTGCAAAACGCACTCCTGTTTTCGATTCCGGGCCAGATCATACAAGCTTTTCGGCCCGCGGCGGCGTCCGCCGCGGGGAAAGCAGTCCGCCTCAGTCGCGGATGGCGAAGTCCACCCGGTTGGGCGCGCCCTTGTCCTTGATGCCCTCGGTGTCGAGCTTCGGCGCGGTCAGGAACAGGCGGTTTTCCGGCACCTTGCCGTCGCGCTCCAGCGACTGCTTAACCGCCAGCGCGCGCTGCTCGGCAAGCTGGCGCAGCTCCACGTTGGTCACCGGCGCGTTTTCCAGCAGCAGCTTTTCCATCTCCTGCGTCGGCAGCGACTTGGCCAGGCCGATCACGTTGCGCGGCTTCTTGAACGAAGCGCGCTTGTAGACCGCCTCCAGGTACTTCGGATATTCCTGCTGCGACACCGTCACCTTGGCGCCCTGCTCGCCTTCCTCGCTGTCGTCCGCCACGCCGCCCTGGCGGGCGCTGGAGCGCAGGTCGCGCGACTTCTGCTCGGCCACGCGCGCGTCGAGCCAGGCGCGCTGCGCGCCGGCCATGTCGGTGGCCGGGTCGATGCGCCCGCTGATCTCCAGCCGCAGCGACGGGCGGTCCGCCAGCGCCTTGCCCAGCGTGTCGATCTTCTGCCTGGCCGCCGGCGTGAGCGTGGCGGTGCCGGGCGGGAACTCGACGTAGCCCAGCTCGTCGCCGCCGCCGCCGAAGGCCGAGGCGATCAGCGAGAACGGCGAGGTGATGGCCTTGGTCAGCAGGTTGACGATCACGCGCACGATCACGCCGCCGATGCTGAACTCGGGGTCCGACAGCGAGCCCGAGACCGGCAGGTTGATGTCGATCACGCCGTTGCGGTCCTTGAGCAGCGACACCGCCAGCAGCACCGGCAGCTTGGTCGCCGTGGGGCTGTGGACCTTGTCGCCGAAGGTGAGCTGGTCCAGGTAGAGGTGGTTGCTCGCATCGAGCTTGCCGTTCTCGATCTTGTACGCCACGTCCACCGTGAGCTTGCCCTTGGTGATCGGATAACCGGCGTACTTGGCCGCGTAGGGGGTCAGGCGCGTGAGCTCCACGCCGGCGGCCTTGGCGGCGATGTCGAGGTAGAGCGGGTCGGCCAGCGGGTTGAGCTTGCCGTCGATGTTGACCGGCGCGTCGTCGTCGATGCGGCCCGCCAGCGTGAGGTCGGCCGGCGCCGGATCGGTCGAGGACACCTTGGAGACCGAGCCCTTCATGTCGGTCAGGTTGGCGGTGTAGTTGGGCCGGACGAAGAAGTCCGAGAAATTGATGTTGCCCTTGCTCACCGTCACGCCGCCCAGGCGGATCTGCGGCTTGGCCGCCGCCGTGGCGACGGGCGCCGGGGCCGGTGCCGGCGTGGGCGCGGCGGCCGGCGCGCTGGCCGGCGGCGCCGAGGCCGGGTTGGCCTGCGTCAGGCTGGTGCTCGGCGCGGCCTCGCCCTTGGCGGCGCCGCCCGCCATCACGTCCTGCAGGTTCAGGCGGCCGTTGGCGTTGAGGATCACGCGCGCGTAGAAATCGGACAGCGCCACGCTGCCCACGCCCACCTTCATCGGCCCCTTCGACTCGTCCATGACGAAGTCGATGCCGTTGACGGCCAGCGAGCGCCAGCGCAGGAAATCGTCGCCGGTGACGCGGTCCACGGTGCGCACGTTGCCAAGCTGCGCATTGCCGGCGAAACGCGCGGCGATCGGCTTGCCGCTGGGCGCGTCCACGCCCAGGCGGCCCTTGACGGTGGCCGTGCCGCCGCGCAGCGCGGCGTTGAAGCGGTCGGCCAGGTAGGGCTGCAGCGGCGCCAGGTCGATCTCGCGCAGGTCCACCTGCACCTGCGCCGCCGGCGCCGTGGGCTGCACCGTGCCGTCCAGCGCCATCACGCCGCGCCGGCCGCTCTCGGCCTTGAACTTGAGCGGGATCGCGCCGGGCGCCAGCGGCCATTGCAGCGCGCCGGTGCCGAGGCTGATGTTGCGGTACTGGTGGATCACCGGGCGGTCGCGGTTGGCGGCGGCCGGCGCGTAGTCGGTCAGCCGCACGCTGCCGCCGTCGAGCGCGAACTTGCCCAGCTGGGCTTTCCACGGCAGCGGCCTGGCGGCCGCGGGGCTCTCTGGCCGCGCCGCCTTGGCCGTGACCGTGGCCGAGCGCTGGCTGGCCTTCTGCCCGGACTGCGCCGCCCACAGACGCGCGCTCTCCAGCAGTTCGCCGCGGTGGTCGCGCGTGAGCGCGACCTGCGGCTTGGCCACCACCAGCTCGCCGGCGCTGAAAGTATGCCCGGCAAGGTCGAAGCCGATGTCGTCGAGCGCCACGCGCTCGGCGCGCATGACCGGCAGGCTGGCGGTGTCGTCGTCGTTGTCCGTGCGCGCGCGCGCGCGGCGCGCGCTGCCGGCGTTGCCGGCGCCCGCGGCGGGCACCGCCACCGGCTCCCGCGTGGCCACATACAGCGGCGCCAGTTCCACGCGCGACTTGTCCAGCGCGAACGCGAATTCCGGGCCGCCCCATGCCATCTTGTAGTGCAGCTCGGCGTTGACCGCGGTGTCGCCCAGCTGCGCGCGCAGCTCGGCCGGCCACCACGCGGCAAACCCCTGCGGCTTCACGCCGCTGGCCTGCAGCGTGCCGGTCATGGTGCCGCCGCGCAGGGTCAGCTCGCCTTCGTGGCTGAGGCTCTGGCCTTCGCCCAGGCCCAGCTTGGCCTGCACTTTGGCCGGCTTGTCGCTGTCGCCCGACAGGCCCGCGACCTCGGCGTCCAGCGGCCCGAGCGCCAGCGTGCCGGGCCCGGAGGGAGCCAGCTCGTCGCGCAGCGCGAGGCTGGCCTGCTTGACGCTGATCTGGTCGACCGCGTAGGACCACGGCTTCGGTGCCGGCTGCGCTGCCGGTTGCGGCGGCGCGATGCCGGCCGCGGCGGGTGCCGAGGCCGGGCCCGCCTTGGCGGCCGGCGCGGAAGCCGGCGCCGCCGCAGGTGCCGTGGCCGGCGTGGCCGCCGGGGCCGCCGGGGCCTGCGGCAGGAAAGCCTGGGCGAGGTCGAGCGTGCCGTCGGCGCGGCGCGTGGCGTTCACGGCCAGCCCTTCCACCGTCACGTTGCGCAGGTGCGCCTTCTGCGCCAGCGGCTCGATGCGGTCGATGTCGAGCGCCACGCGGCCGGCCTTCACCAGCGGCGAGCCGTCGTGCTTGCGGATGTCGGCCTCGCGCAGCGCCGCCGTGCCGGCCAGGAAGACGTCCTGCTTGTCCTTGGACTGGATGAAGCCGAGCGTCAGGCGCGTGTCCAGCAGGCCGCCCTTGACCTCGGCGTCCTTGAGCGCGGGCGCGAACGCCATGTAGCGCGGCAGGTCCAGCCCGTCGAGATTGAGGTTCAGGTGCGTCTCGCGCGAGGCGGCGAACGGCAGCATGGTGCCGTCGAGCGCCAGCGCGGAGCCGTTGATGCGCGCGCTCAGCGAGGGCCGCGTGACGATCTCCACGTCATGCGGCAGGTTGGACAGGAACGGCAGCGTGACGGTGAGGTTGTCGACGCGCTGGGTCTGCCCGAGCAGCTTGTCGTCGAACACCACGCTGCCGCCGGTCAGGGCGATGTTGTTGATCGAGAAGCGCGCCGGCTCGGACTTGGGCGAGGGCGGCTGCGCGGCGAAGCGCTCCTCGATGTCGGCATAGCTCATGCGGCCGCTGGCGTCGCGCGCCAGGCGCAGCGCCGGCCGGTCGATGTGCACCGCGTCCACCACCGGGGCCATGTGCCACAGCGAGGCGATGGCGCCGTCGATCTGCGCCTCGCCCAGCGTCAGCATGGGCGTGGTGCCGTCCGGCTCGTAGATGGTGAGGTCGGACACGGTGACCGCCAGCGAGAACGGCCGCACCTGGGCGCCGCCGATCGTGACCTTGCGCCCGAGCGCCTCGCTGGCCTGCTTTGCCGCGATGGACCTGATCAGCGGCGGCCCGCCGAAATAACCGGCCAGCCCGAATACCGCGAGCGCCGCCACGATGCCGCCGGCCACCCGCACGCCGGCCCTGCGCCGGGGCGTGGCGGTCACCGCCTGCATGGAGAACTTGATTGCCATGTGATCCTAGAGAGTTCGACCCCACTACCCCGCTACCCCGAATATCCTGAATATCCCGATACCCGCCCGATATCGCCCGATACCGCGGTGCTCCGTCATGCCGGCAACCCTGCATGCCGGGCCGCCGCTGCCGTGCGGCACCATCTTGTACGGAACCCGCCGGGCCGCGCGCAGGCCCTGCCACGCGGATATTCGGCGAGTCGGCCACTTTGTGGCCCTGATTTCACTTTTTATCCACATTATGGCAACGGATTGGGGCAATGCAAAGGCATTCAAACTAATCCGAAAGCGATTTCAAGACTGCAAAAAATCCATTCAACCGGACTTGTCCGGACCCGCATCCCGCCGATCTGGTATTGTTCCGCTTTTGCGAAGCGTCACGTCGCAAGCCAGCGGCTTATCCGCCACTTAGTGCCTGCTTCCCCCGCGCTGTAACCCTCCGGCCAGAACCCTCCACGTCAACCGTGTTGCGCGCTTCGCATGCGAACTTTTTCCATGCGAGTCTTCTCATGTCGATCACCAGCAGTACTGCCGGCGCAGACGGCACGCGCAACAGCGCGCAGCCGCGCCCCCTGACCAGGCAGGATTACAAGACGCTTGCCCTGGCGGCCCTCGGCGGCGCGCTTGAATTCTACGACTTCATCATCTTCGTCTTCTTCGCCACCGTCATCGGGCAGCTGTTCTTCCCGCCGTCGGTGCCGGACTGGCTGCGCCAGATGCAGACCTTCGGCATTTTCGCCGCCGGCTACCTGGCCCGCCCGCTGGGCGGCATCATCATGGCGCACTTCGGCGACCTGCTCGGGCGCAAGAAGATGTTCACGCTGTCCATCCTGCTGATGTCGGTGCCGACGCTGCTGATGGGCCTGCTGCCGACCTACCACGCGATCGGCCTGCTGGCGCCGCTGGCGCTGCTGATCCTGCGCGTGATGCAGGGCGCCGCCGTGGGCGGCGAAGTGCCCGGCGCCTGGGTGTTCGTCTCCGAGCACGTGCCGGCGCGCCGCACCGGCTACGCCTGCGGCACGCTGACCGCGGGGCTGACCGCCGGCATCCTGCTGGGCTCGCTGGTGGCCACCGGCATCAACAGCATCTTCACCCCGGCCGAGCTGACCGACTGGGGCTGGCGCGTGCCGTTCCTGCTCGGCGGCGTGTTCGGCATCGGCTCGATGTACCTGCGCCGCTGGCTGCACGAGACGCCGGTGTTCGCCGAGCTGCAGCAGCGCAAGGCGCTGGCCGCCGAGATGCCGCTCAAGGCGGTGGTGCGCGACCACCGCGGCGCGGTGGCGGTGTCGATGCTGCTGACGTGGATGCTGTCGGCCGGCATCGTGGTGGTGATCCTGATGACGCCGACCTTCCTGCAGAAGATCTACGGCTTCGACGGCCGCACCGCGCTGATGGCCAACAGCGTGGCCACGCTGTGCCTGACCGCGGGCTGCGTGGTGGCGGGGCTGCTGGCGGACAAGATCGGCGCGCGCGTCACGCTGTTCGTCGGCGGCCTGCTGCTGGCGATCAGCGTCTACGTGTTCTACAGCACGCTGCATGCGCGCCCGGACCTGCTGGTCCCGCTGTATGCCGTGACCGGCTTCCTGGTCGGCACCATCGGCGCGGTGCCGTTCGTGCTGGTCAAGGCCTTCCCGGCCCAGGTGCGCTTCTCGGGGCTGTCGTTCTCGTACAACGTGTCGTATGCGATCTTCGGCGGCCTGACGCCGATGATCGTCACGCTGATGCTCAAGAACGACCCGCTCGCGCCCGCCTATTACGTGGTGGCGCTGTGCGTGCTGGGCATGGTGACGGCGCTGTTCGTCAAGGACCGCTCGCACGCCTGAGCGCGGCGGGTAGTGCCGGAAAGGCTGTGCCGGAAAGGCTGTGCCGGAAAGGAAAGGGCCGCACGAGTGCGGCCCTTTTTCGTCATACGGCGCGGCTTCAGCGCCGATGCTGCCTGAAGAACTGCCACATCAGCGCGCTGGCGTCGGGGCCGATGGCCGAGTGGTAGGCATAGTCGCCGTCGCCGCCGCTCCAGGCATGGCCCAGGCCGGCGATCTCGCACACTTCCACCATGTCGCGGTTCCATACGCCGAAGCTGGCCTCGAGGTAGTCGCCGGCGGGCAGGCTCGCCGCGGGCGGGGCGGCCATGCGGGCCTCCCCGGCGTCCTCGCCCTCCCCCTCCCCGGCCGTCCCGGCCAGCGCGGGCGCGGCGTGGGCGGCGCGGCGCGCGGCGCGGCCGCTCATGCGCTCGTCGACGCGGTCGGCCATGCCGTTGTAGGCCAGGAACTGCCGCGCCAGCAGGCGCGCGTTGACCGGGTGCACCGCCTCGTCGTCCATGCCGTGCAGGATGATGGCGGGCATCTTCGCTCCGCCCGGCATGGCGCCGGCGGCGTCCAGCAGCACGGCCGGATCGGCGCTGGTGCCGTGCTGCATGGCGCGCAGGCCGTCGCGCGGCGTGTGCCCGGCGCCGACCACCACGCCGGAGTGCAGCCCCACCGCGGCGATCTTGCCGGGATAGCGCAGCGCCACCACCGCGGCCATGCTGGCGCCCGCGGACAGGCCGGCCAGGTAGACCTGGTCGGCGCGCACGTCGGGCCGCGCCATCAGCGCGTCGATCAGCACCGACAGCGCCTGCGCCTCGCGCCCGCCCTCGGTCGCGCCCAGGTCGAACCATTGCCAGCAGCGCTGCATCTGGCGCCGCAGCGGCTGTTGCGGATAGGCCACCATGAAGCCCTCGCGCTCGGCCAGCGCGTTCATGCGCGTGCCGGCGGCCAGGTCTTCCGGCGTCTGCCGGCAACCGTGCAGCATGACGACCAGCGGCATGGGGCGGTGCGCCGCGCGCGACGGCACGTACAGCCAGTAGGACAGGCGCGGCACCAGTTCGCCCGGCAGCGGCGCCAGATGATGGTGATGGGCCGACCAGTCGCCCGGCAACGGCCGCCGCGGCGGCAGGAGCAAGGGAGCGGGGGTGCGCGCCCGCAGGCGCGGGGAGGCGGGATTAAGGGTAGCGATACGCTCGAACCATGTTTGGAGTTGGCGCGCGGACTGCGGCTGCGCCCGGCTGATCTGCCGGAGTTGCGCATGCCAGTCCGCCGAAAGGCTCTTGGCCATGAAGACTCCTGCTGTCTGCATTGTTGCGATGCAGCATAGCACAGCCATCAAGGCGAGGTCGGCGTCGCTTTCCGGCAACATGTTATGAAAAACAGACATTACCGGACGCCACGTGGCGCAGCGGCCCCATGCAGGTTAACGTCATGCCGTCGAAAAAATTGAATTCTGCGTTTGAAATAATGCAGATCCGCCGAAGTTAGCGGCAGAAGCGGGCCGGTTATACTGCATTTGCATTTGTCGCAGGCAAATGGAGAGGCCAGGCCATGCCCGAAGCGAATATTTCGAGCTGTTCGCTGTGTTTGTTCCAGTCAGTGTGCCGCCAGGCGGAATCCGCACCCGGCCAGAGCCCGCGGGAACGTCCGCTGATGCCGGCCAGCACGCTGTGGCGCGCCGGCGAGACCGTGTACCGCCAGGCGCGGCCGGTACAGGCAGTATTTCCCATCCGCCAGGGCAGCGTCAAGTCGGTGTTCGAGTCGCCGCTGGGCTGGCGCCAGGTCACCGCCTTCGCCCACCCCGGCGACGTCCTGGGCCTGGAGGACCTCGACGACCCGCTCCATTGCACCGCCGCCGTCGCCATGCAGGACACCCGCTGCTGCGTGGTGCCGATCGAGGCCGCGCGCGAGCACCTGCACCAGGCCGCGTGCCGCGCGCCGATGCTCGGCGCGCTGCGCCGCAATGCGCAGCGCCAGCGCACGCTGCTGGTCGCGCTCGGCTCGATGAAGGCGGCGCAGCGCCTTGCCATGCTGCTGCTGGACCTGGCCGACGAGCAGCGCCGCCGCGGCCGGGCCGGCGAGGCCATGACGCTGGCCATGTCGCGCAACGACATCGCCAGCTATCTCGGCCTGACGCTGGAAACCGTCTCGCGCCTGCTGGCGCGCTTCGCCAGCGTGGGGCTGATCACGGTGCGGCAGCGGCAGTTGCGCATCGTCGACCCGGCTGGGCTCGATTCCGTCTACGCGGACCCCGAGCGCGTGCCGATCCGCCCGCCCGCCGAGGCGCCGGCCGCCGCGCTGGCCCCCTCGCCGGGCCGCGCGCCCGCGCGGCCGCTCGCGGGCACCGCGCGCATCCTGCCGGCGTAGGACGAACACCGACAGCACGCCCGTGCAAACGCGGCTATGGTCAGGTCATGCCGCCGCGTGCGGAGAACGGCGCCAGCCGCCGGTTCCCGGCACGCCCGGCGGCATCCGACCTACCTTCCGGTATCCGTATGCGGGATTTCCTTTTCGCCGCGCGCGCGCACGCGGCGCCGCTGGCCTTCCTGGTGATCGCCGGATTCGCGCCGGCCGCCGCGGCGCAGGCGCTCGCACCCGCCTCGCTTTCCAAGCTGGCCCGGCTGCTACTCGGCACCGTGGAGGGCAAGAGCACCGGCATGAGCGGCGTCACGCGGCTGACCGGCGGCGGCGGCACGCCCGATGCCGAGCTCGTGGCGGCATGCCAGGAGCTGACGCAGGCCGGACCGTTCCCGCTCGACAACGCGACCCGGCTCGAGGGATGCAGCGTCTCGCCCGGCAAGCGCGTGGTGTTCCGCCTCAGCCTGGTCGGCGTCGATGCCTCGCGAGAGGGGACCGTGGCCTTCATGGCGAGCGCGGGGCCGGTGCTGGCGAAAGGCATCTGCCGCAACCCGGACGTGCCGGTGCTCGGCCGTCTGGGCGTCACCCTGAACTACCGCTACCTGGGCAACGGCAACCAGCCCGTGGGCGAGGTCACGATCCCGCCGGAGCGCTGCGCGCAGAAGTGAGCGGCGCGGCCTGGCTCAGCGCCGCTCCTGGGCGCACTCCTGCCGGTAGGCTTCATTGAGCTTCTTGCGGTCGGCCTGACGCTCGATGGTCGGATGGGTGCTGCCGTCAGGCGCGGTCACGGTGGATTTGCCGGTGGACCACTGCGTGCCCGCGGGCAGCCCGTTGATCCGGTCCAGCAATTGCTGGCAATGGGTGCGCTGGGCCGGCGTGAGCGTGCCGTCGGCGGCGGGGCCGGCATTGTCGGCGGCCGGATCGAGCATCAGCGGCGGTGGCGGCGCGATCATCGGCGCGGGCACCTCCAGGTCGGCGGCCATGCCTGCCTGCCCGCCGCACAACCCGAAGCCCAGCAAGGCGGCCATGACGATCGAAACCCGTTTCATTTCCATTTCTCCCCAGCGGGAGGCGCGACGCGCCATCCCTGATGATCCGTATGTGTCCGTGGCCAGCGGCGGCGGCGCGAAAACCGCGCGGGCGCGGCTCCGCCCGCGAGGCAAACCCCGCGAGGCAAGGACGAGCCGGATCTAGCTTCGTTCCCTGCCGTTGCCGTTGCCGCCGCGGCCGTTGCGATGGCGGTTGCCCAGCAGTTCCAGCTTGAGCAACGCATCCGCAAGCATACTCTTAAGGCGGGTATTCTCCTCCTGCAGCTCGCGCAGCTTGCGGCTTTCCCCGCGCGCATCCGCGCCCGCGCCGCGGGCGTACTTGATGCGCCAGCCATAGAACGACGCATCGCTGAAGCCGTGGCGCGCGCACAGCTCGCGCACCGGCACGCCGGCCTGCGCTTCCGCGAGATAGCCGCGGATCTGTTCCTCCGAGAATCGTCTGTTCACTGCCTGCCTCCACTCGCAAACGCCGCGGGCGCCGCATGTGCCGCATGTATCGTGCGGGCGCGCGCGGCGCCGGTCCTACCCCTGCCCAACGTTATCACCCGCGCCGCAAAAGGCAATTCAGTGTGTTCAAGGCGCGTGTTAAGCAATTTGAAGACCCCGGCGCGGACATGAGAAAAACCGGGAAAGACAGGTGCAGTTAATTGGTTAACTGATTCTGCAGTGTGGAATGCATTCCAGATGACTCCAGCAAGCGCCGGATGGTACCCCCGAAAAACAGGGAGAAAAAATGCCGCCCACTCCGTCGACTCCCGACCCGTCTCCGGCTGCCGCAATGCGGGAAATCACGGCGCCGGCAAGCACGCGGCAGGACATTGCCGCCCTATTCCGGCAAGAAGAATCGCATGGCGCATCTGGAGAATCCCGCTCCGGGCGCGCTGGCAAGTTCCAGGGTTATGGATTAATCTTGTCTGGCATTAACTAAATTTCGAGCGCCGGCAACCGGGCTTCGCGCCCCGTGTCCGACTGGCGACAGGGCTCTCGCGCTAAGCCAGGTCGGCTGTCTTTTCCAGCGTGGGCGTCCATAAAACCGGGCTGCCATTTTCGAGAAATCGCGTCTTCATGATCCCGCGCCGGAAGCGGGCATGTCGAAGCGGCGCCGCGCGCCGCCGGGCCCGTCGAACCGGGCCTCCGGCCGCACTGAAAAGAAGAAACAGAAAAAGAAAAACCAAAGTTTCAAGTCGGGAGAAGCCACCATGCGGCACGTCAGCACCAAGCTCTTGCATGTCTTCGTTCTGCTGATGGAGTATCGCGACCTCAGCGCCGTCGCGGCCTGCACGCAAAGCCGGGTTCCCACCATTGCCTACAGCCTGGCGCGGCTGCGCGAAATCACCGGCGACCCGCTCTTCATCCGGCGCAACGGCACGCTCGAGCCGACGGCGCACGCGCTGCGGCTGGAGCAGACCGCGCGGCAGTTCCTGGCGAAGTGGTCGCGCCTGCTGCAGCCCGAGGCGCCCGCGGCGGCGCCCGCCGCCCGCCCGCGGCGGCGCCTTTCCATCGGCTTCTCGCCGTCGATCGGCGAGCCGGTCATCACCGAGATCCTCACCGCGCTGTGCGAGCGGTTTCCCGACGACCGCTTCGTGACGCGGCCGGTCTTCGCCGATGCCGCGCTGGCCGGCCAGTTGCACGACGGCGAGCTCGACTGCGCATTCGTGGTGGACAGCCGCTTCGTGCCGGACCAGGTCGCGCTGCACAGCATCATGGCCACGCCGCGGCGGCTGGTCAGCGTGTCGCGCCCCGGCCGCGCGCCGCACGCGGAGGGCAGGAACGAATGGATCCTGCTGCAGGAAGACACCGAGCCCGGCAGCCCGCTGCAGGCGTTCCTGAACCGGCTCGCCCACGATCCGGCATACCGCGAGACCGTGGTGCCGTCCTGGCACACCCAGGTGGCGCTGCTGCTGGCCGCGGGCGGCATCTGCCCGCTGCTCGACTTCAACGTGCCGCTGCTCACGCGCAGCCACAAGACGCGCCTGCTGGCGCCGCCGGCCAGCTTTCCCGAATGGGCCGCCCTGCATTTCTGGGCGCCGGCGCGCGCGGGCGCGGGCGAGGCCCTGCGCGGCATCATGGAGACCGGCAGCGCGGTCCTGCATGACCCGGTCGGCGCCATCGACCGCCGCCGCGAAGCCCGCGACATCCCCGCCGCGCACGCCGCCTGAACTGCCGCCTGAACCGCCGCCTGAACTACCGCCCGCACCGGCACGCGGACCTGCCCGCGGCCGGCCGGGCAGCCAGCCCGGTCCCCGATATTTCTCCTGCAGTTTGAGAATAGTCTCAGGCAATATGCCGAAAACGGCGCTTATTCTGCCTGGGCATCCGCTGCGCGAACACCGCGCGCCTGCCCAGGAAGATTGCCATGTCATTGAGAATCCTGATTGCCGATGACCATCCCGCCATCGCGCTCGCGGTCAGGAGCCAGTTGCGCGGACAGACCGGCTGGGAGATCTGCGCCGACGTGCGCGGCGCCGCCGAATTGCTGCAGGCCACGCGCGTGTTCCGCCCCGACCTCGTCGTCACCGACTATCACATGCCCTGCGCCGACGCCAGCGACGGCATCCGCCTGCTGGCCAGCCTGCGGCGGCACCACCCGGCGCTGGGCATCGTGGTGCTCACCATGATCACCAATCCGCTCGTGCTGCGCGCCATCCTCAACGCCGGCGCGCACGGCCTGCTGCTCAAGGACTCGCACCTGGACGAGCTGGTGACGGCCATCATCCGCGTCGAGCGCGGGCTGCGCTTCATCGGCGAGTCCGCCGCGCGCGTGCTGGAGCAGTCGGGCGCGCACTACGCGCCGGACCGCGCCGGCGCCGTCAGCCTGTCGGTGCGCGAGTCGGAGGTGCTGCGCCTCTACCTCAGCGGCAACTCCATCACCCGCATCGCCGGGCAGCTCTGCCGCAGCGTGAAGACCATCAGCCGCCAGAAGAACAGCGCCATGCGCAAGCTCGGCGCCAACAACGAGCGCGAACTGTTCGACTTCGCCGCGCAGCAGGGCCTGGTGCTGCCGCTGCGCGACGACGGACCCGGCGCGCCCGGCCATACCGAATGGCTATAATCGCTGCGCGCCGGCACCCCGCCGACCGCGCGCCCCTCCTCCACCCCCGACCATCCCCGCCGCCCTCATCATGCCCGTCCCCGCCGCCGCGCCCGCGGACCAGCCACTTGCCCCCGCCGGCAGCCTCAACGTGCCCGCGCTGCTGGTCGCCGCGCCCGCTTCGGGGCAAGGCAAGACCACCGTCACCGCCGCGCTGGCGTGGCTGCACCGCCGCCAGGGCCGCCGGGTGCGCGTCTTCAAGAGCGGCCCCGACTACCTCGACCCGTCCATCCTGGCCGCCGCGAGCGGCGCGCCGGTGCATTCGCTCGACCTGTGGATGACCGGCGCCGGCGATGCCGCGGCGCGCCTGGCGCAAGCCGCCGCCGAGGCGGACCTGATACTGGTGGAAGGGGTGATGGGCCTGCACGACGGCACGCCCAGCAGCGCGGACATCGCGCGCCATTTCGGGCTGCCGGTGCTCTGTGTGATCCAGGCCGGCGCGATGGCGCAGACCTTCGGCGCCGTGGCCTACGGCTTGGCCGGCTACGGCCAGCCGCTGCCGTCGATGCAGGTGCTAGCCAACGGCGTGGGTTCGACGCGGCATGCCGACATGCTGCGCGAGAGCCTGCCGGCGCATATCGGCTGGGCCGGCGGCCTCGCCCGCGACAAGGATGCCGCGCTGCCCGAGCGCCACCTCGGCCTGCACGCCGCCGACGAGCTGCCCGACCTGCCCGCGCGCCTCGACCGGCTGGCCGACGCGCTCGCCGGGCAGCCGGCCGGCAACCTGCCGCCGCCCGTGGCCATCGCCGCCGCCGCGCCGCTGCCGGCCCTGCCGCCGCTGCTGGCCGGCAAGACCATCGCCGTGGCCCGCGACGCGGCATTCCGCTTCCTCTATCCGGCCAATCTCGACACCCTGCAGGCGCTCGGCGCGCGCCTGGCCTTCTTCTCGCCGCTGGACGACGCGGCCCTGCCCGCCTGCGACGCGCTATGGCTGCCCGGCGGTTATCCCGAGCTGCACGCGGCGCGTCTGGCCGGCAACGCCGCCATGCTGGCCGCGCTGCGCGCCGCCCACGCCAATGGCCTGCCGATGCTGGCCGAATGCGGCGGCATGATGATGTTGTTCGAATCGCTGACGGACAAAGGCGGGCAGGCGCACGTCATGGCCGGCCTGCTGCCCGGCACCGTGGCCATGCAGCCGCGCCTGGCGGCGCTCGGCCACCAGTCGGTGGCGCTGCCCGAAGGCACCCTGCGCGGGCATACCTTCCACTACTCCAGCGCGCGCACGCCGCTGGCGCCCTGCTGCCACGCCACGGTGCCGCGCGACGGCTCGCGCGGCGAGGCGGTGTTCCGGCACGGCGCGCTGACCGCGTCATACACGCACTTCTATTTCCCCTCCAATCCGCTGGCGGTGGCGCGCCTGTTCGGCGCCGGGGCGGGTTAGCGCCAGGCCGGCGCTCAGGCGACGGTTCAGGCAACGCTCACGCGGCGTCGGCATCGGCCGCGTCGGCCTTCTCTTCCTTCTCCCGCTGCTGGGTGCGCTGCACCGCCACGGCAATGCCGGACTCGAGCTGCTCCAGCCCCTTGGACAGGTTGCGCATGGTGGTCTCGGAGACGTTTTCCAGCACGTCCCGCAGGAACGACGAGCGCAGCGGCAGCGCCTGCTCGACGATGCCGCGGCCCAGGTCGGACAGCGTGACGTTGGTCACGCGGTTGTCGCGCTCGCTGGTGTTGCGCTCCACCCAGCCCAGCTCCTGCAGAGCCTTGAGCTGGCGCGTGAGCGCGCCCGGGTCCATGCCCACGCGGTCGGCCAGCGGCTTCTGCGCGATGGGCCCGGCGTGGCCGTGCAAGGCGTAGAGGATGCGCCAGCGCGGCAGGGGATGGCCGATGCGCTGCTCGAACGCAGCCGCGTAGGCCCGGTAGGTCCGTCCGAACTGCTGTAGCACAGCCAGGCTTTGTCGCTCCAGTTCCAATCCATTCTCCTGCTTGGGCCGCCGCGCGCCACGCGGACGATGCACGCGCGGCGCGCGGCGGCCTCACCATCAACGGACCAGCCCGGCGTCCCGGCATGCCCCGGGACGATCCCGGGGCTGCCCAGGACAAATTCATTCAGCGGCCATGACCTGCGGCTTGACCGCGCGCTCCAGCTTCACCGGCGGCACGCGGCGCGAGCGCCACAGGCCCACCACGGCGATCACCGCGGCCAGCGCCAGGCCCACGTGGATCGCGCCGACCAGCGACAGCCGGGCCTGCTCGAGCAGCAGGGCGCCGTTGTGGCCGCCCGCCTGCAACTGCGACAGCAGGCTCGACTGCGAAGCCCGGTCGATCAGGATCTGCGGATCGGCCAGGCGCGCCTGCCATTCGCCGGCGCCCGCGCTCTGCAGCGCGTCGTGCACGCCGCTGATGTAGCTGCGCGTGACCAGCGTGCCCACCAGCGCCGTGCCGATCATGCCGCCCACCATGCGCAGCGACTGCAGCATGGCCGTGGCGATGCCGAGATGCTCCCGGCCCGCGGTCTGCTGCGCGAACACGGTCAGGTTCGGCATGATGAAGCCCAGGCCGAAGCCGCCCAGCAGCATGATGCCAAACAACACGTGGTGCGACATCGAGCGCGTGGCCTGCGACAGGCCCAGGCAGGCCAGCGCCAGCATCGCGAAGCCCGCATACAGCATGTTGTTGGGCTGGCGGATGCGGGTGATGATACGGCCATTCAGGATACTGCCCAGCGTGATGCACACCACCAGCGGCGTCACCAGCACGCCCGCCTCCTTCGGCGAATAGCCGAAACCGCCCTGGAACAGCAGCGGCGCGTACAGCAGCAGCGAGAACATCACGAAACCGACCAGCACCGCCAGCAGGAACAGCGGCGCCAGCCCCGGATTGCGGAACATCTCCAGCGGCAGGATCGGGTTCGGCGCGCGGCGCTCCCAGCGCCACAGCGCCACCAGCGCGCAGACCGACATCACCACCAGCCCGCCCGTCACCAGGCCGAAGCCGCGCTCCGGCATCAGCTCCACGCACAACTGCAGGCCGCCCAGCCCGGCGCCGATCAGCGCCGCGCCCAGCCAGTCCACCTTGATCGAACCCGTGTGCGTCTGCTGGCGCAGATGCGGCAGGTAGCGCCAGGCGAACAGCAGCCCCAGCAGGCCCACCGGCAGGTTCACGTAGAACACCGAGCGCCAGCCATACGCCTCGGTCAACAGCCCGCCCAGCGACGGCCCCACCGCGTTGGCGATACCGAAGGCCGCGCTCATCATCACCTGCCAGCGCAGCCGCACGTGCGAATCGGGAAAGAGATCGGGAATGCACGCGAAGGCCGTGCCCACCAGCATGCCGCCGCCAATGCCCTGCAGACCGCGCGCCAGCACCAGGAACGGCATGTTCGGCGCCATGCCGCACAGCACCGACGCCGCTGTGAACACCACGATCGACGCCATCACGAACGGCTTGCGCCCGTAATAGTCGCCCAGCCGCCCGAAGATCGGCACCGTGATCACCGAGAACAGCAGATAGGCCGTGGCCACCCAGGCGTAATACTCGAAGCCCTGCAGCTCCGCGACCACCGTGGGCAGCGCGGTCCCGACCACGGTCTGGTCGAGCGCCACCAACATCACCACGAAGGCGATGCCCAGCATCGCCAACAAGGACTCGCGGAACGGCAACACCTGTCCGCTGCTATGCGCCTGGTGAGGCTGCGACATCATTTTATTGCCCGGTCAATGATTGTAGAGTCAATCATTATAGGGTAGTTGGGAGCGGGCGGAGCGGGTCGTCGGCAAGATTTATGCGGTGTCGATGCGATGTCGAGACGCCGCTCGTTGCGGACCGCCCACGGATGACGGCCAGCCGGCGGACCGGGATTCCCCACATGAAACGGCAGTGCCCTGCTTCAAGCCGCCTCGGGGGAAACTGCCGACCTTATCCACGCAAGAGCCTCATCCAGATCCAGATACAAGCTGGCATATGCTTTCCTCAGCAGCGCGTCAGGAAGAGCCCAGTCCCACTTCTCGCGTTGCAGGTTTTTTGCGTCCAACAAGAGATTGTCCAAATCTGGAAATTCATCAGTGGCAGCATCAGCCAGAGCACTCAGAATGTCTTCCTCACTATGACCTCCCTTGTGGACTTCGACGCCCAGGTCGGATGGCGCGGCGGTGAAGCCCCTCCGTTTGAGCAGACAGGCAATTGCTTCATTCCCCGAGTCCCCAATCCAGGTCAAGATCATCAGTTGAGTTCCTGCATCAAGAAGAACCCGACCATCGAGTCCCATTCGGCCGTAAGCCTCCCGCCCCTCCGCGACAAACCGCCTCGCCGACTCGTCCAGGAACGGCAGATCGTTGTCTCCCGCCAGCAACGCTCGCATGCGTTGGCGCACACGGGTATGAACCCGCCCGCCGCCCCCGGAGAACAAAGGAGGCGTGCCTCCCTTCGCTGGCGAAACATAGATAACTTTCTGCTCCTCGTCAATTTCGTCGACGTACCACGTTCTTCCAGCGAAGAGGATTCGCTGCCCGACGGAGAGCATCAGCGAGACTGGAAGTGCCCCGAGCGGTCTGCCGCCAGCCACAATTCGGAACTCTTCGTCAGCGGCAAAAGCAGCGTAGAAAGTGTAGTGATTGACAAATTTCTCGCCGAGAGGACCATGCAAGAGCAGTCCGGAAGAGTCCTGCATCAAGAGTTCCTTCTGTCCAAGATGTCGCAACAGAGCGATAAAATCCGGTCTAGATGTCCCGGAAAACGGCGCGGACGGTGCACAAAGAAGTTGGTACGCCTGCGTTGCCGTCACGCCGCCGTTCTGCGAAATAAGCGAAAGCAGTTGCTGAATCAGCGTAGAAAGGTGGAGACCGTGAATCCTGGGAGGCTCGAACCATTTTTCTCCTAGCAACGTAATCATGGCTGCCATTTGTACGGTATTGAGCCGAAGAAGTGTCGCAATGGAACTCCCAGGGACACGCGCGTCCTCGACGCAATAGCCCCTGAGAATGGCCGGCTCGTTCTTCCGTCTCCCCGAACGTCCAAGTCGCTGCCGCAGGCTGGCAACGGAGGGCGGAGGTCCAATCTGGGCAATGCTTTTCACGGCTCCAATATCGATACCCAACTCCAACGTATTGGTACAAACCGCGGTGGCCGGCTGAGTCTTCTGCTTTAGCGCTGCCTCGGTTTCTGAGCGTATCTCTTTGGACAGACTGCCATGATGCGGCCAGAACTGGTTCGGTACATGGTGATGAGCGCAGAGCCCCTGCAATAGATGCGTATAACGTTCCACCTCCCGGCGGCTGTTGGGAAAGACAAGGTTGTTCGAGCCTCGGAGCACCTTGAAGAGATGCGAAGCTATGTGAGCAGGACTGGCAGATTTGACCTCCGCACTATCGTCGGCATCGCGATGGGGCACCGACGGTTCTTCATAACCCTTGATTGCCACTTTCAATTCAGCCCCCGCCGCGCGGGACTCGACGATTACCACACTGTCCGCCTTGCCAGGACGAAGATAGTCAGCCCCAAGTTGCATATCGCCAAGTGTCGCAGAGAGGCCCACTCGAGGAATGACCGTTTTGAGAACGCTCTCTATGCGACATATGAGCGACTGAAGCTGCTTTCCACGCTCTGAGCCTATGAAAGCATGCAGCTCATCGATGACAAAGAAGGCCGTATGCTGGAATATGGTGCGAACAGATGCCCCCCGGTTGCAGAGCATCGCCTCCAGGGATTCCGGGGTGATCAGCAAGACACCGTGCGGATCCTTCAAGAACCGGGCTTTCGACGAAGACGAAATATCACCATGCCAAGGCCAGACTGGCACGTCCAGGTCTTCGCACAGGCGATCCAACCGCCCGAACTGGTCGTTGATGAGAGCCTTCAGCGGACTGATATATACGATTAGCCCGGGCTTTTCCTGTGCAACCAGATACGTTAATGCCGGAAAAAAGGCGGCTTCCGTCTTCCCTGCGGCAGTAGCGGCGGCAATGATGACATCCGTGTTCCCCTTGACGATGTGAGGAATTGCCACCTCTTGGGCATCCCTGAGTTCCTCCCAGCCCTCGGCCCAAATGAAGCGCTGGATCCGGCTGTCGAGTGCAAAGAAGGAGCTCGAATCAGACATGCCAGCTTAGAGCTTGAACGATGTCAGTTCATCGTCCTCATCAATGGCAGCATCCGCTTGACCGCCTGCGTCTGGCGTGATCTCAATGCCCCCCAGCAGCGTCTGCCAATCTGCGCCGGGATTTTGCTCTAGAACCGCGAGCAAATCGATAAACGAAGTAATAGTCGTCCGCGGTGTCCGAAAATAGCTGTCTCCAATGCGCTTCGAGCAGTGCTCCATGAAGCTGAATATGCCATTGTCCGGCAGAAGAGACTTCGCTTCGTCACCAAATGCATAGACCTGGCGGATCTTCTGCAGCAGCACATAGAAGTCTTCTGGTGTCAGACTGGAGAGTCGAACGACGGGTCCGGTGAAATCGACGAGTCCGCCGGCAGTGAAGACGTTTTGAGCCAGGCGACTCTGTAGCGCTGGATAGCTATACAGTCCACGCCGTGTGTCCAGCAAGAACTCCGGCGTTCCTCCCAAGACGAAGCCGAGTCCAACTGCCGTTCCTTGTAACGAGTCGTTCAGAATGCGAAGAATCTGCTCGTAATTTGAATTCCGAGCCTGCGTATTTGCAAGCTTGTAGAGATTAACAAGTTCATCAAGGCAAACCAGCAGGCCCGAAAATCCTGCCAACCGGACGAAGCGGCCCAAGAGCTTGAGTTGGTCGTAGACGGAAGCGTCATCGACAATGGTTCGCACGCCCAGTGCCTGCCTTGCATCCGTCCTCGTTGAGAACTCTCCCCGAAGCCATCGGACTGCATCCGTCTTTAGTTGTTCATTACCCTCTTCCGCCCCACGGCAATAGGCGGCGATGACGTCAGCAAAATCGTAGCCGTTCACTAGTTCCGTCAATTGCTCCAGCTTTTGCCGCAACACCGCTTCCGTAGTCTGCCCGCCAGTTTTGGCTTCGGACCTGGCAGTCGCGATGAACTTTTCGACGATGCCCGCGAGTGCGCCTCCGTCCGGCTTCGTCCGGGTCGAGATGTTGCGCATCAGTTCCGCGTACAGAGACCTGGCCTGGCCGCCGCTCGAGTGCAAGCGCCGATCGGGATTGAGGTCGGCATTGGCCACAACCAGCTTCTTCTCCATAGCAACCGATCGGACCAAATTTAGAAAAAAAGTCTTCCCTGCGCCATACTCGCCTGTTACCAAACGGAAGGCGGCTCCTCCGTCAGCAACCCGGTCAATATCGGTGACTAGAGTTTCTATCTCGCGATTGCGTCCGACCTGCACAAGATGCTGCCCAGTTCGGGGCACCACACCGGCACGTAACGATTGGATTACCGCATCACGGTCTTTGGGACGGATTGTTGTTGTCATGCTTCGATCTTCTCCATCAGTTCGGCACTGATAGCAACCGGATCGTCGCCCTCAGTAAAAGGCATGTCGTGCACGTCGAATGAAGCTTCATTGATCCGCTCGAGTGCACCATCAAGCATGAGGTCCAGGTCAGCACAGACATCGACCAGCTCTTCCCGCGCCCACTGGGGCCGCGATAACAGCATACGAGCGAACGCACTGTGAGATTCGTCCAGCCCTAACAAGCCTGACAAAGGCGACTCCGCGACGACCGCAGGATGAACCGCCTGCACTGACGCACGCGTCTCTTCTTCCTTAAAAATCCCTGCCAGCAACGCAGAGACTTTTTCCGTATCCTTCTGCAATTCGGCGATCCGCATGGGGTCTAGCCTGAGACTGCCCTTCTCCGGCGTGGCTACGCCCTGGTTCGACACTCTCGGGGTATCAGTCAACTCACGTACCGATGTCGAATGCACGTCGCTGAACACCTTGGCCGTGTCGATATCAAGCACCTTGTAGACTTTCTCGAGCAACCTGATTTCGCCCGCAGACACGATTCCGTCGCTCTGCACCAACGCCGCCATAAAGACAGCAATCGACTCCTTGGCACTCTTGTCCAGGGGCTCCAACTTTTTCTTCAGAACAGCCAGAGACAGCGGCTCCATTCGCAGGAGTTCTATGTGTGCCCACAGCCGGTGACGCTGGGCCTCAGTCAAGTGGACCCACGCCTGCACTTCCTGACGCAGATGTTGCACCTCCCCGTCGCTAAATTCGCCGTCAGCACTGGCAACGGTCGAAGCCAACTGTAGTGTCAGCTGCGCGGCTCGATAAGCCGCCGTGCTGCCGGCGTTCAACCCGTCCGCAGTCTCGACGAAAAGAACAACCATGCCTTCAGGCTTTGGGACTCGCGCACCATTCAGAATATCCGGTTCGATACCAATGCCTGTGTCAGCCAGCGCTCTCGCCAACCCAGTTAAGCCCGGCCTCGTTAGCACCGATTTGGCACCCAGCAACTCCAATAGACCGGAGAGCTTGAGTTGCAGAACGCCATCAACCATGCGAGCCTTGAGCCCACGTAGAGTCTGCTGAGTGGTCTCCGGCCAGAGCCAAGCTGGCAACTGAATCAATGCCTCGAGAGAGTTTGCCGCGTCAGGGTACCTACCTAAGTAACGGCTGTAAGCATCCAAGTCTGCCGTCGCGGCGTCTATGATCTGCTGCAGCTTCTTCACCGGAGCGGTAAGGGCTGCCACATCCGGCACTCCTCCGAAACTCAGCGTCAGTTCATCAGCCCCAGCGAGCGCGGCCGAGGCCGGCCGGTACACCAGCTTCAATTTGGTGCGATTCCGTGGCAGTTTCAAACCTTCGCCGAACATTTCCTCATACTTCTGCGCAAACAGCCTTTCAAACTGCTCGGGACATCGAATTGCAGGAGTGCGAAGCCCTGCTGCCGGATCCAGACGTGCCCACGCCAGTGCCAAATGTGTTGGTACAGGAACGCCATCGACCGCGGCTTGTCCCAAGGCAAGACGAAGATAGAAGGGAAGCTCATAGCCTCGAGGGAATGTCGGCACTGGCCGCTCATACAGCCGCGATGAGGCATCGGCCAGAGTCAAATAATCGAGAAACTCACTCGCATAGCGCCGGAACGAGTACGAAACTTCTCCGCCGTATATTGCCAGGAGGCGCCGTACCTCATCGGCGATAGCCGGTCTATCAGCCCGTGCATTTGCATCGTTGCCAGCATCGACGATGACACGACGCTCCAGACCATAGAAGAATAGAAAAACATAGCCGACGTCGGCACCAGGATGCTTCCTGCCATCGGCCAGCCAATTCAGATAGGCCCGACGGGCCTTGGGCGATATATCAGAATAGCTCGGCCAGTAGTCTGTCTGCCGCACCCTAAAATCACTTTCCGCAGCAACAGCCTTGCGAGGATCTATCAGGCTTGGATCATTTCCCCCATGCAGTGATGGTAGTGACGTCCCGACATAGATCATGCCACCGGGGATCAAGATCTTGTCGCTGTCACTTTTTCCCGAAACTGTGATGACGGTGCCGGGGGGAATCCACTTTGCCGCCCCCATCCCCTTCGGTGGCGATGGAATACGAAAACCCGATGTGGCAAAGCCATGTGCCTCATCCGACGATCCCCCGACGCTATCGGCCAATACACTGGTATGTACTGCAACCGATCCTGCCTGATTTGGCGAGGTCATGGGCGTCCGCTTTGAACCTCTGAAGAACAACTTGAAAGCACCGTAGCCCGCTGCACAGACTCCCAAGAATATCCACCATTCCTTGGGTAGCGCAAAAATCAGGACAAGTATTATGAAAACCCCAATACCGACAATCCCCCCACTCCCTATATTTTTCTTTCGTCTGGCCATATTTTCCCCAGCTCGTATTTTTTGATATAGCGCCTATATGAATTGACTGAGAACATACCCCTGCAATGTCCGCTCCGATCGAGCATATTGCAGGCCAGTTACCTCGCTCAATCCAGGACCCCACTAGATAGCTTGCCGCTGTGAAATTGTGCCTCACAGAGGGATTGTCTTGGAAAAAAGCATGGGCATCTTTGGCCACACCCCTCTAACGAGGGGTGCCCGTGCCATCGACAGATAGGGACCCCTCATCGTTTCCGCCTCGGGGACGCCACATGCGCAATTGACTCTTGCGGCCTAAACAGCACGCTTCTGCCACGAATTGGAGATAGCGCTGGTCCGTCAAGGAATTGGAGGGTGGTGGTCAGTGACGCTGGCGCCTCGTCACAGTGCAACACAATGCCTGGCGAGTCACTAGATCCTTCGCCTACTTGAAAGCAGGATTGCGTACTGCTTCTGCATGCTCGACGCGAAGATGCCAGCGCCGAACAATGCTTGCGATCACGTTGAAGTCCCACTTGTTCCCGCGCAGGAGAATGTTCTGCGCGTCAACATTCAATGCAAGAATTCGGTGGCTAGATCGGTCGCGCGAGTATTTCAAACTCGTGACGACGACCGGTGCCCAGCACTGGAAATTTGAGACGAAGGCGTGCAGGATCGAGTGCCGCCACGCGCTGCCGGCCTTCAGCCACTCCATGAATGTGTCCAAGTTGACCACGCTGGACTCCCAACTCCATTCACTCGCCTAGCTGACGGATGCTGTCGAGACCGCTGGTTGAATCCATCCAATGCGATCCGCCTTCCGACGAGAGACATGTTGTGTCCCCGTACACAACAGGCATATGGAGAACCCTGGAAATTCCGCACGGGGTCTTTGTGACTTTGAAGAGGCTCCTCCTCGGTCAGGCATCCCTTCCGCGAACCCCTAAGCCCCGAACCGCGGAAACAGCCGCCGCACATTTTCCCGCGCGATCGCCGCGTGCTCCTGCGCCGTCAGGCCGCCGAGGCGGCGGAAGTTGTCGATGTTCTTCGCCACGTTCGCCGCCGGCTGGAACGGGAAGTCGGTGCCGAACAGGATCTGTGAAAGCGGCGCGAGCGTGCGCAGGCTGTCGAAGGTGGGCTGGTTCGCCGACATGGCCAGGTCGTAGTACAGGTTGCGGAACTCGTCGAGCACCGCTTCGCTGCTTTTCGGGGCCGGCTTCATGACCGGCATCGGCGCGAGCAGCGCGATGCGGTGCGCGATCGACGGCAGCACGCCGCCCGCGTGCGGCAGGATGAGCTTCAGGTTCGGGCAGCGGCGCAGCGTGTCGGAGAACACCAGGTCGATGACCGTGCGCGCGGTGTCGCACGGGAACTCGAACAGCGGCGCCGGGCGGCCGAGCCCGACGGCTTCGAGGCATTGCGGCGCCGTGGGGTGGAGGAAGATGGTGGCGTGGCGCTCGTTGAGCGCGTCGAAGATCGGGGCGAGCGCCGGGTTGCCCAGGTACTTGCCGTCGGTGTTGGTCTCGATGACGACGCCGTCGAGGCCGAGCTTGCCGAAGGCATGGTCGATCTCCTTGAGCGAGGCTTCGACATGCGGCAGCGGCAGCGTGGCGAAGCCGCCGAAGCGCCCCGGATGCGCGCGCACGGTCTCGGCGATGTCTTCGTTGATGCGGCGCGCCAGGCGCTCGCGCGCGCCGGCGTCGCGCAGGAAGCCGACGCTCGGCGAGGACACCGACAGCATCATGGTGTCGATGCCGCCCGCGTCCATGACGTCGATGGCGGCCTGCGCGGACCACGCGGGAATCGGGTAGCCGCCGTCGAGCGAGGCCAGGCCGGCGTCCGCGAGGGCCTGGCGGTAGGCGGGAGGCAGGCAGTGCGCGTGGACGTCGATGAGGCCACAGGTGCAGCGATAGGGTTGGGTCATGTCGATAGCCTTTGAGATCGGTGGCCTTGAGGTCGATGGCCTTGAAATCGATAACCTTTGAGCGGGAGGCGGCGATGGCCGGATGCGAGCGCGGCGAGCGGCGTGGCTACGACAGCGCCTCGGGCGCTTCCAGCTCGAGCCGGGTCGGCAGCCAGTCGTAGCCGTCCGCGTTGCGGCGCAGGTGTCCGCGCCCCGGGAACGGGAAGTGGTACGACAGGATTTCCATGTTCTCGCCGCAGGCCCAGTCGAGCACGCGCAGCCGCGACACCGCGGCGGCGGCGCTGTCGGAGTCGAACTTGAAGGCCCAGTTGGGCCGCTTGAGCAGCAGGATCTGGTGATGGCAGAGATCGCCCCAGTTGAGCAGCGCCCTGCCCTGGCTGGCGATCCGGTAAACCATGTGCCCCGGGCTGTGGCCGGGCGTCAGGTGAGCGGTGATGCCGGGCACCACTTCGTCGCCATCCGCGAGGAACGTGATGACGTCGCGATAGGCGAGGATGTTCAGGTGCGCGCCGCGGAAATGGTCTTTCATGTGCTCCGACATGGTGTCGCGGATATTGCCGAGATCGGTCCAGTATTCCATGTCGACGCGGTTGATGCAGACGCGCGCGTTCGGGTAGAGCTTGTTGCCGTCGTCGTCGACCAGTCCCCAGCAGTGGTCGGGATGCGCGTGCGTGAGCGCGATCACGTCGATCTGCTCCGGCGCGATGCCGGCCGCGCGCATGCTGGACAGCGCGCGCCCGGTCAGCTTGCCGAAGGTCTTGACGCCGAGCTCGGCGTTGATGCCCACGCCGGTGTCGAACAGCACCAGTTGCCTGCCGGTGTTGACGATCAGCAGGTTCTGGTCGAGCTCGATGGTCTCGGTCGGCAGGTAGGCGTCGGCCAGCAGGCGGTCGATCTCCTGCGGGTCGGCATGCGGAAAGGTGTCGCGCGGCGGGCCCATGTGCAGCAGGCCGTCGGTCACCACGGTGCATTCGAAGTCGCCGTGCCGGAAGCGCGTCCAGCCGGGTTGCTGGTTGCGTTGGATCGGTGCGCTCATGTTTGTCTCGCTCCTGGTTCGGCCGGCCGCGGCGGGCCCGCGCCCGCCGTGCCATGTTGCCGTGTTCGTGGGGGTTTCAGATCGGATAGGCAGCCGCGCCGGTGGCGATCGTCACCCAGCGCAGCTCGGTGAACTCGGCCACGCCGGCGCTGCCGCCGAAGCGGCCGTAGCCGGTGGCCTTGACGCCGCCGAACGGCATCTGCGGCTCGTCGCTGACGGTGGCGCCGTTGATGTGGCAGATGCCGGTCTCGAGGCGGCGCGCGATGTTGAGCGCGCGCGCGGCGTCGCTGCCGAACACCGAAGCCGACAGGCCGTACTCGGACTGGTTCGCCAGCGCGACCGCCTGTTCGTCGTCGGCCACGCGCGTGACGCATACCACCGGGCCGAAGGTCTCCTCGTGGAAGATGCGCATGGCGGGCGTCACGCCGTCGAGCACCGTGGCGGACATCAGCGCGCCGCGCGCGTCCCCGCCCGCGACCACGCGCGCGCCCTGTGCCACCGCGTCGGCGATCAGCGCATTGATGCGCTTGTGGGCGAGCGGGTCGGCGAGCGCGCCCAGCGCGTGCCCGCCGCTGGCCGGATCACCCGCGGTCAGGCCGCGCGCGCGCCCGGCGAGCTTGTCGACGAAGGCCTCGGCCACGCCGTCGGCCACCAGGATGCGCTCGGTGGACATGCAGATCTGCCCCTGGTTGAAGAACGCGCCGAAGGCGGCCGCGCGCACCGCGGCATCGAGGTCGGCGTCGTCGAGCACCAGGCAGGGCGCCTTGCCGCCCAGCTCCAGCAGCACCGGCTTGAGGTGCTCGGCGGCGCGGCGCGCCACCACGCGGCCGACGCGCGTCGACCCGGTGAAGTTGACGCGGCGCACGGCCGGATGGTCGATCAGCGCGCCCACGACGTCCTCGGCATCGGCCGGCGCGTGCGTGACGACGTTGACGATGCCGCCGTCCAGGCCGGCCTCGATCATCGCCTCGCCGATCAGCACGTGCACGCCGGGGCTGACGTCGGACGCCTTCAGGATCGCGGTGTTGCCGCACGCCAGCGCCATCGCCACCGCGCGCACGCCTAGCACGACCGGCGCGTTCCACGGCGCGATGCCGAGCACCACGCCGACCGGGCAGCGCATGGCCATCGCCACGCGCGCCTCGTCCGACGGGATGACCTCGCCCTGGATCCGCGTGGTCATGTACGCGGCCTCGCGCAGGATGGCGGCGGCGGCGTCGACATTGTGCCCGGCCCAGGCGCGCGCGGCGCCCGTTTCCGCCATCATCGTGTCGACCAGCGCGGCGCGCCGCCGCTCGAGCCGGTCGGCGGCCAGCAGCAGCTTGTGCCGGCGCGGCCCCGGGCCGAGCGCCGACCAGGCCGGGAACGCCGCCGCGGCGGCGTCGGCCGCGGCGCGCGCGTCGGCCACCGTGGCGGCGGCGGCGCGCGTGACGACGGCGCCGGACAGCGGGTTCCTGCGCTCGAACAGCGCGCCGGACGCGGCGGGAACCGCGCGGCCGGCAATCAGAAGGGAAAAATCTCGCAAGCGCGTCTCCATGCGGTAGTTGCTTCGTGACGCTACTGTAGGCACGCGGCGCGCGGCCGGCTTGCCTGTGAGGGAAGTAAACCGCGCCGCGGCGCGGCCCCTCCCCGCAGTTCACTGTCGGGCAAGACAGCCGCGCGGCGCGCCGGCATCATTGGCATCCAGTGACCGGCTACCCGCGCACCCGCGCACGGGCGCGCCGGCAATCCAGGAGGAATGTCCATGAAATTCGCAGACAAAGCGGTCGTCGTCACCGGCGCGGCGTCCGGCATCGGTGCCGCCTGCGCGGCGTACTTCAAGGCCGCCGGCGCGCACGTGATCGGCGTCGACCGCAATGCCGTGCCGGGAAGCGGCGTCGACCAGTTCGTGCAGGCCGACCTGTCCGACCCGGCCTCGATCGCGGCCGCGGCCGCGCGCATCGAGCGCGCCGACGCGCTGTGCAACATCGCCGGCCTGCCGCCCACGCGCGGCGCCGTGCCGGTGCTGCAGGTCAACTTCACCGGCCTGCGGCTGTTCACCGAGGCCCTGCTGCCCCGTCTCAACAACGGCGCGGCCATCGTCAACCTGGCCTCGCTGGCCGGCTTCGGCTGGCACCAGGACGCCGCGCAGGCGCTGGCGCTGCTCGAAGTCCGGCAGCCCGAAGACGTGCCGGCGTTCTGCGCGAGCCACGGCGTGGACGACGCGCGCGCCTATTTCCTGTCGAAGGAAGCGCTGGTGGTGTGGACCCTGCAATGCCGCTGGCGCTGGCGCGAGCGCGGCATCCGCATGAACGCGGTCAGCCCGGGGCCGGTGGAAACGCCGATCCACCAGGATTTCCTCAAGACCCTCGGCGAACGCGCCGAGGAGGACATGCGCCTCATGGAGCGCGCCGGGCGGCCCGCGGACATCGCTCCGCTGGTGGCCTTCCTGTGCAGCGACGAAAGCGCCTGGATCCGCGGCGCCAACATCCCCTGCGACGGCGGCATGGAAGCCCACGTGCTGAGCGGGATCCACCGGCTCGGCTAGCGCCGTCCCGCGAGGCTGGCCGCGCGGTAGTCGCGCGGCGTGGTGCCGAAGGCCTGCCTGAAGCTGCGGGAAAAATGCCCGCTGCTGACGAAGCCCCAGCGCATCGAGATCTCGGTGATCGAATGCGCGCCCAGCGCCGGGTCCGCCAGGTCCTGGCTGATCTGCGCCAGGCGCAGTTGCTGGATGTACCGGGCCAGCGTCATGCCGTCGGCGTCGAACACCATGTGCAGGTAGCGCTTCGAGCAATTGAGCGCCGCCGCGATCTGGTCGACGCACAGGTCCGCCCGCGCCAGATGGCAGCGCACGTATTCCACGATCCGCTCGCGCAGCACCGCCGGCAGCAGGTGCCGGGGCGCGGCGGCGAGCTGCTCCCGCACCGCCGCGGCCAGCGCCTCGCCCAGCTCGCCCGCTTGCGCTTCCGACATCGCAGCCCCCGCCAGCGCGCCGGCCATGCAGGCGGCCATCCGGCCACCGGCGCCGCCGCGCGCGCTGTGCGCGCGCAGCAGCACGGCGCGGCGCTCGCGCGGCGACAGCGGTAGCGCCGCGTGCGGCACCACCATCGTGGCCAGGTCCACCGGCCGGCTCGCGGTCATGCGGTACGGGCGCGCGGTGTCGTAGATGGCCCAGTCCCCCGGCGCCAGGCACGCGGCCAGGCCATCCTGCTCGAAGCGGGACTCGCCCTCGAACTGGACCACCACCTTGTAGCGGCGCGGCGCGTCGGCGGCATGCGCCGGCAGGTTGGTCGCGCGGTGGGCCTGCGCGGTCACGCGGCACAGCCGGGTCTGCCCGACGCTGGCCATGCGCAGCGCGCCGTCGAAGGCGTCGCGTCCATAGGTGTCGACATGCAGTCCGCCGAAGCTGCCGCGGATGGCTTTGCGCCAGAACCCGGACCGTTCATGCGGCGACACCGCGATGGTGGAAAGCGTCTCGAAGGGCCTGCTGGTATCGGTGGTCATGGCGGCAAGGAAAAGTAGCCGGGGCAACCACCCCGGCGAGAATCGTCAACGCGCGCCGGCCGTGGCCGGGGCCGGCGCGCCGCCGGCGCGGCGCATCGCCAGCACGGCGAACGCGGCAAGCAGCGACGGCATGGCGATCAGCGCGAAGGTCTGCGTGGTGTCCATGCCGGCGCCGACCAGCGCGCCGACCAGCAGCGGCCCGGTCGCGCCGCCGAGCCGGCCGGCCGCCAGGCCGCATCCCACGCCGGTCGAGCGGATGGCGGTGGGATAGCCCAGGGCCGCCAGGCCGATCATGCCGGAGGTGGCGCCGCCGACGCAGAACCCGGTCAGCATCGAGCACGCCGCGGCGAACGCGAGCTGCGCGCCGGCGAGCCCGGTCAGCGCCACCGCGACGCTGCCGCTGGCCAGCAGCATGGCCAGGAAGCGGAACGTGCCGAACCGCTCCATCAGCTTGCCGGCCAGCGCCACGCCGGCCACGCCGCCGACGTTGTTCCAGGCCAGCACCAGCGAGGTGTCCGGCAGGGACATGCCGTGCCCGCGCAGCAGCGTGGTGGTCCAGGCCAGCACGCCGATCAGCGTCATGAAGTTCAGGAAGAAGCCGAGCCACAGGAAGCCGGTGAAACGCGCGCGCCCGCCGGTAAACAGGTGCGAGGCCGGCATGCCCTGCGGCACCGCTTCGCGCATGCGCAGCGTGGCGCCGCGCTGCCGCGGGTCCACGCCGAGGCGGGCGAGGATGCGCTGCGTCGCCGCGCCCTGGCGCCCGGCCAGGATCAGGAAGCGCAGCGACTCCGGCACGCACAGGCACACCAGCAGCGCGCCGGCGATCGTCACCGCGCCGAAGGCCTGGAACATGGCCTGCCAGCCGAAGGCCGGGATCAGCCGGCTGCCGGCGAAGCCGGCCAGCACCCCGCCGGCCGGCACCGCCGCCCACAGCAGCGAGGCCACGCGCGCGCGCAGCCGCTGCGCGACGAACTCCGTCGCCAGGCTCACGAAGCACGGCGCCGCGCCGCCGAGGCCGATGCCGGTCAGCACGCGCAGCGCCAGCAGCATGCCGAAGCCGGTCGCCGCCGCGGTGCACAGCGAGGCCACGCCGAACAGCAGCGTGCACAGCACCAGCACGGACTTGCGGCCGAAGCGGTCGGCCAGCGGGCCGAAGAACAGCGCGCCGGCCATGAAGCCGATCTCGGACGCGGCGAACACCGGGCCCAGCTGCTCCGGCCCGAGTCCGAGCGAGTGCGCCATCGTCGGCGCGCTCAGGCCCATGATCTGGATGCTGGCGCCATCCATCAGCGCGATCAGGAAGCAGATGGCGAACAACAGCCACTGGAACGGCCCGAACGGCCGGGCATCGATCACATCTTCAACGTACAGCGGTTTCATTTCTCCTCCCGGGAAGGGATGTGGCTGGGGCAAGGCGCGGGGCAAGGGACGCGGCGCACCTCAGGCGCCGACGATGTTGACCGCCTTGGTCTCGGTGTAGCTCAGCATCTCCTCGATGCCCTCCTCGCGGCCCACGCCCGAGTTCTTGTAGCCGCCGAACGGCACGCCCTTGTAGTGGGTGCCGACGCCGTTGACCCAGATATAGCCCGCCTGCAGCCGGCGCACCGTGCGCATCGCCGTGCCCAGGTCGCGCGTCCACACCGAGGCGGTCAGGCCGTACTCGATGCCGTTGGCCATGTCGATGGCCTGCGCGGCGTCGGACCAGCGCATGATCGACAGGATCGGGCCGAACACCTCCTCCTGCGCGATGCGCATGCCGGGCGTGACGTCCGCGAACACGGTCGGCTCGACCCAGTAGCCGCGCGCGAAGGCGCTGCCGGCCGGGCGCCTGCCGCCGGCCACGAGCCGCGCGCCGTCCTGTTTCGCCGCCTCGATGTAGCCCAGCACCTTGTCGTGCTGGCCCCTGGAGTTGACCGGCCCCATCGTGCTGTCCGCCGCGCGCGGGTCGCCGATGCGGATGCGCCCGACGCGCTCCGCCACGCCCTCGACGAAGCGCTCGTAGAGGCTGTCGTGCACCAGCAGCCGGCTGGTGGAGCCGCACGACTGGCCCTGCCAGAGGAAGTTCATGCCGCGCACGGCCGCGTCGAGCGCGCCGTCCACGTCGGCGTCGGGAAACACGATCAGCGGGTTCTTGCCGCCGAGCTCGAGCGAGATGTGCTTGACGCAGACCTCGGCCGCGCTGCGCTGGATCTGGCGCGCCGTCTGCGGCGAGCCGATGAACGCGATGCGCTTGATGTCCGGATGGCGCGCGATGGCCTCGCCGGCGGCGCGGCCGGTGCCGGTGACGATGTTCATCACGCCGCGCGGAAACACGTCGCGCGCGATCTCCGCCAGCAGCGTGGCGGACAGCGAGCTGGTCTCGGGCGGCTTGACGATGACCGCGTTGCCGGCGATCAGCGCGGCCGCGGTGCGCGCGGTGGCGAACATGACCGGGTGGTTGAACGGCACGATGCGCCCGACGATGCCGTAGGGCTCGCGCAGCGTGATGTGCAGGTTGTCCGGCGTGGTGGCGGGAATCGACTCGCCCTTGAGCTCGTAGCCGAGCCCGGCGTAGTAGTTCAGCCCCCACGACGCGGCATGCACGTCGCCGCGCAGCGCGGCCAGCCTGTTGCCGGTGTCGGCGACCTCGGCCTCGAGCAGCGCCTCGGCGGCGGCCTCGATGCGGCGCGCGTACTCGCGCAGGCAGGCCGCGCGCCCTTCGATGCCCAGGCCGTGCCAGGCCGGCGCGGCCGCGCTCGCGGCGCGCGCCGCGCGCTCGATGTCCGCGGCGGCGCCGGCCGGCACCTGGCCGATGATTTCCTCGGTGGCGGGGTTGAGGCTTTCCAGCCATTGCCCGCCGGCGGCGGCGGTCAGCTCGCCGTCGATCAGCATGGCGCGTTTGTTGTCGGGTCCCAGCTTCATTGGTTCGTCTCCACGATGACTGCAATCAGGGGCGCGCGGGGGCGCGTCATTCGATACGGATGCCGTTGCGCCTGATGAACGACGCCCACTGCTCGCGTTCCTTGCGCATCGACGCCTGGAACGCGGCCGGCGTGTCGAACACCGGCACCAGGGCATTGGCTTCGAGCGCGCCCGCCAGCTCCGGGGTCTTCATCGCGGCGTTGAGCTCGTCGCTCATCTTCTTGAGGATCGGCGCCGGCACGCCGGCCGGCGCGAACACGCTGAACGAGGTCCAGATGTCGATCCGCGCGGGGCCGGGCTCGGCCAGCGAGGGCACGCCGGGCAGCATCGCGCTGGCCTGGTTCACGGCCAGCGGCTTGAGCTTGCCGGCCTTGATGTAGGGCTGCACCGAGCTCAGGTCCGTGAACATGAACTGCAGGCGTCCGCTGAGCAGGTCCTGGTAGGCCGCGCCCACGCCCTTGTACGGCACGTGCAGGAAGCGCGCGCCGGTGGCTTCCTCGATCATGCGCACGCCGAGGTAGGGCGGGCTGGCCTCGCCGGCCGAGCCGTAGGGAATCGCGCCGGGCCGCTCCTTGCCCAGCCGCACCAGCTCGCCGAGGCTGCCGATGCCGGCCGCCGGGTTGGCCACCAGCACCATCGGCGCGAGCACGCCGCGCGCCACCGGCACGAGGTCCTTCTCCACGTCGAACGGCAGCTTGCGGTACAGCGCGGGGCTGATGGCGACCGCGGCGTTGGCGGTCACGAGGAACGTATAGCCGTCCGCCGGCGCGTGCGCGACCACCTGGGTGCCGATGTGCCCGCTCGCGCCGGGACGGTTGTCGACCACGAACGACTGCTTCATCGAGCGCGACAGCAGCGTCGCGACCAGGCGCGCGTAGACGTCGGTCCCGCCGCCGGGCGCGGACGGCACGATGAGCCTGACGGGACGCGCGGGCCAGGGTTCCTGCGCCAGCGCCGGCAGCGCGGGCACCGCCGCGGCGAGCAGGCACAGCGCGCCGCGCGCGAGCGCCTCGCGGCGCGCAGGGGAACTGAGGGATGGGGGCGGCTTCATGTGGTTGGTCTCCTGGTATCGTTGGTGTTCTTTTGTTCTTTTCCTGGTGCGCGGCGCTCAGCGCAGCCCCGCGGTGGCCTGCCGCGCGGCGCGGCGCCACAGGTCCCAGGCGCGGCCGATCTGGCCGTCGTTGGCATGCTCGGCGGCCAGCCCTTCGGCCGCGGTGAGGTAGCGGATCTCGCCGCCCAGACGCGCGGCGTCGAGCACCAGGCGCGCGTTGGCCTGCGCATACACCGCGCAATAGACCGCCTTCTCGACCGAGTCCGCCGCCACGGTGACGCCGTGGCCGCGCATCAGCACGATGGTGGCGCCGCCCATCGCGGCGGCCAGCGCGTCGCCGAGGCAGCGGTCGCGGATCAGCATGTCCGAGCCGTCGCCGGCCACGTCGGCGATGTCGAACACCGGCGCGCCGCGCGCGAGAAAGCCGCTCATGTGGCACACCGGGCGCAGCGCCGCGCCGGACACCACGCCGAACGGGATCAGCGCGGGCGAGTGGCTGTGCACCACCGCCCGCACCTCGGGCCGCGCGCGGTAGAGCGCCGCGTGGATATGGCGCTCCAGGAACACCTTGCGGCCCTGCGCGTCGGCCGGCTCGCCGTCCAGGCCGAAGGCGAGGATGTCGCCCGCGCCGGCCTGCACCGGCGCCATGCTGCGCGACATCAGGAAGCGCTCGCCGTCCGGGTGCCGCGCGCTGACGTGGCCGAACGCATCCAGCACGCCTTCATGGAACAGGATGTGGCCGGCATCCACCAGGTCTTCGACGAGGGTGCGGATCGGCATGGTCGTCTCCTTGCGCAAGAGGGGTTAGAGAGGGGTCGGGAGGGGTTCAGAAAATATGCTTGATGCCGACCATCGCGCCGAGCTGGTTGCCGCCCGGCGCCGGGTTGGCGCCGATCGCGCCCGAGCTGACCGAGAGCGCGAGGTTGCCGCGGTTGTCCAGGAAGCCCGCCGTGCCGTACACCGAAGTGCGCTTGCTCAGCGCATAGGTGGCGCGCGCCGCGTACAGCCAGGCCTTGTCGGCGCTGTGGCGGAAGCGCAGGTAGAACGCCTCGGCGTCCACGCTGAACGCCGGCGTCAGCGCATAGGATGCACCGAGGAACCACAGGTCGCTGCGCGGCGTGGCGCTGCCGTCGTTGTCGCGCCTCAGCAGGCCGCCGCCGACCTTGCCGTTCTTGAAGTTGACGTAGCCGTTGACGGTCAGGCGGTCGTCGCGCAGGCGGCTGCTCGTCAGGCCGCCGAACGCGCCGGGGCCGCCGCGCAGCGAATCGTAGGCGGCGCTGACGCTCCACCAGCTGGTGTCGTACTTCAGCAGCACCGACCATTCGCGGCACGCGCGCTGGTCGGCGGGATTTTCGCCGGCGCAGTTGGCGCCGGACGGGCTCGGGCCCGCGTTGACCGTATCGCGGCCGAAGCTGTAGGTGCCGCCGACGGTGAGCCCGCCGAACGAGCCCTTGTAGGAGATCGCGTTGTCGGCGCGCGTGCTCGGCAGGTAGCTGTCGAGCGACGACGAGCCGAAGGTGTTCGGGCCCAGCATGTCCGGCTCCAGCATCGACCAGAACAGCATGGTGTACTGGCGGCCGAGCGCGACCTGCCCCCAGCTTCCCGACAGCCCCACCCACGCCTGCCGGCCGAACAGCCGGCCGCCCTGGTTGGAGGTGCCGGCGTCCGGCGCGAAGCCGGACTCCAGCACGAACTGGCTCTTGAGCCCGCCGCCGAGGTCCTCGGTGCCGCGCAGGCCCCAGCGCGACGGCACCGTGCCGGCCAGGCCCGGCATGCGCACCAGGTGGTCGCGCGCGGCGCCCACGCCGGACACGAATTCGATGCCGGTGTCGACGACGCCGTACAGCGTCACCGACTGCGCCTGGGCGTGACTCGCCCCGGCCGCGCAGGCGCACAGCGCCGCGGCCATTACCGACTGCTTCATGGTCTCCTCCGTTTTTTTTCTTGATGAAGGCCCCGCCGCGCGGTGGCGCGGCCGGCCTGATGGTGAAGCGATGGCGGAACCGTCCGGCCTAGCGCGGCGCCCGGTTGACGGCCACGGCGATGGCGGCGGCCAGCGCCGGCACGATGCCCGCCATGAAGATGTCGCCCGCGCTCCAGTTCCAGCCCAGCAGCACGCCGCCCAGCGCGGGGCCGCTGATGGAGCCGATGCGGCCGATGCCGACCGCGCAGCCGATGCCGGTGGCGCGCATGCGGGTGGGATAGATCTCGGCGGCCAGCGCGTTCAGGCCGGCCTGCGCCCCCTGCACCGTCACGCCGATCGCCAGGCTGGCCGCGATCACGACCGCGTAGTCATGCGGCCACGTGGCCAGCACCAGCGCCAGCGCGGCATAGGCCAGCAGCTCGCACAGCAGGACCGGCCGCGCGCCGAAGCGGTTCATCAGCGCGCCCTGCATCAGCGAGCCGAGCACGCCGCCGATGCTGAACGCCGTGATCGCCGCGATGCCGACCGAGGCCGGATGATGCGCGCCGATCAGCACCGCGGGCATCCAGCTGACGATGAAGTACAGCGCCACGAGGTTGAGGAAGTACGGAATCCACAGCAGGATGGTGCCCGCGGCGCGGCCCTCGGTGAACAGCAGCCGGATCGGCACGCCGGCCGCCGCGCCGTCGGCGGCGCGGTAGGACTCGTCGCCGCGCAGGTCCGGCGCGATGCGGCGCATGATGGCCGCCAGCCGCGCCATGTCCTGCCCGCGGGCGATCAGGAAGCGCGCCGACTCCGGCATGGTAAGCGCGATCAGCAGCGCCACCGCCAGCGGCAGCACGCCGCCCACCACGAACACCGCCTGCCAGCCCAGGCGCGGCAGCATGAGCGCGCACACCGCGCCGCCCAGCACGGCACCCAGCGGCATGCCGCACATCAGCGTGGTGACGGTGCTGCGCGCGTGGCGCCGCGGCGCGTACTCGGAAGCCAGCGCGATGGCGTTGGGCAGCGCGCCGCCCAGGCCGATGCCGGTCAGCAGGCGCAGCACCAGCAACTGCTCCAGCGATTGCGCGTAGGCCGTCGCCAGCGAGAGGCTGCCGAACAGCACGCAGGACAACACGATCATCGTCTTGCGGCCGTAGCGGTCGGCTAGCGGGCCGAGCACCACGGCGCCCAGCAGCATGCCGACCAGGCCGGCGCCGAAGACCGGGCCGAAGGCCTTGACCGGCACGCCGAGGCTGGCGCCGATGGACGGCGCCAGCATGCCGATGGTCTGGGTGTCGAAGCCGTCGAGCACCGCGACGAGGATGCACAGGCCGATGGCGAGGTACTGGAAGCGCCCGATCGGGCGGGCGTCGATGACTTCGTGGACGAACAGGGGCTGACCATGAGCGAGCATGGCGTTGTCTCCGGTAGCGGGGGTATCCCCCTCTTTTTTTCTGATGAATCGAAACAGGCGGCGCGCGCCGGCGCCGCGAACCCGCGGGTCAGGTGCGGATCCAGCCGCGCCCCCAGGAATTGAGCGTGTATTCCTCGTGGGGCCAGACGCCCGGCGCGCGCCCGGCGTCCACCCGCTCCAGCTCCGCCGACAGCTCCACGCGGTTGCCGTCCGGGTCCGTCACCATGAAGAACAGGTTGTTGCCGGGGCCGTGGCGGCCGGGGCCGAAGAAGATGCCGCGCCGCACGCGCGCGAAGCGGTCGCCCCAGTCGCGGATGTCGTTCCAGCAGCTGGTCTCGTAGCAGTGGTGGTCCCACGCGTTCTGCGAGCCCTGGAAGAACGCCAGCGAGTGGTGCTCGTCGTCCGAGCGCAGGAAGCACGTGGCGATCGCGCCGTCGTCGGCGACGACTTCGTCCGAGACCGTGAAGCCGATGCGCCGCACGTAGAAGTCGACCACGGTGGCAAGATCGGTGGTCTGGAACACCGTGTGCTGCAGCCGCGCGGACAGCCGGTCCGGCTCGCGCCCGGCGCGTGGCACGCCGAACAGCAGCACGCGCCCTTGCGGGTCCGCCACCGTGAACGCGCCCGGCGCGAAGAAGATCTCCCCGGCCGGGCCGGCATCGCGCGCCAGGTCCGCCAGGCGCGCGCGCAGCGCGGCCAGGTCCTGCGCCGAGCGCGCGGCGTAGGCCGCCACGGCGAGCCCGGCGTCTTCGCCCTGGCCGATCACCACGGCGCGCTCGCCGCCGGCCAGCGCCACGGTGCCGGCGGGCGCCGGCACGCGCCGGAGTTCGAACAGGTCCTGGTAGAAGGACGCGAGCGCGTCCGGCGCGGTGCTGCGCAGATGGAGGTGATGCAGCCGCAGCGGCGTGGAAGTCTGTAGTGTGGTCATGTTCGTCCTGCTTGTCTGTTGTGCCGGCCGGCGGCGCGCCTATGCGGCGCGCGCGGTGGCGACGAGTGCCGGCGCCGCGCCGGCGCGCGCCATGTCGATGCCGAGCCGCCGGCCCAGCGCCGCGGCCAGCGCCTCGGCGTCGTCGTGGCCGAACACGCCGGCCACGTAGCGGTCCGGGCGCACCACGACCACCTTGCCGGCCAGCGCGCGCAGCGTCTTCGGCGTGGCCTCGGGCGCCAGCGCCACCGGCACGTAGCCGTGCCGCGCGGCCAGCCTGAGCGCCTGGTCATCGAGCCGCGGCAGCAGCACCACGCGCCGCGTTTCCAGCCGGCGCCACAGCGCGCGCGCCCCGCCGGCCGTGTCGGCGGTATCGGCGTCGGCGTCGGTGTCGACGCCGGTGCCGGTCATGGCCGCCGCGCCGATGGCGACGTGCGCGAAGCCGTCGCCGGTGATCTCGTCGAGCGGCAGTTCGGTCCCGTCGGCGGTGCGCACCTTCGGCTGCGGCAGCATGGTGCCGACCAGCCCGGCGGTGTCGGCGGCGCTGGCCACCAGCAGGCCGTCGTGGAAGCGCGGCTTGGGCTTGAACTTCATCTGCAGGAAGTAGTCGCGCACCGGCGGCACCAGCGCCGTGGCGCGGAAGAACGCCGCGCAGGCCCATGCCGACAGGCGGCTGCGCGGCGCCATCACCACGCCCAGGTTCAGCGCCAGGCGGATCAGCGCCCAGGCATGGTCGCGCCGCTCGGTCTCGTAGGAGTCGAGCGCGGCCGGCGCGATCCGGTTGCGCAGCACCGCGGCGAGCTTCCAGCCCAGGTTGTGCGCGTCGCGCACGCCGCTGTTCATGCCCTGCCCCGCGTAGGGCGGCGTGAGGTGCGCCGCGTCGCCGGCCAGGAACACGCGCCCCGCGCGCCAGCGGTCCGCCACGCGGGCATGGAACGTGTAGACGGTCTTGCGCACCACCTCGGCCGGGCGGTTGCCGCGGAACGGGCGCAGCAGCTCGGCCAGGCGCTCGGGCCGCAGCACCTCCTCGTCGGTCTCGCCGGGCTTGAGCAGGAACTCGAAGCGGCGCGTGCGGTTGGGGCCGGGCACGTCGACCACCGGGCGCGACGGGTCGCAGTAGGCGCGCGTCTGCCAGAACGGATCGTCGTCGTTCTCGGTGTCGACCACCAGCCAGCGCGCGTTGAACGACGAGCCGGCCAGCGTCGCGCCGATCGACTGCCGCACGAAGCTGCGGCCGCCGTCGGTGCCGACCACGTAGGCCGCGTCGATGCGCAGCGGCCCGCCGGGGCCCTGCACCACCGCATGCGCGCCGTCCTCGTCCTGCGACAGCGCTTCGAGCGTGTGGCCGAACAGCACGCGCACCGACGCATGGCGCGCCAGCCCCTCGCGCAGCGCGGCCTCGAACAGCGGCTGGCGGAACGCATTGCGGCGCGGGTAGCCGTACTCGCTCGCGGTGGGCTCCACCTTGGCGAAGCAGCGCCCGCCCGGGCGGGTCAGGTAATGCACGCCGTAGCCGGGCACCACGTCCCGCATCACGGCCTCCACCAGGCCGATCGCCTGCATGGTGCGCAGCGATTCGTCGTCGATGGAGACCGCGCGCGGCTCGGCCACGGTGCTGGCCTTGCGGTCGATCAGGATGGTGTCGATGCCCTGCCGGCCGAGCACGTTGGCCAGCGTCAGGCCGGTCGGGCCCGCGCCGACCACCAGCACGGCGGCGGCGAGCGAAGTGGATTGCGTCATGAGTCTCTCCTCGGCCGGCGCGCGGCGGCGCCGGACAGCGTCATTCGTCCTGGATACCGTTGCGCAGGACGCCGATGCCGGAGATTTCCACCTCGACCACATCCCCCGCGCGCATCCACAGCGGCGGATTGCGGAACGCGCCCACGCCGCCGGTGGTGCCGGTGATGATCACGTCGCCCGGGCGCAGTTCGGTGAAGGTGGAGCAGTAGGCGATGACGTCGCCCACGCTGAAGATCAGGTCGTCGGTGCGCGCCTGCTGCACCACCTCGCCGTTCAGGCGCGTGGTCAGCGTCAGTTGCGACGGGTCGGGGATCTCGTCGCTGGTCACCAGCCACGGCCCGAACGCGCCGGTCTGCGGGAAGTTCTTGCCCGGCGTGAACTGGATGGTGTGCTTCTGCCAGTCGCGCACGCTGCCGTCGTTGTAGCAGGCATAGCCGGCCACGTAGCCGAGCGCGTCGGCCGCGGCGACGTGGCGCGCGGTCTTGCCGATGACGACGGCCAGCTCGCCCTCGAAGTCGAGCTTTTCCGATGCGCGCGGGCGCACGATCGGCTTGCCGTGGGCCACCTGCGAATCGGCGAAGCGCGTGAAGAACATCGGGTACCTGGGCATCTCCCGGCCGGTCTCGCGCACGTGCGAGGCGTAGTTGATGCCGACGCAGAGGATCTTGGCCGGATCGGGGATCACCGGCAGGAATTCGACGTCCGCCACGGCCAGCGACGGCTGGCTGTCGGCGGCGATCGCCGCGATGCGCGGCAGGGCGCCGCGCGCCAGCGCCTCGCGCAGGCTGGCGCCGACGGCGTCGCGATGCGGCGCGAGATCGACGATGCGGTCGCCGACGACGACGCCAAAGGCCTCGCGGCCACCGTGGGTGAAGCTGATGAGTCTCATGGAATCTCCTGGGTCCAAATGCGGTACCGCGCTTGGGGGGGCGCACCGAGTGAATGCATTATTCTCATATTGTGCGAATTATGCATTTAACGTTTACCACTATGCGCACCTGGCGAGATTCTTGCATTCAAGAAAGGGCTCGGTGATATGCTTCGGGGATGGAACCAAGGAGCATCGAAGAATGGCGACCGATCGTGCGCTCGGCGTACTGAAGCTGTTTTCGCTGGAGAAGCCGGTATGGACCGCCGAGGAAGCGGCCGCGCAGCTCGAGGTGTCGATCAGCAGCGCCTACCGCTACCTGTCGAACCTGATGGAGCTGGGGCTGGTCGCCACGGCCGGCGCGGGCCGCTACGTGCTGGGGCCGGCCATCATCCAGCTCGACCGCCAGATCCAGCTGACCGACCCGATGCTGCAGCAGGCGCGCCCGATCATGGACGAGCTGATCGCCTACGCGCCGCCGGGATCGGTGATGCTGCTGTGCCGCGCGTTCGGCGACTCGGTGCTGTGCGTGCACCAGGTGCTCAACCAGGGGCCGCAGGCCGTGGTGAGCTATGAGCGCGGCCGGCCGATGATCATGTTCCGCGGCGCCACCTCGCGCATCATCCTGGCGTTCCAGCAGACGCGCACGCTGCAGGCGCTGTACCACAAGCACGCGGACGAGATCCGCGCCGCCGGCCTGGGCGAGGACTGGGCCGCGTTCCGCCAGGCCCTCAGCCGCCTGCGCCGCGCGGGCCACGTCGTCTCGCACGGCGAGATCGACCCCGGCCGCGTCGGCATCGCCGCGCCCATCGTCAACGAGGACGGGCGCGCGATCGGCAGCCTCAGCTACGTGGTGGCGGCATCGGAAGTGGATGCGCGCGGCATCAACCGCCTGGTGCACCTGCTGGTGCCGGCCGCGGCGGAGATCCGCGCGTGAGCGGCGCCGCATCGCGCGGCGGCCGCGTCGGAACGCAGAGACGCGGCGGGCGCTAGCCCGCCTGCGGCGCCCGCTTGCGCAGCAGGTACTTCTGCGTCCCCTCCATGACGCACACACCGCGCTGGTTGCGCACTTCGGAGCGCATCACCAGCACGCCCGTGGTGCGGCCCGGGATCAGCTCGGCGACGGTCAGGCTGCCGTAGAGCGTGTCGCCGACGAAGACCGGCGCGAGGAAGCGGCTGCTCTGCTCGATGAAGGCCTTGAGCGACTGCTCCACCATGTGGGGAAACAGGCCGGCGCCCGCGGCGGTCTGGATCAGCACCTGGAAGCCGTGCGCGAGCATGTGCGGCATGCCGTGGGCGCGGCAATACTCGACGTCGTAGTGGACCGGATGGTTGTCGCCGCTGGCGAGCTGGAACGCGGCGAACAGCGCGTCCGTCATGGTGCGCGACGGCAGGTTCATGCGCTCGCCGACGGCGAAGTCCTCGAAGAAGCGCTGCGGGCATAGCTGGTAGTCGTGTTGCATCGGCTCGGTCTCCTGTGCGGGCTGGTGCCGCGTTTGTCGTGCTGCCGCGCTCAGTCGGCCTTCATGTTGGCGGCCACCGCCACCGGCTGCCACTTGGCGATCTCCGCGCGCACGAACTGGTCCAGCGCGTCCGGCGCCGGCTTCGGCTCGAGGATCAGCCCGAGCTCGCTGGCCTTGGCCTGCAGCGCGGGCTCCTGCAGCGTGCTGCCCAGCGTGGCGGCGAGCTTGCGCACGATCTCCGCGGGCGTCTTCGCCGGCGCGAACACGGCGTTCCACGTATAGGCCTCGTAGCCGGGCACCGCTTCCGCGATGGCGGGCGTGTCGGGCGTCTGCGGCAGGCGCCGCGCCATCGACGTGGCCAGCAGGCGCACGGTGCCGGCGCGCACCTGCGCCAGGCCCGTGGGCGCGCTGTCGATCATGAACGCGACGTGGCCGCCGATCAGGTCCGCCATCGCCGGCGCGCTGCCGCGATAAGGCACGTGCACGGCCCCGGTGCGGGCCATGTGGTTCAGCAGCTCGCCGCCGAGATGCGGAGCGCTGCCGACGCCCGCGGAACCGTAGTTGACCTTGCCCGGATGCGCCTTGAGGTAGGCGATGAATTCGCCGAGCGTCTGCGCCGGCACCGCCTTGTTGACCACCAGCACCAGCGGCGCGCGCGCCGCCAGCCCCACCGGCGCGAAGTCTTCGAGCGTGCGGTACGGCAGCGTGGCGTGGATGGCCGGGTTGACCGCGTGCGCGACCGTGGTGAGCAGCAGCGTGTAGCCGTCGGGCGCGGCCTTGGCGACGTTCTCCGTGCCGACGATGGTGCCCGCGCCGGAGCGGTTCTCGACCACCACCTGGGTCTTCAGTTGCCGGCTCCAGCCCTGCGCCAGCGCGCGCGCGAACGTGTCGGTGGGGCCGCCGGCGGCATACGGCACCACCAGGCGCACCGGCCGCGCGGGATACCCGGGCTGCGCCGCGGCGGGCCCCGTGAGTGCGGCGCCGAGGCAAAGCGCCGCGGCGAGTCTGGCCATCGGGGAAATCATGCTGGTGTCTCCGTCTTGTGCTTGCGGTATCCGGGCGGCATGCGCGGCATCGGCAGCCCCGGCGTGAGCCGACAATATAGAATCGGGTCCGGCACGGAGGCCAGTCGAAAGCTACGAGGGGTCCTTCGAAAACTTCTAATACGGGCCCCGGCGCCGCATGCGCCCGAGGCGGCCACGCGGGAGACACCATTGCGATTCGAACTGACCGACCTGCGCGTGTTCCTCGCCATCGCGCAGGCCAAGAGCCTGACCGCGGGCGCGTCCGACGTGCACCTGACCGCGCCGTCGGCCAGCTACCGGCTGAAGAACCTGGAACAGGCCGTCGGCGTGCCGCTGTTCAGGCGCACGCAGAAAGGCATGGCGCTGACCGCCGCCGGCGAGACCATGCTGCGCCACGCCAGGATCATCATGGGCAACGTCGAGCGGCTGCAGCACGAGATGCGCCGGCACACCGACGGCACCGAGGGCCACATCCGCGTGCACGCCAACAGCAGCACCATGAACAACCTGCCGGCGGCGCTCAGCCGCTTTCTCGCGGCGTATCCCAACGTCAACGTCGAGCTGGAGGAGCACCTCAGCCAGGACACCGCGCACGCGGTGCTGGAGCAGCGCGCCGACATCGGCCTGGTGGCCGGCGAGATCGACCTGCTCGGCCTGGAGTCGATCCGCTACGGCGAGGACGAACTGATGTTCGCCGTGCCGCCGCGCCATCCGCTCGGCCTGCGCGAGGGCGTCACGCTGACCGACGCGCTGCAGTACGAACTGGTGTCGATCGGCGCCAAGAGCAGCAACTTCCTGTTCCTCAAGGACATGGCGGCGAGAGCCGGCATGGAGCCGCGCGTGCGCGTGCACGCGCCGAACTTCCCGGCCGTCATCCGCTGCGTGCAGGAAGGCGCGGGCATCTCGCTGGTGCCGCGCACGGTGGCCGCGCCCGCGATCGCGCAGGGCCTGGTCGAGGGCGTCGTGCTGCACGAACCGTGGGCGCGGCGCGAGCACCGCATCGTCGCGCAGCGGCTCGGCGACCTGCCCGGCTACGCGCGCGCGTTCATCCGCTTCGTCACCGGCGAGGACCAGGCGCCGTCCGTTAGACATCCTTGAAGCGGCGTTAGGAAATCTCGACTGGCCGGCCTCGGTCTCCATTCCTATACTCGGTCGTCCGCGGGACCGTGCGCCCGCACCGATGCCTGGAGACCCCCTTGCCTTTCTCAGTTCCCCCACTGGACGGGATCACCGTCCTCGCCCTGGAACACGCGGTGGCCGCGCCCTTCGCCAGCCGCCAGCTGGCCGACCTGGGCGCGCGCGTCGTCAAGATCGAGCGGCCCGGCAGCGGCGATTTCGCGCGCGGCTACGACCAGACGGTCAACGGCATGTCGTCGTTCTTCGTCTGGGCCAACCGCGGCAAGGAGAGCCTGACGCTCGACCTCAAGGATGCGCGCGCGGCCGGCATCCTCCGGCAGTTGCTGGGCGAGGCCGACGTCTTCATCCAGAACCTGGCGCCGGGCGCGGCCAGCCGCATGGGGCTCGATTTCGACACGCTGCACGCGGCCTTCCCGAAGCTGATCGTGTGCGACATCTCGGGCTACGGCGACCACGGCCCCTACCGCGACAAGAAAGCCTACGACCTGCTGATCCAGGCCGCGGCCGGCCTGATCTCCGTGACCGGCACGCCGGACGAACCCTCGCGCGCGGGCATCTCGATCGCCGACATCGCCGCGGGCATGTACGCCTACACCGGCATCCTCTCGGCGCTGCTGCATCGCGGGCGCACCGGCACCGGCGTGCGGGTCGAGGTGACGATGCTCGAGGCGCTGGCCGAATGGATGTCCTATCCGCTGTATTTCGCCCACTACGGCGGCGAGCCGCCGCTGCGCAACGGCCTGTCGCACCCGGCCATCGCGCCCTACGGGCAGTACGGCACCGGCGACGGCAACCGCGTGATCTTCGGCCTGCAGAACGACCGCGAATGGCTGCGCTTCTGCGCCGAGGTGCTGGAAGACGCCGCGCTGGCGGCGGACGCGCGCTTCTCGACCAACCACCAGCGCGTGGCCAACCGGGCCGCGCTGGACGCGGAGATCGGCCGCCACCTGCAACGCATGACGCGCGCGGAGCTGGTCGCGCGGCTCGACCGTGGCGGCATCGCGAACGCGCCGCTCAACGACATGCATGAAGTGTGGGCGCACCCGCAGTTCGCCGCGCGCGGCCGCTGGCGCGAAGTGGCCACGCCGGCCGGCCCGGTGCGGGCGCTGCTGCCGCCCGCCACGCTGGGCGGCGTGCCGGCGCGCATGGGCGGCGTGCCGGACGTCGGCGAGCACACCGCGCCGATCCTCGCCGCGCTGGGCTTCAGCGGCGCGCAGGTGGAGGCGCTGCGCGCCGACGGCGCCGTGTAGCGGGCCGGCGCGTCAGGCCCGCGCCGGCAGCGGCAGCCCGAGGTTCCCGCGCAGCGTGTCGGCCTCGTATTCGCGGCGGAACACGCCGCGCTCCTGCAGGATCGGCACCACCTCGGCGGTGAAGTCGTCGAGGCCGCCGGGGAAGTAGGCCGGCATGATGTTGAAGCCGTCCGCGCCGCCGCCGTCCACCCAGTCGATCATGTGCTGCGCCACCTGCGCCGCGGTGCCGACCACGATCTGGTGGCCGCGCGCGCTGGCCACCAGGTGATAGAGCTGGCGCAGGGTCAGGCCGCGCTCGCGCGCGAGCTGGAGCAGCAGCACGCTGCGGCTGTGGACGCCCGCCTCCAGCGCGAGATCGGGCAGCGGGCCGTCGAGCGGATAGCCCGAGACGTCGATCATCAGTTGCTCGGTCAGGATGGCGAGCGCGTTGGACTGGTCGGTGAACGACTGCAGCAGCGCCAGCTTGTCGTGCGCCTCGGCCTCGGTGCGGCCGATGATCGGCATCAGCCCCGGCATGATCAGGCAGTGCGCCGGGTCGCGCCCCTGCGCCGCCACCTGGGCCTTGAGCCCCTGCGCGAACGCGCGCGCGGCGCCCAGGTCCTGCTGCGCGGTGAAGACCACCTCGGCGTGGCGCGCGGCCAGCGCCTGGCCGGGGCCGGACGAGCCGGCCTGGATCAGCACCGGATGCCCCTGCGGGCTGTTGGTGACGTTGAGCGGGCCGGCCACCGAGAAATGCCGGCCGCGATGGTTCAGCGCGTGCATCTTGGCCACGTCCACGTAGACGCCGGCCTGCTTGTCGAGCACGTAGGGATCGGGGTCCCACGACTGCCACAGGCCCTTGACCACGCTGACGAACTCCTCGGCGATCTCGTAGCGCTGCTCGTGGTCGGGGTGGCGCTCGCGGCTGAAGTTGATCGAGCCGTCGGCAAACGTGGTGACGATGTTCCACGCCGCCCGGCCGCGCGAGAGCTTGTCCACGGTGGCCAGCGTGCGCGCCAGGTTGAACGGCTCGCTGTAGGTGGTGGAGGCGGTGCCGGCCAGGCCGATGTGGCTCGTCACCATCGACAGCGCGGCCAGCATGGCGAGCGGGTCGGGCCGGGTGATCATCGACGGATGCGAGTCGGCGGTCGTCAGCAGGCGGTCGCCGAAGAACACCATGTCGAACTTGGCGCGCTCGGCGGCCTGCGTCATGCGCACCACCAGGTCGACGTTCTCGGTGCCGGCTTCGGCGCCGGGGTAGCGCCAGCCGGCGGCATGGTGGCCGGCGGCCAGCAGGAACAGTCCCAGCTTCATGGGGGGAATCTCCGGGAAAAACGTGGGTTGAATGATGTCGTCAGTTGCTTTGCACGCCGCCGGCCTGCACCACGCGCTGGGCGAGGTCGTGCACGGAGCGGATCTTCTGCGCGGTCTGCTCGGGCGTCAGCGCCTGCACCTCGACCTGCACGCGCGCGAGCGCCTCGACGGTGTCGCGCTCGTGCAGGATCTCCGCGATCCACCGGCGCAGCCGCGCCAGCACCTCGGGCGGCGTGCCCTTGGGCGCGGTGATGAAGAACGAGCCGGCCAGCGCGTCCTCCCAGTCATGGATGCCGGCCTGCTGGATCGACGGCACGCCGGGCAGCTCGGGCGCGCGGCTGCCGCCGAAGTAGGCCAGCGCGCGCAGCTTGCCGGCCTTGATGAACGAAGCGCTGAGCGGATCGAACACGATGTCCACATGGCCCGCCACCACGTCGGCCACCGCCGGCGCGCTGCCCTTGTAGGGCACGTGGCGGATGTCGATGCCGGCGATGCGCTTGAGCAGCTCGCCGGCCAGATGGCCCGGCGTGCCGTTGCCGGAGCTGGCATAGGTCAGCTGGCCGGGATGGGCGCGCGCGTAGGCGATCAGCTGCTGCAGCGTCTGCGCCGGCACCGCGGGATTGACCGCCACGGTGGCCAGCGAGTTGCCGACGTAGGCCACCGGCACCAGGTCGGAGAACGGGTCGAACCGCACCTTCATCAGTTGCGGCGCGATGGCGAGGTTGCCGATCGAGGTGTTCAGCAGCGTGTAGCCGTCGGCCGGCGCGCCGGCCACGAAACCCGCGCCGAGCGTGCCGCCGGCGCCGGGCTTGTAGTCGAGCACGACCGGCTGCCCGCTCTTCTCGGCCAGGCGCCGGGTGAGGATGCGCGCGACGTTGTCGTTGGTGCCGCCCGGCGTGTAGGGCACCACGTAGGTGATCGGCTTGGCCGGATAGGCGGCGTCGGCCAGGGCCGGAACGGCGGCGCAGGCGAGCAGCAGCGAGGCCAGGGCATGGCGCCGGAGGGAGGACAGTAGCGATGACATGAACGATGGGGGAGGAAATGGAAAGCGGGGAGCGCGCGCGTGGCGGGAAATCCGTTGGCGGGATCCCGCGGGCGCCGCGCGCGCGGCAGCGGCGGCGGCCCGCCTGTGCGCCGCCCGGTGGCGGCGGCGAGGAGGGCATGAAAAAACCGCCGCTCATCGTAGACGCTGGCGCGGCCAGACCGAACGACCGATTTGGCATATCCATAGCCGCTGCGCGCACGCATCAGGAAACACATATCCGTATGCGAAATGGGCGCTTGGCGCGGCGGCGCCGGCACGCAACAATCGCCGGTTCCGATGTTTCCGCTCGCGCGCCCGTGCCGGCCGCGCGGCCCGCCGTGCCATGCCTCGCCCGATCCGCCAGATCCGTTTCAACGCCTTCATGATGAATTGCGTGGTGCACCTTGCACCCGGGCAATGGACCGCGCCGGACGACCACGCGGCCGACTACCTCGATCCGGGCTACTGGGTCGCGCTGGCCAGGAAGCTGGAGGAAGGCCTGTTCGACAGCCTGTTCCTCGGCGACATCACCGGCGTCTACGACGTGTTCGGCGGCGCGGCCGACGCCGCGCTGCGCACCGCCGCGCAGGTGCCGATGAACGATCCGGTGCCGCTGATCCCGCTGATGGCGCACGCCACCCGGCACCTCGGCTTCGGCGTCACGGTCTCGGTGGCCTACGAGCCGCCCTACCTGCTGGCGCGCCGCCTGACCACGCTGGACCATCTGAGCGGCGGCCGCGTGGCGTGGAACGTGGTCACGTCCTACCTGGAAAGCGGCGCGCGCAGCCTGGGCCAGCGCGAGCTGCGCGCCCACGACGAGCGCTACGACCGCGCCGACGAATTCCTGGAAGTCTGCTACAAGCTGTGGGAAGGCAGCTGGGAGGACGGTGCCGTGCGGCGCGACAAGGCGCGCGGCGTCTACGCCGACCCCGCGCGCGTGCACGCGGTGCGGCACGAAGGCCGCTACTTCGACCTCGACGGCATCTTCCAGTGCGAGCCGTCCGCGCAGCGCACGCCGCTGCTGTTCCAGGCCGGCGGCTCGGCGCGCGGCACGCGCTTCGCCGCGCGCCATGCCGAGTGCATCTTCGTCGGCGCGCCCACGCGCAACGGCCTGCGCCGCGCGGTGGCATCGCTGCGCGCGGCGCTGGCCGAGGCCGGCCGCGCGCCGGACAGCGCGCTGCTGTTCGCCATGTTCACGGTCATCGTCGACGAGACCGCGGAGAAGGCGCAGGCGCGCTACGCCACCTACCGCGAGCGCGCCAGCTACGACGGCGCGCTCGCGCTGCTGTCGGGCTGGACCGGCATCGACCTGTCGCGCTACGCGCCCGACGACACGCTCGAATACGTCGACACCAAGGCCGGCCAGTCGGCGCTGGCCTCGTTCAGCAAGCTCGACCCGCAGCGCACCTGGACCGTGCGCGACGCCGTGGAGTTCGTCGCCATCGGCGGCCGCGGCCCGGTGGTGGTGGGCGATCCGGTGCAGGTGGCCGACGAACTGCAGGCGTGGATGGAGGACACCGGCATCGACGGCTTCAACCTGGCCTGGGTGGAATCGCCGCGCACCTTCCACGACGTGGTCGACTACCTGGTGCCGGAGCTGCAGCGCCGCGGCGCCTACAAGACCGCCTACGCGCCGGGCACGCTGCGCGACAAGCTGCTCGGCCACGGCCCGCGCCTGCAGGCGCCGCACCCCGGCGCCGGCTTCCGCGCGCCGGCCGGGGACGACTGATCCGCCCGCGCGGCCCTTCCGCACGCCCTCCCCTTTCACCAGCAGGACCACACATGCCCCGCATCAGCGAACTCGACCCCGCCACCTTTGACCCGGCCCGCCGCGAGCTGTTCGACCAGTTCACCGGCAACGGCGCCCATTTCGCCGACCAGTTCTCGGTGCTCGCGCACGTGGCGCCGGCCGTGGAGCACCTGCCGCGCATGCTGCTCGAGCTCAAGGCGCGCAACGGCGTGCCGTACCGCTACATCGAGCTGGCCATCGTGGTGGTGTCGCTGCTCAACGACTGCGACTACTGCGTGCGCAGCCACGCGCCGCGCCTGGCCGTGGAAGGCATCAGCGAGGATGGCGCGCGCCGCCTGCTCGACTATGCCGGCCATCCCGAGCTCGACGAGGTGGACAAGCTGGTGGTGGAATACGCGGTCGCCGTCACGCAGGCGCCGCAGCGCATCCGCGACCAGGTCTTCACGCGGCTGCGCGCGCATTTCAGCGAGGCGCAGGTGGTCGAACTGACGCTGCGCATCTCGCTGTGCGGCTTCTTCAACCGCTTCAACCAGGCGCTGCAGATCGGCGAGGACGCCACCGCCGTCCATCCGCGCTGATGGCGCCCGCCCGCATCTTATCTTCCGCTCTCTTCCGCCCTCTCCTGATCCCGACCTGCCATGACTGACTCTTCCTCGTTCGAGCGCCGCGCCTTCCTGCGCGCCGCGGGCGCATCGCTGGCCGCGCTGGCCGCGCCGCAACTGGCGCTGGCCCAGGGCGGCGGCCCCATCCGCATCGGCGTGCTGGTGCCGCTGTCCGGCGGCGGCGGCGCCTACGGCCAGGGCATGGCCAATGCCGCGCGCAAGGCCGCCGACTACATCAACGCCGAGGCCGGCGGCGTGCTGGGCGGGCGCAAGCTGGAAATCCTGGTGGAGGACAGCGAGAGCAACCCCACCGCCGGCGTGGCCGCGGCGCGCAAGCTGCTGGACGTGGGCAAGGTGTCGGCCATCGTCGGCCTGTGGAGCAGCGCGGTGGCGATGGCGATCAAGCCGCTGACCATCGAGAAAGGCATCCCGCTGCTGGTCAGCGGCTCCGGCGACGAGGTCACGCAGGGCGACAACAAGGGGCTGGTGTGGCGCTTCCAGGCGCGCGGCAGCGACTGGGGCGCGGTATTCGCGCGCGCCGCGCTCAAGGACGGCGCGCGCAAGGCCTCGCTGCTGGTGCTGCAGACGCCGTTCACGCTGAGCATGGTCGAGCCGTTCGCGGCCGAGTTCAGGAAGGGCGGCGGCCAGGTGCTCGACACGGTGTTCTACAACCCCAACCAGCCGTCGTATCGCGCCGAGGTGGAGAAGGTGTTCGGCAAGAAGCCGGACGCGGTGTTCCTGCCCAGCTACCTGCCCGACCTGTCGGCCATCGCGCGCGAGGTCTACCGCAGCGGCTTCAGCGACACGCGCATCTACGCCAACTCGTCGTCGGCCGATGCCGAGGGCGCCTTCATCAAGAACGTGGGCAAGGCGGTGGCCGAGGGCATCCACCACATCCAGTCGATCCCGCCGGCGGACTCCACCGCGTACAAGACCTTTGCCCGCGTCGCCGGCATCCCGGCCGGCACGCTGGCCATCTTCCCGTCCAACGTGTGGGACGAGATCTCGGTGCTGGCGCTGGCCATCGAGCGCGCCGGCAGCGCCGACCCGCAGGTGTTCGCCAGGTCCATCCTGCCGGTGGTCAACGGCCCCGGCAAGACCGTGGAGAATCCCGTCGACGGCCTCAAGGCGCTGCGCGCCAGGCAGGCGATCGCCTACAGCGGCGCCGGCTCGCGCTTCCAGTTCACGCCGACCGGCGACCAGTTGAACCGCGAGTATGGCCACTTCGTGATCCGCAACGGCGCCAACCAGCTCGTCGACACGCTCAAGTGATGACGCAGGCAGCCCTGGACAGCGCCCCCGCCGCCGCGCCGGCCCGCGCCGCGCCCGGCCAGCGCGCGCAGCGCGTGCTGGCGGCCGAGGCGGTCAGCGTGTCCTTCGGCGGCGTGCGCGCGCTCGACGGCGCCTCGGTCAGCCTGGCGCCGGGCCGCATCACCGGCCTGGTCGGGCCCAACGGCGCCGGCAAGTCGACCCTGTTCAACGTGCTGGCCGGCACGCAGCGGCCGCGGCGCGGCACGGTGCGGCTGGCCGGCGCCGACATCACGCGCATGCCGGTGCACCGGCGCGCGCACGCCGGCATCGCCCGCACCTTCCAGCTCGCGCGCGAGCTGGACAGCCTGAGCGTGCTGGAGAACCTGCTGCTGGCCGCGCCGCGCCAGCCCGGCGAGCGCCTGGGCAACCTGCTGTTGCGCCGCGGCGCCGTGCGCCGCGCCGAGGCCGCGGCCATCGAGCGCGCGCTGGCGCTGCTCGCCCGCGTGCGCCTGACGCGGCTGGCCGACCAGCCCGCCGGCGCGCTCTCCGGCGGCCAGAAGAAGCTGCTGGAGCTGTGCCGCGCGCTGATGCTGGAGCCGGACATCGTGCTGCTCGACGAGCCCGCCGCCGGCGTCAACCCGGCGCTGATCGAGGAGCTGTGCCAGTTCATCCTGGCGCTGCGCGGCGAGGGCAAGACCTTCGCCATCGTCGAGCACAACATGGACATGGTGGCCGCGCTGTGCGACCACGTCTACGTGCTGGCCGAAGGCCGGGTGCTCACGCAGGGCAGCTTCGACGCCGTGACCGCCGACACGCGCGTGCGCCAGGCCTACCTGGGAGAGCCATGATGGACGCGCCGCAAGAACTGGTGCTGGCGGGCGTGTCGGCCGGCTACCGGGGCAAGGACATCCTGCACGGCGTGAGCTTCACGGTGCCGCCGGGCGGCGCGCTGACCGTGATCGGCCCCAACGGCTCGGGCAAGTCCACGCTGCTCAAGGCGGTGGCCGGCCTGCTGCCGCTGTCGGCCGGCAGCGTGCGCCTGGGCACGCGCGAGCTCGGCCCGCTCGACGCCCCGGCGCGCGCGCGCCTGGGGCTGGCCTACGTGCCGCAGGAGGGCAACGTGTTCGCCAACCTCAGCGTGGCCGACAACCTGCGGCTGGGCTGGGAATTCCTGCACGCCGGCCGGGGCGCGGGCAGCGCGGCGCGGCGCCGGCGGCAGGAGTACGTGCTGGACCTGTTCCCCGAGATCCGCGCGCGCCTGCCGGGCAGCGCGGGGCTGCTCAGCGGCGGCCAGCGCCAGATGGTGGCGATGGCCTCGGCGCTGATGCAGACGCCGTCGCTGCTGGTGCTGGACGAGCCCTCGGCGGGCCTGTCGCCGCGCAACGCGGCGCTGCTGTTCGAGGTCATCGCGCGCATCCGCGCCACCGGCATCACGCTGCTGATGATCGAGCAGAACGTGCGCCTCGGGCTGGCCGCGGCCGACACCGGGCTGGTGCTGGCCGCCGGCCAGGTGCGGCTCGTGGCGCCGGCCGCGGGCCTGGCCGACGACGACGCGGTGCGCCAGCTCTACCTGGGCACGCGCGCGCACGACACCCGCCTCGCCGGCGGCGCTTCATAAAAGGCCACACCGATGCTTCAACTCATCTTCAACGGCCTGGTCTCCGGCCTGCTGGTGGCGCTGCCGGCGCTGGCGCTGGCGCTGAGCTTCAGCGTGCTGCGCTTCGCCAATTTCGCCATCGGCGCCATGCTGACGCTGGGCGCCTACCTGATCTACCTGTTCAACGCGGTGCTGGGCTGGCCGCTGCCGTGGGCCGCCGCGGCCGGCGTGGCGCTGGGCGGCGTGGTGGCAGTGGCGGTCGACTGGCTGGTCTACCGCCGCCTGCGCGAGCGCTCCGGCGTGACGCTGCTGGTGGCCAGCATGGGCGTGGCCTTCGTGCTGGAGAACGCGGTGCGCTTCGTCGCCGGCGGCACGCCGCTGGGCTACGACACCGAGCCGGCGCGCCCGTTCCGCGTGGCCGCGCTGGAGCCGCTGGGCGGCCTGCGCGTGAACTACGAGCAATGGCTGATCGTGCTGGTCGGCGCGGCCAGCCTGGCGCTGGTGTGGCTCGTGTTCCGCTGCACGCCGCTGGGCCGCGCCATGCGCGCGGTGGCGGACAATCCCGCGCTGGCGGCGGTGCGCGGCATCTCGCGCGCGCGCGTGGTGGCGCTGACGTGGTTCCTGTCGGGCGCGCTGGCCAGCGCCGCCGGCCTGCTGGTCGGGCTGGACGCCACGCTCGATCCGCAGATGGGCTGGAACTACGTGCTGCCGGTGTTCGCCGCCGCCATCCTCGGCGGCATCGCCAACCCGATGGCGGCGGTGTTCGGCGCGCTGGTGATGGGCGTGGCCGCCGAGGCCTCCACGCTGGCGCTGCCGTCGCACTACCGCACGCTGGTGGCCTTCGCCGTGCTCGCCGCGCTGCTGCTGGTGCGGCCGTGGGGCGTGTTCGGCCGCGCGCCGGTGCAGAAATAAGGAAGCGGACCATGAGCAGCTACCTGATCTCCCTGCTGATGCTGGTCTCCATCGCCGGCATCGCCGCGCTCGGACTGAACCTGCAATGGGGCCTGACCGGACTGGTCAACTTCGGCCTGTTCGGCTTCTACATGCTGGCCGCCTACGCCTGCGCGCAGCTCGCGCACCTGGGCTGGAACCCGTGGCTGGCGCTGGCCGCCGCCGCCGCGCTGGCCATGCTCGCCAGCGCGCTGACCAGCCTGATCTCCGCGCGGCTGTCCGAGGACTACCTTGCCATCGTCACGCTGGGGTTCGCCGAATGCCTGAAGCTGGTCGCGATCCACGAGGAATGGCTCACGCGCGGCAGCCTCGGCATCGCCAACATCCCGCGCCCGGTGGCCGGCGACGGCGCGCTGCTGGCCGTCGCGCTGGCGCTGCTGGCGGCGGTCTTCGCGCTGTTCGAGGTGGTGGCGCGCGCGCCGCTGGGCCGCACCGCGCGCGCGCTGCGCGACGACCCGCTGGTGGCCGCCACGCTGGGCAAGCCGGTGCTGTGGCTGCGCCTGCGGCTGTTCGCGCTGGGCGGCGGCGCCATCGGGCTGGCCGGCGGCATGCATGCGTTCTACTACCAGTACATCGACCCGACCCAGTTCGGCCCGATCCTCACCGCCTATGCCTTCATGGGCGTGATCATCGGCGGGCGCGGCAGCAACCGCGGCGTACTGCTGTCGGCGTTCACCGTGGTGGCGCTGCTCGAAGGCACGCGCTTCGTCAACGACTACGTGGCGTGGCTCAGCGCCAGCCAGCTCGCCTCGCTGCGGCTGATGCTGATCGGGCTGGGGCTGATCGTGGCGCTGATCTACCGGCCCGCCGGGCTGGTGGCCGAGTACCGCCTGCGCGCGGCCCCCGGCGCGGACCAGCCGTCCGCCTGAACGCGCGCCGCCGGCCAGGCGGAAACGCGCGGCTAGGCCGAAACGCGCTGGCCCAGCCCGCGGCCGATCTCGCGCACGGTCTCGACCAGCTTCGCGCGGACCTCGCCGAGCAGCCGCGCGGCCGGGAAATACTGCGCCGCGCCGGCCACGCTAAGCGCCATCATCGGCAGGCCGTGGCCCGGGCTGAACGGCATGGCGACCGCGTGCACCTCCTGCATCCAGTCGCCCAGCGACGACGCGCATCCGGTGGCCTGGCACTCCTCCACGGCGAGATCGATGCCGCGCTTGAGCGCCGGCCACGCGGCCTCGTCGAGCGCGCGCACGCGCTCCATCAGCTCGGCGCGCCCGGCCGGCGGCAGGCCCGCGAGGTGCGCGCGCCCGGCGGCCGTGGTGGCCAGCGGGATGCGCGAGCCCACGCCGAGGCTGAGCGTGACGATCGAGCCGCCGCGCGCGCATTCCAGGTACAGCATGGAGAGCCGGTCGCGGGTGGCGAGCGCGACCACGGCATCGGTCTCGGTGGCCAGCCGCTGCATCAGCGGCCGCGCCACCTGCCGCACGTCGAGGTCGGCCAGCATGGTGCTGCCGAGCGCCGCGGTGGCGGTGCCGAGCCGGTACTTGCCGCTCTCCGGCACCAGATGCAGGTAGCCCAGCCGCGTGAGCGTGTAGGTCAGGCGCGTGACGGTCGACTTGGGCAGGCCGCAGCGCTCGGCGATCTCGTGGTTGGCGAGGAAGCTGTCGCCGCCGGGAAAGCAGCGCAGCACTTCCAGCCCGCGCGCGAGCGCGGTCACGAAATGGCGGTCCGCGCCGGCCTCGGCGGGCGCCTGCGCGTCCGCGGCGTCTTCCATGTCCGCCATGTCCTCCATGTCCTGCCGCGCCGGCGCGCCTTCCTGGTGTCTTGCCATTGCCTCTGTCCGGTTCGATGATGCGGTGCCTGCGTCGGCAATCTCGCGCGGGCAAGGTAACACGAACGGCCGGCGGACTGCAATGCAGTCCTGCATGCCGGCTCCGTCACCCGGCCCGCGCCGCGCGCATCGCCGGCAACTGGCATCAGCAGCGGCGCCCGCTTGACTTGGCGCGATCCCCTACCCATACTTTGGACCGCTGTGCAGTTTTTGATTCCGCAAAAATCGTCCGCCCAGGACGAACCGGAGGAAGACAGATGACCCAGAAAAAGGCCGTGCTCGTGATCGGCGCCGGCGACGCCACCGGCGGCGCGATCGCCCGCCGCTTCGCCCGCGAGGGCTACATCGCCTGCGTCACGCGCAGGAACGCCGACAAGCTGGCGCCGCTGGTGGCGCAGATCGAGGCCGAGGGCGGCAGCGCGCACGCCTTCGGCTCCGACGCGCGCAAGGAAGAGGAGATGGCCGCGCTGTTCCGCGAGATCGAGGCCAATATCGCGCCGATCGAGGTCGCCGTGTTCAACATCGGCGCCAACGTGCGCTTCGACGTGGTGGACACCACCGCGCGCGTCTATTTCAAGGTCTGGGAAATGGCCTGCTTCGCCGGCTTCCTGATGGGCCGGGAAGCGGCCAGGGTCATGCTGCCGCGCCAGCGCGGCTCGATCTTCTTCACCGGCGCCACCGCCAGCCGGCGCGGCCGCGCCGGCTTCTCCGCGTTCGCCGGCGCCAAGCACGGCCTGCGCGCGCTGGCCCAGTCGATGGCGCGCGAGCTGGCGCCCAAGGGGCTGCACGTGGCGCACCCGATCATCGACGGCGCCATCGACACCGAGTTCATCCGCGAGAATTTCCCCGAGCGCTACAAGCTCAAGGAGCAGGACGGCATCCTCAACCCCGAGCACATCGCCGACGCCTACTGGATGCTGCACCAGCAGCCGCGCGACGCCTGGACCCACGAGCTCGACCTGCGCCCCTGGATCGAGAGCTGGTGATCGCGCCGCGGGCCGCAAGCCCCCCAGCGCCCGGCCCGCCGTTTCCCGCGCCAACCCGCCTCCCGCGGCAAGAACGAAAACCGAAGACAGAGACCGACAAATGCCCGACGTGAAAGTACAGTTCCTTTTCGATTTCGGCAGCCCCAACGCCTATCTCAGCCACAAGGTCATCCCCGCCATCGAAGAACGCACCGGCGTGCGCTTCGAGTACGTGCCGGTGCTGCTGGGCGGGCTGTTCCGCCTGACCGGCAACCGCTCGCCGGCCGAGGCGTTCGGCGGCATCAAGAACAAACCCGAATACGACATGCTCGAAATGCGGCGCTTCATCCAGCGCCACCGCATCGCCGGCTTCCGGCGCAACCCGCACTTCCCGGTCAACACGCTGCAGATCATGCGCGGCGCGGTGGCGGCGCAGCGCGACGGCACCTTCGAGACATACGTGGACACGGTCTTCGCCGACATGTGGGAGCACGAAAGGAAGATGGACGATCCCGAGGTCATCCGGGCCGCGCTGGACGCCGCGGGGCTCGATGGCGCGCAGATGCTCGCGCGCATCGCCGACACCGAGGTCAAGGCGCAACTGCTCGCCAATACGCAGGACGCATTCGAGCGCGGCGCGTTCGGCTCGCCCACGTTCTTCGTGGACGGCGAGATCTATTTCGGCAAGGACCGGCTGCGCGACGTGGAAGAGGAAATCGTGCGCCGCCGCGCCGGCTGAGGCTATCATCGGGGTCCGCCGCATTCCGCGCCGGCCATCGCGCCGGCGCGGCGGCACCGCAAGCCCCGGGCACGAGGAGGCAAAGCCGCTCCCGCCGGACGCCTGACCCACGCATCCGCAGGAGATTTCCATGCTGCTCTTGACCGTTGAAGAATGGCTGGCCACCAGGACCGAGCCGCACATCGACACCTTCGTCAGTTCGCGCACGCGCCTGGCGGCCTACGCGACCCGGCTCGAACTCGGCGACGCGCTGCGCCTGCTCAAGCGCTACAGCGACGTCTACAAGCAGAAATACTCGATGACGGCGGTGGCGTTCCGCCTGGTCAGCGTGGCGCAGATCGCCGACGACACCGACGAACAGGCGCTGCGCGACCTCGACGTCCAGCTCGTCACGCGCGACTTCGCCGACCGGCTGGCCGACGCCTAGGCCGCGCGGGCGTGTCAGACAGCCACCGATGGCAAATCCGTGCCGTCCGCGCACAATGGAGCCTCAGACGGCCACAGGAAACGCCATGCCAGCGCAATATCTTCACGTCAGGCCCTACGGCGACGGATGGGATGTGATCCAGGACGGTGCCCGCTACGCCAACTCGCACCATGCCACGCAGGCAGCCGCCATCCGCGCGGGCACGCGCGACGCGCGCCGCGACGGGGTGGCGCTGCTGATCCACGAGGCCGACGGCCGGATCTGCAACCAGTGCGCGTTCGAGCAGGACACCTTCGCGCTGGCCTGAATCCGCCTTCCCCCTCGGCTTCGGGCGCCATTCTGCGCCCATCCTACGCCGATCTCGCGTCTATCCCGCACTTACTTCGCGCTTACCTCGCGCTGGCCGCGCCCGGCCACAGCCGCACGGCCAGCGCCGCGCCCGCGGTGGCGGTGGACAGCGCCGTGACCGCCACCCAGCCCCAGTGCGCCAGCAGCACGCTGCCCAGCGCGGCGCCGGTGGCCATGCCGATGAACATGCCGCCGAACAGCACCGCGTTGAGGCGGCTGCGCGCGCCCGGCTCGATGCCGTAGACGATGGTCTGGTGCGCCACCAGCGTCACCTGCACGCCCAGGTCGAAGCCCAGCGCGCTGGCGGCGATCAGCCACAGGCGCGCATGCGGCGCCAGCAGCGGCGCGAGCAGCATGCCCGCGAACGACAGCGCCGTCAGCGCGGTGCCCAGCCGCGTGACCAGTTCCGGCCCGCGCCGGTCGGCCAGGCGCCCGGCCAGCGGCGCGGCCAGCGCCCCGGCCGCGCCGGCCAGGCCGAACGCGCCGGCGGCGGCGCTGCCCAGATGGAACGGCGCGCCGTGCAGCATGACCGCCAGCGTCGACCAGAACGCGCTGAAGCCCACCGACAGCAGCCCCTGCGCCAGCGCCGCGCGGCGCAGCGCGCCGTGCTTCACCCACAGCTTGCCGAGCGAGCCCAGCAGCGCGCGGTACGGCAGGTGCGTGGTGGGCCGGAAGCGCGGCAGCCCGCGCCAGGCCGCCGCGCCGATCAGCGCGATGCTGGCCGCCGCGATCACGTACATGGCGCGCCAGCCGAAGTGCTCCGCCACGAAGCCGCTGGCCACGCGCGACAGCAGGATGCCCAGCAGCAGCCCGGTCATCACGGTGCCGACCACCTTGCCGCGGTGCGCCTCGGGCGCCAGCGTGGCGGCGGCCGGCACGATGTCCTGCGCCATCGTCGCGGCCAGGCCCGTGGCCAGGCTGGCGGCCAGCAGCAGGCCGATGCCCGAGGCCGAGCCGCCCACCAGCAGCGCGACGCTCAGCGCCGCGGCCTTGACCAGGATGATGCGGCGGCGGTCGTAGCGGTCGCCCAGCGGCGCCAGCAGCAGGATGCCCAGCGCGTAGCCCAGCTGCGTGAAGGTCGGCACCAGCCCGACGGTGGCGTCGGAGGCGCCGATGTCGGCGCCCAGCACACCCAGCATCGGCTGGCTGTAATAAAGCGCCGCCACCGACAGGCCGGCGCCCGCGGCCAGCAGCAGGATCAGGCTCGCCGGCAGGCGCGGCGCCTCGCTTTCATGGTGCCGGGCGGCCGGATGCGGATCGGTGCCGGCTGGCACGGCTTGGACGGATGTCATGGTGTCTACCCTTGGCTTTTGACAGAGCCCCGAGTGTGGGTGCACGCCGGCGCGCGCGGTAGTACCGCGCTTCGCACAACTGATATACGCTTCGCGTATGAAAGCGCCCCGCTCCCCCGCCCAGCCTGCCTCCGCGTCCACCGACCGCGTCGAGCTGATGCAGACCTTCGTGCGCATCGTCGAGGCCGGCAGCCTGTCCGCCGCCGCCGCGCAGATGGGCACCACCCAGCCCACCGTGAGCCGCCGCCTGCAGATGCTGGAGCGCTCGCTGGGCCTGCGCCTGCTGCAGCGCTCCACGCACGCGATGAAGCTGACCGAGGACGGCGAGCGCTGCTACGGCCGCGCCAAGGAGCTGGTCGGCAGCTGGGAGGCGTTCGAGGCCGACCTGCGCGGCGCCCGTGACGAGCCCGAAGGCACGCTGCGCGTGGTGGTGCCGCACGCGTTCGGCCAGCAGCGGCTGGTGGGCCCGCTGGCGGCGTACCTGGGGCGCCACCCGCGCGTGAACGTGGAATGGCTGCTGCACGACCGCACCCCCGATTTCATCGCCGACGGCATCGACTGCGCCATCCACGTGGGCGAGGTCAGCGACCCGGCCGTGGTGGCGATCCGGCTGGCGCAGGTGCCGCGCATCGTGGTGGCGGCGCCGTCGCTGCTGGCGCAGCCCGATATGCAGCCCGACATGCAGCCCGATGCGCTGGCCGCGCTGCCCTGGCTGTCGATCCGCACCTTCTACCGCACCGAGGTCACGCTCACGCACGCGGCCAGCGGCGAGACCCGGCAACTGGCGTTCCGCCCGCGCGTGAGCACCGACAGCCTCTACGCGCTGCGCAGCGCGGCCATCCTGGGGCTCGGCGTGGCCGTGGCCTCGGCGTGGATGGTGGCCGACGACATCGCGCAGGGCCGCCTGGTGCACCTGGTGCCGCAATGGCAGGCGTCGCCGCTGCCGCTGCAACTGATCTATCCGTATGCGCGCTTCTATCCCGCCAAGCTGCGGCGCTTCGTGGAAACCATGCGCGAGGCGGTGCCGCGCGCGATGGCGGCCACCGGCGGGGCCGCCGCAGGGCAGGAAGAATAGGAAGTCATGCTGTCCGCGAATCGCTTACCCGGACAGCGGCCGGCGGCGCCACAGGCAGGCCATGCCGGACAACCGGTTCGGCACCCGCATCGCCCGGCGGCCGGCCACGCGGGCCACGCAGGCCACGCGGGGATAGCGCCGGCCGCCGGCAAATCCGCCGCCGGCCTCAGAGCGAATCCGGCACCTTCTCCAGGTCCGCCAGCCACACCACCGATTCCGAATCGCTCGGCGCGCGCCAGTCGCCGCGCGGCGACAGCGAGCCGCCCGAGCCCACCTTGGGCCCGTTCGGCACGCACGAGCGCTTGAACTGGCTGGTGCGGAAGAAGCGGTCGAGGAAGATGCGCAGGTTGCGCTTGATGTCGGCCACCTCGTACTGGTTGCGCGCCACGTGCTGGCCCTCCGGCCAGTTGCCCTGCTCGCGGTCGCCCCACGCGCTCAGCGCCAGGAAGGCGATCTTGCTCGGCGTGAAGCCGAAGCGCAGCGTGTAGTACAGGTTGAAATCCTGCAGCTCGTAGGGCCCGATGAAATGCTCGGTCTTCTGCTGCGGCGCGCTGGCCGAGTCGCCCGGCACCAGTTCCGGGCTGATCTCGGTCTCGAGCACGTCGATCAGCACGTCGGAGCCGGCCGCGCCGATCTGGCCGGTCTCCGCCACCCAGCGCACCAGATGCGAGATCAGCGTCTTGGGCACGCTGGCGTTGACGTTGTAGTGCGACATGTGGTCGCCCACGCCGTAGGTGCACCAGCCCAGCGCGAGTTCGCTCAGGTCGCCGGTGCCGATCACGATGGCCTGGTTGTGGTTGGCGAAGCGGAACAGGTGGTTGGTGCGCTCGCCGGCCTGCACGTTCTCGAAGGTCACGTCGTAGACCGGCTCGCCCGCCGCGTACGGATGGCCCAGGTCCTTGAGCATCTCGAGGCAGCTCGGGCGGATGTCGATCTCCCTCGCCGCGCAGCCCACTACGTCCATCAGCTTCCTGGCCTGCACCAGCGTGCGGTCGCTGGTGGCGAAGCCCGGCATGGTGATGCCGATGATGTTGGTGCGCGGCAGGCCGAGCCGGTCCATCGCCTTGGCGCACACCAGCAGCGCGTGCGTGGAGTCCAGCCCGCCGGACACGCCGATCACCACCTTGCGGATGCCGCTGGCCGACAGGCGCTGCGCCAGCGCCTGCACCTGGATGTTGTAGACCTCGTGGCAGCGCTCGTCGCGGCGGCGCGCGTCGGACGGCACGTAGGGAAAGCGCTCGAGCTTGCGCCGCAGCGGCAGCGCGTCCCGCATGCCCACGCCGGCTTCATAGCCGATCACGCGGAACTTGGCCACCTCGGCGGCATGGCGCCGCACCGAGTGGCCGAACGTGGTCTGGTGCATGCGCTCGCGCGACAGGCGCTCCAGGTCGACGTCGGCGAAGGTCAGGTGCGCGTCGTCGGCGAAGCGCTCGGACTCGGCCAGCAGCTCGCCGTTCTCGTAGATCAGCGCCTGCCCGTCCCAAGCCAGGTCGGTGGACGACTCGCCCTTGCCGGCCGAGCTGTACACATAGGCCGCCAGGCAGCGCGCCGACTGCTGACCGACCAGCTGGTGGCGGTAGCCGGCCTTGCCCACCACGATGTTGGACGCCGACAGGTTCACCAGCACGGTGGCACCGGCCAGCGCCGCGAACGACGACGGCGGCACCGGCACCCACAGGTCCTCGCAGATCTCCACGTGGAAGCGGAACGTGGCGATGTCGCCGGCCTCGAACAGCAGGCCCGCGCCGAACGGCACCTTCTGGCCCAGCAGCCGGATCTCGTCGACCGAGGCGTTGTCGGCCGAGCTGAATTGCCGCGCCTCGTAGAACTCCCAGTAGTTCGGCAGGTAGGTCTTGGGCACCACGCCCAGGATGCGCCCGCCGGCCACCACCGCCGCGCAGTTGAACAGCAGGTGCTCCACCCGCAGCGGCAGCCCGATCACCAGCGTGGTGGCGAGCGTGCGCGACGCCTCGACGATCTCGCCCAGCGCCGCCTCGCAGGCATCGAGCAGCGCGCGCTGGTGGAACAGGTCGTCGCAGGTGTAGGCGGACAGCCCCAGCTCCGGGAACGCCACCAGCGCCGCGCCCTGGCTGGCCGCCTGGCGCGCCAGCGCGATCGTGCCGGCCGCGTTGAAGGCCGGGTCGGCGACGCGGCAGACGGGCACGCCCACCGCCACGCGGGCGAAGCCGTGGGAATAGATATTGAGGAATTTGTCGGTCATCTCGTTCGTCCTTGCGCCGGCTGCGGCGGGCGGCCCGGCGCCGGCAAAGGCGCGGCGGCGCGGACGCGCCGCCAGCGTGGCAATGATGCAATTCTACGATGCGCGCCGGATGCGCGCCGCGCGGGGCCGCGCCGCGAGCGGATGCTATCCGCCGCGCGCGGCCTGCCGCCCGACGCCGGCCAGCAGCGTCTCCAGCTGCGCCAGCTCCAGCGGCTTGACCATGTGCGCGTGGAAACCCGCGCCGTGCGTGCCCGCCTGGTCGGCCGGCTGCCCGAAGCCGGTCATCGCCACGAACGTGGTGCCGGACAAGCCCGCTTGCGCGCGCAGCAGCTTGAGCAGCTCGTACCCGTTCATCACCGGCATGGCGATGTCGATCAGGGCCAGATGCGGCAGGAAGCGCGCCGCCAGCGCCTGCGCGGTCTCGCCCTCGTAGGCCACCCACACCTCGTGCCCCAGCATCTCCAGCAGCATGCCGAGGCTGTCGGCGGAATCGCGGTTGTCGTCCACCACCAGCACGCGCAGCGGGCGCGGGCGCGCCGCCGCCCCGGGCTGCGCCGGCGGCGCTTGCGGCGGCGTGCAGGGCAGCCGCACGGTGAAGGTACTGCCGCGGCCCTCGCCCGCGCTGGCCGCGCCGATGGTGCCGCCGTGCAGCTCCACCAGCGAGCGGCACAGCGACAGGCCGATGCCGAGCCCGCCGTTGCGCGTCTGCCCGGCGGGCATGCGCTGCACGAACAGGCGGAAGATGTCGTCCAGCGCGGCGGCCGGGATGCCGCAGCCGGGGTCCGACACGCGCAGCTCCAGCAGCCGGCCGCTGACCGCGGCGCCGAGCGCGATCCGGCTGCCGGCCGGAGAGAACTTGGAGGCGTTGTGCAGCAGGTTCTGCAGCACCTGGACCAGGCGCGTGAGGTCGCCGCGGAACACCACCGGCTGCGCCGGCAGGCTCACGTCGACCTGCTGGCCGCGCAGGTCCAGCGCCGGCCGCGCGGACTCGATGGCGCGCGCCACCAGGTCGCCCAGCTCCACGTTGCGCATGCGCAGCCCGACCTTGCCCGAGGTGATGCGCCCCACGTCGAGCAGGTCGTCCACCAGCCGCGTGAGGTGGCTGATCTGGCGGTCGATCATGTCGCGGCAGCGCGCCGCGCCGGGGCCCAGGCTGGTGTCCAGCCGCAGCAGGTTGACGGCGTTGCGCACCGGCGCCAGCGGGTTGCGCAACTCGTGCGACAGCGTGGCCAGGAACTCGTTCATGCGGCGGCTCGAGGCCTCGATCTCCTCCAGCCGCTTGCGCTCGCTCATGTCGCGCACGACCTTGGCGAAGCCGCGCACCGAGCGGTCTTCGCCATAGATGGGCGTGATGGTCACGTTGGCCCAGAACTGCGAGCCGTCCTTGCGCACGCGCCAGCCTTCGTCCTCGAAACGGCCTTCGCTGACCGCGCGCCGCAGCTCGTGTTCGGGCCAGCCCCGGGCGATGGCCTCCGGCGTGTAGAACGACGAGAAATGCCGGCCGATGACTTCCGCCGCCGCATACCCCTTCATGCGCTGCGCGCCGGGGCTCCAGCTCGAGACATGGCCGCCGCGGTCGAGCGTGTAGATGGCGTAGTCCTGGATGGCGTCGACCAGCGCGCGGTAGTCGGTCTCTCCGGGCTGGTCGGGCTGGTCGGGCTGGCCATGCTGGGCGGCGGTCGGCGGCGCGGACGCCTCGCCGGCGGGCGGCGGCGCTGCGGAGTCGGGCGGGCGGCGAGGCGCTTTCATGGCGGCGGCATGGGCTCGGGCGGCATGAGCTCGGGGGAACATGGACTCGGGAAAGCGGCGGCCCGAAGCAGCGGCCCGCCGTGATACGCAGCATACGCAAAAAAATCGCGGCACGGTCTGCCCGCGCCGGCGCCGCCATTGCGCGGCGGCGTGGCGCGGCTGCCGCGTGGCGGCCCGGATACTGTATATTCATACAGTCCAGATCCGCCCTTCCCCGCCAGCCGTGTTCTCCGCCGACCAGTGCGCGCCGCAGCGCACGCCGCCCCGATGACCTGCACCGTCGCCGTGCGCGCGCTGTGCGAGTTCACCGCCAAGCAGGGCGACCTCGACATCCGCTTCACGCCCTCGCCGAGCGCCGCCGAGGGGCAGGCCGCGCACGCGCTGGTGCAGGGCCGCCGCGGCGCCGGCTACCAGGCCGAGATCGCGCTGCAGGGCGAATACCGGCACCTGCTGGTGCGCGGCCGCGCCGACGGCTACGACGCCGGCGCCAACCTGCTCGAGGAAATCAAGACCGTGCGCGGCGACTGGGCCACGCTGCCGGAAAACCACCGGCAACTGCACCTGGCCCAGGCCAGGATCTATGCGTGGCTGATGTGCCGCAAGCTCGACCTGCCCGCCATGCGCATCGCGGTGGTGTACTTCGACATGGCGAGCCAGCGCGAGTCGGCCTGCACCGAGGCGCGCGACGCCGGCTGGCTGCGGGCGTTCTTCGAGGACAAGTGCGCGCGCTTCGTCGCGTGGGCCGAGCAGGAGACCGCCCACCGCGCCGCGCGCGACGCGGCGCTGGCGGCGATGGCCTTCCCGCACGCGGCGTTCCGGCGCGGCCAGCGCGAACTGGCCGAGGCGGCCTACCGCGCCGCGCGCGGCGGGCGCTGCCTGCTGGCGCAGGCGCCCACCGGCATCGGCAAGACCGGCGCCGCGCTGTTCTCCACGCTCAAGGCCGCGCCGGCGGGCGGGCTCGACAAGGTGTTCTACCTGACCGCCAAGACCACCGGCCGCCAGATGGCGCTCGATGCCGCGCGGGGCCTGCGCGCGGCCAACCCCGGCCTGCCGCTGCGCGTGCTGGAGCTGGCCGCGCGCGAGAAGTCCTGCGAGCATCCCGGCCAGGCCTGCCACGGCGAAGCCTGCCCGCTCGCGCGCGGCTTCTACGACCGCCTGCCCGCCGCGCGCCTGGAAGCCGCCGCGCAGCCCGTGCTCGACCGCGCCGCGCTGCGGCAGGCGGCGCTGGCCCACGGCGTGTGCCCCTACTACCTCGGCCAGGAAATGGCGCGCTGGGCCGACCTCGTGGTGGGCGACTACAACTACTACTTCGACCGCGGCGCCATGCTGCACGGCATGGCCGCCGCCGGCGACTGGCGCGTGGCGGTGCTGGTGGACGAAGCCCACAACCTGCTCGAGCGCGCGCGCAAGATGTACTCGGCGGAGCTGGACCCGGCCGTGCTGCCCGAGCTGCGCCGCGCCGCGCCGAAACCGCTGGCCGGCGCGCTGCGCCGCCTCGGCACGCAATGGGGCGCGCTGTCCCGCCCACGGGAAGCCGCGGGCGCGGCCCATGCGCCCCACGCGGACATTCCGCCCGCGTTCCTCGCCGCGCTCGAGCGCGCCGCCGCCGCCATCCTCGACCAGCTCGCCGAGGCGCCCGCCAGCGTGAGCCCCGCGCTGCAGCGCTTCTACTTCGACGCGCTGCACTTCTGCCGCCTGGCCGAATCGTTCGGTCCGCATTCGGTGTTCGACATCCGCCGCGACGGCGCGGCCGCGCCGGCGCGCCCCGGCAAGGGCCGCCTCGCCGTGCGCAACCTGATTCCCGCGCCGTTCCTCGCGCCGCGCTTCGGCGCGGCGCGCTGCGCCATCCTGTTCTCGGCCACGCTCCATCCCGCGCGCTTCGTGCGCGACACGCTCGGCCTGCCGCCGGACGCCGCCTGGCTCGACGTGCCGTCGCCGTTCCACGCCGGCCAGCTCGCCGTGCGCATCGCCGGCGGCATCTCCACGCGCTACCGCGACCGCGCGCGCTCGGTGCGCCCGATCGCCGAACTGCTGGCCGCGCAGTACCGCGAGCGCCCGGGCAACTACCTGGCGTTCTTCAGCAGCCACGACTACCTGCGCCAGGTGGCGGACGCCTTCGAGCTCGGCTGGCCCGACATTCCGGTGCGGCGGCAGGCGCGCGCCATGCGCGAGGCCGAGCAGGCCGGCTTCCTCGCCGCGTTCGAGCCGGGCGGCCGCGCCATCGGCTTCGCCGTGCTCGGCGGCGCCTTCGCCGAGGGCGTCGACCTGCCCGGCGACCGCCTGGTCGGTGCCTTCATCGCCACGCTCGGCCTGCCGCAGTTCAACGAGGTCAACGAACTCACGCGGCAGCGCATGGAAGCCGAGTTCGGCAGCGGCTACGAGTACGGCTACCTCTACCCCGGCCTGCAGAAGGTGGTGCAGGCCGCCGGCCGCGTGATCCGCACCGAGGCCGACCGCGGCGTGGTCCACCTGATCGACGACCGCTTCGCGCGCCCCGAGGTGCGGGCGCTGCTGCCGGCCTGGTGGGACGTGCGCGGCGCCGGCATCGAGGCCGCGGACCCGGCTGGGCGCTGACGCCGCCTGCCGCCGCCGGCTCGCTGCACTATCATGTCGGTCATCCGAAGACCGCATCACATGAGATTCCTATCCGTGGTACCCCGCCTGGCGGCCATCTCGCTGCTGGGCGCAACGCTGGCGGCGGCGCCCGCGCGCGCCGGCGCCAGCCCGGCCGCCGCCCGCGCCGGCGCCTTCCCGCAGCGGCCGATCCGGCTGGTGGTGACGTTCCCGCCGGGCGGCGGCACCGACACGCTGGCGCGCATCGTCGGCACCGAGCTCAGCCGCAGCCTGGGCCAGGCCGTGGTGGTGGACAACCGGCCCGGCGCCAGCGGCAACATCGGCGCCGAACTGGTGGCGCACAGCCGGGCGGACGGCTATACGCTGCTGATGGTCAACAGCAGCTTCGCCATCAACCCGGCCGTGTTCGGCAAGCTGCCGTTCTCGCCGCGCAAGGACTTCGGCGCGGTCGTCGCCTTTGCCTCGGTGCCGTCGGTGATCGCAGTGCCGGCGCATTCGCCCATCCACGGCTTCGCCGACCTGCTGGCCGCGGGCCGCGCGCCGCGTCCGCCCAGCTATGCGTCGTGCGGCAACGGCACGCCGCAGCACCTGGCTGGCGAGCTGCTCAAGATCTCGGCGCGCATCGACCTGCTGCACATTCCCTACAAGGGCTGCGCGCCCGCGCTCACCGACGTGCTGGGCGGCCAGGCCGACGTCAGCATCAACACGCTCACCAACACCCTGCCCTACCTCAAGAGCGGCAGGCTGCGCGCGCTGGCCGTGACCTCGCGCCAGCGCTCGCCCTTCCTGCCGGACGTGCCGACCGTGGCCGAGCTGGGCCTGCCCGGCTACGACGTCGACCAGTGGTTCGGCATCCTGGCGCCGGCGCGCACGCCGCCCGAGGTGGTGCGCAAGCTCAACGTGGAGATCGCGCGCGCGGTCGCCCGGCCGGAGATCCGCGCCAACCTCGCGCAACTGGGCTTTGCCGCCACCTACAGCACGCCGGCCGAGTTCCAGGGCGTGGTCGACGCGGACATGGCGCGCTGGCAGAAGCTGGCCGCGCGCATCGGCCTGCGGGCGGACTAGCCGCGCGCGGAATTCGGCCGAATTCGGCGGCAAGATGCGGAGTGACGCGCCGCCGCCGCCGGCGTAGCCTTGCCCATCATCGTTCACCGCCAGGAGTCCATCGTGACAGTCATGCAGGCAGGCGCGGCGGCGGTCGACAGGCTGCCCTGGGAGGCCATCGGGCAGGAACTCGACCAGCACGGCTGCGCCGTCATCGCGGGCCTGCTCGCGCCGCCGGCCTGCGACGCGCTGGCCGCGCTCTATCCGCGCGACGACCTCTTCCGCTCGCGCGTGATCATGAGCCGCCACGGCTTCGGCCGCGGCGAGTACAAGTACTTCGGCTACCCGCTGCCCGGCCCGGTCCGGGACCTGCGCGATGCGCTCTATCCGCACCTCGCGCCGGTGGCCAACCGCTGGCATGCCGCGATGGGCATCGACGCGCGCTATCCCGCGCGGCACGCGGACTTCCTGCGCCGCTGCCACGACGCCGGCCAGGCGCGCCCGACCCCGCTGCTGCTGCAATACGGCCCCGGCGACTACAATTGCCTGCACCAGGACCTGTACGGCGAGCACGTGTTCCCGCTCCAGGTGGCGGTCCTGCTGTCCGAGCCGGGCGAGGATTTCACCGGCGGCGAGTTCGTGCTGACCGAGCAGCGTCCGCGCATGCAGTCGCGCGCCGAGGTGGTGCCGCTGCGCAAGGGCGACGCGGTGGTGTTCGCGGTGAACCAGCGCCCGGTGCAGGGCACGCGCGGCAGCTACCGCGTCAAGCTGCGCCACGGCGTAAGCCGGCTGCGCACGGGCCGGCGGCACGTGCTGGGCATCATCTTCCACGACGCCGCCTGACGGCCTCCGGGAATTCGACCGCAAGCGCCGGAGTGCGCGGCGCGCGGCGGCGGCATACAGTGAGCACATGACCAAACCGACCCACGCCCCGGCCCGTACGCCAGCCACCTCCCCGACCGAACACGACCCCCGCTGGGCCCGCGTGCTGGCGCGCGACCCGGCGGCCGACGGCGATTTTGTCTATGCCGTCAAGACCACCGGCGTCTACTGCCGCCCGAGCAGCCCCTCGCGCCTGCCGCGCCCGGAGAACGTGGAGTTCTTCGACACGCCGCAGGCCGCCGAGGCCGCCGGCTACCGCCCCAGCAAACGCGCCGCCGCCGACCAGTCCGCCACCGCGGCGCAGCACGCCGCGCTGGTCGCCGAAGCCTGCCGCCGCATCGAGCACGCCGCCGAGCCGCCCGCGCTCGACACGCTCGCGCGCGAGGCCGGCCTGAGCCCCTTCCATTTCCACCGCGTGTTCAAGGCCGTCACCGGCCTCACGCCCAGGGCCTACGCCAGCGCGCACCGCGCGCGCCGCCTGCGCGACGGCCTGGGCCGCGCCGGCTCCGTCACCGAAGCCATCTACGAAGCCGGCTTCAATTCCAACAGCCGCTTCTACGAAGCCGCCGGCCAGATGCTCGGCATGACCGCCAGCCGCTACCGCGCCGGCGGCGCCGACACCGACATCCGCTTCGCCGTGGGCGAATGCTCGCTCGGCGCCATCCTGGTCGCGCAGAGCGAGCGCGGCGTCTGCGCGATCCTGCTCGGCGACGACCCCGACGCGCTCGCGCGCGAGCTGCAGGACCAGTTCCCGCGCGCCAACCTGATCGGCGGCGACGCCGGCTTCGAGCAGTTGGTCGCGCGCGTGGTCGGCCTGATCGAAGCGCCGTCGCTGGGCCTGGACCTGCCGCTCGACGTGCGCGGCACCGCATTCCAGGAGCGCGTGTGGCAGGCGCTGCGCGAGATCCCGCCCGGCACCACCGCCAGCTACGCCGAGATCGCCGCGCGCATCGGCGCGCCGAAGGCGGTGCGCGCGGTGGCGCAGGCCTGCGGCGCCAACCACATCGCCGTGGCCATTCCCTGCCATCGCGTGGTGCGCAGCGACGGCCAGCTCTCGGGCTACCGCTGGGGCGTGGAGCGCAAGCGGGAACTGCTCGGGCGCGAGGGGCAGGCGTGACGGGCCGCCGCGCTCTCGCTCACTCGCCGGTGAAGCGCGCCGGGCGGCGCTCGATGAAGTGCGCCACGCCTTCCTTGAAGTCGGCGCTCTGGATGCTCGCGAACATCGCCTCGTTGGCGTCGCGCGTGGCTTCGGCCAGGCTTTGGAACGGCACCTCGCCCAGTTGCCGCTTCATCACGCCGAGCGAGCGCGGCGAGACGTTCTGCGCGAGATCCTCGGCGTAGCGCAGCGTCTCGGGCAGCAGGCTGTCGGCCTCGTAGAGCCGGTTCACCAGCCCCATCCGCAGCGCTTCCTGGGCCGAGACCTTGCGCGCCGAATAGAGCAGGTCGGCCGCGTGGCCGGGTCCGACCACGCGCGGCAGCATCCAGGCGATGCCGTGCTCGGCGATCAGGCCACGCTTGGCGAACGCGGTGCTGAAGGCGGCCTTGTCGCTGGCGAAGCGGATGTCGCTGTACAGCGCGAACACCAGCCCGAGCCCGGCCGCCGCGCCGTTGACGGCGGCGATGACGGGCTTGCGCATGGCGGGGAAGTAGCCGTAGCGGGTCTGGTAGTCGGGGCGCCGGTTCATGTCGAACGGACGCATCCACTGCGCGGCGCGGATGTCGCCCGGCGGCAGGATCTCGAGCTCGTCGATGTCCATGCCAGCGCAGAAGCCGCGGCCGGCGCCGGTGAGCACCACCACGCGCACGGCGGCGTCGCGGTCGGCTTGCTCCATGACCTCGCGCAGCTCGGCTTCCATGACCCTGGTCAGCGCGTTGAGCTTGTCGGGCCGGTTGAGGGTGACGACGGCGATGCGGCCGTCGGTGCCGGCGCGGGAAAGCTGGATTTCGTTGTACATGGGTCGGTCCCGGTTCAAGTGGGTAGCTGGATGGATCTGGGCTCGAGAAATTCCTCCAGCCCGAAGGCGCCGCCTTCGCGGCCGACGCCCGACATGCCGAAGCCGCCGAACGGCGCCAGCGCGTTGAAGCGGCCGCCGTTGACGTCGACCTGCCCGGCGCGCAGCTCGCGCGCGACCGCCTCGCCCTGCTCCGGCGTGGCGGCCCACACCGTGGCGGCGAGGCCGTAGGGCGTGGCGTTGGCCAGCGCGATGGCGCCGTCCTGCGAGTCGTGGCAGAGCACCGCCAGCACCGGCCCGAACACTTCCTCGTTGGCCAGGCGGCTGTCGGGCCGCACCTCGCCGAACACCGTGGGCGCGACGAAATGCCCGCTGCCCGGCACCGCGGCCGCGCTGCCGCCGGCCACCAGGTCGCAGCCGGCCTGCTCGGCCTCGCGGATGAAATCCAGCACGCGCGCCTTCTGCGCGGCCGAGAGCAGCGGCCCCACGCGCGTGGCGGGGTCGGCGGGATCGCCCAGCGTCAGCGCCGCCGCGCCCTCGCGCAGCAGCGCGCGGCATTGGGCGTAGTCGGCGCGCGGCACCAGCAGGCGCGTGGTGGCGCTGCAGGTCTGGCCGCTGTTGAGCATGCACGAGGCCAGCGTGGCCTTGACCGCGCGCGCGAGGTCCGCGCCGGGCAGCACCACGGCGGCCGACTTGCCGCCGAGCTCCATCGACAGCCGCTTCATGTCGCCGGCGGCGATGGCGGCGATCCGGCGGCCGACCGCGGTAGAGCCGGTAAAGGACAGCATGGCGACGCCGGCATGCGCCACCAGTGCCTCGCCCACGGCGGCGGCGCCGAGCACTACGTTGAGCACGCCGTCCGGCAGGCCCGCGCGCTCGGCGGCCGCGATCAGGCGCGCGGTGGTGGCCGGGGCCAGCTCCGAAGGCTTGAGCACCACCGTGCAGCCGGCCAGCAGGGCCGGCGCGAGCTTGGCCGTGATCTGGTGCAGCGGATAGTTCCACGGCGTGATGGCCGCCACCACGCCGGCCGGCTCGAGCACGATGCGCGAATTGCCGACGGTGCGCTCGAAGCCGAAGCTGTCCGCCAGCGCCGCGGTGGCGCGCCACGCGGCCACCGGCGCATCGACCTGGATGCGCCGGGCCAGCTTGAGCGGCATGCCGACTTCGCGCGAGATCTCGCGCGCCAGTTCGCCGGACACGGCCTCCAGCGCATCGGCGATGGCCAGCAGGAACGGCGCCCGGCCGCGCGCACCGAGCGCGCGCCACGCCGGCAGCGCCAGCCGCGCGGCGCGCACGGCGGCGTCCGCGTCGGCCGCGCCGCCGAGCGTCACGGTGGCCAGCGGCGCGCCGGTGGCGGCGTCGCCGACATGGACCTCGCCGGCCGGCGTGGCGGGTACGCGCGCGCCGCCAATGTAGTGGTGGTCGATCCGCATCCCGGCCGTGGCCGCGAGCGTTACCGTGGTCGTTGCATCTGTCACTGTCCTTGCTCCTTGCTCTTGCGTTTTTCCAGGAAGGCCGCCATCACGCGCTGGGGCTCGCCGTCGGCATAGCACTCGAGCTGCGCGCGGATCCCCGCCACGCAGGCCTCGTCGAAGCCGGGCTGGCTCAGCGCGCGCAGGCGCTGCTTGGACAGCCGCACCGCCGTCGGCGGCAGCGCGGCCAAAACGCGCGCACGCGCCAGCGCGGCATCCATCAGCGCGTCCGCCGCGGCGAGTTCCGTCACCAGCCCGATCTCATAAGCGCGCTGCCCGCTCACGAGGTCGCCCGACAGCGACATCTGCGCGTTGTGGGTGTGGCCCACGTGCAGCGTCATCAGGTAAGACCCCACGATGCTGGCCAGGCCGGCCTTGACTTCGGGCTGGCCCCAGCGGCTGTCCGGCGTGGCGATGCGCCAGTCGGCGCACAGCGCCACCTGGAAGCCGGCGCCGGCGGCCACGCCGTGCACGGCGGCCACGCACGGCTTGTCGAGATCGCGCACGGCCTGGTACATGGCGCGCTGCCGGTTGAGCCACGGCACGATCTGCTGCCACGTGACCGCCGCCGCCTCGTCGAGGTCCTGTCCCGAGCAGAACGCGCGGGCGCCGGCGCCGGCCAGCACCACGGCGCGCACCGCCGGCGCGCGGTTGAGCTCGTCGAGGCTGGCGATCAGTTGCGCGCGCAGCGCATCGTTGACCGCGTTCATGCGGCCGGGGCGGTTCAGCGTGACCACCGCGACGCCGCCGTCCAGCGCGACCGCGACTTCGTTTTCCTGTACAGGCATGTGTGTGTTCCGTTGGTTGTCTTGGGATGACCGCGGCGGCGCCTCAGCGCATTTCCACCACCGCGTCGACCGCCACCACGCCCTGCCCGGCCGGCATCACCATCAGCGGATTGATGTCCACCGCCCTGAGCGAGGTGCGATAGGCCAGCGCGAAATCGCCGAGCGCCACGGCCGCCGCGGCGAGCGCGTCGAGATCGAGGGCCGGCACGTCGCGATAGCCGTCGAACAGCGGCGCGACACGCAGGCGCCGGCAGGCCGCGCGCGCCTCGTCCGCGCTGAACGGCGCCAGCAGCGTGACGATGTCCTGGCGCAACTCCAGCAGCGTGCCGCCCTCGCCGATCATGACCAGCGGGCCGAGCGCGGCGTCCACGGTCACGCCGAGCGCGAATTCGTGCGTGCCCTTGACCATCCGCGCCACCACCACGCGCGGCGCGGCCTCGCCGAGTTCGGCCAGCTTGCCAAGGCAGGCCCCGGCCGCCGCGCGCACGCCCGCGGCATCGGCCAGGCGCAGCCGCACCAGGCCGTGCTCGCTCTTGTGCGGCACGCCGGCCGCGCAGCCCTTGACCGCCACCGTGCCGCCGCCCAGCGCCGCGAACGCCGCCACCGCCTCGTCGGCGCTGGCGCATTGCCGGTGCGCGACCACCGGCACGCCGTGGCCGGCCAGCAGGGCGAGGCTGGCGTGCTCGTCGAGCAGGCCGCTGCCGTCCCACGTCCGCGCGGCGGGCAGCAGGCGCTCGCCGGCGCCGCCGAGTTGGCGGTGCGCGGCGTACTGGGCGAGCGCGCCGATGGCGTCGGCCTCGGTGGTGAAGGCGGGAATGCCGTGCGCGGCGAAGGCCGCGCGCACATCCTGCTGCGGCGCGCTGACGACGAGCGGCTTGGCATGCTCCGCGAGAAAAGCGGCGGCGTCGCGCGCCAGCGCCGGCACGTCGTAGCCCGGCCCGGCCACCGGGATGCCGATCATGACCATGTCGGCCTGCGGGTCGCCGCCCAGCACGTCCAGCACGCGCGGGAACATGTCGCCCTTGCCGAGCAGCGCGGCGGTCATGTCGAGCGGGTTGTTGACGCTGCCGAACTCCGGCAGGATCGCGGCCAGCCCGGCCCGGGTGGCCGGGGCCAGCTCCGCCAGCGGCAGCGCTGCGCGCTCGGCCAGGTCGGCGGCCATCACGCCCACCGCGCCGCTGTGGCTCATCACCACCGTGCGGCCGGCCGCGGGATCGTGGCCTTGCAGGTACAGCGGCGTGGCGCGGATGAACTCGTTCATGTCGCGCGCGCGCCAGATGCCGTGGCGCGCGAGGAACGCATCGATGGCGGCGTCGTTGCCGACCAGCGCGCCCGTGTGCGACGCCGCGGCCACCGCGCCGCGCCGGCTGCTGCCGCTCTTGAGCGCCACCACGTGCGCGCCGCGCGCGCGCGCCACGGCCGCCGCGGCGGCGAGACGCTCGGGGTCGGACAGCGTCTCCAGGTAGACCAGGATCACGCGGATGGCCGGATCGGCCGCCACCGCCTCGGCCATCGCGCAGGCATCGAGGTCGGCGTCGTTGCCGGTGGCCACCAGGTAGCGCACGCCGAACCCGGCCTGGCGCAGCAGCGCATACGGCATCACGCTGGCCGCGCCGCTCTGGCTGATGATGGCGATGGGACCGTCGGCGGGCGCCACTTCCATGAACATGGTGCTGAAATTGAGCACCGCGCCGCTGGCGAAGTTGGCGGTGCCCTGCGCATTGGGCCCGACCAGGCGCATGCCGCCGGCGTTGGCCGCGGCCACCAGCGCGGCCTGCCGCTCGCGGCCGGCCGCGCCGGTCTCGCCGAAGCCCGAGGCCATCACCACGGCGGCCTTGACGCCGAGCGCGCTGCACTGGCGCACCTGCGCCAGCGTGGCGTCGCCCGCCACCGCGATCACCACCGCGTCCGGCACCGCGCCGATCTCGGCGACGCTGGCATAGGCGCGGTGGCCCTGGATCTCGGCGCGGCCGGGATTGACCGGGTAGACCTTGCCGGCGAAACCGAAGCGGTTCAGGTAGTGGATCGGCCTGCCGCCGACCTTGTTGGGGTTGTCGGAGGCGCCGATGACGGCGACGGAGCGGGGGCTGAACAGGGCGTCGAAATGCGGACTCATCGGTGTGCTTGCGTGCGTGCTGTACGGGGGATCGGCAGGGGAATGCATGGCCATGCGCCTTCAGTCGAGGCTGGCGCCGGAGGCCTTGACCACGGCCGACCACTTGCCCGCGTCGTGCTGGATCATCTGCGCGAAGTCCTGCGGGGTGCCGGGCATCGGCCTGGCGCCGAGCGTGGCCAGTTGCGCCTTGACGTCCGGCATGCCCAGCACCTTCTGCAGCTCGCCGTTCAGGCGCGCGACCACGGCGCCCGGCGTGCCCTTCGGCGCGGACAGCCCGAACCAGATCGTCACGTCGAAGCCGGGCAGGCCCGACTCGGCCACCGTGGGCACCTTGGGCAGCGCCTCCGAGCGTGCCGGGCCGGTCACGGCCAGCGCGCGGACCTTGCCGGCGCCGATGTACTGCGCCTGGCTGGAGACGGTGTCGAACATCATCGAGATGCGCCCGCCCAGCAGGTCGGTGAAGGCGGCGGCGGATCCCTTGTAGGGCACGTGCACGATGTCGATGGCGGCCATCGACTTGAACAGCTCGCCGGACAGGTGGTTGGAGCTGCCATTGCCGGCCGAGCCGAACGTGAGCGTGCCCGGTTTCCGGCGCGCCAGCGCGATCAGGTCCTTGACGCTGGCCACGGCGGACGCGGGCGGCACCACCAGCACGTTGACCGTGGAGGCCACCGAGCCGACCGCGTCGAAGGCCTTGACCGGGTCGATCTTGAGCGTCCTGTACAGCGAGGGGTTGATCGCCATCGTCCCGGTGGTCGAGAAGAACAGCGTATAGCCGTCCGGCGCGGCCGCGGCGACGGCTTCGGTGGCAATGGTGCCGCCGGCGCCGCCGCGGTTGTCGATCACCACCGGCTGGCCCAACTGCTGCGACAGGTGCTGGCCGATCAGGCGGGCCATCGCGTCGGTCGGCCCGCCCGCCGGGAAGGGCACCACGAGCCGCAGCGGCTTGTCGGGATAGGCCGCGGCAAGGCCGGGGCTGGCGAGGCCGGCGAGCGCCAGAACGGCGGGCGCGATCCAGCGCAGGAAGGAAGCGGAAGGTCTCACGAATTGTCTCCATCGTTGTCTTGGCGCCGGCTCGGTGTGCTGCATGGCCAGGCATGACGGCAGTGTAGAGACCGCCGAGGAAATGCATAAGCGTAGAATCGGATATACCTGTTATCCACTATTTGCATGGGTGAGGACGGTCCCCGCCCGCGACGACATGAACATCAAGCAACTCGAAACGCTGGTGCTGGTGGCCGAGCTCGGCTCGCTGTCGCGCGCCGCCCGGGCCACCGGCGTGGCCCAGTCGCTGGTCAGCCGCAGCATCGGCCAGCTGGAAGCGCAGTGGGGCGACCGGCTGTTCGAGCGCACGGGCCGGGGCGTGGTGCTGTCGGAATTCGGCCGGCGCATCTTTCCGCAGGTGCAGTTGCTGCTGGCGCAGTCGGCGCGGCTGCAGGACGAGGTGAAGGACGCGGCGGGGGTGCCCTCGGGCGTGGTGCGCGTGGGCGTGCTGCCGTCGATGGCGCGCCGCGTGGTGACGCGGCTGTTCGAGGACACGCAGGCGAAGGCGCCCGGCGTGCTGCTTCACATCTCGGAGGGATTCAGCGGCCAGCTCGACGAGCAGCTCGCCTCGGGGCGGCTCGACATGGCGGTGGTCAACCGCTACGGGCACGGCCCGCGCCAGGACGAGGACATCGTCGGGCAGGTCGCCACCTACCTGGTCTGCGCCGGCACGCATGCGCTGGCGCGGCGGCGCGAGATCGCGCTGCGCGAGCTGGCGGGGCTGCCGCTGGTGCTGCCGCCCGCGCCCAACGGCCTGCGCTCGATCCTCGACCAGCACGCGCGCCAGCAGGGCATCGCGCTGAACGTGGTGCTGGAGGTCGAGTCGCTGGCGACCATGAAACAGGTGGTCATGGGCGGGCACGCCATGACCATCCTGCCGCTGCTCGGCGTGGACGACGAGATCCGCGCGGGGCAGCTCGGCGCGCTGGAGATCCGCAAGCCGGAAATACCACGCACGATCTCGATCGGCATCACGCGGCACCACCCGCTGTCGCGCGCGTCGCGCTACGTGCTCGCGCGGCTGCACGACGTGGTGCCGGCGCTGATCGCGGCCGGCACCGCCGGCGCGCCCGCGGCGCAGTGAGCGCGGGCGGCCCCGTTCCCGGCGCTAGCGCCTGGCTTGCGCCAGTTGCGGCACGCGCTCCGCGCCGGCGGCCGGTGCGTTGCCTTCCACCGGCCTGCCGCGCTGCGAGGCATGCCACGGCAGCAGCTTTTCCTCCGCCCACTCGAGCGCCTTGAACAGGATCACGCCGAGCGCGCACAGCAGCGCCAGCGCGACGAACACGGTCGGCGTGTCGAAGCTGCCCTGCGCCACCAGGATCACGTGGCCGAGGCCGGTCTCGCCAGCCACGAACTCGCCGACGATGGTGCCCACCAGCGCGAACGACACGCCCACCTTCATGCCGGCAAAGATGCCCGGCAGCGCGTTGGGAAAGCGGATCTTCCACAGCACCTTGCCGCGCGAGGCCTGGTTGGCGCGCGCCATGTTGAGCATCTCGGGGTCGATGGACTTGAGGCCGAGCACGGTGTCGATCAGGATCGGGAAGATCGCGATCAGCATGGCGATGGCGATCTTGGGCGCGGAGCCGGTGCCGAGCCAGATCACGAACAGCGGCGCCAGCGCGACCTTGGGCACGGCGTTGAGCGCCACCATCAGCGAATACAGCGTGCGCTCCAGGAAGCGCGAGTAGACGATGCCGATGGCCGCGCCCACGCCCAGCAGCACGGCGATGGCAAAGCCCGCCAGCGTGGTCAGCAAGGTGTCCAGGCTCTGCATCAGCAGGAAGCCCGGCTGCGACAGGAACTGCGCGAAGATCTTGCTCGGCGGCGGCAGCAGGAACTCGCGCACGCCGAACGCGCGCACCGCGCCTTCCCACGCCAGCAGCAGCACCACGATGGTGAGAACGGCCAGCCGGCTGTTCTCGGAACGTTTCCAGATCCGCTTCATTGCTTCATCCCCCTCATCCCCTGTAGATGCCAAGCTCGCGGAAGATCTGGCGGATCTGCGCGACATAGCCCGCGAACGCTTCGGTTTCCCGCACCGCCAGCCCGCGCGGGCGCTCCAGCTCGATCGGAATCACCGCGGCGACGCCGCCGGGATTGCGCGACATCACCACCACCCGGTCGCTCAGGTAGACGGCCTCGGAGATCGAGTGCGTGATGAACAGCACGGTCTTGCCGGTGGCCAGCCAGGTGCGCTGCAGCTCTTCGTTGAGGTCGTCGCGCGTGAACGGGTCGAGCGCGCCGAACGGCTCGTCCATCAGCAGCAGTTGCGGGTCCACCAGCAGCGCGCGGCAGATCGAGGCGCGCTGGCGCATGCCGCCGGAGAGTTCCCACGGGTAGCGGCTGGCGAACGCGCCGAGGCCGAACAGGTTGAGCACGGCGCGCGCGCGTTCCTCGAAATCGCGCCGGTCGAGGTCGTGGAACTCGGCGGCGATCAGCACGTTGTCGAGGATGGTGCGCCAGTCCAGCAGCAGGTCGCGCTGGAACACCACGCCCATGTTGGCGGGCGGCCCCACGATGGGGTCGCCCTGCAGCGCGAGGTGGCCGCTGGAGATGGGCTCCAGCCCGGCCACGCACTTGAGCAGCGTGCTCTTGCCGCAGCCGCTGGGCCCGACGATGCTGACGAACTCGCCTTCCTCGATGTCGAGGCTGACGTCCTTGAGCGCGTAAAGCGGCTCGCGCTGCGAGTGATAGATCTTGTTGAGCTGGCCGATCTGCAGGAATGCCGACATCTTTCCGTCTCCCGCGCCTAGTTCGCCAGCATGGCGTTGGTGTAGTAGTCGGCGGGCTTGTGCCCGGGCTTGATCATGCCGGCCTGCTCCATCGAGCGGATCGCGGCGGCCCAGTCGGCGTCGTCCTGGCGGCCGAACGGCAGGCTCTTCTGCGTGGGGCTGTCGAAGAACGGGCGGTAGGCCTGGATCTGCGCCTGCAGGATCTGCGGGTCGAGCTTGACGTTGGGGCGCTGCGCCTGGATCGCCGCCACGCCTTCGTCGATGTGGCCGTTGTAGATGTATTCCCACGCACGCACCTGGATCTGGGTGAACTTCCTGATCGCCGCGCCCTTCTCGGCCAGCCGCTGCGGCGTCGCCACCAGGCCGTAGCTGGGGAAGTTGATGCCGCTGTCGGACAGCAGCAGCGCCTTGGCCGGTCGCACCTTGGACACCATCGGCTGGCCGAACGGCGCCTGCGAGAGGAAGCCGTCGCTGTTGCCCGAGGCGTAGGTGGAGATCATCGCCGCCGGCGACACCATCACGATGCTGGCCTTGCCCTTGGCGATGCCGTTGGCCTTGAAGTAGGGATCGATGAACGGCGCCCAAGGGCTGGTGGTGAAGCACACCAGCTTCTTGCCGATCAGGTCCTGCACCGACTTCACGCCGAGCTTCTCGTCCACCATCACGGCAAGGTCGCCCTTGCGCGCGAAGCCGGCGATGGACATCAGCTCCAGCCCGTTTTCCCTGGCCACCGCCATCGTGCCGAGCTGCACCTGGCCCACGTCGGCCTGGCCGGCGGCCAGCAGCTGCAGCGTGTTGATGGTGCCGGTGCCGTCCTGCACCTCCACATCGAGCCCGGCCTCCTGGAACCAGCCTTTTTGCCTGGCGAGGTGCATGGCCGCATGCATGCCCCACGGCGAGTAATCCATCCGCACCAGCAGCTTCTGGTCGGCAGCCTGCGCCGCGCAGGCGGCGGTCAGCAGCATCGATGTCGCGGCGGCCGCGCAGACGCGCCAGGCCAGTTTCATGACAGAAGAACGCATCGTAGTTTCCTTGTGGGCGTGGGCGGGTCTCGATGTGTACCCGCCTCCGGTGTGACCGTGAATCCGTGAAAGCGTGAATCCTGCTGCGCGAGCGCTGCCGTATCGACGGCCTGCGCCGGCCTACGCCGCCTTCGCCAGCCGCCGCGCGCGCAGCGCGGCGGTGGCCGCGGCGTCGACCTCGCCGGTGGCCGGGTCCGCCACCGCCTGGTAGTGCTCGCGCACGAAGGCCGCGCTGAGCTTGTGGTTCCACACGTCCTCGCGGATGCGCGCGAAGTCGCGCGCGAGCGGATCGCCGAAGCCGCCGCCGCCGGGCTGGATGTGCGTGACCAGGTCGCCGCGCGCGATCGTCATGCCGACCTTGCTCGGCAGCTCGGTGGTGGCCCCGTCGTGCTCAAGCAGGTTGCGTGCCGGGCTGGCCGCCCCGCCGCCGGCCAGGCCGTATGGCGAGAACTTCATGCGGTCCGCGCGCAGCTGCAGCAGCGCGTCCGGCGCCAGCACGCGGTAGCTGCGGCGGATGCCGAGGCCGCCGCGGAACTGGCCCGCGCCGCAGGAATCCTCGACCAGCTCGTAGGCTTCCACGCGCACCGGATGCTGCGCCTCGAGCGTTTCCACCGGCGTGTTGGAGAGGTTCTGCGAGGCGTTGGTGATGGCCTCGATGCCGTCGCTGGCCGGACGCCCGCCCCAGGCGCCGCAGATCATGTCGACGATGATGTACGGCTTGCCGTTGTCGCCCTTGCCGGACAGGCACACCACGGTGTTGCCGCCTTCGCCGGCGGCGGGAATGCGGTCCGGCACGATCTGCGCGAGCGCGCCGAGCATGGCGTCGAACACGCGGTAGCCGGTCAGCGCGCGCGCCGCCACCGCGCTGGGCGGCAGCGGGTTGAGTACCGAGCCTTCGGGCACGCGCACCTCGATGCAGCGGAACACGCCCGCGTTGTTGGGCACGTCGCCCTTGAGCGCGCAGCGCACGCTCAGGTAGGTGCACGACCTGGTGTACGACAGCGTGGAGTTGATGGCCGCGCGCACCTGCGGCGACGAGCCAGTGTAGTCCGCGCTGACGTGGTCGTCGTGCACGGTCAGCGCCACGCGGATCGGGATCGGCTCGGGCGAGAGGCCGTCGTCGTCGATGTAGTCGGTGAAGTGGAAGGTGCCCTTGGGCCATCCGCGGATTTCCTCGCGCGTGAGGCGCTCGGCATAGTCCAGCAGCTCGTTCAGGTAGGCGCGCGTGTCCGCGCGGCCGTAGCGGTCGAACAGCGCGGTCAGCTCGCGCACGCCGACCTGGGTGGCGGCGTACTGCGCCTTGAGGTCGCCCAGCACGCGGTCCGGCACGCGCACGTTCTGCGCGATGATGCGCTCGAGCGTGTCGTTGACCTGGCCGGCCTCGTACAGCTTGAGCACCGGGATGCGCAGGCCCTCCTGGTAGATCTCGGTGGAATCGCTGGCGTTGGAGCCCGGCACGCGGCCGCCCACGTCGGTGTGGTGGCAGATCACCACGCACCAGCCTTCCAGCTCGCCGCGGTAGAAGAACGGCACGAACATGAAGATGTCCGGCAGGTGCATGCCGCCCTGGTACGGGTCGTTGACGATGACTGCGTCGCCGGGCCGCAGCGCGTCGCCGTAGCGCGCCCGCACCGCTTCCATCGCCTCGGGAATGGCGCCCAGGTGCAGCGCGATGGTCTTGGCCTGCGCCACCATGCGGCCGTGGCGGTCGCAGATGGCGGCGGAGTAGTCCATCACGTCCTTGACGATCTCGGAGCGCGCGGTGCGGATGACCGTGTAGGCCACTTCGTCGACGATGGAATCCATCGCGTTCTTGACGACCGCGAAGGTCACCGGGTCGAACTGCGTGCTCATGCTGCCTCCTGGGGGCTGTCGATGTCGATGATGATGTTGCCGATCTTGTCGGCGCGCGCCGAGGCGCCGGGCGGCACCACGATGGTGGTGTCGTAGGACTCGATGACAAGCGGGCCCTGGCGCGGCGCCGCGGTGATGGCCGAGCGCGGCACCAGCAGCGTTTCGCGCGGTGCCTGGCCGCGCCCGAAGCTCACCGGGCGCGTGCCGGCCACGCCGTGCAGCGCGCTGGCGTCCACCTGGATGGCGTCGAAGTCCAGCCGCTGGTCGCTGCGGCCGTAGGCGCTCAGGCGGATGTTGACCAGTTCGAGCGGCTCGTCGTTGCGGTAGCCGAAGGTCTGCTGGTAGAGCGCGCCGAAGTCTTCCACCAGTTGCGCGATGGCGGCGGCGTCGGGCACGCTGCCGTCCCGTCCGCCCGCCAGCGGGATGGTCAGCTCCGAGCTCTGGCCCAGGTAGCGCAGGTCGATGCCCACGGCGATCTCCACCGCCTCCCGTCCGTAGCCTTCCAGCGCGAGCACCTCCTGGCCTTGCTGGCGCAGTTCCGCGATCACCGCGCCGATGCCGGCCGCGTCGCACTCGGCCAGCGGGCGCAGGATGGCCTTGACGAAGTTGTGCTCGGCGTCGGCGCACAGCATGCCGGCCGAGCAGAACACGCCCGCCATGACCGGCGCGATCACGCGCCGGATGCCCAGCAGCATGGCCACGTCCACCGCGTGCAGCGGGCCGCCGCCGCCGAAGGCGATCATGGTCATGTCGCGCGGATCGCGCCCGCGCTCCACCGTCACGGCGCGCAGCGCGCGCGCCATGCTGACGTTGGCCACGTGGCGGATGCCGTGCGCGGCGGCCAGCGTGTCGAGGCCGAGCGGCGCGCCGATGTGCGTGTCGATGGCGCGCGCCGACTGCGCCGGGTCCACCTTGAGGCTGCCGCCGGCGAGCGCTGTGGGATTGAGATAACCGAGCACCATGTTGGCGTCGGTCACGGTGGGGCGGTCGTTGCCGCGGCCGTAGCAGGCCGGACCCGGGTTGGCGCCGGCCGATTCCGGCCCCACGCACAGCAGGCCGCCGGCATCGATCCACGCCAGCGAGCCGCCGCCCGCGCCCACCTCGGCGATGTCGATGGCGGGCACCTTGAGCACATAGCCGCCGCCCTTGACGAAGCGGCTCGGCGCGCTGATGCCGTCGCGGAACTCGTATTCGGTGGTCAGCGACGGCACGCCGTCGGTGATGATGGAAGCCTTGGCGGTGGTGCCGCCCATGTCGAACACGATCAGGTCGCGGCCGCCGCCGAGCGCGCCGATCCGCGCCGCGCCGGCCACGCCGCCGGCCGGGCCGGAGGCCACCGCGAACACCGGCTTGTCGCTGGCGCTGCCCACGCCCATCATGCCGCCGTTGGAGGCCATCACCTGCAGCGACGCGGTCACGCCCATGCGGCCGAGGTCGTCCTTGAGGCGGCGCAGGTAGGTGCGCATGGCCGGCAGGATGTAGGCGTTCACCACGGTCGTGCTGGTGCGCTCGTATTCCTTGATCTCCGGCAGCACGTCGCACGATGCGGTCACCAGCAGGCGCGGGAACTCCCGCTCCAGGCTCGCCTTGGCCGCGAGTTCGTGCGCCGGGTTGATATAGCTGTTGATGAAGCAGATCGCCAGCGCCTCCACGCCCTCTTCCACCAGCCCGCGCGCCACGCGCAGCACCTCGTCGGCGTCGAGCGGCACCACGATGTTGCCGCGCGCGTCGATGCGCTCGTTGAGGCCGCGGCGGTAGCGCCGCGGCGCCAGCGGCAGCGGCTTCTGCCAGCCCAGGTCGAACATGGTGGGCGTGCGGATGCGGCCGATCTCCAGCACGTCGCGGAAACCCGCCGTGGTCAGCACGCCGGTGCGCGCGCCGACCTTCTGCAGGATGGTGTTGGAGGCCGTGGTGGTGCCGTGCACGATCTCGGTAATGTCGCCCGGCGCGATGCCGGCCTGCGCGATCAGCGCCCCCAGGCCGGTCACGATGGCCTCGCCGAGGTCGTGCGGCGTGGTCGAGGTCTTGTTGACGAACAGGCGGCCGTCCGGCATGGCCAGGACGATGTCCGTGAAAGTACCGCCGATGTCGCAGCCGACGCGCACGCCCGCCTTGCTTCCTGCTTGAACCATGTCCTCTCCAGATTCCAGGTTTGTGAGGCGCGGGCGACTTGCCCGTGCCGCGCGAGCCCTTGCCCGGGACCGCGCACCGATTCATCAGCTAACTAACTAGTCAGTACAATAGAAGACCGGTTTTTGCTTGTCAACCGGGTTTTCACGGAGCACAAGAATGTTGCCTGGCAAGGCTTTGCGCATGGTTTTTGTGCACGGCGGGCGGTGTACACTAACCATCTGGTTAGCGCACGCACCATCGCGGCGCAGCGCCCCGCACAACTTCAAGGAACCCCTCGCCATGCCAGCCACCGCCAAGACCGCGCGCAAGCCCAAGCCTCGCGATGCCCAGGCCACGCGCGAAAAAATCCTGCAGATGGCGTCGAAGGAATTCGCCGCCAAGGGCTTCGACGGCGCGCGCGTCGACAGCATTGTCGCGCGCAGCAAGATCAGCAAGAACCTCGTCTACCACTACTTCGACAGCAAGGAAGCGCTGTTCATCGAAGTCATGGAGCGCGCCTATGCCGCCATGCGCGAGCGCCAGAACGAGCTCGGCCTGACCGGCGACAACCCGGTCGACGACATGCGCGCGCTGGTGATGCACACCATCCAGCATTTCGTCGAGCAGCCCGAATTCATCCTGCTGCTGGGCACCGAGAACCTGCACAAGGCCGAGCACATCCGCCAGTCCAAGGTCATTCCCGCCATGTTCAACCCGCTCAAGAGCGCGCTGGCGGAAATCCTCGAGCGCGGCAAGGCGCAGGGCGTGTTCCGCCCCGACGCGGACTGGGTGGATCTGTATGTGTCGATCTCCGGCCTGGGCTCGTACTTCATCTCGAACCGCTACACCTTGTCCTTCGTGCTCGGCGTGGACCTCGGCGCGCCCGAGCGCGTGGCCTCGCGGCTGCGCCACGTGCCGGACATGGTGATGAGCTACCTGTGCAATTTCGGCGAGGCGCGCGCCGGCGCGCCGGGCTGCCCGCAAGTCGCGGCCAGCGTGGCCAGGGCGGAAGCGCCGCAGCCCTGAGGTCGGCGCGGGTGGCGAGGGCGGCACGACATTTTCCTGCGCGCGCGCGGCATCGGGCATACCATAGGCGCTGGCATTCTGGGCATTGCACGAAACCACCACGCCAGGGGATCCCATGCGCGACCGTTATCTTTCCCATCTCCGCGACACCCTCGACACCATCCGCGCCGACGGCTTCCACAAGGCCGAGCGCGTGATCGCCAGCCCGCAGGCGGCCGACATCCGGCTGGCCGGCGGCGAGCGGGTGCTGAATTTCTGCGCCAACAACTACCTCGGCCTGGCCGACGACGCGCGCCTGATCGAGGCGGCGCGGCGCGGGCTGGAGGAGGACGGCTTCGGCATGGCGTCGGTGCGCTTCATCTGCGGCACGCAGTCGGTGCACAAGACGCTGGAGGCCGCGCTCGCGCGCTTCCTCGGCACCGGCGACAGCATCCTCTACTCGAGCTGCTTCGACGCCAACGGCGGCCTGTTCGAGACGCTGCTCGACGACCAGGACGCAGTCATCAGCGACGAGCTCAACCACGCCAGCATCATCGACGGCGTGCGCCTGTGCAAGGCCAGGCGCTACCGTTACCGCAACAACGACATGGCCGACCTGGAGGCGCGCCTGCGGGAGGCCGACGCCGCCGGCGCGCGCTTCAAGCTGATCGCCACCGACGGCGTGTTCTCGATGGACGGCATCATCGCCGACCTGCGCGCGATCTGCGACCTGGCGGACCAGTACGGCGCGCTGGTGATGGTGGACGACTCGCACGCGGTCGGCTTCGTCGGCGCGCACGGGCGCGGCACGCCCGAGCTGTGCGGCGTGGAGGGGCGCGTGGACATCATCACCGGCACGCTGGGCAAGGCGCTGGGCGGCGCGTCCGGCGGCTACGTGGCGGCGCACCGCGAGATCGTGGACCTGCTGCGGCAGCGCTCGCGCCCCTACCTGTTCTCCAACTCGCTGGCGCCGAGCATCGCCGCGGCCACGCTCAAGGTGCTGGCGCTGCTGGCCAGCGACGAAGGCGCCGCGCTGCGCCGGCGCGTGCGCGAGAACGGCGAGCACTTCCGCCGCGAGATGAGCGCGCTGGGCTTCACGCTGGTGCCGGGCCAGCACCCGATCATCCCGGTCATGCTGGGCGACGCCGCGCTGGCCACCAGCATGGCCGACGCGCTGCTGGCCGAGCACGTGTACGTGGTCGGCTTCTCGTTCCCGGTGGTGCCCAAGGGCCGCGCGCGCATCCGCACGCAGATGAGCGCCGCGCACAGCGCGGAGCACATCGAACGCGCGGTCGCCGCGTTCGCCAGGGTCGGCCGGCGCTTCGGCGCCATCGCCTGAGCCCGCGCGCCGCATCGGTACAGGACAGCACAGCAAGGAGTCCAGCCATGAAAGCCCTCGCCAAGACCGAACGCGCGCCCGGCCTGGCCATGACCGACGTGCCGGTGCCGGAGGTCGGCCACAACGACGTGATGATCCGCATCCGCCAGACCGCCATCTGCGGCACCGACATCCACATCTGGAAATGGGACGAGTGGGCGCAGCACACCATCCCGGTGCCGATGCAGGTCGGGCACGAATACGTGGGCGAGATCGTCGCGCTCGGGCAGGAAGTGCGCGGGCTGGCCATCGGCGACCGCGTCTCTGGCGAGGGGCACATCACCTGCGGCTTCTGCCGCAACTGCCGCGCCGGGCGCCGCCACCTGTGCCGCAACTCGGTCGGCGTCGGCGTCAACCGGCCCGGCGCCTTCGCCGAATACCTGGTGATCCCCGCCTTCAACGCCTTCCGCATCCCCGACGACATCCCGGACGAGATCGCCGCCATCTTCGACCCGTTCGGCAACGCCACCCACACCGCGCTGTCGTTCAACCTCGTGGGCGAGGACGTGCTCATCACCGGCGCCGGCCCGATCGGCATCATGGCCGCGGCCATCGCCCGCCACGTGGGCGCGCGCAACGTGGTCATCACCGACGTCAACGACTACCGCCTCGCGCTGGCCCGCAGGATGGGCGCCACGCGCGCGGTCAACGTGCAGCATGAAAACCTCGGGGACGTGGCCGCCGAGCTGCACATGACCGAGGGTTTCGACGTCGGCATGGAGATGTCGGGCGTGCCGAGCGCGTTCGCCACCATGCTCGAGCACATGAACCACGGCGGCAAGATCGCCATGCTGGGCATCCCGCCGTCGCAGATGGCGATCGACTGGAACCAGATCATCTTCAAGGGCCTGGAGATCAAGGGCATCTACGGCCGCGAGATGTTCGAGACCTGGTACAAGATGGTCGCCATGCTGCAAAGCGGGCTCGACCTGACGCCCATGATCACGCACCGCTTCGGCGTGGACGACTTCCAGGCCGGCTTCGCGGCCATGCTGTCGGGCAACAGCGGCAAGGTGGTGCTGGACTGGACCGGCGCGCATCATAACGCGACGATGCTCGCTCCTGTGGAGCCATGCGGGGCGAACTGATAGATTGACACGGTGTGATTCCTGGTGGGTCATCGTTGCCTGCCCCGTTTGCCCTACA
>NZ_BBQM01000029.1 GCF_000876015.1 Cupriavidus basilensis | reverse complement strand
CCGCCGAGGGCGAGCGGCCCTACGTGGCGCCGCGCACGGAGGCGCAGCGCTGGCTGGCGCAAGTGTGGCAGGAGGTGCTGGGCGTGGAGCGGGTCGGGCTGGACGACCATTTCTTCGAGCTGGGCGGCGACTCGCTGCTGAGCCTCAAGGTGATTTCGCGCGTGCGCGCCAACAAGGCGCTGGGGCTGGCGCTGAAGCTGCGCGACCTGATGCGCACGCCGACCATCGGCGAGCTGCTGCCGGACGCCGCCGCCGCGCCGGTGGCCGGCGCCACGCCGCCGGCCGCGCTGCGCGTGCTGGCGCAAGGCCCGGCCGGCGCCGCGCCGGCGCCGCTGTGCTGCGTCCACGCGGCGCTGGGCACGCTGTTCGACTACGACGAGATCGCGCGCCGCCTCGGCGCCGGGCGCGCCGTCTACGGCCTGCAGTCGCGCATGCTGCTGGACCCGGACTGGCGCGACGCCTCGCTGGAGGCGATGGCGCGCGACTACGTGCGCGAACTGCGCGCGGCGCGGCCGCAGGGGCCTTACCTGCTGCTGGGCTGGTCGCTCGGCGCCACGCTGGCCACGCTGATGGCGCGCGAGCTGGAGGCGCAGGGCCAGCAGGTGCAGTGGCTGGTGCTGGTCGATCCGTTCGTGCCGCAGCCGAACGCCGGCGCCACGGCGCCGGCGCCGCGCTGGCGGGCCGCGCTGGCCGACTTTGCCCGCCGCATGCTGCCGCACGCGCCGCCGCTGCCGATGCCGGCCGGCGCGGACGTGAACGCGGAGCCGGAGCCGGAGCCGGACGCCGCGGCCGTGCGCGCCCTGCTGGCGCCGCTGATGGCCGGCGCGCCGGCGCGGCAGCAGACGCTGGGCGCCGACGAGCTGGCGCAGATGTTCCTGGCGGCCCACCGCCTGGGCACGCTGGCCGGGGCGCTGCGCGCGCTGCCGCCGGTGCGCGCGCCGCTGGCGGTGTGGTGGCGCGCCGGCCGCGCCGGGGCCGCCGCGCGGCTGGCGCAATGGCAGGGCGCGCCGCTGCGCGAGGCCGTGCTGGACGGCGTGGACCATCACGCCATCGTGCGCGATGCCCGCCTGGCCGAGGCGCTGGCCGCGCTGGCGCCGGACCGGCAGGCCCCCGGCAATGCCACTGCCGGCGGCGCGGGCAATGGCATGCAAACCACAACCCTGCTGACGGAGTAGGGTAAAAACGAAAATTCGGATGCGAATACTAATGATTTGCATTTAGAATTGCGGTCGATATGACCGCCCGGCGCCAAGGCGCCACCGGACCGGCCCGCCCTGCCTCGCAGGCGGGCCGGCGCCGTCGGGGCGGGCCGCACCGGCTCCCCATCGCCAATCGCGGCCATCACGGAATTCCAGGGACCACCCGCAGGCCGCGCCGCCGCAGAACCGGCCCGGCCCGCCGGGGCGTGCCCATCTGTCGGGCTGCCCGGCCGCCAGGCGCGGGCCCGGCCCTCCAGCGGGTTTTGCGCGCCGTGTGGCGTGCTGCTTCGCCATCGCGGAACACGCGGCGCCGCGCGCCGCCGCCGCGATGATTTTTGACTTAGGGGAGAAACATGAAAACGGGCAAATCGGTCGGGTCGCGCAGGGCGCAGGCCAATCACCGACATCTTGCGCTGAGCGCGCTGGCCTTGGCGGTATCGGCGCAGATGGCGCACGCGCAGTCCGGCGCCACCACCACGGCGGCCTCGGGCGAGGCGCAGCTGCCGGCGGTCAGCGTGCGCGCCGACAGCGCCGCCGCGCCGGTCTACGGGGCCAGGAACACGGTATCGGCCACCAAGACCGACGCGACCATCGCCGAGACGCCGCAGTCCATCAGCGTGGTGACGTCCGACCAGATCCGCGCCCAGGGCGCGGAGCGGGTCGAGGAGGCGCTGCGCTACACCGCCGGCGTGCGCACCGAGCCGATCTACGACACGCGCCGCGGCAACTACCTGATCCGCGGCTTCCTGGCCTCGCAGCAGGGCCAGTACTGGGACGGCCTGAAGCTGCCCCACTCCGGCGGCTACGGCGGCTGGGAACTGGAGCCCTACAGCCTGGAGCGCATCGACATCGTGCGCGGGCCGGCTTCGGTGCTGTACGGCCAGAGCTCGCCGGGCGGCATGATCAACCAGGTCAGCAAGCGCCCGCAGGACACCCCGGAGCACGAGCTCAACGTGAGCGTGGGCAACAACGCGCGCAAGGAAGTCTCCGGCGACTTCACCGGCCCGATCGACCAGGACGGCAAGCTGCTGTACCGCGTCACCGCGCTGGCGCGCGACAGCGGCACGCAGACCCCGCACGTGGACGACAACCGCCTGTTCATCTCGCCGCAGATCACCTGGCGCCCGACCGACGCCACCAACTTCACGCTCTACGCGCAGGCCTACAAGGACCGCTCGGGCAACAGCGGCAACTTCCTGCCCGCGGTGGGCACGGTCAGCCGGCTCGGCAACGGCCAGCGCATCCCCACCAACCTGTTTACCGGCGAACCGGACTTCGACCTGTTCAAGCGCGAGCAGTACATGGTCGGCTACGAGTTCTCGCACCGCTTCAACGACGTGTTGACGGTGCGCCAGAAGCTGCGCTACGCCCACCTGCATGTGAGCTACGAGGACATCGGCGGCAACGGCGGCCTGACCAACTACACCACCGGCCCGTTCAACCTGCGCCGCATCGGCCTGATCTCGAACGAGTCGTACAGCCTGTTCACGGTGGACAACCAGGCCCAGGTCAAGCTCTCGCACGGCATCTTCGACCACACCTTCCTGGTGGGCGTGGACTACCAGCGCTCCACCTTCGACCGCCTGTTCGGCCAGAGCGCCAACGAGCCGGCGCTCAACGTGTTCAACCCGGTCTACGGCAACTTCGTGCGCCCGGCCTACCAGACCGACACCGACACCACGCGCGACCAGGTCGGCTTCTACCTGCAGGACCAGGTCAAGATCGACAAGCGCTTCGTGGTGCAGTTGGCGGGCCGCTACGACAAGGCCAAGGTCAACACCGACACGCGCACCATCGCCACCAACGCCACCTCCACCACCAAGACCGACGATGGCCGCTTCACCGGCCGCGCCGGCCTGCTGTACGAAGGCCCGTTCGGCCTGTCGCCGTACGTCAGCTACTCGACCTCGTTCGAGCCCGCCATCAGCACGCTGATCTACGGCGGCGGCACGCCCGAGCCCACCACCGGCCGCCAGTACGAGGCCGGCGTCAAGTGGCAGCCCGCCAACTCGCGCAGCTTCGCGCAGATCTCGCTGTTCGACCTGACCCAGCGCAACGTGCTGACCACCGCGCCGGTCAACGGCTTCTATTCGCAGATCGGCGAGGTGAGCTCGCGCGGCATCGAGCTGGAAGGCACCTGGGCGGTGACGTCGAACTTCAACGTGCTGGCGTCCTACACCTACACCGATGCCGAAGTGACCAAGGCCGGCCCGGGCGCGCCCAATGCCGGCAAGGTGCCGCCCTACGTGGCCAGGCACATGGCTTCGCTGTGGGCCGACTACCGCCTCTCCGGCGGCCCGCTGGCCGGCGTGTGGCTGGGCGGCGGCGTGCGCTACGTGGGCGGCAGCTTCGATGCCACCAACACGATTTCGGTGCCGTCGTTCACGCTGGTCGACCTGGCGGCCAGCTACACCATCGCCAAGCACTACACGCTGCGCGTAAACGTCAACAACCTGTTCAACAAGACCTACGTGGCGGCCTGCGACAGCGCCACCAACTGCTATTACGGCCGCAACCGCACCGTGGTGGGCACGTTGAGCTACCGCTGGTAAGCACCGCGCGGCCCGCCCGGCGACGGACGGGCCGGCGGCAGCGCACCGGCACGCATAAGAAAGGACCCCCATGAAAGCGCCTACGCTGCGCATCTGGTACGCCATCCACCGCTGGACCAGCCTGCTGTGCACGCTGAACCTGCTGGTGCTGTGCGTGACCGGCCTGCTGCTGATCTTCCATGAAGACATCGATGCCATGCTGGGCCAGGACCACCACGGCAGCGTGGCGGCCGAGCGCGGCGCGGCGGCCAGCGCGCCGCGCCCGCCGCTGCAGGCGCTGGTGGACGCGGCGCGCGCCGCCAGGCCCGGCTGGGCGCCCAAGTCGGTCTCGTTCAGCGACGACGACCCCGACGCCGTGGGCGTGCGCGTCGGCCCGCCCGGCGAGCCCAGGCTGCGCAACGGCGCCACCGTCCAGTTCGACGCCGCCACCGGCGCCACGCGCAAGCCCGGCCCGCCCGGCGAGACCTTCAGCGGCTTCATCCTCAAGCTGCACCTGAACCTGTTCCTGGGCCTGCCGGGCCAGTTCTTCATCGGCTTCATCGGCGTGCTGCTGGTGGCCAGCCTAGTCAGCGGGCTGGTGCTGTACGGCCCGTTCATGCGCAAGCTGGCCTTCGGCCTGCTGCGCTTCGGCAAGCCGGTGCGCGTGGTGCAGGCCGACCTGCACAACCTGTTCGGCATCGTGGTGATGGTGTGGGCGCTGGTGGTCGGGCTGACCGGCACCTTCCTGTCGTTCTCGCCGCTCATCATCGGCCTGTGGCAGAAGACCGAGCTGCAGCACCTGATCGCCACCCTGCCCGGCCCCGCGCCGGGCGCGCTGGTGCCGGTGGACCGCGCGCTGGACGCGGCCCGCGCCGTGGTGCCCGGCAAGGACCCGGCCTTCGTGTTCTATCCCGGCACCGAGTTTTCCACGGGCCGCCACTACGGCGTGGTGCTGCGCGGCCATACCGAGCTGCAGAAGCGCGTGTACGCCATCGTGCTGGTCGATGCCGGCGACGGCAAGGTGGCCGCCGTGCGCGGCATGCCGTGGTACCTGCAGGTGCTGCTGCTGTCGGCGCCGTTCCATTTCGGCGACTACGCCGGGCGGCCGCTGCAGGTGCTGTGGGCGCTGCTCACGGCCATCACCGCCGGCGCCACCGTGACCGGCTTCATCTTCTGGCTCAAGCGGCCGCGCCGCGGCGCGGCCGGCGCGCGCGCACCGCAGCCGCAGCCGCAGCCGCAGCCGCAGCCGCAGCCGCAGCCGCCGCAGCTTTCCGGGGACCAGGCATGAAGGACACGGACGTGAACGACCACAACGGCGGGCGCCTGATGCGCGATACCTGGCCGATGCCGGTCCTGCTCGGCCTGCTCTCGCTGGGCGGGCTGGCGGCGGGCATCTTCGGCGACGGCGCCTGGGACTGGCTGTGCTGGCTGGGGCTGGCCGTGCCGGTCGGCGTCACCGCGCGGCTGCTGTGGCGGCAGTGGCGCCAGTTCCGCGACGGCCGCCGCGCGCCGGCAGGCGCATCGGCGCGCGGCGATGCCGGTGCCGATGAGGTGGAAGGATCCGAAATCTGAATAGCGCCGCTGAATAACGCCGGACAGACGCGGCATCAGCGGGCCGCCACCGGGACCGTCTGCGCGACGGCTTCCATTTTCCCCGCGCGCGCCTGCGGCAGCGGACAGGTCCCGCAGTGCCCCTCGCCGGGCAGCCGGTGGTTCAGGCAGCAGATGCGCCGCAGCGGCGCCACGCCCGGCGTGCCGGGCTCCCTGCCCGGCCGGAAAGCGCCGTGGTACGGATTGGCGATGCCGCCGTCCGACACCGCCTGGCCGATCCACGCCGCCACTTCCGCGCGCGCCGGCGCGGCCAGCGCCGGGTGCGCGGCCAGTTGCCGCGCCACGCCGGCCGCGGCGACCCCGCCCGTGCACCACAGCAGGCGCGGCGACACCTTCGCTACCGCCGACAGCGCCGCCACCACGCCGGGCAGATGCGCGTTCACCAATGGCGCCAGCAGGTCCGGCAGCGGCGCCTGCCGGCATTCGCCTTCGTCCGGCAGCAGCAGGCAGGCCAGCAGGCCGTCGGCGGCGCCGTGCCAGATTGCCTGCGGCGCGTCGAACGGCAGTTGCCGGCGCAGCAGCGCGGCCGCCACCAGCGCGCTGGGCAGCAGCGCCAGCGTGTAGTCGCGGAACCAGGCGGCGGCCAGCGCGCGCAGGTCGCCGCAGCCCAGCGCGCGCGCCTGCCGCGCGAGGCAGTCGCGCGCCTGCGGCTGGCCGAAGGCGCCCTGCCACGGCGCGCCGCCGGCCGGGGCTGCCGGCCGCGCGGCGGCCACGCCCACGCGCTCGCCGAACGGGCGCAAGGCCCCGGCGAAGAACGGGGCCAGCGAAGCAATCATCGGATCTCCTGACGTGACGGCGCGGCCATGCCGGCAAGGCCGCCCACGTCACCGTGACGAAGCGCGCCGCCGGAAATTTAACGCGCCGCCGCCGCGCGGGCGATGCGCGGCCGCCGCTAACTTTCGCCGCGCGCCGCACGTCTATCCAGCAGTGCCCGCCACCTTCCGCCATCTCCGCGACCCCATGACGCTTCTCTCCTCCCTGCCGCGCAAACTGCGCCTCACCATCGTCCTGGCCGCCGCGGCCAGCCTGGCCGCCGGCCTGTGCTCGGTGGGCATGATCGCGGTCATCAACCGCGTGCTGGCCACGCAGGGCGCCGAGGCCGCGCGGCTGGCGCTGCCGTTCGCGGCGCTGGCGCTGGCCGTGCTGGCGTGCCGCACGCTGGCCTCCACGCTGTTCGTGCAGGTCAGCCAGAGCGCGCTGGCGCGCATCCGCGCGCAGATCTGCGCGCGCTTCATCGGCGCGCCCTACGCGCATATCGAGCAGACCGGCAACGCGCGCGTGCAGGCCGCGCTGGCCGACGACAGCACTCACGTGGCCAACGGCCTGTCGGTGATCCCGGTGGTGCTGACCAACGCGATGGTGGTGCTGGGCTGCCTGGGCTACCTGGCGTGGCTGTCGTGGCAGACCTTCGCCGTGGCCTGCGCCATCATCCTGGCGGGCTCGTGGTTCTACCACCGCAACCACCGCCGCGCGCTGGTGCACCTGAAGCAGGCCAGCGCTGCGCAGGACGCGCTGCATGGCCAGTTCAAGGCGCTGGTGGCGGGCGCGCGCGAGCTCAAGCTCAACCAGGACAAGCAGCACAGCTTCCTGCGCGACGGGCTGGAAGCCTCGCTGGAGGCGGTGCGCGGCGCGCGCACGCGCGGGCTGTCGATCTTCTTCGTGGCGCTGGGCTTCGGCAGCTTCCTGTTCTTCGCGGTGATCGGCGGCGTGCTGTTCATGCCGCGCGCCACGCCGCTGGCGCCGGCGGTGATGACCGGCTTCACCATCATGTTCCTGTACATCATGTCGCCGCTGGAGTCGCTGCTCAACGCGCTGCCGGCGCTGAGCATGGGGCGCCTGGCCTACGCGCGCATCGAGGCGCTGGGCGCCGACGCCGAGCCGGAAGCGCCCGCGCGCGCGCTGCCCGCGACGCCGTTCGTCTCGGTGGCGCTGGCCGGCGCCAGCCACCGCTATTTCCACGAGGCCGAGAACAGCTTCTTCGCGCTGGGCCCGCTCGACCTGGAGCTGCGCGCCGGCGAGATCGTGTTCCTGGTGGGCGGCAACGGCAGCGGCAAGACCACGCTGGCCAAGCTGCTGGCCGGGCTCTACCCGGCGCTGGCCGGCGAGGCGCGCCACAACGGCGCGGCGGTCGACCCGGCCCACCTGGCGGACTACCGCACGCTGTTCTCCGCGGTGTTCTCCGATTTCCACCTGTTCGAGACCCTGCTGGCGCACGACCCGCGCGACGAGGCGCTGGCCAACCGCCTGATCGAGCGCTTCCAGCTCGCCCACAAGGTCAGCGTGCGCGCCGGGCGCTTCACCACGCAGGCGCTGTCGCAGGGCCAGCGCAAGCGGCTGGCGCTGATCGTGGCCTGCCTGGAGCGGCGCCCGGTGCTGGTGCTCGACGAATGGGCGGCCGACCAGGACCCGCTGTTCAAGGAGATCTTCTACCGCGAGGTGCTGCCCGAGCTGCGCGCGCAGGGCAAGGCGGTGCTGGTGATCTCGCACGACGACCGCTACTTCGGCGTGGCCGACCGCGTGATCAAGATCGAGAACGGCCAGATCGCGCGCGACGGCGGCACGCCCGCGCCGCAGGCCGCCCCGCCGGCGCAGCCGGCGCATCGGCACGACGCCCTGGCGGCGCCGGCCGCCTGAGCGCCCGCGCCGCCGCTCCACCATTCCACGGACCCGATTTCCCATGCCACTGCATCCCGACCTCGAAGCGCTGCTCGACATGGTGGAAAGCGCCACCGCCAGCGGCAAGCGCCCCGCCATCCATCACCTGACGCCGGCCCGGGCGCGCCGCGAATTCGACGACGCGTCCGGCGCGCTCGACCTGCCGCCGCTGCCGCTGGCGCGCGTGGAAACGCTGACGCTGCCCACGCGCGACGGCGGCCATATCGGCGCGCGGCTGTTCGCGCCGCGCGCGGCGCACGCGGGGCCGCCGCTGCCGGTGCTGCTGCATTTCCACAGCGGCGGCTTCACCGTGGGCAGCCTGGACTCGCACGATTCGCTGTGCCGCTCGCTGGCCGCGCGCACGCCGTGCGCGGTGCTGTCGGTGGCCTACCGGCTGGCGCCCGAGCACCGCTTCCCGTGCGCCGCCGACGACGCGGTGGACGCGCTGGCCTGGCTCGGCGCGCACGGCGCGGCGCTCGGACTGGACACCGCGCGCATCGCCATCGGCGGCGACAGCGCCGGCGGCACCCTGGGCGCCATGCTGGCGCTGGCCGCGCGCGACGACCCGGCGCTGCCGCAGCCGTGCCTGCAAGTGCTGTGCTACCCGGGCCTGGGCGGGCGCCAGGACACGCCCTCGCACCAGCGCTATGGCCACGGCTACCTGCTCGACAGCGAGACCATCGACTGGTTCTACCGCCAGTACCTGCGCGACGAGCGCGACCGCCTCGACTGGCGTTTCGCGCCGCTGCTGGCGCCCGACCACCGCGGCGTGGCGCCGGCGCTGCTGGTGCTGCCCGAGTGCGATCCGCTGCTCGACGAAGGCCGCGCCTACGCGCGCAAGCTGGCCGAGGCCGGCGTGGCGGTGACGCTGCGCGAATACCCGGGCATGGTCCACGAGTTCCTGCGCATGGGCAATATCGTCGGCGAGGCCGAAGACGCGCACGACGACATCGCGCGGGCGCTGGCGCAGGCGTTCGGGCTGGCCGGCGCGGAGCCGGACGCCGTGGCGCGGGCGGCCTGACCACGCCGGCCGCCGGACTGGCCGGACTAAATTCGCGCGCGCGCGCCTCGTCTCGGTAGGGAAGGCGCGCGCGGCATGCCGCCGCCGCGCGCCGGCCCCGACCGCATCGCACCGCATTCAATCGCATCGCCAGGATTCGCCATGTCGACCCCGACTTCCGCCGCAACGCCCGCTATTACTCCCGACGCCACGCCCGACGCCGTCAAACCCTTCGCGCGCTTCCGCTCCTTCGCCGCGCAGCCGGACGGCGGCTGCGAGAGCCGCTTCGACGGCGCGCGGCTCACGGTGTCGCGCGATGGCGCCACGCTGGCCAGCTTCGCCTTCGACGGCGGCACGCTGCGCCTGCGCGAAAGCGCGCTGGACGATGACGCGCTGGCGCGCGCCACGCTGGCCGCGCTGGATGCCTGCTTCGCCCACGGCGCGCTGCGCGCACTGCCCGTGCAGCTGGAAGCGCGCGGCTGCGAGCGCGCGCTGCTTGAGCGCGGCGCGCTGGTGCGGGACGCCGCGCGCGGCACGGTGGCGCTGGCCGAGATGCTGTGGCAATTGCCCGAACTGTGGATGGCGCCCACGCCCGGCGCCTACCCGCTGCGCTACGCGCTCACCGCCGGCCGCCGCCATCCGCTGCGCCCGCCCAAACCGGGCGGCGTGGTCTACGCGCGCCACATCCCGTGGCTGGGCCGGACGCTGACGCTGCGCGCGGCCACGCTGGAACAGGACCTGCCGCTGCTGCACCGCTGGATGAACGACCCCGACGTGGCCTACTTCTGGCAGGAGGAAGGCGACGAGGCCAGGCACCGCGCCTACCTGCAGGGGCTGCTCGACGACCCGCACATGCTGCCGCTGATCGCCGCGTTCGACGACCAGCCGTTCGGCTACTTCGAGGTGTACTGGGCCAGGGAGAACCGCATCGCGCCGTTCTACGACGCGCAGGACCACGACCGCGGCTGGCACGTGCTGATCGGCGAGCCGGCGTTCCGCGGCAAGTCGTTCCTGACGGCGTGGTTCCCCGCCATCCAGCACTACCAGTTCCTGGACGACGCGCGCACCCAGCGCATCGTCGGCGAGCCGCGCGCCGACCACGCGCGCCAGATCGCCAACCTCGACAAGGCCGGCTTCTCCAAGATCAAGGAATTCGATTTCCCGCACAAGCGCGCCATGCTGGTGATGCTGCTGCGCGAACGTTTCTTCGGCGAGCACCTGCTGCTGCCCGCCGCCAACCCCGCCCCCGCCAGTGCCGGCACGCCCGGCGCCTGATCCGCGCCGCCACGCTGCGCTTTCCGTGACCCATCCATCAAGGACCGAACTCATGACGCTACGCGACGCATCCACCGCCGTCCACGACCTGGTCGGCATCGGCTTCGGGCCGTCCAACCTGGCGCTGGCCATCGCCCTGCAGGAACAGGCCGGCGCGGGCCGCCCGCTCGACGCGCATTTCCTGGAAAAGCAGCGCACCTACCACTGGCACGGCAACACGCTGGTGGCGCAGAGCGAGATGCAGATCTCCTTCCTCAAGGACCTGGTGTCGATGCGCAATCCCACCAGCCCATACAGCTTCGTCAACTACCTGCACCGCCACGGGCGGCTGGTGGACTTCATCAACCTGCGCACGTTCTACCCGAGCCGGCTGGAGTACGACGACTACCTGCGCTGGGCCGCAGGCCACTTCGCCGAGCAGTGCAGCTACGGCGAAGAAGTGGCCCGCATCGAGCCCGAGCGCCACGGCGACGCCATCACGCGCGTGCGCGTGGTCTCCACCGACGCCGCGGGCCGCGAGCGCGTGCGCGACGCGCGCGCCATCGTGCTGTCCACCGGCGGCACGCCGCGCATTCCCGAGGTCTTCGCCGGCCTGCGGGGCGACGCGCGGCTGTGCCACCATTCCGGCTACCTCGACTGGATCGGCCGCCAGCCGTGCGCCAGCGGCAAGCCCATGCGCATCGCCGTGATCGGCGCCGGCCAGAGCGCGGCCGAGGCCTTCATCGACCTGCACGACAGCTACCCCGGCGTGAAGGCCGACCTGATCGTGCGCGGCGCCGCGCTCAAGCCGGCCGACGACAGCCCGTTCGTCAACGAGATCTTCGCGCCGGCCTATACCGACGTGGTCTACGAGCAGGCCCAGGCCGGGCGCGACCGGCTGATCCAGGCATACCTGAACACCAACTACTCGGTGATCGACGCCGACCTGATCGAGCGCATCTACGCGCTGCTGTACCGGCAGAAGGTCAGCGGCCAGTTCCGCGTCAACCTGCTGACCTGCAAGACGGTGGTGGCGGCCCACGCGGCGCCGGCCGGCATCGAGCTGACCATCGCCGACACCGCGCCGGCCGGCAGCGAAGCCACCGAGACGCGCCGCTACGACGCGGTGGTGCTGGCCACCGGCTACGAGCGCGAGAACCACCGCCGCCTGCTGGCGCCGCTGGCGCCCTACCTGGGCGATTTCACCGTGGACCGCAGCTATCGCGTGCAGGCCGCGCCCGAGCTGGCGGTGCCGGTCTACCTGCAAGGCTTCTGCCAGAGCAGCCACGGCCTGAGCGACACGCTGCTCTCGGTGCTGCCGGCGCGCGCCGAGGAGATTGCCAGCGCGCTGTACGACGCGCTGACGCCGGGCCGCCAGGACGGCGCCGCCGCACGCCACGCGCGCGCGGCCGAGCTCGGCGCGCTGCGGGCCTAGGCTGCCGCGACGTGCTCCCCGGCATGCCCGGGGGTGCCGCGGAACGGCCGGCCGGCGGCGTTTCCCGCATCATTGCGCGGACGTCCGGACGTCCGCGGCCAGGCCGCCGGGCGGCCGGTCGCGGAAAGTCGCGGGAAATTGGTGGATGGCGGCGGCGCGGCGCATGGCCGGCTTCCGCACGCTATTCCCGATTCCCTCCGGCACCACTGCCGAAAGCGCTCACGACCTGGCGCAGGACCTCCGCCGATTCGTGCAGCGACGCCGCGGCCGAAGCCGCCTGCTCGACCAGCGCGGCATTGTGCTGCGTCATCTCGTCCATCTGGACGATGGTCTCGTGCACCTGCGCAATGCCCGTGGCCTGCTCACGGCTGGCGCCGGTGATGTCCCCCACGATGCGCGTCACGCGCCCGACGCTCTCCACCACGTCCCGCATGGTCGTGCCGGCCTGATCGACCAGCACGGTGCCGCTGTCCACGCGGCTGGTGGAACTCTCGATCAGATGCTTGATGTCGCGGGCGGCCGTGGCCGAGCGTTGCGCGAGGCCGCGCACTTCCGACGCCACGACGGCGAAACCACGGCCGTGCTCGCCGGCGCGCGCCGCCTCCACCGCCGCGTTCAACGCGAGAATGTTGGTCTGGAACGCGATCCCTTCGATGACGCCGATGATGTCAACCACCTCCTTCGCGCTCTGCGCGATCCCCTGCATGGTATCGACGACCTGGGCGACCACGGCGCCGCCTTCGCGCGCCACGGTCGAAGCCGCGTCGGCGAGCCGGCTCGCGTCCTGGGCATGTTCGGCGTTCTGCTTCACGATGCGCGCGAGCGTTTCCATCGAGGCGGCGGTTTCCTGCAGGCTGCCGGCCTGGACTTCGGTTCTCCGGCTCAGGTCGGCGTTGCCGCTGGCGATCTCCATTGCCGCCCGTTCGACACCCGATGCGCTGGCGCTGACGTCCCGCATGGCGATTTCCATCTTCGCAATGGTGGACTTGAGCACGGTCGCGATCGGCGCGGTGACCGGGATGTGCCCGACGTCGAGGCAGATCCTGCCGCCGCGATCCACCTGGCTGACGATTGCCGACAGTTCCGCCGCCTCCAGGGCCGCGACGCGCAGCCGCCGGGCGAGAAACATCTCGACGGCGGTCTGCATGACGACATAGGCCGCATGCAGCAACGTGCGCGGCAGATTCGCGCTCTCGGTGCAGAACACCATGAAGTTCAGCGCCTGGAGCCGGTCGAACGCGAGATGATGCACCGCGAACAGCCCCGCCGCGAGCAGCAGCACGCCCACGTCGCGGTAGACCAGGAGCAGCCCGAGCAGCACGAATACCCCGAAATGGAATTCGGTGGTCCCGTGGGCAAGCTGGATATGCAGCGCCACGAGAACGACATTGCAGATGGTAAGCAGGCTGCGGGACAGCGCCGTGCCGCGCGCCTGGAAGAACGCGGCGCTGCCCACCAGCAGGGACAAGCCGCCGCCAGTCAGGGCCAGCCCCGTCTGCGCGTAGTACAGCCCGATCAGCCATGCCACCACGACGGAACAGACCAGCGTGAAGTACATGATGGCGTCGGCCTGCCGCGCCATGTCGCGCAGCGCCAGGCTCGGGACGCGCGCCTGAGGGCCGCAGGCGCGCGGCAGCGCGGCGCGGGCCGGGGGAGTGATAAAGGCAATGCCGCTGTTCATGCGTATTCTTGGTGGCCAGAAGGTAAAGGGGATGCCCTGACGAGCAAGTTCCCTTCCGTTATCAAGTTAACGGAGGGCTAAGTGGAAACCCTTAGAAGGCAATTGTGAAAAACTGTGAACGCGCATTCGCCGGGCGCGATGTCGGCACCCGAGGTCGGCGCCTGACGCGAATCCGCGCGGGGCTTCCGGCGCCCCAGGCCGCCGCGCCGCCGTACACGGCGCCACGGCAACCGGGTACAGTGCTGGCTGGTTGCCTTTGTGCCCCGGACGTTATCGAACGATCCTCTTCCGGCAGTGGCTTGCCCGCAACCCGCGGCATGCCCCGACGCGCGCCAGCCGGCGGCGGCCTTTGCGTCAGGCAAGCCGGCGGGCATTCGCCGGCCCGGACATAACGACGTTTTTCGACATGCTTCACGGAGGCCGATCATGGACGCTCCCGTCAAGGACGCTTCCGCCCCGCCTGCCGCATCGCCACGGCGCCATCCGCTGTCGCGGGCGATGGCCGGCGCGGCCCGGATGATCGGCAACCACCCGTATGCGGTGGGCATGGCGGGAACGCTGGCCGCCATCGTGGTGATGATCGTGCCGCTCGCGATGATGGCGGTCAGCCGCCATGAGGTCATCGACCACGCGCGCGAAACCTCGGAGAACCTGAATTCGATCATCGCGCTCGATCTCGAACGCAATTTCCGGTTCTACGACGTTCAGCTCCAGGACCTGGTCCGCAGCGTGGAAGCGCTGCGGGCGTGGCCACTTTCCACCGGCCTGCAAGACCGGGCGCTGTTCCGCAGCCTGCCCGACAGCGCCTATGTCGACGGCAAGTTCATTGTCGACGCGTCCGGCCGGATCCTCGCCTCATGGGACGGCAAGGAAACGGACCCCGCCTTGCGGCTGAGCGACCGCGACTATTTCTTCAGGCAACGGCACAACCCGTCGGCGGGCCTGGTCGTTTCGCATCCGTTCCGCTCGCGGATCAACGACGGCAAGCTGGCCATCGCGCTGACGCGCCGCATCAACGGCCCGGACGGATCGTTTGCGGGCATTGCCTTCTTCGAGGTACGCCTCGAATTCTTCCAGCGGCTGTTCGACAGGATAAACGTGGTGGCGCCGGGGATCGTCGAGATCCTGCTCGACGACGGCACGGTGCTGGCCGCAAAGCCGTTCTCGGAGAGTAGAGTCGGCACCAGCGTGGCCGGCTTGCCGGCGTTCAGGCCGATGGCCGCGCGCGGCAGCGGTTCGGTGATCGCGACCGGGACAGGCGCGATCGAGCGCCTGTATACGTACCGGCACGTTCCGGACTTGCCGCTCATTGCCGTGGTCGCCCCGTCGATGGAGGATGTGGCCGGGCGATGGCGCCGGCAATTCATCGTGACGGCCTGTGTCGCCGGCCTGTGGGGCATGGTGCTGATCGCCGGGGCCTGGCTGCTTGCCTACACGCTGCGCGACAAGTTGCGCGCGGAGGCCGAGCTGACGCGTCTTGCCACCACCGATCCGCTCACCAGGCTGGACAACCGGCGCACGCTGGATGAGCGGCTTCAGGGCGAATGGGACCGCGCGGTGCGCGACAAGAACGAGATGTCCATCCTGTTCATCGACATCGACCGCTTCAAGCTGTTCAACGACACGTACGGGCATGCCGCGGGCGACGAGATTCTCGCCACCGTGGCGAAATGCATTGCCGAGTCTGTGAGGCGATCGGTGGACGTGGCGGCCCGGTACGGCGGCGAGGAGTTCACGGTCGTGCTGCCCGGCACCGGGCGCGACGGCGCCGCGCGGGTGGCGGAAACGATCCGCGGCAATGCCGAGGCCCTCGACATCTCGAATCGCGGCAGCGAAACGGGACGGCTGACGCTCAGCATCGGATGCGCGAGCTGCCGGCCCATCGACGGCGGCAGCCCGGAGAAACTGGTTTCGATCGCGGACGAACAGTTGTACAAGGCCAAGTCCTCCGGCCGGAATCAGGTACGTGCGGTCGTCGCCAAGGCGATGACGGCGCAGCCGGCGCCGCAGGATTAGCGCGACCGGCCCCGAAGCTAAAGAATCCGCCCGGCCTGCCGTTGATATTTTTCACGGAGGAAGACGCCGCTTTTTTTTTGCATTACCGGAATTCCGGCCGTTCCCGACTCGCCTCGACATGGACGGCCGGCCGGGCCCGTTCAGCCCGTCATCGACCGTAGTGGAAAGGATTCCCGCACATGGGAGGATTCAAGCACATCTTTATCGACCCGTCCGTGGACATCCCGTTCCTGCACGGCACCTACGACGCGGGGCTGGTCGTGCTGTCGGTGCTGGTGGCGGCGTTCTCGTCCATCATGGCGCTGCAGATCGCCCACATTGCCCGCGGCGCCGAAATCCCCCTGCATCGCCACATCGCCATCGGCACCGGCGCCATCTCGCTGGGCGGCGGCATCTGGACCATGCACTTCATCGGCATGCTGTCGTTCCAGCTGTGCACCGCGGTTCACTACGGCACCGGCCTGACCCTGCTGTCCATCGTGCCCGCGCTTGCCGCGTCATGGGTCGCGCTGCGCAAGCTCTCGCTGCCCGAGGTCACGGCGCGGCAGGTATGCGTCTCCGGCACGCTGGTCGGCCTGGGCATCGCCGCGATGCACTACAGCGGCATGGCGGCCATGCAGATGAGCCCGCTGCTGCGCTATGACCCGCTCCGCTTCGCGCTGTCCGTCGTGCTGGCGGCCGGGCTGTCGATCCTGGCGATCTGGATCCGCTTCGGGCTCAACCGGTCGCGCCTCGGCGCGCTGCAGCGCCTCCTGGCCGGCGGCGGCGTCATGGGGCTGGCCATCGCGGGCACCCATTACGTGGGCATGTCGGCGGCCCGTTTCATCGGCCAGCCGGGCACGCCCGCCACGGGCATGATCCTCGACACCACGTTCGCGTCGCTGGCCCTGTCCACCTTCACGATCACCGTCACCGTCCTGGTGTTCGCCGCCAACGGCCTGATCCGCTATCGCCTGCTGTTCCGCAAGATGGGCGAGAGCGAATCGCGCATCCGCGCCATCGTCGAGACCGCCGTGGACGGCATCATCACCATCGACAGCCGCGGCATCATCCAGGCGTTCAACCAGTCCGCCGAGCGCCTGTTCGGCTGGCAGGCGCACGAGGTCATCGGCCGCAACATCAAGATGCTGATGCCGGAGCCGGACCAGTCCCGCCACGACGAGTACCTGGACAATTACCTGACGTCCGGGGTGCCCAGGATCATCGGCTCGGGCCGCGAGGTCGAGGGCCTGCACAAGGACGGCACCCTGATCCCCATCCGGCTCGCCGTGGGACGGGTCGAGCTGCCCGGCGCGCCGCTGTTCGTCGGCTTCGTGACCAACATCGCCGAGCGCCGCAATCTCGAGAAATCGCTGCGCGAAGCGGCCGAGCGGGCCGAGCAGGCGGCCTCGGCCAAGAGCACCTTCCTCGCCAACATGAGCCACGAGATTCGCACGCCGATGAACGCCATCATCGGCTTCACCGAATTGCTCCTCAAGGGCGAGCTGACGCCGCTGCAGCGCAGCCACCTGACCACCATCCGGCAATCGTCCCGCTCCCTGCTGGGACTGCTCAACGATATCCTCGACACGACCCGGCTGGAAAAAGGCGCGCTCGAACTGGAGACCATCGACTTCTCGCTGAAGGAAGTCACCGAGCACATCCTGGCCTCGCTGCGCCTGAGCGCCCAGGCCAAGAACCTGGCGCTGACGATGGTCTACCCGGAGGACATGGAGCGGTATTTCAAGGGCGACCCGCTGCGCATCCAGCAGGTGCTGACCAACCTGATCGGCAACGCCATCAAGTTCACCGAGCGCGGCGCGGTCACGGTCGAGTTCCGGCCCGAGAACGGCCTCGTGCACATCCGGGTCAGGGACACCGGCATCGGCATGAGCAGCCAGCAACTGCAGACCATCTTCGACCCGTTCTCCCAGGCCGATGCCAGCATCGGCCGCCGCTTCGGCGGCTCGGGACTCGGCACCACCATCGCGCGGCAGCTGGTGGAGCTGATGGCGGGCTCGATCTACGCCGACAGCGTGCCCGGCGAGGGCAGCGTGTTCCACGTGCTGCTGCCGCTGCGCCACGGCGCGAGGCCGGGCGCGCAGCCGGCGGACGCCGGCGCCGTCGCGCTGCCGCCGCTGGACATCCTGATTGCCGACGACGTGCCGCAGAACCTGGAGCTGCTGACGCTGATGCTGGCCGGGCGCGGCCACAAGGTCACGGCGGCCGGCGACGGCGACGAAGTGGTCCGCCTGGCGCTGTCGCGCCGCTTCGATCTCGTGCTGATGGACATGCACATGCCCGGCATGGACGGCCTGTCGGCAACCCGCCTGATCCGCCAGCGCGAGCAGGCCGCGAACGCCGCGCCCACCCCCGTCATCGCGCTGACCGCCAGCGTGATGGACTCCGACCGGCGCGCCGCGCGCGAAGCGGGCATGAACGGCTTCGCGGCGAAGCCGCTCGACCCGCCCAAGCTGCTGGCGGAAATCGCGCGCGCCCTCGGCCTGGACGCCACGCCGCCACACGCCGGGCCGGACCCGCAGAAGCCGGACGAGCACCGCCACCTGATCGACTGGACGCTGGGCGTTTCGTTGTGGGGCGGCAAGGCGCGCCTGGCGCAGGCGCTGCGCACGTTCCTGGCCGAGGCGGCGGCGCGGCATCCGCTGCCCGACGAGAATGCGCCGCACATCGACTGGGACGCCGCCATGTTCAGCCTGCACGGCATCCGCGGCGCCGCCGGCAACCTCGCCCTGCCGCGCGTCACCGAGCTGGCGAGCACGCTGGAGGACAAGATCCGGGGCGGCGCGCGGGAAGAGGTCCGGCCGCAGTTGACCCGGCTGCGCGACATGCTGGCCGACGCCGCGGAGGAATTGCGGCAGTCCGGTACGCTCGCGCCGGCGCCTTCCCTGGCGCCTTCCCCGGCACCCTCCGCATCGCCCTCGGCGGCCGCGCCCGTGGCGCCGGCCCCCGGTCCCTGCGACGACGCGGACGACGAGGAAACGTGCCGGCAGATGGAGGACCTGCTCGCCTGCCTGGAGCGCAGCGAGCTGAACGCGCCGGCCCTCGGCGCCGTGAACGCGTGGCTGCGCCGGCGCGGCGAACACACCCGGTGCGAGGCGCTGAACGACGCCATCGACGCCTTCGACTTCGCGCAGGCCGCGGCCCTCGCGCGGCGAATCCTGGAGAGCCTGGCCAGGCGCCCGTCCGGCAGCACCATATGAGAAAACTCACCGACCCCCGCCAGACCCTGCTGCTGGTGGACGACGAACCCACCAACCTGCAGTTGCTGCGCCACACGCTCCAGGACGACTACCGCCTGTTCTTCGCCAGGGACGGGGAAAAGGCCATCGCGCTGGCCCGCGCCGAGCAGCCCGACCTGATCCTGCTGGACGTGATGATGCCGGGCATCTCGGGCTACGAAGCCTGCCAGGTGCTGAAGCAGTCGCCGGCGACCGCCTGCATCCCGGTCATCTTCGTCTCGGCCCTTTCCCGGGAGGCCGACGAGCAGCGCGGCTTCGACCTGGGCGCGGTGGACTACATCAACAAGCCGTTCAGCCCCGCCATCGTCAAGGCGCGCGTGCGCAACCACCTGTCGCTGATACGGGTCCATGCGCTGCGCGAGACCCGGCTGCAGATCGTCCAGTGCCTGGGCGTGGCGGCCGAGTACAAGGACAACGAGACCGGGCGGCACGTCATCCGCATGAGCTACTACGCGCACACGCTCGCGCTCGCCGCCGGCTACAGCCAGGCGGCGGCCGACGACCTGCTGCATGCGGCGGCCATGCACGACGTCGGCAAGATCGGCATCCCCGACACCATCCTGCAAAAGCCGGGTAAGCTTACCGAGCAGGAATGGCAGGTCATGCGCGAGCACACCACGATCGGCGGCCGGATCATCGGCACGCACGAGGCGGGCGGCCTGTTGCACATGGCGCGCGTCATCGCCGAGAATCACCATGAGAAGTGGGACGGCAGCGGCTATCCGCGCGGCCTCAGGGGCGAGGAGATTCCCCACGTCGCGCGCATCGTCGCGCTGGCCGACGTGTTCGACGCGCTCACGAGCGTGCGCCCGTACAAGGCGGCGTGGCCGATCGGGGACGCGGTGGAGCACATCCGGCGCAGCAGCGGCTCGCACCTCGATCCCGAGCTGGTATCGCTGTTCCAGCAATGCCTGCCGGCGATCCTGGAGATCCGCGAACGCTGGGCCGACGCATCCCCGCCGGCGCCCGCCCCGGAACCGTAGCGCCGGGCATCCGGGGACGGCACGCAGAAGAAGCACAAGAGACGCGGCACGGGAGAGGAGCAAGATGATGCAACTGCAGTTGCTGGCAAGACTTCGGCGGCTCTGGTCGGTCGAGCGCGACAACCCGGCGTTGCTGAAGGCCCAGTACAGGGCGTTCTCCCGGAAGATCCCGCTGATGTATTTCGTCCTGCTGGTCAACAGCTGGGCGCTGGCCTTCACCCATCTCGACGCCGCGCCGCGCTGGCTGGCGGTCTACTGCCCCATCGCGCTCAGCGCGCTCTGCGTCGCGCGCTTCGCCTACTGGCACCGGATGCGGCACACCGAGCCGACCGCGGACATGGCCTGGCGGGCCCTGGTGCTCACCAACCGCTTCTCCGTCCCGGTGGCGGTCAGCTTCACGGTCTGGGCGGTATTGCTGTTCCCCTACGGCGACGACTACGCGCGCGCCCACGTCGCCTTCTACATGGGCATCACGGTGATCAGCTGCATCTTCAGCCTGATGTACCTGCGCTCGGCCGCGCTCACCACGGCCCTGATCGTCAACGGCACGTTCATCGTGTTCTTTCTTGCCACGGGCATCCCGACGTTCGTCGCGACCGCGGCCAACATCGTGCTGGTCACGGGGGCGATGCTTGCCATCGTCATGAGCCACTACCGGGACTTCACCCGCCTGATCGACGCGCAGGTGCGGGCCGAAGCGCTCGGCAACGAGAACCTGCTGCTGGCGAACCTGGACAGCCTGACCCAGCTCCCCAACCGGCGGAAGTTCTTCGCGCTCCTGAACGCCGCCTGCGACAAGGCGCGCGCCGGCGGCAACCGCTTTGCGGTCGCCATCATCGATCTCGACGGATTCAAGCCGGTCAACGACCTGTACGGCCACGCGCTGGGCGACCGGCTCCTGACGGAGGTCGGCCAGCGCCTGCGCTGCCTGTGCGACGAGCACAGCCACGTCGCCCGCCTGGGCGGCGACGAGTTCGCGCTGATCCTGGGCGACGCGCCCGATGACGCGCAGCTGCAGGCCTTCGGCCAGCGCGTCTGCGCCGTGCTGCACGCGCCGTTCCTGCTTGCCAACACCACCATCCACATCGCCGCGTCGGCCGGGCTCGCCACCTTCCCCGACATGGCGGCCGACGCGACCACACTGTACGAATACGCGGACTACGCGCTCTACCACGGCAAGCGCAGCAACCGGGGCGCCGTCAGCCTGTTCTCCGCCAGCCACCGGGACCAGCTCCACCGGGACGCGAACATCGAGCAGGCGCTGCGCAAGGCCGATCTCCAGCAGGAGCTCTCCGTCCATTTCCAGCCCATCGTCGACGTCCGCAGCGACGCCACCATCGCCTTCGAGGCGCTCGCGCGCTGGACCAGCCCAATGCTCGGGCGCGTGCCGCCGATGCACTTCATCCCGGTGGCCGAGCGCACGGGCATCGTCGGCCAGTTGACGCGCATCCTGGTGGCCAAGGCGCTGGCGGCGGCGGCGCGCTGGCCCGCCGACGTGCGGCTGTCGCTCAACCTGTCCGCGCACGATCTCGGCTCCGTCGAAAGCGTGCAGAATCTCGTCGCGCTGATCCAGGCGGCGGCGTTCGATCCGCGCCGCCTCGACCTGGAGATCACCGAGACCGCCATGATGTACGACCTCGACCAGACCCGCTGGGCCACCGACCGCCTGCGCCAGCTCGGCTGCGGCATCACGCTCGACGACTTCGGCACGGGGTACTCCAGCCTCAGGCAACTGCACGCCCTCGCGCTGACCAGCATCAAGATCGACCGGAGCTTCGTGACCGGCATCCAGGACAATCCGACCAGCTACAAGATCGTCAGGTCCCTGCTGGCATTGAGCCGCGACATGGGGCTGGGCTGCGTGGTCGAAGGCGTGGAAACCCGGGACGAGATGCGCGTCGTGAAGGAACTGGGCGGCTCGCTGGTGCAGGGCTACCTGTACTCGCGGCCCATGCCGGAATCAGAAACGGGCCCCTGGATTCTCGCCAGCCGCGACGGCGCCGCGATCGCTCCCTGCTGACCAGACCGCCGCCGGTCCGAATGCCGGCCCGAACGCCGGCACCGACTCCGGCCCGGCGTCCGCAAGCAGCGCTTCCTCCTGCGGCAGGCACAGGACCAGCAGCCAGCCGTTCGCCATCGAGATTTCCTCGACGCGATAATGCCCGCCGTCATACATCTCGACCGAGATGCTCCGCTGCGGCTGGCTGCGCCGCAGCGTGTCGGCCACCGACAGCCACACCCGGATGTCGTCGGTCTCGATGCGCGGGCCGCACTTGCGCCGGTAGCAGCTATACAGGATGTCGCTGAACGTGCGCGTCTTGGGCAGCACCCCGTACAGCCGGCGGAATACTTCGTTGGCCCAGGCCAGGCGATCCGACGGATCGAAGATCGCCGCGGCGATGCCGCCCAGCTCCAGCCCGACCATCAGCCGCATCCCGGGCGGCAGCGACGGCTCGCCTTTCGCGCCCTTCTTGCGCGCGGACTGGGTATCGGCGAAGGCATGATGGCCGGCGACGACCACGCGGTTCCGGCCCTGCTCCTTGGCGCGGTAGAGCATCTGGTCGGCCAGTTGTATCCACTCGTCGCGGCTCGCGAGATCCGGCGTCAGCCCCGCGATGCCGATGCTCACGGTCACGGCGCGCCCTTCCAGGATCGGCTTGTCGCGCAATTCCGCCTGCAGCCGCTTCATGAACAGGCCCGCGTCGTGCGCGGTCGTATGCGGCATCAGGACGACGAATTCCTCGCCGCCGTAGCGCCCGACCACGTCCGACCGGCGGAAGCCGCCCTTGAGCCTCGCCGCGAACCGGCGGATGACCTTGTCGCCGACCGGATGCCCCAGATCGTCGTTGATGCTCTTGAAATGATCGAAGTCGATCATGGCGAGCGCGGCCGGATCGCCGCCGCGCTGGAATCTCAGGTATTCGGTCTGGATGCTGGCGTCGACGTGCCGCCGGTTGTGCAGGCCCGACAGCGCATCGTGCAGGCTCAGCTGGGTCAGTTCCTCGCGCTGCGCCTGCAGGCCGCTGATCGCCCGGTAGGCCCGCTGCCCGACCAGCAGGAGATAAGCGAACAGCAGCAGCGCGCACGCCCACAGCACCGGCATGGAGGGCGCCGGCTGCCACGCCACGCCATAGACGAGCCCGCCCGCCGCGATGCCGCCGGCATGCGCGGCCATGCCGCGCGCGAACTGGCGCCAGCCTCCGGCGATCATGCTGTCCATCGCCTTCAGAGACAGCATCAGGACGCCGGGCAGGAGACTGAAGGCCGTCGCGGCGGTCCACATGCCCACGGCGAAATGGTCCACCAGCAGCGCGCGGCGCTCCGGGCTCACCTGGTCCGCGGCGCGGCCGCGCAGCCAGCGGGCGACGTGCGGCCACGCGACCCCGTGCAGGGCCGGCCCCAGCCAGAACCACCAGGGCGCGCGCCGCTCCAGCAGCACCAGCCCCACGCACAGAAACCCGAGCCCGCAGCCGAGCACGCGCGTGCCATAACTTCCGCGCAGGAAGCTATCCATCCATGTCCTGGGAGGCGCCGGGCGCGCGCCCGTTTTCAGGGCAGGCAACGGAGATGGCGGCCGGGGCCGCATGAGAAGGGGCGCGGGGCAGGCGCCGCCGCGCCGCCGGGGTACGCGCGCGCATCGGCACGCGCGCCGCTACCGGTTTCGCAAACCGAAACCCGTGCGCGCAATTTGCGCCAGACGTGCGGCATGATCCCTGTCCTTTCGATTGCTGGCCACGAACATACCGAGATATGCCGGCGCGCCTTTTTCCGCGCGACTCAAGCCCATGATTCGGGCCCATGATCCGGGCCCGCGATTCGATTCGATTCGGGCCAGACCGGCCCGCGCGTGATTATACGTGAAGCCATCCCGGCATCCGGGCGCGCCCGGTCCGCCGCGTTGTAGGAAAGCCGACATTGCCGACGATGTCAGGTTTCTCCCAAACCCAGCGCCTCGGCGAACAACGCCAGCGCCGCGCGCGCCCTGGCCGGATCGTGCGTGGCGGGCTTGAGCAGCAGGCGGTGCGGCCCCAGGCGCTCGCGCAGCCTGCGCGCCTGCGCGGCGCAGTGCGCGGGATCGCCGATCACGGCATTGGCCATGATGACGTCGTCGCTCGCGTCCGCGGCGAACATCGGCGGCAGGTTGCCCGCGGCGAACCGCACCTGCATCGCGCCGGGATAGGCGCGCACGCCGGCCACGCCATGCGCCACCGCGCGGCCGTGGTCGCTTTCGCAATGGAAGAAGCGTGCGATGGCGAACGGGAAGTCGCCGCGCCGCGCGCGCTCGGCCGCCACCAGCGCCGCCACGCTGGCCAGGTCCGACGACGGCGTCGCCATCAGGCCGTAGCCGTGCTGCGCGGCCACGCGCAGCGCGTCGCCGCTCAGGCTGGCCAGCCATACGGGCACCGGCTGCTGCCAGGGCCGCGGCGACAGCGCCACGCCCTCGCAGCGATGGAAGCGCCCCGCGAAGCTCGTCACCGGCTCGCGCCACAGTTGCCGGATCAGCGCGAGCGCCTCGAGCATGCGCTCGCGCGCCTCGCCGGCCGACGCCAGCCCCGCCACCTGGTACTGCTGCGGAAACGGCCCGCCGCGCGCGACGCCGAACTCGACGCGCCCGCCGCTGAGCAGGTCGAGCGTGGCCACGTCCTCGGCCACGCGGACCGGGTCGTTCATGGCCAGCAGCGAAGCGCCGGTGCCCAGCCGGATCCGCGCCGTGCAGGCCGCGATGTGGGACAGCAGCACCAGCGGCGCGCTGCCGACGGCAAAGGGGCTGTAGTGATGCTCGGCCACCCAGGCTTCGTGAAAGCCCAGGGCCTCGGCCGCCACCGCGATGCGCACGGCCTGCGCCAGCGCGTCGCGCGCATCGTTGCCGGGGTTCTCGACGTTGATGAAGACACCGTAGCGTTGTGGGAAGTCCGACATGGCGGGCAGTGGTTTGGTGGCCATGCCCGGTCGATGCAATTTCCAGGCCCGGCGGCGCGAGCGCTCGCGCTGGCCGCGGCACATGGTTCCGCGCATGGTTCCGTCAGCCGCGCCCGGGTCCCGCGCCGGCGGCCGGCCACCGCCGCGTCACCCGCCGCCCGGCTGCGCCAGCCACGCCACCGCCGCGGCGTAGCCCGCCGGCGCCGGCAGCGCATGCAGCTCCGGCGCCATGCCGCCGCCCAGCAGGGCCGCCATCTCCGGCGTTTCCGGCGTCAGGCCGAAGCGCATCCCCTCCACGCCGGGCAATACCGACACCTGCTGCAGATGCGCGGCGATGCCCACGCCCAGCGCCTTGAGCAGCGCTTCCTTGGCGGTCCACAGCGCATGAAAGGCCGCGGGCCATCGCGCGGGGGCCAGCACCCTCAGCCATTCGCGCTCGCGCGGCGTGAAGCACATCTGCGCCATCCCGCGCCGCGCCGCATGGTCCAGCGCGGCATCGATGCGCTCCACGTCCACGCCTGCCTGCGCCACCGCCGAAGCCTCTCCCAGCGCCACCAGCCCGTGCGCGCCCGCATGCGAGACGTTGAAGGCCGGCGCGCCGGGCAGGTCGAGGCAAGGCTTGCCGTGCGCGGACGCGACCAGCGGCAGCGCCCGCGGCGGCATGCCGAGCCGCTCGGCCAGCAGCATGCGCAGGCTGGCGCGCGTCACCGCGAAGCGCAGGCGGTCGGCCGGCTGGCGCAGCGCCGCGCAGCGGTCCCGCTCGGGGCCGCTCAGGCAGGGCAGCGCGTCGGCCAGCGCCATGCCGCGGCCGGACAGGTCGAGCCGCCACAGGTCCAGCGCCGGGCAAGGGCTGGCCACGCGGAGCGGCATGGCGGCTGGCGGGGTCATCGGCCTCCTGGGTGACGGGGCCGCGTAACGGGCCCGGAACTGGGAAGACGGATGGGACCCGCGCGAATTTAGGCGGCCGGACAAACGGCCGGACAAGCGGCCAGACAAGCGCCGGATGAGCATCGGAGGCGCACCAGGGACGCTTGCCCGACTGCCTTCGCCCGCGCCGAAGCCGACACGAAACCGCCGCCGGATTGCCTCGCGACTGCCTCGGGATTGCCTCCGAATCGCCGCCGAATCGCCCCCGGAGCGACACGATTTCGTCATAGGAATGCTCCTAGACGAGTATCGCAGCGTGGAATTTAATGCTTTTCACACCACGAAATTGGAGCACGAAAATATAGGAATGCTAACTACAGCGTTACTTTTTTCTTAATTGACAACCATTCGCATTCTCATTAACTTGTCCTGCCCGTACCGCCAACGCTAACGTTCCAGGAGCTTCCCGTGAACCACGCTTCCGACCTGCGCGCCAATCTCGCCGATCTCGCCCCGCTGGGCTGGGACACTGGCAGCGACCTGCTGGGCCTGTTCCTGGAACATCGCGCAGCGCTGGTGGGCGCCGCCGCGCGCATCGTCGGCTCGCGCCACCAGGCCGAGGACGTGGTGCAGGACACGTTCCTGCGGCTGCGCGGCATGGACGGCGACACGCCCGCCATCCGCGCCAAGCTCAGCTACCTGTTCCAGATGGTGCGCAACCTCGCCATCGACGCCTACCGGCGCCAGAGCCTGGAGCAGAAATGGATGGCGCCCGAGGAAGACGGCATCCACGCGCCCTCGCCCGCCACGCTGCCGGAGACGATCGCGATGGACCGCCAGGCGCTGTGCGCGCTGTCGGGCGCGCTGGCCGAACTGCCAGAGCGCACCCAGCAGGCATTCGAGATGTGCCGGCTGCAGGGCATGACGCAAAAGGAGATCGCCGCGGTGCTGGGCGTGTCGCCGACGCTGGTGAACTTCATGGTGCGCGACGCCTGCATCCACTGCCGCGCGCGGCTGATCCGCCAGCAGGTGATCTGACTGGCCGGCCACGCGGGGCTGGCGCCGCCGGCATCATTCCCAGGCGGGAAACGGGTCGTCGTATCCGAGCCAGGCCGGCGGCCCCTCGGCCATCTCGGCGTCGCGCAGCAGGCAGTCGTCGAGGCGGCGCCGCAGCTCCGCCTCGGCCATGCCGATGCCGATCAGCACCAGTTCCTGGCGCGCGTCGCCGACGCGCTCGTCCCAGTTCCGGCGGATCGCCGCCACGGCTTCGGGGTCCGCCGGCCAGTGCTCGGGCGGCACCGCGGCCCACCAGTATCCCGCCTGCCCGTGGCGCCAGACGCCGCCCGCCTGCGACCACGAACCCGCATGAAGCGGCCTGCTGGCCAGCCAGAAGAATCCCTTGGAGCGGATCACGCCGGGCCATTCGCTGCCGATCAGGGCGAAGAAGCGCGCGGGATGGAACGGGCGGCGCGCGCGGTAGACGAAGTTGGCGATGCCGAATTCGGTGGTCTCGGGCGTATGCTCCCCGCGCAGTTCCTTGAGCCAGCCCGGCGCCCTGGAGGCGGCCTCGAAATCGAAGAGGCCGGTCCCGAGCACCTTGTCGAGCGCGATCTTGCCGAACTCCGAAACCTCGATCCTGGCGCGGGGATTGAGGCGCTGCAGGATCGCCATCAGCCGGCCCCGCTGCGCGTCCGTGACGAGGTCGACCTTGTTGAGCAGGATCACGTCGCAGAACTCCACCTGCTCGATCAGCAGGTCCACCACGGTGCGGCGGTCCTCCTCGCCAAGCGATTCGCCGCGCGACTGCAGGCTGTCGCGCGAACCGTAGTCCTTGAGGAAGTTGTAGGCATCGACCACCGTGATCATGGTGTCCAGCCGCGCCACGTCCGACAGACTGCGCCCGTCCTCGCCGGTGAAGGTGAAGGTCTCGGCCACCGGAAGCGGCTCGGAAATCCCCGTGGACTCGATCACCAGCTGGTCGAACTTCCCTTCCCTCGCCAGGCGGCCGACTTCCAGCAGCAGGTCTTCGCGCAGCGTGCAGCAGATGCAACCGTTGCTCATCTCGACCAGCTTCTCGTCGGTGCGTGACAGCTCGGCGCCGCCATCGCGCACCAGCGCCGCGTCGATGTTGACCTCCGACATGTCGTTGACGATGACGGCCACGCGGCGGCCTTCCCGGTTGTTCAGGATGTGATTGAGCAAGGTCGTCTTGCCCGCGCCGAGAAAACCGGACAGGACGGTGACGGGAAGGCGGGGGGTCGTATTCATGGGCTGTGCCTGCTGGTGCCTTTCGGACGGGGTCGATGCTGCGTGGCCGCCGCCGTGCGGCGCCTCCCTGCGGACCGGCAAGCCGCGTCCGCGCACCGGATTCCGGGTCCGCCGCCACCGCGTCGCCAGCCACGCTCTCTTGCAACTCAGTTGCACGGCAATCATAAATGCAACATAGTTGCATTGCAAGCGTGAAGCGAGCAGTCCAGGAGGGCCGAGGAACCGATGCGCCCCGCCGGCCGGCGGAGGCCGCGCCCGCCACGGACACGAGGGCGCGGCAGGCGCGTCAGCCCTTGAGCAGCTTGCGCGCGATCAGCACGCGCTGGATCTCGCTGGTGCCGCCGCCGATCTGCGCGTGGCGCAGGTAGCGGTAGAACAGCGTCAGCGGCAGTTCCAGGGCCTCGCCCATCGCGCCATGCACCTGGATGGCCTCGTTGACGCAGCGCGCGCCCCACTCCGTCGAGACCAGCTTGACCATCGCCGCCTCGGTCCGCACGTCCTCGCCGGCGTCGGCGCGCGCGGCCACCGAGTAGGTGAGCGAACGCAGGGCTTCGATATCGATCGACATGTCGACCAGTTTCCACTGGATGGCCTGGCGCTCGGCAATGGGCTTGCCGAATGTCACCCGCTGCTTCGCCCAGTCCACCGACATGTCCAGCGCGCGCTGCATCTTGCCGAGCGCATACGGGCCGCGCAGCAGGCGGTCGTGGATGGTCAGCCATTTCTGGCCGAGGGAGAAGCCCGCGCCCACGTCGCCGAGGACGTTCGCGCCGCTCACCCGGCAATTGTCGAAATGCACCACGTATTGCGACGGCTTCGGCCCGAGCCACGTGCGGATGCCGCATGCCTCGATGTGCACGCCGGGGTTGTCGCGCTCCACCAGGAACATGGTGATGCCGCCGCGCTGGCGCTTTTCGGAATCGGTGACCGCCTGGACCATGATGATGTCGGACTCGGCCGCCATCGAAATCCACATCTTGGTGCCGTTGATGATCCAGTCGCCGCCGCCGTCGCGCACCGCGCGCGTCTGCATCATGCCGCCGGGGTCCGAACCGGCGTTCGGCTCCGTCTGCGCGAACGACGTGGTCATCTCGCCGCGCACGACCGGCTCGAGGAACCGCTCCACCTGCTCCCCGCGGCACTGGTAAAGAATGTTCGGGACGTTGGCGAACGGAAACGGCACCGGCGTGTAGTTGAACTGCTCCAGGATGGCGATCTGCGCAAGCATGGAAAGCCCCGATCCGCCGTGCTCCTCCGGCACCATCAGGTTCCACAGCCCGGTTTCCTTCGAGATCCGCGTCAGGCGCTCGACCACGTCGGGGCCAAACACGTTCTTGAGGTTGATGGTTTCCTTGACGCCATAGGCATGTTCGGAGCTTGCCAGGTATTGCTGCTCGAGCGGGAGCAGTTCCTCGCGGACGATGCGCGCCGCGACGTTGCAGAACTCCTGCACGTCGTCGGGAAGCTTGAATACGTTTTCGGTGCTGGGTGTTGAATTCACGGGAATTTCCTCAAACGGAAGGATGGGGGGAAACATGGCGAGCGGCGTTCACGCCGTTCACGCCGGAATGATCCGGTCGAGCAGTTGAGCCATCGGCATCGCGTCCGCCGCGTCGCTGAACAGGGTGGCGCCGATTGCCTCGCCCGTGCCCGGCTGCCGGCCGCAGCGGGCCAGCCGCTGCCCGAAGATCCGCGTGGACGTGGCGGCGTCGTGATAGAGCCAGGTCCTGGGAGCATCGGCCGCGTGGCATACGCGGGAGGTGCCGTCCTCGAAGTGGACCGTCAGGACGGCATCGAGCTTGGTGCCCTCGTCACTGGGAACGATTTGGGTCTTTCCGACCAGCGCCAGCAGCGCCGGGTCATGACGCCGATGCAGCGAAACGTCGTATTCGAGATCGCCCAGCACCAGCATCGCGGCGGTTGCGAACGCCGTGCTGGCAAGTGCCTGGACGGGCAGGTCGAACGGCCCCTTGTACTGGGTGCCGGGGTACTCCGCATAGGCGCGCCAGATGCGGATCTCGATGCGCGTTATCCGGCTGGTGTCGATGCCCTCGTCATGCATCAGCCTGGCCGCGCGGACCGCCGCCATGTTGTCGCCCAGCGTGGCCCAGGGCTTGGCATAGATGTCGAGCATGGCGTCGTCGCGCAGCGGCAGCGTCCAGCCCGGCGGAACGGCATCGAGTCCCGCCAGGGCCTGCAGCAATCCCTTGGGCCCGGCCAGCGCGGTGCGCGCGCCGACGACGTCGCGCTGCGCCAGCTGGGCCGCCAGCAGCCCGCCGCGCGCGGCCTGCGCGTTTTGCGCGCGCCATTCGTCGGAGCCGCAGCGCAGCGGCGCCAGCGTGCCGCCCGTGATACTGGCCGCGATCGCCAGCGCATTCGCAGTGCGGGCCGCGCTCAGGCCCAGGACGACACTGGCCGCCGCCGCGGCGCCGATGGTGCCGAGGGCCGGGCTGGTGCGCACGCCACGCTGGATCAGGGCATGCGCGACATGCTCGTGGTCGCCCAGCCAGTTCAGCACCGTGTAGCCGGCAATCAGGCCGCGCACCGCGCGCTCCACGCTGGCCCCGGTCGCCTCGGCCACGCCGACCGCGACAGGCGTGATCAGGGAACCCGGATGGCACCACGAGTGCGGATCGGAATCGTCGTGGAAGTGCGCGTGCACGGCGACGGCGTTGGCCGTGACCGCTTCGGACAGCACCGCGCGGATGCCGTACGGCCAGAGCCTGGGGCTGGCCGCGTCCGGCGGGAGCGCCGTGGTCGCGTCGCGCATGGCCAGCGTGGTGGCCTCGTCGCGGGCGATCTGCGCCAGGCCCAGGGCGTCCAGCAGGCAGGCCTTGGCCTTCTCCCGGACGGCGGGCGAGAACGTGCGGGTGGCGAAGCCGGCCACGGATTCGCCCAGCCCCGGGATCAGCGTGTCGTCGGTGGTGGACGTGCTCATTTCTGTACCTCGCTCTTGGCCACGACCCTGGCCCACTGGGAGACCTGATCGGACAGGAACTTCGCCGATTTCTCCGGCGAATAATTGGCCACGATCATTCCCTGCTTCTCCACCCACTCCTTCATTTCGGGGGAGGCCATGATCCGGGTCACCTGCTCGCTGAGCCATTTCATTCTCTCGGCCGGCATCCTGGCCGGCGCGGCCAGGCCCAGCCATCCGTCGACCACATATCCCGGCAGGCCTGCCTCCTCCATCGTGGGAACGTCCTTCAACAGCGGCGAGCGCGCCTTGCCCGTGACCGCCAGGGCGCGGACCTTGCCCGAGCGGATCTGCGGCTCGCCCGTCGTGATGGCGTCGAACATCATGGGCACCACGCCGGCCATGACGTCCACCATCGCCGGCCCCGCGCCGCGGTACGGGATATGCGTCATCTTCACGCCGCTCATCTGCCCCAGCAGCTCGCCCGACAGATGCGGCGTCGTGCCCTTGCCCGACGACGCATAGCTCAGTTGCAGCGCGCCCGAGCGCCCGAGCGCCAGCAGCTCCTTGACGGAATGCGCCGGAACGTTCGGCCCCACCACCAGCACGTTGTTCGAGAGCGTCAGCACCGAGACCATCGACAGGTCCTTCAGGACGTCGTAGGACGGCTTGGGCGGCATGCTGACGTTGATCGCGTGCGACGTGATGATCATGCCGAGCGTGTAGCCATCGGGATCGGCCTTGGCCACGGCGTCCATGCCGATGTTGCCCCCGGCGCCCGGACGGTTGTCGACGACGAACGGCTGGCCGCTGGCCTCCGTCAGCTTCTTGGCCAGGATGCGCCCGAGCACGTCGGTGGTGCCGGCGGGCGCGAACGGAATGATCAGCCGCACGGGCTTGTCCGGATACGCGCCCGACGCGATGGCCGCCTGCGACCAGACGGCGGCGCCAAGCGCGGTGGCTGCGATGAGTACTCCCAGTCTTTTGTATTTCATTTATGTCTCCTTTGGTGCCTCGTTGGTCTGCCGAGCGGACAGGCGCGGGATGGACCAGAAAATCAGTACGTGCCTTGCGGGTTGTGCTCTCCTCCTCTTCCACGGCCGAAGTGGCCGGCCAGACTGTCGATGCCGCGCGCCAAGAGCGTGACGTCGGTGCCCACGGCGACAAAGCGGGCGCCCAGTTCCAGATACCGGCGCGCCAGCGCGGGATCGCTGGTCAGAATGCCGGGCGCCTTGCCGGCGGCGGCGATGCTGGCGATGGCGCCTTCGATCGCCTGTTGCACGGCGGGGTGCGACGGGTTGCCGGGATGGCCGAGCGAGGCCGCCAGATCGGCCGGGCCGATGAAGACGCCGTCGACGCCGTCGGTCCGTGCGATATCCACCAGGTGTTCGAGGGCGGTCGAGGTCTCGACCTGCACCAGCAGGCAGATCTGCTCGTCGGCACTTGCGATGTAGTCGCCGCGGCGGCCGAACCAGGAGGCGCGCGCCAGGGCCGCGCCCACGCCGCGCACGCCAAGCGGCGGATAGCGCGTTGCCGCGACCAGCGCCCGGGCCTGCTGCGCCGTGTCCACCATCGGAACCAGCAGCGTCTGGGCGCCGATGTCGAGGTACTGCTTGATCATCCAGGCCTCGCCGCTGGGCGGGCGCACCACCGGCGCGGCGCGATGGGATGCGACGGCCTGCAACTGCCCGAGAATGCTGCGCACGTCGTTGGGGGCATGCTCGCCGTCGATGAGTACCCAGTCCATGCCCGACGCCGCGCAGATCTCGACCGAGTACGGGCTCGCCAGGCCCGCCCAGATGCCGATCAGCGTTTCGCCCGCACGCAGGCGGCGCTTGAACGCATTCACCGGCGCCCGCTGGAAGTCCTCCGCCGGCGCGCTCATGCCGCCCCCGTCGCGTTTTCCGCGCGTGCGGCGACGCGGCGGCGCAGCACGTCGAGACTCCCGGCGACTTTCAGGCTGCCCGGCAGCGGATGCCCGACGATGTCCTCGGCCAGCTCCGCCGCGGCGATCAGCGCGTCGAGATCGAGCCCGGTCTCGATGCCCATCTCGGCCAGCATGAAGGCAAGATCCTCCGTGCACACGTTGCCCGCGGCGCCCTGGTTTGCCGCGAACGGGCAGCCGCCCAGGCCGGCGATGGTGGCGTCGAACAGGTCGACCCCCATCTGCAGCCCGGCGTAGGCATTGGCGATTCCCATGCCGCGCGTGTCATGCAGATGCAGCCCGACGCGCAGCGCCGGGTAGCGCTCCCTGACCGCGCCGACGACGCGCTTGATGGCTTCGGGCGTCGCCCACCCCATGGTGTCGGCCAGCGAGACCTCGCCGATGTCGCAACCATGCTCCCGGCCGATGTCCATGATCGCGTCGACCTGCCGCAGCACCGCGTCGACGGGGACCTCGCCCTGGTAGTTGCAGCCGAAGGCGGCCATCACGCTGCCGCGGTCCACGTTCACGCCGCTGGCCTTGAACAAGGCCATCATGGCGCGCTGCGCGGCCAGGTTCTCTTCCTGCGTGCGCTGCTGATTGCGGGCCAGGAACTGGGCGGAAGCGGTGGTGGAGATCGAGCCGCGGAAGTCCAGCCGCCCGCTCGCCAGCGCACGCTGGAATCCCTTGTCGTTCAGCCAGAGCGCCGTGTAGCGCACGCCTTCCTTGCGCCGGAACCCTCGGACCACGGCCTCCGCGTCCGCCATGCCGGGCACGCGCCGCGGGTTGACGAAGGACACCGTCTGGATCTGCTTCAGCCCGGTCTCGGACAGTGCGTCGATCAGCGCGATCTTTCGCTCGGTCGGGATGTTTCCCTTCTCGATCTGAAAACCCTCGCGGGGCCCCTCCTCGTTGATCTGGACAAACTTCGGAAAATCAGACATCTCAAACTCCTCGGCAATGTTTCTGTTGGCATCGATTGCTGATGAACCCATCCGGCACCGCGCCGGCCATGCCGGTTCAGCCGGAGAAAAACGGCTCCGGCACCCCGCGCGCGCCAAGCCCGTGGATGGCGAACACCGCGCCGGCCAGCGGCTGCGACGCGCGCGACGCATCGGGCACCAGCACCGAGGTCGACGTCACGTACAGCACGTCCAGCCCCGCGCCGCCGAAGTTGCACATGGTGGGATGGCTGACGGGCAGCCGGACCATCCGCTCCAGCCGGCCGTGCGGATCGAACCGTCCCACCGCGCCATCGCCGATGAGCGCGCACCAGTAATAGCCGTCGGCATCGAACGTGGCGCCATCCACGCGCCACGGCAGGCCGCGGGTATCCAGGTACACCCGCTTGTTGCTGATGGCGCCGGTGTCCAGATCGAAGTCGTAGCGCCAGATGGTGTCGCCGCGGCTGTCGCCAAACACGAGCGTCTTGTCGTCCGGACTGAAGGCCATGCCGTTGGACACGATGAAGCCGCTGTCCATCTTGTGCACGCTCTCGTCGGGATCGAGCCGGTACAGCGAGCCGCCGGGATTTTCATTGCCCGCGTCGCGCGTGCCGCACCAGAAGCGCCCGCGCCGGTCGCAGCGGCCGTCGTTCAGGCGGTTCTCCGGCAACTGCGGTTCCGGGTGGACGATCGTGGTCAGCGCCCCGGTCGCCGGATCGAGCCGGCAGAAGCCCTGCTTGAGCGCCACCACGATGCCGCCATCGCGCGCGAACACGAAGGAGCCGATGTTGCTCGGCATCTCCCACGTACGCGTGGTGCCGTCGGCCTCGAGCCGGCGCAGGGCCGGGCGGCGGGTGTCGACCCAGTACAGCCGGTGCTCGGTCGGATGCCACATGGGGCACTCGCCCAATTGATCGATCTCCTGGCAGGCGATCTCGATTTCGTAACTCAGTTTGGTCATGGGAATGGCTCTTGGATTCACACCGACGCGGGTTCGGCGGGCGCGACGAACGGGTAAGGCACGGGTTCTCCGTCGCGGTACGGCAAGGCGATCACCGCCGTGCCCGGCGTGGATTCCTTCTGCGTTTCGTCGCGGATTCCCAGCTCCAGGTCGACAAGCCCGAAGGCCTCGGCGCGGCGCGTGTTCACGACCTTGCCCCACAGGGCGAGCCGCTCGCCCACCAGGTTCATGGCGCGGAACTGGAAGCCGATCTTCCAGACCCAGCCCGCGGACCCGGCCCACGCCTTCAGGTATTCGGCGATGAATTGCTGCTTGAGAGAACCGTTGATCAGCAAGCCGGGCAGTTCGTCGTGCTGCTGGGCGAACGGCAGGTCGTAGTGGATCTTGTGCCAGTTCTCGACCGCGGCCGACCAGCGCATCAGGTGCGCGGTGGTCAGCGGCCCTTTCATCAGCGGGGAGAGGTCGTCACCGATGCCGACGTCTTCGAAGTTCCTGCGAGAGCTCATGGTCTTATCTCCTGATCAGCGTTTTTTTCACCCGCATCAGCGGCTCGCCGGATTCCGTCTCATAGGTGGTCTCGATGACCACCATGATCATCGGACCGGAGCGGGACTCGCGTTCGTAGATGTCGGCGTAGCGCGACTGCTGGTAGATCCGCTCGCCGTGGCGCGCGTAGCGAAGCAGCTCGATCTCGGCGCCGCCGTTGAGCAGGGCCATCCCGTGGAGCGGCAGCTCCGGCAATCCGCTGCCGACGGCGGTGACGAGGCCGTCGAAATCGGGGTCCTGCGCGCGCTCGCTCAGCGGGTCGCCCGCGCCATACGGCAGCCGGAACAGGAACGCCGGATACAGCGGGGGCGCCACCGCGCCGCCATGACGGGGATGGCGGTCATCCATATAGGCCGGATCCGCGTCCATGATGGCCTGGGCATAGCGCCGCACGGCGCCGCGCTCGACGGCGTCGCAGGCGGGCCTGCGCTCACCCTGCATGCCGATGTGCCGGCGGACTTCGTCGGTAATCAATGTCATGAAATCTCCTCCTGGTGACCGGATGGGTTACGCCTGGACTTCGGGCTGCGCCGGCGCGTACTGCCGCCAGCCGTGGTCCAGTCCAATGACTCGGCGCGCCGCGAGTTCCTCGAGCTGCTGCGCCGTGTAGCCGAGCTCGTTCAGCACCTCGGCGGTGTGCTGGCCCAGCCGCGGCGGCGGCAGGCGCACCGCTCCGGGCGTGTCGCCCAGGCGGAAAGGCAGGCCGGCCATGCGCATCGGCCCCAGGCCCGGCAGCTCCAGGTCCTCGATCAGATGCGCGGCCTGCACCTGCGGCTGGGCCACCACCTGGTCGATCTTGTTTACCGGGGAGCACGGCACGCCCTGCCCGGCCAGCCGCGCCGTCCAGTAGGCAACCGGGTGTTGCGACACGACCTCGGCGATCAGGGCAATGAGTTCCTGCCGGTGAAGCGAGCGCACGCGCGCGTCGGCAAAGCGTTCGTCGTCGATCCACGCCTCGCGCTCCAGCGCGCGGCACAGGCCCTGCCACATGCGCTGGTTGAACGCGGCGATCACGATCCAGTCGTCGCTGCCCTGGAAGGCGCGGTAGATGGGACTGCTCAACGCGCCGCTGCCGCTCGGGCCCGGCACTTCGCCGCTGGCGAAATGGCGCGTGAGGAAATGGGCGAGCATGGCGATCTGCCCTTCGAGCAGCGACGTGTCCACCTGTTGCCCGAGGCCGGTGGCGTGGCGAGCCTGCAAGGCGGTCAGCACGCCGATCGCGGCGAACATTCCGCCGCCGATGTCCGCAACCGAAATCCCCATCTTGGCCGGCGATCCGCCCACCTCCCCGGTGATGCTCATGCCGCCCGAATAGGCTTGCATGAACAGGTCGTTGGCTGGTTGCGCCGCCAGGGGCCCGGTGCTGCCGAAGCCGCTGATGCTGCAATAGATCAGCCGTGGATTGGCCCGGGAGAGCTCGGCCCACCCCAGGCCGAGCCGGTCCAGCACGCCGGCGCGGTAGTTCGTCACCAGCACGTCGGCGCCCTCGATCAGCGCGCGCGCCGCGGCGACACCCTCGGGATGCTTGAGATCCAGGGCTATGCCGCGCTTGTTGCGATTTGCCGAGGCGTAGTAGTAGCCCATCGAGCCGTGGAAATACGGCGGCCACGCGCGGCTGTCGTCGCCCTCGCCGGGGCGCTCGATCTTGATGACGTCGGCACCGTAGTCGCCCAGCGTCATGGCGCAGAAGGGCCCCGCCATGGCAACGCCGATCTCCACCACCCTGATTCCCGCCAGCGCGGCTTCCGGCACCGTGGGTCCCGCTTTCTGTTCCGTAGTCATAGATTAATTTGCAATGCGAATAATCAATTCATTGAAAGGGCAAAAAAAATTTTACGGCCTGGGCCGGCTCAGCGCGGCGCCTGCCGCCCCGACTGCCACGTCGACAGGCAGCGCGCGAAACCCGCGTTGGCGCGCTTTTCGAGCCAGTAGCCGTAGTTGGCCGGAACCGTGGCGTAGGCATCCTGCTGGTCGAGCTTGGCCGCGGCATCCAGGGCCCAGTGCGGGTTGTAGAGCAGCTCGCGGCCCAGCGCGACGAGGTCGGCCTGACCGGCCTGGAGGATGGTCTCCGCCTGTTCGGCATGGATGATCAGGCCGACCGCCATCGTGCCGATGTCCAGCTCCCGGCGAATCGTCTCGGCGTAGGGCACCTGGTAGCCATAGGACGGCGAGGGGCCGGGATCGGCGACGGAGCGCGCCGTCATGCCGCCCGCGCTGCAATCGACGATGTCCACGCCGTGCGCCTTCAGGCATTGCGCGAAGCGCAGGCTGTCGGCGATGGTCCAGCCCGCCTCGTCCGTGGCCGAGATCCGGCAGAACAGCGGCTTGTCCTGCGGCCAGGCCGCGCGCACCGCGCTCACTATCTCCAGCGGGAAGCGCATCCGGTTTTCCAGCGAGCCGCCGAATGCGTCGGTGCGCTGGTTGGCGGCGGGCGACAGGAACTGGTGCAGGAGATAGCCGTGCGCCGCGTGGATCTCCAGGACATCGAAACCGGCGGCATGGGCCCGCTTTGTCGCCTCGCTCCACCTGCGCACCTGGTCCCGCATGTCGGCTGGCGTCATGGCGCGCGGCACGCTGGCGCCGGCCGTATGCGCGATGGCGCTGGGGCCGATGATTTCCCAGGCCTCCCCGTGGTCGACTCCCGGCGCCTCCGCCAGCGGCGCGCGGCCCTGCCAGGGCAGCGAATTGCGCGCCTTTCTCCCCGAATGCCCCAGCTGGATGCCGGCCGCCGCGCCATGCTGGCGCAGAAAGGCGGTCACGCGGCGCAGCGGCTCGATGAAGTCGTCCTTCCAGAGGCCCGGATCGTTCGGCGTGGTGCAGCCGCGCGGGTCGACCTTGGTGGACTCCATGAAGACCAGCCCGACGCCGCCCACCGCGAACTTCCCGAGATGCACCAGGTGCCAGTCGGAGATGAATCCGTTGCGCGCCGAATAGGTCAGCATGGGCGCCAGCACGATCCGGTTCTTGAGTGTCACGCCGCGCAGCTGGAGCGGGGAAAACAGTTTCGCCTGCATCGTTTGTCTCCTTGTGTCGCACGGCGCATCGAGCGGGGCGGCCCGGGCGCTGGACACATTCCGTGCCGCGCCTCTTTATTATTCGCTATGCGAGTTATATAATTGCCATTCGAATAAACTACCGGAAGACAGATCATGGCGCAAGCCCGCCCTCTCGCTAAGGACCGGCAGTTCGTCGCCGCGCTTGCCCGCGGCATCCAGGTTCTGCAGTGCTTCTCGGCCGCGCGCCCCGAACTGAGCGGATCGGAAATCGCCAAGCTCACCGGCATTCCCCAGCCCACCGTCTGGCGTCTCTGCCACACGCTCCTGGAAACCGGAATGCTGATCGTCGTCGCCGGCGAGCGCTATCGCCCCGGCCTGCCCGTCCTGCGGCTGGGGTACAGCGCCATTTCCGGGATGAGCCTGGTGGAACTGGCCCGGCCGCACATGCAGGAAATCGCCACGCGCTACGGAGCGGCCTGCGGGCTCGCCACGCGCGACGGCAACCGCATGGTCTTTGTCGAGCGCTGCGAGGGAAACAATCAGCTGTTGATGAACCTGCGCGTCGGCTCCGCCGTTCCGCTGGCGACGTCGGCGCTTGGCTGGGCCTACGTAGCCGGGCTGCCGACCGCGCAGCGGCGCCAGTTGCTAGACGAGCTGCGCACCCAGGACCGGGCAACCATGACGGAGGTCAGCCGCGCCATGAACAAGGCGCTCGCCGACTACGACCGCCTCGGCTATGTGCTCAACGAAGGCGTGTTCCACAAGGCGTACACCACGGTGGCCGTGCCCGTGGTGGCCGCCGACGGCAGCATTCCTTACACGCTCAACTGCGGCTCGGCCGCGATATCGATATCGGTCGCCGAGCACAGGAATGTCATTGCCCCGAAACTGATCGCGCTCGCGCGCATGCTTGAAAACGCCCTGGAGATCCGTTCCTGAATGGCGAGGAATGGCGAGAATCGCGCGGAATCGCGCGGCCGTCAGCCGCGGCTGTCGGGCACGGCCAGCGCCGGGTAGCGCTCGGTAAGCCGGGCCGGGAATTCCACGTCGAGGATGAAGCGGTCGCCGCGGTACCAGAAGCAGCCCGCCGTGAGCACGTTGCCGTCGACATCGAGCGTGGTGCGCACGATCTTGGCGACCGGCGCGGCGAAGCCGCAGGCCAGCTCGCGCGCGAGCGCGTAGTCGGCCGGCTCCACCGTCATGCTCTGGTGCAGCATGCCGAGGCGCTCGCCCACGGCCTCGCGCAGCAGGCGCGCGATCTTGCGCTGCTTCTCGGCGCCGCGCGGGAAGCGGTTGAACACCGCCGAGGCCACGTACAGCTCGATCAGGCAGAACGGCTCGCCGTCGTGCAGGTGCAGCTTGCGCAGCAGCACGTATTTGTCCAGCGCCGCGCCGCGCGTGGGCAGGCCGTCGGGCAGGCGCACGTCCCGGTGTTTTTCCAGGATGCGGATCTCGAGCTCGCTGCTGCCGACCAGCTCGTCGTTGATGACCGAGCGCATGCCCGCGCTGGGCCCGGGCGGCTGGCCGGTGACGTGCGTGCCGCGCCCGCGCTGGCTGCTCACCAGCCCTTCCTCGGCCAGCACGGCGAAGGCCTGCCGCACCGTGACGCGGGCGATGCCGTAGCTCTGCGCGAGCTGCTCCACCGTGGGCAGGCGGTGGCCCAGCGGCCATTCGCCACAGACGATGCGATGGCGCAGCACGCTGGCCAGCTGGCGGTAGCGCGCCACGCCGCCGCCGTCCTCGGGCAGTTGCGCGGGCGGTGGTGCCAGCGGCGATGCCGGCGGTGATGCCGACAATGATGCCGGCGCGGCGCGGTTCATGGCAGCAGCCCGCGCGGCACGCGCACCGGCATGGCCAGCAGGATCTGCGCCATGCCCTTGCCGAGCGGGTCGTTGCGCAGCGAGGCCATGCCGCCGCCGTCGAGCGCTTCCTCGCACACCAGGTTGACGGCGTGGATGCCGGGCAGGTCGTGGCGCGTGACCGGCCCCCTGACCAGATGGCCGAGCCATTGCGCCACGCGCGCCGGCGTCGCGCCCGCGCGCAGCCACGGCAGGTACTCGGGCCGGCGCGCCATCAGGCCGATATTGGAGATGTCGCCCTTGTCGCCGCTGCGGCCATAGGCGAGGCGGATCAGCGGGACTTCCTCGAAGTCGCCGGCGGACGGCGGCGCATCGAGTCCATCGGGCGCGGGCTGCGCGGAGGGAGACGCGGCCGCGGGCGCCGCCACGGGCATGGCCACCGGCTTGCACTCGCCGTCGATCAGCACCGTGGGCGACAGCTTGTCTTTCTCCAGCAGGAAGGCGTATTGCCGGATCGACGGCGAGGGGCTGGGCCGGCCGCCGCCCGAGCCGGTGGTGCCGGGCGACCAGCTGGTGCCGGCCGCCGAGATCTCGCGCGCGAACAGTTCCAGCGCGGCCTTCTCCGGGTGCATCACGGCCAGCCGCATGATGGCCTCGCGCGTGTGGCGCGTTTGCGCGTGGGGGCCGTAGCACGACTCGGCGCCCAGCACTTCGACGTGCGTGCGGCTGTAGTCGCCGAAGCCGTGCGCGGCGAACAGCGCGCGCGTGCGCGCGAGGATGGCCTGCGCGGTGCGCTCGGCCTTGGCCACCGCGTCGAAGCCGACGATGGAGAGCTGCGCGTTGCAGCGGAAGCCGTCGACATAGGTGGCCGAGACCTTGTAGCGGTCGCCCGGCGCGCGCCCGCGCGCGCCACGCACCTCGACCAGGTCGGGGCCGGCCTGCGCCAGCGTCACGCCGGTGAAGTCGCAGGTCACGTCGGGCAGCAGGTAGGCGGCCGGGTCGCCGATCTCGTACAGGATCTGCTCGCCCACGGTGGCGGTGCTGACCAGCCCGCCGGTGCCGGGCGGCTTGCCCACCAGGAAGCTGCCGTCGGCGCGGCAGGCCACCACGGGGTAGCCGATGTTCGGCCAGTCCGGCACGCTGTCCCAGTCGGTGTGCAGGCCGCCGGTGGCCTGGCAGCCGCATTCGATGATGTGGCCGGCCAGGCTGCCCTGCGCCAGCAGGTCGTAGTCATCGGGCCGCCAGCCGAACTCGTGCATCAGCACGCCGAGCGTGACCGCGCTGTCCACGCAGCGCCCGGTGATGACGATCTGCGCACCGTCGTCCAGCGCCTGCCGGATCGGCAGCGCGCCGAGATAGGCGTTGGCGCTGACCAGCTTGTCCGGCAGCGGCTGGCCCTTCTGCATGTCCTCGACGCCGCTCTCGCGCAGCGCCGGCAGCAGCGGCATCACGTCGTCGCCCTCCACCACGGCGATGCGCACGTCCACGCCCTGCTCCGCGGCGATCGCGGCCAGCGCCTGCGCGCAGCCCCGCGGGTTGATGCCGCCGGCATTGCTGACCACGCCGATGTTGCGCGCGGCGATTTCCTTGAGCAGGCTCTTCATGGTCACGGCGACGAAGTCGGTGGCGTAGCCGAGCTCCGGCTTGCGCAGGCGCGCGGCGGCCAGCACCGACATGGTCAGCTCGGCCAGGTAGTCGAACACCAGGTAGTCGATCTCGCCGTGGCGCACCAGCTGCGGCGCGCCCACGCTGCTGTCGCCCCAGAAGCCGGAGGCGCCGCCGATGCGCACGGTGCGGCCGGTCTTTGTCGTTGCATCCATCTGCTTTGTCTCCTCTGTCGTGTCCGGCTCAGGCCCGCGCGCGCCGCCGGCGGGTCATCTCAGCTGGCTGGCTCGGGCGCTGGTTTAGTTCTATTAATGGAACTATAGGCCAATGACTCCGCGCGGCACAAGAAAAAGCGCCACGGAAAAAGCCAGACACGATGCTTGACAAGCCCCTCAACGCTGTGCCGGACGACGGTTTTTCTGGGCCGTGTTATCCACAATTACTGTGGATAACAACCCCCTCGATACCCGCAAACCCGCTTGCCGACGCCAAACCGTTCGGACTGCCTAATGTTTCAGCAAGTTGACGATTCAATGTCATGACAAAGACAGCGGCGACCGGTCCGCGGACCGCAGCGCGCCGGCGGCGGCACCCGCCGCCGCCGGCGTCCGGGACCGATGCCCCACGCCGGGACGCCTTCCGGACGGGGACGGGCGGCGCTCAGGCCCAGGGGCGCAGGCGGCGCGCCGCGTGGGTATCGGGAAGATGGGCGGCGCGGCCGAACAGCTTCTCGCGCAGCGTGCCCTCGGCGTAGCCCGACTGCATCAGGCCGCGGCGGCGCAGCACCGGCACCACCGCGTCGGCGAATTCGTCGAACCACTCGGGCATGACGACCGGGATCAGGTTGAAGCCGTCCACGCCGGCCTCGACCCAGCCGGCGATGCTGTCGGCGATCTGCTCGGGCGTGCCCGCCACCGCCTTGTTCAGGCGCTGGCGCATCACGTCGCCGAAGCGGGCGCGCTTGTCGGGCGCGGCGTCGATGACCGCGCGAATGCCGCCCTGCATGTACTCGGTCTTCACTTCGTCGAGCGGGGTGTCGGGGTCGATCGCGGACAGGTCGAAGCCGATGGTGCCCGAGGCATGCGCGAGGTAGCCCGGCTCGCTGCGCCAGTGGAGGAATTCCTCGTAGCGCACGCGCGCCTCGGCCTCGGTGCTGCCGATGACCGGGTGCAGGCTCACCAGGTACTTGAGGTCGCCGGGCGCGCGGCCGTGCGCCGCCAGCCGGCGGTTCATCTCGGCGATGTCGTTGCGCGCCGAAGCCGGCGTGATGGCCGGCAGGAACGTCAGCTCGGCATGGCGCGCGGCAAAGCCGCGGCCGGCGGGCGAGGCGCCGGCCTGCGCCAGCAGCGGCGTGCGCTGCGGCGAAGGCTGCGGCAGGTGCGGCCCCGCCACGCGGTAGCGCGGCCCCTCGTGGTCGATGGCGTGGATGCGCTCCGGGTGGGCATAGATGCCGGCGGCCGCGTCCGCCGCCACGGCGTCGTCCTGCCAGCTCGCCTCCCACAGCTTGTAGACCACCTCGGCGTATTCCTCGGCCCAGGCATAACGCTCGTCATGGCCGGTCAGCGCCGGCTGGCCGAAGTTGCGCGCGGCGTTGTCCAGGTAGCTGGTGACGATGTTCCACCCGACCCTGCCGTCGGTCAGGTGATCGAGCGTGGAGAGCTTGCGCGCGAACGAGAACGGATGCTCCTGCAGGATCGAGCTGGTGACGATGAAGCCCAGGTGCTCGGTCACGTAGCCCAGCGCCGACACCAGGCTGGCCGGGTCGTTGGACGGGAACTGCATGCCCTCGCGCGCGGCGGTGGCCCAACCTTGCCGGTACTTGTCGTAGACCCCGACCGTATCGGCCAGGAAGATGGTGTCGAGCCCGGCGCGCTCGGCGGTGCGGGCCAGCTTCACCCACGGCTCGAGCCGCGAGAAATTCCGCTGCGCGCCGGCCTCGGGCCGGCGCCATTGCCCATGCGTCTGGTGCGACGGCGTGACGTGGGTGAACGCGTTGTAGATGATCTTCCGGCCTGTCATGTGCTGCATTTCCTTTTTTGCATCGTTCAGGCCGCGGCGGAGCGCCTGTCCTCGCCGGCGGACCGGCGCAGCGGCAATACCGCCTCCAGCAGCCGGCGCGTGACCGGGTGCCGCGTGTGCTCGTGCAGCGCGCCGGCGTCGAAGGTCTCGACGATGGTGCCGCGCTCCATCACCGCCACCCGGTCGCACAGCGACTCGATCACCGCGAGGTCGTGGCCGATGAACAGGAAGGTCAGGTTCAGCTCCGCGCGCAGTTCGCGCAGCAGGTCCAGCACCTGGGCCTGGATCGACACGTCGAGCGCGGACGTGGGCTCGTCCAGGATCACGAACTCGGGCTGCGCCGCCAGCGCGCGCGCGATGCCGATGCGCTGGCGCTGGCCGCCCGAGAACTCGTGCGGATAGCGTTCCAGGTGCGCCGCGGCCAGCCCCACGCGCTCGAGCGCCTGCACGGCGAGGTCGCGCGCGGCGCGCGCGCTGGCGGCCACGTCCAGCCGCGTCAGCGCGTCGGCCAGTTGCGCGCCGATCTGGCGGCGCGGGTTCAGCGAGGCGCCGCTGTCCTGGAACACGAACTGCACGCGCCGGCGGAACGCCTTCAGCGCCGGCCCGCGCAGCCGGGTCACGTCGACGCCGTGCGCGCGGATGGTGCCGCCGGAAGGGTCGATCAGCCGCGCGGCCAGGCGGGCCAGCGTCGACTTGCCGGAGCCCGACTCGCCGATCAGCCCGAGGATCTCGCCGCGCCGGATGCGCAGGTCCGTGGGCCGCACCGCCGCGACCTCGGTCCCCTTGCCCCAGAATCCGCCGCCCAGGCGGAAGCTGCGCGATACCTGCTCGAGCACCAGCACCGCGTCGGCATCGTCGCGCGCGTCCGCCGGCGCAATCGGGGACGCGACCGGGGACGCGGGAGTCGCGGCGCTCACGGGCGCCGCGGCCAGTTGCCGCTGCGCGCGCCGGATCTCGGCGGAATCGGGCACGGCCCGCACCAGCGCCGCCGTATACGGATGCGCGGGCGCCGCCAGCACGTCGCGGGTGGCGCCCTGCTCGACCACCACGCCGGCGCGCATCACGGCCACGCGGTCGCTCAAATACGACACCACGCCGAAATCGTGCGTGATGACCAGCAGCGCCGTGCCCTCCTCGCGGTTGATGTCGCGCAGCAGGTCCAGGATCTGCTTCTGGATGGTGGGGTCCAGCGCCGTGGTCGGCTCGTCGGCGATCAGCAGCTTCGGGCGTCCCATGACCGCCATCGCGATCATCACGCGCTGGCGCATGCCGCCCGACAATTCATGCGGATAGGCGCGCAGCACGCGCTGCACGTCGCGGATGCCCACGCGATCCAGCCACCGCGCGGCCTCGGCGCGCGCCGCCGCCGCATCGAGCCGGTGGCGGAAGCGCAGGCCTTCGGTCATCTGCTCGCCGATGCGGAAGGACGGATCGAGCGAGCTCAGCGAGTTCTGGAAGATGATGCCGATGCCCGCCCCGCGCACGCCGTTGAGCGCCGCTTCGGGCAGGCCGAGCAGTTCGCGCCCCTCGAAGCGGACCGAGCCGCGCGCGCGGCTGTCGCGCTCCGGCAGCAGCCCGAGGATGGCGGCCGCGGTCACGCTCTTGCCCGAGCCCGATTCGCCGACCACCGCCAGCACCTCGCCCGCGCCGAGGTCCAGGCCGATGCCGTGGATCACGCGCTGCGGGCCGCCGGCGCCGTCGAACTCGACTTCGAGATTTCTGATGGAGAGTAGGTTCATCAACTTGTTCCCGGCGCCGGATCGGGGCGCCATGTCCGGTGCCATGTGTGGCGCAATATCCCGCGCCCTGCCGCGCCATGCCGCGCGCGTCAGCCGCGCGGGTCCAGCACGTCGCGCAGACCGTTGCCCAGCCAGTTGAAGGCCAGCGCCAGCGCCACGATGACCAGCGCCGGCGCGGTGGCCACATGCGCCGCGCCCAGCACCAGCACCTGCGCGCCCTCGGCCACCATGCGGCCCCAGTCCGCGTCCGGCGGCTGCGTGCCCAGCCCGAGAAAACTCAGGCCGGCCTGGAACACGATCATGCCGCCCGCCAGCGTGGTGCCGTACACCACCGCGGCGGTCGCCACGTTGGGCAGGATCTCGCGCAGCAGCACGTCCGCCGTGGTCGCGCCGCAGGCGCGCGCCGCCTCCACGTATTCCTTGTCGCGCTCGGCGCGCACGCCGGCATAAACCACGCGCGTGAGGTAAGGCGTGGCCGAGAACACGATGGTCAGCGCCACGGCCCAGATGCCGGGCCCGAGCGCGGTGGCCAGCCCGATGGCCAGCAGCACCATCGGGAACGCGAACAGGATGTCGATCACGCGCATGATCAGCGCCGGCCAGCGGCCGCGGTGGTAGCCGGCCAGCAGGCCCAGCGCCAGGCTCAGCAGCACCGCCACCACCACCGGCGGGATGCTGGCGAGCAGCGCGCGGCGCCCGCCCCACAGCAGGCGGCTGAAGATGTCGCGCCCCTGCGCGTCCAGGCCCAGCCAGTAGCCGGGCGTGCCCGGCGGCGCCAGCCGCAGCTGCGGCTCGGCCACGTTCGGGTCGTGCGGCGCGAGCCACGGCGCCGCGGCGCTCACGGCCAGCGCCAGCACGATCACGACCAGCCCGAGCAGGGCCAGCCGGTTGGCCCGCAGGCGGTGCCAGCGGCCACGCGCCGCGGAACGGAAAGCGTGCTGGCCGTCGCCATCGTTGTCATTGTCGTTGTCGTCGGCGGCGACCGTGGTGGTGACGGCGTGGTTCATGCGGGTCCGCCTCCGTTGCGCAGGCGCGGATTGAGCAGGTCCAGCGCGACGTCGGTGGCGAGGTTCACGGCGATGAAGCAGCCCGTCACCAGCATCACGCCGGCCTGGATCATCGGGTAGTCCTTGCCGGCCGCCGCGTTGTAGAGCTGGGTGCCGATGCCGGGCCAGTTGAACACGTTCTCGACGAAGATCACGCCCGACAGCAGGTAGCCGACCTGCAGGCCGGTGACGTTGATCACCGGCGAGAGCAGGTTGCGCCCGAGGTGGCGGCGCAGCAGGAGGGACCTGGGCAGGCCCTGCGCGCGGAACGTGCGCAGGTAGTCCGAGCCCATGATGTCGATGACCTGGGCCCGCACCAGCTGCGCCAGGATCAGCATCGAGATCACCGCCGCGGCGATGGCCGGCAGCACCAGGTGGTGCAGCAGGTCGAGCCAGTCCTGGTCGCCGCGCATGTCGTACATGCCGGAGACCGGGAACCATTGCAGCCGCACGCCGAACACCCAGATCAGCAGCAGCCCCGACCAGAACACCGGGAAATTGTGGCCGACCTGGATCACCAGCATGGCCGCGCCGTCCATCCACGAGCCGCGCTTCAGGCCGCTGAGCACGCCCACCGCCACGCCGCCGGCCAGGCACACCACCACCGCGGCGGCGGCCAGCAGCAGCGTGTTGCCGAAGCTGCGCGCCAGCACCTCGAACACCGGCGTGCGCAGCACCAGCGAGGTGCCCCAGTCGCCCGCCATCAGGTGCTCCAGCCACAGCGCGTACTGCACCAGCACCGGCTGGTCGAGGCCGTACTCCTTGCGGATCGCGTCGATCGATTCCTGCGGCAGCGTGCTGGCCAGCGCGTTGGTGACGGGGTCGCCGTCGCCCGCGTGGGCGATCAGGAAGACCAGCACCGACACCACCAGGAAGATCGGGATGGCCTGCAGGAAGCGGTAGACGATCGCGCGCGTCATTTCTTCAGCCAGACCTTGGAGAGATCGTAGAAGTTCTGCGCCGGCACGTTGAAGCCCTGCACGTTCTGGCTGTTGGCGAAGTGGTTGCGGAACGTCACCAGCGGCAGGAACACCGCGTCGCGCTGCGCCAGCGCGTTGGCCGACTTCCACGCGGCGACCGCGGCGCGCTCGCTGGTCTGCGAGGCGGCCTTGGCGATGGCCGGCGCGATGGCCTGGTCCACCACCTTCTCGCCGCCGCCGCGCGTGATCACGTAGCCGTCGAAGGCGAGCTTGAGCCAGTACGGCGTGACGAAGCCCCACTCCATCGTGAACAGGCCGGTGTCGGGCGCGAGCTTGGCCAGCTTGCTGGTGTAGGTCAGCCACTCCTGCGAGATCACGTTGACCTTGATGCCGACCTTGCCCAGGTCGCGCTGGATCCATTCGACCGAGGGCTGGTTGGCCACGTCGGTGATGATGGTGAAGTGGACGTCGCCCTCCTTGTAGCCGGCCTTCTTCAGCAGCTCGCGCGCGCGCGCCGGGTCGTAGGTGAAGTCCTTCTGCGCGGCGTCATAGGCGGTGTTGCCGATGTTGAAGATGCTGTAGGACGGCACCGCGCGGCCCTTGAAGATGGTGCGCGCCAGCCCTTCGCGGTCGATCGCCAGCAGGATCGCCTGGCGCACCGCCTGCTTGCTGGTGAATTCGTTGCGGAAGTTCCAGCCCAGGAAAAGCTGGCCGGCCGTGGTGCTGTCGCGCACCGTGTAGCCGCTGCCCTCCAGCCCGTCCGCGGCGTCGGCCGGCACGCGCGTGAGGATGTCGATCTCGCCCGAGCGCAGCGCCGCCAGGCGCGTGGCGTCGTCCGGGATCGGGCGGAAGATGATGCGGTCGAGATACGGCCTGGCGCCCCAGTACTTGTCGTTGCGCACCAGCACGGTCTTCTCGCCGTGCACGCGCTCGACGAACTTGAACGGTCCCGTGCCGGTCGGATGCAGCGCCAGCCCGTCCTGGCCGTATTTCTTCAGCGCGGCCGGGCTGAAGATGCCGGACACGTAGTTGCCTTGCGGCAGCAGCCGCGGGAAATCGACGAACGGGGCCTTGAAGACGAACTGCACGGTGTGGTCGTCGACGACCTTCACTTCCTGCAGATTGCCGTAGACCGGCTTCATGGTGGCCGCGGCGCGCACGTCGTAGAACTCGAACGCCGGGTCCGTGTAGCGGCGCACGTTGAACTGCACCGCCTGCGCGTTGAAGTCGGTGCCGTCGTGGAACTTGACGCCCTGGCGCAGCTTGAAGGTGAAGGCGCGGGCGTCGTCGCTGACCTGCCAGCTCTCGGCCAGCGCGGGCACCAGCGGCGGCGGGCCGTCCTTGGCCGGGCGCGAGAGATCCTCCGCCACCAGCGACTCGTAGATATGCTTGTCTACGCGGTAGGTCTCCCACGAGTACTGGCGGTTCGGGTCGTACACCGTCGGCTCCTGGTACTGCCCCACCACCAGCGTGCCGCCGGTGCGCGGCGTGCCCTGCGCCTGCGCGATGCCGTGCGCGCCCCAGGCCACCACGCCGGCGAGCAGCGCGGCGGCCAGCCGCAGGCCGGCATGCCGGCGGGTCTCCGCGCCTGAACGCGGAACAGAAGATGAAACACGTCCAGGCACCGTCATGGCAATCTCTTTATCTGAAAGCTTCGTCTGAAAGAACGGAAATTCTATTGGCGCGCCCGGCAAACGCGAACGACGCATTTCGCATGTCGTCATAGCAAACGGGAAAGCGCGCGGCGGCCCCGGCGCGCGCGCTCACGCGGCGTGGCGGCCGCCGAGATAGGCCGCCAGCACGGCGGGGTCGGACGCCACCTGCGGGCCGGTTCCCGCCAGCACGATGCGGCCCTGCTCCAGCACGTAGGCGCGGTCGGCCAGCGCCAGCGCCTCGCGCGCGTTCTGCTCGACCAGCAGGATGGTGGTGCCGGTCGAGCGGATGTCCGCGATGATGTCGAAGATCGCGGCGATGATGCGCGGCGCCAGGCCCATCGACGGCTCGTCGAGCAGCAGCAGCCGCGGGCGCGCCATCAGCGCGCGGCCGATGGCCAGCATCTGCTGCTCGCCGCCGGACAGCGATCCGGCCAGTTGCTTCTCGCGCTCCTCGAGGCGCGGGAACAGCGCGTAGATCCGCGCGATGTCGGCCTCCACCTGCGCGTCGCGGCGCAGGTAGGCGCCGATGCGCAGGTTCTCCGCCACGCTCAGGCCGGGCACCGTCTGGCGCCCTTCCTGCACCAGGCTGACGCCGCACGCGACGCGCCGCTCGACCGCGAGGCCGTCGAAGCGCGCGCCGTCGAACGCGATGCGCCCGGCAGTGGCCGGCACCAGCCCCATCAGCGCCGACAGGATGGTGGTCTTGCCGGCGCCGTTGGCGCCGATCAGCGCCACGATCTCGCCCTCGCGCACCTCGAGGCTGACGTCATGGACCACCGCCAGCGCCCCGTAGGCCACCGACAGCCCCTGCACCGCGAGCATCGCCGCCGGCGCGGCGTCCCGCTCAACGCTTGGCATGGCGCACCCCCAGATAGGCTTCGATCACCGCCGGGTTGTCCTGCACCTGCGCGGGCAGCCCCGACGCGATGGCCTGCCCGGCGTTCATGACCACCACGAAATCGCTCACGCCCATGATCAGTTCCATATCGTGCTCCACCAGCAGCACCGTGATGCCCTGCCCGCGCACATCGCGCAGCAGGCTTTCCAGATCGCGCTTCTCGGTCGGGTTCATGCCGGCCGCGGGCTCGTCCAGGATCAGCAGCGCGGGTTCGGCCGCCAGGCTGCGCGCGATCTCGAGGCGGCGCTGATGGCCGTAGGACAGCGCCTGCGCCGGCCAGTCGCGCGCGTGCAGCAGGCCGAGCCGCTCGAGCATGGCCTGCGCGCGCCGCCGCGCGTCCTTGCCGCGGCGGCGCTCGGCGCCGATCAGCACGTTGTCGAGCACGCTCAGGTCGGCGAACAGGCGGATCTGCTGGAAGGTGCGCCCGATGCCGAGCCGGGCGATGCGGTGCGGCGGCAGGCCGCGCAGCTCCACGCCGTTGAAGCGCAGGCTGCCGCCGTCGGCCTGGTAGAAGCCCGTCAGCAGGTTCATCAGGCTGGTCTTGCCCGAGCCGTTGGGCCCGATCACCGAGGTGATGGTCCCGGGCGCCACGTCGAACGACAGCCCGTCGAGCGCGGCGACGTTGCCGAAGCGCTTGCGCGCGTCGCGTACCGACAATACCGGGCTCATCGCGACGCCTCCGCGGTGGCCGGACGCGCCGCGCGCCTGCGCCCGCGCGGCGCCGCCAGCCCGCCGACCGACAGCATGCCGCGCGGCAGGAACACGATGGCCAGCAGCAGGATCAGCGCCATCAGGATCTCGCGCGCCTGCGCGGAGAAGCGCAGCACCTCGGGCAGCACGGTAAACACCGTCGCGCCCGCGATCGCGCCGGCGACGTGGCCCAGCCCGCCCAGCACCGCATAGGCCACGGCATCCAGGCTGCGCTGCAGGCCGAAGTCGTTGGGGCCGATGAACGAATTCATGTGCGCCGCCAGCGCCCCGCCCAGCCCGCACACCGCGCCGCTGAACACGAACACGGCCAGGCGCACGCGCGCCACGTCGATGCCCAGCGACTGCGCCGGCATGTCGTCCAGGCGCGTGGCTTCCATGATGCGCCCGAGGCGGCCGCCGCGCAGCGCCAGCACGGCGATCACCAGCGCCGCCAGCACGCCGGCGAGCTGCGGCAGCGTGGTGCGCACCGGAATCGCGTCCAGGCCCAGCGCACCACCGGTCACGCTGTCCCAGTTGAACGCGATCACGCGGAACACCTCGGTGAAGGCCAGCGTGCCCAGCGCGAAGTAGTCGCCTTCGAGCCGCAGCACCGGCGTGCCGAGCAGCAGCGCCACCAGCGCCGCGGCCAGCGTGCCCAGCGCGACGGCGGCCGCGAACGGCAGGCCGGTGTGCAGCGTGGCGAGGGCCGACACGTAGGCGCCCATGCCCACCAGCCCGCCGGTGGCCAGCGAGAAGCGGTTCACGCTGAGCATCAGGTACACGCCGATGCCGAGGATGGAATTGACGAAGACGAGCGCGATGACGTTCTCGTACGATTGCAGCCACTCGATCATGCGCGCTGCCTCGTCGCGGTGCCGAACAGGCCGGAGGGCCGGCACACCAGCACCAGGAAGATCGCGCCGAATGCCACCGCGTCGCGCAGCGACGACTGCAGGTAGGCCACGCTGTAGACCTCGGTCAGGCCCAGCACCAGGGCGCCGATGGCCGCGCCCGGCACGTGGCCGAGGCCGCCGAGGATCAGCGCCGAAAGTCCCTTGAGCAAGATGTTCTCTCCCATGAACGGGGATACGGCGTCGTAGAGCACGCCAAGCTGCACGCCGGCGGCGCCGGCCAGCGCGCCGGTGAGGAAATACGTCAGCAGCCGCAGCCGCGCCACCGGCACGCCGACCAGCTGCGCGACGCTTGGCCGGAACGCCATCGTGCGGATCGCCAGGCCCACGCGCGTGCGCCGCAGCACGTAGGCCAGCACCGCCATCAGCACCACCGCCGCGACGATCACCACCACCTGCAGGCTCTGCACCCGCACCGCGCCGAGCTGCCAGACGTGGCCGGTCCAGGGCGCCGGCGGGAAGCGCCGCACCTGGGTGCCGAACACCTCCTGCACGATGGCGATGAGCAGGCGCGACAGCGCCAGGCTGGCGACCAGCCCCATCCAGCGGTTGGCGCCGCGCCGCGCCAGCGGCCCGAACACGAGCAGCTCGCTGAGCAGCGCGATGCCGCCCGCGATGGCCATCGCCGCGAGGAACGACGGCAGCAGCGGCCAGTGCAGGGCCAGCGTCAGCTCCAGCCCGGCGAAGGCGCCCACCATCAGGATCGAGCCCTGCGCCAGGTTCAGGACGTTGAGCACGCCGAACAGCAGCGTGAAGCCGACCGCGAACACCGCGTAGGTCGCGCCGAGCGCCACGCCGTTGATGGTCTGCTGGAGGAATACGTTCATGCCGCGGCCTTACTTCGCCTCGAACGGCACGAACCGTCCGTTCCTGCCGACCAGGATCTTGGGCTGCACGGTCGGGTCGCGGTTGGCGTCGAAGCCGATCGGGCCGAGCACGCCCGGATAGTTCCTGATGCCGACCAGCTCCGCGCGGATGCGCTTGCTGTCGCCCGAGCGCGCGCGCCGGATGGCTTCCACCAGCAGCGACGCGGCATCGTGGCCATAGGCCGAATAGATGTCGGGCGGGTGCTTGTAGCGGCTGGCGTAGTTGGCGATGAAGGCCTTGCTGACCGGATTGTCCAGCTCGGCGAACCACGCCGTGCCGACGATCACGCCCTCGGCGCCGGCGCCGCCGAGCTCGAAGAACTTGGTCGAGATGGCGGACTGCGTGCCGACGAACACCACCTTCTGCGAGATGCCGAGCTGGCGCGCCTGCCGCACGATGCCCGCGGCTTCCTCGGCCAGCGCGCCGATCACGATCAGGTCCGGGTTCTGCGCCTTGATCTTGGTGAGCTGCGCGGCAAAGTCCACGTCGCCGCGCTGGAAGGTCTCGGTGGCGACGATGGGAATGCCGTTGTCTTCCAGCGCCTTCTTCTGCACGCCGTAGGCGGACTTGGTCAACTGGTCGTCGATGCCGTAGATCTGCGCGGCGCGCTTGACGCCGTAGCGGCCGATCACGGTCTTGAGCACGTTCGGCGTGACGTTGTCCTCGGGCGGGCTGACGCGGAAGATGTAGTCGCCCAGGCGCGTGGTCAGGCCCGCGGCGGTGTTCGACGACGCCACCACCGGGATGCCGGCCTTCTGCGCCAGCGGGTCGGCCGCGTAGGCGGAGGTCGCCAGCGTCGGCCCGAGGATGGCGGATACCTTGTCCTGCGCGATCAGGCGCTGGAAGATGTTGACGGTCTGGTTGCGGTCGGCGCCGTCGTCGTAGTGGATCAGCTCGAGCTTGAGGTCGCCCAGCTTGCCGCTGGCGTTGGCCTCGTCGACCACGAGCTGGATCGCGTTCTTCTGCTCGATGCCGTACAGCGCGGCGGAGCCGCCGGTGGTGGTCTGCACCAGGCCGATCTTGACGACTTCCGCGGCCGCGCCGGCCGGAATGGTCAAGACGGTCGAGATGGCCAGGCCCAGCATGCCGAGCGCGAGGAGATGTTTCTTGATGGGCAACATGGGAGTCTTGGTCTTGTAGCTTGTTGCGAAACGATGGAAAGGGAAAGCGGGAAGCGGGAGCCCGCGGCCCGCGCCGGGCGTCACGACGCCTGCGTGCGCCAGCCCGCGTCGCGCTCGCTGGTCCAGGCGGATGTGGCGCCGGCGTCCGCGCGGCGGTCCACCGGCAGGTGCGGCAGGACCAGCTCGGCGAAGCGGTAGGCTTCCTCCAGCAGCGGCATGCCGGACACGATCAGCACGTCGATGCCGGCCTCGCGGTACTCGCGGATGCGCGCCAGCACCTGGGACGGGCTGCCGATCAGCGCGGTGCCCGGCCCGTGGCGCACCAGCCCGATGCCCGACCACAGGTTCGGCGCGATCTCGAGCTCGCGGATGTCCTTGGGCTTCTTGCCGCCGTGCAGCGCCGACATGCGCTGCTGGCCGACCGAATCGATGCCGGCGACGTAGGCCTGCGCGCCCGCGATCGCCGCGTCGTCCATGTGGTCGTACAGGTCCTGCGCGGCGGCCCACGCCTCGGCCTCGGTCGGGCGCACGATGACGTAGAGGCGGATGCCGAAGCGGATCTTGTCGGCGCGGCCGTGCGCGCGCGCGAGTTCGCGCACCTCGCGGATCTTGCTGTCGGCCTGCTCCACCGTCTCGCCCCACGACAGGTAGGTGTCGATGTGCTTGGCGGCGACCTCGTGCGCCGCGCGCGACGAGCCGCCGAACCACAGCTCCGGCGTGCGGCCGCCGTAGGGCGGCAGCGGCAGGCCCGCGTCGACCACGTGGATGTGGCGCCCCTTGAACGTCACCGACTCGCCGCGCAGCAGGCCGCGCAGGACGGTGAGGTATTCGTCGGTATAGGCGTAGCGTTCGTCGTGGCTGAGATGCACGCCGAACTGCGCCATCAGCTTGGCGTCGCCGTTGACGATGTTCACGCGCAGGCGCCCCTTGGAAAACTGGTCGAAGGTGGTGATCATCTTGCCCAGCAGCGTGGGCGAGAGCAGCGGCGGGTGCGCGGCGATGAGATGCTGGAACTGGTCGGTGTAGGGAATCAGCGATGCCCCCTGCACCCACGCGTCGTGCGTGCCCGTGGCCAGCAGCGCGCCGGTGAAGCCGAGATGGTCCACGGCGCGGGCCAGTTGCTGGAAATACGGATAACTCAGTGCGCGCGCGCCGTCGGCGCGCCACGGGTAGCGCCCGTCCGGGCCGGTCAGATACCACAAGACTTCCATGAAGTTCGTCCTCGCTGTCATGCCGCCGCCAGGGCGGGATAGTTCTCCGTCACCGTGTCGGCGACGTCGATCGGTTCGGGAATGAGCCCGAAGCGGGCAAAGATGTCGGCATGGCGCTGCTGCTCGGCCAGGAACCCGGCATCCGGCACGTGCACGCCCCACGGGCGCGCGGCGAGCGCGGGCAGCCATTGCGCGGCGCTGTTGCCGTTGACGCCGTCGAGCAGGCGCGCGGCCGCTTCCGGGTCGGCCGCCGTCAAGCGGTCCGAGTCGGCCAGCGCGTCGACCAGGGCATGCACCGCGGCGGGCCGCTCGCGCAGCACGTCCTGGCGGCCCCAGTAGACCGAGCGGTTCGAGAAGGCGTTGCCCGGCCGCGCGAGGACGCGCACCGACACGGCCTGCTCGATCTGCCCGAGCAGCGGATCGGTGGCGACGATGGCGTCGAGCAGCCCGGCGACGAACGCATCCCGGGCCGTGGCCGGGGTCAGCTCGACCGCGTTCACCTCGCGCCAGTCGAGGCCGGCCGCGTCGAGCTCGGCGGCCAGGAACTGCGTGTGCCAGGAGATCGGCATCAAGGCCACGCCGCGCCCGCGCAGATCGGCCAGCGTGCGCACCGGCGAATCGGCGCGCACCACCAGCCCGCCGCGCTCGTGGCGCGGCTCGGACATGCCGAAGGCGGCCACCGCCAGCCCCTGCGCCTTGGCCAGGATCGGCGGCGTCGCCCCGGTGCCGCCGAGGTGGATGACGCCGAGCCGGATCAGCGGAATCGTGACCGCGCCGGCGCCGTAGACAAAGAAGGAAAGTCCCTCCGCGCGCAGCGCGGCGACATGCGCCTGCCGCCTGGCAAGGATCGACAACGAAGGATTCTGGGGGTGCGCCCCCACGACCAAGGCCATCCGTGACACCTATCGAAAACAGCGGGAAGAAACGGCGCCACGGGCTGGCGCCGGCCGGGAAGCCATGACGCCAAGCGATTTTTGTCATGGGTTAAACTCATGACGGAAAGTCTACGCACAAGGTATCCGGCCAACAAGCGCGCATTTCGAATATGCATATCCGGTGCCGCCATTGGCGCCATCGCCGCTTCGGCAGGCGCGCGGACGGAACATGGGCCGGCACCTTTTTTTTCGGGGACGTAACTGCGATGATATGGGCCACATCCATAGCGACAACCTGCCATGAACGCACCTGAACTGCCCGCAGCGGGCACAGCGGGAGAAGCCGCCGCCGCGCCCGCGCGGCCGGTGACAAAGAAGGAACTGACCCTCAAGTTCCGCGGCGGCGTCGCCAGCCTCTATCTGGTGGAGACGCTGGGCGAGTGGACCGGCCGGCAATACGAGCGCATCCACAGCGCGCGCCGCTGGGACGAATGGCTGCGCGGCGCCAAGCTGCCGAAGCCGCCCCAGCGGGCGACCGAAGACGAGCTGGCGCAGATGCGCGAGCTGCGGCGCGCGATCTACGGCGTGGTGCAGGCGGTGCGCGCCGGCCACGCGCCGGCGCGCGGCGAGGTCGAGACCATCAACGCCTTCGCGCGCGAGATGCCGCCCCCGCCGCAGCTCTCCAGCACCGGGGACAAGAAGCGGCTGGGCAGCCCGATCAGCCATGCGCAGGTGCTGGGACTGATCGCGCAGGACGCGATCGACCTGCTGACCGGCGACCTGCGCCACAGGATCCGCGCGTGCGCGAGCCCGGTCTGTCCGGTGCTGTTCGTCGACAAGTCGCGCCGCGGCGACCGCCTGTGGTGCTCGGCGGCCTGCGGCGCGCGCAAGGCCACCGCCAAGTACCGGCTGCGCCTGGCCGGGCGGGAGCTCGACGAGGAAGCCGCGTTCTGCGTCGAACAGCACTGAGGCGGCACCAAGGCAGAGCGGCGCGCGCCGGCCCCTACCGCGGGCCGGCCATCCGCCCGGCAAGCTCGCCGAGCCGCAGCAGGCCCTCGCGCGCCTTGGGCGAATCGGGCACGCCGCAGTTCATGCGGATGCAGTGCCCGTAGTCGCCGTGGGGCGAGAACAGGATGCCCGGCGCGACGCCGACGCCGAGGCCGACGGCGCGCTCCTGCAATGCGAGCGTGTCGACCTCGCCGGGCAGCTCGACCCAGAGCAGGAAGCCGCCGCTGGGCAGCGCGAACGAAGTGCCTTCCGGGAACACGCGCGCCACGTTCTCCGCCATGCGATAGACCTGCGCCTGCATGGCGCGGCGCGTGCGGCGCAGGCGCCGCGCCATGCCGCCGCTGGCGAGGTACTCGGCCAGGGCCAGCTCCAGCACCTGGGGCTGGCCGACGCTCGATACCCGCTTGAGAAACGCGATCTGCTCGCTGAAGCGCCCGCCGTCGACCCAGCCCACGCGCATGCCGGGCGCGATGGTCTTGGTCAGCGACGCGCACAGCATCACCAGGCCGGATTCGTCGAAGCCCTGCGCGGCGTGGCAATCGCCGGCGAAATGCAGGTCGGCGAAGGTGGCGTCTTCGATGACCGGGATGCGGCAGCGGTTGGCCAGCTCGACCAGCTGGCGCTTGCGCGCGAGCGGCATGGTGGCGCCGGACGGGTTGCTGACCGTCGTCGACAGCAGCACCGCCGCGATCTTGCCGCCCTCCGCGGCGCGCGCCAGCGCGTCGACATCCATGCCGTCGCGGTTCGCGCCGACGACCGGCAGCGCGCGCAGGCCCAGCATCTGCAGCGTCTGCAGGAAGCCGTAGTAGGCCGGCGCCTCCACCGCCACCGTGTCGCCGGGTTTCGTGACCGCGCGCAGGCACAGCTGGATCGCTTCCACCGCGCCGTTGGTGATGACCACGCGGCGCGGGTCCACACTGGCGCCCCACTCCACCACGCGGCGCGCCACCTGCTGGCGCAGTTCCAGCGAGCCGGGCGCGAAGTTGTAGTTGCCGACCAGCGCCGGCTTGCGGCGCAGCAGGTTGGCGATGCCGGTGGCCAGCCGCTCGCACGGAAAGAACGAGGCGTCGGGGATGGCAGCGCCGAACGGAATCAGGTCCTCGCGGTAGGCCAGCGCCGAGGCCGGCCCGCTGCTGGCGAGATAGCGCGTGACGGCGCCGCCGCCGGGCACCGGCTCCGGCCGCGCGATCTCCGGCAGGCGCGGCGCGACGTAGCAGCCGCTCTGCGAGCGCACGACGACCCACTGCTCGTCTTCAAGCTGCCGGTAGGCTTCCTGCACGGTGCTGATGGAAAGCTGCTTCGAGCGGCTGAGCGCGCGCACGGAAGGCAGCTTCTGCCCCGCCACGAACACGCCCTCGAGGATCTGCTGCTTCAGCTCCGCGGCCAGGCGCGCGTACAGCGTGGTGCGCACCGCGCCGACCGGCCTCGCCGCCGCCGCGGGCTGGTCCGCGCTCCCGGCCGTGGGTTCGGCCACGGGCTCGGCCTCGGGTCCGGCCACCGCGGCGGGTTTCTGCCTGGCACTGGCGTTCATGCTGCGTTCCTCGCATTGCGTTCACTGGCCGGCGCCGACCCGCATCCACGCCGGGGCCGCGCCAGCAGCGATTATCCTCGACCGGGCCGCAAGCGCGCGCGGCATCTCAGGCGCCCGCGGCCACGGCGCGCGCCACCGCCACCATCGCATGCGCGGCCTGCTCGGCCTCCCGCGGCGCCACGTCGAGATGCGTGGTGGCGCGGATGAAGTTGCCGCCGATCGCGCGCACGCGCACGCCTTCGGCCAGGCAGCGTTCGGCAAACGCCTCGGCGCGCACGGCGGGCGCGTCGAAGGTGAAGCGCAGGATGTTGGAGTCCGGCCGCGGCGGATCGAAGCGGAACAGCCCGCACGCGGACAGGATGCGCCAGATCGCCAGCGCGTTGGCGTGGTCGGCCGCCAGTCGGGCGACGTGGTGTTCCAGCGCGTACAGGCCGGCGGCGGCCAGCACGCCCGACTGCCGCATGGCGCCGCCGAGGCGGTATTTCCATTGCCAGGCGTCGCGCACGAACGCCGCGCTGCCGCACAGCACCGCGCCGACCGGGCAGCCCAGCCCCTTGCTGAGGTCGATCCAGGCGCTGTCCCAGCCGGCGGCGTAGTCGGCCGCGGCGATGCCGGTGGCCGCGCTCGCGTTGAGCAGCCGCGCGCCGTCCAGGTGGCAGCGCAGGCCGTGCCCGCGGGCGGTGTCGCGCACCTCGCGCAACTGCGCCAGCGGCCACACCGCGCCGCCCGAGAAATTGGTGGTCTGCTCGACGCACAGCAGCGCCGAGCGCGGCGCGGTGCGCGCGCGCGGGCGGATGCCGTCGGCCACCTGCCGCGCCGTGAAGATGCCGTGCGGGCTCGGCAGCGCGCGGATCGACACGCCGGCCAGCGCGGCGGCGCCCGCGGCTTCGGTGCCGTAGATATGCGATTGATGGTCGCAGATCACTTCGTCGCCGGGCGACGTGTGCACCAGGATGGCCACGAGGTTGCACATGGTCCCCGACGGCATGAACACGCCCGCCTCCTGCCCCAGCAGCGCGGCCACCTCGGCGCACAGCCGCAGCGTGGTCGGGTCGTCGCCGGACTGCTCGTCGCCGACTTCCGCCGCCGCCATCGCCGCGCGCATGCCGGCGGTCGGCCGGGTCTGGGTGTCGCTGTAGAGATCGATCGGGCGCGGCTTCATGCGGCGCCCCCGGGAATGGCTTCGCCCGGCGCGAAATCGGCGCCGGCCGGCGGCAGCGCCGCGAGGTCGTGCAAGGCGTCGTGGAACGCGGCCGGCTCCAGCGCCGCGCGGTTCACGTGCAGCGTGAAGACGTCGAAGCGGTTGTAGGCGCCCACCACGTCGTGGAACTGCTTGGGCACGATGCAGTCGTCGAGGTCGATGTCGGCATAGACGATGCCTTCCTCGTCCTGCAGCGTGTCGCTGATGACCGCGCCGGTCGGGCCGATGATCATCGACACGCTGCGCGGCGCGCTCTCCACCAGCGCGCGCGCGGCGGGCTCGCCGCGGCACACCAGCTCGGCGGCGGCGTCGCTGAAGAAGCCGGAGGCCACGATGGTGAAGCACTTGGCCTCGAAGCTGTGCGCGCCCGAGCGGATGCAGATCGCCGCGGCGAGGTCGTAGCGCTCCTTGCTGGCGGCCGGATGGGTCGGCCAGCACGGCGAATAGGAGGCGATGTGGATCTGCTCGCCCTGCGCCATCAGGCTGTAGCGCGCCAGCGGGTTGGTGTTCTCGCCGCACACCAGCGCGCCGACCTTGCCGACCGGCGTGTCGACCACGCGCAGGCCGCTGCCGTCGCCGTTGGCCCAGGTCAGCTTTTCCCAGTAGGTCGGCACCAGCTTGCGGTGGCGGTTGAGCAGGCTGCCGTCGGCGCCGATCAGCAGGTTGGTGTCCCAGATGCAGCCGACGCTGGCCTTCGAGGCCTCGTTGATGCCGAGCGAGACCACGATGCCGTGCGCGCGCGCGGCGCGGCGGATGCGGTCGATGGCCGGGTGGTCGATGGTCACGGCGCTCCTGGCCATGCGCACGAAGAACTCGTGGTTCTCGACCGGCGCGCGCACGCCGGACCACACCGGGAACGCGCACAGGTGGGCTTCCGGGAACGCCACGATCCTGGCGCCGTGGCCGGCGGCCTCGGCGATCAGCGCGCAGGTCTTGTCGACCGTGGCGTCCAGGTCGAAGTAGATCGGGCAGACGTGGCAGGCGGCGGCCCTGAACCGGGTGGCAGAAGACATCGGGAGACTCCGGGGAAAGCGCCCAAGTTTGCCGGCGGCCCCGCCGCCCGGGTAGACGCAGTTGGGGCCATCGGCGTGCCGTACAGTTGGCTGCCGGGCCGGCCCGGCGGCGGCGCGGCGGCGTGGCAGGCACTTCTTGCGGCGTCGGGCGGCCCGAAGCGCGCGGCCCGGACCCACATATCGTCCGAACTTAATAATCCATCTTTATTTTTCATTGGCCATTGTTAATGGCCATTTTTATCATGCCGTCATGAACCTCGAAACCTCGAACACGCCGGGAGCGTCTTGTGACAACTTGGGCAATTGGTATTGATATTGGCGGCACCTTCACCGACGTGGTGGCGCTGGACTACGGCGCCGGCAAGCTGCATAGCCTGAAGGTGCTGACCACGCACGGCGACCCCGCCCAGGGCGTCGCCGACGGCGTGAGCCAGCTGATCCGCTCGTGCGGCATCCGCGCCGAGCGCGTGGCGCGCGTGGTGCACGCGACCACGCTGTTTACCAACGCGCTGATCGAACGGCGCGGCAGCACCACCGGCCTGCTGGCCACGCGCGGCTTCAAGGACGTGCTGGAGATCGGCCACGAGCGCAAGTACGATCTCTACGACCTCGCCATCGAGGCCGCGCCGGCGCTGGTGCCGCGCAGCCTGCGCGCCGAGATCGGCGCCCGCATGGACGCGCGCGGCAACGAGATCGAGGCGCCCGACGCCGACGAGGTGCGCCGCGTGGTGGCGGGCCTGGCCGAGAAGGGCGTGGAATCGGTCGCGGTATGCCTGCTGCACGCGTATGCCAGCGCCGCCCACGAGCAACTGGTGCGCCAGTGGATCGAGCGCGATTTCCCCGCCCTGCACGTGACGCTGTCGTCCGACGTGGCGCCGGTGATCCGCGAGTTCGAGCGCAACTCCACCACCGTGGCGAACGCCTACATCAAGCCGCTGGCCGAGCGCTACCTCGATGCGCTGGAAGCGCGCCTGAGCGCGCTCGGGCTGCCCGCGGGCGTGCTCATGATGCTGTCCAACGGCGGGTTGTCCCACATCGAGGAAGCCAAGCGCAACCCCATCGAACTGCTGGAATCGGGCCCCGCGGCCGGCGCGATTTCCGCGGCCCACTACAGCCTGCGCGACCAGCAGGCCAACCTGCTCGCGTTCGACATGGGCGGCACCACCGCCAAGCTCTGCCTGGTCGAGCGCGGCAAGCCGTCGATCGCGTTCGGCTTCGAGGCGGCGCGCCGCAAGCGCTTCGCCGAGGGCAGCGGGCTGCCGATCCGCATCACCACCATCGACCTGATCGAGATCGGCGCGGGCGGCGGCAGCATCGCGCACCAGGACCAGCTCGGCCTGCTCAAGGTCGGCCCGCAGAGCGCGGGCTCGGAACCGGGGCCGGCCTGCTACGGCCTGGGCGGCACCGAGCCGACCGTCACCGACGCCAACCTCGTGCTGGGCTACCTGAACCCGGACTACTTCGCCGGCGGCACCATGTCGATCGACCGCGACAAGGCCGCCGCGGCGCTGGGCCGCATCGGCGAGCACCTGGGCCGCGACGTGACCGGCGTGGCCTGGGGCATGCACGACATCGTGGCCGAGAACATGGCCGGCGCGGCGCGCGTGCACGTGGCCGAGCGCGGCCGCGACGCGCGCGACTTCGTGCTGCTGTGCACGGGCGGCGGCGGCCCGCTGCATGCCTACTACGTGGCGCAGAAGATCGGCGTGCGCACCATCATCTGCCCGCCCGCGGCGGGCGTGGCCTCGGCCTACGGCCTGCTGGTGGCGCCGGCGCGCGCGGACCGCTCGCGCACGGTGAGCTTCCGCCCGGCGACCGATTCGCTGGCGACGCTGGAAGAGGCCTTCGCCGCGCTGGAAGCGCAGGCGCGCGACGCGCTCGACCAGCTCGCCGAAACCTTCGGCCCGATCGCGCTGGTGCGCCACGCGGACGGGCGCTTCGCCGGCCAGGGCTTCAACCTGTCGGTGGCGCTGCCCGCCGGGCCTTACACGGCGACGGCGGCGGCCGGCGGCCAGACCGAGCAGGAGGTGCGCGCGGCGCTGGTGGCGGCCTTCGAATCCGGCTACCGCGAGAAATTCGGCCGCACCCCGCCGGACGTGCCGGTGGAGCTGGTCAACCTGCGCGTGACCGGCGAGGCGCCGCCGCGGCAGGCGTTCGACGCCGAGACGCTGGCAGGCGGCGAGCCGGCCCGGCCCAAGGGCTCGCGCCTGGTCTATTTCAGGGAAGCCGGCGCCTACGTGGAGACCCCGGTGTTCGAGCGCGGCGCGCTCCAGGCCGGCTTCTCGGCGGCGGGGCCGCTGCTCGTGGAGGACGCCAGCTCGTCGCTGGTGGTCGGGCCGAAGGGCCATGTGAAGCAACTGGCGAGCGGCAATCTGGTGATCACCATTGAGGAGCAGGCAGCATGACAAGCGACAGGCAAACCCACGGCGGCGCGGCCGCCGACCCGATCTTCCTCGAAGTCTTCTGGACGCGCGTGCGCTCGGTGGTCAACGAAGCCGCCAAGCTGATCGTGCGGACCTCGTTCTCGACGCTGTCCACGGAGGCCAACGATTTCGCGGTGGTCATCACCGACTCGCAGGGGCGCTCGCTGGCCGAGAACAGCGGCAGCATCCCCTCGTTCATCGGCACGCTGCCGCGCACGGTGCAGGCGGCCATCGCCCGCATCGGCGCGCAGGCGATGCGCCCGGGCGACATCTACATCACCAACAACCCGTGGATCGGCACCGGCCACCTGAACGACGTGTGCCTGGTCAAGCCGCTGTTCCACCAGGGCGTGCTGACCGGCTTCGCGGCGACCGCCGGCCACGTGCCGGACATCGGCGGCAAGATCCGCTCGGTGGACGCGCGCGAGCTGTTCGAGGAAGGCTTCCACATCCCGATGATGCACCTGCTGCGCGAGGGCCAGGCCGACGAGACGCTGCTGTCGCTGATCCGCACCAACGTGCGCACGCCCGAGCAGACCGTGGGCGACATCTGGTCGCAGGTGGGCGCGGTGGAGCTGATCTCGCGCCGGCTCGACGAGATCCTCACCGAATACGCGCTGCCGGGCATCGACGACCTCGCCCACGCGCTGTTCGAGCGCAGCGAGGCCGCCATGCGCCAGGCCATCGCCCGGCTGCCCGAGGGCGAATACCACTACGAGATGGAGACCGACGGCTTCGACCAGCGCTTCCGCTACGTGGTGGCGGTGCGCGTGAAGGACGGCGAGATCGAGTGCGATTTCGCCGGCACGTCGCCGCAGCAGCCGCGCGGCATCAACTGCGTGCTGTCGTACACCAGCGCGATGACGGTCTACGCCATCAAGTGCCTGCTGCTGCCGGACCTGCCCAACAACGACGGCCTGTTCCGCCCCATCCGCGCGGTGGCGCCGGAAGGCAGCATCCTCAACCCGCGCTCGCCGGCGCCGGTGGGCGGGCGCTCGTGCACGGGCCACTACGTGCCGACCGTGATCTTCGGCGCGATGTACCAGATCCTGCCCGAGAAGGTCATGGCGGGCGTGGGCTCGCCGCTGTGGATCGCCAACCTGAGCGGCACCCGCGACGACGGCAAGCCCTTCGCCACGGTGCTGTTCTACAACGGCGGCCTGGGCGCGACGGCGGGCAAGGACGGCGCCTCGGTGATGTCGTGGCCGAGCAATATCTCGCCCACGCCGGTGGAGGTGGCCGAGCGCGACGCGCCGCTGTTCTTCAAGTACAAGACGCTGCGCGAGGGTTCCGGCGGCGAAGGCCGCTTCCGCGGCGGCCTGGGCGAGGAGATCTGCTTCGTGAGCCAGCACCGCACGCCGCTGTCGATCGTGTTCCTGACCGAGCGGCTGCAGGTGCCCGCGCCCGGCCTGGGCGGCGGCGCGCCCGGCGCGTGCGGGGAAGTGCTGATCAACGGCCGCGCCATCGACTCGCGCCGGCCCCAGGTGCTGGAACCGGGCGACGAGGTCATCCTGCGCACGCCCGGCGGCGGCGGCTACGGCCCGCGCGCGGCGCGCGACCCGCGCCTCGTCGCGCACGACCGCGAGCATCAATACGCGCTCTGAGCGCGCCCCGGCCCGGCGCCGGCTAGGCCGGCTTCGCGGCGCCCTTGCGGGGGCGCCGCGCCGCGGCCGCCTCGATCATCGCCACGCCGTCGGGCAGCGGATGCTGCCTGATGGTGTCGAGGATGACGTCGAGCATGCGCTGGGAACTCGGCGACAGCGAGCGCAGCCGCCGCGTGATCAGGCAGATCTCGCGCGACAGCACCGGCCCGCGCAGCTCGCGGAACGACAGCTCGTTGAAACCCGCCACCCTGGCCGCCAGCGCCGGCACGATCGAGAAGCTGCCGCCTTCGCTGAGCACCGCGAACAGCGAGGTCGTGCTCGAGATCTCGTCGTGGCTGCCCTGGAACACTGGCCACTGCCCGGCGTTGTGCGCCAGGAACGTGCCGATGCCGGTGTCCGCCGTGAATGCGACGAAATCCTTCGACTTCAGGTCGGCCCACCGCAGCGGCCCCGTGCCCGACGCCAGCGCATAGTCCGCGCGGCACACCACGCCGAACCGGTCTTCCAGCAGCGGCGTGTAGTCCAGGTCGTCGAAACCCTTGTGCTTGCTGGTGATGGCGAAATCGAGCTCGCCGTCGATCACCAGTTGCTCGACCTGCTCCGCGCCGGCGTCGCGCAGCGAGAAGGTGACGTTCGGGTATTCCCGCCGGAACGTGGCGATCGACTTGACCAGGAACTGATAGATGACCGAGGCCGCCGCCGCGATGCGGATGTGGCCCTGCTGGCCCTGCGCGAACGACTGCAGGTCGGCGATGGCGCTGTCGAACTCCTTGAGGATCTTGTCGGCCTCGTCCTTGAAGCGCATGGCTTCCTGGGTCATGACCACGCGCCGCGTGTTGCGGTCGAACAGCTTCAGGCCGACCGCCTCCTCGAACTGCTGGATGGTGGCGGTCAGCGCCGACTGCGTGACGAACAGGCGCGCGGAGGCCGTGGTGAAGGACCCGGCATTGGCCACCTCGACGAAACAGCGCAGGTGCCGCAGGGAGATATTTCTGCTCATGGGGAACGGGAGAATGGGACGCCGCGGCGCGGTCGCCATGCCCGGGCGCGGGGAATGCGCTGCCGGGGATGCGACACCGGGAATCCGGCGAGGGATGCGGCCGATGTTATATCGCCGAAAACGAACAATCAACAAAAACCAATCACCCGTGCCGAATGCCTTGCGGCCCCTGGCCGCAAGCCGCGGCGGCGCCCGCGCAGGGTGCCCGACTTATCGCTGGTCGTGATTAGTTCATCGTAAGTTTTCAGTAGTGCTCATTAGTCAAACTCCCTAGAATCGACCTGACTGATGAGGCAATGCCTGTGCCGGACGCCCTTTCCCAGGCAGCCGGCACGGTGCTTGCACGCAGATGATGTTCCAGAAAAAGAGAACGACCGTCCGCCTTTGCGGGCAGGTTGTCTCACTATGCTCCAGCACTTCTTTCCAGTTCCCAACCCCACTCCGGTCCTGATGAACGGCCCGGATCGCATCATGGAGAGAGAGTCATGTTTGGAAAGATTGCCCCCGTGCTACTGGCGCTGGCATCCGCAGGTTGTTTCGCGAACGCCGCTGCCGCGGCGGAGGCGCCCTCCGACTATCCCGGCAAGCAGCCGGTGAGAATCATCGTCCCCTATCCGGCCGGCGGCTCCACCGACCTGCTGGCCCGCGTGCTGGGCCAGAAGGTCGGCGAGCAGATCGGCCAGACCGTGGTGGTCGAGAACCGCCCCGGCGCCAGCGGCAACATCGGCGCGAGCTACGTCGCCAAGTCGCCGGCCGACGGCTACACGCTGTTCCTCGGCACCTCCACGGCGCTCGCGGTGAACCCGAGCCTGTACAAGACCCTGCCCTACTCGCCCGACAAGGACTTCTCCCCGATCATCCTCGCCACGCTGCTGCCGAGCCTGGTGGTGGTCGGCAACTCGGTGCCGGTCAAGACGATGAAGGAGCTGCCGGCGTACCTCAAGAGCAATGCGTCGCAGGTTGCCTATGCCTCTTCCGGCAACGGCACGCCGGCGCACCTGGGCGGCGAGCTGTACAAGAAGACCGTGGGCCTGCCGACGCTGTCGCATGTGCCGTACAAGGGCGGCGTGCCGGCGCTGACCGACCTCGTGGGTGGACAGACCACGGTGATGTTCGCCATCCTGCCGGAAGCCTATCCGCTGGTGAAGGAAGGCAAGCTGCGCGCGCTCGCCGTGACCACGGCAAGCCGCCTGCCCCAGTTGCCGAACCTGCCCACGGTGGCTGAGTCCGGCGCGCCCGGCTACGAGCTGGTGGGCTGGTACGGCTTCCTGGCGCCGGCCGGCACGCCCGCGCCCATCATCGCCAAGCTGAACCACGCCTTCGATCACGCCCTCAAGGACGAAGAGGTCAAGGCCAAGCTGGTCGGCATGGGCTTCGAGATGGCCGGCGGCCCGCCCGAGGTGCTGGCCAACAAGATGCGCAGCGAAACCGCCAAATGGCGCAAGGTCATCAACGACTCGCACATCACGCTCGACTGAGTGCGGCAAGGCCCGGCGGCGGCGCGGTCCGCCGCGCGCCGTTCCTTTGCCAATCTACAGGCGGCACGCGGTGGCCCAACCCCGGGCCGGCGCGCCCCACGTTGGTGCTGCATGCCGTGCTCACGCCGCGCGAGCGCGACATCATGGGGCTGATCGCGCAAGGCCGCGACAACGCGGCGGGTCGCCGCGTACCTGGGGTTGCGCGAAAAGACCGTGAGGAATCACATTACGAGTGTTTTTGCCAGGCTTGCGCTGGAGAACTGGCTGCAGGCTATTGTGCTGGCGCGCACGGTGGGATTTCGGGATTTTTTGGGTAGATTTTGATTCAGGGTTTTAAAGTTAAAGGCTTAACTTCGGCTTCAAAGTCAACTTCAACTTCAACTTCAACTTCAAAAGCTTAAAGTCAAAGGCTTTCGCGCCCCCGGCGCGACTTACTTTCTTTTATCCGAAAAGAAAGTAAGCCAAGAAAGCGGACTGCCTGGCCGGCAGGGGCAGAGCCGAACAGAGTTGCTGAGGTTGGTGGTTTCGTGGTGGGGGTGGTGGTTCTGCTGGGATTCTGCCGGTACCGGTTTTGGTGGCCACTATCTTGCGGATGGTGTTGGATTCGTGGTGGCGCTGCATGATGGCGGTGGCCCAGGCCCTTCAAGCTGCTGCCGCGACCGGGGCGGATGCACACGGCATAGGGACGGTACTGGTTTCGTGGTGGGCACGGTGGCCCCAATGCAAGAGTACCCACTGACACCCGCGCCCCGGTCCACCACGCCCACCACGAAACCATGAGGGTGCTATGTCGGGGTGGCCAAAACCGGTAACGGCAGATGCCCAAACCAGCAGTGCGCCTGCCATCATAGGTCTGACCCCGAAACCCATACCGCCAGCCAGATCGTGGCCGCTCGCACCGGTAACGGCAGGATGCCAGCAGAACCACAGGCCCCACCACGAAACCACCAACAACAAGAAACCCCAACGTTTCTGCCCCTGCCGGCCAGGCAGCCCGCTTTCTTTGCCTACTTTCTTTTCGGGGAAAAGAAAGTAGGTCGCTCCGGGGGAGCGAAAGCCTTTGACTTTGATTTTGACGTTCAGCCTTTGAATTTGACTTTGAAGTTAAAGCCTTTGACTTTGACACTTCAAATCCCAAAACTCCCTCTACTCCAAATAATCCCCATACCTCCCCCGTATCTCCTCAAGATTAGCAAGCGTACCCGACAGATGCCGCCGCAGGCTGGCCTGCGCCTCGTCCACGTCGCCGCGCGCGATGGCATCGACGATGGCGGCATGGTCCGCCACCACGGCGCCGGCCTTGCCGGGAATCGGCAGGTGCAGGCGCCGCAGGCGGTCCAGGTGGCCGCTCTGGCGGCGCACCAGCAGCCACAGGTCTGGCACCTGCGCGGCGTCGTACATCTGGCGGTGGAAGGCCAGGTCGAGCTGGGCGAATTCGGCGAAGTCCGGGGCGGGCAGCAGCGCCTGCTGGCGCGCCACCATCTGGCGCAGGCGCTCGGCCAGCGCGGCGTCCGGCGCCCCGGCCAGCGTGCGCACGATCTCCACCTCGACCGAGCGGCGCAGGAAATGCGCCTGCCGGGCCAGCGCGATGCTGATCGGGCTGACCACGGTGGCGTGCTGCGGGAAGATGTCGACCAGCCCTTCCTCGCTCAGGCGCATCAGCGCGTCGCGCACCGGCGTCTGGCTGATGCCGTACCGCGCGGCCAGGTCGGTGCGCGAGAGCACCGTGCCGGGCGTGAGCGCCATCGAGATGATCTGCTCGCGCATGTGCTCGAACACCTGCGGCGCGGCATGGCGCGTGCGGTCGAACTGGAACTGGATGTGCGCGGCGGTGGCTTCCATCGGGCGGCGGTCTTTGTCGGGGGGCACGCGGCGGTATGCGTATCCGGAATATCAGGTTTGGCAAAAGGCGGGGGCGCAGCGCCACGCGCTGTGGTGCACTTACGCTTGGCTGCGCGTGGCGCAGCCGCGGCGAGGCCCGCTGCCCCGCATTCTAGAGCAAACGCCCTTGGTTTGACACACTAATATATTAGTGCTCTAATTGGCCGCCATCCTATCAGATGTCATACCTCTGCTGCCGGCGGAGGCCCACGACGAACATCCCAGGAAGAGACAATGACGTCCCGAAAGAAGACGCCCGAGACATTGCGCAGCGCGCGCTGGTTCGCGCCCGACGACCTGCGCTCCTCCGGCCACCGCTCGCGCATCATGCAGATGGGCTACGCGCCCGAGGAATGGCTGGACCGCCCGGTCATCGCCATCATCAACACGTGGTCCGACATCAATCCGTGCCACTCGCACTTCAAGCAGCGCGTGGACGACGTCAAGCGCGGCGTGCTGCAGGCCGGCGGCTTCCCGATCGAGCTGCCCGCCATCTCGCTGTCCGAGAGCGCGGTCAAGCCGACCACCATGCTGTACCGGAACATGCTGGCGATGGAGGCCGAGGAGCTGATCCGCTCCCACCCGGTCGACGGCGCCGTGCTGATGGGCGGCTGCGACAAGACCACGCCGGGCCTGCTGATGGGCGCCTCCAGCGCCGGCGTGCCGGCCATCTACGTGCCGGCCGGGCCGATGCTGCGCGGCAACTACAAGGGCAACGTGCTGGGCTCGGGCTCGGATGCGTGGAAGTACTGGGACGAGCGCCGCGCCGGCAACATCAGCCAGGCCGAGTGGACCGGCATCGAGGGCGGCATCGCGCGCAGCCACGGCACCTGCATGACGATGGGCACGGCCAGCACCATGACGGCGATCGCGGAGACCATCGGCATGACGCTGCCGGGCGCCTCGTCGATTCCCGCCGCCGACGCCAACCATATCCGCATGTGCTCGGAGTCGGGCCGGCGCATCGTCGACATGGTGTGGGAGGACCTGACCCCGGCGCGCATCCAGACGCGCGCCGCGTTCGAGAACGCCATCGCCGTGGCGATGGCGATGGGCTGCTCCACCAACGCCATCATCCACGTGATCGCGATGGCGCGCCGCGCCGGCTGCGAGATCGGCCTGGAAGACTTCGACGCGGCCAGCCGCCGCGTGCCGGTGATCGCCAACATCCGGCCCAGCGGCGACAAGTACCTGATGGAGGATTTCTTCTACGCCGGCGGCCTGCCCGCGCTGATGAACCGCATCCGCGACAAGCTCCAGCTCGACGCGCTCACCGTCACCGGCCGCACGCTGGGCGAGAACATCGCCGGCGCCGAGGTCTACAACGACGACGTGATCCGCACTCCGGACAACGCGCTCTACCAGGAAGGCGCGCTGGCCGTGCTCAAGGGCAACATCGCGCCGGACGGCTGCGTGATCAAGCCGAGCGCCTGCGAGCGCCGTTTCTTCAAGCACACCGGCCCGGCGCTGGTGTTCGACGACTATCCGTCGATGAAGGCCGCGGTGGAGGACGAGAGCCTCGACGTCACCGCCGACCATATCCTGATCCTGCGCAACGCCGGCCCGCAGGGCGGCCCCGGCATGCCCGAGTGGGGCATGCTGCCGATCCCCAAGAAGCTGGTCAAGCAGGGCGTGCGCGACATGCTGCGCATGTCGGACGCGCGCATGAGCGGCACCAGCTACGGCGCCTGCATCCTGCACGTGTCGCCGGAATCGTATATCGGCGGCCCGCTCGCGCTGGTGCGCACCGGCGACCTGATCTCGGTGGACATCGACCGCCGCAGCATCCACCTCGAAGTCTCCGACGAAGAACTGGCGCGCCGCCGCGCCGCCTGGACGGCGCCGCCGCCGCGCTTCGGGCGCGGTTACGGCTGGATGTTCTCCAAGCACATCCGCCAGGCCAACGACGGCTGCGACTTCGACTTCCTGCAAACCGATTTCGGCGCGCCCAGCGGCGAGCCCAGCATCTACTGATGACCGCCATGACCGAAACCAGCCAGTTCAGCCCGCGCACGCGCGACCAGCTCAAGACCGTCAGCACCGCCACGCTGTGCACCGCACTGTTCAAGCGCGGCCTGCGCAACCAGTTCCTCCAGGACGTGCATCCGCTCAACCCGGCGCACGGCAACATGGTCGGCGAGGCCTTCACGCTGCGCTACATCCCCGCGCGCGAAGACCTCAACCCGATCACGGTGTTCCAGGACCCCGACCATCCGCAGCGCCAGGCCGTGGAGCAATGCCCGCCGGGCGCGGTGCTGGTGATCGACAGCCGCAAGGACGCGCGCGCGGCCTCGGCCGGCTCGATCCTGGTCACGCGCCTGATGCGCCGCGGCGTGGCCGGCGTGGTGACGGACGGCGGCCTGCGCGACGCGCCCGAGATCGCGCGGCTCGCCATCCCCGCCTACCACCAGCGCCCGTCCGCGCCGACCAACCTGACGCTGCACCAGGCCATCGAGATCAACGGCCCGATCGGCTGCGGCGACGTGGCCGTGTTCCCCGGCGACGTGATGGTCGGCGATGGCGAGGGCGTGGTCGTGATCCCGCGCCACCTGGCCGAGGAGATCGCCGCCGAGGCGGTGGAAATGACCGCGTTCGAGGATTTCGTCACCGAGGAAGTCAACAAGGGCCGCTCCATCATCGGCCTCTATCCGCCGACGCAGGAACAGAGCCGGCTGGATTTCGCCGCCTGGCGCGAGAAGAACGGCCGCTAGGCCGGGACCAGGCAGAGCACTGCCGCCAAGACACAAGACGGAGCCACCGCGGCTCCGCCCACCCCAACCCGACCGACCACAAGGGACCTCTTCTCATGAAACACCGCCTTCTCCAGCACGGCCGCCTGCCGGCCGCGCTCGAAGCCAGCCTGGCCGAGCACTACGACGTCCACCCGCTGTGGGCCGAGACCGACCCCGCCGCCTTCCTGGCCGCGCGCGGCGGCGAGTTCGTGGCGCTGACCACGCGCGCCGCCAACGGCGTGGACGCCGCCATGATGGACGCCATGCCGGCGCTCAAGGTCATCTCCAGCTTCGGCGTGGGCCTGGACAAGATCGACCTCGACGCCGCGCGCGCGCGCGGCATCGCCGTGGGCTACACGCCCGACGTGCTCAACGACTGCGTGGCCGACACCGCGTTCGGCCTGCTGATGGACGTGGCGCGCGGCTTCAGCGCGGCCGACCGCTTCGTGCGCCGCGGCGAATGGCCCAGCGGCGCGTTCCCGCTGAGCACGCGCGTGAGCGGCAAGCGCATGGGCATCATCGGCATGGGCCGCATCGGCCGCGTGATCGCGCGGCGCGGGCTGGGCTTCGACATGGACGTGCGCTACCACAGCCGCCGCCCGGTGGCCGACCTGACCTACCGCCACGAGCCGTCGCTGGCGGCGCTGGCCGAGTGGGCCGACTTCCTCGTCATCGCCACCGCCGGCGGGCCGGAAACCCGCCACCTGGTCTCGGCCAGCGTGCTCGAGGCGCTCGGGCCGCGCGGCTTCCTGATCAACATCGCGCGCGGCACGGTGGTGGACGAGGCCGCGCTGGTGGACGCGCTGGCGCACAAGCGCATCGCCGGCGCCGGGCTCGACGTGTTCGAGCACGAGCCGCAGGTGCCGCCCGCGCTGTTCGCGCTGGACAACGTGGTGCTGCTGCCGCATATCGCCAGCGCCACCAACGAGACCCGCCAGGCGATGGCCGACCTGGTGTTCGAGAACCTGCAGAGCTTCTTCGCCACCGGCGCGGTCAAGCGCGAGGCGACCTGACGCCCGGCGCGAGGCGCGAGGCGCGGCGGCGGCGGCCCCCTACCACCGTGTGGTAGCGCCCCGCCCGCGCCTTTGCGCATACTTCACGCTCGACGCAAGAACAGAACCGACAACAAAGGGTCGAGCATGGAAGTCATCACGTTTGCCGCGTATCTCCTGGTCTTTCTGCTCGCGCTGCTGCTCGGCGCGCGCAGCGTGAGCCGGCATCACCCGGCCCTGCGCCAGGATGCCGCGCCGTCGCTGAAGCGCCGGCAGTCCTGACGCCGGACGCCCGAAACCGGCTTTTCCCTTCAGGCCTGCGCCACGTCCGCGCCGGCCTGCGCCATCACCCTGAGGCGCGCCATCGAACTGCGGATGTGCTGCCGCGCCACCTGCTCCGCCCGGTCGCCGTCGGCGCTCTCGATGGCCGCCACGATCTGCTCGTGCTCGTCGATGGCCGCCAGCGCGCGGTCGCGCGGGAACACGGTGCGCGGCGCGAACACCTGCGAGGTCATGTGGACGATCGGCACCTGCCGCGCCAGGTATTCGTTCGACGCCAGGCCGATGATGGTGGTGTGGAATTCCACGTTGGCCACCGTGTATGCCTCGGGCTGCCACGGCGCCAGGCTGCCGCGCTGGGCGCCGATGACGGCGCGCAGCGGCGGGCCCGCCAGCTTGCCGGCGCGCTCGGCGGCCAGCCGCGCCGCGAGGCCGTCGATGACTTCGCGCAGGGCGTAGGCGTCCATCAGTTGCCGGAAGTCCGCGCTGACCACGGTGACGCCGCGCGCGGTCTCGGCGCTGACCAGCCCTTCGCGCTCCAGCATGCGCAGCGCCTCGCGCAGCGGCGTGCGGCTGATCTTCAGGTCCTCGGAGATCTCCACCTGGCGCAGCGCCTTGCCCGGCGGATAGACGCCGCGGTAGATGCGCTGGCGCAGCACCTGCGCCACCTCTTCCACCAGGCGCAAGCGCCCCTGCCATTCGAACGTTTCTGCCATTTGCCTCTCTGAGCGCCGCGGCGCAGTGGAAGTGCGGATTTTGTCGGCGCAGTTTACAAGCGCATGACACACGTCTACTATAGCCGCAAAGAATGGATTCTGGATCCAGAAACCAATGGTGCGGGCGCCCCGGCGCGGCCGTGCCGTGGCGGCGCCTCCGATCCGCTCCGAGACGTTTTCTGGAGAAGCTCGCCAATGAGCGATATGAGCGATGCGCTTTGCTTCCTGTCCGCCACCGAACTCCAGGGCCGCATCGCGCGCCGGGAGGTCTCGCCGGTGGCACTCATGCGGGCGGTGCTGGAGCGCGCCGCGCGCCTGCAGCCCGAGCTGAACTGCTTCATCACGCTGTGCGCCGAGCAGGCCCTGGACGCGGCCCGCGCGGCCGAGCAGGCCGTCATGGACGGCAAGCCGCTGGGACTGCTGCACGGCATCCCGTTTACCGCCAAGGATCTGGTCAACACGCAGGGCGTGCGCACCACCTTCGGCGCGGCGCCCTACCGCGACAACATCCCCGGCACCGACGCCGTCGCCGTGGCGCGCCTGCGCGCGCAGGGCGCCATCCTGATCGGCAAGACCACCACGCCCGAGTTCGGCTCCAAGTGCCTGACCGATTCGCCGCTGTTCGGCCGCACGCGCAACGCCTGGAGCGCCGCGCGCACCAGCGGCGGCTCCAGCGGCGGCGCGGCGGTGGCGGTGGCCAGCGGCATCGCCCCGCTGGCGGTGGCCACCGACGGCGGCGGCTCCACGCGCATCCCGGCCGCGTGCAACGGCGTGGTCGGCATCAAGCAGAGCAACGGCGTGATCCCGCACAGCCAGGCGCAGGACCTGTTCGGCAACCAGACCTACGTCACGCCGACCACGCGCACGGTGGCCGACACCGGCCTGATGATGCAGGTCATGGCCGGCGAGCACGCGTGCGACCCGTGGTCCATCGGCGTGCCCAAACCCGATTACGTCGAGGCGGCGCAGGCGCGCGGCGACCTGCGCGGCAAGCGCATCCTCCATTGCCTGGCGCCGCCGGGGCGGCCCGTGGCGGCCGAGGTGGCGCGCGCGTTCGAAGCCAGCCTGGCGCGGCTGGCCGGCCTGGGCGCGGAGCTCGAGCCGTTCTCCGGCGAAGGCTTCGACGTGGAGCCGATCTGGCGCGCGATCAACCACACGGTCTGGCGCGCGCGCTTCGCCGCCATCGCCGCCGAGCACGGCGAGCAGCTCAGCGCCACCTTCCTGCGGCAGGTGGCCTCGGCCGCGCAGGTCAGCGGCGTCGAATACCAGCAGGCCATGTTCGACCGCTCGGCGCTGTTCCAGCGCGTGCAGGCGCTGCTCGCGCGCGCGGATTTCCTCGCCATGCCCACGCTCACGCGCACCGCGCTGCCGCTCGGGCAGGACCTGTTCGGCACCATCGACATCGACGGCCAGCACTACGAGAACGTGCGCGCGCACTGGTTCCCGTGGACCATGCCGTTCAACATGACCGGCCACCCCGCCATCAGCCTGAACAGCGGCTTTGCCGCCGACGGCCTGCCGGTCGGCTTCCAGCTGGTCGGGCAGTTCCGCGGCGACGCGGCGCTGCTGCGCGCCGCCGCGCTGTTCGAGTCCGCGCACGGCCTGCTGGGCCGGTGGCCGCAAGCCTGACGACTTCCCCCCCCCCGAACGACCTGACCCCGCCCGCGCCATGATCCAAGCCTCCCGCCGCAAACTCACGCTCCACCTCCTGGCGCTGCCGGCCTGCGCCGCCGCCGTGCTCGCCCTGCCCCGGCCGGCGCACGCCGCGGACGGCGGCGAGCCGATGCGCATCGTCGTCGGCTACGCGCCCGGCGGCGCGGCCGACAGCCTGGCGCGGCTCTATGCCGAGCAACTGCGCCAGGACGGGCAAGGCACGGTGATCGTGGAAAACCGCCCGGGCGCCTCGGCGCGGCTGGCGCTGGACTACGTCAAGCGCGCGAAGCCCGACGGCAAGACCGTCTTCATCGGGCCGTCGCCGCTGTTCACCATCTTCCCGCTCACGTACAGGAAGCTCGGCTACGACGCCGACAAGGACCTCGTGCCCGCCGCCGTGCTGACCGACGTGCCGACCGTGGTGGCCGCCGGCGCGCAGCAGCCGTACAAGAACATGAAGGAATACGTGGAGTGGGCGCGCCGCAATCCGGCCGGCGCCAGCCTGGGCCTGGCCACCATCGGCAGCGCCGGCCACCTCGGCACCGTGGCGCTGGGCAAGTCGGCCGGCGTCGCCATCACGCCGGCGGCCTACCGCGGCGCCTCGCCGATGCTGGTGGACGTGATCAGCGGCAACGTTTCGATCGGCTGGGACGCGGTGGCCAGCATGATGACGCTGTACAAGGCCGGCAAGCTCCAGTTCCTGGGCGTGAGCGGCACGCACCGCGCCAAGGCGCTGCCCGAGGTGCCCACGCTCAAGGAGCAGGGCTTCGGCCAGTACGAGTACGCCACCAGCTGGTACGGCGCCTTCCTGCCGGCCGGCACGCCGCCGGACGTGGTGGCCAGGGTGGAGAAGATGTTCATCGCCGCCTCGGGCAACGCCGCCACCGCCGCCAAGCTCGAAGCGCTGGGGCTGGAAGTCGCGCCGAAGCCGGGGCAGGACGCGCGCCACCGCATCCAGGTCGAGCGCGCCGCGTGGAAGCCGATCGTGGAGGCCACCGGCTTCGTCGCCGAGGACTGAGCCGGCGGGCGGCGGGCGGTTCCTGCGGGCGCGGCCGGCATCGCGCGGGCCGGCGCCTGTAGTATTGCAGGCTGGCGCAGCCACCTTGCGAGGAACCCCCATCGTGTCCACGGCATCGGCGTTCGAGTTCATCCTGGTACTGGTCGGCGTCATCATCGGGCTGGAGCTGCTGGCCCGGCGCCTGCACCTGCCGCCCGCGGCGGCGCTGCTGGCCGGCGGCATGGCGATCGCCTTCCTGCCGGGCGTGCCGCAGCTGGAGTTCGACCCCGAGCTCATCCTCATCATCTTCCTGCCCCCGCTGCTGCTCGACGGCGCCTACTTCACGGTGTGGGAAGACTTCAGACGCAACCTGGGCGGCATCCTGTGGCTGGCCATCGGCGCGGTGGCCTTCACCACGCTGGCGGTGGGCGTGGTCACGCACTGGCTGCTGCCGGCGCTGCCGTGGGCGGCCTGCTTCGCGCTCGGCGCGGTGGTGTCGCCGCCCGACGCGGTGGCGGCCAAGGCCGTGCTGGAGCGCGTGAGCCTGCCGCGCCGGCTGATGGCGCTGCTCGAAGGCGAGAGCCTGCTCAACGACGCCGCCGGGCTGGTGCTGTTCCGCTTCGCCATCGCCGCGGCGCTGACCGGCGCCTTCAGCCTGTGGCAGGCCTCGGCCTCGTTCGCCGTGCTCGGGCTGGGCGGCGTGGTGGTGGGCGGCTTCATCGGCGCGGTGATGGTCACGCTGCAGCGCACGCTGGGGGTGGACCACCTCGTGATCGCCGCCTCGCTGCTGTCGCCGTGGCTGAGCTACACGGTCGGCGAATCGATGCACGTGTCCGGCGTGATCTCCACCGTGACCTGCGGCCTGATCATGGGCTGGCGCCAGCACGAGGTGCTGTCCGCGCGCATCCGCGCCAAGGGCACGGCGTTCTGGCAGGTGATGGTGTTCCTGCTGGAGGCGCTGGTGTTCATCCTGATGGGGCTGTCGCTGCGCGGCGTGCTGGCGCGCCTGGGCGGCGCGGCGCATGCGTTCGACACGCTGGCGCTGCCGGTGGCGGCGGTGGTCGCCGCGGTGGTGGTGTCGCGCTTCGTGTGGATCTTCGCCACCGGCTGGCTGCGCGCCGCCTGCGCGCGGCTAGCCGGGCGCGCCGCGCGGCCGCATTCGGCGGCCGGCTCGGCCGTGCTGTCCTGGGCCGGCATGCGCGGCGTGGTGACGCTGGCGATCGCCTTGTCGGTGCCGGAATCGATCCCGGGCCGCGACCTGATCCTGGCGGCGGCCTTCGCGGTAATCCTGGTGACGGTGCTGCTGCAGGGCTCCACGCTCGGCCTGCTGATCCGCGCGCTGCGCCTGGGCGACGCCGAGGAAACCAACCCGGCCCACCTCACCGAGTCGCAGGTGTGGGCGCACCTGGAGGCCGCCCAGTTCAAGGCGGTGGAAGCGCTGGCCTACGACGCCGGCGGCGCGCTGATCCACCCGCGCCTGCTGGAGCAATACCGCTACCGCGCCGACATCACCGCGCGCTACAGCGCCGACACGGCCTCGCGCGCCGGCGTGGCCGCCGAGCACTACCGCGTGGTGCTGGCCGCCATCGCCGCGGGGCGCGCGGAACTGCTGCGCCTGCATCGCCTGGGCCAGATCCACGACCACGTGCTGGAAGTGCTCGAGCGCGACTTGGACCTGCAGGAGATCGCCGCGGAGGACGCGCGCGGCTGACGCGCCGCGCGGCGCGCTCAGTTCCCGGAGGCGGGCGTGGGCGCCATCAGGTCCTCGAGGAAGTACGCGGCAAGCTGGTGGCGCCCTTCGAGCCGCGCCTTGGCGTAGACGTTGGCGGCATGCTGGCGCACCGTCTTGGCGCGGCTCTCGCGCAGCGCGGCGATCTCTTCCAGCGAAAGCCCCTTGACCAGCAGCAGGGCCACGTCCTTCTCGGCCGGGGTCAGCTTCCAGGCGTCGAACTGCTCCTGCATGTGATCGAGGAAATGCCGCGTGCTCTGCCGGGCGGCGGCGTCGCGCTCCATCATGGCGCGCTCGCCGGCCCGCACCGCGTTGCGCAGCTCGGCGAAATCGCGCGCCACCCGCTGCCGCTCGCGGATGAAGACCAGCAGGATCGCCACGAACGCGATGGTCGCGGCCGTCTCCGCCAGCAGGTGGTAGTGCACGCCGACGTTGCGGTAGATCTGGCTCAGATCCCATATCTGATAAGCGGGGAAGAAAGCGAGCAACAGCAAAAGCCTGGGTGACATGTAGTGAGATTCCTGGGACAAGCTCCTCGGCACCATCCGTGCGAGGTCCGACTGGGCTTTAAATGTAACTGATTCTCGTTAGTGGGAAAAGCCGGCCCGCCAGCGCGCCGCGCGGGCGCGGACCGCCGCCGCAGCCGCGCGGATGGCCGCTTCCGGCGGCACGGGACATTTGTCCCGCGGGCCTGCGGCACCGCCCGCGATGCCCGTGGCGGCGCGGCAAAGGGCCCGGACGGGCGGGGCATATGTCCCGCCTTTTCGCTCCCGGCCGCTGCGCGCATTGAGCTTGCGCATGATCCACATTAGCCTGCTCTGACTCCGTTCGCGGCCCTCGCCGGCCTGTCGGACGCTGCCTACCGGCCGGTCCCGCCGGCCATCCTCCGTGAGTCCGAGCTTCATGACTGGTGCATCCCGCCTCTGCCTTGCCATGCCTTCCCGACCAGCCCGGTGCGGCGCCATCGTCCGCGCCGCCGGGGCCGCGCCGTCGTCCGTGCCACCCTTCGCGGCGCGCTTCCTGTAGCGCGCCGCGCGGTTGCCGATGTCCACCAGAACCGATCGCCGCTTCGCTCCCCGGCCCGCCGCCGCGCGCCCCGGCGCGAAGGACGGCACGCCCGAAGCCGTGTGGGGAGAGCCCGGCCGCCAGGCCGCGCAGGCGCTCGCCGCGCGCGGCGTCGCGGTGTCGCCGGGCAGGGTCGCGGTGCTGCTGGTGCTCGGCGAGGCGCCGTCCCGCCACGTGACCGCGGACGGCCTGTGCCGGCTGATGATGGCATCGCCCTACCGGATGGCGCTCTCCACGTTCCGCGCGGCGCTCTACGAGCTCACCGAATGCGGGCTGCTCTGGCGCGTCTCGGTGCCCGGCGGCGACCATACCCTGTCTCACTACTACGAACTGGCGGACCAGCCGGTCCACGAGCATTTCTTCTGCACCGCCTGCGGCCGCTTCGAGGAGGTCTTCGACGCCACGCTGCTGGCGATGCAGGAAGCCCGCCTGGCAGCGCGCGGATTGCGCCCGGCGCTGGTGCGCAGCGCGCTGGTCGGCAGATGCGCGGCGTGCGTGAAGCAGGCGTAGCCGCCCGCCTCAGTCGTGGCCGGCGGCCTGCCGGCGCCCTCGCGCCAGGTGCAGCCAGAACAGCGCGCCGACGGCGAGGCCGCCGCCCCAGTGCAGCCATTCGGTCGCGCCGCGCAGCGCCTCGCCGTTGAAGTAGTACAGGCCGAAGCCGGTCGCCACCAGCAAGCCGACCACCGCCGCGAACAGCCCGCCGGCGAGGCGGTTCTGCCGCTGGATCCAGCACATGCGGATATGCGCCGACCAGACGATGCCAAGCAGGAAGGTGGCGTACATCGCCGCCGCGCCGTGCAGCTTCATGCTCCACGCCTGCCACGGCGCCAAGGTCTCCGGCTCGAGTTCGAGCCAGCGCGCCAGCAGCCACGCCAGGCCGGTGAGCAGCAGCAGCGCGAACGTGGCGTACAGGGCCAGGCGCCGGTGCGGGCCGAGGCGCGCGGCGCGGCGCCGGCGGGCGGGAACATGGGGCTGGTACATCGGACGAGGTCGGGTTGGATAGGCTAGTTGCCGGGGCTGCCGCCGCGGCCGTCGCGATAGAGCAGCGCGCGGGCGCCGTAGCGCGCCAGCAGCGGATGATCGGGCGCGCCGCACACCAATACCACCTTGGTCAGGACGTCGGCAAGCATGCACGAAGGCGCCAGCACGCTGGCGCCGGCGCCCGCCGGCAGCGCCGACGGCGCGCGCCGGTCTGCGATGCGCGGCGCCGCGGACAGGCCGAGGCCGCCCGCGCTGGAGCCGGCCAGCGCCGCGTTGTCCAGGTGCCAGCGCAACGCCACGCGCGCCGGCGCGCCCGGCTCGCGCAAGGCCACGGCGGCCGGCGCGCGGCCGGCGTGGCGCATGTCGCCGCCCGCGTTGACCAGCACGTCGTCGATGTCGAAGCCGAGCATGGCGCGGACCGCGCAATCCACCGCGTAGCCCTTGGCGATGCCGCCGAGATCGAGGCGCGCCGGCCGCAGCTTGCGCAGCATGGCGCCCTCGATCGCCCAGGCCGGGCCATGCGCGCCGCCGGACGCGCCATCGAGCGCGCAGTCGAACACGCAGTCGAAGGCCCCCTCGCTCTCGGCCTGCAGGCGGGCCGCGGCGGCGAGCACGGCCAGCGTGTGCGCATCCACCGCGAGCATCTCACCCGGCGCCGCCCGGTTGAAGCGGCCGATGTCGCTGCCGGCGGCATGGCGGTTCATCAGGCCGTGGATCCTGCCGACCTCGGCGAAGCCCGCGCGCACCGCCTGCGCCGCGGCGGGGCCGCTCGCCCGTATCTCCACCAGCGTGCCCAGCAGCGGGCGCGCGCGGCGGCACGGCGCGGCCGGCGTGGCCTGTGCGGTCTGCGTGGCAAGGCTCACGGCGCGGTCAGCCTTTCGCCAGCGCCATCTGCGCCATCACGGCAATGCGCCGGATGCCGTCGGTGATGTGCGTGCACGACAGCGTGGCGCCGCTGATGTTGTCGATGTCCTCGCCGACGCGCAGCTTCGCCTGCGCGGACTTGCCGGTGAACTGGCTGCGCCACGGCTTGTTGCGGACTTCGTAGCCGTGGCTCTCGCGGTAGGCCAGGATCTCCACGTCGCGGATCTCGCCGGCCGGGCTCAGTGCCACCGCGTAGTTGATCAGCTCGAACTTGCCGATCACCGCGTCGGCCACCACGTAGCCGAGCACGCTGGCGCCCTGGCGCGCCTGCCAGATGCGCCACGCGCCCGGGCGCGGCGGCCCGCCGGCGCGCTCCGCGAGCTGCCGGAGCTGCTCCGGATTGAGCGCCACCACGACCGGCGCGAACTCGGTCGCGTCGGCGAACATCAGCTTCTGGCTTTCGGCCACGCTCATGTAGTCGGCGGCATAGGCGCGGGTCGTGACGAGCCCGGCGGACGCCGCCGCCGCGGCACAGATCAAGACGCTGGGAACAGAGCGGTAGTGCATCGAAGCTTCCTCCGGCCGCGGCGCGCCGCGGCCGCATGTCATGACACTAGAAATAGATCCCCAGCCCGAGGTCGAAGCGGCTGAAGTCGCGGTTGACGCGGAAGCGCTGGTAATCGACCTTGAACACGACGTTCGGGTTCAGGTAGAAGTTCAGGCCCGCCGTCCAGACCGTATCGTAAGGCTTGGGGAACACCGCGCCGCTGGCCGTGACCGGCTGCGACGGCACCGCCGGGAAGCCCGGCGCCAGGCCCTCGTAGCGCGCGCCCATGTTGTACCGCTCGAAGCGCGCGAACGGCACCGCGCGATAGCTGCCATGCTGCCACACGCTGTAGGCGGCCTGCAGGTACCAGCCGTAGAACGAGGCCGGCATCGGGTTGGCGGTGCCCGGGAACTGCGCGTTGACCTTGGCGGTGTTGCTGATGTAGCCCTGCGCGTAGAGCGCCGACAGGTCCCACTTGCCCGGCGTCCAGCGCGCGTGGGTTTCCCACAGGGTCGAGCGCTGGCTGCCCGCGCCCGCGGCCGGATTGGCGTTGCCGGTGAAGACCGAGCCGCCCAGCAGCAGCCCCGGCACGCCGCGGTAGTTCAGCGACAGGTACTGCGAGGCGTTCTTGGCGTTGGCCAGCGACATTTCCTGGTGGGTGGCCTGGAACGGCGCCGAGCCGTTGTTCTGCAGCTCCAGCGCCGAGCCGTACAGCGGCGTCTCGGGCGTGAAGTTCCACTTGGACAGGTCCAGGCCGGTGGTCAGGCCCACGTTCCAGTCCAGCCCGATGTCGGTGTTGCCGTGCAGCGCGAAGCCGCCCTCGCGCCACGTGCTGGGAATGATCAGGGTCTCGATGAAGTTGCGGTAGACGCCGTAGTAGGCGGTGGGCTCGTGGTGCTCGTTGATGAGGCCGACCGGCATCAGGAACACGCCGGCGGTCACGCCCACCTTGTCGGTGAACATGTGGTCGACGTAGAACTGCTCCACCTCGAACTCGCCGGCATCGGACGACGAGGCGATGGCGTGCTCCACCTCGAACTCGGAGGCGAAGCGCGTCTTGTCGTCGAAGCGGTAGCCGAAGCCGAACACCGCGCGCCCGAGGTCGGCGCGCGTGTCGTTGGTGTTGCGGCTGGGCCGCGAATAGCCGATTTCGCCGTAGCCGAACAGGCTCAGGTTGTCCAGCGGCGAAGGCTTGGCCGCCGCCTGCTGCAGGGTTTCCTGCGACGCCTGCAGCTGCGCGACCTGCGCGGTCTGGTCGGCCTGCTGGCGGGCCTGCGCCTGCTGCTGCGTGGCCATCGCGGTGTTCTGCTCCTTCATGGCCCTGAGCTCGGCCTTGAGCGCATCGAGCTGGCCGGCCATGTCGTCGATCTTCTTCTCCAGCTGCTGCACCACCGCCGGACTGGCGCTCGGCGGCGCGGCAAGCGCAGGTGTCCCCGCCACGGCGAGCGCCGCCGCGGCAATCATGGTCCTCTTCATTGCATTTCCTCCCTGTTTTTCCTGGCTCGTTCCGGGCTATTTCCTGTTCTTGGCGACAGTGGCTACGGTGACGGTGTTGGTGACGGCGGCGGGCGCGGCCGCGCCGCCGGCGCGCGTGGCGGCCACGCTGGCCGCGGTGGACTGGCACTGCGCGGGCGGCTGGTAGGCGGACGGATTGGCCGCGTCAAAGCCGTCGGTCAGCGTGCACAGGAAGCGCACCAGGTCGGCGATCTCGCCGTCGCTCAGGTTCGGCGCCAGCGAGGGAATGTAGGGAACCTCGGACACGTTGACGTTGCCGGCATAGGCGACCGGCAGGTCGTTGTAGAGGATGTCGGGCGTGCCGTCGGCCTTGCGGTACCAGCGCGCGGGATCGGTGTCGCGCGTGATGTACCACGCCACCGCTTCTTCCAGCGTGTCGAACACGCCGTTGTGGAAATACGGCGCGGTCAGCGCGATGTTGCGCAGCGTCGGCACCTTGAAGGCCCCGCACAAGCTGGTGCGGCCGGCGAACTCCGCGCGCAGCGGCCCGCACAGGCCCAGGTCGTAATAGTCGTGGCCGGGATCGCCGAGCGCCGCGCCGTTCCGCGGCACGTAGCCGAGCGTGTTGCCGTCGACGTTGGCCGCGATCTTCCAGTTGCGCGGGATGCCGACGTTGTCGTAGGTGAAGTCGGTGAACAGCGCCGGCGTGGTGGCGGTCGGCGTGGACACGTGGCAGGCCGTGCAATTGCCCTTGGCCGGGTTGTTGAACAGCGCCAGCCCGTTGAGCTCCTGCGGCGTGAGCTGGGCCGTGCCGTTCAGGTAGGCGTCGTACTTGCTGGAGAAGCGGTGGAACGACGGATCTTCCTTCTGGTACTGCGCCAGCGCCTGGCCGATGTTGTGCAGGGCCGTGGTCGCGTCCGTCACCGAACTCTCGCCGAATACCGCCTTGAAATCGCTGATGTAGGGCCGCGTCAGCAGCCGCGCCAGCACCTCGTCCGCCGAGGCGTTGGCCATCTCGAACGGCGTGATGAACGGCTGCTCTGCCTGGTCGGCGATCGACGCCGCGCGCCCGTCGCGGAAGAAGCCGCCCACCGGCGTGCCGTCGGGCTGGAAGCTGAAGGCCGGCGTGAACTGCATGTAGGTCAGCGAAGGCGCGTTGCGCAGGCCCGGCAGGTCCATGTTCGGGCCGCCCAGCGGCACCGCGAGGCCGTCGTCGGCGGCGTAGCCCCGGCTTTCCACGTGGCACGTCGCGCACGACTGTCGGCCCGAGGCCGACAGCGCGGTGTCGGAGAAGATCTTTTCCCCGACCCGCGCCATCACCGACAGCGAACCGGCAACCGGCGCCGTGGCGGCGCTGTTGCCGGACGAGCCGTCGTCGCCGCCTCCGCCGCAGCCCGCCAGCCACATGCCAAGCAGGACCGCGGCCAACAGGCCGCGCCGCCCTCCCCTCCGATGACGCCGCTCAGGGCCCTCTTTGATAGTCATTGTCTTGTGGCGTGCGAGACGCTGCCGAGATGGATGGATCGTTCGGTATGAAATTTACGAATCAGAATGATTCGTGTTTAGCGGATTATAGAAGCGGACTTTCGGGAATGAACAGGGGGGTCCCCACATATATCTGAGGCGCTCAGGTAAATGTGTTGTGGCGGCGCGTCACCCGGTACCGTGCCGATTAATTTCGCGGCCCTTGTCTTGAATCAATCTGGCCTGACTTCAAATGCCTCTTCTTAATAACAAAGAAACTTGTGCGTCGTCCTGCCGGTTCTACCAGCATCCCGTAATCCCTTTGCTCAAGCCAGTCTTCGTTGATTCCCTGCCGCTCCCGCGTATCCCGCGGGAGGTTTCTCCGTCATTTTTCTTATCGCCAACAGGTGTTTTCCCGGATCAAGACATCCGCAATGCCGAGCGGCATCGGATTACTCTGGTCCGGCCTTAATTTTTCCTTAATGGAGGATGATTTATCATTTAGCTTGCGTGTATTGACCTTGGTCAAAAGATGCGCTGAAAAATACGCCGGTTATTATCTTTATTCAGGCGGAAGTGAATTTACAGGCTCACGACTGATCGCCCGCCCCACCCGCCCGGCTTGCCTCGCTTGCGGCGGTCGCCGCGCCCCGGCGATGTTGCGGCAATCCCCGACACGCGCGTCCGCGCAACCGCCCGGTCTCCGGCTTTGATATAATGAGAATCGTTCTCATTTTTTGGCCATGACCGGTGCTGCGCACCGTATGATCGGGAAGGACTGCCATGCCGGCCGCGGAATCCGCACCACAGCGCGAATTGCTTGCGCTCTACACCGACCATCACGGTTGGCTGTGCCGTTGGCTGCGCGGCAAGCTCGGCTGCACGCATCGCGCGGCCGACCTCGCCCACGACACCTTCCTGCGCCTGCTGGCGCGCGAGGACACGCTCGGCATCGAGGAGCCGCGCGCGTTTCTCACCACCGTCGCGCAGCGCGTCCTGTCCAACCACCGCCGGCGCGAGCAGCTCGAGCACGCCTACCTCGATGCGCTCGCGCACATGCCGGAGCCGATGGCGGCCTCGCCCGAGGAGCGCGCCATGCTGCTGGAAACCCTGTTCGAGATCGACCGCCTGCTGTCGGGCCTGCCGACGGCGGTCAAGCGCGCGTTCCTGCTGTCGCAACTGGACGGCATGGAGCAGGCGGACATCGCCGCGCAGTTGCGCGTGTCCGTCACCACGGTCAAGCGCTATCTCGTGCGTGCCGCCACGCAGTGCTATTTCGCCGTCGCGCCGGAGTAAGCATTCATGAGCGCGCAAACAGTACCCGGCATCCCGCCCGAAGTGGCCGCGCGCGCGGTCGAATGGCTGCTCCTGCTGCAGGAAAAGGACACCTCGCCGGCCACGCGGCAGGCCTGGGAACGCTGGCGCGCGGCGCACCCGGACCACGCCCGCGCCTGGGCGCGCATCGAAGCGGTCAACGCGCAGTTGCGGCAGTTCGCCTCGCCCGGGGCCGCCGCCGTCGCGCGCGCGGCGCTGCTGCCGCCGCGCTCGGCCGGCCGCCGCCAGGCGGTCAAGACGCTGGCCCTGCTGCTGTTCGCCGGCGGCATCGCCTGGACCGCGGAAGAACGCGCGCCCTGGCGCGAGTGGCTGGCCGACGAGCGCACCGCGGTCGGCGAGCGGCGCAGCCTCATGCTGGCCGACGGCACCGTGGTGTCGCTCAACACGGACAGCGCCATCGACGTGCGCTTTACCGCCGCCGAGCGCCGGGTGCGGCTGGTCGGCGGCGAGATCATGATCGTGACCGGCAAGGACGGCGCCGCGCCGCGGCCCTTCGTGGTGGAAACCGAGCAGGGCGAGCTGCGGCCGCTCGGCACGCGCTTCACCGCGCGGCGCCTGCCGGACGCAAGCCAGGTCGGCGTGTTCGAAGGCGCGGTCGACGTGCGCCCGCGCGACGGCCACGGACTGGCGCGCACGCTGCGCGCCGGCGAGCAGGCCCGCTTCACGCGCACCGCCATCGGCGACATCGGCGCGGCCAGCGAGACGGACGCGGCCTGGGTCGACGACATGCTGGTCGCGACCCGGATGCGCCTCGACGGGTTCCTCGCCGAAGTCAGCCGCCACCGCCCGGGCCGCCTGCGCTGCGATCCGGCGATCGCCGCGCTGCAGGTGTCCGGCACCTTCCCGCTGGCCGATACCGACCGCATCCTCGATGCGCTGCGGACCACGCTGCCGGTGCAGATCCACTTCCTGACCCGCTACTGGGTGACAGTGCAGCCGGCCGGCTAGTCCGCCGCCGGCCGCGGCCAGCCGGCACGCACGCACGAAAGCCGCCTGCGATTTTTTTTGCGCCCGAGGTGGTCTGTTTCCGATTCTCGCGGGACATAAGAGATAAGCGCACCACATCTCCGAACCTCCTCCGAGTCACCGATCATGGAACATCACCGCATCGCCGCACGCGCCCTCCGCGCCAACGAGGGCTCTCCAGCCACGCCGCACGGCCCCGCCCCGCGCCGGCTGCCCACCGCGCGCCGCCCGCTGGTGGCGGCGCTGGGCCATGCCGTGGCGGCGCTGGGGCTGGGCGTGGCGGCCCTCGCGCCCGGCGCCGCCACCGCCGCCGACGCGCCCGCGTCGCAGCCTTCGCCGGCCAGGGCCTATGACATCCCGGCCGGCCCGCTGGAAGGCGCGCTCAACCGCTTCGGCCGCGAAGCCGGCATCCTGCTGTCGTTCCCGCCGGAGATCGCCGCCGGCCTGCAAAGCAAGGGGCTGCGCGGGCAATACGGCGTGCCGGAAGCGCTGGGCGCGCTGCTCCAGGGCACCGGCCTGGCCGCGGTGGCGCAGGGCTACGGCGGCTACGCGCTGGTCCGGCGCGTCGAGCCGGCCGCCGCCGTGCCGCCGCTGGCGCCGGGCGAGGCGGCGCTGCCGCCCGTGGTGGTGCAGGCCAACGCCGCGCGCGAGGAAAGCTACCGCCCGCCGCCCAACGCGGTCGTCACGCGCTCGGACACGCCGCTGCTCGACATCCCGCAGGTGGTCAACATCGTGCCGGCGCAGGTGCTGCGCGACCAGCGCCCGCGCAACCTCGACGACGCGCTCGGCAACATCAGCGGCATCACCCAGGGCAACACGCTGGCCGGCACCCAGGACACCATCCTCAAGCGCGGCTTCGGCGGCAACCGAGACGGCTCGGTGATGCACAACGGCATGCCGCTGATCCAGGGCCGCGGGCTCAACGCGGCGGCCGACAACGTGGAGGTGCTCAAGGGCCCGTCCTCGTTGCTGTACGGCATCATGGACCCCGGCGGCGTCATCGACATCGTCAGCAAGCGGCCCATGCTGCAGCAGTACAACGCCATCTCCGTGCTCGGCACCACCTACGGCCACGGCAAGAACGGCGCCGGCGGCACGCTCGACACCACCGGCCCGATCGGCACTTCCGGCCTGGCCTACCGCCTCGTGGTGGACCAGGTGGACGAGCAGTACTGGCGCAACTTCGGCGAGCACCGCGAGACGCTGGTGGCACCGTCGCTGGCCTGGTACGGCAAGGACACGCAGGTGGTGCTGTCCTACGAATACCGCAAGTTCCTCTATCCGTTCGACCGCGGCACCGCGCTCGACCCGCGCACCAACGAGCCGCTGGCGATTCCCAGCCGGCGCCGCCTGGACGAGCCCGTCAACAGCATGGACGGCCAGTCCCACCTGGTCCAGCTGGTGGCGGACCACCAGTTCAACGCCGACTGGAAAGGACACTTCGGCTACAGCTACAACCGCGAGACCTACGACGCGGGCCAGCTGCGCGTGGCCGGCGTCAACACCACCACCGGCATCCTCACGCGCAGCAACGACGCCACCCACGGCGCGCTGAGCACCGACAGCTACGCCATCGGCTACCTCGACGGCCGCTTCCAGGTGGCCGGCATGCGCAACGACCTGCAGGTCGGCGTGGACAGCGAATACCGCCGCATCTACCGCGCCGACCTGCTGCGCCAGGCCACCACGTCGAAGTTCAGCTACCTCAACCCCGTCTACGGGCTGGAGCCGGCGTCGAGCACCGTGTCGCCCAGCGACAGCGACCAGACCGACACCCTGCACGACACCTCGGTGTTCCTGCAGGACAGCCTGCACCTGACCGACAAGTGGATCCTGGTCGGCGGCGTGCGCTTCCTGTCGTACAGCCAGGTGGCCGGGCGCGGGCGGCCGTTCGTGACCAACACCGACCTCGACGGCAACAAGTGGCTGCCGCGCGCGGGCCTGGTCTACAAGTGGTCCGAGGCGGTCTCGCTGTACGGCAGCTACACGCAGTCGCTCAAGCCGACCTCCACCATCGCGCCGCTGAGCACGGGCGTGGTGATCGATTCCTCGGTGCTGCCGGAAGAAGCGAAATCGTGGGAGCTCGGCACCAAGCTGGATTTCACCGGCGGGCTGACCGCCAACCTCGCGTTCTTCAACATCGACAAGAAGAACGTGCTGGTGTCCCAGTACAACGACGCCACCAAGCTGACCGACTGGCGCACCTCCGGCCGGGCGCGCTCGCGCGGCATCGAGCTGGACGTGGCGGGCCAGATCGGCAACCGCTGGAGCGTGATCGGCAGCTATGCGTTCATCGACGCCAAGACCACCGAGGACCCGCTCTACGCCGGCATGCGGCTGTGGAACGTGGCGCAGCAGACCGGCTCGCTGGCGGCGGTCTACGACTTCGGCCAGATCTTCGGCGCCGACCGGCTGCGCCTGGGCGCGGCCGGGCGCTACGTGGGCCGGCGCCCGGGCGACTCGGCCAACAGCTTCGCGCTGCCCGCCTACGTGGTGGCGGATGCCTTCGCCACCTACGAGACCAAGGTCGGCGCCACGCAGAAGCTGCGCTTCCAGCTCAACGTCAAGAACCTGTTCAACCGCACCTACTACCCGTCCAGCGCCAACCGCTACTTCGTGGCGATCGGCGACGCGCGCCAGGTTTCCCTGCTGACCACGCTGGAATTCTGAGGAACGAGGAAACCCATGAACACGCACGACCTCCAGCGAGGCGCCAGCCGCGCGCCGCGCCACGGCGTTGCCGCAAACCCGCGCCGCCGCGCGTTCGCCGCGCGCCTTGCCGGCCTGCTGCTGCTTGCCTGCAGCATGATCGGCGGCGCGCACGCCGCCGAGCCGGCGGGACACGGCCGGAAGATCGCGCTGGTCGTCCAGGCCGGCGGCCCGGACCTGCCGGTGGACCTCAAGATCAAGGCGCACCTGGAAGCGCGCGGCTACGCGGTCAGCCTGCTGGCGCAGGACCAGCCCGCCGACGCCGCGCTCGGCGCCGACCTCGTGGTGATGTCGTCCACCATCGCCGCCAAGAACGTCGCCGCTGGCTGGCGCGCGCTGCCCCGGCCACTGCTGACCTGGGAGAACGACCTGCTCGACGACCTCGCCATGACCGGCAAGCGGCACGACACCGATTTCGGCGAAGCGCCCAAGGAACGCTACCTGTGGCTGGTCAACGCGCCCCATCCGCTCTCGGCCGGGCTGCCCGCCGGCGTGGCCAACGTCTACGAGCGGCAGGCCGCCATGAGCTGGGGCAAGCCCGGCCTGGGCGCCAGCATCATCGCCACGCTGTACGGCCAGCCCGACAAGGCCGCCATCTTCGCCTACGAGAAAGGCGCCACGATGGACTACGAAGCGCTGGCGCCCGCGCGGCGCGTGATGTTCTTCCTCGGCAACGATACCTTCGCCAACCTCGCCGCGCCGGGCCGCCAGCTGTTCGATGCGGCGGTGGACTGGGCGCTGGGGCTGCGCTAGCCGGCCACCAGTACCCGGCCCCGCGCGCGGCGCGGCGCCCCTGTCTCCGGGAATTGCGGCCGCGCCACACTCATGCACTGGCGCGCCGGCGCGCCGGCCAGTATGCTCTGGGCGCAAACTTAGCCAAACGCCCTCAATGAGAACAAAAGCCGAAGTCGTCGTACTGGCAGCCGACCTGGCCGGGACTGCCGTATTTGCGCTGGAAGGCGCGATCACCGGAATGCAGCACGGACTGGACCTGCTCGGCGTGATGGTGGTGTCGCTGATCACCGCGGTGGGCGGCGGCATCATCCGCGACCTGCTGATCGGCGCGGCCCCGCCCAACGCGATCCGCGACTGGCGCTATCCGGCGCTGGCCATGCTGACCGGGGCGGCGGCCTTCGTCTTCCATGCCGCCGCGCGCGATTTCGCCGGCATGCTGCCGACGATGCTGGACGCGGCCGGCCTGTCGCTGTTCGCCGTGGCCGGCGCGCAGAAGGCCCGCCTCTACGGCGTGCGCCCGTTCATCGCCACCCTGATGGGCGCCGTCACCGGCGTGGGCGGCGGCGTGGTGCGCGACATGCTGCTGGCGCGGGTGCCCGTGGTGCTGCACGCGGACATCTACGCCACCGCGGCCTGGCTCGGCGCGACGGTGGCGGTGAGCACGCGCGCGCTCGGCCTGCCGCCGGTGGCGGCCGCGGTGGCCGGCGGCGGAGCCTGCTTCGTGCTGCGGCTGCTGGCGGTCTGGAACGACTGGCACCTGCCCACGGCGCCGGTCTGGTAGCGGCGGGCCGCGTCAGGCGGCGCGATACCAGGCGATGCCGTCGTCGTCCGTCTCCATGACGGCTTCGCCCCGGTGCAGCAGGTAGTTCAGGTGCGCGATGCTCTCGCCGGTGGCCATGCCCAGCAGCCCCGGCTCGGCGCCGATGGGCCGCGAGAACAGCTCGCCGAACACATCCACCGCCCGCTTCGGCGCGCCCAGCGCCTGGCGCAGCCGGTCCAGCGCCGCGTGCTGGCTGCGCTCCAGGTGGCCGATGCGCGCATGCAGGCCGCGGAACGGCTCGTTGTGGGCCGGCAGCACCAGCACGTCGTCCGGCACCTCGCGCCGCAGCTTGGCCAGCGAGGCCAGCCAGTCGCCCATCGGGTCGGCATCGGGCTCGGTCGGGAACACCGACACGTTGGACGAGATGCGCGGCAGGATCTGGTCGCCGCTGATGAGGATCTTCAGCGCCTCGCTGTAGAAGCAGGCATGCTCCGGCGAATGGCCGTTGCCTACCACCACGCGCCATTGATGCGCGCCGATCTGCAGCAGCTCGCCGTCGCGCAGGCGGCGGTAGCTGTCCGGCAGCGCGTGCACGAACTTGCCGAAGCCGCCGAAGCGCGCGCGGTAGGCCTCGATGGCGTTGTCGTCCCAGCCCGCGCGGCGGTAGAAGCGCACGCCGTCTTCCGGCGCCTCGCGCCCGGTGTCCGCCGCCAGCACGCGGCAGTTCAGGTATTCCAGCCGCGTCATCCACAGCCGGCAGCCGAACTTGCGGGTCAGCCAGCCGGCCATGCCGATATGGTCCGGGTGCATGTGGGTGACGAACAGCCGGGTCAGCCCGTCGGCCAGCGCGCCGCCGCCGGCGAACAGATCGCGCCAGGCGGTGGTGGTCTCGCTGGTCTGCAGGCCCGCGTCGAAAGCCGCCCAGCCACCGCCGTCGCGCACCGCCCACAGGTTGATGTGGCTCAGCGCGAACGGCATCGGCATGCGGAGCCACAGCAGGCCCGGCACGATCTCGCGCACGGTGCCGGGCGCGGGCGCGTCGCCGCAGGGGTATTCGAGGACGGGCCTGCCGTCCGCCGGGGCGGAGGATGCGGGGGACGCGGGGCTGGCCGGGGCGGCGGTTTTCTCGCTGCTCATCTTGTCTGGCTCCTTGGATGCCGCGGGCGGTCCGGCACCGGGGCCGCCGCGCTTGTGAGGTGGATCGATTCTACCGAGGTCCGGCGGTTCGCATCGGCCGACGCCGGCCGCGCCCCCCGGGTTGTGTGCGGTAGCCGCCTGGACCGGCCGCACCATCCGCCTGACCGCCCCCGAGACCACGCGATGCCCCGGGGCCGGCCGCCCGCGCGGACGCCATCGCGCAAGGCGAGGTAAAGTAATGGCCATCATGAGACATCCGCTATTCGCGGCGCTGCTGGCCACCATGCCGGCACTGGGCAGCGCCGCCTCGTTCGACTCCCTGCTGGCCTGCGGCGAATCCGCTCACCAGTTCATCGCCGGCCTGCAGCAGCAGCGCCTGATCGAGACCAGCCCCATGCGGGTGGAAGACAACTCGGTCAACGCCTTCTGGCCCAAGAGCGACGCCGGCATGACCGTGCTCGGCCGCAGCGTGTTCGCCGTATTCGGCTACCAGCCCGGCGACGCGCTGTTCAAGGCCGGCAAGGGCACGCCGCTGGACAAGCCGCTCCACGGCGTCGCCGTGGTCGGCAGCACCGAAGCCATCACCAAGACGCTGGCCACCTCGGGCAGCAAGGCGCGGGCCGAGCACGCGGCGCCGTTCATCACCGCGATCATCTGCGATTGACGGGGTCTTCCGGGAAGTGCTGACAAGGAGCTACCCGGCGACGGGCCGGGCGAATGCCACAGCAACGGGAACGTGCGCCGCATCATGCGGCGGCAGGCGATGGGAAAAACCGAAGGGGAAGTGGTGCCCATGGGCAGGATCGAACTGCCGACCTCTCCCTTACCAAGGGAGTGCTCTACCACTGAGCCACATGGGCGATGCTGCTGCTGTCGTGCTGGAGCGGGAGACGAGTCTCGAACTCGCGACCTCAACCTTGGCAAGGTTGCGCTCTACCAACTGAGCTACTCCCGCGTCTTTGACACCCGGCCGGGACGCGGACCAACGGGCCGCGGATCGACTGTCCGCGGGCCTCGGCGACTTGAGTCCCAGGCGCAAAGGAGCGCGGAGTATAGCAGAAAACCCCGCCATTGCGAGCGGGATTTCCGCGCGCTCCGTGCCCTTTGTCTGCATCTCCCAGGAGGCATCGGCAACAAGCCCGATCCCGCTGCCCGCGCCGAGGAATAGGCCTACCGTGCCGGCGTGCCGCCCGGTATGGACTCGCGCGCATCGTCGCCCGCGCCACGCGCCCTCTGCGAATCCGTGGCCGCATTCAGCAGCAGCGTCCGGAAGGCGGCGAATACCTTGCGCATCTGCGGCTGCTTGTAGGGAAACACGTCGGCGGGATCGAGGTCGTGCACGACCATGCAGGTGTCCGCCTCGAATATCAGCAGGTCGCCGCCGGGCGTCTCGGCGCAATCCAGCCCGAAGTAGTCCAGCCCCAGGCAGGCCTGGATGCGCTCCAGCGCATCGCGGTGGCGAACCGCGAACGTCTCGTCGAACCGCTGCATGATGTCGGCTTCTTCGGCGCGCTTGTCGGCGCTGTCGGTCATGCCGGCGTTCAGGTAGTGGATCATCCAGTGATCCGAGATGCCGACGTGGCACACGTAGGTGCGCCCCTCCAGCATCACCACGCGATATTTGCGGAACAGCCCGTCGGCATTGCGATAGTCGACGAAGCAGGAGATGAAGAATTCCTCGTCGTCGTGCGCCGACAGGTAGGCGGCCAGCGCGGCCGGCGTATCGAGCTTGGCCAGGTCCCGCCCCGCATGCGAATCGAGTGGCCTGACCAGGATGGGAAAGCCGCCGGCGCCGAGATGCGCTGCGACCTCGGCTTCGCCGCGCGCAATCGCGCCGAGCACGTCTCGCGGCGCCCGCCGCGTCGGCGGCATGCTGACGCCCGGCAGCGGCGACAATAGCTGCGCGGCGCGGTCGCGCGACAACTGCAGCACGCGCTCGGGGGCGTTGAGCACGGGCCGCGGCCAGCCGGCCAGCGCTTCCCGCAGGGCGTCCAGCAGCGCCCGGGTCCGGTCGGATTCGCCCGCCGCGACGATCAGCACGTCATGGTCGGGCAAGGCGTCGGGCAAGGGCTGGTCGGGGGGCAGGTAGAGCATGTCGAGCGCGATGTCGGAGCCATGCAGCAGGCATTCCAGCGGCGCATTGGCCATCAGGTCGCCGGGCACCATCAGCGCCAGCAAGCGCAGCCGCGGCCTGACGCCGGGCGCGGCCGGCGCCTGGAAAAGCCGGCGGACCTGCAGCGCCTCGGCCTGCATCGCCATTGCCAGCGGGCGCTTGCCGGTCATCTGCAGGATCAGCGACAGGTCCATCAGCGCATAGGCGTCCGACGGGTTCGCGGCCAGATGTTCGATCAGCTGCTCGGCCAGCGGCCGGAGGTCTTCGCCCTGGTGGGCCATGCGCAGTAGTTCGCGCAGGCCGACGAAGGCATGCGCGGTGGGCGCGGCGGACGTGGTTCTTGTCATGGTGAAGCCTGGGTTGGGCGAGCCTGCCGCACGGGCGGCGCGCAATGGGTCAGACGATGCCGCCGTCGGATTGAAGAGACGCGCCGGAGGCAAGCACCGCCCGCAGCAAGGCGTCGATGTCCTGCTCGCGCGTGCGATGGTTGAACAGCGCGACACGGATGGCGGCCTGCCCGCCAAGCACCGTGGCGGAGGGCGCGGCAATGCCGGACTCCTGCACCGCCACCACCAGCGCGCGATTGAGGGCATCGACGCGGCCGGCATCGACGCGGCCGTCGCCGTGGCCGACATAGCGGAAGCAGACGATGTTGAGCGCGACCGGCGCCAGCAGCTCCAGCGCCGGATTGCCGCCGATGCGCGCGGCCAGCACGCGGGCCAGCGTGCAGCTGGCGGCGATCATCTCGCCCAGGCGCTGGGTCCCGTGGACCTTGATGGTGAACCAGGTCTTCAGCGCGCGAAAGCCGCGCGACAGGTCCGGCCCGAAGTCGCTCGGCCACGGCGAGCCGGCGGCCAGCCCCCGCCCGGCACGGCTCAGGTAGGTGCCGTGCTGCGTGGAGAAGGTGTCCAGGTGCAATTGCCGGTCCCGCACCAGGACGAAGCCCGCGTCGTAGGGCACCTGCAGCCATTTGTGGAAATCGAACGCGATCGAGTCCGCCTGCGCGATGCCGTCCAGGCGCGGGGCCAGTTCGGGGGACAGCATGGCCAGCGCGCCGAACGCGCCGTCGACGTGGAAGTGCAGCCGCTCGCCCGCGGCGATGCGCGCGAGCCCGGCCAGGTCGTCGATGGCCCCGGTATCCACCGTGCCGGCGGTGCCCACCACCAGGAAAGGCTGGAAGCCGCGGGCGCGGTCCTGGGCGATGCGCGCGCGCAGTTCGTCGAGCCGCATGCGGCCCTGCGCGTCGACGGCAATCGGGCGCAGTTGCTCGCGCCCCAGTCCCGCCAGGTCCATTGCCTGGGCGATGCAGCCATGCGCCAGCGTCGAGGCATAGGCCACCGGCACGGCCCGCATGCGCGCCGTGCCTTGCGCGCGCACCGCCGTGCCGAGCGCGCGCGTGCGCGCCACCAGCACGCCGATCATGTTGGCCATCGAGGAGCCGGTCAGGAACAGGCCGCTGGCATCCTGCGGAAAATCGAACAGTTCGATCACCCAGCGCAGCACCTGGCGTTCCACCTCAATGGGGATATGGTCGCGCCCGCCCAGGTTGGCGTTGAGCCCGCCCGCCAGCATTTCGGCCAGCATGCCGGCCACCGTGCCGCCGCCGTGCACCCAGCCCATGAAACCGGGATGCGCATTGCCCACGGTGTAGGGCAGGATGTCCCGCATGAAATCATCGTGCACGGCTTCGAGCGAACTCGGCCGCCCTGGCAGCGCTTCGGTGAAGCGCTGCCGGACCGCCGGCGGAGCCGGCTGCCAGACCGGCCGCTCGCGGATGGTCTGCAGATAGTCGAACATGTCGTCGAGCATCCTGTGGCCCTGGCGCCGGCAGACCGCCCAGTCCTCCGGATCGAGTCCGCCGGCTGCCGCTGCAGCCTCACCGCTGGATTCCGGTGCGCGCATGAATATTGCCTCAGGAGGATGCTGGTGATCGATGCGGGGCATGCTAGCAGCCGCATACTTAAGGCTGCATTAAGGACAGGCCCTTCACCGCGGCACAGATGCCGCTTCGCCGTTGCCTTGCCGGCCTTAATTCTTTCTTAAGGGAACCCGCGCTACGCTGGTGCCAGTCGGACCGACCTGCGATCCCATGCAGCGTGCCGCCGCCGACTGGCATGTCGCCGGCAAGGCCATCGGTCGCGGAACGGATCGGCACCTTCGACCGCCGCGGCCGCCGGCAGCAGCTTCACGCCGGCCCATGCTCAACCATCACGAACGCCCATGCCTTCCACTGGACGACGGACCTGCCCGACCTGCGCTCCGCGGATCATGTCGATGGCGCTCCGCAACCGAACCGCGGGTTTCATGCAGCGGCTGACCGCGCGCAGCTACGGCGACGTGCCTGTCGCCGTGCTGCTGCCGGTCTGCCTGCTGGTGCTGCTGCTGTGGTTCGGCACGCTGGACCTGAGGCACCTGCTCAGTTCCGACGAAGGCCGCTACGCCGAGATCTCGCGCGAGATGTTCGCCAGCGGCGACTGGGTCACGATCCGCTACAACGCGCTCAAGTATTTCGAGAAGCCGCCCTTCCACATGTGGATGACGGCGCTCGCCTATGGCGCCTTCGGCGTGGGCGACTGGCAGGCGCGGCTGTGCGTGGCGCTGTCCGGCATGGCCGGGCTGCTCGTTTCCGCGCTGGCCGCGGCGCGCTGGTACGGCGCCCGCGCCGGCGTGCTGACGGCGCTGGTTCTCGTCGCCGCGCCGATGTGGAGCGTGGCCTCGCACTTCAACTCGCTCGACATGACGCTGTCCGGCGCGATGGCCTGCGTGCTGGCGTTCATGCTGCTGGCCCAGCACCCGGCCGCCACCCCGGCCGCGCGCCGCCTATTGGATGTGGGCGTGCTGGGTGGCAATGGGCGTGGCGATCCTGACCAAGGGCCTGGTGGGCATCGCCCTGCCGGGGCTGGTGCTGGTGATCTACACGCTGATCGCGCGCGACTTCGGCCTGTGGAAGCGGCTGCATCTGGCCAGCGGCATCGCGCTGATGCTGATCGTCACGGTGCCGTGGTTCTGGCTGGTGTCGGAGCGCAACCCCGAATTCCTCCATTTCTTCTTCATCCACGAGCACTGGCAGCGCTACACCTCCACGGTGCACTCGCGCAAGGGCCCGCTCTGGTATTTCGTGCCGCTGCTGGTGGCCGGCTTCATCCCCTGGCTGGGACTGCTGCCGCGCATGTGGAACGTGATGCGCGACGACATGGCCATCGCGCGCGCCACCGGCACCCGGCCGTTCCAGCCGGCACTGCTGCTGGCGGTGTGGGCCATCGCCATCTTCGTGTTCTTCAGCCTGTCGGGCTCCAAGCTGCCGGGCTACATCGTGCCGGTCTTCCCCGCGCTGGGCATGCTCGCCGGCGTGGCGCTGCTGCGGATCCAGGAGCAGGCGTGGCAGCGCTATCTCAAGGCCATGCTCGTGGTGATGGCGCTCGGGCTGCTGGCCAGCCCGGTGGTGGCCACGCTGCATTCCAACCATACGCCCAACGCCGACTATCGCGTCTACGCGGTATGGATCGCGATCGCCTTCGCGGTGATGCTGGCCGGTGTCTGGCTGGCCTGCCGGCTGCTGGCCACGCGCGGCCTGATGGCCAGCGTCGCGGTCTATGCGCTGACGCTGTTCACGGGTTTCACCGGGGCGCTGCTCGGACACGAATCGATCGGCGGGCCGGCCTCCGGCGCGGGCATGGTGCCGGCCATCAAGGCGGTACTCAAGGACGACATGCCGCTGTATGGCGTGCGCATGCTGGACCATACGCTGCCGTTCTATCTGGGGCATCCGCTGGTGATGGTGGCCAGCGCCGACGAGCTGGATTTCGGCACGCAGCAGGAGCCGCGGAAATGGATCCCCACGCTGGATGCGTTCGCGGCCCGCTGGCAGGCGGGGCCGCCCGCGCTGGCGGTGATGTCGGCGGACACCTACCTCCTGCTGGCCAGCCGGGGCGTGAAGATGACGGTGGTCGCGGACGACGCGCGCCGCATGGTGGTGGCGAATTTCCCGGCGCGGGCGGCAACCGAACGCTGACGAATGACCGAGGCATGACCGCTTGCCACCCGCCTGCATCCTTCCCCGACGCAAGACCGCGCACCCACATATCCGCTTACCCACATCGAGAATCCCCCATGCTTGCCACCGGAGCGCTAAGCTGGCTGACCAGCGACCAGCAGATCATGTCGATGCTGGCCCAGAACTGGGTCACGGGCCTGATGATCGTCGCCGCCATCATCTTCCTGGAAACCGGCATCGTGATCCTGCCGTTCCTGCCCGGCGATTCGCTGCTGTTCGCCACCGGCGCCTTTCTCGGCGTCAATGACCTGTCGCCGCTGCCGGCCATCGCGCTGATCTGCACGGCGGCGGTGCTGGGCGACGGCGTCAACTACCTGATCGGCCGCTCCGCCCTGGGGCAGCGCCTGCTGCGCGCGGGCTGGATCAAGCCCCGGCACATCGAAAAGACGCGCGCCTATTTCGACCGCTACGGCGGCTCGACCATCACGATAGCCCGCTTCGTGCCCATCGTGCGCAGCGTGGCGCCTTTCCTGGCCGGGCTGAGCGGCATGTGCCCGCGCCGCTTCACCGCGTTCAACGTGCTCGGCGCGGTGGTGTGGGGCACCGGGCTGCTGCTGGCCGGCTTCTGGCTCGGCGGCATCGAATGGGTCCGCGCGCACATGAGCTGGATGACCCTTGCCATCATCGCCGTCTCGCTGCTGCCGGTGCTGCTGCAGGTCAGGCGGAGCACGGCCCGGGTCCGGCGCTGAGGCGCCGGTGCCCGGATGCCCCGGGCTACTTCACCGCGTCGGCGCGGTGCCAGCCGCCGCCCAGCGCCTTCACCAGCATCACGCTGGCGATCAGCTGCCGCCGGCGCACGGCCTCGGCGGCGCGGTCGCTCGCCAGCGCCGTGCTCTCCAGCACGCTGACGTCCAGGTAGGCGACCGCGCCCTTGCGGTAGCGGTCCAGCCCCAGCGCCAGCGCGCGGGCCGAGGCGTCCGCCGCGGCCTGCTGGCTGTCCGCTTCTTCCGCCAGCGCCGAGAGCGCGGCGAAGTTGTCCTCCACTTCCTGAAGCGCGCGCAGCACGGTGTCGCGGTAGTCGGCCGCGCTGGCATCGAACTGCGCCAGCGCGCTGTCGGCCAGCGCGCGGCGGCGGCCGCCGTCGAACAGGGTGGCGGCCAGCGCCGGGCCGATTGCCCAGAAGCGGCTCGGCGCGGTCAGCCAGCCGGCCAGGCTGGAACTGTCCAGGCCGCCGCCCACGGCCAGCATCAGGCTGGGGAAGAAGGCCGCGCGCGCCACGCCGATCTGCGCGTTGGCGGCGGCCACGCGCCGCTCCGCCGCGGCCACGTCGGGGCGCCGTTCCAGCAACTGCGAAGGCAGCGCGGCGGGCAGCGGCGGCAGCACGGACAACGCCGCGTCGTCGGGCTGCGCGGCCAGCGAGAACGCGGGCGGCGGCAAGCCGACCAGGGTGGCGATGGCGTGCTCCAGTTGCGCGCGATTCAGGCGCACGTCCGCGAGTTGCGCCCTGGCGTTTTCCAGTTGCGCGCGCGCCTGCGCCACCTCGCCTTCGGTGGCGATACCGCCGCTGTAGCGGTTGCCCACCAGCGCCAGCACGGTGGCATAGGATTCGACGGTGCGCCTGAGCAGGCCCAGTTCGCGGTCGGCCGAGCGCAGGCCGAAGTAGTCGGCCGCCAGTTCGGCCTGCAAGCCCAGGCGCACCGCGGCGACGTCGTCGGCGCTGGCCTGGGCGCGCGCGTCGGCGGCATCCGCGCCGTTGCCGATGCGGCCGAACAGGTCCGGCTCCCACGACGCGGTCAGGCCGAGCGCGTAGTCCGGGACGGTCTTGCCGGCCAGCGAGCGGCCCACCAGGTTGGCGGAGGTGTGATTGCTGGTGGCGCCGGCGCCGGCGCCCACCACCGGGAAATACGCGGCATGCGCGGCGCGCGCCTGGGCGCGGGCATCCCGCAGCAGGGCCGCGGCCTTGCGCAGCGACTGGCTGGACACGTCGATGCGCGCTTCGAGCGCCTCGAGCTGCGGGTCGCGGTAGACGTGCCACCAGTCCCGCGCGATGCCGGGCGGACCGCCCGGCATCGCGGCGCTGGCGCCGGCCTCCTTGTAGGCGGACGGCAGGTCCAGGGCGGGCGGCTGGTAGTCCGGCGCGGTGGCGCAGCCGGCCAGCAGCATGGGCAACAACGCGGGCAGCAGCACGGCCGCGCGGGCCAGCGCGCGCAGGCCGCGGCGGATCGGGAGAACGGGAGCGTGCATGCCGGTCCTCATCGCGGCAAGCCGGACACGCTGCCCGGCGCGGCGCCCGGCCCCGCGGCGGGCGCCGCAGGCGGCGCGGCCGCGGCGATGACGCTGACCTTCGCGCCCGCGGCGAGGCCGTCGCCGGGATTCATCACCACCGCTTCGTCGCCGCGCAGCCCGGCCACGATCTCCACCCGCGCGCCGAAATCGCGGCCGATGGCCACCTTGCGCAGCGCCACGCGGCCATCGGCGCCGACCACCGCCACGCACGTGCCGTCCGGGCGGAACATCAGGGTCTCGGCCGGCAGGCTCAGGCCGGGGCTGTCCTGCGGCGCGCGCAGGTGGACCTCGGCATAGGCGCCCGGCAGGATGACGCCCCCGGCGTTGTCCACCTCGAGCTCCACGCGCAGGGTGCGCGTGACGGTGTCGATGGCGCCGGCATTGCGCGTCACCCGGGCCTCGAAACGCCGCCCCGGCGACTGCGGCAGCGTCAGCCACGCCTGGACCTGCGGGCCGATCATGCCGCTCGCGTCCTGCGGCACCTGCACGTAGACGCGCAGCCGCGCGCCGGCGGACAGGTGGAACAGTTCCCGCCCGCCGCCCGCGCTGCCATTGCCGCCGCCCGCATCCACCAGCGCGCCGGTGTCCACGTTGCGCGCGGTGACGACGCCGTCGAACGGCGCGCGAATCTGCGTGTAGGACGCAAGCTGCGCCAGCCGCGAGGTATTGGCGCGCGCCGAGGCCAGCGTGGCGGCCTTGGCCTGCATGTCGGCAACCTTCTGCTCGGTGTCCTGCTGCGCCACCGAGCGCGACGCCAGCAGGTCCTGCCAGCGCTGCGCCGTGCTCCTGGCCAGCGCGTAGTTGGCGGCCGCGGTCGCTTCGTCGGCGCGGGCCTGGCGCAACTGGTCGCTGACCTCGGGCGCGTCGATTTCCGCGAGCAGCTGGCCTTGCGTGACCTTGCTGCCGATGTCGGCGTACCAGCGCCGCAGGTAGCCGCTGACGCGGGCGAAGACCGGCGCATCCTGGAAGGCGCGCACGTCGCCCGGCAGGGTCAGTTCGTCGGCGCCGTCGGCGCGGCGCGGCTGCACGGTGGCGACCGGCGTCGACGCGGCGGCGGCGGCCTGGGCGCCGAGCGCGGCGCGGGCCTGCAGCCGGGGCAGGATACCGGCGGCCAGCGCCGCGCCCAGCAGCGCCAGGGCCAGCAGGCCGGCGCGCAGGCGCCGCCCGCGCCGGGCGGAGGACGCCGGCAGCGGCGCGGGATCGGATTGTGGTTTGGGGGTCATGACTGGCCTTTCTGGTCGAATTTCAGGGCGGAGGGCGCGGCGGCGGACGCGGGGGACGACCCGCTGGCCGCGCGGCGCGCGAGCCATTGATGCAGCAGCCCGAACAGGGTCGGCACCAGCACCAGCGTCGCCACCGTGCCGAATGCCAGGCCGCCGATCACCGCGCGGCCGAGGGGCGCGTTCTGCGCGCCGGCGTCGCCGGTGCCCAGCGCCATCGGGATCATGCCGATCAGCATCGCCAGCGCCGTCATCACGACCGGGCGGAAGCGCCCGATGCCGGCCTGCAGCGCGGCCTCGAAGGGCGCCATGCCGGCGGCGCGCAGTTCGCGGGCGAGGCTGATCACCAGGATGCTGTTGGCGGTGGCGATGCCGATGCACATGATGGCGCCGGTCAGCGCCGGCACGCTGACCGTGGTCTGGCTGACGAACAGCATCCAGGCCATGCCGGCCAGCGCGCCCGGCAGGCCGCCGATGATCGCCAGCGGGTCCAGCCACGACTGGAAGTTCACCACCATCAGCAGGTAGACCAGCACCACGGCGATGGCCAGCCCGCCGAGCAGGCCCGAGAACGAGTCGCGCATGGTCTGCACCTGCCCGCGCACCACGAGCTCGGACCCCGCCGGCAGCTCGCCGCGCGCGGCGTCGACGATGCGATGGATGTCGCCGGCCACCGCGCCCAGGTCGCGCCCGCGCACCGCGCCGAAGATGTCGATCACGGGCTGCACGTTGTAGTGCGACACCACGCCCTGCTGGGCGGTGCGCTCGATGCTGCCGAGCGAGCCGAGCAGGTCGCCGCCACCGCCGCCAGGAAAGCCGGCGCCCAGGCCGAGCGGGATGTTCGACAGCGCCTGCAGCGAGCCCATCGCGTGCTGCGGCACCGACACCATCAGCGGGTAGCTGACGCCGTTGCGCGGATTGAGCCAGAAGTTGGGCGAGGTCTGGCCGCTGCCGGACAGCGAGATCAGCAGGTTCTGCGCCACGTCGCGCTGCGACAGGCCGGCCTGCAGCGCGCGCGTGCGGTCCACGTTCACGGTCAGCGCGGGCTGGTCGTCGGGCTGCTGGATATGGACGTCCACCAGGCCCGGCACCGCGCGCAACTGCCCGGCGAGCTTGCGCGCCAGCGCGCGATTGGCGTCGAGCCGGTTCCCCACCACCTGGATGTCGATCGGGGCCGGCAGGCCGAAGTTGAGGATCTGGCTGATGATGTCGGCCGGCAGGAAGGAGAAGCTCACGCCCGGGAACGCCTGCGGCAGCAGCTTGCCGAGCTGGTCCACGTAACCGGCGCCGGGCGCGTGGCCGGGCTTGAGCGACACCAGGATCTCCGCGTCGCCGGTGCCGATGGGCAGCGCCGAATCGTAGGTCAGGTTGATGCCGCTGACCGGCAGGCCGATGTTGTCGACGATGCCGGCCACGTTGCCCGCGCCGATCACCTCGCGGATGCGGCTCTCCACGGCGTCGGCGATGCGCGCCGTTTCCTCTATGCGGGTGCCGGTGCGCGCGCGCATGTGCAGGCGGATCTCGCCGCTGTCCACGCTGGGGAAGAAGTCCTGGCCCAGGAACGGCACCAGCGTCATGGACAGCGCGCAGCACGCCAGGAAACCGGCGGCGAAGCGCCCGGGACGGCGCAGCACCGCGCCCAGCAACGCGGCGTAGCGCGCGCGCAGCCCCTCGAATGCCTGCTCGAAGCGCGCCTGCATCCCGGCGCAGGCGCGGCGCACGCCGGCGAGGCGGGCGGCGAAGCGGGCGGCAAGGCGACCGGCGGGGCGCGCCGCCTCCCGCGCGCCCTCCTCGCCGCGCATCAGGTAGTGCGCCAGCGTGGGAATCAGCGTGCGCGACAGGAAGTACGAGGCGGCCATCGCGAACACCACGGCTTCGGCCATCGGCACGAACAGGTAGCGCGCCACGCCGGACAGCAGGAACATCGGCAGGAACACGATGCAGATCGACAGCGTGGACACCAGCGTGGGAACCGCGATCTGGGCCGAGCCTTCCAGGATGGCCTGTTCCAGCGGCTTGCCCAGCTCGCGGTGGTGGGTGATGTTCTCGATGGCCACGGTGGCGTCGTCGACCAGCACGCCCACCGCCAGCGCCAGGCCGCCGAGCGTCATGATGTTGATGGTCTCGCCGAGCGCGGACAGCGCCATCAGCGAAGCCAGCACCGAGAGCGGGATCGAGATGGCGATGATCAGCGTGGCGCGCCAGCTGCCCAGGAACAGCAGGATCATCAGCGCCGTCAGGCAGGCCGCCACCAGGGCTTCGTGCAGCACCCCCTGCACGGCGCCGGTGACGAACACGGACTGGTCGGACACCGGCTGCACGCGCAGCGCGGCCGGCAGGCCCGCCATCATGCGGGGCAGCATCGCCTTGACCTGCGCGATGATCGTCAGCGTGGAGGTGTTGCCGCTCTTCTCGATCTCCAGCAGCGCCGAGCGCTTGCCGTCGCGGCGCACCACGTTGGTCTGCGGCGCGTAGCCGTCGCGCACCTGCGCGACGTCGCGCACGTAGACCACGCCGTCCGGGCCGCTCCTGACCGGCAGGTCGTTGAGGCCGGCCACGGTGGCCGTGCTGCCGTTGAGGTCCACGCGGTATTCGAGCGCGCCGACCTTCGCGGTGCCGCCGGGCAGCACCAGGTTCTGCGCGTTGACCGCGTTGACCACATCCAGCGCGGTCAGGCCGCGCGCCTGCAGCGCGCGGGCGTCGAGGTCCACCATCACCTGGCGCACCTTGCCGCCGTAGGGAAGCGGCACCGAGGCGCCCTGCACGGTGGCGAGCTGGGTGCGGATGAAGTTGTTGCCGAGGTCGTAGAGCTGCTGCTCGGGCAGCGAGTCGCTGCCCAGCGCCAGCCGCAGGATCGGCACGGTCGAGGCGCTGTAGCTCAGGATCAGCGGCGGCGTGGTGCCCGGCGGCATGCTGCGCAGCATCGACTGCGCGCCCGAGGATGTCTGCGCGATCGCGCGGTTGATGTCGGCGCCGGGGTGGAAGAACACCTTGATCACGGCCACCCCGGCGAGCGACTGCGACTCGATGTGCTCGATGTCGTCGACGCTGTTGGTCAGCGAGCGCTCGTAGCCCGTCACGATGCGCCGCGACATGTCCTCGGCGGACAGCCCGTTGTAGTTCCACACGATGCTCACCACCGGAATGTCGATGGCCGGGAAGATGTCGGTCGGCGTGCGCATCAAGACCAGCGGGCCGGCCAGCAGCAGGCACAGCGCCAGCACCACGAAGGTGTAGGGGCGGCTCAACGCGAGCCTTACTATCCACATGGCAGGATTCCTGAATCGATTGGAGCACGATGCCCATGCGCGGAAATCGCGCGATGGGCCGGATTCTAGGGAGCCGATGGGCATGCAAACGCTATCAGTTCGATTACGGATTTGTCATGTGGGACGGGTTGCCGGGCCGGTATCATGCGAGCCATCAACCGAGGACGCTGCGCGAGCAGGAGGGACGGCGATCATGAAGATACTGGTGGTGGAGGACGAGCCCAAGACGGGGGAATACCTGCGCAAGGGGCTGGCCGAATCGGGCTTCGTGGTGGACCTGGCCGTGACCGGCGCCGACGGCCTGCACCAGGGCATGGAGGGCGAATACGACCTGATGATCCTCGACGTGATGCTGCCCGGCATGAACGGCCTGGAAGTGCTGCGCCAACTGCGCGAGCGCAAGGACACGCCGGTGCTGATCCTGACCGCGCGGGACGAGGTGGAAGACCGCGTGCGCGGACTGGAGCTGGGCGGCGACGACTATCTCACCAAGCCCTTCGCCTTCGTCGAGCTGCTGGCGCGGGTGCGCACGCTGCTGCGCCGCGGGCCCATCCGCGAGGCCGAGCGCATCGAGGTCGACGATCTCGTGATCGACCTGATCCGCCATCGCGTGATGCGCGCCGGGCGCCGCATCGACCTGACCCAGCGCGAGTTCTCGCTGCTGCATTTCCTGGCGCGGCGCGCGGGCGAGGTATTGAGCCGCACCCAGATCGCCTCGCACGTGTGGGACATGAACTTCGACAGCGACACCAACGTGGTCGACGTGGCCGTGCGCCGGCTGCGCGCCAAGATGGACGACGAGTTCCAGCGCAAGCTGATCCACACCGTGCGCGGCATGGGCTACGTGCTGGAAAGCCGGGGCGGCTGATGCGCAGGATCTCGCTGACCGCGCGGCTGGCGCTGGCCTTCGGCGTGGCTGCGCTGCTGGTGCTGGGCGGCGTGGGCGCCTACCTGTACCGCGCGCTGGCCACCCAGGTGATCGAGCGCGACGACGCCGAGCTGCTGCGCAAAGCCGCGCGCGTGCGCGACGAGCTGGCCGACTCCGGCGCCGCGGGCGCCGAGTACTGGCGCGATGTCGGCGGCGTGGTGTCCGGCAACGAGGAATTCGCGCTGCTCGTGCGCGCGCCCGACGGCGCCCTGCTGCTCGCGGCCAACGCCACCCGGGACGCCGTTCCCGAGGTCGCGCCGCTGGCGCTCGCGGCCGCCATCGGCCCCGGCGCCATCCACGCATGGAGCACGCCCGCCGGCTATCCGGTGCGCGGCGTCACCGCGCTGGCCCGCGCCGGCAACGCGCGGGAGCCGCTGCGCTTCACCCTCTACCAGACCGCCGTGGGGCGCGTGACGCTGTTGCGCGCCTACCGCGACAAGGTGCTGGCCGCCACCGTGCTCGGCGCGCTGATCGCCGCTTGCCTGGGCTACCTGCTGCTGCGCATCGGCATGGCGCCGCTGCGCAGGATCGCCGCCGGCGCCTCGGCCGTGACCGTGACCCGCCTGCAATTGCCGCTCGATCCCGCCCGGTTGCCGCCCGAGCTGGAAGAGCTGGCGTCCGCCCTGCAGCAGATGATGCAGCGGCTGCACGAAGGCTTCGAGCGGCTCTCGCAGTTCTCCGCCGACCTCGCGCACGACTTCCGCACGCCGATCGGCAATCTGCTGGGCCAGACCCAGGTGGCGCTTGGCGCCGAGCGCAGCGCCGACGAATACCAGGCGCTGCTGGCCTCGAACATCGAGGAGTACGAGCGCCTTGCCCGCATGATCGAGAACATGCTGTTCATCGCGCGCGCCGAGAATGCGCGCGTGGCGGTGAACCCGGTGACGCTGGACCTGGCGCGCGAGCTGCACGGACTGTCGGACTACTTCGAGGGGCTGGCCGAGACCGGCGGCGTGACCATCGCCGTGGCCGGCTCGGGCAGCGTATTGGCCGACCCGCTGCTGCTGCGGCGCGCCGTCAGCAACCTGGTGGCCAACGCCATCCGCTACACCCCGGCCGGGCAGACCATCACCATGCGCGGCGCGCAGACCGCCGCGGGCGCCAGCATCGAGGTCAGCAATCCGGGGCCCGGCATCGCCCCCGAGCACATGCCGAAGCTGTTCGACCGCTTCTTCCGCGGCGACGCGGCGCGCGCCAACTCGGGAGAGTCGTCGGGGGTCGGGCTGGCCATCGTCAGGTCGATCATGGACCTGCACCACGGCACGGTGGAGGTGGAGTCCGAAGTCGGGGGCGTGACGGTGTTCCGGCTGCGGTTTCCGGCGGGCGACGACACGGCCAGGACCCGCGGGAGCGCGTGAAGGCAGTCGGGCACGCCGATGCCTGAAGATCGAGCCGATCCCGGCGCAGCCACGCTCGCGCGGCAGGAGGCATCCTTGCCGCCTGCCTTCCGGCATCGTGACCGGCCGAAACCACCTCCAGCCATGCAAGACACCCGCTAGACACCCGCTAGACGATAGGCCGCGCGCCGCGCCGGCGATCCTCCTGCAGCAGATTGCCGATCTGCTGCAGCGCATGGCTGAGTTCCGCCTGGCTTGCCGCGCCGCCCACGGAGATCCTCACCGCGTTGCCGGGGTCCGGCTCCGTGCTGAACGCATCCGAGCCGGCCACGGCGATGCCGCGCTGCTCCAGCGTGTCGACGAAGAGCTGCGAGTTCCACTGCGGCGGCAGGGGCAGCCAGATATGCAGCCCGGACGGATGCGCGCTGGCGGACTTCGGCAGCAGCGAGCGCGCCAGGGTCTGCCGCGCGCGCGCCTCGCGCTGGACCTCGACCAGGAGCTGCCGCGCCATGCCGGTCCGTATCCATTGCTCGGACAGCCCGAACAGCAGCGGCGAGCCGCCCATGCCGGAGGCGCGCAGATTCTCCTGCAGCGACGCGCCGTCGCCGTCCTCGGGCACCAGCACGAACGCGGTCCGCAGGCTTGGCCACAGGCATTTCGACAGCGACGCCATGTAGTACGTGCGCTGCCCGCCCGTGAACGTGGCCAGCGGCGGCGGCGCGTCGTTGAGCAGGAACCAGTACGGATCGTCCTCTATCAGCGTGATCTTCAACCTGCGCAGCACGGCGGCAACCTCCTGGCGCCGCCCCGCGGGCATGGTCCGCGTGGTGGGGTTGTGCAGGGTCGGATTTAGGTAGATGACGCCGGCGCCGGTGGCGCGATGGGCTTTCTCGATGGCATCCGGCAGGACGCCCTCGCCGTCGGAGGCCACGGCCACGACGCGCAGGTCGAGCTTGCGGGCCGCCAGCAGGAAGCCCGGGTAGGTCAGCGGGTCGCACAGCACCGTGTCGCCCCTGCGCGTGACGGACAGCAGGATGGCGAAGATCGCGGCCTGCGTCCCCGCGGACATGATCAGGTTGCCGTGCGCGAGATCGCCGAGCGCGGGCCCGAGCCATGCCTGGCCCGCCTGGATCGCCGACGAGTTGCGGCTGCCGGTGTCGTAGGCCGACAGCCGCTGGCTGCTCTGGCGCAGGAACAGTTCCTCGACGCCCGTGCGGACGAAATCGCCGAGGCTGCGCCCCGCGGGCTGGGGCGGCACGTTCATGCTGAGGTCGATCCGCACCGCGCCGGCCGCGTTGCCCGGCGTGGCGACGAACGACCCGCGGCCACCGAACGATTCGATCAGGCCGCGGTTGCGCGCCTCGGTGTAGGCCCTCGTCACCGTGGTCAGGTCGACGCCCAGCGCGGCCGCGAGCGCGCGCTGGGGCGGAACCTGGTCGCCGGGCGCGAGCTTCTCCTGCCGGACGGCCTCGCCGATGAGATCGACGATCTGCAGATAGCGGGGGCCGGCGCCCGCCACCAGCGGCCGGATCCACGCCAGCTGGTGAGACGCCTTCGACTCAAGTTCCGACATTCGCGCAGTCTCCATTGTCAAACCATACAATAAGTTCTATATTTGGCATACAATGTAAATCAAAATCCATACATAAATCAAGCGTATGGATAAAAATCGTGTCGTCTGATGCCATGCCGCGGTCCGCTTCCGGCGGCGGCGTTGTCGTGGTGCGCGCGGACCGGGCCGGGAGGCAGTGCATGGAAACGCGCGTCCCCGGCCACGGGATGGCGCCGTGGCCCGGCGCGGCGCGCGGTATCGATGGCACCGGCAATGGCAATGGCACCGGGGCGGCGCATCGCGGCATGCCCGCGTCTTGGGCGGCCCCGCGTCGAAGCCACCGAACTGGCGGCGCCCCGCCCTGCCGTGCCGGCGGACGGGATGCCCGCCCCGCCCGATTATCGCGAACTTCCGCGCGCCAGCCGCGGGCATCGAACCAGAACCTGATACGGAGCAAAGGAATCCACCAATGGCGGTTACAGTTTCACGCGACCTCTACGAGCACGTCATGGTCCCCAACTACGCGCCGGCCGCGATCATCCCGGTCGAGGGCAGGGGCGCGCGCCTGTGGGACCAGAACGGCACCGAATACATCGACTTCGCCGGCGGCATCGCCGTCAACGCGCTGGGGCATTGCCACCCGGCGCTGGTCGAGGCCCTGGCCGAACAGTCCCGGCGGCTCTGGCACGTCTCGAACATCTTCACCAACGAGCCCGCGATCCGGCTGGCGCACGCGCTCACGCAGGCCACCTTCGCCGACCGCGTCTTCTTCGCCAACTCCGGCGCCGAGGCCAACGAAGCCGCCTTCAAGCTCGCGCGGCGCCACGGCATCGGCACCGGCGGGGACGCCAGGCACGAGATCGTCGCCACGCACAACAGCTTTCACGGCCGCAGCCTGTTTACCGTGAGCGTGGCCGGGCAGCCCAAGTATTCGGACGGCTTCGGCCCGCCCATCGCGGGCATCCGGCACGTGCCGTTCAACGACATCGCGGCGCTGGAGGCCGCGGTGTCCGGGCGCACGTGCGCCGTCGTGCTAGAGCCGGTGCTCGGCGAGAGCGGCGTGCTGCCCGCCACCCACGCCTACCTGCGGCGCGCCCGCGAGTTGTGCGACGCGCATGGCGCGCTGCTGATCTTCGACGAGGTCCAGACCGGCATGGGCCGGCTGGGCACGCTGTTCGCCTATCAGCATTTCGGCGTGGTGCCGGACGTCATGACCGTGGCCAAGGCGATCGGCTGCGGCTTTCCGCTGGCCGCCATGCTCGCCACCCGCGCGGCGGCGCAGCACCTCGGCCCCGGCACGCACGGCAGCACGTTCGGCGGCAACCCGCTGGCCTGCGCGGTCGGCGAGGCTGCATTGCGCCTCATCGACCAGCCCGCGGTCCTGCGCGGCGTCGGGGAGCGGCACGCGCGCCTGGCCGGCGCGCTGGCCGCCATCGGCAGGCGCCACGCGCTGTTCGAGGCGGTGCGCGGCATCGGCCTGCTGCTGGGCTGCGTGCTGGCGCCGCCGTGGAAAGGCCGCGCGCAATACGTCGCGAGCCGCTGCCTCGAGCATGGGGTCATGGTGCTGCAGGCGGGCCCCGACGTCATCCGCCTGGCGCCGAGCCTGGTCATCGAGCGCGACGAGATCGACGATGGCCTGGCGCGCCTGGAAAGGGCCGCGGCGCAGCTCGCCGCGGAACGTCACGAACAAGAACGACTTCAATCAGAGGAGCAATGACATGGCAGGCAAAGACCTGAATATCCGCGGCAGCCTCGTCGCCCTGGTGACGCCGATGTTTCCGGACGGCGCCATCGACTGGGCGGCTTACCGCGAGCTCATCGACTGGCACATCGCGGCGCGCACCAGCGCGCTGGTCATCATGGGCTCCACGGGCGAGACCCCGACCATCGCGCCGGCCGACCACATCGCGCTCATCCGCGTGGCCGTGGCGCATGCCGCCGGCCGCATCCCGATCATCGGCGGCACCGGCGCCAACGCCACCAGCGAGGCGATCGAGCTCACCCTGGCGGCGCAGGACGCCGGCGTGGCGGCGTGCCTGTCCGTGGTGCCCTACTACAACAAGCCGACGCAGGCCGGCCTCTACGCGCATTTCCGCGCCATCGCCGAGCGCGCCGAGGTGCCGGTCATCCTGTATGACGTGCCGAGCCGGACCATCGCCAGGATGACGGTGGAGACGATCCTGGCGCTGGCCGCGATCGACGGCATCGTCGGCCTGAAGGACGCGACCGGCGACCTCGCGCGCGCCAACGAGCTGTTCCACCGGCTGCCGCCGGAATTCTCCGTGTACAGCGGCGACGATGCCACCGCCGCCGCGCTGATCCTGCTGGGCGCGCGCGGCAATATCTCGGTGACGGCCAACATCCTGCCGGTCATGATGCGCGAGCTCTGCGACGCCGCCCTCGCCGCCGACGTGCCCGCCGTGCGCCGGCTGAGCCGCCGCCTGGCCGCGATCAACCAGGCGCTGTTCGTCGAATCGAACCCGATCCCGGTCAAGTGGGCCATGCAGCGGATGGGCCTGATCCGCGAGGGCATCCGGCTCCCGCTCACGCCGTTGTCGCCCGGGCATGCCGGCAGCGTGGCGGCGGCGATGCGCGAGGCCGGCATCGTGCTGGCGGACGCGGGCGGCTCTGCCGCGCTGGCCTGAGCCATCGCGCGCCCGCGGCGCGCGCGATGCGCCGGCGCCGGCGCCGGCGCCTTCAGGACGCGGCGCTCACGCCGTCCCGGCGCCGCACGCCGGCGCCTGCTGCCCCGCCTCGCCAGGGAAGGAAACCGGCGCCTGGCGCGCGCGGTTGACGCTCAAGTGGAAGATGTCCGGCCGCGCGTAGTGCCCGACCACGTCGAGGTCATACTTGCCGCGCGCGATTTCGCCCAGGTCGATCTCCGCGAGGAAGATGCCCTCGCCCTCGAATGACGGCGCCACCAGGACCTTGCCGAGCGGGTCCACGATGCACGAGCCGCCGCGGATCAGCACGTCCGGCGCGGCGCCCGCCGCGCGCGCCGGATGGCCGGCGGGAAAATCCGACGACGTCATGTACTGGCACGCCGAGACGACGAAGCAGCGGCCCTCGAGCGCGATGGTCTGCATGGTCGGCAGCCAGGTATCGCGCGCGTCCACGGTGGGCGCGCAGTACACCTGCACGCCCTGCGCATACATGGCCGTGCGCAGCAGCGGCATGTAGTTCTCCCAGCAGATCACCGCGCCGATCTTGCCCAGCCCGGAATCGAGCACCGGCAGCGTCGAGCCGTCGCCGAATCCCCAGACGAGGCGCTCCAGCGCCGTGGGCATCAGCTTGCGGTGCTTGCCGAGCAGGCTGCCGTCGGGGCCGTAGAACAAGACGCTGCAATACAGCGTGCCCCCGGCGCGCTCGATCACGCCGACCACCAGATGCACGCCGTTCGCGCGCGCGGCCTCGGCAATGAGCGCACACGACGCGTCGCCCTCCTCGATCGCGCCTTCGTGGTAGCGGCGGAATTCGTCGCGCCCCTCGTCGCTGCGCGTGCCGAGCCGGGCACCGAAATCGAGCCCCTTGGGGTATCCGCCCACGAACGCTTCCGGAAAGACCACGAGCTTCGCGCCGCGGCTGGCCGCGTCGCTGGTCAGGTCGGCCAGCTTGGCCAGCGTGGCGGGCGTGTCGTAGATCAGCGATCCCGCCTGGACGACGGCGGCGCGGTACGGGGCTGGATGGGACATGGCGGGTTCTCCCTGTTGCGGTGAATAAATCCATACAAAGCAAACGATGTATGGCATGTGAAATTGTTTGTATGGTCACATCATACCCAAGCGCGGGCGCGACGCATAGTCGCAGGCAATGCCAGTCCACACCTTGCTTTACGCCGCTGCAGCGCGGCGGCCACAGGCGCGCCGCGGCATCCGCGGCGGATGGAATAGCGTCTTCTTCTCTTGATCCAGGCCATACAAAATCACAACACAAACGCATACACAATGCCATACAATACATACACTAATTAAACACAACAAACTGTATGGATCTATGTGGATCGTATGGAAAACCGCGCGCCTGCCGCTCGCCGCCGGCGCGCGCCAGCGCCTGACACCATTCCCCCGGCTCGCAAGGATCGTCCGCCCCCGTCTTGCGCCGCCCCTTGAAGCGGTTCATGGAACCGAGGTCTTGAAATGAGAGAAACCTACCGAAATTGCCTTCGTTACCCGCTGGCCGCACTGGCCTTGTCGAATCTCGGCGGCTGTAGCTGGGTGCTGTTCAACTCGAAAGGCGCCGTCGGCATTGCGCAGCGCGACCTCATCATCACCTGCATCGGCCTGATGCTGTTCGTCGTCATGCCGGCCATCGTGCTGACGTTCGTCTTTGCCTGGAAATACCGCGCCACCAATCCGAAGGCCAAATACACGCCCGACTGGGCCCACTCGACCGGGATCGAGATCGTGGTGTGGGGCGTGCCGCTCGTCATCATCGCGACGCTGTCGGTCATCGTGTGGCGCTCGACCCATGCGCTCGACCCCTACCGCCCGCTCGACGTGCCCGGCGCGCCGATCAACGTCGAGGTCATCGCCACCGACTGGAAATGGGTCTTCGTCTATCCCGACCTCGGCATCGCCACGGTCAACGAACTGACCTTCCCCGAGCACCGCCAGGTGGCGTTCAGCATTACCTCCAACTCCACCATGAACACCTTCTTCATCCCGCAGTTGGGCGGCCAGGTGTACGCGATGGCGGGCATGCGCACCCGCCTGCACCTGATGGCCAACGAGCAGGGGCAATACCGCGGGATGTCGGGCAACTACAGCGGCCACGGCTTCTCGGACATGAAGTTCGTCGCCACGGCCACCACGGAGGAAGGCTTCCAGCGCTGGGTGGCCCAGGTCAGGAGCTCGCCGCTGACGCTCGACCTCGACACCTTCCTCAAGCTGGCCAGGCCCAGCCAGCGCAACAGCGTCGTGCACTTCTCGCAGGTCCAGCCCGGCCTGTTCAAGAAGGTGATCGACCAGTTCGTCGGCGCCGGCGCGAACACCAGCGCCAGCGCCATCGTGCCCGCCGCCGCGCCTACCGCGCCCGACACGCCCGCCGCGGGCACGTTGTCGGCAAACAAGGAGTAAGACATTCATGTTCGGCAAACTGACCTGGGCCGACGTGCCGCTGCACGAGCCCATCATCGCAATCACGCTGGCCGTCATCGCCATCGGCGGCCTCGCGCTGCTGGCGGCGATCACCTACTTCCGCAAGTGGAACGTGCTGTGGCGCGACTGGATCACGACGGTCGACCACAAGCGCATCGGCGTCATGTACGTGCTGGTGGCCGTGGTCATGCTGGTGCGCGGCTTTGCCGACGCGCTCATGATGCGGGCCCAGCTGGCCGTCGCCGGCCCGGGCAGCGAGGGATTCCTGCCGCCGCACCACTATGACCAGATCTTCACCGCGCACGGCGTGATCATGATCTTCTTCGTCGCCACGCCGTTCATCGTCGGGCTGATGAACGTGGTGGTGCCGCTGCAGATCGGCGCGCGCGACATGGCCTATCCGTTCCTCAACGCCTTCAGCTTCTGGCTGTTCGTGGTGGGCGCGGTGCTGGTCATGCTCTCGCTGGGCGTGGGCGAGTTCGCGCAGACCGGATGGGTCGCCTATCCGCCGCTGTCCGACATCGAGTTCAGTCCGGGCGTGGGGGTGGACTACTACATATGGGCGCTGCAGGCGTCCGGGCTCGGCACCTTGCTCACCGGCGTCAACCTGTTCGTCACCATCCTGAAGATGCGCGCGCCCGGCATGACCCTGATGAAGATGCCGATCTTCACGTGGACGGTGTTCGTCACCAGCGTCATCATCATCGCCGCGTTCCCGATCCTGACCGTGGCGCTGGCCGCGCTGACGCTGGACCGCTACCTCGACTTCCACTTCTACACCAACGCGCTGGGCGGCAACCCGACGATGTACGTCAACCTGGTGTGGGCCTGGGGCCACCCCGAGGTGTACATCCTGGTGCTGCCCTCCTTCGGCATTTTCTCGGAAGTGACCGCGACCTTCGCCCGCAAGGCGCTGTTCGGCTACAAGTCGATGGTGGGCGCCACGCTGGCCATCGGCATCCTGTCGTTCCTGGTGTGGCTGCACCACTTCTTCACGATGGGCTCGGGCGCCAACGTCAACGCCTTCTTCGGCATCATGACGATGATCATCGCCATCCCGACCGGCGTGAAGATCTTCACGTGGCTGTTCACCATGTACGGCGGGCGCGTGGAGTTCACGCCGCCGATCCTGTGGACGCTGGCCTTCCTGGTGACATTTACGATCGGCGGCATGACCGGCGTGCTGCTGGCCATCCCGGGCGCGGACTTCCTGCTGCACAACAGCCTGTTCCTGGTCGCCCACTTCCACAACACCATCATCGCCGGCGCGCTGTTCGGCTACTTCGCCGGGCTGTACTACTGGTTCCCCAAGGTGTTCGGCTTCAAGCTCAACGAGCGCCTGGGCAAGTATTCGTTCTGGTGCTGGGTCATCGGCTTCTACCTGGCCTTCATGCCGCTGTACATGCTGGGCTTCATGGGCATGACGCGCCGGCTGAACCACTATGACAACCCGGCCTGGACGCCGTACCTGCACGTCGCCTTCGTCGGCGCGCTGTTCGTGCTGGCCGGCATCGCGTTCCTGGTCCTGCAGCTGATCGTCAGCATCCGCGACCGCAGGCACAACCGCGACCTCACCGGCGACCCGTGGAACGCGCGCACGCTGGAATGGGCCACGTCCTCGCCGCCGCCGTTCTACAACTTCGCGGTGGTGCCGCAGGTCGACGCGATCGATGCCTTCCACGTCGCCAAGAAGCGCGGCCTGCCGCCGCCGCCCGCGCACTACGAGCCGATCCACATGCCGCGCAACACGGGCGTGCCGTTCATCGTCAACGTGTTCATCCTGCTGCTGTGCTTCGCGCTGATCTGGCATATCTGGTGGCTGGCGTCGGCCGGCGCGATCGCCACCGTCGCCGCGCTGATCGTGCGCTCCTACGACGACGACACCGACTACTACGTCAGCGCCGAGGAAGTGGCGCGCATCGAGCATGCGCACGTCTCCACCCTGGCGCGCAAGGCTGCCTGACCATGACCACTCACATCCTGAACCACGCCGCCAAGGCGCACGCCCGCGGGCAAGAACACGGGCACGAGCACGAGCACGGGCAGGACGGCCACGCCCACGGCTCGGCCAAGGTCCTCGGACTCTGGGTCTACCTGATGTCCGACTGCATCCTGTTCGGCTCGCTGTTCGCCTCCTACGTGGTGCTCAGCGGCGCCTACGCGGGCGGTCCGACGCAGAAGGACCTGTTCGAGCTGCCCTTCGTGCTGGCCGAGACCTTCGTGCTGCTGTTCTCCAGCATCACCTACGGCTACGCCATGCTCGCCGTGCACCGCCGCGACAAGGCCGGCGTGCTGCGCTGGCTGGGCCTGACCTTCGTGCTGGGCGCGGTCTTCGTCGGCATGGAGCTGCACGAGTTCCATCACCTGATCGCGGCCGGCCACGGTCCGAGCCGCAGCGCGTTCCTGTCGGGCTTCTTCGCGCTGGTGGGCACGCACGGGCTGCACGTCGCGGCCGGGCTGGTGTGGATGGCCGTGCTGCTGCACCAGGTCGCCACGCGCGGCCTGACGCCCACCAGCGTGACCCGCCTGTCGTGCCTGAGCCTGTTCTGGCATTTCCTGGACCTGGTCTGGATCTGCGTCTTCACCATCGTCTACCTGTTCGGAGCATTTTGATCATGGCCAACCATGCGACTACCCGCGCCGGCGAGAGCCACGGCAGCGCGCGCTCCTACAACATCGGCTTCGCGCTGTCGGCCATCCTCACCGTGATCCCGTTCGCGCTGATCATGCACCCGGTGCTGTCGCGCCCGGCCACGCTGCTGCTGGCGGTGGCGTTCGCGGTCGCGCAGCTCGTGGTGCAGCTGGTCTTCTTCCTGCACATGAACCGCTCGTCCGAAGGCGGCTGGAACCTGATCAGCTTCGTGTTCACCCTGGTCATCCTCTTCATCATCGTGGCGCTGTCGGTCTGGATCATCTGGAGCATGCACTACAACATGATGATCAACTGAGGCCACGGCCCGCGCCGCGCCCCCCGCATCCCGAAACCATGTATCGCCCCTATCTTCAACTCACCAAGCCCGGCATCGTGATGGGCAACATGATCTCCGTGACGGGCGGCTTCCTGCTCGCCTCGCGGGGAGACATCAACTGGACCAGGGGCTGCCTCGTGGCGCTGGGCGTCGCGCTGGTGATTGCCTCGGGCTGCGTGGTCAACAACATCGTCGACCGCGACATCGACGGCCTGATGGCGCGCACCCGCAACCGCCCGATGGTCACCGGCGCGGTGCCCATGCCGCTGGCCCTGCTCTACGCGTGCGTGCTGGGGCTGGCGGGCGCCGGCCTGCTCTACGCGGCCACCCGGCAGGTCATGCCGGTGGCGCTCGTGACGATCGGCTACGCGGTCTACGTGGGCGCGTACACGCTCTGCCTCAAGCGCAGCTCCGTGCACGGCACGCTGGTGGGCAGCATCTCGGGGGCGATGCCGCCGGTGGTGGGCTATTGCGCGGCAAGCGGGCGCTTCGACGCGGCCGCGCTGACGCTGCTGGTGATGTTCAGCCTGTGGCAGATGCCGCATTCCTACGCCATCGCCATCTTCCGCGCCGCCGACTACCGCGCCGCGGCGATCCCGGTGCTGCCGGTGGTCAGGGGCCTGCCCGCGGCCAGGCGGCACATCGTCGCCTACATCGCCGCGTTCACCGGCGCCACGCTGATGCTCGGCGTCCTGGGCTATACCGGATGGCTGTACACGCTCGCCGCGCTGGCGAGCGGCATCTACTGGTTCAGGCTGGGGCTGGCGGGCCGCACCGCCGGCGACCAGCGGCGGTGGGCGCGCAAGCTGTTCTTCGCCTCCATCGCCATCATCACCGTGCTGAGCTTCGCGATGTCGGTGGACTTCTACCGGGCGCCGTCCGGCGTCGCGCTCCAGGGACAGTAACACCCGACCGCCAGCATCGAGAACGGCTCGACCCGCTGCCCGGCGACGAGCTTGTCGAGGATCGGCTCGACGAAGCTGTTGGCCGAGCTGCACACCAGCCCCTGGCTGTAGGGCCCGGCGTACGCCAGCCGGCCATCGGCGGCCCAGATCGCCATCGACGGGCTGGCCGGCAGCCGCTCCATGCCTTCGATGCGCGCCAGCGGCCTGAGCTTGCCTTGCAGGAACGGCGCCAGCACGCCATGCGTGCCCGGCTTCTGCACGCTGTAGAAGTCGACCCTGGCGTTGCGGTACATCTGCATCAGGTAGTTCAGGTGCGCGTCGGTCTCCTTGTTGCAGGTGGTGCAGTCCGGGTCCCAGAAATGGACCACCCGGATGCGGCCGGTGTTGCCGGCCAGTTCCGGCGGCAGGCGCAGGTCGGCATCGCCGAACACCACGGCGCGATCGGCGTAGGTGCGCAGGCCGCCCACGCCGAAGTAGCGCCACAAGCCGGCCCCGGTCGCGGTGAGGATGGCGACCGCGACGCACAGGAACACCACCACCGCCCGGCGGCGCAGGAAAGGAAGCGCCGGCTGGCTGCCGGCGTCCGCTGAAGAAAGGGACATGCGAATACGCTCCACCGGCGCGCGCAGTCAGGGCGCGCGCCGGAACTTGCTGCGGAACTGCTTTTCCATCTCCCGGCAGGCTTCCGCCTGGAAGCTGCGGGAGGCCGGCGACGCCGCCGCCTGGCTGCGGCGCCAGCACTGCGCGACGGCGTGGCGCTCGGCCGCCTCGGCCGCCGCGGTCTGCGGGCGCGAGACGCCGAAGACGAAGGCGCCCAGCAGCAGCGCGACGAAGACGCCGCCGGCGGCCATGACCAAGGCGAACCTGCGCCGCTGCGCCGGGGACGGCGGCTCGTCGCCGGCGCGCAGGTCCACGGACTGGCCGGCGGCGGGCACGCGGGAAACCGCATCGGCAGGCGTCGTCATGGCTGCGGACCCGTGCTGCGCGGCCACTACGCCGCCGCCAGGGCCGGCGCCCGGCCGCCGAGCTTGAACACGCTCACGACCCGCGCCAGATGCGCCGCCTGGTGCCTGAGCCCGTCGACCGCGCTGGCGCTCTGCTCGACCAGCACCGCGTTCTCCTGCGTCACCTGATCGAGCTGGGTGACGGCGTCGCTGACCTGCGCGATGCCCTCGGTCTGCTCGCTGGTCGCGGCGCTGATCTCCGCGATCAGCGCGGCAACCCGCTGGACCTGGCTCACGATGTCGGCCATCGTCGTGCCGGTGGCGCCGACCAGGCTGGAGCCGGCCTCGACCCTGGAGACGCTGGCGTCGATCTGCGTCTTGATCTCCCTGGCCGCGCCCGCGCAGCGCTGCGCGAGCCGGCGCACCTCGCCCGCGACCACGGCGAATCCGCGCCCCTGCTCGCCCGCGCGCGCCGCCTCCACCGCCGCGTTCAGCGCGAGCAGGTTGGTCTGGAAGGCGATTTCGTCGATCACGCCGATGATGTCCGCGATCTTCTTCGAGCTCGCCGCGATCTCGCTCATGGTCGAGACGACCTGCCCGACCGCCGCGCCGCCCTTCTGCGCCGCCTCGTTGGCGGCAACGGCGAGCTGGGCCGCCTGGCGGGCGGACTCCGCGTTGTTGCGGACGATGCCCGTCATCTGGCTCATCGACGCGGCGGTCTGCTGCAGGCTGGCGGCCTGCGCCTCGGTGCGCCGCATCAGGCCGCTGTTGCCTTCCACGATGCCGGTCGAATCGGTGGCCAGCACATCCGATGCCGAGCGCACGTCGCCGACCACGCCGGCCAGGCTTTCGCGCATGACCGACAGCGACGCCAGCACGCTGCCCGGCGGCGCCTGCCGGCCATCGGCATAGGGGCTGAGGTCGCCTTCCGAGACATTCCTGGCGACTTCGGCCAGCGCGCTCGGCTCCGCGCCCAGCTGCTGCAGGATGCTGCGCGATACCCGCCACGCCACCAGCGCGCTGATGACCAGTGCGAGCGCCAGCGCGGTCAGCATCAGATTCAGGAAACCGCCAGCCTCGGACAATGCCGTGTCATTTTCCTGGCGAATGCGCTTTTCCTCGAAATCGATAAGCCGGTTGATGGTGGCCAGCCATTGCTCGTATTGCGGTTTTGCGCGCTCCCACAATAATTCGCGGATAGCCGGCTGCGAAAGCGCATCGGCGGCGGTTCCCGCGATGATCGCATTGGTGGTGGCCACCGCGGCAGCCTCGGCCGCGCGAATGTCGCGATACAGCGCCAGCACCTCCTGCGAGGTCCGGGTGGAGGCCAGCAGCGACTCGATGCCCGCGGTCGAGTCGGCGTAGAAGCGAGCCCTGGCCGCGATGAAATCGACCTGCTTCTGGCGCTCGGCGGGCGTTGCGGCCAGGACCACGTCGCGCACCGCGATCGAGCGGTCATGCGCGGAACCGCGGAAATTGATCGCATAGCGCTGGATCACCGCATGGCGCTCGCTGTTCGCATGCAGCGCGCTCTTGATGACGTCTACCTTGACCATCGCCACCGCGGTCACCGCGACGAGCACGGCGAAGATCAGGCCAAATCCGGCGTAAAGCCGCGCGCTTACCCGCATTCTGGAAAACAGCATATCGAACCCCTTGTGATCTGGTTATTTTTTTCAATTATTTCATGGGCCAATTTTTGCGCGATGAAAAATAACTTTTATCCCAATAGGCCAAATCAATTCCATTCCGGATTAATTGCGACATTTAGACGCATCCGCGCGCATCGGGTCGCCCGGCGTTGTTCCTTGCACCCATGCACGCGCATCGCGCACGGCAGGCGCGCGCGTCGGAGCCGCGCAGGCCCGGCGCTACAGGCAATGCCCGCGGTAATGCGCGCGAGGCGGCCGCCGGAGGTGCCAGATGGCTATCGGCGCGGACCGGCGCGGTGGATGTCCAAGGTATATCCAATGCAGATCCATACAATATCAATACGTATGGAAAATACGCTATCAAAGCATAGCATGACATGAACTGCATGGACATAAAACGAGTAGATGACTTGACAAAGCCAGCAAAGCGCCACACGGCTTTCCCAGCGCAAGGCGGGATCGATAAAAGTCGCTTTGGCTTCGCTAATATGTCTTTTATCTCATATTTGCTGCCAAGACACGTCAAATATGTGACTTTTTAGCCATCGAGTTATGTTCACAAGGACCTGTCTCTGGCAATCCGTGGAAATTTCATCTACAGTTCGCGTAACTTTTATAGATCCATACATACGAATTTCTGTATGGATACAATTCAAATGCAAAGTGAAGCCCCCAAAACACGCGCGAACACACGCGCGAACCTGCATTTCGGTCGAAGGCAGTTTCTGAAGTTATGCGGCGCAGGGGCGGCCACCGCCACGGCAACGGCCCTCGGGTTCGCGCCCAGTCCGGCAAGGGCGGCCGACATCCGGCAGTACAAGCTGCTGCGCGCCAGGGAAACCCGCAACAACTGCACCTATTGCTCGGTCGGCTGCGGCCTCCTGATGTACAGCACGGGAGACGGCGCCAAGAACGCCAAGGCCAGCATCTTCCACATCGAAGGCGATCCCGACCATCCGGTCAGCCGCGGCTCGCTCTGCCCCAAGGGCGCCGGCCTGGTCGATTTCATTCATAGCGAGAACCGCCTGAAATACCCGGAATACCGGGCGCCCGGCTCCAACGAATGGAAGCGCATCAGCTGGGACGAGGCCACCACGCGCATCGCCCGCCTGCTCAAGGACGACCGCGACAAGAACTTCATCGCGCGCAACGAGAAAGGCGAGCTGGTCAACCGCTGGCTGTCGAGCGGCATGCTGGCCTCGTCGGCGGCCAGCAACGAGACCGGCATCCTCGACTTCAAGTTCGCGCGGGCGCTGGGCATCCTCGGCCTGGACTGCCAGGCCCGCGTGTGCCACGCGCCCACCGTGTCGGCGCTGGCGCCGACGTTCGGCCGCGGCTCGATGACCAACAACTGGGTCGACATCAAGAACGCCAACGTCATCCTCATCATGGGCGGCAACCCCGCCGAGGCGCACCCGGTCGGCTTCAAGTGGGTCATCGAGGCCAAGATCCGCAACGGCGCCAAGGTGATCGTGGTGGACCCGCGCTTCAACCGCAGCGCGTCGGTCGCGGACATCTACGCGCCGATCCGGGCCGGCTCGGACGTGGCCTTCCTGATGGGCATGGTCAAGTACCTGCTCGACCACGACAAGATCCAGCACGAGTACGTCAAGGCCTATACCAACGCCAGCCTGATCGTCAGCGAGGGCTACCGCTTCGACGAAGGCCTGTTCAGCGGCTTCGACAGCGCCGCCGGCAAGTACGACAACCGCACGTGGCTCTACGAGCTGGACGCCAACGGCCACGCGCTGCAGGACCCGACGCTTGCGCATCCCCGCTGCGTCTTCAACCTGCTCAAGGCGCACGTCGCGCGCTACACGCCGGAAATGGTCTCGGCCATCTGCGGCACGCCGCAGGAAGACTTCCTGCGGATCTGCGAGATCATGGCCTCGACCAGCGCGCCCAACCGCACCGCGACGTTCCTCTACGCGCTGGGCTGGACGCACCACAGCAGCGGCGCGCAGATCATCCGCGGCTCGGGGATGATCCAGCTGCTGCTCGGCAATATCGGCATGGCCGGCGGCGGCGTGAACGCGCTGCGCGGGCACTCGAACATCCAGGGCTACACCGACCTGGGCCTGCTGTCGCTGCGCCTGCCGGGCTACCTCAACCTGCCCTCGGACAGCCAGCAGACGCTGAAGCAGTATCTCGACGCCAGCACGCCCGCCGAGCAGTTGCCCGGCCAGGTGAACTACTACAAGAACACGCCCAAGTTCTTCGTCAGCCTGATGAAGAGCCTCTACGGCGAGCACGCCACGCGCGCCAACGACTGGGGCTACGACTGGCTGCCCAAGTGGGACAAGAGCTACGACATGCTGGCCTTCTTCGACCGCATGTACGAAGGCAAGGTCAACGGCTACATCGCGCAGGGCTTCAACCCCATCGCCGCGATGCCGGACTCGAACAAGATCCGCGCCTCGCTGGCCAAGCTCAAGTTCCTCGTCATCATCGACCCGCTGCAGACCGAGACCTCGACGTTCTGGCGCAACCACGGCGAGTTCAACGACGTCGACCCGGCCGCGATCCAGACCGAGGTGTTCCGCCTGCCCTCCTCCTGCTTCGCCGAGGAAAACGGCGCGATCGTCAATTCCGGCCGCTGGCTGCAGTGGCATTTCGCCGGCGCCGAGCCGCCCGCCGAAGCGCGCCACGACGGCCGCATCCTCGGCGGCATCTTCATGAAGATGCGCGAGCTCTATGCGAAGGAAGGCGGCGCCTGCCCCGAGCAGGTGCTGAACATGACGTGGGACTACCAGGACCCGTACAACCCGGAGCCGGAGGAAGTCGCCAAGGAGGCCAACGGCTACGCGCTCGAAGACCTGCGCGACGACCAGGGCCAGATCTTCGCGCGCAAGGGCGAGCTGCTGTCCGAATTCGGGCAGCTGCGCGACGACGGCTCGACCGCCAGCTTCAACTGGATCTTCTGCGGCTCCTGGACCCAGGCCGGCAACCAGATGGCCCGGCGCGACAACACCGACACCGGCCACGGCGCCACGCCCGGCTGGGCCTGGGCCTGGCCGGCCAACCGCCGCATCCTGTACAACCGCGCCTCGCTCGACCCGATGGGCAAGCCGTGGGACCCCGAGCGCATCATCGTGTCGTGGGATGGCCGGCGCTGGTCCGGCAGCGACGTGCCCGACTACCCCGCGACGGCGGCGCCGGGCAGCGGCGTGAGCCCGTTCATCATGCTGCCCGAAGGCGTGGGACGCCTGTTCTCGGTCGGCGGCATGGTCGACGGCCCGTTCCCCGAGCACTACGAGCCGATCGAGAGCCCGCTGGTGAGCAACCCGCTGCATCCGGCGGTGACGTACAACCCGACCGCGCGCGTCCTCCCCAATGACCGCAAGCGCATGGGCACGCGCGACGAGTTCCCGTACGTGGCCACCACCTACGGCCTGACGGAGCTGTTCCGCCACTGGACCAAGCACTCCCGCCTGAACGCCATCATGCAGCCGGAGCAGTTCGTGGAGATCGGCACCGCGCTCGCGGCCCGCAAGGGCATCGCCCACGGCGACATGGTCAAGATCACGACCAAGCGCGGGTACATCAAGGCCAAGGCCGTGGTCACCAAGCGGGTGAAGACGCTGAAGGTCGCCGGCCAGGATCTCGAGCAGATCGGCATTCCCTGCAACTGGGGCTACGAGGGCGCGACGCGCAAGGGCTTCCTCGCCAACACGCTCAGCCCGAGCGTGGGCGACGCCAATTCGCAAACCCCCGAATACAAAGCCTTCCTGGTCAACATCGAGAAAGCCTGACCGCCATGTCCATGCAATCCCAGAACATCATCCGGCGCTCGGCGACCAGCAACTTCACGCCGGCGCCGCGCGCCCGCGAGCACCAGACCGAGGTGGCCAAGCTCATCGACGTGTCCGTGTGCATCGGCTGCAAGGCCTGCCAGGTGGCCTGCTCCGAGTGGAACGACCTGCGCGACGAGGTCGGCCACAACGTCGGCGTCTACGACAACCCGGCCGACCTCAGCCCGCAGACCTGGACGCTGATGCGCTTCGACGAGGTCGAGCACGAGAACGGCAAGCTGGAATGGCTGATCCGCAAGGACGGCTGCATGCACTGCGAGGACCCGGGCTGCCTGAAGGCGTGCCCGAGCCCCGGCGCGATCGTCCAGTACGCCAACGGCATCGTCGACTTCCAGTCGGAACACTGCATCGGCTGCGGCTACTGCGTGGCGGGCTGCCCGTTCGACGTGCCGCGCATCAGCAAGCAGGACAACAAGGCCTACAAGTGCACGCTGTGCTCCGACCGCGTCGGCGTGGGACAGGAACCGTCGTGCGTGAAGACCTGCCCCACCGGCGCCATCAGCTTCGGCAGCAAGGAAGACATGAAGGTGCTCGGCGCGAGCCGCGTCGAGGAACTGAAGACGCGCGGCTACGACGGCGCCGGGCTCTATGACCCGCAAGGCGTCGGCGGCACCCACGTCATGTACGTGCTCCAGCACGCGGACAAGCCCGAGCTGTACCACAAGCTGCCGCGCGACCCGAAGATCAGCGCGATGGTCCGGGGCTGGAAGGACTGGCTCAAGCCCGTGGCCGGCCTGGCCTTCGCCGCGACCGTGGCGGGCTTCCTCACCCACTACGTGGGCGTGGGGCCCAACGTCCCCAAGGCGCCGGACGACGAGCCGGACGAGCCGCAGGCGGCCAGCCGCAAGACCGCGGCGACGGAGGAGTGACGCCATGACCGAAAAAGAACCGATCCTGCGCACCGGGTTCGCCGAGCGCCTGTGCCACTGGCTGATGGTGGCCTGCTTCATTCCCGTGGCGCTGTCCGGCCTGTCGTGGTTCTTCCCCAGCCTGAGCTGGCTGTCGGGCGTGCTCGGCACGCCGCAGCTCGCGCGCGTGCTGCACCCGTTCCTGGGCGTCCTGGTGTTCATCCTGCTCGCCTTCATGTTCGCGCGCTTCGCCCATCACAACGTGCTGGTCAAGAGCGACCGCCTCTGGTTCCGCAACGTGAAGGCGGTGGTGCTCAACACGCCCGGCGCGCACAAGCTGCGCATCGGCAAGTACAACGCCGGCCAGAAGGTGCTGTTCTGGCTCATCATGCTGGCCATCGCCGCGCTGCTGGCCAGCGGCCTGGTCATCTGGCGCCGCTACTTCTCCGGGTACTTCCCGATCCCCATGATCCGCCTGGCGCTGCTGCTGCATGCGATGGCGGGCATCGGGCTGGTGCTCCTGATCGCCGGCCACGTCTACCTGGCGATCTGGGTGCGCGGCTCGATCTCCGGCATGCTGACCGGCTACGTGTCGCGCGCCTGGGCGCGGCATCACCACGACCGCTGGTACGACGAGATCGCCGGCGCCGGCAAGTCCGACGGGCACCGGCGATGAACCGGCCCGTCACGGACACCGTCGCGCTGGACAAGCGCAGCCCCGGCGTCAAGGACATCGAGCCGCTGCTGCGGCCGAAACTGGACGTGCTCTACGCGCACCGCTCCGCCCGCCTGCGGCACCTGGCCGCGGACCATCCGGAAGCCGGCTACCTGCTCTTCATCGCGGCGCTGGTCGACCGGCAGCGCGAGCTGCTTCTCGGCGAGCCGCTGCCGCGGCCGGCAACCGCCGGCCCGCGCGACGGCGCGAGCGGCCCGGTGCGCGCCGGCCTGGACGAGGAGCCCGCGCGGTCGTACTGGATGGCCGCGCTCGGCCAGCTGCTCGACCACGCGCGCGCGACCGCGCCGCAGAGCGTGCTCGACGCGCTCGAGCCGCTGCGCCGCGCCGACGACGCGGCGCTGGCGCAGATGGCGGCGAAGCTGCTCGACGGAAAATCCGGCGAGATCGGCGCGGGCGCCGCGCTGTTCCTCTGGACCGCGCTGTCGCTCACCGCGGCGCAGTACGCCGATTTCGTCCTGGCCGAACCCCAGGCACCCGCCCCGCGGCAGGAAAGCAGCCTCTGCCCGCTGTGCGGCTGCGCGCCGGCCGGCAGCCTCATCATGAACGGCGACCGCGCCGGCCTGCGCTATCTCCACTGCCCGCTGTGCGAGACCCGCTGGCACATGGTGCGCTCGAAGTGCTCCAACTGCGGCAGCGCCGCCAAGCTGGACTACTGGAGCCTCGACGACCTCGAGGCGCCGGTCAAGGCCGAGAGCTGCGGCGACTGCCACGGCTACCTCAAGGCCTTCTACCGCGAGCGCGACGAACAGGTGGAAGTCTGCGCGGACGACCTCGCCACGCTCGCGCTCGACGCCGCCGTCGCGCAGGAGGGCTACGGGCGGACCGGCGTCAGCCCGTTCGCCTTCGAGGCCTGAACGCGGGTCCGTCCCGGCCGGGACGGACCGCGGCGCGCATCCGCATCCGCATCCGGAAATGAAAAAAGGGCCTGCAGCGGCAACGCTGCAGGCCCTCGAATTTCTTGGCTCCCCGACCTGGGCTCGAACCAGGGACCTACGGATTAACAGTCCGGCGCTCTACCGACTGAGCTATCGGGGAACAACGACCGATGCAACGGCAACCGATGGAAACCGATGCGAACGAAGGCCCGGATTGTACAACAACCGCGGCGATTGTCCAGTGATTTTGCGCGGGCCGCCGACTCCGCCACACGAGGCGGCCCGCACGGCCTCACACCGACACGTCCTTGCGCGGCGCCGGCTCGCGGTTGTCGAACCAGCGGTACAGCGTCGGCACCATCACCAGCGTGAGCAGCGTCGAGGTGATCAGCCCGCCGATCACCACCACCGCCAGCGGGCGCTGCACCTCCGAGCCCGGCCCCGTGGAGAACAGGAACGGCACCAGCCCCAGCATGGCGATGGTGGCGGTCATCATGACCGGGCGGAAGCGCTGGGCCGCGCCCTGCACCACCGCGTCGTCGAGCGGCAGGCCCGAGTCGCGCAGCGTGCGGATATAGGACACCAGCACCACGCCGTTGAGCACGGCCATGCCCCACAGCGCGATGAAGCCCACCGAGGCCGGCACCGACAGGTATTCGCCGGTGACGAACAGGCCGATGATGCCGCCGATGGAGGCGAACGGCAGCACGGTGATGATGAGCGTGGCGAAGCGCAGCGAGTTGAACAGCAGGAACAGCAGGAAGAAGATCGCCGCCACCGTGACCGGCACGATGATCTTCAGGTGGCCCATCGCGCGTTCCATGTTCTGGAACTGGCCGCCCCACTCGAGGTAATAGCCCTCGGGCAGCTTGACCTTGCTGCCGGCCGCCTGCTGCAGCTCGGCGACGAAGCCGCCCAGGTCGCGGTCCTTGACGTTGATCATCACCACCACGCGGCGCTTGGCCATCTCGCGGCTGATCTGCGCCGGGCCGTCCGTCACCTCGATCTTCGCCACGCTCTGCAGCGGCACCTGGACGCCGTTGGGCGTGGCCACCAGCAGCTGGCGGATGGCCTGCACGTTGTCGCGGAAGTCCGCGGGCAGGCGCACCGCCGCGGCGAAGCGGCGCTCGCCCTCGAAGATGTCGGTGGCGCGCTTGCCGCCGATGGCGATCTCGATGATGTCGTGGATGTCGGACACGTTCAGGCCGTAGCGCGCGATCGCCTGGCGGTCGATCTCGATGGACAGGTACTGCTGCCCGGAGATGCGCTCGATGCGCACGTCCTGCGAGCCCGGGATGCCGCCGGCCACGCGCGCGATCTCGCCGGCGAGGTCGCGCAGCTTGTCGAGGTCGTCGCCGAACACCTTCACCGCCACGTCCGAGCGCACGCCGCTGACCATCTCGTCGACGCGGTCGGAGATCGGCTGCGCCATCACGATCTGCACGCCGGGGATGGCCTTGAGCTTCTCGCGGATGCCGTTGGCGATGTCGTCCTGGGTCCAGCCGTCGGGCCACTCGTCGCGGTCCTTGAGGCTGGCGATGGGCGTGGACTCGTTCTGGCCCTGCGGGTCGGCCGGGCTTTCGCCGCGGCCCACGCCGGACACCACCGACTTCACGCCCGGCACCGACAGCACCAGCTTGTTGGCCGCCATCTCCAGCTTGATGGATTCCTCCAGCGAGATGTTGGGCACGCGGTCGAGCGCGGGCACGATCGAGCCTTCCTTCATCTCGGGGATGAAGGACGTGCCCAGCAGAGGCACGATCGCGAGGGTGGCGCCGAACGCCGCCACCGCGCCGATCACGGTCTTGCGGCTGTTGGCCAGCGCCCAGCGCAGCATGCGCAGGTAATGGCGCTTCATGAACGCGATCAGGCGCGTGTCGTGCTCGGAGCCGCCCTTGAGCAGGTAGGACGCCAGCACCGGCGAGAGCGTGAGCGACAGCAGCAGCGAGATCGCCAGCGCGATCGAGATGGTGAACGCCAGCGGCGCGAACATCTTGCCCTCCATGCCCTTGAGCGTCATTAGCGGCAGGAACACCAGGATGATGATGCCCACGCCCACGATCACCGGCGTGGCCACTTCCTGCACCGCCTTGACCAGGATCTCGGTCTTGCTCAGGTGCGATTTCTCGCGGTAGCCGAGCCGCTCGAAGGCGTTCTCCACCACCACCACCGAGCCGTCCACCATCAGGCCGATGGCGATGGCCAGCCCGCCCAGCGACATCAGGTTGGCCGACAGCCCCACCTGGTTCATCACCATGAAGGTCAGCAGCGGCGTGAGCACCAGCGTGGCCAGCACGATCACCGACGAGCGCACGTCGCCGAGGAACAGGAACAGCACGATCACCACCAGCACCACGCCTTCGAGCAGCACCTTGGTCACGGTCCACAAGGCGGAGTCCACCAGTTCGCTGCGGTCGTAGTACGGCACGATCTGCAGCTTGCCGGGCAGCATGCCGCGCTCGTTGATCTCGGCCACGCGGGCCTTGACGCGGCTCACCACTTCCTTGGCGTTGCCGCCGCGCATCATCATCACGATGCCGCCCACGGCCTCGGTCTCGCCGTTCTTGACCAGCGCGCCCTGCCGCACCTCGTGCCCCACCGCCACGTCGGCCACGTCGCGCACGTACACCGGCGTGCCGGCCACCTCCTTGAGCACGATGCTGCCGATGTCGTCCACGCCCCTGGCCAGGCCCACGCCGCGGATCAGGTACTGCTCGGCGTAGTGCGGCAGCACGCCGCCGCCGGAGTTGGCGTTGTTGCGCGCCAGCGACTGGTAGACCTGCTGCAGCGTGATCTGGTAGTGACGCATGCGCTCCGGGTTGACCAGCACCTGGTACTGCCTGACGTAGCCGCCCTGCGAGTTGATCTCGGCCACGCCGGGAATCGAGCGCAGCAGCGGGCGCACCACCCAGTCCTGGGCGATGCGGCGCTCGGAAAGCTCGTCCGTGGTCAGCGCGCGGCTGCCGTCGTCGGCGCGGTCGAGCGTGTACTGGTAGACCTCGCCCAGGCCGGTGGAGACCGGGCCCAGCACCGGCGTCACGCCCTCGGGCATGCGCCCGCCCACTTCGATCAGGCGCTCCATCACCAGCTGGCGGGCAAAGTACACGTCGGTCGCGTCGGTGAAGACCAGCGTGATCAGCGACAGGCCTGCCTTGTTGAGCGAGCGCATCTCCTCCAGGCCGGGCAGGCCCGTCATGGCCATCTCGATCGGCACGGTGACGAAGCGCTCCACCTCCTCCGGCGAGCGGCCGGTGGCCTCGGTGGCGATCTGCACCTGCACGTTGGTCACGTCGGGAAACGCATCCACCGACAACTTGGTGGCCGCGCGCAGGCCGAAGAAGAACAGCACCACCGCCAGCACGCACACCACCAGCCGCTGCTTAATGGCGGCTTCCACAAGGGATTTCATCATGGCCGCTTATCCCTGTTCCAGGCGCTTGCGCTCGTTGTCCAGATGGAAGGCGCCATCCACCACCACGCGGTCGCCGGCCTTCACGCCGCTGTGGACCACGCGCATGCCGTCGCTCTCCGCGCCCAGCCGGACCTTGGCCAGGCGGTACTGGCCGCCGGGCAGCTCCACGTAGACCTGCTCGTCGTTGCCGTCGCGCACGATGGCCGACTCGGGGATCACCAGCTGCTCGGTCGGCGCGCTGTTGATCAGCATGCTGGCCAGCATGGCGGGCTTGAGGCGGCCCTCCTTGTTCTCCAGCTCGGTGCGCACCAGCACCGTGCGCGTCTGCGGGTTCACCGTGCGGCCCACGTAGATCAGCTTGCCGGTGATCTGCTTGCGGCCGGCGCCGTTGCCCAGCGAAGGCACCTCGATGTCCACGCTCTGGCCTTCGGCCACCAGCGCGGCCTGCTGCTCGGGCACCTCCGCCACCACCCACACGCGCGACAGGTCGGCCACGGTGTAGAGCGCGTCGGCCGGCTGCACCACCTGGCCCTGCGCCACGTTGCGCTCCACCACCGTGCCGCTGATGCTGGAGAACACCGGCGAATACGAATCGATGCTGCCGCTCCTGGCCAGTTGCGCCACCGCGGCAGCCGACATGCCCAGCACGCGCAGCTGGTCGCGGTAGGCGCGCATCTCGGCCGAGGCGATCGCCAGCTCGCTCTCGCGCCGCTGCAGCTCGCCGCGGCCGATCACGTCGGCGGCGAACAGCTGGCGCGCGCGCTCGGCGTTGCGGGCCTGCAGGTCGGTCTGCGACTCGGCCTTGAGGAAGGCCAGCTGCGCCGTGCCCAGCTCGCTGCTGTGCAGGCGCGCCAGCACCTGCCCGGCCTTGACCTCCTGGCCGAGGATGCCGTAGAGATCGGTCACGCGGCCGGTCACGCTGGCGCCGATGCGCGCCACGCGCTGTTCGTCGAAATCGATGCGGCCGGCCACGCGCAGCACCTCGCTGAAGGCACTGGTGGCCACCGGCGCCACCTTGAGCGTCTGCTGCAGGGCCGGCTCGGGCCTGACCACGCCCGGCGGCAGCTTGGGCGCCTCGGCGGCGGGCGCGGGATCGTCGGAGCAGCCGGCCAGGGAAAACAGCAGGGCTGCGGTTGCCGTCAGGGAAAGAAGGAAATGGGGACGCATGCTTAGTTGGGTTCCGTAGGTGCCGTGGAAGCGGGAGACGCTGCGGGGGGTGACGCCAGAGATGGCGCCAGAGGTGACGCCACAGATGGCGCCAGAGCCGGCGCCGCCGCGGCATCGCCGGGCACGCTCGACAGCAGCTTCTCGATCTGGATGGTGGCGGTCTGCAATTCGTACTGGGCCGCGATCAGGTCGCTGCGCGCGCCGCGCAGCACGCGCTGGGCGTCCAGGTAATCGAGGATGCCGCGCTCGCCGAAGCGGTAGGCCGACTCGGCCACCGCCAGCGCCGACTCCGCCTGGCGCACGATGCCGCCTTCCAGCGCGCCGACCTGCGCCTGCGTGATCTCGTACTGGCGGTAGGCGGTCTCCAGTTCCTGCCGCAGCTCGAACTCGCGCAGCTCCAGCGCGGTGCGGGCCTGGATCGCCTGCGCGGTGGCCTCGCCCACCGGGCCCGTGCGGCGGTCCCACAGCGGGATGGTCAGGGTCAGGCCGACCTGCGAGACGGTGTTGTCCGGCTCGCGCGCGGCGCTGGCGCGCACGGCCAGCTCGGGCAGCCGCAGCGAACGCTGGTAGTCCACCGCCAGGCTGGCGCGGTCCGCCTCGAGGCGGCGCTGGGCCAGCTCGGCATTGCTGCCGCCCAGGGTGTCGCGCAGCACCGGCAAGGCCGGCAGCGGCGCCTGCTGGCTCAGGCTGCCGGCCACCGCGTAGTCGGCCGGCATGGCGCCGCCGACCTGCTGGCGCAGCGCCGCCTTGGCCTGCTTGACGCGCAGGTGCGCGCTCTGCAGCGTCTTCTGCGCGCTCAGCAATTCGGTCTCGGCCTTGATCAGCTCGTAGCGCGGCGCCTCGCCCACCTCCACGCGCAGGCGCGCGCGGTCGTGGATCTGCCGCATCATGGCCAGGTCGTCCTGCGCCGCGGCCTGCTCGGTCTCGCGGCGCAGCACCTCGAAATACGCGGTCTTGACGCGCGCGGCCAGCTCGGCCCGGAACGCCTGGCGGCCCGCCTCGGTGGCCTCCAGGCTGCGCCCGGCCATGTCGGCGCGCAGCCGGCGCTGCTGCGGATAGTCCAGCTTCTGTGTGATCGCCACGGTCGGCGCGGGACCGCCGGCCACGCCGGCGCTGCGCGGCGACAACCGGCCGTACAGCACCTCCACCTGCGGATTGGGATAGGCCCGCGCGCTGGTCACGGCGGCACTGGCGGCGTCGACGCCGGCCTGGGCCGCCTCGACGCCCTTGTTGGTGGACTGCGACAAGGACAGCAGCTCGGGCAAGGTGAACGTCTGCGCCGCCAGCGCCGGCAAGGCGCCGAGCGGCAGCAACGCCACCACGGAATACATCGTGATCTGTCTGATCTGTTTGATCTGCATGACGAAAGGGGGCAGGCAAGACGGCTGCGCGCCCGCCACCGGCGCGCGCACGGCGCGCGGCGGCAGTCAGTCCGCGCGCGCGGTGGCGAGCGGACCGGGGCGCCCAGGCAATGGGAACGCATCCCGGGCGCGCGCGATGCGCGCCGGGATTGCCGGGGCTGTCAGATCAGGGAGATGGGCGGCTTGAAAAACGCCGCCGGCAACGGTGCCGGGGGTGCGGGGAACGGCCGCGCGCGCGCGATGGGCGGCGGCGAAACACGCACGGCGGGCAGCGCGAACAGCGCGCTGGATTCCTCGATCTCGTCGAGCAGGTCGAGCGGATCGAGCAGGTCGGCGGACCAGATCTCGCAGTAGCCAGGCGGCTCGTCCTCCGCCACCGCCACCGCTTCGGGCTCCGCCTCGGCCATCAGGCCGTCGTCGCCGGGCGCCACCACGCGGCCGGGATCGGCGATGCCGTCCAGCCCGTCGAGCGCGCGCGGCACCGCCGCGGCGAACGCCTCCGCGCGCGCCGCCTCGGGCTGCGCGCCGCCGGCATGCACGTTCGCCGCCGCCCCGAAGGACAGCAGAGACAGGCACAAGGCGGTGAGCAGGAACAGCAGGGATCGCATCGGTCTGGGGGCGAAAACGAGGGCAAAAAACAGGGGCGGTCCAGGTGGCGCGGCAACCGCTTGATGCAAGCGGCGCATGGATGGTGCGCGGCAGCATTGTAGCGTGGATGCTCAACATAGACAGGGAAAGGCACCCGGCGTTCCGTTGGAAACGGACAAGAATCCGGTGCGCTCCGGACATGGGCGCCGGGGGCGCCGGCGCGCCACCCGCGTGTTCCCGGTTCCCCTCCACGGAGGGCCGGCCCTCCGTGGGGATCGGAGATCATCGGGACGGCGGCTGCCCGCTCACGCCGCCGCGGCCTTGCCGCGCTCGCGCACCTGCCGGATGAACGCGCGCACCGCCGGCGCCTTCTCGTGGCGCCGGTGCGCCACCGCGATCTCGGTCGGCACCACGCCGCCGTGGATCTCGCGGTAGACCACGTCGGGAATCACGATGTGGTCGACCACCGAATGCGGCACCACCGCCACGCCCGACCCCAGCGACACCATCGTCACCACCGCCACGAGGCGGCCCGGGCGCGTCACGATCTGCGGATGGAACTGGCCGCGCCGGCCGATCTCCAGCGTGCCCGATTCCTGCTCCGGCAGGATGAAGCGCTCGTCGCGCAACTGGGCCGGATGCACCACGTCGAGCCGGGCCAGCGGCGACTCCGCGTGCAGCGCGAGCACGAAGCGCTCCCGCGCGATCACGATGCCGTCGATGCCGACCGGATAGGTCACGGGCGGGCGCAGGAACGCCACGTCCAGCGTGCCCGCCTCGATCAGTTGCGGCAGCCGCGCGAGCGCGCCTTCGCGCAGGTTGACCTCGAGGTCGGGATAGTGCTTGCGGTAGATCGACAGTTCCGCCTGGAGCACGCCGGAGTATGCCGTCGAGGCGATGTAGCCCACTTCGATGCGCCCGATCTCGCCGCGCCCGGCGCGGCGCACGGATTCCTCGGCCTGGGCGAACTGCTCCAGCGCGCGCCGCGCCTCGACCTGGAACACCTCGCCGGCCGAGGTCAACGACACCGAGCGCGTGGTCCGGTGGAACAGCCGCACGCCGAGCATGCGCTCGGCTTCCTGGATCTGCTTGGTCAGTGCCGGCGGCGAGATGTGCAGCAACTCCGCCGCGCGCACGAAATGCAGGCAATCCGCCACGGCCATGAAGCAACGAAAATGGCGCAATTCCATGATTTACAAGGGATTTATCTATTAACCAGATAGAAATTATTTAACGACACAATGATAATAGCTGCCGTGTTCCGACAGTCTAGACTTGCAACGCTGAGGCACGCGGGCATGGCCCGGGCGCCTCGCATTTCAACGAGACCAAGCGAGAGACAGACCGTCATGACGACACGGAGAACCTTCCTCAAGACCGCGGCTGTAGCCACTACCGCACTTTCCCCGGTAGCTTACATCCGCAGCGCGAATGCCGCGCCGGAATTCAAGCTGCGCTTCGGCAGCTACCAGCCCCCTTCCCACCCGGTGAATATTCGCGCCAAGGAAATGGCCGAGAAGATCCGCACCGAATCGGGCGGGCGCGTCGACTTCCAGGTCTACCCGAACTCGCAGCTTGGCAGCGACACCGACATGCTGTCGCAATTGCGCGCCGGCTCCATCGACTTTCTCGCGCTGTCGCCGCTGACGCTCGGCACGCTGCTGCCGGTGGTGCAGATCAGCGGCATCGGCTTTGCCTTCAAGGACTATGCGGCGGTGTGGGCGGCGATGGACGGCGAGCTCGGCGCCCACCTGCGCAACGAGATCGGCAAGACCTCGCTGTTCGCCTTCGAGCGGATCTGGGACAACGGCTACCGTCAGATCACCACCAGCAGCCGCCCGATCGCCACCCCGGACGACCTCAAGGGCCTGAAGATGCGCGTGCCGCCGGCGCCGATCTGGACCTCGATGTTCAAGGCGTTCAACGCCTCGCCCACCACCATCAGCATGCAGGACGTGTACACCTCGCTGCAGACCAAGGTGGTCGACGGCCAGGAAAATCCGCTGGTGCTCATCGAGGCGTCCAAGATCTACGAGGTGCAGAAGTTCTGCTCGCTGACCAACCACATGTGGGACGGCTTCTGGTTCCTCGGCAACAAGGCCAAGTTCGGCAAGCTGCCGGCCGACCTGCAGCAGGTCGTCACGCGCAACGTCAACGAAGCCGCGCTGAAGCAGCGCGCCGACACCAGGAAGACCAACGACGCGCTGGTCGACGACCTGCGCGGGCGCGGCCTCAAGTTCAACAGCGTGGAGCAGGAAGCCTTCCGCGCCAGGCTCCGCACCGCCGGCTTCTACGCCGAATGGCACCGCCGCTTCGGCGACGAGGCCTGGAGCCTGCTCGAGAAGTTCGGAGGAAAGATCTCGTGATCGAGCGGCCCCTGATCCCGGCGGCCGCGCTGCATCCTTCGGCCACGCCCCTGCTCGGCGCGCACCGGCTGCTGATGCGCTGCGTGGGCGCGCTGGCCGCGTGCCTGGTGTTGGCGGATACCTGCATCCTGCTGGCCGGCGTGGTGTCGCGCTACGTGTTCGACAACCCCCTGGACTGGACCGACGAGCTGGCCTCCACGCTGTTCATCTGGCTCACCATGCTGGGCGCGGTGCTGGCGCTCGACAAGGGCGAGCACATGCGCCTGACGGCGCTGGTGAACCGCCTGTCGCCGCGCTGGCAGGCGTGGCTGCAGACCATGTCGGCGCTGGTGGTGTGCGCCTTCGTGATGCTCATCATCGTGCCCGCCATCGGCCACGCGCACGACGAGATGGAAATCACCACGCCCGCGCTGGGCATGCCGGCCGGCTACCGCGCCGCCGCGCTGCCCGCCGGCGCGGTGCTGATGGCGCTGACCTCGCTCGCGGGCCTGCTCAAGCGCGCCTCGCTGCGCGACGCGCTGCAGGCGCTGGCCGTGCTCGCGGCCGTGGCCGGGCTGCTATGGCTGGCCGGGCCGCTGCTGCTGTCGATCGGCAACTACAACCTGCTGATCTTCTTCGTGCTGCTGCTGGGCGCGGCCATCGCCGCCGGCCAGCCGATCGCCTTCGCGTTCGGCGTGGCCACGCTGGCCTATATCGGGCTGGTCACGGACTCGCCGTATTCGGTGGTGGTGAGCCGCATCGACGAAGGCATGTCGCACATGATCCTGCTGTCGGTGCCGCTGTTCGTGCTGCTCGGCGCGCTGCTGGAAATCAGCGGCATGGCCAGGTCGCTGATCGACTTCATGGCCGCGCTGATCGGCCACACGCGCGGCGGGCTGCAGTTCACGCTGCTCGGCGCCATGTTCCTGGTCTCGGGCATCTCGGGCTCCAAGGTGGCCGACATGGCCGCCATCGCGCCGGCGCTGTTCCCGGAGATGAAGAAGCGGGGCTGCAAGCCGGAAGACCTCGTGGCGCTGCTCTCGTCCACGGGCGCGATGACCGAGACCATCCCGCCCAGCATCGTGCTGATCACCATCGGCGCCGTGTGCAGCGTCTCCATCACCGCGCTGTTTACCGGCGGGCTGATGCCGGCCGTGGTCGCCACGCTGGCCATCGCCGTGGTGTGCTGGGCGCGCGCGCGCCGCGAGCCGGCGCCGGGACTGGCGCGCGCGCCGCTGCGCGTGGTGCTGCGCACGCTGCTGTTCGCCGTGCCGGCGCTGGCGCTGCCGGTGCTGATCCGCTACGCGGTGGTCATGGGCGCGGCCACCGCGACCGAGGTGGCCACCGTGGGCGTGGCCTACATCGTGCTGGTCGGCATGATCGGCTGCTTCCTCTACCGCAACATCGACCTGCGCCGGCTCTATCCGACGCTGGTCGAGACCGCCACGCTGTCCGGCGCGATCCTGCTCACCATCGGCATGGCCACGGCGATGTCGTGGGCGCTGACCCAGTCGGGCTTCTCCGCCGACGTGGTGGACCTGATGGTGCGCGCCTCCGGCGGCGCGCCGGGCTTCCTGCTCATCACCATCCTGGCCTTCGTCATCCTCGGCAGCGTGCTGGAGGGCATTCCGGCGATCGTGCTGTTCGCGCCGCTGCTGTTCCCGGTGGCCAAGACGCTCGGCATCAACGAGGTGCACTACTCGATGGTGGTGATCCTGGCGATGGGCATGGGCATGTTCTCGCCGCCGTTCGGCGTGGGCTTCTATGCCGCCTGCTCGATCGGGCGCGTCTCCGCGGATGCCGTGTTCGGGCGCGTGTGGGGCTACCTGGGCGCGCTGCTGCTGGCGCTGCTGGTGGTGGCTTTCGTGCCGTGGCTGTCGGTCGGCTTTCTCTGACCTCGCACCGGGGCCCCGCGCGGCGGCCCCGGGCTTCTCTCCTTCAGATCCATTCCCATGACTTCCAAAGCAGAACTGCGCCTGCGCTTCAAGGCGCTCTTCGAAACCGGCGCCACCGTTCCCGCGGTGGGCGCCTTCGATCCGCTCAGCGCGTTGCTGGTGCAAAAGGCGGGCTTTCCCGTGGTCTACGTCGGCAGCTACGGCGTGGCTTCCTCGCGCGGCATGCCGGACGTCGGCCTGCTCACGCTGGACGAGCTGGTGGCCGCGGTCCGCTCGGTGGCGGACGCGGTCGACCTGCCGGTCGTCGCCGATGCCGAGAACGGCTTCTACAACCCCGCCAACATCTGGCGCGCCGTGCGCCTGTACGAGCGCGCGGGCGCCAGCGCGATCCACATCGACGACCATGAAAGCGGCAAGCACTCCGACCTGCCGCGCCGCCTGCTGCCGCTCGACGAGATGCTCGCGCGGCTGTGCGCCGCGCGGGACGCGCGGGACGACCCGAACTTCACCATCATCGCGCGCACGGACGCGGCCTGGGCCACCGGCAACATCGAGGACGCCGTCGCGCGCATGACCGCGTTCGCCAGGGCCGGCGCGGAAGTGGTGTTCGCCACCGGCATCAACGCCACGCAGCTGGCGGCGGTGCGCGAGCGCATCCCGGCCCACGTGGTGCTGGTCAACACGCCGCCCGAGACGCTGGCCCAGGAGCGCGCGGCGCGCGTGCAGATGGTCATCTATCACAACTTCTGCCTGAACGCCGCGACCCACGGCGTGACGCGCGCGCTGACACAGTTCCATGCCGCGCTCGACGTCACGGCGGCGGCGGACCTGATGGACAAGGTGGACGACGTCGAGGCGCTGCTGGACTACCAGGGCTACAACCAGCGCGGCGCTCAATACGGCATGCGCTAGCCGCCGGCGCGGCGCCTCGCCCTGGCCGTCCCGGCGCGATGACACCGTGCCGGGACGGGGCGGCCGGCGCGCGCGGCCGGGCACATGCGCGATGGTTTCCGGTGGCTTGCGGCACGCTTTCTGGCCGCTGCGGCACGCTTCTTGCTAGTTACCGGAAGCCTTTCCACCGCCCGCCTTTGCGCGCTTCTCCGTGTCGACCATCTCCTCCCGCCTGCCGCCGATCCACTGCCTGCTCGCATTCGAGGCCAGGGCGCGCCTCAAGAGCGGCGTGCTGGTGGCGCAGGAGCTGGCCATCACGCCGAGCGCGGTCAGCCACCGCATCCGCCAACTGGAAGACTTCACGCGGCTGACGCTGTTTACCAAGGTCAACGGCGAGATCATCCTCACGCCCGACGGCCAGTCGTATCTCGAAACGGTGCGCAGCGCGCTGTATGCGCTGAGCTACTTTCCGTCCTCGCGCGGCAGGACGATCAAGCCGCGCGCCAAGCTGCGGCTGAGTTCGCCGCCGACCTTCGCCACCCAGATCCTGCTGCCGCGCCTGGGCCTGATCAAGGAGCAGTTCCCGCAACTGGAGATCGACATCCAGCTCTCGGTGCCGCTGATCGGCGCCAAGGCCGAGCCGGCCGACATCGAGATCCGCTTCGGCGACGGGCGCTACACCGGGCGCAAGGTGGTGCGCATCCTCGACGAGCAGGTCATGGCCGCGTGCAGCCCCGCCTATGCCGAGCGGCACGGACCGTTCACGACGTTCCCGGACCTGCTGCGCGCGGACCTGCTGCGCTGCTCGATCGAGCCGTGGCGCCCCTGGTTCCAGGCCGCCGGCCTCGACTGGGAAGAACCGAACAGCATGTTCCAGTTTTCCGACGTGGGCCTGTTCGTCGACGCGGCGGCCCACGGCATGGGCATCGCGCTGGCCCGCCCCACCCTGATCCAGTCCCATCTGGCGAGCGGGCGCCTGATCACGCTCTACCCGGCCACCACCGCCACGCCCTACTACGCTTATTACGCCACCTGCCCGCCGGAGGCCTACGAGCGCCCCGAGGTGGAAGGCTTCATCGAGTGGCTGGAGAAGGAGCTGAACATCAGCACGCCCGGCGCCTACGGCGGCGCGCGCGCGGGCAAGCCCAGGCAGCGGCGCGGCGCGCCGGCGGAAGAGTTCGCGCGGTAGTTCGCACGACAGTTCGCACGACAGTCCACACAACGAGGCCGGCACGGATTCCGTCACGCCAGATACCTGCGCACCTGTTCTTCGTTCCACGCCATGCCGTGGCCGGGCCGGCGCGGCACGCGCACATGGCCGTGCACGACCTCGACCGGCTCCAGCAGGATGGGCTCGGCCATGCGGAAATACTCGAGCAGGTGCGCGCCCGGCGTGACCGTCATCAGGTGCGCGCTGACCTCCTGGTAGAAATGATTGGAGACCGGCACGTTGCGCGCGCCGCACAGGCTGGTTGCATCCAGCCAGCCGCTCACGCCGCCCACCTTGCCGAGGTCCGGCATCATCAGGTCGGAGGCGCCGGCGCGCAGGCTCTCGCCGATCTGCGCCGGGCCCCACAGGTTCTCGCCCAGCTGGATCGGCGTGTCGACGGCGGCGGCGATCTGCGCGTGTCCGTGCAGGTCGTCGTAGCGCGTGGGCTCCTCGATCCAGGCCAGGCCGTAGCCGTCCAGCGCCTTGCAGCGCACCACCGCCTCGGCCACGGACAGGCTCTGGTTGTAGTCCACCAGCAGCGCCGCGCGGCCCTGCATCGCCGCCAGCGCGGCTTCGACGATCTCCAGGTCGGTGGCCAGCGACGCATGGCCGATCTTGATCTTGACGAAACCGAAGCCCTGCTCGAGCGCCGCTCCCACGTGCCGCACGATCTGCTCGCGGTCTTCCATGCCGTAGCTGGCATAGGCGCGCACGCGGTCGTTCGCCGACAGGTCCGCGCCGAGCAGCGCCGCCAGCGGCTGGCCGAGGAACTTCGCCCAGGCGTCCCACAGCGCCATGTCGATGGCCGACAGCACCATGTCGAGCAGGCCGACGCTGCCGAGCAGCCTGAACCGGGCGCGCAGGCCGGCCATGACCTGGCGCGGCGCCAGCGCGGCGCCGGCGAGCTGCGCCGTCACGTCCTCGCACAGCGCGGCCACGGCGCGCAGCGCGGTGGGCGTGTAGGTGAACAGGTAGGCGTGGCCGGTCACGCCGGCGCTGGTGTGCAGGTCGAGCAGGATCATCGGCGCGGCCGGCATCGTGCCGCTGGCCGTGCGCAGCGGCTGCGCGAACGGCACCACGAGCTGGCGCACGCGGCAGGCCCGGATCGTCGGCAGGTCCGCGCCGCGCGCCGCCGCGCGCTCGCCCATGATGGCTCCCCAGAAGGCATCGGCCATGATCAGTTCCCGAGCGCGGCCTGGATGTACTTGCGCGAGACCACCTTGGCGTAGTCCGGCATGGCCTTGAGGTTGCCGAGCTCGACCTGCGTCGCCATCGCGTTCTCGAACGCCTTGGGCGAGATGTCGACCGAGGTCGAGTAGATCTTGCCCTCGATCATGCGGCGCACGGCGGCGTCGATGACCTTGGGATCGAGCGAGGGGAACTCGGTCCTGGCGATGGCGATGGTGCCGTCCACGTCCTTCTGCATGTAGACCACGGCCTGCTGCAGCGCCTTGACGAAGCGCGTCGCCGTGTCCGGGTCCACGCCGCGGCGGGTGCTGATGGCAGCCACCGTGTACTCGCTGGCCATGCTGGAGAAGCCGTACACCACCTTCATGCCCTTGGCCGCGACCTGGTCGAGCCCGGGCTGGTACAGCACGCCGAACCTGGCCTGCCCGGCCAGCAGCGGGCCCGGCTCGGAGCCGATCTGGACCTGCGAGATCTTGACGTCCTTGCCGGGCGTGAGGCCGTTCTGCCGCAGCAGCTTCATGAACAGCGAGGTGCTGGTGGTGGGCATCTGGCCCGCCACCACGGTCTGGCCCTTGAGGTCGGCAACCGAGTCGAACTTCGCGTCGGGCGCGGCGGCGATCCAGAACGACGGCCGGCTCACCACGCTGGCGATCACCTGCACGTCGGCGCCCTTCTCCGCGGCGATCGCGCTCCATTCGGGGCCGTGCAGCGAGAAGTCGGCCGCGCCGGCCAGCAGCGCGGACAGCGCCGCGTTGGCCGAGCCGGCGGTCTGCTTGGTCACGGTCAGGCCCTGCTTGTCGAAGAAGCCGCCGTCGATGGCCACGTAGACCGGCAGCAGCTGGATGGACTGGAACAGTTGCGACAGCACCACCGTCTTGTTCTCGGCGAGCGCGAGCTGGCTCGCGCCCAGCAGGCAGGCCGCGGCGGCGAGGCGGGGCAGGAAATGCTGGAAGCACTGGATGCGCTTGAGGCTGGAAATCATGATGCGGCTCCGAATGGCGGATGACTGGGCGGGCGGCGGCGCACGGCGCCGCCGCGTGCTGCTTCAGTTGACGGCTTCGGCCTCGGGCACGCCCTTCCAGGCGCGCTCGCCGTATTCGCCGTCGCCGGCGCCGTCCGCGCCGTCGCCGCCGAAGCTCGCCGGCGCGTGCGCGTGGCGGTGCACGCGCAGGTCGAACACGTCGAAGCGGTTGTAGTAGCCGACCACGTCCTGGAACTGCTTGGGCACCACGCAGCGCGCGATGTCGATGTCCGCGTAGGCGATGCCTTCCTCGTCGCGCAGCACCTCGCTGATGGGCGCGCCGTCCGGGCCGAGGATCATCGACACGCTGCGGGACGCTTCGTCGATCACGCGGTGCACGGCCGGATTGCCGCGCGCGATCATGTCGATCACGGCGGGCTGCAGATAGCTCGACGACACCACGTTGAACAGCTTGCCCTCGAAGGCGTGGGCGCCAGCGCGCAGCTTGATCGACGCTTCCAGGTCATAGGCGGGCTGCCCGGCCGGATGCGTGGGAAAGCGCGGCGAGAAGCTGGAGACGTGCACGTTCTCGCCCTGCGACATCAGCGCGAAGCGCGCCAGCGAATTGGTGTTCTCGCCGCAGATCAGCGCGCCGATGCGGCCGATGCGGGTATCCACCACGCGCAGGCCGCTGCCGTCGCCCATCGCCCACACCAGCTTCTCGTAGTAGGTCGGCATCAGCTTGCGGTGGCGGTTGAGGATGCTGCCGTCGTCGCCGATCAGCACGTTGGTGTCCCACACGCAGCCGACGCTGTTGGGCGTCGACTCGTTGATGCCGATCGAGACGAACACGCCGTGCTCCTTGGCGGCGCGGCGGATGCGGGCCATCTCGGGGCCGTCGATGGTCACCGAGGAAGCGGCCAGCTTGACGAAGAACTCGTGGGTCTCCACCGGCGCCCACACGCCGGCCCAGACCGGGAAGGCCGAGATGAAGGCCTCGGGAAACGCGACCAGCGAGGCGCCGTTGCGCGCGGCCTCGGCGATCCAGTCGCAGGCCTTGTCGACGCAGGCGTCGCTGTCGAAGAAGACCGAGGAGATATGGCAGGCCGCGGCCTTGAAGGAGGGATAGGTTCTCATGATCGTGTGTGCAGGCAACAGAGGGGTAGGCGATGGTGTCCGGCACCATCGCAGCTGGAAACGGAAAAAGGGAAACAGGTAAGGCGGTGAAGCGGCGCAGCGGCGCAGCGGCGCAGCGGCGCGGCGGTGAGGCAGGCCGCGCCGGCCTAGCGGGCGGCGTCCACGCGCGCGATGCCGCCTTCGATCAGCTTGCGGGCGACCAGCGTGTCGTAGTCGGGCTGGCTTTTCAGGTTGCCCAGCGCGATCTGCGTGTCCATCGCGATGCGCAGTGCGTCGGGCGAGATGGCCACGGTGGTGGCGTAGACCTGCTCGGCCAGCATGCGCTTGACGGCGGCTTCGACCACGGCGGGATCGATCGAGGGGAACTCCGTCCTGGCGATGGCGACGGCCTCGGCCGGGTGGGTGTTCATGAAGCGCAGCGCGGACTCCATCGCCGCGATGAAGCGCCGGGCGGTGTCGGCATCCACGGACTTGCGCGCGGTGATGGCCGACAGCAGGTAGGGGCCGTACTGGCGCGGAAAGCTGTGCACGACCTTGAAGCCCTTGGCCACCGCCTGCTCCAGCGCCGGCTGGTAGAACACGCCCACGCTCGCCTGGCCGGCCAGCAGCGGGCCCAGCTCGGCGCCGGCCTGGACCTGCTTGACGGTGATGCCGGCGGCGGCCGGGTCGATCTTGTTGTCGCGCAGCAGCTTGGAGAACAGCGAGGTGCTGGCGATCGGCATCATGCCGGTCGACACGGTCTGCCCGGCGAAGTCCTTCGGCCCGGTGTACTTCAGGTCCGGTGCCGCGGCGATCCAGACCGCGGCGCGGTTGACCACGCCGGCGATGACCTGCACGTCGGCGCCCTTGGAGGCGGCGATGGCGGTCCACTCGGGGCCGTGCAGCGAGAACTCCGCGCTGCCCGCGATCACCGCCGACAGCGACGCATTGGGCGAGCCCGAGGTCTGCTTGGTCACGTCCAGCCCCTGCTGCGCGAAGAAGCCGTGGTCGAGCGCCACGTAGAGCGGCAGGAACATCACCGACTGGAACAACTGCGACACCACCACCTTCTTCGGTGCCTGGGCCGAGGCGGGCGCGGCGGCCACCAGGGCCGCTGCCAGGCCCAGCATGCATGCGGTTCGCTTGAGTAGGTTCTTCATGAAAGGCTCACGTGGAATGGACGACATGGGGAAAAGGCGCGCGTCAGACATTGAGGCTGGCGTGGTGCACGTCGTCTTTCCAGGGCAGCAGCTTGCGCTCGATGTAGTCGATGACGAAGTACAGCCCGAAGCCGATCACCATCAGCGTGAACAGGCCGGCCCACACCGTATTCAGGTCGTAGAGCCCGGACGCGGTGAAGATCATGTGGCCCAGGCCGTGCTCGGACGAAATGAACTCGCCCACCACCGCGCCCACCAGGCCGAAGCCGATGTTGATGCGGAAGGTGGAGATCATGGCCGGCAGCGAGGACGGCACGATCACCTTGAAGAACACGTCGTGCTTCTCCGCGCCCAGCGTCACCAGCAGCGTCTGGAAATCGACGTCGGCGTCCTTGGCCGCCTGGTACGCCGCGATCAGCGCCACGATGGCGGTCAGCGAGACGGCCAGCGCGACCTTCGACACCAGGCCCGTGCCGAACCACAGGATCACGATCGGGCCGAAGGCGATCTTGGGAATGCTGTTGACCGCGATGATGAACGGCTCGGTCAGGCGCGCGATGAACGGCGAATACCACAGCGCCAGCCCCAGGACGGAGCCCACCAGCGTGCCGATCACGAAGCCCAGGATCGACTCCATCAGCGTGTAGCCGCTGTCGCGCAGCAGGTCGCCGCTGGCCATGCCGCGCGCCAGCGCCTTGTAGATCTCGGCCGGCGAGCCGACCATGAAGGACGACACCCAGCCGATGTCGGCGCCGAGCTGCCAGACCCACAGGAACAGCACCAGGGCCGCGACCTGGATGGCCGAGCGCCCCCAGCCGTTGTCCAGGACATGCGTTTTCTTCTTGCGGCGCGCGCGCGCCGGGGCAACCGGCGGCGCGCCGGAAATAGCGTGGCTCATGTTCACTCCCGTTCTTGGAAAATCAGTGCTGGCGCGTCTGGATGTCCAGCTCGGCGCATAGCTGGTGGAAATAGCCCGAGAAATGCGGATGGCTGCGCGCCCCGATCGGCGACTTCTCGCCGATGTCGATGTCGTAGACCTGCTTGACGTGCGAGGGCTTGCCCGCCAGCACCACCACCCGCTTGGACAGCGCGACCGCCTCGTCGATGTCGTGCGTGACCAGGATCACCGTCTTCTTGAAGGTATCGACCGCCTCCAGCAGCACGCCCTCCAGGTACAGGCGGGTCTGGTAGTCGAGCGCCGAGAACGGCTCGTCGAGCAGCAGCACGTCCGGGTCCGAGATCAGCGTGCGGATCAGCGCCACGCGCTGGCGCATGCCGCCCGAGAGGGTCTTGGGGTAGTTGTTCTCGAAGCCGCCGAGCCCGAAGGTGTTGAGGTATTCGAGCGCGTTGTCGCGCGCCTCCGCGGCGGGCATCCGCTTGAGCTCGGGCGCCAGCATGACGTTCTCGAGCACGGTGCGCCACGGGAACAGCAGGTCGCGCTGCATCATGTAGCCGACCTTGCCGCGCAGGCCCGTGACCTGCTGGCCGCGATAGCTGATCTCGCCGGTATCGGGGTCGAGCAGCCCGGCGATGATGTTGAAGATGGTGGTCTTGCCGCAGCCGCTGGGGCCGATGATGCTGACGAAATCCTGCTCGTTCACGTCGAAGGTCAGGCCGCCGAGTACGTCGACCGTCTTTCCCTTGGTCGGGAAGGATTTCTTGACACCTTTGAGGCTCAGTAACTTGTGCATGATGTTGGATCCGGAAATGGCGATGGCGCGGGGTATCGGGATTTGCGGACGAAGGCGTTTCAAACCGACGGGCCCATCTTCAGGGTTCGCGGCCACTTTGGAAATTGAAAGAGACAACCTCGGGGATGCAGTATTTTTCAATGCCCCCGGAACGCGCATGCCTGCGCGCGCCGCGCACGGATGCGGTGCCTGGGCGCAAGTGTTCCTTGCGCCTCCCCCGGGCGCGCCCCGAAAAAATTTGCGCGGCGGCGGAATAAGCGCGGACGGTCCGCGTCTACCCCATCAGCGGCCCCATCGGGGCCTCATGACGACAAGGGGAAAAGGATGGCGATCCTGCACGCTTCACCGCGCCGGCTGGCCCGCGCCGGCGCTGGCCTGATGCTGGCGCTCGCGCTGTGCGCGTCGGCGGGCACGGCCACGGCCACGGCCACGGGCGGCTCGGACGAAGAGAAATTCATGGCCGAGAACGACGCCGCCATGACGAAGATGATGGACGGCATGGCGGTCAAGCCCAGCGGCGACATCGACGCGGACTTCGCCGCGATGATGATTCCGCACCACCAGGGTGCCATCGACATGGCGATGTCCGAGCTGCGCTACGGCCACAACGAGCAGTTGCGGCGCATCGCGCAGGAAATCATCGTCGACCAGCTGCAGGAAATCGCCGCGATGCGGCTGGCGCTCGGCCAGCCGCTGCCCCCGTCCGAACCGGCGCCGACGCAGGCCGGCCCCGGCCAGCCGGCTACCCCAACCGCCCCGGCCGATCCGGCCACCCACAACCACGCCATGCACGCACACTGACACCAAGGCCCACACCATGACCCGAAATCCCTTCAGGAAGACCGCCTCCCTCGCCCTGCCCCTCGCGCTCGCGCTCGGCATGGGCGCCGCCTGCGCCGGGCAGGCGCCCGGCGCGCTGGGCGCCGCCGACATCCCGGTCAGCCACCGCGACCGCATCTACGCCGCCGAGCAGTTCTCCAACACCGTCTCGGTCACGGACCCCGCGGACAACAAGCTGCTGGGCGTGATCCGCCTCGGCGACCCGGCGCCGGGCAATTTCAGCCCGCTGTACCGCGGCCAGGTGCTGGTGCACGGCATGGGCTTCTCGCCCGACCACCGCACGCTGGCGGTGGTGTCGATCGGCTCGAACTCGGTCTCGTTCATCGACACCGCGACCAACGCGGTCAAGCACGTCACCTACGTGGGCCGCTCGCCGCACGAGGCGTTCTACACGCCGGACGGCAAGGAAGTGTGGGTCACGGTGCGCGGCGAGAACTACATCGCCGTGCTCGACGCCGCCACCTTCGAGGAAAAGACCCGCATCACCGTCGCCGGCGGGCCCGGCATGCAGATCTTCTCGCCGGACGGCAAGTACGGCTACATCTGCTCGTCGTTCAACCCTGATACCGCCGTGGTCACGGTGGCCGACCACAAGATCGTCGGCCACGTGAAGCAGGAAAGCCCGTTCTGCCCCAACATCGCCGCCACGCCCGACGGCAAGCAGGTGTGGTTCACGCTCAAGGACGTGGGCCGCACCCAGGTCTTCGAGGCGCTGCCGCCGTTCCGCCCGCTCAAGACCATCGAGACCGGCCCGATCACCAACCACGTCAATTTCGCGCGCACGGCGGGCGGCACCTTCGCCTACGTCAGCGTCGGCGGCCTAAACCAGGTCAAGGTGTTCCGCACCGACGACTTCTCCCAGGTGGCGACCATTCCGGTGGGCAGCCTGCCGCACGGCGTGTGGCCGTCCGGCGACGGCACGCGCATCTACGTCGGCCTGGAGAACGCCGACCAGCTCGCGGCCATCGACACGGCCAGCAACAAGGTGGTCGCCAACGTGCCGGTCGGCCAGGCCCCGCAGGCGATCAACTACGTGCCCGACGCGGTGCCCGAAGGCGCCGGCACGGACGGCCTGCAGCAGCTCGGCGTGGCCGGCCAGACCACGCAGCTGAAGCTGCTGCGCGTCGCCGACGGCAAGCCGGTCGCCGCGGACAACGCGCCGACCAGCGTCACGCTGTTCGACCAGGGCCTGCTCCAGGTGCTGCAGGCTTCGGCCACCGGACTGCAGCCGAAGCAGCCCTACGTGCTCGCGCTGGCCAGCCAGGCCGACGGCACGGGCATACTGGAGCCGCTCGCGTCGTTCATGACCAATCCGGCGGGCTCGGCCATCGTCAACGCCATCGGCCCGATCCGCCAGGTGGTGCAGGGCGGCGACGGCGCGCAGGCGCGGCGCTACCTCGTCATCGCGCCGGCCGCGAACGGCAAGCCGGCCGCGCCGGTCCAGGTGCAGGCGCTGTAGGGAAACGGCAGCCGGAAGGCGGCAACCGCGCCAGCCGGCGGACCGCCGGCTGGCTGTGGCATGATGCCGCGCGGCCGGGTGTACCAGGGAGGACATCGCAGTGAAAGACATGTTGCATCAAGTCGAGCCGCTGATACCGGCGCTGCGCCGCTATGCGCGCGCGCTGCTGCGCGAGCAGGCGGCCGCCGACGATCTGGTGCAGGACTGCCTGGAGAAGGTCATCACCTACTGGGACAGCCGCCGCAGCAACGACGACACGCGCAGCTGGGTGTTCGCCATCCTGCACAACCTGGCCGTCACCGCGCTGCGCCGGCGCGCCGGCGGGCTGGGCACGCACGTCGCGCTCGAGGACGTCGACGAAGCCCTGATGGCGTCGCGCGCCACCCAGGAAGACGCGCTGCGCCACCGCGACCTGATGAACGCGCTCGACGCGCTGCCCGCGGACCAGCGCAGCATACTGCTGCTGGTCTCGGTGGAAGACATGTCCTACGCGGACGCCGCGCGCGTGCTGGACATCCCGATCGGCACCGTGATGTCGCGGCTGTCCCGCGCGCGGGAGAAACTGCTGAGGATCATGGAGACCGGCGCGGCCGGGGCGGCCACGAAGTCTGCATTGCGGAGGGTGAAATGAGCGACAACCGGAACGACGGCTGGCACGGCAACGATGGCGGGAACGACGGCCGGCCGGTGCAGGAAGAAGAGCTGCTGGCCTACGTCGACGGCGCGCTGGACGCGGCGCGGCGCCACCAGATCGACGCATACCTGCGGCATCATCCCGACGTCGCGCGCCGCGTCGAAGGTTATGTCGCGCAACGCGCGCAACTGCGCGCCGCCTTCGCCCCCATCGCCCGCGAGCCGGTGCCGCCCGAGCTGAACCTGAGCCGCATGCTGGAGGCGCGGCGCGCGCGCACCGGCGCGCCGTGGCGGCTGGCCGCGTCGGTCTTCGTCGCGCTGTGCCTGGGCGGCATGGGCGGCTGGATCGGGCGCGCCGCCACCGAACCCGCGGCCGGCGGCATCGCGGCGCTGGCGCGCGAGGCCACCGCGAGCTACCAGGTGTTCGCCTCCGACCCGGTGCGCCCGGTGGAGATCAGCGCCAGCGACAGCGCCGACCTGCTCAAGTGGGTCTCCACGCGGCTGCGGCGCCCGATCGCCCTGCCGGACCTCGCGCAGTCCGGCTACCGCTACATCGGCGGGCGGCTGGTGGCCACCGAGCACGGCCCGGCCGGCCTGTTCATGTACGACGACGGACACGGCACGCGCGTGGCCATGCTGGTGCGGCCGATGGCGACCGAGCAGAACATGCCGATGAAGGCCCACGCCCAGGCCGGCGTGGCCGGCTACTCGTGGGCGGCCCAGGGCCTGGGCTACAGCCTGGTGGCGGCGGACTCCACGCGGGGCCTGCATCCGCTGGCCGACGAGATGCGCCGTCAGCTCGGCGAGCAGGCGCGCAAGGCGCCGCCCGCGTAGGTCGCCGCGCAGCGGATTTCAACATCGCTTGAGATCATTTCAATACCCGCGCCGGGCGTTTGCCGGATACTTGGTGCCATCGCCCGGCACCGCCGGCGGCCCGCCGGTGTTCCGCATCCGGCTATTGCCTCCTTTCCGCCTTCCGCAATGTCCGAAGAAAACCCCTCCAGCCAGAACCCCAGCCGCGACGCCTTCCGCCAGGCGGCGCTCGAATACCACGAATTTCCCACGCGCGGCAAGATTTCCGTCACGCCGACCAAGCCGATGTCCAACCAGCATGACCTGGCGCTGGCCTACTCCCCCGGCGTGGCCGCGGCCTGCGAGGAGATCGTGGTCGATCCGGCCAACTCGTTCCGCTACACCGCGCGCGGT
>NZ_BBQM01000030.1 GCF_000876015.1 Cupriavidus basilensis | reverse complement strand
CCTGCCGCGGGTGTCGGCAACCAGTCCCGAGGGCGCGGCGAGCACGTCCGGGATGACGGGCATCATCGAGCGGTAGCGATGGTCGCGCAGGTCGAAGATGGGGATGACGGTTTCGGTCATGGCCTGGGGTGGGGGCGAAGGCGGACAGGCGGGGCTGGTTGCGGGTGCTGTCCTCGGGCGCCGTATTGGGGCGCTATATCGTGGGGCGCCATCGGGGGCGCCATCATGCTGTCATTCTAGCCGAGCCTGCGCCCGCGCCGTTGCCGCCGGGCCGGACGGGCGCCAACGCAGCGTGCGGATATGAAAAAAGGGACGGCATCGCCGTCCCTTTCCTTGTTGCCTGGCGAAGCCGCTTATTCCTGCGGCGTCGTTTCCTTGGCGGCGGGCGCCGTCTCGACCAGCACCATCGGGCCTTCCGGCAGCGGCGGCAGCGGCTTGCGCTCGCGTACCACGCGCGGTGCCGGCGGGAGGCTGGCGGCGGCTTCCTGCGCCGCGCGCAGCTTGCTGCTGTCGGTGTTCACCCACTCCAGGCCGGCGGAGGCGAGCATCGGCTGCAGGTTTTCCAGGCTTGCCGGGGCCGCTGCCGGAGCAACGGCGGCGGCCACCGGGGCAGGCGCTGCCACGGGTGCTGCTACCGGCACTTCCACCGGGGCGGGCGCCTGGACAACGGCTTGCGCCACGGGAGCCGGCGCGGCGGGCTGCGGCGCGTAGGCGGCCGGGCTGGCGGCCACGGTTTCCTCCGTGGCGGTTTCAGCCGCCGGCGCGGGCGCCGCGGCTTCGACGGGCTCGGCCACGGGCGCGGCCACCGGGGCGGCCAGCACTTCGGCCGGCAGCACCGTCGGCGCCGCCGCAACTTCGGCGACCTCGGCGGGCTGATAGGCCGGGGCGCTCGGCACCGGCTCGGCGGCCACGGCGGCCACGGATTCGGCCACCACCGCTTCGACGGTCTCGACGACCTCGACGGTCTGGACCGCGGCGGCCGGGGCTACGGCTGCCACGGCTACCGCTTCGCGCGGCTCGGCTGCTTCCTCGCCCTCGGCACCTTCGGCGCCCTCGGCGCCCTCGGCGTTTTCCCCGGCCTGCACGCTGTCGTCGCGTTCGCGGCGATAGCGGTTGCGGCCACGGCGGTTGCGGCGGCGGCGTTCCTCGCCTTCGCTGCCTTCGCCGTTGGCGGCGCCTTCCGGCGCTTCCTGCAGGTCGGCGCGTGCGTTGTCGGCCTCGTCGCGCTGGATCGCCGGCGCGGTCACGGTAGCCACGGCGGCGCTGGCGGCTTCGGCTGCCAGGCCTTCGCCGTTTTCGTCCTCACGCGGTGCCTCGCCGCGCTCGCGCTGGCGTTCGCGCTGGCGCTCGCGGCGCTCCTGGTTGCGGTCGCGGCGGCCTTCGCCACGGCCTTCGGTGCGCTCGGCTGCGGCGCCTTCGGGCTGCGGGCGTGCCGGCTGGGCTTCCAGCGCGGCCTGGCGCGGGGCGCGGCCGTTGCGTTCGCCGCGCTCGCCGCGTTCCGTGCGTTCGCCACGTTCGGCACGCTCGCCGCGCGCTTCGACGCGCTCACCGCGCTCGGTGCGCTCGCCACGTTCCTGCGGCGCGCGCTCGCCGCGCTGGCCGCGGCTCTGGCGGTCGCCACGCTCGCCGCCGCGTTCACCGCGTTCACCGCGTTCGCCGCGTTCGGCACGCTGGCCGCGCTCGCCGCGGCTTTCACCGCGTTCGCCACGCTGGCCGCGTTCGCGGCGGCTGTCGCCGTTGCGCTGTTCCGACTCGGCCGGCTTGGCGGGTTCCGCCGCGGGGGCCGCCGGCTTGGCGCCGAACAGGCCCTTGAGCCAGCCCATGAAGCCGCCGCTGGCCACCGGCTGGGTGGCCGGCACCACCGGGCGGGCCACCGGCGGCTCGACGCGCGCGGGACGCTCGGGGCGCGGCACCGACACCGGCGCCGGCTGCTCGGGCGTGATGCCCTTGACGGCGGCTTCCTGGCGCGGCTTGGCGTCTTCCTTCTTGCGGCTGCTGTAGCTGGTGTCGGCTTCCAGTTCCTTGGCGGCGGCCTCGGCCATCTTGTAGCTGGCGGTGCTGTCTTCCAGGCGCGGGTCGTCGTGGCGCAGGCGCTCGAGCTTGTAGTGCGGGGTCTCGAGGTGCTTGTTCGGGATCAGAAGCACGTTGACCTTGAAGCGCATCTCGATCAGGTTGATGTCCTGGCGCTTCTCGTTGAGCAGGAACGCGGCCACTTCCACCGGCACCTGGCAGTGGATGGCGGCCGTGTTCTCCTTCATCCCTTCTTCCTGGATGATGCGCAGCACCTGCAGCGCGGAGGATTCGGTGTCGCGGATGTGGCCGGTGCCGTTGCAGCGCGGGCAGGTGATGTGCGAGCCTTCCGACAGCGACGGGCGCAGGCGCTGGCGCGACAGCTCCATCAGGCCGAAGCGGCTGATCTTGCCCATCTGCACGCGGGCGCGGTCATGGCGCAGGGCGTCCTTGAGGCGCGTTTCCACGTCCTTCTGGGCCTTGCTGGCTTCCATGTCGATGAAGTCGATCACGATCAGGCCGCCCAGGTCGCGCAGGCGCAGCTGGCGGGCGATCTCGTCGGCGGCTTCGAGGTTGGTGCGCAGCGCCGTTTCCTCGATGTCGGCGCCCTTGGTGGCGCGCGCCGAGTTGACGTCCACCGAGACCAGCGCCTCGGTGTGGTCGATCACGATGGCGCCGCCCGAGGGCAGCATGACCATGCGCGAGTAGGCCGATTCGATCTGGTGCTCGATCTGGAAGCGCGAGAAGAGGGGCACGTCGTCCCGGTACTTCTTCACGCGGTTCATGTTGTCGGGCATGACCACGCTCATGAAGGCGCGGGCCTGCTCGTAGATTTCGTCGGTGTCGATCAGGATCTCGCCGATGTCCGGCTGGAAATAATCGCGGATGGCGCGGATCACCAGGCTGGATTCGAGATAGATCAGCAGCGGGGCCTTGTTGTCGCCGGCGGCGCCGTCGATGGCCTTCCACAGCTGCAGCAGGTAGTTCAGGTCCCACTGCAGTTCCTCGGCCGAGCGGCCGATGCCGGCGGTGCGGGCGATGATGCTCATGCCGTCGGGGACGGTCAGCTGGCCCATCGTCTCGCGCAGTTCCTGGCGGTCCTCGCCCTCGATGCGGCGCGACACGCCGCCGCCGCGCGGATTGTTGGGCATCAGCACCAGGTAGCGGCCGGCCAGCGAGATGAACGTGGTCAGGGCCGCGCCCTTGTTGCCGCGCTCCTCCTTCTCGACCTGGACGATCAGTTCCTGGCCTTCGTGCAGCGCGTCCTGGATGCGCGCGTTGCGCACGTCCACGCCTTCCTTGAAGAAGGCGCGCGCGACTTCCTTGAACGGCAGGAAGCCGTGGCGCTCTTCGCCGTAGTTGACGAAGCAGGCCTCCAGCGACGGCTCGATGCGGGTGATGACGCCCTTGTAGATATTGCCCTTGCGCTGTTCGCGCCCGGCAGCCTCGATGTCGATGTCGATCAGTTTCTGACCATCGACGATGGCGACGCGCAATTCTTCCTGCTGCGTCGCGTTGAACAACATGCGTTTCATCGCATTACCTCACTCCAATGCCGCGGATTGCACCGGCATGCGGTGCCCGCAGCGTTCCGTGGAGCACGCGAGGGAGCGAGCGAGGGCGCGAGAATTGCCGAAAGCGCCGGCGCGCCGACAGGCGCGGCCCGGCTGGGCGCGGGTGAAAGAGAGGTAACGACGTCGAAGCGCCGTCCGCATGGTCGGAGAGAACGCCGGCGTGCTGCTCTGCGCAGCGTTTCCGGCGGGTTTCCGGCTGGCATGGGCGGCGGCGCGGGCGCAAAGGGCGCCGGTCGCACCGCGGCCGGCCGCGGAAGGCCTAGGACGCGTCAAAGAGCAAGTTTGTCGACACGGCAATGCTGCTTCGCTACCTGACATCTCCTGGCGGGCGCACCTACTACTTCTTGGAGTTCTGCGACCGGGCGCCGGTAATAAACCAGTCAGGCGGCGTCTGAAGCATGCCGGCGGCACCGTTTCCCGGTGCGGGCGGGACTTCTCTCACCAGAGCGGATGCCAACAGGGCATCCGCGATCAAATTCTGTTCTACCTGAACACTCTTCCCACGTGACCGCCGTCAGCGCCGAAGTCGCCTTCGGGCAACTTCCTGCGCGGGCGATACCGTGCGTGCTGCGTTTTTGCCGCCATTCACCAGCCGCGGGCTCGCGGGGTACGCAAAGAAGCGGGAGGCTGGCAGGGCTGGCGGCAACCCAAAGTGTAAAATACGACGAATCGCCTACACCTGACTTGCGCTGCCGGTCTTTGGCCGGGACAGCGAGGAAATTATATTGAAAATGAATGAGTTACGCCATCAAATTGAAAAAGAGGTGCGGGCCGCCGCGGCCGCACCCCAGGTGGCGTATATAACAATTGGCGAAGAGGCCGAGGGCCAGCGCATCGACAACTTCCTGCTGAAGCTGTCCAAGGGCGTGCCCAAGAGCCATGTCTACCGCATCCTGCGGTCCGGGGAAGTGCGCGTCAACAAGGGCCGGGTGGATGCCACCTATCGCCTCTGCATGGGCGACATCGTGCGCATTCCTCCGATGCGCGTGGCGGAAAAGGCATCCGATCATGCCCGTTTCGTGCCCGCGGCCAGCTTTCCGGTGGTATTCGAGGACGAGCACCTGCTGGTGATCGACAAGCCGGCCGGCGTGGCCGTGCATGGCGGCTCGGGGGTGGCGTTCGGGGTCATCGAGCAACTGCGCCGCGCGCGCCCGCAGGCGCGCTTTCTCGAACTGGTGCACCGGCTCGACCGCGAAACCTCCGGCCTGCTGATGCTGGCCAAGAAGCGCAGCGCGCTGGTCGGCCTGCACGAGCAGATCCGCGGCAACGCGCTCGACAAGCGCTATTTCGCCTGCGTGGCTGGCCATTTCGACAACGCCCGGCAGCACGTGAAGCTGCCGCTATATAAATACACCACGGCCGACGGCGAGCGCCGCGTGCGGGTCCAGGACGACGGCCTGCCGTCGCACACCATCTTCAACCGCCTGGAAGTGCTGCCGGGCTTCACGCTGCTGGAGGCGGAGCTGAAGACCGGCCGCACCCACCAGATCCGGGTCCACCTGGCGCATTCGGGCTTTCCCATCCTCGGCGACGAGAAGTACGGCGACTACGGCCTGAACAAGGCGCTGGCCCGCAGCGGCGCCAATCCGGGCCTCAAGCGCATGTTCCTGCACGCGCACAGCCTGACCTTCACGCACCCGGCAAGTGGCGAGAGCATCACCGTCACCGCCCCCATGCCGCCGGAATGCGAAGCCTTCCTGCAGCAAGCCCGCAACCAGCGCGCCCACGACTGAGGCGCCGACAAGGAAATCAATGGCCAGGCAACGTTTCGACCTGATCGTGTTCGACTGGGATGGCACCCTGATGGATTCCACCCCGACCATCGCCAAATGCATACAATTGGCCAGCCGCGACCTTGGCCTGCCGGTGCCCGACGACAGCGCCGCCAGCCACGTGATCGGGCTGGGGCTCAAGGATGCGCTGTCCTACGCCGTGCCGACGCTGGATCCGGCCGACTATCCCAAGCTGGCCGAGCGCTACCGCTTCCACTTCCTGACCCGCGACGCGGAGCTGGTGCTGTTCGACGGCGTGCGCGAGATGCTCGAGGCATTGCATGCGCAGCACTACTTCCTCGGCGTGGCCACCGGCAAGACGCGGGTGGGCCTGCAGCGCGCGCTGCAGGCCACCGGCCTCGGGCCGCTGTTCGACGGTACCCGCTGCGCCGACGAAACCTTCTCCAAGCCGCATCCGGCCATGCTGCAGGAACTCACGCGCGAGCTCGGGCAGGAGATGGAGCGCACCGTGATGATCGGCGACACCACGCACGATCTGCAGATGGCGGCCAATGCCGGGGCCGCCGGCATCGGCGTGGGCTACGGCGCGCATCCGGCGGATGCGCTGCGCGCGATGGCGCCGGTGCACTGCGCGGCCTCGATCGCCGACCTCAAGGACTGGTTGCTGACGCATGCCTGAGACACCATTGGCGATAGCGGCGGGCGCGCGCCGGCTGTGCGCGGCGCAGGACCTGGCCGATGGCGGCGCCGGCGTGCGCTTCGTGGTCGGGATCGGCGGTCGCCAGGTGGGCGCCTTCGCGGTGCGCTTCGACGGCGCCGTGCACGGCTACCTGAACCAGTGCGCGCACGTGCCGATGGAGCTCGACTGGCAGGAAGGCCAGTTTTTCGAGTCCTCGGGCCTATACTTGATGTGCGCCACACATGGCGCGATTTATGCACCGGACAGCGGGCTGTGCGTGGGCGGTCCTTGCCGCGGCGCGTCGCTGTCCCGGCTGCGCGTGGAAGAGCATGACGGCAGCGTCTACTGGGTGCCGGAAAGCCCCTACGAGGCACCCGCCGAGGCACCTGCCACGCCGTCTGCCTAGCCCGACCCTCACCGACAACCAAGAGCGAACCAAGAGCCAACTGCATGACTGAACAGCAAAAACCGCCGCAGGACGAAACCGGCAAGCCGCAGGAGCCGGCCGGGTCCGCCGGCGAACGGCTGGAAACCGCCGCGCACGCCGATTTCCCGCTGGAGCAGGACCTGCGCGCCGGCGACGACGCGGCCCGGCGCGAAGCCGGCGAGCGCCGCGCGCGCCTGGCGGGCGGCGGCAGCGGCCCGGTGCCGACCGGCGCCGGCTGGGAGCGCGACGTGCTGGAGAAGGTGCTGATGGCCACCCTGCGCGAGCAGCGCGCCGCGCGCCGCTGGCGCATCTTCTTCCGCTTCGTGGGCGTGGCGCTGTTCGCGCTGGTCTTCTTCGCCATCTTCGACTTCAAGGGCGACGGCAGCATCACCGCCACGTCCGGCCGCCACACGGCGATGGTGTCGCTGGACGGCGAGATCGCCGCCGGCACGCCGGCCAGCGCCGAATCAATCAACGCCGCGCTGCAGGCGGCGTTCGCCGACACCAATGCCGCCGGCATCATCCTCAAGATCAACTCGCCGGGCGGCTCGCCGGTGCAGGCCGGCATGATCAACGACGAGATCCACCGCCTGCGCACGCTCTACCCGAACAAGCCGTTCTACGTGGTGGTGGAGGAGATCTGCGCCTCGGGCGGCTATTACGTGGCCGCGGCGGCGGACAAGATCTACGTGGACAAGGCGAGCATCGTCGGCTCCATCGGCGTGCTGATGGACGGCTTCGGCTTCACCGGCCTGATGGACAAGCTCGGCGTGGAGCGCCGGCTCTACACCTCCGGCGCCAACAAGGGCATGCTCGACCCGTTCTCGCCGCAGGTGCCGCGGCAGAAGCAGTACGCCGAGACCATGCTCAAGCAGATCCACCAGCAGTTCATCGACGTGGTCAAGGAAGGCCGCGGCGACCGCCTCAAGGACGACCCGGACCTGTTCTCCGGCCTGTTCTGGTCCGGCGAGCGCAGCATCGAGCTGGGCCTGGCCGACGGCCTGGGCAACGCGGACTACGTGGCGCGCGACCTGTTCAAGGCCGAGGACATCGTCGACTACACGGTCAAGGAAAACATCGCCGAGCGCGTGGCCAAGCGCTTCGGCGCGGCGATGGGCACCGCGGCGATGAAGACCATGCTGTTCGGCACGCGCCTGCAGGCGATTCACTGAGTTGGCGAAGGCGCAAGGAACGGAAACGGGGCGGCGACGCCCCGTTTTTTCGTTTGCGGGCTGCCCGGGTGCCGGTCAGCCGGCCAGCAGCGAGAAGATGGCCGGGCGCTTGTGCAGCGCCAGCCGTTCGGGGCGCCATTCGGCGATCGGCAGCGTGACGATGGTCTCGCCCGGCAGCGTCAGGTCCACCGCGATCGACAGCATGGTGGTGCCCGCGCAGTGCTGGCGCAGCGCTTCGAGCAACTGGCCGTTGCGGTAGGGCGTCTCGATCCAGACCTGGGTCTGGTGCGCCTTGCGCGAGAGCTGTTCCAGCTCGCGCAGGCGCTGGGCGCGCTCGCCCGCGTCGACCGGCAGGTAGCCGTTGAAGGCAAAGCTCTGGCCGTTCAGGCCCGAGCCCATCACCGCCAGCAGGATCGAGCTGGGCCCCACCAGCGGGCGCACGCGCACGCCCCTGGCATGCGCCAGGCGCACCAGGTTGGCGCCGGGGTCGGCCACCGCCGGCACGCCGGCCTCGGACAGCAGGCCGCCGTCGCGGCCCGCGCGGATCGGGGCGAGCAGGGCGGCGAGCGCGTCGTCGCGCGTGTTGACGTTGAGCTCGCGGATCTCGATCTGCTGGACCGGCCTGGCCAGCGGGCAGGTCTCGCCGAGCTTTTTCAGGAAGGCCCGCGCGGTCTTGGCGTTTTCCGCCACGAGGTAGTCGAGCCGGGCCGCGATCTGCTGCACGCCGGCGGGGATCACGTCCGGCAGCGGGTCGCTCTCGTCGCGCTTGCCCAGCGTGTTGGGGATCAGGTAGAGGATGCCGCTCATGCTTGGTTTCCGTCGTTGTCTTGGTTGGCGCGCTCAGTGCTGGAAGAGCGGGTAGCCGGCGTGGCGCAGCATGGTGGTCAGTGCGATCAGCGGCAGGCCCACCAGCGCGGTGGGGTCGTCGGATTCCATGTGCGACAGCAGCGCGATGCCGAGCCCCTCCGACTTGGCGCTGCCGGCCACGTCATACGGGCGCTCGAGGCGCAGGTAGGCTTCCAGTTCGTCGTCGGGCAGCTCGCGGAAGGTGGCGCGTGTCTGCACGTCGGCCAGCTGCGCTTCGCCGGTGCGGCCGTCGAGCAGGCACAGCGCGGAATGGAAGGTGACGGTGCGCCCGCGCATCAGCCGCAGTTGCGCCAGCGCCTTCTCGTGCGAGCCGGGCTTGCCGATCTGCGCGCCGTCGAGCGTGGCGACCTGGTCGGAGCCGATCACCAGCGCGTCCGGATGGCGCCCGGCGATCTCCTGCGCCTTGGCGCGCGACAGCCGCAGCGCGGTGGCCTCGGGGCTTTCGCCGGCGAGCGGGGTCTCGTCGATGTCCGGCACCGCCACCGCGAAGGGAATGCGCAGGCGCTCCAGCAGCGCGCGGCGGTAGGGCGAGCTGGAGCCGAGGATCAGGGCGGGGCGGGAAGGTTGCGACATAAGTAATTGAGTGGAAAGGGAAAGCGGCGTATTGCCGTCTTCCAAATTTTTGACCGCGGACGAAAAATCGACGTATAATCGTGTGTTTAGCCGAGCAAGTCCGGCGCATCGCTGTGCGTATCCGTGTATACCGCCTGCGGTTTGCGGCTCCGGGGCCATGTTCCGCGCCGCCAATGCGCCCCGGTGCGCCGGAAGCGGCCGGCGGCGCCGGCGAGGCACGACGAACGGCACGACAAGACATGACCCAGCCGACCCAGCCGATTGACCCGCGCGCGCTCGATCTCTTCGCGTTCTGCCGCGCTGGCGGCGAGGCCGCCAGCGAAGTCGCGGCACGCGATTTGCCGCGCATCATAGCCGAGACCGCGGCGCAAGCGCCAGCATCGGCGGCGGATGAAGTGTTCGCCTATGCGCTTTCCGGCTTTGTCGAGGAAGAAGAGGGCGAACCCGGCGCGCCGGCCACGCAGCGCCTGTTCGTCGACCTGACCGTGAACGGCCGCGTGTGGCTCGATTGCCAGCGCTGCCTGCGGGTGTTTGCGCAGGACATCGCCACCGACATGTGTTTCGAAGTGGTGGCCAGCGAGGAAGAGGCCGATGCGGCATCGATGGACGACGACGAAGTCGACGTGATCGTCGGCGCCCGGCGCTTCGACCTGCTGACGCTGATTGAAGATGAAGTGCTGCTGGCCCTGCCGGTGGCGCCCAAGCACGACGTCTGCCCCGAGGTGCACGAAAGCCTCGTCACCGGGGCGGACGGTCTGGCGGAACCCGAACCCGAGGAACCGCCGGAAGAAGAAAAACGGCCTTCGCCCTTTGCGGCGCTGGCCGGCCTGAAGACGAAGCACTGACGCCGGTCCGCCGGTATTCAGGCAGCGTCCGCAAGGCACCAGGATCAGCATCCGGCCGGGCCCGGCTACGCCTCGTGCGGGATGCGTGTGTTACCATTGAAAAATTCTCGAAGGAGTCATCATGGCAGTTCAACAGAACAAGAAGTCGCCGTCCAAGCGCGGCATGCACCGTTCGCACGATCATCTGTCGGCCGCGCCGCTGGCGGTGGAACCGACCACGGGCGAAACCCACCTGCGTCACCACGTGAGCCCGAACGGCTACTATCGTGGCCGCAAGGTCATCAAGACCAAGAACGACTGACAGATCGTTCGGCGTGACTTTGCGTCTCGTACGCGCACGTTGGTAGGTCGAAAACAAAAAAGCGGCAAAATCGTTGCCGCTTTTTTGTTGCGCGCTCGCAGCGCACCGCAGTGCAGGCTTCCGGCCTTCAAGTCATGCCGATAGGCGCTTGTGCACCAGGAAACAATGACGATCAAACTAGCTATCGACTGCATGGGTGGCGATCACGGCGTTGACGTGACGATCCCGGCAGCGATCAGTTTTCTCTCCAGCCACAGCGACGCCGAGGTGGTGCTGGTGGGCCTGCGCGACAGCATCGAGGCGCAGCTCGCCAAGCTGCAAGCGCTCGATCATCCGCGCGTGCGCGTCGTGGCCGCGACCGAAGTCATTACGATGGACGACCCGGTCGAGGTGGCGCTGCGCAGGAAGAAGGATTCCTCGATGCGCGTGGCCGTGACCCAGGTCAAGGAGGGTCTGGCCGACGCCTGCATCTCGGCGGGTAACACCGGCGCGCTGATGGCGGTGTCGCGCTACGTGCTCAAGACGCTCGAAGGCATCGAGCGCCCGGCGATCGCCACTTCCATTCCCAACGAGCAGGGCTGGGGCACCACGGTGCTCGACCTCGGCGCCAACGCCGACTGCGGGCCCGAGCACCTGCTGCAGTTCGCGCGCATGGCCGAGGCGATGGTCGCGGTGGTGGACCACAAGGAACGCCCCAGCGTCGGCCTGCTCAACATCGGCGAGGAAGTGATCAAGGGCAACGACGTGGTCAAGCGCGCCGGCGAGCTGCTGCGCGCTTCCGAGCTCAATTTCTACGGCAACGTGGAAGGCAACGACATCTTCAAGGGCACCACCGACATCGTGGTGTGCGACGGTTTCGTCGGCAACGTCGCGCTCAAGAGCAGCGAAGGCCTGGCCAAGATGATCGGCAACATGATCAAGGAAGAATTCACGCGCTCGTGGTTCACCCGGCTGCTGGCGGGCCTGGCCATGCCGGTGCTCAAGCGCCTGTCCCGGCGGCTCGACCCCGCGCGCTACAACGGCGCATCGCTGCTGGGCCTGCGCGGGCTGGTGATCAAGAGCCACGGCTCGGCCGACGCGCACGCTTTTGAGTGGGCCATCAAACGCGGGTATGATGCGGCCAGTAATGGTGTGATCGCTCGCACCATTCAGGCTTTCGCCAACAAGTCAGGTAACAGCACTCCGGCTTCCGGCCCGCAGTCAGGTGCCCAGGATCCTAGTCCAAGCCCGTACGCCGCCTGAGGTTCTGATGCAGATGCCGCGGGCGACGACCCGTGGCCACACGATCGATCCGACACTACATGACAAGCTACGCAAAAATCATCGGGACCGGGAGCTATCTGCCTCCGCGGCGTGTCACCAATCAAGAACTCGCGGCGCAACTGGCTGAGAAGGGCATCGAGACCAGCGACGAATGGATCTTCTCGCGCAGCGGCATCTCGGCGCGCCACTGGGCCGAGCCGGACGTCACCAGCAGCGACCTGGCCGTCAAGGCCGCCGAGCGCGCGCTGGAAGCCGCCGGCATCGACCGCCAGAGCATCGACCTGATCATCGTGGCGACGTCCACGCCGGATTTCGTGTTCCCGAGCGCCGCCTGCCTGGTGCAGCAGAAGCTCGGCATCACCAACGGCTGCGCCGCGTTCGACATGCAGGCCGTGTGCTCGGGGTTCGTCTACGCGCTGTCCACGGCCGAGAAATTCATCCGCAGCGGCTCGCACCGCAACGCGCTGGTGATCGGCGCGGAAGTGTTCTCGCGCATCCTCGACTTCAATGACCGCACCACCTGCGTGCTGTTCGGCGACGGCGCCGGCGCGGTGGTCCTGTCGGCGTCCGAGGAACCCGGCATCCTGTCCGCGGCGATGCATGCCGACGGCAGCCACGTCGACATCCTGTGCGTGCCGGGCAACGTGTCGGGCGGCAGCATCACCGGCAATGCGTTCCTGCACATGGACGGCCAGGCGGTGTTCAAGCTCGCGGTCACGGTGCTCGACAAGGTTGCCCGCGAGGCGCTCGCCGGCGCGCAGTTCCCGGCCGAGAAGATCGACTGGCTGGTGCCGCACCAGGCCAACATCCGCATCATGCAGAGCACCGGCAGGAAGCTCGGCCTGCCGCCCGAGCGCATGGTGGCGACCGTGCACGAGCACGGCAACACCTCGGCCGCCTCGATCCCGCTGGCGCTGGACGTGGCGGTGCGCGACGGCCGCATCCGCCCGGGCCATCACGTGCTGATGGAAGGCGTGGGCGGCGGCTTCACCTGGGGCGCGGTGCTGGCGCGCATGTGACATCCGGCGGCGCCGCTGCGCCGCCACGCCGCTGCGTTTTTCGCGGTGTTCCTCTTTAAGATTCGATTGCGATGAAATTTTCCTTTGTATTCCCCGGCCAGGGCTCGCAGGCGGTCGGCATGCTCAATGCGTTCGCCGACAACGCCGTCGTGCGCGCCACGCTGGAAGAAGCCTCGGCCGCGCTCGGGCAGGACCTGGGCCGTCTGATCGCCGAAGGCCCGGCCGAGGAACTGAACCTCACTACCAATACCCAGCCGGTCATGCTGACCGCGGCCGTGGCGATCTACCGCGCGTGGATCGACGCGGGCGGCGCGGCGCCGGCGCTGGTGGCCGGCCACAGCCTCGGCGAGTATTCCGCGCTGGTGGCCGCCGGCGTGATCCCGTTCGCCGAGGCGGTGCCGCTGGTGCGCTTCCGCGCGCAGGCGATGCAGGAAGCCGTGCCGGTGGGCGAGGGCGGCATGGCCGCCATTCTCGGCCTGTCCGACGACGACGTGCGCGCCGCCTGCGCCGAGGCTTCGGCCGCGGGCGTCGGCGTGGTGGAAGCGGTGAATTTCAACGCGCCGTCGCAGGTGGTGATCGCCGGCAACAAGGCGGCCGTGGAGAAGGCCTGCGAACTGGCCAAGGCGCGCGGCGCCAAGCGCGCGCTGCCGCTGCCGGTGTCGGCGCCGTTCCACTCGTCGCTGCTCAAGCCGGCGTCGGACCGCCTGCGCGAGCGCATGGCCGGCATGGCCTTCGGCGCGCCCGCCATTCCCCTGGTCAACAACGTGGACGTGGCCATCGTCAGCGACCCGCAGGCGATCAAGGACGCGCTGGTGCGCCAGGCCGCGGCGCCGGTGCGCTGGGTCGAGTGCGTGCAGAAGATGGCCGCCGAGGGCGTCACCCACGTGATCGAGTGCGGCCCCGGCAAGGTGCTGGCGGGCATGACCAAGCGCATCGACGGCAACCTGACCGGCGGCGCGATCTTCGATCCGGCCTCGCTGCAGGACACGCTGGCGCTGCTCAAGTAAGGCAAGAAAGGACCAACGCTATGACGAAAACTCTGGAAAACCAGGTCGCGCTGGTAACGGGCGCCTCGCGCGGCATCGGCCGCGCCATCGCGCTCGAGCTGGCTGCCCAGGGCGCCACCGTGATCGGCACCGCCACCAGCGAGGCGGGTGCGGCCGCCATCGGCGAATACCTGGCCGCGGCCGGCGGCACGGGCCGCGGCGCGGTGCTCAACGTCAACGACGCCGCGGCGTCCGAGGCGTTGATCGACGGACTGGTCAAGGCGCACGGCGGCCTCGGCATCCTCGTCAACAACGCGGGCATCACGCAGGACCAGCTCGCCATGCGCATGAAGGACGAGGACTGGAGCGCGGTGATCGAGACCAACCTGACCGCGGTGTTCCGCCTGTCGCGCGCGGTGCTGCGCCCGATGATGAAGGCGCGCGGCGGCCGTATCATCAATATCACCTCGGTGGTCGGCTCGACCGGCAACCCGGGCCAGATGAACTACGCCGCCGCCAAGGCCGGCGTGGAAGGCATGAGCCGCGCGCTGGCGCGCGAGATCGGCAGCCGCAACGTGACCGTGAACTGCGTGGCGCCGGGCTTCATCGACACCGACATGACCAAGGTCCTGTCGGATGAGCAGCACGCGGCACTGAAGACCCAGATCCCGCTGGGCCGCCTCGGCCAGCCGGAAGACATCGCGCATGCGGTGGCTTTCCTGGCTGGCCCCCAGGCAGCCTACATTACCGGTACGACGCTCCATGTGAATGGTGGCATGTACATGAATTGATCACGTTTCACGGCGGACGGTTTCGAGGGAGAAGCCGGTAGATGCCGTGTGAAGTGGTTGTTTTTTGAACTGAACGGGCGCGGTTCTTGCAATGGAAGGCGGGTGGGATTTTTATGGTCCAAACCTGCTAAAATGCGCCCACTTTTTGTCGAACTTCCCTGGAGGGTTACATGGACAATATCGAACAACGCGTCAAGAAAATCGTGGCAGAGCAACTCGGCGTGGCCGAGGCTGACATCAAGAACGAATCCTCGTTCGTGAACGATCTCGGTGCGGATTCGCTGGACACGGTTGAGCTCGTGATGGCGTTGGAAGATGAATTCGGCATGGAAATTCCCGATGAGGAAGCCGAAAAGATCACGACCGTGCAACAGGCCATCGATTACGCCACCGCACACGTCAAGGCCTGAGCCTGTCGTATCTGGATTCCGAGCCACAGAAAACAGGCGGACTGGCCGCAGGGTCGTCCGCGCTGTTTTCTGTGGCTTTCGTCTGTTCGAAGAAGCACAATCGGATATGCCGCGCCGTGACCGGCGTGGCCTGGCGCAAGGCTGTCATGGCCGGCGCCGGTCGTCGTTCCGGTTCTGCTTCACGTACCCGTAGGAAATCATAGTGAGCCGTCGTCGCGTCGTCGTCACTGGGCTTGGCCTTGTGTCTCCGGTCGGAAACACGGTTGCCGAGGGCTGGGCCAATCTGGTTGCCGGTCAGTCTGGCATCGCCACCATCACCAAATTCGATCATTCCGCGCTAGCCGTGCACTTCGCCGGCGAAGTGAAGGGTTTCAAGGCCGAGGACTACATCCCCGCCAAGGAAGCCCGCCACATGGATACGTTCATCCACTATGGCATCGCAGCGGGGACGCAGGCGCTGAAGGACAGCGGCTACGTGGTGTCCGAAGCCAATGCCGACCGCGTCGGCGTGCTGGTCGGCTCGGGCATCGGCGGCCTGCCGATGATCGAGGATACCCACGCCGAGCTGACCAACCGCGGTCCGCGCCGGATCTCGCCGTTCTTCGTGCCGGGTTCGATCATCAACATGATCTCGGGCCACCTGTCCATCTATCACGGACTCAAGGGCCCGAACCTGGCCGTGGTGACGGCCTGCACCACCGGCCTGCACAGCATCGGCCTGGCGGCCCGCCTGATCCAGGCCGGCGATGCCGATGCCATGCTCGCGGGCGGCGCCGAATCGACCGTGTCGCCGCTGGGCATCGGCGGTTTCGCCGCCGCGCGCGCGCTGTCGACCCGCAACGACGATCCCGCCGCCGCCTCCCGTCCGTGGGACAAGGACCGCGACGGTTTCGTGCTGGGCGAAGGCGCCGGCGTGATGATGATCGAGGAGTACGAGTCGGCCAAGGCGCGCGGCGCCAGGATCTACGCGGAACTGATCGGCTTCGGCATGAGCGGGGACGCCTACCACATGACCGCGCCCAACATGGACGGCCCGCGCCGCTGCATGGTCAACGCGCTCAAGGACGCCCGCATCAACGCGGACGAGGTGGGCTACCTGAACGCGCACGGCACGTCGACCCCGCTGGGCGACAAGAACGAAAGCGAAGCCATCAAGCTGGCCTTCGGCGACCACGCCTACAAGATGGCCGTGAATTCGACCAAGTCGATGACCGGCCACCTGCTGGGCGGCGCCGGCGGCCTCGAATCCGTCTTCACCGTGCTGGCGCTGCACCACCAGGTCTCGCCGCCGACCATCAACATCTTCAGCCAGGATCCCGAATGCGACCTGGACTACGTGGCCAACACGGCACGCGACCTGAAGATCGACGTCGCGGTGAAGAACAACTTCGGTTTCGGCGGCACCAACGGCACGCTTGTCTTCCGCCGCGTCTGAACCCGGCAGCCGCCGGGTGACGCTCCTCCGGACTTCGCTCGGGACCCATCGCCTGCGGTGGGTCTTGGCGCTGTTCCTGGCTGGCGAACTGGCGGCGCTTGCGCTGCTCGCGCGCGAGGCCGCGTGGAGCCTGGCGCGTTCTCCCGAAGGCTGGGGCCTGGCGCAGTGGCTGCCGGCGCTGGCCGCGGCGGCAGCCGGCGGCTGGCTCCTGAGCCACTGGCCCGCGCTCTGGCGGGCCGCCGGCTGCACCTATGCCGGACTGGCGCCGGGGCACGGCGGTGCCGCGGGACGGCCCGCCATCCTGGTCCGCCTGCATACCGGCGCCGATGCGGTGGCGCGGGTCGCCGGCAGTTGGGACCTGGGCGGCCTGGCGCTCGTGCTGGCGCTGGAGCCGGCCAGCGGCACGCCGCCACGGACATTGATCATCGGCCCGGGAGCCGCGGCTTCCGATTCCCTGCGGGCACTGAGGCGCGCACTCGGCGCGGCGCGGCGCGAACAGGCGCCGGCGCGCGAGGCAGCATGAGCGGCGCCGCGCTGCAACCATTCGTCACAAAATGCGTTGCAACGCACTGACCGTGCGCCGGCTACGTAGGTAAAATACAACGTTTGTCGTGAAGACGATACCAAGAGATACACTGCAGGTGAACCATTCGTGAGCGAACGCGAAGCCGATCAGCTCCTCGTTGAACGCGTCCAGAAGGGCGATAAGCGGGCCTTTGAACTGCTGGTGGCCAAATACCACCGCAAGATCATCAGGCTCATTTCGCGCTTGGTGCGGGATTCGGCGGAAGTGGAGGATGTGGCACAGGACGCCTTCATCAAGGCGTATCGTGCCTTGCCGCAATTCCGCGGCGAGTCGGCGTTCTACACCTGGTTGTACCGGATTGCGGTGAACACGGCAAAGAACTACCTGGCAACCCAGGGGCGCAGGCCGGAAGCCACCAGCGACATCGATGCCGAAGAGGCTGAAACTTTTGCGGATGGCGAGCAACTAAGAGATATCAATACGCCGGAGTCGATGCTCCATACCCGACAGGTGGCCGAAACGGTCAACCGGGCGATGGAAGCCCTGCCGGAAGAACTGCGCACGGCAATCACGCTTCGCGAAATCGAGGGCCTCAGCTATGAGGAGATTTCCGAGGCGATGGGGTGTCCGATCGGAACGGTCCGATCACGCATCTTCCGGGCGCGCGAGGCGATCGCCGAGAAATTGCGTCCGCTGCTGGGAACGGCAGAGGGCAAGCGGTGGTAAGCGGTAAATCGGCGGCAAGTCAGTGGTAAACGGTAAGTAGCAAGACGGCGGTAAGTGGTAAGAAAATGTCGTGCGGCCAGCGTTGCAGCCTATTCCTGCATCGATAAACGACAAAAGCAGTCAGACGGGATTGTCGGTGTTCAATGGTTTTTCTAGGGGTGGGAAATGGGTCAGGCTCATAAGCAGTCGGTTCATGTAGTGGAAGCAGCGGAGCAGATCTCCGCGCTGATGGATGGCGAGCTGGCGCCGCACGAAGTCAACGCCGTACTGGATCTCGCCAAGGGCGAGGACGGCATGGCAAGCTGGACCACGTTCCAGCTGATCGGCGATGCCCTGCGTTCGGAAGAACTGACGCATGCCGGCTCGACCGACGATTTCCTCTCCCGTTTTTCCGCGCGTCTCGACAGCGAACCGCACGTGCTGGTGCCCGCCGTGGCCCAGCAGGCGGCGGCGCATCGCATGCTGTTCAAGCCTTCGTGGGTGCGCCGGGTGATGCCGGGCACGGCCATCGCCGCCGCCGTGGCGGCCGTGAGCTGGGTCGTGGTGCCGCAGATGCGCGGCACCGGCGACGTGGGCGCGCCCGATGCCGTGGTGGCGCGTGCCGAGCAGCCCGCCGTGCCCAAGGCCGGTGGCATCGTGACCGTTTCCGCCGACAGCGCGCAGATGATCCGCGATCCGCGCCTTGACGAATACCTGCGTGCCCACCGGGTGTCGGTGGCCACCGACGCGGTCGTCCCGACCATGCGCACCGTTGTCAACAGTGCAAACTTTTCTCAGGACAATTCGCAGGAATAATGCCGGACATGCATAAAGGATGGTCGCCCGCCAACGTAGCGGGCGCACGCAGAATAAGGGCCCTTCGCAGGTCCTTTTTTCTGGCCTTGTGTCTGACTGCGGCTGCGGCAGGCGCGCAGCCGGCGGACAATACCCTGGCCCGGCGGGATGCGACGGCCTGGCTCAACAAGATCCACCGCGCGGCCCAGCGCGAGAATTATGTCGGCACGCTGATCTATCAGCGTGGCAGCGTGATGCATGCCTCGCGCATCCAGCACTACAGCGACCTGGTCAACAACGAATACGAACGGCTGGAAACGCTGGACGGCAAGCCGCGCGAAGTGCTGCGCCAGAACGACGTCGTGCACAGCCTGATCCCCGAGGCCAAGCTGGTGGTGGTGGAAAAGCAGGAAGCGAAGGACCGCTTCCCGGCCCTGCTGGCGACCAACAAAAGCGATGTCCTCGACATCTACGAGATGCGCAAGCTGCCCGGCGAGCGCGTCGCCGGGGTCGAATGCGAAGTGTTCTCGCTCGATCCGCACGATGCCGCGCGTTATGCCGTGCGGCTGTGGGCCGAGAAGAACTCCGGGCTGCTGATGCGCGCCCAGACCGTGGGCGAGGGCGGCAAGGTGCTCGAGCAGGTCGCGTTCTCGCAGGTCGAGATCGGCGTGCCCTCGGAAAAGCAGCGCATTCTCACCGCCATCAAGAACGCCAGTTCCTGGAATCACTACGAAGTCACCAACCAGCCGGCCAACATCGCCGACGAGGGCTGGAGCATCGGGATTCCGGTCAAGGGCTTCATGAAGATCCGCGAGGTCCGCCGCCCGCTCGGCGAACTGCGCTCGCCGCAGGCCAACCCGCGCGGGCAGGTCTTCGAGGTGCTCCAGATCGTCTACAGCGACGGGCTGACCGGGCTGTCGGTGTTCATCGAGCCGGTTTCCGAGCAGCGCGTGCGCCGCGAAGGCGTCGCCTCGCTGGGCGCCACCCAGGTGGTGGTGCGGCGCGTCGCCGATTTCTGGATCACCGTGGTGGGCGAAGTGCCGCCCGCCACCGTCCGCCAGTTCGCCTCGGCGGTAGAATACAAGCCACCGCCGAAGGCGCACTGAGCCGGCCCGCGCTCCGGGCCGCCGGTGGCGCCGCGGCTCCCCGCCGCGGGCGCGCCGCGCTACGGCCCCTCCGAAGCCCCGTTTCCTTCCTTTTTGCCGATTTCCGGGAGTCGATGATGTCACCAAGATCTCCAGCCTTGGCTCGGACCGTGCTCATGGCTGCCATTCTCGCGTTTGCGCCGCTGGTCGCAGAAGTGAGCCATGCGCAGGCCGCCGCGCAGTCCTACGGGCTGCCCGATTTCACCGATCTGGTCGACAAGACCGGGCCGGCCGTCGTCAATATCCGCACCACCGAGCGGGTGCGCGCGCGCGGCAACGGCAGCCCCGACGACGATGAAATGGCCGAGTTCTTCCGCCGCTTCTTCGGCGTGCCGATGCCCGGCGCGCCGGGCACGCCCACGCCGCCGGGCGCGCCGCGCCGCGGCCAGCCGCCGCAGGGCGAGGAGCAGAGCCGCGGGGTCGGGTCCGGTTTCGTCATCAGCCAGGACGGCTATGTGATGACCAACGCGCACGTGGTGGCCGACGCGGATACCATCTACGTCACGCTGCCCGACAAGCGCGAATTCAAGGCCAGGCTGATCGGCTCGGACAAGCGCACCGACGTGGCGCTGCTCAAGGTCGACGCCACCGGCCTGCCCAAGCTCACGCTCGGCGACTCCGACAAGGTGCGCGCGGGCGAGTGGGTGCTGGCGATCGGCTCGCCGTTCGGCCTCGACAACAGCGTGACCGCCGGCATCGTCTCCGCCAAGGGGCGCGACACCGGCGATTACCTGCCGTTCATCCAGACCGACGTGGCCGTCAACCCCGGCAACTCGGGCGGCCCGCTGATCAACCTGCGCGGCGAAGTGATCGGCATCAATTCGCAGATCTACAGCCGCAGCGGCGGCTACATGGGCATTTCCTTCGCGATTCCCATCGACGAGGCGATGCGCGTGACCGAGCAGCTCAAGGCGAACGGCAAGGTCACGCGCGGACGCATCGCCGTGGCCATCGGCGACGTGACCAAGGAAGTCGCCGACTCGCTCGGCCTGGGCCGCGCGCGCGGCGCGCTGGTGGGCAGCGTGGAGCCGGGCGGGCCCGCCGAGAAGGCCGGCATCGAGGCCGGCGACATCATCCTGAAGTTCAACGGCCGCGACATCGAGAAGGCTTCGGACCTGCCGCGCATGGTCGGCGACATCAAGCCGGGCACGCGCGTGCCGCTGCAGTTGTGGCGCAAGGGCGCGACGCGCGACGTCAACATCACCGTGGCCGAGCTAGACGCCGACACCAAGGTCAAGGCGCGCAACGGCAATGCGCCGCGCGACGACGGCGCCGCGCAGGCGGCCAAGCCCAACGCGCTGGGGCTGATCGTCAACGAGATCCCGGACGCCAAGCTCAAGGAGCTGAAGATCAAGTCCGGGGTGGAGGTCGAGCAGGCCGACGGCCCGGCCCAGCGCGCCGGCATCCGCCCGGGCGACATCATCCTGCGTCTGGGCGACAGCGACGTGACCAGCCCGCGCCAGTTCAACGAACTGGTCAAAGGCCTGGACAAGGGCAAGATCGCCGCGGTGTTCGTCAGGCGCGGCGACGCCACCCAGGTGCTGACGCTGCGGCCGGGCACGGTTTCCTCGCGCTAGCCCGTCCCCATGACCGCGCTCACGCTGTATGGCAGGACCTACTGCCATCTGTGCGAGGACATGAAGATCGCGCTGGAGCCGCTCCGGCGCGATTTTTCCTTTGTCCTGCACGAGGTGGACGTCGATGCCGACGCCGCCACCGAGGCCCGCTTCGGCGAGCTGGTGCCGGTGCTGATGACCGGCACGCCCGCGGGTGCCGGCGGCGAGCTGTGCCACTATTTCCTCGACGTCCCGCGGGTGCGGGCGTGGCTGGCGGCGCAAGCCATCTCGCCATACGGAAGTCCTTGAAAGTACGGTAAAATCGCGCTTTGGCGCAAAATCCGCGCCACCAACCTTGCGGCCCGGAACGGCGCGTGCCCGGCAGGGTGCCGGTTCCAGGCCGTTCATAGCCGCTGCGCCGTCCGGCGTGCCCTGGCGGGCACCTCCAGGCGAGAAAAGGCGCACCCCTGAACATCCGATGGACCATATCCGCAACTTCTCGATCATCGCCCACATCGACCACGGCAAATCGACCCTGGCCGACCGCATCATCCAACTGTGCGGAGGCTTGTCCGATCGCGAGATGGAGGCGCAGGTGCTCGACTCGATGGACATCGAGAAGGAGCGCGGCATCACCATCAAGGCCCAGACCGCGGCGCTGAACTACAAGGCGCGCGACGGCCAGATCTACAACCTGAACCTGATCGACACCCCGGGGCACGTCGACTTCAGCTACGAAGTGAGCCGCTCGCTGTCCGCCTGCGAAGGCGCGCTGCTGGTGGTGGACGCCTCGCAGGGCGTGGAAGCGCAGACCGTCGCCAACTGCTACACCGCGATCGAGCTCGGCGTGGAAGTGGTGCCGGTGCTCAACAAGATCGACCTGCCGCAGGCCGACCCGGAAAACGCCATCCGCGAGATCGAGGAAGTGATCGGCATCGACGCGCAGGACGCCACGCCGTGCTCGGCCAAGACCGGCGTCGGCGTGCAGGACGTGATCGAGGCCATGATCGCGCGCGTGCCCGCGCCCAAGGGCGACGCGGCCGCGCCGCTGCAGGCGCTGATCATCGACTCGTGGTTCGACAACTACGTCGGCGTGGTGATGCTGGTGCGCGTGGTCAACGGCACGCTGCGCCCCAAGGACAAGGTGCTGCTGATGGCCACCGGCTCGCAGCACCTGGTCGAGCAGGTCGGCGTGTTCTCGCCCAAGTCGCTGCAGCGCGAGGCGCTGACGGCCGGGCAGGTGGGCTTCGTCATCGCCGGCATCAAGGAACTGAAGGCCGCCAAGGTGGGCGACACCATCACCAACATGGCGCGCAAGGCCGCCGCGCCGCTGCCGGGCTTCAAGGAAGTCAAGCCGCAGGTGTTCGCCGGCCTGTACCCGGTCGAGGCCAACCAGTACGAAGCGCTGCGCGAATCGCTCGAGAAGCTCAAGCTCAACGACGCCTCGCTGCAGTACGAGCCCGAAGTGTCGCAGGCGCTCGGCTTCGGCTTCCGCTGCGGCTTCCTCGGCCTGCTGCACATGGAGATCGTGCAGGAGCGCCTGGAGCGCGAATTCGACATGGACCTGATCACCACCGCGCCGACGGTGGTGTACCAGGTCAAGATGCGCGACGGCACCATGCTGACCGTGGAGAACCCGGCCAAGATGCCGGACCCGAGCCGCATCGAGGACATCCTCGAGCCGATCGTCACGGTCAACCTGTACATGCCGCAGGACTACGTCGGCTCGGTGATCACGCTGTGCACGCAGAAGCGCGGCACGCAGATCAACATGAGCTACCACGGCAAGCAGGTGCAGCTCACGTACGAGATCCCGATGGCGGAAATCGTCATGGACTTCTTTGACCGGCTCAAGTCGGTGTCGCGCGGCTACGCCTCGATGGACTACGAGTTCAAGGAGTACCGCGCCGCCGACGTGGTCAAGGTCGACATCCTGATCAACGGCGACAAGGTCGACGCGCTGTCGGTGATCGTGCACCGGAGCAACTCGCAGTACCGCGGCCGCGAGGTGGTGTCCAAGATGCGCGAGATCATCCCGCGCCAGATGTACGACGTGGCCATCCAGGCCACCATCGGCGCGAACATCATCGCGCGCGAGAACGTCAAGGCGCTGCGCAAGAACGTGCTGGCCAAGTGCTACGGCGGCGACATCTCGCGCAAGAAGAAGCTGCTCGAGAAGCAGAAGGCGGGCAAGAAGCGCATGAAGCAGGTGGGCACGGTGGAAATTCCGCAGGAAGCCTTCCTGGCGATCCTGCAGGTGAGCGACAAGTAAGGCGGGCAGGGTAGCAAGGCAACAAGGCAACCGGGCCGGGCTTGCGCCTGGCCGCGGGCGAAGCGGACTCTAACAAAACATCACCACGATCTAGCCGTCATGAATTTTGCACTGATCCTTTTTGTGCTGGTGGTCATCACGGGCATTGCCTGGGTGGCCGACAAGCTGGTGTTCGAAAAGCAGCGGCGCTTGTCCGCGCAGGCCGCGCTCGCCGAGTTCGATGCGCGCAGGGCCGACCTCCAGGGCCGCTACGGCACCGGCGAGATCGACACCTCGCGCAGCCGCCTGGCCGAGGAAAAGCTGCGCCAGCCCTGGTGGCTGGAATACTCGGCGAGCTTCTTCCCGGTGATCCTGGCGGTGTTCGTGCTGCGCTCGTTCGTGGTCGAGCCGTTCAAGATCCCGTCCGGCTCGATGATCCCGACGCTGCTGATCGGCGATTTCATCCTGGTCAACAAGTTCGACTACGGCATCCGCCTGCCGGTGGTGAACCAGAAGATCATCCCGGTGGGCGAGCCGCAGCGCGGCGACGTGATGGTGTTCCGCTACCCGAAGGACCAGTCGCTCGACTACATCAAGCGCGTGATCGGCGTGCCGGGCGACGTGGTGAGCTACCAGGACAAGCGCCTGACCATCAACGGCAAGCCGGCGCAATACGCGCCGCTGCCCGACTACCTCGACGAAGAGCGCCTGTCGTACTCCAAGCATTTCGACGAGACGCTGCCGGCCGGCCCGGTCCACGGCATCCTCAACGACGCCGACCGGCCGGCCTTCATCGCCGGCGCCGACCCGGATTTTCCGTTCCACGAGAACTGCACTTACAATCAGCAAGGGCTGATCTGCAAGGTGCCGCCAGGTCACTATTTCGTGATGGGCGACAACCGCGACAACAGCCTGGATTCACGTTACTGGGGTTTCGTCCCCGATCAGAACATCGTCGGCAAGGCGTTCCTGATCTGGATGAACCTCGGCAATATCGGACGCGTGGGATCGTTCAAGTAGCATCCCCGCGGCGCGAATAACCACTCCGGTCAAGCGAGGGAAAGCGCATTATGGGTCAATCGGAACGAATTGGCGGTGCCGTCGGGGGACGGCGGCAGCGCCTGGCGAGGCACAGCGGGCAGCGCGGATTTTCGCTGGGCAGCCTGCTGGTGGTCATCCTGGTGGTGGTGGGCGTGGTCATTCCCGCGATCCGGGCGATACCGAGCCTGCTGGAATATTTTTCGGTCAAGCGCGCGGTCAGCTACGCCAAGCAGCAGGCGGGCAACCGGCGCGAAGTGGCCGACTATTTCAACAAGCAGGCGCAGATCGACCGCATCACGGCCGTGCGCAGCGACGATCTGGATATCCACGAGGATGACAACGGCACCATCCGCTCGGTGGGATTCTCCTACCGCAACGAGGTGCCGCTATACGGCCCGCTGAGCCTTTTGATTACCTACTCGGGAACGCAGTACTGACATGAACCTCGACGCCTTGCAGCAACGCCTCGGCTACCGCTTCAGCAAGCCAGAACTGCTGCAGCAGGCGCTGACGCACCGCAGCCACAGTGCCTTGCATAACGAACGCCTGGAATTCCTCGGCGATTCGGTGCTCAACTGCGCCGTGGCCGACATGCTGTACGGCATGTTCAGCAAGCTCGACGAAGGCGACCTGTCCCGCGTGCGCGCCAACCTCGTCAAGCAGCAGGCGCTGTACGAGATCGCGCAGATGCTGCAGTTGTCCGAGGCCCTGCGCCTGGGCGAGGGCGAGCTCAAGAGCGGCGGCTTTCGCCGCCCCTCGATCCTGGCCGACGCACTCGAGGCCATCGTCGGCGCGGTGTTCCTCGACGCCGGCTTCGAGGGCGCGCGCACCCTGATCCGCAAGCTGTACATCCCCATCCTCGAGCAGGTCGATCCGCGCACGCTGGGCAAGGATGCCAAGACGCTGCTGCAGGAGTACCTGCAAGGCCACAAGATAGCGCTGCCGCAATACAACGTGATCGCCACCCACGGCGCGGCGCACAACCAGCAGTTTGAAGTCGAGTGCACCGTGCCTAAACTGGAAGTGCGGGTGTTCGGCACCGGCGCGTCGCGCCGCGCCGCCGAGCAGGCCGCCGCCAAGCTGGCTCTCGACGAGGTGCAGAAGCTCGTGCCCCAGTTGCTCAAGCGCAGCCGGGCCGAGCGTACCGGCAAGACCCGCAAGCAGCCGGTGCCGCCCGATCCCCAGTTGTCTCTCAGGTTGAAGGAATGACCGAATCACTCGATCCGCGGCAAGATGCCGCGGGTACCCCTTTCGCGGCGTTCCGCTGCGGCACCGTGGCCATCGTCGGGCGTCCCAACGTCGGCAAGTCCACGCTGATGAACGCGCTGGTCGGCCAGAAGATCAGCATCACCTCGCGCAAGGCGCAGACCACGCGCCACCGCATCGTCGGCATCCAGACCACCGACGACGCGCAGTACGTGTTCGTCGACACCCCGGGCTTCCAGACGCGCCACGCCAGCGCGCTGAACCGTTCGCTCAACCGCGCCGTCACGTCCACGCTGTCGAGCGTGGACCTGGTGCTGTTCGTGGTCGAGGCCGGCCAGTACGGCCCCGACGACGAGAAGGTGCTGGCGCTGCTGCCGAAGAAGGTGCCGGTGCTGCTGGTCACCAACAAGCTCGACCGCCTCGGCGCGGACCGCGCCGAGGTGATGATGCCGTTCCTGGAAAAGATGGGCCACCAGTTCCAGTTCGCGGAAGTGGTGCCGATGTCGGCCAAGACCCATGACCACATCGCGCGCCTGCTCGGCATCATCCGGCCCTACCTGCCGGAAGGCGAGCCGATGTACGACGCCGATTCCATGACCGACCGCAGCGAGCGCTTCCTCGCCTCGGAGATCATCCGCGAGAAGGTGTTCCGCTGGACCGGCGACGAGCTGCCCTACACCAGCACGGTCATCATCGAGAAGTTCGAGACCGAAGGCCGGCTGCGGCGCATCTTCGCCACCATCCTGGTCGAGCGCGAAGGCCACAAGGCCATGATCATCGGCAACAAGGGCGCCAAGCTCAAGACCATCTCCACCGAAGCCCGCATCGACATGGAAAAGCTGTTCGACGGCAAGGTCTACCTGGAGATGTTCATCAAGGTCAAGAGCGGCTGGGCCGACAACGAAGCCGGATTGCGCGCCTACGGCTATGAATGACAGAGCGGGCGGGCCGGCACTGAAGGCCCGCCGCATCGACCCGGTGGCGGAAGAAGCCGCTGAACTGCTGGACAGCCACGCCGTGCCCGGCATGGAGGTGGCCGAGCAGCGCGCCATGATGGACCGCGCGCTGCGCATCGCGCCGGCGCGCAGCGAGCTGCGCGTGGCCAACCAGCCCGGCTTCGTGCTGCATGCCTGGCCCTACCGCGAGACCAGCCTGATCCTCGACGTGTTCACGCGCGACCACGGCCGCGTGGCGATGGTCGCCAAGGGCGCCAAGCGGCCGCATTCCGCGCTGCGCCCGGTGCTGCAGCACTTCCAGCCGGTCTCGCTGTCGTGGAGCGGGCGCGGCGAGGTCAAGACGCTCACGCGCGCGGAGTGGGTCGGCGGCTTGCTGCCGCTGGCCAGCGACGCGCTGCTGTCGGGCTTCTACCTCAACGAGCTGCTGCTGCGCTTCTGCCCGCGCGAGGACGCCCACGTGGCGCTGTTCCGCCAGTACATGGAAACGCTGGCGCGGCTCGCGCACGGCGAGCAGGCCGGCCTGGTGCTGCGCAGCTTCGAGCGCGTGCTGCTGCAGGAAACCGGCTTCGCCGTGGCCTTCGACGAATGCGCGAACTCGGGCGAGGCGGTGGAGCCGGAGCACGACTACGTGTACCAGCCGGAGCGCGGCGTGCGCCGCGCGCAGCCGAGCGATCCGTCCTCGTGGCCGGTGGTGTCCGGGCAGACCCTGCTCGACATGTCGCAGGACGACTACCGCCGGCCCCAGACCGTGACGCAAAGCCGTGCGCTGATGCGCTTCCTGCTGCATTATTATCTGCAAGGCGCGCCGCTGAAGACGCGCCAGATCCTGATCGACCTGCACTATCTCTGAGCCTGCCCGCATGATTTTCCACGCGCATCCCGGCGTCATCGACCTTGGCGTCAACATCGACCACGTGGCCACGCTGCGCAACGCGCGCGGCACGGTCTACCCCGATCCCATCCAGGCCGCGCTGCAGGCCGAGCAGGCCGGCGCCGACCTGATCACGCTGCACCTGCGCGAAGACCGCCGCCACATCCGCGACGCCGACGTGCACGCGCTGCGCCCGCTGCTGGCCACGCGCATGAACCTGGAATGCGCGCTCACCCAGGAGATGCTCGACATCGCCTGCGCGATCCGCCCGCAGGACGTCTGCCTGGTGCCCGAGCGCCGCGAGGAAGTCACCACCGAAGGCGGGCTGGACGTGGCCGGGCGCTTCGAGCAGGTCAAGGCCGCCTGCCGCCAACTGGCCGATGCCGGCATCCGCGTGTCGCTGTTCATCGATGCGCAGGCCGAGCAGATCGAGGCCGCCGCCGCCTGCGGCGCGCCCGTGATCGAGCTGCACACGGGCCGCTATGCCAACGCGCACACGCCGGCCGAGCAGGCCACGGAATTCCGGCGCGTCGCCGACGGCGTCGACGCCGGCGTGCGGCTCGGGCTGGTGGTCAACGCCGGGCACGGCCTGCACTACACCAACGTGCAGCCCATCGCCGCGCTGCCCGGCATCAAGGAACTCAACATCGGCCACGCCATCGTCGCGCACGCGGTCTTCGCCGGCTGGCAGAACGCGGTGCGCGAGATGAAGGCCATCATGGTGGCCGCGCGTCTGGGCACCACCTATCCGCGCCCGGACGCCGCAGCGTGATCTACGGCATCGGCACCGACATCATCCAGATCGAGCGCGTGCAGGGCGTGATGGAGCGCACGCGCGGGCGCTTCGCCGAGAAGGTGCTCGGGCCGCAGGAACTGCTGAAGTACCACGCGCGCCGCGCGCGCTCCGAGAAGCGCGGGCTGGCCTTCCTGTCCACGCGCTTCGCCGCCAAGGAAGCCTTCTCCAAGGCCATCGGGCTGGGCATGCGCTGGCCGATGACGTGGCGCGCGATGGAACTGCTGAACCTGCCTTCGGGCGAGCCCTATGCGCTCTGCCACGGCGAGCTCGATGCGTGGCTGCGCGAGCGCGGCGTCACGGTGCGGGTCACGGTCAGCGACGAACACGATTACGCGGTCGCCTTCGCGATCGCCGAGCTTGGCGGCGCCGCTCCCCGCGGCGGCGGCGCGCCGCTCGCTTCCCAGCCTAGTGAAGAACCCAAATGATCAACAAGACTTCCGGCAAGCGCCCGGGTCCCGTGGTGCTCGACGTCAAAGGCAAGCAGCTCGACGCGGAGGACGTCCGGCGCATTTCCCATCCGCTGACCGGCGGCGTGATCCTGTTCGCGCGCAACTTCGAGTCGCGCGTGCAGCTGCAGACGCTCACGCAGGACATCCGCGCGGTGCGCGAGGACGTGCTGATCTGCATCGACCATGAAGGCGGCCGCGTGCAGCGCGCCAGGACCGACGGCTTCACCCACCTGCCGGCGATGGCGCGCCTGGGCGAGCTGTGGGACCGCGACGTGCTGGCCGCGACCAAGGCGGCCATGCAGTGCGGCTACGTGCTCGCGGCCGAGCTGCGCGCCTGCGACATCGACCTGAGCTTCACGCCGGTGCTGGACCTCGACTACGGCCGCAGCGCGGTGATCGGCGACCGCGCCTTCCATGCCGACCCGCGCGTCGTGACCATGCTGGCCAACCACCTGACCCACGGGCTGCTGCTGGCCGGCATGGCGAACTGCGGCAAGCATTTTCCCGGCCACGGTTTCGTCGCCGCCGACTCGCACGTGGCGGTGCCGGTGGACGAGCGCGGCCTCGACGAGATCCTGGCACAGGACGCGCGGCCCTACGAATGGATGGGCATGGCGCTGTCGTCGGTGATGCCGGCGCACGTGATCTACCCGAAGGTGGACCCGAGTCCGGCCGGCTTCTCGCGCTTCTGGCTGCAGGACATCCTGCGCACCCAGCTCGGCTTCGAGGGCGTGATCTTCAGCGACGACCTGAGCATGGAAGGCGCCAGCGTGGCCGGCACCGTCACCGAGGCCGCGCGCGCGGCGCTCGGCGCGGGCTGCGACATGGTGCTGATCTGTAACAGCCCGGAGCGCGCCGACCAGTTGCTCAACGAGCTCGATGCCGGCGTCGCCGAAAAGGCCTCGCAGCGCCGCATCCGCAAGCTGTTCGGCCGCCGCAAGCCGCTGCCCTGGAACAAGCTGATGCAGGACCCCGACTACGCCGGCGCGCTGCGCGAGCTGAAAGGGCACGGCCTGATCGCGTGACGATGCGCCCGCCGGGCGGCAGGCAAAGGAAAAGGGCAGCCGAGGCTGCCCTTTTTTCCGTCGCGCCACCCGTGGCGGGCGGCAGCGGGCCGGCTGCGCTCAGTTCGCGCGGCTGCGGTATTCGCCGGTACGGGTGTCGATTTCGATCTTGTCGCCGATATTGCAGAACAGCGGCACTTGCAGCTCGAAGCCGGTGTTGATCTTGGCGCCCTTGAGCACCTTGCCCGACGAGGTGTCGCCCTTGACGGCCGGTTCGGTGTAGATGATCTCGCGCACCAGCGTGGTGGGCATTTCCACCGAGATGGCTTTGTCGTTGTAGAACACCACTTCGACGTTCATGCCGTCTTCGAGGTAGTTCAGCGAGTCGCCCATGCTGTCCTGCTCGACTTCGTACTGGTTGTAGTCGGCGTCCATGAACACGTACATCGGGTCGGCGAAGTACGAGTAGGTGCACTCCTTGCGATCCAGCATCACGACTTCGAACTTGTCGTCGGCCTTGAAGACCGATTCGCCCGGGGCTTCGGTCAGCAGGTTCTTGTACTTCATCTTGACCACGGCGGAGTTGCGGCCCGACTTGTTGTACTCGGCCTTCTGCACGACCATCGGGTCGGTGCCGATCATGAACACGTTGCCGACGCGGAGTTCTTGTGCGGTTTTCATCTGAACTGTTTTCCTGAAAAAGAATGTCTCGGAATTCGGTGTGGCGAAGTATGGCGAAGGCGCGTTGCCGGCGCATGGCACCGGCCATCCATACGCGGTCCATCCAGTTACGCCCGGGTACCGCAGGATGCCGTGGCGCGCATGCCTTGGGGCATGCCGCGCGGGATCCTGCCGCGGTACCGCCGTTTTCCGGCCCGGTCGCCATCAAATCAACCGACTATTTTACCTGATTTTCGCAGAAGGCCACGAGATTTGCCGCCAGATCGCCGAGGTGCTGCAGGCTGCGCTGCCACCGCTCGGTGGCGTCGCGCAGCGCCGGCAGATGTGCCCGCAGGGCCGCCCAGTCGAGCGGCTTGCCGGGCTCGTTCCACGCATGCCAGAACGCGACCAGCGCGGCGGCCGCCGGCGCCTGGCCGGTGTGCTCCAGCCGCTTCACGAAGAGGTCGAGAAAGGCGTCGAGCTTGATCAGGTGCGCGGCCTCTTCCTGCGGATAGATGTGCCAGACCAGCGGGCGCCCGGCCCACTGCGCGCGCACGAACGAGTCCTCGCCGCGCACGAAGTTGATGTCGCACAGCCACAGGAGTTCGTCGTAGTGCTCCTGGCGCACGAACGGCACCACGTGCATGGTCAGGCTGCCGGCTGCCATGACCCGGCCCGGCGCGGCATCCGGCGCGCCGAACCACGCACTTGCCTGCTGTGCGGCGAGGCCGGCCGGGACCAGGCACTGCACCGGCTCCGCGCCGTCGCGCCACTGCGCCAGCAGCGCGGGCAGGGCGGGGTTGGGGTAGGCGAACAGGCTGGCCTTCAGCGCGCCCTCGCTGGGCCGCACGCCCAGCCGGTGCCACAGCGCGGCCTGCGCCGCGGGGCTTTCGCGCAGGTGCTCGCGCTGCAGGCCCAGCATGGACTCGCGCAGCAGCCCGCCCGTGCCGGACTCGAAGCCCGGGAAGAAGAAGTACTTCACCAGCGGCAGGCGCGGATGGGGCGAGCTCATGCGGTGGTGCTCCCGCACCCACGGCTCGGCGCTCAGGTATTCGAGGTTGATCCAGACCGGCCGCGGCGCGCGCGCCGCCATCGCGGCGAGGAAGGGCGCCGGCAGCTCGCAGGCGAACGACTCGATCACCACGTCGTGCGGTACCACGCCGGCGAAGCGCGCGGCGCCGTCCTGTTCGCTGTCTTGTCCGCTCTCGTGGCCGCTTCTTTGATCGCCTCCCTGGCCGGGGCGCCGCCACGTGCGCACCTCCACGCCCGCCAGCACCTGCCGCGCGGCATCCACGTCGAGTCCCGGCGCCAGCCGCGCGAAGCTGTGCAGGTCGTCCACCCACAGCCGCACGGCGTGGCCGTGCTCCTGCGCGAGCTGCCGCGCCAGCCGCCAGCAGACGCCGATGTCGCCGAAATTGTCGATGACGGTGCAGAAGATGTCCCACGAGCGGACGGTGCGGCCGGCCTGGCTGGCTTGGCCGGTGGGATCGGGACGGACGGGCATGGTGGCGGGAGTCGGCAACGATTTGCTCTAAACTTGCGATTTTAGAGCCTGTCGCGCCGCCGCCGTCCGCCGGCCGGGCGCGGACTGGCCGCGCCCACACGGTCGATGCCCTCCCGCGATTCCTCCCCGATGTCCCAGCCGGAACCCGAAATCCACAACCCAGGCACGCCCGCCGAGCCCGGCCCCGAGGCCGCGCCGCCGTTCGACCCCAAGGCGGTGATCGCCCAGTTGCCCGGCCTGCCGGGGGTCTACCGCTACTTCGACGCGCAGGGCAACGTGCTCTACGTGGGCAAGGCGCGCGACCTGAAGAAGCGCGTCTCGAGCTACTTCAACAAGAACCTGCCGTCGCCGCGCATCGCCATGATGGTGGCCAAGATCGTGCGCATCGAGACCACCGTGGTGCGCACCGAGGCCGAGGCGCTGCTGCTGGAAAACAACCTGATCAAGGCCTTGGCGCCGCGCTACAACATCCTGTTCCGCGACGACAAGTCCTATCCGTTCCTCAAGCTGACCAGCCACCGCTTCCCGCGCATGGCTTACTACCGCGGCTCGACCGACCGCAAGCACCAGTACTTCGGGCCGTTCCCGAGCGCGCACGCGGTGCGCGAGAGCATGCAGATCCTGCAGCGCGTGTTCCAGCTGCGCACCTGCGAGGACACCGTTTTCGCCAACCGCACGCGGCCGTGCCTGCTGCACCAGATCCACCGCTGCACCGCGCCGTGCGTCAAGGCCATCAGCGAGGAGGACTACGCGCGCGACGTGGGCAATGCCGCGCGCTTCCTGCAAGGCCGCCAGAGCGAAGTGCTCGACGGCCTGCAGGCCAAGATGGAGGAGCATGCCGGGCGGCTGGAGTTCGAGCAGGCCGCGGCGGTGCGCGACCAGATCGGCGCGCTGTCCACCGTGCTCAGCCGGCAGGCCGTGGAGGAAGTCGGCGGACAGGCCAGCGACATCGACGTGCTGGCGGTGGCGGTGGAAGGCGGCCGCGCCTGCGTCAACCTGGCGATGGTGCGCGGCGGCCGGCATCTCGGCGACAAGGCTTATTTTCCCGCCCACGTGGAAGAGGGCGCGATGATCGTCGGCGAGGAGGATGCGGGCGCCGACGCCGGCGGCGAGTCCAGCGCCGGCATCGCGGCCGAGCGCATCGCCGCCGAGGTGCTGGCCGCCTTCATGGCGCAGCACTACCTCGACCAGGCGGTGCCACCGGTGCTGGTGGTGAGCCACCTGCCCACGGACAAGACGCTGCTGCAGGCGCTGTCGATGCAGGCCGGGCGCAAGGTCACGCTGGTGCGCCAGCCGCAGGGGCAGCGCCGCGCCTGGCTCGAGATGGCGCAGCAGGGCGCCGCGCTCGCGCTGTCGCGCCGGCTCGCCGAGCAGGGCAGCCAGCAGGCCCGCACGCGCGCGCTGGCCGAGACCATCGGGCTCGACCTGGAAGACCTCGCGCTGCTGCGCGTGGAGTGCTTCGACATCAGCCACACCGCCGGCGAGGCGACGCAGGCGTCGTGCGTGGTGTTCCATCGCCACGAGATGCAGAACGCCGAATACCGGCGCTACAACATCCAGGACATCACGCCCGGCGACGATTACGCCGCCATGCGCCAGGTGCTGACGCGGCGCTACCAGAAGCTGGTGGAGATGCTGGAGCAGGCGCAGGAGGCCGGCGGCGGCGAGGCCGGGGAGAGTGGCGGCCAGAGCGAGGCCTCCGCCGCGCTGGCGCTGGTGCCCAACATCGTGCTGATCGACGGCGGCAAGGGCCAGGTCGAGGTCGCGCGCCAGGTCTTCGAGGAGCTTGGCCTCGACATCGGCCTGCTGGTCGGCGTGGCCAAGGGCGAAGGCCGCAAGGTCGGGCTGGAGACGCTGGTGTTCGCCGACGGACGCCCGTCGCTGGAACTGGGGCAGGGCAGCGCGGCCCTGATGCTGGTCGCGCAGATCCGCGACGAGGCGCACCGCTTCGCCATCACCGGCATGCGCGCGCGCCGCGCCAAGGTGCGCACCACCTCGCGGCTCGAAGAGATCGAGGGCGTCGGCGCGCGCCGGCGCCAGAAGCTGCTGACCCGCTTCGGCGGGCTGCGCGGCGTGATGGCGGCCAGCATCGACGAACTCGCCAGCGTGGACGGCATCTCGCATGCGCTGGCCGAGGAAATCTACCGCCAGTTGCATTGATTCTGGCGCGCGCGGCGCGAAATGCTCGGACGGCGTTGAAATAAGCGACAATCGCGGAATTGCTTACCGCCATTGTCTCGTCCCGGGCCCCCCAATGCCGCTGAATATACCGATCCTGCTGACCTGGCTCCGCGTTGCCATGATTCCTCTCGTGGTGGGGGTGTACTACCTGCCCGAGGCATGGCTGCCGATGCACGCCAAGAACATGACGGCCGCCGGTTTCTTTATCGTGGCGGCGGTCACCGACTGGCTGGACGGCTTCCTGGCCAGGCGCTGGAACCAGACTTCGTCCTTCGGCGCCTTCCTCGACCCCGTGGCCGACAAGCTGATGGTGGCGGCGGCGCTGCTTTCGCTGCTGGCGCTGGGCCGGGTCGCCGACCTGATCGCGCTGGTCATCATCGGCCGGGAGATCACCATCTCGGCGCTGCGCGAGTGGATGGCGCAGATCGGCGCGTCCAAGAGCGTGGCCGTCAATTTCCTCGGCAAGCTCAAGACCACTTTCCAGATGATCGCCATCCCGCTGCTGCTGTTCAACGACAGCCTGCTCGGCATCGTCGACGCTTCCGTGCTCGGTACGTGGATGATCTACGTGGCGGCGTTCATGACGCTGTGGTCGATGTTCTATTACATGAAGCTCGCGTGGCCGCAGATCCGCGAGCGCAGCGGCATGGGTGGACAGGCCACCGTACAAAAATGATGTTTCGGTGAAAATATGCTTGACGAGGATGTTCCGGTTTGCAATAATCCTGTTCTCGCTTCTGACGAAACAAACCGAACGAAGCGAAATACGGCAAGAACGCATCGAGATGGCAGCAGTATCGGCACAGAAGTTGCGTTTTAGCCAAGAAGTCGGCAGGAACATGCGGGAGTAGCTCAGTTGGTAGAGCGCAACCTTGCCAAGGTTGAGGTCGCGAGTTCGAGACTCGTCTCCCGCTCCAGTTTTTGCGATGTTCGCCAGCGTGGGTGTATGCCGCGCGATGGTCGGCAGGCTTCGGCAGTACGGCAGTAATCAGCAGTATCCAATGCGGGAGTAGCTCAGTTGGTAGAGCGCAACCTTGCCAAGGTTGAGGTCGCGAGTTCGAGACTCGTCTCCCGCTCCAGGTCCCAAAGGGAAGCGCCGCTTCCCTTTTTGTTTGTGATGGTGGCGCGTGGCGCGGCCCCGGCAGGGTCGGTCGATAGCGGCTACAATCCAGCAGCAAAGTCACCCGGCGGGGTGGCAGAGTGGTCATGCAGCGGCCTGCAAAGCCGTGTACGCCGGTTCGATTCCGACCCCCGCCTCCAGCATCCAGCAGTCCAGTAGTCCAGCACAAGAGCGCTGCCCTCACCGGTGGCGCTTTTTGCTTTCCGGGCGCCGCCGCCCCGCGATCCTCCGGCTCGCTTCTTCCTCTTTCCCGTTCATCCCGTTCCTGTGTTGCCCGCTCGCGCACTCTGTGGGCGCGTGTTTTCGTCTTTCTGGAAGCGCAGTCGCGCAGGCTGCACGACACGGTGGCGACGTTCCGCCCGGCGCCTCCGCGGCCTTGTTGCCGACCGCGTCGCGGGCCTTGTCGTGGAGCCTATGGGGGCACAATGCACGTCGATTCCGCGCTTTGCCGCGCGGATGATCGTGTTACATTGCATGCGTAGTCTTCACGGGGTGCCCGGCGCAGTCCGGTCCGGGCCGCGCGCCATTGCCGCATCATTGCCGCATTGTCGTGCGCGCCGGCCGGCGCCGCGTTGCCGCCCCGGGACTGCTGCAAGACTTCCGTTCCCGTTCTCCCTCGATCAGCGTGATATCTCCTTGGCCTCCCGGCGCCGACGCCGCCGTGGCGTGCGTGAGGTTTCGCGTCCCCGGCGTGCCGACCGCTTAGGGGGTGGGCGGGCCGTCCGGCCAATGCCGTCATGGCAACCCACGAGGAACCCACCACGCATGCATCACGCTACCCCGCTCATCAGCACCATCGTCGGCGGTCTTGTCCTGGCATTCATCCTTGGCGCCCTGGCCAACCGGCTCAAGCTGCCTCCGTTGATCGGCTATCTGTGCGCCGGGATCGTGGTCGGGCCGCATACGCCCGGCTACACCGCGGACCAGGCGCTGGCGCCGGAGCTGGCGGAGCTGGGCGTGATCCTGCTGATGTTCGGAGTCGGCCTGCATTTCTCGCTGAAGGAGCTGATGGCGGTGAAGAGGATCGCCATCCCGGGCGCGGTGGTGCAGATCGCCATCGCCACGGCGCTCGGCATGGGCGCGGCGTGGGGCTTCGGCTGGCAGTGGGGGCCGGGGCTGGTGTTCGGGCTGGCGCTGTCGGTGGCCAGCACGGTGGTGCTGCTCAAGGCGTTGCAGGAGCGCGACCTGGTGGCGTCGCCGCAGGGGCGCATCGCGGTGGGCTGGCTGATCGTGGAGGACCTAGCGATGGTGCTGACGCTGGTGCTGCTGCCCGCGGTCGCCGGGCTGCTGATGCCGGTGGGGGAGGGTGCCGAGGCGGTGGCCGCGCCGAGCTCCGGCGAGATCCTGTTTACCGTGTTCTCCACGCTGGGCAAGGTCGCGGCGTTCGTCGCGGTGATGCTGGTGGTGGGTCGCCGCTTCATTCCGTGGATGCTGGAGCGCATCGTCTGGACCGGCAGCCGCGAACTGTTCCGGCTCGCGGTGCTGGCCACGGCGCTGGGCGTGGCGTTCGGCGCCTACTCGCTGTTCGGCGTGTCGTTCGCGCTCGGCGCGTTCTTCGCCGGCATGGTGCTGGCCGAATCGGAGTTCAGCCACCGCGCGGCCGAGGAGTCGCTGCCGCTGCGCGATGCGTTCGCGGTGCTGTTCTTCGTCTCGGTCGGCATGCTGTTCGATCCCGTGGTCCTGATCAACGACCCGTGGGGCGTGCTGGCCACGCTGTTCATCATCGTGGTGGGCAAGTCCGTGGCGGCGCTGTGCATCGTGCGCGTGTTCGGGTATTCCACGCGCACCGGCATGACCATCGCGGTCAGCCTGGCGCAGATCGGCGAGTTCTCGTTCATCCTCGCCGGCCTCGGCGTCTACCTGAAGATCCTGCCGGAACGCGGCCAGGCGCTGATCCTGGCCGGCGCGCTGCTGTCGATCGTGCTCAATCCGCTGCTGTTCCACCTGCTCGACCGCTATACCGCGCGGCAGCAGGACGAGGGCGATCCGCAGCCGGCCTGATGGCCGGGCGATCGCTGGGCCGATCGTCCAGCTGACAGTGGGGCCGATAGCAGGGCCGATGGCCGGGCCGACGATCGGGCTGGCCTGCTAACCCGCGGCGGCTTGCCCCGGGGCGGCCGCGCGGCGCAGGTATTCGGTGAAGGCCAGCAGGCCCTGCGTGGGGTATTTGTCCTGGTGCACCACCAGTTGCAGCGGCCTGACCACCTCGGGCAGCCCGTCGCGCAGCGCCACCAGGGTGCCGTGCTTCAGTTCGTCTTCCACCACCTGCAGCGACAGGCAGCTGACGCCGTAGCCGCTCATCACGGCCCGCTTGATCGCCTCGGTATTGCCCAGCTCCAGCGCGAAGCGCAGCTCGCCCAGCAGCGGCGCGAGCCGCTGCTCGATGATCTCGCGCGTGCCCGAGCCGGGCTCGCGCACCACCCAGTCCGCGTCGCGCAGGGCGGCCAGGTCGCCCGGCTTGCCGGCCAGCGGATGCGCCGGGCTGACCACCACCGCCATTTCGTCGTCGCGCCAGTGCGCGCTGCGCAGGTCGCGCTCGTGGCAGGTACCTTCGATCAGGCCGATGTCCGCCTCGAAATGCAGCAGGGCCTGCAGCACGTCGCGCGTGTTGCCGATGCGCATGTCCAGCGCGCACGGCCCGCTCTGCGCGTGGCGGAAGCCCGCCAGCAGGCCGGGCAGGATGTAGCTGCCGATGGTGTTGCTGGCGGCGATGCGCAGCTGTATGCCGGGTTGGACCGTGAAGTGCTCCAGCTCGTGGGCCTGGTCCAGCAGCGAGAGCGCGCGCGGGAAGAACAGCCGGCCCGACTCGTTGATGCTGAGCCGGCGCGCGACGCGGTCGAACAGGGCGCCGCCCAGCGCGGCTTCGAGGTCCGCCAGCGCCGCGCTGACGGCCGACTGGGACATGGCCAGCGCCTCGGCGGCGGCCACGGTGCTGCCATGCTGGGCGACGGCGACGAACACGGAGAGCTGGCGCAGGGTCAGCCGGAGCGGGCGCTGGTTCATATCTGGAATTCAGGTAAGGTATAACGATATTACCCGTTTTACAGGTTTGTGGCGGCTACGTACTCTGTGGACATCATCCACCAGCGCCCCGCCGCCACCCGGCGGCAGGGGCGGAGAGCCCCGCCCGCCATGTCGCCCACGCCTTCGACCGCAACCGCCAACCTCGGCGCCATGCCGCCTTCCTGGGCCGCGCGCCTGCTGACGCTGGTGCCGCTCGGCTTCATCGCCTGGCTGGCGATGGTCTTTTCGGCGCATCCCGCGGTGTCCCACCTCGGCATGAGCGCGCTGACGCTGGCGATGTTCGCCGGCATGGTGGCCGGCAATACCTTGCCGCAGCGCTGGCTGGTGCCGCTGGCGCCGGGCATGCAGGTGGCCCGGCATCACCTGCTGCGGCTCGGCGTCGCGCTGTACGGCCTGCGCCTGACCTTCGGCGCCATCGCCGATCTCGGCGTGGCCGGGGTGCTGGTGCCGCTGGCCATGCTGGTGGCGACGCTGCTGGTGGGGGTCTGGGCCGGCACCGCGCTGCTGGGCCTGAGCCGCCGCGAGGCGATCCTGGTGAGCGCGGGCAGCGCGGTCTGCGGCGCCGCCGCGGCCATCGCGGTGGCGTCGGTGGTGCGCACCGACGACCGCCAGACCGCGGTGGCCGTCGCCACCGTGGTGCTGTTCGGCACGGCCGGCATGCTGCTCTATCCCTACCTGTTCGAGGTCGCCACGCGGCATCTGCACTGGGCCGTCAGCGAGCGCACCTTCGGCATCTACACGGGCGCCACGCTGCACGAGGTGGCCCAGGTCATCGCCTCCGGCAAGATGGTCAGCGATGCCACCGCCGACGCCGCCGTGGTGGCGAAGATGGTGCGGGTGCTGGCGCTGGGCCCGCTGCTGCTGGTGCTGGCGCTGTGGCCGAAGCTGCATGCCGAGGGCGAAGGCGAGCGCGCGGGCGGCGCGCGCCCGTGGCGCGCGATCCTGAAGGCCGTGCCGTGGTTCGCGGTGGGATTCGTGGCGGTGATGGCGGCGCATTCCGCCGGGCTGGTGCCGCCGGCGTGGAAGCCCGGCCTGCTGTCCCTGGACAACTGGCTGCTGGCCTGCGCGATGCTGGCGATCGGCCTGCACACGCGCATCGGCACGCTGCTGCATGCCGGGCGCAAGCCGCTGGTGCTGGCGGGCCTGCTGTTCCTGTTCCTGATGGCCGGTGGCGCGGCGCTTTGCGCGGCAGTCGCCTGAGCCGGCGCTGTGCTGCTGGTGCGGCCGACGGGGGTCGAACCCGTAAGCCCGTAAAGGCGGCAGATTTTAAGCCAGAGCATGGCATCCGCACCGGGCTAACGATGGACTTGGATGAGGCTTGCTGTAGCAGGTTTTCCCCGAGGCCAGTGCCTTCGATCATATCCCGGTGCGCGATGCAAACCGCCCCGGTTCCCCTCCGCCTGGCTCCTAGCCGGCCCCTGGAATCGGGGCCTTTCAGGAGCACCTCATGGCGAAGATCAAACTCACCAAGTCCGTCGTTGACACGGCGCAGGCGCAAACCTGCGATGTGGAACTCCGGGATACGCTCGTTCCGGGCTTCTTGTGCAAGATAACACCAACGGGCCGCAAGGTCTTCATGGTTCAGTACCGCACGAACTCCGGCGTGCGGCGCAAGCCGGCACTCGGCCAGTTCGGCGAGCTGACGGTCGAACAGGCCCGGTCGCTGGCCCAAGACTGGCTGGCCGAAGTCCGGCGCGGGGGCGATCCCGGACTCGACAAGGCCGAAGCCCGCAAGGCGCCGACGGTCAAGGAACTGTGCGGCCGGTTCATGGATGACCACTCCAAGCCGCACAACAAGCCCAGCACCCAGGCCAGCTACCAGTACCAGATCGACAACTTCGTCATCCCAGCCTTCGGCAGCAAGAAGGTTCACGAGGTCACGCGCCACGACATCACCGCGCTGATGAAGCGCATGGAGAGGTCCCCCACGCAGGCCAACCGCGTACTGTCGCTCGTCCGCAAGATGTTCAACCTGGCCGAACTGTGGGGCTACCGGCCCGATGGCTCCAATCCTTGCCGTCACGTACCCAAGTACCCGGAGAAAGGCTCGACCCGCCTTATCACCGACGAGCAGATGGTCAGCCTGTTCGCCTACTTGGACAAAGCCGAGGCCGAGGGCCTGGAACATCCCATCTATCTGCTGGCCGTCCGGCTGCAATTCGAGTTCGCGGCCCGCATGTCGGAGATCCTGCTGTTGCAGTGGGATTGGCTCGACTTGCCCAATGGCCGGGTTGTCTGGCCGGACAGCAAGACGGGCGATATGTCCAAGCCGTTGAGCGAGGAAGCCCGCCGGTTGCTGACGAATGCACCTCGCTACGGCAATTCGCCCTACGTATGCCCGGCCATCCTCGACCATGACAAGCCGCTCGGCCCCCATTCCTACTATCAGGCGTGGCGCCGAATCCTTGATCGCGCCGGCGTGCCGAAGGTTGGCACCCACGGCATACGCCACCGCTCAGCGACCGACATTGCCAATTCCGGCATCCCCGTCAAGGTCGGCATGGCGCTAACCGCGCACAAGACCGTGGCGATGTTCATGCGCTACGTCCACACCGAGGACGACCCGGTGCGTAAGGCAGCCGAGTTGGTAGCCAGCCGGCGCAAGTCGGTCGTCGGCACGCGGCAAGAACCCAAAGAGGTGACCGCATGATCGGTGACCAGTGCCTCGGCATGTCGGCCCTGACTGCCGTGTCGCCGTTACGCCAATCGGTTCGGCAGCCCTCCCCGCCCGTGCATCGCACTGGGGACTGGAAAAGTATGCCCGTTACGGGTATAGTTTGGAGGTCAAGATGACCCACGTCCTCAAGCGGAAGGACTTTGCACGGTGGCAGGCGGGCGAAAAGCTGCCTGATGCTGCCTTGTGCAAGGCGGTTCAAGAGATGGAAAGCGGTCTGATTGACGCGGACTTGGGCGGCTTCCTCTACAAGAAGCGGGTTGCCCGATCCGGCGGCGGCAAGAGCGGCGGCTACCGCACGCTGCTGTCGGCCCGGATCGGCAGCCGCTACGTATTCCTGCATGGGTTCCCCAAGAGCGACAAGGCGAATATCACGCAGGACGAGAAGAAGGCGCTGCAATTCGCCGGCAAGGTGTTCCTGGAACTGTCCGCCGAGGCTTTGTCGAAGGCGTTGCACTCGGGCGTGTTATTGGAGGTGCATTGTGAGCAAGATCATTGAATCCCTGCGTGGCGACCTGGCTGCGCTCCACGAAGCGGGAGCGATCGGCAAGGTGACGATGCGCGAGTTCGACGCGATCTGCCCGCCGCCGGTGCGGGAGTTCAGTGCTGCCGACATCAAACACCTGCGCGAACGGTTGAAGTTCAGCCAGCCGGTGTTCGCACTTCACCTGCACACCACCGCGTCGACCGTGCGAAAGTGGGAGCAAGGCGAAACCCATCCCACCGGGCCGGCCCTCAAGCTGCTCAACGTCATCGCCGACAAGGGTTTGCAGGCAATTATTTGATCAAGGCAAACGGGTCAGCATTTCCTGCCACAGCGGCCGAAAACACAGTTACGATCTTCAAACCATGTAAGAACAATGGAGGTGACAGGTGGCAGAGAAAAGGAACGTGTTCATCAGCCATGTCCATAAGGACGATCACGGACTCCAGAAGCTGAAGGATCTGTTAGCTCCAAAAGGGATCGAGGTCAGGGATTCCTCCATCCATACAGGGAAGTTCAACAATGCCACCGATGAGCACTACATAAAGACGCAGATCCTTGCCCCTGCCATCAACTGGGCTGGAGTGTTCATTTGCTACGTTTCGCCCCAGACCAAGAATAGCGATTGGGTGAACTGGGAAATCGAATATGCGGCCAAACAGGGCAAGCGCATTGTCGGTGTTTGGGAGCATGGCGAGAAGGAATGCGACCTTCCAGAGGCCCTGAAAGAATATGCCGACGCCTTGGTTGGGTGGAACGGCGATGCGATCATTGACGCGATCAACGGGAAGGACTCGTGGGAAAAGCCAGACGGTGGTGCCTGCGACCCGGTTCCACTCAAGCGGCATCCCTGCTGATGGCTCGCATTCACTCCTATGTGGTGCGATACGACAGTGGTTTCGCGCCCAACCCTTTCTATGGCTACTGCACGCTTGCGACCTGCAAACCCAATATCCGCCGATCCGCTGACATCGGTGATTGGGTGGTCGGCAGTGGCAGCAATGATAGAACTGTCCGACGTGGCGGGCGTCTCGTGTACGCGATGCGCGTTACCGAGGCGATGACATTCGACGAATATGGCGCAGATCCACGGTTTGAATACAAGATGCCGTACCGCAATGGGAGTCGGAAGCAAAGTTGCGGGGACAACATCTACTTCAGGGCCGCGCCTGGAGCCGCTTGGCAGCAGCGAGACTCATTTCATTCCCGCCCCAATGGCACGCTCAACCCGGACCATGTTGCCCGTGATACGGGCGTCAACAGGGTCCTGATCAGTAATGATTTTGTGTACTTCGGGGGCGAGGGTCCGGAATTTCCCGAGGAACTGAAAGACCAGCAAGATCGGCCCTTATGCAAAACGGGAATAGGTCTAACCACCTTTGACGATGCGCAACTGATTGCGAACCTTGAGAAATGGATTCGCAGCTTTGACGTGAGCGGTTATCAGGGCGCTCCATTCGAATGGCTGACTCTTCGCAGGTGACCGATGAAAAAGGAAGGCTCCCTCTTGCTCTCGGATTACGCTGCGGAAATTGCAGCCACAGACGTACTCAACCCGAATGACTTCAATCCTGTCCTCCAAGGTCTATACGGAGAAGTCGGCGGCATAATGGCTACGGCCAAGAAAAGTGTTCGAGAGAGAACGGCTTACCCGGGTTTCAAGAAGGCGGCAGAAGAAGAGTTTGGCGACACCCTCTGGTATTTGGCTGCAATCTGCAGGCGCCTGCAGATTCCTCTCGAAGAGATATTCTCGGAAGCTGCGAACCACGGAAACTTCAAGAATGTGGGCGCTGCAAGTGACATCACCGAAGGTGCGTTAGCCTATATCGCTGTGCCTGTCGCCGCGACTGCTTCGTTGGATGCCACCTTGGTGCGTTTGGGGCAGTCAGCGGCAGCGCTACTTGGAAGTACGCCTGCACGCGCAGACTTGATTGCTTTCGCACGGGCTTACCTGGATGCAATTCATGCGGCCGAACTTGCGTTCTCTGAGGTGGCTCGCGGAAATCTCCGGAAAGCTCGCGGCGCGTTCTTGGAGCCGCAGGCAGAAGACCTGGCTGGCCTTGATTTCGACAGTGAGTTTGGAATTGAGGAACAGCTACCCAGGGATTTCAAAATCCGGGTCAATCAGCGAGGCAGTGGCAAGAGTTACCTCCAATGGAAGGGCGTATTCATTGGAGACCCTCTGACGGACAACATTGCCGATCGCGATGGCTACCGGTTCCATGATGTCTTCCACTTTTCTTATGCAGCAATCCTGCACTGGTCACCTGTGATGCGGGCATTGATCAAGCACAAGCGAAAGAGCAATCCGAAATACGATGAAGAGCAGGACAGTGGTCGGGCCATCGTCGTGGAAGAAGGGCTTTCAGCGTGGATTTTCTCCAGAGCCAAGGAGCTGAATTTCTTCGAGAATCAGGAAAAGGTCTCACTTGGGGTTCTCAAGACCATTGGTGAGTTCGTGAGTGGTTACGAAGTGGAGAAATGTCCGCTAAAGCTCTGGGAAAAGGCAATCCTGGATGGCTATGCTGTCTTTCGCCAGCTCAAGGAAAATCAAGGCGGCTGGATCATTGGAAACCGAGAACAACGCACCATCAAATACATGCCACTTGAGTCTGAAAAATGAAGATCCACCCGTTCGTTGATGCAGTTGCTTCTCTGCAGTTCGAAGACTGCTTCAATCCGTATTCGGATCGTTGTGAAGTTCATGATCGACGCGATGCACCACGTCGCCGTGCTGCTGCACTGTCCGCCATGTTGCGTCGTGCAACCGAGGAACCCGTAGACGCGATATGGATTGGACGAGACCTCGGATATCGCGGAGGACGCCGCACTGGGTTAGCCCTGACCGACGACCTTCACATAAGCCAGCACGCTAGGCGTTGGAATCTCGACCAGGTCGCCGAACGGCCGACGATAGGCAGTGCTGTGGCCGAACGAACCGCCGCGGTCATATGGGGCATGCTGGAACATATTGATGCCCGCATCTTCCTCTGGAACGTTTTCCCTCTGCATCCGCACGAATCAGGAGATCCGTTCACCAACCGGCAGCACAACGCGCGTGAGAGGCGAGCCGGCGAAGAACTGCTCCAACAGCTCATTGTCTTGCTACGTCCCTCTCGCATCGTCGCCATCGGCAACGATGCCGCCGCTGCGGCCCATCGCATCACGGATTCCGTACCCGTGATTTGCGTGAGGCATCCTAGCTATGGAGGACAGACCCAGTTCCAGAGGCAAATCTCGGAGCTCTATGGGCGCCCCATGAGCACTGGGTCGTTGTTTTGACGAGAGGCTTGGCTTCTTAGCGCGCAGCGATCGCCGCTTCAATCCAGCCCGACAGGTTGTCACTGATGTGGTTATAGGCCGCACTGCTCGTGGCCCCTGGTGGATCGTACATGCGGACGACGGTGGATAGCTTTCTACCGTCGTTCAAGGTAAATGAGTCAAATGGATTGGCCCCGGCAACTGATGGTTGCTGGTTGTGGTCCAGCAGCTTATGGACTCGTATCCCCAAGAGTCCCTTGCCACTATTCCATGACTGCTCAATCTCATATCGAATCCAGGGGCGATTCGCCGTTTCGGCTCCGACCAGAACAATTGTGCATGTCCGTCCTTGCAGCTGATCGTCGATCCAGCGCTTGATTGCGGCCTCGCCGCCTCGCTTCACTTCTTCCCATTTGTTATCGCTTGCTGGTTGGTTGCCCTCAACAACACCAATATTCCGTATCTTGGAGGCGCGCCAACTGTCGCGTTGATAGTGGAAGCTATAGAAGATTTTCCGTGGCATGGCGAGTCCTTTGTTGGATCATGTAAATCTGCAGAGGAGACTCAACTCGCTGCACCTTGAATGTTCAATGCGAGGTGCGTGTGAAAGAGTTGCGCGAAGTCCACATCACCAAGATCCGCATCGGCGAAATAACCTTGATCTTTGGCCAAGTTCAAGGCCGCCCCGCCTGGCGACGGTACGGGCAGAACTTTGGCGGCGGGGTGGAATTTCCTGAAGAGTTCATGCTCGGCTTCCACTCCTTCCATGCCGCCGATGAAAACAGCGGCAACGAGATCATCGCGCGACAGCATTTCTTCCCGCATTAGCAGCAGGCTCGCCTCTCTGTCACCGGCAACTGCATTGGTGAATACTACATTGTGAAAACGGTCGTTTTCTTCCGGGTAACGATCCTTGAAGAACGTGCTCTGATACAGAACCACGGCCCCAGAATAATCGACACCCAAATCCTCACAAATGCTCCAGATCATAGGCGTGATAGCGGGATGGCCTCCCCACACGATCTTGTGCTGACGAATGACGGCCATGACCAGTTCCCTCACAGCGCATTGGATGAGGAATGGATTGGCGGTCTCGTGATACGAGCCGCGGCCGACAAGTGGGACACTGGCTGAAAGGAAGATTGCGCTCACGATTCAGGCCTCCCAGTCCGCAAATTGCCATCCAGCCTCGCTGGCTTTGACCCACCGCGCAGAGTGGATATGCTGGCCCAGCCAGTCCAAATGCCCCAGCCACCGGGGATGCAAGCCAACATGATCGTAAACGACGGCAACCGATTGATCTGGCGAATTGGTGGATGCGTCATGCAACGTGGTCGACGTGGGGACACCAACTGTTGGGTAGACGACGACATTCCGGCCATCCGGCAGTCGGATATAGACCGCCTTGTTCGGTCCAACGCCGACAAGTTGACCGCCAATCGTTTGAATAGCGTTGCGCAAATTGCTCACTAGATTGACGGAACGGACCGCATGGCTTTGGCTGCGAACTTCTTCGAGCTGTAGACAGATTCGCTCCACAGCGCTGTCCGCGAGGCGTCCTGTGGCCGCATCCACTTCGTCGGGCAACAATTCTGCGCGACTGGCGGTGGCTGTTCGCGCAGATGGCGTGCAGTCTGGCCAGCCAACCCGTAAGACGCTGATGCCTTTCGCCAGAGCGCGTCCGAACTCTGCGCTTGTCCAGCGGCTTTCAAAGTAGCCTGGCGTGTCAAGCATCACAAGAACGTCGGAATCGCAAAGGCGATGCCATAGCATCGTCTGAAAATCTTCCGCAGGTGGAATCCCATGCGTATCGAGAAACACATCGAATAGCCGAGCAGATAAGGCGTCAAAGAGCTGCAAGGCTGCCTCACGGGCTTCGCCCCGGCGGTAACTTACGAACACTCGACGCTGGCGAGGTAGCAACCCCGCACACTCAAGTAAAGCGGTCGCGACACGCTGTGACCCGTTGGCGGCATAGGCTAAGCAGTTGAGAGGTCGCAGTAATTCAGGAATCTCTGCGTTAACTCGATTGACGTCGGATGCTATCGGCAGTAGCGGGATGCCTCGCTCCAGCAACTTCGCCACGTTGGCGAGAGGTGGATTGTCGCCCCCGAAAAATACTGCAGCGGATGAGCGCTGTTGGTCGGGGTTAAACGCTTCCGGGCGCACCTCCCATCCAACTTCATGTCCTAGTCGCAAGTTGAACATGCCTACGGCAGTTCCGACGATTTCTTCAAGCTCAGAAATCTGGGCGTCGGTTGGCGAACCAAGCACTGCAAGTTGATAGAGGGCGGCCATGCTCTTCCTTGTGATTTCAGTGTTCTCGCCTATCTGACCTTACGAAACCCAATGCGGGAATCTCCTTCAAAGATAGCCGATTTCGGGCGTCCCCGGTCGGGCCGCGCTGTCGTGCTACGCATCAAGCCCCGCTGCGCGAGTCTCGCCCCTGCGGGCTTCCATCGTTCCCTCGCGACGCTCGGCTGACGCCTCCGGCCCTGCTGGGCCTGCGCGCTCCGCTTGCCAGGGTTCGTGTATGGCATGGGGCGGTCTTGCTGTTTCCCTTCACCGTACCACGGCGTTCTCGCCGTCAAGGGCGGCGCGCGCCATGCGCGCTTGCGTCCTGGCGGCCGTCTGCGACCCCTGACTGCTTGCGCTGCGCCGTGCTGGCACCGGTTCCGGGCAATTCCGCCCGAGCAACCGGAGCACGATCATGTCGCAACTGACCCTCACTCTCGACACCCCGCTGATGGTGCGCGATGGCCGTGGGCGCTATCGGCTGGCGGACGCCGACCAGATTCTGGAAGCCGCGCGCCAGGTCATCGAACAGAAGATGCAGCGCGGCGAGGCGTTCACTTCGCCGGAGGCGGTGAAGGACTACCTGCGCGCCAAGCTGGCCGGCTTCGAGCACGAAGTCTTCGCGGTGTTGTTCCTCGACACGCGCCATCGGCTGATCGACTACGTGGAGATGTTCCGCGGCACGATCGACGCCGCCGAGGTGCATCCGCGCGAGGTGGTGAAGCAGGCGCTGCGGCTCAATGCGGCGGCGGTCATCGTTTCGCACAACCATCCGAGCGGAAACTCCGAGCCGAGCGCGGCCGACAAGGCGATGACCTCGCAGCTTCGGCAGGCGCTGGCGCTGGTGGACATTCGCACGCTGGATCACGTCATCGTTGCGGGGACTCGCACCACGTCATTCGCCGAACGCGGCCTGCTTTGACCATTGGGGGCTTCGGCCCCCTTTTTGCTGCGCCCGGCGGCGCAACTCCGGCCCTCGCGGGCCTGCGCGTGCTGCGCACTTGCCGAAAACCCGGGTGCGTGGAGGTGCGAGGGAGGCGGTCTTGCTGTTCCCTTCATCGTGCCACGGCGTTCTCGCCGTCAAGGGCTGCGCGCCGATGGCGCTTGCGTCCTGGCGGCCGTCGTTGACCCCTGACTGCTTGCGCTGCGCCGTGCCCCGGAAGGGTCGGGCAATTCCGCCCGGCTTCCTTTCAGGAGTTCACCATGAACAACGCACTCATCACCGACGAGCAGCGCATCGTGTTGCTGGCCAACGGCCGCGAATCCTTGGAGAACCCGGACTTCGATCCGGCCCCCGTGGTCAAGCTGTTCACGCCGGACGCCGGCGCGACCTGGCTGCTGACCGAGATTGATCCCGATGACCACGACCACGCCTTTGGGCTGTGCGATTTGGGCCTGGGGATGCCGGAAATCGGCTGGGTCAGCCTGCAGGAGCTGGCGGCCGTGCGCGGGCGGCTCGGGTTGCCGGTCGAACGCGATCTGCACTTCCGTGCCGAGAAGCGCCTGAGTGCCTATGCGCGCGATGCGCGGCTGGCCGGGCGGATCATCGAATGATTTCGCGCGGGGCGTCGCAAGATGCCTCGTTCAAGGTTTCAGGAGATCCGGCAGGCAGTCGGCGAATGCCGGCTGGATCTTACTCACGGGCTTGGCCACGGCCTCGTCGCCGGTGAGGACTGCCATCGTCATGCCGGTCATGGTCGTCAGACCGTTCGAGCTGCGCAGTACCTGTAGCGCAAGATCGACCGGGAAGCCGTCGGCACTGCGCCGCAGTGGATGAATGCCGCCATGCACGAACGAGTTCATGCCGTGCCAGGTCACATCCTTGAAATGCGAAAGCATTTGGTGCGCAGCCGCCGGCGCGCCTTGTCCGACTCGCTTGCCGATCTGCTCAATCATTTCGCTGGCGCCAGGCAAGTTCTTGGCCGCCTGTTCGCTCTGCAGCGTCAGTGGCGCCAGCAGCTTGTCGATCGCTGCGTCGCTGGCTGCGTAGAGCAGCCACATTGCCCGCGTCAGGGCCTCGAACTGCAGGCGCATGAGGCCGACGGCGGACGAGGGTAGTCGCAGCGCCATCAATGCTCGCATCGCTGTTGCATGCTCCATAGCGACCAGGCACATGCCAAGAGCTGACTCGCCACGGGGCGATCCATCGAAATCGGCGTCGCCCAGTAGTTCATCCAGACGTTCGTGCAAGGCATTGGAGCGGTGGAGCATGTGCTCCAAACGATCGTCGTTGTTGATGATGGTTTCCTCCATAGAGGGATCGTAGGACAGTCGTGCGTCCCCGGCCAAGAAACATGGCCGGTCGCGCTGTCGTGCTGCGCATCGAGCCTCGCTACGCGAGTCTCGCCCCCTTCGGGCTTCCATCGTTCCCTCGCTCCGCTCGGCTGACGCCTCCGGCCCGGATTCCTAGATCCGGGCCTGCGCGCTTCGCTTGCCGTGCGGTCGGCGTATTGAGGGGCCGTGGCCATGTCCAGCCGTCTCCCCTGACTTCATCACCTTCACCGCGACTGTAGCCCGCGGCCGTGTGCCGTCAAGGCGCGCAGGGCCGTGTCCTCGGCTGCGCCTGCGGGCCGCACCCACCCTGCGCTTGCCTCCTTGACGGCCCCCGTCCGCGCGCTCCTGACCGTCGCGGGCGATGAACTCAGGAAAGACGGTGGCAACAGGGCCAACCGGGTTCCTCGTGCCGACCGCACCGAACAGCCGAAAGGCTGGGCTTCCGAATCTAGGAATCCGGTATGCGGTGAACAGCAAACCCTTTTTTCTTTGTCAGGAGAAATGCCATGCAACTCGCATCCCGCTTCGCTTCCCGTTCCCCGGTGCTGCGTTCGGAACGTCCCTTGTCCGATGACCAAATCCGGGCCGTGGCCCCGTCCATCTACGCGGAAGCCCCGCACGAAAGCCGCTCCGAGCGGTACAGCTACATCCCCACCGCCACCGTGCTGCAAGAACTGCGCGGGGAAGGCTTCGAGCCTTTCATGGTGACGCAAACCCGCGTGCGCCACGACGACCGCCGTGACTACACCAAGCACATGATCCGGCTGCGCCACGCCAGCCAGATCAACGGCCGCGAGGCCAACGAAATCATCCTGCTGAACTCCCATGACGGCACCAGCAGCTATCAGATGCTGGCCGGGATGTTCCGCTTCGTTTGCAGCAATGGCCTTGTCTGCGGTGACACCGTGGCCGACGTGCGCGTACCGCACAAGGGCGACGTGGCGGCGCAGGTGATCGAAGGCGCTTACGAAGTCCTGCACGGCTTCGACCGGGCGCAGGAATCGCGCGATGCCATGCGCGCGATCACGCTGGACGCCGGGGAATCGGAAGTGTTCGCCCGCGCTGCGCTGGCGTTGAAGTACGACGAGGACAAGCCCGCGCCCATCACGGAATCGCAAATCCTGAGGCCGCGCCGCCATGACGACGACCGCCGCGACCTGTGGAGCGTGTTCAACCGCACGCAGGAGAACTTGACCAAAGGCGGCCTGTCCGCCCGCGCCGCGAATGGCCGCCGCCAGACCACCCGGCCCGTGCAGGGCATCGACCAAAGCGTGCGCCTGAACCGCGCCCTGTGGCTGCTGGCCGATGGCCTGCGCCAGTTGAAAGCCTGAATCCCCACGCGGCAGGGGCAGGCAGCAGCCCTTGCCGCTTCTCTCGCTGCTGCACCCCAACCGCAAGGAGTTATCACCATGAACGCCGTACTCAAAACCGAAGCCGTCGCCATCGAAGCCGCCGCACCGCTGGAAGTGGCCGACCCGACCAAGAACCTGATCTTGGTCCCCCTCTCGCAGTTGTTGCCGCGCCGCTCCAAGCGCAACGTCCGCACGACCCCGCGCCAATCCATCCCCGAACTGGCCGCGAGCATTGCCCGCATCGGCCTGCTGCAAAACCTGATCGTCATCCTCGCCGCCGATGGCGAGCAATACGAAGTCGTCGCAGGCGACCGTCGCCTGACCGCCTTGAAGCTGCTGGCGAAGAAGAAGCGCATCCCCGCCGACTACGAAGTGCCGTGCCTGCTGGTGGCCGATGCGTCCGCCCGCACCGTCAGCCTCGCGGAGAACGTGCAGCGCGAGAACATGCACCCCGCCGACCAGTTCGCGGCCTTCGCCGCGCTGGTCAAGGAAGGCCGCTCGGTGGAGGACATTGCCGCAGACTTCGGCGTGTCCCCGCTGGTGGTGCAGCGCCGCTTGAAGCTGGCGAACGTCTCGCCGCGCCTGCTGGCCGATTACCGCGCCGGAGCCGCGACGCTGGAACAGTTGATGGCCTTGACCATCACCGACGACCACACCGCGCAGGAAGCCGCGTTCTATGGTGCGCCGGAATGGCAGCGCAGCCCGTCCAAGCTGCGCGAGCGCCTGACCGAGCGCGAAATCGACGCCGCGCACGCGCTGGTGCGCTTCGTCGGGCTGGACGCCTACCGGCAGGCAGGCGGCGGCATCCGCCGCGACCTGTTCGCAGAAGGCGATGCCGGAACCTACCTCACCGATACCGCAGTGCTGGAAACGCTGGTGCGCGACAAGCTGGCAATGCTGGCCGAGGACGTGCGCGCCGAGGGATGGGCATGGGTGGAGGCCGTGCCGCATCTGGCCTACGAGGAACGGCAGGCGTTCCAGAACGCCCCGCGCCACCGCCGCGAGCCGACCAGCCGCGAGGCTCGCCGCATCGCCTCGCTGGAAACCCGCCTCGAAAAGATCGAAGCCGAACTGGAAGAAGCCTGCCAAGTTGAAAGCAGCGAGGACGAGGCCAAGGCCGAGAAACTGGAACAGCGGCGCGATCAGGTGGTCGGGGAACTGCAAGACGCGGAGGACGCCTTACAAGGCTATGCCCCCGAAGTGCGCGAGGTGGCCGGTGCCATCGTCACCATCGACCGCAGCGGCGAGGCCGTCATTCATCGCGGCCTGCTGCGCGAAGCCGAGGCGAAGGCGCTGCGCACGCTTGAAAAGCTGCGGCGCGGTTTCGGCAGCACCGAAGGCGAAGCCGCCAACGACGAGCACGAGGACGCCGACGACGCGCCCAAGGCCGCGAGCCTGTCCGACCGGCTGGCGCAGTGGTTGAGCGCCCATCGCACGGCGGCGCTGCAAATCGAAGTCGCACGGCATCCGCACGTCGCGCTGGCCGCGCTGGTGCATGGCATGGTGCAGAAGGTCTTGCAGCCCGACGCCTACGGCGATGGACTGCCACTCGGCGTGCGCCTCACGGCGCAAGACCGGCTGGAAGGCATGGCCCCGGACTGGCCGGAATCGCCTGCCGCCGTGGCGCTGCGCGAACTGCAACAGGTAGCCGGTGAAGCCTTGCCGGAGGACAGCGCCGAACTGTTCGCCGCGCTGCTGGCGAAGTCGCAAGACGAACTGGTGCGGCTGCTGGCCGTGTGCGTGGCTTCCATGGTGGACGTGGTGACGCCCCGTGCCACGCCGCACCAGCCCGGCAAGGAACTGGCGCAGGCCGTGGGCCTCGACATGGCCGCATGGTGGAAGCCGACCGCAGAAGGCTACTTCAAGCACGTTTCCAAGGCCGTGATTCTGGATGCCGTGGGCGCGTTTGCACCGGAATTCGTCACCCGGCTGGCGAAGCTCAAGAAGGCCGACATTGCCAGTGAGGCCGAGCGGCTGGCCGATGGCACCGGCTGGATGCCCGCCATCTTCAAGGCCGAAGGCCCGCAGGAGGCCGCGCAGGAAGAAGGCCCGGAGCAGGACGCCCCGGAGGATACCGAGGCAATGGCGGATGAACCCGCCGAGGCACTGGCCGCTTGACCCGCGCCGAAGGCAAGCGCCCCGGCCTCGACCGGGGCGCTTCGCTTTGTGTGGTGGCGCATCGAGACGAAGGAATAACCGCGATCAGCACCGCGCCCAGGCCGTTCCGCCCTGGGCGCGGTGGACGCGAAATCCGGGTGCGACAGTGGCCGCGCCCGGTGTTCAAGGCCAATAGCCGAATTAAAACGCCGCCGCCTTCGCGCTGGCTCAGGCGGCGGCGTTGAAGGCATCGCTGTAGTGCGCGATGCCTTCCGGCACTGTCCCATGCAGGGCCAGCGCCATGAAATAGCCGGGCGGCACGCCCGGCAGTTGCAAGCCCGCATGGGCCTGGAAGCCAAAGCGCGTGTAGTACGTTGGATCTCCCAGCAGCACGCAGCCTGCGGCCTGCATAGCCCGCAGTTCAGACAGCGCCTGTTCCATCAGGCGCGAACCGATGCCTCGCCCCTGCCTTGGCGGCAGGACGGAGATCGGCCCCAACCCATACCAGCCCTCGGTCTTTCGCCTGTGCTCATGGGTGATCGTTACTGGCGACAGCGCGACGTGACCGACGACGCGCCCATGTTCTTCGGCCACGATGGAAAGCGTCAGTTCGTTGGCGGCACGCAAGGCGCGCACGATGAATTGCTCGGTGTGGCTGGTGTGTGGTGCATCAGCGAAGGCGGCGGTCGTGACCGCTTCGATGGCGGCAATGTCGTCGGCGGTTTCGTGTCGGAGCTGGATGGTCAGGGTGTGCCACATGAGATTCAGACGCCCATTGCCATGACCCAGCCCACCAGCCCGGCTAACAGCACCACGAGCGCCGGCGGCACGCGCCCCACCGTCAGCAGTCCGAACGAGAGCAGCGCCAGCCCAAAATCCGCCTTGCTGTGGATGGCACTCGTCCATACCGGGTCATAGAGGGCGGACACCAGAATACCGACCACGCCGGCGTTGATGCCGGCCATGGCCGTCTGGATGCCCGCGCGGTGGCGCAGCCCTTCCCAGAACGGCAGTGCACCGACCAGCATGAAAAAAGCGGGGAGGAAGATCGTGCCCAGGAGTGCCAGCCCGCCGATCCAGCCATGCAGCGGTCCGTGGGCGACCGCGCCGAGGTAGGCCGAGAAAGTGAACAGCGGCCCCGGCACGGCCTGCGCCGCACCGTAGCCGGCCAGGAAGTCGGCATTGCTCACGACGCCGCTGGGCACCACCGAGGCCTGCAGCAGCGGCAGCACAACGTGTCCACCGCCGAAGACCAGTGCACCGGAGCGGTACACCCCTTCCAGCAGGGCTATCGTGGACGAGTCCGTGGCTGCCGCCCACAGGGGCAGCCCGACGAGCGGTGCGGCAAACAGCAGCAGCGCCACGATGCCCAGCTTGCGCGAGACGGGGTAGCTGTGGGCGTGGCCGCCGCCGGGTTGCGCGATCTTCAATGTCCACCAGCCCAGCAGCCCTGCCACCGCGATGGCGGCAAGCTGTCCCGCGGCCGAGGGCAGGACCATGGTCAGCAGCGCCGCCAGAATGGCCAGCGCGGCGCGCGGCCGGTCCGGGCACAACGACTTGGCCATCCCCCAGACCGCTTGCGCCACGATGGCCACGGCGACGACCTTGAGCCCGTGCACCCAGCCGGACTGGGCCAGCCCCTGGTACTCGGCGATGCCAAAGGCGAACAGGATCAGCGCAATCGCCGATGGCAAGGTGAATCCGGCCCAGGCCGCCAGCAGCCCCAGCCAGCCCGCGCGGCCCAACCCCAGCGCCATACCGACCTGGCTGCTGGCCGGCCCCGGCAGGAACTGGCACAGGGCGACCAGATCGGAGTAGCTGCGGTCATCCAGCCAGCGGCGACGCTCGACGAACTCCGAGCGGAAATAGCCCAGATGCGCGATCGGCCCGCCGAAGGAGGTCAGCCCCAGCTTGAGGAAGGCGCCGAAGACTTCGACGGGTGAGCCGCGCGCGGCAGCGGCCTCATGCTGCAAGGTGTTGGTGGAATCTGTCATTTGTGCATCGCCTCCCCGGTGAACTCCCGGATGCGGTCCTTGGCCAGCGCCAAGCCTTCCTTGCCCTTGGGCGTGATCGTGTAGAGCTTGCGCACGGTGCGCCCTTCACGCTCCTGGCGGGAGACGAGGTAGCCGTCGCGCTCCATCTTGTGCAGCATCGGGTACAGCGTTCCGGGGGAGAGGCGGTAGCCGTGGTGGGCCAGCTCGTCGATCATCCATTGCCCGTAGATCTCCTGCTCGGCTGCGTGGTGCAGCACATGCAGGCGGATCAGCCCCGACAGCAGGTCGTGGTGCTCCATGGCACGTGGAGTAGGTTTCTCTTTCATATCGAATATCGATAACGAAATTCGATAATACCAGCCTCACTTCAGATTGCCTGCCGCTTGTGCGGGAGGTCTCAGACCCTGCGACCCTCCGCATCCACCACGGCTTCGCCGTCTTCCTTGCGGAACGCGCCGCGCTGCGGCTGCGGCAGGATGTCCAGCACGGCCTCCGAAGGCCGGCACAGGCGCGTGCCCAGCGGCGTGACCACAATGGGCCGGTTGATGAGGATGGGATGCTGGAGCATGAAGTCGATCAACCGGTCATCGCCCCACTGCGGGTCGCCCAGGCCCAGTTCGGCATAGGGCGTGCCTTTCTCGCGCAGCACGGCGCGCGCCGATACGCCCATTGCGGCGATCAGCACCATCAGCGTCGCCCGATCGGGCGGGGTCTTCAGGTACTCGATGACCGTGGGCTCCTCGCCGCTGTTGCGGATCAGGGCCAGCACGTTGCGCGAGGTGCCGCAGTCGGGATTGTGGTAGATCGTGACGGTGCTCATGGGAGTGACCTGGTTGGTTATCGGGTGGCGGAGTTCGGGCCGCATTCGTACCAGCCGCGCGAGCGGTTGACCACGCGCACGACCAGCAGCATCACGGGTACCTCGATCAGCACGCCGACCACGGTGGCCAACGCCGCGCCGGACTGGAAGCCGAACAGGCTGATGGCGGCGGCCACGGCCAGCTCGAAGAAGTTGGAGGCACCAATCAGCGCCGAGGGACAGGCAATGTTGTGCTGCTCGCCCAGCCGACGGTTGAGCCAGTAGGCCAACCCGGAGTTGAAGAACACCTGGATCAGGATCGGCACCGCCAACATGGCGATCACCAGCGGCTGGCGGATGATGGCCTCGCCCTGGAAGGCGAACAGCAGCACCAGCGTGAGCAGCAGCGCCGCGATCGACAGAGGGCCGATGCGCTCCAGCGCCCGGTCGAAGGCGGCTTGGCCCTTGCTCAGCAACGCGCGGCGCCAGAGCTGGGCCAGGATGACCGGAATCACGATGTACAGACCGACCGATACCAGTAAGGTGTCCCACGGCACCGTAATGGACGATAAGCCCAGTAGCAGGCCCACGATTGGGGCGAAGGCGAAGACCATGATGGTGTCGTTCAGCGCCACCTGCGACAGCGTGAACACAGGATCGCCCCCGGTCAGCCGGCTCCAGACGAACACCATTGCCGTGCAGGGTGCGGCGGCCAGCAGGATCAGGCCCGCGACATAGCTGTCGAGCTGGTCGGAGGGCAGCCACTGCGCGAAGACCTGGCGGATGAAGATCCAGGCGAGTAGCGCCATCGAGAAGGGTTTGACGGCCCAGTTGACGAACAGCGTCACGCCGATGCCGCGCCAATGCTGCTTGACTTGGCCGAGAGCGCCGAAGTCCACCTTGAGCAGCATGGGAATGATCATCACCCAGATCAGCAGGCCCACCGGCAGGTTGACCTGCGCGATCTCCATGCGGCCGATGGCATGGAACACGCTGGGCGCGAACTGGCCGAGCGCGATACCGGCGACGATGCACAGGAGTACCCACACGCTCAGGTAGCGCTCGAAGACGCTCATGGTGGGGGCGGCCGGCACGCGGCTGGCCGTTTGGGTTCCAACACTCATCGCGCAGACCTCACTTCGTGCCGATGCTGCGCAGCTCGTGCTGCAGCGACATGGCATCCAGGCGTTGCATCGGCAGCGACAGGAATAGCTCGATGCGCCGGCGCAAGGTCAGCGCCGCATCCGTGAATGCCTTGCGCTTCTGTTCGTCGGTGCCCTCGACGGCTGCGGGATCAGGCACACCCCAATGCGCCGACATCGGGCGTCCCGGCCACACGGGGCAGACCTCGCCGGCGGCGTTGTCGCAGACCGTGAAGATGAAATCCAGCTCCGGCGCACCGGGCGCCGCGAACTCGTCCCAGTTCTTGCTGCGGTAGCCGGCGGTCGGCATGTGCAGCCGCTCCAGCGTGGCGAGCGCCAGTGGGTGGACTTCGCCCTTGGGGTGGCTGCCCGCCGAGTAGGCGCGAAAGCGCCCCTGGCCCAATTCATTGAGGATGCCTTCGGCCAGGATGGAGCGGGCCGAGTTACCCGTGCAGATGAACAGGGCGTTGTAGGTCTTGTCGGTGGTCATGGGTATCTCACATCAGCAGCAGGAGGAAGCCGGCTTCACCGCAACGCCCACCGGCTTGCCGCGCACCGGGGTACAGCACGCTGCGGCGGAAGTCGCTGCAGGCGCCGCTTCGTTAAAGACCGGAATGTTGCCCAGCGTGTGGAAGTGCTCCCAGGCCACGCCCTGCGGATCGGTGATCCAGTGCTTCTCGCTGCGCGCGTAGCAGCAGGTCGTGGTGCCCTCGTCCAGCAGCGTCATGTCGGCCGCCTCGGCGCGGGCCTTCAGCACCGCCAATTCCTCGGCATCGTCGGTCTGGATACCCAGGTGGTCGATGCCCGGCTTGTTGCCACGTGTGGAGATGGCGAAGTTGACCGGCGGGTCTTCGAGCATCCATTTGGCGTAGTCGCCTTCGACGCGCGCGGGCTGCGCGGCGAACAGTTGGGAATAGAAGCCGATGCTGCGGTTCAGGTCATCGACGTGCAGGTGGACGTGAAAGCGCTTCATGGGGGTGATCCTTTCAGCAGGAAGTACAGGCAGAGGAGGATTCGGTGACCTCGCACGCGCCGCCCTGGCAGCAGTGCTCGGTCAGATAGCCGAGCAGCCCATTCATCTGGGTGAAGTCGGCGCGGTAGATCAGGTTGCGGCCCTGCTGCTCGATGGTGACCAGGCCGGCATGGGCCAGTTCTTTCAGGTGGAAGGACAGGGAGTTGCGGGCCACGTCGAGCTGGTCGGCGAGGACGCTGGGTGTCAGCCCTTCGGGGCCGGCGACCACCAGGGCGCGGAACACGCGCAGCCGCTGGGTATGGGCCAGGGCGCCGAGGGCGGAAATGGCTTGGGTCTCGTTCATGATTCGATAATACAACATTTATTGAATCATTGGCAAAACGCTTCAATTGAATGGAGCCTGCGCGCTTGCGAGGCTTGACTTTCAAGACAGTTGCTCACGCCTTCGCGCCTGCGGCGCTGCGCGCTTCGCTTGCCTCCAGGGGAAAGCCCTGCGGGCTATCCCCGCCGCGCGCAGCTTGGCGCCCCTCGATGTGGCCGAACCGGCTGCGCCGGATCGGCCCGTCCAGCGCCCCGCCGCGATGAACGGGGCGCTGGCGAACACGCTGGCGCTTGCTGCGGCAGGTTGTGCAGGTGCGTGCCGTCCTCAACGCTGGCGGTTCCTGCCCATCACGTCACGAAGGACGGTTCACGGACAACCCGCCCGGCATCGCTATGGAGCTTCCACGCCACGCCTCAAGACCGGCGCCGCAAGGTGTGGTGGAGGCGTTCTCGCCTGTCGTTGCGGGGTTGACCTCGCCCGCGTCAGCGGGCGAGCCGGAGAAGCCTTCGAGCGGGGATGCCGAGCAGGCCCTATCTCCTTTCGGAGCGGTTCGACCCAAGGCGTCCTTGTCTCGTTGTGAATCCTGGCGGTGGCGCGGCTGCGCCTCGGGCTTCATGGCTGCAACCGTCCGGCGAAAACAATTTCCCCGCCGCTGCACGGCTTCCTCGCGCAGCAAATTCTTTTCGCCTCCCGGCTCTCCACTGCGTTTCGACCGCAAGCGGTGCGGCCAGCCCGTCCCCTGCCGGCCGGATCACAACAAGGACGCGATGGGCGCGAACCTTGTTCAACCGAAAGGAGAAAACATCATGGCCAACATCGGCACCTTCACCGCAGACAAAGACGGCTTCACCGGCACGCTTCGCACCCTGACACTCAACGTCAAGGCCAAGCTGGTTCCCAACGACAAGGGCAGCAGCGAGAACGCCCCCGACTTCCGCCTCCAGGCCGCCGGCCACGACATCGGCGCGGCGTGGAAGAAGACAAGCGAGGCCGGGCGCGATTACCTGTCCGTGACCCTCGACGATCCTTCGTTCCCGGCTCCGGTCTATGCCCGCCTGATCGAAGGCGAGGACGGCACGCACGACCTTATCTGGTCGCGCAGCAAGCCCCAGGCGGCGTGACCGCCGCAGCGCCCCGCCCATCGCGGCGGGGCGCTGTGCTGCTGGTCGCAGCACATCACAACGTCACGCGCGCGGCTTCGCCGCGTCGCGTTCCTTCAACACCGCCTCCAGCTCCTGGCGCACCTGCGCCAGCAGTTCGTCGGCCTTGTGCGGGCTATTGCCCGCATAGGCCAGCGTCAGCAGTGTGAGCGGGTGGATCTCCATCACCTCGCACAGCTCGGCCAGCTTGTTCAAGGTCGGGCTTTTCAGGTCGCGTTCGAGGGTACTCATATAGGTACGGCTGGACACGTCAGAGAAGGCTTCCTGGCTCAAGCCACGGGCCTTTCTAACTGTCTTCAACGCCTTCGCCAATGAGTTCCCAGCCGCCACCTATGGTTTCCCTCGAAAAACCAAGATGACAGCCCATTGCGTCCTATAGAGCTACAATCTATAGTGTTCATTTGGTGTTCTACGTTTTTGTGCCTTTACGGAAATCCGCATCGGCGGGTTCCAGCAAAGCCACGCAAGCGCATCCGCGCTTGCGCACGAAGGCGTAAATCCGGTTTGGCGGTTCTGCGCTTGGGCGTGAAACCGCATCCGTGCATCATTGGATTTGTGGGATTGCCGACCATGCCCCAGCCACTCGCCACCGTCCCGGAGCGCGCGCAACTGCTCGCCAACGGCGAGGCCCGCGCCGCTGGCCGGGCCATCGACCCGGTGCCCGTGGTGCGGCTGTTCACGCCGGACGCGCATGTGACCTGGCTGCTGGCTGCGCTCGATCCCGCCGATGGCGACACCGCCTGGGGCCTCATCGACCTGGGAATCGGAATGCCGGCGCAAGGAACCGTCAAGCTGTCCGAGCTGGCTGGCATCGTCGGGCCGCATCAGCAGCCCGTGATGCGCGACCTCTATTTCCGCCCCACGCGCACGCTGTCGGAATACACCCGGCTGGCCGAGCGCGACGGGGCCATCCCGGACTGAGTACGGCCTACTGTGGCTTTCTCAGTCTGGTGTCATGCCGGATAGGTCTTAATCGGCACTCTTGCGGCATACCCCGGCAAATCTGATCGAAACAGTCATGATGTCCGGCCTGGGCTGCGGCAGGCTGGCCTGTACGGCGTCCCACGGTCGGGGCGCTGCCACTGCCACATTGAGACGGAAACCGCAACGCATCGGAGCCAATTGGTCTTGACAACCCGAGCCACAATTTTTACCCATGACGTTCTGACGATGGCGATGTAGCGCGTAGCCCGGCCGTGGCGGCGATTCCTGTTCCCAGGAGGTTGCGTCATGGCCGATCGCGCCGCCGAGTCTTGGTATCCGACTGCCGCGTATCTGTACGTGCTGCATCTGGACAGCCTTGCGCTCGCCTGGGAGTACCTGCGCAGGCACCCCGACTACCGGCTCGATTGGCTGCGCCATCGTCGCCGGTCACAGGCAGCACAGGACGCGGCGCATCGCTGGGGCCTGCGCCTGCTGGAAGACCCGGCCCTGGATGCGCGCGACGCGCATCCGGCCTGGCAGCCCGGCCACGCTGCCGTGGTGCAACTCTACCCCGATGCCGATCCGCCCGTGGATGCCGAATCCTTCGCGTTCTGGCGTATCCCCGGCCATAAGCAACTGCTCCACGATGGCAAGGGGCTGGCGCTCACCGCACGCAGCCCCGGCCATTGCCTGCGCTTCGCGCTCGCGCCTGGACTGGAAGACGGCATGGCCGTCGCCTATGCCCACCGCGGCGGCGCTGCCGCGCCTGCGCGCGGTCATGTGTTCGGCGCGGCACTGGCCGATGCCAGACGTAGGCCGACACCTGCCGCGCTGCTGGAACTGCACACCTTGCAGGCGCTCGACGCGACCCTGGCGGGTGCGTCCTTGCGCGACGTGGCCGAAGGTCTGTTCGGCGCCGATGCCGTGGCCGCCGACTGGCACGCCGATGGCGATCTGCGTGCCCGCGTGCGCCGCCTGGTGCGGCGCGGCGATGCGTTGATGCGCGGCGGCTACCGCCGCCTAGCACAACTGTCGCCGCTTGAGAAGGGACGTTTTGATGGAGACGCAAAACGTCCCTGAGCAGAGCAGCTTCGTTTTCTGAGACTGGCTTCCATCCGGTTGCGCTGTGTGGCCGGAGCTTTGCAACCGATGGAGGTTCATCTCATGCGTCCCGCTCCTTTGCGGCCTGCCGCCGCTGTCTCAACTGCTGCCGCGCAGCCCCAACGCTATCTGACCAACGACGAAGCCGCCGAATACCTGCGCCTGTCGCCGCGCACGCTGGAAAAGCAGCGCGTGATCGGCGGCGGCCCGCGCTTTCGCAAGTTCGGCCGGCGCGTCATGTACGCCGTGGCCGACCTCGATGCCTGGGCCGCCGACCGCAGCTTCGAGACGACTTCCGATCCCGAATACGCCGAGCACCACTCGGCCGACAGCCGTGCGCGCTGACCACTGGAGCGCGGGAGGCCATCGCCATGTCCAGCCCTGCGCTGCCGTCCCGGCAGCGGCCGTTGCAAGAGCGCGAACAGCTCGACCTGTTCCGCGCCTTGCCCGGCGACATGGCGCCGCGCGACAGCCAGGACTTGATGGCCTTTCCGTTCTTCTCGCTGGCGAAGTCGCGGCGCGTCGCGCCGATCGACTTCCGGGCGGGGAACGTCACGATCCGCGTGGAAGGCACGGCCGAGCATGGCATCGCCACGATTTGGGACGCGGACGTGCTGATATGGGCGGCCTCGCAGATCGTGGAAGCCCGCGACGCGGGCTTCCGCTCGTCGCGGCTGATGCAGGCCACGCCCTACGAGATCCTGCGGTTCATCGGGCGCGGTACGTCGCTGCGCGACTACCAGCGCCTCAAGGCCGCCCTCGACCGGCTGCAATCGACCACGGTGGCCACGTCGATCCGCGAGACGACCGGACGGCGCCTGCATCGCTTCTCGTGGATCAACGAGTGGAAGGAACTGGCCGATGCCAAGGGCACGCCCTTGGGGCTGGAGCTGATCTTGCCGGACTGGTTCTATGCCGGCGTCATGGACGCCGCCCTGGTGCTGACCATCGACCCGGCGTATTTCCGGCTGACGGGCGGCATCGAGCGCTGGCTGTACCGGCTGGTGCGCAAGCACGGTGGCCGACAGCCGGGCGGCTGGCAGTTCGATTTCCGACACCTGTATCGGAAATCGGGCAGCGCTACGCGCTTCTCGGACTTCGCCTACGACCTGCGCACGCTGGTCGCGCGGCAGTCGCTGCCGGGCTACGCCCTGGGCATCGAGCGGATGCCGGACAACGGCGCCGAGCTGCTGACCTTTCGGCCCGTGCCATACACGGCACGGGGATAAACGGTGCGCAACTTGTGGACGGGCTCGTGCTATCAGGAGTACGAGGTATCGTGCTATCGGGAGTACGGCTATCGTGCTATCAGGAGTACGAATCGGCCGCAAAGCCAATAACGGCGCGGGTTTGCGGCCCCTCTAACTTCCCTAACTTAAAACCTCTAACTGGTAGTAGAAGCGCCGCGCCACGGTGGACAACCGCCACGCGGCACGAAGCGCAGCGGCAACAGCCCGGCTTTCCAACACGGAGGGCCGCGCCATGATCGTTGCTCTGCTCAACCAGAAAGGCGGCGTGGGCAAGACCACGCTCGCCACGCACATCGCTGGAGAGTTGGCGATGCGCGGCCAGCACGTCGTGCTGCTGGATGCCGACCCGCAAGGCTCATCGCTGGACTGGACGCAGCGCAGAAGCCAGCAAGGCTTGCCAAGGCTGTTCAGCGCCGTGGGCCTCGCACGCGAAACGCTGCATCAGGAGGCGCCAGAACTCGCCTGGCGGGCCGATCACGTCGTCATCGACGGGCCGCCCAGGATCGCCGCCTTGGCGCGCTCCGCGCTGCTGGCGGCCGAGCGCGTGCTGATTCCGGTGCAGCCCAGCCCCTACGACCTGTGGGCCAGCGCGGAGATGGTGGCGCTGATCCGCGAAGCGCAGGTGTTTCGGCCTGCGCTGCGCGCGGCCTTCGTCATCAATCGGCGCGTCAGTACCACCGTGATCGGACGCGAAGCGCGCCAGGCACTCGCCGACCAGCCGCTTCCTGCGCTGCGCGCGGAAGTGCATCAACGCATCGTGTTCGCCGACAGCGTGGCCGCTGGACGGCTTGCACGCGAGACGGCGCCGGACAGCGCCGCCGCGCGCGAAATCACCGCGCTGGTGGACGAACTGTTGCGGTGGACGCCATGACCGCAAAGCCGCCACCGAACGGCAAACGCTCGGTCAAGCGCGTCGGCATCGGCGCGCGTCCGCCCGCGAATCCGCACGCCGAGGCGTGGATTCGCCAGGGCGACGCCGATGCGCTGGGCAAGGGCGACCTCTACACCGCCCGCCTGACCCTCGACATCACGCCCGCGATGCGGGCGCGCATCAAGGTGTCGGCCTTCACGCAAGGCGTGACGGTGGCCGATCTGCTGCGCGGCCTGCTTGAGCGCGAGTTTCCAGAACACCGCAGGGAAAACACCCCATGACCACATCCGCTTCGCCTGTCGCTGGCGCGGCCACGGCTGCGCTCGCAGCATCTTTCGGCCAGCCTGCCAGCGCACCGCTGACGCGCGTGGCGCTGGCCTACATCGAACCGCGCTTCAAGCTCTACCTGCGCTTCGGCGAACCTGCGCGCACGCTCCAGCTCGACCGCTGGCGGCGCTGCGCGGTGTTCCTGCCGGGTGCCATGTTCTGCCGCATCCGCTGGCATGCCAACGACTACGGCACGATCCGCTGGCAGCTCATGGTGATGCAGGCTTGCACGCCGTTCGATGCGGCGCAGCGCATCCCCGGCGTGCAGCCTGGCGCGCGCCTGCTGCTGCACGCCGAAGGGGAGAACCAGGTGCGCGCCGTGCTGGAGCGCATCGACTCCATCGAGGCGCTGGGCATCGCGCCTATCGGTGCGTCGCCCGCGTACTGGCGCACGCTCGCCAACCGGCTCGCCGCGCGCCTGCCGTTGCCCGAATACACCGCCGAGCGGCACGCCGCCTGGCTGACCGGGAGGGCGCTGCCATGACCGCCGTTTCCCCTGCCTGCACCGAGCCGCGTCCTCGCGCGCCCCGCGCACGTTTGCGCGCTCGCCTCGTGCTGGCGAGCCTGTCCGCCTGGGGCCTCGCTGCGCTGGCCTGGGCGTCCTTCGTGCATCCGCTGCCGCGCCTGATCTACAACCCGTCCGACAGCGTGGCGGTCGGCTGGTATCGCGTCGATCCGCTGGGCCGTAAGCCCGGCTCGCTGCCACGCCCCTTGTCCGTGGGCAGCATCGTCCTGACCACGCTGCCGCCAGACGCTGCCGCGCTGGCCGCGCAGCGCGGCTACCTGCCGGCGCGCGTCCCGCTGCTCAAGCGCGTGGGCGCCATCGCGCCGCAGGAGGTGTGCATCACTGGCCGCATCGTCCGCATCGACGGCGTGCCTTCGGCCGCCGCGCTGCCCGCCGACCGCTGGGGCCGGCCGCTGCCATCCTGGCAGCAGTGCCGTCGCCTTGAAGCTGGCGAACTGTTCCTGCTCAGTGTGACCAACCCGGCGTCGTTCGACAGCCGGTATTTCGGGCCGGTCAGCGCATCCGCCGTGATCGGCGTCGCGCATCCGGTCTGGCTGGAGTCTCGCCCATGATGGCCGCCGACTCGCTGCACGTTGCCGTGCATTTCATCGTGCCATCGGGCGTGTCGTTCTGCTGTCCGTCGCCATGCTGTCGCGCGTGCAGTGCGAGCGCATCCGCGCCGCACTTCGCGCTGCCTTCGGCGCAGCCGTCCCACGTGCAGGCGTCTTGCCTCGAACGCGCCCGGCCTGCGGCCCTCACCGCGCTGGTTCGCGCGTTCGCCGGCGCGCTGGCTGCTCGCGCAGCAGCGCCGCCGGGCCGCCGCGGCCCGGAGCGCCAGCGAGGGGCAAAGGCGGAAGGCAAGACAAAAGGACGCGGCACCGGGCCGCGTCGAAAGCCTGTCTGCACGTGGGGGTGGCGCGGCACGGAGCGGCTTTGCCGCCGTGCCGCTTGGGGCGCGAAGCCCGCGCCGATGCAGTCATGTCCACGTGCTTCGCACGCCCGGACACGCCAGAGCTTGCAGGGAGCCCAGCCATGACCAACCGCCGCGATGACGATTTCCGCATCCGCCCCAGCGCCCCGAAGAACCGGGGCCAGGGCTTCGTTTCCAAGGTACTCAAGCAGGCGGGCAAGGCCAGCAGCGGCAAGTCCACGGTGCGCCGTCCGGGATCGGCGCGGAGCACTGGCCAGCGCCCCGGCTCGCGCCTGGGGCGCGGCCACACGGCGGCGCGCTTCGCGGGCGCGAAGCTGACGCCCATGTCGCGGCGCGTGACCATCAAGACGCTGCTGGTGAATCACCAGCGGGCCAGCCCGCAGTCGCTCGCCAAGCACCTGCGCTACATCGAGCGAGATGGCGTGGGCCGCGACGGCGAGCCGGGCCAAGCCTACGGGCCGCAGACCGACACCGCCGACCTCGACGCCTTCAAGGAACGCTGCGCCGACGACCGGCACCATTTCCGCTTCATCCTTTCGCCCGAGGATGGCGCGGAGCTGGAAGACCTGCGCAACTATACCCGGCATCTGGTGAACCGCATGGAAGCCGACCTGGGCACGCGGCTGGATTGGGTGGCGGTGGATCACTGGAACACCGACAACCCGCATACCCACCTGATCGTGCGCGGGCGCGACGACACAGGCAAAGACCTCATCATCGCGGGCGACTACATCGCCGATGGCTTCCGCCACCGCGCCGCCGAGCTGGCGACCGAATGGCTTGGGCCGCGCACCGAGCTGGAGATCCAGCAGACCTTGCAGCGCGAGGTGGAGCAAGAGCGGTGGACGAGCCTGGATCGCACCTTGAAGCGCGAGGCCGGCGACGATGGCCTGGTGCATGTCGAACGGCTCAACGAACCCCGCTTGCAGCGCCAGCGCCTGCTGCTGATCGGCCGCCTGCAACGCTTGCAGCGCCTGGGCCTGGTCGACGAGACGCAGCCCGGCACCTGGGCTATCCACGCCGATGCCGACAAGACCCTGCGCGCCCTGGGCGAGCGCGGCGACGTCATCCGCACCATGCAGCGGGCCATGCGCGGCGAGCCGCGTGAACTGGCGGTGTTCGAGCCGGGCGACGATGGCCGAACCATCCTGGGGCGCGTGGCCGCGAAGGGGCTGGCCGACGAGCTGCGCGACCGGAGCTATCTGGTCATCGACGGGGTGGACGGCAAGGCCCACTACGTCGCGCTCAACGCCCGCGACGAGCTAGCGAACTATCCGACCTGCGCCGTGGTGGAGGTGAAGGGATCGGCCGACGTGCGTGCGGCCGACAGGAACATCGCCGCGCTGGCGAGCGATGGCCTGTACCGCACCGACCATCACTTGGCCGTGGCACAGGGTCAGGCCGTGCCCGGACGCGATCCGCAGGAGGTCGTGGCGGCCCATGTCCGCCGGCTGGAAGCCCTGCGCCGGGCGGGCATCGTGGAGCGCGTGGCCGAGGGACTATGGAAGGTGCCGGGCGACCTGGCCGAGCGTGGCCGCCAGTGCGACGCGCAGCGGCTGGGCGGCGTGGCCGTGGAGCTGAAATCGCACCTTCCAATTGAGCGGCAGGCCCGCGTGATCGGGGCCACCTGGCTTGACCAGCAACTGATCGGCGGCGGCCGCGGGCTGGGCGACATGGGCTTTGGCGGCGACGCCAAGCAGGCCATGCAGCAGCGCGCCGACTTCCTCGAAGGACAGGGGCTGGCGCAGCGGCGCGGGCAGCGCGTGATCCTCGCCCGCAACCTGCTGGGTACGCTGCGAAGCCGGGAACTGGTGCAGGCCGCGAAGGACATTACCGCCGAAACCGGCCTGGAGCATCGGCCCGTGTCCGACGGCCAGCGCGTGACTGGCATCTACCGGCGCTCCGTCATGCTCGCCAGCGGACGCTACGCCATGGTCGATGATGGCATGGGTTTCAGCCTGGTGCCCTGGAAGCCGGTGATCGAACAGCGGCTGGGGCAGCAAGTCGCGGCCACAGTGCGCGGTGGCGGGGTGTCTTGGGATATTGGGCGTACACGCGGGCCAGCTATCAGTTGAGGCGGTGACCTCCAGCGTCGCGAGTTGCTGAACCAGCTTTGGGTCCACCACCGAGGCGGTGAAGTCGAAGCCCATTAGGTCCCGGTGCATGGGGAAACGGGTCGAGGTCAGACCTTCCTCAGCAATCCATTTGCTCGAATCACATTCGCGGAGCGGCGAATATGCTGCGAGAGGGCCGAAACCGCCCGATCTACATCACGGGCCATCGCCGCGTCGAAGATTGTCTTGTGCTCCTCGTGCACTTCGGCAGGAAGTGGGCCTTGCGTGCCGGACAACCTGCGGTAGCGCTCAGAGTTTCGAAGCAGGATTTCTCTGAAGTTCGCGAGCCATTTGGACGGAGAGGCGGCCATGAGTGCGTTGTGGAACTCCAAGTTCCTCGCTTCCCACGCGTCGAAGGCCTCTGCCGGATTGGCCTCGACTCGTTCCTGCGCCCTCGTCAGTCGACGGAAACTGGTGACGAGTTGGTCTTCCCAGCCGTCCCCACCGAGGTTGATGCTTTCGACGAGGGCGGCGCTTTCCAACATGATGCGCGCACTCGTCAGGTCATCAAGATCGCAAAGCGACATTGGGGCCACCCTGAACCCCTTCTGTCCTTCAGCGACGACCAGACGGTCTCCAATCAGGCGCGTCAATGCTTCCCGCAGAGTGCTGCCGCTGACGCCCAGCGATGACTTGAGCGTCTCGAGGTGGAGCCTAGAGCTCTGTGGGTAGCTTCCCCTCAAGATTGCGTCACGGAGGGTTGCATAGGTGGATTCGATGGCGGTTACGGCTTTCTTCTCTTTCGGCCCGACATTGAATTCTGCCAGTGCCCCTTCGGGCAGTCTTGCTGACTCAATCAATCGAGGCAGAACTGCTTGATCTTGCTTTGTCATGGTCTTCGGTTTCATTGTTTGGTTGTAGACAGCATTGTGCGATCAAGGACTGACGTGACAGCCCGGTCCGCGTGACGCCGCTGGCCGCAGGCCCGCTCCACGTGCTCACCATAGTGTTGCATGCTCGTGCTGCAGGGCCAACGTAGCCCGCACCGGTGCGGAGCCGCGGCAACCGTCACACATCGTTGCACATCTAAGGATGGTGTTCAAAACACGTTTGGCCCCAGCCGATAGCGGGCGGGTTGCCACGACATGAAACAGCGCGGCCTGGAATCGGCGAATTCGACCCAGTTTCTGCGTTTTCACAGGCCATTTTCCGTTCGGCGGCGGCCCTTCGGCTGCTTGCGGACGCACTCACGCCTGCAGCCCTTGCAACAGTCGGCGTCGCACCATCCAAAGATTGCTCAGTGCAAACAGCGTGTGCAACTGTGCCGTGTTTTTGGCCAGTCCCCGATAGCGCACTTTCATGTGGCCGAACTGCCGTTTGATGACCCGAAACGGGTGTTCCACCTTGGCCCGGATTCGGGCCTTGACGTGTTCAAGCTGGTCGAGCACGGCGCCCATGGGACTGTTCTTGTCCATCGCGCGGCGCTTGCCCGGACGCATGGCCACATGCCAGTTGGCATCGATGCCTTGGACTTCTTCGCGCTTGGTCACGCCCTGGTAGCCGGCGTCAGCGAACACATCCGTTTCTTCGCCATGGACCAACGCACTGGCCTGTGTCACGTCGTTGACGTTGGCTGCTGTACCGACCACGGTGTGCACCAGTCCCGAGTCAGCGTCCACGCCGATGTGCGCTTTCATGCCGAAATGCCACTGGTTGCCCTTCTTGGTCTGGTGCATCTCGGGATCACGCTTGCCATCCTGGTTCTTGGTCGAACTGGGCGCAGCAATCAAGGTGGCGTCCACCACCGTGCCTTGTCTGAGCATCAAGCCTTTGTCGGCCAGGGTGGCGTTGACCACGGCCAGCATCTGCGGGGCCAACTGGTGTTCTTCGAGCAGGTGGCGAAAGCGCAGGATGCTGACCCGGTCAGGGATGCGCTCGGCGCTGGAGAGTCCCGCGAACTCGCGGTACAGCGTGGTCTCGAACAAGGCTTCTTCCATGGCCAGGTCACTCAGGCCGAACCACTGTTGCAAGAAATGAATGCGCAACATCGTCACCAGCTCAAACGGCGGGCGTCCGGTCTTGGCGCGAGGTACATGCGGCGCAATCAACGACAGCAACTCCGTCCACGGCACCACCAGGTTCATCTCGTCGAGGAACACGGTTTTGCGAGTACGCCGCGTGCTCAGGTTCAGGCCGAGGTCTTGTTGGGTCATGACGCCATTGTTCGTGTCGTAACTCGCTCACGCCATCCGGGCTTGACCGGAGTTTTGAACACCATCCCTAACGCGGTCGTCGTTGAGAGGTGCATCAATGTGTCAGCCCGGCGCAAGTGCGCGGAGTGAAGTGAGTGAAACATAGGGTTTTCACGAGTGTTTAAAAATTATGGCATGCATATAATCTATTTTATATAAAAATAACGTTATTTAAAATCAATGGCAACAATATGTTCAAAAAAAGATTGTTCGCGCAGGGGCAATCATGCGCCTTCGGTGCTCATCCATGCAATCACTTGGCGGTGTTCGGCAACAGTCCCTTTTCCCTGATGCGGTCGTGCGCAACGACCGCATCAGTATCTGGGGACACAAGTTTTTGGGTGCCTGCATGAGCGATCAGCCAAGCAGGGGCCAGGCTGACCTTCGCTTGCACACGCATATGCATGCGATCACAACCGACGGGCAGTGCGCACGGAAATCGCAGAAACCATGAACCAAGGAGAAATCTCGAATGAGCAAACCAGATACGGTTTCGACCAGCGCGGCAAGTAAAGCTGCCGACTTGTTGTATGAGGCCGCCCACACCAGGGTGGCCGTGGCGCCGGTACGTAACCTGATCGGCGAGAAGGATCTTGATGTGGCCTACGCGGTGCAGGAGATAAATACCGTGCGGGCGCTGACGGCGGGACGACGCCTGTCGGGCCGCAAGATCGGGCTGACCTCCGTGACCGTCCAAAAGCAGCTCGGGGTTGGGCAGCCGGACTACGGCATGCTGTTCGCTGACATGGCACGTACCGAGGGTGAAGAGGTCTCCCTCAAGGATGTGCTTCAGCCCAAGGTCGAGGCCGAGATAGCCTTTGTATTCGGCCGTGACCTTGAAGGCGATCAATTGACGGTGGCAGATCTCTTTCGCGCCATCGAGTTCGCGGTTCCCGCGATCGAGATCGTGGGATCGCGGATAGCCAACTGGGATATCCATATCACCGACACCATTGCCGATAACGCCTCGTCGGGCCTGTACGTGCTGGGCTCCACGCCGAAACGGCTGTGCGATTTCGATGCGCGTCAGGCGGGCATGGTGATGGAGCGGCAAGGTGTGCCGGTGTCTTCCGGCGTGGGTTCGGCCTGCCTGGGTTCGCCGCTCAACGCAACGCTCTGGCTGGCGAAGGTCATGGCTCGGGCCGGTCGTCCGCTGCGTGCTGGCGACACTGTGCTCTCCGGTGCGCTGGGGCCAATGGTGCCCGTGGCTGGAGGCGACGTATTCGATGTGCGCATCGCCGGACTTGGTTCGGTAACCGCAGTCTTCGCGAAGGAATGACAATGACCCGCAAACTCAAGGCTGCCATCATCGGTAGCGGCAACATCGGTACCGACCTGATGATCAAGATCATCAGGCACGGCCGATTCATCGAAATGGGCGCCATGGTCGGAATCGACCCAGCCTCCGACGGCCTAGCGCGCGCGCAGCGCTTGGGCGTCGCCACCACCCACGAGGGTGCTGAAGGCCTGACGCGACTGCCGGTATTCGCCGACATTGACATCGTGTTCGACGCCACCAGTGCGGGCGCGCACGTAAAGAATGATGCCCTGCTGCGCCATCACAAACCCGCGATGCGCGTGATCGACCTCACGCCCGCGGCCATCGGCCCCTACTGTATCCCGGTGGTCAACGGCGAAGACCACCTGGACGCGCTGAACGTGAACATGGTCACCTGCGGTGGCCAGGCCACCATTCCCATGGTGGCGGCCGTCTCGCGCGTGGCCAAGGTGCAGTACGGCGAAATCGTCGCCAGCATCTCCAGCAAGAGCGCCGGCCCGGGCACGCGCGCCAACATCGACGAGTTCACCGAAACCACCTCCAAGGCCATCGAAGTGGTGGGCGGCGCCGCCAAGGGCAAGGCCATCATCGTCCTGAACCCGGCCGAGCCGCCGCTGATCATGCGTGACACGGTCTACACCCTGAGCGATTTCGCCGACACCGCCAAGATCGAGGACTCGGTGCAGCGCATGGCCGCCGCAGTGCAGGCTTATGTGCCCGGCTACCGCCTGAAGCAGCGTGTGCAGTTTGACCGCATCGAGGCCGACCGGCCGATCCGCATCCCTGGCGTGGGCGATCGGCTCACCGGGCTGAAGACCTCGGTCTTCCTGGAGGTCGAGGGTGCCGCCCACTACCTGCCAGCCTACGCCGGCAACTTGGACATCATGACCAGCGCCGCGCTGCGCACCGCCGAGAAGATGGCCGAGCGCCTGCTCGCTACCCTGACCGCCTGAGGATGCCCCCATGACGACAAAGAAAATCTACATTTCTGATGTGACGCTGCGCGACGGCAGCCACGCCATCCGCCACCAGTACAGCGTGGAACAGGTCAGGACCATCGCGAAAGAGTTGGACGAAGCCAAGGTCGATTCCATTGAGGTCGCCCATGGCGACGGCCTGCAGGGCTCCAGCTTCAACTACGGCTTCGGCGCCCACACCGACTTGGAGTGGATCGAGGCGGTGGCCAGCGTGGTCAAGCACGCGAAGATCGCCACCCTGCTGCTGCCGGGCATAGGCACCATCCACGACCTGAAGGCGGCCTACGACGCCGGCGCGCGCATCGTGCGCGTGGCCACGCACTGCACCGAGGCGGACATCTCCAAACAGCACATCGAATACGCCCGCCACCTGGGCATGGAGGCGGTCGGCTTTCTGATGATGAGCCACATGAGCACGCCGCAAGGCCTGGCCCAGCAGGCCAAGCTGATGGAAAGCTACGGAGCCACCTGCTGCTACGTGGTAGATTCCGGCGGCGCCTTGAGCATGGATGACGTGCGGATGCGGTTTCGAGCCTTCAAGGACGTGCTCAAGCCCGAAACCGAAACCGGCATCCACGCCCACCACAACCTCAGCCTTGGCGTGGCCAACAGCATCGTGGCAATCGAGGAAGGCTGTGACCGCGTCGACGCCAGCTTGGCTGGCATGGGCGCTGGTGCAGGCAACGCGCCGCTGGAGGTGTTCATCGCCGCAGCCGAGCGCATGGGCTGGCACCACGGCACCGAGTTGTACAAGCTGATGGATGCGGCCGATGACATCGTGCGGCCGTTGCAGGATCGCCCCGTGCGCGTGGACCGCGAGACGCTGGCGCTGGGCTACGCCGGCGTGTACAGCAGCTTCCTGCGCCATTCGGAGGCGGCGGCACAGAAGTACGGACTGAAGACCATGGACATCTTGGTCGAACTGGGGAGACGCCGCATGGTCGGCGGCCAGGAAGACATGATCGTCGATGTCGCTCTTGACCTGCTCAAGTCGCTGGAACATGAGCGCATCCATGCCCAGCCGGTTTCCAGCGAAGCGGGATGACATCCTCAAGGAGCACGCATGAAGCAAGGACGCATCTTTCTGTGGGCGCTGGGTCTTTTTTACCTGGCGAACCTGCTGGGCACGCTGCCGTTTGCCTCGGCCTCGCTGTTCAGCCAGATGTACCCAGGCTTCGTGCCTGACGCGGCCACGCCCGGCTTTCGGTTGCTCAGCGACGCCTGGGCCGTTGTGGGCCTGCAGCTGGGCGCCATCGGCATCGTGGCCTTGTGGGGTGCGCGCGATCCGCTGCGCTACCTGGCGGTGTTCGACATCGTCATTGCCACCGAGGTGGTTGATGGCTTGTGGGACTTTTACAGCATCACCTGGAGCCACCTGGCCACGGCATTCGGGTTGACGACTTTGGTGATCCACCCTGTGTGGATCGTTTGGGCGCTGTACGCCAGGCGTGCAGTGTTGAAGTCGGCTCGGTGAGTACGCGCACTCGCCGGGCCTTTTAATGTTGGCAGTTTGGGTACTAGGAGACATGCATCATGGGTATATATTCGGAACGCGAAGTGCAAGCCGTGCCAATGACGTTCAAGCGTCGCTGGACGGATGAAGCCATCCGCGCACTGGTCGATCAAGACAAGGGTTTGATCGACCCGCGCATCTACGCAGACCAGGATCTCTACGAGATCGAACTCGAGCGCATCTTTGCACGCTCCTGGCTGCTGCTGGGGCATGAAGCCCACATCCCCAAGACCGGGGACTACCTGACCACCTACATGGGCGAAGACCCTGTGATCATGGTGCGCCAGAAAGACGGCAGCATCAAAGTCTTCCTGAACCAGTGCCGCCACCGTGGCATGCGCATTTGCCGATCCGATGCGGGCAATGCCAAGGCCTTCACCTGCACTTACCACGGCTGGGCGTATGACATTGCCGGTAACCTGGTCAATGTGCCCTACGAAAAAGAGGCTTTCTGTGACAAAAAAGAAGGCGATTGCGGCTTCGACAAGGCCGACTGGGGACCGCTGCAGGCGCGCGTGGAAACCTACAAGGGTCTGATCTTCGCGAACTGGGACGCCGAGGCCCCTGATCTCAAGACTTACCTGAGCGACGCCATGCCCTACATGGACGTGATGCTCGACCGCACCGAAGCCGGCACCACCGTCGTCGGCGGCATGCAAAAGTGGGTCATCCCCTGCAACTGGAAGTTCGCCGCCGAGCAGTTCTGCAGCGACATGTACCACGCAGGCACGATGGCGCACCTGTCGGGCGTTTTGTCCAGCCTGCCGCCCGAGATGGACCTGACGCAAGTGCAAATGTCCAAAAATGGCTCGCAGTTCCGGGCGGCCTGGGGTGGCCATGGCAGTGGCTGGTTCATCAACGACGCAGCTATCCTGATGGCCGTGATGGGCCCCAAGATCACGCAATACTGGACGCAGGGGCCCGCTGCCGAGAAGGCCGCCAAGCGCCTGAACCAGATGCCGACGCAAACCATGTTCGGCCAGCACATGACGGTGTTTCCGACCTGCTCCTTCCTGCCGGGCATCAACACCATTCGCAGCTGGCACCCGCGTGGCCCCAATGAGGTGGAAGTGTGGGCCTTCGTGGTCGTCGATGCCGATGCGCCCGAGGACATCAAGGAAGAGTTCCGCCGCCAGAACATCCGCACCTTCAACGCCGGCGGCACTTTCGAGCAGGACGACGGCGAGAACTGGGTCGAAATCCAGCGCGGGCTGCGCGGCCACAAGGCCAAGAGCGCGCCCCTGTGCGCACAAATGGGCCTGAACGTACCCAACAAGAGCAACCCGGATTTCCCCGGCAAGACCGCCTATGTCTATGCCGAAGAAGCCGCGCGGGGCATGTACCACCACTGGGCGCGCATGATGTCGGAGCCGAACTGGGAGACGCTCAAGCCCTGAGTTCTCATGGCTTCGAGACCAACTCTCAGCCTTTTCACGCTGTTTGGCCAAAAACAAGCAGCATCGTTTTGACTCCCCGCAGGCGCCCCTGCGCTCCAGGCATTCATCATCCAGATTGCATGGATGCCTTGAGCAGCGCCTGCACCCCAATCCATTCAAGGAGATATGGCATGACCGCTGTCGCCATGGCCCAGAAAACGGCCGAATTGATCCAGGAATTTGCCTGGCCCGCCCAGCCCGTGAGCCCGCAACTGCAACACGAAGTCGAGCAGTTTTATTACCGCGAAGCCCAGTTGCTGGACCACCACAACTACAACGCCTGGTTCGACCTACTCGAACAGGACATCCACTACTGGATGCCCATCCGCACCACGCGCATCAAGCGTGAAAACGACAAGGAATACATCCCAGCGGGCGCCAACGCCCACTTCGACGAAAACCATGAAACCATGCGTGGCCGCATCCGCCAGCGCACTTCCGAACTGAACTGGGCCGAAGACCCGCTGTCGCGCACGCGGCATATCGTCTCGAACGTGATCGTGCGCGAGACCGACACACCCGCCACACTCGAAGTGGCCTCGGCCTTTTTGGTCTATCGCAACCGCCTCGAGCGGCAAGTGGACATTTTTGCCGGCGAACGCCGTGACGTGCTGCGCCGCGCCAACAATGGCCTGGGCTTCAAAATTGCACGCCGCACCATCCTGATCGACCAGAGCACGATTCTGGCCAACAACCTCAGCGTGTTTTTCTAAGCGGAGGAACCAGCACGATGACGTTTACCAAAGCCTGCAGCGTGGACGAGGTTCCACCCGGAGAAGCCTTGCAAGTCAGCCATGACGCGCAAAAGGTGGCGATTTTCAATGTCGATGGGGAATTTTTTGCCACACAGGACCAGTGCACCCACGGAGAGTGGTCGCTGTCCGAAGGTGGCTACCTCGACGGCGATGTCGTGGAATGCTCCCTGCACATGGGAAAGTTTTGTGTGCGCACAGGCAAGGTCAAGTCGCCCCCGCCCTGCGAGCCTTTGAAGGTTTACCCGATTCGCATCGAGGGGCGGGACGTGCTGGTCGATTTTTCTGCAGCCGCGCTGCATGCCTGAAACCCAAGCGAGAACAACATGCAACTCAACAATGAAGTAGCCCTGGTCACCGGCGGTGGCTCGGGCCTGGGCCGGGCCATCGTGGACCGGTTCGTGGCCGAAGGCGCGCGCGTGGCCGTGCTCGACAAATCGGCCGCCAGGCTCCAGGAACTCCAGGCCGCGCACGGCGCCAAAGTGCTGGGCATCGAAGGTGACGTGCGCGTGCTGGCCGACCACCAGAAGGCCGCGCGCGAATGCGTGGCCGCCTTTGGCAAGATCGACTGCCTGATCCCCAACGCGGGCATCTGGGATTATTCGATGCCGCTCGTGGACATCCCTGACGACAGGATCGACGCCGCCTTCGACGAGGTCTTCCACATCAACGTCAAGGGCTATCTGCTTGCCGTCAAGGCCTGCCTGCCCGCGCTGGTGCAAAGCCGCGGCAGCGTGGTCTTCACGATCTCGAACGCGGGCTTCTACCCGAACGGCGGCGGCCCGCTCTATACAGGGGCCAAACATGCCGTGGTGGGCATGGTGCGCGAACTCGCCTACGAACTTGCGCCACACGTGCGCGTCAATGGCGTGGCGCCCGGCGGCATGAGCACTGACCTGCGCGGCCCGGCCTCGCTGGGCATGGCCAACCAGGCCATTTCGAGCGTGCCGCTGGGTGAAATGCTGACCTCTGTGCTTCCCGTGGGGCGCATGCCTGTGGCAGCGGAATACACCGGAGCCTACGTGTTCTTTGCCACGCGCGGCGACACCTTCCCCACGACAGGCGCGTTGCTCAACCACGATGGTGGCATGGGCGTGCGCGGCTTTTTCGAGGCTGCCGGGGGCAAAGACCTGCCGCAGAAACTGCGGCTTTCATAACCAAGGAGAAGACAATGAGTATCGAACGTTTGGGCTACCTCGGCTTCGCCGTCAAGGATGTACCCGCCTGGGACCACTTTCTGACCAAGAGCGTGGGTTTGATGGCTGCGGGTTCGGCTGGCGACGCTGCGCTGTACCGGGCCGATCAGCGTGCCTGGCGCATCGCCGTGCAGCCGGGCGAACTCGACGACCTGGCCTACGCAGGCTTGGAAGTGGATGACGCCGCCGCGCTCGAGCGCATGGCCGACAAGCTGCGCCAGGCAGGGGTGGCCTTCACCCGCGGTGACGAAGCGCTCATGCAGCAGCGCAAGGTCATGGGCCTGCTGTGTCTGCAAGATCCGTTCGGCCTGCCGCTCGAGATTTACTACGGCCCGGCAGAAATCTTTCATGAGCCCTTCCTGCCTAGCGCCCCCGTGTCGGGCTTCGTCACGGGCGACCAGGGCATCGGGCACTTCGTGCGCTGCGTGCCCGACACGGCGAAGGCGATGGCTTTCTACACCGAGGTGCTTGGCTTTGTGCTGTCGGACATCATTGACATCCAGATGGGGCCGGAAACGAGCGTGCCCGCGCACTTTCTGCACTGCAATGGCCGTCACCACACGATCGCCCTGGCTGCTTTCCCGATCCCGAAGCGCATCCACCACTTCATGCTGCAAGCCAACACCATCGACGATGTGGGCTACGCCTTCGATCGGCTGGACGCCGCCGGGCGCATCACCTCCCTGCTCGGGCGCCACACCAACGACCAGACGCTCTCCTTCTATGCCGACACGCCGTCGCCCATGATCGAGGTCGAGTTCGGCTGGGGGCCGCGCACAGTGGATTCCTCCTGGACGGTGGCGCGACACAGCCGCACGGCCATGTGGGGTCACAAGTCGGTACGCGGCCAGCGCTGAGCCGCGTCATTTATTTAACTTTTTCAGGACATTACCATGTCAGAACTCAACGAAAGCTCGACGAGCAAATTTGTCACCATCAACGAGAAGGGCCTCTCCAACTTCCGCATTCACCTCAACGATGCAGGCCAGGGCGAAGCGGTCATCATGCTGCACGGCGGAGGCCCGGGCGCGGGGGGCTGGAGCAACTATTACCGCAACATCGGCCCCTTCGTCGAGGCTGGCTACCGCGTGCTCCTCCCGGACGCACCGGGCTTCAACAAGTCCGACACCGTCGTGATGGACGAACAGCGCGGCCTGGTCAATGCGCGCTCGGTCAAGGGCATGATGGACGTGCTCGGCATCGAAAAAGCGCACCTCGTGGGCAACTCGATGGGCGGTGCAGGCGCGCTGAACTTTGCTCTGGAATACCCTGAGCGCACCGGCAAACTCATCCTCATGGGGCCGGGCGGATTGGGCAACAGCTTGTTCACCGCCATGCCCATGGAAGGCATCAAGCTGCTGTTCAAGCTTTACGCCGAGCCCTCGCTCGAAACGCTCAAGCAGATGCTCAACGTATTCCTGTTCGACCAGAGCGTGATCACCGACGAGCTGCTGCAAGGACGCTGGGCCAACATCCAGCGCAACCCCGAGCACCTGAAGAACTTCATCCTGAGCGCACAAAAAGTGCCGCTCTCGGCTTGGGACGTGTCGGCGCGTCTGGGCGAGATCAAGGCCAAGACCCTGGTCACCTGGGGGCGCGACGACCGCTTCGTGCCGCTGGACCATGGCCTCAAGCTGATCGCGAACATGCAGGATGCGCAGCTGCACGTCTTCCCGCGCTGCGGCCATTGGGCGCAGTGGGAGCACGCGGACGCCTTCAACCGGCTGACGCTGGACTTCCTGGCCAACGGCTGAGCGCCGTTTCCACTTTTCCCGCAGAGCAAACCAGTAGGCCACCTCCCCACAGGGGGAGGCGCGGCCCTGCTTTTCCATAAAACCGGCCTCTTGGTCCATTTCTTTAAAAAAACGCGAGGAGACTCCCATGAAACCCGTTTCCCGCACCCTGCTACCGCTGGCCTGCGTTGCGTTGTTTGGCAGTGCCCATGCCCAAACCACACCTAACGTCCAAACTTCGCCCTGGTCGCTGGCTGTGGGCGCCGTGCATTTAGGCTTCAACACCAAGGCCGACCTGTATGCCGGTGGGCCCGTCCCTGGTGCTGGTGTAGACGCCAGCAGCGACACCATAGCGGGCCTGGAAATCGCCTATTCCTTTAACCCTAACTGGACGGCTCGGCTGGACCTCGGCACACCCGTCAAGACAAATCTTTCCGGCACGGGCAACCTCGGGGCTCTAGGGCGTCTCGGTGGCGTGAAGGGCGGGCCGGCAATTCTGACACTCACCTATTCGCCTGGCATGTGGGGGCCAATCCGCCCATTCTTTGGCGGCGGCATGACCTACCTCAAGGTATTCAGCACCAGCAACGGTGCTCTGCAGAACCTCAAGGTGGACGACAACTTTGGCGGCGCCTTCATCGTCGGCGCCGACTGGCCTTTGGCTGACGGCTACAGCCTCACCTTCACGCTGCAGAAACTTTACCTCAAGACCACTGCCAGCGGCACCATGGGCGGCCAACCGGTCACGGCCAACGTGCGACTGGACCCGCTGGTAAGCTTCCTCGCCGTGCGCAAGCAATTCTGATTCTGGTCCGGAGAGCGATTTTTGTTGCGCCGCAACGCTTGCAGCTCGATGCTCCGCTGCAAGCGTTCGGCGCAAAGCGACAAACATGCAAAGTGATGCGTTAGTGCTATTTGCTGCTGAATTGGGCAGCCCTTTTTTCCATTGAGTCGTCGAGTAACCTCACTATGTCACAAGAAGCATTGAAAGCCCCCGTTGTAGTTCTCGGTGCAGGCTTGGCCTCCGTCTCCTTTGTGGCCGAACTGCGCCAGGCGGGCTACCAGGGGCTGATCACCGTAGTCGGCGATGAGGCCGAGCGACCTTACGACCGCCCGCCCTTGTCTAAGGACTTCATGGCCCATGGCGACGCCGAGAAGATCCGCCTTGACTGCAAGCGCGCGCCTGAGGTCGAATGGCTGCTGGGCGTCACGGCGCAGTCGTTCGATCCGCAGGCACACACGGTGGCGCTGTCGGACGGGCGCACCCTTCCCTATGGCACGCTGGTGCTGGCCACGGGTGCAGCGCCGCGCGCGCTACCGACCTTGCAGGGCGCCACCATGCCGGTACATACGCTGCGCACGCTGGAAGATGCGCGGCGCATCCAGGCCGGGCTGCGCCCGCAGTCGCGACTTTTGATCGTAGGCGGCGGTGTGATCGGGCTCGAACTCGCCGCCACGGCGCGCACTGCTGGTGTCCACGTGAGCCTTGTCGAAACTCAGCCGCGCCTCATGAGCCGCGCTGCACCGGCCACGCTGGCCGACTTCGTCGCGCGCTACCACGCGGCGCAAGGGGTCGATCTGCGCTTTGAGCGCAGCGTCACGGGCTCTGTCGATGGCGTGGTGCTGCTCGACGATGGCACGCGCATCGCGGCCGACATGGTGGTTGTGGGCATAGGCGTGTTGGCCAACGACGCGCTTGCGCGCGCAGCCGGGCTGGCCTGCGACGACGGCATCTTCGTCGATGCCTATGGGCGTACCACCTGTCCCGACGTCTATGCTCTTGGCGACGTAACGCGCCAGCGCAACCCTCTAAGCGGGCGTTTCGAGCGGATCGAAACCTGGTCGAACGCGCAGAACCAGGGCATCGCGGTGGCGCGCCACTTGGTCGATCCAACCGCGCCTGGATATGCCGAGTTGCCGTGGTATTGGTCCGACCAGGGTGCGCTGCGCATCCAGGTGGCGGGGCTTGCGAGCGGCGACGAGGAAATCGTGCGTGGCGAAGTCTCACTCGACGCCCCCAAGTTCACGCTCATCGAGCTGCAAAAGGGCCGCATTGTGGGCGCGACCTGCGTGAACAACGCGCGCGACTTCGCACCGCTGCGGCGCCTGCTCGCGGTCGGCGCCAAGCCCGACCGCGCCGCGCTCGCCGACCCGGCCACCGACTTGCGCAAGCTCGCTGCCGCCGTTGCCGCGTGAGTGCCTGCGTATGACGCGCGCATAGCTCAGAGAAAGGCCGTGCCCCTGCACGGCACGGCTCGGTGTGTCAAGAATGCGCATGCCCCGCAGTCGTAGTCGCAACCTCGTGTGTCCATGCGCGCATTGATAGTTGGCGATTTCAGTGGGGATCCGAACGGATCGAAAGGTGGGGCCAGATGGAGGACGGAGTGGCTGGTGGCAGTGCTCCGACAAAAGTTCGTGACCGGGTACGCGAGCAGGTGGTGTATCTCTGCCGCCGCCATTCCGTGTACCCCCAAACGGGAGCTCGATGCATGGAACTGCGACACCTGCGATACTTTTTGGCTGTTGCCGAAGAACTTCATTTCGCACGTGCGGCCGAGCGGCTGCATATCGAGCAGTCACCGTTGTCGCGAGCCATCAAAGAGCTTGAAGAAGAGCTGGGCGTGGTGCTATTTGCGCGCACCACGCGTAGCACGCGACTGACCTGTGCCGGCAAGCTGTTTTTGGAGCACGTGCGCCGAGTTTTTGCGGCCCTTGAACAAGCCCGTGAGAGCGTGAAAGCTGCGGCCAATGGCTTTCATGGCCAACTGCGCGTGGCCTTATCCGACGGCATTACGCCGTCGCGCCTTCCCGCTTTGCTTGCCCTCTGCCGACAAGAAGAACCCGAGGTCGAAATCCGCTTCTTCGAGGTGCCGCTGTCGCAGCAGATCAAGGGTCTGCATGACGATCTGTACGACGTGGGATTTGCGCAGTCCGAAGACGTAGGTGATGGCATCGTCACCATACCCGCCTGGAGCGATGCGCTCATGGTGGCGGTGCCCGCGCGACATACGTTGCTTGCCCAAAAGCGCATTTCCCTGGAAGAACTGCTGCGCTATCCCTTGGTGCTGTCTGATCCGCAAGTCTGCGAGGGCCATTCAAGACATGTGGAGCGCGTCTTGCGTCGCTTGGACATGGAGCCATTGGTTGCCGAGCGCGTAGCTTCCTGCGACCTCATGATGGTGTTGGTGTCGGCTGGGTATGCACTCGGCTTGGCAGGCGCTTCGCATATTGCCGCCAGCCGAGAATCGGGCGTGGTGGCCCGCCCGCTGGCATCGCGAGTGCCGCCACTGACGACCTACCTGCTGCACCTTGAGGGCGATCCATCTGATGAACTGGCGAGGTTTATTGAGCGAGTGCAGGCCATCGACTCACCTGAAACCCCCAGGCCCATGCGGGGCCACAACCCTGATCCCCCGCAGGAGCTGATGCAATGAAAATAAGCATCCTGCCCTTGCTGGTGGCCGCATTGACCGCATGCGGCCAATCCGAGACAGCCCAGAAAGCCGCCGACCCGGAGGCAAAAATCCCGACGGTGGAAGAACTGGCAGCCAACCCAGAACGACTCAAGGAACTGCGGCATCAATGCAAGACCGACCGCTCCAAGCTGGGCGACGTGCTGTGCAACCGGGCCGCCGAAGCCACACGCAAGCGGTTCTATGGCGATGGTCAAACGCCATACACACCACCGAAAGAATCGCCCAAGTTCTGATCGTTGGCAGCTCGCCTCATCGACTTCATTTTCTGCCCGACACACAGCAACGCGCCTGCGCTTGCGGCGTTTTTCTTTGGCTCGCCGCCGCACTAATTCTTTCTCTTTCCTCGACCTTTCTGCTCAAAACGGTCTTTGACCGGCACTGACGGGGCACCGATCCTGAGGCATGCGGCACGCATTTGTGCCGCTCCTTCCAAGAGGAAGCAGCGCAGGAGAAATCGGAGGCCAGGTCATGCAAGGGACGAACGTGCTGTTCGGGCAGATCGCCGTCGTGGTCGGCATCGTGATCGCCGGCGTGTGGGGCGCCACACAATGGACAGCTTCCGCCCTTGGCTATCAGCTACGCCTTGGCTTGCCCTGGTTCGATCTCCTTGGCACGCCGATCTACCACCCTTGGCGGCTGTTCGAGTGGTGGTTCTTCTTTGATGCCTACGCGCCGCGTGTCTTCGACACGGGCGGAGCCATCGCGGGCGGCAGCGGCTTGCTGGCGGTGGCGGTCGCCATCGGCATGTCGATCTGGCGATCGCGCCAATCGCGTTTGGTCACGACCTACGGCTCGGCCCGCTGGGCGAACGCGCAGGACATTCGCAAGGCGGGCCTCACGCAACCGGCCGGCGTGTTCCTCGGCCAGCACGACCGCCAGTACCTGCGACATGAAGGGCCGGAACACGTCCTGACCTTCGCGCCCACGCGCTCGGGCAAGGGTGTGGGCCTGGTGGTGCCCACCTTGTTGAGCTGGCCTGCCTCTGCGGTCATCCATGACATCAAGGGCGAGAACTGGCAGATCACCGCAGGCTGGCGCTCGCGCTTCTCGCATTGCTTGCTGTTCAACCCCACCGATGCGAAGTCGGCGGCCTACAACCCGCTGCTGGAGGTACGGCGCTGCGCGCATGAAGTGCGCGACGTGCAAAACATCGCGGACATTCTGGTTGATCCCGAAGGTGCGCTTGAGAAGCGTAACCACTGGGAAAAAACTTCGCATGCGCTGCTGGTCGGCGCCATCCTGCATGTGCTCTATGCCGGCGAGGACAAGACGCTGCGCGGCGTCGCCAATTTTCTGTCCGATCCGGTCAGCCCATTCGAGCTGACCTTGCACCGGATGATGACGACGAAGCACCTGGGTGATGCACCACACCCGGTTGTCGCATCCGCTGCGCGTGAAGTGCTCAACAAGTCGGACAACGAACGCTCAGGCGTGTTGAGCACCGCCATGTCGTTCCTCGGCCTGTACCGCGACCCCACGGTGGCCGAAGTCACCTCGCGTTGCGACTGGCGTATCGCCGACCTGATCGCATCCGAGCATCCGGTGTCGCTGTATCTGGTGGTGCCGCCGTCGGACATTTCGCGGACGAAGCCGCTCATCCGCCTGATCCTCAACCAGATTGGCCGGCGGCTGACTGAATCGCTCGACGGCAGTGACGGCATTGAGCGCCGCTACAAGCTGCTGCTGATGCTCGACGAGTTCCCAGCCCTGGGTCGGCTCGACTTCTTCGAGACAGCCTTGGCCTTCATGGCGGGCTACGGCATCCGCAGCTTCCTTATCGCCCAATCGCTCAACCAGATCGACAAAGCCTACGGCCAGAACCATTCGATTCTGGATAACTGCCATGTCCGCGTGACGTTCGCCACCAACGACGAACGCACTGCGAAACGGATCTCCGAAACGCTTGGCACCGCCACTGAACTGCGCGCGCAACGCAACTATGCCGGGCACAGATTGGCACCGTGGCTGGGGCACCTCATGGTGTCGCGGCAGGAAACGGCCCGCCCGCTACTGACGCCCGGTGAAGTGATGCAGCTTCCGAATGACGAAGCCGTGGTGATGGTGTCCAGCGTGGCACCGATCAAGGCCAAGAAGCTGCGCTACTACGCCGACGCGAATTTCAAGAACCGCGTTTTGCCGCCGCCCGCGCTCGCGGCCGGGCCAATCACAGGACGTTATGCCGATGCGCCACCGACCCGGTCTGACGACTGGAGCGGCCTAGCAATTCCCGCCGTTCCCACTGCGCCGACCAGTGCCGCAGCCAATGGCTTGGGCGGCACCGCCGATGACGGCGGCCCGCGCCGCCAGCCGGAGCTATCCGAAGTCACCGAATACAGCTCCGAGCCGCAACCCGCCGGCAATGACCTGGCGCTGCTCGATGACGACGACGACCTGCCGCTGCCTGGTTTTGCGTCTCTCACCGGCCAGCTCGACCCGGCCATGCAGCGCACGGCCCGGCTGGCTTCCCTCGACCCCAACGACGGAATCGACCTATGAGCCAGTACCGCCTCAATCTGTTCATCCAGCCCGAGCACGCCAAGCGCCTCGAAGAACTGGCCGCCAAGAAAGGCGTGTCCAAGTCATCCATCGTCGCGGCGGCGCTCGCATCGTGGCTGTCGCCCGATGCCGGCGACCAGCGTGAGGCGGCGATTGCGAAGCGTCTGGATCGCCTGTCGCGCCAGGCCGAACGCCTGGAGCGCGACCAGAACATCCAGATCGAAACGCTGGCGCTGTTCATCCGCTACTTCCTGACCGTCAGCACGCCGGTTCCCGAAGCCCATCAGGACGCAGCCCGCGCCCAGGGCAAGGCTCGTTTCGAGCAGTTCGTCGAACAGTTGGGTCGGCACCTGTTGCGCGGCCGAAGCCTGGTGCGCGACGTGGTGGAAGAACTACACCCCGACCCGGTGCGGATGGATGACGCAGCGGCGCTGGCCGAAGCCCACGAACGAACTGGGGAGCGTGCCCTATGAGCGCCATTCCGCAGACCCCGCCCGAACGCTCATCCACCGCGGCTTCGCTGGATCGCCGAATCCAGATGCTGCGCACGGCAATGGGACCAGTCATCGCCGCCGCGCTGGCCGACCCGGACGTGGTGGAAATCATGCTCAACCCCGACCGCACCCTATGGGTGGATCGGCTGTCCTCGGGCCGCATGCCGCTGGGAGTGGAACTGTCCGAAGACGATGGCGAACGCATCATCCGACTGGTGGCCGCGCACGTCGGCGCGGAGGTGCATCGCGGCCGACCGTTGCTGACCGCCGAGCTGCCCGAAACCGGCGAGCGGTTCGAGGGCATCTTGCCGCCGGCTGCGCCTGGCCCGGCCTTCGCGCTGCGCAAGCGCGCCGTGAGCATCATCGGCCTGGATCGCTACGTCGCCGACGGCATCCTGACCACAGGCCAAGCGGACTTCCTGCGCCGCGCCGTGCGCGAGCGCCAGAACATCCTGATCGCCGGGGCGACGAGCAGCGGTAAGACCACACTCGCCAATGCCTTGCTTGCGGAGATCGCTGCCACCGGCGACCGCGTGCTGGTGCTCGAAGACACCATTGAGCTGCAATGCGCGGCCCGCGACCATGTGCCGCTGCGCACCCGCGCGGGCGTGGTGTCGATGACCGAGCTGGTGCGCGCCACGATGCGCCTGCGCCCCGACCGCGTGATCGTCGGCGAAGTGCGCGGCGGCGAAGCCCTGGACTTGGTGAAGGTGTGGGGCACCGGCCATCCGGGCGGCATTTCCACCATCCATGCCGGTTCCGCGCTGGGCGCGCTGCTGCGCCTGGAGCAACTGATTCTCGAAGTGGCGGTGAACCCGCCGCGTGCGCTGATCGCCGAGGCGGTCAACGTGGTGATCCACATCGCCGGGCGCGGGCGCAAGCGCCGCATCGAGAGCATCGCCCGCGTCGTCGGCTTCGACGGCGTGGGCTACCAACTGGCGGACGCGCTGGAAACGCCGTTTCCCGAGCTGCCGCCACTTCCCGATGCCGCACCCGCTGCGGCGACTTCCCCATCCCCTCACTCACTTGGAGAACTGCCATGACGCAGATGTACGTTCCTGCTTTCCGTTTTTCTGCAAATCCGGCTTTGCGTCTTGCGCGGCTGCGCTGCCTGGCCCGCCCTGCGGGGCAAGGGCTGCTGCTGGCCGCGCTGCTGCTGTTCCTGGCCGGAACCGCGCAGGCCGCCGGTTCCTCGATGCCGTGGGAAGGCCCCTTGCAGTCGATCTTGGAGTCGATTCAAGGGCCGGTGGCGCGCATCGTCGCGGTCATCATCATCATCGCCACGGGCCTCGCGCTCGCCTTCGGCGACACGTCCGGCGGATTCCGCAAGCTGATCCAGATCGTCTTCGGTCTGTCCATCGCCTTCGCGGCTTCGAGCTTCTTCCTGTCGTTCTTCAGCTTCTCCGGCGGGGCCGTCGTATGAGTGCCCCCGACACCTTCGCGGACGGCTTCGAGGTACCGCTGCATCGCTCGCTGACCGAGCCGATTCTGCTGGGCGGTGCGCCGCGAACCGTGGCGATCGCCAACGGCACGCTGGCCGCCGCTGTCGGCCTGGGCCTGCAACTGTGGATTCCCGGCGTGGTGTTCTGGATCGTCGGCCATTCGCTGGCGGTGTGGGGTGCGCGCGTCGATCCGCAGTTCATGGCCGTGTTCGCCCGGCACATCAGGCACCGCCCGCTGCTGGACGTGTGAGGGGAGGACGCCGCGATGCTGAACCTCGCCGAATACCGCCAGCGGCCGGCCTTGCTTGCCGACTGGCTGCCCTGGGCCGGACTGGTCGCGCCGGGCGTCGTCTTGAACAAGGACGGCAGTTTCCAGCGCACGGCCCGGTTTCGCGGGCCTGACCTCGACAGCGCGACGCAAGGCGAGCTGATCGCCACGTCGGCACGGTTGAACAACGCGCTGCGCCGCATGGGATCGGGCTGGGCGCTGTTCATCGAAGCCGAGCGTCGGCCTGCGGCCGATTATCCGCACTCGGAGTTTCCCGAGCCGCTTTCCTGGGTGGTGGAGGAAGAACGCCGGGCCGCCTTCGAGGAATCGGGCAATCACTTCGAGAGCGGCTATCACCTGACGCTGCTTTACCTGCCGCCGGAAGAATCCCGCGCCCGTGCAGCCAAGATGCTCTACGAGAACACGCCGACGAATGGCGTGGACTGGCGCGAGCGGCTGCAAGCCTTCGTCGCGGAAACGGATCGCGTCTTTGACCTGCTCGACGGCGTGATGCCGGAGATTGACTGGCTCGATGACGCGCAGACGCTGACCTACCTGCACGCGACCATCTCGACGCGGCGCTATCGCGTCGGCGTGCCCGAAGTGCCGTTCCACATCGACGCGCTGCTGACCGACTCGCCGCTGGTCGGTGGCCTGGCGCCCATGCTGGGCGACCAGCACCTGCGCGTGGTGTCGGTGCGGGGCTTCCCGACCTCGACCTGGCCGGGGATTCTGGACGACCTCAACCGCCTGGGCTTTGCGTACCGCTGGAGCACGCGCTTTCTCTGCCTCGACAAAGCCGAGGCGGAAAGAGAACTCGCCCGCCTGCGCCGCCAGTGGTTCGCCAAGCGCAAGAACGTCATCGCGCTGCTACGCGAAACGATCTTCCAGCAGGAAAGCCCGCTGGTCGATACCGACGCCAACAACAAGGCCGCCGACGCCGATGCTGCCTTGCAGGAGCTGGGCAGCGATCAAGTCGCCTTCGGCTACCTGACGGCGACCGTCACCGTCATGGACGCGGACGCCGCCGTGGCCGACGAGAAGCTGCGCATGGTGGAGCGCGTCATACAGGGTCGGGGCTTCGTCACCATCCCCGAAACGCTCAACGCCGTGGATGCGTGGCTGTCCTCGCTCCCCGGCAATGCTTACGCCAACGTGCGCCAGCCCATCGTCTCGACGCTGAATCTGGCGCACATGATGCCGGTGTCGGCGGTATGGGCCGGCCAGGAGCGCAACGATCATTTGGACGGCCCACCGTTGATCGTGACACGTACCGATGGCGCTACGCCGTTCCGGCTGGTGACGCACATCGGCGACGTGGGCCACACGCTGGTCGCAGGCCCGACCGGCATGGGCAAGTCGGTCTTGCTCGCCACGCTGGCGATGCAGTTCCGCCGCTATCGCGGCTCGCGCATCTTCGCCTTCGACATGGGCCGTTCCATGCGGGCCGCCATCCTCGGCCTGGGCGGCGAGCACTACGACCTGGGCACGGATGGCGAAATCGCCTTCCAGCCGCTCGCGCGCATCGACAGTGAGGGCTACCGCACCTGGGCCGCCGAATGGATCGAAGGCCGCTTGCTGCACGAAGGCGTGGCAGTCGGCCCCGACGAGAAGGCGGCTATCTGGTCGGCGCTGGGAAGTCTCGCCGGTGCGCCGGTGGAGCAGCGCACGATGACGGGACTTTCCGTGCTGCTGCAATCGAACACGCTGCGGCAGGCGCTTTCGCCCTATGTGCTGGGTGGCGCCCACGGCAAGCTGCTGGACGCCGACCACGACCGGCTGGGCATGGCCGACGTGCAGTGCTTCGAGATGGAGGAGCTGATGCACAGCAAGGCCGCCGTCATGGCCGTGCTGCCTTACCTCTTTGCGCGTTTCGATGAACGCTTCGACGGGGCGCCCACGCTGCTGATCCTCGATGAAGCGTGGCTGTTCCTCGATGACCCGGTGTTCGCGGCGCGCATCCGGCAGTGGCTCAAGACGCTCAGGAAAAAGAACGTCAGCGTCATCTTCGCCACTCAGAGCCTTGCCGACATCAAGGATTCGAGCATCGCGCCCGCGATCATCGAGAGCTGTGCGAGTCGGATTTTCTTGCCCAACCCGCAGGCGACAGAGCCGCAGATTCGCACGATCTACGAGGGCTTCGGCCTCAACAGGCGGCAGATCGAAATCGTCGCCACCGCGCAGCCCAAGCGTGACTACTACTACCAATCCCGCCTCGGCAACCGCCTGTTCGACCTCGACCTGGGGCCGGCGGCCCTGGCCTTCGCGGGCGCGTCCACGCCGCAAGACCAGCGCGACATAGGCCGCGTGCTGCTGGACGCCGGCGTGCCCGGCTTCGCGGGCGCTTGGCTGCGCCATCGCGGCCTCGATTGGGCGGCCGACCTGCTGCCCTCGTTCCCCGGCCTCGCGCCGGGTTCCCTCGCTGACCAACCCCTGGAGAACCTGTCATGAAAAAGCGCCTTATCGCCGCCGCCATTGCGGCCATGCTTTGCACTGCCACCGCCCATGCGCAATGGGTCGTGGTCGATCCCACGAACCTCGTGCAGAACACGCTGACCGCGATCCGCACGCTGGAGCAGATCAACAACCAGATCCAGCAGCTTCAGAACGAAGCGCAGATGCTGATGAACCAGGCGCGCAACCTCGCCAGCCTGCCGTCCAGCGTGGTCGGCCAGTTGCGCGCGAATCTGGCAACGACCGAGCGGCTGATCGCCCAGGCCCGAGGCTTGGCCTACGACGTGACGAATCTGGATCGGGAGTTCGCGCGCCTGTATCCCGAGCAGTACGCCGCCACCGTCAGCGGCGACCAGATGTACCGCGACGCGCAGGAGCGTTGGCGGAACACGCTCAACGGCTTGCAGACCACGATGCAGATGCAGGCGCAGGTGTCGCAGAACCTGGGCGAAGACGAAAGCGTGCTGGCCGACCTCGTGGGCAAGAGCCAGTCGGCCGAAGGGGCGCTCCAAGCCATGCAGGCCATGAACCAGTTGCTCGCCTTGCAGGCCAAGCAGTCGATCCAGTCGCAGCGGCTCCAGATCACGCAGGATCGCGCTGCCGCGCTGGAGCTGGCGCGGCAGGCGGCGGCCACCGAGCGCGCGCGCGAAGTACGGCGGCGGTTCATGGGCGATGGCACGCCGTACACGCCGCAGCGCGTGGATTTCTACGGCAACTGACGGGAGGCCGCCATGCGATGCGTCCTCGTCCTGTGTGCCGCGCTGCTGGCCGCTTGCGGCGAGCAGCCGGCCGACCACCTTGCCGATGCCCTGGCCGCTGATCCCGTGCGGCTCAAGGCATTGCGCGCGCAATGCGCGGCCGACCGGCAGGCCACGGGCGAGGACGCTTGCCGCGCCGCCGCCGAAGCCTTCCGGCGGCGCTTCTTCTCCGGCCAAGCCGGGCCGGATGAATACCAGACCTTGGCCGAGCTGCCACCGATCCCGCCGAGTTTTGATGAGCCGGCCGATGGCGTGGCGCCGGTCGTTCCTGCCGAACCGGAGGACACGCCATGAATGACGTGACCATCATCGACCAATTCCTCAACACCTTTGCTGCCTACATCGACTCGGGTTTCGGGCTGCTGCGGGGCGAAGTGGCGTTCCTCACGGCCACGCTGATCGTCATCGACATGACGATCGCCGGCCTGTATTGGGCCATGAGCCACGCCACCGGCCAGGGCGAGGACGTGATCGCCAAGCTGCTGCGCAAGGTGCTGTACGTCGGCGCCTTCGCCTACATCATCAACAACTTCAACTGGCTGGCGAGCATCGTCTTCCGCTCGTTCGCGGGATTGGGCATCACCGCCACCGGCTCTGCCATCACGATGGAGAACTTCTTGCAGCCGGGCCGGCTGGCGAAAACCGGCCTTGACGCGGGCGGGCCGATCTTCCTCCAGCTCGACGACATGATGGGATTTCCCGAGGTGTTCTTGAACCTCGATGCCATCTTGGTGTTGTTCCTCGCCTGGCTGGTCGTGGTGCTCTGCTTCTTCGTGCTGGCGATCCAGCTATTCATCACGCTGATCGAGTTCAAGCTGACCACGCTCGCGGGCTTCGTGCTGGTGCCGTTCGCGCTTTGGAACAAGACCTCGTTCCTGGCCGAAAAGGTCTTGGGCAACGTGGTGGCCTCCGGCGTCAAGGTGCTGGTGCTGGCCGTGATCGTCGGTATCGGCTCGGGCCTGTTCACTCAGTTCCAAGTCCATCCCGATGAGCCGTCGCTCGACCACGCACTGGTCATCATGCTGGCCTCGCTCACCTTGCTGGCGCTGGGGATCTTCGGCCCTGGCATCGCCACGGGCCTTGTGTCCGGTGCGCCGCAGCTCGGCGCGGGTGCGATGGCAGGCGCTGCCATCGGCGCAGCCGGGACGGCGGTGGCTGTTGGTGCTGCCGCGACGGGCGTAGGCGGTGCCGTGGCCGCTGGCGCGCGCATGGCACCGGCTGCCGCCAAGCTGGCCGGCGCTGGTGCGCGTGCGGCCACGTCGGCGGCTGGCAGTGCGAAATCGGCGTTCCAGGCCGGCTCCGCCGCCGCTGGCGGCGGCGCAAAGGGCGCGATGGCGGGCTTGGGCAACGTCGCCAAGACCGGCGCGCAGTCCGCCGGACGTGCGGCTGCATCCCGTGCATCCGCTGCCGGGCAACGCATGGCCGCTCCCTTCCGCGCTGGCTGGAACGGCGCTGCCGCCGATGGCGGCGCGGGCGCGGCATCCGGTCAGGGTGCCGCAGGCGAGGCCGCATCCGGCGCCGCTACGGCGCAGACACAGGAACAGCCCGCTTGGGCCAAGCGCCTGCATCGCCGCCAGCAACTCACCCACGCCGCGACCACCACCGCCCACGCGCTGCGCGGTGGCGATGGCGGCGGCTCCGGCCAGGGGCCGAGCCTGCGCGATTCCGATTCATAAGGAGAACTGACCATGCGATTCAAGAAACCGCAGGTGCGCTACGCCGACACGCCGCAGCCTGCCACGCCGTACCAAGCTGCCGGCCAGGTGTGGGACGAGCGCATCGGCTCGCCGCGCGTCCAGGCGAAGAACTGGCGCCTGATGGCCTTCGGTTGCCTGACGCTTGCGCTGCTGATGGCCGGCGGGCTGGTGTGGCGCTCGGCGCAATCCATCGTGACGCCCTACGTCGTGGAGGTGGACAACGCGGGCCAGGTACGCGCCGTGGGCGAAGCCGCCACGCCATACCGGCCCAACGATGCGCAGACCGCGCACCACATCGCGCGCTTCGTGACGCTGGTGCGCTCGCTGTCCATCGACTCCATCGTCGTCCGCCAGAACTGGCTCGACGCCTACGACTACACGACCGACAAGGGCGCGGCCGTGCTCAACGACTACGCGCGGGTCAACGACCCGTTCGCGCGCATCGGCAAGGAGTCTGTGACGGTACAGATCACCAGCGTCGTGCGCGCCAGCGACACCTCTTTCAACGTGCGCTGGACGGAACGCCGTTACGTCAACGGCGCCGCGGCTGGGCTGGAGCGATGGACGGCCGTGGTGTCCATCGTGCTCCAGCCGCCGCGCACCGAAGAACGCCTGCGCAAGAACCCCCTGGGCATCTACGTCAACGGCCTGTCGTGGAGCCGCGAACTGGATTCTTCCGAAGGAGCCAAGCCATGAATGATCTTTTCCGTAAATCCGCTTTGCCGGCGATCCTGCTCGCCCTCGCGGGCTGCGCCTCGCAGGGCAAGCCACCGCCAACCATCTCGCTCGATGAGCCGGTGCAGGCGCAGCCGCTGCCGGAGCCGCCCGCGCCGGTGGAAGTGGTGGCCGTGCCCGAGGTGCTGCCAATGCCGGCGCAGTTGAAGCCGCTCGAGGACGCCAAACCCGCGCCGGAGCCGGCCGACGAGAAGGTGCGCGTCTCGCGCGCCAATGCCGAGGCCCGCGTCGCGCCCACGCGCGAGGGCTACGTCAATGCGATTCAGGTCTGGCCCTTCACCGATGGCGCGCTGTATCAGGTCTATGCGGCCGTCGGCCGTGTGACCGTGGTTTCGCTCCAGCCGGGCGAGGAACTGGTGACGGTGGCCGCCGGCGATACCGTGCGCTGGATCGTGGGCGACACGTCCAGCGGTAGCGGTGCCGACCTGCGCGTGAACGTGCTGGTCAAGCCGATCCGCTCGGGCCTCAAGACCAATCTCGTCATTACCACCAGCCGCAGGACGTACCTGCTGGAGCTGGCTTCGACGGAGAAGACGTGGATGGCGTCCGTGTCCTGGGAGTATCCGCGCGACCGGATGCTGGCGCTACAGCGTCAGGCGCAGGCGGCCAATGCCGCCGCGCCTGTCGATACCGGGCTGGCGCTGGAGAACCTGCGCTTCCGCTACGCGATCAGCGGCAGCAATCCGCCCTGGAAGCCGCTGCGTGCGTTCGATGACGGCGAAAAGGTCTATATCCAGTTTCCGGCGGGCATCGCGCAAGGCGAGCTGCCGCCGCTGTTTGTCATCGGCGCGCAGGGCGACGGGCAACTGGTGAACTACCGCTTCCGCTCGCCGTACTACATCGTGGATCGGCTGTTCGGCGCGGCCGAACTGCGCCTGGGCGGTGACAAGGGCGACGTGGTGCGGATCGAGCGCACGGATGGCGTGGCACGGAGGAACTGACCATGAGCCAGGACAACACCCCCGACCTCGCCACGCCGCAGGCGGGCAAGGTCGCGCCCGAGGCGGTGGCGCTGCGCGCCCAGCCGCGCCCGGTCACGGGCCTGAACCGGCGCACGCTGGCCATCCTCGTCGGCGGCCTGTCGGTCGCCGTGCTTGGGGCCACGATCTGGTCGCTGCAACCGCAGCGGCGCGGTACGGGCGAGCAAACCGAGCTTTACAACGTCGATCGCGTCTCGAAGTCCGAAGGACTGGATGCGCTGCCGACGGATTACTCGAAGCTGCCACCAGCCTTGCCGCCCGATGTGCCCGAGCTGGGGCCGCCGTTGCCCGGCGACCTTGGCCCGGCCATCGTCGCTTCGCAGCAGCCGGTGACGCCGGGCTATTCGCCGCCAGGCCATGATCCCGAAGATGCCTTGCGCAAGGAGGCGGACGCGGCGGCGGCCTCGTCGGTGTTCTTCCGCTCGGGCGCCCAGGGCCAGGCCGCCACCACGGTCGCGCAAGCTGCGCCGGGTGCGCCTGGTGTTGCAAACACACTCGCGGCCTTCGCTCCTCTCGCTGCCGGGCCTGCCTCGACGGCGGCCCAGCCCGCCGACCCGACGACCGTGCAGAACCGGCAAGACCAGAAAGAAGCGTTCCTGAAAGCCGGTTCTACGGAAACCCGCAACTCCGGCAACCTGGCGCTGCCGGCGTCTCCGTATCAGGTGATGGCCGGAACCGTGATCGCGGGCGCGCTGGTGACGGGCATCAAGTCGGACTTGCCGGGCGACGTGATCGCTACGGTGACGGAGCCTGTCTACGACACGGCTACGGGCCGGCATCTGCTGATTCCACAGGGGGCGCGCATCCTCGGGCGCTACAACAGCCAGGTCAGCTACGGCCAGAGCCGGGTGCAGGTGGTGTGGAACCGGATCATTCTGCCGGACACGTCCTCGTTGACGCTGGACAACCTGGCCGGCACCGACCCGGCCGGCTATGCCGGCCTGGAGGATGGTGTCGATTGGCATTGGGATCGCATCTTCGCCGGCGCCGCCCTGACGACGCTGCTGGGCGTCGGTGCCGAGTTGGCCTCGCCGGGGAACCGCCAGAACGGCGACCGCGTCATCATCGCCGGACGCGACAGCTTGCAGGACAGCGTGAACCAGGTCGGACAGGAAATGACCCGGCGCAACCTCAACATCCAGCCGACGCTGACCGAACGGCCGGGTTTGCCGGTGCGGATCATCGTCAACCGCGACCTGGTTCTCCGCCCCTATCAGCCGCTGTTCTTCAACCGGGGGAGTTCGAGATGAGCACGACCCGCAAGCTGCGACTCGGGCCGCTGCCCAAGACCGAGAGCGTCAAGCTGACCTTTGTTTGCTCGGGCAGCCTCAAGGCAGACCTCGATCGTTACGCCGCGCTGCACGCACAGACGTATGGCGAGACGGTCGACGCCATGACGCTGATCCCGCATATGCTGGAGGCGTTCATGGCGGGGGACCGGGGATTTAGACGCCACGCAAGGTAGACGCCCCTTCAGCGGTCGGCATCGTTTCGGCCGTTTCTGAGAATCTCCAGCGCTGCCTGTAGGTGTCGTTCTTCTGGCCCCAGGGCGGAAAGGGACGAGAACACCGCTGCGGTTTGGTGCCAATAGATGGCGTGACTGATGGCGGGGCGCAGCGCGTCAAGTTCTTCGCTCGTCAGGGACGCAGCAAACGCACGTAGCCGGATCTCTGATCTCTCGCGCCGGATGTGACACTCACGACACAAAGCACGCAGGGCACTGAGTGGGTATTCCCACGGCTCGAAGCCTTCTCGCATATTTGCGTAGTAGCAATGGTGGGCATCCAAAGGCTTCGTGGCTCCGCAGTCCTGACATTGATGTCCTGCCCGCTTCTTCACGGTTGCTGCCTTCTTACGCCACCTTTCATCTTGCAGCTTGGATGCATAGGTGCCTGAAAGCCGTGAGTAGTCATACCCCTCAATAGGGTAGAAGCCCATGTTCCAAGAGTGACCAAGCTCGTACCAGAATCCGAACGACTCAACCAGATCGTCGAACTCCATCGTGTCGCCACCGTAGTTCAACATGGTATGAAGCGTGCTGCTGTCGAACACCAAGACTAAGAGCGAGTCGTTCCCATAGGGCTCGTTTCGAGCTCTCCAAGCCTCGATATCGACGAAGAACGCATCCCCCAGGATTTCCTCTTTAATCATCCATTCGGTAAGAGCGGCACGCATGCGCTCCAAGTTTCTACTCATTGCAGTGAAATGCATCTCCTCCTCCAAAGGGCAAGGGGATCGCGGAGCTTACGAATCGGGGCGGCTAACGCCGCGACGCGTTCGATAGGCCGTTCCACCGATGCAGCACCAGTCGAAAGTGTCCTTGTGGATCGGCAGCAACCAGTGGCCGCCAAGTTCGTCGCCCTAAGGGAAACGCTATAGTTATAGTAATCTGCATAAAAATGCTGGCCTTTTGACCAGCCAGATGATCCGATAACCGGGGGAGGTTAGGATGCATTTGAAGAAGTTGGCCGTCCGGAATTTCAGGCGGCTGCGAAACGTTGTAATTGATCTTGCTTCCGACATCTCTATTTTTGTCGGTGCCAACAACAGCGGCAAGACATCAGTCGGGCACGCACTCCAGTTATTCACTGGCAGTGGCCGCTTCAACATTCACGACTTTAGTGCCGAACTTTGGGCCGACATCGTTGCGTTTGGTGAGGGCGATGGCGAGGCGAGCCTTCCCACGATGGAAATCGACGTTTGGTTCGAAATCGGTCCGGACGATGTTCACCGCGTCATCGATCTTCTTCCCAGCCTTGCTTGGGAAGGCAAGCTGGTGGGGATGCGTGTTGCCTACGCGCCCACCAATCCTGCGGCGACGCATGCACGCTATGTCGAAGTGCGCCAGCGCGTGCTCGATGCGGTCGCTAAGGGTGAAGACGGAGCACCCGCCTTCGATCCCTCGCCACGTAACCTGCGGGAGTTCCTTCGCGACAGGCTACATGACGAATATGAGCTGCGCTATTTCGTACTCGATCCCGCGCGGTTCGATGCGAAGATGGTCGCAGAGGCTGGCTATGACCCAGCCACTCTCACCGGACGCGACCGGAGCGGCCGTGAGATCTTGAACGGCCTTCTCCACATTGACTTCTTGAACGCACAGCGCCATCTCTCGGACGGCCCAGGTGGCTCTCGCGCCGAGGATCTCTCCCGTGTACTCAGTCGCTTCTACGGGCGCAACCTCGAACAGAAAGGCGAAGATATCGAAGCGTTGCGCGCCCTCGCAGCATCCGAAGTCTCGCTTAATGAGCATCTCGAACGAGTGTTCGAACCGACGCTCAAGAGCTTGTCGAAGCTCGGCTATCCGGGCCTCTCAAACCCGCGCATGATGATCCGCTCGGCCCTCGACCCTGCCCAGATCATGAGCGGTCGAGATGGCGCGATCGTTCACTATGCGTTGGGAGCCGATGACGGGAAGCCCGACCCGCCTACCTTGCCCGATCGGTATAACGGTCTTGGCTTCAAAAACCTCATCTTCATGGTCGTTGAGCTGCTCGACCTCCACGCTCAATGGCTGGCGATCGAGGAAAACCGTCCGCCGGTCCACCTGATCTTCATCGAGGAGCCCGAAGCGCACCTCCATGCCCAGCTTCAACAGGCCTTCATACGCAAGGTGATGGACATCCTAGCGCTCAAGGGCGAGGACCGCACGCACTATACGAGCCAGGTCGTCGTCACGACCCATTCGACTCATATCCTTTACGAACGAGGCTTCCGGCCGATCCGCTATTTTCGTCGAAGCCGTGCACAGAATGTGTCGACCTCCGATGTGCTCAACCTCTCGGTTTTCTACGACAGCACCGATCCGGACATCCGAAGCTTCCTCGAGCGCTATTTGAAACTCGCGCACTGCGATCTGTTCTTCGCCGATGGCGCCGTGCTGGTCGAAGGCAATGTCGAACGGCTGCTATTGCCGCAGATGATCGCCAATGCCGCGCCGCGGCTGCAATCGACCTATCTCACCGTCCTAGAGATCGGCGGAGCGTTCGGCTACCGATTCAAAACGCTGATCGAGTTTCTCGGACTGACAACGCTCATCATCACCGATCTCGACAGCGTGTTCGGTCCACTGGGGCAGGATGGCGAGGGTGCGGCACCCGCTGGTCAACCGGAAGCCGCGGAACCAGCCGCCGAGAACGCGCAGGCTGCCGGCGCTGACGCTGAGGACATTGACGATGACGAGGAGGATTTGCCTGTGGCTGCGGAGAAGCCCGGGAAGGCGTGCATAGCCGGTCATCCGGGCGCGGCGACGTCCAATCAGACTTTGCTCCAATGGCTACCGAAATGCGACACGGTCGCCGCCCTGTGGGAGGCGACGGCTGAGCAGAAGATCCAGGCGAGGACGGACGACAATGACGCTTTGGTACGCGTTGCCTATCAGTGCCGGACCGATGTCACTTGGGGCGGAGAAACCCTGGCGCTAGCCGGGCGCACGCTGGAGGAAGCATTCGCACTCGAAAATCTTGAATGGTGTCAGGACAAGAACCGTAAGCCGCTTCAGCTCCGCATCGCCAAGGCCGACGAGAAGAACCTGACCACGCTTGCGGAACGCATCCACAAGCGCGTGCAGGCTAAGAGCTTCAGCAAGACCGACTTCGCGCTCGCCTTGTTAGCCGAAGATCCGAGCAGTTGGTCTGTCCCAACCTATATCGCCGAGGGCCTGAGCTGGCTTGAGACCGAGATTGCGCCGCCGGAACCGGACGAGGACCAGCCGCATGAGGGCCAGCCGCATGAGGACGCGCCCCAGGGGGCACCAGTCGCCGCCGGCGACGAGGTAGCGGCATGACAAGCCGGATCGGCAGTCCTGACACACAAGCCGATCTAGATGTTCGAGCGTGTCTCGATCGGATGCCGCCACGCTCGTTTGTCATGGTCGCCGGTGCGGGGTCGGGGAAAACGACCTCGCTGATCAAGGCTATGGCGCACCTAGCCGAGACCCGCGGTCCTGCCCTGCGCCGCGCCGGGCAACAAATCGCCTGCATCACATATACCGAAGTCGCCGTCGGTGAGATTTCGGCCGATGTCGGGGCCTCGCCGCTATTCCACATCTCGACCATCCACAGTTTCCTGTGGTCAGTCATCCGGCCGTTCCATTCGGATATCGCGGCTTGGGTAGCCATCCGCATCGACGAGAAGATCGCGGAGCGACGCGCACACTACGACAAGCCTCGGACTCAGGCGAAAACGAAGGCCCGCCTCGAACAGGAGATCGCAGATCTCGAAGCCGATCTGGCTGCGATCAGTGAAGTAGAGAAGTTCGTCTACGGCACCGGCAGCAGCTACGCTGAAGGCATCCTTGGCCATGACGATATCCTCAAGCTCACCCCAGCCTGCGTCGCAGCGCATCCGCTGCTGAGACAACTCGTCGCTAAGCGCTTTCCCTACATCTTCGTCGATGAGAGCCAAGACACCAATCCGGAGGTCGTCGAGGCGTTACGGCACATTGCGGGCGAACATCCTGGCCTGTGTGTCGGGTTCTTCGGAGACCCGATGCAGAAGATCTATATGAGCGGAGCAGGCACTGTCCCGCTGAACGACGGCTGGGCGGAGATCACAAAGCCCGAGAACTTCCGGTGCCCGACATCGGTGCTCGGGGTCATCAATGCAATCCGCGCCCCTGGCGACGGTCTTGAGCAGGTGCGTGGTCGGACGATAACCGTTGATGGCATCGAGCAGCCGGTTGCCGGTACCTCCAATCTGTTCATCCTGCCGGCGGACGCGGAGCGGAGTGCGCGCCTCGCGGCCATTAGGCAGTGGCTGGCCGCCGAAACCGGCGACGGTCTGTGGCTAAGCGACGTGCGGGAAGGCGATGTCCGCCTGCTTGTACTGGTGCACCGCATGGCGGCCAACCGGCTCGGGTTCCCTAATCTGTATGCTGCGCTCAATGACCGAGCCCCCATGAGTCTGAGTGAAGGGCTGAGCGATGGCACAGCCTGGCCGCTCCGTCCACTTGTCCAGCACATACTTCCGCTCGTTGTCGCGGCGCAAGCGGGTGATCGGTTCACAGTGATATCGACCTTGCGCAGCGAATGCCCGAGGCTTGAACCAGCGCGGCTTCGAGGGCAAGCGACGGCCCCCGTTCTTACAGCGCTACAGCAAGCGCTCGACGGGCTTGTCGGTCTGTTGGCAGCAGGATCGCAGGCGACTATCCGGGACGTCTTGACGCATGTGCGAGATAACGAGTTGCTGCGCCTCGATGATCGCTTCGCCATGCATCTGGTTGCAGAGCCTGTGGATGACGGCAGCAGCGGCTTCGAGAACGTTCAAGCCTATCTGGCATGCGGTGTCGACGAACTCTGGGCCTACCGGCGCTACTTTACAGAGGAGTCACCGTTCGCGACGCATCATGGGGTGAAGGGTGCCCAATTTGAGCGCGTATTGGTCGTCATCGACGATGAGGAAGCGGGCTTCCGGCAGTATTCTTACGGGAAGTATCTCGGGTACGTCCCCCTCTCGGACAAGGACGAAGCCAACCTGGCGGCAGGTGAAGAGTCCGTACTCGATCGAACCCGCCGCCTCTTCTATGTGTGCTGCTCGCGTGCAACGAAGGACTTGGCAGTCGTGGCCTTTGTGCCCGATGTCGCAGCGGCTCGCACCGCGATCGTGGCGCAGAATCTATTCCCCGAGGCCGTAATCCGAGGTGCGGAGCATCTGGGCTGAGGTTTCAACACATCGGGCAGTCAATCGGTGAAGGCCGCTGGACCTTGCTCCTGGGCTTGTCGCGATCTAGCTGTAGTTTCCCAAGAGGTTGTTCACCCGAGGTGAAGGAAGATGGAGGTTCTCAAGCCGGCCAACTTTCTTCAGGACTCCCCGTGTGAACATCCACAAGAATGCCTCAATGACGCCCAGAGGTCGAGAGCATCTGGTGCGCGAGATCGATCGCATCGGGCTCAAGCCTGCGGCTGCAGCCGCAGGCTTGAGCGCACACACCGCACGCAAGTGGCAGCGTCGCTGGGCCAGCCAGGGCGCGCCCGGCCTGCTTGATCGCAGTTCCCGACCCGAGCGCAGTCCGCGACGCAGCGATGCCCTCAAGCTCGAGCGGGCGGTGGCGCTGCGCCGCAATCAGCGCCTGACCTACGCGTGCATTGCCGAGCGGGTGGGCCTGTCCATAAGCGTCGTGGCACGTGCTTGCAAGGCCGCTGCGGTGGCGCGCTTGCCCGCGTTGCAAGACACGGTGCCCGTGCGCCGTTACGAACGCCAAAGCGCGGGCGAATTGCTGCACCTGGACACCAAGAAGCTTGGGCGCTTCGACAAGCCTGGCCACCGTGTCACGGGCGATCGCACACAGAACACCCCGCGTGCCGGCTGGCAAGCGCTGCATGTGGCTATCGACGATCATTCGCGCGTGGGCTTCAGCCAGATGCTCGCCGACGAGACGGCCAAGTGCGCCTGCGCCTTCCTGCTGGCCGCACTGCGCTACTACAAGAGCCTGGGCGTGAACGTTGAGCGAGTGATGACCGACAACGGCTCGGCCTACAAGTCACGCCGCTTCACCAAATTGCTGCGTCGCCTGGGCATCAAGCACATCCGCACGCGCCCCTACACGCCAAGGACCAATGGCAAAGCCGAACGCTTCATCCAGACCTTGCTGCGCGAGTGGGCCTATGCCTTCGTCTACCCGTCCTCGGAACATCGAGCGCGGGAACTGCAGCCGTGGATGTACCACTACAACTTCCATCGGCCACACTCGGCAACTTCACATCGTCCTCCTATCACTCGCCTTGGCTTCGAGGGGAACAACGTGTTGAGAAACTACATCTAGCGCAGCGGAGTTAACCTTGACTGAACGCGCTTGGATGAGCCGTGTCATTGCCCCCTATGAAAAGGCCGCTTCTGCGCCAACAGAAGCGGCCCCTGAATTGGTGCCCGAGGCCGGAATCGAACCGGCACGCCTTTCGGCGAGGGATTTTCTTACCACTTCGGCTTTCGCCGCCAGCGCGTGCGCTGTTCGTGGTCTGGAGCACGCCTTCACCATAGCCTTGCAGCCGTAGGTGCCCGCCGTCTGCTCTCTACACCTTCCCAGGCATTGGGCCTGGGCTTGGCTCGGCGTTGGCTCGGATGCCGGGGCATCCAGGGCGTTCGCCGACTTTGACGGGCTTCACCTCTGGGGTTTCCCCCGGAGGGCTCAAATTGTTCAAGTCCCTTGTGTCTACCGATTTCACCACTCGGGCATTACATGATGCACTGGAGCCTACACCTCTCCCTGCTGGCTCCTAGTTGGCTCCTGACCATCAAGCCGAGCCGCGAAGCTACGCCTTGGATGCTCCCAAGTCCTTGCCACTATTGACCTTCCGGCTTGGTGGCGAAAGCAGAAAGGACTTGACAAAACAGATTTTAAGTCTGCTGAGTCTACCAATTTCTCCACGGCCGCACGGCAAGCCCGGTATTGTGGTCGGTTGGGCGCGGTGATGCAAGCTTGGCGCGGGACAGCCGCGATGCGGCGGGAGGCGCGCAGATGCCGCCCGGATGTGCCGGTTGTTACGCCCGGTAACAATGTAGAACCCCCGGTTTCACCTGGATTGGCGGCAGTCTCTACAATATGACTTATCGAATAACGACTTGCAGGGGCAAAGATCATGAAACGCTGGTTGCTCGCAGGACTTGCAGTGCTTGGAGTGCTTTCGTCGGGCGCGGCAATGGCGCATGTCAATGTCGGCCTGTCGATCGGCGTCCCCGGCGTGGTGGTTGGCGGCCCGGCATACTATCCGGCGCCCGCCTATGTCGCGCCGCCGGTGGTGATGGCGCCCGCTCCGGTCTACTATGGCCCGCCGCCGGTGGTGGTACGCCCGGCGCCGGTCTATTACGGCCCCGGCTACTATGGCCCGCGCTACTACGGCCGCGGCTACTACGGCCCGCCGGGACGCTGGGGGCATGAGCATCGCCACTGGCGATAAGCATGAACGATCTGCTTCGCGCAGTGTCACAAAAGGGCCCCTCGGGGCCCTTTGGCATTTGGGGCCGCGGCCGGCGGATGGCCGAATGACGCGGCAAAGCGGCAAGTGGTTCCCGCGAGATAATCGGGGTCAAAATATTTGAACAGACAAGTCAAACGGCAGGTTAGATCGTTATTAGGGTTTCCACCTACACTACTTGTGTTGCACCGCGATGAAATGATTTCGCAAAGTCCTGTCATCCGGTGCCCCTCCAGCACAGTACCTACCCAAAGGATCAGACCATGAAGATCAAGAACAGCCTGGTGACGATCGCCGCCTTGACCGCCCTCTCCGCCCTCTCCGCCCTCTCCGCTTCCGCATTCGCCGCTGGCACCGGCAAGGCCGATCCGTACACCGATGGCGCCAAGCTTGGCAAGGTCGATCCGTACACGGACGGCGCCAAGTTCGGCAAGGTGGACCCGTACACCGACGGTGCCAAGTTCGGCAAGGTCGACCCCTACACGGACGGCGCCAAGGTCAGCGACCGCCGCGACTCGTTCACCGACGGGGCCTGAGTCTTCCGCAGGTTCAAGCGCGCCAACACAGCAACGCAAGCAGCAAGCAAGAAACCCGCTCCGGCGGGTTTTTTGCTTTTTCGCGCGCGCGGGGCGGCCCGTGGCAATGCCGGCGGCCGGAGCGCTATACTTCCGGCTCGTTGAACTGATTCACCGAAATGAACTTCGAGGAGAGTGGTATGCAGCAAAAAACCGTGCTGACGGCAGACGATGTGAAGAAGGTACTGGCTGCAGCAGAGGTCGAAGCCAAGAATCACCAGTGGGCCGTGTCGATCGCCATCGTTGACGATGGCGGCCACCTGCTGGCCCTGCAGCGCCTGGACGGCGCCGCGCCGATCTCCAGCTACATCGCCACCGAAAAGGCGCGCACGGCGTCGCTGGGCCGCCGCGAGTCGAAGATCTACGAAGACATGATCAACAACGGCCGCCAGTCGTTCATGACCGCGCCGGTGCTGCAAGGCATGCTGGAGGGCGGCGTGCCCATCGTCGTCAACGACCAGGTGGTGGGCGCCGTCGGCGTGTCCGGCGTGAAGTCGACCGAAGACGCGCAGATCGCGCGTGCCGGCATCGCGGCCCTGGGCGTCTGAGCCCAGGCTTCCGAGCCGTAGACGCGCGCAGCAGAAGCGCGCAGTAGAGGCGCGCAGTAGAAGCGTTCACCGGCAGCGGGCATCCTCGCTGCCGGCATCAGGATGAGGGCCGCGGCGCGTTGCCGCCATGTCCCGTTCCTCGCCGCTCCCACCCGTGCCGTGGCCTGTCGATGGCCCGGCACGTGGCCTGCCGGTCCCGGCAGGCATCTCGCCCGTTCCCGTCCGTTCCCGTCCGCAAGCCGCGTAGCGGCGCGACCTGCCATGCTTGCGCAGGCGGGTGCTCGCGCCCATGCGCAAGCGCGGACGGCGCGCGGCTTACTTCGTCAGGATCAGCTTGCCGTAGCGCGTGATGCGCAGCGTGTAGACCTCGCCGTTATGCAGGATCGGCAGCACGTTGTTGCCGCGCATCAGCGTTTCCAGCGGCACCGCTTCGCTGGCCTGCGCCACCGGCAGGCTGTCGCGCACGAGGGCCTCGAGGCGGGCGGGCAGGGCGGCCACGGCGGACTTCATCGATTCGATCGCCGTGCTGGCCGCGGTCTCGCGCCGCGACGGCGTGCGCGAGCTCGGATTGACTTCGATCCGGCGCAGCGAGAGGCGGCGGCGAGTCACGGCGGGTTGCGACATCGGCAGGGTCAGGGTGCTCATCGGAGGGCTCCGGTGCGTTGGCTGGCGGCGGCGCGCGCTGCGCGCCATCACCAGCGGGGTTCAAGTTGTCCTTATCTTAAATGAGAACAGTTATCATTACAATAGTGTTTTTCGATGGAACCGCATGGAAACGCCGCGCCGGCGCCGGATGCGGCGAGGGCGGCGCGCCAAGCAAAAAGGGCACCCCTCGGGAGTGCCCTTTTGCTTGCCGATCGGTCCGGCCGCTCAGTGCTTCGGCTCGGTGATGAAGCCGATCTTGCCGAGCCCGCCGTGCTGCGCGGCGGCCATGACTTCGGCCACGCGCTCGTAGCGCACGTCGCGGTCGGCGCGCAGGTGCAGCTCCGGCTGGGGCTGCTGCTGCGCGGCTTCGGCGATGTTGGCGTCGAGCGTCTGCTCGTCGACCTCGGTCTGGTTCCAGAAGACCTTGCCGCTGGCATCGATCGACACGTTGATGCTCTGCGGCTTCGGATCGTTGGGCGTGTTGGTCGCGCGCGGCAGGTCGATCTTGACCGCGTGATTGATCACGGGAATGGTGATGATGAAGATGATCAGCAGCACCAGCATGACGTCGACCAGCGGCGTCATGTTGATCTCGCTCATTACCTCGTCATCGTCTGAGTCGAGGGTACCGAATGCCATGATGACTTCCTTCTTGCCTTGCTGCGGGCCTTACGGGTTCTTGACGGCGAGGCGCATACCGCTGTCGTCGGTAGCGCCACGGGCGTTGCTCGGACGCACGCGGGCGCCGGTCACGAAGTAGGCGTGCAGGTCGTGGGCGAAGCGGTTGAGCTTGGAGATCACGCCCTTGTTGCCGCGGCTCAGCGCGTTGTAGCCGAGCACCGCCGGAATCGCCACGGCCAGGCCGAAGGCGGTCATGATCAGCGATTCGCCGACCGGGCCGGCCACCTTGTCGATGGTCGGCACGCCCGAGGCGCCGATGTTGATCAGTGCGTGATAGATGCCCCACACGGTGCCGAACAGGCCGACGAACGGCGCGGTCGAGCCGACCGAGGCCAGCACGGCGAGGCCGGACTGCATGCGCGCCACGGCGTCGTCGATGGCGCTCTTGAGCGAGCGGGTCAGCCAGTCGGAGATGTCCATCACGTCATGCAGCTGGGGCTGGCTGGCGCGGTGGTGCTGGGCGGCTTCCTTGCCGGTCACGGCGAGCGAGCGGAACGGGTTGGCGTCGTTGCCGCCGAGCGTCTCGAGGGCGTGGTCGAAATCGTCGGAATGCCAGAAGCGCTTCTCCGCGCCGTGCGCCATCTTCTTCAGGCGGATCAGGTCCCACGCCTTGGTGAGGATGACGATCCACGAAGCCAGCGACATGATGAGCAGAATGATGGCGGTGGCGCGCATGACGAAATCGCCTTGCGTCCAGAGGTGCGAGAGTCCGAGGTCCTGCATGATGGTTCCTGGTGAGGTCGGTATTGAAATCAGTTGAGTTCGAAGCCGATCGGCTGCTGGGCGGTGACCGCCACGGCGCGACCGTTGTCCATGTATGGCTTGCAGCGCATGCGCTGGACCGCGTCCACGGCGGCCTGGTCCAGGCGCGACGAGCCGCTCGACGAGACGATGGCGGTCTTCACCACCTTGCCGCTTTCGTCGGTGGTCAGCCGGACCACGGCCTTGCCGGTTTCACCCATGCGGCGCGATTGCGACGGATAGGCCGGCTGCGGCGGCGTGCACTGGATCTCGCCGATGCCGACGGCGCGCGGCGCGGCCGATGCCGGCGCGGGCGGCTCGGGTGCCGGGGCGGGCGGAGCCGGAGGCGCGGGCGGTGCCGGCGGCGCCTCGATGGCGTTGGGCGTGGGCGGCAGCGACGGCACCGGCAGCGGCGTGGGCCGGGGCTGCGGCGGCGTCGGTTTCGGCGTAGTGACCTTGACCTGCTTGGGCGGCGTTTCGGGCTTGGGTTTGGGGGTCTCGACGGCAGGCTTCTGCGGCGGCTCGAGCGGAATGATGCGGGCGATGATCTCGGGCGCGATCACGGCTTCCGTGATTTTGCGCCCCAGCCCGCTCTGGATCAGGTAAAGCAGGCCGACGTGGAACAGCAGGACGGCTAGCGTGATCTTGAAAAAACGTTGATCGAACATGTGAAAACAACGGATGTCGGCGGTCTGGCGCGGCGCCGGCTTTATTAGCGATAGGGCCTATTTGCGATAGAACAGGATCAGCGAGATGCCACAACCGACCAGCAAGCTAAGCAGCAATTCCATGATAAACGCTCCTTCAACAGGTATGCCGGTGGGAGCGCCGCTCTAGGGGGCAGCGTGTCAGCTTGCAAGTATAAACGATAATGATTCTTATTTGTTAGTATTTTGTGCAATGCAGCCGGGCATTCCCGCCGGCTTGTTGCGCGCCGGCGCGGCAATCGGCGCGGCAGCCGGTTCCGGGTCGCATCGCGGCGCTGCACAAGTCGTCTTTATACGCCGATTTCGCCGCGATTTCGCGCCGCGCTCCCGCCCCGCGACCGGACGCCGCGACCGGACGCCGCGCCCGAATGCGCTCCGGCGCACGGCACAGGGTTGCCGGCAATGCCCGATCTGCCACAAAGCGCGCTAGCATAGGAAAAAGACGAGCAATTCGCCGCGCCGCCCACGGCGCCGGCGCCCCCGTGCGAGAGGATCAGGCTATGGACTTCACCCGTTGCGCCGATGATGACCGCTCCACGCTGCTGCGTGCCGCCGCTGTCTCGCCGGGTACCTCCGCGCTCGACTGGATGTGCGCCCAGTTCGCCCTGCGCGTGGTGTGCGCGCTGGGGCCGCGCTTCAACCTGCGCAGCAACATCAACGACATCCTGACCGTCAGCGCCCAGGACATGGTGTGGCCCTACGGCGTGGTGCTGCGCGTGCAGCGCTTCCTGGCCGCGCGCTGCGCCGACATGCCGGCCTGGAAGGGCGCCGCGCGCCTGACCCCGGAGGAATTCCTCGAGCGGCACGGCCAGTGGAACAGCGCCTTCGACGAAAGCGCGCTGTTCTATTACCTCGACGAATACGTCAAGCACCACGCCAAGGACATGTTCGCCGTGTTCGACGTCTCGGCCGCGGCGCTGGCCGCGCGGCTGGACGGCGAGCGCGTGCTGCTGGTGCGCAATATCGACATGCTCAGCCACGTGCTGGACCTGCCCGAGCACGAGCGCAAGCTGCTGCTGTACGCCGCGCTGGCCAAGTACAAGCGCGACCTGCGCGCCGTGATGGTGGACTGCAAGGTGGCGCACAGCCAGGAGGCCTTCCAGATCCTGGCCGGGCTGACCGGCGCCAGCCCCGCGGCGGTGGCCGCCTCGCTGCGGCCCGGCTCGCGCCTGGAGACGCTCAACCTGATCGAGCAGCCGCTGCCCGAGAACAGCGTGACCGACCTCGGCGACCTGATGCGCCTGTCCGACCGCCTGCTGCACGTGCTGCTCGGCAACTACGCCGACGAGGCGGAGATGATGGCGGTGTTCACGCGCCCCGCCGCGGCGCCCACGCTGGGCACCGGCGACTATCCGCACGTCGAGACCGACGCGCGCTATCTCTCGGCGCTGCTGGCCAACGCCACCAGCCAGCACGCCTGCGGGGTCAACGTGCTGATCTACGGCCCGCCCGGCACCGGCAAGACCGAGTTCGCCAGGCTGCTGGCGCGCGAGGCCGGCTGCGAGCTGTACGAGGTGGACTGCCTCGACCGCGACGGCAACAGCCTCTCGGGCAAGGACCGCTATCGCTCGCTGCAGGTGTCGCAGGCATTCCTGCGCGGCCGCCCGCACACGGCGCTGCTGTTCGACGAGGTGGAAGACGTGTTCCCCGGCAGCACGCGCGAGCTGACCAGCCTGTTCGGCCAGGAAGACCCGCGCGGCTCGGTCAACGGCAAGGCCTGGGTCAACCAGACGCTGGAGCAGAACCCGGTGCCGGTGATCTGGATTTCCAACTCGATCCGGCAGATCGATCCGGCCTACCTGCGCCGCTTCCAGTTCCACCTGGAGCTGAAGATCCCGCCGCCGCAGGTGCGCGAGAACATCATCCGCAAGCATCTCGGCGCGCTCGACGTGAGCGATGCCTTCATCGCCACGCTGGCCGCGCGCAAGACGCTCACGCCGGCGCAGGTGCAGTCGGCCGCGCGCTTCGTGCAGTTGGCGCGCACGGGCGTGGCCGAGCCGGTGGAGGCGCTGATCCTGCGCCAGCTCGACCATGCCGACCGCGCGATGGGCCTGCGCCCGGAGGTGGAAGGGCGGCCGCTGGTGACGCATTACCGGCTCGACTACCTCAACCTGGAGACGCGCTACGACGTGGGCAAGATCGTGCAGGCGCTCAAGGCGCGCGAGCGCGGCACGCTGTGCTTCTACGGGCCGCCCGGCACCGGCAAGACCGCGCTGGCCGAGCACATCGCCGCGGCGCTGGAGCAGCCGCTGATGATCCGCCGCGCGTCCGACCTGATGAGCAAGTACGTGGGCGAGACCGAGCAGCAGATCGCGGCGATGTTCGCGCGCGCCGAGGAGGAGGGCGCGGTGCTGCTGCTCGACGAGGCCGACAGCTTCATGCAGAGCCGCCAGAACGCCGTGCGCAACTACGAGGTGTCCGAGGTCAACGAGATGCTGCAGGGCATGGAGCGCTTCAACGGCATCTTCGTGTGCACCACCAACCTGTTCGAGCGCATCGACGAAGCCGCGCTGCGGCGTTTCTCGTTCAAGATCCGCTTCCTGCCGCTCAAGCCGGAGCAGCGCGCCGCGATGTTCGTGGAAGAAGCGCTCGACGGCGACGCCGCGCGTCTCGACAGCGCCATGCGCGAGGAACTGGCGCACCTGGACTGCCTGACGCCGGGCGACTTCGCCACGGTCAAGCGCCAGTGCGTGCTGCTGGGAGAGTCGCTGACGCCCGACGAATTCCTCGCGCAACTGCGCCAGGAGCATGCGGTCAAGCCCGACGTGCGGCAGCGCAGGCCGCTGGGCTTCCTGCAGTAGCGTGGGCGCGCGCCGGGGTCAGGCCAGCGCGGGAGCCGGCTCGATCGACACGGTTTGCGCGTCGGCCTCCACGTGCAGCAGCGCGGCGGCCATCGCGCGCAGGTGCGCGGCGTCCTTGGTGGACGCATAACGGTCGCGCGGCACCGCGCCGGCATCGGTGGCCAGGCCGTGCTCGCCAAGCTTGCGCTGCAACTGGCGCGCGATGGCGCTGCCGGTGTCGACCAGCGCCAGCCGGTCTCCCACCATGCCGTGGATCGCCTCCGCCAGGAACGGGTAGTGGGTGCAGCCCAGCACCAGCGTGTCGGCGCCGGCCGCGAGCATCGGCGTGAGATAGGCGTCGAGCTTCTCGCGCACGGCGGGGCCGGCCACGTCGCCTTCCTCGATCAGCGCGACCAGGCCGCTGCCGGCCTGGCAGAGAAAGCGGCTCTCGCCATCGAGCGAGGCCAGCAGCCGCGCGAACTTCGCGCTCCTGAGCGTGTTGCCGGTGGCCAGCACGCCGACCACCTTGCTGCGGCTCGCCGCGGCCGCCGGCTTGAGGCCGGGCTCGACGCCGATGATCGGCAGCGCCAGCCGCTCGCGCAGCGTGTGCACCGCGTGCATGGTGGCCGTGTTGCAGGCGATCACCAGCGCCTTGCAGCCTTGCGCCACCAGCCATTCGCAGGCCTGCAGCGTGCGCGCCTCGACGAAGCGCTCGGGCTTCTCGCCATACGGGTTGTACTTCGAGTCGGCGAGGTACAGCAGCGACTCATGCGGCAGCAGCGCGCGGACCTCGCGCAGCACGGACAGGCCGCCGAGGCCGGAGTCGAAGATGCCGATGGGTGCGTTGTTCACGGATGGCGTGTGGCGTATTGGGAAAAATTCAGGGCCTGCATGCAAAAAGCCGGGTCGGCGACCCGGCTCTCTACAGCGGCATGGCTGTCGCGGAAGCAGCCCGGATTATGCCGCGGCGACCGGGATCTTGCCGATCTTGGCCTGCCATTCGGCGGGGCCGGTCTTGTGCACCGAGGTGCCTTCGCTGTCCACGGCCACCGTCACCGGCATGTCCTTGACGTCGAACTCGTAGATGGCTTCCATGCCCAGGTCCGCGAAGCCGACCACCTTGGCTTCCTTGATCGCCTTGGCCACCAGGTAAGCCGCGCCGCCGACCGCCATCAGGTAGGCCGACTTGTGCTTCTTGATCGCCTCGATCGCCACCGGGCCGCGCTCGGCCTTGCCGATCATCGAGATCAGGCCGGTCTCGGCCAGCATCATCTCGGTGAACTTGTCCATGCGCGTGGCGGTGGTCGGGCCGGCCGGGCCGACCGCTTCGTCGCGCACCGGGTCGACCGGGCCGACGTAGTAGATCACGCGGTTCTTGAAGTCCACCGGCAGTTTCTCGCCCTTGGCCAGCATGTCGGCGATGCGCTTGTGCGCGGCGTCGCGGCCGGTCAGCATCTTGCCGTTGAGCAGCAGGGTCTGGCCCGGCTTCCACGACGCCACTTCCTCGGGCGTGAGCGTGTTCAGGTCGACGCGCTTGGAGGTTTCGGTGTTGGGCGCCCACTCGACCTTCGGCCATTGCGACAGGTCCGGCGCTTCCAGCCTGGCCGGGCCGCTGCCGTCCAGCGTGAAGTGCGCGTGGCGCGTGGCCGCGCAGTTCGGGATCATCGCCACCGGCTTCGAGGCCGCGTGGGTCGGGTAGCCCATGATCTTGACGTCGAGCACGGTGGCCAGGCCGCCCAGGCCCTGCGCGCCGATGCCCAGTGCGTTGACCTTCTCGTACAGCTCCACGCGCAGTTCCTCGATCCAGTCGCGCGGGCCGCGCGCGATCACGTCCTGGATGTCGATCGGGTCCATCAGCGATTCCTTGGCCATGACCATCGCCTTCTCCGCGGTGCCGCCGATGCCGATGCCCAGCATGCCGGGCGGGCACCAGCCGGCGCCCATCGTCGGCACGGTCTTGAGCACCCAGTCGACGATGGAGTCGGACGGGTTGAGCATGACGAACTTCGACTTGTTCTCCGAGCCGCCGCCCTTGGCCGCGACCTGGATGTCCACCGTGTTGCCGGGCACCACTTCATAGTGGATCACGGCCGGGGTGTTGTCGCGGGTGTTCTTGCGGCCGCCTTCGGGCGGGTTGACGATGGAGGCGCGCAGCACGTTGTCCGGATGGGTGTAGCCGCGGCGCACGCCTTCGTTGATCATGTCCGACAGCCCCATGGTGGCGCCGTCCCAGCGCACGTCCATGCCCACCTTGACGAAGATCGTGACGATGCCGGTGTCCTGGCAGATCGGGCGCTTGCCCTCCGCGCACATGCGGCTGTTGGTCAGGATCTGCGCGATCGCGTCCTTGGCGGCCGGACTCTGCTCCAGCTCATAGGCGCGGCCCAGGCTGGTGATGTAGTCCATCGGGTGGTAATAGCTGATGTACTGCAGGGAGTCGGCGACGCTCTGGATGAGGTCTTCTTGTTTGATGACGGTCATTTTTGTGGGGGACAGGCGAGGGGAAATTCAACTCGGAATGATACACCCGCGCGGCGGCGTCGCGGCACGCGCATGCGCATGCCGGCAACGCCGCGGGTGATGCCGGGGCCGCATCGCGCGGCCCGCCGGGCGTTCCGGCGGCAGGCCGAAAAAAAACCGCAGCCGGGGCCGCGGTCTGGTGGCCTCGCCGGGAGCGCCTTCAGTGCGCCTTGCCGGGCGCGGGGTGCGACACCAGCTTGTCGACGTAGGCCATCGCCACCGCCGAGAGCAGGAAGGCGAGGTGGATGATGACCTGCCACATGATGGTGTTCGGCGCGCGCTGGTCGGCGTCGATGAAGGTCTTGAGCAGGTGGATCGACGAGATGCTGATCAGCGCCATCGACAGCTTGACCTTGAGCACGCCGGCGTTGACGTGGTCGAGCCATTCCGGCTCGTCCGGATGGTTGTCCAGCCCCAGGCGCGAGACGAAGGTCTCGTAGCCGCCCACGATCACCATGATCAGCAGGTTGGAGATCATCACCACGTCGATCAGGCCCAGCACCACCAGCATGAACTTGGTCTCGTCGTATTCGGTGGCGTGCGCCACCAGGTGCCAGACTTCCACGCCGAAGTGATAGACGTAGACCGCCTGCGCGACGATCAGGCCGAGGTAAAGCGGCAGCTGCAGCCAGCGCGAGGAAAAGATCACGCTGGCCAGCGGGCCGAGCCGCCGGGGCTGGTTCGACATGGGATTCGATGCCATTGGGGTTGAAAGCGGAATGTAAGGGAAGGGTTGCAATTGTACATTGCGCATATTTCGCGAATCGCGCGTTTTGCACCCCGGCCGGCCTTCAACCTGTTCAGCCGCCGCGATCCCGCCTGGCGCCGGCCGCCGCACCGGCGCCGTCGCGCCACGTGCGCCGGGCGAGCGGGCCGGGCCAGCTCGCCAGCACGATGCCGGTCAGCACGCAGGCCAGCGCCACGCCATGCGCCCAGCCCGGCGTCTCGCCGAGGAAGACGATGCCGTAGGTGGCCGCCGCGACCGGCAGCACCGCGGTAAACACGCCGGCCAGTTGCGCGGGCACGTGGCGCACGCCCTTCATCCACAGCCAGAACGAGAAGATGCTGGCCGACAGCGCGTACCACAGCAGCATCAGCCAGATGCCGGGCGGGACCGAGGCCATGTCGAACGTGAGCAGCGGCACCAGCCCCAGCGGCAGCATCAGCAGGCCGCCGATCAGGTGCGTGTAGGCGCAGATCTCGATCGCCGCCAGCGTCTGCGCCAGCCGCCGCGACAGGATCACGTAGACCGATTCGCAGATCACCGCGCCCATGATCATCAGGTTGCCGAGCAGCGCCTGCCCGCCGTCGGTCCCGCCACCGGCGCCGTGCCCGGTGCCGCGCGCCACGTTCAGCACCGCGATGCCCGCCACCGCCAGCAGCACCGACAGCACGGTGCGGCGCGACAGCCGCTCGCGCAGGACCAGCCACGACAGCAGCGCCACCGTGGCCGGGATGGTGCTGGTGATCACGCCCGCGGCCATCGCGCTGGTCAGGCGCACGCCGCCCAGCATCAGCAGCGTGAACAGGAAGGTGCCGAAGAACGCCTGCAGGAACAGGTTGAGCCACTCGCCGCGCGACACCGCGCGCATGCGCGCGGGCCGGTACCACGGCGCCAGGCACACGATGGCGATGGCAAAGCGCAGCAGCGCGAACAGCAGGATCGGCACGTAGGCCACGATGGCCTTGCCCAGTCCGACATTGCTGCCGACCAGGGCCATCGCGGCGATCAGGAGGAGGGAGTGGACGGGCAAGTCGTGGACGGCCAAGTCGGCTCGGCGGGCGGCGTGCGGCGCGCGCAAACTCCGCGAATGTCGCAGCGCCGTGTTCGGAATAGGGCTCGCGGCATTATAGCTGTGCTAGCCTAATGGAGAAGGCTGCACATCGGCATGCGGGCGCCGCGATCGCGCCACCCGCGTTGCCGGCGCAACGCTCGCCGATGCTGCGCCGCACGCAAGCGGCATGCTGCATTGCAGCAGCCGGACCCGGCCCGGCGGGGGCCTGAAAACCCCCGGCGGCACGTCAGGTTTAAGTAAGCCGTCGGGCGTAAGTTTGCAGCCACGCAGCCACACCATATCAGGAGACAAACAAATGTCCGCCATCGAATCGGTGATGCAGGAGCATCGCGTTTTCAATCCCCCGGAGTCGTTCGCAAAGCAGGCCGCGGTGCCAAGCATGGAGGCCTACCGGGCGCTGTGCGATGAAGCGGAGCGTGACTACGAGGGCTTCTGGGCGCGGCATGCGCGCGAACAGCTGCACTGGAGCAAGCCTTTCACCAAGGTGCTCGACGAAAGCAACGCGCCGTTCTACAAATGGTTCGAGGACGGCGAGCTCAACGCCTCCTACAACTGCCTCGACCGCAACCTCGCCAACGGCAACGCCGACAAGGTGGCGATCGTGTTCGAGGCCGACGACGGCGCCGTCAGCAAAGTCACCTACCGCCAGCTTCACACCAAGGTCTGCCAGTTCGCCAACGGCCTCAAGGCGCTCGGCATCAGGAAGGGCGACCGCGTCGTCATCTACATGCCGATGTCGGTCGAAGGCGTGGTGGCCATGCAGGCCTGCGCGCGCATCGGCGCCACCCACTCGGTGGTGTTCGGCGGCTTCTCCGCCAAGTCGCTGCAGGAACGTCTGGTGGACGTCGGCGCGGTCGCGCTGATCACCGCCGACGAGCAGATGCGCGGCGGCAAGGCGCTGCCGCTCAAGGCCATCGCCGACGAAGCGCTCGCGCTGGGTGGCTGCGAAGCCGTCAAGAGCGTCATCGTGTATCGCCGCACCGGCGGCAAGGTCAACTGGACCGAAGGCCGCGACCGCGCGATGGACGACGTCGCCAAGGGCCAGCCCGAGACCTGCGAAGCCGAGCCGGTCAGCGCCGAGCACCCGCTGTTCGTGCTCTACACCTCCGGCTCCACCGGCAAGCCCAAGGGCGTGCAGCACAGCACCGGCGGCTACCTGCTGTGGGCGCTGATGACGATGAAGTGGACTTTCGACATCAAGCCCGACGACCTGTTCTGGTGCACCGCCGACATCGGCTGGGTCACGGGCCACACCTACATCGCCTACGGCCCGCTCGCCGCCGGCGCCACCCAGGTGGTGTTCGAAGGCGTGCCCACGTATCCCAACGCCGGCCGCTTCTGGGACATGATCGCGCGCCACAAGGTCAGCATCTTCTACACCGCGCCGACCGCGATCCGCTCGCTGATCAAGGCCGCCGACGCCGACGAGAAGGTCCATCCGAAGCAGTACGACCTGTCCAGCCTGCGCCTGCTCGGCACCGTGGGCGAACCGATCAACCCGGAAGCCTGGATGTGGTACCACCACAATATCGGCAACGAGCGCTGCCCGATCGTGGACACCTTCTGGCAGACCGAGACCGGCGGCCACATGATCACGCCGCTGCCGGGCGCCACGCCGCTGGTGCCGGGCTCGTGCACCTTGCCGCTGCCCGGCATCATCGCCGCCATCGTCGACGAGACCGGCCAGGACGTGCCCAACGGCAGCGGCGGCATCCTGGTCGTCAAGCGCCCGTGGCCGTCGATGATCCGCACCATCTGGGGCGATCCGGACCGCTTCAAGAAGAGCTACTTCCCGGAGGAACTCGGCGGCAAGCTCTACCTTGCCGGCGACGGCTCGATCCGCGACAAGGAAACCGGCTACTTCACCATCATGGGCCGCATCGACGACGTGCTCAACGTCTCGGGCCACCGCATGGGCACGATGGAGATCGAGTCGGCGCTGGTGTCCAACCCGATCGTGGCCGAGGCCGCCGTGGTGGGCCGCCCCGACGACATGACCGGCGAGGCCATCTGCGCCTTCGTGGTGCTCAAGCGCTCGCGCCCGACCGAGGAAGAAGCCAAGCAGATCGCCACCGAGCTGCGCAACTGGGTCGGCAAGGAGATCGGCCCGATCGCCAAGCCCAAGGACATCCGCTTCGGCGACAACCTGCCCAAGACCCGCTCCGGCAAGATCATGCGGCGCCTGTTGCGCTCGCTGGCCAAGAACGAGGAAATCACCCAGGACACCTCGACCCTGGAAAACCCCGCCATCCTGGACCAGCTCAAGCAGGTCCAGTAAGCAGGGCACGCACCGGCCGGCCGGTACGCCACGCGCGTGCCGGCCGGCCGTTTCCGCATCCGCGGCGCCAGTCCAACCACGCATCCCATGCCCGACGAACAGTCGCGCTTCCGCCGCCGGCTGCTGCTCTACTACGGCTTGTTCACCGTCGGCCTCTTCACGTTCATCGGCATGATGGGCCTGCTGGAGCATTCCAGCGGCGACGCGCTCTGGCTCGGCTACGTCTTCCTGTTCGTCACCATCGCCATCTATGCGTGCATCGGGCTGATCTGCCGCACCTCCGACCTCAATGAATACTACGTGGCGGGGCGCCGCGTGCCCGCCATGTTCAACGGCATGGCCATCGCCGCCGACTGGATGAGCGCCGCGTCCTTCATCGGCCTGGCCGGCATTCTGTTCGCCTCGGGCTACGAAGGGCTCGCCTACGTGATGGGCTGGACCGGCGGCTACTGCCTGGTCGCCTTCCTGCTCGCGCCCTACCTGCGCAAGTACGGCGGCTACACCATCCCCGACTTCCTCGCCGCGCGCTACGGCAACGGCAAGCCCGGCGGCAACCTGCCGGTGCGCGCGATCGCCGTGCTGGCCGCCTCGCTCTGCTCCTTCGTCTACCTGGTGGCGCAGATCCAGGGCGTAGGGCTGATCGTCACGCGCTTCATCGGCGTGGAGTTCGCCGTCGGCGTGTTCTTCGGCCTGGCCGGCATCCTGGTCTGCTCGTTCCTCGGCGGCATGCGCGCGGTCACGTGGACCCAGGTCGCGCAATACATCATGCTGATCGTCGCCTTCCTGGTCACGGTGTCGATGATCGCGTGGAAACATCATCACGACGCGCTGCCCCAGCTCAGCTATGGCAAGCTGCTCTCGCAGCTCGACACGCGCGAGCGCGAGATAGAGCGCGACCCGGCCGAGCAGGTCGTGCGCGAGTTCTACCGCCAGCAGGCCATCCGCATGCAGGAACGCATCGCCCGGCTGCCGCAGTCGTTCGCCGAGGAACGCGACGCGCTGTCCGCGCGGCTGCAGGAACTGCGCCTGCGCAACGCGCCGCTGCGCGAGATCAAGACCGTCGAGCGCGAGCGCATCGAATTCCCGCGCGACGTCGCCGCGGCGCAGCTGCAATGGAGCCAGCAGCGCGAAGAAGCGCTCGCGCGCAGCCAGCCGTCCACGCCCTCCACCGAACCCTATCCCTCCGCCTCCGAGCAGGAGCGCAAGACCAAGCGCCTCAACTTCGTGCTGCTCGTGTTCTGCCTGATGCTCGGCACCGCCAGCCTGCCGCACATCCTCACGCGCCTCTACACCACGCCGTCGGTCAAGGAAACGCGCAGCTCCGTGGCCTGGGCCGTGTTCTGCATCGCGCTGCTCTACGTCTCCGCGCCCACGCTCGCCGCGCTGGTGAAATACGAATTCTTCCAGCACCTGGTCGGCACTCCCTACGCCGAACTGCCGCAGTGGGTAGTGCAATGGCGCAAGGTCGACCCGCCCGTGTTCGGCATCCGCGACGTCAACGGCGACGGCATCGTGCAGTGGGCCGAGATCCTGATCCAGCCCGACATGATCGTGCTCGCCGCGCCCGAGATCGCCGGCCTGCCCTACGTCATCTCCGGCCTCGTCGCCGCCGGCGCGCTCGCCGCGGCGCTCTCCACTGCCGACGGCCTGCTGCTCACCATCGCCAACGCGCTCTCGCACGACGTCTTCTATCACATGATCGACCGCACCGCGAGCCACCAGCGGCGCGTCACCACCGCCAAGATCGTCCTGCTCGGCGTCGCGCTGTTCGCCTCGTACGTCACCTCGCTGCGGCCCGGCAACATCCTCTTCCTGGTCGGCGCCGCCTTCTCGCTGGCCGCCTCCAGCTTCTTCCCGGTACTCGTGCTCGCCATCTTCTGGCGCCGCACCACCGCCGCCGGCGCGGTCGCCGGCATGACCGCCGGCCTCGGCGTGGCGGTCTACTACATCTTCGTCAACTACCCGTTCTTCACCCGCATGACCGGCATCTTCGGCAACCGCTGGTTCGGCGTCGACCCCATCGCGTCAGGCGCCTTCGGCGTCCCCGCCGGCTTCGCCGTCGCCATCCTCGTCAGCCTGCTGACCCCGCGCAACGCGCCCGTGATCGACCGCCTCGTGACCTACCTGCGACGTGGCTGACGGACCGCTTCACGAAACACTGGAATTGCCGGACAAGTCTGTTATAATCGCCGACTTCCCGGAGAGATGGATGAGTGGTTTAAGTCGCACGCCTGGAAAGCGTGTATAGGTTAATAGCCTATCGGGGGTTCGAATCCCCCTCTCTCCGCCACTGATTCCATATGGCTTTGCGGGTTAGTTGTTGCTGATGGCGCCCTATAGATTTGGCGGTGTCCTATTCAGCCACTACCGCAGAGGCTGCACCAACTCAGGTTTGCGCCGATACACCCGGTCCGTGATCCTGCTGTCAGCGTGGGCCATCAGCGCCCGCGCATGCTCCAATGTAGCTGCATCGCTTGCGCATTTCGCGCGCAGGTCGTGCTCGTTGAAGCGCACTTTTATCCCCGTCTCCTTCAGCGCGCGCTCCATGAAGCCGCGCCACATCGAATCCCACCCGCCGGCCCGGCCCGTTTCCTCATTGAGATAGGACTGCCCGTCGCGATTGCAGAAGAGCCAGGGTGAGATACGCACCGGCCGCGCCTGTTTGGCCATTTCGACGCTGGCACGCAGCTCGTCCGTCCAGGCCAGGATAATCCGCTTTGCGGTGCTGCCGGCCGTCTTCGCCGGTGTGACGTGAATGCCGTCCTCCTGCAGGTCGGACATGGTCAGGCGCAGCAGATCCCCGCGGCGTAGGCCGGTGATCAGCTTGATCCGGATGTAGGCCTGCACCGCGAGAACGCTGCCCGCTTTGCGTTTCGACTCCAGCGACAGGCATTCGACGATCTCCCAGTCCTCCACGTAGCGCGTGCGCGCCTTCTCGCCGGCCAGGCGCACCTCGCCCTTGAACGGGTGCCTGTCGATGATTCCCCACTCGACCGCCTTGGTGAAAGCATGCGACAGGATCTCAATCTCGCGGCGCGCTGCGACCTTCGATTGCCGGTGCTCGATGTACTGGTAGATCACCTGGGGCCGGACCCAAGAGATGGGGGCGTTGCCGAGCACGGCGCGCAGGCGCTTGATCGCCACCTGGTTCTGCACTCGCGTGCTGGGGGCCTTCGTGGGCACGACCTGGAGCGAGTACCGGTCCAGCAGTTGAGCGATCGTGCGCGTGTCCTCGGGGCTGGCCAGGCGTTCGGCCCAGACCTTGTACGCTTCTGGCAGCGACGCGCCGAGCCGGAATTCCTTCTTCCCATCCCACATTGCTTCCAGGCCTGGCGGGACCTGATAGTAGTAGGCGCCACGGCGCTGCCGCCAGCGCGTCGGCAGGCCCTGGTTCTCGGGGTTACGCTTACGTGGCATTCTTGCTCCACTTGTACGGAAGCGGATCCGCGAAGATCCAGAGGTGCCGCATGTTCGCCACGTTCACGACATCGCTATCGTTCGGATAGACCTCGACGGCATCCATGTGGCCGCGCCCAATCTCCCGCTTGATGCGCTGCAATTCGTCCCATGAGATCGAATCGTGCCAGCGACCAGACGAAGCATCAATCGTCGTTCGATTGACGGATGCGCGGACGATGCCTTCGCCTTCACGGAAGATCTGCACGAGGAATTCTCGCGAGCGCCAGACTTCGATAAGGCCATCAGGAATATGGCTGCTGTACTGCCATCCCTCAACTGGCACCAGGTACTTCGGCTGCTTCGAATTCTCACGCAGCAGTGCGCGTCGTTCTTCTCGCGTAGTATTCACGCCGCCCCCCAATTCGGTTCCCACGATGCCACCTTTGCGCGTTCCTTCGGAGCCCCCATCTGCCCCTCAACGTGCGACCGCAATACGGCCACGCTGCCGTCTGGTCTCACCTTGTGCTCGATACCCATAGCCCGAAGCGCACGCGCCTGCGCACCGGGACGGCACCTATGCGTCAGTTCTTTCAATTCATCTGGCGATAGTGTCATGTTGCTCATCTCGTTCCCCTAGATCCACGCCGCAGCTGGGTCGCGGCGGATCAAAGTCCCGGCACGCTCGGCATATCGCAAGCGCCTGCGTGCGTTCTTAGCATCGATCATTTCCGGCCGTTCATTCAGTATCTTCTTGCGCCATTTCGCCGATGCCGCACTATGCGAGATCGGCGCCGGCTTCGGCGTATCTTCGCCAGGGCCAAGTATCCACCGCGGCATCTTCATGCGGTGCCCAACCCATCCAACGATATGCAGATGTTCTGGATGGTGACGCTTTAGTTGAAGTGAGATATAGGCACTGTGGAAGCCGGTGAGGATAGAGATTTCTTTGGCTGACCTCGCCACTCCATCGGAAAGCACGCGCTGAATCATGCGCCATGTCACGCATTCATCGCGCTTTACTGTTTTGTTGCGTGCGGGAAGGCCAAGAGCATGCGCCCGGCAGAAGATCGAGGATTGGCTTCTGCCCGGGAAGTCGGTGAACCACTTTCGCACAGGGATGCCATTCGCCCAATGCTCGCGCAGTTTGGCGTCGTCTTCTTCTGTCCAATGTGTCCAGGCTTTCATCTTTGCCCCTTATCTCCTGCCGTTGTCGCGCGTCACTAGGCGCTCCAATGCGCTCGCTTTGATCTCTGCGGCTTCGGCGCGACCTTTGGCGTTGTCGAGCGCGTATCGGAGCCTCCGAATCTCATCAGCGGCGTCCTTTCTTAGCTGCCGGGCTTCGGCGCTTTCAGTGAACTCGTTGTGCGAGTCGAGGCGGGATAGGAGGTTCATGATGTGCG
>NZ_BBQM01000031.1 GCF_000876015.1 Cupriavidus basilensis | reverse complement strand
AAGAGTACCCGCCAACACCCGCGCCCCGGTCCACCACGCCCACCACGAAAACACGAGGATGCTATGTCGGAGCCGCCCAAACCGGTAACGGCAGATGCCCGAACCAGCAGTGCACTCGCCATCATAGGTCTGACCGCGAAACCAACACCGCCAGCAAAGTCGTGGCCGCCCGCACCGGTAACGGCAGGATGCCAGCAGAACCACAAACCCCACCACGAAACCACCAACAACAAGAAACCCCAACGTTTCTGCCCCTGCCGGCAAGGCAGTCCGCTTTCTTGGCCTACTTTCTTTTCGGACAAAAGAAAGTAGGTCGCTCCGGAGGAGCGAAAGCCTTTGACTTTGACTTTGAAGTTAAAGCTTTTGAAGTTAAAGCTCTTGAAGTTAAAGCCTTCGACTTTAGGCCTTTAAAGCCTTTGCCTCCAACACCCCCCATAAAATCAACTTTCCCCCCAAATAAACAAAAAACCGGCCAACGGGGCACCCCCGTCGCCGGTTTTTTTATTTCAACCGCCCCCACCTACTTACTATAAACATACACCCCACGACCCGTCTTCCGCCCCAGATAACCCGCCGCCACCATCTCCCGCATCAGCATCGCCGGCCGGTACTTCGGGTCGGCGAATTCGGTGTACAGCACCTCCATCACCGCCAGCATGGTGTCCAGGCCGATCATGTCGGCCAGCGCCAGCGGGCCGATCGGGTGGTTGCAGCCGAGCTTCATGCCTTCGTCGATCTCCTCGGGCGAAGCCAGGCCCTCGCCGAGCACGCAGAACGCTTCGTTGATCATCGGGCAGAGGATGCGGTTGACCACGAAACCCGGGTTGTTCTTGACCGTGATCGGGTACTTGCCGAGTTCCTTCGACAGCGCTTCGACCAGCGCGTGCGTGTTGTCGCTGGTCTGCAGGCCGCGGATCAGCTCGACCAGGGCCATCATCGGCACCGGGTTGAAGAAGTGCATGCCGATGAAGTTGGCCGGGCGGCTGATGACGGCGGCCAGCTTGGTGATCGAGATCGAGGAGGTGTTGGAGGCCACCACCACGTCGTCGCCGACGATGGCGTCGATCTGCTTGAGGATCTTGACCTTGAGGTCGAAGTTCTCGGTGGCGGCCTCGATCACGATGTCGGCGGCCTTGAGGTCGTCGTAGGCGGTCGAGCCCTTGATGCGCGCGAGCGCCGCGGCCTTGTCGGCTTCGCTGATCTTGTCCTTCTTGATCAGGCGGTCCAGGCTGCCGGCCACGGTGGAGATGCCCTTCTGCACGGCGGCGTCGCTGATGTCCACCATCACCACGTCCAGGCCCGCCACGGCGCACGCCTGCGCGATGCCGTTGCCCATCGTGCCGGCGCCTACGATGCCCACTGTCCTGATTGCCATTTTGTCTTCCTTGTTGCTGGTTGCTTGATGGGATTGGCGCGCCGCGCGGGCGGCGCGCGCGGATGCGGTGCTCAGGCCTCGCGCAGCGCGGCGATGATGCGCTCGGCGTGCCCGGCCAGCACGGCCGGGTCCTGCATGTCGCTGCCGTGGCCGCGCAGGGGGCGGTCGGCATAGCGCGGCACGATGTGGAAATGCACGTGCGGCACGGTCTGGCCGGCGGCGGCGCCGTTGAACTGGCCGATCGAGATGCCGTCCGGGCTGAACGCGGCGCGCACGGCGCGCGCGATGCGCTGCGTGGTGCGGATGGCGGCGCCGGCGGCGGCTTCGGACAGGTCGAAGATCTCGGCGGCGGCTTCCTTGGTCACCACCAGGGTGTGGCCGTCGGACTGCGGCATGATGTCCATGAAGGCGATGGTGTCGTCGTCTTCATAGACCTTGTTGCACGGCAGCTCGCCGCGCAGGATGCGGGCGAAGACGTTGTTGGGATCGTAAGAAGCGTTGCTCATGTCTGGTCTCGTTGCTGTTGGGCGGGCCGCGGTGCGCTGCGGCGCACCACGGCGCTCGACGGCATGCTATGGCGGGCCGCGGCGGGCGCAGCCTTGAAGTTTAACGCAGCGCAGCGTCACGCCAAACCCCACGGCTGCCACGCCGCCGTCACATATTGCGGCGGTACTGGCCGCCCACCTCGAACAGCGCGTGCGTGACCTGCCCCAGCGAGCAGGTGCGCACCGCGTCCATCAGCACGGCGAACACGTTGCCGTCGTCGATCACGGCCTGGCGCAGGCGCGCCAGCGCGGCGGGCGCGGCGCCGGCGTGGCGCGCGTGGAAGTCCGCCAGGCGGGCGAGCTGGCTCTGCTTTTCCGCGTCGCTGGAGCGCGCCAGTTCCGGCGCCTGCGGCGTGGGGTCGCCATCCGGGTTGCGGAAGGTGTTCACGCCGATGATGGGCAGCGTGCCGTCGTGCTTGCGCTGCTCGTAGTACAGCGACTCTTCCTGGATCTTGCCGCGCTGGTAGCCGGTCTCCATCGCGCCGAGCACGCCGCCGCGCTCGGCGATGCGCTCGAACTCCTGCATCACCGCCTCTTCCACCAGGTCGGTCAGCTCCTCGACCAGGAAGCTGCCCTGGTTGGGGTTCTCGCAGCGGGCCACGCCCCATTCGCGGTTGATGATGAGCTGGATGGCCAGCGCGCGCCGCACCGATTCGCCGGTGGGCGTGGTGATGGCTTCGTCGTAGGCGTTGGTGTGCAGGGAGTTGCAGTTGTCGTAGATGGCGATCAGCGCCTGCAGCGTGGTGCGGATGTCGTTGAAGTCGATCTCCTGCGCGTGCAGCGAGCGGCCCGAGGTCTGGATGTGGTACTTGAGCTTCTGGCTACGCTCGTTGGCGCCGTACTTGTCGCGCAGGGCCACCGCCCAGATGCGGCGCGCCACGCGGCCCAGCACGCTGTATTCGGGGTCCATGCCGTTGGAGAAGAAGAACGACAGGTTGGGCGCGAAATCGTCGATGTGCATGCCGCGCGCGAGATACGCCTCCACGTAGGTGAAGCCGTTGGAGAGCGTGAAGGCGAGCTGCGAGATCGGGTTGGCGCCGGCCTCGGCGATGTGGTAGCCCGAGATCGACACCGAGTAGAAATTGCGCACCTGGTGGTGCACGAAGTATTCCTGGATGTCGCCCATCACCTTGAGCGAGAACTCGGTGGAGAAGATGCAGGTGTTCTGGCCCTGGTCTTCCTTGAGGATGTCGGCCTGCACCGTGCCGCGCACGTTCTGCAGCACCCACGCGCGGATCTTGGCTTCCTCGCCGGCGCTGGGCTCGCGGCCGTTGTCGGCGCGGAACCTGTCCACCTGCTGGTCGATGGCGGTGTTCATGAACATCGCCAGGATGGTGGGCGCGGGGCCGTTGATGGTCATCGACACCGAGGTCGACGGGCTGGTCAGGTCGAAGCCGTCGTAGAGCGCCTTCATGTCGTCCAGCGTGGCGATGGACACGCCCGAGTTGCCGACCTTGCCGTAGATGTCCGGGCGCGTGTGCGGGTCCTCGCCGTACAGCGTGACCGAGTCGAACGCGGTGGACAGGCGCTTGGCGTCCATGCCCTCGGACACCAGCTTGAAGCGGCGGTTGGTGCGGAACGCATCGCCCTCGCCGGCGAACATGCGCGTGGGGTCTTCGTTCTCGCGCTTGAAGGCGAACACGCCGGCGGTGTACGGGAAGCTGCCGGGCACGTTCTCGCGCATCAGCCAGCGCAGCACCTCGCCGTCGTCCTCGAAGCGCGGCAGCACCACCTTGCGGATGGTGGTGCCGGACAGGGTCTTGCCGGTGAGCGCGGTGCGGAGTTCCTTGTCGCGGATCTTCACCACGTATTCGTCGCCGCCGTAGGCGCGCTGCATCTCGGGCCACATCGCCAGCAGCTTGCGCTCGTGCGCGCCGAGCGCGGCGTCGCGCTCGCCGGCCAGCGCCTGCAGGGCGTCGCCGCCATCCTGCCCGTGCGCGGCCAGCAGCATGCGGCGCGCCTCGCGCAGTTGCTGACGCTCGCGCGCCAGCCGGCTCTGCGCCGCCACGCGGCGGTGGTAGGCGCGCACGGTATCGGCGATCTCCGCCAGGTAGCGGCTGCGCGCCGGCGGCACGATCACGTTGTGGCCGGTGGAGATGCGCCCGGCCAGCCGCGGCAGCGTGCCTTCGGCCACGCGCATGCCGCGCGCGTGCAGCGCATCGCGCAGGCCCTGGTACAGCATGGTGACGCCGTCGTCGTTGAAGCGCGAGGCCTGCGTGCCGTAGACCGGCATGTCCTCGGGCTTGCCGTGCCACTGCTCGCGGTTGCGCTGCACCTGCCTGGCCACGTCGCGCCAGGCATCCTGCGCGCCCTTGCGGTCGAACTTGTTGATGGCGACGAAATCGGCGAAGTCCAGCATGTCGATCTTCTCGAGCTGGCTGGCCGCGCCGAACTCGGGCGTCATCACGTACAGCGACAGGTCCGCGTGCGGCACGATGGCCGCGTCGCCCTGGCCGATGCCCGAGGTCTCCACCACGATCAGGTCGAAGCCGCCCGCCTTGCATGCGGCCAGCACGTCCGGCAGCGCCTGCGAGATCTCCGAGCCGGCATCGCGCGTGGCCAGCGAGCGCATGAAGATGTTCGGATGATCGATCGCGTTCATGCGGATGCGGTCGCCCAGCAGCGCGCCGCCCGACTTGCGGCGCGACGGATCGATGGAGATCACCGCGATCGACAGCGCCTCGCGCTGATCGAGCCGGAAGCGGCGGATCAGCTCGTCGGTCAGCGACGACTTGCCGGCGCCGCCGGTGCCCGTGATGCCCAGCACGGGCGTCTTCACGCCCGCCGCTTCGGCGCGCAGCGCCTCGGCCAGCCCCGGCGCGGCCTTGCCGTTCTCCAGCGCCGTGATCAGCTGCGCCAGCGCGCGGCGGTCGCCGCCCCTGACCGCGTCGAGCGTGGCGGGCGCGTAGCGCGCGAGGTCGATGTCGCAGCGCCGCACCATGTCCGCGATCATGCCGGCCAGGCCCATGCGCTGGCCGTCCTCCGGGCTGAAGATGCGCGCCACGCCGTAGGCCTGCAGCGCGCGGATCTCCTCCGGCACGATCACGCCGCCACCGCCGCCGAACACCTGGATGCGCTCGCCGCCGCGTTCGCGCAGCAGGTCGACCATGTACCTGAAATACTCGACGTGGCCGCCCTGGTAGCTGGAAATCGCGATGCCCTGCACGTCCTCCTGCAGCGCCGCGCCGACCACCTCCTGCACCGAGCGGTTGTGCCCGAGATGAATCACCTCGCAGCCCGAGGACTGGAGGATGCGCCGCATGATGTTGATCGAAGCGTCGTGGCCGTCGAACAGCGAGGCCGCGGTGACGAAGCGCACCTTGTTGACGGGACCCTTCGGTCCCTGCGCCGGATGGGCGGCGCCCGGTTGCGCGCCCGGTTGCGCGCCCTTTTGCACGTCGGAAAGATCGGTCATTGTCTCCACCTAAGACGTGAAATCCTCGCGGGCAAGGATTTACGGGTAGTTTTCTCTCCCTTTTCTGTTCTGGCTACCCGCGTGGTTTTCCCGTTGGGAAAGCAGCCGGGTGCGATGGGATGAGATGCATCGAGGGTACTGCTATCTGCTCTTGACGGGAAGGTGCTCCGCCGCGGCTTGCCGGAGGGCGGCACCGGATATATAAATTCTTATATAATCCAGTGCCATGAAATCCCTTCGCTTCGTGGGCTCGGCCCTGGACGATTTGCGCAATTTCCCTGCCGAGGCCAGGCGCCATGCCGGCTTCGCGCTGGATGCGATCCAGCGCGGCATGATGCCGCCCGACTTCAAGCCGATGGTGACGGTCGGCCCCGGAGCCTATGAGGTGCGCATTCACGTGGAGGGCGAGTGGCGCGTCATCTACGTGGCGAAGTTTGCGGATGCGGTCTATGTGCTGCACGCCTTTCCCAAGCGCACGCAGAAGACCACCAAGGCCGATATCGAGCTCGCTGCCCGCCGCTACAGACAGATTGAAGAGTGACCTCATGAAAGACATCATCACCGAATCGGGCGGCAACGTGTTTGCCGACCTCGGCTTCTCCGACGAGGAAGCCACCCTGCTCAAGCTGCGGGCCGATCTCATGGCCTCGCTGCGTCAGGTCATCGACGCCCGCGGATGGACCCAGGCCCAGGCGGCGGACGCGCTGGGCATCAGCCAGCCGCGCGTCTCCGATCTGGTGCGCGGCAAGTGGGACAAGTTCAGCCTCGACATGCTGGTGTCGCTGGTGGTGCGCTCGGGGCTGCATCCGCGCCTGGAAATCGAGGCGGCATAACCGGGACCGGACCCGGAGCCGGCCATGCCGGCACCGCGCATGACGCGGCGTTTCGCGCCGGTCATTCCAAACGCAAAAAGGGCGCCGAAGCGCCCTTTTGCAAATCAACAATCCTGACGGCACCTGGCGCCCGGCAGCGCTCAGAACCCCTCGAGCACGATCTTGCCGCGCGCGCGGCCGCTTTCCAGCAAGGCATGCGCGCGGCGCAGGTTGGCCGCGTCGATGGTGCCGTAGTGCTCGCCGAAGGTGGTCTTGAGCGTGCCGTCGTCGATCAGCCTGGCCACGCGGTCGAGGATCTCGTGCTGGCGGATCATGTCCGGGGTCTCGAACATGGAGCGGGCGAACATGAATTCCCAGTGCAGCGAGGCCGACTTGCGCTTGAGCGGCATGGCGTCCAGCGTGGCGGGGTCGTCGATCAGCGCGAACTGGCCTTGCGGGGCCAGCGCTTCGACCAGCGCGGCGTAGTGCGCGTCGGTATGGGTCAGGCTGGCGATGTGCTCGACCTGCCTGACGCCGATGCGGGCCAGCTCGGCCGCCAGCGGCTGGCTGTGGTCGATGACGTGATGGGCGCCGAGGTCCTGCACCCATTGCCGGGTTTCGGCGCGCGAGGCGGTGCCGATGATGGTCAATCCGGTGAGCTTGCGCGCGAGTTGCACCAGGATCGAACCCACGCCGCCGGCCGCGCCGACCACCAGCAGGTGCTGGCCCGCGCCGCCGCCTTCGGCGATGTGGAGGCGGTCGAACAGCAGTTCCCAGGCGGTGAGCGCGGTCAGCGGCAGCGCGGCGGCGTGGGCATCGCTCAGCGTGGCGGGCTTGTGGCCGGCGATACGCTCGTCGACGAGGCTGTATTCGGCGTTGGTGCCGGGGCGGCCCAGCGTGCCGGCGTAGTAGACCGCGTCGCCGGGCTGGAACAGCGTGACCTCGGCGCCCACGGCCGTCACCGTGCCGGCGGCGTCCCAGCCCAGCACGCGCGGGGCTTCGGTCGGGAAGTTGGCGCGCACCTTGGTGTCCACCGGGTTGACCGAGACGGCGCGGATCGCCACCAGCAGGTCGCGCGGGCCGGGCGTGGGCACGGGCAGTTCGATGTCGACCAGCGAGGCCGGGTCGGTGATGGGCAGGTCGTTGCGGGTGTAGGCGATGGCTTTCATGGCGGACAGGTTCCTGGACATGGGAATCGGGCGAACAAGGCAGGCGGTAAGCGACGGTGAGCGGCGATAAGCGGCAACCGATGCATGCCGCGATGTTCGCCTATCCGGCTTCCGCGAAAAATGCTCTAATCGAGCAAACACTTTCGCTGATCCGAAGAAAATGCTCAGGCTCGACGATCTCCAGGTATTTGTCCGGACCGCCGAGTCGGGCAGCTTTTCCGCGGCGGCCCGGCTGCTGGACATCACGCCGGCGCTGGCCAGCAGCGCCATGAAGCGGCTGGAGCAGGAGCTGGGCCTGCGCCTGTTCGTGCGCTCCACGCGCAGCCTGCGCTTGTCGGAAGAAGGCGAGCGCTACCTGCCGCACGCGCAGGCGGCGCTGGCAGCCATCGACGGCGGGCGCCAGGCGCTGGCGCAGGCCAGCGCCGAGATTGCCGGGCCGATCCGGCTGTCGGCGCCGTCGGACCTGGGGCGCAACGTGCTGCTGCCCTGGCTGGACGCGTTCCAGCAGGCGCATCCGAAAGTCTCGCTGTACCTGCGCATCAGCGACCAGGCCGCGGACTTCTTCCGCCAGCCGCTCGACATCGGCGTGCGCTACGGCACGCTGGCCGACTCCAGCCTGGTGGCGCTGCCGCTGGCGCCGGCCAACCGCCGCACGCTGTGCGCCTCGCCCGCCTACCTGAAGCGCCACGGCGCGCCGGCCTCGCCGGCGGACCTGCGCAAGCACAACTGCCTGCGCTACGTGATGGGCGACCAGACCCACGAACGCTGGACCTTCCACCTGCCGCGCGGCGTGGAAACCGTGACCGTGAAAGGCGACCGCGTCAGCGACGATGCCGACGTGGTGCGGCGCTGGGCCGTGGCCGGCCACGGGCTGGTGTACAAATCGCGCATCGATGTCTCGCCGGACCTGTACGCCGGCCGCCTGGTCGAACTGTTCCCGCCCGAGCACGGCGAGCCGACGCCGCTGCAACTGGTCAGCGCGCACCGCACGCTGCTCACGCCGGCGGTGCAGCGGCTGCACGAGTTCCTGCGCACGCGCTGCGCTGACATCCTCTATCGACGGAAATAACCGGGCCGCGCGCGCCTCACAGCCCCGGCTCCGGGCACTGCGTGGCGCCGGCGCGCCGCTGGCCCAGGCGCCGGCCCAGCGCGCGCCCGAGGATGGCCAGCCAGCGCCACGACAGCGGCACCGGGGTTTCGGCCAGCGTGAAGCGGGCGCCCTCGCTCTCGCCGGACAGCCAGACCCTGGCGCCGGCCGGCAGCGCGCAGCAGGCGCCGGGCAGCAGCCAGATGTCGGCGTGATGGCCTTCGATCGTCAGCCACAGGCGTCCTTCGACCGCCTTGACGGTCTGCCCTTCGCGGGCGCGCCAGCCCACCGGCCGGCCGGGTTCATCCAGTTCGAAGATCCGTAGTTCACGCATGTTGCCGCTCCTGTCTCTGCATTGCGGTGTGCGCCATGCCCTGCCGCGCCAACTGGCGGGGGCACCTCCTCCGCATGCCTTCCATTATTCACGGCGGCAACTACAATCCCATGAACAGTTGTGAACAGTTTTCCATGCACTGTTCAGTAGTTTTTCCTGACACTTGCCTTTTCCGGCACACGTTCTTCCCCGACACGCGCCCTCATGAAGCTCACTCTCGTCCCCGCCACCGGCGTGCCCATCACCGACCAGATCGTCAACGAGGTCAAGAGCTGGATCAGCTCGAGCGAGGTGCGCCCCGGCGCGCGCCTGCCGTCGATCCGCCAGCTCGCCGCCGAGCACGGCATCAGCCGCTTCCCGGTGATCGAGGCCTATGACCGGCTGGTGTCGCAGGGCCTGCTCGATTCGCGCCACGGCTCGGGCTTCTTCGTGGCGGACAGCCCGCTGCTGGCGCGCGGCGCCAACGGCTGGTCCAACCCGAGCCTGGCCGAGGACCTCTCCGACCACATCCTGGAGCAGTTCAACCACCCGAGCGCCACGCTCAAGCTGGCGGGCGGCTTCGTGCCGGAGCAGTGGCGCGACCTCGAAGGCCTGACCCAGGCCATCCGCCAGGTCTCGCGCACGGAAGTGGCCAGCGTGATCCACTACGCCACGCCGATGGGCCTGCCGGAGCTGCGCCAGCACGTGCTCACGCGCGTGCGGCAGCTCGGCATCACCGCCGAGCTGCCGCAGGTGCTGATCACCAGCGGCGCCAGCCAGGCGCTGGACCTGGTGGTGCGCCGCCTGCTCAAGCCCGGCGACACGGTGTTCGTGGAAGACCCCGGCTACTACAACCTGTTCGGCCTGCTGCGCCTGCACGGCGTGCGCCTGGTCGGCGTGCCGCACACCGCCAACGGCCCCGACCCCGACGCCGCCGAGGCGCTGCTGCGCGAGCACAAGCCCAAGCTGTTCTTCACCAACAGCGTGCTGCAGAACCCCACCGGCTCCACGCTGGCGCCGCCGGTGGCGTTCCGGCTGCTGGAGCTGGCGCGCAAGCACGGCTTCCGCTTCGTCGAGGACGACATCTTCTCCGACTTCCAGACCCACTTCACCGACCGCCTCGCCACGCTGGACCAGCTCGAGCACGTGATCTACATCGGCGGCTTCTCCAAGACGGTGTCGGCCTCGCTGCGCATCGGCTACCTGGTGGCCGACAAGGCGCTGGTCAAGGACCTGGTGGACGTGAAGGTGCTGACCAGCGTGGCCGGCTCGCACTTCGCGGAAGCCGTGACCGCGGCGCTGCTCGAGCGCGGCGCCTACCGCAAGTACATGGAGCGGCTGCGCCTGCGCGTGCGCCAGGCCACCGCGGGCGCGGTGCGGCGCCTGCACGGCGCGGGCTGGGAGGTCTATTGCGAACCGGCCGGCGGCAACTTCCTGTGGGCGCGCACGCGCGGCGTGGCGGACTCGCGCGAGCTGGTGACGCTGGCCGAGCAGCACGGCGTGACGCTGGCGCCGGGCAACTACTTCCGCCCCGGCGGCGAGACCTCGGCCTGGATCCGCATCAACTCGGCGTTCGTGGAGGAGCCGCGCGCGCTGGCTTTCCTGGAAGAGGCCGGCGCGCGCCGGGGATAAGCGGGAGCGAAGGCAGGCCCGCTCCGGGTTTACTTCGCATGCAAAGTAGATATACTTTGCATGCGAACTTTATTTCAGGAGACCGCATTGATCCCGGAACTCGACACCGACCTCGCCGGCGGCGTGCTCACGCTGACCATCTCGCGCACCGACAAGAAGAACGCGCTGACCAACGCCATGTACGGCGCGCTGGCGGACGCCATCGAAGGCGCGCAGGATGACCCCGGCATCCGCGTCGTCGTCATCCGGGGTGCCGGCGACACCTTCAGCGCCGGCAACGACGTCAGCGAATTCGCCGCCCAGGCCGCCGGCAACGGCCCGGCCGAGCGGCACGTGACGCGCTTCCTGCACAGCCTCGCCACCGCCAGGCTGCCGCTGGTGGCCGCCGTGCAGGGCAAGGCGGTCGGCGTGGGCACCACCATGCTGCTGCATTGCGACTACGTGCTGCTGGCCGACGACGCCCAGCTCATCACGCCGTTCATCAACCTCGCGCTGGTGCCGGAAGCCGCCTCCAGCCTGCTGATGCCGCTGCGCGTGGGGCACGCGCGCGCGTTCGAGATGTTCGCGCTCGGCGAGCCGGTGGCGGCCGCGCAGGCGCTGGCCTGGGGCCTCGCCAACCGCATCGTGCCGGCGCACCAGCTGCATGCGGAGGCCAAGGCGATGGCCGCGCGCATCGCCGCCAAGCCGGCCGGCTCGCTGCTGGCGATGAAGGGACTGATGCGCGACGGGCAGGCGCTGGTCGCGCAGATGGAGGCGGAAAGCGCCTGCTTCGAAGCGCGCCTGAAGAGCGCCGAAGCCCGGGAAGCCTTCAGCGCGTTCGCGCAGCGCCGCCCGGCCGACTTCTCGAAGGTGGCGCGCGCGTAGGCGCCTGCCTTCGCTCATTCAGTCGCTCGGTCGCCCGGTCGCTCAGTCGTCGACGGCGGGAAACTTCTCCTGCAGGCTCTGCAGCCAGCGCGCGACGATGGCCATCTCCGCCTCGCTGAAGCCTTCGGTCAGCCGGGCGTTGAGCTGCGCCAGCCCCGCCTTGGCGCGGGCCCGCGCGGCGCGGCCCGCCGGCGTCAGCCAGATGCGCGAGGCGCGCCCGTCGTCCGCGTCGGCGCGCCGCTCCACCAGGCCCGCCAGGGCCATGCGGTCCACCAGGCCGCTCATGCCGGGGGCGCCCATGTCGAGCGCGGCGGCCGCCTCGCTCATCAGCGCGCCGTTGTGCTTGCCCAGGAAGTACAGCAGGCCCGCCTGCGCCGCGGTCACGCCGCCGGCCGCGGCGCGCGCCTGCGTCCAGCGCTGCAGGCGGCGCTGGCCCACGTTCAGCAGGTAGACCAGGCGGCGCTCCGAATCGTCCTTTACCGTCAACTTGTCGTCCTCGATCGTCGTCCTCGAATCGGTGGCTGCCCTTGCTCGTGAAAGGCGCGCGAAGAGATTCGCGTGCGAACCTTATCATGCCGGGCGGCGTTCGGGCACGCCGGCAGGACACTTCGACCTGCCGTGCCCGGATGAGAAAAGAGACGGCGCGGGAGCGACGCGGCGCCAGCCGCAAAAGAAAAATGCCCTTGCACCATCCGGTGAAGGGCATTCGCAGCGCCGGGCCAGGGGCGGACATCGCCGCCCGCCCCCGCCGGCAGCGTTATTTCGCCACCGGCATCGTGAACTCCGCGCCTTTGCCGATGCTGTCCGGCCAGCGCTGCATGATGCTCTTGTAGCGCGTGTAGAAGCGCACGCCTTCCTCGCCGTAGGCGTGGTGGTCGCCGAACAGCGAGCGCTTCCAGCCGCCGAACGAGTGCCACGCCATCGGCACCGGGATCGGCACGTTGATGCCGACCATGCCGACCTGGATCTGGCGCGAGAACGCGCGCGCCACGCCGCCGTCGCTGGTGTAGCAGGACACGCCGTTGCCGAACTCGTGCGCGTTGATCAGCGCCACCGCGTGGGCGAGGTCGTTTACGCGCACCACCGACAGCACCGGGCCGAAGATCTCTTCCTTGTAGATGGTCATGTCCGGCGTGACGTGGTCGAACAGCGTGCCGCCCACGTAGAAGCCGCCTTCGTGGCCGTCGACCTTGTGGCCGCGGCCGTCGGTCACGAGCGTGGCGCCCTCTTCCACGCCGCGGGCGATGTAGCCCTCGACCTTGGCCTTGTGCGCGGCCGTGACCAGCGGGCCCATCTCGGCGTCGGCTTCCATGCCGTTGCGGATCTTCAGCGTCCTGGCGCGCTCGGCCAGGCGCGGCACCAGCTTGTCGGCCACGTCGCCGACCGCCACCGCCACCGAGATCGCCATGCAGCGCTCGCCGGCCGAGCCGTAGGCGGCGCCGATCAGCGCGTCCACGGCCTGGTCGAGATCGGCGTCGGGCATCACCACGAGGTGGTTCTTGGCGCCGCCCAGGGCCTGCACGCGCTTGCCGTGCCTGGTGCCTTCGGTATAGATGTACTCGGCGATCGGCGTGGAGCCGACGAACGACAGCGCCTGCACGTCCTGGTGCGCGAGCAGCGCGTCGACGGCTTCCTTGCCGCCCTGCACGACGTTGAACACGCCGTCGGGCAGGCCGGCCTGCTTGAGCAGGTCGGCGATCAGCAGCGAGGGCGACGGATCGCGCTCGCTCGGCTTGAGCACGAAGGTGTTGCCGCACGCCAGCGCCACCGGGAACATCCACATCGGCACCATCACCGGGAAGTTGAACGGCGTGATGCCGGCCACCACGCCGAGCGGCTGGCGCAGGTTCCAGTTGTCGATGCCGCCGCCGATGTTGTCGGTGAAGTCGGTCTTGAGCAGGTTGGGGATGCCGCAGGCGAACTCCACCACCTCGACGCCGCGCGTGACTTCGCCCTTGGCGTCGGAGAACACCTTGCCATGCTCGCGCGTGATCAGCGCGGCGAGGTCGTCGTGGTGGCGGTCGAGCAGTTCCTTGAACTTGAACAGGATGCGCGCGCGCTTGAGCGGCGCGGTCTCGGACCAGGCCGGGAACGCCGCGTGCGCGGCGGCCACGGCGGCGTCAACGTCCCGCGCGCCGCCCAGCGCCACGCGGGCGGCCACGGCGCCGGTGGCCGGGTTGAAGACATCGGCGAAGCGGTCCGAGGAGGCGGCGCGCACGGTGCCGCCGATGTAGTGCCCGATGTCGGCGATCTGCCGGTTTTCTGCGATGTTCACGTCGGTGTCCCCTGTCTGGTCGCCGCGGTTACTGCAATTCCTGCAGGACCTTCTTCACGGTGTCGAACATGTGGCCGATCTGCTCTTCGGTGATGATCAGCGGCGGCGAGAAGGCCAGGATGTCGCCGGTGTAGCGCACCAGCACGCCGCGCTCCAGGCACTTGAGGAAGGCCTCGTAGCCGCGCGCGCCGGGCTGGCCCGCGCGCGGCTCCAGCTCGATGCCGGCCACCAGACCGAAGTTGCGGATGTCCTTCACGTGCGGCGCGCCGCGCACCGCATGCGCGGCGGTCTCGAACGCGGGCGCCAGCGCGGCGGCGCGGCCGAACAGGTCCTCGTTCTTGTAGATGTCCAGCGTGGCGATGGCCGCGGCGGCGGCCAGCGGGTGGCCCGAATACGTGTAGCCGTGCAGGAACTCGATCGCGCCCGGCGCGGCGGAGTTGATCACGGCGTCGTGCACTTCGCGGCGCACCGCCACCGCGCCCATCGGCACGGCCGCGTTGTTGATGGCCTTGGCCATCGTGATCAGGTCCGGCGTGACGTTGAAGCGCTCGGCCGCGGTGGCCGCGCCCAGGCGGCCGAAGGCGGTGATGACCTCGTCGAAGATCAGCAGGATGCCATGCTTGCTGGTGATCTCGCGCAGCTTTTCCAGGTAGCCCACCGGCGGCACCAGCACGCCGGCCGAGCCGGACAGCGGCTCGACGATCACGGCGGCGACGTTGGACGGGTCGTGCAGCGCCAGGATGCGCTCGAGATCCTCGGCCAGGTGCGCGCCCCATTGCGGCTGGCCCTTGGAGTAGGCAGCCTCGGCGATGTTGAGCGTGGCCGGCAGGTGATCCGCGCCGGGCATCAGGTTGCCGGAGAAGACCTTGCGGTTGCCGCCGATGCCGCCCACCGCCATGCCGCCGAAGCCCACGCCGTGGTAGCCGCGCTCGCGGCCGATGAAGCGCGTGCGCTGGCCTTCGCCGCGCGCGCGGTGGTAGGCCAGCGCGATCTTCAGCGCGGTGTCGACCGATTCCGAGCCCGAGTTGGTGAAGAAGATGCGGTCCAGGCCCGCGGGCATGATGCCGGCGAGCTTGGTGGCGGCTTCGAACGTGAGCGGGTGGCTCATCTGGAACGGCGGCGCGTAGTCCAGAGTCTGGATCTGGCGCGCCACGGCTTCGGTGATCTCGGTGCGGCAGTGGCCGGCGGCCACGCACCACAGGCCGGCGCAGCCGTCGAGCACCTGGCGGCCGTCATGGGTGGTGTAGTACATGCCGCTGGCCGAGGCCAGCAGGCGCGGCGCCGCCTTGTACTGGCGGTTGGCGGTAAACGGCATCCACAGGGCGTCGAGATCGGGGATCACGGTCTTGGCGGCATCCATACGTCCTCCTCAGGGGGTTCGGCTAGGGGCGCGGCGTGCGGGCCGCGCCCGGGTTGTTCGGTCGGTTGTCCGGGGGCACTGCTGGTGAATGCGGCCACTGTAGCGGTACGGCCTGTCTTGAAGAATATACGGTCGGCAAAACCTCGCCTGACCGTACAGGTTCTAGTGCAACAACCGTACAGATCACGGCATGGCGCCGATGCCGGCCGGCACGGCCGATGGCAACGCGATTGCGCATTGCGTCATGGAAATCCGCGCCCGCGCGGGCATTGCGCGGCAGCGTGGCATCGAGGTGCCGCGAGGCCGTGCTTCCCGTTGGCTGGGCGGTGCGCTTAAACTGTACAGGTTCATTTTCATCGCGCGTGACGCATGCTCAACCTGGAACTCGTGCGCGGCCGCCGCAGCGGCGACACCCTGACCGAACAGATCGTGGCCGGCATCGCCAGCCTGGTCGACCGCCGCGTGCTGCGCGCCGGCGTGGCGCTGCCTTCGGTGCGGCGCTTCGCCCAGCAGCACGGCATCAGCACCTTCACCGTGGCCGAGGCCTATGGCCGCCTGACCGCGTTGGGCTACCTGAGCGCGCGCGTGGGCTCGGGCTACACGGTGGCGCACCGCCACGCGCCCGCCGGGCAGGTGCCGGCGGCGCGCTGGGAAGCGCCCGGGCTCAACGCCGCCTGGCTGCTGTCGGACGTGTTCGCCGACCACTCGGTGCCGATCAAGGCCGGCGCGGGCTGGCTGCCCGGCGACTGGCTCAACGAGGAAGGGCTGCACCAGGCCATGCGCGCGGCCGCGCGCGTGCCGGCCGCGCAGGTGTCGGGCTACGGCCATCCCTACGGCTTCGCCGCGCTGCGCGAGCATATCGCCGCCGGCCTGAGCCAGTACGGCATGCCGGTGCAGGCCCAGCAGGTGGTGCTCACGCAGGGCGCCACCCAGGCGCTGGACCTGGTGGTGCGCACGCTGCTGCGCCCCGGCGACACGGTGCTGGTGGAAGATCCCTGCTACTGCAACCTGCTGCAGATCCTGCGCCTGGCCGGGCTGCGGGTGGTGGGCGTGCGCCGCACCGCGGCCGGGCTGGACACCGACGCGCTCGACCACGCCATCCGCGCCCACGCGCCGCGCGCGCTGTTCGTCAACACGGTGCTGCAGAACCCGACCGGCGGCACGCTCACCAGCATGAACGCGCACCGCGTGCTGCAGCTGGCCGAGCAATACCGGCTGCTGGTGGTGGAGGACGACATCTACCGCGAGCTGGCGCCGGCCGGCTCGCCCATGCTGGCGGCAATGGACGGGCTGTCGCACGTGATCTACGTGAACGGCTTCTCCAAGACCATCGCGCCCTCGCTGCGGGTGGGCTACCTCGCGGCCAGCCCGGAACTGGCCAAGGCGCTGGCGCGCACCAAGATGGCGGTGGGGCTGACCTCGTCGGAAGTGACCGAGCGGCTGGTGTACTCGGTGCTGGCCAGCGGCCACTACGGCCGCCACGTGGCGGCGCTGGCCGAGCGGCTGCGCGGCCAGCAGGACCGCATCACGGAGAAGATGGAGGCGCACGGGCTGGAAGTGCTGCTGCGCCCGGAAGGCGGGATGTTCGCCTGGGCGCGCGTGCGGCCGGAGGACAGCGGGAAGAACGGGGCAAGCGGAGAAAGAGAAGGAAGCGACGGCGAGGCCGCGCGCTCCGGCAACCGGCTGGCCACGCTGGCGCTGGAGCACGGCATCTGGCTCGCGCCGGGATCGTATTTCGTGCCGGACGAGGGAGATTCGCCGTGGATCCGCTTCAACGTGGCCACCAGCGACGCGCCGGCGCTGTGGCGCTTCTTCGATTCGCTGCGCGGCGGGCAGGACCGCGCCGCGCCGGCGGAAAGCCCGGCGCGCGGCGCGCGTGGCGCGCGCCCGGGGCTGGCGCGGCTGGCCTGATGGGCGCCGGGCGTCAGGCCCGGCGGCTAGCCTCAGAAGCGATAACGCACGTAGCCGGTGTAGAAGCCGCTGCCCGGATTGGGCTGCTTGATGCCGGCGTTGGAGACGTGCTGGTAGCGGAAGCCGGCCTCATAGGCGGTCTTCGGGCCGAAGGCCACGCCCAGGCCCAGCATGTCCGAGAACTGGAACAGGCTGCCCGAACGGTGCTCTTCCGAAGTGTACTTGCTGCTCAGCATGCGCACGCCGACCGCGGCTTCGAGGAACGGCACCCAGGCGCCGCCGCGCTTTTCCAGGCGCCACACCGGCGTGAAGCCGAATTCGGTCAGGTTGTGGTGGTTGGTGCCGCTCAGGGTATTCCACTCGGCGACTTCGGCTTCCCACTGCAGCTTGAACTGCCAGCCCTGCGGGTTGCCCCAGGCAAAGCCGGAATCCCAGTTGACGCCGACTTCGTACTTGTTGATGTTGTGGCCGGGATCGCGGCCGACGGCCACGTGGACCGCGGGATCGGCGTGCGCGGCAGCGCAGGCGCCCAGAGCGGCGACGGCGCCGAGCGCCTTGAATTGCGATGCGAACCGGCGGGCAAGGCCGGCCTTCTTCTTCTGATTGGTCATGTGCAAGGTGGTGGTGAAACCGCGAGAATGGCAAGTCCTGGCGAAAACCTTGCCACCTCCGCGCGGCAAGGCCGACCACCCGTACTCAGGACCAGAGGCGCTCCATCACCCAGCCCGCGGTCACGGCGATCGCAAGCCAGGTGCCGATGCATCCGGCAATAAAACGGTAAGTCATGGTCAAGTTCCGCAACAGACGCCTGGACTCCCAGGCGAACAATCGCGAAATTATACATCCATTCATGAATGTATGTTGAGCCGGTCGACCACTTCGGCCAGGACGTGTCGTACTGGTGGGCGATTATGCACCTCCGGGCCCCATCGTGCTCGGCATGACTGCGGGTTGTTGCCGCGCTGCGTCATCCGCGCCCGGTGGCTCCGCCGCCGCGCATCACGGCGGCGAACTCGGCCGGCGGCAGCGGCCGGCCGAGCAGGAAACCCTGCGCCGCGTCGCAGCCCTCGTCGGCCAGCAGGCGCTGCTGGGCCTCGTTTTCCACGCCCTCGGCGAGGCTGCGCAGGCCCAGCGAGCGCGCCAGCGCGATCACCCCGCGCATCACCGCCAGCGCCTCGGGCGCGCGGCCCAGCGCGGCGACGAACGATTTGTCGACCTTGAGCGTGTCGACCGGCAGGCGCGTCAGGTAGGCCAGGCTGGAGTAGCCCGAGCCGAAATCGTCCAGCGAGGCGCTGATGCCGGCCCGCTTGAGCTCGCCCAGCGCCGCGGCGGCGTTGTCGAGGTCGGTCATCAGCGCGTTCTCGGTGACTTCCACGTCGAGCAGCGCGCACGGCACCCGGTGCTCGCTCGCCAGCCCGGTCAGGACCCCGGCCAGCCCCGGCATCACCAGTTGCCGGGCCGACAGGTTGAGCGAGATCTTGGGCACCGGCAGGCCCTCGCGGCGCCAGCCGGCGATCTGGCCGCACACGGCGCGCATCACCCACATGCCGACCGCGGCCTCGAGCGGCGACTCGAGCACCACGTCGAGGAAGGCGCCCGGCAGCAGCAGCCCGTGCACCGGGTGCTGCCAGCGCAGCAGCGCCTCGGCGCCCACCAGGCGCGCGTCCGGCAGCGACCATTGCGGCTGGAAGTGCAGCACGAGCTGGTCGTCGGCCAGCGCCGCCAGCAGGTCGGCGCGCAGCTGCAGGCGCTGGCGCATGCCGTGCGCGAGATCGCGGTGGAAGGTGCGGAACTGGAAGCGGCCCGCGCCCTTGGCGGCGTACATGGCGGCGTCGGCGTGGTTGAGCAGCGTGTCGGCGCCGCTGCCGGCCTCGGGCCATTGCGCGATGCCCACGCTGGCGCCCAGCAGCACCGTGTGGCCCTCGACCTGGAACGGATGCGAGACGCCGGCCAGGATGGTGCCGGCGAAGCGCTCGGCCTGGCCGGCATGGGCGCAGCGCAGCACGAAGACGAACTCGTCGCCGCCCACGCGCGCGACGAAGGCGTCGGGACCGAGCAGCGCCAGGAAGCGCTCGGCCACTTCGCGCAGCAGGGCGTCGCCGGCGGCGTGGCCGAACGCATCGTTCACTTCCTTGAAGCGGTCCAGGTCGACGAACAGCACGGCCACGCCGTCGCGCGCGCCGTCGCTGCCGCTGCCGCTGCCGCTGCCGCTGCCATCATCGCTGCCGTCGCCGCCGCCCGCCGCTGCGGCGTGCGCCGCGGCCGCCTCGGCCACCGCGTCAGCCAGCACCTGCGTGCAGCGGCGGCGGTTGGGCAGGCCGGTCAGGTAATCGTGGCCGGCGTGGTATTCGAGCTGCGCGGACTGCTCGCGCTCGCTGCTGACGTCGCGGAACAGGATGGCCAGCCCGCCGGCGTGCGGGAACACGCGCGCCTCCAGCCAGCAGGCCAGCGGCGCATGGAACGCGGTGCTGGTGCGGGGCTCGCCACTGGCGGCGGCCTCGACGCCGGCCTGGTAGCTGGGCGAGCCGTCCAGCTCGGGGCAGCAGTCGCGGATGGCGCGGCCCAGCAGTTCGGCGCGGCTGCGCCTGAACAGGCGCTCGGCGGGCCGGTTGACGTAGGTGAAGCGCCAGTCGCGGTCGAACGCGACGACGGCATCGGCGATGCTGTCGAGCAGCAGGTCCGGCTGCCCGGCGGCGGCGGCCACGCCCGCCGCCGCGCTCGCGTCTGCGGGCGCGGCGAACGTGGCGGGAGGTGACGGGATCGGTGCGCGCGGCGGGGTGTCGTCCATAGGGGAGAGAAGTGCCGGGCTGCCGCGCGTCCCGGACCGGGACACGACGGCAAATGGCAGGCATGGCGCGCATTTTATCCCCGAACACCGCGCTTTGTGCCCTCATTGCGCGATAAAGCGCGGGCCGTGGCGCGCATGCACGCGCGGGCTACCCCCCGTCATCCCCACTCGCGCCGGGCGGCGCAATGCGTCTGCGTGCAGCGCGATGTGCCTCAATGTGTCTCGATGCGGCTCAGTGTGGCTCAGTGCGCGGCCAGCAGGAACGGCAGCGTCTCTTCCAGCAGCAGCTCGGGCGCTTCCTCGGCGATGTAGTGGCCGCACGGCAGGCTCTTGCCGCGCACGTCTCGCGCCACCTTGCGCCACTCGTCCAGCGGCGCGAAGCAGCGGCCCACCGCGCCCTGCTCGCCCCACAGCGCGAGCATCCCGCACTCGACCTTGCGCCCGGCGGCGAGATCGGCGCGGTCGTGCTCGAGGTCGATCGAAGCGCTCGCGCGATAGTCCTCGCACAGGCCGTGCGCGGCGCCGGGCAGCTCGAGGCAGCGCAGGTATTCGGCCATCGCCGCGTCCGTGAACGGCGCCAGGCCGGCGCTGCGCGCGCCCATCGTGCTGCGCAGGTAGAGCGCCGGGTCGGCCTCGATCAGCGTCTCGGGGAACGGCGCCGGGCGGATCAGGAAGAACCAGTGCCAGTACGCGGTGGCGAACTGCAGGCTGGTCTGCTCGTACATCGCCAGCGTGGGCGCGATGTCCAGCGTCACCAGCCGCCGCACCGCGCCGGGATGGTCGAGCGCCATGCGGTGCGCCACGCGCGCGCCGCGGTCGTGCGCCATCACCAGGAAGCGCTCGAAGCCGAGCGCGTGCATGAGCGCGACCTGGTCCTGCGCCATGACGCGCTTGCTGTAGTTGGCGTGGTCCGGCAGGCCGGCGGGCTTGCCGCTGTCGCCGTAGCCGCGCAGGTCGGTGGCGACCACGGTGAAGTGGCGCGCCAGCGCGGCGGCCACCTTGTGCCAGATCACGTGGGTCTGCGGATGGCCGTGCAGCAGCAGCAGGGCCGGGCCCTGCCCGCCCACCACGGCGTGGATCTCGACGTCGCCGCAGGGCACGCGGCGCGGGGTGAAGCCTTCGAACACGATCGGTCCTCCTGAATGCGGCCGCGCCTAGGCGGACAGCCGCGCCATCGTCCGGGCCGCGACATCCTGCAGCCACGGCTGTGCATTGTGATGGCGCCGCGCGAATTCCGCTATGCGCGCCTGCTGCGCCAGCGTAGCGCCGATCATGTCCAGGCCCTGGCGGAACATCAGGCGGTGGCGCTCGGCCAGCGCGAAGCCGAAGCACAGCGCGCCGGCGCGCACGGTCATGGCGGCCAGGTCGATCTCGATGCGCGCGGGCGCGGGCGCCGACACCGCGGCCATCAGCGCGTCCACCTCGGCCTGCGGCAGCATCACCAGCAGCAGGCGGTTGTTGATGGCGTTGGAGTAGAAGATCTCGCCGAAGCTCGGCGCGATCACCGCGCGGATGCCGAACTGCTGCAGCCCCCACACCGCGTGCTCGCGGCTGGAGCCGCAGCCGAAGTTGGGCCCGGCCACCAGCACGCCGGCGCCCTGGTACTGCGGCTGGTTGAGCACGAAGTCCGGGCGCGGCGCGCCCTCGGCGTCGAAGCGCATGTCGTACAGCAGCCCGCGGTCCAGCCCGGCCTTGTCGATGATGCGCAGGAACTGCTTGGGCATGATCTGGTCGGTGTCGAGGTTGCCCACCGGCAGCGGCGCGCCAGTGGCGGCGATCAGGTCGTGTCCGGCCTGGCTTGCGCCGTGTCCGGTCTGGCTTTCGGTGCGGATTTCGCTACGGTTGTCAGGCATCGGTCTGCTCCAGGCGGCGCACGTCGGTGATGCAGCCGGTCAGGGCCGCGGCGGCGGCCATCGCGGGACTCATCAGGTGGGTGCGCCCGGCGCGCCCCTGGCGTCCCTCGAAATTGCGGTTGGTGGTGGAGGCGCAGCGCTCGCCGGGCGCCAGCACGTCGTCGTTCATGGCCAGGCACATCGAGCAGCCCGGCTTGCGCCACTCGAAACCGGCGTCGCGCAGCACCTGCGCGATGCCCTCTTCCTCGGCCTGGGCGCGCACCGCGCCCGAGCCCGGCACCACCATCGCGCGCACGCCCTCGGCCACGCGGCGTCCGCGCACGATGCCGGCCACCGCGCGCAGGTCTTCGATGCGCCCGTTGGTGCACGAGCCGATGAACACGCGCTGCACCGGCAGCCCTTCGAGCGTGGCGCCGGCCTCCAGGCCGATGTAGTCGAGCGCGCGCGCGGCGGCGCTGCGCGCCACGTCGTCGGCGGCGTCCGCGGGCAGCGGCACGCGCGCGTCGATGGCGATGGCCTGGTCGGGGCTGGTGCCCCAGCTGACGTAGGGCGCGACGTGGCTGGCGTCGAACGCGAGCTCGCTGTCGAAACGCGCATCGGCGTCGGAATGCAGCTCGCGCCAGCAGGCCAGCGCGCGCTCGCGCAGCTCGCCGGCGATATCCGGCGCGCGCGCCAGCACGTAATCGACGGTGCGCGCGTCGGGGGCGATCAGCGCGCCGCGCGCGCCGGCTTCCACCGTCATGTTGCACAGGGTCATGCGCGCCTCCACGGACAGCGCGCCGATGGCGCTGCCGCAGAACTCCACCACGTAGCCGCGCGCGCCCTGCGCGCCGATGCGGCTGATGACGTGCAGGATCAGGTCCTTGGCGGTGGCGCCGCGCGGCAGCGTGCCGTCCACGCGGATGCGCATGTCCCGCGCCACGCGGTACACCAGCGTCTGCGTGGCCAGCACGTGCTCGACCTCCGAGGTGCCGATGCCGAAGCCGAGCGCGCCCAGCGCGCCGTAGGTGGTGGTATGGCTGTCGCCGCACAGCACCACCATGCCCGGGCGGATCATGCCGTGCTCGGGCGCGATCACGTGCTCGATGCCCTGCAGCGCGTCGTCGGTGTCGAACAGCGCGATGCCGTGCCGCTCGCAGTTGCGCTTGAGGTTGCGCGCCTGCAAGGCGGAGGCCGGGTCCTGGATGCGGCGCGGACTTTCCGCGTGGGTGGGGATGATGTGGTCCACCACCGCCACCTGCTGGCCCGGCGCGGGCACCGCGCGCCCGTGCTCGGCCAGCCCGGCGAACGCCTGCGGGCTGGTGTATTCGTTCATCAGGTGCAGATCCGCGTAGAGCAGCACGTGGTCGGCGTCGAGCGCCGCCACGGTATGCGAATCCACCAGCTTGCGGTAAAAGGTACGGCCTGGCATGAGACTTGTGCTTGTGGGTGCTTGTTTGTGGGTAGCCGGCCGGCGGCGGTGGCCGCCGCGCGGCACGGCTATTCCGGCGTGATGCCGGCCTGCTTGATCTGCGCGGCCCAGCGCAGGGTTTCCTTGTGCAGCATGGCGTCGGCCTGGGCCGGGCTCATGGTGAGCGGCTCGAAGCCTTCCTTGAGCAGGCGCGCCTTCATCTCCGGCGTGGACAGCGCCTGGTTCAGCGTGCGGTTGAGCGTGGCGATGACGTCCTTGGGCGTGCCGGCCGGCGCGCTGACGATGAACCAGGTCTCGAACGTGTAGTTGGGCAGGCCCGCCTCGGCGACGGTCGGCACGCCCGGCATCAGCGGCGAGCGCTTGGGCCCGGTCACCGCCAGCGCGCGCAGCTTGCCGGCCTGCACCTGCTGCTGCGCGGCCGACAGCACCGGGAAGCTGATCTGCACCTGGCCGGCGATGGTGTCGAGCATGGCCGGGCCGCCGCCCTTGTAGGGCACGTGCAGGATGTTGGCGCCGGACTCGGACTTGAACAGCTCCGCCGCCATGTGGAGGGTGCTGCCGGTGCCGGCCGAGCCGAAGCTCAGCTTGCCGGGCTCGCTCTTCGCCAGCGCGATCAGCTGCTTCACGTCCTTGGCCGGCAGGCTGTTGGTGACCACCAGCACATGCTGCGAGGTGCCCATCGTGCCGACCGACATCAGGTCGCGCTCGGTGTCGAACGGCAGCCTGGCGAACAGCGAAGGATTGACCGCCAGCGCCACGTTGTTGATGGCCAGCGTGTAGCCGTCCGGCCTGGCCTTGGCGGCCTGGTCCATGCCGATGTTGCCGGAGGCGCCGGCGCGGTTGTCCGCCACCACCGGCTGGCCGAGCTGGCGGCCCCACGCTTCGGTGATCAGGCGCGCGGCGATGTCCACGCTGCCGCCCGGCGCGAACGGCACGATCAGGCGGATCGGGCGCGCCGGGAAGGTCTCGGCGGCGCCGGCGGGCGCCAGCGCGGCGCACAGGGCGAGCGCGCCAAGCGCGGCAGCCGGGGCCCGGCGCACGCGGCGGGCCAGGGTGGTCAACGCGCGGGTCGCGGTAAAGCGGGTCATGGTGGGTCTCCTTGGTCCGGCGGCTTGGAAACGGGAACGCTTCCGCCGCGCTGTTTTATGGAGATGCCAGTGTAACCATTGAACGCGCCGCTATAATTTCATCCACAGACTTTCATTCGGTCCTTCAGTTCACCAATTCCCGTTTGGATACCTTCTCCGATCTCGCCTTCTTCGTCACCCTGGTCAAGCGCGGCAGCCTGGCCGGCGCGGCGCAGCAGTTCGGCATCACGCCGTCGGCCGCCAGCAAGCGGCTGGCCGCGCTGGAGGCGCGCCTGGGCGTGCGCCTGCTCCACCGCACCACGCGGCGCCTGAGCGTGACGCAGGAGGGCGAGGCCTACCTGGAACAGGGCGCGCGCATCCTGGCCGAGCTGGAGGAGCTGGAGCAGGGCCTGGGCGGCAGCCGCGTGGCGCCGCGCGGGCTGCTGCGCGTCAATGCCACGCTCGGCTTCGGCCGGCGCCACGTGGCGCCGGCGGTGGGCGCCTTCCTGCTGGCCTGCCCGGAAGTGGAGGTGCAGCTCGAGCTGACCGACCGGCCGCTCAACCTGGCCGAGGCCGGCTTCGACGTGGGCATCCGCGTGGGCGGCCTGCCCGACGCCCGCCTGACCGCGCGCCCGCTCGCCCACAACCGCCGCCTGCTGTGCGCCGCGCCGCGCTACCTGGCCAGCCACGGCGAGCCGGCCTCGCCGCGCGAGCTGCAGCGGCACCGCTGCATCGTGCTGCGCGAGAGCGACGTCACCTACGGCACCTGGCACCTGCGCTCGGCCAGCCGCCAGGAGACCGTCAAGGTGCGCGGCCCGGCCAGCACCAACGACGGCGAGGTCGCGCTGGGCTGGGCCCTGCAGGGCCACGGCATCCTGATGCGCTCGGAATGGGAAGTGGCGCCGATGCTGCGCTCGGGCCGGCTGCGCCAGGTGCTGGCGGAGTGGTCGACGCCGCCGGCGGACGTGTCCGCCGTGTTCCTCACGCGCGACCATCTCACCGCCAAGGTGCGCGCCTTCGTCGACTACCTGGCGCGGCATTTCGCCGCACACCGCGCGCCGGACGCGCCTTACAGCGGCTGGTAGCGGCTGGCAGCGGCGGCTGGCGGACTCAGCGCAGCAGCACGATGGCCATGCCGGCCAGCCCGCAGCCCAGGATCACCGGGATCACGCCGGCCTTGAAGCGGAACAGCGCCACCGCCGCGGCCAGCCCGATCAGCGCCGAGGACCAGTCGAAGCGGCCTTGCAGCCCGGCCGGCCACAGCACGTGATAGGCGAAGAACACCGCCAGGTTGACGATCACGCCGACCACCGCCGCCGTGATGGCGGTCAGCGGCGCGGTGAACTTCAGGTTGCCGTGCGTGCTTTCCACGAACGGGCCGCCCAGCAGGATGAACAGGAAGGACGGCAGGAAGGTGAAGAACGTCACCACCGCGGCCGCCGCCACCGCCGAGGCCACCAGCGCGTGGGCGCCGAACACGGCGTGGGTCCAGCCGCCGACGAAACCGACGAAGGCCACCACCATGATGAGCGGGCCCGGCGTGGTCTCGCCCAGCGCCAGCCCGTCGATCATCTGCGGCGCGGTCAGCCAGTGGAAATGCGCCACCGCGCCCTGGTAGACATAGGGCAGCACCGCGTAGGCGCCGCCGAAGGTCATCAGCGCGGCCTTGGTGAAGAACCAGCCCATCTGCGTGAGCGTGCCCTGCCAGCCGTAGCGCCACGCCAGCGCGCCCAGCGCCAGCGCCCATACCGCCAGGAACACCGCCAGCACGCGCGCGAAGCGCCGCCACGAGAACAGCGCGTGCGCGGGCGTGGGCGTGTGGTCGTCGATCAGCGCCGGGCCGTGCCCGGCCTTGCCGGCGCCATGCCCGCCGCCGCCGGCGAAGCGCTGCGGCGCGATGCGCCCGCCCACGTGGCCGGCCACGGCGGCGGCCACCACGATGGCCGGGAACGGCAGCCCGAGCGCGAAGATCGCCACGAACGACGCCGCCGCGATGGCCCACAGCCAGCCGTTCCGGAGCGTGCGCGAGCCGATGCGCCACGCCGCCGACACCACGATGGCCGTCACCGCCGGCTTGATGCCATACAGCACGCCGGCCACCGCCGGCACCTCGCCGAAGCGCAGGTAGATCCACGACAGCAGCATCAGGATCAGCAGCGAAGGCAGCACGAACAGCCCGCCCGCGATCACCCCGCCCCAGGTGCGGTGCATCAGCCAGCCGATGTAGGTGGCCAGCTGCTGCGCCTCGGGGCCGGGCAGCACCATGCAGTAGTTGAGCGCGTGCAGGAAACGGCTCTCGGAGATCCAGCGGCGCCGCTCGACCAGGTCCTCGTGCATGATGGCGATCTGCCCGGCCGGGCCGCCGAAGCTGATGAAGCCCAGCTTGAGCCAGTACCAGAACGCCTGGCGCAGCGGGATCGGCGCCGGGGCGGCCGCGGAAGTCAGGGTGGAGGCATGCATCGTCTGTGGCGCTGTCTTGTAGGGTGTCTTGTGGGTTATCTTGTGCCTTGCCTGCGGCGGGCAGCGCGCCAACAATAGCAGAGACGCGTGACAGCCCGCGCCGGCGCGCCTGCCCATGCTGCCGGCAGGGACGAATCGCCCCGGTGGCGCCGCGCGCTGTTACGCTTGCGCCCGACGATATTTCCAAGCTGCACAGGACCGCCATGCATACCCAGGATCTCTCCCGCTGGACCCACAGCCACGTCTTCGACACCGGCAACCGCGCCGCCGAGCGCGGCACCCGCCTGGTGATGCTGATCACCGCCGCCACCATGGTCGTCGAGATCGCCGCCGGCCTGTGGTTCAACTCGATGGCGCTGCTGGCCGACGGCTGGCACATGAGCTCGCACGCGCTGGCCATCGGCCTGACCGCGTTCGCCTACGCCGCGGCGCGCCGCTATGCCGGCGACCGGCGCTTCGCCTTCGGCGCGTGGAGGATCGAGGTGCTGGCCGGCTTCGCCAGCGCCATCTTCCTGCTCGGCGTGGCCGCGCTGATGGTGTACGGCTCGGTCGAGCGGCTGTTCAGCCCGCAGGCCATCCACTACCGCGAGGCGCTGGCCGTGACCATCGCCGGCCTGCTGGTCAACCTGGCGTGCGCGCTGATCCTGGGCGGCGCCCATCACGGACATGACCACGGGCATGACCACGGACACGATCATGGCCACGATCACCACGGCCACCACGACCTGAACCTGCGCTCGGCCTACCTGCACGTGCTGGCCGACGCCGCCACCTCGGTGCTGGCGGTGCTGGCGCTGGCCGGCGGCTGGTGGCTCGGCCTGGGCTGGCTCGACCCGGTGATGGGCCTGGCCGGCGCCGCGCTGGTCGGCCACTGGGCGCTGGGCCTGCTGCGGCAGACCGGCACCGTGCTGCTGGACCGCGAGATGGACCACCCGGTGGTGGACGAGGTGCGCGAAGTGCTGGCCGGCTTCGACGACGGCCCCGAAGGCACGCGCGTGGCCGACCTGCACGTGTGGCGCGTGGGCAAGCAGAAGTTCGCCGTGATCGCCAGCCTGGTGACGCACGACGACGCGCTCACGCCGGCGCGCGTGAAGGAGGCGCTGTCCGTGCACGAGGAACTCGCGCACGTGACGGTGGAAATCCACCGCTGCGGGCACTAGGCAGCCTGCATCTCGCCGCACTGCACCGCGCCGCCGGCGCGGCCGGCCTAGGCCATGCCGCGCTGCGCCGCCGCCACCGCCGCGGTGCGCGTCTCCACGCCGAGCTTCTCGTAGATGTGCTCGAGATGCTTGTTGACCGTGCGCGGGCTCATGCCGAGGATCTCGGCGACGTCGCGGTTGGTCTTGCCGCGCGCCACCCACACCATCACCTCCGCCTCGCGCGGCGTCAGCTCGGTGGCCGAGCCGGCCACACCGGCCACGCCGCCCTCCCCGGCGGCCTGCGCGGCATAGGCCGCCAGCTCCACCACCGTCACGCCCGCGCTCACGCCGGTCAGCCGGCGCAGCTGCAGCGCGCCCAGGCGCGCGCACTGCGGGCCGGCATCGTCGCGCAGCGACTCCAGCGCCGAGGCCAGCGGCGCCGGCAACAATTGCCCCGGCGGCACCGCGGCCAGGTCCTGCGCGCGCAGCAGCGCCGCGGCGCTGTCGTTCATCCACATCAGTTGCCCGCCCGCGCCGGCGGCCAGCATCGGCACCGCGCTGCCCAGCACGGCCGCGCGCGCGCTGCGCGCCAGGCGCGCCTTGGCGGCGTGCGAGCGCACGCGCGCCACCACCTCGGCGATCGCCACCGGCTTGGTCACGTAGTCGCAGCCGCCGACCTCGAAGCCGCGCACGATGTGGCCGGTCTCGCCCAGGCCCGTCATGAAGATCACCGGCAGGTCGGCATGGCGGTCGACCAGCGCGGCGCAGGTGGCGAAGCCGTCCATGCCGGGCATGTCCACGTCGAGCAGCACCGCGTCGGGCTCGAAGAAGGCCAGCGCGGCAAGCGCGGCGTCGCCGCTGTGGGCGGCGTGCACGGCCATCGCCTCGCCGCCGAGCGCGCGCGCGATGAAGCCGCGCGCGTCGGCGTTGTCGTCCACCACCAGCACGCGGGTCTGCAGGTCAGGAGCGGGATTCATGGAGCGCCTCGCCTAGGGAATGGTTGAATGCGTCGGCATTGCTGCGCGCCAGCGCCAGCATGCGGGCGGCCCACGGCGCGCTGGCGTCGGCGCCTTCGGCCAGCTCCGCCAGTTGCGCCTCGAGCGCGCGCTGGCGCCCGGTGGCGCCGAGCAGCAGCAGCTCGCGCAGCAGGTCGGCGGACGGCGCCGGATGCGCCGCCGATGAAGCGGTGGCGCTGGCGGTGTCGCTGGCAGTGGCGGCGGCGGCCGCCAGCGCGCGCCGCACCACCTCGATCAGCTCGGCCTCGCGCACCGGCTTGCTGACGAAGGCGAAATAGCCGTGCGTGGCGCGCGCCTCCTCGGTGTTCTCGTGCGCGTTGGCGGACACGATCACCACCAGCGGCGGCTGCGGCAGCGCGCGCAGCATGCGGCACAGGTCCCAGCCCGAGGCGTCCGGCAGGTTGAGGTCGAGCAGCACCAGCTGCGGCTGCCAGCGCTGCACCGCAGGCAGCACCGCGGCGCCCTCGCCGGCCTCGCGCACGGCCAGGCCGAGCGGCGCCAGGAAGCCGAGCAGCACGGCGCGGTGCGCGGCGCGGTCGTCCACCACCAGCACGCGCGCGTTGGCCGGCAGCGGGCTGTCCGGCGCGGCGGCGCGGCGCGCCAGCGGCGCCGTCACCGCCGGCAGGTACAGCCGCACCGCGAACTCGCTGCCGGCGCCGGGCGCGCTGCGCACGCGGATCTCGCCGCCCATCAGGTCGGCCAGCAGCCGCACGATGGCCAGCCCCAGGCCGATGCCCTCGCGGTCGTCGTGGCCGCCGGCGCGCTCGAACGGGTCGAAGATGCGCGCCTGGTCGGCCGCGTCGATGCCGGGGCCGGTGTCGCTCACCACGATGGTGGCCAGCTCGCGCTGGTGCCGCACCGACAGCGTGACGGCGCCCTGCTCGGTGAACTTGATGGCGTTGCTGACCAGGTTGATGACGATCTGGCGCAGCCGCTTGGGGTCGCCGTGCACGTGCGTGGGCAGCGCGCCCTCCACGCGGTAGTGGAACGCCAGCCCGCGCGCCGCGGCCAGCGGGCGGAACATGCGCACCAGCTCGTCGAACAGGCCTTCGAGCGCCACCGCTTCCTGCGCCAGGCGCAGCTTGCCGGCCTCGATGCGCGACAGCTCCAGCAGCCCGTCGACCAGGCTGGAGAGATGCTCGCCGGCGCGGCCGATGGTGCGCACGTCCTCGCGCAGCGCGCCCGGCAGCTGCGGCGCGCGCAGCAGCAGCTGCGAGTAGCCGAGGATGGAGTTCAGGCCGGCGCGCATCTCGTGGCTCATGCCGGTGATGAAGCGGCTCTTGGCGAGGTTGGCCTTCTCGGCGGCTTCCTTGGCGCCCTGCAGCAGCGCGTCGGTGTGGCGGTGCGCGTCGATTTCCTTCTGCAGCAGCATGTTCTGCCGCTCCGACTCTTCCTGCGCCACCGCGCGGCTCTCGTTGGCCAGCACCAGCCACCACGCCGCCACCGCGGCGAACAGCAGCAGCCCGGCGAAGATCTTGACGAACAGGCCGGTGCGCGGCTGCATGGCCGCGTACAGCGAGCCGGACAACTGCTCCTGCGTGTAGAGCAGCCACAGCAGCGTGCCGAACGCGAACACCATGCCCGCCAGCACCAGGCAGAACTGGCCGATGCGGCGCGCCATCACCGGCGGCGTGCCGGCCGGCAGCACGCGCGCCAGCGCCGTGGCGATCTGCTCCTGCGCGCTGGCGCCGGGCTTGCAGCGGTCGCCGCAGCGCGCGTCGAGCGTGCAGCACAGCGAGCAGATCGGGCCGCGGTAGGCCGGGCACGCGGCCACGTCCTCCACCTCGAACGGGTTGCGGCAGATCGTGCAGCGCACGCGCTTGTGGCGCGGGCCGAAATCCACTGGCACGCGCGCGATGTAGTAGCGGCTGTGGGTGGCGAACGCGATCAGCGGCGGGAACGCGATGGCCAGCGCCAGCCCCACGCCGATCGAGGCCGGCCGCAGGGTCTCGCCGAACGCGCCCAGGTGCACCAGCATCGACAGCGCCGAGGCCAGCATCATGGCGCCGAAGCCGGCCGGGTTGATGTCGAACAGGTAGGCGCGGCGGAACTCGATGGTGCGCGGCGACAGCCCCAGCGGCTTGCTGATGACGAGGTCGCCGACGATGGCCCCGACCCACGCCACCGCGAGGTGCGCGTACAGCGCCAGCACCTGCTCGAGCGCCTCGAACACGCCCATCGCCATCAGCATCACCGCGATCAGCACGTTGAAGCCCAGCCACACCACGCGCCCCGGGTGGCTGTGCGTGAGCCGCGCGAACACGTTGGACCACGCCAGCGAGCCGGCGTAGGCGTTGGTGATGTTGATCTTGGTCTGCGACAGCAGCACGAACAGCCCGGTCAGCGCCACCGCCAGCCACGCCGGGCCGGCGCCGCCGAGCGCGCGCGCGAAGCCGGCCAGGTACATCTGCGTGGGCTCGAGCGCGTGCGAGATCGGCACCTCGGCCTGCAGCGCCACGAACGCGAGGAACGCGCCGCCCGCCATCTTGGCCGCGCCCAGCAGGATCCAGCCCGGGCCGGCGGCGATCAGCGCGCTCCACCAGCGCAGCCGGTTGCGCCGCGTCAGCTCGGGCATGAAGCGCAGGAAGTCGACCTGCTCGCCGATCTGCGCGATCAGCGCGGCGGTCACGGTGGCGGCGGCGCCGAACGCATGCCACGAGAAGCCGTCGCCCTCGGCCAGGCGGCCGTTGAACGAGAGGAAGTCGGCGTACAGGCCCGGCTCGCGCCACGCGATCGCCGCGTAGGGCAGCGCCAGCAGCAGCAGCCACAGCGGCTGCGTCCACAGCTGGAAGCGCGAGATCAGCGTCACGCCGTGCGTGACCAGCGGGATCACCACCAGCGCCGAGAGCAGGTAGCCGAACGAGCGCGGCAGCCCGAACAGCAGCTCGAACGCCTGCGCCATGATGGCCGCCTCGAGCGCGAAGAAGATGAAGGTGAAGCTGGCGTAGATCAGCGAGGTGACGGTCGAGCCCAGGTAGCCGAAGCCGGCGCCGCGCGCCAGCAGGTCCATGTCCAGGCCGTGGCGGGCGGCGTAGTAGGAGATCGGCAGGCCGGTCAGGAAGATCGCCAGGCTGACCACGCCGATGGCCCACATCGCGTTGGTGAAGCCGTAGCTGAGCGTGATGGCCGCGCCGATGGCTTCGAGCGCCAGGAAGGCCACTGCACCAAAAGCGGTATTGGCCACGCGGAAGGCGCTCCACTTGCGGAACGTCCTTGGTGCAAAACGCAGCGCGTAGTCCTCCAGGGTCTCGTCGGCAACCCAGCGGTTGTAGTCGCGCCGGATCTTGCTGATGCGCTGTACGGGCTGGCTGGCGGTGGGCATGAGGGTGGATGACTCCGGACGGTGCGGACGCGGGCCGGGCGTGGGCCGCGCTGCGCTGATGCAAGAGCTGTGCCGTGCCGGCGCCGCTGCCGAGCATGCGCAGGCGGGTACGTCGAATGACGTATGGAAGCGTGCGTTGCGCTGCACCATGATCCAGCCGCAGGGTCAATCACCGCCTTCCATCGCCATCCAACCACGCCTCCAAGGAGCGTCGATCATGCGTGACAAAGCAAAGAACGGGTCCCTCCCACCGCAGCAAACCGAAGACGGCGCCACCATCTCGCCGCAGCGCCGGCGCATGATGCAGGGCCTGGCCTCGCTGCCGGCGCTGTCGCTGGCGGGCCTGTCCGGCCTGAGCATGCAGGCGCGCGCGGCGGTGCCCACCGCGGTGGCCAACACCACCAAGCTGGCCGTCACCGATACCGAGGTCACGGTCGGCCAGCTCCATTCCGCCACCGGCACGATGGCCATCTCCGAGACCGGCTCGATCCAGGCCGAGCAGCTCGCCATCGACCAGATCAACGCGGCCGGCGGCATCCTCGGGCGCAAGATCAAGGTCATCAAGGAAGACGGCGCCTCCGACTGGCCGACCTTCGCCGAGAAGTCCAAGAAGCTGCTGGTCAACGACCGCGTGGCGGCCGTGTTCGGCTGCTGGACCTCGGCCTCGCGCAAGGCCGTGCTGCCGATCTTCGAGAAGGAGAACGGCCTGCTCTACTACCCGACCTTCTACGAAGGGCTGGAGCAGTCCAAGAACGTCATCTACACCGGCCAGGAAGCCACCCAGCAGATCATCTGGGGCCTGGACTGGGCGGCCAAGCAGAAGAACGCCAAGAGCTTCTTCCTGATCGGCTCGGACTACATCTGGCCGCGCACCTCGAACAAGATCGCGCGCAAGCACATCGAGAACTTCCTCAAGCTCAAGGTGGTGGGCGAGGAGTACTACCCGCTGGGCCACACCAACTTCAACTCGCTCATCAACAAGATCAAGGTGGCCAAGCCGGACTGCATCTACGCCATCGTGGTGGGCGGCTCCAACGTGGCCTTCTACAAGCAGCTCAAGGCCGCCGGCATCACCGCCGACAAGCAGTTCCTGCTGACCATCTCCGTCACCGAGGACGAAGTGCTGGGCATCGGCGGCGAGAACATCGCCGGCTTCTACGCGGCCATGAAGTACTTCCAGTCGCTCGACAACCCCAACAACAAGGCCTTCGTGGAAGCCTTCAAGGCCAAGTACGGCGCCAAGTCGGTGATCGGCGACGTGACCCAGGCCGCCTACCTCGGCCCGTGGCTGTGGAAGGCCGCGGTGGAGAAGGCCGGCAGCTTCGACATCGACAAGGTGGTGGCCGCCTCGCCCGGCATCGAGCTGAAGACCGCGCCGGAAGGCTTCGTCAAGGTCGACCCCAACCACCACCTGTGGAGCAAGACGCGCGTGGGCCTGGCCCAGCTCGACGGACAGTTCAAGGTGGTGGCCGAGTCGCCGCAGCTGATCCCGCCGAATCCGTTTCCGAAGGGGTATCAGTAAAGCCTGGTTGGCTCCCCTCTCCCGCTTGCGGGAGAGGGGCCGGGGGAGAGGGCCGGCGCTGGCGAATGCCGCCGTGCTGGAAAAAACCGGCGGCTTCGTTTCTCGCCTCTGCGCTGGACAACACCGCTGGCCCCGCTTGATGTGGCTCCTGGCTAAACCGCCCCTCTCCCCGGCCCTCTCCCCGTGAGGGGAGAGGGGGGACACCTTGCCTGGGCCAGCTCTCGCGGTGTGGGCCCGTTCGCGGGCTTCGTCGATCGCCCCGGGGGGGGGTTCTCCCCTCTCCCGCCCGCGGGAGAGGGGCCGGGGGAGAGGGCGGAGGCCGGCCAATGCCGCCGCGCGGGACAAGACCATCGGCTTCGCTTGTTCTGCGCCCCGAAAACCGATAACCGACGCCTTCGTCCGGCGTCTTCTCTGCATTCTTTCCTTGGCGAGCGCGACATGAATCTAACCGACATGCTGAACATCGGCCTGATGCAGGGCTTTGCCGGCCTGAGCCTGTTCTCGGTGCTGCTGCTGATGGCGCTGGGCCTGGCCATCATCTTCGGGCAGATGGGCGTGATCAACATGGCCCACGGCGAGTTCATGACGATCGGCGCCTACACCATCTTCCTCGCTTCCACGCTGACCGAGCGCCTGGCGCCGTCGTGGATGCCGTTCTATTTCCCGCTGGCGATCGGCGCGGCCTTCGTGCTGGCGTTCTGCGCGGGCTGGGTGGCCGAGTGGGCGCTGATCCGCCATCTCTACCGCCGCCCGCTCGACACGCTGCTGGCCACCTGGGGCCTGTCGCTGGGCATGCAGCAGACCTTCCGCTCCACCTTCGGCCCCAAGGAGGTCAGCCCCACGCTGCCGGAGTGGCTGATGGGCTCGTGGGCGCCGGCCGCGGGCCTCGACATTCCCATCAACGGCCTGTTCGTGATGGCGCTCACGCTGTTCGTCACCGGCATGGTGTGGCTGGCGCTGTACCGCTCGCGCTGGGGGCTGCGCGTGCGCGCCACCACGCTGAACCGGCCGATGGCCAACGCCGCCGGCATCAACACGCGCCGCACCGACCGCCTGACCTTCGCCATCGGCTGCGGCATCGCCGGCGTGGCCGGCGCGGCCTTCACCACGATCGGCTCGACCGGGCCCACCAGCGGCTCGCTGTACATCGTCGACTCGTTCCTGGTGGTGACCTTCGGCGGCGCGGCCAGCCTGCTCGGCACCGTGGCCTCGGCCTTCGGCATCGCGCAGGCGCAGTCGATCAGCGAGTTCTTCCTGACCGGCTCGATGGCGCGCGTGCTGACGCTGCTGCTGATCGTGACCATCCTGATGATCCGCCCGCAAGGCCTGTTCGCGCCGGCGGTGCGGCGCTGACGCACCACCGCCCTTCCACCGAACCGCACCGACTCGAACCGGACCGCCCCAGGAGCTTGTGATGTCTCCCTCCGCCCCTTCCTCTTCTCCGTCCTCCGCCGCCGCGCCGGCGCCGCGCCGCCCGTCCCTGCCGCTGCGCCTGCTGCGCAGCGAGCTCTCGGGCTACCTGCTGCTGGCGCTGGTGCTGGTGGTCATCATGCCGCTGGCGCTCGACGTGTTCCGCCTCAACCTGGTCGGCAAGTACCTCAGCTACGCCTTCGTCGCCGTCGGGCTGGTCATGCTGTGGGGCTACGGCGGCGTGCTCAGCCTCGGCCAGGGCGTGTTCTTCGGCCTCGGCGGCTATGCGATGGCGATGTTCCTCAAGCTCGAGGCGTCCGACCCCAAGAGCACCGCGATCCAGTCCACGCCCGGCATCCCCGACTTCATGGACTGGAACCAGATCACCGCGCTGCCGTGGTGGTGGGAGCCGTTCCGCCACCTGCCGTTCGCGCTGGCCGGCGTGATCGCGGTGCCGGTGGCGCTGGCCTTCGTGGTGAGCTTCGCCATGTTCCGCCGGCGCGTGGGCGGGGTCTACTTCGCCATCATCACGCAGGCCGTGGCGCTGATCCTGTCGGTGCTGATCATCGGCCAGCAGGGCTACACCGGCGGCGTCAACGGCATCACCGACCTCAAGACCATGCTGGGCTGGGACATCCGCGGCGACGGCGCCAAGGTGGCGCTGTACTTCGCCAACGTGGCGCTGCTGTTCGGCGCCATCGCGCTGTGCCGCTGGATCCAGCGCAGCAAGCTCGGCGTGCTGCTGCTGGCCATGCGCGACAAGGAAGACCGCGTGCGCTTCTCCGGCTACGACGTGGCCATGTTCAAGGTCTTCGTGTTCTGCCTGGCCGCGGCGCTGTCGGCGGTGGGCGGCGCGCTGTTCACGCTGCAGGTGGGCTTCATGTCGCCGTCGTTCGTCGGCATCGTGCCGTCCATCGAGATGGTGATCTTCGCCGCGGTGGGCGGGCGCATGAGCCTGGTGGGCGCGGTGTGGGGCACGCTGCTGGTCAACTTCGGCAAAACGTATTTCTCCGAAAGTTTCCCGGACCTGTGGCTGTTCCTGATGGCGGCGCTGTTCATCGGCGTGGTGGTGGCCTTCCCCGACGGGCTGGCCGGCCTCTACCGCAAGTACATGGCGCGCCGCGACCACGCCGCCGCCCCCGCCAGCGCGCCGGCGGCCACCGCCGGCGACGCCGGGACCACCGAAGCCGGCGCGCGGCAGCGCGCCTGAACGCGAGGAAGACGCCATGAGCAATACCGATTTCATGCTGGCGGTGGAGGACCTGACCGTTTCCTTCGACGGTTTCCGCGCCATCGACAACCTCACGCTCTACGTGGACCGCGACGAGCTGCGCGTGATCATCGGCCCCAACGGCGCCGGCAAGACCACGCTGCTCGACCTGATCTGCGGCAAGACGCGCGCCACCGGCGGCAGCATCAAGTTCGCCAACCGCGAGATGACCGGACTGGCCGAGTACCGCATCGTGCGCGCCGGCGTGGGCCGCAAGTTCCAGACGCCCTCCATCTACGAAAACCTCAGCGTGTTCCAGAACCTCGCGGTGTCGTTCCCGCGCGGGCGCGGCGTGTTCGGCGCGCTGATGTTCCGCACCACGCCCGAGGTGCGCCAGCGCGTGGCCGACGTGGCCGCCGAGATCGGCCTGGGCGACGCGCTCGGGCGCGAGGCCGCGCAGCTCTCGCACGGGCAGAAGCAGTGGCTGGAGATCGGCATGCTGCTGATGCAGGAGCCGCAGCTGCTGATGCTCGACGAGCCCATCGCCGGCATGAGCGTGCGCGAGCGCGAGCAGACCGCCGAGCTGCTCAAACGCATCAGCCGCGGGCGCGCGGTGATCGTGATCGAGCACGACATGGACTTCGTCAAGCGCATCGCCGACAAGGTCACGGTGATGCACCAGGGCAAGATCCTCGCGGAAGGCTCGATGGAGCAGGTGCAGAACGATCCGCGCGTGATCGACGTCTATCTCGGCCACTGATGCTGGCCACTTTACCGGAGGAAACCAGCATGCTCACAGTCGACAACGTGGTCGTGAACTACGGCCAGAGCGAGGCGCTGCACGGCGTGTCGTTCGCCGCCGCGCAGGGCGAGACGGTGGCCATCATGGGCCGCAACGGCATGGGCAAGACCACGCTGTTCAAGGCCATGATCGGCATGCTGCCGGTGCGCTCGGGGCAGGTCTGCGTGGACGGCCGCGACGTGGCCAACGACGAAAGCTACCGCCGCGTGCGCGCCGGCCTGGCCTACGTGCCGCAGGGGCGCATGATCTTCTCGCACCTGACCGTGGAGGAGAACATCCTCACCGGCATGGAGCAGGGCAGGACGCGCCGCATCCCCGAGGAGATCTTCGCCATGTTCCCGGTGCTGTTCGACATGCGCCGGCGCAAGGGCGGCAACCTGTCCGGCGGCCAGCAGCAGCAGCTCGCCATCGCGCGCGCGCTGGTGGCCAACCCCAAGGTGCTGCTGCTCGACGAGCCCACCGAGGGCATCCAGCCTTCCATCATCAAGGACATCGCGCGCGCGCTGCTGGAGATCCGCCGCACGCGCGACATCACCATCGTCTTCTCCGAGCAGGTGCTCAGCTTCGCGCTCGACGTGGCCGACCGCCTGCTGGTGATCGAAGGCGGGCGCTTCGTGCACGAGACCCAGCGCGACAGCACCGACGTCGAGCACATCCGGCAGCTGCTGTCGGTGTAGACACCTTTCCTACGCTTTCCGACCCCATCCCCTCACGCCAACACTGGAGGCATGTCATGACGGACACCCTGATCAAGGTCGACCTGACCCAATCCCCGTACGAGAACCCCGACGTCCACAACCGCTGGCACCCGGACATCCCGATGGCCTGCTGGGTCAAGCCCGGCGACGATTTCATCCTGGAGACCTACGACTGGACCGGCGGCTTCATCAAGAACAACGACTCGGCCGACGACGTGCGCGACATCGACCTGTCGATCGTGCACTTCCTGTCCGGCCCGGTCGGCGTGGAAGGCGCCGAGCCCGGCGACCTGCTGGTGGTGGACCTGCTCGACATCGGCGCCAAGGCGGAAAGCCAGTGGGGCTTCAACGGCTTCTTCTCGAAGCAGAACGGCGGCGGCTTCCTGACCGACCGCTTCCCGCTCGCGCAGAAATCGATCTGGGATTTCCACGGCCTCTACACCTCGTCGCGCCACATCCCGGGCGTCAACTTCGCCGGGCTGATCCACCCGGGCCTGATCGGCTGCCTGCCCGACAAGGCCATGCTGGAGACCTGGAACAAGCGCGAGCTGGACTTCATCGCCACCGAGCCGGCGCGCGTGCCGCCGCTGGCCAACCCGCCCTTCGCCGCCACCGCGCACATGGGCCGCCTGCAGGGCGACGCGCGCGACCAGGCCGCCGCGCACGGCGCGCGCACCGTGCCGCCGCGCGAGCACGGCGGCAACTGCGACATCAAGGACCTGTCGCGCGGCGCCAAGGTGTACTTCCCGGTCTACGTGGACGGCGCCGGCCTGTCGGTGGGCGACCTGCACTTCTCGCAGGGCGACGGCGAAATCACCTTCTGCGGCGCCATCGAGATGGCCGGCTGGGTGCACATGCGCGTGTCGCTGATCAAGGGCGGCATGGCCAAGTACGGCATCAAGAACCCGATCTTCAAGCCCAGCCCGATCACGCCGCACTACAACGACTACCTGATCTTCGAAGGCATCTCGGTGGACGAGGCCGGCCAGCAGCACTACCTCGACGTGCACGTGGCCTACCGCCAGGCCTGCCTCAACGCCATCGAGTACATGACCAAGTTCGGCTACTCGCCCGCGCAGGCCTACTCCATCCTCGGCACGGCGCCGGTGCAGGGCCACATCAGCGGCGTGGTGGACATCCCCAACGCCTGCGCCACGCTGTGGCTGCCCACGCAGATCTTCGACTTCGACATCCGCCCGAGCGCGGACGGCCCCGTCAAGCACATCAAGGGCGACGTGGACCTGCCGATCTCGCAGGACGTTTGAGCGAACCAGCGCGGCCCGCGCGCGCCGTCGCGCGCGGGCCGCGCCCGCAAACCAGACCGGAGGCCACCGCATGCCCACCTACGACTACCGCTGCCGCGACTGCGGCGACTTCGCCGCGCTGCGGCCCATGTCGCGCCGCGACGACCCCTGCGCCTGCCCGTCCTGTGGCAGCTTCGCCGAGCGCGCGCTGGTCGCCGCGCCGTCGCTGGCCGGCATGCCGGCCGCGTCGCGCCGCGCGCACGCCATCAACGAACGCAGCGCGCACGCGCCGAAGGAGTCCGGGCGCGGGCACGGCGCGGGCTGCGGGTGCTGCGCGGGCGCGGGCAAGGTGAAGCTGGCCGGCGCGCCGGCTGGCGCGCCGAAGGGCAACCCGAACGGGCGGCCCTGGATGATCAGCCATTAGGCGGGAGGCACGCTAGCGCACGAGGCGCACGGGACCGGGCATCGTACGCCCAACTAAACTAAGTTCGGTTGGTCCAGTCCATGCATTCACGCATGGCAAGCGCGGACTGGGCGCCCCCGGCGCACCTTCACATCTCGTCCATAGCCGTACTCGCCGTAGCCACCCCGGCCTCCGTGTCCAGCGAGAACCGGTCGCGCGTGGTCACGTAGAAGCTCGCGCCGAAGCGGCCCACCGGGAAATAGTCCTGCAGGCGCACGCGCCAGGTCTCGGTGTCGATCAGGCCGTCGCGCGCGTGCAGGCGCAGCACGCGGCCGATGAAGATCTGGCGGCTGGTGGTTTCCAGCGTTTCCCACAGCGTGCATTCGAACGCCACCGGCGCCTCGGCGATGCGCGGCGGCGCCACCGCGCTGGAGGGCAGCGGGGTGAGGCCCACGCGCGCCAGCTCGCTCTGGTCGGGCGGCAGGCGCTCGCCGCAGTCGTGCATCTTCCGCGCCATCGCTTCGTCGCTCAGGTGCACCACGAACTCGCGGCTGCGCGCGATGTTGACGGCGGTGTCCTTGAGCGCGCCGTCCTGCATCCGGTTGACGCTGATCATCACGATGGGCGGCTCCTCGCCCAGCATGTTGAACATGGAGAACGGCGCGGCATTGACGGTGCCGTCCGCGGCCAGCGTCGTCACCAGCGCGATCGGGCGCGGCACGATCAGGCTGGCCATCAGCTTGTAGCGCTGGTACTCGGTGATCGCTTCGAAATCGACTTCCATGCTTACTCCTTGCTCAGGCCGAGCAGTTGCGCCAGGCTTTTCTCGCCCTGCATGCGCGAGGTCTCGATGCGCTGCTCCAGCTCGCGCAGGTGCGCTTCCATGCGCTGCACCGCGCCGGCGGCGTCGCGCCGCTCGATGCAGTCGACGATGGCGGCGTGTTCGTCGTGCTCGCACGGCGCGTGGCCGGGCGGCTCGTACAGGCCCACGATCAGCGAGCAGCGCGACACCAGCTCGGTCAGGTAGCGCTGCAGCACCGGGTTGCGCGCCAGCGCCGCGATGCGCAGGTGGAAGCCGCTCGCCAGCCGCGCCCACGAGGGCTGGTCGAAGCGGTGCATGGCTTCGTGCTCGGCGGCGAGCTGGGCGCGCAGCGCGCGCAGGTCGGCGTCGGTGACGCGCGCCACCGCCAGTTCCACCAGCACGCGCTCCAGCGCGCGGCGCGCCTCGAAGATCTGGCTGGTCTCGGCCGGCGTGGGCTCGGCGATGACCGCGCCCTTGTTGGGGCGCAGCTCGACGATGCCGTCGTGCGCGAGCTTTTCCAGCACGCGCCGCACCACCGCGCGGCCCACGCCGAACAACTGGCACAGCTCGGGCTCGGGCAGCTTGGTGCCGGGCGTGAGGCGGTGGTTGAGCACGCCGTCGAAGATGGACTGGTAGATGCGCGTGTCGGCATCCGGCGCGACCGCGCCGGCGGGATCGATGGCGGAATCGATGGCGGAATCCGCGGCGGGATCGGTAGCGGATCCGGCAATGGAATCGGCGGCGGCGCGCTTGCGCGCGGCCTTGGGCGGCGCGCCTGCCGGTCTGGCGGTGCGGGGCGATGCGGTGCGGGGCATGACGTCGGCCGGGGACGGGTTAGCGTTCGAGCGCATGATGTTAGCGCGAAGCGGTGACGGGCAGCGGCGCCACCTGTTCGAGGTGGTCGCAGATCGCGCCCGGCGTGGCCAGCCACACGCCGCCCTGCGCCGCGCGCGCGGCGATGTACGCCAGCGCGCGGCGCAGGTGGCGCAGCCGGTAGGGCTGGCCGACCAGGTAGGGATGCAGCGCGATGCCCATCACCAGCGGCTGCGGGTGCAGCGGGTGGTCCGCCTGCGCCAGCATCTCGTCGAACTGGTCGACGATCATGTCGGCGAAGGCGCGGCCGTCCATCTGGCGGCCCACGATCATCGGGATGTCGTTGAGCTCCTGCGGATAGGGAATCGCCCACAGCGGGCCGGCGCGCGTATCCATGCGCACCGGGCGGTCGTCGTGGCACCAGTTGAGCGTGTAGCGGTAGCCGGTCTCGGCCAGCAGGTCGGGCGTGCGCGCGGTCTCGGCGATCCACGGCGACAGCCAGCCCGACGGCGCCGTGCCCGCGTGCGCGGCGATGCGCGCGCGGCAATGGCGCAGCAGCGCGCGCTCGCCGGCTTCGTCGAGCTCGCTCTGGCGGCGCGCGTTGGTGTGGCCGTGGCCGATCAGCTCGTCGCCGCGCGCGAGGAAGGCGTCCACCACTTCGGGGCAGTGGTCGTAGAGCGCGGTGTTGATGATGACGCCGGCCGGCAGCGCCAGTTCGTCGAACAGCTCCAGGCAGCGCCACACGCCCACGCGGTTGCCGTACTCGCGCCAGCTGTAGTTGAGCACGTCCGGCTGCGGCGAGACCGGGCCGAGGCTGGCGCCCAACCCCTCGCCGAAGGCGAAGTGCTCGATGTTGAAGCCGAGGTAGACCGCCAGCCGCGCGCCGCCGGGCCAGCGGTAGTCGTCGGCGTCGGTGATGGGCCGGTACGGGAAGCGTCCGTGCGTGCGCAGCGGTCCGAACTCGTGGCCAGGCTCGGCGCCGGCCGGCGCCTCGGCGGCGGGGGAAAGCAGGTCTTGCGTCATGGTCCGGTGGTCTCGCGTCGTGCCCGCCCTGGCGCCGCTTCGGTGCAGCCCCGCCACCGCTCAGGGCGCCGGGCACCGACATCGTGCAGGGACGGGCTGCGTTGATCGTATGCAACTTCTTTGTAGGATCGTTCGCAAAAAGCAGGCCATATCGTCTACGTATCGAATTCCGCGTCGTCGCGGGGTTTCACCCCGTTTCGCCGACGGATGGCATGCGTCTTGCGAGCGGCAGTGCCCGTAGCCCATTCCCATCCTCGCCTGCCCCTGCTTTTTCCCATCTCCGGAGAACTGCCATGACCACCGTCTCTCGCCGCGCCGTGCTGGCCGCCATCGCCGCCGCCTGCGCCTTGCCCGCCCTGCCCGCGCTCGCGGCCGACACCATCAAGATCGGGCTGGTCACGGCCCTGTCCGGCCAGTCGGCGCGCGCCGGCGAGGCGCTCACGCGCGGCATGACCATCGCCATCGACGAGATCAACGCCAAGGGCGGCCTGCTGGGCGGGCGCAAGCTGGAGCTGGTGCGGCGCGACGACGAAGGCAACCCCGCCAAGGGCGTGCTGGCCGCGCGCGAGCTGATCTACAAGGAAAAGGTCGCGGTGCTGTTCGGCGGGCTCGACACGCCGGTGTCGATGGCCATCGTGCCGATCGCCAACCAGGAGAAGGTGCCGTTCATGGGACCGTGGGCGGCCGGCACGCCGATCACGCGCAACGGCGCCAATCCCAACTACGCCTTCCGCGTCTCGGCGGTGGACGAGGTGGTCGACAAGGCCATGCTGCAGTACGCGCAGAAGAGCTTCAACGCCAGCAAGCCCGGCCTGATCCTGGTCAACAACCCGTGGGGCGAATCGAACGAGAAGGGCATCGTCGCCGCGCTCGCGGCCAAGGGCATGAAGCCGGCCGGCGTAGAGAAGTTCGAGGCCAACGACGTCGACGTGGTGCCGCAGCTCGGCCGCCTCAAGGCCGCCGGCGCCGACGTGCTGTTCATGGTCGGCAACGTGGGGCCGTCGGCGCAGGTGGTGAAGTCGCTCGACCGCATGGGCTGGAAGGTGCCGGTGGTCTCGCACTGGGGCCCCGCCGGCGGGCGCTTCACCGAGCTGGCCGGCGCCAATGCCAGGAACGTCCACTTCGTGCAGACCTACAGCTTCTTCGGCACCCCCACGCCGGTCAGCACGCGCGTGGTCGCCGAGCTCAAGGCCAAGTACAGCGACATCAAGGGCCCGGACGACATCACGCCGGCGGTCGGCGTGGCCAACGCCTACGACGCCACGCAGCTGGCCGCGCTGGCCATCGCGCGCGCCGGCTCCACCAAGGGCGACGCGGTACGCGAGGGCTTCTACAAGATCGACCGCTACGAGGGCCTGATCAAGACCTACGTCAAGCCGTTCACGCCGGAAGTGCATGACGCGCTGAGCGAGAACGACTACGTGTGGGCGCAGTTCGTCGACAACCGGATCGTGCCGGTGGCGAAGTAAGGCGGGAGCGTCGTTGCGGGCGCTCCCCCGAACTACATCCGCATAGAAAGAGAAAGGCACCACAAGGACTCACCATGTTATGGATCTCCGCCCTCATCAGCGGCCTCGGCCTGGGCAGCATGTACGGGCTGATGGCACTGGGCTTCCACATCACCTACGCGGTCTCGGCCACGGTCAACTTCGCGCAGGGCAGCTCGATGATGCTCGGCGCGGTGCTGGCCTACACCTTCGCGCAGACGCTGGGCTGGCCGATGCCGCTGGCGGTGCTGCTGGCGCTGGCGCTGTGCGCGCTGTACGGGCTGGCGGTGGAGTTCCTGGCGGTGCGCCCGTTCGCCAGCCGCGGCTCCAATGCGTGGCTGATGGCCACGGTGGCGCTGGGCATCGTGCTCGACAACGTGGTGATGCTGACCTTCGGCACCGAGCCGCGCAGCCTGCCCTCGCCGCTGGCGGCATCATCGATGCAGCTTGGCGACACCGGCGTGGGCGTCTACCCGCTGCAGTTGCTGATCCCGGTGATCGGGCTGGCGCTGGCGGGCGTGCTGCATCTCGCGCTGCGCCGCTCGCGCTGGGGCGTGGCGATGCTGGCGGTGGTGCAGAACCGCGACGCCGCGCGCCTGATGGGCATCCCGATCCGGCGCCTGGTGGCGGCGTCGTTCGCGCTGTCCACGCTGCTGGCCGGCATTGCCGGCGTGCTGATCGCGCCGCTGTTCAACGTGCAGTCCGACATGGGCACCGTGTTCGGCCTCAAGGCCTTCGCGGTGGCCATCCTCGGCGGGCTGGGCAGCGCCTGGGGCGTGATGGTGGCGGGGCTGATCTTCGGCGTGGCCGAGGCGCTGGTGACGGCGTCGCTCGGCTCGGGCTACACCCAGATCATCACCTTCACGCTGGTGATCGTGCTGCTGGCCATGCGGCCTGACGGCCTGTTCGGGCGCGCGGAGGTGCGCAAGGTATGAATGATTCCACTCTGGCATCCGCGCCGCGGGCAACGCCCGCCGCCGACGCGCCGAAAGCGCCGCTGCTGGGCCTCGGCACGCCGCTGCAGGTCGGCGCGATGGCGCTCGCGCTGACGGCCGCCGGCGCCGCGGCGCTGCTGGTCAACGGTTACTTCGTCTTCGTCATCGCCGGGGTCGCCATGCTGGCGATCTGCGGCGTGGGCCTGAACCTGCTGCTCGGGCTGACCGGGCAGGTCTCGTTCGGCCACGTGGGTTTCTATGCGATCGGCGCCTACGCGGTGGCGGTGCTGACCGGGCAGGCCGGCTGGAGCTTCTGGGCGGCGTGGCCGGTGGGCGCGCTGCTGGCGGCGGCCACCGGCGCGCTGCTGGCGCTGCCGGCGCTGCGCGTGAAGGGGCCCGGGCTGGCGATGGTGACGATCGCCTTCGGCTTCATCGTCGAGCACGGCGCGGTGGAATGGCGCGCGCTGACCGGCGGGCAGAACGGCCTGATGGGCATCGCCCAGCCGGCGCTGCCCGGCGTGGACGGCGGCGAGCGCGCGCTGGCGCTGATCGCGCTGGTGGTGCTGGGGCTCGCGCTGGCGGCCTATGCGCGCATCGCGCGCGGGCCGTGGGGCGCGGCCATGCGCGCGGTGCGCGACAGCGAGACCGCGGCGGCCTCGGTCGGCATCGACCCGCTGGTGGTCAAGACCGTGGCGTTCGCCATCTCGGCCGCGCTGGCGGGGCTGGCCGGCGGTCTGTTCGCGCCGCTGCAGGGCATGGTCACGCCGGGCATGTTCTCGTTCCTGCAGTCGATCCTGTTCGTGCTGGTGGTGATGATCGGCGGCGCCGGCACGGTGGCCGGGCCGGTGCTGGGCGCGGTGGTGGTGGGCGTGCTGCCCGAGCTGCTGTCGAGCCTGGAGAACCTGCGCCTGCTGTTCTTCGGCGGCCTGCTGTTGCTGGTGCTGTGGGTGGCGCCGGGCGGCATGGCCGGCCTGCTGGCACGGCTGTGGCAGCGCGCGCGCGCGCCGCGCGCCGCGCCGCGCGAGGGTGCGGCCGCCGGGCTGCCGCAGTTGCCCACCGAGGCGCGGCGCGGGCTGGCCGCGCGCGGCCTGTCGATGGTGTTCGGCGGCGTGCGCGCGGTCGACGACCTGTCCTTCGACCTGCCGGCCGGCGCCGTGACCAGCCTGATCGGCCCCAACGGCGCGGGCAAGTCGACCGTGCTCAACATGCTGTCCGGCTACTACCGGCCGCGCGCCGGCGGCCGCAGCCTGGGCGAGGCCGCGCTGCCCGCGCGCGGCGCCTGCCACAGCGCGCGCAACGGCATCGCGCGCACCTACCAGACCTCGCAGCTGTTCGCCGGCATGAGCGCGGTGGACAACGTCGCCATCGCGCTGCGGCGCGGGCGCCTCGGGCCGCTGCTCGGCATCGCCGGCTTCAACGCGCCGGCGGTGCGGCGCCAGGCGCTGGCACTGCTGGCCGCGTGCGGCTACGCCGGCGACCCCGACGCCGGCGCGGCCGACCTCGCCCACGTCGACCGGCGCCTGGTGGAGATCGCCCGCGCGCTGGCCACGCGCCCCGCGGTGCTGCTGCTCGACGAGCCGGCCGCCGGCCTGTCGCGCGAGGACAAGGCGCGCCTGGGCACGCTGCTGCGCGGCATCGCCGCCAGCGGCATCGCGGTGGGGCTGGTGGAACACGACATGTCGCTGGTGATGGACGTGTCCGACGGCATCGTGGCGATCGACGCCGGCCAGCACCTCGCCGCGGGCACGCCGGCCGCCATCCGCGGCGACCCGCAGGTGCGGCGCGCCTACCTGGGCGAGGCCGGCGCGCTGGCCGGGCAGGACGGCGCGCGGGCGCGCAAGGCGTCTTCCGAGGCGTTGCCGGAAGTGCTGGGCGTGTCCGCGCTGTGCGCGGGCTACGGCGCCGCGCCGGTGCTGCACGACGTGGCGCTGCAGGTGCGCGAAGGCGAGATGGTGGCGCTGCTCGGCGCCAACGGCGCCGGCAAGTCCACGCTGATGCGCGCGCTGTCGGGCCTGCACCGGCCGGTGCAGGGCGGCATCACCTTCGACGGCACCGACCTGGCCCGGCTCGACGCCGGGCAGATCGCGGCGATGGGCGTGGTGCTGGTGCCGGAAGGCCGGCAGGTGTTCCCGGAACTGTCGGTGCTCGACAACCTGCGCCTCGGCGCGTTTCCGTCCGGCCCGCTGCCGCACATGGAGATGGTCAAGCGCGTGGAGGCCATGATGGCCCGCTTCCCGCGCCTGCGCGAGCGCCAGCATCAGCGCGCCGGCCTGCTGTCCGGCGGCGAGCAGCAGATGCTGGCGATCGCGCGCGCGCTGATGTCGCGCCCGCGCGTGCTGCTGCTGGACGAACCGTCGCTGGGGCTGGCGCCCAAGGTCATCGCCGAGCTGTTCGATTCGCTGGACCAGTTGCGCGAGGCGTCGATCAGCATCCTGCTGGTGGACCAGATGGCGGCGCTCGCGCTGGCGCTGGCCGACCGCGGCTACGTGATGGAGGAAGGCCGCGTGGTGGCCAGCGGCCCGGCCGACCAGCTCGCGCGCGATCCGGCGCTGGCGCAGGCCTATCTGGGCGGTCACTGAGAAGCCGGCTCGCCGTCGGCCGCGTCGGCCCCGTCGAACAAGTGCAGGAAATGGTCGAGGATCAGCAGGTGGTCCTCGAACATCTGCCCTTCCCGCGCCAGCAGTTCGTGCTGCGGCACCCAGCGCACCGCGGCCGCGTCGTCGGCGGCGTCCACCTCGGGCAGCGCGTCGAGCGCGAGGTCGAAGAAGAACGCATGGGTCAGCGTGCGCCCGCGCTGGCTGCGCTCGGGATGGTCGAACAGCGCCTGCCCGCGGCACGCCTGCCGCAGCGCCGCCCTGGGCAGGTCGAAGCGGGTCTCCTCGTCGAGCTCGCGCAGCACCGCGTCGGCCACGCGCTCGTGCTGGTCGAGGAAGCCGCCCGGCAGCGCCCACGCGCCGCGCCCGGGCTGGCCGCCGCGGCGGATCAGCAGCACGTGGCCGCGGCAGCGCACCACCGCATCGACGGTGACGAACACCGGCGGATACGGCGCGGCCGCCCAGCGGCGGCGATGGTCTTCCAGGAAACGGTACTCCGCCAGCAGCACGGCAAAGGCCTCGCTGCCGGCGAACTCGCGCAGGAAGGCCGCGACCGGGGCCGGCAGCACGTGCGCCGCGCCGTCGAGCGCGCCGGCCTGCGCGAACCACTGGCGGCGCACGTCGGCCGCGTTGAGCTGGCCGAAGCTCGGCTGCGGCACCAGCGGCCAGCCGGGAAAATCGTTGAGATACCCCGAGGACGCATCCTTGAAATGGCCGAACAGGCCGACGCGCGCGGCGGGCTTGCCACCGGCTTCCGCCTCGAGCGCCGCGCCCACGGCGGCGCGCACCGCGGCGGCCCAGCGCTGGCCCTGGTAGTAGTCGCGCACGGCGACGAAGCGCAGGTCGGCCACGCGGGCGGCGTCCCAGCCGGCCACCGCGGCTTCGATCATGCGGCGGCGCTCGGTTTCGGTAAACGGGTTCTTCACGGTGCGCGCGCCGCCGGCCGAGCCGAGCACCACCACCACCGCGCGCGCCTGCGACAGCGCCCGGCGCAGCATGGCGAAGTGCCCGTCGTGGAACGGCTCGAAGCGGCCGATGTAGACCAGGTAGTCGAATGGCGCCGGCTCCGGCTGCATGGGTGCCGCCACCGGCGTGGGCGAGGTCATCGGTATTTCATCTCTGTGTCATCCGGCGCTGGCCGGCCTATTTCAGCTCGCAGCACATGCACAGCGGCAACGCGCCTTCCTGCCGCTGGAACTCGCGCGAGGCGCGCACCGCCGGCGGCAGGCACTCCGCCGAGATCAGCGAGAAGCCGTAGCGGGCGAAGTAGTTGGGACAGTTGGCGCTGAGCAGCACCGCCCGCACGCAGCCGTTGGCGCGCGCGCGCATCATCGCGGCGGACACCATGTGAGTGGCGACGCCGCGGTCGCGGTATGGCGGCAGCACCGCCACCGAACGCACCACCACCGTGTCGCCGTAGGCCTCGGTGCCGGCGCAGCCGACCAGCAGGCCGTCGAGCAGGGCGACATGGAACGACGCCAGCGACGGATCGAGATCGTCGCTGGCAAGCCCGCAGGACTGGAGTATTTCCGCGATGGCCGGCCAGTCGGCCGGTTGTGCGGCGCGGACACGCAGATCTCTTGTCATTGCAATTGTCTCCCCGCCACGCACGATGACGGAGGTTGTCATGGATGGACTGCGTTGACTTCACACTACATGATTCGGCCGACTTGTTCCAGCCGGGAATACGGCAGGAAACCCTCTGTGCGCATGGCGCGGGCGCGCGGCGAACGGCGGGCCACATCGCGCGGGGTCGCATCACGCATTTGGGGGGGAACGGCGGGGAAAAAACGGAAAACGGAAAAGGCGCGCGGAGCGCCTGCCGCATGCCGCGGCGGCCACACACATGGCCGATGCGCGAAGCGGCACCGGCCAGCGATGCTGGAGGCGGGGGGAACGGAATCGAACCGCCGTGTACGGCTTTGCAGGGCGTTAATTATCTAATTTATTCAGTTACTTATATACAAAACCACGCCGAAAAGCCACGCGCCTTCTATCGATTTTCCTCTTTTCTTTCACCAAGAATACTGTATATTTGTACAGTATATGCCTCTGATTCGAGACTCACTGCCCCCGGACCTCCCCGCCCTAACAAGCGAGGAATTGCGCGACATCGGCGTTCGAAACCGCTCGCCCGATGTGCGCGATCTACTATGGGAAATAGCAAGGCTCCGCAGCCTCATACGCCAAGCTCGCTACTTCGTTTCCCTCGTCGATGAGAAGCACGCTGGCGTTCCCGCGATGACCCAATCCACCCTCCGTACATTCAATGCGGAGCCATGTGTCATCGAGGAGATCGAGGACGACTACAAGAGCCCGTTTCCCGGCTCTCGAAACTGGTCTGGCAAGGTGCCCTCAGACAGAGAGGTCAGGATCTTCGAGGACATGCACCGGGGCGCGCAGGAACGCATCGCAAAGCGCCACCTTCGCCGAAGGGGATGACCACATGTGCACGAACTATGCTCCGCTGCAGCGCCAGGTACTGCTGCAGGTGTTCGGCATCAAGCCACCGGACCAAGACTGGAAGCCCGAGACCTACCGCGACTATCTGGCACCCATCGTGCGCGCCGGCGGCGACGGCCACCGCGAGTGCGTACTGGCCGGCTTCGGCATGGTGCCGCGCGCGGAAATCAAGTGGCGCAATGAGGAGGCGGAGCGAAGGACCGGCGCGCCGCCCAAGTTGAAGGACTATGACACGATGAACGCGAGGCTTGAGACCATTGGCTCCCGCGGCTCATTCAAAGGGCCGTGGGCAGCCGGCCAGCTCTGCCTCATTCCGGCCGCCGGCTTCTATGAGCCCTACTACGAGTCGGCAAGCGCCCCATCGGTGCGTTGGCGCATCTACCTGGCCGCCGGCGAACCGTTCGCCATCGCCGGCCTGTGGAGTGCCCGCTCGGACGGCGCGCTGACGTTCACCATGCCGACGGTCAACGCGGAGAGCCATTCGCTGTTGAGCCGGTTCCATCGACCAGGGAAAGAAAAGCGCGGCGTGGTCGTGCTGCCGCGCGCCGAGTGGGACGACTGGCTGACCTGCCGGGACCCGGAAAGGGCACGCACCTTCCTGCGGCTCTACCCAGCCGAGGGAATGGCCGCCGAGCCGGCGCCGTTACCGCCGCGCGTCAAGGCTGGCCAGTAGCGGGACATGCCGGCCGCTGGCTACCGGCACGCCGCGGCGGCCGCCTCCAGCAGGATCTCATACGCCTCGCGCTGGCGCACCTCCACCAGCGCCGCCCGCCCCTTCACATACACGTCGGCCCCCGGGTCAGCTTGGCCCAGCGCCCAAGCCGGCTTCTCCACCGCCTTCACCTTGCACGGCACGGCCACCGGCACCTCAACGGTCTTCGTCTGGTTGATTACCTGCGGTGGCGCACTGCCGCAGCCGGCCAGCAGCGTGCCAAGCCCCGCGAGCACCACGAAATTTCGATTTTTCGAAAACTGGAATTTCATTGCGCTGTCCTCCGTTCCTTGATCGCTTCGGTCAGCAGCTCGTCGAGCGAGCCGCATAGGTCGGCAGGTTTAGACGGCGGCCGGCGCGCCAGGTAGTCGGCCTTCTTCTCCGCCTCGGTGGCCCGCCCCTGCGCCTCGGCCAGCGCCGCGGCCGCGCTGGCGGCGCGCGTCTCTGCCGCCTGTTTCAGCGCCGCGACGGCCGCGTTGGCCGTGCCCACGTCGGCAGCGCAGCGCTCATTCGCGTCCTGCACCCGGCCGGCCAGCTGATTGGCCGCCGCCAGCGCCTGGCCGGCGGCTTCCGCGCGCGGGGCGAAGTAAAGCCAGTTGGCCAGCACCAACGCCAGCACGCCGCCGAGCAGTGCCGCAACGCCGGCGGCGCTCCAGTTGATTACCTTCATCGCATCGTCTCCACGTACTTGGGCATGCGCGCCTCGACGCGCGCGGGATACTTGCTGTTGATCTCGCAGAACGACTCGGCATAGCCGGCCGCTCGCTCGTGCGACTGCGGGCACTGGTGATCGAGATGACCAAACCAGGTACCCGGGTCGCACCCAGCGACCAAGCTGCAGCTACGCACGCGCTTGGCTACCGATCCCGCGCCGCCGTTGTACATAGCGGCCGCGCAGGCCTTCACCTGGCGGTTCTCGTGCATGAGCGGCTGGCACTGCCGATCGTGCATGCGCAGCTTCACCACCACCGCACGCAACTGATATTCCGGGCGCGCGCAGTCAGCCCACGACCAACCAGCGAGCCCGGGATCGAGTGCCCGCGTCTCGGCCAGCGCATCGAATCGGATGCGGCCGCCGGCATCGTAGGCGCGCGTAAATTGCCCGAAGCCGCAACCGTGCTCGCGCGCCGTCCGCAGCGTGGCATTGACGCGCCAAAGGCTTTCCTGCTCGATCAGCGCCGGCACCCAGGCGCGCGGCGCGACATCCGGCCAGGCCGCGGCCAGCTCGTGCTGCAGCTGGGGCAGGTAGCGCGGCGCGTCACCAGGTAGCTGCGCCGCGGCCGGCCCGGCCAGCCACAGGAGCAGGAGCGTGAGCGCCGGCAACAGGAAGACCTCGCACGCGGCGAGGCCCTCGATCAGCGCGCGCCGTAGACGATCCATAGGATCACCCCCATACGCGCCAATACGCCCATCGAGAGCACTGCGAACACGATCGCTGCACCAACGCCCGCCGTCGAGCTGGCCACGGCATCGCGCGCGATGTCCTGGAAGTCCAACCGCGGGTGGAGCGCCACGCGCATGACCAGCACGGACATCTCCACCCAGTAGACCACCGCAAGCGCCGGCAGCACGGCCGCCACCTCCGGCACGGCGGTGGCCAAGGCCAGCGGCTGGAACATGGCGAAGGCAAGCACGGTGGCCAGCGCCGACCAGAACAGGCGCCAACCCAAGCGCCGCAAAACGTTTTTCATGTGTTACCCCTTGATCTTGGATATGAAGTGTTCCCACAGCGCCCACAGGACGCCCGCCAGGGCGGCCCATGAGCTCGTCTTGAGCAGGTGCGTGATGAGCTCCTGGCGCAGCTTCCGGCGGTCCGCCATCGCCTGCATGATTTCCTCGTGGTAGCGCCGGTGCCCATCCGAATCGCCCTCTGGAAATCCCGTCCGCAAGCGCCGCACCTCCTCTGTCAGCTCCGCTATGGCACGCAGCACGGCCTGCAACTGCGTCGGGTCGTCTTCCCCCATGTGCCTCCCCGGCATAAAAAAACCCGCACTCGGCGGGAATGAAAAAACCACCCCGCGGGGTGGCTGACTGGTGAAGCAATCGGCGCGCTAGGCCGTGAGCAGGCGATAGGCTTCCTCCTGCGTGATGTCCAGCCCGTAGTTACTGGCCAGCGACGACGCCATGCCCTGCGCCGCGGCCGGGCCGGCCACCGCCAACTGCGCGCGGTAGGCCTCGAGCTCGAGCCGAAGCCGCCAGTTGGGGCTGAACTCGTACAGCAGGCCGTTGAGGCCCAGGTAGCGCCAGAACTGCCGCACGTGGGTCTGCTCGTGCACGAGGAGCGCCGCGCTGCTGTCCGGCCGCACCAGGACCACGGGGCCAAAGGAATAGCCGTCGAAGCGGGCCGGCAGCAGGCGGCTGGTGACGAACACCAGGCAGAGGGGGTGAAGGTAGATTTTCATTCGGCCCACACCCTGTAGGGAGTCGCCGGCGCCGGCGAGATCTCCATGCCGGCCAGCGCGGCAACCTCGGAGGCCTCAAGGGGACGCGACAGCCGCAGGTTGACGTGCCAGCCCGGCACGGCCACCGGCTCCGTCACCAGGTTGCCGTCGGCATCCCACTCGCCACCCGTGTAAATCGTGCCGATGGTCGAAAGGCTGGCGCCTGCGGCAGGAACGCGCCGCGTCTCGCCGTCGATGTCAACGTCAACCGTCAAGCCCGCGGCCAGCAATGCCGCGCGCGTGGTGTCGCGGTCAGCACCGCGTAGGTAGTAGTCATAGAACATGGCGGCCTCAGGTGGTCAGCGCTTGGAGCTCGGCATTCGTAATGCGGCGGGGGATATAGCGGACGTTGCGCAGCCAGCCGTTGATCGCCCCGCCGTTCGACCGCACGCCGAGCCGCATGGCGTTCAGGCCGGCCGGCAGCACGCCGGCGGCCGAGATGACAGGAGCCGCTCCGCCCATGCACATGGCGAAGTCGCCGGCCTTGTATGCGGCCGCAACTTTCACCGGCCCCACCGGCATGTTGGCGACCGATGCCAGGATGACGGAGCCCGCGCCACCGATGACGGACGCGAAACCGAGCCTCCCGTTGATCTCCTTCGTCAGCGTAAGGCGATTGTTTTCGGTGCCATCGTCGATGCTGACAATGCCTTTCGCCGTGGCGATGGATGAATTGGGCGCCTCAACCTCGGCATAGAACGTGCCCTCCGCGGCATTGAACCCGATCTTGCTCAGGTCAGCGATGACTGCGCTGTCGGGCACGCGAGTGACCTGCGCTGCGGAGGTGAGAATCGGCGCGGTGGCAAAGGCGCCTTGCTCGATCTGCGGGGCGCCGACGCGAAGAGTCACATCAATTGCGCTGCCGACAGTCACGCCAAGCCGCAGTTGGGGAGCAATCGATCCCACCGTGGCACCGCCGGATAGCGTCGGGGAATACGACGGCCGACCCATCGCGAGTTGCACGGCGGCGAGCGGGAAGGCCGCACTCGTATTGGAGAAGACAAACGCACCACCGGATGTGCTCTCGTCCAGGTTGAGACGAAAGCTGCCGATGTTCGTCAAACTCCCCGCAGCAACGCGCACGAATGCCGACAACGACCAAGTTTGGCCCGTTGCCGCAGCCAGCGCCGAATAGTTCTCGGGACCAATCTGAATCGTGCCCGCCGACGGCACTCCCTGAAATCGAATGTCGATATAGGGGATGCCGCCCTCTATGCCTACCCCCACCACACTCCATGCGGTTCCCGCCGAGTTGACGAACCAATTCGTTGGCAAGGTGCCCGGAGTGCCCGCCGTGGCCCCCGCCATCGAGTTGTTGCGGATCAAGTTCGTCCGCTGCTCCTCCAGCAGCAACCCACGCGCGAGCTGCGTCGTGGGATCGTAATCGAGCCGTGGGCCATTGGCCGCGCTCGGCACCAGCACGCCGGCCGGGCTGTAGCTCCATCCCACGGACGCACGCATGAAGGTCACTATGTCACCGAAATTCTTGCTTACCAGCATGGCTATGCCTTTCCCTTGAAAACACCCGTCACGCCATATGGCCAGGACGGATCATCGATCCACGCGCGGTAGGTCCCCGCAACGAAATCGACTACCAGCGTTACGTCGTTGGTAGCGACGAAATTCAGGCTGAGCGTGCCGCTGGCCAGATCGTCGGCGTCATAGCGACGCGCCCCGACACCGGAAATCGAAAGCCCGATGCCCAACTGCATCACAGCACCACCAGGTCGCTGGCCGTGGTGCCGGTCGCCTTGATGCGAAAGCAACGAATCGGCAGGATGGAACCCGCCGGCACGTTCTTGAACAGCACCGCGGTGCCGTCTTCGCGCACGGCGTTGACATCGCCGCCGGTGCCCACGTAGATCGCGCGCGACACCTGCGGCAGGTCCGCGTTGTCGTCCTTGTTCGCCACCACGAAATCGCGCGACGGCGAGGTGAGCTGCTGCTGGTGATACCTGTACTTGTCTTCTGCCGGCATACGGCCCTCCAAAAGAAAAAGCCACCCGAAGGTGGCGAGATAGATGGATCGAGAAAAATGCAGCGTTGCAACTATCGGCGCAAGGCCATGCGAAGCTGACTTCCGACAGCGGGCCGGCTGGCACCATCAGGAGAGACAATCCGGCCAATCCACCTGAAGTAGTAGGCGTCCCCGTTGACGAGAGGACGCTGCTCCACAACTGAGGCCCTAGTCAGCGTGAGGGTGCCCACGCTGAGCGATGAAAAGGTGGGAACTTGCCCAGGAGGCATTGTCAAGACCAGTGCAGTGCTCCCAGCTCCCCCATCCCATACGCTGGTTATCGAACGAACACCCCAACCATTCGTCCATGCCTTTGAGCCAGGATTTCCGCTCTGCCCGTGCCCCCCAAACGGCTCGGTATATGCGTCCCCGCCTATGACCCCTAGATTCGACCCATACACGTCGAGGGTCGAGTGCACACCGACTGTAATGGTGTACTCCTGGATACCGACCAGGTCAGAAAGCGACACGCTGCCCGCCGCCTTGTTGGCGAGCCGCCGGACGTTTGCGTCTGTGAGGCTGATGGGGGTCTCGGGTGCCAACCCCATCTCAGCGTTGATGCTGTAGAAGGAAATCGGATAGTCGAGCATTACCGGGACTCCAGCGCGGTCAGCCGGAGGTCCTGCTCCTGAATCGCCGCAAGCAGCACTGCCGATAGCTTGGGGTAGTTGACTGAGAGCTTTCCGTCTGGCCCCACCACCACCAGCTCCGGCAGATCCATGAGCAGGTCCTGCGCAATGACCCCTATGTCCTTGCGCCCGCTCTCGTCACCCTTCCAGCCGTGGCGCACGACGCGCAAGCGCTTCAGCATGGACAGCACCCCGACCAGCGCCTCAAGGTCAGTCTTTAGCGTGATGTCGGAAGGAGCGGTAACGTTGGTTGCGGTCAACACACCCGTGACCCTGATGTCGCCGGTGAGCTGGTATTTCGTGGCACCGTCATCGGCAACACCCCCGAACAAATGCCGGCCTGCGCCGCTGACGATGTACTCGCTTGTCGCCGTGGAAAAATCCCGCGCTGCGGCCGTGTTACGCACCAAGGCCCAGCTGCCTCCCGTGTTGCGCAGATCGAACAGCCCCAATGCCCCCGCCTGAGCGGTATCGTCCATACGCAGTTGCGGGCTGGCACCCGATAGCACTCCCACGCGAGCAGTCACCGACGTGAGAACAGGAGTGTCCGTCCAACCCACCCCGGTGGCACTGGCGTTCACAGCAAACACATAGTTCGCCTTGCCTGCATAGGATGGCGCGCCGGCTGCTGCCTGCGCGGCAGCGGCAAAGGCCTGCGCGCTGGCCGCCGAAGTCGCGGCGGCATCCCGATAGCCCAGCACCGCCTGCGCGGTGGTCTTGACCCAGATGGTGAGCTTGAGGAACTGCTGCAGCGCGATCATGAACCGCGTGCGGTGGCCACCGTTGGCCAGGCCCGTGGAGGGGTTATCGCTGTCGTCGATGGTGATGCCATCGCCGCCAACGTCCGGCGTGAAAGTTACGCTGGTCATCAGGTGAGCTCCTCGATTTCAAATGCGTTGCTGAAGTTACCGACAAAGGCCCGTGTGATGGGCCCGAGCTGGCGATGGCGGCCGAGATACGACTGCCGCATCAGATTGATCGCGTCGTCCCTGTCCCACACCAGAAGGATCTCGCCGTCGATGCCGGCCTTGCGCTGGATCTCGAACATGCGGCCAAGGGCCTCATCCCGGGTCAGGAAACCGAGATCAAAGCGCGTCACGCGCCGGCCCGCCTTGTGATCGAAATACGGCGTACCGGACAGCGCACGCTGCATCCCGGTATCGGTCTCCCAGGCGATCGACGCGCCATAGTTGGCGTTGTAAAGGGGCTGCCAGGCACTGCCGACGAATATGCGGCCGAACTCGACATAGCCGTCCGGGTTCGTTTCGTCATCGATCTCCACCCGGACATACCGGCCCGCGGTCGGCTTCGGCAAAATGGCCAGCAGCAACGAGGGATATTCCCTGCGCTCCTCCTCGGTGATGCTGCCGGTCCAGAAATTGTCATCTTCCCACTCGAGCACGCTGGTCGGGAACAGCGTTGGCCATGCCAGTTGCCAGTCTGGCTCCCACGCCATAAAGGTCTGCGTGAGGAAATCCATCTGCAGCGAAGGCGACCCGTCCAGCGGCACCGTCACCGCGTTGTCGTAGACCGGCGCGGCAAAGCCCGGATCGGTGGCCAGACGCACACGCCACTTACCGGAGGTCGAGACGTTGTGCCGAACGATGGCAATCACCGTCATCAGTCGACTGCGACCGAGGTCCAGCGTGAATTGCGTGTCGGCCTTGGCTGCCGTTGCCGTGCGCGCCACGCGCGACAGGCGCCGGTCTTTCAGGTTGTCGCGGCTGACCTGCCAGGCCCCGCCGCTCAGCGTGCCGGTATCGGCGATGTTGGGATGCGCAAGAAGAACGTTGGCCACCCTACCCCCACAATGTCAGTTTCACGGTGTCGTTATCGACACCGGCATCCAGCGCGATCACGCACAGCAGCCGCCCGGGCGCCACGTATCTGGCGCCGTCCAGCATCACGACCGCACCCAGGTCGACGGCGGCCAGCTCCGACAGCGGCACGTCGGCGTCAACCAGCATGCGCCGCACGCTATACAGCGCGCTGCGCCTGTTGGCCTCCGCCACCGCATCAGCCTCCGCGATCAAGGCCGTATCGAACGACAGCTCTTCCGAGGAGGGCCACGGCGTTTTGACTGCGGGCACCTCGACGGCCGCCTGCCGGTATTCCTCGGCAAGGAAGGCCTTGCGTGCCTGCGACACGCTGCCGGCGGGCTGGGCCTGGACGGTGTAGTTCCGTGCGTACCGCACCACGGTGCGCCAGTTGGGCACGCCCGCCTCGCGCAACACCAGGCTGGTCACGGCATCCGCCGGCCAGCGTGCAACCGGCACGCCCGCCGGCTGCGTGAGGCGCCCCATGCGCAGGCGGTTGAGCCGGTCGAAGCCGTACCAGGCGCCGATGGCATTGGCGAGCGTATCCATCACCGCCTGCCCATTCGTCTCGCCGTCCACCCACACCCCGACCGCCGCCGCGTTGGCCGCGTTCAGCGCCGCCACGTCTGCGCCCTCGATGTCGGCGGCGGGGATGCCCGCGTCGAGCGCGACCTGCTGGAGCAGCGCACCCGCGCGCTGCTCGACCGTGGCCGCATCCGCTGTCACCTGGCCCGCCGGCGCGGAGCCGAGCCGGAACAGGCCCTGCCAGCAGCGAAACGTGCCGGCCGCCGGCGCGGTAGCCAGCAGCGCCGTCTGGTCGGCGTAGTCGGCGCCGCGAGCCAGCCCCACGCCGTTGTCATAGACCGCGCTCACGGCGCAGGCCTGGTCGGAGACTTGATAGACGAGCTTGGACGTGTTGACCGCCTTCGTGGGCACGTTCAGCACCGCGCCATAGATGCGCGGCTTGTACTGGTCCTTGAGGTCGTCTTTCGTGCCCTCCACACCGTCGGGCAGCACGTTGCTGCCCGCGTATTTGGGCCGGTCCAGCGGCTTGCCCAGGAAGGCCAGGCGGTCGCGCACCTTCAGATTGACAACGCCGTCCTCCGCGGCAACGTCATCGAGCAGACCGGACATCACCGTCGACCAGGTGGCCACCGGCGTGCCGAGCTGCCCGACCTTCACGACGAAGGGCCGGCCGTCGACGGCGTAGTCGGTGGCCAGCAGATCGAGCGCGCCATCGGGATTCAGAAGGCGAATCTGCCCGACCGAGGCGCGCGACGCGCCGTAGGTAGTGGCGCGGTCGAACAGCGACCGGCCCAGCCGCGGCTGCTCCTGCAGGCGGCCGTCGAAGTACGCATTGGCCGGCGTATCAGTCGGCCGCGTGGTGAAGCCCTCGCTTGCAAAGCGCAAGGTCTCCACCGCCGCGGCCGAGATCCGCCAGGCAGTCACCTCAATTGCAATGGTCATGGCTTGATGTTGTTGGAAATATCGTCCAGCCGCCGGCTTTGGCGGCCGGCCACCGTGACGGCCTCCTGGTGGTTGTCCTGGGCCTGCTGCATGCGCGCGGCGGCGAGCTGGCGGTTGTCTTCGCGCAGCGCCTGAACCTCAGCACGCAGCGCTTTGATTTCCGCCGTCATCGCCGGCGCGCCGCCCCGACCGAAACCGGACCAGTCCGCCGGCTTGCTGAACCGCGCGTTTTCCTCCCGGGTCAGCACCCGCTCGCCCTTGTGCAGCTCCGCCATGTACCCGTCGAAAGGCACGTAGGCCAGGCCGTTCGCGTGCGAGCCGTCCGGCCTGAAACCCTGGACCTTGTTGAAGTCGTCGGTATACTGGCCGCCGCTCGCGTAGTAGGCCCGCGATGCTTCCAGGAAGGCCTGCGCGATCTGCGACCACTGCGACCGAGCATCAGCATCACCGCCCATTGCCTTGGCCGATGTTTCGTCATAGCGGCGCTTCGCCTCCGCATACTGCTGCTCGGGCGTGAGCGTCGAGAGGTTGCCCAGTAGCAGCTGGTCCTGAAACTGCTTCACCTGGTCGCCGAATGCCTTGGTGGCGGCCTCCGCCGCCGCCGTGGCATCCGCCACCTGGCCGAAGGACGGCGCCAGGTTCATCATCGCCACGAACAGCTGCTGGCCGTTGTCCGTGCTCAGGTCCAGCGATTCGACCAAGGCCCGGAAGCCCGCGCGGGTCTCCGGCATGGCGAGCCCAAGATCCTTGAAGCTGTCGGAGAGCTGGCTGCGCAACCTGGTGATCTTCTCCTCGTCGGAGAAATAGCCGGCGTAGTAGTCGGCCACCTTGGCGTTGAACGTGTCCAGCCCGCCGCCCAGGTCGACCAGGTTCTGCCGCAGCTTGGCCGTGGCCAGGCCCACCCCACCAAAGGCCTGTTCGGTGGTCTTGCCAAGGACGGACGCCACCGTATTGGTGGAAGTGTAGACATCGGTCAAACGCTGCGCCGCATCGGACACCGATTCCTCGCCCTGACGGAGCGCCTCGAGCTGCGGCAGCAGCTGGCTGCCCATCGAGTTCGACATGTCCTTGAGCAGCTGGTCCACCTGGTCCTGCGAGCGCAGATCCGCTCGCACGCTGTAGCGGAACGAGCCGAGTCGGTCTTGCAGGCCTGCACCGCCCGCGAGCTTGTCCAGATTCTCATAGAACGCCAGCGAACCCTTGGCGGCGCCACCAAACACAGCAGATTGCTGGTCGTCCAGCGCCGAGTAGTCGGTCCATTTCTTGTCGCTGCGGAACAAGCCACCCTTGGCCTTCCAGTCCACGAACTGCTGACCGCTGAACCCGTCGGCGGTGAAGTCGCCCACGATGCCGGCGGCCTGCACTTCCGGCTTCTTGCGGCCGAACAGCGCCGTGATGGTCGAGGCACCGGAAAGCACGTTGGCCAAGCGATCGCTGACGCCGACACTGCGCAGCAGGCTGTCCGCGCCGAACGTGGCTGCCCCGTAGACCTTGCCGAGGGTGTTCATGTCCACTTTCTTGTAGTCCCACCCTTTGGCGAACAAGGCATCTGCCGCCGCCATCCCCGCCGCCACCCAGCCGGCCACCGGCACCGCGGCCATCGCACCGCTGATGCCGGCACCGATGCCGCCGGCGCTGGCGCCAGCGGAGCCGGCCATTGCGCCGAGGCCGGCCGTGCTGCCCGACAGCGACAGGGCGGTACCCGCTCCGTACAGCGACAGGCCGGCATTCGCACCATAGGCCACGCCGGCGGCACCAGCGCCATAGATCGAAGCGCCGGTGCCGGCCCCGAACAGGCCACCAGCCAGGAAGCCGGTCCCGCCGAACGTGGCGCCGGTTGCCGCGCTACCGCCACCGCCCAGCCAGGCCGACACCAGGCCGTAGCCCGTCTTGATCTTGTCGACCATGCCGTAGAGGTCCGCCGCGCTTTGAATGGCCCCGCCGGCGCCACCGCTGCCCCCACCCAGGCCAAAGGCACTCAGGATGCCGTTCTGCACGTACTGGATAGGAATGCGCAGCAGGGTGGTCTTGGCCAGGTTCTTGAGGCCGTCCAGGAAGGTGCGGCCGAAATCCTTGCCCGATTCAAAGGCGCGGAACAGGGAATCGGTCAGGCCCTGTCCCAGCTCGTTGGAGAGCCGCTTCCATTCCTCCTCGGTTTTCTTGGCCAGGTCATAGCGGGCCTCGGTGGTCTCTTTGGCCGACAGCGCCTCCTGCAGGCGCTTGCGCGCGTCGATCTCCGCATCGAGCGCCTTGAGCTGGTCGCTCATGGGGTCGAGCATGGCAATGGCCTCCCGCCGCTCCTGGAGGCGAGCGACCGTCACCGACTCGATCACCGACGGCAGGCGCCCGTACAGCAGCGTTTCGTCCTTCACGGCCACGATGCGCTGCTCGATGCCCATCAGCGTCTTCTGGTCGCTGTCCGCCTGGGCACGGTAGAGCTGCTCGGTCTGGTCCTTGAGCGCGTTGACGCGCTCCTGGTCCAACGCCGCGAGCTCCGCCTCGAGGCGCACGCGCTCGCCGTGGTACTTCTCGCGTGCCGCCAGCTCTTTCTTGCCGGCGGCCAGGTCCTCGAGCTGCTTGGCCTGCGCAATCTCGCCCTGCAGGGCCGTCTCGCGTGCATCGTAGCTACTCTGCAGCGCCTCGCTCTCCGTGATCTGCCCGGTCTTGCGCAGGCGGTCGATGTTGGCCAGCTCGCGCTTGAGCGTGTCTTCGCGCAGCTTGCTTTGCTGCTCGATCGACGCCATCTGGCCGCCCAGCATGTTCTGGAAGGCCTTATTGGCCGTCTCCGCGTCCTTGGAGCCGCCGGCCCACTTGTCATAGGCCACCTTGACACGATCGACGTAGGTAGAGAGGCTGATGGCACCCTCGGCCAGCAAGCCCTTCTGCGTGGTGATGTATTTCTCGTAGTTCTCGTTGATGCCCTTGAGCTGCTGATCGAACTTTTCGTTTTCCGCCTGAAGCTTGCGCACGCGCTCCGCGCGCATGGCTGTCTCCGCCTCGACGATGGCGTTCTCGAGCCGCGCTTCATCCAGCAGATCCGGGTTATAGGGGTTGGCAGCGCGTTGCTCCGGCGTGATGGCAGCATTCCGCGTGTGCAGGTCCGCCAAGCGCTGCTTCTGGTCGACCAGCCTCGCCGTATCGGCCGCCGGCGTGCCGTCGCGCACTTCGTTGCGCTCCCGGTACTTGGCAATCTGCTTGTTCAGATCGTCAATGATCTGCTGCGTCGTCTGAACGCTGACGGCCGCCTGCTTGCCCGACGAATCCGCCGCTTCGCGCGCGGCATCGCGCTGCCTGGCCGAGTAGATCTCCCACGCCGTGACACCGAGGCCCAGCACAGTCACCACCGCCCCCAGCGGGCCGCCCAGCAGGCCCAGGGCCCGAGCGGCGATGCCGGCACCACCAGCGCCCGCCGCCTGGGCAGTTGCCAGCGAGCGCTGGGCCGCTGCATTGGCCTCGGTGGCGGCGGCCACCTCAAGGTTCACGCGCACTTGCTGCTGACCCAGGACGGCCAGCTCCGCCAGCGCCGCCGAGCGCGCCGCCGTTGCCGCGGTCGCCTGTAGGTCGGCCTCGCGCACTAGCCGCAGGGCACCGGACAGCGCGCCGGCGGCCGTGGCCGCGGCAAGCGTCGCCTCAGCGGCTTGCAGCGACGCATTGGCACTGGCCAAACGGGCCGTCTGCTCAGTACGCGCCACACCGATAGCCGCCGAGCTCGCCGTCATGTCCGCCGTGCGCGCCGCGGTGCGGGCAACCTCGGCCTCGATCGCCAGCAGCGTAGCGGTGGTCTCCTGCCGGGTCGCTGCTGCCGACAGCATGGCTGCATCGGCCTTGCGCGCGAACGAAGACGCCGCATTCAGCGCCCAATCTGCCGCCTTGGCGGCGGTAAGGCCGGTGAGCGCCGCCGTCACGTAGTCCAGATTCATGGCCAGGAAGGAAACGCCATCCGCCAGCTTGCGGAACACGCCCGAGGCCTCGTTCATGTCCGAGATGCGCTTCATGAGCGCGTTCTGCAGTTGGGTGAACGACTGCTCGACCGTCAGCGGCATCGAGGCGAACTCCGCGCGCAGTTGCTTGCCGGCCTTGTCGAGCGCATCCAGCAGTTGCGCCGGTACCAGCTTGCCCTCTTCGCCCAGCTTGCGCAGCTCCCCGATGGAGACGCCCAGGCCGTCAGCCAATGCCTGCGCCAGGCGCGGCGCCTGCTCGAGCACCGAATTGAGCTCTTCGCCGCGGAGCGTGCCGCTGGCGAGGCCCTGCGAAAACTGCACCAGGGCAGCCTGGGTCGTTTCCGCAGCCCCGCCGCTGAGCGCAATGGCCTTGGAGGTATTCTCGGTCACGCGCAAGATTTTTTCCTGGCTGACGCCCAGCTCCTGGCCCGCCTTGGCGAGGTAGGAGTAGGTCTGCGTCACCCCTTCCCACTGCTGGCGCGTGCGCTGCGCGATGTCGTACAGCGCAGCCTGCGTTTGCGTCGCCGCCGCGGCCGAGGACGACACCAGGCCGATGCGCGCCGCCAGATTGGTGGAGGCATCCGACAGGCTGACCATCTCGCTGATGGTGAGACCGAGCCCGATGCCGCCGAGCGTGCGCAGAAGACCATCAAACTGGCGGTTCAGCGCGCCGGTGGATTCCACGGCCCGGTTCATCGAGCCGGCCAGGCGCTCCGAGCTGCGCGCCACGATCGCGGCGCTCTGCTCCGCTCGTGTCGCGGCGCCCTGCATGGCGCCCTCGATCTTGGCCCCGGTTTGCACCGCGACGGCGGCGCCACCGGCCATATCCTGTTTGTATTCGGCCAGGTCAGCACGCAACCGGACAACCATGTTCCCGAGATCGGACACAGGCCCCTCCCTTCAAATGAAAACACCCGCCGAAGCGGGTGTTGTGGTCATCGGCGGCGTCTCTCGGCTTCCTCCAGGAAGACTTTGAGCGCCGCACTCTCCATCAACTGGAGATCTGCGAACAAGGCCGCGCGGCTCTTTCCACCGATGCCGCTGAGGCGCATGGCACTCTCCACGGCTGGGTAGTTGAGGCCGGTGCGCACCACACCGGCCATCGTGCCAACGTGGTTCCACTGGCTCCACAGGTCGAGGAAAAACAGCACCGCCTCCCGGGTGTCGTCGTGGTAGAAAAAATCCTCGCCACTGCCCCGGGCCCGCGCTGCTGCCACCACCTCCGCCGGCGCACCCATCGCCTCCAGCGCGTCGGCCACATCGGCGTCCGCCTCGAAGTCGGTTTCGCGCGCGCCGGCCCAATGCCGCGCGGCCTCGATCAGTTTTTTGCGCGCGAGGTGATGACGTTGTCCCAGAACGCTGCCTGCAACGCGGCGACAGCCGGCGGGATCTGCAGCAGCACGGCCTTGTTCTCTTCGTTGAACTCGGCCACGGTGCCGTCGTCGGCTACCAGCTCTTTCCAGCCGACCAGGACCTGACGCGCGAGCCAGCAGGGATCATCCTTGCCCTCGGACAGCCAACGTGCTTTGAGCTCCTCGAGCTGGGTCACGGTGTAGCGGGTGAAAATCGCCAGGAATTGCGATTTCTCGATGACGCCCCTCTCGTTGAGGGTCTCGACGGTGACGCGCGCGCCGAAGGTCGGCGTGGTGGTGAGCTTGAATGCCATTGGGGTGGTTCTCCTGGAAATGACGGAGGCCCGCTCGACGGCGGGCCTCACGGGTTGTGCAGCGGCAAGGCCGCAGCCGGCTACTTGACCGTAATCAGCAGCTCGTCGTTGCCCACGTTCGGATTGATGGTGAGGTTGGAGGTCATCATCGCAACGCCGTCCTGGTCGGCGTATGCCAGGTTCGACATCTGCACCTTGGGAGCGTCGATCTTGACGATGTTGCCGGCCACCGTACCGTGCGTGATCGACAGCGCGCCCAGCACCACGTCGCGCACGGTCGACCACCAGTCCTTGCTGGCCACCGTGGTGAGCTCCATGTTGATGCTGCCGGTCGGCTGGCGATCGGTCTGCTCGACGCCCTCGTAGGCGACCAACGAGCGCCAGACCAGGGTATTCGCCAGATCGATCTGCAGCGCCTGCAACGGGCCCGTATAGCCGGAGATGGACCAGGTTGCCGTATTGGTCTTGTTGACCGCGGCCGGCCGCTGGAATTTCGAGTAGTCCACGCCCGCCGGATTACCCGCATCCGTCACCGGCGCGAACGTACCGATGAACTTGAAACGCATCACCGGGACCTGCTTGGCGGTGATGTCGAAGGCCACCGTACCCTTACAGCCGACCAGCTTGTGCAGCAGGCCGTCGATGTAGGCGTAGATGCTCACCGTCTCGTTGGTGCCAGTCACGGGCGCGTATTTGACATCCGTGGCCGCTGTGACGGTTTCGGACATGCCGCACGCACGCATGAGCGGCCCCCAGGCCGGTGCCGTACCGGCCGCGCCGGCGCCGGCCAGTTCGACCTCGCAGTCGAGCTCGCTGTGAATGCCCACCGGGATCTGCTCGCTGTTGCCGAAATAGGCCCGGATGAGATTGCGCGGCACGTTCTCCGCCACCAGCGGTTGCACGGTGCACGAGCGCGCCAGGATGGCATTGGCGGCGCCGGTCGGAACGGCATCGGTGCCCGGCGTCGTCTCGATTTTTGCCAGCAGCACCGTCTTTCGATTGAGCTTAGCCATGCTGATTCTCCTCGGGTTGGTTGATGGCCGGCCCGGCTACCGGACGGCGCGTGCCGCTGACCGGATCGAACTCGAACGAGCCCGCCACGCCGGCGAAATGGTCGGTGGCCAGCACGCTGGCCGAATCGGACGGTGCCGGCGTGGCCGCGGTGGTAGCCGCGTCCGCCGGCGGCCCGGCCTCCGTGTTTTGCTTCATCTGGATCTCCTATGCACTGAGGCTGTCACGCCCCGTGCGGTAAAAGAAGTCGTAGTGGACTGCGCGCGCGCCGACGATGCCGCCGAGGTTGTCGTAGCTGGGTGCGTCCGTGCCCAGCTCACTGATGTCGATCAGCGCGGGGTCCGTGAACGTCATGACGGCGGGATGCATCAGCGCGAACGCAGCTTCGGACAGGCTGTCCGGGTCCGGGTCGCGCGTCACGATGGTCACGATCAGCACGGCATGCCGGTCGATCTCCGCAGTCGACTCGGCGCCGAGCTGCTCTTTGCCGTGGTGCACCACCAGAACACGCTTCTTTCCGCGCATGTCCAATGCGGCAAAGAGGGACCGGGAGAACGCCAGTCCCAGCGCTTGCAGACCGGGCACGGCCTGCAAGCGCTCGTAGAGGCGCTGGGCCATTTCCTCGCGCTTGGTGGTGGTCATGTCGATACCGGGTTGAGATCGATCAGCACGAACGCGCCGTCACTGCGCTTCGCGGGCTCGCCGACCGGGTTGTAGTCCCCGGCCGCGGGGCCGGCGCTCACCGTCACCACATCACCGGCCGCCAGGACACCGAACAGATCCGCACGGCCCAGCAGTTGCACGCCATTGCCCCGCGAGAGACCGTTGAGCGTGTCGCCGGGCAGATGGTTGATGAGCGCCTTGTGGGAAATGCCCCGGCTGGGCACGTTGACGAGCTCGCCGAAATCCTCGACAAAATCGTCCAGGTCCTCGCCGTCCATCAGGCCTGCGAGCCGGGGTTACTGCCCTGGCCGCCCTGGTCGCCGGTCTGGTCGTCGCCGGCATCCGTATCGCCGGCGCCGCTACCACCGGGCGCGCCAGGCGCGCCGGGATCGGGGGGCGGCGGCTCCAGCTGCGTGCCGGCCGGGTTCTTCGGCTCGCCACCGCGCTTGCGCTCCACGATTTCCACCGCGCCCGCCGCCTTGAGCTCGGAGGCAAGCTCCGGCGAGACATCGAACTCGGCGCCGGCGGCGTGCGGCTCCTTCCTGCCGGTATCCACCGGCCAGATTGCTTTGACTCTCATGCTGTTCCTCTCGAAAAGGAAACGGCCCGCACATGGCGGGCCGCTCTGACAAGACGCGGCGCTAGCGCCCTCAGGCGATAGCGTTCTGGAAGAAGAAGGACAGATCCGGTGCAGTCACCAGTTCGTTGACGCGCTCGCCAGCGCGCACCATGTAGCTGCCCTCGAGGCCGCCATACTGCTTGCCGAAATCGGCATCGGAGATACGTTCGCCCTGCTGCGCGGTGAAGCCCCAGGTGGTGGAGCGCGTGGTCTCCGCCGGCTTCTCGCGGTAGATGAATGCCGCATGCTTGCCCCAGCAACGCTGCAGCGACATCGCCTGGCCTTTGCGCGCCGTGTTGACGAAAGCACTGCCGACCAGGATCTCATCGATCTCAATTGCGCCGGCCAGTTGCTGGCGCGTCACGCCGCCGGACGTACCACCCTTGCCGTTCACGTAGTCGATCACCTTCGGGTGGAGGATCAGCTTGGTCCACACGGTGCGACCGAAGATCGCCACATTCGGCCGCATGATCGGCGCGTCCAACGCGGTCAGGATGGCCGTGATCGGGTCCGAGCTGGTGTAGTCGGACCACTGCGCCGAGCCCGCCAGGGTGAGCTTGTTGGTGTGATTCGCCGCACCGAAGACGGTGTTGGCCACGCGTACCTCCCGGTCGAGCGTGACCAGCTTCATCACGAATTCGGCGGCGAGCGCCAACGGGTCGACACCCTCCGGGGCGTTCTTCACGTCCTCGACCGGGACGATCTCGTCCAGGCCGTAGTCGAACACGGCGCCGGTCTGCATGGTGCCGGAGCTTTCGACCTGGTTGGGCTTCGCCTTGCGGCCCACACGGGTGTCGGGCACGGTGAAGTGGTCAGCGACCGTTTGCACCAGATACTTGAACTCGGCCTGGGAAACCGGCACGCGCGGCATCACCTGGTCGGCGATCATCTCGCCGTTGGCGTAGGCAATCACGATCGCCGCGATGAGCTGCAGATTGATCGGGTACGGAGCGACAGCAGTCGTCATGGATGACTCCTAGAAGAAAGGGAAGAAGGAAGGCGGGACGGGGCGTCTAGCCCTGCATCACGCTGGGCGCCAAGGACACCGGGCAGATGTCGCCCTGGACGCCCGACACGTCGGCGAAGCCGATGATGCGAACGTTGCTGCCAGCGGCCGGCGCCGCCGCGACGGCACGGCCGACCGCATCCGCGGTCAGCGGCTGACCGCGCGTGACGTTGCCGCCGTACTCGATGTCGGCGATACCACTGCGCACGATGGTCGGGCGGTCGCCGGCGACGTAAGCGAAGCCCTCGGTGGCGCCCAGCAGGGGATCGGTGGCCGCGGTGGCCTGCTTGACGCTGCCGTCGGTCGCACCGTGGGTGACGATGCGATTCTTGGCCAGCGGGCCCTCGGCGATATGGGCCTTGAGGAGTCCGGGATTGCTCATGGTGATTTCCTGTGAAGTGATGAGAGACGCGGTGCGGTCAGTCCTGCGCCAGTTCCTTGGCGGCCTGCGTGGCCGCCGCGGCGTAGGACAGGCTCCCGCCATTGGCCTCGGCCTCACGGCGCAGCTCGGCCGCGCGCGCGGCGATCTGCGCTTTGGTCGGCGCATCCTTCTTGCCGCCAGCGCTGGCATCTACCGACGCCGGCAGCGGCGGCGGAGCGTCGGCAGCCTGGCCGCTGGCCTGCTTGGCCAGCGCCGCGCGATGCGCGCCCAGGACTTGGGCGGCGGCCTGGTCCGGCGTCGTCTTGCCGTCGGCCTTCAGCGAGGCAATGAGCGCCTCGTGGCCGACCATCGCGTGCGCCTCGATGCCGAGGATGCGTGCGCGCTCGGCGGTGGCGCCGGCAGCTTCGCCGGCGGCGCGGGCGGCGGATTCGATTTCCTGCAGCAGTGCGGGCGATTCTGCCGCCAGCTCGTCGCGGGTCGTGATGCTCATGGAGTTTCCTTTCGGAGAAGTGGGCATATCCGCCCGGGTCTTGGGACGGGGCACTGCGGCCCCGGGGGTTTTGAACTCGCCAGCGGCAAGCCGGCCGACCAGCTGGTCGAGCGTGGCAATGCCGTCAACCAGCCCAGCATCGACGGCCTGCTGGCCGACGAAAATGCGCCCGTCGGCCATGTCGGCCAGGACCTTCTCAGTGCTGACGCCGCGGTATTCCGCAACGGCCTGCACGAACTGGCCATACAGGTAATCCACGTAGTCCTGCACCGAAGCCCTGCCCTCCTCGGACAGCGGCGCGTAGCTGCCGGCGATGCGCTTGTACTTGCCGGCATAGATTTCGGTGGTCTTGACGCCGCGCATTTCCTCGGAGCGCGACACGTCGCGGTGGCTGCTCACGACGCCGATGGAGCCGACCTGCGTGGTGCCGTCGGCGATAAACACCGCCTGTGCGGCGGCGCCGATCCAGTAGCCGGCCGAGGCGATCAGACCATCGCCCAGGGTGACGACGGGCTTGACCGCGCCTACCTCACGCATCACGTTGGCGGTCTGCTGCGTGCCGGCGACGGTGCCGCCGGGTGTGTCGGCATGCAGCAGGATCGAATTCACCCGGCTGTTCGCCGCAGCCGAGCGCAGATCGCGCATCACCAGGTCGCTGGAAGCGCCGCCGGAGATGTCGCTGAACAGATTCGCGCGGCGCGCGATCGTGCCCATCATCGGAATGATCGCCACACCGTCGACGATCTCGTAGTCCTGCGGCTCGCTGCCGAGCGGCCGGCCCAGGCTGGCGGCTACCGCCTGCAGGTCGATCTGCTCGCCCAGCATGCGCGCGTCGTAAGCTGCGACGATCTCCGAGAGCTTGGCTGGCAGGATCGCCCAGGGCGCCGTCACCACATCGAGTAGTCGATTCATCACTGCTCCTGAAAAACAAAACCCGCCACATGGGCGGGTCCGCGTTACTTGTTGGCCGGCAGATCCGGCAAAGGCTTGGGGTCGCTGGGGTCGGGCGGCGCCGAGGGGTCATCGAGCCCGGGCTCCATTTCTGCGCCGCTGGCCGTGGCCGGCACCAGGAGCCCATCGCGGCGGCGGGCCTCCATCTCCCGTGCCTGCTGCGCGTGGTTGTCGACCCAATTGCTCCCGTCATAGGCCATTGTTTCCTTTGCCAGGGTAGTGCGCCCGATCGCCAGATTCTTCTCCGACGCCAGCGCTTCCTTGAGTGGATCGACCGCGCCCGGCGCGTCACCCACCCACTGGCAGCCCAACCAGGCGCGCCGGATGAGGGGATCAGTGAAATAACCCGGCGCCGACAGGCGGCCGTTGGCGACCGCTTCGTCCATCACCAGCTCGTAGACCGGCTGGCAAAAGTTTGTCGAGAGCCAGAAGCGACGCAGCTTGAAGAAGCGCCATGCGTCCAGGATGGCCGCGCGCGCCGCGGTGTAACTCGAGGTGTAGTGCTTGATGAGCACTTCGAACGGCAACTCGAGCGCCACGCCGATCTGGCGCAGGATCGACTGCACGAAGGGATCGAACAACGCATTCGGGCGGCCTGGGTTGATGACCTCAACGCTGTCGCCGGGCGCACCCTGGATAACTGCGCCTTTGCCAAGCCGGTAGTCCGGCTGCGATTCCTTCCCTTCGTCCTCGGGCAAAACGCCCTGCCCGTCCTCGGTCTTGATGAAGACCGTGAACATGCCCGATACAACCGCAGCGGCCAGCTCGGCCTCCGTGTAGATACCGAGCTGCCGCAGCGGCTCAATCACGGGCGCCAGGTACGGCTGGCCGCGTGTCTGGCCAACCCGCCGCCGCTCGAACAGGTGCAGCACGTTGCGGCGGCCGGTGCCGTTGCCGAATACCTCGCGCCGATCCCAGATGCGCTTGCCTGCGCGGGCACCGATACCGCCCGGGTGCTTGCGCAGGAAGTGACAGGCAACCGGGGCGCCGTAGTCGTCCATCTCAATACCACCAGCAAGATTCTCCGTGTCGGCGGCGTAGTTCGGGTTGCAGCAGCGATCGCCCTCGATCAGTTGCAGGCGGAGGCGATATGCAGTGCGGTGGCGCGTCAGGAGGGGCGTGACTACGAACAGGTCGCCATTTTCCAGCGTGGAACGGAACGCCAGCTGCTGCATCTCGTAGAACGTCTGCGCTAGCGAGATGTCGCATTCCTTCGTGTCAGCGAACAGGGAAAATTCCCGCTGCGCCTGCTGCTGCCAGGTGGACGCCTGCTCCTCCGTCAAGCCCAGCACCTCCGCGTCGATGGTCGGCTGCGGCGCAAGCCCGGTGCCGACCACATTCGTCACCGCCGTGTTGATGGCGCCCAGCGCCAGGGGATTGTTTCGCGCCAGGTCGCGGCTACGATTGCGCAGCTCGGCCAGCGCCGGCAGCAGGTCGGCATCGGCCGAGCCGCCGAACGCAAACCAGTTACGCAACGAGCGCTTGGAACGCGAGGCACCCTCGTATGCGCCGGAGTAGGCCTGCGCGGTGCGCGCCTGGGCCCGGCGGTTGCCGGCGACCGGATCGAAGTAGTTGACGATCCGGTCCGTCAGCGTGAGCTTCAGGTCTGGTTTGCCGACTTTCATTCGGCGACCCCGTAGCCGATGCGCATGCGGCGGCCACCGTTGCGCGCGGCCGCGAGCTTGCCCTCCCAGAAATTGATCTGCCGGCGGATCTCGGCCGCGTCGGCGCGCGTGAGCTTGCGCCCCTCGATCTCGTAAGACTGGTTGCGTGCCACCGCGAGGCTGGCGGCGAGCCATGCGTCGAGCTGCGCCTGTGCTTGTTCTGCAGTAATCATGGGTCAGATCTCCACGCCGCGCGAGACGGTGCCGTATCTTCGGCGCCGCGCCCGCGGTGGCAGGTTGGGTGATGTGTCGGCGGCAGCCGGCTCTGCGGCTCGCTGTGGCCGGGCCTGCAGCGCATCCTCGTCCGGGTCCTCATCTTCCGACTCCGGCACGGCGGGTACAGGTGATGGCGCGTCGGCAACTTGAAGCGGCGCCGGTGGTGGCGGCATGTCGTCGAACAGGCCGCCTTGCGACAGCCGCGCCTCGAGCGTGGACCAGTCCCGCTCCTGCATCAGGTGGACCTTGGCCGCGCGCGTGGCGTGCAATGCGTAGACCTCGCAGTCGAGCGCCTCATTGCGTTTGCCGACCTTCTTCTGCCAGACGCGCACCACGTGCCCGTTTTTCTGGCGCACCGGCGCCTTGACCTCCGCCAGCAACTGGTCGAAGTAGTCGGCGATCACGTCCTTGTAGACGTGAAAGCGGCCCGGCCCCTTGCCCTCCAGTCCGACGCGACCGCGTTCGCCGATCAACAGGTCCTTGGCGCGGCCAACGCCGACCATGAAGACCGACACGCCGTAGCGCGCCGCCTTCGTGTTCTTCTTGTTGGTCTCGATCACCGGCCCGGGCTTACGGAAGATCTCCGCATCGGGACTGCGCGCGCCCTTGATCGCCATGACATGCGGAACGCCGCGGCCCTGGCGCGATCGCACGTATTTGTAAACCGCATCGGATGTGTTGCCGTCCGAGCTGTCGATCGACACCGCCGAGAGGCTCAGGGCGAAGCCGCGCTCATGCCGGTACTTGCCGAAGACCAGCTTGTCGAGCTGGTTCCAGACATCATCCGTAATCAGGCCCGGCTGGCCATAGAGCCGGTCATACCGCACCAACCAGGATTCCTCCCCGCGCCCGTAGGCGCGCAAAACCACCTCCAGGCGGTCGGGCTGCACGTCGACGCCCATGACGAGCACGAGGCCGCCGGCAGGCACAACGCCGGCGGCATATGGCTCCGCCCGCTCCGCCAGCACGCTGGCCTCGGGCTGGTCGCCCTTGAACGAATAGGGCAAGCCCATCGAGCTGTTGACGAAGGCGACGAGCTTGCTTTCGTCGCCCATCTCCAGGTGGTGCATCGCCGTGAGGCGATTTGCCATCAGGATAGGCATCGTCGAGCCGGCGAACGGGCTGTACAACTCGTTGATGTAGTAGCCGGCAATGCCGTTGAACGGCGCGGTCGCCATCCAGCGGCCTTGCTTCACATTGCGGCGTTTCTCCGCATCGTTCCATCGGCCTTCACAGTGCGGGCACACGTAGTAGGCTTCGTCCGGCACCTTCTTGCCGTAGATCGGATGCGCCGCGTCAGGATCTTCGGGGCAATGCAGGTTGGCGAAACTCAGCGCATGCTCCGCGCCGCAGTGATGGCATGGAATCATGCCCACCCGCTTGTCCGAGAGCTCCATCTCGGCCGCGATGGTCGAGGTGCCCTCCACGGTCGGCGTGCCGCCGATGACGATCTTGACGCGCGATCGCCGGTACGTCTTCGTGCGCTCCTTGGCCAGCTTGATCGAATCGCCCTGGCCGCGCAGGTTGAGGTTGCAGTCGTCCGGCTCCTCGATGAAGACGCGCGGGATCGGGCTGGACTTCACGCTCGACGGCGAATTCGACCCGACCAGCTTGAGGAAGCCGCCGCGAAAGCGCTTGAACAGCATGCGCTGCTGCGCCTTGCGGCTGCGCAGATTCACCGCGGCGCGAAGCCGCGGCGTGGCGCCCACCATCGGCTCGAACTTCTCGGCCATGTATTCCTTGGCCGCGCCCTCTTTCGGGAACAGGCCAAGGATGGGCGACGGGTCGAGGTCGATCCACTTGCCCAGGATATTGCCGAGCACACCGGAGGTCCACGCGACCTGCGCCGACTTCTGGCAGCACACCTCGATCACGTTCGGATCGTCGATCGCCTCGAGCGGATTGCCTGGCCAGCACAGGTAAGGCGTCACCTCCGGGTCGTACTTGCCGGCGCGGTCGGCCTCGATGCTCGACAGATAGCGGTGCCGGCGCGACCATTCCAGCGCGTTCATGCGTGGCGGCAACGCCCAGCGCGACACGGCCGCGCGCAGCGCGCGCCTAGCCGTCTTCGTCATCCTCCTCGAGGTCTCCTGCATCGTCAGGATGCTCAGAGTCGGGGTCAGCGTCATCGTCTTCGTCCAGGTGTTGGAGTTTGCCCAGGCACTCCTCAATGAGCGGCAGGGTCAGTTGCTCGTCGACTTCGATGCCATGCGCCTCGAACACGGCGTCAGCCAACTTCCCGGGCAGCAGGAGCAACTCGGTCTTGGCCGCCTCGATGTGGTTGCTCCAGAGCGATTCGAACGTGGCGGCCGGCGCCAGCAGATCGAGCTTTTCGCCGATGCGGATCTCGACTTCGACCTTGCGCACCCGATCAAGCTCGTCTTTCGGGCTGGACAGGCCAGCGCGATGGACCTCGCGCCGCGCCAGCCAAGAAATGACCGCGGCGGTGTCGTACTCGTTGCCGCGGCCGCGCTGGCCAGCGAGCAGAACCGGCATGTCCTCGTCCTTTTGCCACCGAATCAGCGTCTGCACGGCGAATCCGGTGATCTCGGCCAGCTCCAGCAGGTTCACGGTCTTGCCCATCCCATCCCCAAACTAACTAACCCTTGGCGCCCTTTCATCTGGAAATGAATCGGGGCGTGAATGACCCCTGTGAGTCGGGAGGCCGGAAGGACCCGCGGGCCCCCGGCGGGCGCCCCCGCCCCCCCCTGGGGGGGCCGGCCGCCGGGCGGCCCAGCCGGTCGACGCCGCCGATCAGCGCGCCGTGGTCAGCGCGTCGCGCCAGGCCAACAGCATCTCGCGCTCGAAGTTGGCCCGCGCCGTGTGCTCCGCCACCTCGCTGAAGGCCAGCCGCTTCCGGTACTGGGCATCGTTGACGAAGACCAGGAGCGGCACGATGCGGCGATTGCCATCGACGCGGGCATAGATCGCCTCAGGCAGGTCGTGCCCGCGAGGCTTGCCCATGAAGTAGCGCTTGAACTCGCCCGACGAATTCAGCTCGGCGGCGATCTTCTTGATGGTGCCGCGCGTGAGGTTGCCGTACTGGTTCAGCTTGGCGCCAACGCTGGGCACGGCGATGCCCTTGCCGAACAACCGCTCGAAGGTCTTGAGGTCCCGGCGGCCGCCCTCCACTTCCGTGCGCAGGTACGCCGCCTGCCGATCCTTGATGAAGACCGTTGCCTCCAGCAACGCCTTTGTCGCCGCGCTGCTGCCAATCGCGGACCGCGTGAACGGCACGGGGTTATCGAAGGCCTGCACGATCGCGGCGGTCTCGGCATCGCGGACCAGCCCGGCCAGGCGCGTGAGCCCCCGCGCCGCCGCGAACGGCATCTGCCGCTCTTGCGCATCGTTGAACGCGCGCAGCACTGAGCCGATGTCGACGCTGACGGTAGCCATGCACTCCCCCAAAAAGAAAGCGGGCTGGCACCCCACAACACCAGCCCGCATGAAGCCCGCCCTGTCACCGGCGGGTGGAGACAACGGAGGCTCAGGCGGCCGGCGCCGCGTCCTTGGCCGCCTGCGCGGTCTGGTACGGCATCCACTCGGCATAGCGGCCGATGATGTTGCCGTCCGCGTCGGTGGACGGCTCGTCGCCATCCTGCAGCAGGGTGCAGGACAGGACCGGGAACGAACGGCCGACGGTATCGACCACGTTCAGGTTGACGCAACGATCACCCCACACCGCGATGACGGTGGCATCGAGCGGCTGGCCGGCACTTGCGACCATCGGGATGGGGCCGGTCTGGTCAGCTTCGCTCGGGCGATACCAGACCTTGCGGCCGACAGAAGGCTTAATCATGGGAAGCTCCAATGAAAACGGCCCGCGCTGCGGCGGGCCATGCGGGTATGCGCCGAAGCGCAACGGAAAAAGCCCGGAGGCTTGCGCGCTCCGGGCTTCAGTGACTTGCGTTTTGTATGGACGGCCAGATCCCAACGAACCAACCAGGCACCCCTAATTTTTATTCTGTCCTGGGAGGGCTGCACGACTAACGCGAGTGCCAGCGAAAGGGATCGGCATGGCCGACTGGAGCGAAGTCTAGTCCATGTCAGTCGGAGATGCAATGCGCACGCGAAGCTGGCGCGCCACCACATTCTCCGTGTCGCCGTCGAAGGCATCCAGCACGGCCAGCATGCCCAGCAGCACGTCGGACCATCGCCGCCGGTAGGTTTCCAGCGGAAGGCGGAGCGCGTGGGCACGGTCCGCATCGGCATATCGGGCGCGGCCGGAGCCGCCGCACCCGGCGCACACTGCCATCCGATGCAGCTTGCCGCCGGCGGCCACGCCGCCCAGCCCGTTGCATCGATCGCAGCGATCCCGCCAGCGCAACACTAGGCCCGGCGCCGCGAAGGGAATGCGCTCCTCCCACGAGATCCATCGCGCGCCGCCGCAGACGGGACAGCCATCGCGCCCGCGCACCACCGCGCCGCCACCGACTCGCCCGCGGCCGGAACAGCTCGAGCAACGATCATTGACCCACTCGGCCACGGCCCGCGCTGCGAGCCGCTCCAGCAGATCGCCGTCGCCAAGATCGGCTTCCGTCGCGCGCCGGCTCATGCGATGGCCCCGCCGCAAGCGCTTCAGGCCGCGCGCCCGGCGCGCCAGGAGCAGCGCGGCGCGGTGGAATGTCTGCGGCGCGGTGTCCTGGCCGTACTTGAGGCGCCAGAGCATGCGGCCCAAGTCATCGGCGAAGGCCAGCGCCCCGAGCTTCATCTCCGGCTGGGCCACGGCGTCGCCCAATTGCCCCTTCGGATTCATCGCCGCGGCGACCTGCTCCCTCAGATCATCCATTCGGCTCTCCCCTCTTGTCCCATTGTCCCAATGTCCCAAGAGATAAAAGGAAAAATCCGCGCATGATGTGGCGCGCGTACACGCACCCATCGCGCGCTCCCGTGCACGCCACGTCATGCGCACGGAATTTCGCGGGAGTCCCTTGGGACATGGGACAATCCTTGCTGGGCAAGGGATTGCGGCCCGTCCCAAGAAAATTGCATCTGGGACATGGGACACGTCCCAAGAAGCGTCCTTGGGACAAACGAACCGGGACATTGGGACAGCCCGCTATTCTTCCGGCCTCTCGAGCACAAACTGCCCATTGGCGTAGCGCATCACCAAGCCGTCGGGCGACCAGGTTTCCCGAACCGCTCCCAGCGCGATCTCGTATTCCATCACGCTCCGGAGCGGCTCGAACAGCGCGCGTGCCATCTCGTATGCATCGCGATTGATCTTGCCCTTCGTCTCTCTGTCCAAACGCATTTCTGCCTTCTCCAGTGTGGACGGTACTCATGTCAAAGCGGCGAATCATCGTCGCTCCCCGGAAGCGGTGGCATCGGTCCTTCTGGTTCAGCCCCCTGTGCATCCTCCGGGCGCACATAGTACCAATCACGCTTGCCTTTTGCATTGGCTTTCCTCTCGCGCTCGCGCACCCAGCCAAGCGATTTCATGCACTTCCCCACGCGCCGCTGCTCGGCTGGAGTCCACTTGGACACGTCCAGCTTCAGCGCCTGGCCGAGCAGTTCCTCCATCGTGACCTTCGGCACCAGCTCCACGAACTTCGCAATGACGGCCTCGTAGACATCCCCCTCGTAGCGAGCATCCTGCTCGAGCTCGAACAGCGGCCGCTCGTCGCTGGAAGGCCACCACTGCATGCCGCTGCGATACAGGGCGAGCGCCTCGGCCCACAACTGGTCACGATCCACCGCTAGCGCCCCAGCATCGATCTCGTCCATGACACGCACAGGCCAGTAGCGCCGGTTCCCCGTCTCATCCTTGAGGTAGGTGTCCAGGTTCACCGTACCGCCGAAAACGCACATGCGCGGCACGTCGATAGGCCGCTTGCCGTAGGGAGTGCGGTAACGATCCACTGGCGTCGTGAAGAAGCGCTTGGCCTCGCTGGACTCCGCCTTGTTGAACGAATCCAGCTCCGCCAGCTCGACGATCCATTTCCCTCGCATGATCATCGCGCCCTCGCGGTCCCCGAGCTTGAAGGCTGCATCGGTGAACCACTTCTCGCCAGCCAGCACCTTGAGCGCCGTAGACTTCTTCAGGCCCTGCTCCCCCTCGAAGATCAGCACCGAGTCTGCCTTCACGCCGGGCTGCATGATCCGCGCCACGGCCTGCACGAGCCACTTCATACCAGCCAGCCGGACATACGGCGAGTCGGGCACCTTGCAATACTGCGACAACCACGTTTCGACGCGCGGCCGGCCGTCGTGCGCGAGACCTTCGAGATAGCTGCGCACGTCGTGGTAGCGGCATTGATCGGCGACCAGCAGCACCGCCTCCATAACCATGTCCTTCCGCGGCCGGACGCAGTATCGCTGCTCCATCCAGCGCGTGGTACGCAGGTCGTCCATGTCGGACCACTCCCCCACTTCGCCGGCGGAGAATGGTGGCGCCTTCAGCTTGACCACCTGCCCCGTGAATTCATCTTGGGCGATGACACCCTGCCACAGCGGATTCTTCTCGATGATGCTGGCGATGTTGTCCAGCGTCGGGAGGATCGCGCCGCGGTCATTGCGCGCAAGGTGCGCCTCCCAGCGCAGCGCGCCATTCTCCGCACCGTCGTCCTCGTTGTCTTCTGCCCCAGCGCCAGCCTGACGTGGGGGCGGAGCATCGGGGACGAGGGCAAGTTTGGCCTTGCCCTTCCGCCCGGGCTTGCCCGCCGTCGCGGCGGGCGCCGGCGCATCGCTCTCCGACTTCGGCCGAGCGTCCGGCGGCATCAGCGCAGCCAGCACCGCGGCGGAGATCTGCTCGCGCACCACCTGGAGCCCTTCGGCGCAATGCAGGTCGTTGAAGTCGGTCCAGGCATTCTCCCCGCGCGCCGCGAACGCTGGCGCAACGACGGAAGCATTGCCCAGCTCCGCCGCTGCCGCGCGGGCGCGCGCCAGGCCCGTGTTCTCGAAACGCACCGTGTGCGGCAACACCCGGTCATTCGACACCGTGAGCGCCAGGTACGTGCCGCCCAAGGCATCAACCTCACGCGCGAGCGCGAACTCGTACCAGGTGCCATTGCACTCGAGCCGCTGCGGCGGCGCGCCGGCCTCGAGCGATTGCGTTAGGCCGTATCGCTTGAGGAGGTGCGCCGCGAGCTGGCGCTCTATCATCCAGTCGTCGTCAGCGCAGAAAAGCAGATGCAGGTCCGGGTACTGCTGGCGCGCGACACGGCCTACCTCGAGCAAATTGCCGGCATCAAAGGCGATGAACGCAGCCATCGCCTCCTCCGTTGCCATGCGAATGGAGCGCACGGTAGCGTAGCCCTCGCCGATCAGCGCAATGCGGTCGGTCTCGCCCGGCTTGCCGAGCCGGCATGCTGCGCCTTTCTTCGCCATGCCTTTGTTGAACCGCTTGCTGCCGTCCGGCGCGATCTTCTGCAGGCCGACCAGCTGGGCGGTGTCGTACCGGATGACCGGCACGTAGATCGTGCCGTCGGGGTCAAAGCGCACCCACTCCGGCGTCAACTGCTTGCGCCCGAGGTATTCTGACTCGCCGGTCGCCGCGGCGCGCCGCCACTGCTCCGTGGCCCGGCCGGCCGCGCGCTGCGCCTCCAGTGTCCGGCGTTCCTCCTCCTGAACCTCTAACTGCCGCTGGCGCTGCAGCATGTCGGCGCGCTCGGCCGCCGACAGCTTGCCGCCCTCCGCCTGGAATTTCTGCGCGCCATTGTCCAGGCCCTGCCATTCGCCGAAGCTGCCAAAATATTGAACGGCGCCGCTGGCGAGCAGCGCCTCGTGCAGGACATACCATGCCTTCTTGCCCGGCCCATACCGCTTCACCTTGCCGTCGGCGACCGGGTGGCCCTCCGGCAATGCCGGCATGCCGGCCTGGGCGAGCTGCTGGACGATCTGATCCAGTGTCGCCATGAATTATCGTCCCGTGCGGCGCGCCTGGCCGAGCCGGCGCAGGCGCGCGCAACCCGCTGCACTGCGCATATTCACGCGCCGGCCGACAGCTCGCAGCAGGCGCGCGTCGTAATGGGGCTTCGGTTGGGTATCGCTCATGGTTTCTCCCTTAGACGCCGCCATTCGGCGGCATGCAGTTCAGTGAAGCGGCTGTAGTCAGCCTCGGAAAGGATCTCGGCGAGCAAGCCGGCATAGACCTGGCGCTCGTACTTGGAGGCAATCGCCGCGCAATGGCGCGCGGCGGCCGGGATGAAGTGGTCGAAGCAGCCGGCGGCGCGCGCAATGTCGTGCACCGCGCTGGGAACGAAGATCGAGAGGAGCCGCAGCAGGAAGCCCGGTAGCCGGTCCGGCTGGTCCTCCGACAGCGCGCCGCACGCACGAATGGCGCAGCTATGCATGCTGGAGAGACTGCACTCGAGGCCCTGGCCGGTGCGCTCCGCCCTGCAGCAGAGCATTCCCGAATGGAAGCGCGCCACGACTATTCTGCCGCGGCCGCACGCGCGGTGATGAGCAGCCCCTGCAATGCCTGCTGCGCCTCGCGTATTGAGCGGGCAACCCGGTCCGCTTCCTTGTGCGTGATCTTGCCGTCGGCCAGAGCGTCCTGGATGGCGGTGGCCACGTCACCATGCTCCAGGCCAACCCGCAGAAACTGCTGCAGCACCCCGTCGACACCCGTCGCCGTGGGCGCTGCCTCGACGACCAGGCCGTGCGCGGCGGCGCGCGCGTGGATCACATCAAGGGCATGGGGCTGGCGAAGCTCCTGCATCCATTCGACCAGCAGGTCCAGCATCTCCACCGACAGCTTCGTGTCGGCCTCGCCGCGCAGGCGCAGACGGAGCGCCTCGACCGAAATGCGCGTGCCGCGCCGGTTCGTGAGGTAGGCCGCGGCCGCTTCAACGCGGCCCGGGGTGTTTCGCACCGACGTGTAGAGAACGTCGAGCCAGTTCGTTTCGCTGTACCAGCACGTCATGCGTCACCTTTGGAATTTTGGTTTTTCATCCTGTTTACGCACCGGCGCCCCCTCTACGATGCAAGCCATCACGAGGAGCACTGGAATGAGCCGGATTGAGAGAGCGACGCGCGCAATGAGGGCGGCGCGGATGTACAAACAGAACCGAATTGACGCGCACCGCCGACAGCCGCGCGCGCGCCGTGGGCTGCTGGAGCCGGAGACACGTCTTGCCCAGCATGCAGGCCTCGGGCGCCCGGCAAATACTTCTGCCGGCAAATGACAAACACATCTGCATAGCCGCGATGCCAAACTTCTGCGCATGTACACGTATGCCGAACGCCTCCGCTGGGCAATGGACCAAACCGCACCGCCAACGACGCGGCGCGGCCTTGCTCGCCAGATCGGTGTTCAGTACCAATCAATTCAGTACCTTTGCGACCCCAATCGCAACGCGAAGGGAAGCCGCCACACAGACGAGATTGCACGCGCGCTCGGAGTGTCGTCACACTGGCTTGCCACAGGGAAAGGAAAGCCGTATCGCACTCGGCGCCACGCGGCCGATCAACGATCCGCGCTGCGCGAGTCGATTCGCTGCGCAAAGCAACTGCTTGCCCAGCTCGAGCGCATCGCCGTTGCGCTGGACGACGGCCAGAACGGAAACTGAACACGTCAGACCTGCCGTTCGGCCTGATTGCCCGCACCGCACTCGCTGCCTAGCAACGACGCCGGTAGGTGCTTTCGCGCAATCGCCGCGACCACGCGGTCCGCTAGCCGTGGCGGTAGCACCGACGGCCACTGCGAATACGCCTGTGGCGAGATTCCGATTGCCTCAGCGGCTGCTGAGGTCGTCCCTCCCAGGAGGGCGGTAGCCTTGGACTTTTCCATGCGCCAATTAAAGCATTCTTTAAGCTGCTACGCAACCATGCTTTACGGCATTGTAAGTATGCTTTCGCAATGAAAAGCACCTTTGGTCAACGGCTCGAGAAGGCCCTACTGGATGCCAAGAAGGACCGGCATCAATTGGCGGATGAGCTCGACATCAGCGTTCAGGCGGTCTCCCAGGTAATCATCGGGAAGACCAAGGCGCTCACTGCCGAGAACACCGCACGGGCCGCGAGATTCCTCCAAGCGGACTGGTTCTGGCTGGCCACAGGCATTGAATCTGCCGCCGCCCCTGCCCGAGGCGAGGCGACCGAGCGAGCATGGCCTTTTTCGCTGGGCCGGGGCGAATTCGATCGTCTTACCGACGCTCAACGGACTGTGCTGGACAGGGTGATTTCGGAATTTGTCCGCGCCTGCATCGCGGCACAAGACGGATGGGGTGAGCCGCCACCGAGTGGCGTTGTCAGCCTAGAAAAGAAGGGAAAAGGCAAGCTGCATACCGGCTGAACCCGTTCCCGGCACCATACCGATTCTCAACCCGCCCGCTCATCGCGGGCTTTTTTTTTGCCTGGAAATACTCGCGCGGCAGAGAAGCCTGCCGCCCCGGCAGATGCTTTTGCCTCCCACCTCCTAGGGGAAAGCCTGCCCTCCATATCGGCCGTTATTCGATTGAAAGGTTGGGACCCTTACCCAACGCTTTGGCCCATCTGGAGACGTATGGCATGGCAAATCTGTACGACCTAGCAACCTATCGAAAGGCCCAGAAGCGCCCGGAGCAGGCGCCCCCACAAGCAGACACGATCCTGATCCGCCGGATTGCAAACGGTGACTACGCCTATTTCCTGAACGGCATTTTTAGGACCTCCCGCAGGCTGACCGCACAGGTCATCACGAGTGTTCTCGGGGAGGTACTTGAGGACTGACCAAGCCATTTTCATGACGCGACCTTAAAGCATGCTTGCTTTGCTCAATCAAGCATGCTTTAATCACTCCATCGACGCGCCGCCCGGCGCTCATCTGATGGAGAGCGAAGTGAACAAAACCCAACGTATCAAAGTCTGGATCGCCTACGTCGCAGCCGTGGTGGTCGTCTACGTCGTGCACTCGATCGCGCTGGAGCGCGACCAGGCCGCGCCGGCCACCCCGACCACCACCAGCACCAGCCATCGGACTGCGTGAGGTCGGCCATGCATCTCGAACACTTCCGCGTCTATGGCGCAGCCGGCTTCCACTACGAATCCACGCCGAATCCTTGGGTTGTCGTCGACGACTATGGTACCGAGCACGATGACTTGGGCACCCGCGATGTGCCGTACGACCAACGGCAGTACCCCAAGCGCACCGCCTTGCTGTACGCGGACTACCAGGACCCGGATTTCTTCCATGCCAGCACGTGCACCCCGCGCTGGTACCGCATCGACGAAGCGACTGCGTTCTCTACCCCCATCGGGCTGAGCATCAAGGGGTACCTGCGCATCAGCTTTCAGGTCAATCCGCATTGGGATGAGCAGGTTGGCGATGCCTACTACGAACGCGACCGCGGCGCCCGCCTGGAACTCCTAGAGCAAAGCGTCTCGATCGGCGGCTATGACTCGACGTGCCCGATCATCCTGGCTGCGGCCGAACTCGAGGAATTCTGCTGGCAGTACATCGAGCTGGAGCGCGCCCGCGAGCAAGCCAAGGAAATGCGCCGCGCCGCGGACGCCCAGGCCAGGAGGTCATCGTGATGACCGCCGCTCCGAAGAAAAGCTACAGCACCGTGCACGAGCTGGCGTTCCTGCGCACGCTGGGCAATGAGCACACGCGGCCCACGCTCCTGCGCAACTACATCGCGGCAGCACCCACGCGCAACACGTGGGGCGCCATCGACAAGGCCGCAGTGCTGAGCTTCGCCACGCAGGAACTCGCCGCTGCAGAGGCCCGGCTCAGCGCGCACGCGAGGTCGGCATGAGCACGGTCGACCGGCTGGCCAACGGCTATTTCAGCCGGCACCCGGTGCAGGGCATGGTGCTCCTGCTGCTGGCCTTTGGCGTGGCGGGCGCAGTCGCGCCGGGCGTCGAGTTGCTTCTGCCCCCGGGGTAACGATGCCCATTCCGGCCCTGACCGACGCCGACGTGCTCCGCGAGCGCGTGCGTCTCCGCCTGGTTTGCAGCGAGGCGGAGGCGCTGGCTCCTGGCCCGATCCGCAGGGCCATCGAAGCGGCGGCCCATGCCCGCCGTAGCTCGCGCGCGCCGGCCGGCCAGCCGGCACGCGCAGACCTCAAGAAACTCGCCGCCGGCGACAACGAATAGCGACCCATGAACGAAATGACACGCCTCAAGACGGACCGCGCGGCGCCGCCGCGGCTCACCACTGCCATCCTGGTCGGGAAACACGTGGTCGTCCGCCGCCCGATCCCCAGGACGCCGTACCACACCTACACGGTGATGGACGGGAATACCCCTGTGTGGTCGCTGATGAGCTACCCGGACGCCGACGAGTGCGAGCACGCTATCTGGCGTCATCGCGCCGCCGCGGTGCAGGCAGACCAGACGAAGATTCGCAGGCCCGTAGCCCGCACCGGAGCCCGGCGCGCGAAGAAGGGTGCGCTGTGACTGCGCCCGATCATCCCGCGCGCGCCCAGGCCGAAAGCATCGAATTGCTCGCCGAAGTCGCGGCGTGGCGCGAATGCGCGGCGGCCCAGCACGCCTATCGCTACCTGCGCGCCCGCGTGGGCTCGCAGGAGGAAATGCTCGCCGCCCAACGCCTCGAGGCTGCGTTCCGCGCCTGTAGGCCCTACGTCGACGCCGCTACCGGCGTCGTGCCGAAATCCAAATCCTGATCCACCCCAAGCAAGGAGCCCACATGTTCCGGGAATTGCATGAACTCGCCCAGGCCTCGCCGTTGATGCTCACGATCGTGGCCGAGGGCGAGCAACTGCGCGTCACCGTCACGCCGCAGCTCGACGCCTCGAAGACCGTCAAGGCATCGCCTCATCCGCTCTACATCCTGGCCACGCCCGAGGAGCTCGACACCGACTTCGCCGCCGCGCTCAGCATCTATGCCCCTGGCGCGCGCTCCGTCCTGGAGCAGGCATCGGCAGCGGCCGCGGCGAACGGCAGCACGAAGGACAATGCGCCGCCGGCGAAAGGCAGTAACAAGGGGCCAGGCCGGGGCAGGCCGCGCGCGCAGAAGGCGGGCGAGGCAGCACAGGACCCCTCGGGAAACAAGCCGAACGGCCCGGACGACGCCAGCGACGACAGCGGCTCGGACGATGACAATCAAGACTCGCCAGGCAGCGCGCCCGAGCAGGTCCCGGAAGGCATTTCCCCCCCTCCCCCCGCTGCGCCTGCAGAAGGAATCGCGCGCGAGGAAACGCCCAGCGATCCCGCTCCCGCGGAAGGAATCGACCCCCGTCAAATCGGCCTCGAGCTGCCCATCTAAGGTGACACCATGCAGGTCAACATTCTCTCGCGCGAGTTTCGCTACAACGGCGTCAAGCTCGCTGACCCGTCCCCCAGCTTCACGCTGGCGCAGGTTCGTGACTTCTATGCGAACACCTACCCCGAGATCGTCAATGCAGAGATCGAGGGCCCGGAACTGCAAGGCGAGAAGCACATCTTCTCGTTCCGACGTGCCGTCGGAACGAAAGGTAACAAGGGTGGTCCGCTGACGCCCGAGGCTATGCGCCACATCGTCGAGGCTGGCGACTTCGTGAAGTCGAAAGGCGACCGCATCGCGCCCGAGCACATCAACACCCCGGTGGCGCGCACTCTGCGGCTCCTTGGCCTGCGGCGTGGCGCGGGCAGTGCCGTACGGCTCTATCCCCTCTCGACTTCCTTGCCGCTGCTCCCATGACTGCGCTCACTCTGCCACGCCTGACCGGCGTGCCCAGCCAGTTCATGGTGCCTGGGGATTCCACGTGGTGCAGTCAGTTGCTGCTCTCTCTCATCGACGACGGCGCGATGCTGCCCGTCGACTTCGCAGGCCGCCCCACCAGTGCCGCGGAGCTGCTGAAGAACGCGTTGCGCAGGCACTGGCTCGAGATCACCAGGGGCGAACGCATCTTCCGCTGGAATCTCGGCGTGCAGCAAATGGAATGGCCGACCACCGGCGACTACGCAGGTTGCCCCTGGCTGGCTATCTACCCACCGCCACCCGACGATGACTGGTTTCCCTGCCAGCCCTATTTCATCGGCCCGGCCATCACCCGGCTGGAATCCATCATGGAAGGACTCGGCCAGACCGTACTAGCCGTGTTCTTTGACGCACTGGTCTATCTTCCCGGCACGCTCTCGCCACGTGACACGTTGCGGCAATGTGCATTCACCCATTGGCATGGGTGCAGCGATGAAAACGAGGCGCTGGCGGAAATGGCCGCGACCGACGGCATCACCGTGGAACAGGCGCGCGAGACCTACGACATACCCAGGCGCGCTGATCTATTTGCCGGCATGCCTGAGTGGGTCCCGACGCCGCGACGCACGTTGACCGACGCACAGGTTCGAGAAGCGGCTGCATGCGATGAATTCGCCAGGCAGGTGATCGGCGCCGTTGACAGGATCGTCCGCATCGTTCACACCAACGGCCCCTTCGCAGACTGCGGTCACGGCGAGTCGGAATGCGACTCCGTGGCGTGGTGTGCCTGGTTCCGCTGGTCCCCCTCGGATGGAGCGCCTCGCATACTGGACGATTGGGCCAACGACGCGATGCAGGGAGAGTATATCGAGGCAGCGACGGCGGTGCCCTGCCTGCCAGGCGAACAATCGGCAGCCACGTGGCTCACGCGCATGCGAGCCACCGCCAAGCTGGCCAGAGCCGTCGAGAACCTTGTCAATCTCATCGGGGAGCGGGCATGAGCAACGTGCACATTGCCACCGGCGGGGACATGGCCTTGCACCTTAAGCAGGCAATACTGCTGTACTGCTCGGAGAACTCGGGAGCTGTCTACGCCACGATCCACGACGTGAATACCGACCGCAAGACACCCGTCCTGCTGGCCGGCCGCGCAATGACACTGCCTGACCTGGCCACCTTCGCAACCGCGGCGGCTGGCCGCACCGCCTATCACGGCTTCATCGACGAGCGGCTCCTCTACGCGGGCCCCAACACCATTGCCTGGCGGACCCCTCCTCAGCGCCGCCACGTCTGGTTCGGCGCCGGGTCCGACCTCGGCGAGGTGTCGGGACCTGCCAACCATCCCGGCCTGGTCTTCGTCGCAACTGGTGAACGCTGGTACGTGTTCGCGCTGCGCGGCACGTTCCGGCCGACACCGGAGAGCCCCGTCTACGTTGCACCCTACTTCAACGTCTGGGACTCGGGCCAGATATGCACCGGCAATGTTGATCTGCCGGATCGCCCGGGGCCGGCCTCAATCGTCGCCTACGAGAACGCTTTCTTTCGCAGCAATTTCACGCACCCCAACCAGCCCCGGCTGGTCAAGCGCCGCGGCGGCGCGAAACAGCTCTGGCGCGATCTGCTGGCCGGCGCCGAATTTCCGATCCGCTGCCTGATCCCTCGCAACGAAACGCTCGCCGACGCTATTGCCCGCGTCACCAAAGGAGAATGACCATGCAAGCCCTGATAACCGAGTTCAACGCGGCGGCGAAAAGCGGCATCGAAACCATCTCTGGAGCGCTGACGCGCTTCGTCGAGGAAGCGGCCAGCAAGGTGGAGGCCGCGCTCCACAACCCGATCGCGGCCTCGCGCGACGATGCTCAGTATCCGCTCGATGAAAAGCTCTGGCAGAGCGCGCCCACCGTCGCCGTGCCGAAATACGCCGAGTTCCAGGCATTGAAGGAAGTCGGCCACCGCTTCCTGGCCACGGCCGAGGGGCTGTATATCGAAGTGCGCCGCCCCTGGCTGCACTTCATCCAGCCCATCGCCCAGCTGCAGGAGAACTCGCCTCGGCCGCCCTACGGCACCGTCGGCAAGAAGGTCGAGTTGGCGTTCCAGCGCCTCGGCGTGGTCTTCCCGCTGATTCGCCAGTTTGTGGAGGCCGCGCGCGCGGCGCTGCCGAACGAGCATGCCGCATGGATCGTCTGGAATTCCCGGACGGGCGATCTCAACTATCGGGAGGTCGATGCCCCCTCCACGAGCCCGAACCACGTCGACATTCGACGGCCGGCGCTGGAGGAATTTGAAAGCCTTGCCTTCGACATCCACAGCCACGGCGACGACCCGGCGTTCTTCAGCCCGACCGACGATGGCGACGATGCCGGCGAAGTGAAGATCGCGTGCGTCGTGGGCGATCTCGGCCCCGGCAAGACACCCAGCATCGTCTTCCGCATCGGCGTGCTTGGTATGACCATGCCGATCAACGTGCCGGCGAGCGCCGTATTCGGGGAAACGAAGTGAGCGGCGTTCACCTGACGCCTTCCGCCTGCCTCAGTCGCGCGACAGAGGTGGTGCTGGTCGGGTGCGGCGGGAATGGCTCGCAAATGCTGACGGGGCTCGCACGCCTGAATCATGCTCTGGTCGCCCTTGGCCACCCTGGCCTGCGCGTGGTGGTCTTCGATCCCGACACGGTAAGCGAGGCCAACATGGGCCGCCAACTCTTCAGCGCGGCCGACGTTGGCCTGTTCAAGTCCGTGGTCCTGGTGCATCGCGTGAATATGCACTTCGGGTTGGAATGGATCGCACGGCCGAAGCGCTGCGAGGCTGGAGAGCTCCACCATTTGCAGGCGGGAACCATCGTCATCGTTTGCGTGGACAGCGCACACGCACGCCTTGCGCTGCATAAGACCATCGTGCGGCGGCGCGACATCTACGTGCTGGACCTGGGTAATCGCTCAAGCGATGGCCAGGTGATTTTCGGCCACACCCCCCTGGACAAGGTACAGATCGCCGAGCGTGGCGAGATCCCGCTCAGGACGATCCACCCCGCAGAAAGCGCGCTACTGCCGTACCCCTACGATCTACTGCCCGAGCTGATCGACACCAGCCGGCCGGACGACGATACGCCCAGCTGCGGCCTAGCCGAGGCGCTCGAACGTCAGGAGCTGTTCGTCAACCAATCCGTCGTCACACCCGCGCTGGCCATCCTGTGGGAATTTTTCCGACACGGCCGCATTACCTGGCACGGCGCCTTCGTCAACCTCAAGACCGGCAGCATGCGGCCGGTCCCCGTCCCTGAAAGGAAAGCTCATGAAACGGATCTCGTGGCCATTCCCGCGTGAAGTGAAGCTCGCCCACGGCGATGCGCGCGAGGGTGGCGACCCGGACCAGTCGCCGGCGCCGGCCGAGCTCTTGCGCCGCCTGCGCGCTGCGGAACAGGCACGCGCGGAGGCCGAGTCGCTGCTCGCCGTGGCGCGCGAGGTGAACGTCGCGCAGGCCGCCCGGATTTTGCGGCTCGAGCAGCTGGCGCGCGTGCTGATAGCCAGCGCACGAAGGAACCCGATGCAGGCGCTCGCGCGCTGGGTAAAGCATGGCCCGGAGTCACACTTCCTCGCTTCGTTCAACCAGCCCGGCCAGGACAAATGACATGAGCAACGAAAATATCATCGGGAAAGCCGAGGCCTGGCGCAATAACGCCGATGGTCCCTACACGTCGAGCGAGGTGGTTGTTTCGATCACGGACGATGGCCAGCCGCGCGACTTTATCGAAATCGGATTCCAGTTGGGCGATCGACGCGACCAGGTATTCCTATGCGCTGATGCCGAGGCGCTGCTGCTGGCGGTCCTGCGAGTTAGGAGCAAGCGATGAGCAACGAGGACAGGAACAGCCGCAACGAGCGAGTGGCCGAGACGCCCGCCCGCGACGTTCTCGCCGGCTACGGTGCTGCGCCGGCGGATAGCCAGGTTGAGGCTACAGCGGCCATTATCGCCGCGCACTTGCTCGGCCAGCCACAGCGCGACGACGTTGAATGGGTGTCGCGCTTGATCCGCGCCATGCTCGCCGCATCGCCTGCCGCCCAGCACCAGAGCGAGCCGATTGCATGGGTGCACGAGGAAGATCCCTCGCGCGCAATCTCGGCATTGCAGAAGGCCGGCATGCTGCGAGATGGTGGCGCCGGCGCTTCGTCGGTCCGTCCTTACTCAATCGCTGCGTTCGAGCATGCCGCCCCGCAACCGAGCGCCAAGGCGCTGGCCCTGGTCCGCGAGAAGCTGGAGCGGTTTGAAGCGTGCGCGGCAGACGATGAGGGCTGCGATATTGGCCGAAAATGGCTTGAGGCGCTGACCACCATTGGATTGCTGTCTCGCACCCAGCACAGCCCCGCCATGTGGTCGCTGACGCCTGCTGGCGAGGCGGTACTGGACACAGGGCAGCCCAGCGAGGACAAGCGCGATGCGGCTGCACGCACGCTGGAGCGCCTGGGCTACACCTACCACGGCGCCGAGCTGTGGGAGCCGCCCATCGGGAGCACAGCAACGCAGCTGCCACGCCACGCGCTGGAGGCGTGGCGCGCCGTGGTGCGGGAGCGCCGCCGCCAGATCGCGGAGGAAGGCTGGACGCCGGAGCACGACGACGAGCACCAAGCCGGCGACCTGGCACGCGCCGGCGCGTGCTACGCGCTGCATGGCGGCGATGATGCTGGCTTCCTGGACTTCCCGCCGCCTCAATGGCCCTGGGCCGCCCCCTACTGGAAGCCCGGTACCCAGCACCGCAACCTGGTGAAGGCCGGTGCGCTGATCCTGGCCGAGCTGGAGCGCGACATCCGCGCCGCAATCGCCAAAGGAGACGGGACGTGATGAAGCAAACTATCCGCACGACAACCCATGCGGTTGTCTCGGTCACGGTGGAAGTAACCGTGGGCAGTTGGGGGCCGGAGTGCGCCCTCTCGCAGGTATATGACCAGGCAGCACGTGAAGCTGTGAACGCGGTGCGCAATGCCATCCATGCAGGCGGCCGCCAGCACAAGGCGCGCGTCGTCAGCATCGAGCGGATCAAGGCCATCACCACCGACACGGAGCACGGACATGGCTGATAGCGTCAACCTGAAACGTGAGGCACTGGCTTTGCTGATCTCTGCGGCGCGCGAGGCATTGGCCGTCATACCGAAAATCCGGCCAGAGGACCACGGTCGCGGTACCGAGATCCGATTGCAAAAGGCGCTGGACGCGGTTGTGGCCAGCGGGCTGGACGTTGCCTGGGAGAAGGAATGATCGTTGACGACGTGATGACCAACCAGATCACTCTGCACGGGCTCGGCTTCATCCAGGTCCAACTGCCCAACAACCAACGCCTGCATGTCTGGCACCCGGAACTGCCGCGCCGGCGCTGCTTCGAGCACTCATCGATTCACGACCACCGTTTCAGCTTCCGCTCGCGCGTGCTGGTCGGTACCCAGGTCGACATCGGCTATCGCCACTATCCCGCGGAGGAGTCAGGCGAATATGTCATGTATCTGCATGAAGGCGCTCGCACAGCCAGGGGTGGCCGCCCCTGGGTACCTGATGGGCGCTGCGACCTGATCCAGGACTATCGTCGTGCCATCGAGGCAGGCAATGAATACCGCATTCGCGCCTATGTCTACCACCGCACGGAGCCCGGAGGGAACGGCAAGGTTGCCACGCTGATGTACAAGTCCGAGGAGTTCCGCAAAGGCTCTCACTCGACCTGCCGCATTGGCATCCACCCGGATGCCGATTTCGACCGCTACCAGTGGTCGCCCTCGCGACTGTGGGAAGTCGTGAGCGATGTGCTGTTGGCCCCCGTCGGAGAAACAAAATGCGCACGCTAGACACCAACGAATGCGCCGAGTTTCTCAAGGTCTGCCGGGAAACGGTATTGCGCTTAGCGCAGGCCGGGGAGATCTACGGGGCTCGCATCGGCCACGCGTGGGTGTTCATGGAGGACGACCTTGTTGAATACCTGCGTCGGGAATCTCGCCGGCAGACGAGCGAGCGGCAGACCCAATCGCGCGTGATGACCGGCTTCCAGACACCACAGCCGACGGTCAGCCCTATACGCCGGCGCGGCCGCAGTCGGGGCGCGCCACCCGCCCTGCCTGAGATTCCCCAGCCTCACCCTTCGGTATAGCCCCAGCTCGCATCACCAGAGGCGAGCAGCCAGATCACTCCCCCTCAGATTTGCATACCGGCGCAAGACGGCTAGCGTCTTGTGTCCGGTGATCTTGGCGATCTGCAGGTCTGTGAGCGTGGTCTTTTCGTAGAGCCGCGACGTGGCCTCGTGGCGCAGGTCGTGAAAGATGAGATCCGGGCACCCGGCCGCGTCGAAGACCCTGCTGAACTGGTTCGATAGCTTTCTGGACACCTTGCCCAGCACGGCCTTGTCACCATCCCACCAGGGAAAGAGCCAGCCACCATCGAACGAGAATCCGGCCATGCCGCGCTCGCCGGCGGCCACCAGCGACTGGTAGCGCTTGATGGCCGCAACCGCCACCGTCGACAACGGCACCGGACGTTTGTCGCCGTTCTTGGTCTTCTCGAGCGCCACGGTTCGCCCCGCCAAATCGACCTGATCGATCGACAGGGTGTACATCTCGCGCAGCCGCATGGCAGTCTCGACAGCGAGAACGAATAGCAGCTCGAGCGCGGCCTGCCAGGGCAACGTCAGCGGGCGCTGGCGACGCCTCGGCCGGGCGCCGGCGAGAACGAGATTGATCTCCTTCTCCTCATGGGGCGGCAAGCGCCTATCTCTCTCCACATCGGCCTTTGGCGCCAGGTCCTGCGCCAAGACGGCCGCCTGGTCCATCTCGCTATAGGTTGCATACCGCCGCGGCAGCAGGCGAATGGGATTCAGAGGAAAGCCGGGCGCCGGGCGCAACACGCACCAGTCAAAGCAGCGCGCGAGAGCGCCCACGTAGTGCCGAATCGTCGACGGCGACAGATTCTCCTCTCGCTTCATCGCCGTCACCCACGACTGCACCCAGCGATAGTCGATGCTGGCCAGCCTGGCGGACGCCACGACATCCTTGCTGGCGAGGGCATTCAGCAACGGACGGTCAGTGATCGAGACGGCGTGATGGGAGACGTACTCCCTGATCGCGTCCAGGCCTGTCACGATGGAGGATCGAGAATCGACGAACTCTTGCGGCACGACACCGGCGTCGAGTAGCCGCTCGAGCCGGGCGACATAGGCGTCGCCCTCGGCCTCGCTGGAGAAGGTAAAGTAGAGCGGCTTGGGCAGCAGGCCCTTGCGGCGCACCACGTATTCCCATGAGCCCGCTGATCTCTGTCTTTTTGTCGCCATCGTTCGCCTGAAATTACACTGGCGTGTATTGCCAAATGGACAATCACACGCGTGGTTCCCCACTCTTTCGGAGTGGTTTCAGGCAGATTTATACCACTGCGCATCACTTTCAGGCGCGACACGCTCCCGCAGGAAATAAAAAAAGCCCTGACTAATCAGGGCCTTATGGAGGCGGGGGGAACGGAATCGAACCGCCGTGTACGGCTTTGCAGACCGTCGCATAACCACTCTGCCACCCCGCCGCCGAGGAGGACGCCGCGCTGCGCGTCCTCGTTCAGTGCGGGGCGCAGTGTATCCGGAAACGGAAAACTCTGCACGGCGCGGCGCGCATCAGGCCGGCCGCGGCGCGCCGCCGGGCCGCCCCGCGAACAGTTCGTCGATCAGCAGGCGCGCGCCCGGCGACGGCGCCGAGCCGGCGCGGCTGACCACGCCGAACGGCTCTTCCAGCGACGGCAGCGTGACCGGCAGGCGCGCCACCAGCCCGAAGCGCTCGCCGAACAGCGCCACCTCGCGCGGCATGACCGCCACCAGCGTGGGGTCTTCCTGCAGCATGGCGAAGGTGGTGAAGGTGGAGGCGGTCTCGAGCGGGAAGCGCGGCGCCTTGATGCCGGCGCTGGCGAGCTCGCGCTCCAGCGCCACGCGCATCGGCATATCGACCGGATAGGCGATCCAGCTCGAGCCGGCCAGCGCTTCGAGCGCCACCGCCGGCGCGCCGGCGAGCGGATGCGCGCGGGCCACCACCACCGACAGCGGCTCCTCGTCCAGGCGCAGGCAGGCGTAGGCGTCGGGCCGGCGGCTCACGCCGCTGCGGCAGATGGCCACGTCCACGCGGCCCTCGTCGACGAGGTCGAGCAGGCGCGCGCTGGTGTCCTCCACCACTGCCACGGACAGCGTCGGATGCTTGCGGCGCAGCGACGCCAGCGCCCGCGTGAGCAGCGGCACCGCGCCCATGATGGTGCCCACCGCGAGGTGCCCGCCGTGGCCCTGCGCGATGGCGGTCATCTCTTCGCGCAGATGTTCGAGGTCGCTGTAGATCAGGCGCGCGTAGCGGATCACGCAGCGGCCCAGGTCGTTGGCGACCAGCCCCTTGGGCTGGCGTTCGAACAGCGGCATGCCGAGCAGGGTCTCGATCTCGCGCAGCACCCTGGTCGCGCCCGGCTGCGAGATGGCGATCTCGTCGGCGGCCTTGTGCAGCGAGCCGTGGCGGTCGAGCTCGATGAGCAGGCGCAACTGCTTGAGGCGCAGGCGCGAGGCGAGGATGTGCAGCGAGGGAACGGTGTGGCTCATGGCGATGGCGGCGCGGGAGGAAACGCCACTATATCGGCTGCGGCGCCCGGCGGGCTTGCCGGGGCGCCCGGGGCGTCCCGCGCCGGGTGCGGGAACCGGCCCCGGGCCGCCGGCCGATGGCGCCTGGCCGGCAGCACCCGACCGATAGCACCCAACCGATAACGCCCGCTTATCACCCCGGGCCGAAACGTCATTGGCCGGGCGCGGCCGCGGCCGCTACAGTCGACGGCCCGGACGCGCGGCCGGCTCGGCCACGCCGCGCGCCTCGTTGCGGATCGCAGCACCATCCCCCCATCCACAGGAGACCATCGCCATGCCGGAAACGTCGGGCTACAACTACATCGGCGGCGAGCGCCGCGCGGAAGGCTCGGCCTTCCTCTACAGCGTCGACGCGGCCAGCGGCGAACGCCTGCCGCTGCGCTTCGTCGAGGCCACGCCGGCGGAGATCGACGCCGCCGCGCAGGCCGCGGCCGCCGCCTTCCCGGCGTTCCGCGCGCTCGCGCCGGGCCGGCGCGCCGAATTCCTCGATGCCGTCGCCGACGAGATCGACGCGCTCGGCGAGGATTTCGTCGAGCTGGTCTGCCGCGAGACCGCGCTGCCGGCCGCGCGCATCCGCGGCGAGCGCGGCCGCACCAGCGGCCAGATGCGGCTGTTCGCGCAGGTCCTGCGCCGCGGCGACTTCCTCGGCGCGCGCATCGACACCGCGCTGCCCGCGCGCCAGCCGCTGCCGCGCCCGGACCTGCGCCAGTACCGCACCGGCATCGGCCCGGTGGCGGTGTTCGGCGCCAGCAACTTCCCGCTGGCGTTCTCCACCGCCGGCGGCGACACCGCCTCGGCGCTGGCCGCCGGCTGCCCGGTCGTGTTCAAGGCGCACATGGGCCATATGGCGACCGCGCAGGCGGTCGCCGACGCCATCCTGCGCGCGGCGGACCGGCTCGGCATGCCGGCCGGCGTCTTCAACATGGTGTTCGGCGACCGCGTGGGCGAGCGCCTGGTCAGGCATCCGGCGATCCAGGCGGTGGGTTTCACCGGCTCGCTGCGCGGCGGGCGCGCGCTGTGCGACATGGCCGCCGCGCGGCCACAGCCGATTCCCGTGTTCGCCGAGATGAGCAGCATCAACCCGGTGCTGCTCATGCCGCGCGCGCTGGCGCGCCGCGGCGCGCAGGTGGCGGCGGAGCTGGCGGCGTCGGTGGCGCTGGGCGCCGGGCAGTTCTGCACCAACCCGGGCCTGGTGCTGGGCGTGCGCGGCGAGGCGTTCGGCGCGTTCGTGGCGCACCTGTGCGCGGCGGCCGAGGCGCAGCCGGCGCAGACCATGCTGAGCGCGGGCGGGCTGGACCACTACGCGCACGGCTCGCAGGCGCTGGCGGCGCACCCGCGCGTGGCGCGGCTGGCCGGCGCGGCGCCGCGCGACGGCAAGGCCGGCGCCCAGGTCTTCAAGGCCGACGCGGCGCTGCTGCTCGCAGGCGACGCGCTGCTGCAGGAGGAAGTCTTCGGCCCCGCCACGGTGGTGGTCGAGGCGGCCGACGCGGCGGAGCTCGGCCGCCTCGTCGACAGCCTGCGCGGCCAGTTGACGGCCACGCTGATCGCGGACGACGACGACCTCGCCGACTGCGCCGCGCTGGTCGCGCGGCTCGAGCAGAAGGTGGGCCGGCTGCTGGTCAACGGTTATCCGACCGGCGTGGAAGTGTGCGACGCGATGGTGCACGGCGGCCCCTACCCGGCCACCTCGGACCCGCGCGGCACCTCGGTCGGCACGCTGGCGATCGACCGCTACCTGCGCCCGGTCTGCTACCAGAACTTCGCCGACGCGCTGCTGCCCGACGCGCTGAAGGATGGCAACCCGCTGGGCATCGACCGGCTGGTCGACGGCGTCCACACGCGCGCGCCGGTGAACCGGCCCGCATAGCGGGCGCCGCGCGGGCGGGGCGGGCGCGTGGCGGCCTGCCCGCCCCACCCGCGCTGTTTGCCCCGCCCTACCCTTCGCCGCGCGTCTTCGCGCGGTTCCAGGCCCGCCCCGCCGCCAGCCCGGCCGCCGTCGGCACCAGCTGGTCCGACAGTTCCGGCGCGCCCTTGTCGTAGGTCAGCAGACCCGCGTGCACCATCTTGCCGATCTGCCAGCAGTGCACGACCTCGGCCTGGTCTTGCGGCCCCGGCCCGGCCAGCGTCACGCTCGGCAACAGATTGCCCCAGGGGTCGCGGGTGATGCGCAGGACCGCGCCTTCCGCCACTCTGCCCAATAGCTCGCCCTGCCTCATCCCTGCTCCATGCTTCCAGTCTCTGGCTCTTGCGGCGTCCGGGGGAATGGAGGATTCCGCCGCGACGGCGCTGCCGCGATGACGCGGCGACGGGCCGTGCCCGTGGCGGAGCAGCATACGAAAATTACCGGCGGCAAGGCTCACAAATGCTCACTGCGGCCCGCCGTGGGCAGCAACGGCCCGCGCCCCGCGGGCACTACGCGCCGTCGGCCGCCAGCCACGGCTGCACCAGCAGGTAGCCGACGCCGCGCACGGTGCGGATGGCCGGCGCGTGGGGCCAGGCCCGCGCGAGCTTGCCGCGCAGGCGGCTGACCGCGACCTCGATGCGGTGCTCGTCGAACTCCAGGTAGTTGCCGCCCAGCGCCTCGACCAGCTGCCGGCGCGTGGCCGGGCACGGCGCGCTGCGCGCGAGCGCCCGCAGCAGCAGGCATTCCACGCGCGTCAGGATCAGCGCGCGGCCGGCCGGCGTGGTGGCGAGCAGGCGGCGCGCGTCGAGGCGCCACGCCGGCGCGCCGTCCGCCTGCGGCGCCGGCCCGGCATCGGGCGCGGCATCGAGCCGGCGCAGCAGGTTGGCGATCACCAGCAGCAGCTCCTCGACCGGCACCGGCTTGACGAGATAGGCGTCGGCGCCGCCGCGCAGGCCGTCGAGCCGGTGCTGCAGCGTGCCGCGCCCGGTCAGCACCACGATGCCGAGCTCGGGCCGCGTGCGGCGCAGGCGCTCGCAGATCGAGAGCCCGTCCTCGCCGGGCAGGCCGAGGTCGAGCACCACCAGCCGGCACGGCTCGCTGGCCAGGTGCGCGTCGAGCGCCGCGCCGTGGGCCAGCCCGGTGGGCGCGTAGCCCGCATGGGCGAGATGGAACAGCAGCTCGGCGCACAGCAGCGCGTTGTCGTCCACCAGGGCGATGGGCGCGCGCGGTGCCGCGGAACTGGCGACAGGCGCGGCAAGGCGGTTACACATCATGGGGCCTCCGGCAGCCACAGCGCGAAGCAGGCGCCCGCGCGCCAGTCCGGCTCGCAGCGCAGCGCGCCGCCGTGCAGCTCGGCGATGCGGCGCGCCAGCGGCAGCCCAAGGCCGAGGCCGGGATGCCCGGCGCGCTCGTCGAACCGCTGGAATTTCTCGAAGATGGCCTCTTCCTTGCCGGGCGGCACGCCCGGGCCGTGGTCGCGGATGCGCCAGGCCACGCCGCGCCGGCCCAGATGGCCGCGAGCGGCGATGTCGATGCGGATGGCCGTGTCCGGGTAGGCGTACTTGAGCGCGTTGTCGACCAGATTGAGCAGCGCGAAATGCATCAGGCGCGCGTCTCCGGCCAGCTGCGGCGGTGCCTCGCCGGCCGGGCCGGCCCGCACCGCCAGCGCGACCCGCGCCGCGGCCTGCGGCTCCAGCGTGGCCAGCACCTGGCGGCTGAGCCCGTGCAGGTCGAAGGGCTCGGCTGGCTGGTGTCCGTCGCCGGGCGCCAGCCGCTCGCGCGCCTCGGCCAGCTCGCTCAGCAGCGTCAGCCGCCGCACGGCGAGGCGGATGCTCTGGTAGCGGCTGTCGCGCTGGGCGCGGTCGGGGCGGGCATCGTCGAGCAGGCGCAGGCTGTGGGCGGCGGCATCGATCACCGCCGCCGGCGTGCGCACTTCGTGCGCCATCATGGCCAGCAGGCGGTCCTGCTCTTCGCGCGCGCCGCGCTCGCGCTCGGTGGCGGCAACGGCGTGGCTGGCCTGCAGCATGGCCTGGTTGCGCTCGCGCTCGGCGTCGCGCATGCGCAGCATCAGCACCAGGTGCAGCGCCAGCACCGCGGGCAGGTCCACGAGCTGCGCGGCCTGCAGCGCGAGCGGATGCAGCGGCACCAGCCCGAGCGCGCCGAGCATGGCCGGCAGCAGCACCGCGCAATACAGCAGCAGCGCCGCCACGATCAGGCGCCCGGCCGCCCCGCCGGTGCGCCACAGGCTGGCGTACACCGGCAGCGAGAGCACGTGGCCGGCCAGCGTGGCCGCGTAGAGCAGGCGCATCGCGGCGGTGAAGTGGCCGGTCGGCGCGGCGGCCACGGCCAGCGCGCCGAGCAGCACCAGCCCCTGGAAATAGCGCAGCAGGCGCGGGGCGCGCTCGCGCAGCTGCAGCAGCCGGATGCGGAACAGGTTGGCGCACAGCGCCTGCAGGGCCAGCAGCGCGTCGGCCAGCGGCTGCGGCACGGCGGGGCCGGCGGGGAACAGGAACTGGCCGGCCAGCCCGCCGGAGACGAACCAGCGCAGCGCGCCGGCGGCCACGAACAGCGCGAACAAGCCGTACAGGCCGCGCCGCGTCACCAGCCAGCCGGCCAGGTTGAACAGCGCCACCGTCAGCATCAGGCCCAGGTACATGCCGGCGCCGAGCGTGGCGACGCCGGCCGCGGCCTGCAGCGCGGGCTCTCGCCACAGGCGCAGCTCGGCCGCCATCGCCTGCCCGGTGCGGATGCGCAGGTACAGCACGTCGCCGGGGCGCGGGCGCGCCAGCCGGAAGACCGCGCCGCGCACGGGCATCTCGCGCTGCCGGAACGGCACGGCGCCGCCGCCGGGGCGCTCGCGCCAGGCGCCGCCGCGGCCCTCGTACAGGCGCACGTCGGCCAGCCCGCCCGGAGACACCTCCAGCAGGTGCCCGCTGTCGCGCACGGCGGGCGGCAGCACCACCCGCAGCCAGAAAGCGTCCGGCGAGCGGCCCGCGCGCAGGCTGCCGCGCAGCGGCGCGAAGCCGCCGGCCGCCGCCACCTGGGCGATGCCGAGGCGGCCGCCGGGGTCGCGCAGCCAGGACACGGCCGTGCCTTGCAGCAGCAGCGGGCCATCGTCGGCCGCCGCGGCGCGCGCCATCAGCAGGCAGACCAGCGCCAGGCCCCGCCACGCCGGCCGCAAGCATCCCGCGCCAACGCGTCTCCTGGCCGGCGCGGCCCCCCACTCCGGGCGGCATCCCAGCCGCCCGGCAAGCCAATCATGAATCATTCCCGAGACAAAGTGCGCGGCACGGCGAATCGGTGATTCCCGGCCACATATACGACAACGGTGAAGCTTCTAGTCTTCCCGCTGCGGCTGGCGCGGCGGGGTGCCCTGTGCCGGGCAGGTCTTTGGTCTTGGCGTGGGCCGCGGGCCGGCGGGATCCTTACCCATCCCTCCGGGAAACCCGGGGCCGGTGCTGCCCATGCCACTCCAGGAGCAGTAAACGGCCTGACGCCGCTCCGGCCCGCCTTTCGCTGGCCGGACCGGGCGCGCGCCGAACCGCTTCCGCGCGGGAGTTTGCCACATCCCGATGACGCGACAAAGGTCGGCTGCCGGGTCCCGCGCCGGCAGCGGCGGCGCGGCGGCGATGATCGGGGCGGTGAAGTGCGCCCTCAGGGAGCGCGAGGGGGGAGCATGGCCGTGATGCGAGGTGGCATCCCTCCCCGTTGATGCGCGGCGCGGTCACATGCGGACAGGCAGTCTTACGCGTGTCTCGTACTTGCGCCGCTTGGCTGGAGGCGGCCTGCGGGTCGCTGCGCAGATGCCGCCCCCATTTGCCCGGTTTGCCCGACGGCGAGATGCGCACGCCGACGCGGTCGGCGCCCCGCACCGGGACCGGCGTGGACCGCGCGGGCGATCGCCTGCCGGCCGGCCATCCGGCCATCGTGGTGGATGGTGGAGCATGACAAGTCCCGGGACGCCCGGAGACAAAGGCTCAGGCAGCGCGGAGCGCGCTGCCGTCGCGCTGCCGTGTAGGCGGACGGCCGATAGCGGCCGGCGCGGCTCTGGCCGACACTCGGCTCGTGAACCACGTTCCCCGCCCGCTCCCGGGCAAAGTTGCTTCGCCCGGGGCGGCGCGGGATGGAAGCGCATGTCCGACGCAGCCGGGACAAACCCGCCGCGGCCGTGCGGCGAGCCCGCCCGTATCTCGCGCGGGCTGCGCCGGCGCCCGCTATGCCGCTTACTCGACCGTGACCGACTTGGCCAGGTTGCGCGGCTTGTCGACGTCGGTGCCGCGCGCGCAGGCCGTGTGATAGGCCAGCAGCTGCAGCGGCACCACGTGCAGGATCGGCGAGAGGTCGCCATAGTGCTCGGGCAGGCGGATCACCTGGATGCCTTCGCTCGACTGGATGTGGGTGTCGCTGTCGGCGAACACGTACAGGCGGCCGCCGCGCGCGCGCACTTCCTGGATGTTGGACTTGAGCTTTTCCAGCAGCGCGTCGTTGGGCGCCACCGTGACCACCGGCATGGCCTCCGTCACCAGCGCCAGCGGGCCGTGCTTGAGCTCGCCGGCCGGGTAGGCCTCGGCGTGGATGTACGAGATTTCCTTGAGCTTGAGCGCGCCTTCGAGCGCGATCGGGTAATGCAGGCCGCGGCCCAGGAACAGCGCGTTCTCGCGGCGGGCGAAGTCCTCGGACCACGAGATGATCTGCGGCTCCAGCGCCAGCACGCCATGCAGCGCGACCGGCAGGTGGCGCAGGTTGGTCAGCGCGGCGGCCTCGGCCTCGGCGGTCAGCCTGCCGCGCACCTTGGCCAGCGCCAGCGTCAGCATGTACAGCGCGGCGAGCTGGGTGGTGAAGGCCTTGGTGGAGGCCACGCCGATCTCGGTGCCGGCGCGGGTCAGGAAGCGCAGCTCGGTCTCGCGCACCATCGCGCTGGTGGACACGTTGCACACGGCCAGCGTGTGGGTGTGGCCGAGCGACTTGGCGTGGCGCAGCGCGGCCATCGTGTCGGCGGTCTCGCCGGACTGCGAGATCACCACCACCAGCGCGCGCGGGTTGGGCACGGTCTCGCGGTAGCGGTATTCGCTGGCGACCTCGACCTGGGTCGGGATCTTCGCCACCGCCTCCAGCCAGTACTTGGCGGTGCAGCCCGAGTAGTAGCTGGTGCCGCAGGCCAGGATCAGGATGCTGTCGATCTCGGCGAACACGCTCGCCGCGTTGGCGCCGAACAGTTCGGGCACGATGGCGTCCACGCCTTCGAGGGTGTCGCCGAGCGCGCGCGGCTGCTCGAAGATTTCCTTCTGCATGAAGTGGCGGTACGGGCCCAGCTCGACCGCCGCGGCGTGGGTCTCGACCACGCGCACCTCGCGCTCGACCAGGTGGTCGTGCAGATCGCGGATGGTGGCGCCCTCGCGGGTCAGCTCGACCACGTCGCCCTCTTCGAGGTAGATGATGTGGTTGGCCGTGCCGGCCACGGCCAGCGCGTCCGAGGCCAGGAACGACTCGTTCTCGCCCAGCGCCACCACCAGCGGCGAGCCGGCGCGCGCGCCGACCACGCGCTCGGGATGGTCCTTGGCGAACACGGCGATGGCGTAGGCGCCGTGCAGGCGCTTGGTCACGGCGCGCACCGAGGCGAACAGGTCGCCGCGCGTGGCGCTGCTCGGGTAGCTGTAGGCCTGGTGGATCAGGTGGGCCACGACCTCGGTGTCGGTCTGCGACTCGAAGCCGTAGCCGGCCGCGCGCAGTTCCTCGCGCAGCGGCTCGTAGTTCTCGATGATGCCGTTGTGCACCAGCGCGATGGTCTCGCCCGAGAAATGCGGGTGGGCGTTGGTGGTGTCGGGCTTGCCGTGGGTGGCCCAGCGCGTATGCGCCACGCCGGTGAAGCCGGCCAGGCCGGAGGCGCGGGTCTGCTCGTCCAGGTCGGCCACGCGCGAGACGGTGCGCGCGCGCTCGAGCGCGCCTTCGCGCACCACGGCCACGCCGCACGAGTCATAGCCGCGGTATTCGAGGCGGCGCAGGCCTTCGATCAGGACCGGTACGATGTTGCGCGTGGAAACCGCGCCGACGATGCCGCACATAGTTTTCTCCCGATAGGCGCGGTCATGGCCGCGCCGGTTGGTTTGCGCGGTAACGGCGGCGCCGTTACCCGCGTATTGCCAATGCCGCCCGGCTTTTCCCGGGCCGCGCGGAGGCGGGGGTTATTTCTTTGCCTGCTTGACCGGACGCTGCCAGCCGTCGAGGGTCATCTGCTTGGCGCGCGACAGCGTCAGCTTGCCGGCCGGCGCGTCCTTGGTCAGCGTGGTGCCGGCGCCGAGCGTGGCGCCGCGCCGCACGGTCACGGGCGCCACCAGCTGCGAGTCGGAGCCGATGAAGACATCGTCCTCGATCACGGTGCGGTGCTTGTTGGCGCCGTCGTAGTTGCAGGTGATGGTGCCAGCGCCGATGTTGACGCGCGAGCCGACCGTGGCGTCGCCCACGTAGGCGAGGTGGTTGGCCTTGCTGTGCGCGGCGATCTGGCTGTTCTTGACCTCGACGAAATTGCCGATGTGCACGTCCTCGCCCAGCACGGTGCCGGGGCGCAGCCGCGCATACGGGCCGATGCGGCCGTGCGCGCCCACGCTGGCGTCCTCGAAGTGGCAGAACGGCTGCAGGTGCGCGCCGGCGCCGACGGTGCTGTTGCGGATCACGCAATTGGCGCCGACGTGGGCGCCGTCTTCGAGGTGCACGCGGCCTTCGAACACGCAGTTGACGTCGATGGTCACGTCGCGCCCGCAGGTCAGCTCGCCGCGGATGTCGATGCGCGCCGGGTCCATCAGCGTCACGCCGGCCTCGAGCAGGCGCTGCGCGAGGTTGCGCTGGTGGATGCGCTCGAGCTCGGCCAGCTGCACCTTGCTGTTGACGCCGAGCGTCTCCCACAGCGCGCCGGGCTGCGCCGAGACCACTTCCACGCCGTCGGCGACGGCGCGCTCGACGGTGTCGGTCAGGTAGTACTCGCCCTGGGCGTTGTCGTTGCGCAGCGTGGACAGCCAGCGGCGCAGGTGGCCGGTGGGCGCCATGATGATGCCGGTGTTGATCTCGCGGATGGCGCGCTGCGCCGCGCTGGCGTCTTTCTGCTCGACGATGCGCGTGATGCTGCCGGTGTTGTCGCCGCCCTCGCGCACGATGCGGCCGTAGCCGGTGGGATCGTCCATCTCCACGGTGAGGATGCCGAAGCGCTCCGCGCCGGCCTCGGCCACCAGGCGCCGCAGCGTGGCCGGCTCGGTCAGCGGCACGTCGCCGTAGAGCACCAGCGTGGGCCGGCTGTCGTCGAGCAGCGGCAGCGCCTGCGTCACGGCGTGGCCGGTGCCGAGCTGCTCGGCCTGCAGGGCGAAGGCGACGTCGTCCGCGCCCACGGCCTCGCGCACGCGCTCGGCGCCGTGCCCGACCACCACCACCAGCCGCGTCGGCGACAATTGGCGGGCCGTCGCAATCACATGCGCAAGCAGCGGCCGGCCGGCGAGCGGATGCAGTACCTTGGGCAGCGCGGAATTCATCCGCTTGCCCATTCCCGCAGCGAGAATGACGATATTCACAAGGAGGATCCTAAGTGAGTGTGTCCATGAAACCGTTTGAAGCCGCCCTCCGGACCGAGTCGGGGACGAACGCACCCGCCGGCCGGATGATCGGGTTTCCGGGGCGCGCGGCACAGCCCACCACGGAGGTGGGCCGGGCGCGCGCGGCAGCGCCGGGGGAAGCGCCGGATCGCGCGGGAAAGGATTCTATCATGGGGGTTTTACGCAGTTTGTCACCAAATCTCACGTTTTTGCGCGGCTTGCGGCACCTGGCCCTGGCCGGCGCCGTGCTGGCGCTGAGCGCCTGCAATGCACTGAAACTGGGCTACCAGCAGGGCGACCGGCTGGCGTTCTGGTGGGTCGACAACTACGTGGACGTGTCGGCCAGCCAGGAGCCGCCCACGCGCGACGCCATCGCCCGCTTCTTCGCCTGGCACCGCCGCGAGCAGTTGCCCGAGATCGCCGGCCTGCTGCGCCAGGCCCGCAGCGAGGTGCAGCAGCCGGTCACGCCGGCCGAGGTGGCCCGCATCCAGGAAGGCGCCCAGCGCCTGGCGCGGGTGGCGTTCGACCGCTCCGCGCCGGACGTGGCCGACCTGCTGCTGACGCTCGCGCCCGAGCAGATCGCCCGCATGGAGAAGAAATTCAGCGACGCCAACGCCAAGTACCGCAAGGAATACCTGCGCCCCGACCCGTCCGCGCGCGCCGAGGCCCGCTTCGACAAGGTGATGGACTATGCCCGCCTGGTCTACGGGCGCTTCTCCGACGAGCAGGAAGACGCCATCCGCCGCGCGATCGGGCCGGTGGTGCAGGGCGCCGAGGCGCGCTACGACGAGCGCGTCAAGCGCCAGCAGGAATGGCTGGCGCTGGCGCGGCAGGTGCAGGCCACCCATCCGCCCCGCGCCCAGGTGGTGGACATGCTCAAGCGCTACGGCGACCACTGGCAGAACCCGCCGACGCGCGAGCGCGACGCGCGCTACGACGCCAACAACGAGGCCGGGCTGGTGCTGACGGCCACCATCGCCAACCTGACCACGCCCGAGCAGAAGCACCACGCGGCCGAGCGCTTCCAGAAATGGATCGACGACGCCAACGCGCTGATGCGCGAAGGCCAGTCCGGCAAGACCGCCGGCGCCCTGCCGGCCCGGGCGGACAACTGAGGGCGGCCGCCGAGGGCGGCCATCGCAGGCGACGGTCGCGGGCGTCGGCCGGGCGCCCGCGGCGTCCCCCGCCGCCCGGCCCTTACTCCGCGCCGGCCGGCTGCGTGTCCGCCGGCGCGGACTTCTCGAAGCGCACGAACTCCAGCTTGTTCTCTTCCATGCCGCCGGCGAACACCAGCGGCTGCTGGGAAAACGCGGTCTGGCCGAACAGCATGGCCTCGTCCACCTTGGCCAGCCCGGTGGCCAGGCCGTTGAAGTCGAACAGCTCGGTGTCGGCCAGGTGCGACGGCACCACGCTGCGCAGCGCCGCGAAGATGTTGTCGATGCGGCCCGGGTTCTGGCGCTCCCACTCCAGCAGCATCTCCTTGACCTTCTTGCGCTGCAGGTTCTCCTGCGAGCCGCACAGGTTGCACGGGATGATCGGGTAGGCCATCGCGCGCGCGTAGGCGGCGATGTCCTTCTCGGGGCAGTAGGCCAGCGGGCGGATCACGATGTGCTGGCCGTCGTCGGTGGCCAGCTTGGGCGGCATGGCCTTCATCTTGCCGCCGAAGAACAGGTTCAGGAAGAAGGTCTGGACGATGTCGTCGCGGTGGTGGCCCAGCGCGATCTTGTTGGCGCCCAGCTCCTTGGCGGTGCGGTAGATCACGCCGCGGCGCAGGCGCGAGCACAGCGAGCAGGTGGTCTTGCCCTCGGGCACCTTCTCCTTGACGATGGAATAGGTGTCGGCGTCCACGATCACGTACTCGACCCCGACCGACTTGAGGTAGGCCGGCAGCACGTCGGCGGGAAAGCCGGGCTGCTTCTGGTCGAGGTTCATCGCGATCAGCTTGAAGTCGATCGGCGCGCGCTTCTGCAGCGCCATCAGCACCGACAGCATGGTGTACGAGTCCTTGCCGCCGGACAGGCACACCAGCACCGTGTCGCCGTCCTCGATCATCTTGAAGTCGCCGATGGCGCGGCCCGTCTGCGACTGGAGGTAGGTTTCCAGGCGGAAGAAGTTCTTGGAATGCGTGGTGGCGGTCATGGCGCTCTGATCGGGAATGCGGAGGCGGAACGGCCTGCGGCGCGGCACGCGTGTCGCTTGTGAGTCACCCGTACATCACTTGTAGGTAACTCGCGCGGTGCCGCCGGGTCCGGTCCGTGGCCGGACAGCCCGGTATTTTAGCGTGAGCGCGCCGGCCGCGCCGGACGGCGGCCGGCGGCGTTGCGCGGCTTCGTGCCGCCGCGTGCGCTCATTGGGCGGTCGCTGGCCGCGTTTGTGCGGCGTTTGTGCGGCGTTTGTGCGGCGCTTGTGCGACGTGCTGGCGCGCCCGATGGCCTTATATCGCCTCGGCCGCCTTGATGTGGAACACCTCGACGCCGACCGAATCGCAGTCCGGGTACACGTCCGGCTTCTCGGTCGAGACGCGCACGGCGCGCACCTTGGGATGCCGGAGCATGGCGCGCGCCACGTCGTCGCACAGCGTTTCCTGCAGGTGCACGTGGCCCTGCGCCATGCGCTCGGCCACGGTGTTGCGCATGAAGTCGTAGTCCACCACTTCCTGCAGCTTGTCTTCCTGGGGCGTGCTCTGCGCCAGCGGCACGAACAGGTCGATGTTGATCAGCACGCGCTGCTCGCCCTTTTTCTCGAATTCGTGCACGCCGATGTTGATCTGCACTTCATAGTTGCGCAGGAACATGCGGCGGCAGTCTTGCAGGCTGGGGTGGGTAAGGGCGGCGAGCATGGTCATGATGGGGGAAAAACGGGTCGGGAAGGCGCGCGGGCCGGGTCGCGGCCGCGCGCCGGGTACGTCAAAGCGTCATTCGGTGAGGAACATCACGTCGCGCGCGAGCGGCATCAGGTGCTGCCCGCCATCGACGTAGAGCGTGGTGCCGGTCACGGCGCGCGCCTCGGCCAGGTAGGCCACCGCCTGCGCGATGTCCTCCGGCGTGGACGAGTGGCCCAGCGGCGTCATGCAGTGCGCGCGCCGGAAGCCGGAGCCGGACTGGTCGGCCGAGACCATCGTGATGCCGGGCGCCACGCCCACCACGCGCAGCTTGGGCGCGAGCGCCTGGGCCAGCTGCACGGTGGCGGTCTGCAGCGCCGCCTTGGACAGCGTGTAGGACAGGAAATCCGGGTTGAGGTTGTCCAGCTTCTGGTCCAGCAGGTTGATCACCACGCCGGTCTGCCCTTCGGGCAGCGCGCGGTGCAGCTCGCGCGACAGCAGCAGCGGCGCCGCCACGTTGGTGCGCATGTGCGTGTCGAGCGAGGCGTAGGAGAAGCTGGTGGCCACGTCGTACTGGAACAGCGAGGCGTTGTTGACCAGGCAGCCCGGCACGCCCAGCGCCGCGGTGCAGGCGGCGATCAGCTTGCCGGTGGCGGCCTCGTCGGCGAGGTCGGCCTGCAGCACCGCGGCGCGGCGGCCGCGCGCGCGGATCTGCTCGGCCAGCGCCTCGGCCTCGGCCAGCGAGCGGTGGCAGTGCACGGCCACGTCCCAGCCGCGCGCGGCCAGTTCCAGCGCGATCACGCGGCCGAGCCGGCGCGCCGCGCCGGTCACGAGCGCGACGCCGCGCGCCGGCGCGGCGGCCGCGGAAGCGGCGGCGCAGGCGCTGCCGGGCGAGGCGGAGTCAGGAGATGTGGAGTCGGGCATTGCTACAATCGCGATATGCACAAAGGCGCTAGTCTACCCCTTCCCCCCGCGGACGCGCTGAGCGCCTCTGCCACGCTCGGCGCACATATCGCCCAGGCCATCGACGAAGCCGGCGGCTGGCTCGGTTTCGACCGCTACATGGCGCTGGCGCTGTACGCGCCCGGCCTCGGCTATTACAGCGGCGGCGCCGCCAAGTTCGGCCGCGACGCGCGCGACGGCAGCGACTTCATCACCGCCCCCGAACTGAGCCCGTTCTTCGCCCGCACGCTGGCGCGCCAGTTCGCGCCGCTGCTGGCGCGGCCGGGCCTGGCGCAACTGCTCGAATTCGGCGCCGGCACCGGCCGCCTGGCGGCCGACCTGCTGCTGGCGCTGGAACAGGAAGGCCAGTTGCCCGCGCGCTATGCCATCGTCGAGCTCTCCGGCGAGCTGCGCGCGCGCCAGCAGGCCACGCTGGCCGAGCGCGCGCCGCACCTGGCCGCGCGCGTGGCGTGGCTCGACACGCTGCCCGAGCGCTTCGAGGGCGTCATCGTCGGCAACGAAGTGCTCGATGCCATGCCGGTGCGCCTGTTCGCCCGCAGCCACGGCCGCTGGCTCGAGCGCGGCGTGGTCCGGGCGGATGCCGAAGATGGCGCCGGAGATCGCGCCGAGACGGCGCAGGGCGGCAACGCCTTCGCCTTCTCCGACCGCCCGCTGCCCGCCGACGACCTGCCCGAGGCGCTGCACGCCATCCCCGGCGACCACGACATCGTCACCGAGACCCACGCCGAGGCCGAAGGCTTCATGCGCGCGGTCGGCGCGATGCTCGCGCGCGGCGCCGCCTTCTTCATCGACTACGGCTTCCCGGGCGCCGAGTATTACCACCCGCAGCGCGCCGGCGGCACGCTGATGTGCCACTACCGCCATCACGCGCACCCGGATCCGTTCCTCTACCCCGGGCTGCAGGACATCACCGCCCACGTCAACTTCAGCGGCATCGCCCACGCCGCCGCCGACACCGGCCTGACCGTGGCCGGCTTCGCCTCGCAGGCGCGCTTCCTGATGAACGCCGGCATCACCGACCTGCTGATGGCGCTCGACCCCAACGACACGCACAGCTTCCTGCCCGCCGCCAACGCCGTGCAGAAACTGCTGTCCGAGGCCGAGATGGGCGAGCTGTTCAAGGTCATCGCCCTGACCCGCGGGCTCGACGACGCGCTGCCGCTGGCCGGCTTCGCGCGCGCCGACCGCAGCCACGCGCTGTAACGCCGTGGCGCTATAGTCAGGCACCCCGACCTCACAGGCACCCATCATGCTGCGCTGGACCTTCACCATCTTCCTGGCCGTCATCGTGCTGTCGGCGGCCTTGCCGTGGCTGCAGAAGCTGGGGCTGGGGCGGCTGCCCGGGGACGTGCGCTTCCGGCTGTTCGGGCGCGACTTCATGCTGCCGTTCGCGTCGACGATCCTGTTGTCGATGGTGGCGTTGCTGGTGGGGAAGCTGATCTGATTCGGTGGCGGGGACGGTGGCGGTAGCGGTTCTGCGGGCGCCGGCCCTCTCCCAGCCCTCCCCCGGCCTGTCTCCCGCGAGCGGGAGAGGGGAGCAAACCGTGGGCACGTGGCAAAACCGCTCAAGCCAACGGATGCGCCGAAGCCACTAGTGGTGCCCGACGGTTGTCATTCCCCTCACTGCAAGAACCCCGCTTCCAGCGCCCACGCCTGCCGTTCGGCCTCCTCCGGCTTGCCGCGGCGGAATCTCTCGAGGTTCAGCAGTTTCCAGCGTATGGCCGGCAGCTCGGCGACATGCGCATGCTGCAGCAGGGACCAGTCGGGTTGCGCGCGCACCAGGCCCGCGAGGAACCGCCGTTGCGCCTCGCTGAAGCGGCGCGGCAGTTCTCGTCTGAGCGTCTTCCGCGTTTCCAGCAGGGTCTCCAGCGGGCAATCGATTTCCATCATGCCGGCGAAAGCGCGCTCGTACTCGCGGGCGATGTCCTTGTCATTGCCGAACAGGATTTCGTGCGGCGGGCGCGGATGGCCCGCGAGATAGACGACGACGCACTCGACCATCTGCGCTGTGAAGCCGCCCGACCCGAGCAGTTGCCACACGTCGAACAGGTCGCGTGGATGCTGGCGGTCCATCGCGGCAACCAGCTTGCCCGCGTAGAGTTCGTCGGGAGCCAGGACCGGCAGATCGAATTCGACGCCGAAACGGTCCGCTGTCCTCGCCATGCCTGGGGACGTAGACCACGTCGATGTCGACGGACAGCCGCGGCATGTCCTGCACGAACAGGTTGATCGCCGTGCCGCCCTTCAGCGCAAATATCTCGTTGCGGAAGACATCGGGAGCGATGTCGAGCAGCAAGCGGACCGTGTCCGCATAGGCCTTATCCATGCGGCTTGAGGCTCAGCAGCGTGCCGTCGTCCAGCCGGCTCATCCAGCGCCGGTTGCTGCCGGTGCGGACCGGGAACCGTTCCAGCAGCGCATCCACGTCCACCACGCCGGTCTCTCGGGCCCAGGTCAGGAAAAGCCGGACCGCCTTCACGCTGGTGCAACAGGCCAGCAACTGGCCCATGAGTTCCTTGCGCGGGCTGCGCAGCCCTTCGAAGAGGTTGCGCGCCTCCTCCAGTCCCTGGTGAACCCCGACGTCGTAGAGCAGTTCGAGGATGGCGCGCTCGGGCACGGAGACCGGCAGGCCGTCCGGCAGGCCCGGCGGCGTGGCCAGCGTCTTGCCGGCCAGGCTCTCTCCAGCCCAGTCGAACAGGCGCGCATGGCGATAGCGCGCCGGGAATCTCGACGCGAACCAGTCCGGTATCTCGAAGCGCGCATCGCCCCACAGGGTCAGCGTTTCGCGCGTGCCGAGATTGTGCCGCACGCCTTGCAGCGCCAGCGCGCTCTTGCCGCCGACGTGCAGCCCGGCCACCCGCTGCCGGAGGAATCCAAGCGCGCCATAGACGCCGAATGCATCGTTGGGAAATGCGTAGACGCCCTGGGCCAGCCGCAGGAGCCAGCCGCTCGACACGTAGTGCGCGGCGAGCTGCGCGGACACGTCGAGACGCTGGAGGGCCTGCAGATCGAAAGGGGCGCCGCGGGGCAACTCAAGCTGCAGGCGCTTGATTGGATGCTTCCTTGGATTTTCAACCATGCTTTAAAAATAGCACGAATTCTAATCAACTCGACCGGAATCGATTCGACTTAGGCTGAAAATATCGTATCAGATACGATTTCTGATACTGAATCTAATCAGATTTCCGCTCATTCATGCCGACGCTTTCCCCCAGCGCCGCCTCCACCGCCGCCACCCGCGCCACATGCACGCGGTCCTTGATGAGGCTGGCATTGCCGGCGCATTCCCGCGCCACCGCGCCGGCATCCACCGCCGCCGCCGCGGCCAGCGCCGCCATCAGCCGCGCCGCCTGCGGATAGCTGCGCTGCTCGAAGCCGAGCCGGCCGCGCGCGTCGGCTTCGCAGGCCTGCAGGATGCCGGCGAAGCGCGCGGGCTTGCGCAGCGCGTCGCAGCGCTCCAGCAGGCGCGTCAGCGCGGCCGCGCCGAAGGCGTCGCTGCGGTGGATGTTGCCGTGCTCGCGCGCCACCGCCACCGCGAGGTCGCGGCATTCGGTGGACACGCGCAGGCGCTTGCAGACGTCTTCGAGCAGCGCCACGCTGCGCTGCTCGTGGCCGATGTGGCGCGGCAGCACGTCGGCCGGCGTGGTGCCCTTGCCGAGGTCGTGCACCAGCGCGGCGAAGCGCACCGGCAGCGGCGCGTCCATGCCGGCGGCGGTATCGACCACCATCATCACGTGCACGCCGGTATCCACCTCGGGGTGGTAGTCGGCGCGCTGGGGCACGCCCCACAGCCGGTCCAGCTCGGGCAGCAGGCGCGCCAGCGCGCCGCAGTCGCGCAGCACCTCGAACATGCGCGAGGGCCGGACCTCCATCAGGCCGCGCGCGATTTCCTGCCAGACGCGCTCGGCCACCAGCGCGTCGACCTCGCCGGCATCGACCATGCCGCGCATCAGCGCGAGCGTGTCCGGCGCCACGGTGAAGTCGTGGAAGCGCGCGGCGAAGCGGGCCACGCGCAGGATGCGCACCGGGTCTTCGGCGAATGCCTCGGAGACGTGGCGGAACTGGCGCGCGGCGAGGTCGCGCCGGCCGCCGTAGGGATCGATCACCGGGCCGGCAAGCTCGCCGCCGGCATCGACCGCGCGCGCCATCGCGTTGATGGTGAGGTCGCGCCGCACGAGGTCGTCCTCGAGCGTGACGTCGGGCGCGCAGTAGAACGCGAAGCCCTTGTAGCCGGCCGCGGTCTTGCGCTCGGTGCGAGCCAGCGCGTACTCCTCCCTGGTCCGTGGATGGAGGAACACCGGGAAATCCTTGCCGACCGGCTTGTAGCCGGCGGCTTCCATCTCGGCCGGGGTCGCGCCCACCACCACGTAGTCGCGGTCCTGGCTGGGCTTGCCCAGCAGGGCGTCGCGAATGGCGCCGCCGACGGCATACACCTGCATGAACAACCCTCAGTGATTGATGATGATGGCGTCGGCGCGGTCCGGCGCGAGCCGGTACGGCTCGTCCGCCACGATGAAGTCGCGCTCCTCGCGCGCATCGGCGATCCATGCCTGCATGGCCGGCAGCGCCAGGATGAAGTCGGCGTAGCGCTTGGCTTCGTCGGGCAGGTGCGTGCCGTAGGTGGCGAAGCGGCTGACCACCGGCGCGAAGTACGCGTCGGCGATGGTGAAGGCGCCGAACAGGAACGGGCCGCCGGCGCCGAAGCGCGCGCGCAGGTCGGTCCAGATCGCGGCGATGCGGTCCACGTCGCGCTGCACGGCGGCGTTCCAGCCCAGGCCGGGCAGCATCGCGGTGGCGTTCATCGGCATCTGGCTGCGCAGGTTGCCGAAGCCCGCATGCATCTCCGCGCAGACCGAGCGCGCCAGCGCGCGCGCGTCGCGCTCGGCCGGCCACAGCTGCTTCTCGGGAAAGCGCTCGGCCAGGTATTCGGCGATCGACAGCGTGTCCCACACGGCGAGGTCGCCATCGACCAGCACCGGCACCTTGCCGGCCGGCGAATGGCGCGCGACCACCGCGTCAAAGTCCGGCGTGGACAGGCGCACCTTGATCTCCTCGAAGGCGATGCCGGCCTGCCGCATCAGCAGCCACGGGCGCAGCGACCAGGACGAATAGTTCTTGTTGCCGATGACGAGCTTCATCGCGGAATCCTTGCTGGAACTGGGAAAGGGAGCGGCCGGGAAAGCACACCGGCGGAACAAGGCATTGTAGCCAGCCGCGCCTGGCCGATCCAAGCGAATTGCGCTCGCAGCGATGTGAGCGCGGGTCACAAGCGGATCACAAGCCGATCACTGGCGCGTCACGGGCGGGCCCGCGCCCGGCCCGCCTGCCCGCACCATCCGCACCGGCAGCTTCAGCGATACACGCTGCGCCGCAGGGTCTGCATCTGGCTCTCGTGGCCGCGCCCGGCCAGCACGTCGGTCATCACCGCTTCCAGGCTGACCGGCTGGCGCAGGCCCAGTTCCGGCGCGAGCGAGCCGGCCATGACGTTGTCGAGCCGCATGGAGTCGAGGTTGTCGCGCGTCATCACCGGCGTGCCCGGCATGTGCTCCAGCACGGCCGCCTGCAGGCGCGCGAGCGCGTCGGGCAGGTGCAGGACCGGGCGCGGGTGGCCGCTGGCGCGCCCGGCATAGCGCACCAGCGCCTCGAGCGTGTAGACCTGCGGCCCGGCCAGGTCGTAGGCGTAGCCGACGGTGGCCGGCGTGGCCATCGCGTTGACGAAGGCCTGCGCCACGTCCTGCACGTAGACCGGCTGGAAGCGCGCCTGCGCGCACGCCAGCGGCACCACCGGCGCGATCTGCTGCATGTGGGCGAACAGGTTGAGGAAGTGATCGTCGGGCCCGAAGATCACGGACGGGCGGAAGATGGTCCAGTCCAGCCCGCTTTCGCGCACCACGCGCTCGCCGTCGCCCTTGCTGCGCAGGTACATCGACGGGCCGGCGCTGTCGGCGCCCAGCGCGCTCATGTGCAACAGCCTGCGCACGCCGGTGCCGCGGCAGGCCGCCACCAGGCGCCGCGGCAGCTCCACGTGCGCCGCGGCGAAGGCGGCGCCGTAGGGCTCGGCGCGCTCGCCGTGCAGGATGCCGGCGAGGTTGACCACGATGCCCTCGGTGCCCAGCGAGCCGACCGCGGCGTCGAGCGCCGCCTCGTTGCGCACGTCGAGCTCGACGACTTCCACGCGCGGCAGCAGCAGCAGGTGCTGGGCGTGCTCGGCATCGCGCGCGGCGGCGACGATGCGCTCGGGGTCGATGGGCGGCTCGGTCACGCTGCCCGGCTCGAGCGGCGTGGCCGAGGCGGTGGCCACGCCCGCCAGGCGGGCCACCAGGTGGCTGCCGACGAAACCGGCGGCGCCGATCACTAGAACGTTGCTGGTCTGCATGGATTCCTCCGTGGCAAGGCCCGGCCGGCGCGCGTCCCGGATGGGGCATGCGCCGGCGGCCGCACTCGCCGGCAGACCGCGCGCCGGCTCAGGGCAAGGCGGTGGTGGTGATCTGCGACGGCGACACCGTGCCCAGGCGATCCTTGAGCGACTGCGGCCTGCCGCTCATCAATGCAGCATAGTACGTGGCGTTCGACAGCACGTTCTTGACGTAGGTGCGGGTCTCCGCGAACGGGATGGTCTCGGCGAAGACCGCGCCCTCGACCTGGCGCGGCAGGCTGGTGCGCCAGCTCTTGGGGCGCCCCGGGCCGGCGTTGTAGGCGGCCGAGGCCAGTGTCCACGAGCTGTCCAGGTCGGTGAACACCATGCTCATGTAGTTGGTGCCGAGCATGATGTTGACGTTGGGATCGCCCATCATCGACGGCGAGAAATCCGTCATGCCGATCTTGCGCGCGACCCACTTGGCGGTGGCCGGCATCACCTGCATCAGGCCGTGCGCGCCGGCCGACGAGCGCGCGTTCATGATGAAGCGCGATTCCTGGCGCACCAGGCCGTAGGCCCACGCCATGTCGAGGCCGACGTCGTCGGTGGCGCGCTGCATGATGTCGCGGTAGGGCATCAGGAAGCGCAGCGAGAAATCGTGCTCGGCCTGGGTGCGGTCGGCGGTGTTGACGGCGCGGTCCAGCAGCTCGATGCGGCGCGCGTAGTCGGCCGCGGCCAGCAACTGGCGGTCGGTCATGCCGCGCAACTCCCAGTTCCACTCGCGGTTGCCTTCGAAGCGCAGGTTGAGGTCGTAGAACTTCTGCGCGCGCAGGAAACCCGGGCGCGCGCGCATGGCGTTGACCTCGGCGTCGCTGACCTGGGTACGCGCGGGCAGCACGGTACGGTTGCCCAGCTCTTCATTGGCGAGCTGGCCGTAGAAGTTGAACTGGCCGGCGATGGCCTGGAACTGCTGCTGCGCCTCGGCGGCGCGGTTGTCGGCCTTGAGCGCGCGGCCGTACCAGTAGGTCCAGGCCGGGTCCTTGGCGCGCAGCTCGGGGCGCATGGCCTCGACCGCCATGCGCACCTGCTTCCAGTCGCCCTGGCGCAGCGCGGCGCGCACGCGCCACTCCTGGCTTTCGTCGGACAGCCACTGGTTGCCGCCCAGGTCCATCTGGCGGCGGTAGTAGCCGGCCGCCTCGGGCGCCAGCTTCTTGGCCGCGAACTGGCCGATCACGCCCCAGCCCGCGCCCTGCTCGTCGCGCGACAGGCCGGCGGCGCTGGCGTTCAGGTAGGCGGCGGCCTGCGACGGATCGTTGCGCGCCATCTTGACCACGGTGGCCAGCGTGTTGCTGTCGCCGCGCGCCTCGGGCGCGGTGGCGGCGATGCGCCCGGCCAGCGTGACGAAGTTCTGCTCCAGCGCCTGGCGTGCCTGGAAGGCCACGTCGCTCGGCTCGATCTGGCGGCTCTGCGCGAGATAGCCGATCAGGTCGACGCAGCCTTCGCCGTAATACTTCGGATCGGCCAGCGCCGCGCGTGCCTCGGCCGCCACGTTCTGGCCCTTGAGCGCGCGCGACAGCAGCGCATAGCACTCCACCTGGGTGTCGTCCTTGAGCACGAACTGCGGGTACTCGGCGTCGAAGTTCACCCAGTCGCGCTTCTTGCCCAGCACCAGCAGCCAGTCGTTGCGCATGCGGTCGGCGATGGCCTCGCCCTTGTAGCGCTGCAGGAACGCGCGCACCTGGTCGTCCGGCGCGTCGATGCGGGCCAGGCCGCTGGCGTCGAACATCTGCGGCTTGATGCGGAAATATTCCACGTACGACGAGATCGGGTAGTCCACCAGCGTGGCCGAGATGGCATCGGTGCGGACCACGTCGTTCTTGCGCGCGGCGTCGCGCAGCGCCACGAAAGCGTCGTCGGGATTGCCCGGGATGAAGGTTGCCGGGGATTGTGACTGCGGCTGCGACGATGGCCGCTTCTGCGCAAACACCGGCGCGGCAAGCAGCGCACACGCGATCGCCGCGAGGGCGGCCCTGGCCGCACGCTGCGGATATACTCCCTTCGGCATTCTTGGCTTTCCTTGTTGTGACGGCCGGACGGCATCGCCTTCTCCGCTCTTGTCGAAGGGCCCGCGTCCGACCGTGCGATATTTGGTCGACAGCAAACATTATCCCACGCAGCCATGCCCAGCGACGAGGTTCGCAACCGTTCCGGCGCGCCCGACAAACCCGCCGCGCAGGCCCCCGCCAGCGAAGCACGCGGCGCCCTGCGGCGCCGGCTGCTGGCGCTGCGCGCCACCCTGCCCGCGCGCGCCGACGCCGATGCCGCCATCGAAGCCGCGCTGGCCACCCTGCTGGAACGCCTGGCCGCGCGGCGCCTCGGTTTCTACTGGCCGATCCAGCACGAGTTCGACGCGCGCGCCACCGTGACGCGCTGGCTGGCCGCCGACCCGGGCCGCCAGGCGGCCCTGCCGGTGGTCAGCCGCCCCGGCGCGCCGCTCGACTTCCACCTGTGGCAACCCGGCACCGCGATGACCAAAGGCCACTACGGCATTCCGATTCCCGACGGCACGCCGGCCGTGGTGCCCGACGCGCTGCTGATTCCATGTGTCGGTTTCAGTGCCGATAAGTTCCGGCTTGGATATGGGGGCGGGTTTTATGACCGCACACTGGCGGCGCTGGCAGCCGGCGGGGTCACTCCGGTGGCGATTGGGGTTGGTTTTGAGGCTTGCCGGATTGCGCTGGCCGCGCAGGGGCATGATTTGGCTATGGATTGGATTGTTAGCGAAGGGGGGTGTTTTTGAAGGGGGTTTCTTAGTTTTCTTGTTTGGGCTTGGGTGGGGGCTTTGTTCTAGCTGCTGTGGGTCTGGCTTGAGACTTGGATGGGGTCCTTGTTCGGGCTGTTTGTGGGCCTTGAGGCTCGGACGGTTTTGGTGCTTGAATCCAAAGGCCA
>NZ_BBQM01000032.1 GCF_000876015.1 Cupriavidus basilensis | reverse complement strand
GCCCATCGCTGGACAGCGCTTCGGGCCGCTCGGACAGCCGCGGCGGAAAATGCGCAATGGCTTTGCAGCCGCCGCCCCAGCCTGCATAATTGCCGCGTTTCCATCTCGATATATTCCGGATGCCAGCCGACGGCAGCAGCGCCCCGTGGTTTCTCTACCTGCTCGAATGCGAGGGCAACAAGATCTACACCGGCATCACGACCGATGTGGAGCGTCGCTTCGCCCAGCATCAGGCCGGTACGGGCGCAAAATACACCCGTTCGCACAAGCCGATCCGGGTGCTCGGCTGGAAGGAATTCGAGAACCGCTCCGAGGCCTCGAAGGCCGAAGCCGCCGCGAAGCGGCTGAATTCGGCACAGAAGCGTGATCTATGCGCGATGTTGTCGACATATCCCGCTGACGTCCGGTTGCAGCCGGCTGCCTGACCATCCCGGCGGCGGGATTCCCGAATCCGCTCCCGTTAAATTCTCGCGCTCTTCCTTTCCTTAAGTCTGATTTAAGGATCGCCCCTTAGCATGGATCCTGTCGCGTCCCCGATCGTTCGGACGCTCAAGGTAAAACCAGTAAAGGAAGACGCCATGATCCGTCAGACAGTTGCCCGCTCCGCCATTGGTATTGCCGCCTTGGCCGCGCTTGCCGGGGGCTATGCCTATCTGCAGAAAGAAGTCATCACGCCGGGATACGCCGCGCAGAGCCCGGTCACGGCACCGTCGCAGCCGGTGGCCGTCGCCACCCCGACCGACTTCTCCGCCATCGTCGACCAGTACGGCCCGGCCGTGGTCAATATCAGCGTGACCTCGCGCGCCCAGCGCACCTCGGCGCAGGTGCCGCCGGGCATGGACCCGGACGATCCGCTGTTCCAGTTCTTCAAGCGCTTCGGCCCGCAGTTCCAGGGTCCGCAGAGCGGCCAGCAGCAACTGGTGCGCGGCCTCGGCTCGGGTTTCATCGTCAGTCCGGACGGCCTGATCCTGACCAACGCCCACGTGGTCGACGGCGCGCAGGAAGTGACCGTGAAGCTGACCGACCGCCGCGAATTCAAGGCCAAGGTGCTCGGCGTGGACGCGCAGTCGGACGTGGCGGTGATCCGCATCGATGCCAAGAACCTGCCGACGGTGCGCCTGGGCGACCCCGCGCGCGTGCGCGTCGGCGAGCCGGTGCTGGCCATCGGTTCGCCCTACGGCTTCGAGAACACCGTGACCGCCGGCATCGTCAGCGCCAAGTCGCGCTCGCTGCCCGACGACACCTACGTGCCCTTCATCCAGACCGACGTGGCCGTCAATCCCGGCAACTCGGGCGGCCCGCTGTTCAACCAGCGCGGCGAAGTGATCGGCATCAACTCGCAGATCTACAGCCAGACCGGCGGCTACCAGGGCCTCTCGTTCGCGATCCCGATCGACGTCGCCACCAAGGTGGAGACGCAGCTGGTCGCGCACGGCAAGGTCACGCGCGGCCGCCTGGGCATCGGCGTGCAGGAGGTAAACCAGGCACTGGCGCAATCGTTCGGCCTGCCCAAGCCCAGCGGCGCGCTGGTCAACTCGGTGGAGCCGGACAGCCCGGCCGCCAAGGCCGGCGTGAAGCCCGGCGACGTGATCGTGCAGCTCGGCAACGACGTGATCGACCATTCCGGCGACCTGCCCGAGCGCGTGGCCGACCTCGCGCCCGGCACGCAGACCTCGCTCAAGGTCATCCGCAAGGGCGACCCGGTGACGCTGACCGTCAAGATCGGCACGACCAAGGATACGGCCGTGGCCGACAAGAGTCCGGCTAACGATGCCGGTGGCAAGCTCGGGCTGGCGGTGCGTCCGCTGAGCCCGACCGAGAAGCGCGACAGCGGCATCGACGGCGGCCTGGTGGTCGAGGACGTGGCCGGCCCCGCGGCCAAGGTCGGCATCCAGCCCGGCGACGTGATCCTGTCGATCAACGGCACGCCGATCAGCTCGGCCGACCAGTTGCGCGCGCTGGTGTCGAAGGCCGGCAAGCAGGTGGCGCTGCTGGTGCAGCGCGACGACGCCCGCATCTTCATCCCGCTCGACCTCGGTTGAGCAGCGCGCAGGCGCGCGCCCGGCACTGCCGAAAATGCGGCGCCGGGCGCGCCGCCGATAATGCGCGCGGCGTGGTAAACGCGTCCGCGTTAATGCCCCGTATACCTGGCGTATACGTATACGCGGACGTATACGCCAAGTATACGTCCGACCCGCCAAGCCTTGCTGGAAGCCGAATTCCGGTGCATATGGGGCTGTCAGAACGCGCGGTAACAGGTATTATCTCGACTGCGACGCAGGGCACGCCGCGACGGTCTCCGGACCCTTGTTGCGAATTCGTCCTGCAGACTCGAATACAAGGAAGTCTATGCAGTTGGATTTCACCCGCGCGTCCGCGACCACGGGTACCGAAAGAGCGCGGCGCCTGCCGCAATCGACGCCCTCGCCACGACGCCGCAAGAAAGCGGAAGCCGCCCCGCACTGGGAGCGTGGCTACCGTTCGCACTTCTACCGCAACGAGCGCGGCGAGAAGCTGGGCGAGGTGCGCCTGTCCGACCGCGGCGAGCTTCCGGTGGTCTACCACTGGGCCGCCGGCAACTACTCCGGCGCGGAAGGCTCGCTCGCCCATGCGCGCATGCGCGTGGAAGAAACCATCGGCTTCGGCATGCGCCAGCTGGCCTTGTTCTGAGCACGAGATCCGTTGTTGCCGGCCGCCCGGCCGGCTGATGCGTCGTCCGCATCGAGCACGTTCCAGCCGGCGCGATCCGCCCGGTCCCGGCAGTCCCCGCGTTCCGCCGCCCAGCGGTTGCGCCCCTCCCGCTACCTTCGCGGCATCCGTTTCCAGTGTCCCGCCAGCCTGTGCTCAGTCGAGCCGGCGCTGCGCCAGCATGAACACCGCGGCGACCAGCGCCAGCGCCGCGATCAGCCGGTACAGGTCCTCGCAGGCGATCAGCCTGGCCTGGGTGTCGACCATCCCGGCCAGTTGCGCGAGCGCGGCCTGATGCGCATGGCCCGGGTCGAATCCGCGCGCGCTCCAGCCAGCCTGTGCCGAGTCCATCCATAGCTGGGTCTGCGCGGTGTGCTGGCCGAGCGCGCCGGTCAGGCTGGTGTGCACGGCGAACTGCCGGTTCTGCAGCAGCACCGCGCCGAGCGCCGAGGCAAACGAGGCGGCGATCTGGCGCAGCAGGTTCTTGCTGCGATAGCCGTGCGCGAAGTCTTCCGCGGCCAGCGAGCGGAACGTCAGGCCCGCGACCGGGATGATGACCAGCACGCCGAACAGGCCCTTGCCGATCAGCCCCGGCGTCAGCGCCTGCGGGCCGGCGTCCGGCGGCATCGACGAGAACCACCATGCCGCGCCGGCCATCAGCAGCAGCCCGCTCACCATCAGCGGCTTCTTGTGCGGCAGCTTCGGCGCCACGCGCAGGTAGACCGCGATGCCGGCCAGGCTCACCAGCGCGGCGAAGCTGTTGAGCCAGCCGGTGCGCGCCAGCGGCATGCCGAGCGCCTGCTCGGCATAGATCGGGAACACGTAGCCGCTGAGGTTGCTGATCAGGTAATAGGCGAAGTACATTCCCAGCCCGGTCAGGTAGACCGGATCGCCCAGCGCGCGCACGCGCAGCACGGGCGCGTTGTGGTGCCACTGCTGCCACAGGAACGACCCGAGCAGGCCCAGGCCCACGGCGCAGATCGCCGCCAGCCGCAGCGGGTGCGAGAAGATGTCGAAGCGGGCCTCGGTCAGCGCCGCCTGCAAGGCCACCACGGCCGCGCCGAACAGCAGCAGCGGCCCGAGCGCGGGGCCGGCGTCGTCGTCGCGCGGCTCCGCGTCGGGCAGCAGCAGCCATGCGCCCAGCGTTGCCAGCGCCGCGAACGGCAGCGCGCCGTAGAACACGTCCTGCCACACGCCGCGCTCGATCAGCTCGGCGGCCAGCGCCGGCGCCAGCGCCGAGGCCGAGAAGATGCCCAGCATGAAGATGCGCGCCGCGCGGGGCCGGTCGGCCGGGGCGAACATCACGTTGACGAGGATGCGGCAGCTGGTAAACAGCGCGCCGCCGCCCACGCCCTGCACGAAGCGCGCGCCCACCAGCTGCGGCAGCGAATGGCTGGTGGCCGCCGCCAGCGTGCCCGCCATGAAGATCATCAGCGCGCCGGTCAGGTAGTAGCGGTAGCCGAAGCGCTGCGCCAGCCATTGCTGCTTGAGGATCATCAGCATGCTGCCCACGGCGTAGGCGGCCTGGACCAGCGCGAAGCTGCGCGGGTCCGCGTCCACGCCGCCCACGATGTGGCTCGACGCGAACACGAACATGATGTTCTCGAGGAACTCGACCGAGGTGGCCAGCGCGAGCAGCAGCATCAGCAGCGTCTGCCGCTGGCGGTGGCTGAGCAGGCGCAGCCAGCGCAGCCCCAGGCGCAGTGGCCGCAACGCGGAAGCCGTTCTCATGGCTCCAGCGCGAGCAGGTTCTTGTGCAGCCGGTTCAGGGCGCGCGTGGCGGTGCCCAGGCCGCTGTCCCCGAGCGGCTGCCAGGCTTCGGCGTAGGCCGCGTGCACCGCCGGCGCCGCGCGCTCGAGCAGGCGATGGCCGGCGGCGGTGAGCACCAGCTCGGTGGCGCGGCGGTCCTGCGCCGAGGCGTTGCGCCGCACCAGCCCGCGCGCTTCGAGCCCGTCCATCAGGCGCGTCATCTGGGTGCGGGTGGCGTCGAGCGTGAGGCCGAGCTCGGACGGCAGCGTCGGCTGCGCCTCGTCGGTGGCGAGCATGCTGATCGCCAGGTATTGCTGGAGGTCCAGCTCGAACGGCGCGAGCGCGCGGTCGATATGGGTGCGCAGCAGGCGCGCGGTGCGCAGCAGCAGCCGCGAAGCCAGGATCAGGTCGCGTGGCGCCTCGGGGTGGCTGGCGCAGAAACGGTCAATGCGGTCTTCGAACGACATGGCGCAAGGCTCGAGGTGACGCCGGCGCAACGGGATGCCGTGCCGGCTATTTGATTTCAGTCGTAATCATATCACCTGAAACCATTTACCGCGGCATGTCGGGCATGTCGGGAATACTGGGCGTGCGGGGCATGCCGGGCGCGGTGGCGGGACCGCCGCCGGCCGGGCGGCGCGGCAGCCGCCGCAGGGCCTCGCGCAGCGCCGCCAGCTCCGCGGCCCGCGCCGCCGGCTCCGGCGGTCCGTAGCGCAGCTTCATGTAGCGCCGGTTGAAGTCGAGCACCGCGGCGGCGCCCTCCGGCCAGGCCAGCGCGGCGCGCGCGGCGAAATCCTGCGGGCCCTCGGCGGGTTCGCGCACGCAGCCGTGCCGCGCCAGCTCGTGGCAGAAGCGCGCGTACAGCGCCTGCACCGGATCGGCCTCGCGGCGCCGGCGCAGCAGCGGCACCAGCGGCACCAGCCCCAGCAGGCTGAGCGCGGCCAGCCCGCCCAGCAACGCCTGCGGCAGGTTGTCGCCGATGCCGAGCTGCCGCATCAGCCGGGCCTGCTGGCCGCGGTCGTATTGCAGCACCCAGCGCTGCCAGGTGTAGACCATGCCGTCCATGCCCCAGCGCAGCTCGCGCAGCCAGCCCGGCTCGCGCGCGGCGGCCTCGCCGGCGTCCAGCGCGGCGTCGAGGCCGCGTTCCACGCGGCTCGGCGCCACCGCGCTGGTGGGATCGACGCGCACCCAGCCGCGGCCGTCCAGCCAGATTTCCGCCCATGCGTGGGCGTCGGCCTGGCGCACGATGTAGTTGCCGCCGATCGGGTTGTACTCGCCGCCCTGGTAGCCCGTGACCACGCGCGCCGGCACGCCCGCCGCGCGCATCAGGAAGACGAAGCTGCTGGCGTAGTGCTCGCAGAAGCCGCGCCGGGTGTCGAACAGGAAGCCATCCACCTGCTCCTGGCCGAGCGGCGCTGGCGACAGCGTGTAGGCAAACGGCGCCGCGGCGAAAAGCCGCAGCGCGGCCTGCGCGCGCTGCGCCGGGTCCGCGTAGCGCTGTTCCCAGTCGGCGGCCAGCGCGCGGCTGCGCGGGTTGCCGGGCGGCAGCGACAAGGCCAGCAGCCGGGTCTGCGCATCGAGCGGCTCCGCCGCGGCCGGCGCCGAGCGGGCGCGATAGCGCAGGCGCCGGTCGATGAGGTCGCGCATGAAGAACTCGCCGTCGGCATTGATCCGCACGCCGGCCGGGGCGGAGATGGCCTGGCCCCGGTCGAGCAGGAACAGCCACGGATGCTGGTTGGGCTCGAGCGTGATGTTGTAGTCGATCGCGCCGGCGGGCGCGGCGTTCGCCGCCGCGCTTGTCGTTGCCTCCGCCGGCAGTGCCGGCGCGGGCCGGCCGCGGCGCTGGCGCCCGGGCGCCGCGCGCCAGGTCTGCCCGTCGAACTGCCACAGCACCAGCGCGCGCCAGTACAGGGCGCCGGGCGGCAGTTGCCCGCCTTCCACGTCGGCGCGCAGCGCCACTTCGGGCGATTGCGTTAGCTCGCTCACGCTGCCGGGGCTCATGGTGTCGCTCAGGCCGGTGGCGGCCACCGGCTCGGCCTGCGGCAGCCGCCACAGCGGGCGGTCCAGGCGCGGGAACAGCACGAACAGCAGCAGCGCCCACGGCAGCCCGGCCAGCGCCAGCCGCCCGAGCAGCGGCCACACCGCGAGGTAGCCGCGCGCCTCCGGGTGGCCCAGGAACAGCCAGTTGCGCAGCAGCCAGGCCGCGATGGCGAGGCTGTACAGCGCCAGCCAGAACGGCTGGTCGAACAGATAGAGGCTCAGCAGGAGGTAGAAGCACAACTGCGTCACCAGCGTGGCATCGGCCAGCACGCGGCACTCCAGCAGCTTGAGCACGACGAAGGCGCCGAGCAGCGCCACCGAGAGATCGCGCCCGATGTTGCCGCCGGCCTGCCACACCAGCGCGGCGGCCACCAGCAGCACCAGCCCGGCCACCAGCCCGAGCGTCAGGCGCGACGGCAGCGGCGCGCGCTGGCGCCACAGCAGCCAGCGCCAGCCCATCAGCAGCACCAGCAGGACGCTGACGGCAACCGGCAGGCTGCGCGCCTGCGGCGCCAGCACCAGCGCCAGCTGGCCCAGCAGCAGGCCGTGTTCCTGATGGGCGAGCGGGCGGGGCGCGGGTTTCATGCGGCGCGCCTTCACGCGGCGTGTTCCGGCGCGGCCTGCCCGGGCCGGGCCGGCCACAGCGCGAGCGCTTCCAGGCAGGCGCGGCGATGCGCGCCGCCGCGGCCGGGCGCGATCTCCACACCGGGCAGCCGCAGGCCGATTTCCACCGCGTCGCCCGCGGCCAGCACCCACGCGCACAGGCGCGACAGCCGCGCCTCGTTGCCGAGCGAGGGCGGCAGCGACTGCCATTCGAGCCAGCACGACGGCTGGCTGCCCGACTGCCCGGTGCGGCTCAGCCAGCGGCCGGTGCGCGCGCTGTGCTTCCAGGCGATGCGGTGCAGCGGGTCGCCGCTGCGGTAGCGCCGCAACTGGTCGGTGCCGTCATCCGACGGCAGCGATGCCGCGCCGTCCTCGTCCGGCTGCGTGGCGAACGGCAGCGGCGGCGCGCCGGCCTCGGGCCGCGGGTAGACCAGCGCGGCCAGCGGCAGGTCGGCATGGCTCCATACCCGGAACAGGTTGAACGGAAAGCGGCTGGAGAGCGTCACGCGCGGCAGCGCCAGCCAGCCGCGCCGCGCCGCGGGCAGCCGCAGCGTCAGCACGCCGGCTGCACCGCGCGCCAGGCTCAGGCTGGCCGGCTGCGCGCCGGCCTGCGCCGGCAGGCTGGCTTCGATGCCGATGCGCACCGGCGCGCGCGCGCCGGCCACGCCAGCCACGCGCAGGCCGAAGGCCGCCGCCTCGCCGGCGAACACCGGCGCGGCGCTCGCGCCGGCCACGGTGACGTCGAGCAGGTTGCGGTAGGCCTGCCACATGCATGCCATGCCGATGCCGCCCAGCAGGAAGGTGAGGGCGAAGCCGAGGCTGATGTTGTAGTTCAGCGAAGTCAGCAGCATGGCCACCAGCAGCAAGGCAAAGCCGAAGCCGGTGCGGCTGGGCAGGATGTAGAGATGCCGGCGGTCCAGCGTCACCACGCCCTGCCGCGGCGGGCGCCGGCGCTGCAGCCACGGCGGCGCGCCCCACGGCCGGCGCCTGCCGCGCGGCGGCGGCGCGCCCGCAGGCGCGGCTTGCGGCGGGAACGGCCGGCTGTGCGGCATCGCTCAGGGAACGGCGACTTCGGCCAGCAGGCGGGCGAGCGTGTCCTGCCCGGCGCCGGCGCCGCCGGCGGGCAGCAGGCGGTGTCCCGCCACCGGCTCGAAGACCGCCTGCACGTCTTCCGGCAGCACCATGTCGCGCTGGTGGAGCAGCGCCCACGCGCGCGCGCAGGCCAGCAGCGCCAGCCCCGCGCGCGGCGACAGCCCGGCGGCGAAGCCGGCATGCGCGCGGGTAGCCTGCACCAGCGCCAGCGCGTAGTCCACCAGCGCCGGCCCCGCATAGACCTGCGCCGCGGCCTGCTGCAGCGCCACCACCTGGTCGGCGTCCATCACCGGGCCGGTGTCGGCGGGCGCGCCGCCGCCGAGGTACAGCACGCGCTCGAAGGCGGGATCGGGGTAGCCCAGCGACAGCCGCATGGTGAAGCGGTCGAGCTGGGATTCAGGCAGCGCGTGGGTGCCGATCTGGTCGAGCGGATTCTGCGTGGCGATGACGAAGAACGGCGACGGCAGCGCGTGCGTGACGCCGTCGTGCGTCACCTGCCCTTCGGCCATCGCCTCCAGCAGCGCGCTCTGCGTCTTGGGCGTGGCGCGGTTGATCTCGTCGGCCAGCACCACCTGCGCGAACACCGGGCCGCGGTGGAAGCGGAACTCGGCGCTCTCGCGCACGTAGACGGACACGCCGATCAGGTCCGCCGGCAGCAGGTCGCTGGTGAACTGCACGCGCTGGAACTGCAGGCCGAGCGTGCGCGCCAGCGCGTGCGCCAGCGTGGTCTTGCCCACGCCGGGCAGGTCCTCGAGCAGCAGGTGCCCGCCCGCGAGCATGCAGGCCAGCGCCAGCCGGACCTGCCGGGGCTTGCCCAGGACGATGCGGCCGAGCTGGGCTTCCGCCTGGGAGAGCGAGGCGACGATGCGGGGACGAGCGGTCACTGGAAGCCTGCGGGTCGGATCGGGGACCCGGCCATTGTAGCGGCGCGCGCGCACCGGGCAACAGTCTGTTTGCGCACGCAGGGCGCCGCGCGGCGCACCCGTGTTGTGCCAGATCACGCCGGATTGCGCGGCTTCTGGCATTATCGAAGCTGTCGGACCCTGCCAACCCCCACATCCGCTGCAATGAACTCCCCCCTCGCCGCATCTCCGGGCGCCGCCAGCGCGGCCGCCCCGGCCTCCGCCATCGTTCCCGCCGCCGCTGAACTGGACGCGCTGAACCGTACTTTCCATGCCGACGGCTATATCGTGCTGCGCGGCTTCGCGCCGCCCGCCGTGTGCGACCGCATCGAGCAGGTCGCGCGCCGGCAGCTTGCCGCCGCGGTGCCGCCGGTGGAATACGAAGCCGAGCTCGGTTATCCGGGCGCGCCCGCCAGCCGCGATGCGGACGGCGGCGGCACGGTGCGGCGCCTGCGCCAGGCCTACGGGCGCGACGAGGCGTTCCGCCAGTGGGCCACCGATCCCGCCGTGGCGCGGGTGGTGTCGACGCTGCTGGGCGAGCCGGCCTGCCTGACGCTGGCGCACCACAACTGCGTGATGACCAAGCACCCGCGCTTCGGCAGCCAGACCGGCTGGCACCGCGACACGCGCTACTGGTCGTTCGCGCGCCCGGAACTGGTGACGGTGTGGCTGGCGCTGGGCCGCGAGGACGACAGCAATGGCGTGCTGCGCGTGATTCCCGGCTCGCACACGGTGGCGCTGGAACCGGGCCAGCTCGACGCGGCGGAATTCCTGGTCGAGTCGCACCCGGCCAGCCAGGTGCTGCTGCGCGGCGTGCGGCCGCTGGTGCTGGAGCGCGGCGACGTATTGTTCTTCGACAGCCGGCTGTTCCACGCCGCCGGGCAGAACGTCTCCGACGCGGTCAAGCTGTCGGCGGCCTTCGCGTATTTCGGCGCCGGCAACCATCCGCTGCCGGGCACGCGCTCGGCCGAGTTCGGCACCGTGGCGCTGTCCGCGCCCGCTGCCGCCGCGCGCTAGCGCGGCGGGTGCGGCAGGTGCGGCAGGTGCGGCAGGTGCGGCAGGCGTGGCCCGCCACCATCAGGTGCGCAGGCTGACCAGGTTCGAGATTTTCTCGGACGCCGCCAGCAGCGGCGGCAGGAAATTGGAGGCCATCTCGTCGGCGCTGGTGCGGTTGGCCTGGCCGCTGATGTTGATGGCGGCGATGACCTGCCCGGCGCGGTTGCGGATCGGCGCGGCCAGCGAAACCAGCCCTTCCTCCAGTTCCTGGTCGTTCAGCGCCCAGCCGCGCGCGCGGATGCCGGCCACGATGTCCTTGAGCGCCGCCGGGTCGGTGATGGTGCGGTCGGTGCGCGCGCGCAGGTCGCTGGCGCCCAGCACGCGATCCAGCTCCGCGTCGGGCAGGCCGGCCAGCAGCACCCGTCCCATCGACGAGCAATAGGCCGGCAGGCGGCTGCCGATGGACAGGTTGATGGTCATGATCTTGCGCGCCGGCACCCGCAGCACGTAGACGATCTCGGTGCCGTCCAGCACGGAGATCGAGCAGCTTTCGTGCACTTCCTGCGAAAGCGCCTCCATGATCGGCTCGGCCAGGTTCCAGAACGGCATCGAGGTCAGGTAGGCAAAGCCGAGGTCGAGGATCTTGGGCGTCAGGCGGAACAGGCGCCCGTCGGCGCGCACGTAGCCCAGCCCCACCAGCGTCAGCAGGATGCGGCGCGCGCCCGCGCGCGTGAGGCCGCTGGCCTGCGCGATCTCGCTCAGGGTCTGGGCCGGGTGCTGCGTGTCGAAGGCGCGGATGACGGAAAGCCCGCGTGCGAAGGACTGCACATAGCTGTCGCTCGGCTTCTCCTGGGCCGGCGCGGCGCCGGCGGCAGGGTTGGCGGGATGGTCTGGAGCGGCTGGGCTGGCCATCGATCAGTTCGGCCGGACGCCGAATATGCACGGAAAGGCCGAAAGGGTAGAGGAAATGCGCGCCGCGCGCCAGTGCCGCGCGGCGCCGCCGGCGCGCGTGCCGCATAATGGCGCGCGTTTGGGAAACATAGCTTGCAAAGGAAATCTGGCCTGGTGAACGAGACAATCCAGTGGAACGATTGGGAAGCCTTCTGCTGCGTGGTGGAGCAGGGCACCTTCACGGCGGCGGCCGAGCAGCTCGACTGCCCCAAGTCCCGCGTCTCGGCGGCGGTGGCGCGGCTGGAGTCCGCCATCGGCGCCAAGCTGCTCCAGCGTACCACCCGGCGCATGCGCCTGACCGACGCCGGCAGCGCGGTATACCGCGACGTGGCGCCGCTGTTCGCGCGGCTGCGGGAGATCCGCCAGGAAACCCTGGCGCGCGAGGAGCGCGTGCAGGGCGTGCTGCGCATCGCTTCGCCGTACGAGTTCGGCGCCCAGCAGCTGGGCGGCGTGATTTGCCGGACACTTGCGGCGCATCCGGCGCTCGACGTGAAGGTGGAGATCAGCCAGGGCATGGTCGACCCGATCCGCGACGGCTTCGACGTGGCCTTCGTCGCGGTCGAGAACGACCTGCCGGACTCCGGCACCGTGGCGCGGCGCATCTACCATGTCGAGCGTGGCCTGTTCGCGGCGCCGGCCCTGGCCGCCGCGCTGCCGCCGCAGCTGCAGCCGGAGGATCTTGCCAACCTGCCCACGCTGACCACCACCGGCGACGGCATCTGGGAATTCATGCGCGGCGAGGAGCGCGTGTCGGTGCCGATCCGCCCGCGCATGCAGACCTCCAACGCGGAACTGCGGCTGCAGGGCGCGCTGGCCGGGCTGGGCATCGCGCGGCTGTCGCGCGCCTACTGCGAAGCCGAGGTGGCGCAGGGCCGGCTGGTGCAGGTGATGCCGGACTGCCCGCCGCCGCCGCTGCGGGTCTTCGCGCTGCTGCCCGACCGCCGGCTGCAGCCGCGCAAGGTGCGCGTGTTCATGGAAGCGGTCGAAGCCATGATGGCGACCGACCTGGCCGAGCCGCAGCGCGAGGAAGCCTGAGCGCGGCATCCACCGGAAAGCCACGCCCGAAACGACACAGCCGCGCCCGGCCCGTGAGGGCTGGCGCGGCTGCGGGGGGCATGTCGCGAGCCGGCTGGCAGGCCGGTCTTTCCGTGGTGCCGTTGTCTCCTCCGTCCCGGAGATTCGGTGGCGCGGCGCTCAGGCGCCGTCGCTGAAGCTGCCGCGCGGCTCGTTCACGCCGCGCGCGCCGTCGGTGAAGGCATCGCGCGGGGCGGTGCGGGCGCCATCGGTGAACGGGTCGCGCGGGCCCGAGCGGGCGCCATCGGTGAAGGAGTCGACCTTGCGGCCGATGCTGCCGTCCAGGCGGGACAGGTCGGAGACCGGCGTGCTGGCGTGCGCGGAGGCGGCGGCCAGCGACAGGCCGATGGCGCAGAGCAGGGTGGTGGCGAGGGTACGGGGTTGTGCGAGAGTTGTTTTCATTGGAGCTTTCTTCCTGGGCTTTGTCGTGGTGCTTCGTGGTTTCTTCCACGTTGCCCGTAATGTAGGCGGCCTGCCGCCCAGGAAAAAGTACCAATCATCGAAACACTGTTCGCCAGCGTGGACAATAGCGCGGCAACGGAGATGGCGGAGGCGCCGCCCCCGCTGTCGGCTACAGCCCGAAGCGCGCGCCGAACAAGCCCGCGCCGAGCCGGGCGATGACCATCAGCAGGATCTGCGCGATCACGAACAGCGCCAGCGGCGAAATGTCGAAGCCGCCCAGGCGCGGCACCACGCGGCGGATCGGGCGCAGCAGTGGATCGGTCAGGTGGTTGATGGCGGGCGTGACCGGCGACTGCGGATTGACCCACGACAGGATCGCCATCAGCAGCGTGACCCACATCACCATGCTGACGCCCCACTTGAGCACGTTGAGCAGCGCGATCAGCAGCAGCAGCGGCAGCAAGGCGGACGGGTCCGCGCCGGACAGCAGGATCACCAGCAGCAGGAACACGATCGCGGTCAGCCAGGCGCCGACCAGCGTGGCCCAGTCGATGCCGCCCAGCCCGGGGATGATCCGGCGCAGCGGCCGCACCAGCCAGTCGGTGACCTGGAACACGCCTTGCGAGACCGGGTTGCGGGTCGGCAGCCGGGTCCACTGCATCCAGACGCGCAGCAACAGCGCCATGCCGAACAAGGTGAAGACGGTATCGAGCAGGAAGAGGGCGATTTCCGTGAACATCGGTTTCGGTTCCGTGGCAATGAATGACGTTGGCAGTCGGGAGTGTCTGCGGACGCACAGATTCTGCCATACCCGCACGGGGCCGGGTCGAAATGCGGGTTGCCGCATGCCGCCGCACGCTTCCGCGCCGTGCCGCGCGCCGGGGCGCCCGGCACGGCGGGCCGGAAGGCAGCCCCTATAATGGGCGCCGGACCAGACCACAGCGCCATGCCGCTGACCCGCCAATGACCCGTCAGCCAGCCGCCGCCAAAGCCCCGCTCGCCAAGCAGGATTTCGAGGCGCTTTCCGATTTCCGCTACCAGTTGCGCCGTTTCCTGCGGTTCTCCGAGGACGCCGCCCACAACGAAGGCCTGACCGTGCAGCAATATCTGCTGATGCTGCATATCCGCGGCTGCGCCGGCAAGGACTGGGCCTCGATCGGCGAACTGGCCGAGCGCCTGCAGGCCAAGCAGCACGGCGTGGTGGCGCTGGTCAACCGCTGCGAGGCGGCCGGCCTGGTCAAGCGCAAGGCCAACGCGGACGACCGCCGCATCGTGGAGGTCCATCTGCTGGCCAAGGGCGAGCGCTTCCTGAACCGGCTGGCGATGCTGCACCGGAGCGAGCTCGAATCGCTGCGCGGCACCTTCCGCGTGGCGCGCCTGACCGCGTTCAACGACGACGGCGCCGAGCGCGCCTGAATCCCCGCCTGCATCGCCGCCGGAATCCCTCCGCGCGCCGCGGCCCGCGCGCGGCGTTACAGGCAGTTACCAATCACAGATCCCGGTGACACCCGCGGCGCCCGGCCGGCCCCAGAATCGCGCGCACCACAACACGCGTTTCAGCGCAGGAGCCAGCCGATGTCCTTTCCCTTCTCTTCCGTTCTCCGTGCCGCCGCGCTGGGTCTGCTCGCCGCGGGCGCCCTGGCCGGCTGCGTGACCGCGCCCTACGGAGGATATGGCGCGGGAGGGTACGGCGGCTACGGCGCCGGCGGCGCGCCGGCCGGCGCGGCCTATCCTGCCGGCTATTCGTCCGGCTATCCCGCCGCCTACCCGCAGCAGGGGGTTCCGCAGGCGTCCTATCCGCAGTCCGGTTATTCCCAGGACGGCTACCCGCAGCCGGCCTGGGCGCAGGACGGCGAGCCGCAGCAAGGCTACGTGCAGCAGGGCTACCCGCAGCAAGGCTATCCCCAGCAGGGCGGCTACCCGCAGCCGCAGCCGGGTTATGCGCAGCCGCCGTATCCGCAGGCCGGCTACCAGCAGGCCGCGCCCGCCGCGGGCGGCTATGATGCCTACGGCGTGCGCTATGGCCAGGTCGAGTCGATCGAGATGGTGCAGGGGCAAGCGCCGGATGGCGGCGTGGCCGGCGCGCTGATCGGCGGCGTGGTCGGCGGCCTGCTGGGCCACCAGGTCGGCGGCGGGCGCGGCAACACGGTGGCCACCATCGGCGGCGCGGTCGCCGGCGCGGTGGCCGGCAACGAAGTCGAGAAACGCGCCAATACCGCGCCGCCGGCCTACCGCATCCGCGTGCGCACTACCGACAACGGCTATCTCACGCTGACCCAGTCGACGCCGTACAACCTGCGCAACGGCGACCGGGTCAAGGTGCAGAACGGCGTGGCGATGCCGTACTGACGGCGTGATGGCGTGATGGCGTGACGGCGGTTCAGGCGCCGAACAGGCCCGCGTAGTCCTCGCGCAACTGGCGCTTGAGCAGCTTGCCCGCCGTGTTGCGCGGCAGGTCGGCGACGAACACGATGCGCTTGGGCACCTTGAACGGCGCCAGCGCCGCGCGCGCGTGGGCGAGCAGCGCTTCTTCCCGCGCGCCGTCGCCGCCATCGTCCTGCCGCGCGCGCGCATCGCGCCGGAGCACCACGCAGGCCGCCACCGCCTCCACCCACTTCGGATGCGGCAGCGCGAACACCGCCACCTCCGCCACCGCCTCGTGCTGGTACAGGCATTCCTCGACCTCGCGGCTCGACACCAGCACGCCGCCGGAGTTGATCACGTCCTTGATGCGGTCGACCACGTACAGGTAGCCGGCCTCGTCCATGTAGCCCAGGTCGCCCGAGTGGAACCAGCCGCCGCCGAAGGCTTCCGCGCTCTGTTCCGGCTTGTCCCAGTACCCGGTCAGCAACTGCGGCGAGCGGTGCACGATCTCGCCCAGCTCGCCCGGGCGCGCGTCCCGCATGGACTCGTCGACGATGCGGGTCTCCACGTTGAGCACCGGCCGGCCCGCCGATGCCGGCCGTTCGCGGTGCTCCTCCGGCCCCAGCACCGTGGCCAGCGGCCCGATCTCGCTCTGCCCGTAGCAGTTGAACAGGCGCAGTGCCGGCAGGCGCTCGCGCAGTTCCTGCAGCACCGGCAGCGGCATGATCGACGCGCCGTAATAGGCCTTGGTCAGGCTGCCGAGCTCGCGCGGATCGAAATCCGCATGCCGCAGCAGCGAGATCCACACCGTGGGCGGCGCGAAGAAGCTGGTGATGCCGGCCTCGCGCACGGTGCGCAGGCAGAAGCCCGGCTCGGGGCTTTGCGCCAGCAGGCAGGTGCCGCCCATCAGCAGCAGCGGCATCAGGAACACATGCATCTGCGCCGAGTGGTAGAGCGGCAGCGCCGCCAGCGAATAGTCCTCGGCGCGGATGTCGCAACTGGCGATGGCGCTCATGTACTCGGCCAGCAAGGCGCGGTGCGTGAGCACCGCGCCCTTGGGCGCCGAGGTGGTGCCCGAGGTGTAGAGGATCTGCGCCGGCATGGCCTCGTCCAGCGTGGCCAGGATCTCGCCGCCCGGGCCCGCGGCGGCGGCCAGCACGTCGCGCGGGCCGCCGCCGTGCAGGCTGCCCAGCACGCGGCACGGCAGGCCCGCCACCAGCGGCGCCAGCGACGGGTCGGCAAACAGCGCGCTGGCGCCGGACTGGCCGACGACGTACTCCACCTCGCCGCGCGTCATCGAGAAATTCACCGGCACGTGGACCAGCCCGGCGCGCAGGCAGCCCAGCCACAGCAGCACGTAGGCGTCGGAATTCTTGCCGAACGCCGCCACGCGGTCGCCCGGGCGCAGGCCCCAGCGCAGCAGCGCGGCGCCCACGGCGGCCGCGGCCGCCTCCAGCTCGCGATAGCTCCAGTTGCGCTCGCCGAAGCGCAGCGCGGTCTTGGCCGGACTGCGCCGCACCGCGCGGGCGAGGGCATCGGGGATGGTGTTGCGCAGGACGCGCTGCTGCTCTGACTGCATGGTGGTCTCCGTTGTGTTTTTCCAGGGTCCAGCAAGTCTTGAGCCGCTGCCGCGACGGACATCTCCCGGCGCCGGTGGCATGGACGGGGCGCGGGGAACGGCGGCGTTGGCGAACGTCGGCCAGCATACGGGCGGCGCGGATTCGGCGCAAGGCGCCCCGGCGGGGGGAGGTTTGGGGGGAAGGATGGCCCGCGCCGGAGGGACGGCGTGGCGCGGGCGGGCGCGCGGCCGCAGGCCGCGGCGGGGATTACAGCACGCCGGCCAGGAAGGTCAGCGTGCGGCCATGCGCGAGCACGGCGGAGGGCTGGTGGTAGGAGCCGCGCGCCCAGCAGTTGAAGCCGTGATCGGCCTGCGGGTAGACGTGGATCTCCGCGCGCGGGTTGCCGGCCACGGCGGCGCGCACGCTGGCGACGGCTTCGGCCGGGATATGCGCGTCGAGCGCGCCGTAGTGGAACTGCACCGGCACCTTGATGCTGGCCGCTTCCTGCAGGTTGTTCTGGATGCCGCCGCCGTAGTACGGCACGGCCGCGTCGACCAGCCCGCGCGCCGCGCTCAGGTAGGCCAGCAGGCCGCCGAAGCAGTAGCCCACCACGGCGATCTTGCCGCCCGCGCCGATCTGCGCGCGCAGGGCTTCGGCGGTGGCGGCGATGTCCTTGAGCGCCAGTTCCACGTCGACCTTCTGGCGCAGCTCCAGCGCGCGCTTCATGTCGTCGCCGGCATAGCCCAGCTCCACGCGCGGCGCGTCGCGCCAGAACACGTCGGGGGCCAGCACCACGTAGCCGTCGGCCGCGTACTGGTCCGCCACGGCGCGGATATGTTCATTGACACCGAAGATCTCCTGCACCAGCACGATCCCGGGGGCGCCGGCGGTCTTGCCGGCCGGCGGCAGCGCCAGGTAGGCATCGAAGGCGCCGCCTTCGGTTTCGACGCGGATCCATTGGCTATTGTTCGGCATTGGGGCTTGCTCCATCGTTAGTGAGACAAAAACTGGCGAGACGAAAACACAAAGGCCAGGCTAGCGCGGCGATGCGGCGCCGCCGTGACACGGGCGCCGCTGGCCGCCGCGCGCGGCAAACCGCAAGTGTGCCACTTCCGCGCTTTTCGGGTGCGGCGCGCCTTCAGTCTTCAGTCCGCCAGGTGCGCGCCCGGCAGGAATTCGATGCCGGTGCGGCGCACCAGTTCGCCGTAGGAAATCGGCTTGCCCGGGCGTGCCTCGTCGGTGTTCTCGATCCAGTGCGCCCAGGCGCGGTTGGCCGCCGGGTCGTAGACCAGCTTGTAGAGGTATTTCGGCACCCAGACGTTGTCGCTGCCGATGGTCTGCACCCGGCCCTCGAAGACCGGGCCGGAGATCACGTAGACGTCGCCGCCGGCGCGCAGCGCGTACCTGCGCGTGGCCTTCTCGATCGAGGCCCACGCGCGGCGGTTGTTCTGCGGCGCCTGCGGGACCATGTTGGCGAGCGAGAAGCTCTGCGCCATCGCCTGCGCGGTCGGCTGGTTGGCCGCCGGCGAGAGGTGGCCGCGGTCATAGCCGCTGCCCTTGTAGTCGTCGAGCTCGGCGCGCTCGGCGCGCGGCAGGCGCGCGTCGGCGAAGAAGCGGTCGGTGCGCGGCTCGTCGCGGGCGTCGGCCAGCTGGCTGCGCGACAGGCGCTCGGCCACGTACAGCGGGGTCTTGCTGCGGCCCGAGTGGAGCACCGCGAAGGCGTCGTAGCAAAGCGCGCGCGTTCTGGCCAGCGGGTCGTCGCGCAGCCTCGGCGCGGCCTGCTGCGCGAAGAACTGCGGGCATTGCGAGAAAGCGGCCGTGCCTACTGCGGGCGGCGCGCTCTGCGGGTTGATGCCGCGGGACTTGGCCGTGGCGGGCGGTGCCAGTGCCGCCGCCGTGGCGAGGAACAGGGCCGTCAGTGCGATTGCCGCGGCCTTTTTCGTTGCCGGTGATGCTGATGCTGTCTTCATTCTGCGTGTGGAAATACGGGGCAGCCCGCGCAAGGCGGCCGCGCGGGCGCGATGGCAGGCCGCGCGGCACCCGGGCATCGGACCTGCCGGGCCGGCCCGGGCCGCGGGCGTCGCGCATTCTGCCAGAGTGCGGCCTGCCCGGCCCGCTTTTATAATCGCCGTTTCGTGTCGCGCGCGCGCCATCGCCGCGCGCACGCGCACATACAAGGACAAGGCGCCCACACCCATGCTCAACCGGCTGGAAATGCTGAGGATCTTCTGCGCGGCGGCGGAGTCGGCCTCGTTCAAGGCAGCCGCGGCGCGGCTCGGCACGTCGCCGCAGACCGTGACGCGCGCCATCCAGGACCTCGAGGAGGCGGTCGGCGAGCCGCTGTTCCACCGCAACACGCGCCAGATCCGCATCACCGCGGCGGGCGAGCGGCTGGCCGAGCGCGCCCGCGCGGCGCTGCTCGACGTGGACAGCCTGTTCGCGCATCCGGCCAGCCGCTCCGACAGCGAGCTCAAGGGCGTGGTGCGCATCACCGCGCCCAGCACGCTGGGCCGCCAGCACCTGCTGGCCGCGCTGCGGCCGCTGGCGCTGGCCCATCCCGGCATCACGCTCGACATCCGCCTGTCCGAGCAACTGGCGGACGTGGTCGACGACGAGATCGACATCGGCCTGCGCCTGGGCATGTTCCGCGACCAGCGCCTGGTGGCGCGCATGACCACGCGGGTGGCCTTCCACGTGGTGGGCACGCCCGAGCTGGTGGCGCGCGTGGGCAAGCCGGCCAGCCTGGCCGACCTCGCGGCGCTGCCCGCCACCGGCCTGATCGACCGCAGCACCGGGCGCGCGTGGCCCTGGTACTTCGCCCAGGGCGAGCAGTTCACGCCGCGCTCGCCGGCCTTCCTGACCGACGACCCCGAGACCGAGATGGAGGCGATCCTCGCCGGCCTGGCCTACGGGCAACTGCCGGACTACCTCGCGCAGCCGCACCTGCGCTCGGGCCGGCTGGTCAGCGTGCTGGAGCGCCATGCGCCGGCGCCGTGGGGTCTGTACATCTACCGCTCGCGGCGCAGCCCGGTGCCGATGCGCATCCGGCTGGTGTTCGACGCGCTGGTCGCCTACTTCGGCAACATGGCGGCGGCCGAGTCCTGAGCCGTATCGACGGGTGTGCCGGATATTCCAGATTCCGGAATACTGAAATCAGAATATTTCCATTTTTATGGATGGTCGCGGCCGACATAATGGCTTCGTGGCGGGCCGGGGAGCCCGCATCCAACGGAGCAGGAAATGAGCAAAGGTATCGAAGGCAAGGTCGTCGTCATCACGGGCGCCAGCAGCGGGCTGGGCGAGGCTACCGCGCATCACCTGGCCGTGGCCGGCGCGCTCCTGGTGCTGGCCGCGCGCCGCGGCGACCGCCTCGAAGCGCTGGCGGCGCAGATCCGAGCCAGGGGCGGCCGCGCCGAGACCGTGGTGGCCGACGTCAGCCGCCGCGCCGACGTGGAGGCAGTGGTGCAAAAGGCCGTGGCCAGCTTCGGCCGCGTCGACGTGATGGTCAACAACGCCGGCCTGATGGCGATCGCGCCGCTGAGCGAAGGCAAGGTCGATGAGTGGGAGCGCATGATCGACATCAACGTCAAGGGCGTGCTGTACGGCATCGCCGCGGCGCTGCCGGTGTTCCAGAAGCAGGGCGCGGGGCATTTCATCAACATCGCCTCGGTGGCCGGCGTGAAGGTGTTCAGCCCGGGCGGCACCGTGTACAGCGGCACCAAGTTCGCGGTGCGCGCGATTTCCGAGGGCCTGCGCCATGAAGTGGGCGGCGCCATCCGCACCACGGTGATCTCGCCGGGCGCGGTGGACTCGGAGCTCAAGCTCGGCAGCAGCCATGCGCAAAGCGCGCAGACCGTGAACGAGTTCTACCAGCAGGCGATTCCCGCGGACTCGGTGGCGCGCGCGATCGCCTACGCGATCGAGCAGCCGGCGGACGTGGACATCAACGAGATCGTGCTGCGCCCGACCGTGCAGGAGTTCTGAGATTTCGCAGCAGTTGCCGCGCGCCGCGTCAGGCGACGCGCGGCGTCTTGCGGGCCCGCACGCCGGACGGGCGCACCTGCTGCAGCGTGCGCAGGCTCAGGATGGCATCCTCGATGGCTTCGATGCCCTGGGTGAGGCGCTCGCGCGCCTGGCCCAGCGCGGTCTGCGTTTCGGCGTCGAAGATGGCCAGGTGATCGAGCGAATCGAGTTCCGCCTGCAATTGTCCGACCAGGCGTCTTAACTGCGCGGTGCTGTGTGATGCGGTAGAGCGTATTGCCATTGCGGTCTCCGAAAAGGCAGGGCGCACACTCGTAAGGTAGAACGTATGTGGCGGAAAGGACAAACACTTTCGCCGCCGCCAGCGGCCGTTTCGCCGGTTCGGCAACACCGGGCAACACCGGGCGGCAAAGTGGCAGCCGCATGCGGCATATGCCGCCGGCGCCTCCCGGCCGGGTGTCGCGCGATGCAGTCCGTCCGCATGCGCGGGCCATCGCGCCGCGCCCGCGCGATGCGGTGCCTGCCGCGTTGCCGCGCTTGGGCTTTGCCGGCGGGGCTGCCTATGATGAACAGGCGGGCCCGACGCGCCGCGCCAAGGAGGCAGACATGTCAAACCACACCTACAAGCTGGTCGAGATCGTGGGCTCCTCGCCGGATGGCTGCGACGCGGCCATCCGCAGCGCCATCGCGAAGGCCGGCGAGACCATCAAGCACATCGACTGGTTCGAAGTGGTGGAGACGCGCGGCCACATCGAGGATGGCGAGGTGGCGCACTACCAGGTCACGCTGAAGATCGGCTTTCGGGTGACCTGAACTGCCGCGCGGCGGCGTCCGCATGGCGGAACAGCCGGTTGAGCGCGGCGTCGGGCGCGTCGCGCAGGAAGTCGAGCATTTTCTCGACGAAGGGCGCGTTGGCGGTCCGCGGCACCTGGCGCACCCAGCGGATCGCCTCGCTGTCCTGGCCGCACAGCGCCAGCGCGCGCGCGTAGTTGAACTGGCCGCGGAAGTCGCCGGCCTCGGCCGAGCGGCGGTAGTAGTCCATCGCCGCCGCGGTGTCGCGCTCCACCTCCCAGCCGTCTTCATAGAAGCCACCCACGATGTTGAGCGACTTGGCATGCCCCATGTCGGCGGCGCGCCGGTACCACGCCAGCGCGTCGGCGCGGCTGGCGGCGATGCCGCGGCCAAGCACCAGCGCCGTGGCCAGGTTGTACATGCCCCAGTCCGAGCCGCGCTGCGCGGCCAGCGTGTACCACTGCGCCGCGGCGCGGTCGTCGCGCGCGGTGCCCCAGCCGTTCTCGTAGCAGCGCCCCGCCATGTTGGCGGCGCCGGCGTGCCCGGCGTGGGCGGCATGCTTGAACCAGGCGAAGGCGCGGGCCTCGTCGCGCGCCACGCCGTGGCCGGCCAGGAACCACTGGCCGAGGATCATCTGCGCGTCGAGGTCGCCCCGCACGGCCGCGCCGCCCAGCCAGGGCAGCGCGAGGTGCGCGGGCTCGCGCAGCTTGCCGGCCAGCCCGGCCGCGCCGAGCTGGTCCAGTTCGCCCGGTGAGGCGATGCGAAAAGGCAGTGTGTCCATGCGAGGAAAGAAGGAAAAACGGCACACCGCGCCCGTGGACAAGGTGTGCCGCGTTGGTTTGCCGCGGGTCCGCCGGCGGGCAGCCCGCGCCGCGCGCGCTCAGTAGCGCAGGTTGAGGCTCACGATGGCCGCGCGGCCCGGCGCGATCGATGCGTAGTGGCTGGCATAGGCCTGGTTGTAGTAGACCTTGTTGGTCAGGTTCAGCAGGTTCAGTTGCAGGCCGACGTTCTTGTTGAGGCGGTACGCCGCCATCGCGTCGAAGCGCCAGTACGACGGCACCCACTTGTTGGTCGCCTCGTTGCCCCAGATCTTCGACACGTAGTACGCGCCGCCGCCCACCGTGAAGTTGGGCAGGGCCTGGTAGGTCGTCCACGCGCTGAAGCTGTCCGCCGGGGTGTTGGGGAAGGACTGGCCGTCGGTGCTGCCGAAGGCGGCGCCCGAGCCGCCGTTCTTGCGCAGCTCGCTCTTCAGGTGGGTATAGCCGCCGAACACCGCCCACTTGTCGGTGACGTTGCCGGCGAAGCCCAGTTCCACGCCGTCCACGCGCTTGTTGCCGGCCATGATCGCGGTGCCGTCCTGCTGGACGATGCGGGCATTGGTGGTTTCCACGCGGAAGATGGCGGCGGTCAGTTGCAGGCGCTTGTTCAGCACGTCCCACTTGGTGCCGAGCTCGAACGCGCGGTTCTTTTCCGGCGCGAGCTGGTCGCCGCGGTTGCCGGCGCGGTCCGGGGCCAGCGCGCTGCCGTCGCTGCCCTGCGACAGGAACGAGCCGGCCGGCGTGGACGAAGTGCCGTACGAGAAATAGACGCTGCCGTTCTCCACCGGCTTGAACACCAGGCCGAGCTGGTAGTTGAACAGGTTGTCGTCGCGCGAGTACTCGGCGCGGCTGCCGTCGGCCGCGCGCGTGGCCTGGAAGTCCGCGCTGTAGTGGTCGAAGCGCACGCCGCCGTTGAACAGCCATTGCTTGGTCAGCTCGATCGAGTCGAAGGCGTAGACCGAGGTGGTGTTGGTCTTGGAGTTGCTCGGGTTGTTGTTGCGCGTGATCGCGCCGGTCCAGGGGTCGTTGGGGTTCGGGTTGAACAGCGTGGTGCAGTTGTAGCCGCCGGCGGCGCCCGGGCCGGCGGGGCAGCGGTTGTTGCCGGTGGCCACGGTGTAGCTGTCGTTCTCGCTCTTTTCCTGCGCGAACTCCACGCCGAACGCATACTTGTGCTTGACCGTGCCGGTGGCGAATTCGCCGGACAGGTCGGTCTGGTTGGCGATGGTCCGCGCGGTGGCGATGCGCGTGTTGGTGCGGCGCCAGACCATGTCGTAGTAGATGTTGCCCTGGCTGTCGTCGGGCTGGGTCCAGATGTAGTCCTGCGTGGTGCGGGCGAAGCGCGTCTGGTTGCGGAACTTGAGCGCCGGGCTGAAATCGTGCTCGAAGCGCACCGTGCCCATGTCGGCCTTGTCCTTGCGGAAATCGCGGTCGAGCAGGCCGTAGAACGTGTTGCGCGGCACGTTCAGCGGCGAGCCGTCGCCGGCCGCGCGCGTGCGCTGGCGGCCGTCGGTGCGGCGGTTGAAGGCCGGGTTGTCGTAGGGGATGCCGGTGTCCGGGATGTCGTCGGACTGCATGTGGTAGTACGACAGCGTCAGGCGCGTGTCGGTACCCAGGCCGAATGCCAGCGACGGCGCGAAGCCCCAGCGGTTGGCGTGCGTGGCGTCGCGGCCGGGCACGTCGGCATCGTGGTACATCGCGTTCAGGCGGAACGCGGCGTGGTCGGCGAATTGCCAGTTGCCGTCGGCGGTGCCGCGCTTGTAGTCGGCATTGCCGAGGCTGACGTTGCCTTCGGCGAAGTTGCCCAGCTTGGGCGCCTTGCTGACGATGTTGATGCTGCCGCCGGCCGAGCCGCGCCCGTCGTAAGCACCGGCCGGGCCCTTGGTGACTTCCACCGACTCCACGTTGAACAGTTCGCGGCTCTGCGAGCCGATGTCGCGGAAGCCGTCGAGGAAGGTGCTGGCCTGCGCGTCGTAGCCTCGGATGAACGGGCGGTCGCCGACCGGGTTGCCGCCCTCGCCGGCACCGAAGGCGATGCCGGGGACCGTGCGCAGCACTTCGCTGAGGCTGGTCGAGGCGGTGCTCTGGATCACTTCCTGCGGAATCACGGTGATCGACTTGGGCGTATCGAGCAGCGCCGCCGGCGTCTTGATCGAGGAGGCCGTGTCCGCCTTGAAGCCGCTGTCGGCGGTGCCCACCACCGTCACGTGCGGCAGCTCCACGCTGCCGGCCGTCTGCGCGGCGACGGGCGCGGCGGCCACGGCCATGCCCACGGCGCCCGACAGGCGCGGAATCTGGTGTCTTTTGTTCTTCCCGGCGGCAACAACAGTCTGCACGATTACCCCTGTTTTCTTAAATAATATTGAGAATGAGACAGATTATCATTTGACTCTTATATGTCCGTCAAGACATACAGGTGAACGACGTGTACACAAAACGTTACATGCGTGGAACAAAAGTGATTCTGTCGCCGTGCCTGGACGGGATACACGGGGACGCCGGTAGCCGGGGAGCGGAAAAACAGGTCGGGACGGAGGGGGAAGCCGGGATGGAGCGGGGAGGCGGGCGGCGCGGCGACGGGGACACGCCAGTGCCCGGGCATTCGCCGGGTCCGCGTGTTTTCCCGCCTTGCGGGAAGACGGCAGGGCGCCGCGGCCGTCAGCCGCGGCGCTGCCGCCGGTTCAGGAGGATCTGCGCAAACCGCCGTCGAAACGGCGTTGTCCGCGCCATCACTCGAACTGGTAGGAGTAGGTCGCGTTCAGGCGCGGCGAGCGCCGCGCGGCATTGACCGGCTTGTCGCCGACCGGCTGGGCGACCGACAGGTCCAGCGAGTAGTAGCGCCGGTCGGAAAAGCGCAGGCCGATGGCCACCGAGGACAGCGTGCGGTGCACCAGCGACACGCTGTTCGAATACACGCGCGCCATGTCGAACCACACATAGGGCTGGATCGTCTTCAGGTAGGTCAGCCCCGGCGTGAACAGCCGGTTGATCTCCGCCGACGCGCCCCAGCCCTTGTCGCCCGCCACTTCGCCGGGCGGGTAGCCGAGGCCGAAGAAGCGCCCGCCGAAGCTGATCTGCTCGCTCGAGGCCAGGCGCTGCGCGCTGTACTGCCCGGCGGCCGACACCGCCACGCCGAAGCCCAGCGGCAGGTCGGTCGCCTGCGACGCGATCAGCCGCGTGCGCAGGAAGCTCAGGTCGTTGACGTTGTTCTCGCGCAGCGCGCCGAGCGCGTCGATGCCCTTGTAGACGCCGAGCGTGGCGCTGCGCGTCTGGCCCTCCTGCCGCTGCACGTAGGACAGCTCCGCGCTCAGCACGCGCACGTGCGTGGTCAGCGCGATCTGGCGGTCGGTGCCGGCCTGCGTATAGCGCTCGAACTGGTCGTTGGCATAGACGCCGCCGGTGGCCGTGAGCGAATGCGCGTTGTTGAGGATGACCGGATAGCTCAGCGTGCCGCCCAGGCGCTTGGTGTCGTTCACGTAGCGCGAGTTGAAGCCGAGCTGCTCCAGCGTGCCGTTCTCGGGCACGCCGCGGTAGTGCGACGCGCTCAGCCGCGCGATCATGCCTTCGGTGCCGATCGGCTGGCCGTAGCTGGCCACGTAGTATTCCTCGTGGTCCGGCCCCTTCGGCACCAGCGCCGACACCGACAGCTGCTCGCCCAGCGGCGTGAGGCCGTTGGTGGTGGCGGTGACGACGCCGCGGATGCCGGGCGAGCGGTAATCGAGCGCGGTGCCGAACGTGAAGGGCTTGCGCTTGACGTCGAGCACCATCTCGCAGGCGCCGTCGGTGGTCTGCGGCGGCTGCACGGTGGCGGCCACCTGCACGCCCGGCTGCAGCGCCAGCACGTTGACGTAGTGCTCGAAGGTCTCGCGGCGCAGCGGCGTGTCCTCCTTGAGCTTGTCGGCGATGGCGCGCAGGCGGGCTTCGACCGGGCCCGCCTCGCCGCGCACCGTGACCGTGGCGACGTGCCCTTCCACCACGGTGACGATCACGTTGCCGTTCTCGAAGCTCTGCGCCGGCACGAAGGCGAAGGACAGCGGATAGCCGCGCTGCTGGTACATGTCGGTGACTTCCTTGGCCGTTTCCAGCAACTGCGCCACCGTGATCTCCTTGCCCGCCAGCGGCGAGAACTTCGCCGCGATCTCCGCGAACGGGATCGCCTTCACGCCTTCGATCTGGAAGCGCTGCGGCGTGAGCTTGCTCGACAGCAGGTTCTGCAGCGCCGAATCGGGCCGCTCCACCTGGACCGTGACCTTGCTCTCGGGCGGACGCGCCGGCGCGATGCTCGGCAGGGTCTGCGTGGGATCGCCCTGGACCGGGCTGCGCGGCTCGGCGCCGGCGCCGTGGCAGGCGGCGAGGCCGAGTGCCAAGGCGGCGGCGCGCAGGCGTGTGTGCGTCATGGTCTTACCCCTGGATTTTCCGTTAAACCTGCTTGCGGCTGTCACGCGCCGTGCCAATCGCGCCGGGGGGCCGCTATCCCCGGCGGTGCCGCATGGCCATCGCGTTCTGTTGTGTCGGGCGGCTCGCGCCGCGCCCACTCTTGTATTTCGCATGCCGTTGCCTGTCAAGGCACGGCATGCGCTGCTGCGTGGCGGAGCGCGGGATCAGCGCTTGCCGCCGAGGTTGCCGAGGCCGCCGAGCAATCCGCCCACTAGGCCCGTCACCGGCGCGAGCGGCTTGCTGCCGCCCGCGCTGCCGGCACCGCTGGTGCCGCCGCTGCTCGCGCCGTTGCCGCCGGTCAGTCCCGCGACGAGGCCCGTTACCGGAGCCAGCGGATTGCCGCCGGCCCCGGCCGCGCCGCCTGCGCTGCCTGCGTTACCGGCCGCGCCGGAGACCGCGCCCACCAGGCCGCTGACCAGGCCCGTGACGGGCGCGAGCGGATTGCCCGCGCCGCCGCCGGCCGCGCCGCCGAGATTGCCGAGGCCGCCGGTAAGACCACTGGTGAGACCGCTGACCAGGCTGGTGACGGGCGCGAGCGGGTTGTTCGCGGCGCCGCCGGCACCACCACCGAGTCCGCCGAGACCGCCGGTAAGGCCGCCAACGAGGCCCGTGACCGGCGCGAGCGGGTTGCTCGTGCCGCTGCCGCCGCCAAGGCCGCCCGTGAGTCCGCCCAGCAGGCCGGTGACCGGTGCCAGCGGATTGCCGCCCGCGCTGCCGCTGGGGTTGTAGACCGCGCCGCCGAGGGCCGCCACCGTGGTGCCCGCGCCGGCCACGATGCCGCCGACGCCGGACACCACCGGCGTGTCGGTCTGCTTGACCGTGTTGCCGATCTGCGCGATGCCGCCGCCCAGCGTCGTCAGCAGGTTGTTCACCGGCGCGCCGAGGCCGGTGGCCGCGCCAAGCGTCTGCGTGGCGCTGGTGAGCTGCGAGGTCAGCGGCACGATCAGCTTGCTGACGCCGCCGGTGACTTGTTCGACCGGGCCCGTCGACAGCGCCTGGCCGAGCTTGCCGCCCACGCCGTTGACGGCGGTGCCGAGCTGCGACACCAGCGAGCCGACCGGCGTCGTCACCGCGCCCAGCGGCGCCAGCGGGCCGCTGCCCAGGCCGCTGACCAGCGCGCCCGCGTTGGTCACGGCGTTGCCCACCTGGCTCACCACGCCGCCGGTGCTGGCCACCGTGGTGCCGAGCGGGTTGGCGGCATTGGGCATGTTGCCCAGCCCGTCCCGCACGCCGGTGCCCAGCGTGCTCACCGCCGCGCCGAGCGAGCCGATCACGCCGCCCAGGCCATCCTTCGATTCGGTGGAGAGGATGGGCAGGTTGGTGTTCTTGATCTGCGTGCCGAGGTCGCTCACCACGTTGCCGGTGGTAGTCACCACGTTGCCGGCCTGGTTGACGATCTGGCTGGTCGGCGTCAGCGCGGCCGGCGTGGTGCCGCCGCCGTTGTTGCCACCGTTATTGCCACCATTGCTGCCGCCGCTGTCGCCCCCGTTGCTGCCCCCGTTATTGCCGGCGTTGTTCCCGCCGTTGCTGCCGCCGCCCGTGCCCGTACCTGCGCCGGTACCTGCGCCAGTGCCCGCGCCGGTGCCTGCGCCGCTGCCGGTGTCCATCGACGTCGTGCCGCCGCCGCTGGCGCAGCCGCCGAGTGCCAGAAGGGTGCCGAGCAGGGTGGTGACGATGATCTGTTGAGTACGCATGACCTTTTCCTTTTTTTCCCGTCGTTTAAATCACGGTGCGCATTGGCGCGTCGTGTTGCACTCCTTTGCGCAAAGGGTGTGCCAGAGCGGGCCGGCATGCGCGCGCGGCACCTGCCGAAATCTCTCCAGCCCTTGCCACGCATGGGTTTCGGGAGGATGAGACATGGCCGGAAAAGGACCAGACATGGGCCCCGCGCGGGGTCTTTCCGCGTTACGCGTTACGTAACGCAGCGGCCCGCGCACGGAACAACGCCGGCCCGCGGACCCCGCCGCGAGAACGAAGGAAAGCCGGCGCGCGGAACGTCGCGAGGGAACACGTTACGTAGCACGTAACACGCCGGCGGCAGCGAAGCACCGTGCCCCGGCGCGCGCCACGCGGCCCGGCGGCGGCGCGCCGGACCGCGTGCGGCAACGGTTTGCGGCGCGCCGCGCGGCTGCCCGGCGGCGCGTGTCCGGCGCGCGCCGGACGGATGGCACGCAGCTTGCGGTAATGACATCCGACAAGCACCGCGCACGGCGCAACGCCAGCGTCGCGGGCCCGGTCCCCGAGCCAACCACGAAAGCCGTTCGCAGAACAACCGCTAGCACAACCTTCCGCGAGGAAGACCAGGAGATCCCATGAAAGCGCAATCCGCCCCGATGTCGGCCGTGACCCTCGCCTGTGCTGCCGCACTCATGCTGCTGGCCGGCTGCTCCTCCGGCGGGTCCGGCAGCGGCGCCAGCCCCGCCACGCCGACCGCGCCCTCGACGCCGACCACGCCCACCACGCCGACCAGCGCTGACACGACGCCCACGGCGAAGGTCACGGAAGGCGTGGGCAACACGGTGATCGCCGCGGGCAATGCCGTGAGCGACATCGGCAAGCAGATCCAGAACACGCCGCTGCCGCTGGTGCCGGAAGCCACGCGCAACAGCCTCGGCGGCGTGGTGGTGAATGCCGGCGACACGGTCGGCGCGCTCGGCGCGGGCGTGCGCGACGGACTCGGCAAGATGGGCGCGGTGGCCGACCCGCTCGGCGTGACGGTGGCCAGCACCGGCAACGTGGTGCAGAAGGCGGGCGTCACGGTATCGAGCGCGGGCGATCTCGTCAGCAGTCTCGGCACCGGCCCGCTCGCGCCGCTGGGCGCCGTGACCACGCCGGTGGGCGGGCTGGTCAATCAGGTCGGCGGCGTGGTGACGATGGCCGGCGGCACCCTCGGCCAGGCACTGTCGACCGGCCCGGTGGCGCAGGTGACGGGCAGCGTGAGCAAGGCCATCGTGCCGCTGACCACGCAGCTCACCGACGCCACGCAGATGGCCGGCGGCGCCACCGGCCTGGGCGGCCCGCTCGGCAACCTGCTGGCCACGCTCGGCAACTCGGTGGCCAGCGGCGGCAGCCTGATCACCAATACGCACGCCCCGATCGTATCCAGCCTCGGCGGCGTCGTGACCGAGGCCGGCAAGACCGTTGCCGCGGCCGGCGGGGTCGTGAACGGTCCCGGCTCGGGCAGCGCCACCAGCCCGCTCGGCGGCCTGCTCAACCTGCCGGGCCTCGGCGGTGCCGCCGGTGGCAGCGGCGGCGGCAATCCGCTCGGCGGCCTGCTCGGCAACCTGCCGGTCGTCGGCGCGGTGGCCGGCGGCGCGGGTGGTTCGGGTGGCAGCGGCGCCGCCGCGGGCGCCCTCGCGCCAGTGACCGGCCTTCTCGCGCCCGTTACCGGATTGCTCGGTGGCTTGCGCAATACGGCAGCGGGCGCTGGCGGAAATGCCAGCGGCGCGCTGCCCGGATTGCCGAATCTGCTCGGTGGTCTGACTTCACACTGATAAAAGTTTTATTTAATTCTCTATTGATTTCGCCTTTATGGTGCGCAGTCGTCCTTACCCCGCGGCTGCGCATCCTTTTACACCGCTGCGCCGGATGGCTTCATCCGGATGGGTGTGGCATCCGGCGCAATTAGTGGTTTTGCTCTTTAAAAACGCACTGTTTTCAAACGGCCGTCAGCCATTAAGCTGAAACAAATATAACCCGAAGGGGGGGTATGGTTGATACATGGCTTTGAACTATAAATTCTCTCACCAGCGTTACTGCTCGATACTAGCCAGGCCAAAAGAGCCCGGCGGTGTCGGAGGGGTAAGCGGACGTTGGGTAACTAAACCTATACGGAGTGACATCATGAAAAAGGCTTTGGCGGGCTTCATCAGGGACGAACGGGGTGCTACTGCAATTGAGTACGGGTTGATTGTGGGGCTGGTCGCAATGGGCATCGTGACAGGAGCGACTACCTTGGGCGGAAATCTCTCATCTGCTTTCAGTAACCTCGGCGATCGCATTCTCAAGCTTCTGCCGGCGGCAACCTGAAATCGTGTCGGCCATTGCCGCTCTTTTCTGCGCGGCGACTATCTGGACCGACCTGGCTTATCGAAAAGTATCCAATGCTGTCCTGGCCGCTGCGCTCGCAGCCGCTGGTCTGATGCTGCTGTTCGGCAGTATCTCGGACCCGGCGATTGTGTCGCGGCTGCTTGGTTTCATCATCGGCTTGCTGGTCATGCTGCCGGCCTATGTGCTGGGTCGCATGGGGGCCGGTGACGTCAAGTTTTTCGCAGTGACCGGGTTGTTCACGGGACCTGCGGGCTTGGTGACGGTATGGGTCGTCGGTAGCCTGCTGGCTTTCGTGCATGCCCTGGCGGTACGTATGCAAGCCAGCGCGGTCTGGGCTGTGTGGCGAGACCATGTCGCGGACCTGCTGCATCGGTTGGCCGGCGTGACAGGACTGGACCCGACTCGGCAATTGGCGGAGGAGCGCGGCATACCTTATGCCGCCTATCTTGCTGTCGGTTTGCTGGTGTGGATCATATTGCCGGGAAAGTAACTGTCGCACGGAGTGGGTCGAGTTCCGCTGCCATGCGTTCGCGCCACCGGTCGGCGCTAAAAGTAAAAGACAGCCGGGTGAAGTATGTCATTACGGGGAATCCTTGCCGTGCGGACGCGTTCGTCCGGCGCGGCTGCGCTCGAGTTCGCCATTGTGATGCCGATATTCCTCGCAATGGTGATTGGCGTCGTCTATTTCGGCGTGATGCTGGCAATGCAGCAGGCACTTACGCTTGCCGCCGAGGAAGGCGCGCGTGCGGCTCTGCGCTATCCCGCCGGCGCTGCCAGCAACAATGCCGCCGCAACGCTGGGCCTGAGAGTCAGCGCTGCTTCGGCGGCGGCCTTGGCGACGTTGCCGTCATCCATCCGGAATTCCATTTCCCCCAATAACGTTGCGCAAGCCATCGACACCAGTTGCACGGCGCCGGCAAGCGTAACGGCTTGCGTCATCAAGGTCACGCTGAGCTTGCCTTCCAATACCGTCCTGCCCATCGTGCCGGGCGTGCCGTTGCCGGCTACGTTCAGCGGCAGCGCCGTTGTGCAGATTGCTCCCGATACATAGCTAGCTGGCCCGTCGCTCCTCGCGGCGCACGGTGAAACCACCCCACAACGGAACTGAGACAGGGATTCACATGACCAGCAAACAGATTCGCGTGTTCGCCATCGCGCTGCTCGTCCTCGCGCTGCTGCTGGCGCTGCTGGCGTGGCGCGTGGCGCGCACGCCGGCCAAGCCGGCGGCGCCGGTGGCCGCTGCCGCCGAGCTGCATGCCGTGGTGATCACCGTCAAGCCGATCGAAGCGGGCAAGCCGGTTCCCGCCGACGCGCTCAAGGTCGAGCAGCTGCCGATCAACCCGACCGGCGCGTACACCGACGTGGCGCGCGTCGCCGGGCAGATCCCGCTGGTCGGCATCGGCGCCAACGTGCCCGTGCTCGAAAGCCAGTTGCTTGCCGGGCTGGCTTCGCAGGTGAAGGAAGGCGAGCGCGCGGTGGCCGTCGCCGTCGATGAGGTGATCGGCGTGGGCAACCAGGTGCAGCCCGGCGATTTCGTCGACGTGTTCGCCGTGTTCCGCCGCGACGGCCAGGAGATCGAAGGCAGCCAGGCGCGCCTGCTGCTGGCGCGCCTGCGCGTGCTGGCCTACGGCGCGGGCACCGTGATCGAGACCGCCAAGCCCGCCCCGGACCAGATGATGGTGCGCCGCGAGGGCGCCAAGACCGCCGTGCTGGCGGTGCCCGTGGCCGACGTCGGCAAGCTGGCGCTGGGGCAGCAGAGCGGACGCCTGCTGCTGGCGCTGCGCAATCCGGAAGACGGCAGCGTGCCGGCCGAGAACCTGCTCTCCGAGCCGGCGCCCGCGCTGCAGGCCCGGCTGCCGTCCGGCGCGCCGGCCGTGCTCACCGCGTCCGACCGGGCCGTGGCCGGGGTGGCGCTGGCAAGCCTGGCCGGCGTGGCCGGCCCCGCCCGGCGCGAGCAGGCCGCGTCCCGGCCGGCGCCGGCGGCCGCGTCCGCCGTGCCGGCGCCGCGGAGCCGCATGGCGAGCAGCGTGGCGCAGAACAGTGTCGAGGTGATCCGCGGCGGCAAGCGCGAGATCGAATGAAGCAAGGCCCCGCGGCCGTCCATGCGTGTCACGCTGGCGAGCCGCGGCGCTTTTCGGACAGTCATACTTTCTGGATAGCCGATTGATGAAATCCCTTCTTGCCGGCGCAGCCACCCTTGCCGTCTGCTGCGCCGTTTCCACCGCCTGGGCGCAGCAGGCGGAGAGTCCGCGGGAGCTGCGGCTCGTGGTCGGCAGCCAGCGGCAGTTGCAGCTGGCCCAGCCGCTGGAGCGCGTCGCCATCGGCAATCCGGCGGTGGCCGACGCCCTGCTGCTGAAGAACCGCGGCGGCGCCAACGGCGTGCTGGTGGTAGCCAAGAAGCCCGGCGCGACCGACCTGATGGTGTGGACGCGCGGCGAGCCGGCGCGGACCATCCATGTCCAGGTGGACGCCACCGAGGCCGAGGCCGACGGCGCCGGCGTGGCCGTGTCGGGCGCGGGCGCCGACATCAGCGGCCAGTCGCGCGATGCGCAGTCGGCCTGGCGCGCGCAGCAGCTGGCGCGCGCGGCCACCGCCGGCGCGGAAGGCAAGGGCGGCATGGTGGCAGACCGCTCGACCATTCCCGTCAGCGGCACCGTGCAGGTGGACGTGAAGGTGGTGGAGATCAGCAAGACGGTGCTCAAGGAGGTCGGCTTCAATTTCTATCGCAACAACGGCGGCTTCGCCTTCGGCACGTTCGCGCCGTCGTCGCTGAACAAGTTCACCTTCACGCCGGGCGCGAACGGCACCGGCTCGCTGAGCACGGACGTCAGCCTGCCGATCAGCAGCGCCTTCAACCTCGTCGCGGCGTCGTTCTCGCGCGGCATCTTCGCCAACCTGAGCCTGCTGGAAAGCAACGGCATGGCGCGCGTGCTGGCCGAGCCCAGCCTGGTGGCGCTGTCGGGCCAGAGCGCGAGCTTCCTCGCCGGCGGCGAGATTCCGATCCCGGTGCCGCAGGCGCTGGGCACCACCACGATCCAGTTCAAGCCGTTCGGCATCGGCCTGAGCGTGACGCCCACGATCCTGTCCAAGGACCGCATCGCGCTCAAGGTGGCGCCCGAAGCGAGCGATCTCGATCCCTCGCGCGGCGTCTCGATCAACGGCACGCTGGTGCCCGGCATCGTCACGCGCCGCGCCGACACCACGGTGGAGCTGGGCGACGGCGAGAGTTTCGTGATCGGCGGCCTGGTCAGCCGCAACACGGTCAGCAACGTCAGCAAGGTGCCGTTCCTCGGCGACCTGCCGATCATCGGCACCTTCTTTCGCAACCTGAATTTCAACCAGGAGGACCGCGAGCTGATGATCGTGGTCACGCCGCGCCTGGTGCGCCCGCTGGCCAAGGGCGCGGCGGCGGTGGCCGCGGTCACCGAGGACGGCCGCACCAGCGGCAACCCCAATGTGTGGGGCTGGTACGTGCTGGGCGAATACATCGATCCCACCCTGCCGGGCTTCTCGAAATGAATCCCGGCGCGGCGGACGAAGGCACGGAGCGGCAGGCGCAGATGGGCTATTTCCTCTTCAACGCGGCGCAGCCCGAACCACGGCAATGGCTGTCGGCCGCGCTCTCCAGCCTGGGCCAACTGGCGGTCGAGCCCGGCCCGCAGGACGTGTTCCTGGAGCAGATCGCCACCATCAACCCGGGCATGGTGTTCCTGCATTTTTCGCGCGAGCAGGCGCTGGCCTCGGGCCGGCTCGCCGAGCAGGTGACGCGGCTCTATCCGGGGCTGCCGCTGGTGGCCGTGGGCAATGCCGGCGAGCCGGAGATCATGCTCGCGGCGCTGCGCGGCGGCGCCAAGGATTTCATCGACATGACCGCGCCGCCGGGCGGCGCGGTGGAGATCGTGCGCCGGCTGCTGACCGTGCGCGGCCAGGCCGAGCCCGCGCGGCGCGGCAAGGTGGTGGCGGTGCTGGGCGCGCGCGTGGGCGTGGGCGCGACCACGCTGGCGACCAACCTGGCCGCGGCGGTGCGCAAGCGCTGCCACGGCGAGGTGCTGCTGATGGACCTGGGCCTGCCGGCGCGCGACGGCTCGCTCTACATGAACATCAACCCCGGCTTTCATTTCGTCGAGGGCGTGCGCAACCTGCGCCGCTTCGACCAGGTCTTCGTGCAGACCGCGCTGGCGCGCCACGGCAACGGCGTGGTGGTGCTGCCGCTGCCGGCCACGCTGGCGGAGCTGCGCGACATCTCCTTCATGGAGGCGCTGGGCCTGCTCAACCGCCTGCGCGCCTTCTTCGACCTGCAGGTGGTGGACCTGGGCGGGTTCAGCAACATCGAGTTCATGGCGCACCTGGTCAAGGCCGCCGACACGGTGCTGCTGATGGTGGACCAGGGCGTGGGCGCCATCGTCTCGGCGGCCGAGCTGTTGCAGGAGCTGAAGAAGCGCGAGGTGGAACGGGAAGACCTGCACCTGCTGGTCTCGCGTTTCGACGCGCGCCTGGGCGTGGATGCGCAGCAGATCGCGCAACGGCTGGAGGCCACGTCGGTCGGCACCTTGCCCGACCGGCGCGAGCCGCTGGTGCTGGCGCTCAACCGTGGCGTGGTGCTGGCCGACGACAGCCCCGCCGATCCGTATGTCCGTGCCGTTGGCCAGCTGGTGGACAAGCTGGGATACCGTGCCGGCACCGCAAGCGAAGCCGGCTTGCTGGGCCGGGTAAAAGAAAAGCTGCCCGAAGCGCTGCGCGCCATGCGCGCGTTGCGCACTGAGCGGGCTGGGAACTGACATGTCGCAAGCCATTGAATTCTCCGACAACGCCGCCGCGCCGTTTCCTGCATCGCAGGAATTCCAGAACATCAAGGAGGCGGCCCACGAGCACTTGCTCACCCGGATCGAGGAGCTCGGCGCGGAGTTCGGGCGCTGGTCGCGCACCGCGATCAACCGCTTCGTCGACCTGGAGCTGGAGAGCTTCACGCGGCTGCGCCGGATCCCGATCAACGAGGTCGAGCTGCACCAGATCGCCGAGGCGCTGACCAAGGAGCTGGCCGGCTTCGGCCCGATCGAGGACCTGCTCAACGATCCGGCGGTGGAGGACATCCTCGTCAACGGCCACCTCGACGTGTACGTGTCGCGCCACGGCGTGCTGGAGCGCATCCCGGTGCGCTTCGCCGACAACGGCCACCTGCTGCGCATCGTGCGCCGCATCCTGGCGCCGATCGGGCGCCGCCTGGACGAATCGAACCCGATGGTCGACGCGCGCCTGCCGGACGGCGGCCGCATCAACGTGGTGATCCCGCCGCTGGCGCTGGCCGGGCCGGTGGTGTCGATCCGCAAGTTCCGCAAGGACCCGCTCACGCCGGCGGACCTGCAGGCGCTCGGCACCATGAGCCCGGAGGTCAGCGAACTGCTCGAAGCCGCGGTCAAGGCGCGCTGCAACATCCTCGTCAGCGGCGGCACCAGCTCGGGCAAGACCTCGCTGCTCAACGCGCTGGCCACCTTCGTGCCCGACGGCGAGCGCGTGATCACCATCGAGGACACCGCCGAGCTGGCGCTGAACCACCCGCACGTGGTGCGCCTGGAGAGCCGCCCCGGCGGCTTCGAGGGCACCGGCGTGGTGTCGATCCGCGACCTGCTGCGCAACAGCCTGCGCATGCGGCCGGACCGCATCATCGTGGGCGAAGTGCGCGGCGGCGAAGTGCTGGAGATGCTGCAGGCCATGAGCACCGGCCACGACGGCTCGATGGGCACGATCCACTCCAGCAGTCCGCGCGAATGCCTGTACCGGCTCGAGATGCTGGCCGGCTTTGCCGGCTTCCAGGGCAGCGAGTCCAGCCTGCGCCGGCAGATCGCCAACGCCATCGATTTCATCGTGCAGATTGGCCGGCTCTCGAACGGCAAGCGGCGCATCCTCTCCGTCACCGAGGTGACGGGCCTGGGCGACAACATCATCTCCACGCAGGAGCTCTATCGCCACGAGCCCTATACCGGGCCCGACGGCATCGAGGTGGACCGCTGGCTGTCGCTGGGCATCCTGCCGCATTCGCCGAAGCTCGCGCGCATGCGCCCGGCGGCCGGCTTCGGCCTCGACGACCGCTTCGATGTCTAGCGCTGCCCTGGCCGTCGCCGCGGCCGCGCTCGTGGTGCTGGGCCTGGGCCTGCTGCTGCTGGCCAGCGCCCGCGCCCGCGCGCAGGACGAGAGCGCGCGCGCCTTCCTGCGCGCGCAGACCGAGCAGGTCAAGGCACGCTACGCGGCCGCGCCCGAGCCGCAGGCCGGCAAGAAGCGCAACGACCTCGGCCGGCGCTGGGAAGAATTGCTGCGCCGGGCCGACCTGGCGCCCACGCGGCGCGCCTACTCGCTGGCCGCCGCGGTGGTCGCCTGCGTGGCGCTGCTGGCCGCCGCCGCCGGCGGCGTGCTGGCGGCGCTGACGGCGCTGTTCCTGACGCTGCTGCTGATGTATTTCCTGCTGTGGAACCGGGCGCGCCGCGCCGGCCAGAAGCTGCGCCGGCAACTGCCGTCGTTCCTCGACGCGGTGGTGCGCATGATGAGCATCGGCAGCAGCGTGCCGGCCGCCTTCCAGACCGCCATCGGCAACACCGAGCCGCCGCTGCGGCAGTGCCTGGTGCAGGCCATCCACCTGCAGCGCGCCGGCAAGGAACTGGACCAGGCGGTCCTGCAGGTGGCGCGCGTCTATCGCGTGGACGAACTGATGCTGCTGTCGTCCGTGCTGCGCCTGGCCACGCGCTACGGCGGCCGCGCCGACATCGTGATGGAGCGCACCGCGGCCTTCATGCGCGACCGCGAGCAGGCCCAGCAGGAACTGTATGCGCTGTCCGCGGAGACGCGCCTGTCGGCGTGGGTGCTGGGGCTGTTGCCGCTGGTGGTGGGCGGGATGATGTTCGTGATGAACGCGGCCTACATCATGATGATGTGGCGCGATCCCGGCGGCAAGACGCTGCTGCTGGTCGCGCTGGCGCTCGAGGTGGTCGGGGCGGCCATGCTCTATCGCCTGGCCAGGTCGGTATAGGGGCGGCGCGCATGGACAGCATCACCCTGATCTCGCTGAGCCTGGGCCTTGCCGCGCTGGGCCTCGCCGCGCTCGCGCTGCCGCTGGTGGGCCAGTGGCGCCAGCGCCTGCGCGCCACGCGCACCATCGACGCGGCGCTTTCGCGCCAGGCCGCGGTGGCGGCGGCCGGCGCCGCGGCAGCGCCGCCCGCGCCGGGCGACGCCGCGCCCGCGGCCGCGGCAGCGGCCACGGCTGCCCCCGCCCAGCGCGCCGGGGCCGGCATCGGCGCCAGGCTGGGCGGCCAGTTGAGCGGGCGCTTCGACCAGCGCTGGCTGAACTCCCCGCTGGGCAAGGCCGTGGTCACGGCCGAGGAAGAGCGCCTGCTCGAGCAATGCGGCTTTTATGGCGACAAGGCCCGGGCCGTGTTCGGCGGCCTGCGCGTGTCGGTGCCGGCGGCGCTGGCCGCGGCGGCCTTCGCCTGGCGCCTGCCTTCGCTGAGCGGCGCCGTGTTCTGGGCCTTCGCCGTGTTCGCGCTGGCGTTTCTCGTGCCCAAATGGATCCTGCAGCGCCGCGCGTCGAACCGGCTGCGCCGCCTGGAGGACGAGCTGCCGGTGCTGGTCGACATGCTGCGCCTGCTGCAGGGCGTGGGCCTGTCGATCGACCAGAGCCTGCAGGTGATCGTGGCGGAGTTCGGCAGCATGCTGCGCGTGATCGGGCCGGAGCTGATGCGCGCCAACCAGCAGTTCGCCACCGGGCGCTCGCGCGAGCAGACCTTGCAGCGCATCGGCCGGCTGTTCGACAGCGAGGACCTGAAGAGCCTGATCACCATGCTGACCCAGGTGGACCGCTTCGGCGGCGCGGTGCAGGAGCCGCTGCGCCAGTTCGGGCTGCGCCTGCAGGAGACGCGCAAGGCGCGCATGAAGGAGCAGGTCGGCAAGCTCACGGTAAAGATGACGGCGGTGATGGTGGTGACCATGCTGCCGGTATTGCTGATCATCACCGCCGGCCCCGGCTTCCTGGGCGTGGCGCGGATGCTGACGCATTTGTCGGGGGGAACGAGATGACGGGACGAGACGACAGGATTGGCGCGCGCCGCCGCTGGGCGTGGGCGCTGCTGCCGGCGCTGGCCGCCGCGGCGCTGTCGGGCTGCGGCGCCAGCCTGGCCAGCCGCATGAGCGAGCAGGCCGACGCCCAGGTGGAACTGTCCAGGCTGCGCGACAAGCAGGACCGCGCCGGCTATGACGACAAGACGGTTTATCTGGGGCTGATCGGCAAGATGCAGGAGGAGGGCCTGTACTTTGCCTCGCTCGCGCATATCGATGTGTACGAGAAGCGCTTCGGCGCCAACCCCGAACTGACACTGATGCGCGCCGACGCGCTGCGCGAGACCAGCCAGGACGCGCAGGCCGTGCAGGCCTACCGCAGCCTCGCCGGGACCACGGCGCAGGCGCGCGCCTACCACGGCCTGGGGCTGATCGCCGGGCGCCAGAACAACTTTGCCGGCGCCGCCGCCGAGTTCCGCCGCGCGGCGCAGGCCGATCCCACCAACCCGCAGGTGGCCAACGACCTCGGCTACGCGCTGATGCGCACCGGCGCGCTGGCCGAGGCGCGCGTGCCGGTCATGCAGGCGCTGCAGCTCGACGGCAAGAACCCGCGCGTGGTCAGCAACGCGGCGGTGTGGCTTGCCGCCGACGGCAAGCCCGACCAGGCCGCATCGCTGATGCAGCGCGCGGCCCTGCCGGAGGCCACGCGCAAGGCCGTGATGCAGGAAGCGGAGCGCGTCAGGCGCGCCAGCGCGCAGCATGCCCGCGCGGCAGCACCCGGCGCGACGCTGGCCGCCGCCGCGCCGGGCGCCGCCACCGCGGCCGTGGCCGGCCCCAGCCATCTGCGCCTGACCGACATCGGCCAGGCCACGCCATGAACGCCCGGCATGCCGCCGCGCGGCCGGCGTTCGCGAGTCACCAGGCGCTGCCCGCTGTCCGGGCGCGCATCCAGGAGCCATTCATGACACGGACCACCGCATCGAAGAACCTGCATGCCGCCTGCCGCCGCGGGCTGGCGCTCGCCGTGGCCCTCTTGGCCGCGGGCCCGCTCTGCGCCCAGACCGAGGCCACGCGCCAGGCGCGCCCCGCGCGGCAGGAAGTCGGCGCCACCACGCGCAATATCCTCGAGATCCAGCGCAACGGCACGCAGGGCGGACAACTGCTGCCGCTGCGGGGCGAGCAGGCCGCGCTGTCCTACCCGCGCTACATGGCCACGTTCAGCTATCCGATTCCGGAGTTCTATACGGGCCAGACATCGTCGCAACGGGGCAGCGGCATGACGGCCGGCGCAACCGGAGCTGCGGGCGCGACCGGAGCGGCCGGGCGATGACGCGCATGGGCTCGTCCTGCATCGGCGTGCGCGGACGCGCGCAGCGCGGGGCCATCGGCGTGCTGGGCGCCTTGCTGCTGGTGACGGTGGTGGTGGGCGCGCTGGTGTCGATCGACGTGGGCCATGTGTTCTACCGCCAGCGGGAGCTGCAGAAGGTTGCCGACATGGCCGCGCTGGCCGGCGCCCAGCAGCTCAAGCAGGCGGGGCCGTCCGCCACGGTTTCCGCCAACGTGCTCGCCGCCACGCAGGCGGCCGGCACGCAGAACGGCTACGGGGGCGCGGCCGCGGCCGGCTGCGCCAGCCCGGCCGCGGGTGCTGCCGACGGCATGAACGTGTGCATGGGCGTATGGGACCCGGCCTATACGTCCGGCAGCGATACGGCGCGGCATTTCAAGGCCGGCTACGACGCCAATGCGCAGTCGGTCTCGGCCAACGCGGTACAGGTGGTGGTCACGCAGACCGTGCCGATCCTGTTCGTGATTCCGGGCGGCACCTCGCGCCAGCTGCGCGCGGAGGCGATTGCCAATGCGAGTCCGCCGGTGGCGTCGTTTTCGCTGGGCAGCGGGCTGCTGGATTTTCAGTCCGCCAACAGTCTGCTGGGCGCGTTGCTGGGCACCGCCGTCAATTTCTCGGTGCTGGACTGGAATGGGCTGCTCAACACCACGGTCACGCTGGACCAGCTGCGGCTCAAGCTCGGCCTTGGTTCCGTCGACGAGTTGCTGAAGACCTCGCTGTCGATCCAGCAGTTCTATGCGCTGGTGCTGGGTGCGGCGGGCAAGGACGCGCTGCTGTCCACCGCGCTTGGCAGCCCGCCCACGAAGCTGGGCGTGGGCGGCGCGGCGGTGGATGTGGGGCTGGGCAAGCTGCTCAATCTGGGCGTGCTGGCGCCGGCGGCGTCGTCGGCCGCGGATGTCGGCCTGAGCGTGGCCAATCTGTTGATGCTGGGGGCGCAGGTGGCCAATGGTACGGCCGCAATCGCGCTACCCACGACCAATATCAATGTGCCCAACATCGCAGGCGTTAGTGCACAGTTGTATGTCATCGCGCCGCCGGCCACGGCGGTAGGTCCGGCGCGCCAACTGAGCTCTGGCACGTGGCAGACCACCGCCCACAACGCCCAGGTCGGGCTGCGTCTCGACATTGCCGCCTTGGGTGGCATGGACACGTCGAAGACCACAACGCTGGTTGGCGCGCTGATAGCGCCGCTGCTGGGTCTGATCAATGTCAGCGTGAATTTGCCGCTATACGTGGAGGTCGCTTCCGCGACGGCATCCCTGCAGAGCATTCAATGCGCAGCCGCAAAGGCGGATTGCAGGGCGACGTTCGGCGTCAATACCGGCGTGGCAAAGGCTTGTCTTGCCGCCGGGGTTGGCAGCGGTGCAGGGTGCGCATCCGGGCCGGTGACAATTGTCGAGACCGGGCTTCCGCTGATTTCCACAACGGTCAAGGTAACTGCGACCGGTTCGACGAAAACGGGTCCAAGCTTGAATAACACCGTTGTTACCCTAGCCCCGGGGGCCACTACCCGGGTGGGCACGGCGAACCCGCTGACGGGCATCCTGCTCGATGTGGTGGGATCGCTGAATCTCAAGGTCGAGGTGACGGTGCTCGGCATTCCGCTATTGGGCATCCCGTTGCCCCTTGCGGGTTTGCTGACCCCACTGTTCCAGTCGCTGGACGTGCTCTTGGGGCCGCTGCTCGGCGCCCTCGGCATCCAGTTGGGTTACGCCGACCTGTGGCTGAACGACATCGACTGCAACAACGCCGAACTGGTGTTCTGAAGAACAAGCCATGCAACAGGCGAATCGCGATACGGCGGAAGAAAGATGAAAACAGATCGCTGGGCCTACGAGAGCCTTGAAGTCTATGTGTGGGAAGGCAAGTACGATATTGCCGACCGCGTGGCGCGCTTTCTGTCGCCGCTCGGGGTAGACGTGATCCGCGCCGGCGCGCTGGAAGCCTTGCCGGCGGAGCCGCGCACCAAGCCGTGCGTGGCGGTGATCAGCGTGTCGGTGATCGGCGCGGCGAAGTTCACCGCGCTGGACTGGGAGGCCGCGCACGGCATGCCGGTGATCTGGGTCGCGGCGCCCGGGCGGGAGACCGATCCGGGGCGTTTCCCGGCGGAGTACGCGCATATCCTGTCCGACGATTTCACCGGCCCCGACCTGCGCAACCAGATCGGCAAGCTGCTGCCGCAGTTGCTGGCCGCGGCCGAGACCGGCAACACCGGCGCGGAACTGGTGGCGGAGTCGGCGGCCATGCAGCAGTTCCTGGCGCAGGTGGACACGTTCGCCGACTTCAGCAGCAACGTGATGCTGTACGGCGAGACCGGCGCGGGCAAGGAGCGCATCGCGCAGCTTTTCCACGAGCGCAACAACATCTACGGCAAGGGGCCGTTCGTCGCGGTGAACTGCGGCGCGATTCCCGACGGGCTGTTCGAGTCGCAGTTCTTCGGCCATGCCAAGGGCGCGTTCACGGGCGCGATGTTCGCGCATCGCGGCTTTTTCGAGCAGGCCAACGGCGGCACGCTGTTCCTCGACGAAATCGGCGACCTGCCGCTGTTCCAGCAGGTCAAGCTGCTGCGCGTGCTGGAAGAGAACGCGCTCACGCGGCTGGGTTCGACCATGCCGGTGAAGCTGGACTTCCGCCTGGTGGCGGCCACCAACAAGGACCTGCGCGAGGCGGTGTCGCAAGGGCGCTTCCGCGCGGATCTCTATTTCCGCCTGGCGGTGATCGAGCTGCGCCTGCCCAGCCTGGAAGAGCGCGGCGCGGTCGACAAGGTGGCGCTGCTGATCTCGTTCCTCAAGCAGATGCTCGGGCCGTCCGGCTTCGAGGCCTTGCCGCCGGTGCCGGACTGGCTCAAGGGCGCGGTGGGCACGGCGTTCTTCACCGGCAACGTGCGCGAGCTGCGCAACCTCGCCGAGCGCGTCGGCATCACGGTGCAGCAGACCGGCCACTGGGACGAGGCGCGCATCCGGCCGCTGTTCCGCAGCCTGCGCCCGGGAGCGTTCGACGGCAACGAGCGCACCGCCGACTGGCGCGGCGAGACCGAGGAGCGCCGCCGCATCGTGGCGGCGCTCGACGCCAATAGCTGGCGGCGCCAGGATACGGCGGCCAGCCTCGGCATCAGCCGCAAGGTGCTGTGGGAGAAGATGCGCAAGTTCCAGATCGCGGACAACGAGGCCGAGCCGGCCTGAGGCGCAAGCCCGCTCAGAGCACGCGAACCTGCTTGACCTTGAACTTGGGTTCGCCCACCCAGTCCTTGTCGTACTCGCCGGTCAGCTCCACCTTGGTGGCGGCGCCGACAGGCTGCCCGGCCGGCCACAGCTTGTGCTTGATCTTGACGCGCATCTGCCCGGTGCCGTCGTCGAAGCTGTAGAGTTCATCGCCCACGTGGCTGACGATCTGGCCGCGCAGCACCGCCGGCTGGTCGTCCTTGCCCTGCGCCTGCAGGCTCTTGACGGTGGCGGCGGGCACCGCGGACGGGCCGGTGTACTGTGCCTGCGCGGCGACGGTTGCGGCGGCGAGTGCGGTGGCGATCAGAATGCGTTTCATGTTGTTCTCCTGGTTATGCCTGGTTATGCGCGCGCGTGCCCGGAATGGCCCGGCGTGCCGGGGCTGGCGCCTTTGCACCAGCATGCGTGCATTGTGCGCAGCGCGCGCTGAACCGAAGCTGAACGCCGCGCCGGCGGCGTTTATCATGTCGCCTGCCGCGGCCGGCCCTTATCCTCATGCTTCATGGGCGGCCGTGCCCCGCACAGGTCATCAAGGAATTCCACATTGCGTTTTCTCCACACTGCCGACTGGCATCTCGGGCGCGTCTTTCACGCGCGCAGCCTGCTCGAAGACCAGGCCTGGGTGCTCGACCAGTTCGTGGCGCTGGTCCGCGAGCACAAGCCGGACGCGGTGCTGATCGCCGGCGACGTCTATGACCGCGCGGTGCCGCCGCCCGAGGCGGTGGCGCTGCTCGACGACGTGCTGGCGCGCATCGTGGTGGACGCGGGCGTGCCGGTGGTGATGATCGCCGGCAACCACGACAGCGCGCAGCGGCTCGGTTTCGGCGCGCGGCTGCTGACCGCGCAGGGCCTGCACGTGGCGGGCCGCACCGAGCGCGAGGCGGCCTGCGTGACCTTGTCCGACGCGCACGGCGAAGTGCGCATCTATGCCTTGCCTTATGCCGAGCCCGCCACGGTGCGCGATGCCTTCGGCGTGGACGTGCCCGGCCACGAGGCCGCGCTCGCGGCCCGTCTCGACGCGATCCGCGCCGGCCATCCGGCGCAGGCGCGCTCGGTGGTGGTGGCGCACGCCTTCGTCATCGGCGGCGAGGCCAGCGAATCCGAGCGGCCGCTTTCGGTGGGCGGCAGCGGGGCGGTGGCGGCGGGCGTGTTCGACGGCTTCGACCTGGTCGCGCTCGGCCACCTGCACCGGCCGCAGACGCTGGGCGGGCGCATCCGCTATTCGGGCTCGCTGCTGAAATACTCGCTGTCGGAAGCCGCGCACGCCAAGTCGGTCTCGCTGATCGAGCTGGGCGCCAATGGCGAGGTTGCCATCGAGGAGATCGCGCTGGCCCCGCGGCGCGACCTGCGCATCCTCGAGGGCGAACTGGCCGCGCTGGTGGCGCAGGGCGCCGCCGATCCGCGGCGCGACGACTATATCCACGCCGTGCTGACCGACACCGGCGCCTTGCTGGACCCGATGGCGCGCCTGCGCCAGGCCTATCCCAACGCGCTGGCGATCGAGCGCGCGGTGCTGTCGCGCGCCGGCGAGGCCAGCGCCGCCGGCCAGCGCCTGCGCCAGCTCGACACCGGCGAGCTGTTCGCCAGCTTTTTCAAGGAAGTCGCCGACGAGGACCTGGATGAAGACCAGCGCCGCGCGCTGACGCAGGTGCTCGACGGCATCGCCGCGGCCGACAGGGAGTCCGCATGAGGCCGCTGCATCTGGCGCTGCAGGCGTTCGGCCCGTTCGCGGCCCGCGAGGAAATCGATTTCAGCCGGCTCGGCGAGCAGGCGTTCTTCCTGATCCACGGCCCCACCGGCGCCGGCAAGACCACCTTGCTCGACGCGATCTGCTTCGCGCTCTATGGCGACACTTCGGGCGGCGAGCGCAGCGCGCAGGACATGCGCAGCGCCAACGCCGATCCGGGCCTGCGCACCGAGGTGACGTTCGAGTTCAGCCTCGGCGCGCAGCGCTACCGCGTCACGCGCTCGCCCGCGCAGGAGCGTCCCAAGCTGCGCGGCGGCGGCACGGTCAAGGAGACGCCCAAGGCCCAGCTCGATGCGCTGGAGGCGGCCGGCTGGACCAGCAAGGCCAGCCAGCCCAGCCGCGTCGACGAATTCGTGCGCAACCTGCTGGGCTTCGACAGCAGCCAGTTCCGCCAGGTGATCGTGCTGCCGCAGGGGCGGTTCCGCGAACTGCTCACGGCGGATTCGAAAAGCCGCCAGGCGATTCTCGAGCGCCTGTTCCGCACCGAGCTGTACCGGCGCGTGGAGGAACTGCTCAAGGGGCAGGCGGCGGCCATCCGCCAGCAGGCCGAGCGGCTGCGCATCGAGCAGTCGGCCTTGCTGCAGCAATACGAGCTCGAATCCGCCGAGGCGCTGCGCGTGCAGGTGGCGGCGCTGCAATCCGGGCTGGAAGACCTGGCGCGGCAGGAAACCGCCGCGCGCGCCACGCTCGAGCACGCCCGGCTGGCGACGCAGCAGGGCGAGCAGGCCGATGCGCGCCTGCGCGAAGCGCGCGAAGCCGAGGCGGCCCATGCGGCGCTGATGGCGCAGCAGGCCGAGGTGGAAGCCGTGCGCCAGCGCCTGCAGGCCGCGCGCCGCGCGGCGCAGGCGCAGCCGTTCGAGCAGCACTGGCAGCAAGCCGGGCACGATCACCGCCAGGCGCAGCAGGCGCTGGCGGCGGCGGGCGCGCGCGCGGATGCCTGCGCCGCCGTCTCGGCGCGCGCCGCCGCCGCGCTTGCCACGCAGGCCGGGCGCGCGGGCGAGCGCCAGCGGATGCAGAAGCAGGCGGCCGAGCTGGAGGCCATGCTGCCGCGCGCGCAGCGCCTTGGCGCGCTGCAAGCCGAATTGCAGCGCGCCGCCGCGGAGCAGGCCAGCGCGGCGGCGGCGCACGCGGCTGCCGCGCGCGCGCAGGAACAGGCCGCCGCGGCGATGCGCCAGGCCGAAGCCGGGCTGGCGCAGGCCGAGGCCGGCGCGCGCGGGCTGGAGGCGATCCGGCTCCGGCAGGCCGAACTGGCCCGCCAGGCCACGATGCTGGACAAATACGCCGCCGCGCTGGCGCAGGCGGAGCAGGGCCGCGCGCAAGCCGAAGCCGCGCACGGCGCCGCGCAGCGCGCCGCCGCGCGGCAGGCGGCCGCCGCCGCGCATCTGCGCGAGACCGAGCGCGCATGGCGCGCGGGGCAGGCCGCGCGGCTGGCGGCTGGGCTGCGCGCCGGCGAGGCCTGCCCGGTGTGCGGCAGCGCCGCCCATCCACAGCTTGCGCTGCAGTTCGACGCGCCGGTGCCCGACGAGGTCCTCGATCACGCGCGCGACGACGCCCGCGCCGCCGACCAGGCCGCGCACGAAGCCGCGGCCGGCGCGCAGTCGGCGCTGGCCGCGCTGACGTTGCGCCAGGATCAGCTGGCGGAGCTGCGCGCGGCGTTGGCATCGGCGGACATGCCCGCCGATGCCAACGCCGATGCCGCCGCGGACATCGGCGGCGCGCGGCAGGTGCTGGCCGAAAGCGGCAGCGCGCTGCGCGCCCAGCAGCAGGCGGCCGAAGCGGCCGAGGCGCGGCGCCTGCCGCTGGCCGCCGAGCTCGAGCGCCAGCGCGCCGCGCTCACCGCGGCCGAAGCCGCCATCCGCGGCGCCGATGCCACCGCGCAGGGGGCCGCGCAGCGCCACGCCCGGCTGCAAGGCGAGTGGGAGGCGGCCAGCGCGCAGGTGCCGCCGGAGCGCCGCGATCCCGCCCAGCTGGAACATGCGCTGGCGCGCGCGCGGCAGGAACTGGCCGCCGCCGAGGCCGCGCTGGCCGAGGCCCAGGCCGCCGACAAGCAGGCCGGCGCGGACCTGGCCGCGGCCCAGGCCGCGCAAGCCGCGGCGCAGGCCAGCGTTGCCGGCGGCGCGCAGCGCGAGGCGCAGGCGCGCGCGGCCTTCGACGGCGCGCTCGCGCAGGCCGGGTTTGCCACGCCGCAGGCCTATGCCGAGGCACGCCTGCCCGAGGCGGAGTCCGCGCAGCTCGAAACCCGCATCCAGCGCTTCGACCGCGACGTGGCCGCCGCCGCCGACCGCCGCGCGCGTGCCACGGCCGCCGCGCGCGACCTGGCGGCGCCCGATCTCGACGCGCTGCGCCAGGCCCAGGCGGCCGCGGCGAGCGCGCTGGAGGCGCTGGTCCGCCAGCAGGCCGACCTGCACCGCAGCCGCGAGAACCTGCTGCAATGCCAGCAGCGCCTGGACCGGCTCGCCGCCGACGGCGCCGACATCGAGCGCCGCTATGCCGTGCTCGGGCGCCTGTCCGAGGTGGCCAACGGCAACAACCCGCGCCGTATCACCTTCCAGCGCTTCGTGCTGGCCACGCTGCTCGACGAGGTGCTGGAGGCCGCGTCGCTGCGGCTGATGCGCATGAGCCGCAGCCGCTACGAGCTGCAGCGCGTGCGCGAGCAGGGCGACCTGCGCGCGGCCGGCGGGCTCGACCTGGAGGTGTTCGACCACAACTCGGGCGTGGCGCGCCCGGCCAACACGCTGTCGGGCGGCGAGGGCTTCCTGGCCTCGCTGTCGCTGGCGCTGGGGCTGGCCGATGTGGTGCAGTCGCGCGCGGGCGGCATCCAGCTCGACACGCTGTTCGTCGACGAAGGTTTCGGCACGCTCGACCCGGAAAGCCTGGACTTCGCCATCCACACGCTGATCGACCTGCAGCAGGCGGGCCGGCTGGTGGGCATCATCTCGCACGTGGCGGAGCTGCGCGAGCGCATCGACGTGCGGCTGGAGATCCGGCCCGGCGCCGCCGGCAGCCGCGCCGAACTGCAATTGCCCTGAGCCTGCCCGGCGCGGCGCGGAAAAGCGTAAGCTGCGTAAGCTCTCGCCGCGCCGCGCCGGGGGTGTCCGGCTAACGCACAAGCGATGCGGCGGCGCCTTGACCGTGCCGGGAGCACAGGTGTAATCTGTTCAGAGTGCGAATTGAGGTTCGCAGTTAGAACAAATCACAAGAACAAGAAAAACAAAGTCTGTTGGATTCGTGTCCGGCGGCACGCTTTCGCACCTGCGGCGGGGCGGGCAGGCCGGATGGCTCTTCCGGCAGGACTGTCCGGAGACAGCGTTCGCGCGCCGCCTGATGTTCCTCCTCGCGGCTTGGCGGCCGGTTTCGGATGGTTCGTCCGGGCTTTCGGAACTGGAACGCAAGTGATCAACAAGCTATTCGACTCGGTGGAAGCGGCGATGGCCGACATCCACGACGGCGCCACCATCCTGATCGGCGGCTTTGGCATGGCCGGCATGCCGGCGCAGCTCATCGACGCCCTCATCGCCCAGGGCGCGCGCGACCTCACCATCGTCAACAACAACGCCGGCAACGGCGATACGGGCCTGGCCGCGCTGCTCAAGGCCAGGCGTGTGCGCAAGATCATCTGCTCGTTCCCGCGCCAGGCCGACTCCTACGTGTTCGACTCGCTCTACCACGCCGGCGAGATCGAGCTGGAACTGGTGCCGCAGGGCAACCTGGCCGAGCGCATCCGCGCCGCCGGCGCCGGCATCGGCGGCTTCTTCACCCGCACCGCCTACGGCACGCCGCTGGCCGAGGGCAAGGAAACCCGCATCATCGACGGCCAGGGCTATGTGTTCGAAAAGCCCATCCACGCCGACTTCGCCCTCATCAAGGCGCAGCGCGCCGACCGCTGGGGCAACCTGACCTACCGCAAGACCGCGCGCAACTTCGGCCCGATCATGGCGATGGCCGCCAAGTGCCCGATCGTGCAGGTCAGCGAGATCGTCGAGCTGGGCGAGCTGGACCCCGAGCACATCATCACGCCGGGCCTGTTCGTCAAGCGCGTCGTCAAGATCGACGCCGGCAAGACCCCCGTCTGAGCGACAAGGAGAATCCCGACATGCAACGCCTGACCCGCGATCAGATGGCCGCCCGCGTGGCCAAAGACATTCCCGACGGTGCCGTGGTCAACCTCGGCATCGGCCTGCCCACCCTGGTCGGCAACCACCTGCCGGCCGACCGTGAAATCCTGCTGCACAGCGAGAACGGCCTGCTCGGCATGGGCAAGGCGCCGCCCGCCGGCGAGGAAGACGGCGACCTGATCAACGCCGGCAAGCAGCCGGTCACGATCAAGCCGGGCGGCTCGTATTTCCACCACGCCGATTCGTTCGCGATGATGCGCGGCGGCCACCTCGACTTCTGCGTGCTGGGCGCGTTCCAGGTCTCCGAGAAGGGCGACCTGGCCAACTGGCACACCGGCGCGCCGGGCGCGATCCCGGCCGTGGGCGGCGCGATGGACCTGGCCATCGGCGCCAAGGAAGTGTTCGTGATGATGGAGCACCAGACCAAGCAGGGCGAGAGCAAGATCGTGCCGCAATGCACGTATCCGCTCACCGGCATGAACTGCGTCACGCGCATCTATACCGACCTGGCCACCATCGACGTGACGCCCGAAGGGCTGGTCGCGCGCGACCTGGTCGAAGGCCTGTCCTTCGAGGAACTGCAGCGCGTGACCGGCGTGCCGCTCCTGCAGGCTGCCACGGCCTGAGCGCCGCCGGGGCCTCCGCTTCACGATCACGATTCACGTACAAGCCACGTACAAGCAAGAGAGAGACAACATGACCGAAGCCTTTATCTGCGACGCCATCCGCACCCCCATCGGCCGCTACGGCGGCAGCCTGTCCGCGGTGCGCGCGGACGACCTGGGCGCGGTGCCGCTCAAGGCGCTGATGGCGCGCAACCCGAACCTGGACTGGTCCGCCATCGATGACGTGATCTACGGCAACGCCAACCAGGCCGGCGAGGACAACCGCAACGTGGCGCGCATGTCGCTGCTGCTGGCCGGCCTGCCGGAAAGCGTGCCGGGCGCCACCATCAACCGCCTGTGCGGCTCCGGCATGGACGCCACCGGCACCGCCGCGCGTGCCATCAAGTCCGGCGAAGCGGGCCTGATGCTGGCCGGCGGCGTGGAAAGCATGAGCCGCGCCCCGTTCGTGATGGGCAAGGCCACCAGCGCCTTCTCGCGCGACGCGCAGATCTTCGACACCACCATCGGCTGGCGCTTCGTCAACCCGGCCATGCGCGCGGCCTACGGCGTGGACTCGATGCCGGAGACCGCCGAGAACGTCGCCACCGACTACAAGGTCAGCCGCGAAGACCAGGACCTGATGGCGCTGCGCAGCCAGGAAAAGGCCTCGCGCGCGCAGGCCGACGGCACGCTGGCGCAGGAAATCACCGCGGTGACGATTCCGCAGAAGAAGGGCGACGCCATCGTGGTGGAACGCGACGAACACCCGCGCGCCACCAGCATGGAGGCGCTGGCCAAGCTGCGCGGCGTGGTGCGCGCCGACGGCACCGTGACCGCCGGCAATGCCTCGGGCGTCAACGACGGCGCCTGCGCCATCCTGCTGGCCAGCGAAGCGGCCGCCAAGCAGCACGGCCTGACCCCGAAAGCCCGCATCGTCGGCATGGCCACCGCCGGCGTGGCGCCGCGCGTGATGGGCATCGGCCCGGCGCCGGCCACGCAGAAGCTGCTCAGGCAGCTCGGCATGACCATCGACCAGATGGACGTGATCGAGCTCAACGAAGCGTTTGCCGCGCAAGGCCTGGCCGTGCTGCGCCAGCTGGGCGTGGCCGACAACGACGAGCGCGTCAACCCCAACGGCGGCGCGATCGCGCTGGGCCACCCGCTCGGCATGAGCGGCGCCCGCCTCGTGACCACCGCCATGTACCAGCTGCACCGCACCGGTGGCCGCTTCGCGCTGTGCACGATGTGCATCGGCGTGGGCCAGGGCATCGCGATGGTGATCGAGCGCGTCTGACGCGCTGCGGTCCGGCGCGCGCGCCGCGGGCTCCGGTCCGCGGGGCGCGCCGCTGGCGCGCGGTTGGAAAACAGCCGCTAAAGAATGGCGTTTCACCGCCGTTAGCCTGCTATGGATGTGCAGGTTGATGAAGTTTCCCCCAACGCAAGAAGCAGCGCGACCGGGCCGACTGGCTCGCCGGTTCCGGCCGCATCTCTTCAGGCATGACCCGGCGCAGGCTTGCGCCGGTTGGAGTCAACGATGTCCCTTCCCGTTGCCACGCTCGTCACCGGCGCCAGTTCCGGTATCGGGCGCGCCATCAGCGAGATGCTGCTGGCCGATGGCGTGACCCAGGTGGTCAATGTCGACTATGTCGCCCCCGCCTGGTCCCACCCCAACATGACGTTCTTCCAGGCCGACCTGACCGACGCCGCGGCGACCCGCGCCGTGGCCGAGCAGGTGGTCTCGCGCTTCGCCGTCACGCGGCTGGTCAACAATGCCGGCGCCACCCGCCCCGGCACCGTCGACACCGCGCGCGTCGAAGACCTCGACTACGTGGTCGGCCTGCACCTGCAGGCCACCATGCTGCTGACCCAGGCCTGCCTGCCGGCGATGCGCGCCGCGCATTTCGGCCGCATCGTCAACATGGCCTCGCGCGCCGCGCTGGGCAAGCCCGAGCGCGTGGTGTATTCCGCCACCAAGGCCGGCCTGATCGGCATGACCCGCACGCTGGCGATGGAGCTTGGCGGCGACGGCGTCACCGTCAATGCCGTGGCGCCAGGCCCGATCGCCACCGAGCTGTTCCGCAAGAGCAATCCCGAGGGCAGCGAGCAGACCAAGCGCATCCTGGCCAGCATCGCGGTCAAGCGCATGGGCACGCCGGAGGATGTGGCGCGTGCCTCGATGTTCTTCCTGTCGCCGGAAAACGGTTTCGTCACCGGCCAGGTACTGTACGTGTGCGGCGGCACCACGCTCGGCGTCGCCCCCGTGTAAGCCCGTGGCGTGGACGCGGCACATGCCGCGGTGTCATCACGCCGAAGCAATCCGCAGTCCATAACTAAAAAAGACGACCCGCGCCGCCGGTGCGGGCCGATAGCGATTTACCTGGAGCAAACATGAAAACCGATTTCCAAGCAAGCCCTCTGCACGTCAATACGCGCCGGCGCCTGCTGGCCGCCGGCGTCGCGCTGGCCGCGGCGTTCGCCGGCGTGGCCGGCAGCGCCCAAGCCCAAGGCACCTACCCGACCAAGCCGATCACCATGATCGTGCCGTTCTCGGCCGGCGGTACCACCGACATCCTGGCGCGCATCGTCGGCCTGCAACTGGGCAAGGCGCTCGGCCAGCCGGTCGTGATCGACAACCGTCCGGGCGCGGGCGGCAACATCGGCGCCGCGCTGGCGGCCAAGGCCCCGGGCGACGGCTACACGCTGTTCATGGGCACCATCGGCACCCACTCCATCAACCAGTCGCTGTACTCCAGGCTGCCGTACGATCCGGTCAAGGACTTCGCCCCGATCACGCGCGTGGCGATGGTGCCGAACCTGGTGGTGGTCAATCCCAAGGTGCCGGTCAGCACCATCAAGGAGCTGATCGCCTACGTGAAGGCCAACCCGGACAAGCTGTCGTATGGCTCGTCGGGCAGCGGCTCGTCGATGCACCTGTCGGGCGAGCTGTTCAATTCGATGACCGGCCTGCACATCCAGCACATTCCGTACAAGGGCAGCGCCCCGGCCGTGAATGACCTGCTGGGCAACCAGATCGGCCTGATGTTCGACAACCTGCCGTCGTCGTACCCGCACGTGAAGGCCGGCAAGCTGCGCGCCATCGCCGTGACCTCGGCCAAGCGCTCGCCGGCGCTGCCGAACGTGCCGACCGTGGCCGAAGCCGGCGTGCCTGGCTACGAAGCCACCTCGTGGTTCGCGCTGTACGCCACCGGCGGCACGCCGCAGCCCATCGTCGACCGCATCAACGCCGAAGTGGTGAAGATCCTGGCCATGCCGGACGTGCAGAAGCAGATGGCCGACCAGGGCGCGGAAGCCCATCCGGAAAAGCCGGCGCAACTGGCTGCCTTCATGAAGAGCGAAGCCGCCAAGTGGGCCAAGGTGGTGAAGGCCTCCGGCGCGACCGTGGACTGATGCGCTAGGCCCCGCTCGCTTCAGACCGTCGGACCGGCCGCGGTCCGGGACAGCCGTCCCGGCCGCGGCCTTGTCTTTTGGGCGCCACTCCCGGTGCCATTCCCGGCGCCGTGCCGCGAGGACGAAAAAAAGCCCGCGGATCCCGCGGGCTCAATTCCGGCCCACTCACAGGGCAGGAGGAGACAAGAAAGCGTCACGGACGCATGTCTTCGCGCTCTTGCGCCGGGGCTGCTTCAGCCGAGGCTGTACTTGACGACCTGTTCTTCGACGCCCACGAAGCGCACCAGCTGCCGCAGGCCGCTGGCGTATTCCTTGATATGGTGGCCTTCCGGCGTGTCCGGCAGGCGGTAGTACACCGGCATCGAGGCGGCCTGCGCGGGCGGTGCCGCAGGTCCGTCGCCGTCGGCTTCCCAAGGGACATCCCGGTCTTCGGCGTAATCTTTTTGTCCTGGCATGGACGACTCCCGATCGATGGATTCGCATGCCCCGCGCCGTGGCCGAATAGCGGCACGGGCCATGCAAAAATGGCTATGTCTGCAAATGTATGGCAGCGGGTCGCAAAATGCTATTTCGTATTTTTTAATTCTGGGTGTGGTCGACGCTTCAATTTGTCATATATCGCGCAATGATCGGCCCGCGCGCGGGGTGCCGGCGCCGCCGCGCGGCCGGTGGCGGACAGCGCGCCGCGTGCCGTGCGCGCGCGGCTTTGCGCTAACATAGACGGTTGCCATGCCGGCCATCCAGGCCACGCGGCCCGCGCGAATCGCCCGCCGGGCGGCCTCCACGTCACCCCTTCTTGCATGTCCGTCCAGCACGCCCTCCTGACTTCCCTGTTGGAAAAACCGTCGTCCGGCTATGAACTGGCACGCCGCTTCGACCGCTCGATCGGCTATTTCTGGCATGCCACGCACCAGCAGATCTACCGGGAGCTGGGCCGCATGGCGCAGAACGGCTGGATCGCCGCGCAGGAGAGCGAGGGCGACGCGCGCAACCGCAAGAAGGTGTATTTCGTGCTGCCGCCGGGGCGCGACGAACTGGCGCGCTGGGTGCTGGAGCCCGCCAACGGGCTGGACGCGCGCGACGAGATCCTGGTCAGGCTGCGCGCCGACGCGGTCATCGGGCCGCTCGGCCTGGGCCCGGAAATGGCGCGCCTGATCGAGATGCACCGCGAGCGGCTGGAGACCTACCGCAGGATCGAGGTGCGCGATTTTGCCGCGGCCGAGCCGACGCGCGCGCAGCGCCTGCAGCATGCGCTGCTGCGCCGGGGCATCCGCTACGAGGAAGACTGGGTGGCGTGGGCCGAGGACCTGCTGCCGCTGCTGGCGCAGCCGGGCGGCGGCGCCTGAAAGGAAAGGCGCAGCCCGGCGCGCGAGGCGCCCGCGGCCGCGCCGGGCCGCGAGGATGCTAGATCAGGCCAGGTCGGCCGCGGCGGTGGCGCCGGCGGTGTGCGGGGCCAGCCCGAGGCGGCGGCGCGCCAGCGCGTATTCCTCGGCGAAGCGGCGCACCAGTTCGGCCGCCGGCACCACGCGCTTGACCGCGCCCACGCCCTGGCCGGCGCCCCAGATGTCCTTCCACGCCTTGGCGCTGCCCGAACCGAAGTTCATCTTGGACGGATCCGACTGCGGCAGCGCTTCCGGGTCGAGCCCGGCATTGACGATGCTCTGGCGCAGGTAGTTGCCGTGCACGCCGGTAAACAGGTTGGAGTAGACGATGTCGGACGCGCTGCTGTCCACGATCATCTGCTTGTAGCCGGCCTGCGCGTTGGCCTCCTCGGTGGCGATGAAGGCCGAGCCCACGTAGGCCAGGTCCGCGCCCGCGGCCTGCGCGGCGAGGATGCCGTCGCCGCTGGCGATGGCGCCCGACAGCAGCAGCGGGCCGTCGAACCACTCGCGGATCTCGTGCAGCAGCGCGAACGGTGACAAGGTGCCGGCATGGCCGCCGGCGCCGGCGGCCACCGCGATCAGGCCGTCCGCGCCCTTCTCGATGGCCTTGCGCGCGAAGGTGTTGTTGATGATGTCGTGCAGCACGATGCCGCCGTAGGAATGCACCGCGTCGTTGACTTCCTTGCGCGCGCCCAGCGAGGTGATGACGATGGGCACCTTGTAGCGCACGCACAGCTCCAGGTCGTGGTCCAGCCGGTCGTTGGACTTGTGCACGATCTGGTTGACCGCGAACGGCGCGGCCGGGCGGTCCGGGTGGCGGGCGTCGTGCTCGGCCAGCTCGGTGGTGATGCGGTCCAGCCAGTCGTTGAGCACCGGGCCCGGGCGCGCGTTCAGCGCGGGGAAGGAGCCCACCACGCCGGCCTTGCACTGGGCAATGACCAGGTCGGGGTTGGAGATGATGAACAGCGGCGAGCACACCACCGGCAGGGACAGGCGGTTCTGGAGGATGGCGGGAAGTGACATGGTCTTTAGCGCAAGGTTAGGTCCGGGGACCGGATCGGAAAGGGTTGGTGGCCAGAATGGCGGCGCCGCTCAGGCGCCGTGCAGGACGGAGGTCTGGCCGGCGAGCCGCGCGCCCATCGCCGCGGCCAGCGCGTCGAGGCCGCTCTTGGGGCGGACCATGACTTCGAAGTCGTCGATCCTGCCGTTGGCGTCGAAGCGGATCATGTCGATGGCCTTGACCGCCTTGCCATCCACGCGCGCGCTGAATTCCAGCACCACGCTGCGGCCGTCGTCGCCGACGAAGCCGCGGTGGTAGCGGAAATCCTGGAAGACCTGGTTGACGGTCTCGAGCACCATGCGCAGCGCGGCGCGCCCCGGGTAGGGCGTGTGCGCCACCGGCGAATGGAAGACGACCTCGTCGGCGACGATGCCGTCCAGCTCGTCCATCGAATGGGTGGCGATCATGCGGTGCCAGATGGCCAGCGAGGCCTGCGCCGCCGCCGACAGCGTTGCTTGGGTCAAGTGTCTTCTCCGGGTTGGCCGGGGGCGGGCGGGCCGCCCCGGCATCGTTCTTCGGTATCGGGGTGTCGGGGTGTCGGGGTATCGGGTATCGGATATCCCAGGCATCGGAATATCGGTTCGCCGTCGTCTCTATGCAACCAGTTGCATTAGCGATCAGGTGAAAGGTAGCAGCCCGCGCGCGCGAATGCAACTGGCTGCATGCCGCCGGCCCGCCAAATTCGCGGCGGATGCCGCCCGCTGCGCCCGGCCGCCGCGTTCGCATGTCGCGGGGCTCGGTGTTTTGTGGCGTCTTGTCTACAATACCGCCATTGCCGCAAACCAACGCAGGAGCGCAAGTGAAGACCAACATGCGCGCAGACGGGCCGCCCCTGGCGCTGTTCGATGCGGATCTGACCGCCTGGCGTGCCCAGCCCGAGCGCGCCTTCGACGGCTGGCTGGCCAGCCACGGCTTCCGCCACGGCACCGCCGTGGTCTACCGCGCCATGTGGGGCAAGCTGCTGCGCTGGTCGGGCGAGCGCGGCGTGGCGCCGCTGGCGTGGTCGGCCGAGCAGATCGGCGCGTTCCTCGACGAGCAGGACCTGCACAAGCATCACCGCTACCGCTACGCGCGCCTGATCGAGCGCGTGTTCCATCATCTGTCGCGGTTGCAGGACGGCCTGCACAACCCCGCCAGCCAGGCCGTGCGCGCGCATCTGGCCGAAGGCGAGAACGATCCCACGGCATTCCTGCTGCCCGCCGAGCGGGACATCGTGATCGCCCGCGTGCTGGCGCCGGCGCCGCCGCGCGCGAACGACGGCCAGGATGGCAAGGACGCCGGCATGCCGTCGCCGACGCAGTGGAAGCGCGCGCGCGACACCGCGCTGGTGGCGGTGCTGCTGGGCGCCGGCCTCAAGGTGGGCGAAGCCCGCGACCTGCGCGCGCAGAGCATCGCGCCGGACGCCCGCGCGCTGCGCCTGGTGCGCGCCGACAACGGCCGCGCCTACGAGGCGCCGGTCTTCGCCTTCGCGCGCGCCGCGCTGCTGGCGTGGCTGGCAGTCCGCGCGGCCGCGGACACGCTTGGCGAACTGGTCTTCCCCGCCACGCCGGCGGGCCGGCCGCTGCACGCCGCCTCGCTGTACCGCCGCGTCGAGATCCTGCTCGACGAAGCCGGCGTGCTGGCGGGGCGCAGCGAGCGCGCCTCGCCGCAGACGCTGCGCAACACCTGCTGCGCGCTGCACTTCGAAGCCGGCGCGAGCCCGGCCGAGGTGGCGCAGCGCCTCGGCATGCGCGACCTGGAATCCGGCTGGCGCCTGCGGGCCGCGTTCGAAGCGTGGCAGGCCCGCTCGGGCCAGCCGCCGGCGCGGCATGCGGGCGCCGTCACGCGCGTGCCCGATGCGGCCTGATATGCTTACCCGCCTCGCCGCGCCGCCGGCCCCGCTTGCTGGTGCTCATTGCCGCATGCCGGGCAGGAGCGGGCGCGGCAGCCAGGGCCGGCGCCGTTGCCGCGCCCGTTTCGCCTCTTTCTCAACTTACCGATGAATCGCCATGTCTGAAACCTTGCTGCTCACGGGAGCTACCGGTTATATCGCCTCGCACACCTGGGTGGCCCTGCTCGAAGCCGGCTATCGCGTGATCGGCCTGGATAATCTCTGCAATAGCAACCGCGAGGTGGTGGAGCGGCTGGCGCGGATAACCGGGCAGCGCCCGGATTTTGTCGAAGGCGACGTGCGCGACCGGGCCTTGCTGGACCGCCTGTTCGCCGAGCACCGCATCACCGGAGCGATTCATTTCGCCGCGCTCAAGGCGGTGGGCGAATCGGTCGCCAAGCCGCTCGATTATTACGGCAATAATCTCGGCGGCCTGCTCACGCTGTGCTCGGCAATGAACGCGGCCGGCGTGAAGCAGCTGGTGTTCAGCTCGTCGGCCACGGTTTATGGCAATCCGCATGCCGTGCCGATCCTCGAGGACTTTCCGCTGTCGGCCACCAATCCCTACGGCCAGACCAAGCTGATGGGCGAGCAGATCCTGCGCGACCTGGAGCATTCGGACCCGTCGTGGCGCATTGCCTACCTGCGTTATTTCAATCCGGTGGGCGCGCACGAGAGCGGTCTGATCGGCGAAGACCCGGGCGGCGTGCCCAATAACCTGATGCCCTACGTGGCGCAGGTCGCCGGCGGCCGGCGCGAGAAGCTGATGGTGTATGGCGGCGACTACCCGACCCCGGACGGCACCGGCGTGCGCGACTACATCCACGTGTGCGACCTCGCCGCCGGCCACCTCGACGCGCTGGTCTACCTGCGCGACAAGCAGCAGTGCCTGACCGTGAATCTCGGCACCGGCCGCGGCTACAGCGTGCTGGAAGTGGTGGCGGCCTACGAGCGCGCCAGCGGCCGGCCGGTGCCGTACGAGATCGTGGCGCGCCGCCCGGGCGACATCGCCTCGTGCTATGCCGACCCGGCGCTGGCGCACGCGCTGATCGGCTGGCAGGCCAGGCACGACATCGACCGCATGTGCGAGGACTCGTGGCGCTGGCAGTCGATGAACCCGCTCGGCTTCGCCGGCTGAGCCGCGCCGGCGGGCAATAAAAAACGGCCGGGCGCTGGCCCGGCCGTTTTCATGCCTGCGGCGAAACCCTGGTTCAGATCAGGAAGTCGTCGATGTTCTTGCCGGAGGCCAGCGCCTGGGTCAGCCAGCCCGGGCGCTTGCCGCGGCCGGTCCAGGTGTTGCCCGCGCTGTCGCGGTAGCGCACCGGCACCTTGCGGGTGGCCTTCTTGCTGGCGGCGGGCTTGGTGCCGAAGCCGAGATCGTCGGCGGTCAGGCCATATTGCTCGATTTTCTCGCGAATATCGGCAATGACGGTCGCCTGCTCGCGCGCCTTGATTTCCTCGGCCTGCTTCTGGAGTTCGCTGATTTTCTGAACAATTTCCTGATAAGTCGCCATTACGAGCCTCGATTTACTGGTGAGCGGGTGAGAGTGGGACGATTATAACGGGGTGTGGCGATCCTGCATATGCCCATGTCGGCAGAAAGAGAATTCCGATAAATTGGCGCCCGTGTCAAATTAATGAACTTCCGCGCCAATCTCTGGTCGCGGCGCCGCCGGGCATTTTCGGCGCCGCGCCACGCGGCGGAAAAATGAGACCCGGCTCATTTGCATGTTTTTGTCCCGCCGGCAGGGGGAAATACCCCCGCCGGGTATTGGCCATCGCCTCCGGGTGCGTTTGCTGTAACAATAGCGGTCCGTTTCGCGCGCCCATCCATCCTTCGCCACCACGCTGCCATGTCATCCGATCCGATCAACGCCGCGGCCGCCGCGCCGGCCGGCTTCGTTCCCGTGGAACTGCCCAAGGCCTACCGGCTGCTCAATCACGGGCCGGTGACGCTGGTCACCAGCGCGCACGGCGGGCGGCGCAACGTCATGGCCGCCTCCTGGGCCATGCCGCTGGACTTCCAGCCGGCCAAGGTGGCGGTGGTGATCGATGCGCGCACGCTCACGCGCGAACTGGTGGAAGCGTCCGGCGAATTCGCGCTGAACATCCCGGCGCGCGCGCAGGCGGGCGCCACGCTGGCGGTCGGCTCGCGCTCCGGCCGCGAGGCCGACAAGTTCGCCGCCGCGGGTTTGTCCACGTTCCCCGCGCGGGAAATCGCCGCGCCGCTGCTGGCGGGCTGCCTCGGCTGGCTCGAATGCCGGGTGATCCCCGAGCCGCATAATGCGGCGCGCCATGATCTGTTCATCGCCGAGGTCGTGGCCGCCTGGGCCGACGCGGCAGCGTTTTCGGCGGGCCGCTGGCATTTTCCGGATAACGAACACCGCTCGATCCACTATCTTGCCGGCGGGGCGTTTTTCGCCACCGGGGAGGCATTTCAGGTGGAATCGGAGGGCGGCGCATAAGCGGCGTGGCGCGCACCGCACCTTCTCAAGGATTCTCGGCGGCTCGCCGTTATTTGCCGTGAGCGGATCGCAGGGGTGTCGATCCGCCGGGCCGGGGCCGGAGGAGGTCCCGCGCGTTCCTTACCGTATCGGGTGTTTTATGTCGTTCCATAACAATATTCAGATCAAGACCTTGCTGCGCGGGGCGATGGCATTGTTGTCGGTCCTGCTCGTGCTGGTCGGCGCGGCCGGCCTGCATGGCATATCCAGCAGCAACGCAGCACTCCAGGAAACCTATGGCAACCAGCTCGCCTCGGCCCAGGCGCTGAGCGAGACCATGCTCGGCACCACCCGCATGCGGCTGGCGCTGGACCGCGGCGTGATGCCGGGCGCCGGCGGAGAAGGCAAGGCGGTGGTGGACCGCTCGATGACCTTCGTCGACAGCGCCGACGCCGCATGGAAGCGCTACGCCGCGCTGCCGCAGAGCGCCGAGGAAAAGGCCCTGGCGGACGAGGTGGACCGCAAGCGCCGCGATTTCATGGAAAAGGGCATCAAGCCCCTGCAGAAGGCGCTGCTGGAGAACAACGCCGAGCAGGCGCTGGCCCTCGCCAAGAACGAGCTGCCCGACATGCAGCGCAGCCTGGCGACGGCCTACGAGGCCTTGCAGGGCTACCAGTTCCGCACCGGCGAGGAGAACTTCAATCTCGCCCAGTCCGGCTTCCAGAGCGTGCGCATGCTGTCGTTCGCGCTGATCGCGCTCGGCCTGGTGGTGGCCGCGCTGTCCACGCTGGCGCTGCACCGGGCCATCGTGCGGCCGGTCGAGGAAGCGCTGTCGGTGTTCGAGCGCATGGCCGGCGGCGACCTGACCTCGCGCATCGTCAATGTGTCGCGCAACGAGATCGGCCGCATGATGCAGGCGCTCGCGTCGATGCAGGACAGCCTTTCCAACATCGTCGCGCAGGTGCGCGGCGGCACCGACTCGATCGCCGCGGCCACCGGCCAGATCGCCTCCGGCAACCTCAACCTGTCCCAGCGCACCGAGGAGCAGGCCTCCTCGCTCGAACAGACCGCCGCCAGCATGGAAGAGCTGACCACGGTGGTGCGCCAGAACGCCGACAACGCGCGCCAGGCCGGCCAGCTCGCCGGCGACGCCTCGCAGATCGCCCTCAAGGGCGGCGAGGTGGTGGGCCGCGTGGTCGATACCATGAACGAGATCAACGGCTCGTCGCGCAAGGTGGTGGAGATCATCGGCGTGATCGAGGGCATTGCGTTCCAGACCAACATCCTGGCGCTCAACGCCGCGGTGGAAGCCGCGCGCGCCGGCGAGCAGGGCCGCGGCTTCGCCGTGGTGGCCGGCGAGGTGCGCAGCCTGGCCCAGCGCTCGGCCGGCGCCGCCAAGGAGATCGAGGCGCTCATCAGCGAATCCGGCCAGCGCGTGGAAAGCGGCACGCGCCTGGTGGCCGAGGCCGGCCAGACGATGGGCGAGATCGTCAGCGCGGTCAAGCGCGTGACCGACATCATGAACGAGATCGGCGCGGCCACGCAGGAGCAGACCAGCGGCATCGAGCAGGTCAACCAGGCGGTCTCGCAGATGGACGAGGCCACGCAGCAGAACGCCGCGCTGGTGGAAGAAGCCGCCGCCGCCGCGGGCGCGCTGGAAGAACAGGCGCAGAAGCTCAACGGCGTGGTGTCCGTGTTCCGGCTCGCCGCCGGCCAGGGCGCCGGCCCCGCCGTCAGCCATACGGTCAGCCATACGGTCGGCCATGCGGTGACCGCCCCGGCGGCGGCCCCGCGCGCCGCCGCGCCGGCCTCGCGCGCGCCCCGGCTCCAGCCCGCCGCGCCCGCGCGGCGCGAGCCGGTCCGGCGCGTGGCGCCGCCCGCGCGGGTGCCGGTGCTCGCGGCCAGCGCGGCCGGCGCGGGTGGCGCTGGCGGCGACGACTGGAGCGCGTTCTGACCCATGCCGGCGCGACCGCAGCCGTTTTCCTTTTCGGGGACGCCTGCGTGATGCGATGATGCGGGTCTCGCGCCGCATCGACCGCATCGTCGCGTCATCATCGCTCTCAATTCTTGCCCAGCTTCCTTATCGACATGAGTGCTAGCCTTCTGCTGCTCGCTGCTCTCTTTGGCCTCGCGGTCGGGCTGGGCATACGTGCAGCCAAGCCGGACCGGGAGCTGGCACGCGGTCCCGCCAGGTCGCTGCATTGGGCGTTCCTGCTGTTGTCGCCGGCCTCGGTCGGCCTGCCGCTGTGGGTCGTGGTGGCCTCGGGCAGCCTGCGCTTCTCGCACGGCGTGGTGCAGACCACCACCGCGCTGGCCGCGACGGTGGCGGTGGCGCTGGCCATTCCCTGGCTGCGCCGCCACCTGCCGCCGCTGCGCGGCGGCGTGCTGCTGGCCGCGCTGGCGGGCGCCGGCGTGGTGGTGGCCGCGGGCGCCCGCCTGAGCACGCTGTGCGGCGGCGGCTCGCGCCTGTCGGCGCTGTGCGCCGATCCGCGCGGCGCGGTGCAGCCGGCGTGGCTGGCCGTGGGCGCGCTGGCGGCGCTGTCGCTGGGCTTCTTCTGGCTGCGCCGCGCCAACCCGAGCGGCTGGCATCTCGCCACCGCCTCCGGCTACAGCGGCGGCGCCAGCGCCGGCATGCAGGACGAGCCGCCGGAGGAATTGCCGTCCGGCCCGGTGCCCGTCGCCAGCACCCTGCCGGTACGCCGGCGCGGCCGCATCCCGGGCCGCCTGACCGTGCGCACCGCCGCGCGCGGCCAGGGCACGGTCGGCGAGTACAGCGTGAGCACCGACCTGCCCGACCGCAGCGCCTTCGCGCGCTGGCTCGACCAGTCGATCGCGCAGGCGCGGCTGGCCGAGACCGGCTGCGCCGTGCTGCTGGTGCATATCGCCGACTTCCGCAAGGTCGACGAAGTCTTCGAGGTGCGGGCCGACGACATCCTGGCGCAGGATGCCGGCGCGCTGGCGCAGGCCGCGCTGGAGCCGCACGATTTCCTCGCCCGCCTGGCGCGCGACGAGTTCGCCGTGGGCGTGCCCGAGCTGGTGCACCAGAGCCGCGCCAACGAGCTCGGCTCGCGCCTGCTGGGCTCGCTGGCGGAGTTCGTGGCCGCGCGCGGCCTGCAGATGCAGATCGGCGTGAACATCGGCATCGCCATCTACCCGCGCGACGCCCAGACCTCCGAGGCGCTGATGCAGGCCGCGCGCGTGAGCCTGACCGAGGCGCGCGAGAGCGGCTCCAACCAGGTCCGCGTGTTCAACTCCGCGGCCGGCGAGCGCGCCCGGCGCATGCGCGTGATCCGGCGCGATCTCTGGCTGGCGATCCAGGACGACAGCCTCTCGCTGCAGTACCAGCCCAAGTTCGAGGTGCGCCAGCGCGCCGTGGTGGGCGCCGAGGCGCTGTGCCGCTGGCGCCATCCCACGCTCGGCGTGGTCAACCCGGCCGAGTTCATCAGCGTGGCGGAGCAGTCCGGGCAGATCGACAAGCTCGACGACTGGGTCATCGCCACGGTCTGCCGGCAGATCCGGCAATGGCAGGACGCCGGCATCCCGACCGTGCCGGTGGCCATCAACGTCTCCGGCCTGCGCTTCGCCAGCCGCGACTTCCCGCAATACCTGCTCGAGCAGATCCACCAGCACGACATCCCGCCGTCGGCCGTGACGCTGGAGATCACCGAGACCGCGGCGATGAAGGACATCGCGCAGTCGCTCGAGACGCTGGTCGAGCTGCAGACGCTCGGCATCCACGTGGCGCTCGACGATTTCGGCAGCGGCTACTCCAGCCTGGGCTACCTCAAGCGGCTGCGCGTGGGCACCCTGAAGATCGACCGCACGCTGATCGGCGGGCTCGACGTGGACGCGCAGGGCCGCGCCATCGTCGGCTCGATGGTGGCGCTGGCGCACGAACTGCGCATGCGCGTGGTGGCAGAAGGGGTGGAATCGAACTCGCAGATGGACATCCTCGCCGCGATGGGCTGCGACGAGGTGCAGGGCTACCTGCTGTCGCTGCCGCTCGATGCCGGCGCCTTCGCGGAGCTGATGTCGGCGGCCTGAACGCCGCGCCGGCCTGCCGGCCGCGCGCTCAGCGCCGCGGCGTGAACGGCTCCGGCAGCGCGCCGCCCGGCGGGAACAGGGCCAGCAGGCGGGTGAAGCGCCCGCTCTCGGGCACCAGCAGGGCGAAGCGGGTCTCGCAATGGTGGCCCGTGACCGCGCCCAGGCGCCGCAGCTGCTGGCTGCACGCCACCAGCGAGGGCAGCCCGCGCGGCAGGTAGATGCTGGCCAGCAGCGCCTCGGGCTCGATGCGCGTGCGCCCGTGGAAGCGCGCCAGCTGCAGCAGCAGTTCGTCCGCCATGCAGGACTCGGCGCCGGTGTCCAGGTGCAGCGCCAGGCCGACCGCGTCGCGGCTCGCCACCGCGTGCACGTCCTGCCACGACAGCGGCATGGGGCCGTCTTCCAGCACCGGCGCGAACAGCACCGAGGCCAGCAGCTGCAAGGTGCGCGGCAGCGCCTCGGCGGTGGTGGGCACGACCGGGCCGCAGCCGGCCGCGGCGGCGGCGGTGCCGTCCACCAGCACGGTCAGCACCAGCCGCTCGGGATGGCGCAGCGAGCGCAGGCGCTGCGCCAGCGTGGCGCCGATCTGGCGCTCGGCGATGACGATCTGCGCGTCGGCCGGCTGGCGCGGGCGCCGCGACAGCCATTGCAGCCGCCCGCCGAAATCGGGCAGCGGCGCCAGCAGGGCATCCGGCGCGCCCTGCACGAACACCGTGAGCTTGTCGGGGCGGCGCGTTTCCGGTACCTCGCGCTGGTGCCACGGGGGGCCTGGCAAATTCGACATGGTGAGGTTCCGATCAAGCCGCGGCGCCCATTTTGTGGGCGCCGCGGGCCTTTGCCTGGCACGGCAAGCGCGGGGTGCATCCTGCAGCAGGCGTCGTAGTATGCCCACCCGCGGCGGCCTGCTGCACCCCATGCAGGTAGGGTAAGCGGATTTCCGGCGATCGGTTATCGGGCACTCGCTGTCGGCGGCAGGCGGACGGCGCGCGGGCGGCATGCCGGGGGTATGCGGGGGGCATGCAGGGCGGCACGCCGGGGCAATTCGCCGCCGCCGCGCACAATCGCGCGCGCCAGCCCGCATTCGGCCTACGGATTTCGCCGCGGCTGCCGATATGCCCCGCAGGGGCGCCTTTCGCACCGGCCTTGCCGGCGGCGCGGCGCCAGTCTCTGCCTCGTCGCCGGCGCATGCCACAACGCGCAGGGCGTCCGCCGGGCGCATGCCGCCCAGGGCAGGAACGAACCCCGGTCCACCACGCCAGATCGCCGCGTCCGTGGACTCACCATCGTGCTGTCAACGGAGCCGCCATGTCTTTGCCTCACATCCTCGTCGTCGACGATTCCCCCTCCTTGCGCCGCATGATCGGCGCCTGCCTGCGCACCGGCGGCTACGCCGTGTCCGAGGCCGCCGACGGCGGCGAGGCGCTGGCAATGGCGCAGGCGGCGTCCTTCGGCATGCTCGTGACCGACCAGGTCATGCCCGGCACCGACGGCCTGACCCTGATCCGCACGCTGCGGGCCACCGGCGCCTATGCCGCCATCCCCATGCTGATGCTGACCACCGAGGCCGACGGCCAGGTGCGCGAGCAGGCGCGCGTGGCCGGCGCATCGGGCTTCCTGGCCAAGCCGTTCGACCCCGACCAGCTCATGGAGGCCGTGGGCGCGCTGCTGGACCCTACGAAGGTGGGGTAAATGCTTTGTCATTGTTACCCTTCAGCCACGCCCGCGGCTGCCGTTAAGCACTAAACGACATTCGTGCCCCGGCGCACCGGGTCTCGGCTGGCTGCCCGCCCGCGGGCTGGCCGGCCCGGGCTTTGGCGACGCCCCGGGGCCGGAGCCGGCATGCGGAGCCAGACAATGAAAAGCGCGAACAAGACGACAGAAGGGACGGGCGAGGAATTCCTCGCCTTCAGGCTGGGCGGCGAGGAGTACGGCATCGACATCCTCAAGGTGCAGGAGATCCGTGGCTACGAGAACGTCACGCAGATCGCCAACGCGCCCGATTACCTCAAGGGGGTGATCAACCTGCGCGGCCTGATCGTGCCCATCATCGACCTGCGCATCAAGTTCCGCCAGGCCAAGATCGCCTACGACCAGTACACGGTGGTGATCATCGTCGAGCTGCACCAGCAGACCACCGGCATCGTGGTCGACGGCGTGTCCGACGTGCTGACGCTGGGCGCGGGCCAGGTCCGCCAGGCTCCGCAGCTTTCCGGCGAAACCGAATACATACGCGGCATCGGCTCGGTCGAGGACCGCATGCTGATCCTGGTCGACATCGAGAAACTGCTGGACACCGAGGAGCTCGCGGCACTCGAAGCCGCCGTCGCCGCCTGAGCGGCACCTTGTTCCGCCGCCAGCCCGATCCACGCAGTTTCTCCAGTCATGCGAAATAACCAGCCTGTTACCAACCGGGAGTTCAAGCTCTCCCCGGACGACTACCTCATCTCCCGCACGGACCTGAAGGGACGCATCACGTTCGCCAACCGCGCCTTCATCGAGACCAGCGGGTTCGCGGCCGAGGAACTGCTCGGCGCCGCGCACAACCTGGTGCGCCACCCGGACATGCCGGCCGCGGCCTTCGCCGACCTGTGGCAGACCATCCAGGCCGGCCACTCGTGGGTGGGCATCGTCAAGAACCGCCGCAAGAACGGCGATTTCTACTGGGTCAGCGCCACCGTCACGCCGACCGTGGCCGACGGCCAGCTGGTGGGCTACACCTCGGTGCGCGCGATGCCGCCGCGCGAGCAGGTCGAGGCGGCCGAGGCCGCCTATGCGCGCCTGCGCGAGGACCAGGGCCGCCGCCTGGCCGTGCGCAACGGCGCGGTGGTGCGCCGCGGGCTGTTCGGGCTGTTCGGGCGGCTGCGCAAGGTCACGATCCGGCGCCGCATCGTGCTGTCGCAGGCGGCGGGGCTGGTGTGGTTCCTGGCCGCGCTGGCGGCGTTCGAGCTGCTGGCCGGCGACGGCGCGGGCGCGCTGCGGCCGTGGCTGTGGGGCGGCTTCGCGCTGGCGGTGGTGTCGTCGTTCGTGGCCGGCTCGCTGTTGCTGGCGCGGGTGAACAAGCCGGTGCGCGACATGCTGGACTTCGCCCTGCGCCTGGGCGCGGGCGATCTCACCACCCACCTGGACTATCGCGCGTCCGACGAAATGGGCGCGCTGTCCCGCGCCATGCGCACCATGCAGCGCAGCCTGTTGTCGGTGGTCGGCGAGATCCAGGAAGGCATGTCGAGCATTTCCTCCGCCACGCGCCAGGTGGCCGCGGGCAACAGCGACCTGTCGCAGCGCACCGAGCAGCAGGCGGCGTCGCTGGAGGAAACCGCGTCGAGCATGGAGGAACTGACCAGCACGGTGCGCCAGAACGCAGACAACGCGCGCCAGGCCACCGGGCTGGCCGCCAACGCCTCGGAAACCGCGGTGAAGGGCGGCGAAGCGGTCGGCCGCGTGGTGCAGACGATGGACGAGATCACCGAGGCGTCGAAGAAGATCGTCGACATCATCGGCGTGATCGAAGGCATTGCGTTCCAGACCAACATCCTGGCGCTCAACGCCGCGGTGGAAGCGGCGCGTGCCGGCGAGCAGGGCCGCGGCTTCGCGGTGGTGGCCGGGGAGGTGCGCGGGCTGGCCCAGCGCAGCGCCAACGCCGCCAAGGAAATCAAGGGTTTGATCGGCGACTCGGTGGCGCGCGTGGAACATGGTTCGGCGCTGGTCGACCAGGCCGGCAAGACCATGAACGAGATCGTGCAGGCGGTCGAGCGCGTGACCGGCATCATGAGCGAGATCAGCGCGGCCTCGGCCGAGCAGAGCTCGGGCATCGAGCAGGTCAACGAGGCGGTGGCCCAGATGGACGAGGTGACGCAGCAGAACGCGGCACTGGTGGAGCAGGCCGCCGCCGCGGCCGGCTCGCTGGAAGATCAGGCCAAGCGCCTGCGCGATGCGGTGGCCACGTTCCGCGTGAGCCTGCGTCCCGAGCCGCGCCCCGTGCGGGCGGCGCGCGGCACGGGGCAGGGCGAGCCGCGGCTGATGGCTGGCTGACGGCCGCTCGCGCGGCGCGGGGCGGGCGGGTCATGGCGAGCCCGCCGGCAAGCAGTGCGGGGATGTACGGGATTCAAGGGATGCAAGGGATTTAAGGGATGCAAGGGATGTACCCGGCAGGTCGAGGCCGGCGCGGGGCGGCAGCCCGGCGCCGGCCAGCCTCCGGCTGAAGTGGTCGGTCTGAAAACATTGGTTCTGGAAAACAAGAAATAGCGCCGCCGTTCCGCGGTGGCCGGCATCCGCCGGCCAGGACAGGCAGGCATCTGGTCAAGTCATTCAGAGAAAAGAGGTAGTCTGCATGCAATGGTTCAATCAGCTACGCGTCACGACCAAGCTGGTCGCTGGCTTTCTGGTCGTGTCGCTCATCGGCGCGGTGATAGGGTTGCTTGGCGTCGTCAACATGGGGCGCATGGCCGACTGGACCGGCAAGATCTACCACGATGACCTGCAGTCGCTCAAGGGCGTGCAGGGCGCCAACATCGACCTGCTCTATTCCAGCCGCGCGCAGATCGCGCTGCTGTCCGCCTCGACGATGGGCGAGCGCGCCGCCGAGAAGGAACAGATCGAGAAAGCGCTGGCCGCGCTCGACGAGCGCATGAAGGGCGCGCGCGTCGCCTTCACGCAGCCCGAAGGCCAGGCCATGCTCAAGCAGTTCGACACCCTGCTGCCGGCCTACCGCCAGCGCATCGGCGCCTACGTGACGCTGGTGAACAAGCAGCCGCTCGACACCTCGCAGTTCGAAAGCCAGGTGTTCACGGAAAGCGCCGACCTGATCAAGGACAGCCGCGCGCTCGAGGACGTGATGGCCAACATGGTCAAGCGCCGCGACGAGCGCGCGCTGGCCAACATGGAAGAAGCGCGCGGCGTCTACCAGACCTCGCGCCTGTGGATGCTGGGCATGGTGCTGGGCGCGCTGGCGCTTTCGGTGGCGCTGGGCGCCTTCCTGGCCCGCACGCTGTCGCGCCAGCTCGGCGGCGAGCCCGGTTATGCGGCGGCCATCGCCGCGCGCATCGCCGGCGGCGACTTCTCCGGCGAGGTCAAGCTGCGCGGCGGCGACAAGACCAGCCTGCTGCACGCCATGAAGCAGATGCAGCAGCAACTGTCGGCCACGCTGCGCGACTTCAAGGATTCGGCCGAATCGATCGCCTCGGCCTCGCGCGAGATCGCCGCGGGCAATAGCGACCTGTCGCAGCGCACCGAGCAGCAGGCGGCCTCGCTGGAGGAAACCGCGTCGAGCATGGAAGAGCTGACCAGCACGGTGCGCCAGAACGCGGACAACGCGCGCCAGGCCAGCGGGCTGGCCGCCAACGCTTCGGAGACCGCGGTGAAGGGCGGCGAAGTGGTCGGCCGCGTGGTGCAGACGATGGACGAGATCAACGATGCATCGAAGAAGATCGTCGACATCATCGGCGTGATCGAAGGCATTGCGTTCCAGACCAACATCCTGGCGCTCAACGCGGCGGTGGAAGCCGCGCGCGCCGGCGAGCAGGGCCGCGGCTTCGCGGTGGTGGCCGGCGAGGTGCGCAGCCTGGCGCAGCGCAGCGCCAACGCCGCCAAGGAAATCAAGGGCCTGATCGGCGACTCGGTGGCGCGCGTGGAAAACGGCTCGGCGCTGGTGGACCAGGCCGGCAAGACGATGGGCGAGATCGTGCAGGCGGTCAAGCGCGTGACCGACATCATGGGCGAGATCAGCGCGGCCTCGGCCGAGCAGAGCTCGGGCATCGAGCAGGTCAACAAGGCCGTGGCGCAGATGGACGAGGTCACGCAGCAGAACGCGGCGCTGGTCGAAGAGGCCGCCGCCGCGGCCGGCTCGCTGGAAGACCAGGCCTCGCGCCTGCAGGCTTCGGTGGCCAACTTCCGCCTGGCCGAGGCGCAGGCCGCCGCCAGCCGCGCGGAGGCGCCGCGCGCCAAGGCGCCGGCGGTGCTGCGCCGGGTCGAGCCGACCCGCCTGGCGGCGCCCGCCGCGGTTGCCGAGGAACTGGACGACGGCGACGCCGCGCACGCGGACCAGGACGCGCAGGAAGCCCCCGCGCCGGCGCCGGCGCGCCCGGCGCGTCCCGCCCTGGCCGCGTCGGACAACGGCGACTGGAGCGCTTTCTGAGGCCATAACCCGAGGCACCGGCCTCGGGCGGCGACGCATGCCGGCGCGGCCGGCGGCGGCGCCGCGCGGCGCCCACGTCAGCACTGGACCCCATGACAACGGAAATCTCACTCGCGTTGCCCGACGAAGCCGCCGCCAAGCTGCGCGCCGAGTTCGACCATTTCGTCAAGCTCTCCGCCGGGCTCGACAGCGAATTCACGCCGCCGGATTTCGACGATTTCCTGCGTGCCCGCCTGCTTCACCACGACGGCCCGCTGACCGAGCGCGCCGTCACGCGCCTGCTTTCCGGCGGCGAATACGCCTGGGCCAAGCGCGTCTTCAACAAGCAGCTGCCCAACGCGATGGCCACGCTCATGCGCGACGCCCAGCGCTTCGGCTACGGCCTCGCGGTGCGCTACGAATGGACGCCCCAGGAGCGCCTGACGCGCGCGCGCGAGTGGTCGCGGCAGATCCTGGAGGATGCCGGCGCCGATCTCGCCTTCGTCGAGCCGCTGGCCTCGCAGCTGGCCAGCTCCGCGGTGGACATCCGCGTGCTGGAGGAGCAGATGCAGACGCCGGCGTGGCGCGTGGCGGAGAGCCTGCGCAGCCGCGTCTACGACGTCATGTACCGGGTGCAGACCGAACGCGGCGCGGGCGCCGCGCGCGCGCGCCTGGGCGAGCTGCGCGCGCTGCTGGCGCTCGCGCTGGAGTACGGCACCGTGAACGCGGAGGAGACCGCGCGCGTCATGGAGCAGGTCGAGCAGACCTGCCCGCACCTGTTCCGCGAGGAGCCCGACGACCTGTTCGCGCGCGTGGCGGCGTGGCTGCGCCGGGCGCTACTGCAATGAGTGCCGGGCGGTCAATAGAGGAATGCGACTACACCCCCCGCGGGCGCCACTTCGCCGTGGTTTCCGCCGGCTTCGGCACTGTCCGGGAGGTAACGCATCGTGCATTTTAGAGGCTTTCTTCTGTTACATATGGGTAACAGATTTGATGCAAATCACATGACAAATCGGTGACTTGTTACAAACTTCGCATCCCATGTATGTTTCGTGCGACATTTGATTGACCCAACGTTAGAGGGGATTGGCAGCCCGGTCCAATTGCCGATATAACTCTCACAGTCTTACTTACACTCTGTAACACTTGTAACGTTCGAGATAAGTCTGACCAAGCGCAGTTCCTTTGTCGTACGCAGTACCCGTCGCACACGCACACAAACGATCTGGTCGCCTTCAGCCCCGTGCTGCGGGTAAGCGCCGGACAAGCGGTCGACGGGTTTTTGGTAGCGGGGAAAAATTGGAAAGCAGTGAAGTTCTCCAGGAGATCAGGGAGGTCAATCTCGCCTATCTGCTGCTCGCGCAACGCCTGGTGCGCGAAAACCATCTGGAAGCCATGTTCCGGCTTGGCGTCAGCAAGGAAATTGCCGACATTCTCGCCAAGCTGACACCGGCCCAGCTCGTCAAGTTGGCAGCGTCCAACATGGTCTTGTGCCGCTTCCGGTTCGATGACCATGCGTTGCTGTCGACGCTCACCCACACGGCCAAGAGTCACGACATGCAGCAGATCCACGCTGCCATCCTGCTCGCGCGGCAACCCGTGGAGTCGCTCAATTGACCGCGCTCCTGCAAGCCCAGCCAGCCCGGAGCTTCACGGCCGCTCCCGTACCCAACCGCAAGAGCGTGCTGCAGGACGCCAACCAGACCCAGCTCGCCATCGAGCTGATCGGCCTGGGGGCGCGCCTGCAGGTGCTCGAAGCCGAGACCACGCTCTCGCGCGACCGGTTGATCCGCCTCTACAAGGAGCTGCGCGGCGCCTCGCCGCCCAAGGGCATGCTCCCGTTCTCGACCGACTGGTTCACCACCTGGTTGCCGAACATCCATTCCTCGCTGTTTTTCTCGGCTTACCAGTTCATGGTCCAGCAGGGCGAGACGGCGGGCATCCGCGCGGTGGTGGCCAGTTATCGCCTCTATCTCGAGCACGTATCGCTGCTCGGCAGCGAAATTGTCTTAAGTTTCACCCGTGCTTGGACGTTAGTACGGTTTTTCGAGAGCAACATGCTGCAGCTTTCCAGCTGCACCTGCTGCGGCGGCCAGTTCGTGACACACGCATACGAGCCGCATGCGAACTTCGTGTGCAGCCTGTGCCGACCACCGTCGCGCGCCGGCAAGGCGAAGAAGCTCTCGAAGGACGTCGCGCCCGTGCAAGCCGTCGCCTGACCCGGAGTCCCGGGCCCGACGACAGGTTGCGCGGCCGGTGAGCCCCAGGGCGGGGCGGGCGCGCTTGCGCCCATCCCGGCCGGGCGAGCCTTGTGCGTGCCTGGCGTGTTTTACTGACGGGGAATCGATCGTGCTAGTTGTAATTGGCTATGTTGTCGTGATGGCGGCGGTGCTTGGTGGATACGCCATGACCGGTGGCCATATGGGCGCGCTTTATCAACCGGCAGAGCTGGTCATCATCGCCGGTGCCGCAATCGGCGCGTTCATCAGTTCCAACAACGGCAAGGCCATCAAGGCCACCCTGCGCGCGCTGCCGACGCTGTTCCGCAGCAGCAAGTACAGCAAGGCGCTGTACATGGAAGTGATGGCGCTGCTGTACGTGCTGCTGTCCAAGGCCCGCCGCGAAGGCATCCTGTTCCTCGAGAAGGAAATCGCGGACCCCGCGGCCAGCAGCGTGTTCAGCCAGTATCCGCGCATCCTCGCCGACCCGGCCATGATGGAGTTCCTCACGGACTACCTGCGCATGATGGTCAACGGCAACATGAATGCCTTCGAGATCGAGGCCCTGATGGACCACGAGATCGAGACCTACCGCCACGAGGCTGAGGTGCCCGCCCACGCGCTGTCGCGCGTCGGCGACGGCCTGCCGGCCTTCGGCATCGTCGCCGCGGTGATGGGCGTGGTGCACGCGCTGGCCTCGGCGGACCTGCCGCCGGCGGAACTCGGCGCGCTGATCGCCCACGCGATGGTCGGCACCTTCCTCGGCATCCTGCTGGCCTACGGCTTCGTCTCGCCGCTGGCCGCGCGCGTCGAGCACCAGGTGGCCGAGTCCCTCAAGATGTACGAGTGCATCAAGGTCACGCTGCTTGCCTCGCTCAACGGCTACGCCCCGCTGGTGGCCGTCGAGTTCGGCCGCAAGGTGCTGTACTCCAGCGAACGCCCCTCCTTCCTCGAGCTGGACGACCACGTCCGCGAGGTCAAGAGCATCACCTAAGCGGCAGGAGCTACAGCCATGAGCAACGCCCACGACATGCGTCCGATTGTCGTCCGCAAGTCGCGCCAACACGCGAAGCCGCACGGCAACCACAGCTGGAAGATTGCCTACGCCGACTTCATGACGGCGATGATGGCGCTGTTCCTGGTGCTGTGGCTGCTGCGCGCGTCGACGCCGAAGGACCTGGTGCAGATCGCGGAGTATTTCCGCACGCCGCTCAAGGTGGCGGTGGCGGGCGGCAACAAGAGCAGCCTGTCGTCGAGCGTGATTCCCGGCGGCGGCATGGACGTCACGCGCCAGGACGGCGACGTGCGCAAGAGCGCCGACGACGCCGCGCAGAAGGCCCGCGAGCGCCAGGAAGGCGAGCGCCTGCGCGCGCTCAAGAACCGGCTCGAGCAGATCATCGAGAACAACCCGGTGCTGCGCCAGTTCCGCCCGCAGCTGCTGCTGGACATCACCAGCGAGGGCCTGCGCATCCAGATCCTGGATACGCAGAACCGCCCGATGTTCCGCACCGGCAGCGCCGCGGTCGAGCCGTACATGCGCACCATCCTGCGCGAGATCGGCCCGGTGCTCAACGAGATGCCCAACAAGGTCAGCCTGTCGGGCCATACCGACGCGGCCAACTATTCCAACGGCGAGCGCACGTACAGCAACTGGGAGCTGTCGTCGGACCGCGCCAACGCGTCGCGGCGCGAGCTGGTCGCCGGCGGCATGAACGAAGGCAAGGTGCTGCGCGTGATCGGCCTGGCCGCGACCATGCCGCTCGACAAGAAGGACGAGCTGGCGCCGATCAACCGCCGCATCAGCATCGTGGTGCTGAACCAGCGCGCGCAGGCCCGCATCGAGGCCGAGAACGCCAGCGCCGCCGAGGTCACGGTGTCGGCCAAGGCGGGCGAGGTGGGCAAGGAAATGCAGGCGGAGCTGTCCGCCGCCTCCGCGCCCGCCGCGGCCTCGGCCCCGGCGCCCGCGGCCACCGCAGCGCCGGCCGCGCCCGCCACCGCACCAAGCAATCCCGCCGCGCCCCCGGCCCAGGCTCCAGCCAGCAGGAGCCGTGTTCAATGAAGTCCGCCCGCCATGCCGGCGGCGGCCTTCACCGCCAATTTCAGTGAGCCAGGACGGTTATGTCTGTCGATATCGATATCACACAGTTCTATCAGACCTTCTTCGAGGAAGCCGAGGAGCTCCTCGTGGAAATGGAGCAGCTGCTGCTCGGGCTGGATCTCGAATCCCCCGACGCGGAAGAGCTCAACGCCATCTTCCGCGCGGCCCACTCCATCAAGGGCGGTGCGGCCACCTTCGGCTTTGCGGCACTGACCGAAACCACGCACCTGCTGGAGAACCTGCTCGACCGCACGCGGCGGCGGGAGCTGACGTTGTCCCGCACCATCATCGACACTTTTCTGGAAACCAAGGACGTGTTGCAAGATCAGCTCAACGCCTACCGTAACGGTACCGAACCCGATCCGGAAACGCTGGCGCGCATCTGCGCCGTCCTGCAACAACTGGCGCTGGAGACCGCCGGCGGCGGCGCGCCCGCGCCCGCCGCGGCGCCCGCGCCGGCCCCGGTGGCAGCCGCGCCCGCGCCGGCAGCCGGCGGCGGCGGCCTCAAGGTGACGCTGGTCAACGTCTCGGCGGCCGACCAGGCGCTGCTGCGCGACGAGCTCGGCAACCTCGGCGAGATCACCGGCCAGAAGGAAGAGGGCGCCAACCTCACCGTGTGGCTGTCGACCCAGTGCAGCCCCGATGACATCATCGCGGTGTGCTGCTTCATCGTCGACGGCGACCAGATCGTGGTGGAAGCGGCCGATGCGCCGGCCGCCCCGGCCGCCGCCGAAGCGGCCCCGCCGGCGGCCGCCGCGCCGGCGCCGGCCCCCGCTCCCGCCGCTGCCGCGCCGGCCGCCGCGCCCGCCCCGGCCAAGGAAAAGGCCAAGGCCGCGCCGGCCGCCGCCGCCCACGCGCAGGAGTCCGGCTCGATCCGCGTGCCCACCGAGAAGGTGGACCAGATCATCAACCTGGTCGGCGAGCTGGTCATCACGCAGTCGATGCTGGCGCAGACCGCCTCGGCGCTCGACCCGGTGCTGTTCGACCGCCTGTTCTCCGGCATGGGCCAGCTCGAGCGCAACGCGCGCGACCTGCAGGAAGCGGTGATGTCGATCCGCATGATGCCGATGGACTACGTGTTCTCGCGCTTCCCGCGCCTGGTGCGCGACCTTGCCGGCAAGCTCGGCAAGCAGATCGACCTGGTCACGTTCGGCAAGGCCACCGAGCTCGACAAGAGCCTGATCGAACGCATCATCGACCCGCTCACCCACCTGGTGCGCAACAGCCTCGACCACGGCATCGAGACGCCGGACAAGCGCGTGGCCGCCGGCAAGGAGCCGACCGGCCAGCTGATCCTGTCCGCGCAGCACCACGGCGGCAACATCGTGATCGAGGTCAGCGACGACGGCGGCGGCCTGCGCCGCGACAAGATCCTGGCCAAGGCCGTGCAGAACGGCCTGCCGGTGTCGGAGAACATCAGCGACGACGAAGTCTGGCAACTGATCTTCGCGCCGGGCTTCTCCACCGCCGAGGCCGTGACCGATCTCTCCGGGCGCGGCGTGGGCATGGACGTGGTCAAGCGCAACATCCAGGAAATGGGCGGCCACGTCGAGGTCAGCTCGCGCGCCGGCCAGGGCACCACCACGCGCATCGTGCTGCCGCTCACGCTGGCCATTCTCGACGGCATGTCGGTCAAGGTCGGCGCGGAAACCTTCATCCTGCCGCTGAACTGCGTGATGGAGTCGCTGCAGCCCAAGCCCGAGGACGTGCACACCGCGGCCAACAACGACCGCGTGATGCACGTGCGCGGCGAATACCTGCCGCTGCTGGAACTGCACCGCGTGTTCAACGTGGACGAAGCCGTGCAGGAGCCGACCCAGGGCATCGCCGTGATCCTGCAGGCCGAAGGCAAGCGCTTCGCGCTGCTGGTGGACCAGCTCATCGGCCAGCACCAGGTGGTGCTGAAGAATCTCGAAACCAACTACCGCAAGGTGCCCTGCATCTCCGCCGCCACCATCCTGGGCGACGGCAGCGTGGCGCTGATCGTGGACGTCGGCGCGCTGCAGCGCACCGGCGTGCGCCGGCAGGACCCGGTACTTGCATAACGTTGCTTAACGCTCAGGAGAACAACACATCATGGCCGGCATCGGACACATCGATACCCCCGGAAGCGAAGCCGCGGGGCAGGAGTTCCTGGTTTTCACGCTGGGGAGCGAGGAATACGGCATCGACATCCTCAAGGTGCAGGAGATCCGCGGCTACGACGCGGTGACGCGCCTGGCGAACGCGCCGGACTTCATCAAGGGCGTGACCAATCTGCGCGGCGTGATCGTGCCGATCGTCGACCTGCGCCTGAAGTTCCGCCTCGGCAACGTGCGCTACGACCACCAGACCGTGGTCATCATCCTGAACATCGCCGGGCGCGTGGTCGGCATCGTGGTGGACGGCGTGTCCGACGTGCTGACGCTGACCGGCGACGCCATCAAGCCGGCGCCGGAGTTCGGCGTGTCGGTCTCCAACGAGCACCTCACCGGCCTCGGCACCGTGGACGGCCGCATGCTGATCCTGATCGACATCGAGAAACTGATGACCAGCGCCGAGATGGAACTGGTCGAGGCCGAGCTCGCGTGAGCCCGTCCGCAGCCGCCATAGCATCAAGCATCCCGTAGCAGGCAACAGATGACGCAGCCCCGCCCCACCGCCTTCGCCGCCGGCCACGCGCCGGCGCAGCCCGCCTCGCTGCGGCGCGACGAGCCGCGGGACTTCCTGTTGACGGAACGCGACTTCGAGAAGATCCGCGCGATGATCCATCGCCGCGCGGGCATCTCGCTGGGCAGCCACAAGCGCGAGATGGTGTACAGCCGCCTGGCGCGGCGCCTGCGCACGCTGCAGCTCACCGATTTCGGCACCTACCTGGCCATGCTGGAGGCGGACGACCGCACGGACGAGTGGGAGTTCTTCACCAATTCGCTGACCACCAACCTGACCTCGTTCTTCCGCGAGGCGCATCACTTCCCGCTGCTGGCCGAGCACGCCAAGAAGATCGGGCGGCCCTACTCGGTCTGGTGCTCGGCCGCGTCCACCGGCGAGGAGCCTTACTCCATCGCCATCACGCTGGCCGAGGCGCTGGGCGACCGCGCCGGCACCGTGCTGGCCACCGACATCGACACCCAGGTGCTGGCCAAGGCCCGCGCCGGCGTCTACACCGCCGAGCAGGTCAGCAAGCTGTCGGCGGAGCGGCTCAAGCGCTTCTTCCTCAAGGGCACCGGCCAGCGCGCCGGCGCGGTCAAGGTCAAGCCGGACCTGGCGGGCACCATCGACTTCCAGCCGCTGAACCTGCTGGCGCCGGACTGGGGCATCCGCGAGAAGTTCGACGCGATCTTCTGCCGCAACGTGATGATCTACTTCGACAAGCCGACCCAGGGCCGCATCCTGGAGCGCTTCGTGCCGCTGCTCAAGCCGCACGGCCTGCTGTTCGCGGGGCACTCGGAGAATTTTTCCTACGTCACGCGCGCGTTCCAGCTGCGCGGGCAGACGGTGTACGAGCTGGCGCCGCCGTCGGCGCGGCTGGGAGGTTCGTGATGCGCACCCCCCACCTGCCGGAAGCGATCGCCACCCGCACCTATTTCGACCGCGAGTTCGGCAAGCAGGCCATCAAGCTGCTGCCCAACGAGTACTACGTGACGCGCGAGGACGTGGTGCTGACCACCGTGCTGGGCTCCTGCGTGGCGGCCTGCATCCGCGACGAGACCGCCGGCGTGGGCGGCATGAACCATTTCATGCTGCCCGACGACGACGGTGCCGGCGCCGGCGCGGACCGCCTGCTGTCGGCGTCGATGCGCTACGGCAGCTACGCGCTCGAAGTGCTGATCAACGACCTGCTCAAGATGGGCGCGCGCCGCGAGCGGCTCGAGGCCAAGGTCTTCGGCGGCGGCGCGGTGCTGGCCAACATGACCACGCTCAACATCGGCGACCGCAACGCCGAGTTCGTGCTCAAGTACCTCAAGACCGAGGAAGTGCGCGTGGCCGCGCAGGACCTGCGCGGCCCGCACGCGCGCCGCGTGAGCTATTTCCCGCTGACCGGGCTGGCGCTGGTGCGCCGCCTCACGCGGCAGGACGACCAGGTCGTGGTCGAGCGCAACGAACGCGCGCTGGCCCGCGCCATTGCCACCGCACCCGCCACCGGCGGCGCCGAGCTGTTTCCCCGGCGTTCGCCGTCGGCAGCCGCTTCCTGAACCGACAAGGATTTTCCAAGACATGAGTGCGGCCAAGATCAAGGTATTGTGCGTGGACGATTCCGCGCTGATACGCAGCCTGATGACGGAGATCATCAATAGCCAGCCCGACATGGAGGTGGTGGGCACCGCCCCCGACCCGCTGGTGGCGCGCGATCTGATCAAGCGCCTGAACCCGGACGTGCTCACGCTCGACGTGGAAATGCCGCGCATGGACGGGCTGGACTTCCTCGAGCGCCTGATGCGCCTGCGCCCGATGCCGGTGCTGATGGTGTCCTCGCTGACCGAGCGCGGCTCCGAGATCACCATGCGCGCGCTGGAGCTGGGCGCGGTGGATTTCGTCACCAAGCCCAAGCTCGGCATCCGCGACGGCCTGATGGAGTACACCGACACCATCGCCGACAAGATCCGCGCCGCGGCGCGCGCGCGCCTGCGCACGGCGTCTCCCGCGCCGGCCGGCGACGCCGCCGCGCCGGCCGCGCCGATGCTGCGCAGCCCGCTGCTGTCCACGGAAAAGCTGATCATCGTCGGCGCCTCCACCGGCGGCACCGAGGCGATCAAGGAATTCCTGATGCCGATGCCGCCGGACTGCCCGGCGGTGATGATCGTGCAGCATATGCCGGCCGGCTTCACGCGCTCGTTCGCGCAGCGCCTGGACGGCCTGTGCCGCATCACGGTCAAGGAAGCGGAGCACGGCGAACGCGTGCTGCCGGGCTACGCCTACATCGCGCCGGGCGACTCGCACCTGCGCCTGGCGCGCAGCGGGGCCAACTACGTGGCCCACCTGTCGCAGGAGCCGGCGGTCAACCGCCATCGCCCGTCGGTGGAGGTGCTGTTCGACTCCGCCGCGCAGCACGCCGGCAAGAACGCCATCGGCGTGATGCTCACCGGCATGGGGCGCGACGGCGCGCAGGGCATGCTGCGCATGCGCGAGGCCGGCGCCTACAATCTGGCGCAGGACGAAAGCACCTGCATCGTATTCGGCATGCCGAAGGAGGCGATAGCCGCCGGCGGCGTGCATGAGGTGGTACCGCTGCACGCGATGAGCCAGCGCGTGATGGCGCGCCTGGCGACCTTCGGCGCGCGCGCGCAGCGGGTCTGACCGGGCACTGGCGCCCGCCCGGCCGCGCGCAAGCGGCCCGGCTGGCGCAGGTATTGAAACAACCGAAGCAACTTTCCACAACTGTATTGGAGCCGTTAGAGTGGACAAGAACATGAAGATCCTGGTGGTCGATGACTTCCCCACCATGCGCCGCATCATCCGCAACCTGCTCAAGGAGCTGGGCTTTTCCAACGTCGAGGAAGCCGAGGACGGCGCCGCCGGCCTGGAGAAGGTCAAGGACGGCAGCTTCCAGTTCGTCGTGTCCGACTGGAACATGCCGAACATGGACGGCCTGAGCATGCTGCAGGCGATCCGCGCCGAAGCCACGCTGGCCAAGCTGCCGGTGCTGATGGTGACGGCCGAGGCCAAGAAGGAAAACATCATCGCCGCCGCGCAGGCCGGCGCCAACGGCTACGTGGTCAAGCCCTTCACGGCCGCCACGCTCGACGAGAAGATCACCAAGATCTTCGAAAAGCTGGCCAAGGAAGGGGCATAAGGTGAGCGATATGTCGACGACTCCGACTCTCAGCAACGAATCTGCCGAGCAGCTTTTCCAGCGCATTGGCGCCCTGACACGGATGCTGCGCGACAATATGCGCGAATTGGGGCTCGACAAGGAAATCGAGCGTGCCGCGCAGGCCATCCCCGACGCCCGCGACCGTCTCAGCTACATCGCCTCGATGACCGAGCAGGCCGCCGAGCGCACGCTCAATGCCGTGGAACTGGCGCAGCCGCTCCAGTCCGGCATGGAAAAGCAGGCCGAGGCGCTGGACAAGCGCTGGGAAGCCTGGTTCGACAAGCCGGTCGAGCTGGCCGACGCGCGCGAGCTGGTGCTCGACACGCGCGCCTTCCTGACCGACGTGCCCCAGCAGGCGCGCGCCACCGGCAGCCACCTGCTGGAGATCATGATGGCCCAGGACTTCCAGGACCTGACCGGCCAGGTCATCAAGAAGATGATGGACATGATCCGCTCGCTGGAGCAGGAGCTGCTGCAGGTGCTGATCGACAACGTGCCGGCCGACCGCCGGGTGGACACCCCCGCCACGTTGATGAACGGCCCGCAGATCAACCCCGAAGGCAAGCACGACGTGGTTTCCGACCAGTCGCAGGTGGACGACCTGCTCGCCAGCCTGGGTTTCTGAGCCCCGCACCGGCGCACGCGGTGCCGCGCGCGGCGCCCGCGTGCGCCGCGGCGCCTCCCCCGGGGGGAGGCGCCATCGCGCAAACAGCGCCAGAATCCCCGCCCTATTCCCGCTAATGCCCGCCGCTTCGCGCTCCGATAATCGTTGCTGACGAAGGGCCAGCATGCCGCTTCGTAACGGAGCGGCCATGTCCGAAGAAAGCGATCTCGAGAAAACCGAACCCGCCTCACCCCGGCGCCTGGAAAAGGCGCGCGAGGAAGGGCAGGTCGTGCGCTCGCGCGAACTGGCCACCCTGATGATGCTGATGAGCGGCGTGGCCGGCCTGTGGGCGCTGGGCGGCACGCTCGGCAGCAAGCTCAACGCCGTGATGCAAGCCAGCCTGGCCTTCGAGCCGGCCACGGCGTTCGACACCTCGCGCATGATGTCGCGCTTCGCCATGAACGTCTGGGAAGGCCTGCTGGCCTTCCTGCCGCTGCTGCTGCTGTTCGGCGCGGCGGCGCTGGCCGGCCCCATGCTGCTGGGCGGCTGGCTGTTCTCCACCCAGTCCCTCGCACCCGATTTCTCCCGCCTGTCCCCGCTCAAGGGCGTGGGCCGCCTGTTTTCCTCGCAATCGCTGGTGGAGCTGGCCAAGGCCATCGCCAAGGCCCTGCTGGTGGGCAGCGTGGCGGCCTGGGTGCTGTGGCACCGCCTGGGCGAGGCGGTGGCGCTGATGAACGCGCCGCTGCACGAGGCGCTGCTGCACATGCTGGAGTTCGTGCTCCACTGCTGCGGCCTGATCGCCGCCTCGCTGGTGCTGGTGGCGGCGCTCGACGTGCCCTGGCAGTACTGGACCTTCTTCAAGAAGCTGCGCATGACCAAGGAAGAGGTCAAGCAGGAGCACAAGGACAGCGAGGGCGACCCCCACATCAAGAACCGCATCCGCCAGCAGCAGCGCGCGATGGCGCGCCGCCGCATGATGTCCGAGGTGCCCAAGGCCGACGTGGTCGTGACCAACCCGACCCACTTCGCCGTGGCGCTGCGCTACGAGGAAGGCCGCATGGGCGCGCCGCGCGTGGTCGCCAAGGGCAGCGAGGAAGTGGCCGCGCGCATCCGCGAGATCGCCGCCGAGCACAACGTGCCGCTGCTGTCGGCGCCGCCGCTGGCGCGCGCGCTGCACCGCCACGTCGAACTGGGCCACGAGATCCCGTCCGGCCTCTACACCGCCGTGGCCGAAGTGCTGGCCTGGGTCTATCAACTGAAGCACTGGCACCACACCAACGGCCCGCACCCGCAGGCGCCCGCGGACCTGCTGGTGCCTGACGAACTCGCCGTACCGGAAAGCCACGCATGAACGCACTGACCTCGCTGTTCAACCTGCCCGGCGCGCGCGCCGGCGGCGGCCAGATGAAGGCCCTGGCAGGGCCGCTGCTGATCATCATGATCCTGGGCATGATGATCCTGCCCCTGCCGCCCTTCGTGCTGGACCTGCTGTTTACGTTCAACATCGCGCTGTCGATCATGGTGCTGCTGGTGGGCATGTACACGCAGAAGGCGCTGGACTTCGCCGCCTTCCCGTCGGTGCTGCTGTTCTCCACGCTGCTGCGCCTGTCGCTCAACGTGGCCTCCACGCGCGTGGTGCTGCTCGAGGGCCACACCGGTCCGGACGCCGCCGGCAAGGTGATCGAGGCCTTCGGCCACTTCCTGGTGGGCGGCAACTTCGCGGTGGGCATCGTGGTGTTCGCCATCCTGGTGGTGATCAACTTCATGGTCATCACCAAGGGCGCGGGCCGCATCGCCGAAGTCGGCGCGCGCTTCATGCTCGACGCCATGCCGGGCAAGCAGATGGCGATCGACGCCGACCTCAACGCCGGCCTCATCAACGAAGAAGGCGCCAAGAAGCGCCGCGCCGAAGTGGCGCAGGAATCGGACTTCTACGGCGCGATGGACGGCGCCAGCAAGTTCGTGCGCGGCGACGCCATCGCCGGCCTGCTGATCATGTTCATCAACATCGGCGCCGGCATGGTGGTGGGCATGCTCCAGCACGACCTGGACTTCTCCACCGCGGTGCGCAACTACACGCTGCTGACCATCGGCGACGGCCTGGTGGCGCAGATCCCCGCGCTGGTGATCTCCACCGCCGCGGGCGTGATCGTCTCGCGCGTGGCCAACGAGCAGGACGTGGGCCAGCAGCTCACCGGCCAGCTTTTCTCCAACCCGCGCGTGATGTACCTGACCGGCGGCATCATCGGCATGATGGGCCTGATCCCCGGCATGCCGCATTTCGCCTTCCTGCTGTTCGCCGGCGCGCTGGTGTGGTTCGGCCGCTACGTGTCGCGCCGCGACGTGGCGGCGGCGCAGGACAAGAAGCGCGAGGAGCGCGTGCCCGCCACCGCGCCGGAATCGACCGAGGCGAGCTGGGACGACGTCTCGCTGGTCGACCCGCTCGGCATGGAAGTGGGCTACCGCCTGATCCCGCTGGTGGACCGCGCGCAGAACGGCGAGCTGCTGGGCCGCATCAAGAGCATCCGCAAGAAGGTGGCGCAGGAGATCGGCTTTCTGGTGCCGGTGGTGCACATCCGCGACAACCTCGAGCTCAAGCCCAACGCCTACCGCATCTCGCTCAAGGGCGTGGAGATCGGCCGCGGCGAGGCCTCGCCGGGCCAGTGGATGGCCATCAACCCCGGCCAGGTGTCCGGCGCGCTGCCCGGCGCGCCCACGCAGGACCCGGCCTTCGGCCTGCCGGCGGTGTGGATCGACGCCGCGCTCAAGGAGCAGGCGCAGACCTACGGCTACACCGTGGTGGACGCCAGCACGGTGGTGGCGACCCACCTCAACCACCTGATCCACCTGCACGCGGCCGAGCTGCTCGGCCGCCAGGAAGTGCAGGCGCTGCTGGACCGCATCGCCAAGGAGTCGCCCAAGCTCACCGAGGACCTGGTGCCCAAGGTCATCACGCTCACGGCGCTGCAGAAGATCCTGCAGAACCTGCTCGACGAAAGCGTGCCGATCCGCGACATGCGCACCGTGCTGGACGTGGTGGCCGAGCACGCGCCCAAGATCAGCGACCCGAACGAGCTCACCGCGCTGGTGCGCGTGGCGCTGGGCCGCGCCATCACCCAGCAGTGGTTCCCCAACGGCGCGGACCTGCAGGTGATCGGCCTCGACGCGGGGCTGGAGCGCGTGCTGTCGCAGGCGCTGACCAACGGCGGCGGCATCGAGCCGGGCCTGGCCGACGCGCTGCTGCAGCAGACGCAGGCCGCGGTATCGCGCCAGGAACACCTGGGGCTGGACCCCGTGCTGCTGGTGCCGCATCCGCTGCGCCCGCTGCTGGCACGCTTCCTGCGCCGGACCATGCCGCAGCTCAAGGTGCTCTCGCATGCCGAGGTGCCGGACAACCGAAACATCAGGATCACCGCCATGATCGGCGGCGCAGCGTGAGGGATGACGCAAGATGAGCGTAGCTAAATTCGTTGCGGCCAACGGCCGCGAGGCCCTGCGCCAGGTGCGCGAGGCGATGGGCCCGGACGCCGTGGTGCTGTCCAACCGCACCGTCGAGGGCGGCGTGGAGATCGTCGCCATGCGCGACACCGATCTCGGCGCGATTTCCAGCAACGCCCCGGTCTTCACGCCGCCGCCGGCCACCGTGGCGGTCGACGGCGCGCTGGGCGACCTGCGCGGCGAACTGCAGAACATGCGCGCCATGATGGAGCGCCAGTTCGCCGGCCAGGCCGCGGCCGTCGGCACGCACAGCCTGCCCGCCACCGGCGGCGACCCGCTGCGCGACTCGCTGTTCAACTGGCTGGTCACGGCCGGTTTCTCCGGCCAGCTCGCGCGCACGCTGCTGGGCCACCTGCCGCTCGGCCACGACCGGCCCGCCGCCATGACCTGGATCCGCCAGGAGCTGGCGCGCAAGGTGCCGGTGCTCGGCGACGAGGACGCGCTGTTCGCGCAGGGCGGCGTGCTGGCGCTGGTCGGCCCCACCGGCGTGGGCAAGACCACCACCACCGCCAAGCTGGCCGCGCGCTTCGTGCTCAAGCACGGCCCGGAACGGCTCGCGCTGCTGACCACCGACACCTTCCGTATCGGCGCGCACGAGCAGCTGCGCATCTACGGCGACATCCTCGGCGTGCCGGTGCACGCGGTCAAGGACGCCTCCGACCTGCGCTTCGCGCTGGCCGCGCTCAGCGAGAAGCACCTGGTCATCATCGACACCGTCGGCATGAGCCAGCGCGACCGCAGCCTGTCCGAGCAGATCGCCATGCTGGGCGGCGTGCAGGCCCCGGTGCAGCGCATCCTGCTGCTCAACGGCGCCAGCCACGGCGACACGCTCAACGAAGTGGTGCACGCCTACCGCCACGACACCTCGCCCGACGGCGGCATCGACGGCTGCATCGTCAGCAAGCTCGACGAAGCCACGCACCTGGGCTCGGTGCTCGACGTGGTGATCCGCCACCGCCTGCCGGTCTACTACGCCTCCACCGGCCAGCGCGTGCCCGAGCACCTGGAGCTGGCCAGCGGCACCGCCCTGGTCGAGCGCGCCTTCCAGACCCCGCGCCGCGGCTCCGTGTTCGCCGAGGCCGAAGCCGCGCGCCGCGCCTTGCCCGCGCGCGGCGAAGGCGCCGCCGCCACCGGCGCCGACGGCATGCTGCGCTCGCTGACCGACAGCGCCAACGCCGTGAGCGACTGCGTCGACCAGCTCGACGGCGGCAACTACGGTTTCGACCTGGTGCGCACGCTCTGGCAGCAGCGCGCGGACAGCGCGCCCTCGGCGCGGCTGATGGCGCAGCACGTGCGCGAGTCCGTCTGCCGCGACCTGGTGCGCCAGTGCGACCGCTTCGTGCTCGCGCTGAGCGCCGTGGTGGCCGCGCCCGCGGCCGGCCGCCGCGCCGCGCGCCCGTGGCTGCACACGCTGTGGCTGGCCGACCGCGACGGCTTGCCGCTGGCCGCCGCCGTGGCGCCCGGCGGGCGTATCGCGCCGGTGCTGCAGGCCACGCAAGGCGGCTGGGAGACCGACGCGGTCAACCTGGCCGCCACCATCGCCGCCACGCGCACCGTTGTCAACGTGCTCGACGCCATGCCGGCGCCGGCCATGCTGGCGCGCTGGCAGACCGCGGGCGAGCGCTGGCTCACCGCCACCCGCAGGACCACGCGCGTGGTCAGCGGCGGCGCCGCGCTGAAGGTCGACGCGCTGGCCGACACGCTGACCTTCCACGCCGTCGAGGAAATGGAATACCGCGGCCGCGCCGCCGCGCAGTGGGTCGCGCAGGCGCCGGTGCGCGTGCTGGAAAGCCAGGCGCGCGGCGCGCGCGGCGCCGAGGGCGGCATCGAAGCCGGCCTGCTGGTCTCGCGCGTGGTCGATCTCGACAACGGCCAGACCCTGGCCGTGCAGTACCTGCTGTGCGATCCCGCGCTGCTCGGCGAGGGCGCGCAGCTGGCGCGCTGGGCGCGCTGGGCCGAAGACGGCGAGGCGCAGCTGCGCACGCTCGGCCATGCGCTCGACCACCTGAGCCAGGGCGAGCGCCAGGACGGCGCCGGCGATGCCGCCCAGGCCGAGGGCCAGGCCTGCGCGCGCCTGCTGGCCCTGCAGATGGCCATCGCCTCGCTGCGCCTGGAGCAGGCCGGCGACACCGAGGCCGCCGCCTTCCTCGCGCGCCTGTCGGCGCGCGCGCCGGCGCGCCAGACCCCGAACGCCGCGGTGCTGGTCGAAGGCATGGGCCGCCTGCTGGCGCTGCTGGACGTGCTGGAGAACTACCCCGCGCGCAACGGCCGCGCCGCCGTCCGCGATGCGGCGCCCGCTGTTTCAGCCGCTGTTTCTGCCACTGTCTCCACCGCCGCTTCCACCGCCATTTCCACCGTCGCTTCCGCCACGGAGGCGGACGCCTTTACCGACAGCAGCCGCATGTTCAAGGCACTGGCGCAGGTGCAGGGGGAGTAGGACGTGAATTCTCTCGCCCTCGACCAGGCCGAAAGCCTGCGGCGCATGCTGGCGCCGCGCGTCACGCGCCGCATCGCGGTGGTGGCGAGCGACGCCGGCGCCGGCGCCACCACGGTCGCGCTCGGCCTGGCCAACGCGCTCGCCATGCAGGGCGAGCGCGTGCTGCTGATCGACGAAGACCGCGCCGGCGCGCGCGCCACGCGGCTGTCCGGGGCGGCGCCCGCCGCCACGCTGGACGCCGTGCTGGGCGGCGCCGCCACGCTCGAGGCCGCGCTCGGCCAGCGTCCCGCCGGCGCCATCGGCGTGCTGCCCGCCAGCGCCCAGGCCGGCGGCGACCTGCAACTGCTCAACGGCTACCGCACCGTGCTCAGCGATGCGCGCGGCGACGCCGATGGCGCGCTGTCGCCGATGGCCGCCGCGGCCCACAACCTGATCGTGGTGCTGCGCGCGGAGCCGGCCTCGATCAAGGCCGCCTACGCCTGCATCAAGCAGCTCAACCATCTCTACGCCTGCCGCCGCTTCCACCTGGTGGTCAACGCCGCGCCCAGCGACGCGGCCGCCACCGCGGTGCTCGGCAACCTGGCGCGCACCGCCAGCCAGTACCTCGGCGTGGACGCGCGCGCGGCGGGCAGCCTGCCGCTCGACCCGCTGGTCGCGCGCAGCGCGGCGCTGGGCCGCTGCGTGGTCGAAGCCTTCGCGGCCGCGCCGGCCACGGCCGCCCTGCGCCGCCTGGCCACCGGCGTCGCCGCCTGGCCGTTGCCCGCGGCGGCGGAAAACCGTTCAACCCCTCCGGCCACGCCCCTGGCGCCGCCGGCCACGGCCCTGGCCTGAACGCCGGGCCTGCAAGCAAGCTAGGACTCACGAGAATTCCACCATGTACACGATTCAGGGAAAGCTCGAACAGACGGATACGGTGACCGCGCATGCGTCGCTGGTGCGTCGCATCGCCTTGCAACTCGCCGCCAAGCTGCCCGCCAGCGTCCAGCTCGACGACCTGATCCAGGCCGGCATGATCGGCCTGCTCGATGCCGCCAAGCGCTACGAAGATACCCACGGCGCGCGCTTCGAGACCTACGCCAGCCAGCGCATCCGCGGCGCCATGCTCGACGAGGTGCGCGCCAACGACTGGCAGTCGCGCAGCCTGCGCCAGTTCACGCGGCGCATCGAGCGTACCGTGCGCGGCCTCGAGCAGACGCTCGGCCGCACGCCGCTGGACTCCGAGGTGGCGCAGGAGCTGGAGCTGCCGCTGGAGGAATACCAGACCCTGCTCAACGAGGTCTACGGCTGCCAGTTGCTGCACTATGAAGACTTCGAGCGCTCCGGCGAGGAAGATTTCCTGGACCGCCACCTGAGCGTCAGCGACGACGGCAACCCGCTCACCGTGCTGATGGAAAGCGGCATGCGCGAAGCGCTGATCCGCGCCATCGAGCGCCTGCCCGAGCGCGAGAAGCTGGTGCTGTCGCTGTGCTACGACCAGGAGCTCAACCTGCGCGAGATCGGCGCCGTGCTCGACGTCACCGAATCGCGTGTGTGCCAGATCCGCAGCCAGGCCATCACGCGCCTGCGCTCCCAACTGCGCGGCCTGCTATGACCCTGCCGCTGCGCTGGTCCCGCTGTCTCGCCGTGGCGGCGCTGGCCGCCTGCGGCGGCCACGGCTGGGCCGGCCCGGCCGGGCAGACGCTGCACTCGTGGTCGGCTTCCGTGAGCGGCCCCGCGCTGTACGGCAAGGGCCTGCGCACCGTCTCCGCGCCCATCACGCCCACCGGCTACCTGCCGCAGGCCGAAGGCGCGATCACCACGGTGCGCTGGCGCTACGCCTTCAACCGCACGCCGCCGCACGACCTGCAGGCCTACCTGTGCAACGCGCAGCGCTGCGTGCTGTTGTCCGGCGCCGAAGGGCTGACCGATGCGTTCGGCGGCGACGATGCCGCCAACGGTTTCGTCTTTGCGTTCCAGGTACCGGGCAGGGGCGCGCTGACGCCGGTCCTGCAAGGGCAGTCGGGGCAGGTGGTGGTGGGATACCGGTAGGCGTCAGCGGTCCCTTCTCCGGCGGTTCCTTCTCTTCACGGCGCGCTGGCCGCCAGTGCCGCGCAGCACGGGCCGGTCTGTGCATGGCCGGTCTGCAGGCCTTGCCTGAACAGGTTCGGCGGGACGTTCATGGATCTCCGGGGTTCAGGCGAAGCGGCAGGAAATGCTGCCGAGCCGGTCGTAGTCGACATGGAAGGTGTCGCCGGGCGCCGCCGCCACCGGGCGGGTGAAGGAGCCGCCCAGGATCACCTGGCCGGCCTCCAGCGTGACGTCGTAGGGTGCCAGCTTGTTGGCCAGCCAAGCCACGCCCCTGGCCGGGTGGTTGAGCACCGCCGCGGAAACCCCGGATTCCTCGATCACGCCGTTGCGGTAGAGGATCGCCGGCACGCGACGCAGGTCGATCTCGCCTAGCCGCACGGCGCGCCCGCCCATGACCACCCCGGCGTTGTCGGAGATGGTGTCGACGACCTTGCGCGTGGCTTTGGTCTCCGGGTCCACCTGCTCGATGCGCGCGTCGATGATCTCCAGCGCCGGGATCACCCATTCGGTGGCGTCGAGCACGTCGAACAGGTTGACGCCGGGCCCGCGCAGCGGCTTGCCGAGGATGAACGCCAGCTCCACTTCGACGCGCGGCACGATGAAGCGCGCGCACGGAATGTCGCCGCCTTCGTCGAAGAACATGTCGTCGAGCAGCGCGCCGTAGTCCGGCTCCGCGATGTTCGACGAGACCTGCATGGCGCGCGAGGTCAGGCCGATCTTGTGGCCCTTGAGCACGCGGCCGCCGGCGATCTTCTGCGCCACCCAGGCGCGCTGGATGGCGTAGGCGTTCTCGATGGCCAGGGCCGGGTAGTCGAGGGAAAACTGCCGCACCTGCCGGCGCGAGCGCTCGGCGGCGTCGAGACGGGTGGCGGCTTCCTGGATCAGGGCGGAGTCGAGCATGGCGTTGTCTCTCGGCGGGGGTTGACCACGGCGGCCGGCGTCAGCCCGCCTGGCCCTTGAGGAAGGCGTGGACGTTGTTCTGCTTGTAGTTGAGCTCCGCATCCAGCTCGCTCATCTCGAAAGACAACGCCAGCGGGCGCCGCGCCTGCAGTTCGGCGAAGTGGGCCTTGATTACCGCGAACAGCGCGTCGGCGACCTGCCGGCGGGTTGCCAGGTCGCGCCCGGCGCCCACCTTCAGGCTCATGTGGACGAAGGCGTAGTCGTGCCGGCCGTCGGCCATGCGCCAGGTGTCGATGCGCACGGCGCGGCTGCGGATGCCGCCGTGCGGGAAGATCCCGCTCGCGCCGAGACAGGCATGGACCTGCTCGAACAGGCCGGGCAGGTCGGCCTCGGCTTCGATGTTGTGGGTGTATTCGGCGATGAAGTGCGGCATGGCGGCTTCCTCAGAGGCGGCTGGCGCAAGGGTTGCCGGCGCCGGCCCAGGCCTGCGCGGCGGGTATCGCCGCGCCGTCCTGCGGGGTGACCGGCAGCACGGCGTTGGTCTGCCCGGTGCCGGAGGAACCGAAGTAGGGCGTCACCACCTCCGCCTTGCCGTCATAGGCGGACCAGCCGAGCGCGCCCAGCAGCATGGCGGTGTCGTGCATGAAGCCTTCGCCGTGGCCCTTGGCGGCGTACTCGGGCAGCATGTCGCAGAAGGCCCGCCACTCGCCTCGCTGCCACATCGCCAGCACCTGATGGTCGAGGGTCTCGAGGAACGGGGTCCAGATGCGGTCGGCGAACGACGGCGCCTGGCCGTTCTGGGCGAAACGGTGGGACAGCGAGCCGCTGGCCAGGAAGGCCACGGTGCCGTCGTAGTGTTCCTCGACCGCCTTGCGCATGGCCCAGCCCAGGCGCGCGCTGTCGTTGAGATAGTGCACCGTGCACATCGCCGAGACCGAGATCACCTTGAAGTGCTGGTCCTGGTTCATGTAGCGCATCGGCACGAGCGTGCCGTACTCGGGCGCGAGCGTGGTGGCGTCGTGGGCCAGCACGTCCACGTCCATGGCCCTGCAACCATCGGCGAGGATGCGACCGAGTTCGGGGTTGCCCGGGAAGCCGTACTCCATGTTGGCGATGAAGTGCGGCAGTTCGTTGCTGGTGTACAGCCCTTCGAAGCGCGGCGCGCAATTGACGTGGTAGCCGGCATTGACGAGCCAGTGGGTGTCGAACACCACGATGGTGTCCACCCCCAGCTCGCGGCAGCGGCGGCCGATCTCCTTGTGGCCGTCGATGGCCGCCTGGCGGCTGCCGTGGCGGGGGCCGGGGAGTTCCGAGAGGTACAGCGAAGGAACGTGAGTGGTCTTGGCAGCTAGAGCGAGTTTGCCCATGTCGAGTCTCCTGGTGAGGGGCGCCGTGCCCGTTTCTTGTCCTTGTCGATGTCACGCCGGCGGTTGCGGCGGCCTCGGATGGCCGCTCTGTCGTCTGGCCACGCCTCACACGCCCCAGCGGGGAATGTGATGGCTGCCCATGGAAATGCACACGTTCTTGACCTCGGCGAAGACCTCGAAGCTGTATTCCCCGCCTTCGCGGCCGGTGCCCGAGCCCTTCACGCCGCCGAACGGCTGGCGCAGGTCGCGCACGTTCTGGCTGTTGACGAAGACCATGCCGGCCTCGATGCCGCGCGCCAGGCGATGGGCTTTGCCGATGTCCTGGGTCCAGATGTAGGAGGCCAGGCCGTACTCGGTGTCGTTGGCCAGGCGCAGCGCCTCGGCCTCGTCCTTGAACTTCATCAGGCAGACCACCGGGCCGAAGATCTCTTCGCGGGCGATGCGCATGCGGTTGTCCACATCGGCGAATACCGTCGGTTGGATGAACTGCCCGCGAGACAAGTGTGCCGGCAGGTTGGCCGGGCGCTCCAGGCCGCCGGCGAGCAGGCGCGCGCCTTCCTCGATGCCGATGCGGATGTAGCCGGTGACCTTGTCGTAGTGGGCCTGGGTGATCATCGAGCCGATCTGGGTCTTCGGGTCCTGCGGGTCGCCGACGATCAGGCGCCGGGCGCGGGCGGCGAACGCCTCGACGAAGCGTTCATAGACCGTCTCCTGGATGAAGATGCGGCTGCCCGCGGTGCAGCGCTCGCCGTTCAGCGAGAAGATGGTGAACAGCGCGGCGTCGAGCGCGCGGTCGAGGTCGGCGTCGTCGAAGACCAGCACCGGCGACTTGCCGCCCAGCTCCATCGAATACTTCTTCAGCCCGGCGGCCTGCATGATCTTCCTGCCGGTGGCGGTGCCGCCGGTGAAGGAGATGGCGCGCACGTCCGGGTGGCGGACCAGGGCCTCGCCGGCGGTGGCGCCATAGCCCTGCACCACGTTGAGCACGCCCGGCGGAATGCCGGCTTCGAGGGCCAGGCGGCCCAGCTCGTTGGCGGTCAAGGGCGAGAGTTCGCTCATCTTCAGCACCGCGGTGTTGCCCAGCGCGAGGCACGGCGCGGTCTTCCAGGTGGCGGTCATGAACGGCACGTTCCACGGCGACACCAGTCCGCACACACCCACCGGCTGGTACAGGGTGTAGTTGAGCATCTGGTCGTCCACCGGGTAGCTGTGGCCGTCCATGCGCGTGCAGACCTCGGCGAAGAACTCGAAGTTGTGCGAGGCGCGGGGGATCAGCACGTTCCGGGTCTGGTGGATCGGCAGGCCGGTGTCGAGGGTTTCCAGCTCGGCCAGCCTGGGCACGTTGCGGTCGATCAGCTCGCCCAGCTTGCGCATCAGCTTCGCGCGTTCGCGCGCCGGGGTGCCGGCCCATTTCGGGAAGGCTTCCCTGGCCGCCGCGACGGCCAGGGCGATTTCCTCGGCGCCGCCGCTGGCGACCTCGGCGATGACCTCGGTGGTGGCCGGGTTGACGGTTTCGAAGACGGTCCTGCTTTCGACCTCGCGGCCGTTGATCCAGTGCCTGATCATGGTTCTGCCTCCGCTTGTTACGGGCGGGCGCGGTTCGCGAAGAACTCGGCCTCGCTGACGATTCGGTTGGCCAGGCGGCCGACGCCTTCCACTTCCACCACCACTTCGTTGCCCGGGACCACGTCGGCCAGGCCTTCCGGCGTGCCGGTGGCGATCATGTCCCCCGGCTGCAAGGTCATGAAGCTGGAGAAATATTCGACCAGGAAGGGGATGTCGAAGATCATGTCCGCGGTGGTGCCTTCCTGCTTCAGCTCGCCGTCGATCCAGGTGCGCAGCGTCAGCCTCGACGGGTCGGGCACCTCGTCGGGCGTGACGATCCAGGGGCCGACCGGGGTGGTGGCGTCGCGGTTCTTCACGCGCAGGTTGGGCCGGTAGTAATTCTCCAGGTAGTCGCGGATCGCATAGTCGTTGCACACCGTGTAGCCGGCCAGGAAGGCGAGGGCGTCGTCGCGCCCGACGTTGCGCGCCGTCCTGCCGATCACCGCCACCAGTTCGCACTCATAGTGCATGTAGGCCACGTTGTCCGGGCGCCAGGTGACCTGGTTGTGGCCGGTGTAGGCGCCGCGCGACTTGATGAACGCCAGCGGCTCGGTGGGTGCCATGAAGGCCAGCTCGGCGGCGTGGTCGGCATAGTTCAGGCCGAGGGCGAACATGCTGCCGCTGGCCGGCGGCAGCCATTCCACCTGGCGTTCGCCGAGCAGGCGGCCATCGGCCAGGCGCACGGCGTTGCCGGCCTCCACCGTGACGGCGTGCATTGCTCCCTGGTAGCGGATGCGTGCGTGCTTCATCTCAGACCGCCTCCGCCACGATGCGATTGCGCAGGCGGCCGAGGCCCTCGATCTCCACCACCACTTCGTCGCCCGGCTGCACGTCGACGCGGCCTTCGGGGGTGCCGGTGATCAGCACGTCGCCGGCATGCAGGGTCATGAATTCGCTGATCTCGGCGATCAAGCGGGGAATTCCGCGCACGAGGTTGGCGCTGCTATTTTCCTGGCGCAGCTCGCCGTTGACCAGCAGGCGGATCGGCAGCGCGTGCGGGTCGGCGATCTCGTCGCGGCCGATCACCTCGGTGCCCAGCGCGCAGAAGCCGTCGCGGCATTTGGCCTTGACCGCCGGGCGGTAATAGCTGTCTTCCGGCAGGCTGAACTCGTTGACGATCACGTAGCCGGCCACGTAGTCCATGGCCTGTTCCTCACCGACGCGGCTGGCGTCGCGGGCAAGCACCACGCCCAGCGCCGGGCCAGGCTGCAGGCGTTCGGTGCCGGCGGGGAAGACCACCGCCTGGCCGTCGCCGTTGCGCGTATTGGGTGTCTTGATGAACAGCACCGGCTTGACCGGCGGCTTCTGGTAGGGCGGCCGCTGGAATTCCTCCAGCCGGCCGCGCAACAGGCCCTGGTAGTTCAGCGCGACGCCGAACAGGGTGCCCGTTGCGGCTTCGCTGACAGCGCGGCGCATGGCTTCGTTCTCCTGGTTCCATCGGGATCGCCGTCGGGCGCCCCGATTTCATTAACATGTTATCTTTATAGTTAAGATATTAACTACAGTCAAGTCATTGCTCAAGAGGATCCCCCAGTAGCGACATCTCGCCCAAGATCATTGCCAGGAGCCAGACGGATGAGTCGGTGCCGCGGTGATATGCGTGCGATAGCGGTAGCGGGTTTGCCGGCAGGAACCAGGATGGTTAAAATCTTATCCAATTCCAGTCGAGCATCCCCGCATGTCCAGTCCGCGCCCGTCCCTGACCCTCACGCTGCTGCAAGCGCGTGAGGCCGCCATGGCTTTTTTTCGGCCTTCGCTCAATCAGCATGACCTCACCGAACAGCAGTGGCGCATCGTGCGCATCCTTCGCCAGCAGGGCGAGATGGAAATCTACCAACTGGCGCAGCAGGCCTGCATCCTCAAGCCGAGCATGACCGGCGTGCTGGCGCGCATGGAGCGCGACGGCCTGGTGCGCCGCTGGAAGTCCGGGCACGACCAGCGCCGCGTGCTGGTGTGCCTGAGCGAGGCGGGGCAGCAGTGCTTTGTCGATATGAGCGAGGACATGGAGAGAAACTACCGGCGCATCCTCGCGCAGTTCGGCGAGGACAAGCTGCGACTGCTGCTCGGGCTGCTCGACGAGCTCAAGCACATCAAGCCTTGAGGTTCTCGTCCGGCCAAATTCCGCGGCGAGCGCCCGGGGGCGCGAGATTGCGCTGGTTGGCCTGATGCGGTGCTGATGCGGCGCGAGGATCCGCGCCTGTTCCAGCGCTTCAACCAGTTGATCGAGCGGCACTACCCCGAGCGCTGGCTGCTTGGCGCTCACGCCGGGCAGCGTGCTTCGGCGGCGGATAGATCGGGACGTTCAGGAGGGTGCTGCGCGGCCTTGCAAGGGCGCTGCGGCTTCCGGTGGTGATGTCGGTGGATTGTGCAGGTTTGCCGGAGGAGTTGGTCGCACCTGGCTGCATGGTTGTACCGCTTTGCCGCGCAAGATCAGGCAATGGAGCGTCTCACCAGTTCCTTCGTATTTGCCATTGCCCTCGATGCGGATCGAACTGTCAGGCGACCACGCCAGGTTCGTGAATCCACCGCCGGAGAAGATGTAATCGCCAACGCGAAAATCGGTGCCATGCGCTGTACTCGACCATTCCATGAGTTCTTGGGATCCCAATGTTCATGATCGAATGGCCGAAAGCGCCCATCTTGGTGCCATCGGTGGTGGTGCGACTGCCTTTTCCGGCCAACTGCTTCATGGTCAAGCCTCCATCTCCATCCAACGTTGCAAGGTCATCCGCGGTCGCGGTCGGCTTTCAGCAGTTTGAGCCGCGTTTGTCCATCGGGGGTGAAGTGCGTGCCGAAGCGCACCAGCCCGGCCTGATGCAGGTGGCAGCTCATGGTGAAGCTAAGCAGCATGCCGGGCTCGGTCTCTTCGATGGTGAGGTCGATCGCCTTCAGCCTCGGCTCGTAACGCAGCAGCGTGGTTTCGATTTCGCGCTTGAGCGTATGCGCGGAGGCGGGCAGGTGCCGGTAGATGCGGGACAGATCGCCAAGACCATAGTCCGGCAGATGGGCCAGGCCGCCGCGGCGGCTGTTGAGGATGCGCTGGATGTTGTCCTGCACCGAGAGGAAGGTCTGTGTGGCCGCGTCGAATTCGCCGATCGGGGCTCCGTTCGCAAAATGCCCCGTCACGGCCTCGAAGAACCCTGGCCCGCCACGCATCACGCGCTCGCCTGCGCGCCCACGCAGGTTTCCTCAAAGCTCAGCCCGATGCCGTCCGCCTCGGAGAACGATAGCTGGATTGACTTCGGCATCTGCCGGTCGGCCATGCGCACCAGTAGCTCGCGCGATAGCACCGGCAGAATCTGCTGGTCAAGCAGGCTGTCGATATTGCGCGCTCCGGAATCGGGCAGCAGGCAGGCCCGCACCAGTTCGGCGACCAGCGCGTCGCCGCAGCTCAGCGGCATGCCGAAGCGATTTGCGATCCGCTGAGCTACCCTGGCAAGCTTCATCCGCACAATCGCGGTCATGGCCTCGGCCGACAGCGGGCGGTACACGATGGTCTGGAAGCGTGCCAGCAGCGCCGGCTGGAAGCGATCGATCAGCAGCGGACGAATCGCTTCCATCAGGGTGCCGGTCGGGAGTTCGGCACCGGCCTGTGCCGCAGCGTCGGTTGCTGCCAGAATCTGCTCGCTGCCGAGATTCGAGGTCATCAGGATCACGGTGTTGCGGAAGTCGATTACCCGGCCTTCTCCGTCCCGCATGAAGCCGCGGTCGAATACCTGATAGAACAGATTCAGCACGTCGCGGTGGGCCTTCTCGACTTCATCCAGCAGGACAATGCTGTAGGGGCGCTGGCGGACCGCTTCGGTCAACACACCGCCTTCGCCATAGCCGACATAGCCCGGCGGCGATCCCTTTAGCTGCGAGACCGTGTGCGCTTCCTGGTATTCCGACATGTTGATGGTGATGAGCGAACGTTCGCCGCCGAACATCTGGTCAGCCAGCGCCCGAGCGGTTTCGGTCTTGCCGACGCCGGATGGCCCGACCAGCAGGAACACGCCCAGCGGCGCGTCCTCCGATTTCAGACCGGCCTTGGCGGTGCGCAGGCTCTTGCCCAGCGCGGCCAGCGCTTCGTCCTGGCCGACGACGACCTGGCCTAGACGCGTTTCCAGCGCCAGCAAGGTGGCGATTTCGCTCGACAGCAGGCTATCGACCGGCACCCCGGTCCAGTCGGCAATCACCTGAGCAATGGCGGTCTCGTCGACTTCTGCGTGGAGCAAGGCGGCGTGGCCGTGCCTGGCCAATGCCTGGTGGGCAGCCTGGATCGATGGCGCCAGATCCAGGCGGGCCGACTCGTCGGTGGCCGCCTGCCACTGCACGCGCAACGCGATCAAGGTTTCGGCGGCACGCTTCTGTTCGGCGAAGACGTGCGCGAACGCGTTCAACTCGCTGGCGAGCGCGGCGAGCCGCGCATCGATGGCCGCCAGCCGTTCACCGGCCTCGGCGCCGGTGGCGGCCTGGTCCTCCAGCAAGGCGGAGCGTTCGACCTCGAGCGCCCCACGCTTCGCTTCGCAGGCGGAAATGGCGATCGGAGTGGCCTCCAGGCTCATGCGCACGCGGGCGGCGGCAGTGTCGAGCAAGTCGACGGCCTTATCCGGCAACTGGCGCCCGGTCAGGTAGCGGCGCGACAGCCGGACAGCGGCGCCCACGGCCGCATCGGTGATATGCACGCCGTGGTGATGCGCATATCGCTCCTTCAGGCCCCGCAGCATCAGGCACGCGTTGTCGTCGGGCTCGTCGACCTTGATCATCTGGAAGCGGCGCTCCAGCGCGGCGTCGCGCTCGAAGTACTGCTTGTATTCGGACCACGTCGTGGCCGCAATGGTACGCAGCTCGCCGCGCGCCAGCGCCGGCTTGAGCAGGTTGGCCGCGTCGGCGCCGCCAGCGGTATTGCCGGCACCGATCAGGGTGTGGGCCTCGTCGATGAAAAGCAGAATCGGGGTCGGAGACTGCTGCACGGCCTCGATGACGTTCTTGAGGCGCTGCTCGAACTCGCCCTTGACCCCGGCACCGGCCTGCAGCAGACCCAGGTCCAACGTCAGCACGCTGACATCGCGGATGACGGCGGGCACATCCCCTTCGGCGATCTTTAGCGCGAGCCCTTCGACGAGCGCGGTCTTGCCGACACCGGGCTCGCCGACCAGAATCGGATTGTTCTTGCGGCGGCGCGCCAGAATGTCGACCATCTGACGGATTTCGACATCGCGGCCAAACACCGGGTCGATCTTGCCATCGCGTGCCTTTCGGGTGATATCGGTGGTGAAGCGGTCCAGCGCCAACGTGTCGGCCTGGCCGGGCATCGCCCTGCCCGGGGCAGGCGAGGTGGGCGCTGCCGCCGGTCCCGGCGTCAGCGGGTCGGGCGCTTGCCCGTCCGCTCCAGGGCCAATGGGCGAGGCCGCCTCGATCGAGATATTGTCCAGCTCGCGCATCAGCCGTTCGATCTGCACGGCCGACACGGACAGGAGCGGCCAGGCATCGGGCGCACGCAGCAGGTGCGGCGAGTCGGCTAGCGCCGCAAGCAGATGTGCCGAGCGGATGGGCCGAGCCTCGCCGGGGCCCGCCACTTCGAGCGAGGCGCGCATCCAGGCAGCTTCCAGCCACTGGCCGACGCGCTGCGAGAGGCCTGGCTTGCCGCGCAGGTCGTGCGGCAGCCGGTCGATGGCGGCCAGCAGCGCGTTCCAGATGCCGTCGACATCCAGTTCATAACGCCGCAGGATCGCCAGCAGGTCGCCGTCGCCCAACTCCAGCAGCTTGATCAGCCAGTGCTCGACCTCGATGTCCCGGTGGGCGCGTGTTTCACAGAGACTGGCTGCCTCGGTGAGGGCTTGGGCGCAGTGGTCGTTCAGGCGACGCAGGAACGGGGAAGGATCGCGGGCGGTCATGGCGTGGGAGGAAGAACGCAGGAAGGGGAAAATGGGGCGCGCGGACCACGGCATGTCGTCCATGCAAGACGGCCAGCCGGCGCCTGGCGCCGGCTGCGCGCGTGTTACGAGCGCTCGTTCCAGCTGTCGGCGTGGATGATGTTGCCGTCCTTGTACGACCAGGTGATTTTCTCGTAGCGCAACTCGATGTCTTCGAGGTGGTTGTGTTTTTCGTAGGCCGGGTTCTTGATGTCCAGCATCTTGGGCGTCACGCCAACCACCTTCACGTTTTCCAGCTTGGTGTTGAAGTATTCCTTTTCCTTGCCGGCGTCGTCGATCTTGTACCACTTGATCTCGATCGACTTCAGGGTCTGGCCGCTGGTGACCGCTTTGTACAGATAGGGGGTCGATGCGTCAGTTTCCTTGGTGAACAAGATCGGCTTGTGCACGCGCGTGCCGGTCAGCTTGCCGGTGTTGGAGTCGGTCGGGATATTGACAGCGTGGTCAAAGGCGACGACTTCGACGCTGCCCTCGCGGCCGGACACGGTGACCGAACCCTTGACATCGGCACCGCCATCGTCCTTGATCCACATGTACGCGGGAATTGCCATTTCTTCTTACTCCTTCTGCTGGAATGAACAGGCCGACTGGCCCGAGGGTGTCCGATTGTCGTGACGGTCATCGCGACAATCGGGGACAAGCGTGATCTCGACACGGCGGTTCGCAGCGCGCCCCGCTTCGGTGTCGTCGGTGGCCTTAGGCCGAGTGTCCCCGTAGCCCTGGATCGCAAAGTGCGTGAGTGGCAGGCCAGCGGCATCGGCCAGCCAGTCGCGCACCGACGCGGCACGTGCCTCGGAGAGTTTGAGGTTGCTGTCCGGGTTGCCGGTGGTGTCGGTATGTCCGGCCACCAGCACGCGCTTGTCCGGATGCGCCTTGATCATCTCGAGCGCGCCAATCAGCACCCGGTTCGAACCGGGATTCAGGACGGCGCTGCCGCTCTTGAAGAGGGACAGGCTGTCGAGCTCGATGGTCGAGGGTGGCGGTGCGGGGGGCTGATACGCGGCGATCAGCGTGTTGAGCGGGGTGAGCAATGGGACGCCCCGATAGAAACCCAGGCCCAGGCGCGGTGGCACGCCAGCGCGGGCATACCGCTCAAGTTCGTCGCGGTCGCGCTTGATGGCCCGCAGCGCATCGACCCGGGCGGCGTCGTGCTCTGGGCTGATGGCGCGATAGCGCGCCATATCGTCGATGACGCGCGCCACCAGCGCCCGGTTCTGCCAGGCCGAGGCCGCGCAGGCGGCACAGAATGCCAGCGCCAGCCAGGCAAAGGCATGTCCCAAGGCACGCGGCAAGGTTCGTCGCACTGGCTGCAGGGCGATGCCCTGGATCAGGGGCTCCGGCAACGGGTAAGCTGCACGCCGGCCATCCCGGCTGTGCCGGGCGAGTTGGCTCAGGGCTGTCGTCTGCTCGGTGAAACGGGCCAGTAGCGAGTTTGCAGCGGGGATTCCGACGACGGTGGTCACGCCGAATGCTGCGACGCGCACCGGGCGCCCATGCCGGATTCCATCGCGCTGATTCTCGACGAAGGCGGGCAGCAGCGCGCCAGCGGCCCACCGTGCCAGGGTGTCAAGACGCGTGGCGCGATGCATGCGGGCCTCGCGATCCAGCGGAACTGCGGCTTGCGCATACTGCAGGGCGTGCGTGGCGACGCTGGTCGCCAGGGTCTCGCCCGACACCATCTCCATGCCAGACATCCCAAACCAGGGGCAGTCGTCCGGCGTACCGTCCGCCTCTTCGGCATACACGGCGACGCAGACCGGCAACGCATAGCCGACCGCGCGGCTGGCCTCTCCGATGGCCGAGCGCCAGCGCCTGAGCCCTGCGTTCAGCGTACCCGCATTGTCGGCCTGGTCGGCGCCAATCAGATAGGCGACGGCATCCGGACCCTGCTCCTCGCGCCATCGCTTGAGGGCATCCGCCACATGAGCCAACCGGGTCGGATCGTCGACACGCACCCAGATCGCGGTGTCGGTGATCCGAACCATCGCATCGCCAAAGGCCTGCGCCGGGGCGCCGGTGGCATCTCCCACGGTCAGCACCAGCGGCGTATTGCGCCGGATGTCGCCGGGCAGCGCATCCAGCGATGCCCTGACAGCCTGCAGCACCGGCGCCGCAGCACGCCGGCGCGCATGCAGCCGCCGGGTGACAACGATGATCGCGAGCAGCGCCAGGGTGATCGTAAAGGCGGCGAGCAGCAGATTCCACCTCGACGCCCAAGGCGAGCTGAATGCCAGCCAGGCGAGCGCGAGTGCCGCGATCCAGGCAAACAATGTACGGTAGGGGTAGCCGGTCACGACACCCCTTTCAGCTCGCGAGCCGGGTGATCGCCGCAGCCAGCCACCGATCGAGCGCAACATAGACCAGACCCGCGCCAACGCCGGCGGTGACCACCCAGGCAAGCGGCGACAGTTGGCGCCATCGAGGTGTCTTGCCGACGGTCACCAGCACCGGGCCGGAAGCGTTTCGCCAGCCGGCGCGATCCAGGCGTTCATCGATGGCGCGCATGAGGGCGGTGCGGGCGCTGGCGCCCTCCAGGGCATATCGGCCCCGAAAACCCAGCCCGAGGACGGCGTGGAACACGGCGAGCAGCGGCAGCACCGGCTGCGGATCGGCCAGGCGCCGCTCGATGCGGGCAATCAGCATCTCCCCGGCATTGTGGCTCTGGAACTGCGCTACCTGCATTGGCTCACGCTCCCAGGCGTCGCGGTCGGCGCCCTGCAGCCGACCTAGCGCTACCTCGTCCAGCAGGGCGCACTGGGCATAGGCGGCGTCTTCTATCACGTCGACCGGCTGGCCGCTCGCCACGAATTCCTCGCGCAGGCGGGCTACCTGTTCGACACACTTTGCCCGGAACGTTTCGAAGCCAGCGGTCGGTCTGGCGGAGTCGGCGAGTTCCGTGACGGTCAGCGCTGTGTCGCGCAGTGCGAGCGGGAGCATCATGGCGGGGGTACGCATGGTGGAGGGACTCATGCCGGCAATACCGCGAAGAGTTCGAGCGACACGTCCGGCAACGAAGCCGGCACGTAGAATTGGCAGGCCCGTGCGTCCAGCATGCGCTTGAACGCCGGGTGGGCGCTGTCGAGCGCAAAGTACTGGTTCTCGATGCGCACCGGAATGGCGGCGGGCAGGCGCGACATCGTGCGCAGCGGAATGCCGGGCAGCGCGGAGTTGACGATCTGTTCCACCTCGTCCGGTGCCCCGGCCTTGCATAGGCGCGGCAGTTGTTCAAGCAGCGTGTGGGCCGGCAGTCCAGCCTGCACGGACAGGTAGTACTCGGCCCCTTCGACCAGCCGTTCGTCAAGGATCTTGCCTACCCAGACCGTGGGCCGGGCACGTTCGAGTGCCACCGGCACCACGCGCGATGGGATCACCGTGTCAAGCAGGGTGCGGATCAGCGATTCCAGTTCCGCGAACACCGGTTCGGGGGCGAGATGGTCATAAGCCGGAATGGCCTGGAGGGTCTCGGTGGTGGAGAAGGTCAGTAGTGCCCCGGCCAGCCGGGCCAGGGTGCCGTAAAGTCGTTCGGGATGCTGCTGCGGGGCCGCATGCAGGCGCGCCAGATCCGGCCAGCTGCTGTTCACGCTGTGCAGCAGCCAGAATAGGGCCACATCGGCAACCGCGTAGTCGGCGATCTGGTCGGAACGTTCGCGCCGCCGCACGGCCAGACTCGCGCTCTTGGCGCTCAGGATTTCCGATAGCCGGCCCATTCGCTCGGTGAGCCGGTCGCTGGCCGACAGGAACAGGCAGGGCGGCACAAAGGCCGGATCGAGTTCGAAGCGTCCTTGAGGGGTGCGTACCAGTCGGGCAATCGCGCAGGTGACGTAGTCGCCGATTGCCTCGAAGTCAAAGAGGAGCGCGAGCGCATGCCGCTCGACGCTGATCTCTTCCTTGCCTTCCCCGTGCAGGTCGGCGACTTCCCGGTATTCCCGAATGAAGCGGCGCGGGCGCGCGGGCCGGTCGCCGGCTTCGACACAATTGCCGCCTTGCGCATCAACAAGGGCCAGGCCGACCAGCACGACCACCGCGTCGACGGTGGCCGGCACATCGCCAAGATCGCGTGCCGAGGGCGTCAGGTCCGCGAGATCGGTATCGATGACGGTGCCATCCGGCAGCCGCAGGGCCAGGGCGCTCACCGCCAGCCGATGGATCGACAGGGCCTGTTGGTCGAGCCCGACGCGCACGACGCCCCAAGGATCGGGGCAGACAAGGCGTGCGACGTACTCGTCGGCATAGCGGTCCCACAGCGCTTGTTGCTGGAAATGCTGCGGGGTCATGAAAATCCCTTGCGCCCACAGCGGTCTTGTTATCTTCATCGTGCTCGGCTGGTATGCGGAAAGGTTTTCCGCATGGGTGATGCCGCACGGTGGCCATGCGCCAGCGTGCGGCGGGACTCAAGTCACTTGGCGATATATCGAGATCGCCGTTGAAACTGGCTGCGGTCGCTCAGTTCTTCGCCTTGGGCATCTGCGACACCAGCGACAGATTGATGTCCATCCCTTCGATCTGGAAGTGCGGCACGATGAAGAGCTTGACGCGGAAGAAGCCCGGGTTGTCCTCGATGTCCTCGACCATCACCTTGGCTTCTCGCAGCGGGTGCGAAGCCTGCAACTCGTCGCCCGGATCGGTCATCTCGGTCACGAGCGTCTTGACCCAGGTATTGAGCTCCAGCTCCAGCAGGCGGCGGTCCTTGGTGGTACCGATGTTCTCGCGCTGAATGAGCTTCAGATAGTGGGCGATCCGCGACAGCAGGAAGATGTACGGCAGGCGCGCATTGACGCGACTGTTGGCGGTCGCCTCCTTGGTGTCGTAGAGCGCCGGCTTCTGGGCCGAGTGAGCGGAGAAGAAGCACGCGAAGTCGTGGTTCTTGTAGTACGACAGCGGGATGAAGCCCAGGTTGGCGAACTCGAACTCGCGGGTTTCCGGGATCAGCACTTCGGTCGGGATCTTGGCCTGGTTGCCGGTGCCCAGATCGTAGAGGTGAATCGGCAGGTCTTCGACCAGGCCGCCCGCCTGCGGGCCGCGGATCTGCACGCACCAGCCGTTCTTGATGAAGCTCTGCACCATGTTCGCGGCAAAGGCGAACGAGGCATTGGCCCAAAGGTAGCGGGTATGGTCCGGTCCTTTGACGGCCTCCGTGTAGTTGAAGGCACGTACCGGCACGGTTTCCGGACCATAGGGCAGGCGAGCCAGGAAATTCGGCAGAGTCAGGCCGATATAGCGCGCGTCGTCGGACTCGCGGAAGCTTTTCCACTTCAGGTATTCGGCGCGATCGAAGTAGTTGCCGATGTCGCGGATGCTGGCTACCTCTTCCATCGACTCCTTGCCGAAGAACGCTGGCGAGACGGAGCCGATGAACGGCATGTGCGCCGCGGCCGAGACCTTGGAGATATTGCGCAACAGGGCGATGTCCTGGGGGCTGCGGTCGAACGCGTAGTTCGAGATGATCGAGCCGATCGGCTCGCCGCCCGGCGTGTCGTATTCCTGGATGTAGGTATGCAGGTACAGGCCGCTCTGGATGACCTCGGGGGTATCCTCGAAGTCCTGGCGCAGCGCATCCTTCGAAACATCCAGCACTTCGATCTTGACGTTCTTGCGGAAGTCCGTGCGATCGACCAGGAACTTGAGGCCACGCCAAGCCGATTCGATCTGCTGGAACGTCTCGTTGTGCATGATCGCGTCCAACTGGCGGCTGATCTGCTGATCCAGGTGCTCGATATGGAAATCGAGCAGGCTCTTGTCGAGGCGATCCACCTGCTGCGACGAGTCCTGGATCATCTTCAGGAAAACGTTCATCGCCTGGGCGACGCGTTCATCCAGCGACGATTCTGAGAGCGCATCGGCGCTCTGGAACGACTCCACAGGGCGCGTGGCCTTGACCGGCGTCAGGTTGATTTTCTCGCACAGCGATTCATAGACGCTCTTGCCGGGCGCATCCAGGACGACGGTGTCGGTTTCGCCAGGGGCGTGGGCGGTGATTTCATGCTTGGCCATGGGTTGGTTCCTCAAGGAAGGCAGTTACTGGACGGACGGGGAGGCCGGGGCGGCGTGGCCGATATTCTGCAGATCGGTACGCAGGCGCTCGGACAGGGCCGGGTCCTTGAGAATTTTCTCGAGTTCGCGGCGAAACATCGCGTTGTCGAGCAGGTTCGATTTCAGGTCGCGCAGCAGATTGCGTGCCGCCATCAGGGCGCGCAGTTCGGGTACCTTGCCGGCCACCACTTCCGGCTTGAAGTCGTCCATCGACTTGAAATCGAGATCGACCGGCAGCTCCGAGCCATCGCTGGCGAGGGTGTTGTCGACCGCGATCCTGGCCTTCGGGTTGAAGTCGGCGAGGACCGAGTTGAAGTTGTTCTTGTTGATCGAGACCTTCTCGCGTTCGGCAAGCGCTCGCGCGTCCTGACTGTTGCTGTAGTCGCCCATCACCAGCAGCTTGAGCGGCAGCTCCACCTTCTTCTGCGCGCCACCGGTATGCAGGTCCAGCTTGATATTGACGCGTGCCTTGGGCACTTCGTTCTGGAAACTCTCAGCCATTATTCTGATCCTTTTTAATTCTGACTTTAACGGTTTTTATTGCTGCTTGAAAAACGATGGGTACGGCGCTTGTTTTTAATTTATATCACGTAATTCATCGAAAGAAAATCAGAGGAATCTTAATTGGATTGATTTTTTGTCGAAGATCGTGAATCAATGTTAATGCGGAGACAAAGGGGTTCTCTCCATAAGAAAAAGCGTTTATCGTGCGCCGCAAGGCGCTGTGTGTCGAGCGATGCACGGCCTGTGAAAAAGGGTTCGATCACGCTGACAACGGAGCGCAAGCAATGGCGGATCTGGGTAGGGAACTGAGGACTTACGGTGATGCCCTGCTCAGGGGACTGACCGGGCGGCAGGCATACTTTCTCGAGGTGCCGGGCACAGCCAGCGCCGCCGCGCTGTCGGTGGTGTCGTTCGAGGCAGTGGAGCGGATGGGCGAGCCCTATGCCGTCACTATCCAACTGACGCATCCGCTTGAGCTTGATCGAGCCGGGTATCTGGGCAAAGACGCGACCTTCCTGATCGCTCCCGCCGACGGCAGCGAGCCACGCAAGTTTGCCGGCTGCATCACGCGCTTCTCCAAGACCCGCCAGACCCGGGATTTCTGCGGCTACGAGATCGTCGTGGAGCCGCTCGTCGCGCGGCTGCGGCTCACGCGCGCCAGCCGCATCTACCAGCAGCAGACCGCGCCCCAGATCATCGAGGCCATCCTGCGTCGCCACGACCTCAAGGGCCACCAGTTCGCCTTCAAGACGCGGCGCAAGTACCCGCAGCACAAGTTGCGTATGCAGTACCAGATATCAGATTGGGACTATATCCGGCTGCTGATGGAGCAGGAGGGCCTGTACTGCTATTTCATCCATGGCGAGTTCGGCGAGATGATCGTGTTCGGCGATGACATCGACCATTACCTCTACCAGCCGGAGCTGCGAGTGCCCTATCGCGAGACGGCGGGACTGGAATCAGGCCAGGAAACGGTGTTTTCGCTCAGGACCCATGCGCGGACCATCCCCGAGTCATTCCGGGTCGCGGACTTCAATCCCGACAAGGCATGGGAACGCCCCGCCGGAGAGGCCGATGTCGCGAAGGAAAGGACCACCTACGGTCAGTCCTACGTGTATGGCACGCATCACCTGGACTTCGACGACGCCAAGTGGGAAGCGCAGTTGCGTCACGAGGCCGAGTTCGCCGGCCAATTGGTCTACACGGGTGAGAGCAACGTGCTGGCGCTGCGCCCGGCGCGCATCCTGCGACTGGACCTGGCGTTGCCCGACGCGCCCAACGGGCAGGTGGTCACCGAGGTCGTCCACACCGGCGCGCGTGATGCCGCCTACCGCAACACCTACAAGGCCATTCCCTCGGACCGGCGCTTCCGGCTGCCGATGGACGAAGCCAACTGGCCGCGCATCCCCGGCACGCTCAGCGCCCGCATCACCTCGCCGGGCCAGTACAAGTATGCCTACCTGACCCAGGATGGTCATTACATCGTCCGCTTCGATTTCGACTTTGACGCCTGGCCCAATGGCGGCGAGAGCGTGCCGCTGCGCCTGGCCAAGCCGTTCGCTGGGGCGCGGCAGACGGGCTTTCACTTTCCTCTGATCGACGGCACCTATGTGGACGTGGCGTTCCGAGACGGCAACCCGAACAAGCCATACATCGCCAGCGTGCAGCACACCAGCCAGCACCCTGACCTGATCACCAATCAGGATCGCTGGCTGTCGCGCAACGTGATTCGCACGCAGAGCAACAACAAGCTGCGGTTTGAGGACTGGGAGGGGCAGGAGGGGATCAAGCTCTCCACCGAGTATGGCAAGACCCAGCTCAACCTGGGGTATCTCGTTGATCATCAGAAGAAAAAGCGGGGAGACGGCTTCGAGTTGCGCACGTCGGGCTGGGGGGCGGTCCGGGGCGGCAAGGGATTGTTCCTTTCCGCGGACGACCAGCCGGGAGCGAATGGGCAGCAGTTGGACATGCAAGGCACGCAGAAGCAGTTGAACCTTGCGCTTGAGCAGATGCAGGCAATGGCGAAGGCCGCGCAGGCGGCTCAGGCGCACGCCGCCGAGTTCGAGAAGCAAAAGCAGTTGTTTGAGCAGACCCTGAATGAACTCAAGGGGGCAGGTTTGCTTGCCACTGCTCCGGCAGGCGTGGCGTTGACGAGCGGTTCGCATCTTCAGGTGTCGGCCACTGGGAACCTGTTTGCTACTGCCGGCGGCAATGCTGATATCGGCGTCATCAGGAAGTTCACGGTTGCCGCAGGCGAGGCGGTTTCGCTGTTTGCGCAGAAACTGGGCATGAAGCTGTTTGCCGCCAAGGGCAAGGTCGAAATACAGGCGCAGGACGACGAACTGTCCATGACTGGCCGCAAGGATGTCACAGTGGCCAGCGCCACTGGCAAGGTGTTGGCAGTTGGCGAGAAGTCGGTTGTTCTCGCCAGTGGCGGCGCTTACATCAAGCTGGAGAACGGCAATATCGAGATCGCTTGCCCGGGGGACCTGAAATTCAAGTGCGCGACCTTTCAGAAGGTGGGGCCAGCGAGCTTGAACATGAAAATGCCAGTACTGCCACGCACTGCGTTGCCCGAGACGCCTTCCACGTTCAATTTAATGATGCCGGACGTCCCTGGTGAGCACGGAGGCCACCTCGTGCATACCCCATGGACCATCGTCCAGGCCGAGAGTCCAGAAGAGGCCCTGCTGGACTTTGAACCTTTGCTGAAAGGACGGGTAGACGCTGCTGGAAAACTGCCACTGACATCCGCGGAAATGGAAAGGCTCAAGGCTGCCTATGACGAGACGCCGAATCAGATGTGGGTCGTTGCGAACGGCCGGGCCCATGAATTGGTACTGGACCAGGAGTTGGCGAGCTGGAGCAGCCGTCAAGCCTATCAGAGTGCCATCAATGCAATGGGCTATACCGATGCAATGGGTAGCATCAACGGCACGGATATCGATGGCTCGGCTGGCGCTCACATCGCCGATGTACTAAAGGTCGGTGGCAAGGCCGCGCTGAATAAGATAAAGGGGGTCTGAGTCGTGCCGGATAACACCGACAAGAGGCGTCAAGTTCATCAGATCGTTGGCACGGATGGCAGCCCATATAAAGCCGCGGTGACCAGCTCCCTCCACGTTGTGGATGGATTTTCCGTGCCACTCGAAGGGAACCAGGTCAAGCCATATATTTGTGGGAAGGACTATTTTTCCGACCTGATCAAAGATATTGCTGGTGCCACGGAAAGCATCTATATCGCAGGATGGCAAGTCAATTGGGATGCTCAGCTCGCGCCTGGCAAACGCTTGTACGACGTTCTGCTTAGCGCGGCCAAGGCAAAGCCACGCCTCAAGATCTATGTCATGCCGTGGGATGACTCTCCACCGGTGCAGACCTACGACGATCAAACCAAGAGCGCGCTGGAAAGCATCAATGACACGTTGCGGCGCGGAGTCGAGGGCAAGCAAGTCTACGTTCAGTTGTCGGCTTCGGTGTCACCCCGGAATAGGGATTTCTACAGTCATCATCAGAAGCAGGTCGTGATTGACCGGAAGATCGGTTACGTCGGCGGCATCGATCTCGCCTATGGTCGATATGACGATGCGCAGTTCACCCTGCGTGCGGACGCGGATGGTCGAAAGGGGTTGAATCGCTACAACGCCTGCGTGGCTCCGGTGGGTAAAGTCACCGATGGTGAAGTGGAGGTCGTCGATCCAGATCTCATGAGTGGCCCATGGGACACCGCTGCAGGGGTGCCGTATCTCGTTAAGACGAACAAGAAAATCGCACGCGAGGCTATTGAACGAGGCGCTTATCAGAAGCCATACAGCGGCAATATAGCGAAGGACAAGCCCGGTGTGCCACTGTCTACAACGCTCGACGGACTGGATGTGGCCATCCAGCCCCGCCAGCCTTGGAATGATGTCGAGGTGCGCATTGAGGGACCGGCTGTCGCGGAGCTCACGCGGAATTTCGTGAGCCGCTGGAACCACGGTGCAAAGAAGGACTTCCCCAAGCTGACAAACGCGGAAAAACCGGTCCAAAGCAAAGGTGGCTGCGTGGTTCAGGTGCTGCGTAGCGCTCCGCCGGCGATGTGCGATAGCGGCAAGACCCAAAGTGATCATCTGCAGGCAATGCGGTTGCTGATCGACCATAGCACGCACTTCATCTACATCGAGAATCAATTTTTCGTCTCGAACTTCAGCAGTGCTCAGGTGAAATCGGGTTCGGCGCGGACGATTGACGGCGCCCAATCGGACTGGAACCCGAGCCCGTCGCCGGGCCCCGGCTATGTAGGGCCAGGCGCGGAGGTGTACAGCATGGTCTCGGCGAAGGCTACCCGCTGGGGCTACGACGGCGATGACGAAGGAATCCAGAACGACATTTGCCAGTGCATTGGAGACCGGATAAGGCGGGCAATCTTTGACAACCCTGATGGGGAGCCATTTCACGTCTATATCACGCTGCCTGTACATCCGGAAGGGAAGCTGAATGATGGGGCGGTGCTATGCCAGGTGCATTGGACGATGCAGACGCTGGTGTTCGGGCGGTTCAGTCTGTTGAACCGGATTCGCCGGCACTTGTGGGCGAAGCGGGAGTTCGATGCAAATAAAGGCACGTGCAAGACCGTCAAGGAATTGGCATCCCTCAAGGCGGCGGTTTGCAGGGAGAGCGAGACGACGAATGATTATAAGGATATTAAGATTTCTGAGTGCTTCAGGTACGTCACGCTATTGAATCTCCGTAACTGGACCAAGCTGGGCGAACGCTATGTGACAGAACAGGTCTACGTGCATTCGAAATTGATGATTGTGGATGATCGTTATGTGCTGCTAGGCAGTGCCAATATCAACGATCGGAGTTTGCTGGGGGATCGTGACTCAGAGCTTGGAGTGCTGATTCTGGACACTAAACAGGGCAGTAAGGATGTGCTTGATGACGGTCGACCCCGCCTGGTGCGGAACTTCGCGCACCATCTACGGGTAGCGGTGTGGGAGAAGATTTTCGGCCTCAACGTGGAAAACGGCAGCAGTAGTGTTCAGCAAGCAACAGAGTTGAAAAACGCCATCCAGCAGCCAGGGAAGCCGGGCAGCTGGAAGAACATTCAAAAAATTGCGGACGCTAACGCAAAGGCTTATGAAGCAGCGTTTCCCTTTATTCCCCAAAATTTTGACCCTTCTGATCCACAAAAGAATACGGAGCGGAAAAGGGGGGCTTCGATCTGGCCCGTCTATCACAGAGGTGAGAAGAATGAGAGAAAGGGGGCAGATTTGACGCTTGCAAGGACAAGGATGCCATTTGACTCGGAATTCTGGAAGGCGCCACCACTCGATGAAAAGCAGGTGGCTGAATTGGGAAATATTAAGGGATTCGCGACGTTGTTTCCTTATGCATGGACCAAGGGTGAGAACAACGATGTGAAGCTAAATTATACTTTGGTTACAGAGGGAGATCCTTTGCCAACAAAGGAAGTTCCCGATGAGAAAAATGCTGCACCCCGGCCAGTTCTGGCCGCAGTCGGGCAGTTGCCTGACAACGGGAGCGCATCATGAGGAATCCCTTCAAGCTAATCAGGTTCCAGTTGGTCTGGATGCTCTTGTCTCTTTGCGCGGGAGTGTGTCAGGCGCAAGTATTTGGATTTAAAACAGACGGGGTGGCCTGGAAAAGTGAGTGTGTTGGGTTATATCAGGTGGACCTGCCAGCGGATTTCCAGCCCCTTGTGAGGACGGTTGGCAGCGTTGTTGGTGACTACGTTAGCGGAAGCGATCAGGTAGCTGAACTTCCGGTTGCATCGGGCAGTAACGTGACGATCAAAGAATTTTATACGGTGCAAAAAAAATTGCACGACGCATATATCAGTAATAAGAAAAATGCGCTTGATGAGGCAAAAAATGCACCGATGACGGATGCAGCGAAAGAGAGGCAGATCTACGGGGAAAGTATTTCCGCGTACCCAATCAGCGACATAAATGCTTTCGCATGGCGAGATGGCCCAGATAGTATTGACGGGTATTTCTACCGTGCTGGCAGGATTTATTCGATCTCAGGACCTCCGAAAGGAAAAGCAAGCCCAGGCGAGCCGACCTTTGAAGAGAAGGTGAAGCTATTCCGGCCACGGGAATTGTTTGAGATTTCTAGTGGAGAGGGCTTGTGTTTGCCATTTTCTTTCATCGGCACGACGTTTCGTGGGCGATTTCTAAGGATCTATCAGAAGGGCGTGCTTGCGAAACACCCGGATATCATGATCTGGGTGGGTGATGGTGCCTGGTGGGATCGTAACGATGACGCGTCGGATTTCCGATTGTCATCAAGCGAAAACAAGAAAAAAAGCCGCGATAGCCTCAGGGTATTTTGGGAGCAACTTCCCCGAGAAAGGGAAATGCGAACTCTCGTTTGGCCATTTCCGTCAGTCAAGATGGCGGACTATGAGGGCTACAGCAGTTTCATCCAAATCACCCGTCAGAATGGGGACGTGGACTATGGATATCGTGCTGTCGCCAATCCGCAGGGTGGTTACTATGCCTTGGACATTCATTTGATTCAACGGTCGGAAGTGGCAAGGCAACGCAATCTTACGCCAATGTCGAAGGAGGAATTCAAGCGGCTAGCGGACGAGGTGGTGGCGTCACTGCGCAAGCGGGAGTGATCATGATGGATGCGGTCTAATTCCGGTAACAACGAGCGTCGGGGCTGCCAGCTATGTCTAATGCGGATTATGCGGGTTATATCAGCGGAATGTTGATCCTGATTGCAGGTGTGCTTGGCGTGACTGTCACGCTCTTGGGCGTGAGTTTAATTGCCCGACGAGGATCGCATCTGCAGCTCGTCATGGCCTGGGCACTCATTTTCTGGGTGCTTCCCATTTGGTTGCTGACGTTGATGACCGAGCGGGATATGTTCAGTTTGGTGTTGCTGTCGCGCACCATTCTCGCGTTGCCTGTCTTCGTTTCGTTGCTCTGGCTGAGGCAGTGCGTGCGTGTGTTCCGACAACGACGGAACGGACTCGCTCCCTATGCCGTATTTCCGTGGGTAGTTGCCGCCGCGGGAGCACTGTTGCTGATTTGCCTGGATGATCAACGGGGATTTCGAAACGCATTGCCCATTAAGTTGGGCGGGACGATCGAAGCCTCCCTGATCTGGCTTGCAATGCTGCTGGTGGCGGTAGGCGTGACGTGGGGAGGGGCCACGGCCATGTGCTGGTTGTGGACGGCCGGACCTGCCGAATTGCCGAAGTGAGCTCGGAGTGCGAGAAGTCATGGGCAGCGGTTGCCATAGTCGGCGCCGCTAAGTAGGAAGCTTGATCTTATATTGTGATGAGATAAAGAAATGAGAGGAATTGTCAGGAAGGGCGACGGAAATTCACATGGCGGGGTAGTTCTCACGGGCTCGGTGACGATGTTGATCGACGGCAGCCCGGTGGCGCGCAAAGGTGATTGGGTGTCTTGCCCAATGCACGGAGAAAACGTGATCGTCGAGGGTGACCCATCGTTTACCGATGATGGCGTTCCGGTGGCCTTTCATGGCCACCGAACTGCCTGCGGGTGCTCGCTGATTTCGTCGGCACCCAATACCGGAATTGCCTGATGCCGATCGACCTCTCCGCATTGCCGGCAGAAGTTGCCTGTGGCGATGATGGGCCTTCGGCGGTGATTTGGCTTGTGTTGTTTATCGTGGTGATGGGTGCCGGTGCCGGTTTGACCTTGTGGTGCTGGCCTGCGGGCAAGTCGGTTCACGAAGGAGTCTTTTGGGCCTGGTTATTTGGTGTTCCGGGCCTTTGCTACGGAGTGATGTTTTCTCTGCGTTATGGGCTGTTCCAGTATGCCCAGATGAAAACGCACATTCGCAACGAAGTGCGAGACGAGGGTTTGCGTGTTGCCATTAGACATGCCCAACAGCCATTGAGCTTACTGGAAATTGCCTATGTCACCGCTCTTGGGGGAGACCGTGTTGCCGAACGCATCGTCGATGGTGAAAGCGTGTTGGAATCGACCTATGTGGATGCCGTCAATGCTCACGTCCGGCACTCGATTCTTATTGAGAGCGAGGACGAGGCTGGCCATGTCGCAAGTGAATTCGCCAGGAAGCCAGCGGCCATCCGGTCGGAATCGGTGTATCAGATGTTGCTCGAACGCATGACGGATGCGCTGCGAGACTTGCCGGCCCGGCTGCATCTGGATGTCTATCTGGTTGCTGACGGGCGGTCAATTGACCCCGCTGAGGCGTTGGTCGGCTGGAAACGCATCTGGGTGGAGATGGGCCTGCGCGGGGAAAATGTCGAGCACACAACGGCAGATTATGGCGTTATGGAAGTGGATAGGTGGCTTGACAATGGTGGAAAGACGGCCCGCGCGATCCTGGTCGTCGCCGCACAACTGTATGACGTGCCGCCATCTGATAGTACCGAGGCTGGCGTGGCTTTGCTATTTGTGACGCAATGCGCTGGACGGCGAGCAGGGTGGGTGGGGAATACTGCGCTGCATCGTCCCGTTGAAGGCACTCTTTCCGATATGGGCGGGGTCCTAGCATCCGCCATGCAATGGGGGCGGGGTTCTGCTGACGAAGCCGGTAGTTTGTGGCAATCCGGCGTGGATAGCGCAACTGGGGCAGCCATCCTGGCTGCCTGGACGAACGCCGGCCGGAACGCGGGTGAAATCCAAGAGGTCGATGCCAGTCTTGGCCATGCGGGCATCGCAGCCGATTGGCTTGGCATTGCACTCGCGAGCGAGCATGCACATCAAACAGGGCGTCCGCAAATGGTTGCGAGCCAGCAACGTGACCTGGTCCGCATGACCATGATCAAATGAAAATCTAACAGCGCATGAAGGTGTCTGACGTTCCCTCTCCCGCTTCAAAGGTCCGCCTGCCCTCTGGGCTACTCTGGGCCTTGGTCTTCGCATGCGCCTTGGCGTGTGTCCTGATTTATCTGCTCGGCGCGACGATTGGCCTGACTACGCCGGAGAGCCGAGGCCGTGCGATGGCATGGGTATTGGGCTGTGGAGCAATCCTGCTGGTTGTGATCCCGCTGTTTTCCTTGGTGGAGTTTCGCAAGGCGGGGCGCGTGGTAGACCAGGCATTGCTTGCCCAGGGGGTCGTGCCGGTCGATTCTGTGGCCGGGTCGGAAGTGCCCGATTCGCTAGCGTGGGCGCCCTTGAGGGAATCGCTGGCAACACGCCTTCGAGCTATCCACGGTTGGCGCTGGCGCCATCGCCAGCCTTGGCTACTGCTCACCGGCGACGATGACGTTATTGAGCACCTGCTGCCCGGCCTTGCCGAAACGGGTTGGCTGATCACCCCTGACGCGGTGCTGCTATGGAGCAAGGGCGGCGAGGG
>NZ_BBQM01000033.1 GCF_000876015.1 Cupriavidus basilensis | reverse complement strand
GGTTTCGTGGTGGGCGCGGTGGCCCCTATTTGAACGCAGTGCCGGACGGCTGAAAAGCAATCCCGGTTCCAGCAACCCAACGCACCCGCGCGGGGTCCACCACGCCCACCACGAAACCACGAGGGTGCTATGTCGTGGTGGCTCGCGCCGGTAACGGCAGATGGCCGAATCAGCAGTGCGCCCGCCATCATAGGTCTGACCCCGCAACCCATACCGCCAGCCAGATCGTGGCCGCTCGCACCGGTAATGGCAGGATGCCAGCAGAACCACAGGCCCCACCACGAAACCACCAACAACAAGAAACCCCAACGTTTCTGCCCCTGCCGGCCAGGCAGCCCGCTTTCTTTGCCTACTTTCTTTTCGGGGAAAAGAAAGTAGGTCGCTCCGGGGGAGCGAAAGCCTTTGACTTTGAAGTTGACTTTGATTTTGACGTTCAGCCGTTGACGTTCAACCCTTGAATTCGATATTAAGTAATTGATTTAAAATAAAAAAATTTCCTCATCGAAGTCAGGCAGACCCGCAACTAAACTTCTCTCTCCATCAACACCGCATCGTCCCCATAGGCCGCCAGTTTGGCGGACAACGCCGCGCCCGCCGGCGCAATCTGCTGATAGCCCAGCCGGCCCCACCAGCCGGCCGCCGACTGCACCGCGACCAGCCGCGACGAGCACAACCCGGCGTCGAGCGCCGCCGCCCGCGCTGCCTGCCAGAGCCGCAAGGCCAGGCCTTGCCCCTGCCCGGCGGGCGCCACCGCCATGTCGTGCACGAACCAGGTGAGTTCGCCGCCGTCCCAGTGCCTGGCCAGCAGGCCGTCGAACGGTGGCAGGCTGTCCTGCGGCCACATGTGGGTGAACAGGTAGGCGGCCAGTGCCTCGGGCCGGCCCGCCGGCGCGGCGACCCAGCAGGTGGCGGGCGAGAGCGCCAGCCGGCTGGCCAGCGCCGCGCCGGATTCGTGCAGCGTGCCGCGGTAGCACTGCGCCTGGATGCCGAGCACGGCGGGCAGGTCGGCGGGCGTCATCGGACGGAGGATGGATTCGCGCATGGATTGGCTCATGGCCGGCGATTATAGACGGCGCCCCGGCGCGGGTTTGCGGGGTGCAGCGCATCGGCCCGGCGGCCCGCACAGGGTTGTCCCGGCTATGGTTAACGTGGTCTGTGCGGCTCTGGCCATTGTTCGTAGAATGAACCGCACAATCAGAACAAAGACTGCCTCGCTCATCCCCTTTTCAGCCGACCCATATGTCACCGGCAACGCCCGTGGCTCGGAGGAATTGATGTCCGAAGTGCGCATGTTTTCGCGGCTTTGGCGAGGTAAGGCGAAGTTGCTTCACCCCGCGGCAGAGCCGTCCCGTTGGTTGCCACCGCCGCGCGCCGGTCGTCGGCCCGGCTCGTTGCCTGCCCCGCGCCGTCTTGCGGCGCGCGCCGTGGCGCTTTGCCTCGGCGGCGTGCTGTCCGCCGCCGGCGGGGCCTGCCTGGCCCGGCCCGCGGCGCCATCTTCTGCTTCGGCCACGACCTCGGCCGCCACTCCGGCCAGCTACGCCCGTCCGATCTCGTTTCCCGCGCGCCCGGTGCGCCTGATCGTGCCGTTCCCGGCCGGCGGCGTGCCGGACGCGGTGGCGCGCATGCTGGCCGAGCGGCTGGCGGCGCGCTTGGGCGTGTTGGTGGATGTGGACAACCGGCCCGGCGCGGGCGGCACCACGGCCGGCGACGTGGTGGCCAAGGCCAGCTCGGACGGCCATACGCTGCTGTTCCACCAGGCCACCATGCTGATCCAGCCCGGCCTGGAGCCGGTGCCCTACGACGTGGTGCGCGACTTCACGCCGGTGGCGCGGGTCGCCACCATGCCGCTGTTCCTGGTGATCGACGCGCGCCTGCCGATGCGCACGCCGCAGCAGTGGCTGACCGCGGTCAAGGCCAGCCCGGCTTCGTACAGCTATGGCTCCGGGCAGGCCGGCAGCCCTTCGCACCTGTATGCGGAATACGCGGTGCACGGCGTGCCCAATGGCGTGCCGCTGGTGACGGCCAAGGGGGAGGGCGCGGTGGTGCAGGAGATGCTCGCGGGCCGCATCAGTGCCTGTTTCTGCTCTTATGCCGCGGTGCAGGGCCATGTCCGCAACGGCAACCTGCGGCTGCTGGGCGTGACCGGCACGGCGCGCTCGCCGCTCGCGCCGGCGGTGCCCACGCTGCAGGAGTCGGGGCTGGACGGCTACGGCGCGGGCGCCTGGTTCGGCGTGATCGCGCCGGCCAAGACGCCGCACGCGATCATCGCGCGGCTGGCCGGCGAGCTCGATGCCGTCATGGGCGAGCGCGAGGTGCGCGACCGCCTGCTGGCGGCGGGGCTGACGCCGCTGCGCGACTCGCCGGAAGCGTTCGCCACCGCGATCCGCTCCGAGTCGATCCAGTGGCAGGTGATCCTGCGGCAGGCGGGCGGGCCGACGGAGCCATAGCCGGATCTGAAATATGTGTTTCGAACGGCACGCCAGCCGCAAAAAGTGATGAAACAATTATTTGCAGCCGATGGATGTGGATTGCGCCACACTGCTCCGGGCATGGCTAGGTACTAGCCCTTATAATGGCGGACTGCCAAAACGGTGCAAACGTGACGGAATCCGCCTCAAACCTCGTCGAGCTCAACGCTGTCGACTTCGCCTACACGGCGGGCGGCAAGCCTATCCTGTCGGGCCTCAGCATGCGTTTCCCGCGCGGCAAGGTGGTCGCCGTCATGGGCGGCTCGGGCTGCGGCAAGACTACCGTGATGCGCCTGATCGGCGGCCAGGTCCGGCCGCAACAGGGCGAAATCCTGTTCAACGGCGCCAACATCCCCGCGCTGGACCGCGACGGCCTGTACGCCGTGCGGCGCCAGATGGGCATGCTGTTCCAGTTCGGCGCACTGTTCACCGATCTCTCGGTGTTCGACAACGTTGCCTTCCCCTTGCGCGAACATACCGACCTGCCCGAGTCGATGATCCGCGACCTGGTGCTGATGAAGCTCAACGCGGTCGGCCTGCGCGGCGCGCGCGACCTGATGCCCTCGGAGATCTCCGGCGGCATGGCGCGCCGGGTGGCGCTGGCCCGCGCGATCGCGCTGGACCCGGCGCTGCTGATGTACGACGAGCCGTTCGCCGGGCTGGACCCGATCTCGCTGGGCCTGACCGCGCGCCTGATCCGCAGCCTCAACGAGGCGCTCGGCGCCACCACCATCATCGTCTCGCACGACGTCAACGAGACCTTCCAGATCGCCGACTACGTCTATTTCATCGCCGACGGCCGCATCGTCGCCGAGGGCGAGCCCGAGGCGCTGCGCGCCTCGGCCGACCCCTTCGTGCACCAGTTCGTCCATGCCGAGGCCGACGGCCCGGTGCCGTTCCACTATCCTGGGCCGTCGCTGGCCGACGACTTCACCGGCGAGGCCGCCCGATGATGGGATTCTTCACCAATATCGGTGCCGCGGTGCGGCGCTCCGTGAACGGGCTGGGCCACGCCACGCGCATGTTCTTTACGGTGCTGGCGATGTCGCCGGCGCTGCTGCGGCGCTTCCGGCTGGTGAGCGACCAGATCTTCTTCGTCGGCAACCTGTCGCTGGTGATCATCGCCGTATCGGGGCTGTTCGTCGGCTTCGTGCTCGGTTTGCAGGGCTATTACACGCTCAACCGCTACGGCTCGGAGCAGGCGCTCGGCCTGCTGGTGGCGCTGTCGCTGGTGCGCGAGCTGGGGCCGGTCGTGACCGCGCTGCTGTTCGCCGGGCGCGCCGGCACCTCGCTGACCGCCGAAATCGGCTTGATGAAGGCCGGCGAACAACTCACCGCAATGGAGATGATGGCGGTGAACCCGCTGCAGCGCGTGATCGCGCCGCGCTTCTGGGCGGGCGTGGTGGCCATGCCGGTGCTGGCCGCGATCTTCAGCGCGGTCGGCATCCTCGGCGGCTACGTGGTCGGCGTGCAGATGATCGGCGTGGACGCGGGCGCGTTCTGGTCGCAGATGCAGGGCGGCGTAGACGTGCGCGCCGACGTGCTCAACGGTGTCATCAAGAGCTTTATCTTCGGCGTCGCGGTGACGTTCATCGCCCTGTACCAGGGTTATGAGGCCAAGCCCACGCCCGAAGGCGTATCGCGCGCCACCACGCGGACCGTGGTGATCGCCTCGCTGGCGGTGCTGGCGCTGGATTTCCTGCTGACGGCGCTGATGTTCAGCTGAGCCGGCAGGGCCGTTGTCCCCATCCGGCCCGTTGCCGCGGTGCAGTATTTGAAAAAGAGACGAGAGATGAAAAGAAATACCCTCGATTTCTGGGTTGGCCTGTTCGTGGTGGCGGGCTTCGTCGCGCTGCTGTTCCTGGCCCTGAAGGCCGGCAACATGAGTTCGCTGTCGTTCCAGCAGACCTATGCCGTGCAGGCGCGCTTCGACAACATCGGCGGCCTCAAGCCGCGCGCGCCGGTCAAGAGCGCCGGGGTGGTGGTGGGCCGCGTGGCGGACATCCGCTTCGACGACAAGACCTACCAGGCCACCGTGTCGCTGAACCTGGAGACGCGCTACCAGTTTCCCAAGGACACCTCGGCCAAGATCCTCACCTCGGGCCTGCTCGGCGAGCAGTACATCGGCCTCGAGGCGGGCGGCGACACCGCCATGCTGGCCGACGGCGGGCGCATCACCATGACGCAGTCGGCCGTGGTGCTGGAAAACCTGATCGGGCAGTTCCTCTATAACAAAGCCGCGGACGCGGGTGCCGGCGGCAACAACGCGGGCGGGAGCGCGGCCAGCGCCCCCGCAGGGGGAGTGAAATGATGCGCAAACGGGTCGCCGCGTCATGGCGCGGGGGGCAGAAGTGGCTGGCGGCGGCCGCGGCCGCCTTGTTGATGGCGGGTTGCGCGACGGGGCCCACGGCGAATCCGCAGGACCCGATCGAGCCGTTCAACCGGCAGGTCCAGCGCGTCAACGACGGCGTCGACAAGGTCGTGCTCAAGCCGGTCGCGCAGCTCTATACCGACTACGTGCCCTCGCCGATCCGCACCGCGATCGACAACGCGTTCTCCAACGTCAGCGATGTCTACTCGGCCATCAACAACCTGCTGCAGGGCAAGCCCACGCGCGCGGCGGAAGACACCATGCGCGTGGCGATCAACAGCGTGCTGGGCATCGGCGGCCTGATCGACATCGCCACCCCGGCCGGGCTGCCCAAGTACAAGGAAGACTTCGGCCAGACCCTCGGCGTGTGGGGCGTGCCGGCCGGCCCGTACCTGGTGCTGCCGCTGTTCGGGCCGAGCACGGTGCGCGATACCGCCGGCATGCTGGTGGACCGCCAGATGGACCCGCTGGCGTACGTGGACCCGATCTGGGTCCGCAATACGCTGACCGGGGTGCGCGTCGTCAGCACGCGTGCCTCGCTGCTGAGCGCGTCCAACCTGATCGAGGAAGCCGCGCTGGACAAATACAGCTTCCTGCGCGACGCCTACCTGCAGCGCCGCCAGTACCAGATCTATGATGGCAATCCGCCGCAGAGCGAGGACGACGGCGAGCCGTCCGCGCCGCCGGCCGATGCCCAGCAGGAAAACCAGGCGCTGCCCACGCCGCCGGTGCAGATGCCGCCCGGCATCCGTTTTCCGCGCTGAGCGCGCCCGCCGCGCCGCGCCATGCGTGACGCGGTTGTGAGCGTTGCAACAAAACGTATGGATGTGGCGCCGGAAGCCTTGGCGCCGCGAACTCCCCGGGTGCGCCCGACTCCAACCGGGCGTGACCACCAACCGGCCGGAGGCCGGGATACGCGAGGACGCCGCGCCGCGGCATACCCTGCGTCAGATTGACAAGGAAGAAGATGATGATGAAGCGACTGTTGCTGCCTTTTCTTGCCGTGGCTGCCTTTGCCGGCGCCGCCCATGCCCAGGCGCAGGATGCCAGCACGCCCGATGGCCTGGTCAAGGCCGTGGTCGGCGACGTGATGGCCACCGTGCGGGCCGACAAGGACATGCAGGCCGGCAATATCGGCAAGATCTCGGCGCTGGTCGAGCAGAAGATCCTGCCCAACGCGGACTTCCAGCGCACCACCCAGATCGCGATGGGCCGCAACTGGTCCAAGGCCTCGCCGGAACAGCAGAAGCAGATCACCGACGAATTCAAGACCCTGCTGATCCGCACCTATTCGGGCGCGATCGCGCAGATCCGCGACCAGCAGGTGCAGTTCCGCCCGTACCGCGGCGCGCCGGACGACACCGACGCCACCATCCGCACCCAGGTCATCAACAAGGGCGACCCGATCCAGCTGGACTACCGCCTCGAGAAGACCCCGCAGGGCTGGAAGGTCTATGACATCAACGTGCTGGGCGCCTGGCTGACCGAGGCGTACAAGGGCAGCTTCAACACCATCGTCGGCCAGCAGGGCGTGGAAGGCGTGGTCAAGACGCTGCAGGACCGCAACCGCCAGCTCGCCAACGCCAAGAACTGAGGCATGCCGCGCCGGCTGCGGCGCAGCATGCGCGGCCGAAGTGTTCTACAATGGGCGCACCCGGCCTGACTGGCGGGTGCGCCGTTCAGTTCCTGAAGTCCCTTATCCGCAAAGCCCTGGCTCCCTTCGATGCTCTCGCTCGACACTTCGCTGACCAACCGCAACGCCGCCGCCGTGCTGCGTGACGGGCTGGCTCGCCTGGCCCAGGGCGAAGACCGGGTGGACTGCAGCGCGCTGGCCCAGGTGGATTCCGCCGCGGTCGCCGTGCTGCTGGCCTGGCAGCGCGATGCCGCCGGCCGCGGGCAGGTCCTGTCCTTCGTCGGCGTGCCGGCGCAACTGGCCCAGCTGGCCACGCTGTACGGCGTCGACTCCCTGCTGCAACTGGCGCCCGCCGCGGACGCCGGCGCGCCGTCCGACGCTTCTCACCGGGCCTCCCACCGACATTGAACCGGCATCCGTGGCAGGCCGCCGTGCTGGCGCCTGCTACCGCGATGCCCGGGCGATGGCACGCGCCACGCCTCGCGCACACAGCGGGACTGCTCCCGCATCCCCTATAATTCCGGGTTGTTCGACCGTTCCGGCACAAAAAGGCACGGACCAGACGCAAGACCCGGTCGAAGCACCCAAGGCGGTCCCCGCCATTTCAAGGAGGCCGGCGCGCGAGCCCGCAGCCCGCAGCGCCTGCCAAACAGTATCCGGCCATGAAAGCCATCGAACTCACCGATGTTCGCAAGCGCTACCGCAACCTGCAGGCGCTCAAGGGCGTCAGCTTCACCGTCGAGCGCGGCGAATTCTTCGGCCTGCTCGGCCCCAACGGTGCCGGCAAGACCACGCTGATCTCCATTCTCGCGGGCCTGAACCGCGCCGATTCCGGCAGCGTGCGCGTGCTCGGCCACGATGTCGTGTCCGATTACCGGCTGGCGCGCCGCATGCTGGGCGTGGTGCCGCAGGAACTGGTCTTCGATCCGTTCTTCACCGTGCGCGAGACGCTGCGCCTGCAGTCGGGCTACTTCGGCCTGACCCGCAACGACGACTGGATCGACGAGATCATGGCCAACCTCGATCTCACCAACAAGGCCGACAGCAACATGCGCCAGCTCTCCGGCGGCATGAAGCGCCGCGTGCTGGTGGCGCAGGCGCTGGTGCACCGCCCGCCCGTGATCGTGCTCGACGAGCCGACCGCCGGCGTGGACGTGGAACTGCGCCAGACGCTGTGGAAGTTCATCTCGCGCCTGAACCGCGAAGGCCACACCATCATCCTCACCACGCACTACCTGGAAGAGGCCGAGGCGCTGTGCGACCGCATCGCCATGCTCAAGTTCGGCGAGGTGGTGGCGCTGGACCGCACCAGCAACCTGCTGAGCCAGTTCGCCGGCCTGCAGCTTGCGCTGACATTTTCGCGTGGTACCTTGCCGCCCGCGCTGGAGCCGCTGCGCATGCCCGCCAACCCGGGCGAGCGCGCGGTGCGCCTGCGCCTGTCCGGCTACCCGGCGGTCGAGCCGATCCTGGCCGCCTGCCGCGAAGCCGGCTGCGAGATCGAGGACATGGAAATCAACAAGGCAGACCTGGAGGACGTGTTCGTGCAGATCATGCGCCGCGAAGGCCATATGCCCGGCGCGCTGCCGGATACGGCGGTGGAGGCCGCAGCATGAAGATGCCGACCGAATTCGACCGCGCGACGGACGTCCCGGACGCTCTCAACGCGCACCTGGCGCCGATGGCGGTGGGCGGCCTGGTGGGCTTCCGCACGCTGCTCTACAAGGAAGTGCTGCGTTTCTGGAAGGTCAGCTTCCAGACCGTGGCCGCGCCCGTGCTCACGGCGATCCTCTACCTGCTGATCTTCGGCCACGTGCTCGAAGACCGTGTGAAGGTGTACGACCAGATCAGCTACACCGCCTTCCTGGTGCCCGGCCTGGTGATGATGAGCGTGCTGCAGAATGCGTTCGCCAACAGCTCGTCGTCGCTGATCCAGTCCAAGATCACCGGCAACCTGGTGTTCATCATGCTGCCGCCGCTGTCGCACTGGGAGATGTTCGGCGCCTACGTGGTGGCCTCCGTGGTGCGCGGGCTGGCCGTGGGCCTGGGCGTGCTGCTGGTGACCGCGTGGTTCGCGCACCTGCATTTCGCCTACATCGGCTGGATCCTGGCGTTCGCGCTGCTGGGCGCGGCCATCCTCGGCACGCTGGGGCTGATCGCCGGCATCTGGGCGGAGAAGTTCGACCAGCTCGCCGCGTTCCAGAATTTCCTGATCATGCCGGCCACGTTCCTGTCCGGCGTGTTCTACTCGATCCACTCGCTGCCCCCGTTCTGGCAGGCGGTGTCGCACGCCAACCCGTTCTTCTACATGATCGACGGCTTCCGCTACGGTTTCTTCGGCGTCTCCGACGTGGCGCCGGCCTACAGCCTGGCGGTGGTGGGCACGGCCTTCGTGGTGCTCGCGGCCGTCGCGCTGCGCATGCTCAAGAGCGGCTACAAGCTGCGCCACTGAACGCCGCCCGCCGACGCCAACCCGACGCCAACCCGCCGCCACCGGCCCGCACGCGAACCAACGCCAATACTCATCATGCTGCCTACACCGCAACAAGTCAGGGACTACATCGCCCAGGGCCTGCCCTGCGAACACCTCGAAGTGGAGGGCGACGGCCAGCACTTCTTCGCCACCATCGTGAGCGCCCAGTTCGACGGCAAGCGCCTGATCCAGCGCCACCAGCAGGTCTACGCCGCGCTGGGCGAGCGCATGCGCGCCGAGATCCACGCGCTGTCGATGAAGACGCTGACGCCGGCCGAATGGCAGGCGCAGGCCAGGTAAGCCACAGCAAGCCACGCCGCTCGGAACATCAAGCTGGCCGCCCGACAGGCCGGACGTGACAAACAGGGCCGCCCGGCGCGGCCCGCGGGTACCAGACACCGCGGACGGGCGCGCCGATGCGCCGGCCGCGGAATGTGACGAACGATGCCGGGCGCGCACCATGCGCACCGGCCGGAAAAGACAGAAGATGGACAAACTCGAGATCCAGGGCAATGGCCCGCTGCGCGGCGAGATCCGCGTCTCGGGCGCCAAGAATGCCGCGCTGCCGATCCTGTGCGCGGGGCTGCTGGCGGCCGATACCGTATCGCTCGACAACGTGCCCAACCTGCAGGACGTCAGCACCACGCTCAAGCTGCTGCGCCAGATGGGCATGCAGGCCGTGCAGGACGGCGCGCGCGTCACGCTCGACGGCACCGGCGTCAACCTGCCCGAGGCGCCCTACGAACTGGTGAAGACCATGCGCGCCTCGATCCTGGTGCTCGGCCCGCTGGTGGCGCGCTTCGGCGAGGCGCGCGTGTCGCTGCCCGGCGGCTGCGCCATCGGCGCGCGCCCGGTCGACCAGCATATCAAGGGCCTGCAGGCGATGGGCGCCGAGATCGCCATCGAGCACGGCTTCATCCACGCCCGCGCCAGGCGCCTGAAGGGCACGCGCGTGGTGACGGACATGATCACCGTGACCGGCACCGAGAACCTGCTGATGGCCGCCACGCTGGCCGAGGGCGAGACCGTGCTGGAGAACGCCGCGCGTGAGCCGGAAGTGACCGACCTGGCCAACCTGCTGGTCAAGATGGGCGCGCGCATCGACGGCATCGGCACCGACCGCCTGGTGGTGCAGGGCGTGGCGCGCCTGCACGGCGCCAGCCACACCGTGATCGGCGACCGCATCGAGGCCGGCACCTTCCTGTGCGCGGCCGCGGCCACGCTGGGCGACGTGGTGCTGCGCGGCATCCCGCCGGGCATCCTGGACGCGGTGCTCGACAAGCTGCGCGAGACCGGCGCGGCGATCGAGACCGGCGAGGACTGGATCCGCCTGAGCATGGCCCGCCGCCCGCAGCCGGTCGGCTTCCGCACCTCGGAATACCCCGCCTTCCCCACCGACATGCAGGCGCAGTTCATGGCGCTCGACAGCATCGCTGGCGGCGTGGCGCGCATCACCGAGACCATTTTCGAGAACCGCTTCATGCACGTGCAGGAGCTCAACCGGCTCGGCGCGGACATCGCGGTCGAAGGCAACACCGCGGTCGTGACCGGCATGCCCCGGCTGTCGGGCGCCAGGGTGATGGCCACCGACCTGCGCGCCTCGGCCAGCCTGGTGATCGCCGGCCTGGTGGCCGAGGGCGAGACCGTGATCGACCGCATCTATCACCTCGACCGCGGTTACGACCGCATGGAAGACAAGCTGTCGGCCGTCGGCGCGAAGATCCGCCGCATCGCCTGAGCGAGACGACAGCAGACAGAACAAGGACGCAGATGAGCCCCTCCCCGAACCAGTTGACGCTGGCCCTCTCCAAGGGCCGGATCTTCACCGAAACCATGCCGCTGCTCGAGGCGGCCGGCATCCACGTGACCGAGGATCCCGAAACCTCGCGCAAGCTGATCCTGCCCACCTCCGACCCGGACGTGCGCGTCATCATCGTGCGCGCCTCGGACGTGCCGACCTACGTGCAGTACGGCGCGGCCGACTTCGGCGTGGCGGGCAAGGACGTGCTGATGGAGCACGGCATGGCCGGGCTCTACGCGCCGATCGACCTGAACATCGCCCGCTGCCGCATGTCGGTGGCGACCTCGGCCGGCTTCGACTACGCCAGCGCCGTGCGCCAGGGCGCGCGCCTGGCGGTGGCCACCAAGTATGTGCAGACCGCGCGCGAGCACTTCGCCAAGAAGGGCGTGCACGTGGACCTGATCAAGCTGTATGGCTCGATGGAACTCGGGCCGCTGGTGGGGCTGGCCGACGCCATCGTCGACCTGGTCAGCACCGGCGGGACCTTGCGCGCCAACAACCTGGTCGAAGTGGAGGAGATCGCGCAGATCTCGTCGCGCCTGGTGGTCAACCAGGCTGCCCTCAAGCTCAAGCGCGAGCGGCTGGCCCCGATTCTCGAGGCGTTCGAACGCGCTTCGGCCGCGCTGGCCTGAAGCCGCGCGCGATGAAGAGGGTGCGATGGAGACGGACAAGGGCATGGACCCGGAGACTGGAGTCATGAACGAATACGCTATGGAAAATCTCGCAATCCGCCGGCTGGATTCGACCGAACCGGATTTCGCGGCCGCGCTGCGCCACGTGCTGGCCTTCGAGGCCGGCGAGGATGAGGCCATCGACCGCGCCGCGGCGCAGATCCTGGCCGACGTGAAGGCCCGCGGCGACGCCGCGGTGCTGGAATACACCGAGCGCTTCGACCGCGTGAAGGCCGGCTCGATGGCCGCGCTGGAGCTGTCGCAGGCCGAGCTCGAAGCCGCGCTCGAGGAGCTCGAGCCCAAGCGCCGCGCGGCGCTGGAGGCGGCCGCGGCGCGCGTGCGCGCCTACCATGAGAAGCAGAAGATCGAGTGCGGCAGCCACAGTTGGGAGTACACCGAGTCCGACGGCACCGTGCTGGGCCAGAAGGTGACGCCGCTGGACCGCGTCGGCATCTACGTGCCGGGCGGCAAGGCCGCCTATCCGTCCTCGGTGCTGATGAACGCGATTCCGGCGCGCGTGGCCGGCGTCAAGGAAGTCATCATGGTCGTGCCCACGCCGGGCGGCGTGCGCAACGAGCTGGTGCTGGCCGCGGCGCAGATCGCCGGCGTGGACCGGGTGTTTACCATCGGCGGCGCGCAGGCGGTGGGGGCGCTGGCCTACGGCACCGCCACGCTGCCGCAGGTCGACAAGATCGTCGGCCCCGGCAACGCCTACGTGGCCGCGGCCAAGCGCCGCGTGTTCGGCACGGTGGGCATCGACATGATCGCCGGCCCGTCCGAGATTCTCGTCATCTGCGACGGCACCACCGACCCCGACTGGGTGGCGATGGACCTGTTCTCGCAGGCCGAGCATGACGAGCTGGCGCAGTCGATCCTGCTGTGCCCGGACTCCAACTACCTCGCGGAAGTGGAGCAGAGCATACATCGCCAGATCAAGGCCATGCCGCGCCGCGACGTGATCCGCGCCTCGCTGTCCGGCCGCGGCGCGCTGGTGCGCGTGCGCGACATGGACGAGGCCTGCGAGATCGCCAACGCGATCGCGCCCGAGCACCTGGAGATTTCCGCCGAGAACCCGCGCCACTGGGCCGAGAAGATCCGCCACGCCGGCGCGATCTTCCTGGGCCGCTACACCAGCGAGTCGCTGGGCGACTACTGCGCCGGCCCCAACCACGTGCTGCCCACCTCGCGCACCGCGCGCTTCTCGTCGCCGCTGGGCGTGTACGACTTCCAGAAGCGCTCGAGCCTGATCGAGGTGAGCGAGCAGGGCGCGCAGATGCTCGGCCAGATCGCCGCCGAGCTGGCCTACGGCGAGGGCCTGCAGGCCCACGCGCGCAGCGCGGAGTACCGCCTGCGGCGCAATTGAGGCAACCACCGGTTTCACCACCACCCAGACCATCCAAGAGGTAACGTCAATGTCAGCAGTCCAGCCTTCCCTGATCGAACGCATCATCCGTGACGACGTGCGCGCCATGGGCGCCTATCATGTGGCGGAGTCGCACGGTCTGGTGAAGCTGGACGCGATGGAGAACCCCTACCGCCTGCCCGACGCGCTGCGCGACCAGCTCGCCGCGCGCCTGGCCGAGGTGGCGCTCAACCGCTACCCGGTGCCCAGCAGCGAAGCGCTGCGCGCGCGCCTGAAGACGGTGATGCAGGTGCCGGCGGGCATGGACGTGCTGCTCGGCAACGGCTCCGACGAGCTCATCAGCATCCTGGCGCTGGCCGTGGCCAGGCCCGGCGCCAAGGTGCTGGCCCCGGTGCCGGGCTTCGTCATGTACGCCATCTCGGCGCAGTTCGCCGGCGTGGGGTTCGTCGGCGTGCCGCTCAAGGCGGATTTCACGCTCGACCGCGCCGCCATGCTCGCGGCGATGGCCGAGCACCAGCCCGCCGTGGTCTATCTGGCCTACCCGAACAATCCGACCGGCAACGCGTTCGACGCGGCCGACATGGAAGCCATCGTGCGCGCGGCGCAGGGCGAGGTCAGCCACAGCCTGGTGGTGGTGGACGAGGCCTACCAGCCGTTCGCGCACGACACCTGGATGCCGCGCCTGGCCGAGTTCGGCAACCTGCTGGTGATGCGCACGGTGTCCAAGCTGGGGCTGGCCGGCATCCGCCTGGGCTACCTCGCCGGCGCGCCCGAGTGGCTGTCGCAGCTCGACAAGGTGCGCCCGCCGTACAACGTCAACGTGCTGACCGAGGCCACCGCGCTGTTCGTGCTCGAACACGTCGACGTGCTCGACCAGCAGGCCGCGCTGCTGCGCGCCGAGCGCACCGCCGTGGCGGCGGCGCTGGCGGCCATGCCGGGGGTGACGGTATTCCCCAGCGACGCCAATTTCCTGCTGGCGCGCGTGCCCGACGCCGCGCGCGTGTTCGACGGCGTGCTCGCGCGCAAGGTATTGATCAAGAACGTGAGTAAAATGCACCCGTTGCTGGCCAATTGTCTGCGCGTTACGGTCAGCACTCCCGAAGAGAACGCGCAATTTCTCGCCGCCTTCGCCGCGGCGTTGCAGGATTAACACCATGCGTGTTGCAGAGGTCACCCGCAATACATCGGAGACGCAGATCCGCGTTTCCCTGAATCTCGACGGCACCGGCCGCCAGAAGCTGGCGTCGGGCGTGCCGTTCCTCGACCACATGCTGGACCAGATCGCCCGCCACGGCATGTTCGACCTCGAGGTCGAAGCCACCGGCGACACGCACATCGACGACCACCACACGGTGGAGGACATCGGCATCGCCTTCGGCCAGGCCGTTGCCAAGGCCATCGGCGACAAGAAGGGCATCACCCGCTACGGCCACAGCTACGTGCCGCTGGACGAATGCCTGTCGCGCGTCGTCATCGATTTCTCCGGCCGGCCCGGCCTGGAATTCCACGTGCCGTTCACGCGCGCGCGCGTCGGCAGCTTCGACGTGGACCTCACCATCGAGTTCTTCCGCGGCTTCGTCAACCATGCCGCGGTCACGCTGCATGTCGACAACCTGCGCGGCATCAATGCCCACCACCAGTGCGAGACCGTGTTCAAGGCCTTCGGCCGCGCGCTGCGCATGGCGGTGGAGATGGACCCGCGCGCGGGCAACACGATTCCCTCGACCAAGGGCACCCTGGTAGGCTGAGTCGCGCCGGCGCGCGGCGATCCGCGCGGCCGGCCAGGCGCCTGCGGCAACCTCCGATCAACGCGGTACCGATGCAGACCCGACGCGGGACCCGCGCGCAGCCGTGCCACGGCGCGCGCGGGCGCCGCGCCAGACCAACCGACCAGGCCCGACCCGATGGATACGCTCAAGTCGTTCATCTCGCTGCTGGCGCTGATCAATCCGATCGGGGCGATCCCGTTCTTCATCAGCCTGACCACCCAGCAGACCGAGGAGGAAAAGCTGCGCACCATCCGGATCGCGTCGGTCTCGGTGGCGATCGTGGTCGGCATCTCGGCCTTGCTCGGCCAGCAGATCATCGAGTTCTTCAATATCTCGGTGGCCTCGCTGCAAGTGGGCGGGGGCCTCATCATGATCATGATGGCCATGAACATGCTGAACGCCCAGACCAGCCGCACCCGGGCCACGCCGGAGGAGGAGGACGAGGCCGAAGCCAAGGCCAGCGTCGCGGTGGTGCCGCTGGCGCTGCCGCTGCTGACCGGGCCCGGCTCGATCAGCACGGTGATCGTCTATGCCGGCAAGACGCAGCACTGGTACCAGTTGCTGATCCTGGTCGGGATCGGGGTGGTGCTTGGCGCAGTGGTATATATGACGTTCCGCGCCGCTGACCCGATCGCCCGCGTGATCGGGCGCACCGGCATCAATATCGGCACGCGGCTGATGGGGCTGATCCTGTCGGCGCTGGCCGTAGAATTCATTGTGGACGGGCTGAAGACATTGTTGCCTGTTTTGAAATCATGACTACCATAGCAATTGTGGATTACGGCATGGGCAACCTGCGCTCCGTGGCGCAGGCACTGCGTGCCGCGGCGCCGGAGGCGGATGTTCAGGTGGTGGACCGCCCCGAGGCGATCCGCGCGGCGGACCGCGTGGTGCTGCCGGGCCAGGGCGCGATGCCGGACTGCATGGCGGCGCTCGGCGCGTCGGGCCTGCAGGAGGCCGTGATCGAGGCCGCCGCCAGCAAACCGCTGCTCGGCGTGTGCGTTGGCGAACAGATGCTGTTCGACCTGAGCAAGGAAAGCAGGATCGCGGGCGGCAGCACGCCGTGCCTGGGCCTGCTGCCGGGCGAGGTCATCCGCTTCGAGCTCGACGGGCTGACCCAGCCGGACGGCTCGCGCTACAAGGTGCCGCAGATGGGCTGGAACCGCGTGAGGCAGGTCCGCAGCCATCCGCTGTGGGCAGGCATTCCCGACAATAGCTGGTTCTATTTCGTGCACAGCTACTTCGTGCATGCGCAGGATCCGGCGCATATTGCCGGCGAGACCGACTATGGCGTCGTATTTACGAGCGCGGTGGCGCGCGATAATATTTTTGCCACGCAGTTCCACCCGGAGAAGAGCGCCGCCATGGGCTTGCAGATCTACCGGAACTTCGTGCACTGGCATCCCTGACCCTGAGGTAACGGCTTTACCGGGACCGGGCCGGACGGCCATGCTGGCCTAGGCTCATCTTTCTTCTCTTTCAATCAAACACGCTCTTCACGCTTATGTTGCTCATTCCGGCCATCGACCTGAAGGACGGTCAATGTGTACGCCTCAAACAAGGCGACATGGACCAGGCCACCGTCTTTTCCGAAGATCCCGCCGCCATGGCACGTCACTGGGTGGAACAGGGCGCGCGGCGCCTGCACCTGGTCGACCTCAATGGGGCGTTCGTGGGCAAGCCCCGCAATGAGGCCGCCATCAAGGCCATCATCGCCGAGGTCGGCGACGAGATCCCCGTGCAGCTCGGCGGCGGCATCCGCGACCTCAACACCATCGAGCGCTGGCTCGACGGCGGCCTGTCCTACGTGATCATCGGCACGGCCGCGGTCAAGAACCCGGGTTTCCTCAAGGACGCGTGCTCGGCGTTCGGCGGCCACATCATCGTCGGCCTCGACGCCCGCGAGGGCAAGGTCGCCACCGACGGCTGGAGCAAGCTGACCGGCCACGAGGTCGCCGACCTCGCGCGCAAGTACGAAGACTACGGCGTCGAAGCCATCATCTACACCGACATCGGCCGCGACGGCATGCTGCAAGGCATCAACATCGATGCCACCGTCAAGCTGGCGCAGTCCGCGGCCATTCCCGTGATCGCCAGCGGCGGGCTGTCGAACCTGGCCGACATCGAACGCCTGTGCGGCGTGCAGAAGGATGGCGTCGAAGGCGTCATCTGCGGCCGCGCCATCTACTCCGGCGACCTGAACTTCGCCGAAGCCCAGACGCTGGCCGACAAGCTCGGCGCCGAGCAGTAAGACCCCGCGCGTTGCCGCGCGACAGTTGCAGCCGCCGGCGCCCGCGAGAGCCAGGCGCCGGCGGCGGGCAAGGAACCTCATGCTAGCCAAACGTATCATCCCCTGCCTCGACGTGACCAACGGGCGGGTGGTCAAGGGTGTCAACTTCGTCGAATTGCGCGACGCGGGGGACCCGGTCGAGATCGCCCGCCGCTACGACGAGCAGGGCGCCGATGAAATCACTTTCCTGGACATCACCGCGACCAGCGATGGCCGCGACCTGATCCTGCACATCATCGAGGCGGTCGCCTCGCAGGTCTTCATTCCGCTCACGGTGGGCGGCGGCGTGCGCGCCGTGGAAGACGTGCGGCGCCTGCTCAATGCCGGCGCGGACAAGATCAGCGTCAACTCCTCGGCCATCGCCAACCCGCAGCTGGTGTCCGATGCCACCGCGCGCTACGGTTCGCAGTGCATCGTGGTGGCGATCGACGCCAAGCGCAGCTCCGCGCCGGGCGAGCCGGCGCGCTGGGAAGTCTTCACCCACGGCGGGCGCAAGGCGACCGGGCTCGACGCGGTCGAATGGGCGCGCGAGATGACCGCGCGCGGCGCCGGCGAACTGCTGCTCACCAGCATGGACCGCGACGGCACCCGCAGCGGCTTCGACCTCGAGCTCACGCGCGCGGTCAGCGACGCGGTATCGGTGCCGGTGATCGCCTCGGGCGGCGTGGGCGGGCTGCAGGACCTGGCCGACGGCATCAAGCTCGGCCGCGCCGACGCGGTGCTGGCCGCCAGCATCTTCCACTACGGCGAGCACACCGTGGGCGAGGCGAAGGCATTCATGGCCCGCGAGGGCATCCCGGTGCGGATCTGAACTCTGGAACACGGCGAACCGACATGGCAAAGAAGTGGCTCAACAAGGTGAAGTGGGACGACAACGGCCTGGTGCCGGTGATCGTCCAGGAAGTCGGCTCGAACGACGTACTCATGTTTGCGTTCATGAACCGCGAAGCGCTCCAGCGCACCGCGGAGATCGGCGAGGCCGTGTTCTGGTCGCGCTCGCGCAAGCGCCTGTGGCACAAGGGCGAGGAATCCGGCCACGTGCAGAAGGTGCATGAGATGCGCCTGGACTGCGACGAGGACGTGGTGTTGCTCAAGGTCACGCAGGACGGCGGCATCGCCTGCCACACCGGGCGGCACTCCTGCTTCTTCCAGAAATTCGAGGGCGACGCCGAGAACGGCGACTGGCAGACCGTGGAGCCGGTGCTCAAGGACCCGTCCACCATCTACGCGGCCAAGCCATGAGCCAGGGCGACATGCAAGACGAAACCCGGACAAGCAGCGCCGACGTGCTGGCCCGCCTGGCCGCGGTGCTGGAATCGCGCAAGCCCGAGAACGGCGGCGATCCCGACAAATCCTACGTGGCGCGCCTGTTCCACAAGGGCGACGACGCCATCCTGAAGAAGATCGGCGAGGAAGCCACCGAGACCGTGATGGCCGCCAAGGATGCGCGCGCCGCCGGGCTCGGCGCGGAAGCCGTCGGCAAGGTGGTCTACGAGGTGGCCGATCTCTGGTTCCACAGCATGGTGCTGCTGGCCCGCTTCGGCCTGGAGCCGGCCGACGTGGTCAACGAGCTGGCCCGCCGCGAGGGCCTGTCCGGCCTCGAGGAAAAGGCGCGGCGCGGGCCCGGCGCCTGACGGTTTGCCGCGGGCGCCGGTGATCCGGCATCCGCGGCGGGCCACAACCAGGAGGAGCATGACGAGATGGGAGAGGTGATCACCGCCGACGGCGACCGGCTCGCCGGCCTGCGCAAGCTCACGCATATCCTGTATGCGCTGTACGCCATTTTCTGGCTGACCGGTGGCGTGACCGCGCTGATCGCCATCATCGTCGGCTACGTCAAGCGCGACGACACGCAAGGCACGCTCTACGCCTCGCATTTCGCCTGGCAGATCCGCTCCTTCTGGTGGTCGGTGGGTTGGGCGGTCCTCGGCGGCGTGCTGTTCGCCACCGTGATCCTGATTCCGCTGGCCTTTGCCCTGTGGAGCGTCTTGTCCTTGTGGATGCTGTATCGTATCGTCAAGGGCTGGCTCTACCTGAACGACGGCAAGCCGATGTATCCGGGCCAGGCGTTCTGAAAAGCCGCTCCGGTGCCGGCCGGGAGGGGCGGCCGGGAAGGGCGGCCGGGAAGGGCGCCTCGCGGCGGCGGTCCGGCTCAATTTGCGGCGCGCAATGAAATTTTCATGAATCCACAGCAAAATTGCATCTTCTGCCGGATCGTGGCGGGCGAGCTTGCGTCGAACAAGGTCTACGAAGACGACGACATGCTGGCTTTCCATGATATTCACCCGAAAGCCCCGGTACACTTCCTGCTCATTCCCAAGGCGCATGTCGATTCGCTGGCCGATTGCGGACCCGGCGACGGCGCCGTGCTTGCTAAAATGATGTTGAAGGTGCCTGAGCTGGCGCGTGCGGCAGGCTGTGGGAACGGTTTCCGGACGGTGATCAATACCGGCCCGGATGGCGGACAGGAGGTCTACCACCTCCATCTGCATGTGCTTGGCGGCCCGCGCAACCAGTGGAAGGTGGCGCTGCCCTGAACGCGGTGCCCGGCGCTGGCCGGCCGGCCCCGGCCAGGCCGGCAGCCAACCCATGCAGGACCGCGGGCCGGCTGGCCCACGGTCAGACGCCGTGCCGGCAACCGTCGCCCGGCATGGCATTCAGTGACGGAACAACGAGCCGGGGTGGCAAGGTGCCGCCCCCGGCTTCATCAGGAGCAGAAAATGGGTTCGTTTAGCATTTGGCACTGGCTCATCGTGCTGGTGATCGTCATGCTGGTCTTTGGCACCAAGAAGCTGCGCAACATCGGCCAGGACCTGGGCGGCGCGGTCAAGGGCTTCAAGGACGGCATGAAGGACGCCAACGGCGAGGACGCCGCGGCGACCGCGCCGGCCAAGGAGCTGCGCGACAGCACCACGATCGACGTCGAAGCCAAGGAAAAGTCGCGCCAGCAGTAAGCGCGACACGATCCTTGCCGGCTTTCCCGATGTTCCTTCTCCCGCCAGCCATGCCCTGCGTGCCGGCCCCGCCGCGGCAGGCTTGCCCGCGTGGGGCCCCGCGTGCCTCGGCGGCTGGCGGCGGCCCCTTCTTCCCGACGCTCGCATGATCGATCTCGGCATTTCCAAGCTTGCACTGATCGGCGCCGTGGCGCTGGTGGTGATCGGTCCCGAGCGGCTGCCGAAGGTGGCGCGCACGGTCGGCGCGCTGGTTGGCCGCGCGCAACGCTATATCAATGACGTCAAGGCGGAAGTCAGCCGCGAGGTCGAGCTCGACGAACTGCGCAAGATGCGCACGGAGTTCGAGGATGCCGCGCGCGACGTGGAGCGCACCGTCCACAAGGAGGTGCACGAGCACGCGCAGTCCTTCAGCGACGCGCTGTCCGGCAACGATGCCGGCGCCGCGGCGCCGGGGCCGGCCGCCGACAGCGGCCACGTGCCCTCGTGGGACACGGCGCACAAGCTCCACAACGGCCGCAAGAGCTGGCGCGTCAAGCAGGGAGCGCAGCCGCTGTGGTACAAGCGCCAGCACAATGTCCGCGTGTGGGCGCAGTCGGGCGCCGCGCGCGTCAAGCGCCACCGTCCCGCCACCGGTCCCGCACGCTCTTTCTTCGATTGAGCATGGCGGGGTTTGCCATCACGCCGGTCCCCGGCCGGCTGTCGCTGTCGTGCGCTCCGACCAGCGCACCGTGCCGCCGTCCCGTGTCCGGTTCCGCCACTGATTTCTCCATGCCAGCCCGCCCGGCTGAGCGGTCCACGCCATGAGCGACTCCCGTTCCCAAGATCCCCACGACCCGCAGGACGAAGGCCAGCAGGAAACCTTCATCTCTCACCTGGTGGAGCTGCGCTCGCGTATCGTCAAGGCTGCCTCGGGCGTGATCCTGGTGTTCGTCAGCCTGATCTACTGGGCGCCCAACATCTTCAACCTGTTCGCCCGGCCGCTGATGGAGAACCTGCCCAAGGGCGGCAAGATGATCGTCACCGACGTGACCGGCTCGTTCTTCGTGCCGATGAAGGTCACGCTGCTGGTGGCCTTCCTGATCGCGCTGCCCTGGGTGCTGTACCAGGTCTGGCAGTTCGTCGCGCCCGGTCTCTACCAGCATGAGAAACGGCTGATTGTGCCGCTGGTCAGCAGCAGCTACGTGCTGTTCATCTGCGGCGTGGCCTTCGCCTACTTCCTGGTGTTCCCCACGGTGTTCCATTTCATGGCGCACTACAACGCGCCGCTCGGGGCCGAGATGTCGACCGACATCGACAAATACCTGAGCTTCGCCATGACCATGTTCCTGGCGTTCGGCATCACGTTCGAAGTCCCCGTGGTGGTGATCGTGCTGGTGCGCTTCGGCGTGGTCGAGCTGGACAAGCTCAAGCAGATCCGGCCCTACGTGATCGTCGGCGCCTTCGTGATCGCGGCCGTGGTGACGCCGCCGGACGTGCTGTCGCAACTGCTGCTGGCGGTGCCGCTGGTGGCGCTGTACGAGCTCGGCCTGATCATGGCGCGCTTCACCGCCAAGCCCGTCGCGGCGAACCCCGCGGGCAGCGAAGCGCAGCCGGACTGACCGTTGCGCCGCCGCAGCGCAGCAAAGCTGCGGCGGGATAGTTTTGCACCAAGTTGGGGAATATGCCTCTGCGTGCTGTTGCGACATCACAACAAAATCCCTCGCCATCCACGGTTTACGACGAAAAAGCCTTCTGGCGGCTGGGGGGGCTGACCCATAATACGCAGCAGACGTGAGGTAAATGCGTCGCCCAAGCACTTGGGCAAGCCAAGATTTCCCAATCAGTTGACAAGGAAAGTGTCGATATGAAGATGAAACTGTTTGCAGCCGCTGTCGCTGCCCTGGCCGCCGGCGGTGCGTATGCCCAGTCGAGCGTGACCCTGTACGGCGTGGCCGACGCTGGTATTGAATACACCAACCACGCTACCGTGGGTAAGACCGGCAACAACAACGCCTTCCGCCTGACCTCGGGCAACCAGTCCGGTTCGCGTTGGGGCCTGCGTGGCATCGAAGATCTGGGTGGCGGTCTGAAGGGCATCTTCGTCCTGGAAAGCGGCTTCAGCATCGATACCGGCACGTCGGGCCAAGGCAGCCGCCTGTTCGGCCGTCAAGCCTTCGTCGGTCTGCAAAGCCAGTACGGTCAGCTGACCTTGGGTCGTCATCAGACCCCGTTCTACGACTTCGGCCTGATCTATGATCCGATGGCCATTTCGACCCGTTACAGCATCGGTGCACAAGACAACTACATCGGCGCTTCGCGTGCCGACAACAGCGTCAAGTACATCGGCACGTTCTCGGGCCTGACGGTGCAAGCTCTGTACTCGTTCCAACGTGACGGCCAGGAAGTTCCGGGCGTGTTCACGGCTGGCCGCGAGTACGCGTTCATGGCTAGCTACGCTGCTGGTCCGTTCTCGGTTGGTGCTGCATACGACGAATCGAACGGCACCAACGGTACGACCACTCCGACGACCAACGCCCAGATGATCCGTCGTGCTACCGTTGCCGGTACGTACGCGATCGGACCGGCAAAGGTCTACGCCGGCTACCGTTACGCTCACTCGTTCAACGGCGCAACGCTGCCGGGCGCAATCGTTGCCAACACGGCTACGGCTCTGAGCAACAGCGTTTCGAACCTGTACTGGCTCGGCGTTGGTTACCAGCTGACCCCGGCGTTCTCGCTGACGGGCGCGGCTTACTACCAAGACTTCAAGAGCACCAGCGCAGATCCGTGGAACTTCGTTGCTACGGCTGACTACGCTCTGTCGAAGCGCACCGACCTGTACACCTCGCTGTCGTACGTCAAGAACAAGAGCAACTCGGCTCTGGGCGTGAACGGCTTCAACGGCGTCGGCACCGACAGCGCTGTTGTGACCCCGGGTCAGAACCAGTTCGGCGCTACCGTTGGTATCCGCCACAAGTTCTAATTTAACGCGGGCGTAAGCTCGCTTTAGATTGGCTTGATGCAAAACGCCGGCATCCGCAAGGATGCCGGCGTTTTGTCGTTCTGGCGGTCCATGTGCTGCATGTGCTCACGTTTGCCGTTGCGTGCGCCCACGCCCGCTGTGGCATGCTGGTGGCTTGTGTCGGCTGTCCGGTGTGATACCAGTCTCCGGCAGACCGGCTGGCAATGGCGGCCGCCTGCCATCTGCATGTGCACGGTGCGGCTAGCGCCTATCTATCGTGCATCCGGCCCGCTTGCCCACCGCGCCACGAATGGGCGCCGTCAGTTGCGGGCGCGGCGGGTCGTCGCGTTACAGCATCGGCGTGGGTATGCCGGACCATGCGCATGCGCATGGCGATTCCGCGAGCGCAGCACTGGGTACGCGCCGGCGGCCCTGACGACCCTCGTTCGTGGTGCCGCGACGCACTGCGCGCGGCATCAGGAAGCCGCCATCGGAAACAAAAAACCCCGCCCAAGGGCGGGGTCTATCGGGCAAGGCCCGCATCGGGCGCGGCGGCGCCGGCGCACAAGGTCGTAGGCGTTGGTGTCGCGCGCGGACCTGTTATTCCTCTTCGTCCAGCGGCAGCGCACGGCGTGGCGGCGGCGGGCGCTTGCCGATCATCACCGTCAGCTCCGCCGGCTTGCCACGGCGCACCACCTTCATCTTCGCTTCCGCGCCCGGCTTGAGCTGCGCAATCGCGTTGAGCAGCGCCGTGGTGTCGGAAATGGCCTGCCCGTCGACCGAGACCAGCACGTCGCCCGGCTTCACGCCGGCCTTGTCCGCGGGGCCGCCCTGGACCACGGCGGCGATCAGCGCGCCTTCCTTGGCCTCCAGGCCGAACGACTCGGCGATCTCCGGCGTCATGTCCTGCGGCTCCACGCCGATCCAGCCGCGCGTCACGCTGCCGGTGGAGATGATCGACTCCATCACCTGCTTGGCGGTCGACACCGGAATGGCGAAGCCGATGCCCAGCGAGCCGCCCGAGCGCGAATAGATGGCCGTGTTGATGCCCAGCAGGTTGCCCTGCGCATCGACCAGCGCGCCGCCCGAATTGCCCGGGTTGATGGCCGCGTCGGTCTGGATGAAGTTCTCGAAGGTGTTGATGCCCAGGTGGCTGCGGCCGAGCGCCGACACGATGCCCATCGTCACGGTCTGGCCGACGCCGAACGGGTTGCCGATCGCCAGCACCACGTCGCCCACCTTGACGTTCTCGATGCGGCCCAGCGTGATCGCGGGCAGGTCCTTCAGCGTGATCTTGAGGACGGCGAGGTCGGTCTCCGGGTCCGAGCCCACGACCTTGGCGTTCGCCTTGCGCCCGTCGGTCAGCGCGACCTCGATCTCGTCGGCGCCGTCCACCACGTGGTGGTTGGTTAGAATGTAACCTTCCGCGCTGACAATCACGCCCGAGCCCAGGCTGGACACCGGTTCCTGGCGCTCCGGCAGGCGGTCGCCGAAGAAGAAGCGGAACCACGGATCTTCCGCCTGCGGGTTGTTGGGCGTGCGCTTGGGGCCGTTCTTGCTGGTGAAGATGTTCACCACTGCCGGCATCGCCTGCTGGGCCGCGTCACTGTAGGAGCCCTGCGCCGAAGAGCCCGCCACGCTGGGGACGACTTCCTTCAGCGCGACGATGGGCGATCCGGACTGCACGGCCACCCGGCCGCGCTGCAGCCATTCCGGTTTGAGCGTGGCCACGACGAACCACACTGCCAGCACGACGGTGACAGCCTGGGCAAAGAACAGCCAGAAACGGCGCAACATATTTGAGTTTGGGCAAAAAATGAAAACAAAAGATCTTGAATTGTACTTGAACGACCTGCTCCAGGTGCCTCGATACAAAGACTATTGCCCGAACGGATGGCAAGTGCAAGGCCGTCCGGAGGTCGAAAATATCGTCACCGGGGTGACGGCGAGCCTCGCCCTGGTCGATGCCGCCATCGAGGCGGGCGCCGATGCCATTTTGGTTCACCACGGATATTTCTGGAAAAACGAAGACGCGCGGGTAATCGGACAAAAACACGCCCGCCTGAAACGCCTGCTTGGCGCGGATGTGAACCTGCTGGCTTATCACCTGCCGCTCGATAATCACCCGGAATTCGGCAATAACGCCCAGCTGGGGCAGCAATTGGGATTTACACCCACCGGCCGATTTGGCGACGACCAGCTCGGCTGGACCGGCACCCTGCCGCAGCCCATGCCGCTCGCGGCGCTGGCCGCGCACGTCGGCGGCGTGCTCGCGCGCGAGCCGCTGGCCATCGGCGACCCGGCGCAGATGATCCGCACCGTGGGCTGGTGCACCGGCGGTGCCCAGGGCTACTTCGACGGCGCCGTGGCCGCCGGCGTGGACTGCTACCTGAGCGGCGAGATTTCCGAGCAGACCACGCACCTCGCGCGCGAGAGCGGCGTCGCCTACCTCGCCGCCGGACACCACGCCACCGAGCGCTATGGCATCCGCTCGCTCGGCGAGCATCTCGCGCAGCAGTTCGGCCTGCGCCACACCTTCATCGACATTCCGAATCCGGTCTGACCGCGCCGGGAGCCGCCCTGGGAGCCGCCACGGGCGCGGCTTATTGTCGCAGCGGGCCCTTGCGGCAGGCCTTGCGCGCGTGGTTAATCAGGCCTGGCGCGCCTTCAGGCTGTCGCGGATTTCGCGCAGCAGCACCACGTCTTCGGGTGTCGGTGCAGGCACTTCCGCGGCCGCCGGCTCCTCGGCGCGCAGCTTGTTGATGGCCCGCACCATCATGAAGATGATGAAGGCGAGGATCAGGAAGTTGACCAGGATGGTCAGGAAATTGCCGTAGGCAAACACCGGCACGCCGGCCTTCTTCAAGGCATCCAGCGTGCGCGGCACGCCTTCGGGCGGCTCCGCCAGCAGCACGAACATGTTGGAGAAATCGAGCTTGCCGATGATGCGGCCCACCACCGGCATGATCAGGTCGTTGACCACCGAATCGACAATCTTGCCGAACGCCGCGCCGATAATGACACCCACGGCGAGGTCGACCACATTGCCTCGCATTGCAAAGGTCTTGAACTCTGACATCATCCCCATGCTATTTCTCCCACTGTTGCTTGTGTTGAACGGTTGTTAGGATAAAAGCCTGCCGCATCACTGCCTGTAACGCAAGCCTGCAGGCCACATCGGTGTTTTCTGTCCGATTATCGCGCGAACGTGAGCAAATCTGCGCCTTTCAATGCCACATGTGCGTAAGGTACAATTTTAGGTTGACGCAAAATCTAATTTGACATCCCCTGGGGTTTGGAATGAGTGACCAGCAAAACGTGAAGAACGTGGATAAGGGTCGCCGCAATTGGTTGATTGCGACGTCAGTCGCTGGCGGCATCGGAGGCGTGGCGGTCGCAGTGCCGTTCGTCAGCACGTTCGCGCCGTCAGAGAAAGCCAAGGCAGCCGGAGCACCAGTCGAGGCCGACATCAGCGCCCTGAAACCGGGCGAGATGATGACGGTCGAGTGGCGTGGCAAGCCCGTCTGGATCCTGAAGCGCACCGAGGAAATGCTCGCGTCGCTCAAGAAGACCGATTCCGAAGTCGCCGACCCCAACTCGGACGTGCCCTTCACCATGAAGACGCCCGAGTACTGCAAGAACGAAACGCGCTCGCGCGCCGATCACAAGGATCTCCTGGTCGTGGTCGGCATCTGCTCCCACCTGGGCTGCTCGCCCTCCGGCCCGTTCGGCGCCGGCGCCAATCCCCAGCTCGGTTCCGACCCCGGATTCCTCTGCCCCTGCCACGGTTCGACCTTCGACCTGGCAGGCCGCGTATTCAAGAACAAGCCCGCCCCGCAAAACCTCGACGTACCCCCCTACCAGTTCCTGTCCGACACGAGGATCGTGATCGGCAAGGATGAAAAAGGAGACGCTTGATCATGGCGGCAGAAAAACAAGTCAAGACGACCGGCCTGCTCGGCTGGATCGACGCCCGTTTCCCCGCGACCCAGCTCTGGGAAGACCACCTCTCCAAGTACTACGCGCCGAAGAACTTCAACTTCTGGTACTTCTTCGGTTCGCTGGCGCTGCTGGTGCTGGTCATCCAGATCGTCACCGGCATCTTCCTGGTGATGAACTACAAGCCCGACGGCACGCTCAACCCCGCCGGCGTGCCCGTGGCCTACGCCAGCGTCGAGTACATCATGCGCGAAGTGCCCTGGGGCTGGCTGGTGCGCTACATGCACTCCACCGGCGCCTCGGCCTTCTTCGTGGTGGTGTACCTGCACATGTTCCGCGGCCTGCTGTACGGCTCGTACCGCAAGCCGCGCGAGCTGGTCTGGATCTTCGGCTGCCTGATCTTCCTGTGCCTGATGGCCGAAGCCTTCATGGGCTACCTGCTGCCGTGGGGCCAGATGTCGTACTGGGGCGCCCAGGTGATCGTGAACCTGTTCTCGGCGATTCCCGTGATCGGCCAGGACCTGTCGCTGTTCATCCGCGGTGACTATGTCGTCAGCGACGCCACCCTGAACCGCTTCTTCTCGTTCCACGTCATCGCCGTGCCGCTGGTGCTGCTGGGCCTGGTCGTCGCGCACATCATCGCGCTGCACGAAGTGGGCTCCAACAACCCGGACGGCGTCGAGATCAAGGCCAAGAAGGACGAGAACGGCATCCCGCTGGACGGCATCCCGTTCCACCCGTACTACTCGGTGCACGACCTGCTGGGCGTGGGCGGCTTCCTGATGATCTTCTCCGCGGTGATCTTCTTCTTCCCGGAGATGGGCGGCTACTTCCTGGAGTCCAACAACTTCATCCCGGCCGATCCGCTCAAGACCCCGCCGCACATCGCGCCGGTGTGGTACTTCACGCCGTTCTACTCGATGCTGCGCGCCACCACCTCGAACTTCCTGCCGATCCTGTGGGTGTTCTTCGCGGTGCTGCTCGGCCTGGTGTTCCTGCGCAGCAAGGACGCCCGCATCAAGATCGGCGCGCTCGCCATCGCCCTGATCCTGGCGGTGGGCTTCTACTTCATCGACGCCAAGTTCTGGGGCGTGCTGGTGATGGGCGGCTCGGTGGTGATCCTGTTCTTCATGCCGTGGCTGGACCAGTCGCCGGTGAAGTCCATCCGCTACCGCCCGGCCTTCCACAAGAGCATCCTGGTGGTCTTCGTGGTCGTGTTCGTCGTGCTCGGCTACCTGGGCGTGCAGCCCCCGTCGCCGGTGGGTGAGAAGGTGTCGCAGCTTGGCACCCTGCTGTACTTCGCCTTCTTCCTGACCATGCCGCTGTGGAGCCGTGTCGGCCAGTTCAAGCCGGTGCCGGAACGCGTGACGTTCCACCCGCACTGAGCCCGGACGAACCCCGACAAGAGCACAAGGACACACGATGAAAAAGCTGCTTTCGATTCTCGCGCTGGCCGGCGCCTTCTTTGCCGCCGCGCCCGCCACGGCCAGCGAAGGGGGCTACCCCCTCGAGCCGGCTCCCGTGCAGACCAGCGACCTCTCCTCGCTGCAGCGCGGCGCCAAGCTGTTCGTGAACTACTGCCTGAACTGCCACGGCGCGTCGATGATGCGCTACAACCGGCTCAAGGACATCGGCCTGACCGACGACCAGATCCGCCAGAACCTGCTGTTCAGCGGCGACAAGGTCGGCGACATGATGACCATCGCCATGCAGCCCAAGGACGCCAAGGCCTTCTTCGGCGTCACCCCGCCGGACCTGTCGGTGATCGCGCGCGCGCGCGGCGACGACTGGCTCTACACTTACCTGCGCACCTTCTACCGCGACGACCAACGCGCCACGGGCTGGAACAACCTCGTGTTCCCCAGCGTCGGCATGCCGCACGTGCTGTGGGAACTGCAAGGCCAGCGCGCCGCCAAGTTCGTCGAGTCCGAGGAGCATGGCGAGAAGGTCCACAAGTTCGCCGGCTTCGAGCAGCTCACCCCCGGCAAGTTGAGCCCGCTCGAATACGACCAGGCCGTCAGCGACCTCGTCGGCTACCTCGACTGGATGGCCGAACCCGCCCAGAACCAGCGCAAGCGCCTCGGCGTCTGGGTGCTGCTGTTCCTCGGCATGTTCACCATCTTCGCGTGGCGCCTGAACGCCGCGTTCTGGAAGGACATCAAGTAACGCGCGGCAAGGCTCGCGAGGCGGAAGCCTCGCGGGGCAGGGGGCCGGAGCGGACGTTGCGAAAGCGGCGCCGCCCCGGCCCTTTTCGTTTGGCGACCTCGCCAGCCCGCCGGTAGCTCAAGTGCCCGGCACACCGCTCCATACCATCAAGATCAGGCATAAATGTGCTTTAAGCGCATCTAATTTGCTTTCTGCATCGCGCTTCTGCCAAAATACCGATCCAGTCAATCGACCCCGCATCAAAGGAATCCAACCATGATGGTGTTGTATTCGGGCACCACCTGCCCGTTCTCCCAGCGTTGCCGCCTCGTCCTGTTCGAAAAGGGCATGGATTTCGAGATCCGAGACGTCGACCTGTTCAACAAGCCGGAAGACATTTCGGTGATGAACCCCTACGGCCAGGTGCCCATCCTGGTCGAGCGCGACCTGATCCTGTACGAGTCGAACATCATCAACGAGTACATCGACGAGCGCTTCCCGCACCCGCAACTGATGCCGGCCGATCCGGTGCAGCGCGCCCGCGCCCGACTGTTCCTGTTCAATTTCGAAAAGGAACTCTTCACGCACGTCTACGCCCTCGAAAACGAAAAGGGCAAGGCCGCCGAGAAGAGCCACGAGCGCGCCCGCGCCGCCATCCGCGACCGCCTGACCCAGCTCGCGCCGATCTTCGTCAAGAACAAGTACATGCTCGGCGAAGAGTTCTCCATGCTCGACGTCGCCATCGCCCCGCTGCTCTGGCGCCTGGACCACTACGGCATCGAACTCTCCAAGAACGCCGCGCCGCTGCTCAAGTACGCCGAACGCATCTTCAGCCGCCCGGCCTACATCGAAGCGCTCACCCCGTCGGAAAAGGTGATGCGCCGCTAAACCGGCCCCCCGGCCCGAAGCCCCCCGCTTCGGGCCACCCGGAACGCGCCCCGCGCCACTGGAAGCACAATGCCTGAAACCTCCACCAAGCCCTACCTGATCCGCGCCATCTACGAATGGTGCACGGACAACGGCTTCACGCCATACATCGCCGTCTTCGTCGACGCCAACACCAGCGTGCCGCGCGAGTTCGTCAAGAACAACGAAATCGTGCTCAACGTCAGCTTCGACGCCACCAGCGGGCTGGACATGGGCAACGAGTGGATCGGCTTCAGCGCCCGCTTCGGCGGCGTCTCGCGCAAGATCGACGTGCCCGTGGAAAACGTGCTCGCCATCTACGCCCGCGAAAACGGCCAGGGCATGGCCTTCCCGGTGGAGCGCAGCGTGCCCGAAACCCAGGCCGCCACCGAACGCGAGAACAACCCCCCGCCCAAGCTCTCCTCCGTGGAAAGCGAAGCCCCCCAGGCCACGGCCGACGCCACCACCGACAACGGCGACGACGAACCCACGCCACCGCCGCCGGTCTCGCGCATCGGCGCCAAGAAGCCCTCCCTGAAGGTGGTGAAGTAAGTACCGCCCACGCCGCGCCCGGCCATCGTCATTTCACGCCGCATGCAGTAGAATCGCGGTCTGCACCAAACATGCCGGCTTAGCTCATCAGGTAGAGCAGTTGATTTGTAATCATCAGGTGGCGGGTTCGAGTCCTGCAGCCGGCACCAGAATTTGAGAACGGCCCCCAGAAGAAAATGGGGGCCGTTTTCGTTTTGAGGTCCGCGCTTACTGTGGGTGCATGCGGTCGTCGGGCATGGTGTGCATATTGACGAATTGCCTCAGAACATTTCCTGGACGCTGTTCACCGCGCGATCCAACTTGTCCTTGAGCGCGGCAAGCAGGCAGTGCAATCCATCGTCCTCGACGGAGGCGTCGCCGCGCTGTTGAAGCACGGCCAGCATCGTGCCAAGGCCAGCGCTCACCCCAAGCAGCTCTGCACATCCGTCTACGGTTGTTTCACGAATGCGCTCGCCAACACCGTGAAGTTCGCCTGCCAGGCGCCTTACATGCTTGCGGTTCATCCTCGTTCCATCGGCCGCCAAGTGAGCTAACTCCGCAACCAGATCCTGATGTTTGCGTGCCGCGAGGAGACGCCCATGAGTCGTGGCCTTATCCATGCGCCACCTCCAGATGGGAAAGTCCCGGCGCTACGACCTCAATGCGATGTAGTTGATGCGCGACCTGACCAGCATCGCGTCGAAGACCAATGGCAATAGCAAAAGCCATGACAACCTCCTTGGGTAGGTTGAAGGCTCGCCGCTCATTCTCACGTGAGGGGTGGCGGGCCTGACAGCGGGGGTGAGAACCGGTACCCAAGGATCCCGGCCAGCCCGGAGGCTGCCCCGCCCGGCCCGCCGTTGAACTAGTGGCGTGCGCGTGCGCGCGAACAAAAGCCGCGTGGCGCGGCGGTTCGCCCTTGGGATCTCTCGGGTTCTCACGCCCGATCACCGTTGTTTCGGTGATGGCCCATTCTTGGTGACCGTCCGCTCCATGTCAACCCAACCGACGACCACGGATACCATATTTAACACCTTGTGTAATATCTATCAAATCCAGCCGTAAAGTCCTATCCGGCCAGCAACACAAACGAAAGAAAGGCGGGTGAAAAATGGGCCGTCGCAAGAGGCAGCCGAAGCTTTCCGACATCCTGCTGGAGTCGCCATGGTGGGTTTCCGTCGCCCTAGGCTTTTGCGCCTACATTGCATTCCACGCGATCGTTCCCGCATTGCTGGGAGCCAATCGCTATCTCGCCGGCCTCACCATGGCCAGCCGCGAGTTCGCCTGGGTGCCAGCCATCGCGTTCTGCTTTCTGGGTCTGCTGTCTTTCATCAAGGCTCGCTTTGGTGGGCAACCGGTAGCCGAAACTGCGCGTGCGCCACGCCACCGCCCGGTTGCTTCCGCTAAGGCCGGGCCAGCCGCGTCACCCACTATCAAGGAGGCGCCCGATGGTGCTGCGCCCTGGGGGGCCGCATCCGCTCCCCAGCCGCGCCCACAAAGCTGGTCCCTCGAAGCCCTCGCCCTGCTCGAATGGAAACGCTTCGAGCTGCTCTGTGTTGCCTACTACGAGCAACTTGGCTTTACGGTTGAGACCGTGCCGCATGGCGCGGATGGCGGGATCGATGCCACGCTGTACAGGCAGGGCATGGCGCAGCCGATGGCGCTCGTGCAATGCAAGGCGTGGCGGTCGCCGGTGAAGGTGGAGCCGGTGCGCGCGCTCGGTGGCGTCATGCATCAGCACAAGATCCGGCGTGGGGTGTTCTGGTCGTTGAGCGGATATTCGGGCGAGGCGAAGAAGTACGCTGCGGCAGCGGATATCCAATTGCTCGACGGCGCGGGCATCGTCGAGCGCATCCGGAAACTGGAGCCGTCGCAGCAAACCGCGTTACTGGCCAAGGCGTTCGAAGGTGACTACAGAACGCCCACTTGCGCGGCATGCGGGGTGAAGCTCGTCAAGCGTACTGGCCGACGCGGCTCGTTCTGGGGATGCCGTAACTATCCTGCGGGGTGCACAGTGACAATGGAGCTTTCCGCGTAAGACCTCGGTCTTTGCTCTGGAATTCTTCCCCTCTTTTCAGTGGCATAGGGCAAACGACACTGCATGCCAGAGGCATCGCCGGGCAGCGTCTGTCGGTCGGGCGCTATCGCATCGAAGTGACGCTGCCGCCCCGCCGACGCAAGCCCATTCCGCAATCCCGCGAATCTTCATGCTGCAGTGCAGCCAAAACGCGCAACCTGACGGTAAGCTCTTGTCTTTAGTCGGGAGAAATTCCACGGGGAGGGCAAATGCGGCGCGTCGTATTCAACCAGAAGGGCGGTGTCGGGAAGTCGACCATTGTGTGCAACCTGGCGGCGATCAGCGCCAGCGAGGGCTTGCGTACCCTGGTCATCGACCTGGATGTGCAGGGAAATTCCACGCAGTATCTGCTGGGTGAGCGGGCCGGCGAGGCTACCCCGACGGTGGCGGATTTCTTCGAGACCGCGCTGACCTACAGCTTCAAGCCGGTCGAGTTCTCCTCGTTCGTGCACGCGACGCCGTTCGAGAATCTGGACGTGATGCCGGCGCACCCCGATCTCGATGCGCTGCACGGCAAGCTCGAGTCGCGCTACAAGATCTACAAGTTGCGCGACGCGTTGAACGAGCTGGATACCTACGATGCCATCTATATCGATACGCCGCCGGCACTGAACTTCTATACGCGCTCGGCCTTGATCGCCGTCGAGCGCTGCCTGATTCCATTCGACTGCGACGATTTCTCCCGTCGCGCCCTGTATGCGCTGCTGGACAACGTGAAGGAGATCCAGCAGGACCACAATGCGGGGCTGGAGGTCGAGGGCATCGTGATCAATCAGTTTCAGCCTCGCGCCAGCCTGCCTCAGCAACTGGTCGATGAACTGGTGAGCGAAGGGTTGCCGGTGCTGGGCTCGCGGCTGTCCTCGTCCGTGAAGATCCGCGAATCCCATCAGCACGCCAGGCCGATGATCTATCTGGACCCGCGGCACAAGCTTGCCCAGGAATACTTGGCGTTGCACCGTGAACTGGTCGGGTTTGTTGAGGATTGATGGCCGTCAGATGGCAGGGTTCGAGTCCTGCCATTGCGCTGCAATGTGACAACGGCCCCAAGCGATTGGGGCCGTTTTTTGCATTTACGGGGGCGGTCTTGTACCGACGCCTCTCAGACATTTTCTGCAAACTACCCGCGATGCCGCGTGAAAATGACGCTCGCCGCGTAACGCTTCAGTCTTGCCTCTGGACGCTGCACGAGAGCGTTCTGGACTGCGCGGCGCCGTCGGCGGTTTTCCTGCCTTCGTAGTCGGCGCGAGACGCATAGCCCCTGGCGAGCCAGTAGTCCGGATAGGCGGGATCAAACGCGAGTTGAACAATCTCGTACCGGCACGACCGGCTCTTGTGCTGGAGCACGAAAGCGATGCTGGGCGCGGATGCGTCCATGTCTTTGTCGATCACGGTGTAGGGCGTCTTCGCGCAGACGCTGTAGGGTGTGTTCCATTCAAGGGTTTTGGTTTTGACATATAGCTTGCCCCAGCATCCGCGGCCCTGACCGTGGAATACGCCGGTAAAGGGCGCCGCCGGCGTTGCTGTTGCGGCAATTGCCATTCCCTGCGCGAGGGCTATCGCCAGGAGATGGCTGGCCAGCATCGGTTTGCATGTCGGGTGCATCTCGCGGTGGGAAGGCGGGTGAGACAGGGAGTATTTCAGGCCCTTCGCCTGCGGTAAATGGGACGCGTCTTGATTCGGCCGACGTCCTGCGCTCAAATCGCGCTGTCTTATCCCCGTCACCTACCCCACCTAACTTATTACTCGCCAATTCATTCAAGCTCTGCACGAAAACAGCCGACAATCTTCCAGAGCTCAGGCATAAACCATCCCTCCCACCGCCATCCCAAAAAAGGAACCCCTCCGTGACGAAAAAACTCGCAAGCCTGGCATGGTTGCTCCCGCTCGCTTTCCTCGCGGCCTGTGGCGGGGATGGCGGCACGGGGGATTCGGGTGCCGCGGTCCAGTCCGTGTCGTCGGCCAACGCGATTGCCGATACCGCTTCGCTGTCGACGCAGGCGCTGGCTACCACCCACTGGATGCCGGCCGCCGCCGATACCTGGCAGTTGCAGTTGACCGGCACGATCAATACGAGCTACCCGGCACAGGTCTATGACATCGACCTCTTCGACACGCCGCAGGCCACCATCAACGCATTGAAGGCGCAGGGCAAGCGCGTGGTCTGCTATTTCTCGGCGGGCAGCTCGGAGAACTGGCGGCCGGACTTCAAGCAGTTCGTGGCGGCGGACATGGGCAAGGCGTTGTCGGGCTGGGCCGGCGAGAAGTGGCTCGATACGCGGTCGGCCAATGTGCGCAGGATCATGCAGGCGCGCATGGACCTGGCGCGCTCGAAGGGTTGCGATGGCGTGGACCCGGACAACGTGGATGGCTATACCAACAAGCCGGGCTTTCCGCTGACGGCGGCGACGCAGCTGGACTACAACCGCTTCCTGGCCACGGAGGCGCACGCGCGCGGGCTGGCCGTGGGCCTGAAGAACGATGTGGATCAGGTGGCGTCGCTGGCCACCGATTTCGATTTCGCCGTGAACGAGCAGTGCTTCCAGTACAAGGAGTGCGCGAGCTATACGCCGTTGACGGCGCAGGGCAAGGCGGTGTTCAACGTGGAGTACGCGACGAAGTACAGAGACGCGGCGACGCGCGCCACGCTGTGCGCCTCGGCCAAGGCGGCGCATCTGCGCACGCTGGTGCTGCCGCTGGACCTGAACGACGCGTTCCGCTACGCCTGCGATTGAGCGGCTGCCGGGCGGCAGCGCCGCCAATCCTCAGGCCGGCGTGAGATAGCCGCCCGCCGCGGCGGCGCCGATGACTTCGCCCAGCGCTGCGATGAACGCCGTGGCGGCGGCGCTGTCGGGCCGGCCGCGGCGCCGGTGCAGCGCGGCCGTGCGGGTGAAGCCGGGGTGCGCCACCGGCGCGTGCGCGAGCCCGGCCAGCCCGGCGTTGCGGCGCGTGCCGGCGATATGCAGCGCCAGCGGGCTGGCGATGGTGAACAGGCGCCCGCCCGGCACGGCGCGCAGCAGCGCTTCCACGCTCGGGCCTTCCAGCCGCGGCCGCAGGCTGTAGCCGCCGGCCTGCGCGGCCGCGTCGATCTGGCGGCGCATGGCGAAGCGCTCGGGCAGCAGCGCCAGCGGCAGCGTGGCGAGCTGCGCCAGCGTGATGCCGCCGGGCGCTTCGGGCAGCTTGCCGGCCGCGGCGATCAGGGCCAGCGTCTCGGAGAACAGCGGCACCAGCGCGATGCGCTTGGGCGCCTCGCGCGCGAAGGCCAGGCCCAGGTCGATCTGGCCGTCGAGCAGGGCGCGGTCGACCTCGCCGGCGGCGAACTCGAAGACCTGCACGTCGAGCGCGGGATGCGCGTCGAGCAGTGCCTGCGCGGCCGGCATCACCAGCGCGGAGAGATAGGTGTGGATGGCGCCCACGCGCAGCGTGCCCTCGACCGCGCCGCGCGGCGAGGCGGCCGCGGCAATCACCTGTTCCAGCTGGTCCAGCACCGGCTCCAGCGACAGTACCAGTTGCCGGCCCGCGTCGGTGAGTTCGAGCCGGCGGCCCACGCGCCCGAACAGCGGCACGCCCAGGCTGTGCGCGAACGCGCGCAGATGCTGCGACAGCGCCGGCTGCGTCAGCCCCAGCGAGTCGGCCGCCGCGGTAACGCTGCCGTGGCGGGCCACCGCCATGAAGCTGCGTACCAGGCGCAGGTCCAGCACGGCGGGCGTGGCGGGCGTGGCGGTCGGTCGCATAAGTTGTCGTGATGAATGGAAAATCGATTCATCATTTTACAGAGCATGCCGCGGCTGGTGGAATGACGGCAAACATGGAAAACAGAGAGGAGACCGCCATGCTTGCCCGCTTTCCCGTTCGCTTCCGCCTGCCCGCGCTCGCCGCCATCGCGCTGGCCGCGCTGTCGTTCACGTCCGCCGCGCGCGCCGACTGGCCCGACCGCCCGATCAAGCTGGTGGTGCCCTACGCGCCCGGCGCCACCACGGATTCGCTGGCCCGCCTGGTCGGCAAGGAGCTGCAACTGCGCCTGAAGCAATCGGTGGTGGTGGAGAACCGCCCGGGTGCCGGCGGCACCATCGGCAGTGACTACGTGAGCAAGGCGCCGGCCGACGGCTACACGCTGCTGCTCGGCGCGGTCGGGCCGATCTCGGTGGGCAAGGCGCTGTATCCGACGCTGCCCTATGACCCGGCCAGGGACCTCGCCGGCGTGGGCCTGATCGGCACGGTGCCGTTCATCCTGGTGGCCGGCACGCGCGGGCAGCGCTTCGACTCGGTGCCGGCGCTGGTGCGCGCGGCCAATGCCGCGCCCGACACCATCGCCTACGGCTCGGCCGGCAACGGCACGCCGCAGCACATCATCGGCGCGATGTTCTCGCAGGCCACCGGCGCCAGGCTGCTGCACTCGCCGTACAAGGGTTCGGGCCCGGCCATCAACGACCTGCTCGGCGGCCAGATCGCGCTGATGTTCGACAGCCCGGTTCTGCTGCTGCCGCACATCAAGGCCGGCACCGTGGTGCCGCTGGCGCAGACCGGCGCGCAGCGCTCGGCGCTGCTGCCCAACGTGCCGACCATGCGCGAGCAGGGCGTGCGCGGTTTCGACGCGGCGCCGTGGTACGGCATCATGGCGCCGGCCAGGGTGCCCGCCGACGTCCTCGCGCGGCTGAACCGCGAGCTGAACGCCGTGCTGGCCGACAAGCCGGTGCAGGAGCACCTGCTCGCGCTCGGCGTGGAGGCCCGCCCGCTCGACGCGGCCGGTTTCCGCCAGTTCCTGGCGCAGGCCCAGGCGAGCTGGACGCGCACCGTCACCGCCGCCGCGGTCAAGGCGGACTGACCATGCCGCACCTGATCGTGGAGACCACGCGGCAACTGGCCGGCCGCATCGATTTCCCCGGCGTCTTTGCCGGCCTGCACCGCGAGATGGCGGCGCTGGGCTACGCGCGCCTGGAGGACTTCAAGAGCCGCGTGCTGGTGGCGGAGGCCGCGCTGGTCGGCGGCGATGCCGCCACCGGCTTCCTGGTGGCGCATCTCGTGATGACCAACGCGCGCCCCGAGGCGATGCCGGCCGCGATGGCCGACCTGATACTGGCGCGTCTGGTGGCTTGCGTGGAGAAGGCCGCGCCCGCGGGCGAGGTGCAGGTGTGCGTGCTGCACCGGCAGGCGGCGCCGGGCAGCTACCGCAAGACCGTGGTCGCGGGCAGCCGCTAGCCCCGCGCGGCGTCGAGCTCGCGCCACGCCAGGTACAGCCGCGTGTCGAACTCGAGCTGATGGTAGGCCGGCTCCATGTGTTCGCAGAGCCGGTAGAACGCCTTGTTGTGATCGCTTTCCTTCAGGTGCGCGAGCTCGTGCACGACGATCATGCGCAGGAATTCCGGCGGCGCTTCCTTGAACACCGAGGCCACGCGGATTTCCTTCTTGGCCTTGAGCTTGCCGCCCTGCACGCGCGAGATCGCGGTGTGCAGGCCGAGCGCGCGGTGCACGGTGTCGATCTTGGCGTCGAAGGCCACCTTGTGCAGCGGCGGCGCGCTGCGCAGGAATGCCTGTTTCAGTTCGCCGGCGTATTCATACAGGGCACGATCGGTCTGCACGGCGTGCCGCGCGGGGTACTTCCTGGCCAGATGCTCGCCGAGCCGGTTGGCGGCGACCAGTTGGCGCACCTGCTCGAGCACGTCGGGCGGATAGCCGCCGAGAAAGCGCAGCGGGTCCTTGGCGCCGGGGCGCCAGGTGTTGCCGGCGAAAGTGCTGGCGAAAGCGGGGCTGCTGGCTTGGCTCACCGCGGCTCAGTGATGGTGATGATGATGATGGTGAGCGATCTCGCCGGTGCTGACGAAGGTCTGCACGGCATCCTGCTCGCCGGTGGCGTGGCGCATCAATTCGCCGCACTTGCACCAGCCCTGGTAAGGCTGGATGTGCGCGCACGCCGAAGCCTTCTGCAGAAACAGCGTGACGGGCTTGGTGCACTTGTGGCACTTGAAAGTGAGGGTGCGGGCGGGTTTGCTCATGCTGCGGCTGGATTCCTGGCTTGTGGCGGATGGCGGCGCGGGGGCAAAAACGGCCCGCGCCGGCAAAGGCAAGATGATACATGGCGTGCCGGCCGCCGTTTGCAAGGGCGCGGCCGCCAGCCGCATGCAGGCATGCATCCGAGGGGCGCGGGCGGGCAGGGCGTTTTGCTACACTGCCGCCATTCCCATACACACTTCCCGGACTCGCATGGCACAGTACGTTTTCACGATGAACCGCGTGGGCAAGATCGTTCCGCCCAAGCGCCACATCCTCAAGGACATCTCGCTGTCCTTCTTCCCGGGCGCCAAGATCGGCGTGCTGGGCCTGAACGGCTCCGGCAAGTCGACGCTGCTCAAGATCATGGCCGGCATCGACAAAGAAATCGAGGGCGAAGCCACGCCCATGCCGAACCTGAACATCGGCTACCTGCCGCAGGAGCCGCAGCTCGATCCCGAGCAGACCGTGCGCGAATCGGTGGAGGCGGCGCTGGGCGGCGTGTTCGAGGCGCGCAAGAAGCTCGACGAGATCTACGCCGCGTATGCCGAGCCCGATGCGGACTTCGACGCGCTGGCCGCCGAGCAGGCCAAGTACGAAGCGATCCTCGCCGCCAGCGACGGCAACAACGCCGAGCTGCAACTGGAGATCGCCGCCGACGCGCTGCGCCTGCCGGCGTGGGACGCCAAGGTCGGCAACCTGTCCGGCGGCGAGAAGCGCCGCGTGGCGCTGTGCCGCCTGCTGCTGTCGCGCCCCGACATGCTGCTGCTCGACGAACCGACCAACCACCTCGACGCCGAATCGGTGGACTGGCTCGAACAGTTCCTCACGCGCTTCCCGGGCACCGTGGTGGCCGTGACCCACGACCGCTACTTCCTCGACAACGCCGCCGAATGGATCCTGGAACTGGACCGCGGCCACGGCATTCCGTGGAAGGGCAACTACAGCTCCTGGCTGGACCAGAAGGAAGCGCGCCTGAAGCAGGAAGAGTCGACCGAGTCGGCGCGCCAGAAGGCACTGAACAAGGAACTGGAGTGGGTGCGCCAGAACCCCAAGGGCCGCCAGGCCAAGTCCAAGGCGCGCCTGGCCCGCTTCGACGAGCTGAACAGCCAGGAATACCAGAAGCGCAACGAAACCCAGGAAATCTTCATCCCGGTGGGTGAGCGCCTGGGCAACGAGGTCATCGAGTTCGACGGCGTGAGCAAGGGCTACGGCGACCGCCTGCTGATCGACAACCTCAGCTTCAAGGTGCCGCCCGGCGCCATCGTCGGCATCATCGGTCCGAACGGCGCCGGCAAGTCGACCTTCTTCCGCATGCTGACCGGCAAGGAAACGCCGGACAGCGGCGAGATCAAGGTCGGCCCGACCGTCAAGCTGGCCTACGTGGACCAGAGCCGCGACGCGCTCGACGCCGGCAAGACCGTGTTCGAGGAAATCTCCGGCGGTGCCGACATGCTGACCGTGGGCCGCTACGAAACGCCGTCGCGCGCGTACATCGGCCGCTTCAACTTCAAGGGCTCGGACCAGCAGAAACACGTGGGCACGCTCTCGGGCGGCGAACGCGGCCGCCTGCACCTGGCCAAGACGCTGATCGCCGGCGGCAACGTGCTGCTGCTGGATGAGCCGTCCAACGACCTCGACGTGGAAACGCTGCGCGCGCTCGAAGACGCGCTGCTGGAATTCGCCGGCTGCGTGATGGTGATCTCCCACGACCGCTGGTTCCTGGACCGCATCGCCACCCACATCCTGGCCTTCGAAGGCGAGTCGCACGTGGAGTTCTTCCCGGGCAACTACCAGGAATACGAGGCGGACAAGAAGCGCCGCCTGGGCGAGGAAGGCGCCAAGCCCAAGCGCATCCGCTACAAGCCGATCGCGCGCTGAAGCCGGCGTTTCGCAGGGAACGGTTTGCTCCCTTCTCCATGAAATGGGAGAGGGGTGACAACAGAGCGGCAAACCGGCGTTGCCGGCAGCAAAAGGCCTCGCATTGCGCGAGGCCTTTTTTCGTCCGGGTGCAGCCTACTTCCTCACCAGCCGCAGCCGCGTGATCTCCGACGGCGCGCCGAAGCGCTTCGGCGGTCCCCAGTAGCCGGTGCCGCGGCTCACGTAGACCCACATCGCCTCATGGCGCTTGAGTCCGGCGACATACGGCTGCTGCATCGGCACGAACAGGGTCCACGGCCAGAACTGGCCGCCGTGCGTGTGCCCGGACAGTTGCAGGTCGAAGCCGGCGGCGGAGGCAGCCGGCGCGGTGCGCGGCTGGTGCGCCAGCAGCACGCGCGCCGCGGCCACCGGTGGGGCGCCTTCGAGCGCGCGCGCGGGGTCGCTGCGGTGGCTTTCGTCGAAGCGGTGCGCGGTGTAGTCGGTCACGCCGGCCAGCACCAGCGCGTCCTCGTCCTGCCCGATCACCACGTGCTCGTTCATCAGCACGCGCAGGCCCAGCCTGCGCAGCTCGGCGATCCACGGATCGGCGCCGGCGTAATACTCGTGGTTGCCGGTGACGAAGTAGGTGCCGTGGCGCGCCTGCAGGCTGCCCAGCGGCGCGGTGTGGTGCGCCAGCTCGCGCACGGTGCCGTCCACCAGGTCGCCGGTGATGGCGATGGCGTCCGGCTTGAGCCCGTTGACGCGCGCCACGATGCGCTCCAGGTAGGGGCGCTTGATGGTGGGGCCGACGTGGATGTCGCTGATCTGCACGATGGTGAAGTCGTGCAGCGCGTCGGGCAGGCCGGCGATGGGCACTTCCACCTCCACCACGCGCGCCAGCCCCCGCGCGTTGAAGAAGCCCAGCGCCGTGACCACCAGCGCCAGCAGCGGCACCGCGGCGGCCGTGCGCGGCAGCAGCCAGCCTGGGTGCCAGCCCGCGATGGCGCTGCCGAGCAGCGCCACGTCGCGCGCCAGCGTCAGCACCAGCAGCGACGAGAAGAAGCCCATCGCCAGCATGCCGACCCAGGTGAGCGTGTCGGACCAGGGCTGGTCCAGGCGCCGCGCCAGCAGGCCGGCCGGGATCAGCGGCCACGACAGCGCCAGCCACGCCACGGCGAGCGCCTTGACGGCGAAGGCGACCGGCAGGTCGGGCAGCAGGCGCACGCCGATATAGATGTGGAGCAGGCCGACCACGAGGGCGGCCACGAAAACGGTGGTGCGAGGGGGCATGCCACCTCCAGGGAGTTTGAGGCGGATCCGGCGCATGCCGGGTCCGGCGGGCGCGCGGCGGCGCCGTCTTGCCGCGCCGCGCGCGAATCCCGTAGCTGAGGCTGGCTGCGCGCGGATTCAAGAGCGCGCAGCGAATTGTTCACATGGTCTTTGTGTGGCCTTCGCTTGGCGCGCGGCGCGCGGCGTCACGCGGCGGGCCCGCCGCCCTGGCCGGCGAACACGTCCAGCGCCGGGATGCGCTCGCGCAGGAAGTCGATCAGCGCGCGCGTGGCCATCGACGGATGCAGGTTGGGCGTGGTGATGATGTACAGGCGGTCGCCCAGGCCTTCGGCGTGCCATTCGGGCAGCACGCGCACCATGCGGCCGGCGCGCACGTCGTCCCAGCCGGCATAGGCCGGCAGCAGGCCCACGCCGTGGCCTTCGCGCACCGCGCGCATCAGGAACGGGAAATGCTCGGACTGCAGGTAGGGCGCCAGCGCCACCTGCTCGCGCTGCTCGCCGCGGTCCAGCGTGAGCACGAAGCGCCGCGCCGGGTAGGGCGGGCACAGGAACTGGCAGCGCGCCAGGTCGGCCGGCGCGTGCAGCGGCCCGGTGCGCGCCAGGTAGGCGGGCGAGGCGAACAGTTGCCACTCGATCGCGCAGATGTCGCGCGCGACGTAATCCTGCTGCGCCCGCGACGTGACCCTGAGCGCCACGTCGATCTCGGCGGCGATCAGGTCCACCACGCGGTTGGCGAAGAACACGCGCAGCGTGATGCCGGGATGCTCGCCGGCGAACTCCAGCAGCAGCGGCGCGATGAAGGTGTCGCCGAGCCCGGACGGCACGCTCAGGCGCACGTGCCCGCGCAGTGTCTTGCCCAGGCTGTCGATCTCGGCCTGGGCCAGCGCCACCTCCTGCAGGATGCGCAGGCCGTGCTGGTAGAGCGAGCGGCCCGGCTCGGTCAGCTCCAGCCGGCGCGTGGTCCGGCGCAGCAGCTGGGCGCCGGCCTGCTGCTCCAGCTCGCGCAGCTGGCGGCTGACCTGCGAGCGCGTGACGTCGCGCCGGCGGCCCGCCTCGGACAAGTTGCCGGCCTCGACGATGTCGACGAAGGCCTGGATCAGGTTGAGGTCCATCCGGGATTCCCTGGGGGATTGTCACTTGTGGCGCAACATTGTGAGTCAGCCGTCGGGAATTGTCGATGCCGCGTGCCGGGACTACAGTGAGTGCTCCCCCGCCGGACTGGCATGCGCGGGGCCAGACAGGAGACAACGATGTTCAAGGACGATCTTTTCGCCGGCCGGCGCGTGCTGGTCACGGGCGGCGGCACCGGGCTGGGCCTGGCGATGGCCGACCGCCTGGCCGGGCTGGGCGCCGAGCTGCACCTGTGCGGGCGCCGCCTGCCGGTGCTCGACGAGGCCGCCGCAATGCTGCGCGGCCGCCACGGCGCCAAGGTGGCGACGCACGCGGTGGACATCCGCGACGCCGCCGCCGTGGACGCCATGATCGAGACCATCTGGCGCGCCCACGGCCCGCTCGACTGCCTCGTCAACAACGCCGCCGGCAACTTCATCAGCCGCACCGAGGACCTCTCGCCCAACGGCTTCCACGCGATCTCCGACATCGTCTTCCGCGGCACCTTCTACACCACCCAGGCGGTCGGCAAGCGCTGGATCCGCGACGGCCACCCGGGCGCGGTGCTGTCGATCGTGGTGACGTGGGTCTGGACCGGCTCGCCGTTCGTGGTGCCGTCGGCCATGTCCAAGGCCGGCGTGGACGCCATGACCAAGTCGCTGGCGGTGGAGTGGGGCCGCCACGGCATCCGCTGCAACGCCATCGCGCCGGGCGTGATCCCGACCGAAGGCGCCGGCTCGCGGCTGCGCCCGCGGGATTCGCAGCAGGACCAGCTTGCCGCGCAGAATCCCACCGGCCGCCTCGGCCAGCCGCAGGACATCGGCAACCTGGCCGCCTTCCTGCTGGCGCCGGACAACACCTGGATCAACGGGCAGACCATCGCGCTGGACGGCGGCGACCATTTCGCCAACGGCGCGTATTTCACGCAGTACCTGGACTGGGGCGACGCCGAGTGGCAGGCCGCGCGCGAACGCATCGCCGCGAAGAACGCCGCCGACCGCGCCGCCCGCACGGTCGGCGCGCCCGCCGCCGCCGGAGCCGACTGATGGCCGCCGATCTCTGGTTCGAGGACCTCCACCGCGGCGGCGACGCGCTGCTCGCGCGCGGCGCGCGCCTGGCCGGCGGCCTGCGCGCGCTGGGCGTGGGCGAGGGCGACGTGGTTGGCGTGCTGCTGCGCAACGACCCCGCCTTTGCCGACATCGTGCACGCCTGCCGCATCGCCGGCGCCTACTACTGCCCGATCAACTGGCACTTCACCGCCGAGGAAGTCCGCTTCCTGCTGGCCGACAGCGGCGCGCGCGCGCTGATCGTCCATGCCGGCCTGCTCGACGGCGTGCGCGCCGTGGTGCCCGCCGGCGTGCCGGTGCTGGCGCTGGCCGAGGCCGGCGCGCCGGTGCCGGAGGATGCCATCGACTACGACCACTGGCTTGCCGCGCAGCCGCCCTACGACGGCCCGCGCGTGGCGCCGCGCGGCCACATGGCCTACACCTCCGGCACCACCGGCCGCCCCAAGGGCGTGCTGCGCGCGCCGATCCCGCTGGAGCGGCTCGACGCGCAGCTCGAGCGCATGCGCTCGGTGGTGGCGCAGACGATGGGCATCGTGCCGGGCTGCCGCGCGCTGATGGCCGCGCCGCTGTACCACAGCGCGCCCGGCGTGTTCATCCAGAACGCGCTGCAGATGGGCGAGCGCCTGGTGCTGTGCGCGCGCTTCGATCCGGAGCAGGTGCTGGCGCTGGTGGAGCGGCACCGCATCGACGTGCTGTACCTGGTGCCCATCATGTACGTGCGCATGCTCAAGGTGCCGCCCGAGGTGCGCGCGCGCTACGACCTGTCCTCGCTGCGCTTCGTCGCCTCCACCGGCGCGCCGTGCGCGCCCGAGGTCAAGCGCGCCATGCTCGACTGGTTCGGCCCGGTCATCCACGAAACCTACGCCTCCAGCGAAGCCGGCATGATCACCGTGGCCACGCCCGCCGACGCCGCCGCGAAGCCCGGCACCGCCGGCCGCGCGGTCGACGACGGCGAGGTGCGCATTCTCGACGAGCGCGGCTCGCCCTGCGCGCCCGGCGAGATCGGCCTGGTCTACGTGCGCCAGCCGGCCTACCCCGACTTCACCTACCGCAACAACGAAGCGGCGCGCCAGGCCATCGACCGCGGCGGCCTGGTCAGCCTCGGCGACATGGGCTACCTGGACGCGGACGGCTACCTGTTCATCTGCGACCGCGCCTCCGACATGGTGATCTCCGGCGGCGTGAACATCTACCCGGCCGAGATCGAGCACGAACTGGTGCGTTATCCCGGCGTGGCCGACTGCGTGGTGTTCGGCGTGCCCGACGACGAATACGGCGAGCGCCTGCTGGCGATGGTGCAGCCGGTGCCCGGCGCCGGGCTGGAAGAGGGCGCCATCATCGAATGGCTGCGCCAACGCCTGTCCGGCTTCAAGGTGCCGCGCACCATCGTGGTGGAGGCGCAACTGCCGCGCGACGACACCGGCAAGCTGGCCAAGCGCCGCCTGCGCGACAAATATTGGGAGGGCCGCGCGCGCCGCGTGTGAGCGGCGGCGGCACGCCTGCCGGCGGCGCAAGCCGGCAAACCGCAAGGCAGATCATAAGAAAGAAGGAGACAACCAAATGCAACGCTGGATTTCCACATGGCGCGCCGTGCTCGGCGCGGGCGCGCTGGCCTGCGCGCAACTCGCCGCGGCGGGCGCCTTTCCCGACCGGCCGGTCAAGCTGGTGGTGCCGTACACGCCCGGCGGCTCGGCCGACCAACTGGCGCGCGCGCTGGCCGACGGCATGGGCCGCGAGCTCAGGCAGCCGGTGGTGGTGGAGAACCGCCCCGGCGCCAACACCATGATCGCCGCCACCAGCGTGGCGCGCGCGCCCGCCGACGGCTACACCGTGCTGCTGGCCAGCAACGCCAGCATGGTGCTCAACCCGATGCTCTACAAGAAGGTCGGCTACGACGCCCGGCGCGACTTCAAGGTGATCTCGGTCGCCGCCGAGATCCCGCTGGTGGTGGTGACCAACACCCAGGTGCCGGCCGCCAACGTGCGCGAGTTCGCCGGCTACGCCAAGGCCAACGCGGGCAAGCTGAACTACGCCTCGGTCGGCCTCGGCAACCCGCTGCAACTGGCCACCGAGATGCTCAAGACCGAGCTCGGCATCGACCTCACCCACGTGCCCTACAACGGCAGCGCGCCCGCGCTGGCGGCGCTGCTGGCCAACGACGTGCAGCTGATGATCGACGTGGTCAGCACCTCGCTGCCGCACATCAAGGCCGGCAAGCTCAAGGCGCTGGCGGTCACCAGCAAGGAGCGCCTGGAAGTGCTGCCCGACGTGCCCACCGTGGCCGAGAGCGGCCATCCCGGTTTCCAGGCCGCCACGTGGTTCGGCCTGGCGGTGCCGGCGCAGACCCCGCTCGAGGCCGTCGCGCGCCTGCAGGCCGCCGCCGCCAGGGCCACCGGCGACGCGCCGTTCCGCCAGACCTTCGCCGCGCTCGGGCTGGTGATCCAGCGCCCGCGCGACAGCGCCGAGGTGCAGCGCTACGTGGACGCGGACCGCGCGCGCTGGGGTTCGGTGATCCAGGCCAACCACATCGCGCTGGACTGAGCGCGCCGGCGGCAGGGGCGCCGGCGGCGGACCCGGCACGGCGATCGGCGTATAGTGCCGTGACGCCGTGGCGTGTCCGGCCCACCGGGCCGCCCGCCGCATTTCTCCGCCCCTGCCGCTCCATGAAAGACGCCGAGACCGACTCCCGTCCCGAACCAGAACCGCCATCGCCCTCGGGTCCCGAGCCGGAGGCCGGCGCCGGCCCGGACGCGCCGCGGGACATCGGGCGCGAGGCCGGCGCCGAAGCCCGCGCGCAGGCGCGCGCCGCCGCCGAGCATGCCCACCTGCGCGCGCTGCGCCGCCGCGCGCGCCTGGCCGCCGGGCGCAAGTCGCGCCAGATGTGGCGCATCTCCCGCACCACGCTGCGCTATGCCGTGTTCATGTGCGGCGCCGGCGGCGTGGCGCTGTTTTCGCTGCTGTTCGCGTGGATCGCCGAACTGGCGCTGAACTGGAACCAGCGGGCCACCGCCGCCACGCCGTGGCTGGCCTTCGTGCTGCTGCCGCTGGGCCTGGCCGCGCTGCGCTGGCTGACGCTGCGGCTGGCGCCGCAGGCGCGCGGCAGCGGCATTCCGCAGGTGATCGCCTCGTTCGGGCTGCCGCCGGCCGGCCCGGCGCAAACATTGCTGGTGTCGTTCCGCCAATCGATGTGGAAGGTGCTGCTGACCACGGGCGGCCTGCTCGCGGGCGCGTCCATCGGCCGCGAAGGGCCGTCGGTGCAGGTTGGCGCGGCGGCCATGCTCAGTTGGGGGCGCTGGTGCCAGGAGCGGCTGCATTTCCGCATCGGCTTCCATCCCAATGCGCTGATCGCCGCGGGCGCGGCCGGCGGCCTCGCGGCGGCGTTCAATACGCCGCTGGCCGGCGTGGTGTTCGCCATCGAAGAGCTGGGCCGCGGCACCACCGTGCGCTGGGACCGGCTGGTGCTGTCGGGCGTGCTGACGGCGGGTTTCCTGTCGCTGGCGATTTTCGGCAACAACCCGTATTTCGCCGTCAAGACGCCGATCCTCGCGCTGCACGATGCGTGGGGCCCGGTGCTGCTGGCCGCGCTGTTCAACGGCGTGCTCGGCGGCCTGTTCGCCAAGGCGCTGATCGGCGGCCTGCCGGCGCTGCTGCCGGTCCGCCTGCGGGCGTGGCCGCTCGACCACCCGGTGCTGGCCGCCCTGCTGTGCGGGCTGGTGGCGGCGGCGATCGGCTGGGCCAGCGGCGGCGCCACCTTCGGCACCGGCTACGACCAGGCCAGCCGCCTCATCAACGGCGAGTCGGCGCCGACGCTGTGGTTCGGCGTGGCCAAGCTGGCGGCGACGGTGGTGTCGTATTTCGCCGGCATTCCCGGCGGCATCTTCACGCCCAGCCTGGCCATCGGCGCGGGCATCGGCGCGGCGCTCGAGCACGTGGTGGCCTACCTGTCCATTCCGCTTACCGAGCCGCGCGTGCTGGCGCTGGTGTCGATGGCCGCCTTCCTGGCCGGCGCCACCCAGGCGCCGATCACCGCCAGCGTGATCGTGATGGAGATGACGCGCTCGCAGGACCTGACCGTGTTCCTGCTGGCCGCGGCGCTGCTGTCTTCCTTCGTGGCGCGCCAGTTCTGCCCGAGCCCGTTCTACCACCACGTCGCCCATGCCTTCCGCCGCGAAGCGCTGGCCGCCACGCGGAAAGTGGCGCCGGCCACATAAGCGGCGTTCAGGACGTGGTGCCCGCCGCTGCTTTGCCTTACCATTGGCGGCGCCCGGGCCACCGCACCGGCGCTGTGTACCGGCGGCACATGACGATCCGCGCCGGCATCATGAACCGGGGAGCACAGATGGCCACGCAACGACCGTCCGGCAACGGCGGCGCCCAGCGCGCATCGGATACGTCACGCGCATCGCGCACGCAGCAGCCCAGGCCGCCCAGGCCGCCGGCCAAGGAGAGCACCGCCGTGCGCGATCTCGGGCCGGACACGGTCTGGCACACGCGCGGCCTGCACGGCCACACTCGGCTGCGCGCGCCGCTGCCGCGCGGCGCGCGCTCCCCGCAGCGGCAACTGCCGCCCAGCCGCGTGCCGCGCCTGTTGCTGTGGGGCCTGCTGCTGGTGCTGCTGGCGGTGCTGGCCAACGCGGTGTCGCGTATGACGCAATAGCCCCCGGCGGAACCACGCGCGCGGGGGGCGCTCCAATCCGCAGCTTTTCTCAGGAGTCTGGATGAAATACCCCCTCGCCGGGCTGGCCGCCGCCAGCCTGCTGCTGCTCTCGCCGCTGGCCGGCGCCGCGGCCAAGGACGGCGCCGACAAGTTCGCGCCGATGCTGGACAGCCTGGAAATCGGCGGCCCGCTGCCGGACCTGCCCGATTGCGCCGACAAGCGCACCCCCGATGGCCGCGACGTGACCGCCCTGTGCGTGGAACTGCGCGGCGACGGCGTGATGCGCCAGGTCGGCGTGCCGCGCGACAAGCGCCCCGCGTTCATGGACGGCCCGCACGTGGTGGCCTTCGTCGACCGCAGCGCGCTGGTCGGGCTGATCGTGCCCACCGACGGCATCCGCTCCGAGCAGGCCGCCGTCGACAGCCTCACCGCGCGCTACGGCAAGCCGTTCCGCGCCGAGCAGGTGGACATGAAGGACAAGGCCGGCAAGCCGGTCAAGAGCGTGCACGCCGGCTGGAACAAGCGGCCGCTGACGGTGGAGCTGTACGCCATCCCCGAAGACCCGAACACCGGCACGGTGGAACTGCTGCTGCCGCAGGCGCGCCTGCTGATGGCGAACCAGGACGCGGCGATGGCGCAGCAGCTCAAGCCGCAGGAAGCCGCCTCCGCGGCGAAGGCCGCGCCGGCCGGGAAGGCGGGGGACAAGAAGGGCTGGTAGGCCGTCGGGCGGCCCTGCGGCCCCGGGGTTTGTGCCTCAAAGCCCCTCCATCACCTTGTCCAGCCCGCGCACCACGCCCCGCAGCCCGCTGACCTTGCGGATCGCCAGCAGCGCGCCCGAGACGTAGGGCTTGGAGCCGTCGCCGGCTTCGTGCTTGAGGTGCAGGCGCTGGCCGTCCGAGCCGAAGATCACTTCCACGCCGAGCTGGTAGCCGGGCAGGCGCACCGCGTGCACCTGGCTGCCGGACAGCGTGGCGCCGCGCGCTTCCTTCGGGCCTTTCACCTGATCGACCGGCACCACCTGCCTGGCCTCGCGGATCTGGCCGAGGCGGTAGGCCAGTTCGCGCACGGTGCCGGAGGGCACGTCGATCTTGCCGGCCTTGGCGTAGTCGATGATCTCCCAGTGCTCGAGGTGGCGCGCGGCCATCTCGGCGAACTTCTGCAGCAGCACCACGGTGATGGCGAAGTTGCCGCAGGCCAGCACGCCGCGGCCGGCCTGGCGCGCGGCGGCGTCGATCTCTTCGTAGTCCTGGTCGGACAGCCCCGAGGTGCCCACCACCACGTGCGCGCCGCGGGCCAGCGCCTGCAGGATGTTGCGCTTGGCCACGTCGGGCTTGGTGTATTCGACGTAGACGTCGAAGCTGCCCGCGGCCAGTTCGTCGATGCTGGCCACCGCCACGCCGGGCGTGCCCTTGTGCGCCGTCAGTTCGGCCAGGGTCTGGCCGGCCGCGCCGCGCGACAGGCCGGCCACCAGCGTCATGTCGTCGGCGTGCGCCACGCCGCGCGCCAGTTCGCCGCCGGCCCAGCCGGTCACGCCGCCCACGGCGACTCGGATGCGATTGCTCATCGTGCTGTTCTCCTGAAGTGAGTCTGCGGATGCGTTCAGCCCGCCGCGCGGCGGCGGTCGATCTTGCGCGCCAGCACGATCGACGTGGTGGTGTGGTTGACGCCGTCGAGCGCGCCGATCTCGTCGAGCAGCTTGTCGAGCCGCGCGTGCGTGTCGCAGCGGATCACCGCCATGTAGTCCACCGGCCCGCTCACGGAATTCAACTCCTCGATTTCCGGGAAGCGCCGCAGCGCCTTGACCACCGCGGGCGCGGCCTTGGGCATGACCGACAGGCCGCAGAACGCCAGGATGGCATTGTCTTCCATCTGCTGCCCGAGCCGCACGCCGTAGCCGGCGATCACGCCGTCGCGCTCGAGCCGCGCGATGCGCGCCACCACGGTGGTGCGGGCGATGCCCAGCCTGCGCGCGAGGTTGGCGGCGTTCTCGCGCGCGTTGGCCTGCAGCAGCGCGAGCAGGTGGCGGTCGGTCTGGTCGAGTTCGGTCATGGCGCGGCGTCGCAGGGAGGGGGATGACGATTCGACGATTCATCTTGTCGAATCGTTTGATTATGGGGTGTTTTCGTCAAGCTTGCCTGTTCATTCCGACTGTGCCCGACACCATACTTCAGTCAGCAAGTGAATGAACACAGGCCATACCGACAGGAGAACCTCATGAGCAAGCTCGATCCGCCCAGCCTGCTGGCCCCGGCCGCCAATGCGCCGGCGGCATCCCCCGCGGGCATTTCCCCGTTCCCGCTGCGCGTGGTGGTGTTCGGCGCCGGCAAGATCGGCCGCACCATCGCCGCCATGCTGCAAGACAGCGGCGACTACCGCGTCACGCTGGTGGACCGCGACCCGGCGCAGTTCCAGGGCCTGCCCGAAGGCATCGCGGTCGGCGCCCGCGCGCTGGACCGGGCGCAGGACTGCGCGGCGCTGCTGCGCGGCGCCGATGCCGTGCTCAACGCGCTGCCGTTCCATGCCGCGGTGGGCGTGGCCACGGTGGCGGCCAGCCTCGGCGTGCATTACTTCGACCTGACCGAAGACGTGGTCGCCACCCACGCCATCCGCGCGCTGGCGGTGGGCGCGCGCTCGGTGCTGATGCCGCAGTGCGGGCTGGCGCCGGGTTTCATCGGCGTGGTCGGCAACGAGCTCGCGCAGCGCTTCCTGCGCGGCGGCGGCGAACTGCTGGCGCTGAAGATGCGCGTGGGCGCGCTGCCGCGCTTTCCGAGCAACGCGCTCAAGTACAACCTGACGTGGAGCACCGAAGGGCTCATCAACGAATACTGCAATCCGTGCGAGGCCATCGTCGACGGGCGCCGCGTCGAGGTGCCCGCGCTCGAAGGGCTGGAAAGCTTCGCGCTGGACGGCATCGCATACGAGGCCTTCAACACTTCCGGCGGGCTGGGCACGCTGCCCGAGACGCTGGCCGGGCGCGCGCGCGACGTGGACTACAAGTCGATCCGCTATCCGGGCCACTGCGCGGTGATGAAACTGCTGCTCAACGACCTGCGCCTGCGCGAGCGGCGCGACTGGATGCGCGAGATCTTTGACAGCGCGATTCCCGCCACGCAGCAGGACGTGGTGATCGTGTTCGCCAGCGCCACCGGCCATGCCGCCAGCAGCGGCGGCGCGCGCGGGCGCCTGATGCAGGAGTCGTTCTCGGCGCGCATCGGCGGGGCCGACACCGCCGCCGGCCACCTCAACGCGATCCAGCTCACCACCGCCGCCGGCATCTGCGCCGCGCTCGACCTCGTGGCCACCGGCGTGCTGCCGCGGCAGGGCTTCGTGCCGCAGGAGGCGATGCCGCTGGACGCTTTCCTCGCCAACCGTTTCGGCCGACACTACACCTGTCACCCGCTCCAGGAGGCAACGGTATGAAAGCCAGGGAATTCGCGGCCTGCTGGCAGGCCATCGGTCTGCCCGCGCCGTGGCGCGAAGGCGAGGGGCCCGCCGGCGCGCTGCCGGTGCGCTCGCCCATCGACGGCGAGGCATTCGGCCACCTGCCCGCCTGCACGCCGGCCGAGGCCGACGCGCGCATCGAACGCGCGCGCGCGGCGCAGGCCAGCTGGGCGCTGGTGCCGGCGCCGGTGCGCGGCGAGGTGGTGCGCCGCTTCGGCGAGATGCTGCGCGAGCACAAGAAGCATCTCGGCCAACTGGTCTCGCTGGAGTCCGGCAAGATCCTGCAGGAAGGGCTGGGCGAGGTGCAGGAGATGATCGACATCTGCGACTTCGCGGTCGGCCTGTCGCGCCAGCTGCACGGCCTGACCATCGCCTCGGAGCGGCCGCAGCACGCCATGCGCGAGACCTGGCATCCGTATGGCCTGTGCGGCGTGATCTCGGCGTTCAACTTCCCGGTCGCGGTGTGGGCCTGGAACGCGGCGCTGGCGCTGGTGTGCGGCAACGGCGTGGTGTGGAAGCCGTCCGAGAAGACGCCGCTGTGCGCGCTCGCCGTGCAGGGCCTGCTGGACGGCGTGCTCGACATCGCCGCGCCCCATCACGCCGGCATCGCCACGGTGCTGGCCGGCCCGCAGGCGCTCGGGCAGCATCTGGTCGCGCACGCCGACGTGCGGCTGGTCAGCGCCACCGGCTCCACGCGCATGGGCCGCGAGGTCGGCATCGCCTGCGCCGGGCAGTTCAAGCGCGCGATCCTGGAGCTGGGCGGCAACAACGCGGCGATCGTTGCGCCGTCGGCCAATATCGAGCTGGCCATCCGCGCCATCACGTTCTCCGCCGCCGGCACCGCCGGGCAGCGCTGCACCACGCTGCGCCGCGCCTTCGTCCATGCCGACCTGTTCGACGCCGTGACCACGCGGCTGATGCATGTGTTCAGCACCTTGCCGATGGGCGACCCGCTCGCGGAAGCGACGCTGGTCGGCCCGCTGATCGACGGCGCCGCCGGGGCCGCGATGGCCGGCGCGCTGCTGCGCTGCCGCGGCCACGGCAACGTGGTGCACGGTGGCGAGCGCGTGCTGGCGGAGCGCTATCCGAATGCCGAATACGTGCGCCCGGCGCTGGTGCTGACCGACCGCCAGCACGAGACCATGCTGACCGAGACCTTCGCGCCGATCCTGTACGTGATGCCCTACGACACGCTGGATGAAGCCATCGCGCTGAACAACGCCGCGGCGCACGGCCTGTCGTCGTGCATCTTCACCGAGTCGCTGCGCGAGGCCGAGCGCTTTCTGTCCGCCGCGGGCAGCGACTGCGGCATCGCCAACGTCAACATCGGCACCAGCGGTGCCGAGATCGGCGGCGCGTTCGGCGGCGAGAAGGCCACCGGCGGCGGGCGCGAGTCCGGCTCGGACGCGTGGAAGGGCTATATGCGGCGCGCCACCAACACCATCAACTACGGCGACGCGCTGCCGCTGGCGCAGGGCATACGGTTCGAGGTGTGAGGCGCGGGCGTGGCGCGGACATCGCGCGTGCATGGTGCGGATATGGCGCGGACATGGCGGAAGCACGGCGCTTCCGTCTTCCCCTTTTTCCCGTTCTTCCCGATTGGCCCATACAAACGCCATCCCGTTTCCATTCGTAACAACGGTTACAGCACATTGACCCTGTATTACCGACCCGCCCCGTATAACGTTCTTATGGGCAGGCAATAACCTGCCCGCAAAGGACAACGAAAATGAAAACGTGGATGATTGGGATCGCGGTGGCCGGCGCCGCCCTGCTCGGGGGCTGCGCGGTCTATCCGGCTTATCCGGCCTATGGCTACGGCGGCGGCGGGGAAGTGGCCGTGGCGCCGGCGCCGGTGTATGCCGCGCCCGCGGTGGTGGTGACGCCGGGGGTCTACGGCGGCTACTACGGCTATCGCGGCGGCTACTACGGCGGCGGCCGCCGCTACCGCTACTGGCATTGAGGCGGACGGGGCCGCGCCCGCCGCGGCCTCAGGCCTGGCCGTTGAGCCCGCCCCAGCTCGGCGCCAGCGTCTGCGGCACGTCGATCAGGTCGAGCACGCGGCCGACGGTGTGGTCCACCAGCTGGGCCACGCTCTGCGGCTTCTGGTAGAAGCCCGGCACGGGCGGGAAGATGATGCCGCCCATCTCGGTGACGGCGGTCATGTTGCGCAGGTGGGCCAGGTTCAGCGGCGTCTCGCGCACCATCAGCACCAGCTTGCGGCGCTCCTTGAGCGTGACGTCGGCCGCGCGCGTGATGAGGTTGTCGGACAGGCCGTGCGCCACCGCGGCCAGCGTGCGCATCGAGCACGGCGCCACCACCATCGCGTGGGACGCGAACGAGCCGCTGGCGATGGTGGCGCCGATGTCGCGCACGTTGTGCACGACGTGCGCGAACGCTTCGACCTCGGCCTTGCCCATGTCGAGCTCGTGCTGGAGGTTCATCACGCCCGCGGGCGAAATCAGCAGGTGGGTCTCGACGCCGGGCACGGCGCGCAGGATCTGCACCAAGCGCACACCGTAGACCGCGCCGGTGGCGCCGGTGATGGCGACGATCAGGCGCCGCGGCTTGCCGGCGCCCCGGCCTGCATCACCGGCTGCGCTCATCGCGTGCTCAGGCCTTGAGCAGCGATTGCAGTTCGCCGTTCTGGTACATCTCCATCATGATGTCCGAGCCGCCGACGAATTCGCCGTTGACGTAGAGCTGGGGAATGGTCGGCCAGCTCGCGTATTCCTTGATGCCCTGGCGGATGCCTTCGTCTTCCAGCACGTTGACCGTGGTCGGCGCGTCCACGCCGCAGGCCTTCAGGATCTGGATGGCGCGGCCGGAGAAGCCGCACATCGGGAACTGGGCGGTGCCCTTCATGAACAGGACCACCGGGTTGCCCTTGACGATCTGGTCGATCTTTTGTTGCACGTCACTCATGATGTCTCTTTCGGTTGCGCGGGGCCGGTCGTGCCGGCGGCCGCAGGCGGGGGAAATCGGCAGGCGCGCGGAGTGCACGCCATGAAGGAAACGATTTTACCGGAATCGGCCGTTCCCGTTCAGGCGCCGCCGCCGGATGCCGGCGGCGCCACAAAGCGCCGCGCGCCGCTGCAGCGCTCGTGGCCGGCGAGGTCGCGCGCGGTGAAGATGTCGGCCAGGCCCGCCGCCGCCAGCAGCCCGCGCGCGGCCTCGCCCTGGTCGTAGCCGTGCTCCATCAGCAGCCAGCCGCCGGCGCGCAGGCGCGCGTCGGCGCCGGCGACGATGGCGGCGAGGTCGGACAGGCCGTCGCCGTGGTCGGTCAGCGCGTCGACCGGCTCGAAGCGCAGGTCGCCCTGCGTGAGGTGCGGGTCGCCTGCCGGGATGTACGGCGGGTTGCTGACGATCAGGTCGAAGCGCAGGCCGTCCGGCAGCGCGGCATACCAGTCCGACGCCAGGAAGCGCACGTTGGCCGCGCCGAGCGCGCGCGCGTTGTCCTGCGCCACCCGCAATGCGCCTGCCGAGACATCGGTGGCCCAGACTTCCGCGTCCGGCCGCTCGCAGGCCAGCGTGACGGCGAGCGCGCCCGAGCCGGTGCCCATGTCGAGCAGGCGCGGCGCGGCCAGCGGCGCGATCAGCCTGAGCGCGGTCTCCACCGCGATCTCGGTGTCGGGCCGCGGAATCAGCACGTCCGGCGTGACGCGGAACGGGCGCCCGAAGAACTCGCGCTCGCCGAGCAGGTAGGCCACCGGCTCGCCGGCGAGCCGGCGCGCGAGCAGGGCGCCGAAGCGGTCGCGCTCGGTGGCGGCCAGCGTGTCGCCGTCGCGCGTGATCAGTTGCGTGCGGGTCAGCCCGGTGACGTGCGTGAGCAGCATGCGCGCCTCCAGCGCCGGCAGGCCGGCCGCCGTGGCCAGCGCCAGGGCATGGCGCACCGTGACGGTTTCAGGCAGGACGGCGGGCTGGGCGGGGGCGGGGCTGGACATGGGTGAAAGTCAGGCGGCGGACGGGCAACAAGCGAATGACGAGCGGGTGACAGGCGGGTGCCGGAAAAACGACGGGACGGGCGCGGGAAAGGCGCCGGGAAGGGCGCCGGAAAAAAGGAAAACCCCGCCTGGCGCGTGCCTCGGCGGGGTTCGCAGTGTAGCGCGCTTGTCCGCGCGGCGGCATTACTTGTTGACGGCGTCCTTGGCCTTGTCGGCGCCGGCGTTCACGGCATCCTTGGCGGCATCCTTGGCGCGCTGCATCGCGTTGCCGGCGTCCGTCTTGGCCTGCTCGGCGGCGGCGGAGACGTCGGCTGCGGCACCGCTGGCGGCGGCCTTGGCGGCGTCGGCGGCATTGCTGGCTGCGGCTGCGGCATCGCTGGCGGCGGCCTTGGCGGAATCGGCGGCGTTCTGCATGGCGCTGTCGGCGCTAGGCGTGGCGGGCGCTTCTTCCTTCTTGCCGCAGGCGGTCAGGGCAGCGGTGATCATCAACAGCGCGAGCAATTTCTTCATGATTTCGTCCTTTTGTCCATTAGGAGGGTCGACACGCCGCCCTCTGTGTGGCGACTCGGTCGAAATCGATTATAGACAGCGGCATATGTCACGCCAGTGCTGTTTCAAGCATTTACAACAGATACAAAGGTTTTCGTTAAGAGCCGATTTATAGGTTGCGAGATGGGTTATCGCGGCCCCGGCCGCCATAACCGGCGCCCGATAATGGCGGCGCCGCGCGGCCATTCATGCGATTAATGGTCCTCGCCGAGCGCCGCGAGCTGGTCGGCCTGGTGTTCCGCCGCCAGCGCGGACAGCAGCTCGTCGAGGTCGCCGTCCATGATCGCCTCGATCTTGTACAGCGTCAGGTTGATGCGGTGGTCCGTGACCCGGCCCTGCGGGAAATTGTACGTGCGGATGCGGTCGCTGCGGTCGCCCGAGCCGATCAGGTTGCGGCGGGTGCTGGCCTCCTTGGCCTGCGCGGCGCGCAGCTGCGCGTCCATCAGGCGCGCGGCCAGCACCTTCATGGCCTTGTCCTTGTTGCGGTGCTGGCTGCGGTCGTCCTGGCACTCCACCACGATGCCGGTGGGGATGTGGGTCAGGCGCACCGCCGAGTCGGTCTTGTTCACGTGCTGGCCGCCGGCGCCGGAGGCGCGGAAGGTGTCGACGCGCAGGTCGGCGGGATTGATCTGCACCTCGGCCACTTCGTCGGCCTCGGGCATCACCGCCACCGTGCAGGCCGAGGTGTGGATGCGGCCCTGCGCCTCGGTGGCCGGCACGCGCTGCACGCGGTGGCCGCCGGACTCGAACTTCAGGCGCGAGAATGCCGCGTCGCCGGCGATGCGGATGATGACTTCCTTGTAGCCGCCGAGGTCGGACGGCGATTCGCTCATCACCTCCACCTGCCAGCGCTGGCGCTCGGCATAGCGCGTGTACATGCGCAGCAGGTTGGCGGCGAACAGCGCGCTTTCCTCGCCGCCGGCGCCGGCGCGGATTTCCAGCAGCAGGTTGCGGTCGTCGTTGGGGTCCTTGGGCAGCAGCAGCTTCTGCAGGCTGATCTCCAGCGCCTCCAGGCGCGCGCGCGCGGCGCCGATCTCGTCGGTGGCGAACTCCTTCATCTCGGGGTCGTCCAGCAGCGCCTGCGCGGTGGCCAGGTCTTCCTGCGCCTGGCGGTACTGCGCGTACTGCTCGGCCACCGGCGACAGTTCCGCGTGCTCGCGCGTGAGCTTGCGGTAGACGTCGATCTTGGCGGTGGCGTCCTCGCGGGCGAGCAGGGCGTTGACTTCGTCGAGTCGCTCGGACAACTGGTCGAGCTTGGCTAGCATGCTGGCTTTCATGGGTATCCGGGCAGGGTCGCGCTGAAGCGGAGGTCGTACTGGGTTGGGGCGGATGCCGGCAGGCGGCGTCGGGATTGCATGTCCGGGCAAGATGCCGCGGCAGGCAAGGGCTGGTGGCGCGCAGGACGCGCGCCGCCGGTGGCAGAGCGCTGCTAGCGCTCGGAGTGGCTGCTGTGGCGGAACAGGCCCGGCACCAGGCGCAGCAGGGTTTCGCGGTCGTCGCCCTGGGTGTGGTTGAGCGCGTGGGTGGGGCCGTGCAGGAACTTGCGGGTGAGCGCGCCGGAGAGCGCCTCGAGCACCGCTTCGGGGTCGTCGCCGCGCGCCAGCATGCGGCGCGCGCGGTCCAGCTCGGCCTGGCGCATGGCCTCGCCCTGCGCCTGCAGGTCGCGGATGACGGGCACCACGCTGCGGGTTTCCAGCCAGTGCATGAAGTTCTGCACGCGGCTTTCGATGATGGCCTCGGCCTGCGCCACGGCGGCCTGGCGCATGGCGTTGCCTTCGCGCACGATGGCGCCGAGGTCGTCCACGGTGTACAGGAACACGTCGTCCAGGCGCGCGACTTCGGGCTCCACGTCGCGCGGCACGGCCAGGTCCACCATCATGATCGGGCGGTGGCGCCGCAGCTTGACCGCGCGCTCCACCGCGCCGAGTCCGATGATGGGCAGCGAGCTGGCGGTGCAGGACACCACGATGTCGAATTCATGCAGGCGCGCGCCCAGGTCCGACAGGCGGATCGCCTCGGTGGTCAGGCCCTGCTCGGCCAGTTGCTCGGCCAGCTTCTCGCCGCGCTCCACGGTGCGGTTGGCCACCACGATCTGGCGCGGCGTCTGCGCGGCGAAGTGCGTGGCGCACAGCTCGATCATCTCGCCCGCGCCGATGAACAGCACGCGCTGGGTCGAGACGCTTTCGAAGATCCGCTGCGCCAGGCGCACCGCGGCGGCGGCCATCGACACCGAATGCGCGCCGATCTCGGTCTGGCCGCGCACTTCCTTGGCCACCGCGAAGGTGCGCTGGAACAACTGGTTCAGGTAGGTGCCAAGCGCCCCAGCCTCGCCGGCGGTGCGCACCGCGTCCTTCAACTGGCCCAGGATCTGGGTTTCGCCCAGCACCATCGAGTCCAGCCCGCTGGCCACGCGGAACGCATGGCGCACGGCTTCGGACTGCGGCAGGGAATACAGGTGGGGCGCCAGTTCGCCGGCCGGCACGTTGTGGTGCTGCGCCAGCCAGCGCAGCGTGTGCTCGAAGCCGGCGTCGCCGTTGACCAGCACGTCGGTGGCGCAATAGATCTCGGTGCGGTTGCAGGTGGACAGGATGGCGGCTTCGGTGCCATTCCTGCCCGCCAGGTGCGTGCGCAGCGCCCCCAGCGCCGGCTTGATCTGCTCAAGCGGAAACGCCACCCGTTCGCGCAGCGAGACGGGCGCCGTGGTGTGATTGATACCGATCGCAAGCAGTTGCATGGTGGGGGACACGTCTTTGGGTCCGGGCCCCGCGGGGTGCCATGCTCCAGGCTGGCTGCCGCGCGGGCTTCAAAAGGCAAATCCGCGGCGCGGTTTCCACGCGGCGGATTCCGGCGCATTGCGCCGCCGAACCGGGCTACATTATAACGCCCGATGCAGAATTTGCTTCGGAAGGGCGGGGTCGGGAACGGTTTACCGTATCCTCCGAGCCACGTGGCGCCGGCGCTCGTGCCGCAAACGCCGCGTCATGGCACGGATTCTTGGGAAAAGTGATGCTTGGGACGCTGATTGTGGGCGTATTGGTCGGACTCGCCGCGCGCTCGCTCCACCCCTCGGGGCGGGTCAGCGTGCCGGCGGCCGTGGTGTTCGGCGCGCTTGGCGCGATGGCGGCCTTCTATGGCGGCCGCGCGCTGCACTGGTTCACGGACGGGCAGATGGCGGGCTGGTTTGCCGGCGTCGCCGGCGCCGGCGTGCTGGTCGGAGTCTGGGGGCTGGCGCGGCGGCGCTGACCGGCATTCTTGCCCGGGTTATCGTAGTGGCCCGTGGCGAATCGGTTTATTTGCGGTTGCGCAAGAATCGCCCCAATACCCCTTCCGAATAATGGCTGGCCACCTCGGTCAGGAACGCGGAAAAATCGACGTGCGCGGTATCGTCGGCGCGGTCCGACAGGGTCCGCATCACCGCATGGCGCACGCCATATTCATGGCAGACCTGCGCCACCGCGGCGCCTTCCATTTCCACCGCCAGCACGCCCGGCAGGCGCTCGCGCAATTCCGCCGCGGCCGCGGGCGAGCCGATGAACTGGTCGCCGCTGGCGATCATGCCCACGTGCAGCGCGGGCGCGCCGACGCCGAAGCGGGCCAGCACGTCCGCGGGAATCGCCGTGGGCAGCTCCTCGCGCAGATAGCCGTCCACGGCCGCGCGCAATTCGGCGGTCAGCGCCGGGTCGGCGGGGAATTCGGCGCGGTCGAGCAGCGGCACCTCGTGGCGGGCGAAGAACGGGCGCGCGTCCAGGTCGTGCTGCAGCGTGCGGTCGGCCACCACCACGTCGCCCACGCGCGTGCGCGCGCCGATGCCGCCGGCCAGGCCGGTGAAGACGATCTCGTCCACGCCGAACTCGCGCACCAGCGTCACCGTGGTGGCCGCGGCCGCCACCTTGCCCATGCGCGCCAGCACCAGCACGCAAGGCTGGCCGTACAGGTGGCCGACGTGATAGTCGCGCATGCCGATGCGCCGCACGGTGGCGCGCGCGTCGTCGTGGCGCATGGCGGCCACGAGGCCGTCGACTTCATCGTGGATGGCGGCGAGGATACCGAGGGTCATGGCGGGCGCAGGTAGAGAAACGCACAGCATACCGGCCCGCCGGGCGGTCGCAAAGCGGTGGCGGCGCCGGCAAGGAAAGCTGCGCGGCCGCGCGCGCGTTTGCTACAGTGCACAGGCGTATCCATCACACGGGACACCCATGCAGCCATCCTCGATGCAAAGCATGCAAGACCGGCGCGCCGTGCGCCAGGCGCTGGCGGACTGGCGCGAGCAGCATGCCATCGCCGCCGACGGCGTGGCCGCCGCCTGGCCGCGCGCCGAGCCCGACGCCGCCGCGTGGCGCCACTGGCTGGACCGCGCGCTGCTGGCGCTCGGCGCGGCGCTGCTGTGCGCCGGCGTGATCGTCTTCTTCGCCTTCAACTGGCAGGACCTGCACAAGTTCGCCAGGTTCGGACTGCTGGCCGGCGCGTTGAGCCTGCTGGCCGCCTTCGCGTGGCTGCGCCCGGGCGGCGACATGGCTGCCCGCGCCGCGCTGTGCGGCGCGCAGGTGGTGGCCGGCGTGCTGCTGGCCGTGATCGGGCAGGTCTACCAGAGCGGCGCCGACGCCTGGCAACTGTTCGCGCTGTGGGCGCTGCTGGCGGCGCCGTGGGCGCTGGCCGCGCGCGCCGCGCCGCACTGGTGGCTGGTGCTCGTGCTGGCCAACGTGGCGCTGCTGCGCTACTGCAGCGTGCGGCTGGGCGTGGGCGGCATGTTCGACCTGCTGTTCGGCGCGGCGGGCGAGCGCGGCACCACGCTGTTCCTGCTGGCCGCCGCGCTGGCGCAGCTCGCGCTGTGGTTCGCGCTGCGCGCCGCGCTGCCCGCGCTCGGCTTTCGCGGCCTGGCCGGCGCGCGCATGCTGGCCGCGCTGGCGTGCGCGTATGCCGGCTGGCTCGGCATCGGCAGCCTGCTGGACAGCCGCTTCGACGCGGCCATGTTCGGCCTTGCGCTGCTGGCGCTGGGCGCGCTGCTGGCCTGGTTCCGGCTGCGCGCGTTCGACGTGGTGGCGCTCAGCCTGGCCAGCTTCGCCCTCATCGTGATGGTGGTGACGGCCGCCGCGCGCGTGCTGCTGGACGGCAGCCACGCGGGCTTTGGCGCGTTCCTGCTGCTGGGGCTGCTGACCATCGGCCTGTCCGCCACGGCCGCCGCGTGGCTGCTGCGCGCCCAGCGCCAGCACGACGCGGCCTTCGCGCAAGGAGAGCCGGCATGAGCAACCAGCGCGAAATGGTGCAAGTAGTGCAGCGGCTGTGGCAAGACCTAGTCGCGCGCGGACTGGTGCACGCGCAGCCTGCGCCGGCGCAGGCGCGCGCGCCGTGGGCGGTGCGGCTGCTGATGGGCGCGGCCGGCTGGCTGGGCGCGATCTTTTTCCTGGCCTTCCTGCTCGGCTCGGTCTTCGTGGCCGCGCGCGACAGCGGCGTGGCGATGGCCCTGTGCGGCGCCGCCATGATCGCGCTGGCGGCGGTGCTGTACCGGAGCCGCACCGGCATCGCGCTCGAACAGTTCGCGCTCGCCGTGAGCCTCAGCGGGCAGAACCTGCTGGCGTTCGGCGCGGGCCAGGCCTACGGCGGCACCCGCCTGCTGGAGACCGCCGCGTTCTGGATCGCGCTGGCCTTGCTCGAAGCCGTGCTCTACGCGCTGGTGCGCAACCGGCTGCATCGCTTCCTGTGCGCGCTCGGCGTGTGGAGCGGCGCGGCGGTGGCGCTGCAACTGGCGATGATGCCGGACCTGCGCCATGCCTGGGAATGGACGGCGCTGTCGCTGGTCTGGCTGGCGCCGCTCGCGCTGGCCCTGCTGGCCGGATTCACGTGGGCCGAAGGCCGGCTCTGCGCCGCGGGCCGGCACGGCTGGCTCGAGCCGGCCGCGGATGCGACGCTGCTGTTCGCGCTCGGCGCCGCGCTGGTGGTGACTGGCCTGGGCACGCCCTACACCTTCCTGTTCGATGCCGAGACCGCGCGCCGTGCCACGCCATACTGGATGGCCGGCGCGCTGTGCGGCGCGGTGCTGGCCGCCTTCGTGCTCGCCGAGAGCGGCCGCCTGCGCCTGGCCGGCCCGATACGCGCCGCGGCCGTGGCGGGCGCGGTGCTGTTCAGCGCGCTGCTGGCCGGCGCGCCCGCAGTCGTTGCCGCCGCGCTCGCGCTCGGCCTCGCGCTGCGCCGCGGCTCGCTGCCGTGGCTCGGGCTGGCCGTGGCCGCGCTGGCCGGCGGCTTCATCTGGTACTACGGCGCGCTGCACTGGACGCTGCTGATCAAGTCCGCCACGCTGGCCGGCGCCGGCCTCGCCGTCCTGGCATTGCGCGCCGGGCTGCAACGCGCCGGCGCAAGGAGCTTGTCATGAAACGCTGGATCCTGATCGCCTGGGTGCTCACGCTCGGGCTGGCCGCCGCCGCCGTCGGCACCAGGGAGCACCTGCTCGCGCGCGGCGACACCGTCTACCTGCGGCTGGCGCCCGTCGATCCGCGCTCGCTGATGCAGGGCGACTACATGGCGCTGAACTTCGCCATTGCCGACGCCATCCGCGCGGCGCGCCAGCGGCAGGACCTGCCCGCCGAGCGCGAGCAGGTCGCCGTGGTCCGCCGCGACGCGCGCGGCGAAGCCAGCCTCGTGCGCCTGCATGCCGGCGAGCCGCTCGCCGCGGGCGAGCAACTGCTGCGCTTCCAGACCGTGCCGTCGCGCTGGGGCGGCGTGCAGGTGCAGGTATCGACCGACGCCTATTTCTTCCAGGAAGGGCAGGGCGCGCGCTTCGAGAAAGCGCGCTTCGGCGAGTTCCGTGTGGGGGCTGAGGGGCAGGCACTGCTGGTAGGGCTGCGGGACGAAAACCTGCAGCCCCTCTGAAACTGACATTCGCATACGATTCACGGCCACGCACCCGGCGATACCCCGTTTCGTTTTATTTCGAGATGGCTATATAAGACCGCTCTGATTGCGTGTCGCGGCATTGCCACAACGCGCAATGATTCGCGCAGGTCCTGCTTGGTATCGTCTTCAAGACATGGCGTAACGCTACGCGCGCGATGCGCAAAGCCGCGCCTCGCGCCTCGATCCCTGCGTGCCTTGACGGCACGTTCAGCCCAGGCGATCGCCGCACGGATTTCGTCATTTCCCGCAAGCCGCCGGCACCATCCATTCGCCCTGTACACCCGACGATGGAAGGGTGCGGGCATGGCGGCGCGCTGCCGTTACTCTTATCGGTTGTCCGGATTTCCGCGACCGCCCCGCGCGGCGGAGTCCGATGTCTGATGGGGCAATGAAGAGGAGAAATCTTAGTGAACAAGAAATCCAGCGCAATGCACCTGCTCGGGGCCGTGGCCCTGGCCGGGCTGCTCGGCGGCTGCGCGACGGAGACGTCGACCGCGCTGCCGGTGCAGAAAGTGGAAAGCGCGAGCCGCCCATACGCCGGCGTGCGCACGCCGATCGCCGTGGGCAAGTTCGACAACCGCTCGAGCTACATGCGCGGCGTGTTCTCGGACGGCATCGACCGCCTCGGCGGCCAGGCCAAGACCGTGCTGATCACGCATCTGCAGCAGAGCAACCGCTTCAACGTGCTCGACCGCGACAACATGGCCGAGATCAAGCGCGAGGCGGAGATCAAGAGCCAGGCGCAGCGCCTGAAGGGCGCCGACTACGTGATCACCGGCGACGTGACCGAATTCGGCCGCAAGGAAGTCGGCGACCAGCAACTGTTCGGCATTCTCGGCCGCGGCAAGTCGCAGGTGGCCTACGCCAAGGTCGCGCTCAACGTGGTCAACATCGCCACCTCGGAAGTCGTGTTCTCCAGCCAGGGCGCCGGGGAATACGCGCTGTCCAGCCGCGAGGTGATCGGCTTCGGCGGCACGCAGAGCTACGACTCCACGCTCAACGGCAAGGTGCTCGACCTGGCCATGCGCGAAGCGGTCACCAACCTGATCAGCGGCATCGAAAGCGGAGCGTGGAAGCCGGGCAATCCGTAAAGCCGGTGAGACCGGCCAGGCCGGTTCGTTTGTCGAAGAGGAGAAGAAGTGAAAGAAGTCAAAAAGCAAAAGCAGTACCGGCCGTGGCGCCCCGTGGCGCTGGCCTTGACGGGAAGCGTTCTGCTGGCCGGGTGCGCGGCACCCAAGACCCTGTACCAATGGGAAAGCTACCAGCCCCAGGTCTATGAATACTTCAAGGGCGAGCCCAAGCAGGCGCAGATCGAAGCGCTCGAGCGCGACATGCAGAAGATCGCGGCCGCCGGCGCCACGCCGCCGCCGGGCTACCACGCCCACCTGGGCATGCTCTACGCCGAGATCGGCAAGGACGACCAGATGGTGCAGGAATTCCAGACCGAGAAGACCCTGTTCCCCGAGTCGGCCACCTATGTCGATTTCCTGATGAAGAACGTCAAGCGGGGTGAAGACAAGAAATGAAGCCCATGTTCAAACGCCTTTTCGCCGCCGCCGCGATCACCGTGCTCGCCGCCGGCTGCGCCGCGCCGCGCAAGAACGTCGACTACACCGCGTTCAAGTCCAGCCGCCCGCGCTCCATCGTGGTCCTGCCGCCGCTCAACGAATCGCCCGAGGTGAAGGCGACCTACAGCATGCTGTCCCAGGTCACCTACCCGCTGGCGGAGTCCGGCTACTACGTGCTGCCCGTGGCGCTGGTGGACGAAACCTTCAAGCAGAACGGCCTCACCACCCCCGGCGACATCCACCAGGTCGCCCCGGCCAAGCTGCGCGAGATCTTCGGCGCCGACGCCGCGCTCTACATCACGGTATCGAAGTACGGCACCTCGTACATGGTCATCAACAGCGTCACGGCCGTGACCGCCAGCGCCAAGCTGGTCGACCTGAAGACCGGCGCCACGCTGTGGAGCGGCAGCGCCTCGGCCACGGACGACCAGGGCAACAGCGGTGGCGGGCTGATCGGCGCGCTGGTGGCCGCGGCGGTCAAGCAGGTGCTCAACAACGTCACCGAAGCCGGGCACAAGGTGGCCGGCGTGACGAGCACGCGGCTGCTGTCGGCCGGGCATCCGGGCAGCATCCTGTTCGGGCCCCGGTCGCCTCGGTATGAGACGGATTGAGGTTGGTTGTGATTGGGTTTGAGTGGCTGGTTTGAAGGGCTGCTTGGACTTGGGAGCCCCGCGGGTTGATGGACTTGTGGGGCTTTTTGTTGGGGCGGCAGAGTCGGTATGCCGAATGCTCGGAATTGTCTTGTGAGCCGATTCTCAAATGCTGCGACAGCAGCGCTCACGCACAGAGCAAACACTATACTGGGCTAGCCGCAGCAACGAGCGCGGTCGGGATTGGCGTCTCGGGAACGTAGGAAGACCACCGTCAGGTAGTGTGTGAACCGTTCAGGAGGTAACTCTATGTCCAGACGTTCGTTCGCCCATATCGGGCGATTTCTATCCCAGCAGAAACCAGTATGTTCTCAACGTGTGTTGGTTGCACAAAGGGGGACATACGATGCATAAGCACACCCGCTTTGGTATCACCGCCGAACATACAGGCGTCGGACATTCGTGACGGCACATGCGCCAGCGGAAAGCCCGCTCAGCCTTGCGGCCGAGAAGGCGGCCCAGCTTCATGCGCTGCTTTCGATGGCGAGCGATTGCGCTGCCGCGGGTACGCTCGAAAGGCAGCCGGATGACATGCAGGGCCGGCTGCTTTCGTTGGCGGCTGAGCTGGTGAACGAGACGTTGGTGTCAGCGAACTGGCCGCGTTGCATAGCGGAGGGACGTGCGGCACGTAGCACGGCGACCGCAGCGAAACAAAAGCATCGCAGACATCATGTCTAGCGGATCTTTTCAGACGTCCCGCATTGACCTGGTAATGCGATTGCATTACCTTGTTTGTTGTTTCTTTTCTTTTGATGGGAGCGCCCATGTCCGCCACCGTCGAGGCCGAATCGACCCTGACTGATCGTTACCAGACCACCGTGCCGGAGACTGTCCGGCGGGCTCTGGGCCTGGGTAAGCGCGACAAGATCCACTACACCATTCGTCCTGGCGGCGAGGTCGTGCTGTCGCGGGTCGAGGCACAGACGGAGGACGATCCTGTACTCGCCCGGTTCCTGGACTTCCTTGCCCACGACCTCGTCACGCATCCGGAGCGGCTGCAGATAATTGATGCCAGTCTGGTGCATCGCCTCCAGTCGCTGGTCGGTGGCGTCGAAGTCGATCTTGATTCTGCGCTGTCGGCGGATGACGAATGAGGGCGCACAAGTCTGCGCCATTGCTGATCAATGGCTGGACGATCTTTGCACATCCGCTGTTCCTCGATCAGTTCGCGGCGTTGACTCGGCAGGTCGAATCGCTCAGGCAAAAAGACCCGGCCGGGTATATGAAGAAGAATGCCAGCAAGCGGCTGGCGGCCATCTCCAAGTTGGTGTTCGAGGTCATTCCGCAGGATCCCTCACGGCCGGAATATCGCCAAGGCAATGCCCTTGGCGATAGCCATAAGCACTGGTTCCGGGTGAAGTTCTTCCAGCAATACCGTTTGTTCTTTCGCTATCACGCGCCGAGCAAGATCATCGTATTCGCGTGGGTCAACGACGATGACACCCGGCGTGCTTATGAGAGCAACGACGACGCGTACCGGGTGTTTCGCAGGATGTTGGAGAGCGGGCATCCGCCTGATGACTGGGCGCAGTTGCTTGGCGAAGCATCTCAAGATGAATTGCGGCCGCACCGAGTGGGTCTTGAACGACTCGATTGAGTCCGCGAATTTCCCGAGAGCAGCGTTGCTCAGTCCGGTGTGGCCGTGGTCCGCTGGGCATCCGTCTCGTCTGAAGTCTCCAATTCGAAATCCAGATCGTTTCCGATTGAAGACGCTGGAATCCGATAACCCATCGCCTGGTAGCCGCGCCGTCGCCGATCCCACATCCGCAGCAGGGCGGGGTGGCCGGAGTCGATGAAATCGATGATACACACGCGAGTCTTGTTTGCATGTTCGCGGTGGAGGCGGCCTGCGTATTGTTGCAGCGTTCCCTTCCACGAGATCGGCATGGCGAGCACGAGGGTATCGAGCGGAGGATGGTCAAATCCCTCGCCGACCAATTAATCCCCTCACACCACCGCCAGCCGTTCCACCGTATCAGGAAACTTCTCGACCAGGCGGATCAGCAGGGCGGCCTGGGCATTTGGCTTGGCCCGGCCCTGCTCCCAATTTTCCAGCGTGCGGGGGTTGGTGCGCAGGTAGCTGGCGAACACCGGCCGCGACAGGTGCAAGCGCTCCCGCAGCGCGAGCAGTTCGCCGGCGGTGATCTCGGGCGCCGACTTCATCTCCACCTCGTGCGTGCGCAGTGTCTGCTTGCCGGTACGCGCATCGGACAGGGCATCAAAACCCTCGGCAATTTCCGCAAACAGGTTCCGTTTTTTCATCGCCTGACTTCCAGTTCTGCTTTCAACATACGCTTGAGCGCTTTCTTCTCGTCGGCGCTCAAGTCCTTCAACTCATTCTTGTCGTACAGGGTGAATAGCCAGAATTGCCGGCCACCGTCCCATCAGTAGTAGATCACCCGCAGGCCACCGCGCTTACCCTTGCCCCTGCGCGGATCACCATGCCACAGTTTGCGCAGGCCGCCGGTGCCTTCGATCACATCGCCGGCCTCCGGATTGATCATCATGGCCGATTGCAGTCCACGGAATGCATCATCATCCAGGTACGCGGTCCGGTATCGGGCGAAGGCGGGCAATTCGACGAAGACGGCTTTCATGGATGTTAATCATACGCAAATTGCGTATAGATGGAAATCCACTACGCCGAGTTGCTGGCTCTCGACTGGCATGGGCTGCAGGGTGCTCGCCAGCAACATCCCAAATGAAAAAGCCCCGCCGGCTTCATGCCTTGCGGGGCTTTTCCCTTGCGAGCCGGTCAGAGACGGCCGCTGAGTATGCTCAAACGCTGATCACACGTTAAACAAGAAATTCATCACATCCCCATCCCTGACCACATACTCCTTCCCTTCCGCCCGCATCTTCCCGGCCTCCTTCGCCCCCTGTTCGCCCTTGTAGGTAATGAAGTCCTCATAGGCGATGGTCTGCGCGCGGATGAAGCCGCGTTCGAAGTCGGTGTGGATCACGCCGGCGGCTTGCGGGGCGGTGTCGCCCACGTGGATGGTCCAGGCGCGGACTTCCTTCACGCCGGCGGTGAAGTAGGTCTGCAGGCCGAGCAGGGTGAAGCCGGCGCGGATCACGCGGTCCAGGCCCGGTTCTTCCATGCCGAGGTCGGCCAGGAATTCGGCCTTGTCGGCGTCGTCGAGGTCGGCGATCTCGGCTTCGATGGCGGCGCACACGGCGACCACCGGCGACTTGGTCTTGGCGGCGTGGGCGCGCACGGCGTCCAGGTGCGGGTTGTTCTCGAAGCCGTCTTCACGCACGTTGGCCACGTACATGGTGGGCTTGGCGGTGATCAGGCAGAGCGGCTTGATGGCGGCCCATTCTTCGTCGGACAGGTCGAGCGTGCGCACGGCCCTGGCTTCGTTGAGCACGGCCTGGGCCTTTTCCAGCACGGCGACCAGGCGCAGCGCTTCCTTGTCGCCGGCGCGCGCGGGCTTGATGTAGCGGGCGTGGGCCTTTTCGACGGTGGCGAGGTCGGCCAGCGCCAGTTCGGTATTGATCACTTCGATGTCGGACAGCGGATCGACCTTGCCGGCCACGTGGATCACGTTGTCGTCTTCGAAGCAGCGCACCACGTGGGTGATGGCGTCGGTTTCGCGGATGTTGGCGAGGAACTGGTTGCCCAGGCCTTCACCCTTGGAGGCGCCCGCTACCAGGCCGGCGATGTCGACGAACTCGACCACGGCCGGCAGCACGCGTTCGGGCTTGACGACCTCGGCGAGCTTGGCAAGCCTCGGATCCGGCACTTCCACCACGCCCACATTGGGCTCGATGGTGCAGAACGGATAGTTCTCGGCGGCGATGCCGGCCTTGGTCAGGGCGTTGAACAGCGTGGACTTGCCGACGTTGGGCAGGCCGACGATGCCGCATTTGAGGCTCATGGTAGAAGGCTTGAAATAGCAAAACCCCTATTCTAGCGGATGGGCGTGTGCGCACCGTGCCCGGGGTGGCCGGCGGCGGCGGTCCGGCGCGGCGTTGGCCGGCGCACGGGACGGGCGCGGGCGAAGTGCCGGGATGGCTATAATCCAGCCATGACTCGTCCATCCCCCTCCCGTTTCCAGGTTGCCGTGGTCGGCGGCGGTATCGTCGGCAAGGCTTGCGCGTTGTTGCTGGCCCAGCAGGGCATGCAGGTGGCGCTGGTCGCGCCGCGTCCGCAGGCGAGCGCGCCGGCGGCAGACCAGTGGGACAGCCGCATCTATGCGTTCTCGGCCAGCTCGCAGGCGCTGCTGGCGCAGTTGCGCGTGTGGGAGGCGCTGGATCCGGCGCGGGTGCAGCCGGTGTGCGACATGCGGGTGTCCGGCGACGCCAGCGCGGCGCGCGAGGATGCCCCGGCCGCGGGCGACCTGCATTTCTCGGCGTATGCGGCCACGGTGCCGCAACTGGCGTGGATCATCGAGTCGGGCCAGGTGGAGCGCGTGCTGGATACGGCGTTGCGGTTCCAGCACCAGGTGCACTGGTTCGACGATACCGCCGCGGCGTTCCAGCGCGACCACGACGGCGCCACGCTGACGCTGGCCGGCGGCGACAAGGTGCGCGCGGCGCTGGTGGTGGGCGCGGACGGCGCGCGCTCGTGGCTGCGCGACCAGTGTCATATCCCGGTCTCCAAGCGGCGCTACCGTCAGCTTGGCGTGGTGGCCAATTTCGAATGCGAGCAGCCGCACCAGGACACGGCCTGGCAGTGGTTCCTGGGCGCGCCGGCCAAGCTGATGGCGGACGAGGAGCCGGCCAACGGCGAGATCTTGGCGCTGCTGCCGTTGCCGGGGCGGCGCGTGTCGATGGTGTGGTCGGCCGACGAGGCGCACGCGGCGGAGCTGCTGGCCTTGTCGCCGGAGGCGCTCTCGGCCACCGTGATGCAGGCCGCCAGCGGCGCGGTGGGCCGGCAGTTCGGCGCGCTGCGCTGCGTGACGCCGGCGCAGGGTTTCCCGCTGGTGCTGCAGCGCGCGGAGCAGTTCGCGCAGCCGCACGTGGCGCTGGTGGGCGACGCGGCCCACGTGGTGCATCCGCTGGCCGGGCAGGGCATGAACCTGGGCCTGCGCGACGTGGCGGAACTTGGCCGCGTGATGGCCGCCAAAGAGTCGTTCCGCGGCGAAGGGGACCTGCGCCTGCTGCGCCGCTACGAGCGCGCGCGCGCCACGGACCTGCTGTCGCTGACGGCGGCCACCGACGGCCTGCACCGGCTGTTCTCGCTGCCGGGCGGCATGGCGCGCACGGTGCGCAATGCCGGCATGCGGGCGGTGGGCGGCCAGCCGCTGCTCAAACGTTTTCTCATCGGCCGCGCGCTGGGCTGAGGCCCGAAGCGCGCGCCGGATCACCGGATACCTGGAGTCATCATGTTGCAATTCCTGCGCCGCCGTCCCGCCCTGTCGGCGACCGTTGCCACTCTTGCCGGCGGCCTGGCGGCGGCCGGCTTCGCGCTGCACGCCGTGGCGGCGAGCGAACCGGGCACCGACCGCATCAAGGAGTCGATCCAGAAGATGCTGGGCGGGCGCGCCGAGGTCAAGAGCGTGGGCAAGACGCCGGTGCCGGGCCTGTTCGAGGTCAATATCGGCGGGCAGGTGGTCTATACCGACGCCACCGGGCGCTACGTCATCAACGGCGAGATGGTCGACACCAAGACCGGCACCAACCTGACCGAGGAGCGCGTGGCGGACCTGAACCGCATCAAGTGGTCGGACCTGCCGCTGGCGCGCGCCATCAAGTGGACCAAGGGCGACGGCAGCCGCCAGGTGGCGGTGTTCTCGGACCCGAACTGCGGTTACTGCAAGCGCATCGAGCAGACCTTCCAGCAGATGGACAATATCACGGTCTACACCTTCCTCTACCCGGTGCTGTCGCCGGACTCGGAGGTCAAGGCCAAGCAGGTCTGGTGCGCGACCGACCGCACCAAGGCCTGGCGCGACTGGATGCTCAACCGCGTGGCGCTGACCGGCAACGGCAGTTGCAAGACGCCCGTGGATGACAACCTGACGCTGGGCCAGAGCCTCAACATCACCGGCACCCCGGCCGTGTTCTTCATGGACGGCACGCGCATCCCCGGCGCCGCCGACGCCGCCACGCTCGAGCGCAAGCTCGCCGGCCTCAAGAAGTAAGCTCTCGCGCCGGCGGCCATGCCCGGCGCCTCGTTCATCTGACCTTCGCTATCCGCTGACGCGGAAGGAGACATCATGACGTTCCAGGCATTGCTGCTGACCCAGGACGGCGGCGCCACCCAGGCCGCCGTCACCGCGCTCGAGGAATCCGCCCTGCCGGCGGATGGCGACGTGCTGGTCGCGGTCGACTATTCCACCATCAACTACAAGGACGGCCTGGCCATCACGGGCCGCGCGCCGGTGGTGCGCAAGTGGCCGATGGTGGCGGGTATCGACGGCGCCGGCACGGTGCTGGAATCCGCGCACCCGCGCTGGCGGGCGGGCGACCGCGTGGTGCTCAACGGCTTCGGCGTGGGCGAGACGCACTGGGGCTGCCTGGCGCAGCGCGCGCGCCTGAAGGGCGACTGGCTGGTGAAGCTGCCGGACGCCTTCACCGCGCAGCAGGCGATGGCCATCGGCACGGCCGGCTACACCGCCATGCTGTCGGTGCTGGCGCTGGAGCGCGCGGGCGTCGCGCCGGGCGATGGCGAGGTGCTGGTGACCGGCGCCTCGGGCGGCGTGGGCACGGTGGCGATCGCGCTGCTGTCCAAGCTCGGCTATCGCGTGGCGGCGTCCACCGGCAAGACCGCCGAGGCGGATTTCCTCAAGGCGCTGGGCGCGGCCGAGGTGATCGACCGCACCGAACTGGGCAAGCCCGGCAAGCCGATGCAGAAGGAGCGCTGGGCCGCGGTGGTGGACTCGGTGGGCTCGCACACGCTGGTCAACGCCTGCGCCCAGGTGCGCTACGGCGGCGCGGTGACGTGCTGCGGGCTGGCGCAGGGGCTGGACTTCCCGGCCTCGGTGGCGCCGTTCATCCTGCGCGGCATCACGCTGTACGGCATCGACAGCGTGATGGCGCCGATGGCCAGGCGCGAGCAGGCCTGGCAGCGGCTGGCCACGGATCTGGCGCCGGACCGCCTGCGCGCCATCACCAGCGAGATCGGCTTGTCCGGCGCCATCGAGGCGGGCCGCAGGATCGTCGAGGGCGGCATGCGCGGGCGCGTGGTGGTGAACATCAACGCCTGACGGCCCGGCCGGCCGCCAGCGCAGCGCGGCACACGGTGCGGCACGGCGCGGCATGGCGGAAGCGCGCGCGGGCATGGCGCTACAATCACGCTCATGAAGCCGATCCACTACGCCATCGCCCCGCTTCAACCGGAAGCGCACCTGTTCGCCGTCACCGTCACGGTGGACGCCCCCGATCCCGCCGGCCAGCAGTTCTACCTGCCGGCGTGGATTCCCGGCAGCTACATGATCCGCGACTTCGCCCGCAACATCGTGCGCATCCGCGCCGACGCGGGCGGCCGGCAGGTCGCGCTGGCCAAGCGCGACAAGCAGAGCTGGCAGGCCGCGCCGGTGGACGGGCCGCTGACGCTGAGCTACGAGGTGTACGCGTGGGACCTGTCGGTGCGCGCCGCGCACCTCGACGCCACGCACGGCTTCTTCAACGGCAGTTCCGTGTTCCTGTGCGCCGAGGGGCGCGAGCACCAGCCCTGCACGGTGGACATCCTGCCGCCCGCGGGCGAGGCCTACGCCGGCTGGCGCGTCGCCACCGCCATGCGCGAGGCGCCGGGCCGCGGCGGCGCGAAGCGCTACGGCTTCGGCCGCTACCAGGTGGCCGACTACGACGAGCTGGTCGACCACCCGGTCGAGATGGGCACCTTCGCGCTGGGCAGCTTCGTCGCGTGCGGCGCCCGGCACGACGTGGTCTTCACCGGCCGCGTGCCGCAACTGGACCTCGAGCGCGTGTGCCGCGACCTCAAGCAGGTCTGCGAAGCGCAGATCCGCCTGTTCGAGCCGAAGACCGAACGCGCGCCGTTCCTCGACAGCAACCGCCGCTACGTCTTCATGACGATGGTCACCACCGACGGCTACGGCGGGCTGGAGCATCGCGCCAGCACCGCGCTGATGTGCGCGCGCGCGGACCTGCCGGCGCGCGGCAAGGCGGAGGCCACCGAGGGCTACCGCACCTTCCTCGGCCTGTGCAGCCACGAGTATTTCCACACCTGGAACGTCAAGCGCATCAAGCCCGCGGCGTTCGTGCCGTACCGGCTGCGCGAGGAAACCCACACGCCGCTGCTGTGGCTGTTCGAGGGCTTCACCAGTTATTACGACGACCTGATGCTGGTGCGCAGCGGCGCCATCACCGAGGCGCAGTACGTCGAGCTGCTGGCCAAGACCTGGAACGGCGTGCTGCGCGGCAACGGCCGCACCAAGCAAAGCGTGGCCGAAAGCTCGTTCGACGCCTGGACCAAGTATTACCGCCAGGACGAGAACGCGCCCAATGCCATCGTCAGCTATTACACCAAGGGTTCGCTGGTGGCGCTGGCGCTGGACCTCACCATCCGCGCCCGGACCCGCAACCGCCGCTCGCTCGACGACGTCATGCGCGCGCTGTGGCAGCGCTACGGCAGCGATTTCTACGCGCCGGGCGCGCAGCAGCGCGGCGTGACCGAGGCCGAGGTCCATGTCCTCATCGATGAAGTCACTGGCCTGCGCCTGGGCACGCTGCTGCGCGCGCTGACCGAAGGCACCGGCGAGCTGCCGCTGGCGGCGCTGTTCAAGCCGTTCGGCATCAAGGCGGCGCCCACGAAGCCGGAGCGCAATGCCGCGCTCGGCATCAAGACCAAGACCGAGGACGGCTGGGTGCGCGTCACCCAGGTGCTCGACGGCGGCGCCGGCCAGGCGGCCGGGCTGTCGGCGGGCGACCTGCTGGCCGCGCTGGACGGCCTGCGCGTGGCGCCCGGGCAGCTGGACAAGCTGCTGGCGCGCTACCGCGCCGGCGACCGCGCCGAGTGCCACGTGTTCCGCCGCGACGAGCTGCACGTGCTGCCGCTGACCTTCGCCCGCGAGCCGGCCGCGCAGTACACGGTGACGGCCGAGGGCGGCCGCCAGCCCATGCGGGCCCGCTGGCTGGGCCAGTAAGACCGGCCGCGCCCCGCCCCGAGGCCAGCCCCAAGCCGCCACATGGAATACGCGCACGATCCCCGCACCTTCATCTACTCGCACTACGTCTACCGGGGCCTGCGCTCGGCCACCGGGGTGATCGGCGCCACGCTGGTGGCCATGCAGTTCACCGACCTGCCCACCGCGATGGTGGTGTCGATCGGCGCGCTGTGCACCAGCCTGATGGACCTGCCCAACCCGCTGAACCACAAGTTCAACGAGATGCTGGCCAGCGTGCTGCTGTGCACGGCGGTCACGCTGGCGGTGGCGATGGCCACGCCGTTCCCGCGCGTGATGCCGCTGGTGCTGGTGCTGGTGACGTTCATGGCCGGGATGATGACGGCCTACGGCAACAAGACCTTGCCGCTGCAGTTCTCGGCCTTGTTCGTCATGACGCTGACCGTCAACGAGGATTTCGTGGTGCGGCGCGCGCTGGAGCACGCGCTGCTGTTCGGCGCGGGCGCGGTGGCCTACATGGGCTACGCGATGGCGGTGAGCTGGGCCACGCAGCGGCGCACCAAGCAGCAGGTGCTGGCCGAGGCGCTGTACGAGATGGCGGGCTACCTGGAGATCAAGGCCGGCTTCTACGATGCCGGCAACGACTACGAGGCGCAGTTCAACCAGCTCGTGCGCCAGCAGATCGTGGTGGCCGAGCGCCAGCAGGCCGCGCGCGACCTGGTGCTGCGCGGCAACCGCACCACGCATGACGGGCTGCTGGTGCAGGCGCACCTGCGCATGCTGGACCTGTACGAGTACATCCTCTCCACCAACACTGACTACCCGCTGCTGCGCCAGACCTTCGCCGGCACGCCGGTGCTGGACCACCTGCGCCGGCTGGTGCAGCTGATGTGCCAGGACGTGGAGTCGATCGCCTACGACATCACGCGCGGGCGCTACTCCTATGCCGAGGTGGACTACCGCCAGGAGCTGCGCGCGGTCGAGGCCGAGATCGCGCAGCTGCGCCATCACCACATCCCGCCCGCGGCGATGACCGCGCTGGCCGAGACGCTCGACATGATCAAGGGCGCCATCGCGCTGGTGGCGCAGCTGCACGAGGCCTCGCGCACGCCGGTGGAGCCCAGCAAGGTGCTGCCCGGCCCGGACATGACGCCGTTCCTGACGCGCCAGCGCTACGAGCTCAAGGTGCTGCGCGACAACCTGAACTGGAAGTCGCCGGCGTTCCGCTTCGCGCTGCGCATCACGCTGGCGGTGGGCGCGGGGCTGTGGATCGCCGACCACCTGCCTTACGTCTCGCACAGCTACTGGATCCTGCTGACCATCATCGTCATCCTGAAGCCCAACTTCAGCATGACCAAGCAGCGCTACAACGACCGCCTGATCGGCACGCTGATCGGCTGCGCGATCTCGGTGGCGGTGCTGCGCGTGGTGCACCAGCCGCTGGTGCTGCTCGGCGTGCTGTTCGTGGCGCTGGTGGCGGGCACGGCGTTCTCCACCATCAAGTACCGCTACACCGCGGTGGCCGCCTGCGTGCAGGTGCTCATCCAGATCAACCTGCTGCTGCCGGGCAGCACCACGGTGGCCGGCGAGCGGCTGATCGACACGGTGATCGGCGGGGTGATCGCCTCGGTGTTCAGCTTCGTGCTGCCGAGCTGGGAGTACCGCGCGCTGCCCGCGCTGGTGGAGAACGTGCTGCAGGCCAACCGCCGCTACATCGCCGCCACGCGCGACCTGCTGCTGCGCGTGGCCAAGGACGACTTCGCCTACCGCGTGCAGCGCAAGCAGTTCATGGACAGCCTGTCGGCGCTGATCGGCTCGTTCCAGCGCATGCTCGACGAGCCCAAGAGCCGGCACCGCGCGGTGGACAACCTGAGCCGCTTCATCGTGCAGAACTACCTGGTGGCCGCGCACGTGGCGGCGGCGCGCATCCAGGTGCGCGAGCACTACGGCGAGCTCGACGTGCCGGCGGCCGAGGCCGCCATCCGCCAGGCCATCGACGCCGCCACGAACAGCCTCGCGCTGGCAAGCGAGCGGCTGGTGGAGGACGACCGCGCGGGCGGGCGCGGCGTGGGATTCGTGCGCCCCGGAGAGCCGGCCACCGCGGCGGCGGCCGCGGTCGGGGCCGGGCCCGCCATGCCCAGGGCCGGCGCCGAAGCGGGGCCGGGCCATGTGTCCGCGGCGGGCGCCGCGCCGCTGGCGGCGGCCGCGCTCAACGCGGCGGTGGATGCCACTTCCACCGCCGACGAGGCCAGCGCGCGCCGCGCGCGCCTGGCCGATTCCGCCGACCGCCGCCGCGCCGACGTGCTGGTGCAGGCCGCGGCCTCGGGCGAGCTGGCCAAGGCCACCGCGGCCCGGCGCGAGCCGGGCGGCGGCAGCACGGCAAGCTCCACCGGGCGCAGCGCCAACGCCATCCTCGAGCGCCGCCTGCGCGCGCTGCGCGAGGACGCCGCCAAGATCGCGCTGCGCACCGGCGCCATCGGCCGCGCCATGCGGCAGCGCCAGCGCTAGCGCCGCCGCTTCAGCGCTGCTTCATCGCTGCTTCGTTGCAGCTTCGCCGCCGTCAGGGCTGCGCGCCGGCGCCGGGCGCCGGCGGCGGCTCCTCGCGCGGCAGCGTCAGCATGCCGCTGTTGTAGCTGTATTCGTACACCTCGCCGTAGCGGCCCCATTCGATGCCGATGGTCAGCACGCGCTCGGCTTCTTCCGGCTTGAGGAAGTCTTCCAGTTCGCGCAGCACGTGTTCCTCGCGGATCTCGCCGTCCTCGGACTGCTGCAGCTCGCGGCGGATGTGCGCGGCCAGCGCCACGTGCAGCAGCAGCTGCTTGCCGAACAGCACCTTGCGCTCGGGCGGCTCGGTCTCGTAGTAGGCGCGGCCCAGGCCAGTGGCGGTGATGTCGCCGCGCTCGATGGTGGCCAGCTGCAGCAGGTGCAGCGCCTCGCAGGCGGGCAGCAGGTCGTCGTCGGTGAGGCCGGCTTCCTCGGCCAGGTGCGGCAGGTCGGCGCGGCCGTGGAAGGGCGCCTCGCACAGCAGGTCGAGGATGGCCTCCATCTGGCTGATGTCGGCGTCCGGCAGGCGGTAGCCGATGTTGCTGGCGGCCGCCAGCGCGGTGACGCGCGGCCCCAGCGCGGCCGGCGAGGTCATCAGCGTGTAGACCTCGTCGATCAGGCCGCGCACCTGCGCGGAGTCGCGGTTGCGCGGGCGCGGGAACGGCACCTTGACCTCGGCGCGGATGCGGCCCGGGTCGCTCGACAGGATGACGATGCGGTCGGCCATCATGACCGCCTCTTCGATATTGTGCGAGACGATCAGGATGCACTTGATGTTGGTGCGGCCGTCTTCCCACAGGTCCAGCATCTCGTCGCGCAGGGTCTCGCCGGTGAGCACGTCGAGCGCGGAGAAGGCTTCGTCCATCAGCAGCAGGTCGGGCTCGGTCACGAGCGCGCGCGCGATGCCCACGCGCTGGCGCATGCCGCCGGACAGCTCGCGCGGCAGCGCGCTGTTGAAGCCGGACAGGCCGATCATGTCGATGGCCGCCTCGGCGCGGCGCGCGCGCGCTTCCTTCTGCACGCCCTGCGCTTCCAGGCCCAGCTCCACGTTCTGCTGCACGGTCAGCCACGGGAACAGCGCGAACGACTGGAACACCATCGCGATGCCCTCGGCGGTGCCGCGCAGCGGCTGGCCGCGGAAATGCACCTCGCCGCGGTCGGCGCCCACCAGCCCGGCCATGATGCGCAGCAGGGTGGATTTGCCGGAGCCCGACTTGCCCAGCATGGCGACGATCTCGCCGCGGCGCAGCGTGAGGTCCACGCCTTCGAGCACGGCGCGGTCGGTGTGGTCGGCGGTGCGGAACATCTTGGAGACGCCGCGCAGTTCGACCACGGGTTCGGCTACGGTTGCGGCGGTGGTGGCGGGGGAGCTTGCCATGATGGAATTCCGGTGCGGGTGCTGAAAGATCGGGTCAAAGCGCAATCAAAGACGGGTGCGTTCCTGCGCCAGCAGGTAGAGGCGGTTCCACAGCAGGCGGTTGAAGCCCACCACGAACACCGCCATCACGCCGATGCCCAGCGCGATGCGGGGAAAGTCGCCCTTGGCGGTCATCTCCGCGATGTAGCTGCCCAGGCCCGTGGCCACCAGCGTGCGGTCGCCCCAGGTCACGTATTCGGACACGATGCTGGCGTTCCACGAGCCGCCGGCCGCCGTCACCAGCCCGGTCAGCAGGCTGGGGAACACCGCCGGCACCAGGAAGCGCTTCCACATCAGCCAGCCGCGCAGGCCGAAGTTGCGCGCGGCCAGCTTGAGCTCGGTGGGAATGCCAGAGGCGCCGGCGATCACATTGAACAGGATGTACCACTGCGTGCCGAAAATCATCAGCGGGCTGAGCCAGATCTCCGGGTTCAGGCCGAAGCGCACGATCAGCATGACCACCAGCGGGAACATCAGGTTGGCCGGGAAGGCCGCCAGGAACTGCGCCACCGGCTGGGCGATGCGCGCCGCCGCCGGGTTGAGCCCGATGCGGATGCCGATCGGCACCCAGATCAGCGCGGCCAGGAAGATCAGCACCACCACGCGTACCATCGTCAGCAGGCCGAGCCACAGCACGTGGCCCACTTCGGCCCAGCCCACCTCGGTGCGCACGAAGTGCATCACGCGGTACAGCGCCGCCACCGCGACGAGCGTGATCACGATGGTGCCGGCGCGCTCGATCCACAGCGCGCGCCGGGCGTCGCCGCCGCGCGACGCGGTGGCCTTGCGCCCCGAGCCCCAGGCCAGCGTGCGCTCGGCCAGCGCGGCGGTGCGCGCCAGCAGCAGGCTGACCCACTCCGAGCGGCGCAGCAGGTTGAGCAGCCACGATTGCGGCTCGTTCTCCTGCGCCAGGGTCTCGAAGCGGAAGCGGTCGGCCCAGGCGATCAGCGGGCGGAACAGCAGCTGGTCATAGAGCACGATGCCGACCAGCATGGCCAGGATGGCCCAGCCGATCGCGGCGAGGTTCTGCTGCTGGATGGCCAGCGAGATGTAGGAGCCGATGCCGGGCAGCTTGATGTCGTTGCCGGACACCGAGATCGCCTCGGACGCCACCACGAAGAACCAGCCGCCGGACATCGACATCATCATGTTCCACAGCAGCCCCGGCATGGCGAACGGCACTTCGAGGCGCCAGAACTTCTGCCACGCGGACAGCCGGAACATGGCCGCGGCCTCCACCAGGTCGCTGGGGATGGTGCGGATCGACTGGTACAGGCTGAACGCCATGTTCCACGCCTGCGAGGTGAAGATGGCGAAGATGGCCGCGCATTCCACCCCGACCAGGCTGCCCGGGAACAGCGCGATGAAGCCGGTCACGGTGATCGACAGGAAACCCAGCACGGGGATCGACTGCAGGATGTCCAGCGCCGGTACCATGACCTTCTCGGCCGTGCGGTTCTTCGAGGCCAGCGCGGCGAAGGCGAACGAGAACAGCAGCGACGCCGCCAGCGCCAGCAGCATGCGGATGCTGGTGCGCAGCAGGTAGTACGGCAGGTAGGCGATGTCGAGATGCACGTCCAGCGGCTCGCCGGGCCGGTAGGGCACGTCCATCTGCCGCGCGGCGAAGGCCACCAGCACGATCGCCGCCAGGATGATCGGCAGCAACGCCAGGTCGAAGCGGTTCGGCGGCGCGGTCAGCAACTGGCTGACGTAGCCAGGGGAGGTGCGCGCGCTGGCCTTGTCGTGTTCGGCTTGCTGCATTGTCTTGGCTGAAGTTCGGTGGCTGCGGTTGCCCGGCGGGACCGGGTGGCCCGGGGCCTGGATGGATCGGCGTGCGGGGCGGGGGCCGTGCGTGGATTCCGGAGGGGCGCCGGCCGGGTGCCGGCGCGTCGCTGTGCTGTCGGCGTTACCTCAAGCGGCCTGCCCATACTGGTAACGCTTAGGGTAGCCACCTAGTTTACCTATATCGCATGGCAAGGCCGTTTCATGCGGCGGCGTGGAGAAAGCAGATGGAACAGCAGACGGGACCCCAGTGGGCGCATCGGCCGACAACGTGGCACCTCGTGGTCACGGGGCGCGTGCAGGGCGTGGGCTACCGCGCCGCGTGCGAGGACCGGGCGCGCGCGCTGGGGCTGGGCGGCTGGGTGCGCAACCGGCGCGACGGCTCGGTGGAGGTGATGGCCTACGGCCCGCCCGAGCGGCTCGCGGCGCTGCGCGAGTGGATGCGCGGCGGGCCGCCGGCCGCGCAGGTCGATGGCCTGCGGGTGGAAGCCGGCGCGGGCGTGTTCGACAGCTTCGACTGCCTGCCGACGGTCTAGCGCGCGGGGGCCTGATGAGCGTGGCTCGCGCGCCAGTCGACCGGCGCCATGCCGTGCCGCTCCAGCCACGCGTTGGCCAGCTTGAAGTGGCCGCAGCCGAGAAAGCCGCGATGCGCGGACAGAGGCGACGGATGCGGCGCTTCGAGCACGTAGTGCGTGCCCGCCAGCAGCGGCTTCTTGGCCTGCGCGTGGCTGCCCCACAGCAGGAAGACCAGGTTGGGGCGGGCCGCGGACAGGGCCCGGATCAGGCAGTCCGTCACCGCTTCCCAGCCGCGCCGGGCGTGGCTGGCGGCCTGGCCTTGCTCCACCGTCAGCACGGTGTTGAGCAGCAGCACGCCCTGGCGCGCCCAGCCTTCCAGGTTGCCGGAGGCGGGCGGCGCCGCGTTGTCGCCGTACTCGGCGGCGATTTCCTTGAAGATGTTGCGCAGGCTCGGCGGCACGCGCACGCCGTCCGGCACCGAGAAGGCCAGGCCGTGCGCCTGCGGGATCTCGTGGCCGCCTACCGTGCCGGTGCCGTGGTACGGGTCCTGGCCGAGGATCACCACCTTGACCGTTTCGGGCGGGGTGAGGTGCAGCGCGTGGAAGACGTCGCGCGGGAACACCGGCTTGCCGGCGGCGCGCTCGCCGTCGACGAAGGCGGCGAGTTCCCGCCAGCCTTCGCCGTGCATGCAGGGCGCGAGCAGCTCGCGCCAGGCGGCGGGCAGCGCGGCGGCCTGGGCGTCCAGGCCGTCGGCGGGCGGGGGCGCCTTGGTGGCGGCCGGGGCGAACAGGTCGGCCTGCGCGCTCGTGGGTTTGCTCATGCGGATGCCTGCGGGAAAGGGATCGGGAAAGGGATCAGGGAAAGGGATCAGGGAAAGGTTCGGCGAGGGCGCGTCAGGCGTCGGCCGTGCCCGCGAGCCGGTAGCCGCGCGCGGCCTTGCTCTGGTCGGAAGGCTTGAGCGGCGCCACGTTCTGCAGGCGCCGCGCCAGCGCGCGCAGCGCGGCTTCGGCGGCGGCCTGCGCCGGGCCCTGGCCGTCCTTGCCGGGCAGCCATTCCAGCTCGAGTTCGTGGATGGCGTCGCGCGCGCCGGCGCCGGGCACCGTGATCTCGCCCACGTCGAGCGCGGCCTCGATGCGCGCGCCGTCCTGCTCGACCAGCCAGGTGCGGCGCGTGAAGTCGGTGCGGAACACCGGCGCCAGCGCGGCGGCCAGCGGCGCGAGCAGCTCGCGCGCCTCGGGCGGAAAGGCGCCGAGCTCGATAGCCTCGGCGGCGGTCGCGGTTTCCCACTCGTTGCGGGCGGCCAGCCCCGCCTCGCTCCTGCCGGCGGTCTTGAGCGTCTGCAGCCACTGCGCGCCGCGGCGGCGCAGCCGCAGCGCGGCGCGCGCGCGGGCCAGGTCGCGCGCGGGGGTGTCGAGGTAGACGTTGAGCAGCGTGTGCTCGCCGCGCGCCTCGCCGTGCGCGTCCAGCCATGCCGCCAGCGCGGGCATGGCGCCGTCGGGCACCGCCAGCTTGAGTTCGATTTCCTGGGCCATGTCGGTGTGCGGCTCCGGTGGGTGTGCGGGTGTGCGTGCGATTGGGCGTGCGGGCGTGCGGTCGGGCGACGCGGCCGGACGATGCCGGCCGGGTCAGGCGAACAGGCGCGCCAGCTCCACGCCCGGCTCGGGCGCGCGCATGAACGCCTCGCCGACCAGGAACGCGTGCACGTCGGCATCGCGCATGCGCTGCACGTCGGCCGGGCCGAGGATGCCGGACTCGGTCACCACCAGCCGTTCGGCCGGAATGCGCGGCAGCAGGTCCAGCGTGTTGTCGAGCGAGACCTCGAAGGTGCGCAGGTTGCGGTTGTTCACGCCGAGCAGCGGCGTCTTCAGGCGCAGCGCGGCGTCGAGCTCCTCGCCGCCGTGCACTTCCACCAGCACGTCCATGCCGAGCTCGTGGGCGCAGGCTTCGAGCTCGGCCATCAGGCCGGGGTCGAGCGCGGAGACGATCAGCAGGATGGCGTCGGCGCCCCAGGTGCGCGCTTCATAGACCTGGTACAGGTCGATCATGAAGTCCTTGCGCAGCGCGGGCAGCGGGCAGGCGCCGCGCGCGCGCCTGAGGAAGTCGGGATGGCCCTGGAAGAAATTCACGTCGGTCAGCACCGACAGGCAGGCCGCGCCGTGGCTGGCGTAGCTCTCGGCGATCGCCTCGGGCACGAAGTGCTCGCGCAGCACGCCCTTGGACGGCGAGGCCTTCTTCACCTCGGCGATCACGCCGGCGTGGCCGGCGGCGATCTTCTCGCGCAGCGCGCGCTCGAAGCCGCGCGGCGCCAGGCCGGGCTCGGCGCGCAGGCTCTCGGCCTCGGCGCGCAGGCTGGGCAGGTCGCGCTTCTTGCGCGCGGCGCTGACCTCGTCGGCCTTGACGGCCAGGATCTTGTTCAGGATGTCGGACATGCGGGTTTCTCTTGCGGTGCGCGGCGCGCGGTGCGGATTACTTGAACTGCTGCGTGGCGCGCACGAACTGGTCGAGCTTCCCGCGCGCGGCGCCGCTGGCGATGGCCTCGCGCGCGCGGCGGATGCCGTCCTCGATCGAGCCGGCCACGTTGGCGGCGTACAGCGCGGTGCCGGCATTGAGCGCGACGATCTCGCGCGGCGTGCCGGGCACGTCGGTCAGCGCTTCGAGCAGCATTGCCTTCGATTCGATGGCGTCGGCCACCTTGAGGCCGCGGTTGGAGATCATCGACAGGCCGAAGTCCTCGGGGTGGATCTCGTACTCGCGCACCTCGCCGTCCTTGAGCTCGCCGACCAGCGTGGCGGCGCCGAGCGAGACCTCGTCCATGCCGTCCTTGCCGTACACCACCAGCGCGTGCTTGGCGCCCAGGCGCTGCATCACGCGCACCTGGATGCCGACCAGGTCGGGGTGGAACACGCCCATCAGGATGTTGGGCGCGTCGGCCGGGTTGGTGAGCGGGCCGAGGATGTTGAAGATGGTGCGCACGCCCATTTCCTTGCGGATCGGCGCCACGTTCTTCATGGCCGGGTGGTGGGTGGGCGCGAACATGAAGCCGATGCCGGTCTGCTCGATGCACTGGCCGACCTGCTCGGGCGTGAGCATGATGTTGACGCCGAGCGCCTCCAGCACGTCGGCGCTGCCCGACTTGGAGCTCACGCCGCGGTTGCCGTGCTTGGCGATGCGCGCGCCGGCCGCGGCCGCGACGAACATCGAGGCGGTGCTGATATTGAAGGTGTGCGAGCCGTCGCCGCCGGTGCCGACGATGTCGACGAAGTTCTCGCGGTCCTTGATTGAACCCAGCGGCACCTTGTTGGCGAACTCGCGCATCACCTGCGCCGCGGCCGAGATCTCGCCGATGGTTTCCTTCTTCACGCGCAGCCCGGTCAGGATGGCCGCGGCCATCACCGGGGAGATCTGCGCCTGCATGATCTGCCGCATCAGGTGCAGCATTTCGTCATGGAAGATCTCGCGGTGTTCGATGCAGCGGGTGAGGGCTTCCTGTGGCGTGATGGACATGGCGGTCTCGTTCGTGTCGTGGGCAGGCGCGGGCGCGGTGGCGATGGGGGTGTCGAGCCGCCTCATCGGCGCGCCTTGAGGAAGTTGGCCAGCAGCGCGTGGCCGTGCTCGGACAGGATCGACTCGGGGTGGAACTGCACGCCCTCGATGTCGAACTCCTTGTGGCGCACGCCCATGATCTCGCCGTCCGGCGTCCACGCCGTCACTTCCAGGCAGGCCGGCAGCGTCTCGCGCTCGATCGCCAGCGAATGATAGCGCGTCACGTCGAAGTGCCGGGGCAGGCCGGCGAACACGCCTTCCTGCGTGGTCTCGATGCGGCTGACCTTGCCGTGCATGACCTGCTTGGCGCGGATCACCTCGCCGCCGAAGGCCTCGCCGATGGCCTGGTGGCCCAGGCACACGCCCAGCAGCGGCACCTTGCCGGCGAAGTGCTGCAGCACCGCCACCGAGATGCCGGCTTCCTTGGGGCTGCACGGCCCGGGCGAGACGCAGATGTGGTCGGGCTTGAGGGCCTCGATCTCCTCGATGGTGATCTCGTCGTTGCGGTAGGTGCGCACGTCGGCGCCGAGTTCGCCGAAGTATTGGACGAGGTTGTAGGTAAACGAATCGTAGTTGTCGATCATCAGCAGCATGGCGGTTCCCTGTTCCCTGGCGTTCAGATGTCCGAGTCCAGGCCGTCCTGGACCTGCTCGGCGGCGCGGATCACGGCGCGCGCCTTGGCTTCGGTTTCCCTCCATTCGGCTTCGGGGTCGGAGTCGGCGACGATGCCGGCGGCGGCCTGCACGTACAGGTTGCCGTCCTTGACGATGCCGGTGCGGATGGCGATGGCCAGGTCCATCTCGCCGCCGAACGACAGGTAGCCCACCGCGCCGCCGTAGATGCCGCGCTTGCGCGGCTCGAGCTCGTCGATGATCTCCATCGCGTGCACCTTGGGCGCGCCCGACAGCGTGCCGGCCGGGAAGGTGGCGCGCAGCACGTCGAGGTTGCTCATGCCGGGCTTGAGCGTGCCTTCGACCGAGCTGACGATGTGCTGCACGTGCGAGTATTTCTCGATCACCATCTGGTCCGTGACCTTGACCGAGCCGATCTCGGCGATGCGGCCGATGTCGTTGCGCGCGAGGTCGATCAGCATCACGTGCTCGGCGATCTCCTTCGGGTCGCCGAGCAGCTCGGTGGCGAGCTGCGCGTCCTTCTCCGGCGTGTTGCCGCGCGGGCGCGTGCCGGCCAGCGGGCGGATGGTGACGATGTGGTCTTCGCGCTGGTCGCCGTTGCTGCCGCTGCGGCGGGTTTCCTGGCGCACCAGGATCTCGGGCGAGGCGCCCACGATCTGGAAGTCGCCGAAGTTGTAGAAGTACATGTACGGCGACGGATTGAGCGAGCGCAGCGCGCGGTACAGCGACAGCGGCGCGTCGCGGTACGGCTTGACCAGGCGCTGGCCGATCTGCACCTGCATCATGTCGCCGGCCATGATGTATTCCTTGGCCTTGTGCACGGCGGCGAGGTAGTCGGCCTTGTCGAACTCGCGGAACACCTCGGTCTGCACCGACGGGCTCGTGACCGGCACGTCCACCGGCTGGCGCAGCTTCATGCGCAGCTCGCGCAGGCGCTGGCGCGCGCGGGCGTAGGCCTCGGGCGTGGTCGGGTCGGCGTAGACGATCAGGTAGAGCTTGCCGGACAGGTTGTCGATCACGGCCAGCTCCTCGCACAGCAGCAACTGGATGTCGGGCAGGTTGAGGTCGTCCGGCTTCTGCGTGGCGGCCAGCTTTTTCTCGATGTAGCGCACCGCGTCGTAGCCGAAGTAGCCGGCCAGGCCGCCGCAGAAGCGCGGCAGGCCGGGGCGCAGCGCCACCTTGAAGCGCTGCTCGAAGGCGGCGATGAAGTCGAGCGGGTTGCCTTCGTGGGTTTCCACCACGTGGCCGTCGGTCACGACTTCGGTGCGCATGCCGTGCGCGCGCAGCAGCGTGCGCGCGTGCAGGCCGATGAAGGAGTAGCGGCCGAAGCGCTCGCCGCCCACCACCGATTCGAGCAGGAAGGTGTTGACCCCGCGCGTCTGCGACTGCGCCAGCTTGAGGTAGAGCGAGAGCGGCGTTTCCAGGTCGGCGAACGCCTCCGCGATCAGCGGGATGCGGTTGTAGCCCTGCTCGGCCAGCGATTTGAATTCCAGTTCGGTCATGTCGATCCTCTTGTGCGGCGGCGCGGTGCCCTGGGCTGTGCGCTCGCCGCGATGTCGGCAACTTGGGGCTGGAAGGTCGTCAGACCCGCCCCGGGGAAGGACCTGGCGCGGAACAAGCGTCCGCGCACGGCCGGGGTGGGCGTGCAGCGCGTTCGGGGGACAGCAGGCGCGGGGCCTGGGATGTCGGGCGGCTGGGAATACTGTGAAGGTCCGGCAACCTGCCGGTCTGGCCGGCCCCGTTCCATGTTAGTGCATCGACGATGCAGCAGATCCGGGAAGACGGGGGCGGTCAGGAGACTCGCGAACGCACTTTACGCCTGTTGGAAGGCACGCCAGCGACGCCAGGGCCAGGCCTGCCGATCACTGCCAGAAGAGATGCGCTTGCGGTTCAGAAACATGAAATCGTGTTCAGCGATTTACGGTTTGGATGCGGCGGTCCGGAGAAAACCGTTGGGTCGTGTCCGGCGCCGCTGGAGGCTTGCCTGGCTCTTGCCGCCGGTGCCCGATCCGCCAATCGCTTTATCTGCAATGTGACGCAAGCACCTCAGCCGCCTGGGCAATGGAATCGACTATACCATCGGCGTCGACGCCTTGTACAGGGTTGCCGTGGTTGTAGCCGTAAGGCACCAGCAGCACGCCCATGCCGGCCGCGCGCGCGGCGCGGGCGTCGTTTTCCGAGTCGCCGATGGCGGCCATCTCGGCTGCTTCCAGCCGGAACGCCTCGGCCACCTTGAGCAGCGGCAGCGGATCGGGCTTGCGCAGGGCGAAGGCGTCGCCGCCGTAGACCAGCTCGAAGAAGCGCGCCAGGCCGGTCCTGGCGAGCAGCGGCTCGGTGAAGTTGTGCGGCTTGTTGGTGACGCAGGCCAGGCGCAGGCCGGCGCCCTTGAGCGCGGCCAGCCCTTCGGCCACGCCGGGGTAGACGTGCGAGAACTGGCCGTTGATGTGGATGTACTCGCGGTCGTACAGCGCCAGCGCGTCGGCGAACATGCCGTTGGCGTGGGCCGGCGAGAGGCGCGCGTCGAGCACGCGCCGGATCAGGTTTTCCGAGCCCTTGCCGACGAAGCTGACGATCTGCTCGCGCGCCAGCGGCGCCAGCGGCCCGAGATGCGGGTGCAGATGCGCCAGCGCGGCCAGCATGGCGTTGACCGCGGCGTGGAAGTCGCCGGCGGTGTCGACCATCGTGCCGTCCAGGTCGACGATGACGCCGCGGATGCCGCGCCAGTCGGTGCGCTTGAGCCGGGCCGTGCTCATTGCCGGCCCGCCTTGGCTGCCTTGGCCAGCTCGGCGCGCAGCGCCGCCAGCACGCCCTTGTAGCCGCCGTCGGCATCCGGCTTGCCGAACACGGCCGAGCCGGCCACGAAGGTGTCGGCGCCGGCCGCGGCGATCTCGGCGATGTTGTCCACCTTCACGCCGCCGTCCACCTCCAGCAGGATGCGCCGGCCGGTGCGCTCGGCGTAGGCGTCGATGCGCTGGCGCGCGGCGCGCAGCTTGTTGAGCGTCTCGGGGATGAAGGACTGGCCGCCGAAGCCCGGGTTGACCGACATCAGCAGGATCACGTCGAGGCGGTCCATGACGTGGTCGAGGTGGTTCAGCGGCGTGGCCGGGTTGAACACCAGCCCGGCCTGGCAGCCGTGGTCGCGGATCAGCGCGAGCGTGCGGTCGACGTGCTCGCTGGCTTCCGGGTGGAAGGTGATGATGTTGGCGCCGGCCTTGGCGAAGTCCGGCACGATGCGGTCCACCGGGCGCACCATCAGGTGCACGTCGATCGGCGCCGTCACGTGCGGGCGGATCGCCTCGCACACCAGCGGGCCCACGGTCAGGTTCGGCACGTAATGGTTGTCCATCACGTCGAAGTGGATCCAGTCGGCGCCGTCCGCGGTCACGCGCTTGACTTCTTCGCCCAGGCGGGCGAAGTCGGCGGACAGGATGGAGGGGGCGATGCGGTAGTCGGCGGTGCTCATGGCGGCGGGCTCGTGGGGGTGCGTTCAGCGCAAATCCAGCGCGAAGTCCGGTATTTTACCCTTCCCGGGCGGGGCAAGGCCGCCATGCCGGACGCGCCGCGCCCGGGCGCGCGGCTTGCCGCACCCCCGGCGTTGCCGCACAATGCGGCTACCCTATCCTGCCGCGATGTGCCGACAATGAGCGAATACGCGTTTTCCGTGGCCGTGCGTACCCAGTACCTGGCCGACCAGTCCGACCCCGAGCGCGGGCGCCATGCCTTCGCCTACACCATCACCATCCACAATACCGGCGAGGTGGCCGCGCAGCTCATCTCGCGCCACTGGGTCATCATCGACAGCGACAACGGCACGCAGGAGGTGGCCGGCCTCGGCGTGGTGGGCCACCAGCCGCTGCTCAAGCCGGGCGAGCACTTCGAATACACCAGCTGGGCCACCATCTCGACGCCGATCGGCTCGATGAAGGGCGAATATTTCTGCGTGGCCGAGGACGGCCACCGCTTCGAGGTGCCGATTCCGGAGTTCGCGCTGGTGCTGCCGCGCATGCTCCACTGATGGCCGGTGCCGGCGCGGTGCCGATGTGATGCCGATGTGATACGAATGTGGCGAGGAACCTAGTGCCCCGGCGCGCTGTCCTGATCCTGGCGGGCGGCGCTGCCGTCCTGGGCCGCGCGCGAGGGATGATCGTCGGGCGCGCGGGTGGGGCGCGGGTTCTTTTTCGCCGTGCCCATCGTCCAGACCACGATGAAGATCAGCAGGAAGAGCGCCACGCCGGCCTCGAGGGCGAACAGCAGCATGGGATGGGCTTCGAAAAACTGGCTCATGGCAGGATCACTTGGAGGCGACGCTGGGCATTGTAGGGCATCGGCAGATGCGGCCGTCCTCGCGGTTCCGAGTTCTTACCCAATCAAGATGGCTTATCCGGATTCCTTTCCCCGTTTCTCCTTTTTCCTGCCGGCGCCCGTGTCCGGCGCCGCGCGCGCGCGGCGCGCCGGCTGGCTCGCGCTGGCCGCGGCGGCGACGCTGCTGGCCGGCTGCATGAGCGGGCCGCCGCCGCGTGTCGAGGGGCCCGGCGGCGCGCGCCCCGGGGTGCCGCCGGCCGCCTCCGGCCAGAAGGGCCAGTTGCAGGCCGCCAGTTGGGCCGAGATCGGCGGCTGGAGCCAGGACGACGTGCGCGCCGCGTGGCCGGCGCTGCAGGCCAGCTGCCAGGCGCTCAAGAAGCGCGCCGAATGGAACCGCGTCTGCGCGATCGGCCTGATGGTCGACGCCGGCGACCTGGGCGCCATGCGCGCCTACTTCGAATCCAACTTCCAGCCGTACCGCGTGGTCAACGGCGACGGCACCGACAGCGGCCTGATCACCGGCTACTACGAGCCGATCCTGCACGGCTCGCGCACGCGCCAGGGCCAGTACCAGATTCCGCTCTACCGCAAGCCGGCCCAGTGGGGCAGCCGGCCGCTGCCGGCGCGCGGCGAGCTGCTGCAGAACCCGGCGCTGCGCGGCCACGAGCTGGTGTGGGTGGACGACGCCGTGGAAGCCGCGTTCCTGCAGATCCAGGGCTCGGGCCGCATCCGCCTGCAGGACGGCACCACGATGCGGGTGGGCTTCGGCGGCACCAACGACCAGCCGTTCCGCTCGTTCGGCAAGTGGCTGCTGGACCGCGGCGAGATCACGCCGGCGCAGGCCACCATGCAGGGCATCAAGGGCTGGGCGCGCTCCAATCCGGGCCGCGTGGACGAGATGCTCAACGTCAATCCGCGCTTCGTGTTCTTCCGCGAGCTGCCGCCGACCAACGAAGGCCCGGTCGGCGCGCTCGGCGTGCCGCTGACCGCGGAGCGCTCGATCGCGGTCGATCCGGCCACCATTCCGCTCGGCGTGCCGGTGTTCCTGTCCACCACGCGGCCGCTGTCGGCCGAGCCGATCCAGCGCCTGATGTTCGCGCAGGACACCGGCTCGGCCATCAAGGGCGGGGTGCGCGCCGACTTCTTCTGGGGCGCCGGCGACGCGGCCGGCGAGGCCGCCGGCCGCATGAAGCAAGGCGGCCGCATGTGGGTGCTGATGCCGCGCAGCTAGGCCGGAGCAATGGCGCCGGCGGTGCGTCCGCTCAGCGCGGGCGCTGGTCGACGATGCGGCGCGCCTTGCCGACCGAGCGCTCGACGCCGCCGGCGGGCAGGATCTCGATGCCGACGGTCACGCCGATGTAGGCCTTGATGTCGTAGGTCAGCTTTGCGCTGGCCTGCCGCGTGCCGGCCGGGTCCACGCCGTGCGCGCACTCCACGCGCACGGTCAGCACGTCGAGATGGCCATCCTTGGTCAGCACGCACTGGTAGTGCGGCGCCAGCTCGGCGTGCCTGAGGATCAGCTCCTCGATCTGCGAGGGGAACACGTTGACGCCGCGGATGATCATCATGTCGTCCGAGCGGCCCGTGACCTTCTCCATGCGGCGGAACGCGGCGCGCGCGCTGCCGGGCAGCAGGCGGGTCAGGTCGCGCGTGCGGTAGCGCACGATGGGCAGCGCTTCCTTGCTCAGCGTGGTGAAGACCAGCTCGCCGAATTCGCCGTCGGGCAGCACCTCGCCGGTGTCCGGGTCGATCACCTCCGGGTAGAAATGATCCTCCCAGATGGTCGGGCCGTCCTTGGTCTCGGCGCATTCGCTGGCCACGCCCGGCCCCATCACTTCCGACAGCCCGTAGATGTCCACCGCCGAGATGCCCAGGCGCTTCTCGATGGCCACGCGCATCTCGGGCGTCCACGGCTCGGCGCCGAAGATGCCCACGCGCAGCGAGGTGGAGGCCGGGTCGATGCCCTGGCGCTCGAACTCGTCGGCGATTGCCAGCATGTAGCTCGGCGTGACCATGATGACCTCGGGTTTGAAGTCCTGGATCAGCTGCACCTGGCGCTCGGTCTGGCCGCCGCCGAACGGGATCGCGGTGAGGCCGGCCTTCTCCACGCCGTAGTGCGCGCCGAGGCCGCCGGTAAACAGGCCGTAGCCGTAGCTGATGTGCACCTTGTCGCCGCGCCGCGCGCCGGCCGCGCGCACCGAGCGCGCCACCACGGTGGCCCAGTTGTCGATGTCGTTGAGGGTGTAGCCCACCACCGTGGGCTTGCCGGTGGTGCCCGACGAGGCGTGGATGCGCGCGATGCGGTCCTGCGGCACGGCGAACATGCCGAACGGATAGTTGTCGCGCAGGTCCTGCTTGGCGGTGAACGGAAAGCGGGCGAGGTCGGCCAGCGAGCGCAGCTGGTCCGGGTGCACGCCGGCGGCGTCGAACTTGCGGCGGTAGACCGGCGAGTTCCGGTAGGCGTGGTCGAGCGACCATTTCAGGCGCTCGAGCTGCAAGGCCTGCAATGCGTCGCGGCTGGCGGTCTCGATCGGCTCTAGCGGCAGATCTGTGAGGCGCGTGCTCATGGTGTCTCCTGCGCGTTGGGGGCTTGTGTTTCCGGCTGGCGTTTTGCGGGGGGGGGGGTATGGCGGCGAAGCCTACCGCGCGGGCTCGGGCGGGGCGACCACGTGGCCCTTGATCTGCGCGGACTTGCCGCGGAACATCGCCACGGTCTCGCCGGCGCGGTTGGTGACGCGGATGTCGTAGATGCCGTGCCGCCCGGACAGGACCTGCTCGGTGGCCTCGGCCGTGAGCAGGTCGCCGCCGTGCACGGGCTTGAGGAACTCGATGCTGCAGCCGGCCGCCACCGTGTTGATGTTGTGGCTGTTGCAGGCGAAGGCGAAGGTGGAATCGGCCAGCGTGAACATCAGCCCGCCGTGGCAGATGCCGTGGCCGTTGAGGAATTCGGGCCGCACCGGCATCGACAGGCGCGCGTAGCCGGGGCGCACGGCCTCGAGGGTGATGCCGAGCCAGCGGCTGCAGGCATCGGCTTCGTACATGCTGGCGGCGGCCGCTTCGGCGAGGGCCTGTGGAGTCTGGGTCAAGCTGGTCTCCTGGTGGGGCGGGGAGGCGTGGGGAAGGCGTGCAATCGCCGGGCGTTGAAGCGGGCGTTGAGGCAAGTGGCCTAGCGCCCGGTGAAGCGGGGCGCGCGCTTTTCCAGGAAGGCGTTCACGCCCTCCGCGTAGTCATGCGAGGCGCCGAGCTCGCGCTGCAGGTCGCGCTCCAGGTCGAGCTGGGCGTCGAGCCCCTGGCTCGCGCCGGCATGCATGGCGTGCTTGATGGCCGCCAGCGCGCGCGTGGGCTGCGCCGCCAGGTGCGTGGCCAGCGCCAGCGCCTGCTCGGGCAGCAGCGGGTCGTCCATGACTTCCCAGATCAGGCCCCATTTCTCGGCCTCGTCGGCGCCGAGCTTGTCGCCGGTCATTGCCAGCCCGAGCGCGCGCGCCATGCCGACGCGCCTGGGCAGCAGCCAGGTGCCGCCCGAATCCGGGACCAGGCCGATCTTGACGAAGGCCTGGATGAAGCTGGCCGAGCGCGCCGCCAGCACCATGTCGCAGGCCAGCGCCAGGTTGGCGCCAGCGCCCGCGGCGGTGCCGTTGACGGCGGCCACCACCGGCAGGGGCAGCTTCTGCAGGCGGCGGACCAGCCGGTTGAACCAGACGTCGATCAGCTCGCCCAGATCGGTCATGGCGCCCGGCGTGAAGTCCAGGTCGGCCAGGTCCTGCCCGGCGCAGAAGCCGCGGCCCGCGCCGGTCAGCAGCAGCGCGCGGGCGCCGCCGGCCTCGACGTGGTCGAGCGCCTGCTGGAGCACGGCGTGCATCTCGCGCGTGAAGGCATTGAGCTTGTCGGGGCGGTTGAGCGTGATGACCGCGACCTGGCCGTGCCAGGCGAGCAGTACCGGGCCGGAAGTCAGGCTGGCCTGAGGGGGCGTGTCTGGCATCGTTGTCTCCTGCCTTGGGTGGTGGCTGGTGGTCCTGGCCGGCGCGCGGCCTCTCTTCCATATGGGAGGCGTTGTGGCCCAACAAAAAGGCCCGATAAAATTAACCGACCAGTCGGTCGGCAAATGATAGCAACTTATCCGGCGGTGCGGAAGCGGGTCGCGCGCCATTTTGAGCGCGCGCTCCGGTCCGGACCCGCCGCTGGCCCCGGCGCGCATTGCCGACCCGGCTGCCGGCGGGCGTGGCTCGTTTACCCCACTACGGGACCGGTCGCCGCAGGCCTGCCGATCGGGCGGGGCCGGTTATGCAACAATGGCCCTCACGATACTTGAATTGGCAAGTTCACGGTGCCCGCGAAGGGTTTCCGCACAGCAGGCTCCCGCAAAGCAACATATGTCCGATCGGCTCAACCAATCGCAGGACTTCGAGGACGGCATCGCGGTTGCCGTTGCCATCGTCGGGCGCGATGCACGCGGCGAGCTTGCCGTCACCGCCTGCAACGACCACTTCTTCCGGATTACCGGCGGCGCGCGCGCGGAGATGCCGGTTTTTCCCGCCGCGTTCGACGCGCTGTTTCCCGGCGGCGCGCAGCCCGGGTTCCGCGCGAAACTCCAGGAATGCTTCCGGTTCGGCGCCTCGCAGGAATTCGAGCAGGCATTTCCTCAGGCACCCGGGCAGGCATCCGAGCAGGCATGCGGCCGCCCCGAAGGCGCGCGGCGCTGGCGCCTCACGCTGAAACCCTTCCGGCATGCGGACGGCGGCGCGGCCGTGTCCGAGATTCTCGTGACCGGCGTCGACATCACCGCGAAGCTGCATCTCGCGCACGAGCTGGAAGTCAGCACCTCGCGCTTTCGCGCGGTGGTCGACTCGGCCTACGACGCGATCGTCACGATCGACGAGCAGCGCAACATCACGCTGTTCAACCGCGCGGCGGAGAACCTGTTCGGCTACGCCTCGGCCGAGGTGATCGGGCAGCCGATCGAAACCCTGCTGCCGGAAAAATTCCGCGCGCGCCATCCGCAGCACGTGCGGCAGTTCGCGGACTCGGTGCAGATGAGCCTGCGCTCGCTGAGCCCGCCGCGCATGGACGAGAGCAACAGCGTGTACGGGCGGCATCGCGACGGCACCATCATCCCGGTCGAAATCTCGATCTCCAAGATCAACGTGGACGGCGTGACCGAGTTCACCGCGGTCATCCGCGACATCACCGACCGCGCCCGGCTGATCGAGCTGCTGAAGAAGCAGGCCGTGACCGATGCCCTGACCGGCCTGCCGAACCGCCGCGAGTTCCTGGACTTCGTCGACAAGGTGCTCGGCACCGACGACATCGTGTCGGTGTTCATTCTCGACATCGATTTCTTCAAGAAGATCAACGACGGCTTCGGCCACGACGTCGGCGACGAGGTGCTGCGCGTGCTGGCGAAGGCCGGCATGTCGATCGCGCACGAGTCCAAGCTGTTCGCGCGCTGGGGCGGCGAGGAGTTCGTCGCGGCCCTGCCCGGCGCGGATGCCGGGCTCGCGCGCAGCATCGCGGAGCGGCTGCGCCAGCGCGTGGCGCAGCAGGACTTCGAGCACGCGTGGCGCGTGGAGCCGGTTCCGTTCACCGTCAGCATCGGCGTGGTCACGCGCGAGTCCGGCGAGTCCGACGTCGACGCGCTGATGCGGCGCGCGGACCGCGCGCTCTACCGGGCCAAGGCATCCGGGCGCAATCGCGTCGAGGTCGGATAGGCGCGGTGCCTCGCCGCCGCCGCCATCAGGGCCGGCGGCGGCGCCGGATCATGCGGCCGCTGCCCGCGATGCCTCCAGCGTATCGCGCTTGATCTTCCTGGCGAGCGACCACTTGTGGACCTCGGTCGGGCCGTCGTAGATGCGGAACGCGCGCAGCTCGCGGAACGCCTGCTCGACGATGGTGTCGCGCGACACGCCGTTGCCGCCCAGGACCTGCACGCAGCGGTCGGCCACCCGGTAGAGCGCCTCGGACACCGCCACCTTCGTCATGGAGCTTTCGGCGGTGCCGGACGAGCCGGCGTCGAGCACGCCGGCGCACCAGTCGATCATCAGCGCGGCCTGCTGCAGGTCGATCAGGTTCTCCGCGAGCATGAAGCCCACGCCCTCGTGGTCGATCAGCAGCTTGCCGAACGCCTTGCGCGTGGTGGCATACGCGCGCGCGATCTCGTCGGCGCGCGTCACGGTGCCGAACCAGCGCATGCAGTGCGACAGCCGCGCCGGCGACAGGCGCACCTGCGCATAGCGGAAGCCTTCGTCGGCCTCGCCCAGCACCTGGCCGGCGGGCACGCGCAGGTCGTCGATCACGACCTGCGCATGGCCGCCGGGCATCGAGCTGTCGATGGTGTCGAGCACGCGCTCGAGCCGGATCGCCGGGTGCGGCAGGTCGACCAGGAACATGGTGGCGCGCGCGTGCTCGCCCTCGCCGGTGCGCGCCATCACGATGCCGACCGCCGCGCCTTCTGCGCCGGTGATGAACTTCTTGCGGCCGCGGATGATCCAGTCATCGCCGTCGCGCACGGCGGTGGTCTGCAGCATCGACGGGTCCGACCCGGCGCCGCCGTCCTCGGCGGGCTCGGTCATGAAGAACGCCGAGCGTGCTTCGCCGCTGACCAGCGGCGCCAGGAAGCGCGCCTTCTGCGCCGCGGTGCCCACCTTGCCGAGCAGGTACATGTTGCCCTCGTCGGGCGCCATCGTGTTGACCGCGACCGGCCCGAGCGGCGACAGGCCCGAGCGCTTGAGCACGGCCGCGGTCTCGCGCTGGCTCAGGTGCGACCCGTCGGGCAGGATGTGCGGCGTCATCACGCCGGCGGCGCGCGCCAGGCCGCGCAGTTCCGCGACGAGCGCGGCCGACGGGCCGTGCGCGGCGCAGCGCGGATCCTGCTCGTAGGGCACGACCACGTCGCGCACGAAGCGCTCGACGCGCTCGGCGATCTCGCGGCTTCTTTCGGTGGGACAGGCGGTGAACATGGCTGGCATCTCCTTGTGGCGTATCGGGCGGCCGTACAGGTCGGGCGGCGCATCCGCCGTTCGTGGTTGGTTTTCCACAGGATTGTAGGACAATCTTGTAGGATTGCGCCATCCCTCGCCAATGAAGGCGACCGGCCCGGCCCGCCCGCCGGATCCGCTAGAATTGCGCCCGTGACCACCGCACCCACATCCTTCTCCCCTCCCGCCGGCGCCGGCGCGCCGGACGACGCCGGCCAGAGCGCCTCCGACACGGTGTTCTTCGGCATCATGGGCGGCCTCGAGCTTGGCAGCTTCGTGCCGGGCCAGCGGCTCGTGGAAGCGGATCTCGCCACGCAGTTCGGCGTGGGCCGCAACTCCGTGCGCGAGGCGCTGCAGCGGCTGGCCGCCGAGGGCATCGTCGAGCTGCCGCGCCATCGCGGCGCGGTGATCCGGCGCCTGAGCCTGCAGGACACGCTCGACGTGCTCGACGTGGCCGAGCGCATGACCGGCCTGCTCGCGCGCGCCGCCGCGCGCGGCAGCGGCGACCGCGCGCACGCGCAGGCCCTGCGCGCCGCGGTGCAGGCGCTGGCGGGCGCGGGCAAGGCCGAGAAGGCGGAGAAGGCGGAACGGGCGGAGCGGACGCGCCCGGGCGAGGCGTTCTCGGGCGCGCGCCGGCATTTCTATCGCACGCTGCTGGAGATGGGCGGCAACCGCGAGCTGCGCCGGCTGTTCCCGACCATCCACATGCCGGTCGTGCATGCGCAGCACCGGCTCGCGTCGCTGCAGCAAATGCGGCTGGCCGACTACCGGCGCATCGCCGCGGCGGTGCTCGCGGGCGATCCCGACGAGGCCGAAGCCGCCGGCGCCGCGCACGTGCAGAACGTGCGCGCGGCGATTCTCGCCGGCCAACCCGGCTAGTCCCGCATCGGGGCGCCGCGCCGCGCGCTTTCGCCGTGCCCGCGGCGAGATCACATGGCGTGCCTGGCCGCTTCCTCGCGCAGCGCGGCGACGTCGCGCCGCGGCGGCGAGCCGAACATGCGCGCGTATTCGCGGCTGAACTGCGACGGGCTTTCATAGCCGACCTGGAACGCCGCGGTCTCGACATTGGCGGCGTCGGCCGCCATCAGGCGGCGCGCCTCCAGCAGGCGCAACTGCTTCTGGTATTGCAGCGGCGTCATCGAGGTCAGCGCCTTGAACTGCCGGTGGAACGCCGAAGGGCTCATCTGCGCGGTCAGCGCCAGCTCCTCGATGCGCACCGGCTGCGCGAAGCGCTCGCGCAAGGCGTGGATGGCGCCGATGACGCGCTGCGCGTGGCTGTTGGCCAGCGCCAGCCGCGCGATCTCGCCGCCGTGCGGGCCGGTCAGCAGCCAGTAGCTGATCTCGCGCATGAGCAGCGGGTGGAGCATCGGGATGGCGCGCGGCGTATCGAGCAGGCGCACCATGCGCAGCGCGCAGTCGGCCAGCGGTCCGTCGAAGTCGGTGACGAACACGCCGGAGCGGGCCTCGCCGCTGGCCTGCGGCGGCGCATCCAGCGCTTCCATCACGTCGCGCATGATGGCCAGGTCGAACTCGATGACCACGCCGAGATACGGCTTGTCCGGACTGGCCTCGACGACGCGGCCGAACGCCGGCGCTTCGACGCTGACGATCAGCGCCTGCCCCGCGCGGTAGTCGAACCGCTTGTCGCCGAAGGTCGTCCATTTCGCGCCCTGCACGACGATGCACAGCGCGGGCTTGAAGATCAGGAGGCTGGGCGGCTTCTCGCGGTTCGAGCGCAGGATCGTGAGGCCGTCGATGGCCGTGGCGAACGGGCTCGCGCCGGTCTGCGCGTCGGTGTAGCGGGTGACGGCATCCAGCAGGGCATCGGGCGGGGTATCTGGCATGTGCGGGTCTCGCTGCGTCTGGCATTCCCGGCCGTTATAGCCACCTCGGCAGGATTAGGCAAGAAACAGGCGAGTTTCGGCATTCAACGCGGACGCGCGCGGGACTACCTTGTCACCACGCCAAACCACTTGCAGGAGCCAGCCATGCCCAACTACACCAGCAGCACCGATGCGCGCGCCCCGATCGCCATCGTCACCGGCGGCAGCCGCGGCATCGGCCGCAATACGGTGCTCAGCCTCGCCCGGCGCGGGGTCGATTCGATCTTCACCTACCACGCCAACCGCGCCGAAGCCGCGCAGGTGAGCGCAGAGGCCGAAGCGATGGGGCGCCGCGCCGTCGCGCTGCAGCTCGACGCCGGCGACAGCGCATCGTTCGACCGTTTCGTGCAGGCGGTCCGGCAGGCGCTGGCCGGCCTGGGCGCCGCGCGCTTCGACTACCTCGTCAACAATGCGGGCACCTCGCTGCACAACGCCTTCGCGCAGACGACCGAGGACGAGGTGGACAGCATCTACCGCATTCACTTCAAGGGGGTGTTCTTCCTGACGCAGAAGCTGCTGCCGCTCATCAACGACGGCGGGCGCATCGTGAACATTTCCTCGGGGCTGACGCGCGTGGCGCTCCCCGGCGTGGCGGCCTACGCGGCCATGAAGGGCGCGGTCGAGGTGCTGACGCGCTGCATGGCCAAGGAGCTCGGCCCGCGCGGGATCGCCGTCAACACCGTCGCCCCGGGCGCGATCGCCACCGACTTCAGCGGCGGCATCGTGCGCGACAACCCGGAGATGAACAAGCGCGTGGCGGACATGACGGCGCTCGGCCGCGTCGGCGAGCCGGACGACGTCGGCCCGATGATCGCCGCGCTGCTCTCCGGCGACAACCGCTGGGTCAACGCGCAGCGCATCGAGGTCTCGGGCGGCATGGCGATCTAGCGCTCACCGGTGCCAGTAGCCGACGCCGTAGTGCCACGCCCCGTAGGGCGGATACTTTCGCATGGCATTCATGATCCTCTCCTTGCTGGTCGATGCCGCGCGCTGGCGGCATCGGGACGACTGCATTGTGGCCGCGCAGAGTGAGGAGAGAATGAGGCGCCGGTCCGGGCGCCCGCCGGCGCGCGCGCCGGCGGGCCGCGCTCATTTTCGGCTCATTGTGGCTGCTTAGCATGGGTTGCACGGACCCCGGCGGCGCAGAACGAACGCCGGCGGGGTCCGGTTCGAAACCCACCGGAGACCACCATGTTCGACACCCTGATGCTCAAGCTGAACCACTGGATGGAACGCAGCGCGCAGCGCCGCACCGAAGCCTGGCTGGCTTCGTCCAACGATGCCGACGAACTCGACCGCCGTCTGCGCGAGATGGATAGCCGCGGGCGCATCTACTGACGCCCGCCAGCCGCCAGGCCGGCGCCCTGGCCGGCGCGGCGGCGCCGCGCTACGTGGCCGGGATGCTCCAGCCCAGTCCGCGCACGTTGCGGATGACGGTGCTGCCGAACTTGCGGCGGATGCTGTAGATGATGGCGTCGACGGCGTTGCTCTCGACTTCCTCGCCCCAGCCGTACAGCCGTTCCTCCAGCTGCTCGCGCGACAGGATGGCGTTGGGCCGCTCGAGCAGCGCCAGCAGCAGCGCGTACTCGCGCGCGGACACGTTTTCCGTGCGGCCGTCGAAGCTCAACTGGCGCGCGTTGATGTCGAGCACGACCCGGCCGTGGCCGATGGTCGCGCTCGCGTAGCCCGACTTGCGCCGCACCACGGCGCGGATGCGGGCCAGCAGTTCCTTGCTCTCGAAGGGCTTGACGACGTAGTCGTCGGCGCCCAGGTCGAGCCCGGCGACGCGCGTGTCGACGTCGTCGCGCGCGGTGATGATGAGGACCGGCGTGGGGTTGTTGTCGCCGCGCAGCCATTGCAGCAGCGCCATGCCGTCCATGCCGGGCAGGCCGAGGTCGAGCAGGATGGCGGTGTAGGAGCCGTCCGCGATGGCGGAGCGGCCGAGATCGCCGTTGCGCACCCAGTCGACGCTGCACGACGCATCCTTCAGCGCATGCACCAGGCTCTGGCCGATCTGCGGATCGTCCTCGATCAGCAGGATTCTCATGGCAACGATCCTCCCTCGGGCGGCGCCGCGGCTAACGCGGCTATTGTATGGGCAGCACGATGCGCGCCACAACGCCCGAGGCGCCGTCCGGGCGCGCCGCCAGCGTCACGCGGCCGCCGTGGTTGGCCGCCAGCGTCTGCGCGATGGCCAGGCCCAGGCCGCTGCCTTCCTCGTCGGGGGCGCCGCCGCGGAAAAAGCGGTCGAACACGCGCGCGCGGTCGGCCGGCGGGATGCCGGGGCCGTTGTCCGCCACCTCGATCACGGCGCTGGCGCCCTCGCGCAGCACGCTGACGTCGACGCGGCAGTCCGCGCCGTCCGCACCCGCACTCGCGCCCGCGCCGCCGTAGCGGATCGCGTTGTCGATCAGGTTCTTGACCAGCACGCGCAGGTCGGCCTCGGCGCACACCAGCGAGATGTCGTCGAGGCGCTCGGCGCCAAGGTCGACGCCGCAGTCGATGGCCAGCGGCAGCAGGTCGGCGATGACATCGGTCACGACCTGTGGCAGCGACACCGCCTGCGGGGCGTTCTGTGCGCCGCCCATCTCGGCGCGCGCCAGGCCCAGCAACTGCGCGATCAGCGAAGCGGTGCGGCGGATGCCGCGCTGCAGCTCGTCGAGCCGCCCGTCGCGGTCGGCCGGCGTGGCCTGGCGCAGGTTGTCCACCTGCAACTGCATCGCGGTGATCGGCGTGCGCAGCTCGTGCGCGGCATTGGCGATGAAGCGGCGCTCCGCCTCGATCAGCGTCGACAGCCGGTCCATCATGCGGTTGATCGAGTCGAGGAAGGGGCGCAGCTCGTCGGGCGCCTCCTTGTCTTCCAGCGGCTGAAGGTGGTTCAGGTCCGCGCGCGCCGCGCGCTGGCCAAGCCGCTCCAGCGGGCGCAGCGACAGCCGCACGGTGACGTGCACGATCAGCACCAGCAGCGGCAGCAGCGCCACCACCGGCAGCGCCGCCCACAGCGCGACGCGCCAGGCGTTGACGCGGCGCACGCGGCGCTGCTCGGCGATCTGCAGGTAGGCATCGCCGGCCTGCAGGGCGAACGCATCCCAGAGCTGGCCGCCGGCCTCCAGCGACGAGAAGCCGGGCCGGGCGCGCGGCAGCGTCACGCCGGGATCGCTGGTGTGGCCGGGGCGCGCGCCGTCGCCGGGGCCCCACACCTGCACCACCACGTTCTTGGCCGGCAGCGGCGCGCCGCCCGGCAGCGTCGGCGGGGTGGCCGGGGTGCGGCGAACGGCGGCGGCGGCCTCCTGCAGGTCGTCGTTGAACTGGTTGCCGAGGCTGCGCACGACCAGGTAGGCGCCGAGCGCCCCCAGCAGGCCGACCAGCAACGCGAGACTGCCGAGCGCCACGCTGAGGCGGCGGTGCAACGATCTGGCGACAAACGGGTTGGCCATCGCGGGCTCCGGTCGGTGCGATGGGGCGAGTGTGCCTCAGCCGCCGGCGGGTGCCAACCTGGCCGCATGGCGGCCCCGCGCCATATAGCCAGCGCTTGCCAGAGCGGGTATCGTCTCGCGGACGACTGACACCGGTCCACCATCGATCCACTTCCAAGGAGGAGAAGACATGCCGTATGACAACATCCTGGTCGAAACCCGCGGGCGCGTCGGCCTGGTGACGCTGAACCGTCCCAAGGCGCTCAATGCGCTCAACGACGCGCTGATGGACGAGCTGGGCGCCGCGCTGGCGGCTTTCGACGCCGACGAAGCCATCGGCAGCATCGTGATCACCGGCAGCGAGCGCGCCTTTGCCGCTGGCGCCGACATCGGCATGATGGCCAAGTACTCCTATATGGATGCGTACAAAGGCGACTACATCACGCGCAACTGGGAAACCATCCGCCGCATCCGCAAGCCGGTGATCGCCGCGGTGGCCGGCTACGCGCTCGGCGGTGGCTGCGAGCTGGCGATGATGTGCGACATCATCATCGCGGCGGACAGCGCCCGCTTCGGCCAGCCGGAAGTGAAGCTGGGCACCATGCCCGGCGCCGGCGGCACCCAGCGCCTGCCGCGCGCGGTGTCCAAGGCCAAGGCGATGGACCTGTGCCTGACCGCGCGCATGATGGACGCGGCCGAGGCCGAGCGCGCCGGCCTGGTGTCGCGCGTGGTGCCCGCCGACAAGCTGATCGAGGAAGCGCTGGGCGCGGCCGAGACCATCGCCGGCTTCTCGCTGCCGGTGGTCATGATGATCAAGGAATCGGTCAACGCCGCCTACGAGACCAGCTTGTCCGAGGGCGTGCACCTGGAGCGGCGCCTGTTCCATTCGACCTTCGCGACCGAGGACCAGAAGGAAGGCATGGCGGCATTTGTGGAGAAACGCGCACCCGCGTTCAAGCATCGCTGAATCTTGATAGGGGAATACCCGAGTAACTCCATCGGGTATTCCTGCCGCTCCGTTTTTCGGAAATACGGTATTTCCCTTAAAGATCAATGGCTTGATCTTGTCCGTTCGGGCTTGTCTTCATATTCGCGTAACAAATCGATTGCCAAGGCTCGATTGGGGCCTTAATA
>NZ_BBQM01000034.1 GCF_000876015.1 Cupriavidus basilensis | reverse complement strand
AAGGTCGATCAGCGGGTACGGCACCAACCGGCCGTATCCGTTGCCAGAGGGGTTGGCGTCAGCGCCGACCCCAAAGTTGTTTTAGGGGTATAGCTCAACTGGCAGAGCGTCGGTCTCCAAAACCGAAGGTTGGGGGTTCGATTCCCTCTGCCCCTGCCAATTCAATCAGCCGCGTCGCGATACAGTATCGTGACGCGGCTTAGTCTCGTTTGCGAAACATGGCCAATCCCAACGTCGAAACCGTCAATGCCTCCAGCGGCAAGTGGTTGCTGGGCGTAGCGGTGCTATTGGTGGTTGCCGGCGTCATCGGTTTCTATGCCCTGGCACAGCAGCCTTCCTATGTGCGCGGCGCCGCGCTGTTCGGCGGCATCGCACTGGGCGTGGTGGTCGCGCTGGTCTCGGCGCCGGGCAAGGACTTCATCGGATTCGCCAAGGAATCCTATCGCGAAGTCCGCAAGGTCGTCTGGCCTACCCGCAAGGAAGCCGGTCAGATGACGGGCTTGGTGTTTGTCTTCGTCGTGATCATGGCCGTGTTCCTGTGGTCTGCGGACAAGCTCATCGAGTGGGTCATCTTTTCGCTCGTGCTTGGCTGGAAATGAAGGATAGAACATGACGGATAACGCACAACAGGAAGTCCCCGCAGCGGAATCGCCTTCGTCGAAGAAGCGCTGGTATGTGGTGCACGCTTATTCCGGCATGGAAAAGAGCGTGCAGCGCGCGCTGCAGGAGCGCATCGACCGCGCGGAAATGCAGGACAAGTTCGGCCGCATCCTGGTGCCGTCGGAAGAAGTGATCGAGATCAAGGGCGGCCAGAAGTCCGTCACCGAGCGCCGTTTCTTCCCCGGCTACGTGCTGGTCGAGATGGAAATGACCGACGAGACCTGGCACCTGGTGAAGAACACCAGCAAGGTCACGGGTTTCGTGGGTGGCGCACGCAATCGCCCGAGCCCGATTTCCCAGCGGGAAGTCGACAAGATCATGACCCAGATGCAGGAAGGGGTCGAGAAGCCGCGTCCCAAGACGCTGTTCGAAGTGGGCGAAATGGTGCGCGTCAAGGACGGCCCGTTCACCGACTTCAACGGCAATGTCGAGGAAGTGAACTACGAGAAATCGCGCCTGCGCGTCTCGGTCACGATCTTCGGCCGCGCCACGCCGGTCGAGCTCGAGTTCGGCCAGGTCGAGAAGGTTTAAGGATTTTGCCCGTCGCCGGCCCGTAAGGGCGGCGGCGGACGAATAGGGCGGGGTCCTCGCGACCGCGCCCAAAGAGGAGCGTGAGGTCGTGCCAGCGGCACGGCGACAGCGCGTTACGACTCAACAGGATCCGTTCGACAAGCGAAGGATCCGGATTGGAGTAAAGATGGCCAAGAAGATCATTGGCTTTATCAAGCTGCAGATTCCGGCTGGTAAGGCAAATCCCTCCCCGCCCGTGGGCCCGGCACTGGGTCAGCGCGGCCTGAACATCATGGAGTTCTGCAAGGCGTTCAACGCGCAGACCCAGGGCATGGAACCCGGCCTGCCGGTGCCGGTGGTGATTACCGCCTTCGCCGACAAGAGCTTCACGTTCGTGATGAAGTCGCCCCCGGCGACCGTGCTGATCAAGAAGGCCGCCGGCCTGACCAAGGGTTCGGCCAAGCCGCACACCGACAAGGTCGGCAAGATCACCCGCGCCCAGGCTGAAGAAATCGCCAAGGCAAAGAACGCTGACCTGACCGCCGCCGACCTGGACGCCGCCGTGCGTACCATCGCCGGCTCGGCGCGTTCGATGGGCATCACCGTGGAGGGTCTGTAAATGGCTAAGCTTTCGAAGCGCGCAGCCGCCAACAAGGCGAAGATCGAGCGCACCAAGTTCTACCCGATCGACGAGGCCCTGGGCCTGGTGAAGGAATGCGCATCGGCCAAGTTCGACGAATCGATCGACGTGGCCGTGCAGCTCGGCATCGATGCGAAGAAGTCGGACCAGGTGGTCCGCGGCTCCGTGGTGCTGCCTGCCGGTACCGGCAAGTCGGTGCGCGTGGCTGTGTTCGCGCAAGGCGAAAAGGCTGAAGCTGCCAAGGCAGCCGGCGCCGACATCGTCGGCATGGAAGACCTGGCCGAGCAAGTCAAGGCCGGCAACCTGAACTTCGACGTGGTGATCGCCTCGCCGGACACCATGCGTGTCGTCGGTACGCTGGGCCAGATCCTGGGCCCGCGCGGCCTGATGCCGAACCCGAAGGTCGGCACCGTGACGCCCGACGTGGCCCAGGCCGTGAAGAACGCCAAGGCCGGTCAGGTGCAGTACCGCGTCGACAAGGCCGGTATCATCCACGCCACCATCGGCCGCCGCTCGTTCGACGACGCCGCGCTGAAGAGCAACCTGAACGCGCTGATCGAAGCGCTGGTGAAGTCGAAGCCGGCCACGAGCAAGGGCGTGTACCTGCGCAAGATCGCCGTGTCGTCCACGATGGGCGTTGGCGTGCGCGTGGAACAGGGCTCGCTGTCGGCCTGAGGCTGACAGACACCGGGCGGACCCGATAACGTCGCCCGGGGTAAAGAATCGAGGATCCCGGCCCAGGCCGGGGTCGTCTCCCCGGCCGCAGCGGCGCCCCAACAGGCGCGGCAGCCGCGGAGAGCAAGGCTTTGGGCAGTGGTGCCCGCCGGCGCAAGCAGGCAGGCACCACTGGTTATCAAAGACCGCTGGTGGCGGGCGCGGCCGAAGTCTGGCCGGCTTGCCTTAATCGGGCGGAGCGTGTGTGGCGGGGTGTTTGACCCGGCTGCGGCGCCTCCCGCCCCACCAGCGCAGATGGCGCACCCGAGGGATTGATGAATCCGGGCAACGACCCGGGTGATTCGGGCCAATCGGACGCCGTTCGTTTGGACTGATGTGCGTGCCCCGGACGATCCGGGGGACAAGCATCGTTTTGGAGCTTAACCGTGCCACTCAATATTGAAGATAAGAAGGCCGTCGTTGCTGAGGTTTCGGCGCAAGTCGCCAAAGCCCAGACCATCGTCGTGGCCGAATATCGCGGCATTGCGGTTGGCGATCTGACCAAGCTGCGCGCCAAGGCCCGCGAGCAAGGCGTGTACCTGCGCGTTCTGAAGAACACGCTGGCCCGCCGCGCCGTGGAAGGCACGCCGTTTGCAGGCCTCGCAGAGCAAATGACCGGCCCGCTGATCTACGGTATTTCCGAAGATGCAGTGTCGTCGGCCAAGGTTCTGAACGACTTTGCCAAGACCAACGACAAGCTGGTTCTGCGCGCAGCGTCGTACGACGGCAACGTGCTCGATGCTGCTGCCGTCAAGGCACTGGCCTCGATCCCGAGCCGTGACGAACTGATTGCTCAGCTGCTTGGCGTGATGCAGGCACCGGTGTCGGGCTTCGCCCGTCTGCTGGCTGCACTGGCCGCCAAGAAGGGCGAGGGCGAAGCCGCCCCCGCCGAGAGCGAAGGCGCGGCTGCTTAAGGCGCAAGCCCGCAGCCCGGCTTAAAAGATCGCATTACCGATACCGAATCAAATCTAGCAGGAGTAACAAATGGCAATCAGCAAAGACGACATCCTCGAAGCCGTAGGCGCGATGTCCGTGATGGAACTGAACGACCTGGTCAAGGCGTTCGAAGAAAAGTTCGGCGTGTCCGCCGCTGCAATGGCCGTGGCCGCTGCCCCGGGCGCCGGCGGTGCTGCCGCTGCCGAAGAGCAGACCGAGTTCAACGTGATCCTGGCCGAAATCGGCGCCAACAAGGTTGGCGTGATCAAGGCCGTGCGCGAAATCACCGGCCTGGGCCTGAAGGAAGCCAAGGACCTGGTCGATGGCGCACCGAAGCCCGTCAAGGAAGGCGTGGACAAGGCTGCTGCAGCCGAAGCCAAGAAGAAGCTGGAAGACGCAGGCGCAAAGGCCGAAATCAAGTAAGCTGTGCTCGCGTGCCATTTCGCGGCACGCGGATGGGGCTGGCAAAGGGAGTTTCCCGGCGCCAGCCTTTTTGCGCTTCTGCGAAGTGTGTTTTATACGACACCTGGAGCGCGGATAAATCGGACAAGTCGCCAGAGTATGGCGCAAGAAGTGGCGTAAACGATGCTTGAAAGCTAGGTAATTTCCTAAGCTTCAGCAGAGGCCAAACATCAGTGGCACACTAAACGGTTGCTGATGTTTGTCTTCTGAACCGACTGCAGAAGACAAGTTTGGTCGGGTGTCCCCCGAGCCGGCATGGCGCATCGCGTCGTAGCTGCCGGCTCGCAGCGTGCGGGCACCGTCAGCCAGAGGTTGGTAGCGGCCAACCGCCAAATCCCCTCCCAGTCGCTGAACACCTCAGGTGCTGCGCCAGGTCCAGCCAGCCCTGCGATGATTCGGAGATCCCATGGCGTACAGCTTCACCGAAAAGAAGCGCATTCGCAAAAGTTTTGCGAAGCGCGCGACGGTTCACCAGGTTCCTTTCCTGCTTGCCACTCAGATTGAATCCTACACTCAGTTTCTGCAAGAGGATACGCCACCCTCGCGTCGCAAAACAGAGGGCCTGCAAGCGGCATTCAGCGCAATCTTCCCGATTGTGTCGCACAACGGGCTCGCCCGTATGGAGTTCGTCTCCTACCACCTCTCCAACCCGCCGTTCGACGTCAAGGAATGTCAACAGCGTGGCCTGACCTTCCACTCGGCCCTGCGCGCCAAGGTGCGCCTGATCATCAACGATCGGGAAAATCCGGGCAAGGTCAAGGAAGTCAAGGAACAGGAAGTCTACATGGGCGAAATTCCGCTCATGACGTCGACCGGTTCGTTCGTGATCAACGGTACCGAGCGCGTGATCGTCTCGCAGCTCCACCGTTCCCCCGGCGTGTTCTTCGAGCACGACAAGGGCAAGACCCACAGCTCGGGCAAGCTGCTGTTCTCGGCCCGGATCATCCCCTACCGCGGTTCGTGGCTCGATTTCGAGTTCGACCCGAAGGACATCCTGTACTTCCGCGTCGACCGCCGCCGCAAGATGCCGGTGACGATCCTGCTCAAGTCGATCGGCCTGACGCCCGAACAGATCCTGGCGCACTTCTTCGTGTTCGACAACTTCACGCTGCAGGCCGAAGGCGCGCAGATGGAGTTCGTGCCCGAGCGCCTGCGCGGTGAAGTCGCGCGCTTCGACATCGCCGACAAGAACGGCCGCGTCGTGGTGGAGAAGGACAAGCGCATCAACGCCAAGCACATCCGCGACCTGGACTCGGCCGGCACCAAGCTCATCAGCGTGCCGGAAGACTACCTGCTGGGCCGCGTGCTGGCCAAGAACATCATCGACCCGGACACCGGCGAGGTGATCGCCAACGCCAACGAAGAGCTCACCGAGACCGTCCTGGAGAACCTGCGCGAAGCCGGCGTCAAGCAGATCCAGACGCTGTACACCAACGACCTGGACCAGGGTCCGTACATGTCGCAGACCCTGCGCGTGGACGACACCGCCGACCAGACCGCCGCGCGTATCGCCATCTACCGCATGATGCGTCCCGGCGAGCCGCCGACCGAAGACGCAGTGGAAGCGCTGTTCCAGCGCCTGTTCTACAGCGAAGAGTCGTACGACCTGTCGCGCGTCGGCCGCATGAAGGTCAACAGCCGCCTGGGCCGCCCGAGCGGCGAAGGCAGCATGGTGCTGCAGGACGAGGACATCCTCGAGACCATCAAGATCCTGGTCAACCTGCGCAACGGCAAGGGCGAGGTCGATGACATCGACCACCTGGGCAACCGCCGTGTGCGTTGCGTCGGCGAACTGGCCGAAAACCAGTTCCGCGCCGGCCTGTCGCGCGTGGAGCGCGCCGTCAAGGAACGTCTGGGCCAGGCCGAGACCGAGAACCTGATGCCGCACGACCTGATCAACTCGAAGCCGATCTCCTCGGCCATCCGCGAGTTCTTCGGTTCGTCGCAGCTGTCGCAGTTCATGGACCAGACCAACCCGCTGTCCGAGATCACGCACAAGCGCCGCGTCTCCGCACTGGGCCCGGGCGGCCTGACCCGCGAGCGCGCGGGCTTCGAAGTGCGCGACGTGCACCCGACCCACTATGGCCGCGTGTGCCCGATCGAAACGCCGGAAGGCCCGAACATCGGCCTGATCAACTCGCTGGCGCTGTATGCGCGCCTGAACGAGTACGGCTTCCTGGAAACGCCGTACCGCAAGGTCGTCGACAGCAAGCTGACCGACCAGGTCGACTACCTGTCCGCGATCGAGGAAGGCAAGTACGTGGTGGCGCAGGCCAACGCGACGGTCGACGCCGACGGCACCCTCATCGACGAACTGGTGTCGTCGCGTGAAGGCAGCGAGCGTGAAACCCGCATGGTCACGCCGGACCGCGTGCAGTACATCGACGTGGCGCCGTCGCAGATCGTGTCGGCGGCAGCCTCGCTGGTGCCGTTCCTCGAGCACGATGACGCGAACCGCGCACTGATGGGCGCGAACATGCAGCGCCAGGCCGTGCCTTGCCTGCGTCCGGACAAGCCGCTGGTGGGCACCGGCATCGAGCGCACCGTCGCGGTCGACTCGGGCACCGCCGTGCAGGCGACCCGTGGCGGCGTGGTGGACTACGTCGATGCGATGCGTATCGTGATCCGCGTAAACGACGACGAAGCCGTGGCCGGCGAAGTCGGCGTGGACATCTACAACCTGATCAAGTACACGCGCTCGAACCAGAACACCAACATCAACCAGCGTCCGATGGTCAAGGTCGGCGACTTCGTCGCCCGCGGCGACGTGATCGCCGACGGCGCCTCGACCGACCTGGGCGAGCTCGCGCTCGGCCAGAACATGCTGGTGGCGTTCATGCCGTGGAACGGCTACAACTTCGAAGACTCGATCCTGATCTCCGAACGCGTGGTCGCCGAAGACCGCTACACCTCGATCCACATCGAGGAACTGTCGGTCGTCGCCCGCGACACCAAGCTGGGACCGGAAGAAATCACGCGCGACATCTCCAACCTCGCCGAAGCGCAGCTGGCGCGCCTGGACGAGTCCGGCATCACCTACATCGGTGCCGAAGTGGAAGCCGGCGACGTGCTGGTGGGCAAGGTCACGCCGAAGGGCGAGACCCAGCTCACGCCGGAAGAAAAGCTGCTGCGCGCGATCTTCGGCGAGAAGGCTTCGGACGTGAAGGACACCTCGCTGCGCGTGCCCTCGGGCATGAGCGGCATCGTGATCGACGTCCAGGTCTTCACCCGCGAAGGCGTGACGCGCGACAAGCGCGCCCAGTCGATCATCGACGACGAACTCAAGCGCTACCGCCTGGACCTGAACGACCAGCTGCGCATCGTCGAAGGCGACGCCTTCCAGCGTCTGGAACGCCTGCTGCTCGACAAGACCGTCAACGGCGGTCCGAAGAAGCTGGCCAAGGGCGCCAAGCTGACCCGCGAGTACCTGGCCGACCTGGACAAGTACCACTGGTTCGACATCCGCCCGGCCGACGAGGAAGTCGCCGCCCAGCTCGAAGCCGTCAAGGAAGCCATCGAGCAGAAGCGCCACGAGTTCGACCTGGCCTTCGAAGAGAAGCGCAAGAAGCTCACGCAGGGCGACGAACTGCCGCCGGGCGTGATCAAGATGGTCAAGGTGTACCTGGCCGTCAAGCGCCGCCTGCAGCCTGGCGACAAGATGGCAGGCCGTCACGGCAACAAGGGTGTCGTGTCCAAGATCACCCCGATCGAAGACATGCCCTACATGGCCGACGGCACGCCCGCCGACATCGTGCTCAACCCGCTGGGCGTGCCTTCGCGGATGAACGTGGGCCAGATTCTGGAAACCCACCTGGGCTGGGCCGCGCGCGGCCTGGGCGAGCGCATCGGCAACATGCTGAAGGCGCAGGCCAAGGCAGCCGAAGTGCGCAAGCTGCTCACGCAGATCTACAACGAGAGCGGCAAGGTCGAAGACCTCGACAGCCTGTCGGATTCGGAAATCCTGGAACTGGCCGAGAACCTGAAGAAGGGCGTGCCATTCGCGACGCCGGTGTTCGATGGTGCGCATGAGGACGAAATCCGCCGCATGCTGGACCTCGCCTATCCGGAAGAGATCGCGAAGGAGAAGGGCCTGACCGCTTCCAAGCAGCAGGTCACGCTGTTCGACGGCCGCACCGGCGAAGCGTTCGAGCGTCCGGTCACGCTGGGCGTGATGCACATGCTGAAGCTGCACCACTTGGTCGACGACAAGATGCACGCCCGTTCGACCGGCCCGTACTCGCTGGTGACGCAGCAGCCGCTGGGCGGCAAGGCGCAGTTCGGTGGCCAGCGTTTCGGTGAAATGGAAGTGTGGGCGCTGGAAGCATACGGCGCCTCCTACGTGCTGCAGGAAATGCTGACGGTCAAGTCCGACGACGTGAACGGCCGGACCAAGGTCTACGAGAACATCGTCAAGGGCGAGCACTCGATCGATGCCGGCATGCCGGAATCGTTCAACGTGCTGGTGAAGGAAATCCGCTCGCTGGGTATCGACATCGACCTCGATCGCTACTGATCGAGAGCGCGCGGGAGGCCGGTCGCGGCCAGCCTCCCGCCGGTTGCCAGCTACGGTTTTCCCACAGGATGAATGCCGTGGCCCCGAAGGGATTTCGGGGTTGCGGCGAAACAAGGAGTTGCAATGAAAGCATTGCTCGATCTCTTTAAGCAGGTTCAGCAGGAAGAGCAGTTCGACGCGATCAAGATCGGCCTGGCCTCGCCGGAGAAGATCCGTTCGTGGTCGTACGGTGAAGTCAAGAAGCCGGAAACGATCAACTACCGCACGTTCAAGCCCGAGCGCGATGGCCTGTTCTGCGCCAAGATCTTTGGCCCGATCAAGGACTACGAGTGCCTGTGCGGCAAGTACAAGCGCCTCAAGCACCGCGGCGTGATCTGCGAGAAGTGCGGCGTCGAAGTGACGCTGGCCAAGGTGCGCCGCGAGCGCATGGGCCACATCGAACTGGCCGCGCCGACCGCGCACATCTGGTTCCTGAAGTCGCTGCCGTCGCGTCTGGGCATGGTGCTCGACATGACGCTGCGCGACATCGAGCGCGTGCTGTACTTCGAGGCATTCGTGGTGCTCGAGCCCGGCATGACCCCGCTCAAGAAGAGCCAGATCATGTCCGAGGACGACTACCTGGCCAAGTGCGACGAGTACGGCGAGGGCGAGTTCGTCGCCATGATGGGTGCCGAAGGCATCCGTGAGCTGCTGCGCGGCATCGACATCGAGAAGCAGATCGAACAGATCCGCGCCGAGCTGCAGGCCACCGGCTCCGAAGCCAAGATCAAGAAGTTCGCCAAGCGCCTGAAGGTGCTCGAGGCGTTCCAGCGCTCGGGCATCAAGCCCGAGTGGATGATCCTGGAAGTGCTGCCGGTGCTGCCGCCCGAGCTGCGTCCGCTGGTGCCGCTGGACGGCGGCCGCTTCGCGACCTCGGACCTGAACGACCTGTACCGCCGCGTCATCAACCGCAACAACCGCCTCAAGCGCCTGCTGGAGCTGAAGGCGCCTGAAATCATCGTGCGCAACGAAAAGCGCATGCTGCAGGAAGCGGTCGACTCGCTGCTGGACAACGGCCGTCGCGGCAAGGCGATGACCGGCGCCAACAAGCGTCCGCTGAAGTCCCTGGCCGAAATGATCAAGGGCAAGGGCGGCCGTTTCCGTCAGAACCTGCTGGGCAAGCGCGTCGACTACTCGGGCCGTTCGGTCATCGTGGTGGGCCCGACGCTCAAGCTGCACCAGTGCGGCCTGCCCAAGCTGATGGCGCTCGAGCTGTTCAAGCCCTTCATCTTCCACAAGCTGGAAACGATGGGCATCGCCACCACCATCAAGGCGGCGAAGAAGGAAGTGGAAAGCCAGACCGCGGTGGTGTGGGACATCCTCGAAGAGGTGATCCGCGAGCATCCGGTCATGCTCAACCGCGCGCCGACGCTGCACCGCCTGGGCATCCAGGCGTTCGAGCCGGTGCTGATCGAAGGCAAGGCCATCCAGCTGCACCCGCTCGTCTGCGCGGCGTTCAACGCCGACTTCGACGGCGACCAGATGGCCGTGCACGTCCCGCTGTCGCTGGAAGCGCAGATGGAAGCCCGCACGCTGATGCTGGCCTCCAACAACGTGCTGTTCCCGGCCAACGGCGACCCCTCGATCGTGCCGTCGCAGGACGTGGTGCTGGGTCTGTACTACACGACCCGCGACAAGATCAACGGCCGCGGCGAAGGCCTGACCTTCGCCGACATCAGCGAAGTGATCCGCGCCTACGAGAACAAGGAAGTCGAGCTGGCTTCCCGCGTGAACGTGCGCATCACCGAGTATGAGCTGGTGGACAAGGACGCCGTGGGCGACGCCCGCTTCGCACCCAAGATCACGCTGCAGGCCACCACGGTCGGCCGCGCGATCCTGTCCGAGATCCTGCCGAAGGGCCTGCCGTTCTCGGTGCTGAACAAGCCGCTGAAGAAGAAGGAAATCTCGCGCCTGATCAACACCGCGTTCCGCAAGTGCGGCCTGCGCGAGACCGTGATCTTCGCCGACAAGCTGCTGCAGTCGGGCTTCCGCCTGGCCACGCGCGCCGGCATCTCGATCGCCATCGACGACATGCTGGTGCCGCCGCAGAAGGAAAAGATCATTGGCGACGCGGCCGCCAAGGTCAAGGAATACGACAAGCAGTACATGTCGGGCCTGGTGACCGACCAGGAACGCTACAACAACGTCGTGGACATCTGGGGCGCCGCCGGCGACCAGGTGGGCAAGGCGATGATGGAGCAGCTCCAGCATGAAGACGTGGTCGACCGCAACGGCAACACCGTCAAGCAGGAATCGTTCAACTCGATCTACATGATGGCCGACTCGGGCGCGCGCGGTTCCGCCGCGCAGATCCGTCAGCTGGCCGGCATGCGGGGCCTGATGGCCAAGCCTGACGGCTCGATCATCGAGACGCCGATCACGGCGAACTTCCGTGAAGGCCTGAACGTTCTGCAGTACTTCATCTCCACCCACGGCGCCCGTAAGGGCCTGGCCGACACGGCACTGAAGACCGCCAACTCGGGTTACCTGACCCGCCGTCTGGTCGACGTGACGCAGGATCTGGTGGTGGTGGAAGACGATTGCGGCACCACCAACGGCGTGGCCATGAAGGCCCTGGTCGAAGGCGGTGAAGTGATCGAAGCCCTGCGCGACCGTATCCTCGGCCGCGTGACGGTGACCGACGTGGTGAACCCGGAAACCCAGGAAACCGCGATCGAAGCCGGCACCCTGCTGGACGAAGACCTGGTCGACCTGATCGACGCCCTCGGCGTGGACGAAGTCAAGGTGCGCACCCCGCTGTCGTGCGACACGCGCTACGGCCTGTGCGGCAAGTGCTATGGCCGCGACCTCGGCCGCGGCGTACTGGTGAACTCCGGCGAAGCGGTCGGCGTGATCGCCGCCCAGTCGATCGGCGAGCCGGGCACGCAGCTGACCATGCGTACCTTCCACATCGGCGGCGCCGCATCGCGCGCGGCAGTGGCATCGAGCGTGGAAGCGAAGGCAACCGGTACCGTGCGTTTCACGGCGACCATGCGCTACGTCACCAATGCGAAGGGCGAGCTGATCGTCATCTCGCGTTCGGGTGAAGCGCTGATCACCGACGACCACGGCCGCGAGCGCGAGCGCCACAAGATCCCGTACGGCGCGACGCTGCTGGTGCAGGACGGCCAGGCCATCAAGGCCGGCACGCAGCTCGCGACGTGGGACGCGCTGACGCGCCCGATCGTGTCGGAGTACACCGGCACGACCAAGTTCGAGAACGTCGAAGAAGGCGTGACCGTCGCCAAGCAGATGGACGAAGTCACCGGCCTGTCGACCCTCGTGGTGATCGACGCCAAGCGCCGCACGGCCGCCACCAAGGGCCTGCGCCCGCAGGTGAAGCTGCTCGACGCGAATGGCCAGGAAGTCAAGATTCCGGGCACGGACCACTCCGTGACCATCGGCTTCCAGGTCGGCGCGCTGATCACCGTGAAGGACGGCCAGCAGGTGCACGTGGGTGAAGTGCTCGCGCGTATCCCGACCGAATCGCAGAAGACCCGCGACATTACCGGGGGTCTGCCGCGCGTGGCCGAGCTGTTCGAAGCCCGTTCGCCGAAGGACGCCGCCGTGCTGGCGGAAGTCACCGGCACGACTTCGTTCGGCAAGGACACCAAGGGCAAGCAACGCCTGGTGATCACCGACCTGGACGGCAACGCCCACGAGTTCCTGATCGCCAAGGAAAAGCAGGTCCTGGTCCACGACGGTCAGGTGGTGAACAAGGGCGAAATGATCGTGGAAGGTCCGGCGGACCCGCACGACATCCTGCGCCTGAAGGGCATCGAGGAACTGGCGCACTACATCGTCGACGAAGTGCAGGACGTGTACCGTCTGCAGGGCGTGAAGATCAACGACAAGCACATCGAAGTGATCGTGCGCCAGATGCTGCGCCGCGTGCAGATCTCGGATGTGGGCGACACCAAGTTCATCCCGGGTGAACAGGTGGAGCGCTCGGAACTGCTCGACGAGAACGACCGCGTGATCGCCGAAGGCAAGCGTCCGGCCACGTACGAGAACCTGCTGCTCGGTATCACCAAGGCGTCGCTGTCGACCGACAGCTTCATCTCGGCGGCATCGTTCCAGGAAACCACGCGCGTGCTGACCGAAGCCGCGATCATGGGCAAGACCGACGACCTGCGCGGTCTGAAGGAAAACGTGATCGTCGGCCGTCTGATCCCGGCCGGTACCGGCCTGGCCTACCACCGCGCCCGCAAGGCGCGCGAGGCGGCCGAGCGCGAACGCGCCCAGGCGATCTCCGACGAAGAGCAGTCGCTCTTCATCGAGCCGCCGGTGGTGCCGGCGACGACGGAAGGCGAGGGCGACGCGGTCTGATCGCATTGACCGTGTTTTCCTGACGCCTGCCCAAGTCAGCGCGAAAGGCAATAGCAGCAGAAGTGGAAAAGCCCGGCTTTCGAGCCGGGCTTTTTTTCGTCCGGCGCTTGCGCAGCGCCTGCCGCTGGCCTTGTCCTGTCTTTCGGTTGCCTTTCATGGCGCTTTCGCCGGGCTTTCAGCCGCGCGGCGCGGGCAGCGCGCCGTTTTTTCGCGAATTCGGCCGGATGCCGCGGGATGCCGAGGGATACGGTCAGAAGCCGTCGACTTGAACGTACTTATGGAAAATGCCGCCGAATTATTGCTGAATAAGAAATGAAATAGCGTGCTCATTGACTTGACCCTCCGCATCGTTGCTCCTAGCATCCACGCAAATCGCCGATTTGTTCGAGAGAAGAACGCAAGTTCTACAGGCGACAAAAATCATCATTTGTGGGGACACGCAGTGAGCAAGATCGCAGGTTTCTTTACCGAACTGATGCGCCGGTATTTGCCGGATCCTTTCGTTTTCGCCATCGCGCTGACGTTGCTGACGATGGTCATGGCGATCCTGCTGGAGGGCCAGCCCGCCCCGGCGGTGATCCTGAGCTGGGGCAAGGGCTTCTGGAACCTGCTGGCGTTCACCACGCAGATGGCGGTGATCCTGGCGATGGGCTACGTGCTCGCCGCCGCGCCGCTGACCGACCGCCTGCTCGACCGCATCGTCGGCGCCGTGCACACGCCGCGCGGCGCGGTGATCGTCGCCACGCTGGTGGGCGCCATCGGCAGCTACCTGAACTGGGGCTTCGGCCTGGTGATCGGCGGCATCATCGCCAAGAAGCTCGCCACCAAGGTGCGGGGTGTGCATTACCCGCTCATCATCGCCGCCGCGTACAGCGGCTTCACCATGTACGGGCTGGGCCTGTCGGCCAGCATCCCGGTGCTCATCTCCACGCCGGGCCATCCACTCGAAAAGTCGATGGGCGTGGTGCCGCTGTCCGAGACCATCTTCTCGCTGCCGATGCTGCTGACCAGCCTGGTGGTCCTGGTGACGCTGCCGCTGCTCAATGCCTGGCTGCACCCGCGCAACCCGGCCGACGTCGTCGAGATCAAGCCCGAGGCCAGCGCTGCCGACACCGCGCAGGGTTCCGGCCACAGCCTCGGCGGCGATGGCACCGTGGCCGCCCGGCTGAACCACAGCCGCTTGCTGAGCCTGGCCATCGGCCTGTGCGGCGTGGGCTACGCCGTGCTGTACTTCCGCGCGGGCGGCTCGCTCGACCTGAACCTGATCAACTTCATGATCCTGTTCCTGGGCGTGCTGCTGCTGGGCACGCCGGTCAACTACGTGGCCAAGCTCAACGAAGGCATCAAGACCATCTCGGGCATCATCCTGCAGTATCCGTTCTACGCTGGCATCATGGCGATCATGGCCGGCTCGGGCCTGGTCGACAGCATCTCGCGCGTGTTCGTGGACATCGCCACGCCGCAGACGCTGCCGTTCTGGGGCCTGATCAGCTCCTTCGTCATCAACTTCTTCGCACCGTCCGGCGGCGGCCACTGGGTGATCCAGGGACCGTTCATGATCGACGCCGCCAAGGCCATCGGCAGCTCGATCAGCCAGACCTCGATGTCGGTGATGCTGGGCAACGCCTGGAACGACCTCGTGCAGCCGTTCTGGATCCTGCCCGCGCTGGCGCTGTCCAAGCTTAGCCTGAAGGACGTGATGGGCTACACCGTGATCATGATGTTCTGGGTCGGCCTGGTGTATATCGGCGCGCTGCTGCTGTGGGGCGCGCAGATCGGCTGAAGCCGGCCCGCCTCGCACCGCCAGCCAACCCGTCGAAACCGAATCGCGCAGAGGAGACCACCATGCCGTTCCTGATCGAAACCTGGGACAAGCCCGCGCACCAACCGGTGCGCCAGGCCAGCCGGGCCGCCCATCTCGCCTACCTCGAGGCCAACAAGGCGCTGCTGCTGGCCTGCGGCGCCAAGCTCAACGACGACGGCAGCGATGCCGGCGGCGGCTTCTACATCGTCGACCTGGACACGCGCGAAGCCACGCAGGCCTTTATCGACGCCGATCCGTTCGCCCTGGCCGGCCTGTTCGGCGAAGTGCGCATCACGCGCTGGCGCAAGGCCTACCTCGGCGGCACATGCTATCTGTGAGCCTGTCCCGCACCTGAGCGGCCACCGCGCCGCCCGCCTGCCGGCCCGCGGCGCCCTGCCCGCGCAGGCGCCCGCCGGCGCAACGACCCGAGACCAACATGCGATGGAAGAACCGGCCGGACGGCTCCAACTGGGGCGAGTTCGGCCCTGACGACCAGCTCGGTCGCCTCAATCTGATCACGCCGGACAAGGTGCGCGACGCCGCGCGCGAGATCCGCACCGGCAACACCTTCTGCCTCTCGCTGCCGCTCGACCTGCCGGGCGGCAACGCGCTCAACGTGCGGCGCCATCCGCCGCAGCTGCGCCCGACCTTTCGCGACGGCATCGCCTACGTCAATTTCCCGCTGGCCAAGGTCGACGCCAACGCGCTCGACGTGCTCAGCGACGACCAGGTCCTGCTGTCGCTGCAGTACTCGACGCAATGGGATTCGCTGGCCCACGTCGGCGCGCTGTTCGACGCCGACGGCGACGGCGTGGCCGAGCGCGTCTACTACAACGGCTTCCGCCCCAACCAGGACATCGTCGGCCCGGTCGACTACGCCGAGGCCGACGGGTTTGCCGCCCATCCGTGCGGCCACGACCACAGCCACGCCGCGGCGCTGGGCATCGAGCATTTCGCCGCGCACGGCATCCAGGGCCGCGGCGTGCTGCTGGACGTCGCCGAATACCACGGCCGCGGGTTCGCCACGCTCGGCTACGACGACCTGATGCGCGTGATCGAGGCCGACCGCGTGGAGATCGGCGAGGGCGACATCCTGGTGCTGCGCACGGGTTTTGCCGAGATGGTGCTGGAGATGAACGGCACGCCCGACGCCGAGCGCCTGCACCATAGCTGCGCCGCGCTCGACGGCCGCGACGAGCGCCTGCTGCAATGGATCACCGACAGCGGCATCGCCGCGCTGGCGGCCGACAACTACGCGGTCGAGCGCTTTCCCGCGCGCCCGGCCAGCGGCGCCGCGCCGGCCCTGCCGCTGCATCACCACTGCCTGTTCAAGCTCGGCCTGCCGCTGGGCGAGCTGTGGTACCTGCGCGAGCTGGCCGGCTGGCTGCGCGCCAACGGCCGCACGCGCTTCTTCCTCAGCGCGCCGCCGCTGCGGCTGCCCGGCGCGCTCGGCTCGCCGCTGACGCCGGTCGCCACGGTGTGACCTTTCATTCAACGCACGAAATACGACGTACCGCCAAGCCCAGGAGATATTCATGTTGTTCATGGCAGAAATGACCGTCCGCATCCCGCATTCGCTCGATACGCAGTTCGTCGAGAAGCTCAAGGCCGATGAAAAGGCGCTGTCGCAGAAGCTGCAGCGCGAAGGCAAGTGGCGCCACCTGTGGCGCGTGGCCGGCCAGTACGCCAATGTCAGCATCTTCGACGTCAAGGACAACGACGAGCTGCACACGCTGCTGACCTCGCTGCCGCTCTATCCGTACATGGACATCACCGTGACCGCGCTGGCGCAGCACGGCTCGGCCATCGCGCAGAACTGAGCCGCGCCGCCAACCCACCGATCCACCGGAGTCCCGCACACCATGCCTTACGCAGACCTACCCGACGTCCGCCTGCACTATCGCCTCGACGGCGACGCCAGCCTGCCGGTGCTCGTGCTGTCCAACTCGCTCGGCACCAATCTCGACATGTGGCAGCCGCAGGTGGCCGCGTTCTCGCAGCGCTTCCGGCTGCTGCGCTACGACACGCGCGGCCACGGCGCGTCCTCGGTCACGCCGGGCCCGTACACCATCGCGCAGCTGGGCCAGGACGTGATCGGCCTGCTCGACCACCTGCAGATCGCGCGCGCGCATTTCTGCGGCCTGTCGATGGGCGGCATCACCGGCATGTGGCTCGCCGTGCATCATCCGCAGCGCATCGACCGCCTGGTGCTGAGCAATACCGCGGCCTACATCGGCCCGCCCGAGAACTGGACCAACCGCGCCGCGGCGGTCGAGCGCGACGGCGTGGCGTCGATCGCCGCGGCCGTGGTCGAGCGCTGGCTCACGCCCGGGTTTGCCGCGCAGCAGCCGGCGCTGGTGGCATCGCTGCTGGCCATGCTGGGCGCCACCGACGCGGCCGGTTATGCGGCCAACTGCCGCGCGGTGCGCGACTCGGACCTGCGCGAGGCCGTGGCGGCCATCACGCGTCCGACGCTGGTGATCGCCGGCGCCAACGACCTGCCCACGCCGCCGCGTGACGGCGCCTTCCTGGCGCAGGCCATTCCCGGCGCGCGCTACGTCGAGCTGGCGCCGGCCGCGCATCTCTCGAACCTGGAGCAGGCCGAGCCGTTCGCCCGGGCGGTGCTGGACTTCCTGCAGGGCTGAAGCGGGCGCCGCGGCGCCGGCGGGATGGCCGGCGCCGCGCGGGCGCGCAACGGTTGGAAACGTCCGTGCCGGGCCCTTAGTGGTATGGTTACGCCTTTCCGGCTTGCCGGGGCTTTTCCGGCTTCACCGCTATCGTTTCCCTATGTCGCGCGCGCTGGCGATTCTCAAGGATGTTTTCGGGTACCACGCCTTCCGCGGCCGCCAAGCCGAGATCATCGACCATGTGGCCGACGGCGGCGATTGCCTGGTACTGATGCCCACCGGCGGCGGCAAGTCGCTGTGCTACCAGATTCCGGCGCTGCTGCGCCAGCGCGCGGGGCAGGGCACCGGCATCGTGGTGTCGCCGCTGATCGCGCTGATGCAGGACCAGGTGGCGGCCCTGACCGAGGCCGGCGTGCACGCCGCCGTGCTGAACTCGACGCTCAGCGGCGCCGAGGCCGCGGCGGTCGAGCGCGACCTGCTCGCCGGCCGGCTCGAGATTCTCTACGTGGCGCCCGAGCGGCTGATGACGCCGCGCTTCCAGGACCTGCTCGAGCGTACCCGCATCGGCGTGTTCGCCATCGACGAGGCGCACTGCGTGTCGCAGTGGGGGCACGATTTCCGCCCGGAATACATCCAGCTGTCGGTGCTGCACGAGCGCTTCCCCTACGTGCCGCGCATCGCGCTCACCGCCACCGCGGACTCGGTCACGCGCGAGGAGATCGTCGAGCGCCTGTCGCTGCATGACGCGCGCGTCTTCGTCTCCAGCTTCGACCGCCCCAATATCCGCTACCGCATCGTCGAGAAGGACAATGCGCGCCAGCAGCTGCTGTCCTTCATCAAGGCCGAGCACCTCGCCGCGGACGGCACCCACGACAGCGGCATCGTCTACTGCCTGTCGCGCAAGAAGGTGGAGGAAACCGCGAGCTGGCTCAACAGCCAGGGACTCAACGCGCTGGCCTACCACGCCGGCATGGACGCCGGCGTGCGCCAGCACCACCAGGCGCGGTTCCGCGAGGAAGAGGGCGTCATCATGGTGGCCACCATCGCCTTCGGCATGGGCATCGACAAGCCCGACGTGCGCTTCGTTGCCCACATGGACCTGCCCAAGAGCATGGAAGGCTATTACCAGGAAACCGGTCGCGCCGGCCGCGACGGCCTGCCCGCCAACGCCTGGATGGCCTACGGCCTGGGCGACGTGGTGCAGCAGAAGCGCATGATCGACGAGTCAGAGGCGGACGAGGCCCACAAGCGCGTGTCGTCCGCCAAGCTCGACGCGCTGCTCGGGCTGTGCGAGACCGCCGGCTGCCGCCGCGTGCGCATCCTGGCCTACTTCGACGAAGCCAGCGAGCCGTGCGGCAACTGCGACACCTGCCTGGAGCCGCCCGCCACCTGGGACGGCACGCGCGAGGCGCAGATGGCGCTGTCCTGCGTCTACCGCACCGCGCAGGCCAGCCGCGTGCACTTCGGCGCCACGCACCTGGTCGACGTGCTGCGCGGCAACGCCTCGGAGAAAGTGCGCCAGTGGGGGCACGACAAGGTTTCCACGTTCGGCATCGGCGCCGAGCGCTCGGTGTCCGAGTGGCACGCGGTGTTCCGCCAGCTGATCGCGCACGGCCTGCTGGTGATCGACCACGGCGGCCACGGCTCGCTGCTGCTGGGCGAGTCCGCGCGCGCGGTGCTCAAGGGCGAGATGCCGATCACGCTGCGGCGGCAGGCCAGCAAGCCCGGGCGCAGCGGCGAGCGCGCCGCGCGCGGCGGCAGCGGCACGCGCACCGACCACACCGCCGGCATGGACGCCGACGCGCTGGCCAACTGGGAAGCGCTGCGCAAGTGGCGCACCGACACCGCGCGCGAGCACGGCGTGCCGGCCTACGTGATCTTCCACGACGCCACGCTGGCCGAGCTGGCGCGCAGCGCGCCGGACTCGCTGGCGGCGCTGGCCGAGGTGCCCGGCATCGGCGCGGCCAAGCTCGAGCGCTACGGTGACGCGATCCTCGAGACGCTCGGCGCGGTGTAGCGGCCGGCCGGCAACGGCGCATGTCGACGGCATGGTCGGCATAGGGGAACGTATACGTATACCCGCTTGACCGTTTGCGATTGCCCTGCTAGCATGTCAGATTCGAGTTTTTGGCTTTGGATTTCGCTCGCCTGTCGGATTTGTGGCCTCCGGTCCGCAATCGGCAAGCCTGCCGGGGGATCGACGATGTCTCCGGTGGTGTGGTCGCAGCGGGATCCCCGGCGAGCTCGCGCTCTTTGGCCGTCTGTACTTCCACAGGTCCCGTCTCAAGAGCGCCCGCTCACCTTTCCCGCCCAAAACCCGTCGTTGCCCTTCCGGCCCATTGCTTGTGGCGGAGGGGTGTTTTTCGTAAAACCAAGCTGGATTGAACAATGCCAACTATCAACCAACTGGTTCGCAAGCCGCGCGTCTCTGAAGTCGTCAAGAGCAAGAGCCCGGCGCTTGAGAACTGCCCCCAGCGTCGCGGCGTGTGCACCCGTGTGTACACCACGACGCCGAAGAAGCCGAACTCGGCACTGCGTAAGGTCGCCAAGGTGCGCCTGACCAACGGTTTCGAGGTCATCTCGTACATCGGCGGTGAAGGCCACAACCTGCAGGAACACTCGGTCGTGCTGATCCGCGGCGGCCGTGTGAAGGACTTGCCGGGTGTGCGCTACCACATCGTCCGTGGCTCGCTCGACCTGCAAGGCGTGAAGGATCGCCGCCAGGCTCGTTCGAAGTACGGCGCGAAGCGTCCGAAGGCTGCCTAAGTCAAGGTTTGCAGCCTGGGCCGAGGCCCGAAGCCATAACCGATGGCCTGTGGCGGTTGCGTCATGGTGCTGTCACCAGGCGGCGGTACAACGGAGCGTTTTTCGCGCCGTGCCGTCGAGTAAGTGGTCACCCGGCGAATTTGCCTGAATGGAAGGCAAGCTAGTTGGTGGCCGGAGAGCGGGAAATCTGTGCCGCGCTCTCAACTGAATCTAAAGGAAAGAAGATGCCACGTCGTCGTGAAGTCCCCAAGCGGGAAATTCTGCCTGATCCGAAGTTCGGTAACGTCGAAGTTGCCAAGTTCATGAACGTGCTGATGCTGGACGGCAAGAAGTCGGTTGCCGAACGCATCGTCTACGGCGCGTTCGACCAGATCGAAAAGAAGGCAGGCAAGGCCCCCGTCGAAGTGTTTTCCGTTGCCATCAACAACGTGAAGCCGGTGGTCGAAGTGAAGAGCCGTCGCGTGGGCGGCGCCAACTATCAGGTTCCGGTCGAAGTCCGTCCGTCGCGTCGTTTGGCATTGGCGATGCGTTGGCTGCGCGAGGCCGCGAAAAAACGCAGCGAGAAGTCGATGGCGCTGCGCCTGGCAGGTGAGCTGCTGGAAGCATCGGAAGGCCGCGGCGGCGCGATGAAGAAGCGCGACGAAGTGCACCGCATGGCCGAAGCCAACAAGGCGTTCTCGCACTTCCGCTTCTAAGGCGCGCGGGTTACGTCGTTGGTTGCCGGGCGGGCTGTGTCACGACACGCTCGCCCGTTTGTGTTACGGGCGCTGGCAATGAGATGCCGGCGCCTCACGGACGAATAGAGGATTAAAGTGGCTCGTAAGACTCCCATTGAGCGCTACCGCAATATCGGTATCTCGGCTCACATTGACGCGGGTAAAACCACCACGACCGAGCGCATCCTGTTCTACACCGGTGTGAACCACAAGATCGGTGAAGTGCATGATGGCGCCGCCACGATGGACTGGATGGAGCAGGAGCAGGAGCGTGGCATCACGATCACCTCCGCTGCGACCACCGCCTTCTGGAAGGGCATGGCCGGCAACTATCCCGAACACCGCTTCAACATCATCGACACCCCGGGCCACGTGGACTTCACCATCGAGGTGGAGCGTTCCATGCGCGTGCTGGACGGCGCGTGCATGGTGTACTGCGCAGTGGGTGGCGTGCAGCCGCAGTCGGAAACCGTCTGGCGTCAGGCCAACAAGTACGGCGTGCCGCGCCTGGCCTTCGTCAACAAGATGGACCGTACCGGCGCGAACTTCTTCAAGGTCTACGACCAGCTGAAGACCCGCCTGAAGGCCAACCCGGTGCCCGTCGTGGTGCCGATCGGCGCTGAAGACGGCTTCCAGGGCGTGGTCGATCTGCTGGAAATGAAGGCGATCATCTGGGACGAAGCCAGCCAGGGCGTGAAGTTCGAATACCAGGACATCCCGGCCGAGCTGCAGGCTACCGCTGAAGAATGGCGCGAGAAGATGGTCGAGTCCGCCGCCGAAGCCAGCGAAGAGCTGATGGAAAAGTACCTGGGCGGCGAAGAGCTGACCCGCGCCGAGATCGTCAAGGCGCTGCGTGACCGTACCATCGCCTGCGAAATCCAGCCGATGCTGTGCGGCACCGCGTTCAAGAACAAGGGCGTGCAGCGCATGCTCGACGCCGTGATCGACTTCCTGCCGTCGCCGGTCGACATCCCGCCGGTCAAGGGCGTGGACGAAAGCGACGACGAGAAGAAGCTCGAGCGCAAGGCCGACGACAGCGAGAAGTTCTCGGCGCTGGCGTTCAAGATCATGACCGACCCGTTCGTCGGCCAGCTGATCTTCTTCCGCGTGTACTCGGGCAAGATCAACTCGGGCGACACCGTGTACAACCCGGTGAAGCAGAAGAAGGAGCGTCTGGGCCGTATTCTGCAGATGCACGCCAACCAGCGCGAAGAAATCAAGGAAGTGCTGGCCGGCGACATCGCCGCCGCGGTGGGCCTGAAGGACGCCACCACGGGCGATACGCTGTGCGATCCGGCTGCCCCGATCGTGCTCGAGCGCATGATCTTCCCGGAGCCGGTGATCTCGCAGGCCGTCGAGCCGAAGACCAAGGCCGACCAGGAAAAGATGGGCATCGCCCTGAACCGCCTGGCCGCCGAAGATCCGTCGTTCCGCGTGCGTACCGATGAAGAATCGGGTCAGACCATCATTTCGGGCATGGGCGAGCTCCACCTCGAAATTCTGGTCGACCGCATGAAGCGCGAATTCGGCGTGGAAGCCAACATCGGCGCGCCGCAGGTGGCCTACCGCGAAACCATTCGCAAGAAGGCCGAGGACGTCGAAGGCAAGTTCGTCAAGCAGTCGGGCGGCCGCGGCCAGTACGGTCACGCCGTGATCACGCTGGAACCGCAAGAGCCGGGCAAGGGCTTCGAATTCATCGACGCCATCAAGGGCGGCGTGATTCCTCGCGAATACATCCCGGCGGTCGAAAAGGGCATCGTCGACACGCTGCCGGCCGGTATCCTGGCTGGCTTCCCCGTGGTGGACGTGAAGGTCACGCTGACGTTCGGTTCGTACCACGACGTGGACTCGAACGAAAACGCGTTCCGCATGGCCGGCTCGATGGCGTTCAAGGACGCCATGCGCAAGGCCAGCCCGGTTCTGCTCGAGCCGATGATGGCCGTGGAAGTGGAAACGCCGGAAGACTACACGGGTACCGTGATGGGCGATCTGTCGTCCCGCCGCGGCATCGTGCAGGGCATGGACGACATGGTGGGCGGCAGCAAGATCATCAAGGCTGAAGTCCCGCTGTCGGAAATGTTCGGTTATTCGACGTCGCTGCGCTCGGCCACGCAAGGCCGCGCCACGTACACCATGGAATTCAAGCACTACGCCGAGGCGCCGAAGAACATCGCCGAAGCGGTGATGGCGGCCAAGGGCAAGTAAGTAAAGCTTAACCGCCGCGCGCGACCCGCGCGGCGGTGCAATGAACTGTATAAAAGACTGCATTCCATTAGGAGCTGAAAAATGGCAAAGGAAAAGTTCGAGCGGACCAAGCCGCACGTGAACGTTGGTACGATCGGTCACGTTGACCACGGCAAGACCACGCTGACGGCAGCGATCGCCACGGTGCTGGCAGCGAAGTTTGGCGGTTCGGCCAAGAAGTACGACGAAATCGACGCAGCGCCGGAAGAAAAGGCACGCGGTATCACCATCAATACCGCCCACGTCGAGTACGAAACGGCCAATCGCCACTACGCGCACGTCGACTGCCCGGGCCACGCCGACTATGTGAAGAACATGATCACGGGTGCCGCCCAGATGGACGGCGCGATCCTGGTGTGCTCGGCCGCCGACGGCCCCATGCCCCAGACCCGCGAGCACATCCTGCTGGCCCGCCAGGTCGGCGTGCCTTACATCATCGTGTTCCTGAACAAGTGCGACATGGTCGACGACGCCGAGCTGCTCGAGCTGGTCGAAATGGAAGTGCGCGAACTGCTCTCGAAGTACGAGTTCCCCGGCGACGACACCCCGATCATCAAGGGTTCGGCCAAGCTGGCGCTCGAAGGCGACAAGGGCGAGCTGGGCGAAGTGGCCATCCTGAACCTGGCCGACGCGCTGGACACCTACATCCCGACGCCGGAACGTGCCGTTGACGGTACCTTCCTGATGCCGGTGGAAGACGTGTTCTCGATCTCGGGCCGCGGCACCGTGGTGACCGGCCGTATCGAACGCGGCATCATCAAGGTCGGCGAGGAAATCGAAATCGTCGGTATCAAGCCGACGGTCAAGACCACCTGCACCGGCGTGGAAATGTTCCGCAAGCTGCTGGACCAGGGTCAGGCCGGCGACAACGTGGGCCTGCTGCTGCGCGGCACGAAGCGCGAAGACGTGGAGCGCGGCCAGGTGCTGTGCAAGCCGGGTTCGATCAAGCCGCACACGCACTTCACCGGCGAGGTCTACATTCTGTCGAAGGACGAAGGCGGCCGTCACACCCCGTTCTTCAACAACTACCGCCCGCAGTTCTATTTCCGCACGACCGACGTGACCGGCTCGATCGAGCTGCCGAAGGACAAGGAAATGGTCATGCCCGGCGACAACGTGTCGATCACGGTCAAGCTGATCGCCCCGATCGCGATGGAAGAAGGCCTGCGCTTCGCCATCCGTGAAGGCGGCCGTACCGTCGGCGCCGGCGTCGTGGCCAAGATCCTCGACTGATAAAAAACTTCCTGGAACTGGCTGGCGGTACAATGCCGCTGGCCTTTTCCCATGTTCCAGGGCGCATGCGCCCATCGCTCTTTTAAGGAAATATCATGCAGAACCAGAAGATCCGTATCCGCCTGAAGGCTTTCGACTATCGCCTGATCGACCAGTCGGCAGCCGAAATCGTGGATACCGCCAAGCGTACCGGCGCGATCGTCAAGGGCCCGGTGCCCCTGCCGACCCGCATCCAGCGCTTCGACATCCTGCGTTCGCCGCACGTCAACAAGACCAGCCGCGATCAGTTCGAGATCCGCACTCACCAGCGCCTGATGGACATTGTCGATCCTACCGACAAGACCGTTGACGCACTGATGAAGCTCGACCTGCCGGCAGGCGTCGACGTCGAAATCAAGGTGTAAAGCCATTCCGCGCAAGGCCGCCCCAGGCGGCCTCGGGCAACGAAAACGGCGAACTTCGGTTCGCCGTTTTTGTTTTTGCGCGCCTCCTCCTCGTACCGTCCCGGCGCGGCCCCTTCCTCATGCCGGCCCGCGCCGCCGCAGCGTCTGTCCCGGCGCTTCGCCGAAGCTTTTGCGGTATTCCATGCTGAACCGTCCCAGGTGGCTGAAGCCCCAGCGCAAGGCCGCCGCCGTGACCGAATCGACGGTCTTGTCGCTGAGCAGGTCGTGCCGCACGCGCTCGAGCCGGACCGCGCGCAGGTAGGCCATCGGGCTGATGCCGCGATGCTCGCGGAAGCCCGCGTACAGCCCGCGCAGGCTGACCCCGGCCACCTCCGCCAGCACGGCGGGCGTGAGCGGCGCGTGGGCATGCGCGTGGATGTATTCCTCGACCCGCCTGACGTGGCGCGGCGCCAGCGGCTTGCCGCGCGCCTGCAGCGCCTCGCTGAGATTGTGCGGCTGCGCCGTCAGCAGCGTGCCGATCACCAGCTGCTCGAGCTGGCAGGCGGTCAGCGGATGGCGCGCCGTGTCCGGCGCTTGCGCCAGCAGGTCCGCCAGGTAGTGCATCAACTGGTACCACGCCGCCGCGCGCCGCCACGCCATGCCGAGCTGGAAGCGCAGCGCCTGCCGCGGGGGGTGCCCGAGGTGGGCCGCGCAGACCCGCTCCAGCGCGCTGCGCTCCACGCGCACGATCAACTGGTCGCTGTCTTGGCTCCAGCGCATCCGCACCGGATCGGCGGGCGTGAGCACCGAGGCCGTGTCGCGGTCGGAAACGATCCGCTGCGCGCCGCAGTGGATCTCGGCGCTGCCGCCGACCGGCATCTGCACCAGCAGGAAATCCTCGAGCGGCCCCGGCTCGATGCGCACCTCGGCCCCGTAGGCCAGCCGGTTGAACGACACCGCGCCGAGCGGCGCGTGATGCATGCGCGCGGCCAGCGTCGTGCCGGCAATGGCGAGCCGGTGCGGCTTGAAGACGGCGCCGACCGCGGCGCGCGTGCGGGCGTGGTCAGCCGAGGCGAACACCAGCCTGCTCGGGTCTGACAGCAAGGCACCGGCCAGCGGCTCGGCGGCCGTGGCGGCGGGGGGCTGCGGCATGGTCTCGCTCCTCGGCGTCATGGCGCGCCGTTGCTGAAGGGGCCGCATGGTCGGCGTGGCGCCGCCGCGCAGCGCGCGGCCCGGCGCCCGCGCGGGCCGGCGGACGGATTCCTTCGCACCACTATAGTGGATTGCCGCGCAGCGGCGGCGGCGCGGCGCTTGCCCGGCCCGGCATTTTCCTGCACTAATCGGATAGCCGCTGCAGCCGGCGGCTAGTTTGCTGCGGTGCGGATCGCCCATCATGCAATCCGGCACCGCAGCCCCGCCCCCCAAACCAGACAAGAAGGAGCGCCATTCATGGGCCGGACCATCCAGATCCACGCCGCCGACGGCGGCGGCACGTTCAGCGCCTACCTGGCCACCCCCGCCGCGGGCAAGGGCCCGGGCATCGTGCTGTGCCAGGAAATCTTCGGCGTCAACGCCACCATGCGGGCGGTGGCGGACTACTACGCCGAGGAAGGCTACACGGTGCTGGTGCCGGACCTGTTCTGGCGCATCGCGCCCGGCATCGAGCTGGGCGACCGCGGCGCGGACTTCCAGCGCGCGCTCGGCCTCTACCAGCAGTTCGACGAAGCCGCGGGCGTGCGGGACGTGGGCGCCGCGCTGGCCGCGCTGCGCGCGCGCCCGGAATGCGCGGGACAGACCGGCGTGCTGGGTTTCTGCCTGGGCGGCAAGCTGGCCTATCTCGCCGCCTGCCGCCTGGACGGCGTGGCCTGCGCGGTGGCGTACTACGGCGTGGGCATCGAGCGCGCGCTCGACGAAGCCCGCCATGTGCGCGGCCGCCTGGTGCTGCACGTGGCCGGCAGCGACGGCTTCTGCCCGCCCGAGGCGCAGGCGCGGATCCGCGAGGCGCTGGGCGCCCGCGAGAACGTCGAGCTGTACGTCTATCCCGGCGCCGACCATGCGTTCGCGCGCGCCGGCGGCGAGCACTACGGCCGCCCCGCCGCGTTGATGGCGCACCAGCGCTCGATCGCCGCGCTGCGCGCCGAGATGGGCCCGCACTACGATTTCTCGGCGCTGTGGGACAAGCATTGCGAATACGAATTCGCCACGCGCGACGTCGACGCCACGATGGCGACGATGGTGGCCCAGCCCTACGTCAACCACATCCCGACCATGACCGGCGGCGTGGGCCACGGCCAGCTCAGGCGCTTCTACGCCAACCACTTCGTCCACAGCAATCCGCCCGACACCACGCTGATCCCGCTGTCGCGCACGGTGGGCGCCAGCCAGATCGTCGACGAGCTGCTGTTCTGCTTCACCCATACCTGCGAGATCGACTGGATGCTGCCCGGCGTGCCGCCCACCGGCAAGCGCGTGGAGATCCCGCTGATCGCCATCGTCAAGTTCCGCGGCGACAAGCTCTACCACGAGCACATCTACTGGGACCAGGCCAGCGTACTGGTGCAGATCGGCAAGCTCGATCCCGCCGGGTTGCCGGTGGCCGGCGTGGAAACGGCGCGCAAGCTGCTCGACGAGACGCTGCCGTCGAACACGCTGATGGCGCGCTGGCGGGAGAGCGAGGGCAAGTAGCCCGCGCGCGCGCCCGGCATTCCGCCGCGACGCACCCGGCGTATCCATCGCATAGCAAAAAAAAGGGCGTGCCCGCGCGGCGCGGGCAACGCCTCACATCAGGAGACAACGTCATGAAAGGACTGCAGGACAAGGTCGCCATCGTCAGCGGCGGCGCCACCCTGATCGGGGCCGGCGTGGCCAGGGCCTTCGTACGGGCCGGCACGCGCGTGGCCATTCTCGACATCGACGCGGCCGGCGGCGCGCGCATCGCCGCCGAGCTCGGCGAGCGGGCGCTGTTCGTGCGCACCGACATCACCGACGACGCCCAGGTCGCAGCGGCCGTGGCCGAGGTGTCGCGGCATTTCGGCGGCATCGACTACCTGGTCAACCTCGCCTGCACCTACCTCGACGACGGCTTGCGCTCGACGCGCCGCGACTGGCTTGCCGCGCTCGACGTCAACGTGGTGTCCGGCGCGATGCTGGCGCAGGCCGTGCACGGCGCCATGCGCGCGCGCGGCGGCGGCGCCATCGTCAACTTCACCAGCATCTCGGCCGGCGTGGCGCAGACCGGGCGCTGGCTCTATCCCGCCTCCAAGGCCGCGATCCGCCAGCTCACGCGCAGCATGGCGATGGACCTGGCGCCCGACCGCATCCGCGTCAACGCGGTCTCGCCGGGCTGGACCTGGTGCCGGCTGATGGATGAAGTCAGCGGCGGCGACCGCGCGCGCACCGACCGCGTGGCGGCGGATTTCCACCTGCTCGGCCGCGCCGGCGAGCCGGACGAGGTGGCGCAGGTGGTGCTGTTCCTGTGCTCCGACCACGCCAGCTTTGTCACCGGCGCCGACTACGCCGTGGACGGCGGTTATGGCGCGATGGGGCCGGAGCAGAACGTTCCCGCCATCCCCCGCCTGGCCGGCTGAAGCGACTTGCCCATATCGAGGAGATCGTCATGAGCCAACGCATTGCCATCGTCGGCGCCGGCCAGTCCGGCCTGCAGATGGCCCTCGGCCTGCAGGCCCGGGGCTACCGGGTCACGCTGATGACCAACCGCACGCCGGAGCAGGTGCGCGCGGGCAAGGTCATGTCCAGCCAGTGCATGTTCGACCGCGCGCTGCAGTGCGAGCGCGAACTCGCGCTCGACTGGTGGGGCGATACCTGTCCGCCGGTCGAAGGCATCGGCCTGGCGGTGCCGCATCCCGAGCAGCCCGGCGCGAAGCTGATCGACTGGGCCGCGCGCCTCGAGCGGCCGGCGCAGGCCGTGGACCAGCGCCTGAAGATGCCGGCCTGGATGGAAGCCTTCGCGCAGCGCGGCGGCGACCTGCGCATCGCCGATGCGGGCATCGCCGAACTCGAGGCGCTGGCCGCCGAGCACGACCTGGTGCTGCTTGCCGCCGGCAAGGGCGAGATCGTCAACCGCTTCGAGCGCGACGCCGCGCGCAGCCCGTTCACCGCGCCGCAGCGCGCGCTGGCGCTGACCTACGTGAACGGCATGCGCCCGGGCAGCCCGTTCTCGCGCGTGGCCTTCAACCTGATCCCGGGCGTCGGCGAGTACTTCGTCTTCCCGGCGCTGACGCTGGGCGGGCCCTGCGAGATCATGGTGTTCGAAGGCGTGCCGGGCGGCCCGATGGACCGCTGGGCCGAGGCGCGCACGCCGGAGCAGCACCTCGCCGAGAGCCTGCGCATCCTGCGCACCTGGCTGCCGTGGGAGGCCGAGCGCTGCGAAGCCGTGACGCTGACCGACGAGCAGGGCATCCTGGCCGGGCGCTTCACGCCGACCGTGCGCCGCCCGGTCATGACGCTGCCGTCCGGGCGGCTGGTGTTCGGCATGGCCGACGCGGTGGTCGTCAACGATCCCATCACCGGCCAGGGCTCCAACAACGCCGCCAAATGCTGCAAGGTCTATCTCGACGCCATCGTCGCCCACGGCGAGCGCGCCTTTGACGCCGGCTGGATGGAGCGAACCTTCGCGCGCTACTGGCAATACGCCGGCGACGTGGTCAACTGGACCAACTCGCTGCTCACGCCGCCGCCGCCCCACATCCTGGCCCTGCTCGGCGCGGCCGGGCAGGCGCCGGCACTGGCCGCGCGCATCGCCAACGGCTTCGACAACCCGCCGGACTTCTTCCCGTGGTGGGCCGACGCCGCGGCGTGCCAGCAGATGATCGAGCGGCACCTGCCGCGGGCGGCCTGAGATGGCGGCGGCCGCCACCGGCGACGCGCGCGCGCTGCGGCGCGCCTGCGGGCGCTATGCCACGGGCGTGGCGGTCATCGGCGCGTGCGGCGCCGGCGGCCGTCCGCTCGGCCTGACCGTCAACTCGTTCGCCTCGCTGTCGCTGGCGCCGCCGCTGATCCTGTGGAGCCTGGCCCTGCATTCGCCGAGCGCCGCGCACTTCGCGCCGGGCGCCGCCTTCGGCATCAGCATCCTGCGCGCGGAGCAGGGCGAGCTCGCGCGCCGCTTCGCCACGCCCGCGGCGGACAAGTTCGCCGGCGTCGCGCACCGGCGCTGCCCGCGCGGCGTGCCCTACCTGGCGGACGCGCTGGCCACGCTGGCGTGCCGGGTCGAGCGCGCCGACCCGGTCGGCGACCATCTGCTGATCGTGGGCGCGGTCGAGGGGTTTGAAGCCGGGGAGGGCGAGCCGCTGGTGTTCTATGGCGGCGAATTCGTCCGCATCGGCGCCGCCGCGGGCCGCTGAAGCCCCGCATGACGCCGCCATCGGCCGGCAAAAGTAGCGGAAAACGTCACAAAGCAACACGCGGCGCCCCGACGTGCGGCGACATTCCACGCCGTGCTTGCTCTTTCCAAACCAGTGCGATATAGTGTAAGGCTACCCGTTTGTCTATGGGTAGTGGGCTGGCCGTTTTGGCCGCGCGCCGTCTTCTTTAGCGCAAGCCCGCGCACTGCAAACGCAGTTTGCACACACAGTTTTCGTGTATCAATCAGCCCCGGCCAATCGCAGCTGGGAATGGAGCAAACCATGAGCCTTGGCCTTGTAGGTCGCAAGGTTGGCATGACCCGTATTTTCACGGACGACGGTGATTCGATTCCCGTTACCGTGGTCGAGGTCGGCGACAACCGCGTGACGCAAATCAAGACGGACGAGACCGACGGTTATACCGCGGTTCAAGTCACTTTCGGCGCACGCCGCGCCAGTCGCGTCACCAAGCCGCTGGCGGGTCATCTCGCCAAAGCTGGTGTCGAAGCCGGCGAAATCATCCGCGAATTCCGTATCGATGCCGCCAAGGCGGGCGAACTGCAAGCTGGCGGTTCGCTGTCGGTCGACCTGTTCGAAGTCGGTCAGAAGATCGACGTGCAGGGCGTCAGCATCGGTAAGGGCTACGCCGGTACCATCAAGCGCCACCACTTCGCATCCGGTCGTGCCACCCACGGTAACTCGCGTTCGCACAACGTGCCGGGTTCCATCGGTATGGCGCAGGATCCGGGCCGTGTGTTCCCCGGCAAGCGCATGACGGGCCACCTGGGTGACGTCACCCGCACCGTCCAGAACCTGGAAATCGCCAAGATCGACGCAGAGCGCAAGCTGCTGCTGGTCAAGGGCGCGATCCCCGGTTCCAAGGGCGGCAAGGTCATCGTGACCCCGGCCGTCAAGGCCAAAGCCAAAGCTTAAGGAGCGAATCAATGGAACTCAAGCTCCTCCAGGACAATGGCCAAGTCGGCGCGGGCGTTGACGCCTCGCCCGAAGTCTTCGGCCGTGACTACAACGAAGCCCTCGTTCACCAGATCGTCGTCGCTTACCAGGCCAACGCTCGCAGCGGCAACCGTAAGCAGAAGGATCGTGAAGAGGTCAAGCACACGACCAAGAAGCCGTGGCGCCAGAAGGGTACGGGCCGTGCCCGTGCCGGTATGTCTTCCTCGCCGCTGTGGCGCGGGGGCGGCCGCATCTTCCCGAATTCGCCGGAAGAGAACTTCAGCCAGAAGGTCAACAAGAAGATGTTCCGTGCCGGCATGCGCTCGATCTACTCGCAGCTCGCACGTGAAGGTCGTATCAACGTGGTGGACGGTTTCACCGTCGATGCGCCCAAGACCAAGCTCTTGGCCGACAAGTTCAAGGCCATGGGCCTGGACTCGGTGCTGATCATCACCGACAGCCTCGACGAAAACCTCTACCTGGCTTCGCGCAACCTGCCGCACGTGGCGGTTGTCGAGCCGCGCCAGGCTGACCCGCTGTCGCTCGTGCACTACAAGAAGGTGCTGGTGACCAAGGCAGCCGTCGCGCAGATCGAGGAGTTGCTGAAATGACGCAAGTAGCCAAGAACGATCATCGTTTGATGCAGGTGCTGCTCGCGCCGGTGGTTTCCGAAAAGGCAACCCTGGTCGCCGACAAGAACGAACAAGTCGTGTTCGAAGTCGCTCGCGATGCCAACAAGGCAGACGTGAAGGCGGCGGTCGAGCTGCTGTTCAAGGTCGAGGTGCAGTCCGTTCAGATCCTGAACCAAAAGGGCAAGCAAAAGCGCTTTGGCCGCTTCATGGGGCGTCGCAACCACGTGAAGAAGGCTTACGTTTCGCTGAAGCCGGGTCAGGAAATCAATTTTGAAGCGGAGGCCAAGTAATCATGGCACTCGTCAAGACCAAGCCGACGTCCCCGGGCCGTCGCTCGATGGTGAAGGTTGTCAATCCCAACCTGCACAAGGGCGAGCCCCACGCTCCGCTGCTGGAAAAGCAATTCCAGAAGTCGGGCCGCAACAACAACGGTCACATCACCACCCGCCACAAGGGCGGTGGTCATAAGCACCACTACCGCGTGGTCGACTTCAAGCGCAACGACAAGGACGGCATCCCCGCCAAGGTCGAGCGCCTGGAATACGATCCGAACCGCAGCGCCAACATCGCGCTGGTGCTGTTCGCCGACGGCGAGCGCCGCTACATCATCGCCACGAAGGGCATGGTGGCCGGCCAGGCCGTGCTGAACGGCTCGGAAGCGCCGATCAAGGCCGGCAACAACCTGCCGATCCGCAACATCCCGGTCGGCACCACGATCAACAACGTGGAAATGCTGCCCGGCAAGGGTGCCCAGATCGCGCGCGCCGCCGGCGGTTCCGCCGTGCTGCTGGCTCGCGAAGGCATCTACGCCCAGGTGCGCCTGCGCTCCGGCGAAGTGCGCCGCGTGCACATCGAATGCCGCGCCACCATCGGTGAAGTCGGCAACGAAGAGCACAGCCTGCGCGTCATCGGCAAGGCCGGTGCCACCCGCTGGCGCGGTATCCGCCCGACGGTGCGTGGTGTCGTGATGAACCCGGTGGATCACCCGCACGGTGGTGGTGAAGGCAAGACCGCCGCTGGTCGCGATCCGGTTTCGCCGTGGGGTACCCCGGCCAAGGGTTACCGTACCCGCAGCAACAAGCGCACTGCCAGCATGATCGTGCAGAAGCGCCACAAGCGTTAATCGGTAGGTAGGAGCCTAGACATGACACGTTCCGCAAAAAAGGGTCCGTTCTGTGACGCCCACCTGCTGAAAAAGGTGGAAGCGGCTGCAGGCGGCAAGGACAAGAAGCCCATCAAGACTTGGTCGCGTCGCTCGACCATTCTGCCGGAATTCATCGGCCTGACGATCGCCGTTCACAACGGCCGTCAACACGTGCCGGTGTACGTTTCGGAAAACATGGTCGGCCACAAGCTCGGCGAATTTGCGCTCACCCGCACGTTCAAGGGCCACGCGGCTGACAAGAAAGCGAAGAGGTAAGGTGCCATCATGGAAGTGAAAGCGATTCATCGCGGTGCCCGCATCTCCGCCCAGAAAACTCGCCTGGTCGCCGACCAGATCCGCGGTCTGCCGATCGAGCGCGCGCTCAACGTCCTGACGTTCAGCCCGAAAAAGGCTGCCGGGATCGTGAAGAAGGTGGTCGAATCGGCCATCGCCAACGCCGAGCACAACGAAGGCGCCGACATCGACGAACTGAAGGTCAAGACCATCTTCGTCGACAAGGCAACCTCGCTCAAGCGCTTCACGGCACGAGCCAAGGGCCGCGGCAACCGCATCGAGAAACAAACCTGTCACATCACTGTGACGCTCGGCAACTAAGGAGTCACGATGGGACAGAAGATTCATCCGACTGGCTTCCGTCTGGCCGTCAGCCGTAACTGGGCTTCGCGTTGGTACGCCAACAACACGAAGTTCGCCGGCATGCTGAAGGAAGACATCGAAGTTCGCGAGTTTCTGAAGAAGAAGCTCAAGAACGCTTCGGTTGGCCGCGTCGTCATCGAGCGCCCCGCCCGCAACGCACGTCTGACCATTTACAGCTCGCGTCCGGGCGTGGTCATCGGCAAGAAGGGCGAGGACATCGAACTGCTCAAGGCCGAGCTGCAACGCCGCATGGGTGTGCCCGTGCACGTGAACATCGAGGAAATCCGCAAGCCGGAAACCGATGCGCAGCTGATCGCCGACTCGATCACCCAGCAGCTCGAGCGCCGCATCATGTTCCGCCGCGCCATGAAGCGCGCGATGCAGAACGCGATGCGCCTCGGTGCCCAGGGCATCAAGATCATGAGCGCCGGCCGCCTGAACGGCATCGAAATCGCACGTACCGAATGGTACCGCGAAGGCCGTGTGCCCCTGCACACCCTGCGCGCCGACATCGACTACGGCTTCTCCGAAGCAGAAACCACCTACGGCATCATCGGTGTCAAGGTGTGGGTCTACAAGGGTGATCACCTCGGCCGCAACGACGCGCCGGTGGTGGAAGAGCCGCAAGACGAACGTCGCCGCCGTCCGGGCCGTCCCGAAGGCCGCCGCCGCGAAGGCGAAGGCCGTCCGGGTGGCAACCGCCGCGGTGGTGCTGGTGGCGCCGGTGCCGGTCGCCGCGCTGCGCCTGGCGCAGATGCGAAGAGTGGAGAATAACGATGCTGCAACCTAAGCGCAGAAAATACCGCAAGGAGCAGAAAGGCCGCAACACGGGTAAGGCTACCCGTGGCAACGCCGTGTCTTTCGGTGAATTCGGCCTGAAGGCAATGGGCCGTGGCCGTCTGACGGCCCGCCAGATCGAGTCGGCGCGTCGTGCGATGACCCGTCACATCAAGCGTGGCGGCCGCATCTGGATCCGGATTTTCCCGGACAAGCCGATCTCGAAGAAGCCCGCCGAAGTCCGTATGGGTAACGGTAAGGGTAATCCGGAATACTACGTGGCAGAAATCCAGCCGGGCAAGATGCTGTACGAAATGGATGGCGTGACCGAAGAGCTGGCACGTGAGGCGTTCCGCCTCGCGGCTGCCAAGCTGCCGATCGCCACCAATTTCGTGGTGCGCCAGGTCGGGACGTAAGGAGAGCAGGGATGAAAGCATCCGAACTTCGCGGCAAGGACGCCGCCGGGCTGAACCAGGAGCTCTCCGAGCTGCTGAAGGCCCAATTTAGCCTGCGCATGCAAAAGGCCACCCAACAGCTGCAGAACACCAGCCAGCTGAAGAAGGTGCGCAAGGACATCGCGCGGGTGCAAACCGTGCTGAACGAGAAGGCGACCACGAAATGACTGAAACTGCACAAACGGAATCGTCGCTTCGCCGCACTCTGGTCGGCCGTGTAGTCAGCGACAAGATGGACAAGACCGTCACGGTCCTGATCGAAAACCGCGTCAAGCATCCTCTGTACGGCAAGTACGTGCTGCGTTCGAAGAAGTACCACGCGCACGACGAAGCCAACCAGTACAAGGAAGGCGACAAGGTCGAGATCCAGGAATCGCGTCCGCTGTCGCGGACCAAGTCCTGGGTGGTTTCCCGTCTGGTCGAAGCTGCGCGCGTCATCTAAAAAACCACACGGTTTTCGGTTGACTTGCGAGTCCAGGGTTATGTGCTATAATCCTGGACTTCCGCTTTGTTGCATTCGCCTTAGCACCATCACCACGGCGAATCGACTGGGCGAACCTAGGCCGAGCGGCTCCTGATTAACCATGTTCAGGCTGCCTGGTAACTACCGACTTCAAAGTTGATCAACCCAAACGGTTGCTGGCGCAAAGCCGGAGGCCGACGGGACCAAGACTGACCGGCGGGCGTTGCCCGGTGGATTAAGTTGGGAAGATAACACCATGATTCAGACAGAAAGCCGGCTCGAAGTGGCCGATAACACTGGTGCGCGCGAAGTTCTGTGCATCAAAGTGCTGGGTGGGTCCAAGCGCCGCTATGCGAGCGTGGGCGACATCATCAAGGTGACCGTCAAGGACGCAGCGCCGCGCGGTCGCGTGAAGAAGGGCGATATTTACAATGCCGTCGTCGTTCGCACCGCCAAGGGCGTGCGCCGTGCCGATGGTTCGCTCGTCAAGTTCGACAGCAATGCCGCTGTCCTGCTGAACACCAAGCTCGAGCCGATCGGCACCCGTATCTTCGGGCCGGTGACTCGTGAACTCCGTACCGAGCGCTTCATGAAGATCGTGTCGCTCGCGCCGGAAGTGCTGTAAGGAGCCGCCATGAACAAGATTCGCAAAGGCGACGAAGTCATCGTCCTGACCGGCAAAGACAAGGGCAAGCGCGGTACCGTGCAAGCCATGCTCGGCGACAAGGTCGTGGTTGAAGGCGTGAACGTTGCCAAGAAGCATGCACGTCCGAACCCGATGCTGGGCACCACCGGTGGTGTGGTCGACAAGGTCATGCCGCTGCATATTTCCAACGTTGCGCTCGTGGATGCCAATGGCAAGCCGTCGCGCGTCGGCATCAAGGTGGAAGACGGCAAGCGCGTGCGCGTGCTGAAGACCACCGGCGCCGTCGTGGCAGCTTGATTCTGGGCAAGGATAGGAGTTGAGCATGACAGCACGTCTGCAAGAGTTTTACAAAGAACAGGTCGTACCGAAGCTGATCGAACAGTTCGGCTACAAGTCGGTCATGGAAGTGCCGCGCATCACCAAGATCACCCTGAACATGGGCCTTGGCGAAGCCATCAATGACAAGAAGGTCATTGAGCTGGCCGTGGGCGACCTGACCAAGATCGCCGGCCAGAAGCCGGTGGTGACGAAGGCCAAGAAGGCAATCGCAGGCTTCAAGATCCGCCAGGGTTATCCCATCGGCGCGATGGTGACGCTGCGCGGCGAACGCATGTTCGAATTCCTGGATCGTTTCGTGACCGTGGCGCTGCCGCGCGTGCGTGACTTCCGTGGTGTGTCGGGCCGCTCGTTCGATGGTCGTGGCAACTACAACATCGGTGTGAAAGAGCAGATCATTTTCCCCGAAATCGAGTACGACAAGATCGACGCGCTGCGCGGTCTGAACATCAGCATCACGACGACGGCTAAGAATGACGAGGAAGCCAAGGCGCTCCTCGGTGCATTCAAGTTCCCGTTCCGTAATTAAGGGGTTACCGTGGCTAAATTGGCTCTGATTGAACGTGAGAAGAAGCGCGCAAGGCTCGTGGCGAAGTATGCCGGGAAGCGCGCATCCCTCAAGGCCATTATCGACGACCAGGAAAAGTCGGAAGAAGAGCGTTATGGCGCTCGTCTGGAGCTGCAGCAGCTCCCGCGCAACGCGAACCCGACCCGTCAGCGCAATCGCTGCGCGATCACCGGTCGTCCCCGCGGTACCTTCCGCAAGTTTGGCCTGGCGCGTAACAAGATCCGTGAAATCGCCTTCCGTGGCGAAATCCCGGGTCTGACGAAAGCCAGCTGGTAATTACGCACAGGCTACAGGAGAAACAGTATGAGCATGAGCGATCCTATCGCCGATATGCTGACGCGCATCCGCAACGCCCAGGGCGTGCAGAAGGCGTCGGTTGTCATGCCGTCGTCGAAGCTGAAAGTGGCAATCGCCAAGGTCCTGAAGGACGAAGGCTACATCGACGACTACGCCGTGCAGGAAGATGGCGGCAAGGCACAACTGAGCATCGGTCTGAAGTACTACGCCGGCCGTCCGGTCATCGAGCGCATCGAACGCGTCTCGAAGCCCGGCCTGCGCGTGTACAAGGGCCGCAGCGACATCCCCCAAGTGATGAACGGCCTGGGCGTCGCGATCATCTCGACCCCGCAGGGTCTGATGACCGATCGCAAGGCACGTGCCACTGGCGTGGGCGGCGAAGTTCTCTGCTACGTCGCGTAAGGAGTAACCATGTCCCGTGTAGGTAAGGCTCCCATCGCGCTGCCCAAAGGCGCAGAAGTCAATGTGGCGGCCGGCGTGCTCTCCGTTAAGGGCCCGCTCGGCACGCTGACGCAGCCGATTCACAGCCTGGTGCAGGTCAAGGTCGAAAACGACACGCTGACCTTCGTCCCGGCCGACGAATCGCGCGAAGCAAACGCACTGCAGGGCACCATGCGCGCCCTGGTGGCCAATATGGTCAAGGGTGTGACCACCGGTTTCGAGCGCAAGCTGAACCTGGTCGGCGTGGGCTACCGTGCCCAGCTGCAAGGTACCGCGCTCAAGCTCCAGCTTGGTTTCTCGCACGACGTGATCCATGCGATGCCGGAAGGCGTGACGGCGACAACGCCCACGCAGACCGAGATCATCATCAAGGGTGCGGACAAGCAGAAAGTCGGTCAGGTTGCCGCGGAAGTCCGCGCGTACCGTCCGCCTGAGCCCTACAAGGGCAAGGGCGTTCGCTACTCGGACGAGCGCGTCATCCTGAAGGAAACCAAGAAGAAGTAAGGGGTGCAATCATGAACAAGAAAGACGCTCGTTTGCGCCGTGCACGTCAGACCCGCGCCAAGATCGCGGAACTGAAAGTCAATCGTCTGACCGTGTTCCGTACGAATTCGCATATTTACGCCCAGGTCTACTCGCCGTGCGGCACGCAAGTGCTGGCTTCGGCTTCGACCGTCGAGGCAGAAGTGCGCAAGGAACTGACCGGCAGCGGTGCTACCGCCGCCGCTGCGAGCCTGATCGGCAAGCGCATCGCCGAGAAGGCGAAGGCTGCCGGCGTGGAGACCGTTGCGTTCGATCGCGGCGGCTTCCGCTTCCACGGTCGCGTGAAGGCCCTGGCCGACGCTGCGCGTGAAGCCGGCCTCAAGTTCTAAGCGCACAAAGAGAGATACGTCATGGCAAAGATGCAAGCAAAAGTCCAGCAGGACGAACGCGACGACGGCCTCCGCGAGAAGATGATCTCGGTCAACCGCGTCACCAAGGTGGTGAAGGGCGGCCGGATTCTCGGTTTCGCTGCGCTGACCGTGGTCGGTGACGGCGATGGCCGCATCGGCATGGGCAAGGGCAAGGCCAAGGAAGTGCCGGTGGCAGTTCAGAAGGCAATGGACGAAGCCCGTCGCAAGATGGTCAAGGTCTCGCTCAAGAACGGCACGCTGCAACACGAAGTCGTGGGCAAGCACGGCGCCGCCAAGGTGCTGATGATGCCGGCCAAGGAAGGTACCGGCGTGATCGCCGGCGGCCCGATGCGCGCGATTTTCGAAGTGATGGGCGTCACCAACGTGGTGACCAAGTCGCACGGCTCGACCAATCCGTACAACATGGTTCGCGCCACGCTGGACGGTCTTCAGAAGATGAGCACGCCGGGCGAGATCGCCGCGAAGCGCGGCAAGTCGGTCGAAGACATCCTCGGTTAAGGAGTCGGACGAAATGTCGCAACAAACCGTAAAAGTGCAACTCGTGCGCAGCCTGATCGGCACGCGCGAGGATCATCGCGCCACCGTCCGTGGCCTGGGCCTGCGCCGCATCAACTCGGTGTCGGAGCTGCAGGACACGCCCGCCGTGCGCGGCATGATCAACAAGGTGTCGTACCTGGTCAAGGTTCTGGCCTGATACCGGACACGGAGAGCAAGATGCAACTGAACAACCTGAAACCGGCCGCCGGTTCGAAGCACGCCAAGCGTCGCGTCGGCCGCGGTATCGGCTCCGGCCTGGGCAAGACTGCCGGTCGTGGCCACAAGGGTCAGAAGTCGCGTTCGGGCGGCTTCCACAAGGTCGGCTTCGAAGGCGGTCAAATGCCGCTGTATCGTCGCCTGCCGAAGCGCGGCTTCACCTCGCTGACGAAGGAATTCACCGCCGAGGTGAGCCTGCGCGACATCGAGCGTCTGGAAGCGGCCGAAGTGGACCTGCTGGTTCTGAAGCAGGCTGGCCTGGTGGCTGATCTGGTCAAGAGCGCCAAGGTCATCAAGGCCGGTGAGCTGACCCGCAAGGTGACGATCAAGGGTCTGGGTGCCACCGCTGGCGCCAAGGCTGCGATCGAAGCCGCCGGCGGTCAGATCGCGGCGTAATTTAGCAGCTGATTTCGCAGCATAGGCGAGTCACAGTCGGAGCATCGTTTGGCCACGGCGAAACCCAATGCAAGCACGCAAGCCAAGAACACGGCGAAGTACGGCGACCTCAAGCGCCGGCTGATGTTCCTGGTGCTGGCCTTGATCGTGTACCGCATCGGAGCGCATATTCCGGTGCCGGGCATCGATCCTGAACAGCTCGCGAAGCTTTTCCAGAGTCAGTCGGGTGGCATCCTCGGGATGTTCAACCTGTTCTCGGGCGGTGCGCTGTCGCGCTTTACCGTCTTCGCGCTCGGCATCATGCCGTACATCTCGGCGTCGATCATCATGCAGTTGCTGACGATCGTGCTGCCGCAGCTGGAGTCGCTGAAGAAGGAAGGGCAGGCGGGTCAACGCAAGATCACGCAGTACACGCGCTACGGCACGGTGGTCCTGGCCACCTTCCAGGCGCTGTCGATCGCGGTCGCGCTGGAATCCCAGCCTGGCCTGGTGATCGACCCGGGGCTGATGTTCCGGGCCACGGCGGTGATCACGCTGGTGACCGGCACGATGTTCCTGATGTGGCTGGGTGAGCAGATCACCGAGCGGGGTCTGGGCAACGGCATCTCGATCATCATCTTCGGCGGTATCGCGGCGGGCCTGCCCAACGCGATCGGCGGTCTCTTCGAGCTGGTTCGCACCGGTTCGATGAGCATCATCGCGTCGATCCTGATCGTGGCGATCATCGCCGGCGTGACTTTCGCCGTGGTGTTCGTCGAGCGCGGCCAGCGCAAGATCCTGGTGAACTATGCCAAGCGTCAGGTCGGCAACAAGGTGTACGGCGGCCAGTCGTCGCACCTGCCGCTGAAGCTGAACATGGCCGGGGTGATTCCGCCGATCTTCGCATCGTCGATCATCCTGTTCCCGGCGACCATCGCGGGCTGGTTCACCTCTGACTCGACGGGCGCTGCGGGCCGGTTCATCAAGGACCTGGCGGCAACGCTGTCGCCGGGCCAGCCGGTCTACATCCTGCTGTACGCTGCTGCGATTGTATTTTTCTGCTTCTTCTATACGGCCCTGGTGTACAACAGCCGTGAAGTGGCGGACAACCTGAAGAAAAGCGGTGCCTTCATTCCGGGCATTCGTCCGGGCGAGCAGACGACGCGCTACATCGACAAGATCCTTGTGCGTCTGACGCTGGCTGGTGCGATCTACATCACACTGGTCTGCCTGTTGCCGGAATTCCTGGTACTGCGCTGGAACGTTCCGTTCTATTTTGGCGGAACCTCGCTGCTGATCATCGTGGTCGTCACGATGGATTTCATGGCCCAGGTCCAGTCCTATGTCATGTCGCAGCAATATGAGTCCCTGCTGAAGAAAGCGAATTTCAAGGGTAATTTGACCTTGCGCTGAAGCCGGGTCGGTACGGGCTAGGTATGGCAAAAGACGACGTCATCCAGATGCAGGGGGAGGTCCTGGAAAACCTTCCCAATGCGACGTTCCGAGTCAAACTGGAGAATGGCCACGTAGTGCTGGGCCACATCTCCGGGAAGATGAGAATGAACTACATCCGGATTCTTCCGGGTGACAAGGTGACGGTTGAGCTGACTCCATATGATCTGTCACGCGCGCGTATCGTCTTTCGGACGAAGTGAAGCGAACAGGAATTGAAGGAAGAGGAAAATCATGAAAGTGCTGGCTTCTGTTAAGCGCATTTGCCGCAACTGCAAAATCATCAAGCGCAACGGTGTCGTGCGCGTGATCTGCTCGTCGGATCCCCGCCACAAGCAACGCCAAGGCTAATCGTAAAGAGGATTGACGAATGGCACGTATCGCAGGGGTTAACATCCCGAACCACAAGCATACCGAGATCGGCCTGACGGCTATTTACGGTATCGGCCGCTCGCGCGCCCGCAAGATTTGCGAGGCCACCGGCGTTCCGTTTGACAAGAAGGTCAAGGACCTGACCGACGCCGACCTGGAAAAGCTTCGTGACGAAGTCGGCAAGGCCACGGTCGAGGGTGACCTGCGTCGTGAAACCACGATGAACATCAAGCGTCTGATGGACCTTGGTTGCTATCGTGGCGTCCGTCACCGCAGGGGCCTCCCGATGCGCGGTCAGCGCACCCGCACCAACGCCCGTACCCGCAAGGGTCCGCGTAAGGCCGGCGTGGCTCTGAAGAAGTAAAGCCGAAGGCAGAGGAAGAAACTAATGGCAAAAGGTCCGAACAACGCCGCCCAGCGCGCGCGTAAGAAGGTCAAGAAGAACGTTGCCGACGGCATTGCGCACGTCCACGCTTCGTTCAACAACACCATCATCACGATCACCGACCGTCAGGGCAATGCCCTGGCGTGGGCGACCTCGGGTGGCCAGGGCTTCAAGGGTTCGCGCAAGTCGACCCCGTTCGCAGCCCAGGTCGCAGCCGAGAACGCCGGCCGCGTGGCGCAAGACCAGGGCATCAAGAACCTGGACGTGCGCATCAAGGGCCCCGGCCCTGGCCGTGAATCCGCTGTCCGCGCGCTGAACGCGCTGGGCATCAAGATCTCGGTGATCGAAGACGTGACGCCGGTGCCGCACAACGGCTGCCGTCCGCCGAAGCGCCGCCGCATCTGAGCGACGCCGTCGTACCCGGATAGCCGGCGGGGTTTTCCTGCCGGTGTTCCGGTGTGGTACTATCGTACGTTCACCTGCTGCATCAGCTTTGCGGCAGGTTTTCGTTTTGCGCCTTGCGTTTGTCGGATCGAAGCCTTGTTCCGCGGCCCGGCGCAGCCAGTCATGCTTTTGCGCGCACCCTGCGGGGCGTGCGCTGGATAAGCCCACCGTCCGCCACTCGGCGCCCCGCAAGGGCGGAGCAGGCGGACTCGCGGCGCGTACAGAAGGCGCCGCGATCGATCAGGAAGGAAGATAAAGTGGCACGTTATATCGGCCCGAAGGCCAAACTCTCCCGCCGTGAAGGTACCGACCTGTTCCTGAAGAGCGCACGCCGCTCGCTTGCCGACAAGTGCAAGCTGGACAGCAAGCCGGGCCAGCACGGCCGCACCTCCGGTGCACGCACCTCCGACTACGGCAACCAGCTGCGTGAAAAGCAGAAGGTCAAGCGCATCTACGGCGTGCTCGAGCGCCAGTTCCGCCGCTACTTCGCCGAAGCCGACCGCCGCAAGGGCAACACCGGCGAGAAGCTGCTGCAACTGCTGGAATCGCGCCTGGACAACGTCGTCTACCGCATGGGCTTCGGCTCGACCCGCGCCGAAGCGCGCCAGCTGGTCTCGCACAAGGCGATCCTGCTGAACGGCCAGGCCCTGAACGTGCCGTCGGCACAGGTCAAGGCCGGTGACGTCATCACCATCCGCGAGCAGTCGAAGAAGCAAGTCCGCATCGCCGAGGCCCTGTCGCTGGCCGAGCAGTCGGGTTTCCCGCAATGGGTCAGCGTTGACGCGAAGAAGTTCGAAGGCACGTTCAAGCAAGTGCCGGACCGCGCCGATATCTCGGGTGACATCAACGAAAGCCTGATCGTCGAATTGTATTCGCGCTAATCGCTCGAATCTGTCCGACACCATCGAACGGTCAGGGGCTTGCGTTTCCCGTCAAGCTTCACTTTCAGCCCGACGCGCTGCCGCGCGCCGGGCTTATTGCCCATCGTACGATGGGATTTTCAGGTTCCATACGTCAGCCTTATCGGTGTAACGAGCCGAGGGTATTGAAAAGGACAACCTAATGCAAACAGCACTCCTCAAGCCTAAAATCATCGCCGTAGAGCCGCTGGGCGACCACCACGCCAAGGTCGTGATGGAGCCGTTCGAGCGTGGCTACGGCCATACGCTCGGTAACGCCCTGCGTCGCGTGCTGCTGTCGTCGATGGTCGGCTACGCCCCGACCGAAGTCACGATCGCTGGGGTGGTCCACGAGTACTCCACCATCGATGGCGTGCAGGAAGACGTGGTCAACCTGCTGCTCAATCTGAAGGGCGTGGTCTTCAAGCTGCACAACCGCGACGAAGTCACGGTGTCGCTGCGCAAGGAAGGCGAAGGCGTGGTCACGGCTGCCGACATCGAGCTGCCGCACGACGTCGAGATCATCAACCCCGGCCACGTGATCGCTCACCTGTCGGCCGGCGGCAAGCTCGACATGCAGATCAAGGTCGAGCAGGGCCGCGGCTACGTGCCGGGCAACGTGCGCAAGTTCGGCGACGAATCGGGCAAGGTCATCGGCCGCATCGTGCTGGACGCCTCGTTCTCGCCGGTGCGCCGCGTGTCGTACGCGGTGGAATCGGCCCGCGTCGAGCAGCGTACCGACCTCGACAAGCTGGTCATGAACATCGAGACCGACGGCGTGATCTCGCCCGAGGAAGCGATCCGCCAGTCGGCCCGCATCCTGGTCGACCAGCTGTCCGTGTTCGCCGCGCTGGAAGGCACCGAGTCGTCGGCGGAAGCCGCCTCGAGCCGCACGCCGCAGATCGACCCGATCCTGCTGCGCCCGGTCGACGACCTGGAGCTGACGGTGCGCTCGGCCAACTGCCTGAAGGCCGAGAACATCTACTACATCGGCGACCTGATCCAGCGTACCGAGAACGAGCTGCTGAAGACCCCGAACCTGGGTCGCAAGTCGCTCAACGAAATCAAGGAAGTGCTGGCTTCGCGCGGCCTGACCCTTGGCATGAAGCTCGAGAACTGGCCGCCCGCAGGCCTCGAGAAGTAATGTCGCTGCGTGCCGCGCGGGGCTGGTCCCCGCGCGGCGCGCGGCGATTCCGGCAGCCGGCATGTGCCGGCCGCTTCAACCGACTACCGGCCCGCGCCGAACCGGGGAATGTCCCGGCCAAGCGATAGAAGAGCTGGTCAAACATTGCAATAAAGGAATCATCATGCGTCACCGTCATGGTTTGCGGAAACTGAACCGCACCTCGTCGCACCGTCTCGCGATGCTGCGCAACATGTCCAACTCGCTGTTCCAGCACGAGCTGATCAAGACCACCCTGCCCAAGGCCAAGGAACTGCGCAAGGTCGTCGAGCCCCTCATCACGCTGGCCAAGAAGGACACCGTTGCCAACCGCCGCCTGGCCTTCGCCCGCCTGCGCGACCGCGACATCGTCACCAAGCTGTTCACCGAACTGGGCCCGCGCTACAACGCCCGTCCGGGTGGCTACACGCGTATCCTGAAGTTCGGCTTCCGCCAGGGCGACAATGCGCCGATGGCGCTGGTCGAGCTGGTCGACCGTCCGGAAATCACCGAAGCCCCGGCCGAAGAAGCCGCGGAATAAGGTCGATGCCGTCCCGCCGCCGCGACCATCGGTCCCGGCGGCAGGCGCGGACACCGCTTACAATCGAGCCAGGCTGATGCCTGGCTCTTTTGTTTTGCGGAGCCGCGTGGCGAGTGAGAGACGAGCGATGAGCGACGGCGAGATGGGCGGAACGGGCGGGACCGGCGATCCGGGCGATCCGGGCGCGGCGGACGATCCGGGCCGGACGATGCTGCTGGTGATGACGGCGCTGCCCGATGCCGAGGCCGCCGCGCGCGTGGCGCGCGCCGTGCTCGCCTCGCGCCTGGCGGCCTGCGTGAACCGGCTCGCGCCGTGCGAGTCGGAATACTGGTGGCGCGGCCAGCTCGAGACCGCCAGCGAATGGCCGCTGCTGATCAAGACCACGCGCGACCGCTACGCCGCGCTGGAAGCGGCGATCCGCCAGGCCCATCCCTACGAGGTGCCGGAGATCGTCGCGCTGCCCGTGGCGGCGGGCTTCGCGCCCTACCTCGCCTGGGTGGCCGCGGAAACGCGCCCGGCCGCAGGCGGGGACACACAGGCGTAGCAACGGCCGGCCGCGGCGGCGATGCCCGCGGCGGTCGGATGAACCAACGATTTTCAAGGACAGAGCATGGGTTTCGCAGTGGCGTCGGGCGCGTTTGGCCACCGGTTCGCGGTGGTGCGGCAAAGTGCCGCGGCGCGTTTCCTGGTAGCGCTGTCGGCGGCGCTGCTGGCCGTGCTTTGCCTCTGCCTCGGCGGCACCGCGCATGCCGCGAGCGAGGACGATTTCCTGCCGCCCGAGCAGGCCTTCCGCTTTGCCGCGCGCCAGCTGGACCCGCAGACCGTCGAGGTCCGCTTCTACGTGGCCGACGGCTACTACCTCTACCGCGACCGCTTCGCGTTCGCCGCGCAGCCGGCCTCGGTCAGGCTCGGCACGCCGGTCTTTCCGCCCGGCAAGGTCAAGTTCGACGAGACCTTCGGCAAGGAGATGGAGACCTATCACGGTGGCGTGACCATCCGCGTGCCGGTCGCGTCGCTGCCCGCCGACGGCAAGTGGTCGCTGGCGGTGACTTCGCAGGGCTGCGCCGACAAGGGCCTGTGCTACCCGCCGCAGGAGCACGTCTTCAAGGTCGGCGGCGGCATGCTGGACGGCCTGTTCGGCAAGCGCGCCAGGCCCGAGTCCAGCCCCGCGGGCGCCGCCGCGCAGGCGGAAGGCGCGGGTGGCGTCGACAGTGCCGACAGTGCCGGCGCCGCGCCGGCCGCTCCGGCTCCCGCCGCGCGCCTGGCGGCCGCGGTGGATGAGAACGACCGCATCGCCGGCGCGCTGGCCAGCCGCAACCTCGGCCTGGTCGCCGCGCTGTTCTTCGGCCTCGGCCTGCTGTTGACCTTCACGCCGTGCGTGCTGCCGATGGTGCCCATCCTGTCTTCCATCGTGGTGGGCGAGCACGTCACGCGCGGCCGCGCGCTGCTGGTGTCGCTGTCCTACGTGCTCGGCATGGCGGTGGTCTACACCGGCGTCGGCGTGGCCGCCGGCCTGCTTGGCGAAGGCCTGTCGGCGGCGTTGCAGGCGCCCTGGGTGCTGGCGCTGTTCGCCGCGCTGATGGTGGCCCTGTCGCTCTCCATGTTCGGCCTGTACGAGCTGCAGTTGCCGCAGCACTGGCAGGCCCGCCTGACCGAATCGTCCAATCGCCGCCAGGGCGGGCAACTGGTGGGCGCCGCGGTCATGGGCGCGATCTCCGCGCTGATCGTCGGCCCCTGCGTGACGGCGCCGCTGGCGGGCGCGCTGGCCTATATCGCGCGCACCGGCGACGCCGTCACCGGCGGTGGCGCGCTGTTCGCGATGGCGCTCGGTATGGGCGTGCCGCTGGTGCTGGTGGGCGTGGGCGCGGGCAACCTGCTGCCGCGCGCCGGCCGCTGGATGGAGATGACCAAGCGCTTCTTCGGTTTCCTGCTGCTGGGCGTGGCGCTATGGATGGTCAGCCCGGTGCTGCCGGCCTGGGCCCTGATGACGGGCTGGGCCGCGCTGCTGCTGGTGGGCGCGGTGTTCCTGAGCGCCTTCGACGCGCTCGGCCCGGATCCGCACGGGCTGGCCCGCGTGGGCAAGGGCCTTGGCCTGCTGGCCGCGCTGGCCGCCGCCATCCTGCTGCTGGGGCTGGCCTCGGGCGGCCGCGATCCGCTGCAGCCGCTGGCGCACCTGGCGGCGCTGCGGGCGGTTCCGGAGGCCACCGCCGGCCGGCTGCCCGAGGTGCGCTTCGAGCGCGTGCGCTCGCTGGCCGAACTCGACGCGCGCGTGGCGCGGGCCGCCGCTGCCGGCCAGCCGGTGCTGCTGGATTTCTACGCGGACTGGTGCGTGAGCTGCAAGGAGATGGAGCGCTTCACGTTCAGCGACGAGCGCGTGCGCGCGCGCCTGTCCGGCGTGGTGATGCTGCAGGCCGACGTCACCCGCAACAATGCCGACGACCGCGCGCTGCTCAAGCGTTTCGGCCTGTTTGGCCCGCCCGGCATCATCCTGTACGGCGCCGACGGGCGCGAGCGGCCGGTGCGCGTGATCGGCTACCAGCCGGCCGCGCGCTTTCTCGACAGCCTGTCGCGCGCGTTCGGCGCCAACGCCAGCGCCTGAGCCGGCGCGGATCCGGATCCGGTACGGGCCGGGAGCGGTTCAGTTCTGCTCCAGCCGCCGCCCCAGCGCCCACACCACGCCCAGCACCACCACCACCGCGCCCATCAGCCCCAGCGACCACCAGAAGCCCTGCGGCTCGCGCAGCCACGGCATGCGCTCGAAGTTCATGCCGAAGATGCCGGTGATCAGGGTCAGCGGCATGAACAGCGCGGTGATCAGCGTCAGCGTGCGCATGGTGCGGTTGGTGCGGTGCGCCACCGCCGAGAAATGGATCTGCACCGCGGATTCGATCGAGTCCTCGAGCCGGCGCGCGTGCGCGAGCACGCGCGAGATGTGCTCCATCACGTCGTTGATGCGCACCAGCAGCGCATCGTCGCGGCCGGCCGGGCCGGACTGTCCCTCGCTTTCGATGCTGTAGCTGTTGTCGAGCAGGCTGTCGCGGAATTCCTGCAGCGCGTCGTGCTGCTCCTCGCACAGATGCTCGAGCCGGCGCAGCTCGATGCGCGCGTCGAGCAGTCCTTCCCAGCTGGAGAAACTGCGGCGCGTGCTGAGCAGCGCGCGCTGCCAGCGGTCGAGCTGGCGCGTGAGCGGCGCGCGCAGCTCCAGGTAGCGGTCCACCATCGCGTTGAGCAGCCGCAGCATCAGGTCCTCGGGGCGCGTCGGCGGGCGGATGCCGTGCACCAGCGCGGCCTGCCCGTTGGCGCGCGCCTTGCCGGCCGGCTGCGGGCGCGGCTCGCGGCATAGCTCGAGCAGCCGCTGGCGCACCTGGTCGAGCGTGCGCGACTGCGCCGGCCGCACCGTCAGCAGCACGTTGTCGAACACGAAGCAGGTGACCGGCTGGGTGTCGATGCGCGCGAGTGCTGGCAGGAAGCCCGGCGGGTAGCGGCGCGGCTTGGCCGCGGCCGGCCGGGCGGCCGTGGTGGCGAGCGTTGTCGCCGCGTTGGCCGCCGGCCCTACCGGTGGCGTCGGTGCATTCGGCATGGCCGGTGCCGCCGCGTTCGCCGGCGCCGGCTCGCCGCCGGCCTCGGCGATCAGCCGGCTGGTCTCGAAGGTGAGCTTGCGGAAGACCACCATGTCGTAGGCATGGGTCGTGTCGAAATACGACGGATGCGACGGGTTGGTGGCGTCGAGCAGATGCAGGTCCAGCACCGGCGCGCCGGTCAGCACCTGCACGCTGTCGCGCCACGCGGCCGGCGCCGCGCCGACTTCCTCGATCGGCGTGTCGACCCACACGAAGCGCGCCGCCGCGTTGCCGGCGAGGAAGTCGCGCGCCTCGTCGAGCGAGGCGAGCTGGTGGACCTGGCTGGCGGAGAAGCCTAGCAGTTGCATCCGTGCCGGTTCAGCGCGTGAGCAGGCGGGCCGCGTCGCGCGCGAAGTAGGTCAGGATGCCGTCGGCGCCAGCGCGGCGGAAGGCCAGCAGCGACTCCATCATGACCTTGTCGTGGTCCAGCCAGCCGTTCTGCGCGGCGGCCTTGAGCATCGCGTACTCGCCGCTGACCTGGTAGACGTAGGTCGGGAAGCGGAATTCGTCCTTCACGCGGCGCACGATGTCCAGGTACGGCATGCCGGGCTTGACCATCACCATGTCGGCGCCTTCCATGATGTCCTGCGCCACTTCGCGCAGGGCCTCGTCGGTATTGGCCGGGTCCATCTGGTAGGTCATCTTGTTGCCCTTGCCCAGGTTGGCCGCCGAGCCCACCGCGTCGCGGAAGGGGCCGTAGAACGCCGACGCGTACTTGGCCGAGTAGGCCATGATGCGGGTGTGGATGTGGGCGTCGTTCTCGAGCGCGGCGCGCACCGCGCCGATGCGGCCGTCCATCATGTCGGACGGCGCCACGATGTCCACGCCGGCCTCGGCCTGCGTGAGCGCCTGCCTGACCAGGATCTCGACGGTGATGTCGTTGATCACGTAGCCGTTGTCGTCGAGCACGCCGTCCTGGCCGTGGCTGGTGTACGGGTCCAGCGCCACGTCGGTGAGCACGCCCAGTTCGGGGAAGCGGTCCTTGAGCGCGCGCACGGCGCGCGGGATCAGGCCTTCGGCATTGGTGGCCTCGATGCCGTCCGGCGTCTTGAGCGACGGGTCGATCACCGGGAACAGCGCGATCACCGGAATGCCCAGCTTCACGCAATCCTCCGCCACCGGCAGCAGCAGGTCCACCGAGACGCGCTCCACGCCCGGCATGGACGCCACGCTCTGGCGCTGGTTGTGGCCGTCGAGGATGAACACCGGGTAGATCAGGTTGTCCGGCGACAGGCGGTTTTCGCGCATCAGCCGGCGCGAGAAATCATCGCGGCGCATGCGGCGCGGACGGTACTCGGGGAAAGTGGACATGGCTTGAGGTGAGGGAGTCGGGAGAAAAAATCGGGACCGGTCGGCAGGAGATGGGCGGAGATGGCGCAGAGGCTGGACATGGCCGCCGCCAGCCGCGATGTGGCGCGCGCGTGATCGGGCAGGCTGCCGGGCAAGAAAAACTAAACTTTTGATCGTGCCCGCTATCATACTCGCGGACACCCTGTGTTGCGCTTGCGCGATGCAGCGTCCCCCGCTACTCCTCCCTGAGCGGGTACCCGCCCTCAACCGGCGGGAAAGTTCGCCCCCGTTGCTTGCAACGGGGTTTTTTTTGCGCAGCGCCGGGTACGCGGCGGCGGGTATTCCGTGGCTATTCCGCGGCCGGGTCCGGCGCGCCTTCGGCCGGTGCCGGTTCGGTTCCCGGCCCGGTCTCCGGTTCCGTTCCCGGCGCCGCCGCCGGCTGCGCCTCGGGCAGTCCCATCCAGCCGGCCACCACGCGCTGCGCTTCCTCGATGCCGCGCCGCTTGAGGCTGGAGAACAACTGCGCCGTCAGCGCCACCGGCGTGTCGAGCTGCCCGGCGTAGCCGGCCAGGATCTTGCGCGTCTCGCGCAGGGCCAGGGCGTTCTCGCTGTTGGTCAGCTTGTCGGCCTTGGTCAGCAGCACGTGGATGGGCCGGCCGGTCGGCAGGAACCACTCCACCATCTGGCAATCGAGGTCGGTAAACGGGCGGCGCGCGTCCATCATCAGCACCAGGCCGGCGAGCTGCGTGCGGGTCTGCACGTAGTCGCTGAGCAACCCCTGCCAGTGGAACTTGGCCGAGCCCGAGACCTGCGCGTAGCCGTAGCCGGGCAGGTCGACCAGGAAGGCCAGCGGGTCCGGCGCCTTGACCGGCGCCACCGCGAAATAGTTGATGTGCTGGGTGCGGCCCGGCGTGCGCGAGGAGAAGGCCAGCCGCTTCTGGTTGCACAGCACGTTGATGGCGGTCGATTTGCCGGCGTTGGAGCGGCCGGCGAAGGCCACTTCCGGCACCGCCGTGGCGGGCAGGTCGCGCAGGTGGTTGACGGTGACGAAGAAGCGGGCCTGGTGTAGGAGGGACATGCGCGTGGGCAATGAGGCGGGGCGGCGGCGGCGCGCGCGAGATTGGCGCTGCCGGCGCGGTCGCGCCGAAGTGAGTAAGGCGGGCGGCACTTGGGCCACCGGGTTGGCCGGGGGTGGCGTCGGGCCGCGTCGCAGCGCGCACATCCTCTATCCGGCACACGATTTATTGTACAATAACGCGGTTAACGGCCTCCCGATTGCGTGACGCGTGACATCCTTGGCACGCTTCATTGCGCATGGGGGAAGCCTTGCGTGTCCGTTCCATCGTGGTAGCGCGGCCTGCGGTTCCGGCCTCGTTGCGGCGGCGCCAAGAACCCGGTGCCGGCACAGCGGGGCAAGTCGGCACCGGAAGTCCGCTACCTGGATATTCGCACGGTCCGCCGCATCCGCACGATTCGTTTCGATGCCATTTCGATTCCGTTCTGCGTGGGCGCGGCGCCATCCGGGTTGCGTCTGGGCGTTGTCGGTTCAGGCGGCCGGGTGGCCGTCGTGATGAATTTCCGATGTCAAAGTCCCGGCCCTGCGCGTCCTCACCGCAGGCAAGAGGCTGAGCGGCATGCTCCGTGGAATTCAAAACAATCAGAGAAGGTGTGCGAATGAACCGCATTGCGAAACTTCTGGCTGTCATGGCGCTGGGCCTGCCTGCAACCGCCATGACGGGTCTGGCATCTGCAGCCGAGCAGCCCGCCGCGAAGGCCGATCCGGCCAAGGGCGAGACGCTGTACACGCAAGGTGCGCCCGATCGCAATGTGCCCGCCTGCCTGAGCTGCCACGGCGACGGCGGCAACAGCGGCGCCGCCGTCAATCCCAAGCTGGCCGCCCAGCATCCCGAATACGTCCACAAGCAGCTCGACGACTTCAAGGCCAAGACCCGCAGCAACGCCATCATGTCGCCGTACGCGGCGGCGCTGTCCGAGCAGGAAATGAAGGACGTCGGCGCCTACCTGGCCAAGCAGTCGCTGAAGCCGGCCACCGCCAAGAACAAGGACACCATCGAGGCCGGCCAGAAGATCTACCGCGGCGGCATCGCGGCCAAGGGCGTGCCGGCCTGCGCGGCCTGCCACGGCCCCACCGGCGCCGGCATTCCCGCGCAGTACCCGCGCATCGGCGGCCAGTGGTCCGAGTACACCGAGGCACAGCTGGTCGCATTCCGCCAGGGCACCCGCAAGAACAACACCGTGATGACCACGATCGCCGCCAAGATGTCGGACGCCGAGATCAAGGCCGTCGCCGACTACGTCGCCGGTGTGCGTTGAGGGGTAGAGGCGGAAACCCTGGCGTCGTTGCGCGGCGTGCCGCGCCTGATGTACTGTCGCCAGGCTTCTGCCTGAAACCACCTCCCAAAGTCGTTCCGCGCCGGCGCAACCAAGCAGCCCGGCGGCAATCGAAGAGGGTGGCCTGCGCGAGCATGCCCACCCTCTTTTTATTTGATGGCCCCGGGCCACACCGCACATGTCGACCGCTTCCACGTCAGGACTGCACCTGAAGACCTCCCACCGCCTGCTGCGCGACACGGTGGAGCTGCTGTCCTCGATGCGTTTCGCCATCACGCTGCTGACCGTGATCGCCATCGCCAGCGTGATCGGCACGGTCCTCAAGCAGAACGAGCCGTACCCCAACTACGTCAACCAGTTCGGGCCGTTCTGGGCCGACCTGTTCCACACGCTGTCGCTGCAGAAGGTCTACGGCTCCTGGTGGTTCCTGCTGATCCTGGCCTTCCTGGTGGTCTCCACCTCGCTGTGCCTGACGCGCAACGCGCCCCGCATGATCACCGACATGCGCTCGTGGAAGGACCACGTGCGCGAGCGCAGCCTGCGTGCCTTCCACCACCGCGCCGAGTTCGACGCCGGCCGGCCGCGCGCCGACGCGGTGGCGCGCCTCGCCGCGCTGCTGTCCAACCGCGGCTACCGCGTCAAGGCGGTGCCGCACGAGGGCGCCACGCTGCTGGCGGCCAAGGCCGGCTCGGCCAACAAGCTCGGCTACATCCTCGCGCACACCGCCATCGTGGTGATCTGCATCGGCGGCCTGCTCGACGGCGACATGCTGATCCGCGCGCAGATGTGGTTCGGCGGCAAGACGCCGATCAGCGGCAACGCCGTGATCACCGACATTCCGCCGCAGCACCGCCTGTCGGCGGGCAATCCGGGCTTCCGCGGCAACGCCTTCGTGCCGGAAGGCGCGACCGTGTCCACCGCCATCCTCAACATCGCCGACGGCGCGCTGGTGCAGGACCTGCCGTTTACCATCACGCTCAAGAAGTTCACCGTCGAGCACTACTCGACCGGCATGCCCAAGCTGTTCGCCTCCGACGTGATCATCACCGACCGCGCCACCGGCCGCCGCACCGAGGCCACCGTCAAGGTCAACGAGCCGCTGGTGGTGGACGGCGTGGCGATCTACCAGTCGAGCTTCGAGGACGGCGGCTCCCGGCTGAAATTCGTCGGCTACCCGATGCAGGGCGGCAGCGGCAAGACCTTCGCCTTCGCCGGCACGGTGGGCGCCAACACGCCGCTGGCCGGCACCGGCAGCGCCGCCGACGCCGACGGCCTGACGGTGGAGTTCAGCGATTTCCGCCCGATGAACATCGAGAACGTCACCGACGCCTCCGGCAAGCCCGACGCGCGCGGCGTGGCGCACAAGTCGTTCAACGAGAAGCTCGAGTCGCACCTCGGCTCGGCGGTCAACCCGGACCGCGCCAAGGAACTGCGCAACGTGGGCCCGTCGGTGCAGTACAAGCTGCGCGACCGCAACGGCCAGGCGCGCGAATTCAACAACTACATGGTGCCGGTGCAGCTCGACGGCCAGACCGTGTTCCTGGCCGGCATGCGCGATTCGCCCAGCGAGCCGTTCCGCTACCTGCGCATTCCCGCCGACGAGCAGAACAGCGTGGCGGACTGGATGCGCCTGCGCGCCGCGCTGCAGGACCGCGCGCTGCGCGGCGAGGCGGCGCGCCGCTTCGCGCTGGTGTCGATGCCCGGCGCCGAGCGCGAGATCCTGCGCGGCCAGCTTGCCGAAAGCGCGCTGCGCGCGCTCGACCTGTTCGCCGGCGCCACGCGCAGCAGCCCGCAGGCGCCGCCGGGCGGCTTCACCGCGATCGCCGCGTTCCTCGAGAAATCGGTGCCGCAGGCCGAGCAGCAGAAGGCGGCCGACGTCCTGCTGAAGATCCTCAACGGCTCGATGTGGGAACTGTGGCAACTGGCGCGCGCGCGCGACAACCTGCCGGTGGTGCCGAATAGTGCGCAGAGCGGCGCTTTCATCCAGCAGGCCGTCAACGCGCTGTCCGACAGTTTTTTCTACACGGCGCCGGTTTTCCTGCAACTGGATGACTTCACCGAGGTCAAGGCCAGCGTGTTCCAGATGACTCGTGCGCCTGGAAAGAACATCGTGTATCTTGGCTGTCTGCTGCTGGTGCTGGGCGTGTTTTCCATGTTCTACATCCGCGAGCGCCGCGTCTGGCTGTGGGTCAAGGACCCGGCGGGCGATGGCGCCGATGGCGCCGATAGCACCGATGGTGGCGGGAATGTGCAGGGCGCCGCCAGCCACGTGCTGATGGCCATGTCCACGCAGCGCCGCACGCTGGACTTCGAGAAGGAGTTTGCCGCGCTGCGCGACGATGTCGGCCGCGCCGCCGGCATCGTCGCGCTGCGCGGCACGGACGGCGAAAACGGTAACAGCAGCAGCAACGACAGCAGCAACGGCAACAAGCGCGACACAAGCGAAGAGAACAATAAGAGCGACGACAACGGTACGAGCGATGCAGGCAGCGCGGGCGGCACCACCGATGCCTCCCCGGGCACGCCGGCCGCGCATTGAACGAGGCCGCCCCCGCAATCAAGCAGGAATCACTATGTCTTCGAATGTGAATCAGGCCAGGACGGCCATGCCGGCGAGCACGGCCGCCCGCGCCAGCGCCGGCATCCCCGCCGGCGACCAGGCTTACCTGGAGCCGTCGTTTCTGCGCCGCCTGGGCTGGACCGACTGGCTGTTCGCGCTGCTGCTGGCGCTGGGCGCGGGCTTCGCGCTCGCGCGCTACGGCGAGTGGATGAACGTCTATGACAAGGGCGTGCTGATCGCCGCGGTGCCGACCTTCGCGCTGCTGGGCTGGCACTGGAAGCCGCTGCGGCTGCTGATGGTGGCGCTGGCGGTGCTGGCGCTGTTTGCCATCCAGCTCTACCACGGCCAGCTGGCGCGCGCCGAGCAGGCCTTCTTCCTCAAGTATTTCCTGTCGAGCCAGTCGGCCATCCTGTGGATGAGCGCGCTGGTGTTCCTGTCCACGCTGTTCTACTGGGGCGGCCTGCTGGCGCGCGCCGAGACCGGCATGCAGATCGGCAGCAAGATGGTGTGGGCGGCGGTGGTGCTGGGCTTCACCGGCATGCTGGTGCGCTGGTACGAGTCGTACCTGATCGGCGCCGACATCGGCCACATTCCCATCTCCAACCTGTACGAAGTGTTCGTGCTGTTCACGCTGATCACCTCGCTGTTTTACCTGTACTACGAAAGCCACTACGGCACGCGCGCGCTCGGACCGTTCGTGATGCTGGTGGTGTCGGCCGCGGTCGGCTTCCTGCTCTGGTACACGGTCAGCCGCGACGCCAGCGAGATCCAGCCGCTGGTGCCCGCGCTGCAAAGCTGGTGGATGAAGATCCACGTGCCGGCCAACTTCATCGGCTACGGCACCTTCGCGCTGGCCGCGATGGTGTCGTCGGCCTACCTGCTCAAGCAGCGCGGCATCCTGGCCGACCGCCTGCCCTCGCTCGAGGTGCTCGACGATGTGATGTACAAGGCGATCGCGGTCGGTTTCGCCTTCTTCACCATCGCCACCATCCTTGGCGCGCTGTGGGCGGCCGAGGCCTGGGGCGGCTACTGGAGTTGGGACCCGAAGGAAACCTGGGCGCTGATCGTCTGGCTCAACTACGCGGCGTGGCTGCACATGCGCCTGATGAAGGGCCTGCGCGGCACCGTGGCGGCCTGGTGGGCGCTGGTCGGGCTGCTCGTGACCACCTTCGCCTTCCTCGGCGTGAACATGTTCCTGTCCGGCCTGCACAGCTACGGCGAACTCTGACGCCGGGGGGCCGCCGCCGCGGCGCCGCCAGGAAGACCCGCCGTCCGACCGGCGGGTTTTTTTTCGCCCGCATGGAATAAACACGTCACATCCGGTGTTTACTGGAGGGACGGCGCCGGCTGGCGGCGCCGACCCGCATGGAGACACCCATCATGGTCCGTTCCCGCCTTTTTGCAGTACCTGCCCTGACTTCGCTGTCGCGTCCCGCCGCGCTCGCCTTCGCCTGCTCCGCCGTGCTGCTGTCCGCCTGCTCGGGCATGGGTGGCATTGGCGGGGCCGGCAACATGCCGCCCACGGTGAAGGTCGCCAACGGCGCGCTGACCGATCCGCAAGGCCTGACGCTCTACACCTTCGACCGCGACAGCGGCGACAAGAGCGCGTGCAACGGCGGCTGCGCCACCAACTGGCCGCCGCTGCTGGCGTCGCCGGGCACCAGCGCGATGGGCAGCTACACCATCATCACGCGCGACGACGGCGCCAAGCAGTGGGCCTACCGCGGCAAGCCGCTGTACCGCTTCGCCAAGGACGCCAAGCCGGGCGACCGCGCTGGCGACAACATCAACAACGTCTGGCACGTCGCCACGCCCTGAGCGCGGCGCGCGCAGCCCGGGGCCGTGGACGGCTTCGACCGCCAACTGGTGGCGCTGGCGCCGCGTCTGCGGCGCCATGCGCGTGGCCTGACCGGCGATGCGGCATCGGCCGACGACCTGGTGCAGGACACGCTCGAGCGCGCCCTGCGCTACCGCTGGCGCTTCCGCCTGCGCGCGGGTGCCTGGTGGGGTGACGGCGCCGACGGGCTGCTGTCCTGGCTGCTGACCATGATGCACAGGCTGCGCATCAATGCCTACCGGCGAGCCGACCTCGTGACCTTTGCCGACACCCTGCCCGACGTACCCAGCGCTGCGCCCGGCCCGGCCCTCCGGCTCGACCTGGCGCGCGCGCTGGCCCAGTTGCCCGAGGCCCAGCGCGCGGTGCTGCTGCTGGTCGGCCTGGAGCAGTTCACCTATGCCGAGGCGGCGCAGGTGCTGGGCGTGCCGGCCGGCACCGTGATGTCGCGGCTGGCGCGCGCGCGCGAACGGATGCGCGAACTGATGGACGGCGCCGCGCCGGCCGCCGGCATCGCCGCAGGCAGTGGCCCCGGCACCGGGGCAGGCGGCCCCGGACTGCAGCGAGTCAAATGATGCCGCCGATCAGCGAATCCGATCTCCATGCCTACGCCGACGGCCGGCTCGATCCGTCCCGCCGCGCCGAGGTCGAGGCGTTCCTGGCGGCCCACCCGGAGGCTGCCGGGCGCGTCGGCGCCTGGCGCCGCCAGGCGCAAGAACTGCACGCCGCGCTCGACGGCGTGCTCAACGAGGCGGTGCCGCTGCGCGCGTTGCCGCCGCGCCTGCAAGGCCGTGCCGCCGGGCCGGCCGCGCGCGCGGCCGGCTGGCGCATGGCGCTGGCCGCCAGCATGGCCTCGCTGGTGGCCGGCGGCGCGGCCGGCTGGCTCGCCCACGGCCACGCGGACGACCTCGCCGCGCGCGCGCCGTCGGCCGAGCGCTTCGCGCGCGAGGCGCTGGCCAGCCACGTGGTCTACGCGCCGGAAGTGCGCCATCCGGTGGAAGTGGCGGCCTCGGACGAGGCGCACCTGGTGGCCTGGCTGTCCAAGCGCCTGGGCGCGCCGCTGCGCGTGCCCGACCTGCGGGCCGAGGGCTACCGCCTGATCGGCGGGCGCCTGGGCGTGGCCGAGGGCGGCCCGTCGGCCATGCTCATGTACGAGGCCGACAACGGCAGCCGCGTCTCGCTGCAACTGCGGCACATGGCGCCCGGCACGGCGGACGCGGCTTTCCGGCTCGAGCGCCTGCCCGGCAATGCCGGCGGCGCCGGTGCCGCCGCGGCCTTCTACTGGGTGGACCGCGACCTCGGCTTCGCGCTGGCCGGGCCGCTCGAGCGCGCGGCGCTGCTGGCGCTGGCGCAGGCGGTCTACCGCCAGTACCAGGACGGCTGAGACGGTGGCGGGGCCGCCGCCGCGATGCCGAAAAAGATGTCACGATTCGCCGGCACCAGGCGAGCGCGCGCGCGGTCCAACCGGACAGGCGCGCCGGGCGCCGGCCGGCGCGCGCGAACCTGCATGCAACAAGGAATGCCAACGATGCTGATCCCTTCCCCCAAATGGCTGCGCGGCGGCGACATCGCCGCCAGCGAGATCACGCCGCGCAGTGTCTTCGAATCGCGCCGCCGCCTGATGGCGCTGGCCGCGGCCGGCGCCGCCGGGAGCACCCTGGCGCCCTGGTTCGCGCGCAGCGCGCTGGCGCAGGCGCCGCGCGGCCGGAAGCTCGCGGCCGCGCCCAACAACGCCTACGTGGTGCCGGAAAAGCGCACGCCCTACGAGGACGTCACCACCTACAACAACTTCTACGAGTTCGGCACCGACAAGTCCGACCCGGCGCACAACGCCGGCACGCTGCGCACGCGGCCGTGGCAGGTTGCCGTCGAGGGGCTGGTGAAGAAGCCCAGGGTCTACGACATCGACGAGCTGCTGCGCCTGATGCCGCAGGAAGAGCGCGTCTACCGCATGCGCTGCGTGGAAGGCTGGTCGATGGTGATCCCGTGGAGCGGCTATTCGCTGGCCGAGCTGATCCGCCGTGTCGAGCCGCAGTCCGGCGCCAAGTACGTGGAATTCGTCACCCTCGCCGACAAGAAGCAGATGCCCGGGCTGGGCAGCCGCGTGCTGGACTGGCCGTACACCGAGGGCCTGCGCATGGACGAGGCCATGCATCCGCTGACCCTGCTGGCCTTCGGCCTGTACGGCGAGGTGCTGCCCAACCAGAACGGCGCGCCGGTGCGCGTGGTGGTGCCGTGGAAGTACGGCTTCAAGAGCGCCAAGTCCATCGTCAGGATCCGCTTCGTCGACCAGCAGCCCAGCACCAGCTGGAACCTGGCCGCGGCGCAGGAATACGGCTTCTATTCCAACGTCAACCCGGACGTGGACCACCCGCGCTGGAGCCAGGCCACCGAGCGCCGCATCGGCGAGGACAAGAGCGGCGGCGGCTTCAGCGCGCTGTTCGCGCCCAAGCGCAAGACGCTGCCGTTCAACGGCTACGCGCCGCAGGTGGCGTCGCTGTACCAGGGCATGGACCTGAGGAAGTTCTTCTGATGGCGCGGCCGGACCTGTCGCCGCCGCGCGCCGGGGCGGGCAGCGGGCGCGCCGCGCGGCCCGCGCCGGCGGGCCTGGCCACGCTGGCGCCGGGGCGCGTGCGCATCATCAAGGCGCTGGTGTGGGTGCTGGCGCTGCTGCCGTTCCTGCGGCTGCTCGCGCTGGGCTTCGCCGGCGAGTTCGGCGCCAACCCGCTGGAGTTCGTCACGCGCTCGACCGGCACCTGGACGCTGGTGATGCTGTGCGCCACGCTGGCGGTGACGCCGCTGCGCCGGCTCACCGGATGGCACTGGCTCGCGCGCCTGCGGCGCATGCTGGGCCTGTTCGCCTTCTTCTATGCGTTGCAGCACTTCCTGCTGTGGCTCGCGGTGGACCGTGGCTTCGACGTGGCCTACATGGTCAAGGACATCGCCAAGCGGCCGTTCATCACGGTGGGGTTTGCCGCGTTCGCGCTGATGGTGCCGCTGGCGGCGACCTCGACCAGCGCGATGGTCCGCCGGCTGGGCGGCCGGCGCTGGCAATGGCTGCATCGCGCCATCTACGCCATCGCCGTGCTGGGGATCCTGCACTACTGGTGGCACAAGGCGGGCAAGCACGATTTCGGCACGGTCTCGGCCTATGCCGCGGTGGTGTTCGTGCTGCTGGCGGCGCGCGCGTGGTGGTGGTGGCGCAAGCCCGCGCCGCAGGCGGCGCGGCGCTGAGCTTTTCTTCGGGATTGCGGCAATGCCGATCTCGCGGTGCGCGCCGCGCGGCGCGCACGCGCGCTTCAGCCTTGCAGCAGGCGCTCGTCGCGGAACAGGTCTTCCACGCGCTCGCGGCCGCGCACCAGGTGCACGTCGTCGCCGTCGACCATCACTTCGGCCGCGCGCGGGCGGGTGTTGTAGTTGGAGCTCATGACGAAGCCGTAGGCGCCGGCCGACATCACGGCCAGCAGGTCGCCCGGCTGCACCGACAGCGCGCGGTCGCGGCCGAGCCAGTCGCCCGATTCGCACACCGGGCCGACCACGTCGTAGGTCAGCGGCGCGGCCTCGCCGGCCTCGCGCAGCTGCACCGGCTCGATGCGGTGGTAGGCCTCGTACATGGCGGGGCGCGCCAGGTCGTTCATGGCCGCGTCGACGATGCAGAAATTCTTGGCCGCGCCGGGCTTGAGGAATTCCACCTGCGTGAGCAGCACGCCGGCGTTGCCCACCAGCGAGCGGCCCGGCTCGAACAGCACCTCGCGGTGGCCGTGGCCGCGCTCGGCCACGCGGTCGAGCAGCGTGCGGGCGAAGCCGGTGATGTCCGGCGGGGTCTCGTCGTCGTAGGTGATGCCCAGGCCGCCGCCCACGTCGATGTGCTCGAGCTTGATGCCTTCGCGCTCGAGCGCTTCCACCACGTCCAGCACCTTGTCCAGCGCTTCCAGGTAGGGCGCGACCTCGGTGATCTGCGAGCCGATGTGGCAGTCGATGCCGGCCACTTCCAGGTGCGGCAGCGCGGCCGCGGCGCGGTAGGTCGGCAGCACGTCCTCGAAGGCCACGCCGAACTTGTTGCCCTTCAGGCCGGTGGAGATGTACGGATGGGTCTTGGCGTCCACGTCCGGGTTGATGCGCAGCGACACGCGCGCGCGCTTGCCCAGGCGGCCGGCCACCGCGTTCAGGCGGTCCAGCTCGGGGATCGACTCGACGTTGAACGACAGCACGTCGTGCGCCAGCGCCAGCTCCATCTCGGCGACGGTCTTGCCCACGCCCGAGAACACCACCTTGCGCGGATCGCCGCCCACGGCCAGCACGCGCTGCAGCTCGCCGCCGGAGACGATGTCGAAGCCCGCGCCGAGCTGCGCGAAGACCTGCAGCACGGCCAGGTTGGAATTGGCCTTCATGGCGTACTGCACGCGCGCGCGGCGGCCCTGGCACGCCGCGGCGTAGGCCTGGTAGGCGGCGCTCAGCGCGGCGCGCGAGTAGACGTAGGTGGGGGTGCCGTATTCGGCGGCGATGCGCGCCAGCGGCACGTGCTCGACGGCGAGCGCGCCGTCGTGGCGATGGAAAAAGGCGGTCATGATGACTTGGCGGTGGGGGTGGCGGCCGGGGCGGCTTCGTCCGCGGGGGCGGCCGGAGCCGTCCTGGCGGCGGGATTCGGCACGTTCGGGTTGCCCAGGCCGGGGTCCGGCACGGCCGGCCTGGCCGGCGCGGCCGGCGGCCGGGGCATCGTCAGCGGGCCGCGGATGCCGCATCCCGACAGCAGGGGTATCGCAAGGCTGGCGGCAATCGCCGATACAATCGCAACACGACGCAACATCGGGTCGTCCTAGAAGAGTTGTCCGGCCCGTTTCCGCGGCAAGGCGGCGGAACGGCGGGACCAACGAAAAACGAAACTGGATCGAAACTGGATTCAACACGCCGCGGCCGGCGCGCGATGCGCCGCTGCCCGGGCGGTCTCGGAGTTTAGCATGCCCCCCATGAGTGAAAGCGAGTTCCTGGCCCTGGCCCAGCAAGAGCTGGACCGGCTCGAGAGCGCGGTGGAAACGGCCGCCGACGCGGCCGACGCCGATATCGAAATCAACCGCGCCGGCAACCTGATCGAGCTGGAATTCGAGGACGGCTCCAAGATCATCGTCAACAGCCAGGCGCCGATGCAGGAGCTGTGGGTGGCGGCGCGCGCGGGCGGCTTCCATTTCCGCCACGACGGCCGGCAGTGGCTGGATACGCGCGGCGGCGGCGAGCTGTACGCGGCGCTGTCGGGCTACATGAGCCAGCAGGCCGGGGTGGCGCTGAAGCTGGGCTGAACCGAACCGGGGCCGGGCGCGCTTTCGCGCGGCCGGCATCGCGCGCCGGCATCGCGCCGAACGCCGGCGCGCGCGACGAATCGCGCGCGGGCGGCGCTCAGGCCCCGCCGCCGAACATCTCCAGGATCCGCTTCTTCTCGCCTTCGATGTCGGCCGGCGACTGCGTGCTCTCGTCCGGCTTGCCCGGCCACGGGTCGCCCAGCCCCACCGAGGCCACGCCGGCGCCGCCGGCATTCTCCTCGAAGGTCCAGTCGCCGGCCACCATCACCACGCCCTCGGGCGCCTGGCGCTCCGGTATCTCGGGCACGCCCTTGAGCATCTTGCTCATGTAGCCGACCCAGATCGGCAGGGCCAGGCCGCCGCCGGTCTCGCGCACGCCCAGGCTCTTGGGCTGGTCGTAGCCCATCCAGGCGATCGCCACCAGCTTGGGCGTATAGCCGGCGAACCAGGCGTCCACGGCGTCGTTGGTGGTGCCGGTCTTGCCGGCCAGGTCGTTGCGGCCCAGGCGCTGCTTGGCGCTGTTGGCGGTGCCGGTGCGCACCACGTCGCGCAGCATGCTGTCGGCGATGAACGCCGTGCGCGCGTCGAGCACGCGCACGGCGTCCTCGCCGGCGCGCTGCGGCCGGGTTTCCGAGATCACGTTGCCGCGCGCGTCCACCACCTTCTCGATCAGGTAGGGATTGATGCGGTAGCCGCCGTTGGCGAACACCGAGTACGCGCCGGCCATCTGCAGCGGCGTCACGCTGCCCGCGCCCAGCGCCATCGGCAGGTAGGCGGGGTGCTTGTCGGCGTCGAAGCCGAAGCGCGTGATGTAGTCCTGGGCGTACTGCGTGCCGATCGCGCGCAGGATGCGCACCGACACCAGGTTCTTGGACTTGGCCAGCGCGCGGCGCATGGTCATCGGGCCTTCGAACTTGCCGTCGTAGTTCTTCGGCTCCCACACCTGGCCGCCGTTGTCGGCGATCGAGATCGGCGCGTCGTTGATCACCGTGGCGGGCGAGAAGCCTTTCTCCAGCGCCGCCGAGTAGATGAACGGCTTGAAGCTCGAGCCGGGCTGGCGCCACGCCTGCGTCACGTGGTTGAACTTGTTGCGGTTGAAGTCGAAGCCGCCCACCATCGAGCGGATCTCGCCGTTCTCGGGGCTCAGCGAGATGAAGGCCGCCGACACTTCCGGCAGCTGCGTGACCGACCACGCGCCCTTTTCGTCCTGCGTCACGCGGATGATCGCGCCGGGCCGGATCCTGGCCTTGGGCTGCGCGTTGGCCGCCAGCGACGGCGCGATGAAGCGCAGCGCCTGGCCCTCGATGCTGGCGACCTCGCCCGACAGCAGCGTGGCCGTGACCTGCTTGGCCGACACGCTGGTGACGACCGCCGAGCGCAGGTCGTCGCTGCCCGGGTGCTCGAGCAGCGCGTCGTCGATGGCCTGCTCGCGCTCGTCGGGGTTGGCCGGCAGGTCGATGAAGGCCTCGGGGCCGCGGTAGCCGTGGCGGCGCTCGTAGTTCATGATGCCCGAGCGCACCGCCTCGTAGGCGGCGTCCTGGTCGGTCTTGTTGAGCGTGGTGTAGACGGTCAGGCCGCGCGTGTAGGTTTCCTCGCGGTATTGCGCGTACATCAGCTGCCGCACGATCTCGGCGACGTACTCGGCGTGCGTGGAGAACTCGTTGCCCTCGCCGCGCACCTTCAGTTCTTCGTGGATGGCCTGCTCGTACTGTTCCGGCGTCAGGTAGCGCAGGTCGCGCATGCGCTGCAGGATGTATTCCTGGCGCACCTTGGCGCGCTTGGGGTTGACCACCGGGTTGTAGGCCGACGGCGCCTTGGGCAGGCCGGCCAGCATGGCGGCCTCGGCCGGCGTCACGTCCTTGATCGACTTGCCGAAGTACACGCGCGCCGCGCTGGCGAAGCCGTAGGCGCGCTGCCCCAGGTAGATCTGGTTCATGTACAGCTCGAGGATCTGGTCCTTCGAGAGGTTGGCCTCGATCTTGTAGGCCAGCAGCATTTCGTACAGCTTGCGGGTGTAGGTCTTCTCGCTCGAGAGGAAGAAGTTGCGCGCCACCTGCATGGTGATGGTGGACGCGCCCTGCGACAGGCCGCCGTGCAGGTTGGCCATGCCGGCGCGCAGCACGCCGACGAAGTCCACGCCGCCGTGCTCGTAGAAGCGGTCGTCCTCGATGGCCAGCACCGCTTTCTTCATCACGTCCGGGATCTCGGCGATCGGCACGAAGTTGCGGCGCTCCTCGCCGAACTCGCCGATCAGCACGTTGTCGGCGGTGTAGATGCGCAGCGGGATCTTGGGCCGGTAGTCGGTGATGGTGTCGAGCGAAGGCAGGTTCGGGGCAGCCACCAGCAGCGCGTACCCGACCAGCAGCGCCACCGCCACGATGCCGGCCGCCAGCAGGCCCAGCGCCCAGAAGGTCAGCCGCATCCAGAGCGGGCGGCGGGCGGGCAGGGACGGCTTCGGTTGTGCTGTGGCCATATGGGAACTACCGAGTTAGGGGTGCCCGGATTATATCTCCCGGGATCGGGCGCTCCGGCCGCCTTGTGGCGTGAACGCCGCTATCTGGCTGTTACAAGATGTAATCATGTTGAGATCTGCATGAAACGGAAAGAGGGGTCCGGCGCGGCGGCCGCTGGTGTACCGTGGGATTTTGACAACGCTTTGAGTAAGGCGTCTGCGAAAAGCAACCGTGGTCAAACCGGCACATTGCCAGCACACCACGTTTTTGTGAGAATCCACCAACTAAAAGAGCAAAACGTTTCATCCAAGAAACAAACAGACTCGCCAGATTAGAGCTACCAAGCCAGGGGCGAGTTCAAACGGTCAGGGGGTCACCTTGCGGCGAGGTATCTTGTCGGGGTTGTTGCGCCGTACGACGGTCGGCGTCGACATCGGGTCGTCCAGCGTGAAGGTAGTCGAGCTGTCCGTGGGCAGTGGCAAGAACGACTACCGGCTGGAAAAGTGCGCCAGCGAACTGCTGGATCGCAATGCCGTTGCCGATGGCAACGTGGTCAATATCGAAGCGGTGGGCGTGGCCCTCAAGCGCGCGCTCGGCAAGGCCGGCATCCGCAGCAAGGAGGTCGTGCTCGGCGTGCCGTCGATGCTGACCGAATCGCAGACCGTCAGCCTGCCGGACAACCTGTCCGAGGACGAACTCTACGTGCAGGTGGAATCCGAGGCGCACCGCCTCTATCCGCCGTCGCAGGCCGTCAATTTCGACTTCGCCGTGATCGGCCCCAGCGAGACCGAGGGCGGCATCGGCGTGCGCGTGACCGCCGCCAACAGCGACCGCGTGCAGGAGCGCGTGACCGCCGCCGAGATGGCCGGGCTCAAGCCGCACGTGATGGACGTCGAGGAATACGCGGTGCAGCGCTCGGTGGTGCAGATGCTGGGCGTGTCGCCCGACCTCAGCGAGACCGAGGCCAAGGAGCTGCCCGTGGTGGTGGTGGTCCATCTCGGCGGCAGCCGCTCCAAGGCGATCTTCTACCAGGGCTGGAAAGAGCTCTACGAGCAGCCCCTCAACAGCTACGGCGACCAGCTCACGCAGAGCGCGGCGCGCATGTTCACGCTGGACGCGCTCAAGGCCGAGATCAAGAAGCGCAAGAACACGCTGCCGGAAGCCTGGCGCACCCAGTTGCTCAAGCCGTCGCTGGAAGCGCTGGCGGTCGAGGTGCAAGGCGCCGTGCGCAATTTCCTGTCGTCGTCCAGCATCGGCCGGGTCGACGAGATCCTGCTGTCCGGCGGGCATGCCTCGCTGGTCGGCGTGCAGGCCGCGATCGAGCAGCAGACCGAGATCACCACCACGCTGGCCAACCCGTTCGCCAACATGATGACCGCCGGCAAGGTCAACGAGCGCTATCTCCAGCGCGACCTGCCGGCCTACATCGTGAGCGCCGGGCTCGCGCTGCGCGGCCTGCAGTAAGCCAGCAAGGGAAGCCGCATGCCTACCAACACGATCCCGACCGTCAACCTGCTGCCGTACCACGAGGCCCGCAAGGCTTCGCGCCGCAAGAAGGTCTACGCCATGCTCGGCGGCGCGGCGGGAGCCGGCGCGCTGGTGGTGCTGATCGGCGGCTGGTACATCGACAGCCGCGTCGACGCGGAGACGGGGCTGAACCAGGTGCTGGCCACCGAGAACAGCCGCCTCGACGTGCAGATCCGCGAAGTCAACACGCTGCGCAAGGACATCGACGGGCTGCTGCAGCGGCAGAAGGCCATCGAGGGCCTGCAGAACGAGCGCAACCGCCCGGTGCAACTGCTCGAGGAACTGGTGCGCCAGGTGCCCGAGGGCGTCTACCTGACCACGCTCAAGCAGGCCGGCGACGTCTTCACCGTGACCGGCATCGCGCAGTCGAACGAGCGCGTCTCGGAACTGCTGCGCAACCTCGGCCAGGTGAGCTGGCTGGACAAGGCCGAGCTGGTCGAATCGAAGGCCGTGATGATGACCAACAACCTGCGCGAGCAGCGGCGCCTGTTCGACTTCTCCATGCGCTTCGCCTACCGCGCGCCCGAGGTGCCGGACGACGGCAAGAAGGGCCGCGCGGGCGCCGCCAGCGGCGCCGCGGCGCAGGGCGCACGCACGGGCAAGGGCTGATATGGCACTCAATTCCGAAATCTCGCTGGCCGCGCTCAACGACCTCGGCGCGCAGTTCCGCGGCATCAACCTCAACGAGCCCGAAACCTGGCCGGCCGCGCCGCGCGTGCTGTTCGCGGTGCTGGCGGCGCTGCTGGTGCTGGTGCTGGGCTGGCAGTTCTACTGGAGCGGCAAGCTCGACGAGCTCGACCGCAAGCATCTCGAGCAGGAAAGCCTGAAGCAGGCCTACCAGTCCAAGGTGGCGCAGGTCGCCAACCTGGACGCGCTGCGCAAGCAGAAGGCCGAGGTGGAGCAGCGCGTGGCGCTGGTCGAGCGCCAGTTGCCCAACAAGACCGAGATGGACGCGCTGCTGGCCGACGTCAACCACGCCGGCGTGGCGCGCGGCCTGCAGTTCGAACTGTTCAAGCCGCAGGCTGCCGTGATCAAGCCCTACTTCGCCGAGATCCCGGTCAACCTGAAGGTGACGGGCCGCTACCACGACGTGGCGCAGTTCAACGCCGACGTGGCCGCGCTGTCGCGCATCGTGTCGATGCAGGGGATGCAGTTCACCACCGGCAAGGATGGCGGGCTGGCGATGGAGGCCGTGGCGATGGCCTACCGCGCGCTCGACCCCGACGAACAGGCGGCGCAGCGCAAGGCGGAAGCCGCGGCGGCCAAGACGGCTGCGGGAGCGAAGAAATGATGCCAGCGATCCGGGCCTCCGGCCTGCGCGCGTGCGCGTGCGCGCTGCTCGGCGCCGCGCTGCTGGCGGCCTGCGGGGCCAGCGAGGAAGACGGCCTGCGCCAGTGGATGGCCCAGGCGCGCGCGGCCAAGGCGCCGCCGCCGGCGCCGCTGCCCGAGCCCAAGCCCTACGTGCCGCGCGAGTACGCCGGGCGCAGCGCGCCCGAGCCGTTCGCCCAGAACAAGATCGGCGACCTCAACCGGGTCCTGTCCGAGTCGCCGGAGTCCGGCCGGCAGCACGAGCCGCTGGAGGACTACCCGCTGGAGAATTTCAAGATGCTGGGCGCGATGCGCAACCACGGGGAAACCTATGGCGTCGTGCTGGTAGACAACAAGATCCACCACGTCAAGGTGGGTCAGTATCTCGGCCAGAACTACGGCCGGGTGGTCCGCATCAGCGATCAGGAGATCGTGTTGCGCGAATTGGTCCGGGAAGGGGTAGCCGAGTGGAAAGAGAAAATGACCAGCCTGAAGCTGGAGGGGTCGGCATGATCATGGGTCGCTGGTACCGGGCGCTTGCGGGCGCCGCGGTCATGATGCTCGCGCTGGCTGTGCCGGCCGCGATGGCGCAATCGACGGCGGGCAATACCGTCAAGCGCGTGGATGCCACCACCGCGGGCGAGCAGACCATATTCACGGTCGAGCTCGCCGGGGTGCCGGCGCAGAAGCCGGCGGACTTCACCACGCAGAATCCGCCCCGGATCGCCATCGACTTCCTCGATACCGGCTTCGCCCAGGGCCGCGCGCAGTACGATTTCGGCGGCAAGCTGCTCAAGGGCGCCAACGTGGTGCAGATCGGCGACCGCACGCGCGTGGTCCTCGATCTCACGCGCGTCGCCAGCTACCGCACCGAAGTGCGCGGCAGCCAGTTCGTGGTGCTGCTCGACAACGTGGCGCCGAGCGCGCGCACGGCGGTGCCGACCTTCGCCCCGACCGCGGCGCTGGTGCCGCAGGCGGCGGCCAGCCGGCCGGCGATCCGCAACATCGACTTCCGCCGCGGCACGGACGGCGCCGGGCGCATCGTGGTGGACCTGTCCGCGCGCGACTCCGGCATCAACATCGCCCAGCAGGGCCAGAACGTGGTGGTGGACTTCCTCAACACCGCGCTGCCCGACGGCCTGCGCCGGCGCTACGACGTGAGCGACTTCGGCACGCCGGTGCAGGGCATGCGCGCCGGCGACAACAACGGCAGCACGCGCCTGACCATCGAGCCGCGCGGCAACTGGGAATACAGCTCCTACCAGACCGACACGCAGTTCGTGGTCGAGGTGCGCCCGGTCAAGGAAGACCCGGCCAAGCTGATCAGCGGCGCGGGCTTCCGCGGCGAACGGCTCTCGCTGAACTTCCAGAGCATCGACATCCGCTCGCTGCTGCAGGTATTCGCCGACTTCACCAACCTCAACATCATCACCAGCGAAAGCGTGCAGGGCAACCTGACGCTGCGCCTGAAGGACGTGCCCTGGGACCAGGCCCTGCAGATCGTGCTGGACGCCAAGGGGCTGGCCTCGCGCCGCAACGGCAATGTGCTGTGGGTGGCACCCAAGGCCGAGCTGGCCACCAAGGAAAAGCTCGAGCTCGAGTCGCAGCAGCAGATCAACGACCTCGAGCCGATTCGCAGCCAGGTGTTCCAGCTGAACTACCAGCGCGCCGAGGACGTGCGGCGCATGCTGCTCGGCCTGGCCGCGGTGGGCAGCACCGGCGGCGCGGGCGGCGCCGGCGCGCTCGGCAGCACGGGCGCCATCGGTAGCGTGGGCGGCGTGGGCGGCGCGGCGGCCAGCAATACCCGCATGCTGTCCAAGCGCGGCTCGCTGACGGCCGATCCGCGCACCAACCAGCTGTTCGTGTCGGACATCGGCAGCAAGCTCGAAGAGGTGCAGAGCTTCCTCGGCAAGATCGACATCCCGGTGCGCCAGGTCATCATCGAGGCGCGCATCGTCGAGGCCAACGACAGCTTCAGCCGCAACCTCGGCGTCAGGCTCGGCTTTGCCTCCAAGACCGCCGGCGCCGGCTACGGCAACAACTACACCAACGTGGTGAGCCCGGTGACGCAGAACGCCACCTGGGACAACAGCCCCGCGCTGAGCCTGCCGGCGGCGGCGATCAACGGCGTCAACCCGGGGTCGGTGGCGGTGAGCCTGTTCAGCAATACGGCCGGCCGCTTCCTCGCGCTCGAACTCTCCGCGCTGGAAGCGGACGGGCGCGGCAAGATCATCTCCAGCCCGCGCGTGGTCACCGCCAACAACATCAAGGCGCTGATCGAGCAGGGCACCGAGCTGCCCTACCAGGCCGCCACCTCCAGCGGCGCCACCTCGGTGCAGTTCCGCAAGGCCAACCTGAAGCTCGAGGTGACGCCGCAGATCACGCCGGAAGGCAACGTGCTGCTGGACGTGGACGTCAACAAGGACAGCGTGGGCATCCAGACCAGCTCGGGCTTTGCCATCGACACCAAGCACGTGCAGACCCAGGTGCTGGTGGAGAACGGCGGCACGGTGGTGATCGGCGGCATCTACAGCCAGACCGAGTCCACCAACATCAACAAGGTGCCGTGGCTCGGCGACATCCCGGTGCTCGGCAACCTGTTCAAGGACAACGCCAAGGTCAACAACCGCACCGAACTGCTGGTATTCCTGACGCCGCGCGTGCTCAACGAGAGCGTCTCGCTGAAATAAGTCCGCCAATAAGTTCGCCAATAAGCCCGCCGGCGGCTCCGGCGGCGGCGCTGCCGGGCCCGCCCGGCCCGCCGGATGCAGTAGACTGGGAGGCCGCATCGTGCGCGATGCGGCCTTTTTCATTGCCGGGCCGGCGGCGCGGAGGGCAGGGCGGACACGGGGCGGGCCGCCGCCCGCGCGCTCCGTGCCACTTGCCCGGATCGCCCCGACATAAGAAGATGACGCAGTTTCCCACTGCGGCGGCCGGCCAGAGACCCGGCAGCCGCCCGACATGCCAGTGACAGCCACCCGCCCGAACCTCTTTTTTGTCGGCCTGATGGGTGCCGGCAAGACCACCGTCGGCCGAACCGTGGCCCGGCGCCTGAACTATCCCTTCTTCGATTCGGACCACGAACTCGAGGCGCGTTGCGGCGTGCGGATCCCGATCATCTTCGAGCATGAGGGCGAAGCGGGCTTCCGCGAGCGCGAGGCGCACATGATCGACGAGCTGAGCCAGCGCAGCGGCATCGTGCTGGCCACCGGCGGCGGCGCGGTGCTGCGCCCGGAGAACCGGGCGCACCTGAAGGCGCGCGGCACCGTGGTCTACCTGCGCGCCAGCCCGCACGACCTGTGGCTGCGCACGCGCCACGACCGCAACCGCCCGCTGCTGCAGACCGCGGACCCGAAGGGCAGGCTCGAGGCGCTCTATGCCGAGCGCGACCCGCTTTACCGCGAGGTGGCGGACTTCATCATCGAAACCGGCAAGCCCTCGGTGGCCCAGCTTGCTAATATGGTGTTGATGCAACTTGAAATGGCCGGTTTCAGCGTGGCCGCCGAAGAGCCGGGCGAGCCCGGGCAGGACGACGGCGACGGCGCGGAAGCACCGCCGGCGCAGGACCGGAATCACGATGATCACCCTTGAAGTCGACCTCGGGGAGCGCAGCTACCCCATCCATATCGGCACCGGCCTGCTCGACCAGGCCGAGCTGCTGCGTCCCCACGTGCGCGGCACCCATGCCGTCATCGTCACCAACGAGACCGTCGGCCCGCTCTACGCGGCGCGCGTGGAGGCCACGCTGGCCGCGCTCGGCAAGACCGTGCGCACCGTGACCCTGCCCGACGGTGAAGCGTTCAAGCAGTGGGAAACGCTCAACCTGATCTTCGACGCGCTGCTCCGGGCCGGCGCCGACCGCAAGACCACGCTGGTCGCGCTCGGCGGCGGCGTGGTCGGCGACATGACCGGGTTTGCCGCCGCCAGCTACATGCGCGGCGTGCCGTTCGTGCAGATGCCCACCACGCTGCTGGCGCAGGTGGATTCCTCGGTGGGCGGCAAGACCGGCATCAACCACCCGCTCGGCAAGAACATGATCGGCGCGTTCCACCAGCCCAACGCGGTGATCGCCGACATCGACACGCTGCGCACGCTGCCGGCGCGCGAACTGGCCGCCGGCCTGGCCGAGGTGATCAAGCACGGCGCCATCGCCGACGCCGAGTACTTCGGCTGGATCGAGCGCAACATCCGCGCGCTCAACGACTGCGACCCGGACATGATGGCGCTGGCGGTGCAGCGCTCGTGCGAGATCAAGGCCGCGGTGGTGGCCCAGGACGAGCGCGAGGGCGGCCTGCGCGCCATCCTCAATTTCGGCCACACCTTCGGCCATGCCATCGAGGCCGGCATGGGCTACGGCGAATGGCTGCACGGCGAGGCCGTGGGCTGCGGCATGGTGATGGCGGCCGACCTGTCGCACCGGCTCGGCTTCATCGACACCGAGACGCGCGCGCGCGTGACGCAGCTCACGCGCGCGGCCATGCTGCCCGTGGTGGCGCCGGATCTCGGCACCGACCGCTACATCGAACTGATGAAAGTGGACAAGAAGGCGGAAGCCGGCAGCGTCAAGTTCATCCTGCTCAGGAAGCTGGGCGAGGCCTTCATCACCACCGTGCCGGACGCCGACCTGCGCGCTACGCTGCAGCACGCGGTGCTCAGGCCGCCCACCGAGGCGCCGGTCGCCTGACGCGATCGGTTGTGCCTCGCAACCCCGGCCGGCGGCGCGAGCCCCGGCCGGCTGCCGACCGGATTGCCGCATGACCGACCTCGAAAGCCATCTCGCTCCGTATGCTGCCCGCTCCGCGCTGTCGCGCGGGCGCGTGCACGTCGAACCGCCGTCGTCCTCGCGCAGCGAGTTCCAGCGCGACCGCGACCGCGTGATCCACAGCACGGCCTTCCGCCGGCTCGAATACAAGACCCAGGTCTTCGTCAACCATGAGGGCGACCTGTTCCGCACCCGGCTCACGCACAGCCTGGAAGTGGCCCAGATCGCGCGCTCGATCGCCCGCAACCTGCGCCTGAACGAAGACCTCGTGGAGGCCATCTCGCTGGCCCACGACCTCGGGCACACGCCGTTCGGCCACGCCGGGCAGGACGCGCTGAACACCTGCATGAAGAACCACGGCGGCTTCGAGCACAACCTGCAGAGCCTGCTGGTGGTGGACGAGCTGGAGGAGCGCTACGGCGGCTTCGACGGCCTCAACCTGACCTTCGAGACGCGCGAGGGCGTGCTCAAGCACTGCTCGCGCGTCAATGCCTCGGCGCTGGGCGAGCTGGGCCGGCGCTTCCTGGAAGGCACCCAGCCCTCGCTGGAAGCCCAGCTGGCCAACCTGGCCGACGAGATCGCCTACAACAACCACGACATCGACGACGGCCTGCGCTCCGGCCTGCTCACGCTCGAGCAGATGGACGAAGTGCCGATGTGGCGCCGCCACCGCGCCGAGGCGATGACCGCGTTCCCGGGCATCAACGGCCGGCGCGTCATCAACGAGACCGTCCGGCGCATGATCAACACGCTGATCGTCGACCTGATCGAGACCACCAGCCGCAATATCGCCGCAGCCGGCCCGCGCAACATCGAGGCGGTGCGCGCCGCCGGCCCGCTGGTCGCCTTCAGCGCCGCCGTGCGCGAGGAAGCCGCCGAACTCAAGCGCTTCCTGTTCCGCCACCTGTACCGGCACTACCTCGTGATGCGCATGTCGGCCAAGGCGCAGCGCATCATCACCGACCTGTTCGACGTCTTCATGGCCGATCCGCGCCTGCTGCCGCCGCAGTACCAGGCCGGGCAGGGGCGCGATCAGGCGCGCCTGGTCGCCCACTACATCGCCGGCATGACGGACCGCTACGCGATCCGCGAGCACCGCCGCATCTTCTCGGTCCACGAGGGCGGCAACTAGGCGCCGCATGCGGGGAGCGGGACGCCCCCGACAAATTGGGGACGGATCAGCGCGCGCCTGCGCTATCATCGGGTTTTGCCGGCGCGCCGCAAGGCGCTGGCGCCGATTCCCGCGTTTGCCCTCATGGCCCGACTTCCCCGCTTTTCGCCGACCGGCTTGCCCGCCCTCGTACTGCAGCGCGGCAACAACCGCCAGCCGGTGTTCCTCGGCCCCGACGACTACGTCCACTACCTGGACTGCCTGCGCATGGCCGCGCGCGAGCACGATCTCGCCATCCACGCCTACGCGCTGCGGCCCAACCACGTGCATCTGGTCGCCACGCCGCGCCAGGCCGACTCGCTCAGCCTGACCATGCAGGCGGTCGGGCGCCGCTACGCGCGCTACTTCAACCGCGCCGCGGGGCGCACCGGCACGCTGTGGGACGGGCGCTTCCGTTCCGCGGTGTTCGACCCGGCGCAGTGGCTGCTGCCGGCCATGCTGTACGTGGAAGGCAACGCCATGCGCGCCGGCGAGGTCGCGCAGCCCGAGGCGGACCGCTGGAGCAGCTACCGCCACCACGCCGGCATCGAGGCCAGCCCCTTTGTGAGCGATCACTCCGTCTATTGGGCGCTCGGCAATACGCCGTTCGAGCGCCAGTCCAACTACCGCGCGGTGGCGGCTGAAGGCCTGTCGCCGGCGGCGCTGGCCACGCTGCGCAGCCACGCGCACAGCGGCTGGCCGCTCGGCGATGCTGCTTTCCTGGCGCAGCTGGAGCGGCAGGGCACGCGCCGCGTGCAGCCGTTGCCGAAGGGCCGGCCGCCGGGGCGCAGCGCGGGCGGCATGGACCCCGAACCCGGCGCTGCGTAGGCGGCGGCGCGGCTTGAACCGTCGCGGTGCCCGATGTGCGCGGGACGGCGCGCGATGCACCAAAAAGTAATATGTCCCCAAATAAAGACCATCCCGTTTGTGGTGCGAGATTTAATATCTTCTGACCCCATTTAAATTTTTTGCGAGACGTGGATGATTCTTTTATAGTTCCTCCACCCACATTCATTGTGCGGCGCGTCACGCTTGCGTACGCCGCTGCGGCCCCGCTGTCCCTCTCGTCATCCCGCTCCCGGCCCCGGCCGGCCCAGGTGGCAGAGTGCGGTCCCCGTTCCGGTCTGCCCTGCTGGCTGCGCAGCCCTCACCGGAATCAAGCCCGTGGACCAATCGCAATCCCAATCGAAGCCAACGCTGGCGCAGGCCGCCGAGTCCGCCTCTGCCGCCGCCACGCACGCGCCCGCCTCGCTGCCGCAGGCCCAGGGCATGTACGACCCCGCCAATGAGAAAGACGCATGCGGCGTCGGCATGGTCGCCCACATCAAGGGCAAGAAGAGCCACGAGATCGTCCAGCAGGGCCTGAAGATCCTGGAAAACCTCGATCACCGCGGCGCGGTCGGCGCCGATGCGCTGATGGGCGACGGCGCGGGCATCCTGATCCAGATCCCGGACCAGTTCTACCGCGAGGAAATGGCCAGGCAGGGCGTGACCCTGCCGCCGTCGGGCGAGTACGGCGTGGGCATGATCTTCCTGCCCAAGGAACACGCCTCGCGCCTGGCCTGCGAGCAGGAGCTCGAGCGCACCGTGCGCCTGGAAGGCCAGGTCGTGCTGGGCTGGCGCGACGTGCCGGTGGACTGCAACATGCCGATGTCGCCGACCGTGCGCAAGACCGAGCCGGTGATCCGCCAGATCTTCATCGGGCGCGGCCGCGACATCATGACCACGGACGCGCTCGAACGTAAGCTCTACGTGATCCGCAAGACCGCCAGCCACGCCATCCAGGCGCTCAAGCTCAAGCACGGCAAGGAATACTTCGTGCCGTCGATGTCGGCGCGCACGGTGGTGTACAAGGGCCTGCTGCTGGCCAACCAGGTCGGCGAGTACTACCTCGACCTGCAGGACCCGCGCGCCGTGTCGGCGCTGGCCCTGGTGCACCAGCGCTTCTCCACCAACACCTTCCCGGCCTGGGAGCTGGCCCACCCGTACCGCATGGTCGCCCACAACGGCGAAATCAACACGGTCAAGGGCAACGTGAACTGGGTCAACGCGCGCACCGGCGCGATCTCCTCGCCGGTGCTCGGCGACGACCTGCCCAAGCTGTGGCCGCTGATCTACCCCGGCCAGTCCGACACCGCCTCGTTCGACAACTGCCTCGAGCTGCTGACGATGGCGGGCTACCCGCTCGTCCACGCGATGATGATGATGATCCCGGAAGCCTGGGAACAGCACACGCTGATGGACGACAACCGCCGCGCGTTCTACGAGTACCACGCCGCCATGATGGAGCCGTGGGACGGCCCCGCCGCGATCTGCTTCACCGACGGCCGCCAGATCGGCGCCACGCTGGACCGCAACGGCCTGCGCCCGGCGCGCTTCTACGTGACCGAGGACGACGTCGTGGTGCTGGCCTCGGAAGCCGGCGTGCTGCCGTTCCCCGAGTCGCGCATCGTGCAGAAGTGGCGCCTGCAGCCGGGCAAGATGTTCCTGATCGACATGGAGCAGGGCCGCATCATCGACGACAAGGAGCTCAAGGACAACCTGGCCAACGCCAAGCCGTACAAGAGCTGGATCGACGCCGTGCGCATCAAGCTCGACGAGCTCGAAGCGAAGCCCGAGGACGTGGCCGCCGAGAAGAAGCCCGACGCGCGCCTGCTGGACCGCCAGCAAGCGTTCGGCTACACCCAGGAAGACGTCAAGTTCCTGATGGCGCCGATGGCGCTGTCCGGCGAGGAAGCCACCGGCTCGATGGGCAACGACAGCCCGCTGGCCGTGCTCTCGTCCAAGAACAAGACGCTGTACCACTACTTCAAGCAGCTGTTCGCCCAGGTCACCAACCCGCCGATCGACCCGATCCGCGAGAACATGGTGATGTCGCTGGTGTCGTTCATCGGCCCGAAGCCGAACCTGCTCGAGCTCAACAACATCAACCCGCCGATGCGCCTCGAAGTGTCCCAGCCCGTGCTGGACTTCAAGGACATCGCCAAGATCCGCAACATCGAGCACTACACCGGCGGCAAGTTCCGTTCGTACGAGCTGAACATCTGCTATCCGAAGGCGTGGGGCAAGGAAGGCATCGAAGCGCGCCTGGCCTCGCTGTGCGCCGAAGCCGTTGACGCGGTGCGCTCGGGCTACAACATCCTGATCGTGTCGGACCGCCGCGTCGACGCCGAGCACGTCGCCATTCCCGCGCTGCTGGCCACCTCGGCGATCCACCACCACCTGGTGGACAAGGGCCTGCGCACCTCGGCCGGCCTCGTGGTGGAAACCGGCACCGCGCGCGAAGTGCACCACTTCGCGCTGCTGGCCGGCTACGGCGCCGAAGCCGTGCACCCGTACCTGGCGATGGAAACGCTGTCCGACATGGCGCAGGGCCTGTCCGGCGACCTCTCGTCCGAGAAGGCGGTCAAGAACTTCGTCAAGGCGATCGGCAAGGGCCTGCAGAAGGTGATGTCCAAGATGGGCATCTCCACCTACATGTCGTACACAGGCGCGCAGATCTTCGAAGCGATCGGCCTGTCGCGCGAGCTGGTGCAGAAGTATTTCCACGGCACCGCCTCGAACGTCGAAGGCATCGGCATCTTCGAGGTGGCCGAGGAAGCGCTGCGCCTGCACCGCGACGCGTTCGGCGACAACCCGGTGCTCGAGGGCATGCTCGAGACCGGCGGCGAGTACGCGTTCCGCATCCGCGGCGAAGAGCACATGTGGACGCCGGACTCGGTGGCCAAGCTGCAGCACGCCGTGCGCGCCGACGAAGGCCGCGGCGCGTACCAGACCTACAAGGAATACGCCAACATCATCAACGACCAGAGCCGCCGCCACATGACGCTGCGCGGCCTGTTCGAGTTCAAGGTCGACCCGGCGCGCGCGATCCCGCTCGAGGAAGTCGAGTCGGCCAAGGACATCGTCCGGCGTTTCGCCACCGGCGCCATGTCGCTGGGCTCGATCTCGACCGAGGCCCACGCCACGCTGGCCGTGGCGATGAACCGCATCGGCGGCAAGTCCAACACCGGCGAAGGCGGCGAGGACGAGAAGCGCTACCGCAACGAGCTGCGCGGCATTCCCATCAAGCAGGGCGACACCATGCAGGGCCTGCTGGGCTCGGATGCCGTGGTGCGCGACCTGGAACTGCAGGCCGGCGACTCGCTGCGCTCGAAGATCAAGCAGGTGGCCTCGGGCCGGTTCGGCGTGACCGCCGAATACCTGGCCTCGGCCGACCAGATCCAGATCAAGATGGCGCAGGGCGCCAAGCCCGGCGAAGGCGGCCAGCTGCCCGGCCACAAGGTGTCGGACTACATCGGCAAGCTGCGCTACTCGGTGCCGGGCGTCGGCCTGATCTCGCCGCCGCCGCACCACGACATCTACTCGATCGAGGATCTGGCGCAACTGATTCACGACCTGAAGAACGTCAACCCGGTCTCCGACATCTCGGTCAAGCTGGTGTCCGAAGTGGGCGTGGGCACGGTGGCCGCGGGCGTGGCCAAGGCCAAGGCCGACCACGTGGTGATCGCCGGCCATGACGGCGGCACCGGCGCCTCGCCGCTGTCGTCGATCAAGCATGCCGGCACCCCGTGGGAACTGGGCCTCGCCGAGACCCAGCAGACCCTGATGCTCAACGGCCTGCGCAACCGCATCCGCGTGCAGGCCGACGGCCAGATGAAGACCGGCCGCGACGTGGTCATCGGCGCGCTGCTGGGCGCCGACGAGTTCGGCTTCGCTACCGCGCCGCTGGTGGCCGAAGGCTGCATCATGATGCGCAAGTGCCACCTGAACACCTGCCCGGTGGGCGTGGCCACGCAGGACCCGGTGCTGCGCAAGAAATTCCAGGGCAAGCCCGAGCACGTGGTGAACTTCTTCTTCTTCATCGCCGAAGAAGCGCGCGAGATCATGGCGCAGTTGGGCATCCGCACGTTCAACGAGCTGATCGGCCGCGCCGACCTGCTCGACACCCGTGCCGGCATCGAGCACTGGAAGGCGCGCGGCCTCGATTTCTCGCGCGTGTTCTACCAGGCGCCGATCGCCGCCGAAGTGCCGCGCTACCACACCGACACGCAGGACCACGGCCTGTCGGTCGAAGCCGGCAAGGCGCTCGACCACGTGCTGATCGCCAAGGCGCGCCCGGCCATCGACAAGGGCGAGCGCGTGTCGTTCATCCAGCCGGTCAAGAACGTCAACCGCACGGTCGGCGCGATGCTGTCCGGCGTGGTGGCCAAGCAGTACGGCCATGAAGGCCTGCCCGACGACACCATCCACATCCAGTTGCAGGGCACCGCCGGCCAGTCCTTCGGCGCGTTCCTCGCGCACGGCGTCACGCTGGACCTCGTGGGCGACGGCAACGACTACGTCGGCAAGGGCCTGTCGGGCGGGCGCGTGATCGTGCGCGCGCCGCACGAGTTCCGCGGCGATCCGACCCGCAACATCATCGTCGGCAACACGGTGCTGTACGGCGCCATCGCCGGCGAGGCGTTCTTCAACGGCGTGGCCGGCGAGCGCTTCGCGGTGCGCAACTCGGGTGCCTCCGCCGTGGTGGAAGGCACCGGCGACCACGGCTGCGAGTACATGACCGGCGGCACGGTGGTGGTGCTGGGCGGCACCGGGCGCAACTTCGCGGCCGGCATGTCGGGCGGCGTGGCCTACGTCTACGACGAGGACGGCCTGTTCGACAAGCGCTGCAACACCTCGATGGTCGCGCTCGAAGCGGTGCTGGCGTCGGCGGACCAGGAAAAGGGCCAGTCGCCCGCTTCCTGGCACAAGGTCGGCGGCAAGCGCCAGCTCGACGAGGCCATCCTCAAGGGCCTGATCGAGCAGCACTTCCGCTTCACCGGCTCCGAGCGCGCCAAGGCGCTGCTGGCCGACTGGGCCACGGCGCGCCGCAAGTTCGTCAAGGTCTTCCCGACCGAGTACAAGCGCGCCCTGGGCGAGATGTACGCGAAGGAACAGGAAGCGAAGGACAGCGACCGGGAAGCCATCGCCGCCTGAGTTCGCAGGCAGGGCCCGCGGGCCCGACCAAGCAGGAGCGGCGGCGCGGCCCGCGCCGCCGGCTCACAAGATACTGACCTCACAGCGGGGCCGGCGCATGCGCCGGTGCCGCCCAGCAAGACCAAGGACGCAACATGGGTAAGGCGACTGGCTTTCTCGAATTTCCGCGCCAGAACGAAGGTTACGAGCCCGTAACCAAGCGCGTGAAGCACTACAAGGAATTCGTCTTCGCGCTGTCCGACAGCGAAGCGAAGATCCAGGGCGCGCGCTGCATGGACTGCGGCATCCCGTTCTGCAACAACGGCTGCCCGGTCAACAACATCATCCCCGACTTCAACGACCTGGTGTACCGCCAGGACTGGAAGTCGGCGATCCAGGTGCTGCACCAGACCAACAACTTCCCCGAGTTCACCGGCCGCATCTGCCCGGCGCCGTGCGAGGCCGCCTGCACGCTTGGCATCAACGAGCTGCCGGTCGGCATCAAGTCGATCGAGCATGCCATCATCGACAAGGCCTGGGAAGAAGGCTGGGTCGCGCCGCAGCCGGCGAAGCACAAGACCGGCAAGACCGTGGCCGTGGTCGGCTCCGGCCCCGCCGGCATGGCCGCCGCGCAGCAACTGGCGCGCGCCGGCCACGACGTGACCGTGTTCGAGAAGAACGACCGCATCGGCGGCCTGCTGCGCTACGGCATCCCCGACTTCAAGATGGAGAAGACGCTGATCGACCGCCGCATCGAGCAGATGCAGTCCGAAGGCGTGACCTTCCGCCCCGGCGTGATGGTGACCGACGGCGAACTGCCGGCCGGCATCAAGAACTACGCGCGCGAAACCATCTCGGCGCAGGCGCTGCAGGACCAGTTCGACGCCGTCGTGCTGGCCGGCGGCTCGGAAGTGCCGCGCGACCTGCCCGTGCCCGGCCGCGAGCTGGCCGGCGTGCACTACGCGCTGGAATTCCTGATCCCGCAGAACAAGGAAGTCGCCGGCGACGGCCCCAACGAGATCCGCGCCGAAGGCAAGCACGTGATCGTGATCGGCGGCGGCGACACGGGCTCTGACTGCGTTGGCACCTCCAACCGCCACGGCGCCGAGTCGGTCGTCCAGTTCGAGCTGCTGCCGCAGCCGCCGGAAGAAGAAAACAAGCCGCTGGTGTGGCCGTACTGGCCGATCAAGCTGCGCACCTCGTCGTCGCACGACGAAGGCTGCGAGCGCGACTGGTCGGTGGCGACCAAGGAATTCATCGGCGGGGAAGGCAAGGACAGCGGCAAGATCACCGCGCTCAAGGCCTGCCGCGTGGAGTGGAAGGACGGCAAGATGCAGGAAGTGCCGGACAGCGAGTTCATCCTCAAGGCCGACCTCGTGCTGCTGGCGATGGGCTTCACCAACCCGGTCGGCTCGCTGCTCTCGGCGTTCGGCGTGGATACCGATGCGCGCAAGAACGCGCGTGCCGCCACCGAAGGCGAGCGGGCGTATCAGACCAATGTGCCGAAGGTGTTTGCCGCCGGCGACGTGCGTCGCGGGCAGTCACTGGTGGTGTGGGCGATTCGTGAGGGGCGCCAGGCGGCGCGGTCGGTGGATGCGTTCCTGATGGGGCATTCTGAATTGCCGAGGTGAGTTTTTTGTTTCTTGTGCCTTGCCGGCTGTAGGGTGGCTGGTGGACCCGTCTTGGGGCTGTGAGCCTGGGGCGGGTTTTTTGTTTTTTTGCTGGGGGCTTTGAGTTTGGTGTCAACTGGTTGATTTTGAAGTCGGTGTCTTAACGTTGGCTGCTGAACGTCAAAGTCAACTGCTTAACATTAACGGCTGAACGTCAAAGTCAAAGTCAAAGTCAAAGTCAAAGTCAAAGTCAAAGTCAAAGTCAAAGTCAAAGTCAAAGTCAAAGTCAAA
>NZ_BBQM01000035.1 GCF_000876015.1 Cupriavidus basilensis | reverse complement strand
TTTGAAGTTGACTTTGACTTTGAAGTTGACGTTGACTTTGACTTCGAAGTTGATTTTGACGTGGATTCTGAAGTTGAATTTGAAGCTTGAAATAACCTCCAACAACCCATCCCCTACGCCGCACACCCCATCATCTGCCGCTGCCGGTATTCCCCTGGCGCCACGCCAGTCCATTTCTTGAACGCCCGGTGAAACGTGCTCGGCTCCGAAAACCCCACCCTTAACGCCACCTGCTGCAACGGCAGGTCGGTATGTTCGAGAAAGCCGATGGCGGCGTCGCGCCGCAGGCTGTCCTTGATGCTCTGGTAGCCGCGGCCTTCGTCGCGCAGGCGGCGGCGCAGCGTCTGTGGGGTCAGGCGCAGGGTTTCGGCCATCTGTTCGAGCGAGGGGAGTTCGCCGTCGAGGTGGCCGCGCAGGTGGCGGCGGATGCGCTCGGCGAGGCAGGAGTCGTCGCGATAGCGGGTCAGCAGGTTGCGCGGGGTGTCGCGCAGGAAGGCTTGCAGGCTGGCGGCGTCCTGCACCACGGGCAGGCGCAGCCAGGCGGCGTCGAAATGCAGCGCGGTGTGCGGCTGGCCGTAGCGGACCTGGGTGTTGAAGACGCGCTCGGTGTCGCTGCGCCGCGCGCTGCCGCGTGGCGCGGGCGGTGGCGCGGCGAGGTCGACGCCGGCCAGCGGGATGCGCCGGGCGGCGAGCCAGTTGGCCACGCCGTAGGCCTGGAAGGCGAAGGTGGATTCGGCGTAGAGGCGGCATGGCGTGGCGGGCGCGCGCGGCAGCAGCAGCAGGGTGGCGCGGCCGTCGTGCTGCTGCAGGCGGGGCACGAAGTCGTGCAGGTGCAGCCGGTATTGCTGCAGGCCGACGCGCAGCGCGTCTTCGAGCGTGGCGCAGTGGATCAGCGCGCGGCAGGCCTGGGCGAACACGCCGGGCGCCAGCGGCCGGTTCAGCAGGCCCCAGAACTCGTCGCGCGTGACGCGGCGCATGGCGCGCATCAGCGCGGCGAACTGGTCTTCGCTCACGCGCGCGCTGGGCGATTGCAGCAGCGCGGCGGGGATGCCGGCGCGGCGCAGCAGGGCGTCGATGTCGCAGCCGAGGCGGCGCGGTCCCAGCAGGATCTGCTCGACCTGGAGCACGGCGATGGTGTGGCGGGCCGGCGGGCCGTGCGGCGCCGCCCGCAGCGGGCGGGAAGCGGCCGGCACCGCTGGCGGCACGGACGCGCCCGCGCCCGAAGCGACGATATGCATGGTCTCCTCGTCCTCGTTGCCGCAGCCCTGGCGGCCGGATGCTGCGGCGCGGCATGAGCGCGCGGGCTGGCGGGTCTGGCGGGATGCCGGGTCTGCGCCAGCTTATGGTGGCTTATGGTGGCTCATGGCGGCTCATGGCGGCTCATGGCGAGCCTGTCGCGCCAGTTAGCCCGATGCGCCGGCGCCGCGCAATCCGGATTTACCAAAGGCAGGCTTTTCCCTGAGCGATTCGGCCAATCATTTTGGGCCGAATGGTCATTGTCCACGCAGCGCAGCATCGCGCAATCTCGTTGCCTGGGCATGGGACCGGGGGAGGGAGCGGGATGCAGGCTGATCGTCGCAGGATCTTGTCGTGGCTGGGCGCGGCGCCGCTGGCGGCCGGCGGCATCGGGCCGTGCGGCCCGGCGCTGGCGCAGGGCGCGGGCGGCAACTGGCCGGGCCGGCCGGTGCGGCTGGTGGTGCCTTACCCGGCCGGTGGCGCCACCGACGTGCTGGCGCGCGCGCTCGCCGAGCCGCTGGGCAGGGCGTGGGGCAAGCCCGTGGTGGTGGAGAACCGCCCGGGCGCGAGCGGCATGATCGGCGCCGACGCGGTGGCCAAGGCCGAGCCCGACGGCCACACCGCGCTGCTGACCATCACCACGCTGGTCCAGGCGCCGAGCCTGTACGCGAAGGCGCCGTTCGACCCGGTGCGCGATTTCGCGCCGGTGTCGCAGCTCGGCACCACCAGCCTGGTGTTCGCGGTGCACAACTCGGTGCCCGCGGCCACGCTGGCGGAGTTCATCGCGCTGGTGAAGTCCCGGCCGCGCCAGTTCAGCTACGGCTCGTTCGGCACCGGCTCGAGCGGGCATCTGTACGGCGAGGTCTTCAACGACGCGGCCGGGCTCGACCTGACCCATGTCTCGTACAAGGGCGAGGCGCCGGAGATCAACGACCTGCTCGGCGGGCAGGTGCCGGCGGCCGTGATTTCCGTGATGGGCGCGCGCCCGCACGTGGCCAGCGGCCGGCTGCGCGCGCTGGCCGTGACCGGCCCGGCGCGCGCGCCGCAGTTGCCGGACGTGCCGACCTTCCGCGAAGGCGGCATCGCGGGCATGGATTCGATGGGCTGGTTCGGCCTGCTGCTGCCCGCCGCGGCGCCACGCGCGGTGGTGGAGAAGTTTTCCGCCGACGTCAACCGCGTGCTGGCCGTGCCGGCCGTGCGCGGGCGCATGGGCGAGATGGGCGTGGTGCTTTCGGGCAGCACGCCGGACGCCTTCGCCGACACCATGCGCAGCGACTACGCGCGCTGGGGCCAGGTGATCCGCACCCGCAACATCCGCCTCGACTGATGCCGCGCCGGCGGCGGCCGGCGCCTTTTTCTCCTACCCGTGTTGCCATGATGCAAGCCGATTCCTTTTCCATGCCTCCCTGCCGCTCGCCGTTCTGGCCACCGGGCCTGCCGGCGCAGATCCAGGTGCCGCGCACCAGCCTGGCCTACAACGTGGAAGTCGCCGCGCGGCGCTACCCGGACAAGACCGCGATCCGGTTCTTCGGCAACGCCATCAGCTACGCCAGCCTGCAGGCGCAGATCGGGCGCATGGCGGGCTACCTGCAGCAGGCGTGCGGCGTGGCGCCGGGCGACCGCGTGCTGCTGTTCAGCCAGAACTGCCCGCAGTTCATCGTGGCCTACTACGCCATCCTGCGCGCCGGGGCGGTGGTGGTGCCGGCCAACCCGATGTGGCTGACCGCGGAGCTCGAGCACGTGGTGGCGGACAGCGGCGCGGTGGCGGCCTTCGTCGCCGCCGAGCTGTACGCGCGCATCGCGCCGCTGCACGGCGCGCGGCTGCCGCACGTGATCGCGCACCAGTACGGCGACATGCTCGCCGCCGCCGACCGTGCCGACCGCGCCGACCGGACCGACGCCGGGGTGCCGGCGTGGCTGCACGAGCGCGCGCCGCTGCCCGCCGGCGCGCCGGCCGGCGCCACGCTCGTGCCGTGGACGCAGGCCGACGCCGCCGGCCTGAGCCCCGGCCCGGACGAGGCCGGCTACGACACCTTGTGCATGCTGGCCTACACCTCCGGCACCACCGGCCATCCGAAGGGCTGCATGCATACGCACGGCACGCTGATGAGCGCGGCGGTGGGCTCGCAGCGCTGGCGCGGCGCCCTGCCGGACAGCGTGACCTTGTCGGTGGCGCCGATGTTCCACCTGCTCGGCATGCAGAACGGCATCCACGCGCCGCTCTACCTGGGCGCCACCATCGTGCTGCTGCCGCGCTGGGACCGCGCGCTGGCAGCAGACCTGATCGAGCGCTACCAGGTGACCACCTGGGGCGCGCCGCCGGCGATGCTGGTGGATTTCTTTTCCCAGCCCGGCATCGCCGGGCGCGACCTCTCCAGCCTGTCCTACCTCGGCGGCGGCGGCGCGGCCATGCCGGACGCGGTGGCGTCGATGCTGCAGGAGCGCTTCGGCCTGCCTTACGTGGAGGCCTACGGCCTGACCGAGAGCGCGGCCTTCCTGCTGTCCAACCCGCGCCACCGGCCCAAGCGCGAGTGCCTGGGCATCGCCACCTTCGGCGTGGACGCGCGCGTGATCGACCCGCACACGCTGGCCGGGCTGCCGCAGGGCGAGCTGGGCGAGATCGTCACGCACGGCGCGCAGATCATGCTGGGCTACTGGCGCAATCCGCAGGCCGACGCCGAGGCGTTCGTCGAGATCGACGGCAAGCGCTTCCTGCGCACCGGCGACCTGGGCTTCATGGACGAGGAAGGCTATTTCTTCATGCGCGACCGCCTCAAACGCATGATCAACGCCTCCGGCTTCAAGGTCTGGCCCGCCGAGGTGGAGAACCTGCTGTACGGCCATCCGGCCATCCACGAAGCCTGCGTGATCGCCGCGCGCGACGCGCGCCGCGGCGAGACCGTCAAGGCGGTGGTGGCGCTCAAGCCCGCCGCGCGCGGCACGCCCGAGGCCGGCGCCGAGCAGATCATGGCGTGGTGCCGCGAGCGGCTGGCGGCCTACAAGGTGCCGCGCATCGTCAGCTTTGTCGACGCGCTGCCCAAGTCGGCCACCGGGAAGATCCAGTGGCGGGCGCTGCAGGAGCAGGAACAGGCGGCGCCGGTCCGGCCCGCGGACTGAGACGCGCGGCAGGACAACGCACCGGAAAGCACACCAGAGCACACCAAGCGAATTGGGGGAGACAACGATGAAGACAACGCGGCGAGCCTGGCTGGGCCAGGCGGCGGCACTCGGCGGCGGCGCGCTGCTGGGCGGCTGGCGGCGGCCGGCGCGGGCGCAGGGCGGCTATCCCGCCAGGCCCATCCGCATGGTGGTGCCGTACCCGGCCGGCGGCGGCACCGACACCGTGGCGCGCATGATCGGCCAGCGCCTGGCCGAGGCCTGGGGCCAGCCCGTGGTGGTGGACAACAAGCCCGGCGCCAGCGGCATGCTCGGCAACGACATCGTCGCCAAGGCGGCGCCGGACGGCTACACGGTGCTGCTCGGCATCACCGCCATGATCCAGTCGCCAAGCCTGTACAAGCGCATTCCCTACGACGTGGCGCGCGATTTCCAGCCGGTCTCGCTGCTGGCGCGCTCGTCCGACCTGTTCGTGGTGCCCAACCGGGTGCCGGCCGCCACGCTCGCCGAGTTCGTGGCGCTGGCCAGGGCCAGCCCCGGCAGGTTCAGCTACGGCTCCTACGGCAACGGCACGTCCTCGCACCTGCACGGCGAGCTGCTCAAGATGCAGGCCGGGCTGGATCTGGCGCACATCCCGTACAAGGGCGCCGCGCCGCTGATGAGCGACGTGCTGGGCGGGCAGGTGGACTCGGCCTTCGTCGATGTGACGTCCGCGAACAGCTATTTAAATAGCGGGAAATTCCGCATTCTCGCCATCACCGGCGCGCAGCGCTACAAGTCGATCGCCGCGGTGCCCACGTTCGCCGAGGCGGGTTTTCCCGGCTTCGAGCCGAGCGGCTGGTTCGCCGCGTTCCTGCCGGCGCGCACGCCGCGCGAGATGGTGGCGCGGATGTCGGCCGAGGTCGGGCGCATCGTGCGCCAGCCGGACATCGCGCAGAAGCTGGCGGCGATGGGCCTGCAGCCGGTAGGGTCGTCGGCCGAGGAACTGGCCGCCGTCATCGCCACCGACACGCCGAAGTGGGCCCGCATCGTCCAGGACGCGCACATCCAGCTGGACTGAGCGCCGGCGCTTGCGTCAAAGAGCATCAATCGATACATCGCAGCCGCCGTGCTTCCTGCCGCGGCCGAACCCCGGCGCCGCGGGTGTTGCGGCGCAGCACCGGCGGCTTCCGCCCCGACGACATTTCCCGGAGAACACCAAGATGAAGAGCACGGACAAGAACATGGCGATGGCGGCCCGCAAGGTGCCCTGGATGAACGAGGAACTGACCCTGTTCCAGGACACCGTGCGCCGCTTCGTCGAGCGCGAGCTGGTGCCGCACGAAGCGCGCTGGGCCGAGCGCGGCTACATCGACCGCGAGGTCTGGAACCGCGCCGGCGAGGTCGGCCTGCTGTGCGCGAGCATCCCCGAAGCGTACGGCGGCGGCGGCGGGAACTTCGCGCACGAGGCCGTGATCTGTAACGAAATGGCGCGCGCCATCGCCACCAGCCTCGGCAATGGCGTGCACAGCGGCATCGTGGCCCATTACTTGCTCAACTACGGCACCGAGGCGCAGAAGCGCAAATGGCTGCCGCAGATGGCTTCCGGCGCGATGGTAGGCGCGATCGCCATGTCGGAGCCCGGCGCGGGCTCGGACCTCAAGTCGGTACGCACCCGCGCGGTGCGTGAAAAGAACCAGAACGGAGACGTCTATCGCATCAACGGTGCAAAGACCTTCATTACCAACGGCTACCACGCCGACCTGGTCTGCGTGGTGGCCAAGACCGATCCCGGGGCCGGCGCGCGCGGGGTCTCGCTCATCATGGTCGAGACCCGCGACCTGCCGGGCTTCCGGCGCGGCCGCATCCTGGAAAAAATCGGGCAGAAAGGGCAGGACACTGCCGAGCTGTTCTTTAACGACGTGTGCGTGCCGGCGGAAAACCTGCTCGGCGCCGAGGAGGGACAAGGCTTCTATCAGCTGATGCAGCAGTTGCCGCAGGAACGCATGATCATCGCGCTGGGCGCGGTGGCGAGCATGCAGCGCGCCATCGAGCTCACCACGGACTACGTGCGCGAGCGCCAGGTGTTCGGCAAACCGCTGATCGATATGCAGAACACGCGCTTCAAGCTCGCCGAGTGCAAGACCGAGGCAACCATCGCCGCGACCTTCGTCGACGACTGCATGATGCGCCTGCTCGCGGGCGAGCTCGATGCCCCCACCGCGGCGATGGCCAAGTGGTGGTGCGCGCAGAAGAACTGCGACATCATCGACGAATGCCTGCAGCTGCATGGCGGCTACGGCTACATGCTCGAATACCCGATCGCGCGGATGTACGCCAACGCCCGCGTGAGCAAGATCTACGGCGGCTCCAACGAGATCATGAAGGAGCTGGTGGCGCGCACGCTGTAGGGCGTGCGCCGCCGCGCGGATGCGTGCCGGTGCGTGCCGGATGCGCAGCGCGCGGCGGCCCCTCATGCCGACGCCTTAGGACGTTGGCGGTAGTGCTGTCCGCAATGCCGCGCGGGGCGTGCGTTGCAAAATCGCAAGCGTGGTTGTGGTTACAAAACCATCTATGCACGCGGCGCGGGAAAGGTGTAATGTGTGTCACAAGACATGGTCCAAATGCCCGTCGCGAGTGGGGCCGGGAGCAGCAGTACGGAGACCTGCCTGTCGTCGCGCGGTTGCACGCGCACCTGCAAGACACGGGCGTGAAGTTGGTCAACCGGCTCTTAGCCTTCGCCGTTATTTGACTATGATGAAGTAAAGGCCTCGCAACATGGCCAGCACCGCCAAGCCGGGGTGGCGGAGTTGCAAACGCTGGCGCGGGATCTTTTGATGCAGCAGATGTGCCTTCGCCTCGGACGGGAATCTGACGGGAGTGAGGTATGGACATTTTCGGCCACTACGCCACACGCTTCGAAGCTCGCAAGGAAGAGGAATACAGCATCCAGGAGTACCTGGATATCTGCAAGAAGGACCCCTCCGCCTACGCGACCGCCGCCGAGCGCATGCTCGCCGCCATCGGTCAGCCCGAACTGGTGGATACCCACCACGATCCACGGCTGTCCCGCCTGTTCTTCAACAAGGTCATCAGGATCTATCCGGCCTTCCGCGAGTTCTACGGCATGGAGGACACGATCGAGCAGATCGTCTCGTTCTTCAAGCATGCCGCGCAGGGACTCGAGGAACGCAAGCAGATCCTCTATCTGCTCGGGCCTCCCGGCGGCGGCAAGTCCTCGCTGGCGGAGAAACTCAAGGTGCTGATGGAGCAGATCCCCATCTACGCCCTGAAGGGCTCGCCCATCCACGAATCTCCGCTCGGGCTGTTCTCGCCCGAGGAAGACGGCAAGATCCTGGAAGAGGACTACGGCATCCCGGTGCGCTACATCAACACCATCGCCTCGCCGTGGGCGGTGAAGCGCCTGCACGAGTTCAACGGCGACATCACGCGCTTCCGCGTGGTCAAGCTGCGCCCCTCGGTGCTGTCGCAGATCGCCATCTCCAAGACGGAGCCGGGCGACGAGAACAACCAGGACATCTCCTCGCTGGTCGGCAAGGTCGATATCCGCAAGCTCGAGGATTTCCCGCAGGACGACCCGGACGCCTACTCGTATTCCGGCGGGCTGTGCCTGGCCAACCGCGGCCTGCTCGAGTTCGTCGAAATGTTCAAGGCGCCGATCAAGGTCCTGCACCCGCTGCTGACCGCGACGCAGGAAGGCAACTACAAGGGCACCGAGGGCTTCGGCGCGATCCCGTTCGACGGCGTCATCCTGGCGCACTCGAACGAGGCCGAGTGGCAGACCTTCAAGGCCGACAAGAACAACGAGGCTTTCCTCGACCGCATCTACATCGTCAAGGTGCCGTACTGCCTGCGCGTGTCGGACGAGGTGAAGATCTACGACAAGCTGCTGCGCAGCAGCTCGCTGGCGGCCGCGCCGTGCGCGCCCAACACGCTGAAGATGATGGCGCAGTTCGCCGTGCTCACGCGCATCAAGGAGCCGGAGAACTCGAACATCTTCTCCAAGATGCGGGTGTATGACGGCGAGAGCCTCAAGGACGTCGACCCGAAGGCCAAGTCGTACCAGGAATACCGCGACTACGCCGGCATCGACGAAGGCATGAACGGGCTGTCCACGCGCTTCGCCTTCAAGGTGCTGTCCAAGGTCTTCAATTTCGACAACACCGAGGTGGCGGCCAACCCGGTGCACCTGCTCTACGTGCTCGAGCAGCAGATCGAGCGCGAGCAGTTCCCGCCGGAGCAGGAAGCCAAGCTGCTGTCGTACATCAAGGAGTACCTGACCACGCCGTTCGTGGAGTTCATCGGCAAGGAGATCCAGACCGCCTACCTGGAGTCCTATTCCGAATATGGACAGAACATCTTCGACCGCTACGTGGTGTTTGCCGACCTGTGGATACAGGACCAGGAATATCGCGACCCGAATACCGGCGAGATTCTCGACCGCAACGCGCTCAACGACGAACTCGAGAAGGTGGAAAAGCCCGCGGGCATCTCCAACCCCAAGGACTTCCGCAACGAGATCGTCAACTTCGTGCTGCGCGCGCGGGCCAACAACGCGGGCAAGAACCCCGCGTGGACCAGCTACGAGAAGCTGCGCATGGTGATCGAGAAGCGCATGTTCTCCACCACCGAAGACCTGCTGCCCGTGATCTCGTTCAACGCCAAGTCCTCCCGCGAGGACCAGGACAAGCACGCGAACTTCGTCAACCGCATGGTCGAGAAGGGCTACACGGCGAAGCAGGTCCGCCTACTTGTGGAGTGGTACTTGCGCGTCAGAAAATCATCGTAACGGCGCCTGGACGAGGCCTCTCCAAGAGGGCAAGCATATGGCCACGGTCATCGATCGGCGCGAGAACGGCGGCAACAAGAGTGCCGTCAACCAGCAACGCTTCATCAAGCGCTACCGCGAACAGATACGCCAGGCGGTAGCGAAGGCGGTGTCCGGCCGGAAGATCATGGACATCGAGCAGAGCGGGCAGGTGTCCATTCCGGTCAAGGACATCTCCGAGCCAGCCTTCCACCACGGCCAGGGCGGCCGGCGGGAGTGGATCCACCCGGGCAACAAGAAGTTCGTGCGCGGGGACAGCTTCGACCGCCAGCAGCAGGGCGCGGGCGGAGGCGGCTCGAAGGCCAGCGACTCGGGCGAGGGCGAGGACGATTTCGTCTTCACGCTGTCGCGCGAGGATTTCCTCAATTTCTTCTTCGAGGACATGGCGCTGCCCGACATGGCCAAGCGCCACCTTGCCAAGATCGCCGAGGTCCGCAAGGTGCGCGCCGGCTTTTCCATCGACGGCACGCCTTCCAACCTTTCCATCCTGCGCACCATGCGCAGCTCGCTCGGGCGCCGCATCGCGCTGTCCAGCCCCTACCAGAAGAAGCTCACCGTGCTCGAGAAGGAGTACGGCGAGGTGCTGGAGCAGGACGGCCCGTATTCCGCGCGCGCGCTGGAGCTGATGAAGGAGATGCGCCACCTGCGCGCCTGCGTGGAGCGCGTGCCCTTCATCGAGAAGCTCGACCTGCGCTACAACAACCGCGTGCTCAAGAAGCGCCCGCAGGCGCAGGCGGTGATGTTCTGCCTGATGGACGTCTCCGGCTCGATGGACGAGAGCCGCAAGGATCTCGCCAAGCGCTTCTTCATGCTCTTGTACCTGTTCCTCAAGCGCAACTACGAGCGCATCGACGTGGTGTTCATCCGCCATCACACGGTGGCCAAGGAAGTCAACGAGGAGGACTTCTTCCATTCGCGCGAGTCCGGTGGTACGGTTGTGTCCAGCGCGCTCAAGCTGATGGTCGAGGTGATCCACGACCGCTATCCCGCCAGCCAGTGGAACATCTACTGCGCGCAGGCGTCGGACGGCGACAACTGGGCGGGCGATTCGGAGTTGTGCGGGCGCCTGCTGCGCGAGTCCATCCTGCCGCTGGTGCAGTACTACGCCTACGTCGAGGTGGCCTCCGAGGAACCGCAGAATCTCTGGGAAGAGTATCTGTTGGTAAGGGACCGGCATGAGAACTTCGCCATGCAGCGCATCATCGGCGCGGAGGAAATCTATCCCGTGCTGCATGACCTGTTCCAGAAGAAGGCGGCCTGGCCGGCGGGCGTGCGCTGAAGCGCGCGCGCCGTCGCTGCCACTGCCCGCGCGGGAGAGGCGCGCCGCGCGAGGGTTGATGAGGTCGATGAGGCTGACAAGGCCGGCAAGGCCGACGAAGCCGACAGGCAGGTTTTCGTTTCACCCGCAACGGGGGTCGTAAATGGCTTATCTCTCCACCGGCTCGGAGTGGACCTTCGAGCTGATCAACCGCTATGACCGCGAAATCGCCCGCATTGCCGGCGACTTCGGCCTCGACACCTATCCCAACCAGATCGAGATCATCACCGCCGAGCAGATGCTCGATGCCTACGCATCGTCCGGGCTGCCGGTAGGCTACAACCACTGGTCCTACGGCAAGCACTTCCTGGCCTCGGAGCGCAGCTACCAGCGCGGCCACATGGGGCTGGCCTACGAGATCGTCATCAACTCGAACCCCTGCATCGCCTACCTGATGGAGGAGAACACCATGCCCATGCAGGCGCTGACCATCGCGCACGCCTGCTACGGCCACAACTCCTTCTTCAAGGGCAACTACCTGTTCCGCACCTGGACCAACGCGGACGCCATCATCGACTACCTGCTGTTCGCCAAGAACTACGTGGCCGAATGCGAGCAGCGCTACGGCGAGCAGGAAGTGGAGCTGCTGCTCGACTCCTGCCACGCCTTGCAGAACTACGGCGTGGACCGCTACAAGCGGCCCAAGAAGCTCTCCATCGCCGAGGAGCAGGCGCGCCAGACCGAGCGCGAGAATTACCTCCAGATGCAGGTCAACGACCTGTGGCGCACGCTGCCCAAGCACCGCGCCCACGCGCTCGAGGACGACGAGGGGTTCGAGCGCGAATCGGCCTTCCCGCCCGAGCCGCAGGAAAACCTGCTGTACTTCATCGAGAAGAACGCGCCCAAGCTCGCGCCGTGGCAGCGCGAGATCGTGCGCATCGTGCGCAAGATCGCGCAGTACTTCTATCCGCAGCGCCAGACCAAGGTCATGAACGAAGGCTGGGCCACGTTCTGGCACTACACCATCCTGCACCAGCTCTACGAGGAAGGCCTGGTCAACGACGCCTTCATGATGGAGCTGCTGCAGGCGCACACCAACGTGATCTACCAGCCGCCGTACAACAGCCCGTACTACAGCGGCCTGAACCCGTACACGGTCGGGTTCCTGATGTTCCAGGACCTGCGCCGCATGTGCGAGAACCCGACCGAGGAAGACTACCGCTGGGCGCCCGAATTCGCCGGCAGCGACTGGCGCAAGACGCTCGACTTCGCCATGCGCAACTTCAAGGACGAGAGCTTCCTGCTGCAGTTCCTGTCGCCGCGCGTGATCCGCGAGCTCAAGCTGTTCTCGGTGCTCGACGACGACCGCGAAGGCAAGCTGCGCGTGACCGCGATCCACGACGACGAGGGCTACCGCAACATCCGGCAGCTGCTGGCCAACCAGTACGACCTGTCGAACATGGAGCCCAACATCCAGATCACCAACGTGGACGTCGGCGGCGACCGCTCGCTGACCTTGCGGCACCTCCAGAACGAGCGCCGCCCGCTGGCGCAGAACTTCGACGAGGTGATCCGCCACGTCACGCGGCTGTGGGGCTTCACGGTGCGGCTGGAGGTGGCCTACGAAGACGGCCGGCGCGAATCCAAGTTCGAATGCAAGCCGGAGCGCCGGCACCGCAAGGCGGCCTGAGAAGTCGTTTCAAAAAGATCCTGGCGTCGTTGCGCGGCACGGCAAGTACTACTTGTACTGTCTGCGGCCGCGCGCCCAGCCAGGACCGCTTCGCTTCATGTTGAAACAACGTCTAAAGCGGTTTGAGATGGTGGCGGCGCTCGGGACGGATGGTCAGAACTGGTAATTGACCGACAGGTCCGCCGAGAACGTGGTGGGCCGCTGCACGACCGGGCTGTCGGCGGCGGCGCCGACCAGTTGCGAGATGCTCGCGTCGGCGGTGATGAACCAGTGCTTGTGCAGGAACCACATCGCGCTCAGCCCCGCGCCGTAGGACTTGATGCCGGCGCCGACATGGTGCTGCGCGAAGCCCGAGCGCGCCGATTGCGCCGCGCTCACGCCGAACCACGTGTCCATGTAGCGCGAATCCGCGAAGCTCACGCTGGGCCCGGCGAACCAGTAGAAGTGCTCCGAACTGCCCGGCAGCGGCAGGTAGGCGCCGAGATCGCCGATCCAGCCGTCGGACCCGCCCAGCGCGCGCCGCGCGTTGGCGCGGATCACCAGCGGGAATTCCTTCGAGACCACGTAGTCGACGAACAGCTTGGCCTCGGGCGCGAAGTTGATGTTGCCCATGCCGTGCAGGTGGGCGTGGTCGTCGGCCTCGCGCCGCCCGAGGTTGTAGGTGATGGCCAGGCCGGCGCGCAGGTGCGGCGTGCTGACCGCGTTGACGCCGATGCCCTCGCCGGTGGAGGCGAAGAACAGGTCGCGGTAGCGCACGTCGAGCGTGGCGCCCGCGAGCACGTGGTAGCTGGAGGCGCCATCGTAGCGCGGCCGGTAGATGGCCGCCGCGCCGACGCGCACGGCCCATTCCGGTATCTCGGGCTCGAACATCTTCTCCAGCGGGATGCCGGCCGAGTACTGCCACTCGGGCGCGGGCGAAGGCGTCTGCGCCCGCGCGCCGGCTGCCAGGACGGCCAGCGCCAGCAGCAGGAGGAGCAGCAGGAGGATTCGCCGCCATGCCGCGGCACGCGCGGGCGTTGCTCGAAGTATCGACACATCAGCCTCCGTATCCCGGCCAGCGGGAGACACCGAATCCGTGGATGGGCCGCAACGGCGGCGCCGGCGCCAGGCGGCAATCAGCGCGGTGGTGAATACGCCAATGATATGCCGCCAGCCCATCCTTTCATCGTCCGGAGGCCTGCAAAATCGCCTCGGATCCCACGCGCGTGTAGGAGGAAAGCTGATTCGCACGCCAGCCCACGCCCGGACCGCGCGTGGGCTGGCGCGTCGCTACGCCACTAAGCCACTAAGCCGCCTCCCCGCTCCAGCGCCGCGCCAGCGCGACCGCGCCGTCGGCGGGCCCGGCGCAGACGGCTTCGCCCACCACCCGCCCCCAGTAGGTCTCGGAGCCGTCTGCCAGCCGCCACGCATGCAGGCGGCGCGTGTAGAGCTGCAGGTCGTATTCCGCGGTGATGCCGATGGCGCCGTGCACCGCGTGCGCGATGGCCGTCACCGGCGTGACCGCCTCGCTGGCGTTGAGCTTGCCGATGGCCGCGCGCAGCGGGTCCGGCTGCCAGGCGTTGAAGCGGCCGCCGCCGGCGCAGGCCAGCTGCGCGGCCATGCGCGCGGCGGCGACGTGCTCGGCCATCACGCTGATCTGGTGCTGGATCGCCTGGAACTTGCCGATGGCGCGGCCGAACTGCTGGCGGTCGTTGGCGTATTGCAGCGTGAGCTCGAACATCCGGGACATGGCGCCGGCCATCTGCGCGGCGTGCACGCAGGCGCCGATCTCGCGCAGCGCGCCGGCCGGCAGCGCGAACGCGCCGGGGCCGTCCGGCGCCGGGCGCGCCAGCGCGACGGTCAGGTCGGCCGGCACGCCGGTGGCGGACACGCGCGCCTGCGCGCGCGGCAGCAGCACGCAGCGCGTGCCGTCCTGCACCAGGAACCATGCCGCGTGCGCGCCGCCGGCGGCCAGCGCGGTTTCGGCGCCGTCGTCGAAGGCGGCCAGCGCGACCGGCTCGGCCGGCACGGCGTGGCCGGCGGCGTGCAGCAGCGCGCGCGCGAACATGGTCTGGCCCAGCGGCAGCGGCAGCGCATGGCGGCCGAGCGCGAACAGCACCGGCGCCAGCTCGGCCAGCGGCAGGCCGGCGCCGCCGGCTTCCTCGGGCAGCAGGCAGTCGGCGAAGCCGCTGTCCCGCAGGGCCTGCCACAGCGGCAGGGGATCGCCGCCGTGCTCCACGGCGCGCACCACGGCGGGCGTGCAGCAGTCGCGCAGCAGGGTGTCGAGCGCGTCGGAATAAGCGTTGTGCATGGAGGGCTCCGTGTCAGCGCAGGCCGAGGCCGCGCGCGATCATGCCGCGCAGGATCTCGCGCGTGCCGCCGCGCAGCGAATAGGACGGCGCCACCTGGCTGACGTAGGCCAGGGTGCGGTACAGCGCGCCGTCGGCGGCGAGGTGGGCGTCGTCGCCCAGCGCGGCCTCCGCCAGCGCGGGGATGGACTGCTCGAATTCGGTGCCGAGGTCCTTGACCAGCGCGGCTTCCACCACCGGGCTCTCGCCCGCGGCCAGCCGCGCCGTGACCGCCAGCGACATGGTGCGCAGCACCGCCAGCCGCGCGGCCAGCCGGCCGATGGTGGCGGTGTCGCGCCGCGCCGCCGGCGCGCGCCGCAGCGCGGCGATCCAGGCGTCGAGCAGCACCACGCTGGAGTACAGGCGCTCCGGCCCGCTGCGCTCGAAGGCCAGCTCGGCGTTGACCTGTTCCCAGCCGCTGCCCTCCTTGCCCACCAGCGCGTCGGCCGGCAGCGGCACGTCCTCGAAGCTGACCTCGGAGAAATGCGCGTCGCCGGCGAGGTCGTGGATCGGGCGCACCGTCACGCCCGGCGCGGACAGGTCCACGATCACCTGCGACAGGCCGCGCTGGCGGTCCTCCGCGGCGCCGGAGGTGCGCACCAGCGCCAGCATGTAGTGGCAGCGGTCGGCGTTGGTGGTCCAGATCTTGCGCCCGTTCAGGCGCCAGCCGCCGTCGGGCTGCGGCACCGCGCGCGTGGCCACGCTGGCCAGGTCCGAGCCGGAATTGGGCTCGCTCATGCCGATGCAGAAGAAGGCCTCGCCGCGGCAGATGCGCGGCAGGTAGAAGGCTTTCTGCGCGTCGCTGCCGTAGCGCAGGATCAGCGGCCCGCTCTGGCGGTCGGCGATCCAGTGCGCCGACACCGGCGCGCCGCAGGCCAGCAGTTCCTCCACCAGCACGAAGCGCGAGAACGGATCGAGCCCGGCGCCGCCGTACTGCGCCGGCAAGGTGATGCCGACCCAGCCGCGCCGCGCCAGCGCGCGGCTGAAGCCGGCGTCGAAGCCCATCCACGAGCGTGCCCGCCGCTCGGGCGGCAGCGGCGGCAGGTACTCGGCCAGGAACGCTTGCACCTCGCGCCGGAAAGCCGCCGCCCCGGGGGGCAGGGCGGTGAGCTCAAAGGTATCGATCAGGGAAGTCAAGGTCGGTCTCCGTGGATGCGCGAAGGCGGCGCCGCGCTCAGTCGAGCGTCACGCCGGAGTCCTTCACCACTTTCTGCCAGCGCTGGATCTCCTGCGCCAGGTAGCGGCCGTAGGCGTCCGCGCTGCTGCCGCGCGGCTCGGCGCCCTGCGCCGCCAGGCTGGCGCGCACGTCGGGCGCGGCCAGCGCCTTCTGCGCGGCGGCGTTGAGCTTGTGGATCACCTCGGGCGGGGTCTTGGCCGGCACCAGCATGCCTTGCCACGCGCCCACCTCGAAGCCGGGCATGACGGTCTCGGCCACGGTCGGCACGTCCGGCAACTGCGAGCTGCGCGACATGCTGGTGACGGCCAGCGCCTTCATGCGCTTGTCGCGGATGAACGGCAGCGAGGAATTGATGGTGTCGGTCATGAACTGCACCTGGCCGCCGGCGAGGTCGGTCAGCGCCGGCGCGCTGCCCTTGTACGGCGCGTGCACCGCCGACAGCCCGTTGGCCTGCAGGAACAGGAAGGCCGCCAGGTGCGTGACGTTGCCGTTGCCGGCCGAGCCGTAGGTCAGCTTGCCCGGGTTGGCCTTGAGGTAGCGGATGAACTCGTCGAGGCTGGCCGCCGGCACCTGCGCGTTGACCTCCAGCACCAGCGGCACCATCGCCGTCATCGCCACCGGCGCAAAGTCGCGCTTCACGTCGTAGGACAGCTTCTTGTACAGCGCCGGGCTCAGCGCGATCGACGAGGTGTTGTACAGCACCGTGTAGCCGTCCGCCGGCGACTTGGCCACCAGCTCGGCGGCGATGTTGCCGTTGGCGCCGGGGCGGTTGTCCACCAGCACCTGCTGGCCGAGCTCCTCCGACATCTTGCGGGCGATCACGCGCGACACCAGGTCGGTCGGCCCGCCCGGCGGGAACGGCACCACCAGCCTGACCGGGTGCGCGGGATAGCCGTCCGCTGCCCCGGCCGCGTTCGCCGCGCCGGCGGCCATGCCGAGCGCCAGCAGCGCGGACGCCAGCGGCAGCGCCAGGCGCGCCAGCCGGTTGCGGCGCTTGTCGTGGTGGGTCTTGTGGTCTTGTTGTTGTGATTTCATCTGTCTCCTCCGGTGCGGCCGCTACCGCCCGGCCAGCAGGCGCCGGGCGGTATAGGTCATGACGCGCTCGTTGCGCTGGTTGAATACCTCGATGGTCGAGTCCACCACCGCGCGGCCGTTGCGCGAGGTGGGGCGGATGCCGTCCACGGTGACAGTGGCCCAGATCGTGTCGCCCACCACCACCGGCGCCAGGATCTTCTGCGTGAGTTCGAGCATGGCCAGCCCGGTGCCCTGGATCATGGTCTGCAGGATGAAGCCCTCGATCAGCGTGTAGGTCAGCGCGGCCGGCACGGGGCGGCCCTGGATGGCGCCGCCCTCGTAGCCCTTCTCGATGAAGATGGCCTCCAGCATGCCCGTGACCGAGACGAAGTTGACCAGGTCGGTCTCCGTCAAGGTGCGGCGGAAGGTCTGGAAGGCCTGGCCTTCCTTGATGTCCTGCCAGTAAAAGCCCTGGCCCAGGCGGGGGAGTTGGGTATGCGGCACGGCGTCTCCTGGTGATGGCCGGCGCGTATGGCCGGCATGCCTAATGTTAGAAGTGGCTGGTGTGGAAAGCAGGCGGGCGCCGTCCGGGCGGCGCCGCGGGTCCGGCGCCGGGGCGTGCCACGGCATTCACGTCCCGGTGCCCGGCGCGCAGTAGGCCGCGCCGGCCTGCGCGAGCGCGTCGATCTGCGCGTCGTCGAGGCCCGCCTCGGCCAGCAGGCCGCGCGTATGCTCGCCCAGGCGCGGCGGCATGGCCGGCCGCGCGCGCTCGCCGTCGAAGCGCACCGGCGCGCCGGCAAAGCGCAGCGTGCCCATGACCGGGTCGTCCAGCGTGGCGAAGAAGCCGGTGGCGCGCAGGTGCGGGTCGTCGACGAGGTCGGCCAGCTCGTTGACGCGCGCCACCGGGATCTGCAGCGTCTCGCACAGCGCCAGCCAGTCCTCGGTGGTGCGCGCGCGCACGATCTCGCCGGTCAGCTCGTAGAGCGTCTCGATATGCCGCGTGCGCGCGGCGATGCCGTCGAAGCGCGCGTCCGCCGCCAGGTCCGGGCGGCCGGCGGCGCGGAAGAAGTCGCGCCAGTGCGCATCGGTGTACGGCATCATGCAGACGTGGCCGTTGGCGGTCTGGTAGGGCCGGCGCAGCGGCGCCAGCACGCGCGGGTAGCCGGTCGGGCCGCGCGGCGGCTCGAACTGCTGGCCGTACAGGTGCTCGACCAGGTTGAAGGCCGCCATCGACTCGAACATCGGCACTTCCACCAGCGCGCCCTTGCCGCCGTTGCGCTCGCGCCCGGCCAGCGCCGCCGCGATCGACAGCGCCGCCACCAGCCCGCTGGTCTTGTCGGCGGCGATGGTGGGGAAATAGCGCATGGTGCCGGTCTGCGCGGCCATCAGCGCGGCATTGCCGGACAGGCCCTGGATGATGTCGTCGTAGGCCGGGCGGCCGCCGTAGGGGCCGTCCTCGGCGAAGCCGAGCAGGCTCACGTAGACCAGGCGCGGATGGCGCGCCATCACGGCGGCGGGGTCCAGCCCCAGCCCGGCCAGCTTCTGCGGGCGCATGCTGTGCACCAGCACGTCGGCGCCGGCCAGCAGCCGCTCCAGCGCGGCCTGCGCGGCGGGCTGCTTGAGGTTGAGCGCCACGCTCTTCTTGCTGCGGTTGACGCCGAGGAAGATGGCCGACATGCCGTCCTCGGCGGCCGGCCCCGTGCGCCGCGTGGAGTCGCCCTCGGGCGGCTCCACCTTGATCACTTCGGCCCCGAGGTCGGCCAGCCACTGGCTGGCGTAGGGGCCCATCACGACCGTGGAAAGGTCGATCACGCGCACGCCTGAAAGGGGCAACATGCTGGGCGGTCTCCTGATCTGTCTTGTTCTGTTCTTGTATTCGCGCCGCCGGGGCGGGCCGGCAGCGGATGGCACAGAGTAGATCAGCGGGGCCTTTGCGTCTAATATTAGATTTTTAGTATCCGATATTCAGAACATATCAACGTGGATCTCCGCCAGCTACAGCAGTTCGTTGCCCTCGCCGAGACCGGCAACTTCCACCGCGCGGCCGAGCGCCTGCACATGGCGCAGCCGCCCCTGTCGATCTCGATCCGCAAGCTGGAGGATTCGCTCGGCACGCCGCTGTTCGTGCGCACCTCGCGCGGCGTGCGCCTCACGCAGGCCGGCGAGGCCGCGCTGCACGACGCGCGCCGCGCGCTGTTCCATGCCGCGCAGGCGCGCGCCGCGGCGGTGGCCGCGGCCCACGGCGAGCGCGGCGCGCTGCGCGTGGGCTTCGTCGGCTCGGCCACCTACGCGCTGCTGCCCCGACTGATTCCCGCCTTCCGCGCGGCCCATCCCGGCATCGAGCTGATCCTGCACGAGTCCACCTCGGCGTCGATCCTGGACCGGCTCGAGCGCCACCAGCTCGACGCCGGGCTGGTGCGCTTCCCGATCCTGAACGCGGGCGGCTACGCGCTGATGCCGCTGGAGACCGACGAGTTCGTCGCCGCGGTGCCGGCCGACAGCCGCTTCGCGCAGCACGACGCCATCGCCCTCAAGGCGCTGGCCGGCGAGCCCTTCATCATGCATCCGAGCGCGGACGTGCCCAACCTGCAGGCCATCGCCATGCTGCTGTGCCAGCAGGCCGGCTTCGTGCCGCGCGTGACGCAGGAGGCGGTGCAGGTGCAGACCATCATCAGCCTGGTGGAAAGCGGGCTGGGCGTGGCCCTGGTGCCCAGCGTGGCGGCGCGCTACGTCAACCGCCGCGTGCGCTTCCTGCGCCTGAGCAGCCCGCGCCCGGCCGCGCGCATCGGCATCGCGCTGGCCACGCCGGCCGACAGCGACGACCGCCAGGTGCAGCGGCTGATGGCGGTGGCGCGGGAGACGGCGGGGACAGGAACCGGAACCGGGACAGGAATGGGCGCAGGGGCGGGCGCGGCGGCCTAGGACTGCCGCACGACCCGCTCCAGCGCCACGCCCGGCAGCAGGTGCAGCAGCCGCACCAGTTCGCTCTGGCGATGCGTGCCGGTCTTGCGCAGGATGTCGCGGATGTGCACGCGCACGGTGTGGGGCGAGACGAACTCGCGCTCGGCGATCTCGTTGAGGGTCGCGCCGGCGGCCAGCCGGATGGCGACCAGGCTCTCCTTGCGCGACAGGCCGAACAGCGAGGTCAGCACCGCGCTGTCGAGCACCGAGCGCGACTCGGAATTGCCCATCAGCACCATCGCGAACGGCAGTTGCCACGGCCCTTCCACGGGCTGGCGCGAGACCAGCGGCAGCACGATGATGGGCACCGGCTGGCCGCCCGAGGTGATGTGCATCCACGAGCCCGCCGCCGGCCCGCCGCCGTGGGGCTGCATGGCGCGCTCGAGCAGCCTGCCCAGCGTGGCGTGCAGCGCCGGCTCGCGCGCGTGGAACACGCCGTTGTCCAGCGCCAGGTGGCTGTCGGCCTGCACCAGCGCCTCGGCCCAGACGTTGGCGTAGCGCACGCGCATGTCGGCCTGCAGCACCATCACGCCGAAGTCGAGCGTGTCGAGCCCGGCCAGCCCGAGCGCGGCCAGGCCGCTGAGCTCCATGTTGCGCTGCTGCATGCGCGCCGCGCGCGCCCAGTGCGGCAGCACCCGCGCGAGGCGGCTGCGGCGGCGCGCGGCGCCGTCGGCGCTGTCGAAGCGTCCGTCCGGGCGCGGGCCGGCGCCGGCGCCGCCCATCAGCACGCACACCTCGCTGGTGTCGAGCAGCCGCACGCCGCGCTCGAGGTCGGCGCCGTGGGCGGGCACGTAGCACGACGCGCCCTGCGCGCCGCAGGCATGCGCGTCCGCGAGCGCGCGCGCGGGCCGGCTGGCCAGCACGCGCAGCGGCTCGGGCACGTAGGCGCCCTGCGCCGAGAAGCAGCCGTGCGGGGTCACGCCGAGGCGCGCCTGCCCGGCAAGCTTGTCCCAGACCAGGTAGTGCGGGCTTTCGGTGCCGGTATAGCGCGAGAACAGGCCGAGCGCCGCCGGCATGGCCGTGACGTCGAGCGCGGACTCGTAGATCGAATCGATCAGGCGGTGGAAATCCTCATCCGCCGACGGCTGTTCTCCCATGTTGTTCTCCCCGGTGGCTATTGCCAATGCGACGGATGCGTCCTGGCGCTTTATTTTTGGTTCTCCGGCAGGGCTGGCTCGTGCTGGCCGGCTCCGGTGCAATGCGGGTTGCCCGGACGGGTGCGGCCCGTTTCGCCCCGGGGTTTTCGTCCCGGGCGAAGGCTGGGCAGCCCCGCGTTACCGCGTTGCGGCATTATGCGCATCGGTGCATGACTTCGCAAACGGCGACTGTTGTTTCCCGATGCGCGGCGTGGATTTTCAGCGCTGAAATGTATCCCCGGGCGAACATCGGCGCCGCCGGCCGGGGCCATGCGTACCCGTTTCTGCGTGCCCGCGCCGGCGCGCTTCAGCCCGGCCCGGGCGCGCCCGCCGCTTCCGCTGCCCCCGCCACCACGCCCGCCGCCCCTGCCGCCCCTGCCGCGCCGGCCTGCGCGGCCCCGGCGCCGTCCGCCGGCGCGCCGCCTTCGACCTGCACCGTCACGCGCTGCGTCGCCATGCTGATGCCGTTCTGGTCGAACTTGCGTTTGAGGCGCAGGTTGAACGCGCGCGTGATGTCGGCCTGCATCAGCGGCCGCGTCTTGAACTGCGCCAGCACCACCGAGCCGTTCGGATCGAAGCGGTCCAGGCCGAGCACGTCGAGCCCGGACAGCAGGTTGCGCGCATGGCGGAAATCGCGCGCAATCTCGTTGCCGGTCTCGCGGATCAGCTCCAGCGCGCGGTCGAGATCGCTGCCGTAGGCCACGCCGATGCTGAACACCGCGTAGGCGTAGCCGCGCGACAGGTTCTTGATGGCCTTGATCTGGCTGTACGGCAGCGTGTGCAGCGCGCCCTTGCCGTCGCGCAGCTTGACGGTGCGGATGGTCATGGCCTCCACCGTGCCGGCGTGGTCGGGCAGCTCCACCGAGTCGCCGATGGCGATGGAGTCCTCGATCACGATGAATAGCCCGGTGATCAGGTCCTGCACCAGGCTCTGCGCGCCGAAGCCGATCGCCAGGCCGACCACGCCGGCGCCGGCCAGCAGCGGCGTCACGTTGACGCCGAGGTTGGCCAGCACCACGATCAGCGTGAGCACCAGCAGCGTCACGAACAGCGCGTTGCGCACCAGCGGCAGGATGGTCTTGGCGCGCAGGCTCGGCTGCGCGCCGCGGCCGTGCGCCGGCGCCAGCGTCTGCGTGATGGCGGTGTCGATGATCAGCCACAGCAGCCACGCCAGCAGCACCGTGGCGGTCACGCTGAACACCGCCTCGCCGATGCGCCGGCCCAGCGGCGACGACTCCGCGATCGCCAGCAGCGAGGTGCCCCAGATGCGGCTGCCGAGCTCGAAGTACGCCACCCAGATCAGCACCCGCACCACCGCGGTGGCAAAGCGCCAGAAGCGCGCGATGTAGGCCGAGCGCTGGCGGTCGCGCAGGCGCGGCGCGCGCCGCGAGGCCTTGGGCGAGCGCCCGCTCACCAGCGTCAGCAGCAGCGCCGCCACGAACAGCGCGACCGAGGCCACGGTGCGGCGCAGGAACACGTCGGCGTTGCCGGTGGCCATGATGGTGCCCGCCACCGAGGCCAGCACCACCGCCAGCACCGGCAGGTGCCAGGTCGCGCCCACCACGCGCAGCAGGTCCATCACCGTGGGGTGCGCCTGGCGGAAGGCCAGCGGCCGGTTGGCGATGATCTGCCCGACCTGGCGCCGGAAGCGCAGCGCGAAGCAGCCGATCAGCAGCGCCGCGGCGATGTTGGCCACGGTGGAGACCAGCGCCGACAGGTTGGTGCCGAGCGCGCCGACCACGCGCGCGTCGTTGGCCACGTCGCCCAGCGCGGCGAGCGCGCCGGTGGCGAACAGCAGGCCGCGCGAATGCCGCAGCAGGTCGCGCACCGCGTGCGCGCGGTGGGCCGAGCTGAACAGCGCGAAGATGACCTGGCACACCGCGCCGAGCACCGCGCCGGCCACCACCGAATAGGCGAGCACCATGCCGGCCACGCTGGCCGGCGAGCGCTTGAAGACGCTGATGGACAGCAGCATGGCCAGGCCGAAGGCCAGCGCCCACGGTATCACCCGGCGCAGCATGTACAGCGCCACGTCGATCCACGACGGCACCGCCGGCAGCTCGGCGCGCGGGGTGTGCTGCGCGAGCCGGTGGCGCACGCGCTTGCCGAGCTCCCACAGCAGCCAGCCGGCCACGAACCACGCGGCCAGCACGGTGGCGAATTCCCCCAGCGACCGCGAGGCCGGCCGGCTGCCGCCCACGGTCAGCGCCGTCCGCCATTCCTCGTCGGCGAAGCCGGCGCGCCAGCGCCAGTAGTGCCACGGGCCCCGGTCCTTGCGCAGCTTGTCGTCGAGATGGTCGACCACCTCGGCCAGCGCGCCCAGCAGGCCCGGCTGCGGCGCCGAGGCCGCGCTGGCCGGCGCCACGCCCTGGCGCAGCACCTGCAGCTGCTCGACCAGCGCCGTGCGGTCCTTGTCGCTCTGCAGCGTGGTGATGACCTGGTCGAGCGACTGCGCGAGCGGCTCGCTGGCCGCCGGCTGGGACGCCGGCGCGGCGGGGGTCGCCACGGCCGCCGCCAGCGCGGCCAGCGCCGGGTTTGCCGCGCCCGCCGCCGGCAGCGGCCAGGCGCACGCCAGCGCCAGCCACAGCGCCGCCAGCAGCCGTGCCGCGAGGGGGATCGACAATCGGTTCGGGAACTTCATCGCCATGGCGTGAAAGCGCATGAAAGCGCGCGGAGGCGCGGGAAGGACGAGCGGCGTTGGGGGAGCGGCGGACATGGCTGACACTGTAGCGCATTGCCCCGCCGGCATGCCTTGCCGCCTGGGCCGCCGGCGTCACACCGGGCCGGCGTCAACGCAAGTGCCGCGCGGGCCGTTGAGTGGGGTATCGCGCATGGCCGGGCCATGCGCCGGACCATGCGCCGGGTTATGGCCGCGTGCCGTCTTCCGTGCAGTCGCCGCTTCGCTGTCCGCTTCGTTGTCCGCTTCGTTGTCCGCTTCGCTGTCGTTTCGCCGTCGTTTCCGCTGTTCCCAATGGCATTGTCATCGCAGGAGCCCGTCATGTCCGCCACGAAAGCCAGGAAGTCCGCCGTCGCCGTTCCCGCCCGCGCAGCGCGGCAAGCGCTGCTCATGCGCCTGGGCCTGCCCATGCTGCTGGCCGCCGCCTTCTGCGTTTCCGTGCCGCTGCTGGCGCGCGCGCAGGCGCCGGCCGGGCAGGCGCCCACCGGCGTGTGCAAGGACGGCAGCAATTATTTCGGCGCCACCAAGAAGGGCGCCTGCGCCGGCCACGGCGGCGTGAAGGAATGGCACGGCCCGGCTGCCGCCAGCGCGCCGGTGGCGGCAGCGCCCGCGCCGGCCGCCGCGCCTGCGCCCGCACCCGCGCCCGCCGCGGCCAGGCCGGCGCCGCCCGCTGCCGCCGCGCCCGCCGCCGCTCCGGCCGGCGCGGCCGGTCAGGTCTGGGTCAACAAGAGCTCCAAGACCTATCACTGCGCCGGCTCGCGCTGGTACGGCAAGACCAAGAACGGCGCTTACATGAGCGAGTCGCAGGCCACCGCGCAAGGCTTCCACGCCGACCACGGCAAGGCATGCGGCTGACGCCGCGGGAGCCGGGGCCATGCATCTGATCTGGGTCGTCCTGATCGGCTTTCTCGCCGGGCTGGCGGCGCGCATCCTCACGCCCGGGCGCGGGCCGCGCGGCTTCGTCCTGACCGCCGTGCTCGGCATCGTCGGCTCGCTTGCCGCGACCCTCCTCGGCCAGGCGCTCGGCTGGTACCGGCCGGGCCAGTCGGCGGGCTTCGTCGGCGCCGTGCTCGGCGCCGTCATCCTGCTCGCGCTCTACCACCTCGCCACCAGGCGCGACTGACGCCGCCGCGAGGCGCGCACCTGCGCGCACCACGCATCCGCGCATTCGTCGCTTCCGACGATGCGTGCGATGCCGTCATCCCCGAATCTCCATACCACGCCGCGCGGGCCGCATCGCCGTCCGCCGGGCCGACGCTTGCGCGCCGCCGCGCAAGCCTTTCGCAAGACAGCAGACAACGTGGAGACGAGATGGAACTCGATGCATCGGTAACGGCAGTGATCACGGGCGGCGCTTCGGGCCTGGGCGAGGCGACCGCGCGCGCGCTGGCCGCGCAGGGCGTGCGCGTGGCGCTGTTCGACCTCAACGCGGAAAAGGGCGAGGCGCTCGCGCGCGAGCTGGGCGGCGTGTTCTGCCAGGTCAACGTGACCTCGGAGTCCGAGGTCGAAGCCGGTTTCGCCAGGGCGCGCGCCGCGCTCGGGCAGGAGCGCATCCTGGTCAACTGCGCCGGCACCGGCAACGCCATCAAGACCGCCTCGCGCGCCAAGGAAGCGCCGGACCAGATCCGGTTTTTTCCGTCCGACGCGTTCGAGCGCATCATCCAGATCAACCTGATCGGCTCGTTCCGCTGCCTGGCGCGCTCGGCCGCCGGCATGCTCACGCTCGACGCGCGCGACGGCGACCGCGGCGTCATCATCAACACCGCCTCGGTGGCGGCGCAGGACGGCCAGATGGGGCAGGCCGCGTATTCCGCGTCGAAGGCCGGCGTGGTCGGCATGACGCTGCCCATCGCGCGCGACCTGGCCGGCGAAGGCATCCGCGTCAACACCATCCTGCCCGGCATCTTCAACACGCCGCTGCTGCAAGGCGCGCAGGAGCACGTCAAGGCCGCGCTGGCCGCCTCGGTGCCGTTCCCCAAGCGGCTCGGCCAGCCCGCGGAATTCGCCTCGCTGGCGCTGGAGATGTGCCGCAACAGCTATTTCAACGGCGAGTCGGTCCGGCTCGACGGCGCCATCCGCATGGCGCCGCGCTGAGCGGCCGCGCGCCACGAGAAAAAAACCGGAAGCGCGCGCCGCTGGCGGCAACGGCGCGCGTGCCCGGCAAGACCGGGAGAAGGAGACGCCGATGGACTTCAGTCATCTGAGCACCCTGCCGCACGCCGTGCGCCATTTCGCGCGGCGGCGGCCGGACGCGGTGGCCTATGCGTTCGAAGGCCGGCTGACCACCTACGCCGAGTTCGAGCGCCACACCGACAGCGTGGCGCAGGCGCTGGCCGCGGCCGGCGTCGGCCCGGGCGAGCGCATCGGCTACGTCGGCAAGAACAGCGACCACTACTTCGAGCTGCTGCTCGGCGCGGCCAAGGCCGGCGCGGTGATGGCGCCGGCAAGCTGGCGCCTGGCGCCGCCCGAGGTGGAATACATCGTCGGCCACGCCGATGCCGTGCTGCTGTTCGTGGGGCCGGAGTCGGCGCCGATGATGCGCCAGCTGCTGCCGTCGCTGCCGCTGGTGCGCGGCGTGATCGCGATGGAAGGCGGCGAGCCCGGCTGGCCGGCCTACCCGGACTGGCGCGACGCGCACGCGCCCGTGCCGGTGGCGCACCGGCCCGCCGCGCACGACGTGGTGCTGCAGCTCTATACCTCGGGCACCACGGGCCGTCCCAAGGGCGCCATGCTGACCCACCGCAACCTCACCTACGGCACCGAGGCCAGCGAGCGCGCCGGCCTCGCGTGGTCATGCTGGACCGACGACGACGTCTCGCTGGTGGCGATGCCGGTGGCGCACATCGGCGGCTCCGGCTGGGGCCTGCGCAACCTGCTCGCGGGCGCGCGCGGCGTGGTGGCGCGCGAGTTCGATCCCGCCGCGGTGCTCGATTTCTTCGAGCGCGAGCGCATCAGCAAGCTGTTCCTGGTGCCCGCCGCGATGCAGTTCGTGCTGCGCGACCCGCGCGCGCGCAGCGTCGACTACACGCGCCTCAAGACGCTGCTGTACGGCGCCGCGCCGATCCCCGCCGCGCTGCTGCGCGAAGGCATCGCGGTGTTCGGCTGCGGCTTCGCGCAGCAGTACGGCATGACCGAGACCACCGGCACCGTGGTGGCGCTGCCGCCCGAGGACCACACCACCGACGACGTGCCGCGCATGCGCGCCGCCGGCAAGCCGCTGCCCGGCGTGGAGGTGGCGGTGGTGGACTGGGAAGGCCGCCGCCTGCCGCCCGGCGAGGTAGGCGAGCTGATGATCCGCTCGCCGCAGAACATGGCCGGCTACTGGAAGCAGCCCGACGAGACCGCGCGCACCATCGACGCCGACGGCTGGCTGCGCACCGGTGACGCCGGTTATCTCGACGCCGACGGCTACGTCTACATCCACGACCGGGTCAAGGACATGATCATCAGCGGCGGCGAGAACGTCTACCCGGCCGAAGTGGAAAGCGCCATCTACGGCCACCCGCAGGTGGCCGACGTAGCCGTGATCGGCGTGCCCGACGAGAAATGGGGCGAGGCGGTCAAGGCCATCGTCGTGCCGCGCGCGGGCGTGGCGCCCGAGCGCGACAGCATCGTGGCGTGGGCGCGCGAGCGGCTGGCCGGCTTCAAGGTGCCCAAGAGCATCGAGTTCGTCGACGCGCTGCCGCGCAATCCGTCCGGCAAGCTGCTGCGCCGCAAGCTGCGCGAGCCGTACTGGGAAGGCTACAGCCGCCGCGTCAACTGAAGCCGCCGGCGCCGGGAGTGACGTACCGCTCCCATTTCGCGCCGCGCTGACCCGGCATCGGCGGAACACGTTACGTAACGCGTAACGCCGCGCGCGTGCTGGCCGGCCCGTGGCGCCCATGCCGGTGCCGCGCGCCGGATCTCCCCCATCCCCGCAATGCCTTGCCCGTGGCCGCGCGCCGGCCATCCCGCGCGCGCGCTGCGGGGCGCCCGCGCATGGGCCGGCCGTTGGCACACCGCTTGCAGAATCAGCTTCCGGCAGCGCCGCCGCAAATATCGGTTCAACCGGAATGGCCCGCTGCTTTCAACGGAAGCAGATGAAAGCGGAAACCATGATGAGCGGCAATGACCGGGGCGGCATGACCGCCTTGCTGATGGAAGACAACCCGCTGCTGCGGCTGGGCCTGCAGCGCACGCTCGGCAACGTCGCGGCGCTGGGCGAGGTGATCTGCGTCGAGCCGGCGGAGCTCGCGCTGCTGCCCCGGCGGCTCGACGACATCGCGCTGGTGGTGCTGGGCATGCCGCCGGATCCGGAGCGCGCGCACGCGCTGCTCAGGACCGCGCGCGCGGCGGTCTCGGCGCAGCGCCTGCTGCTGCTCGGCGACGGCGCGCTGCCGCGGCAGGCGCCGCCGCCGACGCAGGACTGGGGCATGTGCGGCTGGCTCGCGCGCACGGCCACGCCGGCCGCGGTGGAGGCGGCCGTGAGCCAGATGCTGGCCGGCGTGCCCGGGCCGCCGGCGGCCCGGCCGGAACCATCCGCTGCCGCGGCGCTGCGCCCGGGCTTGCGCGAGGCGCGGCTGCGCGAGGCGCGCATGCTGCACCTCACGCCGCGGCAGTACGAAGTGCTGGTGTTGTTGTCGCGCGGCTATCCGCTCAAGACGGTGGGGCGGCTGCTCGACATCTCGGTGACCACCGTCAAGAGCCACGTGGCGCTGCTGTACCAGCGTCTGCAGGTCAGCAGCAAGGCCGAAGCGATCCACGCCGCGCGCGAGCGCGGCGCCCGCTTCCCGGCCCTGCGGGGCAGAACCGGCCAGGGCCACCGGCCGGCCCATTGAGGAGAGCAGCATGCGCAACCACATCGTCCGGGACGCGGACATCGCCGCCGCCATCGACGCCACCCTGCTGCGCCGCCGCCAGCAGTTCGACGGCCAGCCCGCCGCCTGGCACGTGCTGTGCGAAGCGGCCCACGTCGCCACGCTGGACGAGCGCGCGCGGCGCGCCTTCGTCGCGCGCGTGGCGGCCAGCCGCGGCGCCGACATCGCCCTGCGCCTGCTGATCAAGGCCGAATCGATCCGGGCGGCGGTGATCGACGCGCTGGAGGCCGGCGCCGAGGTGGAGGGCGGCCAGCCCGCCGCGCCGTTCGCCGAATGCGCCGGCTGCACCGACTGCGAAGACCGGCCGGCGCCCGCCGCCGCCACGCACCTGCCGCCGGGCACCGTGCTGCACTGAACGGCGCTGGCCGCCACTCGCGGCGGCCTGTCTTGCCGCACCGCACCACCGCGTTCGCCGCCGGTTTGTTCATCCCTGGTCTGCTGCTGGTTCTGCGCCGGTTCGTCGCTTCCGACGATGCCCGCGCGGCGCGCCTGTCCCGACAATGGCGCAGCCATGCCGTGCCGCGCGGTCCCACCGCGCCGGGCCGGCCGTCACGACAGCCAGGAGGGACAAGCCATGCATCCGTACGTCCACGCGCAGCGCTCGCCGGACAAGCCGGCCGTCATCATGAGCGGCGGCGCCGTGCTCACCTACCGCGAGCTCGACGAGCGCTCCAACCAGGTGGCGCGGCTGTTCCGCGACCACGGCCTGCGGCCCGGCGACCGGGTCGCCTTCCTGCTGGAGAACCACGCGCGCCTGTTCGAGCTGTGCTGGGGCGCGCAGCGCTCCGGCCTGGTCTACGTGTGCATCAGCACCCGGCTCAACGTCGAGGACGCGGCCTACATCGTCAACGACAGCGGCGCGCGCCTGCTGGTCAGCTCGCGCGCGCAGGCCGAGGTGGCGCAGGGCGTGGCGGCGCGGGCCCCGGCGCTCGGCGCGCGCCTGATGATGGACGGCGCCGCGCCCGGCTTCGCCGCCTACGAGACCACGCTGGCGCAATATCCCGGCTGGCGCATCGACGACGAGTGCGCCGGCACCGACATGCTGTACTCGTCCGGCACCACCGGCCGCCCCAAGGGCGTGTTCACGCCGCCGGCCGGCCAGCCGATCGACGCGCCGGGCTCGCTGGTGCCGGTGTGCCAGTCGCTCTACGGCTTCGGCCCCGACATGCGCTACCTCTCGCCCGCGCCGCTCTATCACGCCGCGCCGCTGCGCTACAACATGGCCGTGCAGCAGATCGGCGGCACCTCGGTGGTGATGACGCATTTCGACGCGGAGGCGTTCCTCGCGCTGGTGGCCCGGCACCGCATCACCCACACGCAGGTGGTGCCAACCATGTTCTCGCGCCTGCTCAAGCTGCCCGAGGCGGTGCGCCGGGCCCACGACGTCTCGTCGCTGCGCTTCGCCGTGCATGCCGCCGCGCCGTGCCCGGTCGCGGTCAAGGAACAGATGATCGACTGGTGGGGACCCATCATCTGGGAGTACTACGCCGGCACCGAAGGCAACGGCTCCACCGCGGTCGGCTCGCCCGACTGGATCGCCCACAAGGGCACCGTGGGCCGCGCCTCGCTCGGCGAGCTGCGCATCTGCGACGACAGCGGCGCGCTGCTGCCGCCGGGCCAGCCCGGCACCATCTACTTCGCCGGCGGGCGCCGGTTCGTCTATCACAACGACCCCGGCAAGACCGCGCAGTCGCGCCACCCGCAGCACGACGACTGGACCACGCTCGGCGATATCGGCTACGTGGACGAGGAAGGCTATCTCTACCTGACCGACCGCAAGGCCAACATGATCATCTCCGGCGGCGTCAACATCTACCCGCAGGAAGCGGAGAACCTGCTGATGACCCATCCCAAGGTGATGGACGTGGCCGTGATCGGCGTGCCCAACGAGGATTTCGGCGAGGAGGTCAAGGCGGTGGTACAGCCGCTCGACATGCGCCTGGCCGGCCCGGCGCTGGCCGAGGAACTGATGGCTTTCTGCCGGGAGCACCTGTCGGGCATCAAGTGCCCGCGCTCGGTGGACTTCGCCCATGAACTGCCGCGCCTGCCTACCGGCAAGCTGCTCAAGCGCCTGCTGCGCGAGCGTTATTGGGCGGGGCGGGAGAACAAGCTGGTGTAGCGGTGCAAGCGGAGCCAACGGTGTTGTCCAGCGTAGCGGCCGGAAACGAAGCCGATGGTTTTTTCCGGCACGCCAGCATTCGCAGGCCCCCGCCCTCTCTCCCGCAAGCGGGAGAGAGGAGCGCGCGCGTCGGCACGCATGGGCCTTGCCCGCGTTTACGCCATAATCAGCCGTTCGATCCACGGCGCATGCGGCGCCGGCAGCCGGCAACCATAAGCCGGAGCGGATCGCGCGGCGCCCGCCTGCGCGGATGCCGCCGCCAACAGGATGACACGGCGAATGGCCACAATCGAGGAGACCAGCGCGGGGCGGCAAGGCGCGGCCCGTGCCGCCACACTGGTGGCGAAGCTGCGCCCGCCCATGCTGACGCCGTTCCAGGTGGAGCGGCGCATGATCTGCGACGCGGTGTGCGCGGCCGGCTTCGTCAAGCTGGTGCTGGTGCGCGCGCCGGCCGGCTTCGGCAAGACCACCGCCATGCTGCAGTGCCGGGCGCGGCTCGATGCCGACGGCGTCGCCACCGCGTGGCTGACGCTGGACCGCGCCGACAACGACGCCACGCGCTTTCTCGGCTCGCTCGAGGCGGCCTTCGCGCAGGTGCTGCGCAAGCGCGGCGAGGCACCGGCCGGGGCGCCGGCCGCGCCGCGCTCGCCGGGCGAGCACGCGCTGGCGCTGATCGACCGCATGGCCGCGCACGACCGGCCTTTCACGCTGTTCCTGGATGACTTCGAGGCGGTGCAGAACGCTGCCGTGGCGGGGCTGGTGTGGCAGGTGGTGGAGCACCTGCCGCCGGGCGGCCGCCTGGTGATCGGCACGCGCTGGGTGCCCGAGTCCGGCCTGGCGCGGCTGCGCGCGCGCGGCGAGCTGCTGGAGATCGAGCCCGCGCAGCTGCGCTTCACCGCCGAGGAGACCGAGGCCTTCCTGCGCGGCGCGCGCGGGCTGTCGCTGCAGCCGGCGGCGGTGTCCACGCTGCACCGGCGCACCGAGGGCTGGGCCACCGCGCTGTGGCTGGCCTCGGTGGCGCTGGAGCGGCGCGGCCAGCCGGATGCCTTCATCGCCGGCTTCTCGGGCTCCGACGCGGCCATCGCCGACTACCTGGTCGAGGACGTCTACCTGCACCTGCCCGAGGCCGTGCGCGTCTTCCTGCTGCGCACCTCCATCCTCGACCAGCTTGGCGGGCCGCTGTGCGATGCCGTGCGCGGCGCCGCCGACAGCGAGGAGATCCTGGCCTGGCTGGAGCGCGCCAACCTGTTCCTGATGCCGCTCGATGGCGAGCGGCACGGTGAGCGCCACGGCGGCGCGGACGGCGCGGCCCATGCCGGCGCGCGCTGGTATCGCTATCACAGCCTGTTCTCCAGCTTCCTGCGCGCGCAGCTCCAGCAGGCCATGCCGGCCGAGGTGCCGGCGCTGCAGATGGCCGCCTCGCGCTGGTACGAGGCGCAGGGCCGGCCCGTGCCCGCCATCGAGCACGCGCTGGCCGCCGGCGCGGTGGCGCACGCGCTGCCGCTGCTGGCCGCGAGCGTGGACGACCTGCTGGCGCAGGGCCGCATGCGCCTGCTCACGCGCTGGCTGGACGCGGTGCCGCCGGCGGAGATGGCGGCCTGGCCCAAGCTGCAGATCGCCCACGTGTGGGCGCTGTCCTTCACGCGCGGCCCGGCCGACGCCATCGCGCTGCTGCAGACCATCCCGCTGGACGGCGCCGAGGGCGACCTGCGCGCCCACGTGCGCGCGCTGCGCCATATGCTGCTCAACATGATGGACCGCTTCGAGGACGCGCGCGCGGCCAGCCGCGACGACCCGCTGCCGCTGCCGATGGGCTATCCGTTTCCGGACTCCATCCTCGCCACCTCGATGGCGCGCATGGCCGCAGTCACCGGCGACTACCGCGAGGCGAGGCGCCTGCTGGGGCTGGCGCGCCAGGTGGTGCGCCGCCCGGACAGCAACTTCAACAAGATCTTCTCCGAGTCGGTGGAGGGGCTGATCGACCTGCGCCAGGGGCGCCTGCAGCAGGCGCTGGCGCGCTTTCGCATCGCCGCCAGCACCATGCTGCCCAACCGCTACGGCCCCACCAACGGCAACGCGATGGCCTGCATCCTGCTGGCCGACGCGCTCTACGAGACCGACGAGCGCGAGCGCGCCGAGCGCCTGCTCAACGTCTACGTGCCGCTGGCGCGCGACCTGGGCCTGCCGGACCAGATCATCAGCGGCCATGTCGTGCTGGCGCGCATCGCCTGCGAGCGCGGCGACGTCGACGGCGCCCACGAATGGCTGGCCGCGCTGGAGCACCTCGGCCACCACCGCGGCCTGCCGCGCCTGGTGCAGGGCGCCATGCTCGAGCGCGCGCGCATCGCCCTGCTGCAAGGCAACGGCCACGCCGCCGGCGAGGCGATCCAGCATGCCGCCGACCCGGCGCTGTGGCGCAGCCGTCCCGGCGCCGGCACCGTCAGTTCCTTCGCCAACGACGTCGAGGACGTGGCCGTGGGCCGCCTGCGCCTGGCCGCCTTCGCCGAGCCCGCCGCGGCGACGCGCGCGGCCATCGCCGCGGAGCTGGCCGCGGCCGGGCAGGCGCAACTGATGCGGCGCGCGCTCAAGCTGCGCATCCTGCTGGCGCTGGCCTGCCAGCGCGCCGGCGAGGCCGCGCAGGCCCAGCAGGTCATGGCCGAGGCGCTGCGCTTCGGCGCGGCCGAGGGGTTCGTGCGCATCTTCGCCGACGAAGGCGCGCAGGCCCGCCGCCTGGCGGCGGAGACCGCCGCGCGCCCGGGCGGCGCGCTGCCGGCGGCCTACCTGGAGCGGCTGCTGCGCGCCTGCGGCGGCGCGCCCGAGACCGGCGCTGCCGGCCGGCCGGCGCGCGGCGACATCCTCGAGCCGCTCACGCCGAAGGAGCACAAGGTGCTGCAACTGCTGGCCGAAGGCTTCTCCAACGTGGCGATGGCCGAGCGCCTGTTCGTCTCGGAAACCACGGTGCGCACGCATCTGCGCAACATCAGTGCCAAGCTGCGCGCCAGCAACCGCACGCAGGCGGTGGCCATCGCCCGGCAACTGGGCCTGCTGTAGCGGCTTGCTGCGGCGGCCCGCCGTGGCGGCCCGCTGTCGCGCGCCGGCCTCACCGGGCGACACCCCACTTCGCGGCACGCCACGGCCGCGGCCGGCGCCGTTACACTATGCGGCGCCCCCCCGCGCCGCCCGCTCGCGTCGGCGCCCGGCGGGCCGCGCAGCACGGGGAAGGCTCGCGTACCACCGGCGTGTGGGCGGGCGGCATCCCGGCAGAAAAACAACAGACAAAACAAACAAAACAAAGAAAGGAGAAAGGGATGTCCCCAGACCTCAGCGCGGACGCGCTCGCTGGGCAGGCGCGCACGCCGTTCCTGTCCAAGGAGCGGATCGTCGCCGCCCCCGGCTTCAACCGCTGGCTGGTGCCCCCCGCGGCGCTGGCGATCCACCTCTGCATCGGCATGGCCTACGGCTTCTCGGTGTTCTGGCTGCCGCTGTCGCGCGCCATCGGCATCGCCGAGCCGCTGCGCTGCGGCGCCGACGTCGGCTTCCTGCAGGAACTGTTCGTCACCGGCTGCGACTGGAAGGTCTCCACGCTGGGCTGGATGTACACGCTGTTCTTCGTGCTGCTGGGCAGTTCCGCGGCGATCTGGGGCGGCTGGCTGGAACGCGCCGGCCCGCGCAAGGCCGGCGTGGTCAGCGCGCTGTGCTGGTGCGGCGGCATGCTGATCTCCGCGCTCGGCATCCAGATGCACCAGTTCTGGCTGATGCTGCTGGGCTCGGGCGTGATCGGCGGCATCGGCCTCGGGCTGGGCTACATCTCGCCGGTCAGCACGCTCATCAAGTGGTTCCCGGACAAGCGCGGCATGGCCACCGGCATGGCCATCATGGGCTTCGGCGGCGGCGCCATGATCGGCTCGCCGCTGGCGGCCGAGCTGATGGCGAAGTTCGCCTCGCCCACCAGCGTGGGCGTGGCGCAGACCTTCACCGTGATGGCGGTGGTCTACTTCGTGTTCATGATGGGCGGCGCGCTGGCCTACCGCGTGCCGCCCACCGGCTGGACGCCGGCCGGCTGGACCGCGCCGGCCAGCCGCGCCAACGTCATGATCACCCCGCACCACGTGCACGTGAAGCGCGTGTGGGGCATCCCGCAGTTCTGGCTGGTGTGGATGGTGCTGTGCATGAACGTGTCGGCCGGCATCGGCGTGATCGGCATGGCCAGCCCGATGCTGCAGGAAGTCTTCGGTGGCAGCCTGATCGGCGTGTCCGCGCGCTTCGGCGAGCTCGGCAAGAGCCAGCTCGCCGCCATCGCCGTGGTCGCGGCGGGCTTCACCGCGCTGCTGAGCCTGTTCAACATCGGCGGGCGCTTCGTCTGGGCCAGCCTGTCCGACAGGCTCGGCCGCAAGATGACCTACATGGTGTTCTTCGTGCTCGGCGGCCTGCTGTACGCCAGCATCCCGACGCTGGCGGCCAGCGGCCAGAAGCTGCTGTTCGTGGGCGCGGTCTGCGTCATCGTCAGCATGTACGGCGGCGGCTTCGCCACGGTGCCGGCCTATCTGGCCGACCTGTTCGGCACGCAGATGGTCGGCGCCATCCACGGCCGCCTGCTGACCGCGTGGGCCACGGCGGGCATCCTCGGCCCGGTGGTGGTCAACTACATGCGCGACTACCAGCTCGGCCTTGGCCTGCCGCGCGAGCAGGTCTACAACCAGACCATGTACATCCTGGTCGGCATGCTGGCCATCGGCCTGGTGTGCAACCTGCTGGTGCGCCCGGTGGACGCCAGGTACTTCATGACCGAGGCCGAGCTGGCCGAGGAAAAGCGCCTCGCCCACGACCGCGCCGCGGCCGGCAGCGCAACCGCGTCGGCACGCAGCGGCGGCCAGGCTGGCGGTGTCGTGACGTGGCTGGCCTGGGCCGCGGTGTGCGTGCCGCTGGCGTGGGGCATCTACCGCACCGCGCTGAGCGTGGCGACGTTCTTCCATTGAGCGGCCGGCGCGGCGCCTCCGGCAGGGAGCGCCGCGCCGCCGTCAGATCCCCATGAACTGCGCGAACTCGGCCAGCGGCGCGCGCGCCGCGCGCAACCGGTTGGCCGGCGCTTCGGGGTCTTCGTGGCCGATGGCCATGCCGCTGAACAGCATGCGCTGTTCGGGCAGCGAGAGGAATTCGCCGATGGTCCGCGGGTACATCGCCCAGCATTCCTGCGCGCAACTGTGCAGGCCATGCTCGCGCAGCAGCAGCATCACGGTCTGCAGGTACATGCCGAGGTCCGACCACTGCGGCGGGCCCATGCGGCGGTCCACGCTGCAGAACAGCGCCAGCGGCGCGCCGAAGAAGGTGAAGTTGCTGGCGAACTGGGTGATGCGCGCGCGCTTGTCCTCGCGCGGGATGCCGAGGCAGCTGTAGAGGTCTTCGCCGACCTGGAAGCGGCGCTCGCGGTAGGGCGAGACCAGCTCGCGCGGGTAGATGTCGTACTCGGTGCCTTCGCCGCCGGGCTGGCTGGCGATGCGCTCGCGCATGGTGGCCTTGAGCCGCGCGAGCGGCTCGCCGCCCACCACGTGGACGTGCCACGGCTGCAGGTTGCCGCCCGAGGGCGCCCGCGCGGCCTGCTCCAGCACCTCGCGGATGATGCCCGGGTCCACCGGCGTGGCAAGGAAGCCGCGCACCGATCTGCGGGTCTGGACTGCGGTACTGACGTTCACGCTGGACTCCCGTGGAATGTGGATGGCGCGCGTGGGTGGCGCGCGTGGCGCGTTTCAGATGAAGGGCGGCTCGCTGCCCCAGTCGTAGAAGTCCGGCATGTCGCGCGAGACGCGCTCGGGGAAGCTGGCCGGGCGCTTTTCCAGGAAGGCGTCGACGCCTTCCTTGACGTCGGCCGACTGCCCGCGCGACTGGATCGCGCGGCTGTCGAGCCTGTGCGCTTCCATCGGGTGGCTGGCGCCGGCCATGCGCCAGATCATCTGGCGCGAGATCGCCACCGAGACCGGCGCGGCGTTGTCGGCGATCTCGCGCGCCAGCGCGCGGGCGGCCGGCAGCAGGTCCTCGGGCGCGTGCAGCGAGCGCACCAGCCCGCGCTCGAGCGCTTCCTGCGCGCCGAACACGCGGCCGGTGTAGCACCATTCCAGCGCGGTGGAGATGCCCACCACGCGCGACAGGAACCATGACGAAGCCGCTTCCGGCGTGATGCCGCGGCGCGCGAACACGAAGCCGAAGCGCGCGTCGGTCGAGGCCAGGCGGATGTCCATCGGCAACTGCATGGTCACGCCGATCCCGACCGCCGCGCCGTTGACGGCGGCGATCACCGGCTTGAGGCTGCGGAAGATGCGCAGCGTCACGCGCCCGCCGCCGTCGCGGTGCGCGCTGCCCTTGCCGGTGCCGTAGCGCTTCTCGTAGTCGAAGGTGGCGCCGCCCGAGGCCAGGTCGGCGCCGGCGCAGAAGGCGCGCCCGGAGCCGGTCACGATGACGGCGCGCACGTCGTCGTCGGCGTCGGTGGCGTCGAAGGCGGCGATCAGTTCCTCCATCATCCTGGGGGTGAAGGCGTTGAGCCGGTCGGGGCGGTGCAGGGTGATGGTGGCGACGCCTTGCTCGACGGCGTATTGCAGGGTCTCGAAGCTGGGAACGGGAGTGCTCATGGCTGGCCTTGGCTGCGCCTGGTTGTGCTGGTTGCGCGGAAGGGTTGGTGGAAGTGGCGGGTGAACTGGCTGCTGAACTGGCTGCTGACAAGGTAGTGCAGAATCATGCGTCTGCAATCGTCGCATCCGACGAGGCGGGCCGCGGCCCGGCGCCGTAGACTGGCGCCAGGTCGCCTGGCGGCATCGGCGGCGCACGCATGGCGCGCCGGGCCGGACGCCGGCAACGACGGGGAAACAGGAAACGAGAAGGAAGACAGAGACATCATGAAGACGCGCATCACCGAATTGCTGGGCACCCGCTACCCGATCATCCAGGGCGGCATGCAGTGGGTAGGCTACGCCGAAATGGCCGCCGCCGTGTCGAACGCGGGCGGCCTTGGCGTGCTCACCGCGCTGACCCAGCCCACGCCGGAGGCGCTGGCCGCCGAGATCCGCCGCTGCCGCGAGCTGACCGACCAGCCGTTCGGCGTCAACCTGACGCTGCTGCCGTCGATCAACCCGCCGCCGTATGCGCGCTACCTCGACGTGGTGATCGAGAGCGGCGTCAAGGTGCTGGAGACCGCCGGCAACAACCCGAAGGAGCACATCGCGCGGGCCAAGGCGGCGGGCATCAAGGTGATCCACAAGTGCGTGGCGATCCGCCACGCGCTGTCGGCCGAGCGGCTGGGCGTGGACGCGGTGTCGATCGACGGCTTCGAGTGCGCGGGCCATCCCGGCGAGGACGACGTGCCCGGCATGGTGCTGATCCCGCTGGCGGCGCGCCGGCTCGGCATCCCGGTGATCGCCTCGGGCGGCATCGCCGACGGGCGCGGCATGGCGGCGGCGCTGGTGCTGGGCGCCGAGGGCGTGAACATGGGCACGCGCTTCTGCGCCACGCGCGAGGCGCCGATCCACCACAACATCAAGCAGGCCCTGGTGGAGGCGACCGAGCGCGACACCAACCTGATCTTCCGCACGCTGCACAACACCGCGCGCGTGCTCAAGAACGCCGTCTCCGACGAGGTGGTGACGATCGAGCGCCAGCCCGGCGGCGCGCAGTTCGAGGACGTCAGGCACCTGGTGGCGGGGACGCGCGGCAAGGCGGCGCTGGCCGCCGGCGAGACCGACGGCGGCATCATCAGCGCGGGCCAGTGCGTGGGGCTGATCGACGACATCCCGAGCTGCGCCGAGCTGATCGAGCGCATGGTGGCCGAATGCCGCGAGCGGCTCGGCGTGGCGTCGCGCTATTTCGCGGCCTGAGCGGGAGCATTCATGGCAGAGGCCAACGAACCCGCCGACGACGATGCGGCAGCGGTGCCGCCCGGCTTTGTCGCATTGCGCGGCGCCAGCGGCTATCTCGAACACTTCGGCCAGATCTACGTGGACCGCGCGCGCCGCGTGGTCGCCGTGCGCATCGGGCCGCAGCACCTGAACCCGCTCGGCATCCCGCACGGCGGCATGCTGGCGACGCTGGCCGACACCGCCATCGGCATGATGATGATGCTCGAGGCCGGGCGCCAGCATCCGGCGGTGACGGCCAGTCTCAGCCTCGACTATTTCGACGCCGCGCGCGTGGGCGACTGGGTGGAGGCGCACGTGACCTTCGACAAGATGGGCTCGCGGCTGCGCTTCGGCAGTTGCCGCCTGCTGGCGGGCGAGCGCTGCCTGCTGCGCGCCACGGCGATCTTCTCGGTGCTGCCGCCGCGCGCCTGACTCCGCGTTCGCGGCACGATCGTCGCGTGATCGCCGCGCAATCGTCGCTCAATCGTCGCTTCCGACGACGCCACGCTCCTGCCTCCCGCGCCAGAATCCGCCTCAGGATAAACAGGGTTTGCCTGTAACGACAAGAGGAGAGCACATGGCAGAGGCATACATCGTGGCGGCCGCGCGCACCGCGGGCGGGCGCAAGGGCGGCAGGCTGGCGGGCTGGCATCCGGCGGACCTCGCCGCGCAGGTGCTGGACGCGCTGGTCGCGCGCAGCGGCGCCGATCCCGCGCTGGTCGACGACGTCATCATGGGCTGCGTCGGCCAGGCCGGCGAGCAGTCCGGCAACGTAGCGCGCAACGCCGTGCTGGCCTCGCGCCTGCCCGAGAGCGTGCCCGGCACCTCGGTGGACCGCCAGTGCGGCTCCTCGCAGCAGGCGCTGCACTTCGCCGCGCAGGCGGTGATGTCCGGCGCGATGGACATCGTCATCGCGGCCGGCGTGGAAAGCATGACGCGCGTGCCGATGGGCCTGCCCGGCTCGCTGGCGGCCAAGAACGGTTTCGGCACCTCGATGAGCCCGGCCATGCAGGAGCGCTATCCCGGCGTGAAGTTCAGCCAGTTCACCGGCGCCGAGATGATGTCGCGCAAGTACGGCCTCACGCGCGGCGACCTCGACCGCTACGCGCTGGAAAGCCACCGCCGCGCCATCGCCGCGACCCAGGCCGGCCGCTTCAGCCAGGAGATCGTGCCGGTCGCCGTGCGCGCCGCCGACGGCCGCGCCAGCGGCGAGCTGCACACGGTGGACGAAGGCATCCGCTTCGAGGCCAGCCTGGAGTCGATCGGCAGCGTCAAGCTGATCGAAGAAGGCGGCACCGTCACCGCCGCCAGCGCCAGCCAGATCTGCGACGGCGCCGCCGGCCTGATGGTGGTCAACGAAGCCGGCCTGAAGAAGCTCGGCGCCAGGCCGCTCGCGCGCATCCACCACATGTCGGTGCTGGGGCACGATCCCGTCATCATGCTCGAAGCGCCGCTGCCCGCCACGCTGCGCGCGCTGGAGAAGGCCGGCATGAAGATCGGCGACATCGACCTGTTCGAGATCAACGAGGCGTTCGCGCCGGTGCCGCTGGCCTGGCTGCAGGCCACCGGCGCCGATCCGGCGCGCATGAACGTGCACGGCGGCGCGATCGCGCTGGGCCATCCGCTCGGCGGCTCGGGCGCGAAGCTGATGACCACGCTGGTGCATGCGCTGCACGCGCATGGCAAGCGCTATGGCCTGCAGACCATGTGCGAAGGCGGCGGCATGGCCAACGTGACCATCGTCGAGCGGCTGTAGGAGACGCGGCATGGCACGGTGCCCGCGCGGCGCCGTGCGCCGCTACGCGAACGTGATCGCCTGCCGCCGGTCCGCGCGCTCCAGGTGCGGCAGGCTGTTGAAGCTCAGCAGCCGCTGCGTGCCGCGCCCGGCGATGATCTCGCAGAAGGCGGTGTTGCGGAACTGCAGGTTCAGCTCGATGGCGGTCTGCGCCGGCGCGCCGAGCAGGTCCGCCACGGCGCGCCCGATGGCGCCGCCCGAACTCACCACCAGCAGCGCGTCCTCGCGCGTGGCGCCTTCGGTGGCGTGCGCGAGGCCCGCGCGGATGCGCCCGCCGAAATCGCGCCACGACTCGGGCATGCCGGCGAGCTGGTCCAGCGTCCAGGCCTGGTAGGCCGCGCGGAAGGTGCGCCAGTAATCGTTGTAGTCCTCGTTCTGGTGGGCGCGGTGGTCGCGTCCGGCGGTATGGCTGCGGTAGAGCGCCTCGCCGTCGTATTCGTTGAGGCCGGCGTGGGTTTCCACGCGCGCCCTGGGCGCTTCCTCCGCTACCGTGGCCAGCGCTTCGGCGGGTGCCTGCGGCGCGGTGCCGGGCGGCACGCCGGGCGTGCCCATGCCGGCCAGGATTTCCAGCGCGGTGTCCTGCTGGCGCACCAGCGAGCCGGCGATCACGCGCGTGAAGGCGACGCCGCGGTCGCGGAAATACTCGCCGAGCCAGCGCGCCTGCTGGCGGCCGGTGGCGGAGAGGCAGTCGTAGTTGGCGGCGCCGAAGGACGCCTGGCCGTGCCGTACCAGGAAAAGCGTTGCCATGAGATGCGGTGAGTGATGCGGCGAGGCGCAGGTGGGGCGGGAATGGGCACGCGGCGCGCCGGGCGCCGCGTGGGTTGCAGCCATTGTATGGACGGGGCCGGCGGCGGCCAAGGCATGCCGCACTGGATTCATAGCGGTCATTTCCGCGCTGCATGCCGCGGCGGCCGCGCCGCCGCGCCGGTCAGGCCGGCTGCGCCAGGTAGGCGGCCACCATGCGCGTCATCTCGCCGGGCAGCCGTTCGTCGTCCAGCGACAGCGGGCCGGACTCGTTGAGGATGGCGTTGACCACGATGCTGAACACGGACTGCATGGCGAAACGCACGCGCAGCTCGGCCTGCGCCGGCGGCAGCGGCAGGCGTGGCACCAGCAGCGCCACCATGCGCTCGACCACCGCCTCGCCGCTTTCGCGGTGCGGCAGCCATTCCTCGGGGCGGATCGAGGCGTGCTTGAGCGACGCCCTGATCACGCCGCGGTTGGCGTGGCAGCCCAGCACCACGAAGCGCATCGCCTTTTCCAGCAGCACGTCGGTCGGCACGTCGTCCCAGCGCTCCACGCGCAGATAGCGCGAGATGGACTCGCCGGTCTCCTGCATCACCAGCGTGCGCAGTGACTCGAAGAATGCTTGCTTGTCGCGGAAGCGCCCGTAGAAAGCCCCGACCGACACTTCGCACGCCGAGGCGATCTGCGCCACCGACACGGCGGAGAAGTCGCGCTGCGCGAGCAGTTCGCGGCCGGCTTCGAGCAGGGCCTGCTCGGTCTCGCGGGCGCGGCGCTGGCGCGGCGGATGGAGGATCGAAGGGGTCGCCACGGTGGGGAACGCGGAGGTCCCCTTGGTGGGCTTGCCGGCGGGCGCGGCAGAAGATGACGCGGGCATGATGTCTCCATTTTCGAATTTGTATTCGGTTTCGTGAACCATATGGGCACCACGGTGTTTCGTCAAGCGTGGAACCGCGCGCGGCAGTTGCTGCCGGTGCCGCGTCCGGCTCGCCGCCCGATACCCCCGGGATCGACCCGTTCGTTGCCGGCGCGGCTATTGCCCCGCGCGCCGGGAGCCTCCCGCCAGCCCTTGTTGTATCCGGCATACGATTGCGGCGCGGGGCCGCCCACGGTGCTGCGCCGCGCACTTGCCGCCGATGGCCGGCCTTCCGCGCCATAGCTCGCGATACGGGCGGCGGGGCAGGCGGCGGGCGCGGGGCGGGCGCGGGGCGGACGCGCCCGCCGGCCAGGCATCGGTGCACGTGCCGCTGTTCAAGGCGGGGCAATTGCCCTATCGTGACGTCCTTCCCCTGCCGAACCGGCGCGGGTTGCGCCGCCGGGCCGCATGCCACGCGGTCTTGCATGTTGTGGTCATCCCGTTGCTGCCCCGTTCCGCCTCCGTTGCCTCCATGTTCCGCTCTCTCTCAAGCGTGGCCCGCCGCCTGTGGCCGCTGGTACACGGTTTTCCCGCGCTGCGGCTGGCGCTGGCGCTGGCGGTGATGCTGGCGGCCGCGCCGCGGCCCGCGCAGGCGGCCGCGGAGCAAGGCACGCAGCCAGACGCGCGGCACGGCGCCGCGGCCAAGCGCCCGCGCGTGTGCCTGGTGCTGTCCGGCGGCGGCGCGCGCGGCTACGCGCATATCGGCGCGATCAAGGCGCTCGAGCAGATGCACGTGCCGATCGACTGCCTGGCCGCGACCAGCATGGGCGCGGTGGTGGGCGGGCTGTACGCCAGCGGGCTGCCGGCCGGCGAGCTGGAGGCGCGCCTGTCGCACATCAACCTGAGCGACATCGCCTTCGACCGCAACGAGCGCGCCGAGCTGCCGCAGGCGCAGCGCGAGGACGACCTGCAATACCCGATCGGCATCTCGGCCGGCTACGGCGGCGGCAAGCTCAAGCTGCCCACCGGACTGGTGCAGGGCAACCGCCTGCTGGCGCTGCTGCAGAACTGGACCGCGCAGTTGCCGGCCGACGCTTCGTTCGACAAGCTGCCGACGCCGTTCCGCACCATCGCCACCGACCTCGGCACCGGCAAGCCGGTGATCCTGGACCACGGCTCGCTGCCGCGCGCGATCCGCGCCAGCGTGGCGGTGCCGGGCCTGTTCGCCCCGATCGACGTGGGCGGGCGCGTGCTGGTCGACGGCGGGCTGGTCAGCAACCTGCCGGTGCAGCTGGCGCGCGACATGGGCGCGGACGTGATCATCGCGGTCAACGTGGGCTCGCCGCTGGACGATCCCGCCACGCTGGATTCGCCGGCGGCGGTGACGCAGCAGATGGTCACCATCCTGATGAACCAGAACGTGGACGCGCAGAAGGCGCGGCTCAAGCCCGGCGACGTGCTGATCGAGCCGCAACTGGGCGACCTGTCGTTCACGGATTTCTCGCGCGCCAGCGACGGCATCCAGGGCGGCGCGGCGGCGGTGCGCGCGGCGGCGCCCGCGCTGGCGGCGCTGGCGCTGCCCGACGGCGCCTGGCAGACCTACCTGGCGGCGCGCCAGGGCAGCCGCACGGTGGCCGGGCCGGCGCGCATCGACGCCATCCAGATCGACTCGAAGGGCCGCATCCCGGCCAGCTTCGTGCGCAAGTACCTGGGCGTGAAGGAGGGCGACACCTACGACGCGGTGGCGCTCAACCGCGAGATGGCGCAGTTGTCCACCTCGGGCGATTTCGAGAGCGTGACGCAGGAGCTGGTCAGCGAGAACGGCGCCAACGTGCTGAAGGTGCAGGCGCAGCAGAAATCGTGGGGGCCGCAGTTCCTGCTGTTCGGCTTCGGCGTGTCCAACACCTTCAACGGGCAGGGCGGCTTCAACCTGAACCTGGGGCACCGCTATCCGTGGATCACGCCGGGCGGGCTGGAGTGGCGCAACGACATCGTGCTCGGCAGCAACCAGGCCCGGCTGCACACCGAGCTGCGCCAGCCGGTGTTCGACCGGCTCGGCTTCTACGTGGCGCCCTACGCGGAGTACGGCCGCAAGCGCGTGGACCTCTACGGCGACAGCGCGCCCAACCGCAACACCACGCCGCTCACCGCCTACCAGATCGACACCGCGGTGGCGGGGCTGGACCTGGGCGTGCCGCTGGGCCGGCTGGGCGAGTTCCGCACCGGCATCAACTACCAGCAGGTCAACTACTCGGCGGCCTACAACCTGCCGGTGGGCAGCGGGCGGCTGTTCCCGCACGGGCGCGTGCGCCAGCCCACGGTGCGCTCGCAGCTCACCATCGACCAGCTCGACGACCCGCTGTTCCCGCGCACCGGCTACTACCTGCTGGCCACCAACGAGCTGGCCTTCGGCGGCGCCGACAACCGCTTCAACGATGCCCACGCCAGGGCGCTGTGGGCCACCAGCTACGGCCGCCACACGCTGAACCTGGCCGCCGAGGCGGCCACCACCTACGGCGACCACCGCAGCGACAACAGCGTCAGCGGCGGGCTGGGCTTCACGCTGGGCGGCTTCCAGCATCTTTCGGCCTACGCGCAGGACCAGTTCTCCGGCAACTACCTGCTGTACGGCCGCGTGACCTACCTGAACGACCTGCGCGAGTTCATCCTGCCGGGGCTGCGCAGCACGGTGGTGGGCGCGAGCCTGGAGGCCGGCGACGTGTGGCTGCGGCGCAGGAATTTCGGCAACGGGCCGTACAAGTCCAGCGCCAGCCTGTTCATCGGCGGCAACAGCGCGATCGGTCCCCTGTACTTCGGTTTCGCCGCGGCGCCGCAGGGGGTGTGGAACCTGTACCTGCAACTGGGCCGGGTGTTCTAGGCGCGCGGGCCGGCCCGCGGCCCGCGCCGCTCACTGCGCGGCGGCCGGGGCGTCGGCGGCGATCGCGCCGGCGGGGCGGAACGTGACCGCCGCGATGCGGCCGTTGCGCAGGCGCAGGGTCTGCGTGCCGCGGCTGTGGCGCGGCACGCCTTCCATCACCGAGCTGGCTTCCAGGTCGATCTCGACGCTGGCGCCGTCGATGCGCGGCGGCGCGCCGACGGCGACGCGCACGGTCTTGCCCGCGAGCGCGTCGAGCCGGGCGAACATGGCGATCACCGCGTCGCGGTCGTCGTAGCTGCCCGCCAGCGGCGGCTCACCGTGGTGGCGCCAGCGCACGCCGGGCTCGAGCAGCGGGAAGATCGCCTCGAAGTGGCCGCTGGTGAGCGCCTGCAGGTATTCGCCGACCACCGCGGCGACGGCTTCCCCGCTCATCGGCACTTCCACGGTGGCGCGCGCGCGGCGGCGCGCGCGCTCGGGATCGAAGCCGAGGAAGGCCAGCACGCTGGCAACCACCTCTTCGCGGTCGTTGTCGACGCAGATCATGTGGTAGCTGTTCTCCACCACCACCTTGCGCACGTCCGGCACGGTGGCTTCGAGGAAGTCGGCCGAGCGCACGCTGGTGAGCTCGTCCTCGCGCGCGTGCACCACCAGCGTGGGGCAGGCGATGCGGCCGGCGCCGCGCAGCACCCAGCCGCGCAGCCGGTCCACCTGGTGGATGCAGGACAGCGGCACCCAGCGGTAGTGGAAGTTGTCGCCGCGCTCGAACTTGGCCTTGACGATGGCGCGCACCAGGTCGTTCTTGATGCCGAACGGCTCGTCCTCGTCCACGCGCATGCGCGCGGGCAGCATGGGGATGCGGTAGACCACGTGGCGCAGCGCGCGGTACCACGGCGTGGACCAGCCGTCGATGTAGACCGGCGCGGCCAGCATCACCAGGCGGCCCTTGCGGTGCTGGCGGCGCTCGCACACGGCCAGCGCCAGCAGCGCGCCCATGCACATGCCCAGCACGTGGAAGGTCTCGTATTGCGGCGCCAGCTCGTCGTAGGCCTGCGCGACCGCGTCGAGCCATTGCTCGGCGCGCACCGGCACCAGGTCCTCGGGGCTGCCGGCGTGGCCGGGCAGCGTCACGGCGTGGGTCTCCACCCCGGCGCGCCGCAGGGCCTTGTGCATCGGGCCGAGGTCGAACTGGGTGCCGCCCAGGCCGTGGATGAGCAGCGCGCCGGTGCCGCCGCCCGCGGGTGCCGTCATGCTGCGTCGCGCTCCTCGAGCACGTCGGCGGGCTGCAGGCGCCACGCGCCGGCGATCACCGCGACCGACTCGTCGCCGTCGAGCAGCGGGCCGCTCATGTCCAGCACCAGGGTACTGCTGCCGGCCGGCAGCATCAGCTTGAACAGCATGTCGGTGCGCTGCTCGCCGTCGCTCTCGCGCAGCCAGCGCCCGCGCACCTGCGCGCGGTCGTCGTCGTGCACGTGGGCCAGCACGTCGTCGAGGTTGCGGAAGGCGTCCTCGCGCACGCCCAGCAGGCCGGCGAGGTCGCCGCTCCAGCGCAGCGTGCCGCTGCGCGGGTCGAGGCAGTAGACCAGCTGCGCGCTGGCGGCCAGCGCCAGCTTGACGTCGTTCTGGCTGCGCGCCGATTGCGCCAGCAGCTGCTCGCGGCTGGTGCGCAGCGTGCTGATCAGCAGCGTGAGCAGCGCGGCCACGGCCAGGTAGAGCTGCGCCTCCAGCAGCGAGCGGCCGTGGTTGAGCGAGCGCTCGGCGAACGGGCCGTCGCCCTGGCTGGTGTTGTAGAGCACGAACAGCGCCAGGATGGCCACCGCCACCGAGCCGCCCCGGCCGCCCCACAGCAGCGTCACCACGGCGGCCAGGAACAGCGGGATATAGGTCAGCGCGAAGGCCACGCCGCTTTGGACCGGCAGCAGGATGCGGTGGTCGAAGATGAAGAAGGCGGTCAGCGCCAGCGCCGCGAAGGCGCCCAGGCCGGAGAGGAAGTCGGCGCGGCTCATGCCGCCCGAGCGCGCGGCGCGGAAGCGCGACCAGCCCGCCAGCACCGGCAGCACGATCAGCACGCCGACCAGGTCGGCCGCGGCCCACACGCGCCAGGTGCGCCAGAACGGCACGTCCTGCAGCAGCAGGAACCACGCCGCGCCCACCGCCGCGCTGGCCGCGCTGCTGGCCACGCCGGCGATCAGCAGCGCGCGCACGAACACCAGCCCCTCGAGCGAGAACTGCGCGCGCCGCACCAGCGCCACGCCGAGCGCGGCAAAGCCGATCTCGTCGAGCGAGAACAGGACCAGGCGCAGCGTGTCGCGCCCCTCGACCCAGCCCAGCAGCAGTTGCGCGGCGAAGAAGGCCAGCCCGACCGGCAGCCAGCGCGGCATCGGCCGCAGCATGAACGCGGCCGTGGTCACGCCGGCCGGCAGCCAGATGTAGCCGGTGGCGTAGAACGGCCCGTTGAGCTGGTGCGAGACGTAGCCCGAGCAGAAATAGAGTGCCGCCCACAGGAACAGGATGACGGCGCGGTTGCTTGCATTCACGTTGGCTTTCCTTGGCTTTGGCCCGGGCACCGATGGGGGGATGCCGACAGGGGAGCGGGGCCGGCCGGACTGGCGCCGCCGTGCCCTGCACGGCGGCCTGCCGCTACCTGAACGCGCCAGGCGCGCGGATGGCTGACGCGCCCGCGCATCCGCCGGGCGGTTCGTCGGGCCGGAATGCACTGGCGGGACCGGCGGATTGTCATAAAATCGTCACATTAGCGGGCGGGCGCGACCCGGAAGGGGCGGCGCCCGCCGCGCTTTTCCGCGCCGTTCCGGCGCAGGCACAGGCTGACAGACCGAGGCCGAAATATAAACGAGGAGAAACGACAAAATGGCAAAATTCGCGGCAAAACCACGATTCCTGTCCCATAGGTTGGCGCTGCCTGTTCTACTGCCTGTCCTGCTGGCTGGCGCGCTGGCCGCGGCGCCGGCCGCGGCCGCGTGGCCGGACAAGCCGATCCGGCTGGTGGTGGGCTTCCCGCCCGGCGGGCCGGTCGACACCCATGCCCGCATCCTGGCCGAGAAGCTCCAGCCCATCCTGGGCCAGTCGGTGGTGCTGGACTACAAGGCCGGCGCGGCCGGCAACCTCGGCTCGGACGCCGTGGCCAAGGCGGCGCCGGACGGCTACACGCTGCTGCTGGCCAATACCGGCCAGATGGCCATCAACGGCTCGCTCTACCCGAAGCTGCCCTACGCCATGCCGCGCGACTTCGCCCCGGTGGCGCGCACCGCGCTGATCCCGCTGGTGATGGTGGTCAACAACAACGTGCCGGCGCGCAACCTGAAGGAGTTCATCGCCTACGCGCGCGCCAACCCGGGCAAGCTCAACTTCGCCTCGGGCGGCAACGGCGGCATCTCGCACCTGATGCCGGAGATGTTCAAGCAGGCCTCCGGCACCTTCATCGTCCATATCCCGTACAAGGGCAGCGCGCCGGCGCTGACCGACGTGATGGGCGGCCAGGCGCAGATGATGGCCGACTCGATCCCGCTGTTCACGCCGTACATCAAGGCCGGCAAGGTGCGCGCGCTGGCGGTGACGTCGCGGCAGCGCTCGCCCGCGCTGCCGGACGTGCCGACGATGGACGAGGCCGGCCTGAAGAACTTCGAGGTGGTCGGCTTCTACGGCATGCTGGCGCCGGCCGGCACGCCGAAGGAGGTGGTGGCGAAGGTTTCCGGCGCGCTGCAGACCGTGCTGGCCGATGCCGACACCCGCGCCAAGCTCGAGCAGCAGGGCGCGGAGCCGGCCTGGCAGGGGCCGGAAGCCTTCGGCCAGACCATCGCCGCCGAGCAGAAGCGCTGGGGGCAGGCGGTCAAGGCCTCGGGCGCGAAGATCGACTGAGCCGCGTCACCACGCGGCGGCCGCGCTGCCGAGCGCGCCGGCCGGGCGCGCCCAGTGCACCGGGGCGCCCGCCACCGTCACCGGCGGCCGGACGCGCCGCGCCGGGCCCCAGGAGGTGGCTTCCACCTGCCCGGCCATGTCGGCCTGGCTTTCCGGGGCCAGCGGCGCGGTGTCGCGCGCCAGCCCGGCGTTCGACAGCAGCAGTTGGGCAGTGCGCGCCAGCGAGGCGCGCACCTGGCAGCCGGCGCCCGTGGCCAGCCGCCGCGACAGCCCGCGCACGGCCGCGGTGGCCAGCAGGTAGCCGGTGGCATGGTCGATGGCCTGCACCGGCAGCGGGCCCGGGCGGTCCAGGCCGCGCTGGCGCATGCCGGCCTCGGCGATGCCGCTGCTCATCTGCACCAGGCTGTCGAAGCCGCGCCGGTGCTGCCACGGGCCGCTCCAGCCGTAGGCGTCCAGCGAGATGTCGACCAGTCCCGGGTTGAGCTCGCGCCGCCGCCGCGCGTCGAGCCCCAGGCGGGCCAGCGCGTCGGCGCGGTAGCCGTGCACCATCACGTCGGCCTGGCGCAGCAGGCCTTCCAGGATTTGCAGGTCTTCGCCGCGTTTGAGGTCGAGGCGCGCGCAGCGCTTGCCGAGCACCACCTCGGGCACGGTGTTGGGTTCCTCCCAGCCGGGCGGGTCGATGCGCAGCACGTCGGCGCCGAAGCCGGCCAGGAAGCGCGTGGCGACCGGGCCGGCCAGGATGCGGGTCAGGTCCAGCACGCGGATGCCCTGCAGCGGGCGCTCGCGCGTGAACGCATGTTGGCGCGCGGCGCCGGCGTCGAAGTCGGTCCAGTGCAGCAGCGGCTCTCGGCTAATCGCCAGCCCCTGCGGGTGCGTGGCCCAGTCCGCGGCGGAACGCATGGCCGCGGCGCAGCCGCCGTTGCCGACCACCGCCGCTTCGAGCGCGTTCGCTTCCCAGCCGGCCACGGCCTTCGCCACCGCCGCCTTGTCGGCGGGCACGCCGAGCACGCCCAGCGCCGCCGCGCGGTGGTGCGGCGCGTTGGTGTGCAGGCGGATCCAGCCGTCCGCGGCGCGGTAGTCGCCGGCCACGGTATCCCATTGCGGCGGCACTTCCCAGCCTTGCGGGCGCAGCGAGGTGCCGAACCACAGCGAAGCCAGGCGCTGGTCGACGCCGGCCCGCGGCGCCTGCCCGCTGGCCGCGTGGATCAGTTCGGCCACCGCGAGGCTGGCGGCGCCGGCGGTGGCGGCGGCCAGTTCGGTGACCGGGAAGACCGACGGCAGGCTGCCGCCGCCGCTCCAGTCCAGCCGCTCCAGCCAGGCGGGGTCGCCGTGCACGCCGGCCCAGGTCTCGCGCAGGATGGCGGCGGCGGCCGGGCCGGGGGCAAGGTTGGAAGAGGTGGAAGAAAGCGCGGCGGAAGTTGCTGCGGCGGGCGCGGCAGGTGCGTGTGAAGACATGACGGGAGTCACTCTGATGGATCGTTGCGGATCGTTGATCGGGCTGGCGGCCAGTGCCTTGCAGGATAGGCCGCTTGTTTTAATAGTCAATATTGATTAACTTAATCAAGTCATTGCCCATCGCCGCCCGTTCACCCCCCATTCACCCCCGTTCACGCGCCACATGTCCCGCTACCTCTCCTCGGCCGAGGCCGCCGCCCGGCTCGGCGTGTCCCGCCAGACGCTCTACGCCTACGTCAGCCGCGGCCTGCTGCACGCGCACGACGGCGAGACCCCGCGCGAAAGCCGCTACCTGGCGGCGGACGTGGAGCAACTGGCCGGCCAGCGCACGCGCGGGCGCAAGCCGCGCGAGGTGGCCAAGGCCACGCTGAGCTGGGGTTTGCCGGTGCTGGAGTCGGGCATCACGCTGATCGAGGACGGCTGCCTGTATTACCGCGGCTGCGATGCCGCGGCGCTGTCGGAGTCGGTCACGCTGGAGGCGCTGGGCGCGCTGCTGTGGCAGTGCCCGGAGCCGGCCGCCTTCGGTGCCGCCGCGCCGGCCGCGCCCGCGCATCTCGCCGCGCTGCGGGCGGCCTTCGCCGGGCACCGCAGCGAGGAAGCGCTGCTGCCGCTGTTTACCGTCGCCAGCCATGACGACGACACCGCGCAATGGCAGAAGTCGCCGGCGCGGCTGGCCGCGGGCTGCGGCGCGCTGGTGCGGCTGCTGGCGGCGTGCCTGCTGGGCACCGCGCCGGCCGCCACGCCGGTGCACCGGCAATGCGCGAGCGCCTGGGGCGTGGACGAGGCCGGCGCCGACCTGATCCGCATGGCGTTGGTGCTGTGCGCGGACCATGAGCTGAATGCGTCGAGCTTCACCGCGCGCTGCGTGGCCTCGACCGGCGCCAGCCTGCGCGCGTCGGTGGTGGGCGGGCTGGCCGCGCTGACCGGCGGCCGGCACGGCGGCGCCACCGCGCGCGTGGAGGCGCTGTGGGATGCGCTGGCCGGCGCGCCGCCCGAGGCCCGGCTGCGCGAGCGGCTGGCGCGCGGCGAGGACCTGCCGGGCTTCGGCCACCATCTCTATCCCGCCGGCGACGTGCGCGCGTTCGGCCTGCTCGCGCGCACGCTGGCGCATCACCCCGAATGGCAGGAGATCATCGACGTGGCCTACGGCCTGTCCGGCCAGCGGCCCTCGGTGGACTTCGCGCTGGTGGCCGTGCGCCGGCATCTGCGGCTGCCGCCCGGCGCCGCATTCGGCATGTTCGCGCTGGGCCGCTCGGTCGGCTGGATCGCGCACGCGCTGGAGCAGCGCGCCGGCGATGCGCTGATCCGCCCGCGCGCGGCCTACGTGGGGCCGCGCCCGGAAGCCGCCAGCTAGACGGCGGTGGACCGGATGCGCCAGCCCGGCGTGCGAGGGGCGCGGGCGTTCAGGTGCCGGCCGATTTCCTGGCCAGCTCCGCGCAGCGGCCGATGGCGGCGGCGAGGCAGCAGGCATTGCCGGACCAGTCGCCGCCGATGACGAGGCCGTTCGGGCCGGCGATCAGGCGGCGCTGGCACTGGCCGGGCCGCGGCACCGGCTCGGGCGAGGCGGGCACGCGGGCGTCGCGCGGGCCGCTCCCGGGCGGGTGCGGCGGCGGCACTTCCTCGGTCCACAGGTAGGCGGTGCCGCCGGGCACCGCCTGCACGGACTGCGGCGGGCCCCACTGTTCCTTGGCCTGCTCGATCGGCGCGGACTGCCAGGAATCCAGCATGCGCTGCATGGCCGATTGCTCGAGGCTGGCGCAGGCGCCCAGCGCGAGCGCGGCGAAAGCCGCGAGGGCCGCGCCGGAACGCGCCGCCGGGCGGCGGGGCAAGGGTGGTGCAAGGGCGCGGCGGACGGCGGGCATGGCGGCTCCACGGGGGCAGGCGTGTCCCCCCGTTGCGCAGACTAGCGCAGCGCCGTGCCCGCCGGCAAGCGGGCGCGCGCGCGTTATGCGGGCTTGCCCACAGTCGGCGCCAGCATGGCCCGGACGGGCTCGGCCGGCGGCTCGTGCTCGCTGTCGCCGCCACCGGCCTGGCCCAGGTCGATGCCGCTGGTTTCCGGCAGCAGCAGCGCGGCGCCCATCACCAGCGCGTAGCCCACCCCCGCCACGATGGCGATGGCCAGCGGCAGCGAGGTGCGGCCGGTGCTGAGCCAGCCGACCGACAGCGGGAACAGCGAGCCGATCACGCGCCCGACGTTGTACGAGACGCCGTAGCCGGTGGCGCGGATATCGTTGGGATAGGACTCGGAGATGGTGGCGCCGATGCCGGCGAACACGCCCTGCATCAGCACGCCGAGCGGGAAGCCGAGGAACAGCATCGAGGTGTTCGAGACCGGGATCACCATGTAGACCAGCGCCATGACGAAGGCGCCCGCGGCGAAGGCCACGTAGGTGGTGCGGCGGCCCCAGCGGTCGGTGGCATAGGCGCCGGCCACGTAGCCCACCAGCGAGCCGAAGATGGTCATGGCCAGGTAGGAGCTGGTGCCGAACACCGACAGGCCGCGCTCGGTCTTGAGGAAGGTCGGCAGCCAGGTGGCGATGGCGTAGTAGGCGCCCAGCATGCCGCCCGACAGCAGGCTGCACAGGATGGTCTTGCCCAGCAGCGGCCGGCGGCCCAGCCGCGCGAGCTGCTGCCATGCCGACGGGGCGCCGTGCGCGGCGCGCTCGGCCTGGCTCTTGACGAAGATTTCCGGCTCTTCCAGGTTGCGCCGCAGGTAGATCACCACCAGCGCGGGCAGGATGCCGAGGAAGAAGCAGACGCGCCAGGCGGTCTCGGCCGGGAACAGGCTGAAGGTGACGGCGTAGGCGATGGCCGCCGCGCCCCAGCCGAACGAATAGCTGCTGGCCGCGAAGCCGGAGTATTTGCCGCGGTGCGCCGGGTTGCGGATCATCTCCGTCACCAGCACCATGCACAGCGAGGATTCGCCGCCGAAGCCCAGGCCCTGCAGCATGCGGAAGAGCATCAACTGCTCGGGCGAATTGGCCAGCCCGCACAGGAAGCAGGCCAGCGCGAACACCACGATGGTCCAGCGCAGCACGCGCACGCGGCCGTAGCGGTCGGCCAGGATGCCCGCGCCGATGGCGCCCACCAGCGACGACACCAGCGTCCAGGTGACGATGGCGCCGGCCGTGGACTTGCTCATGCCCCACTGCGCGAGCAGCGTCGAGATGAGGAAGGAATAGATCATGAAGTCGAACACGTCGACTGCATGGCCGAGGAACGCGCCGTAGAAACCCTTGCGCTCCATCTTGGATAGATCCTTGAACCAGTCCAGCATGCTCGCTCCTTGTCTGTGCCTGTCTTTGCTTATTGGTGGATGGGGGTCGTCAGTCTTGTCGCGTCGGAGCGCGCGGCACCGTGCCGGAATGCGCCGGCGGCGGCCGGAAGGCGAAACCCGCCGCTTCGAGCAACTGGGCGAAACGCAGCGAGGTCAGGTCGGCGAAGCGCCCGGCCACGATCTGCACGCCTACCGGCAGGCCGCTGCCGCCCGGGCCGATCGGGGCCACCGTCGACGGCAGGCCGCACAGGCCGGAATGGCCGGCCCAGAACAACTGGCTGGTGAGCGGCAGCGCGCGGCCGTTGACCTGGAGCGTGCGCTGCCACGGCTCGCCGGCCTCGTCCAGCGCGAAGGCGGTGGTGGCGGCAGCCGGGCACAGCAGCACGTCGAAATCGTCGAAGAAACGCTGCCAGGCCTGGGCGAAGCCGGCGCGCGCCTGCTGCAGCTGCAGCCACTGGCGGTGGCGGATGCCGGCGCCGGTGAATTGCAGCGTGGCGTAATCGTGGTTGTCCGGCGCGCTGGAGGTCACGGCGGCGGCGCGGGCCAGCGCGGCGTCGAAGGCGGAGTCGTCCATGTGGACCGAGGTGGTAGCGCGCAGCATCAGCACGTAGGTGTGCCACAGGGCGGCGGCGTCGAAATCGGGGCGCACGTTCCAGCGCACGTGGGCGCCTTGCGCCTCCAGCCAGCGGCCCAGCGTCTCGATCTGGCCGCTGACTTCGGCGTCGGCCTCGCACAGCGGATGGCTGGGCAGCACGGCGACACGGAAATCGGCCAGCGCGCGCTTGTCGCAGGGCGGCAGGCTGAGCCGGTAGGCCAGTGCCTCGCTGCCGTCGGGGCCGGCCAGCGCGTGCAGCAGCAGTTCCAGGTCGCGCGCGCTGCGCGCCAGCGGCCCGGCCACGTTGATGTCCTGCTCGCCATAAGTGCGGCCGATGCCGTGGCCGCGCAGCGGAATCAGGCCGTGGCTGCTCTTGTGCGAGAACACGCCGCAGTAGTGCGCCGGGTTGCGCAGCGAGGAGCCGATGTCCGAGCCCACGTCGAAGAAGCTCATGCCGGCGCAGACCGCGGCGGCGCTGCCGCCCGAGGAGCCGCCCGGCGTGCGGGCGGGGTCGTGCGGGTTGCGCGTGGTGCCGTAGATGGCGTTGTAGCTCTGCCAGTCGCGCAGGCCGATCGGCACGTTGGTCTTGCCCAGCAGCACGGCGCCGGCCGCGCGCAGGCGCTCGACCACGGCGGCGTCGCCGGTGGCGATGTTGCCGCGCTGGGCGGGGCTGCCGCAGGTGGTCGGCCAGCCGGCCACGTCGAAGGATTCCTTGACCGAGAACGGGATGCCGTCCAGCGCGCCGAGCGCGCGGCCCTCGCGGCGGCGCTGGTCGCTGGCCCGCGCCGCGGCCCGCGCGGCGGGAAAGTCCGTCAGCACGATGGCGTTGATGCCGGCATGCCAGGCCTCGTAGGCGGCCTCGCACGCGTCGACCAGGTCCTCGGCGCTGACCTGGCCGCCGGCCAGCAGCTCGGCTGCCCGCCAGGCCGGCAGGAAGCGGAGGTCCGCCGGGTCGGGGTCGATGCTCGCAATGTCTTGCCGCGTCACGCTGCACTCCGTCTTGTAGACCCGCGGATGGCTGGCGCGGGTTGGGGGCTTGGGGAGGTTATGGCGAAAATCGGTATACTATATTCACAGAAATGCGAAGCGCAAGACGAATGTGGAATGCGGCGGAACGGGCCGCGTTTTGGTGCAATGCGGGATCTGGCGGCACAAAAACGGGGTTGGATGCGCGCGTGCAGGCCATCGCATGCCCCGCGATTGGGCGCGATTTCGGCTTATTTGGTATACCGTTTGACTGTGAGGTCAGCGCGGCCAGATCGGCCGGCGCCGGCACCGCAACCGCGCGGGGCGGCCGTCGTGCGTTGCCGGGCTACTACTTATTGTTCGGGGAAGGACAGGGTTTGCTGGTCCGGGCTGGCCAGTTTGCGGCGGCGCGGGCCGGCCGCCGGCGCGGTGCCGCGGTCGGAGGAGATCCGTGCCGGCGGCGCGGGCGGCTCCAGCGTGAATTGCCGCACGGGCTCCAGCGCGATGGCGCCGGCCAGCAGGTCCGCCAGCCTTGGCGCCAGGATCTGGTAGGTATCGAGGTCGAAGCGGGCCGGCCCGGCCAGCAGCGCGGGCGCCTCTTCGAGCGTGGACACCGAGCCGAGATAACACCAGTTCTCCAGGACATGCCACCAGGAGCGCGCGCTGTCCTGCTCGCGCCATGCCACCGCGCTGGCAAACGGCCAGGGTTGCAGCGCGAGGCCGGCGAGCGCGGTCGCCATCCGTTCGCGATGATCCGCCAGCGCTTCCTCGCCGGTGCACGCGCCGCGGCAGCGGTGGAGCTGGCGGGCGAAGCAGGGCAGGCCGCGCCGGGCCGGTTTTTCCAGCGTCAGCGCCGCCTGGCAGAGTTCGTGGTCCTGCGCCAGTTCGGTCAGGCGCGCCTCGGCGCCGGCGCGGCTGGCGAACGCGCCATACAGATTGGGGTGGCGGGCGAAGTCGGTATCGCGGTCCGAGCGCAGCAGCGGCGCGCTCAGGCCCGGCGGCAGTTCCCAGGCGAACAGCGCGGCGTTCTGGCGCAGCATGCGGTTGTGCAGCGGCTGCATCTGCTTGATGAGCCGGGCTTCGAGCAGCAGCGCCCCGGTTTCGTCGCCGGTCTCGCGCCATTCGACGCGCCGCACCGCGCGGGCCAGGCGCATTTCCAGCGCGGCGCGGTGGTCGCCCGAAAAATGCGCGCCGATGCGCTGGCGCAGGTGGATGCTCTTCCCTATATAGAGCGGCAGGTCCTGGTCGCCATAGAAGAGATAGATGCCGGGGGTGTCGGGCACGTCGTCCAGCGCGGTTTCCTCCAGGCCGGCGGGCAGGCTCGCGCGCTTGACCAGCGAGCGCACGGCGGACTCGACCAGTTCGACGCTGTACAGGCCGTGGATCTTCTGCCAGAACTGCCACAGCAGCTCGGCATCGGCCAGTGCGCGGTGGCGGCCCTTGGGTTCCAGGCCGAAGCGGGCGATCAGCGCATCGAGGCCGTGGCGCGTCACCGACGGGAACAGCGAGCGCGACAGGCGCAGCGTGCACAGCACGTCGGCGCGGAAGGTGATGCCGGCGCGGCGGAACTCGTTCTTCAGGAAGCCATAGTCGAAGCGCGCGTTGTGGGCGACGAAGAGCTTGCCCTGCAACCGCTCCGCCAGGTCTTCCGCGAGATCCTCGAAGCGCGGCTGGCCCTGCACCATGACGTCGGTGATGCCGGTGAGCTGCTGGATGAAGGGCGGAATGCCGACGCCGGGCGCGACCAGCGTATCCCACTCGACAATGCCATCCGGCCCGACCTCGACCACGCCGATCTCGGTGATGCGGTCGCGGGTGGCGTCCGCGCCCGTGGTCTCCAGGTCGACGAAGACGATGGGACGGGAGAGGGCGGCGGCCAGGGCCTGCGCATCCAGGTGCCGCGGCGTGCCGGCCGGCTGGTCTGGCGGTTCGGAGGAGGAAAGGGCTTGCATCCGGCGATTCTAATGGAAGGGGCTGCGCGGCAGCGCCCGGGCCGGCGGCCGGCACTTCGGCACTTCATCACGGCGTCACAAAGAATCTTGTGGAATTTGCAGAAAACGCTTGCC
>NZ_BBQM01000036.1 GCF_000876015.1 Cupriavidus basilensis | reverse complement strand
GACGTTGACGTTAAGAGGTTGACTTTGAAATCAAACCTTTGAATAAAAAAACCCTAAAAATCAAAAAAAACCCCTCTCCGCCAGATTGCGGTACAGCGCCCGCACACCGAAGGCCCAAGGCGCAATCTCCGTACTCAACCTCACTGTATTGACCAACGCGCCAAGCGCGGGCGCCGAGATCGTCACCACATCACCGAGATGATGCGTGAAGCCGGCGCCCGGCGCATCGCGATCCTTGATCGGCGAGAACATGGTGCCGAGGAACAGCATGAATCCGTCCGGATACTGGTGATGCGCCCCGCAGGTCTGCGCGATCAGATCGGCCGGGTCGCGGCTGATCTCTGCCATGTGGCTCACGCCTTCCAGCACGAAGCCGTCGTCGGCGCCTTCCACGCGCAGCGACACGCTGGCGTGGCGCACGCTGTCCAGCGTGAAATGCCCATCGAACAGCCGCACGAACGGGCCGATCGCGCATGAGCCGTTGTTGTCCTTGCACTTGCCGAGCAGCAGCGCGGAGCGGCCTTCGATGTCGCGCAGGTTGACGTCGTTGCCGAGCGTGGCGCCGACCGGCTGGCCGGCGGCGTTCACCGCCAGCACGATCTCCGGTTCCGGGTTGTTCCACACCGAGGCCGGATGCAGGCCGACGTCGGCGCCGAAGCCGACCGCCGACATCGGCTGCGATTTCGAGAACACTTCGGCGTCGGGGCCGATGCCGACTTCCATGTATTGCGACCACGCGCCGCGCCGCTCGAGTTCGGCCTTGAGCCGCCGCGCGGCTTCGGAGCCGGGCTTGATCTTCGACAGGTCCGCGCCGATCAGCGCGGCGATGGTCTCGCGCACGTCCCGGGCGCGCGCGGGGTCGCCGCCGGCCTGTTCCTCGATCACGCGCTCGATCAGGCTGACCGCGAAGGTCACGCCGCACGCCTTGATGGCCTGCACGTCGCACGGCGCCAGCAGCCGCGTCGCGTTGCCGGCGGCGCCGGGCGCGCTGGCGGCCAGCAGCGCCGCGGCCGGGCCGAGCGCCTCGCCGGGCGCGTGGCGCACGATGTCCGCCGCGTCGGCGCGGTCGAACAGGTCGGCCGTGGTCGGCACGGCGGCGGTGATGTCGAACGCTTCGCCGCCGCGCACGGCGACCACGCAGGGGCCTTCGTGAGCGCCGGCGCGGCGCCAGACGCGCCCGGCCAGCAGCGCCTGATCGAGGTCGTCGGGCAGGCAGCGCAGTGTGTCGGCGGGGCTCATGACAGGGCCGCGCGCGGGCGCGGTGCGAAGGTCCTGGGCAGGCCGGCGCGCGCGATGGCGCCGGTGAACGGCTCGCCGGGCAGCCACGCGGCCAGCGTCTCGCGCATTTCGCGCAGCGCGTCGAGGTCGATGCCGGTGTGCAGGCCCTCGGACTCGAGCAGGAACACGGTGTCCTCGGTATTGATGTTGCCGGTCGCGTTGGGCGCGAACGGGCAGCCGCCGAGGCCGCCGAGCGAGGCGTCGAAGCAGCGCACGCCGGCGTCGAGCGCGGCGATCACGTTGGCCAGCCCCAGCCCGCGCGTGTCGTGGAAGTGGCAGGCCAGCGGCACCTCGCCGGCCAGCGCGCGCACCTTGCGCATCAGCGCGCGCACCTGGCCCGGATGCGCGTAGCCGACCGTGTCGGCGATGGTGATTTCCTCGGCGCCGGCTTCCAGCAGCGTCTCCACCAGCGCCAGCACGGTGCCTTCGTCCACCTCGCCGGCGATGGTGCAGCCGAACGCGGTGGCCACGCCGGCGCCCAGCACCACGTGCCGGCCGCTTTCGTCGCGCGCGGCCACGATGCGGGCGAAGTCCTCGGCGGACTCGGCCGTGGTGCGCCGGACGTTCTTCAGGTTGTGCGCGTTGCTGGCCGACAGCACGTAGTGGACCTTGGGCAGGCCGGCCTCGAACGCGCGCTGCGCGCCCTTCAGGTTGGGCACCAGCGCGGCGGCGTGCAGGCCGGGGATTGCCAGCGCGCCGCGCGCCACCTCGCCGGCGTCGGCGAACTGCGGCACCACCTGCGGCGGCACGAACGAAGTCACCTCGATCTCGGTGCAGCCCGCGGCCACCATGCGCGCGCACCATGCGAGCTTCTGCGCCGGCGTGAGGATGGTGCGCACCATCTGCAACCCGTCGCGCAGGCCCACCTCGCGGACCTGCGCCGTGTCGTTTGTCGTCATGACTGTCTTCTCTGTCCCGTTACCGTGATTGCGATTGACCTGCTATACCGCGGCGCTGGCCGGCGCGGCGTCGTCCGCCGCCCGCGCGCCGCCATCGGCCGGCGCGGCCAACGGCGCGGAGGAGGTGCGCGGGGCGAACACGATCGCGGCGATGGCGCCCAGCACCATCAGCAGCGAGATCGCGCCGAGGCCGCCGGCCATGCTGTTGGTCAGGGTCTTGATCGAGCCGATGATCATCGGGCTGACGAAGCCGCCCAGCAGCCCCACGCAGTTGATGACGGCGATGCCGCCGGCCGCGCCGCTGCCGCGGATGTAGTCGGTGGAGATGGCCCAGATCAGCGGGTTCGGCGCCAGGATGCCGGCCGTGGCCACCGACAGCGCCACCAGCGACAGCACCAGGTTGCCGTTGATGAGGCCGGCCGCGAACAGCCCCGCCGCGCCGCACAGCATGGCGAGGGCGCAGTGCCAGCGCCGCTCCATGGTGTGGTCGGAGTGGCGGTTCAGCGCGATCAGCGCCACCCAGCTCACGAAGTAGGGGATCGCCGAATAGCAGCCGATCTCCAGCGGGCTGGACACGCCCGAGCTCTTGATCAGCGTGGGCAGCCAGAAGCCGATGGCGAACACGCCGGCGATCTGCGTGAACCAGACGAAGCCCATCACGTACACGCGGAAATCGGTGAGCGCGCGCCCGAAGGTGTGCTCGCTGTGGGTCTCGCTCACCGCCGAGCTGCGGTGCAGGTCGCGGGACACCAGCGCCTTCTCGCCGTCGCTGAGCCAGCGCGCCTCCTGCGGGCCGTTGTCGAGGTAGAAGATGGCGAGGATGCCCAGCACCGTGGCCGGCAGCCCCTCGACGATGAACATCCACTGCCAGCCCTGCATGCCGTGCGCGCCGTCGAAGTGCGTCATCAGCCAGCCCGACAGCGGCCCGCCCAGCAGCCCGGCGATGCCGGTCGCGCAGGTGAAGATGGCGATCACCTTGGCGCGCCGCTCCACCGGGTACCAGCGCGTCAGGTAGAAGATCACGCCCGGATAGAGCCCGGCCTCGGCCAGCCCGAGCAGGAAGCGGATGGTGTAGAGGTGCGCGGGCAGCGTGACGAAGGCCGTGGCGGCGGCGATCAGGCCCCACAGGATCATGATGCGCGAGAAGGTGCGCTTGACGCCGATGCGCGCCAGCAGCAGGTTGCTGGGCACTTCCATGAGCACGTAGCCGACGAAGAAGATGCCGGCGCCGATGCTGTAGGTCAGGTCGCTGAAGCCGACGTCCTGCTTCATGTCGAGCTGCGCGATGCCGATGTTGATGCGGTCGAGAAAGGCGAACACGTAGCACAGGAACAGGAACGGGATCAGCCTGAGCGTGATCTTCCTGTAGGTGCTCTGAGCCTGCGGGTCGCCGAGGCTGGCGCTGTTGTGGTTCATCGTTGTCTCCTCCGGTCGGTGCCGGCTGTTGCTTGATGATGCTCCGGCGGCGCCCGGTGGCGCCGCCGTGGGCCGGCCGGTCATGGCCGGCCGGTGTTTCCTGCCTTGCGCGTCAGCACCCCCTGAACGCCGGCTGGCGCTTCTCGTTGTAGGCGCTGATGCCTTCCAGGCGGTCCGCGGTCGGGATCAGGCGGTTGTACGCCTCGATCTCGACGAACAGCCCGGTGTGCAGGTCGCTCTGCATGCCGAGGTCGATCGCCTTCTTGGCCTGCGTGACCGACAGCGGCGCGCTGGTGCAGATGTCGCGCGCCGCGTCGATGGCGTCGGCCAGCACGCGGCCCGGCTCGCTGAGGTGGTTGACCACGCCCCACGCCAGCGCCTGCTCCGCGCTGAAGCGCGCGCCGCGGAAGATCAGCTCCTTGGCGCGCCGCGTGCCGATGGTACGCGGCAATTGCTGGGTGCCGCCGCCGCCCGGCATGATGCCGCGCTTGACCTCGGTGAAGCCGAACACGGCGGTCTTCGACGCGTAGGCGAAGTCGCAGGCCAGCAGCAGCTCCAGCCCGCCCGCCACCGCCGAGCCGTTGGCCGCGCAGATCAGCGGCAGCGGGCAACTGGTGATGGCGCGGTTCATGCGCTCGAACAGGTAGTGCTGCGCGCCGAACTGCGCGTCGGTCATGCCTTCGCGCTGCTTGAGGTCGGCGCCGCCGCAGAACGCGCGTTCGCCGGCGCCGGTCAGGATGGCGCAGCGGTACAGCGACGGGTCGGCTTCGAGCGCGCCGAACACGCGCAGCAGCTCGTGCCCCATCGGCGTGCTGATGGCGTTGGAAACCTGGGGCCGGTTGAGCTGGATCACGAGTATCTGTGCGTCGATCTCTTCGAGCCGCAGGGTGTCCAGCGGCGCGGGGCCGAGGTGCGATGCGATTTTCATGGTGTCTCCTGTTGCAGGTGCGCGGGCATGTGCGTGTGCGTGCCCGCCAGCAGATGATTGTGTTCGCCGAGCTTCGGCGTGCGCCCGGTGGCGGCCGGGCGCTGGCCGCCGAACGAGACCGGCAGGCCGACCACGGTGGCGGCGCCGTCGTCGGTGGTGCGCAGCAGGTCCAGCGCCTCGGTCTGCGCGTGCGCGACCACCTGGTCGAGGGTCTGGATCGGCCCGCACGGGATGCCGGCGGCGTCGAGCGCGGCCAGCCAGTGCGCGCTGCCGGCGCGCGCGAACGCCTCGTGCAGCAGCGCGATCAGCTCGGCGCGGTGGCTCACGCGCGCGCCGTTGGTGGCGAAGCGCGGGTCGTCGGCCAGCGCGTTGGTGCCGAGCACCTCGCACAGCCGGCGGAACAGGCGGTCGTTGCCGGCCGCCACCATGATGGTGCCGTCGGCGCAGGCGAACGCCTGGTGCGGCACGATGGCCGCGGTGCCCGAGCCCCAGCGCCCGGGCAGCACGCCCGAGGCGAGGTAGTCGGCGATCTGGATGCCGCCCCAGGCGATCGCGGTCTCGTACAGCGACACCGAGACGATCTCGCCCGCGCCGCTGGCCTGGCGCCGGAACAGCGCCGCGAGCACGCCGATGGCGGCCCACAGCCCGGTGCCCATGTCGTTGACCGACACCGGGATGCGGCTCAGCGGCTCGCCGGGGCTGCCCATGAAGCTCATCAGCCCGGCCACGGCCTGCACCAGCGGGTCGTAGCCCGGCTTGTCGCGCCACGGCCCGCTGCTGCCGAACGCGCCCAGGTTGCAGTACACCAGCGAGGGCTTGTCGCGCAGCATGGCCTCGGCGCCCAGCCCGTATTTCTCGGTGCCGCCGGCCTTGAGGTTCTGCAGCACGACGTCGGCGCGCTCGCGGATCAGCTCGCGCAGCCGCGCGGCCTGCTCCGGGTCCGACAGCGACATCGCGATGCTGGCCTTGCCGTGGTTGACGGCGTGGAACAGCGCCGCCGCGCCGTCGACGAACGGCGGGCCCCAGTCGCGCGCGTAGTCGCCGCCCTGCGCGCTTTCGATCTTGATGACCTCGGCGCCGAGCGCGCCGAGGATCATGCCGGCATAGGGCGCGGCCAGGCTGTGGCCGATCTCGACCACGCACACGCCCGCCAGCGGCAGCGGCCGGTCCATGTCCGCCGCGGCGCTCATTGGTCCGCCACCGCCAGCGCGGCGTCCGCGCCGGTTTCCTCGGCGGGCGCGCCGGCGTCTGCGCCGGTGTTGACGCGGTAGAACTCGCGCGCGGCCTGCGCGCTGACGTAGCCGTCGGCCACGTCGGCCAGCACGCGCTCGCGCTCGCGTTCGAGCGGGTCGCCGTAGCCGCCGCTGCCGGCCGGCTGCACCACCACGCGGTCGCCGCGGTAGACCACGGTCTGGCCGCCCTTGGCCGGCACCTTGTGCTCGCTGCCGTCGGCGCGGCGCACGGTGCACTGGAAGCGCGTGCCGGGCAAGCCGCCGAAATGGCCCTCGGGCGCCGAGCGGCCGCGCTCGCCGGACACCGTGAAGGTGGCCTCGTCGTAGGCCACGCGGTAGACGCGCCGCGAGGTCAGCCCGCCGCGCCGGCGGCCAGCGCCGCCGCTGTCGGTCACCAGCGACCATTCCTCCACCGTCAGCGGCGAGGTGCGCTCGATCATCTCGACCGACTGGCTGCCCGCGTTGCCGACGTAGACGCGGATGCCGCTCACGCCGTCCTTGCCGGCGCGCGCGCCCATGCCGCCGGCGTGCACGTCGTGCATGGTGACGAAGGGCTGGCCGGTCTGCCGCACGCGCTGCGCGTCGGTGTCGCGCCCGCTGAAGATGCCGGCGCACGACGCGCAGTTGCTCTGCCCGGTGATGCGCTCGGGCACCGCCGGCGCCAGCGCCTTGAGCAGCAGGTCGATCACGCGCGGCGAGGTCTCGGTGTTGCCCGACACCACCGAGGCCGGGTACTCGCAGTTCAGCACGCTGCCCGGCGGCGCGATGATGGTCACGGGCCGGTAGCAGCCCTGGTTGATGGGGATGCTCAGGTCGGTCAGCGCCTTGACCGTGAACCACGTGCTGTTGCAGGTGACGGACAGCGGGCAGTTGATGCCGCCGCGCACCTGCGCGCCGGTGCCGCTGTAGTCGAAGGTGATGTGGTCGTCCTCGACCGTGATCCTGACCTTGAGCAGCGGGCGCTCCTGCTTCCAGCCCGGCGCCTCGATCGGGTCGAGGTATTCCTCGGCTTCGTACACGCCGTTGGGGATGCGGGCGATCTCCGCGCGGATCAGCTTCTCCGAATGGTCCAGGCTCTGGCGCATCACGTCGCGCAGCGCCTCGGCGCCGTACTTGCCGACCAGGTCGGCGATGCGGCGGTCGCCGACGAAGGTGCCCGCGTACTGGGCCTGGATGTCGAGGATCAGCTCGTGCGCGTTGCGGCTGTTGCGCGTGAGGATCTCCAGCATGTCGCGTACCGGCTCGTCGTTGCGGTACAGCAGCACCGGCGGGATGCGGATGCCCTCGGCGAACACGTCCCAGGTGGTGACGGTGTAGCTGCCCGGGGTCTGGCCGCCGATGTCGGTCCAGTGGCCGCGCGTCATCACGAAGGCGACGATCTTGCCGTCGACGAACACCGGGCGCGTGAACTGCACGTCGGGCTGGTGGTTGCCGCCGCCGACGTAGGCGTCGTTGCTGACGATCACGTCGCCGGGGCGCAGGTTGTCGCGGCCGATGGTCTCGACCGACACGCGCGTCGAGATGACCGCCGAGCCCAGCATGGTGGGGATGTCGTTGCCCTGGGCGACGAGCTGCATGTCGGCGTCGAAGATGGCCGCCGAGGAATCGCCGCTGGCGTGCATCAGCGGGCTGCCCGCGGTGCGCATCATGGCGATCTTCATCTCCCGCGCGATGGCGAAGAGACTGCTGCGGATGATTTCGTAGGTAACAATATCCATGAGTCAGGCTGCCAGTTCGATCACAAGATTGAGGTCCGAGTCCACGCGCGCCGTGTGCGACGCCTTGAGCACCGCGCAACTGCTGTGCTCCTCGATCACGGCCGGACCCTCGATGCACGCGCCGACCGGGATCTCGTTGCGCGCGAACACCGGCAGCGTGCGCACGCCGCCGTCGAAATACACGTCGCGCGTGCGCACCGCGCGGGCCTCGCCGAGACCGTCGGGCTGCGTCACGCCGCCGCGCCAGCCGGTCGCGGTGATCAGTTGCAGGCGCAGGTTGGCCACCACCACGGGCTTGTCCTTGCTGATGAAATTCCACTGCCGCTGGTGCGCCGCCTCGAACTCGCGCGCCAGGCTCTCGCACAGGCCCGCTTCGCCGTCCTGCACGGCCACGGTGATGACGTCGGGCTGGCCGGCGTAGCGGCAGTCGGCCAGGCGCACCGCGCGCACGTCGCGCGGGTCCACGCCGTGGCGGCGCAGCTCGTCGGTGCCGATGGCGAGCAGGTCGTCGAGCTCGCCGGACAGGCGCGCGTCGTCGCACTGCGCGAGGTCGCACTCGACCGGGCTCTGGTAGTCGTACTGCTGGTCGGCCACGGTCATGCCGAAGGCGCTGAACAGGCCCGGCAGCGGCGGGATCACCACGCGGCGGATGCCCATCTCCTGCGCCAGGTCGACCGCGTGCACGGGGCCCGCGCCGCCGTAGCAGATGTAGGAGAACTCGCGCGGATCGTAGCCGCGCTCCACGGTCATGATGCGGATCGCCTGCGCCATCAGCGCGTTGGCCACCGAGCGCACCGCCTGCGCGGCCTCGGGCACGCTCATGCCGAGCGGGCGGGCGATGACCTCCTCGACCACGCGCCAGGCCGCCTTGGCGTCGAGCTGGAATTCGCCGCCGAGGAAGTTGTCTGGGTCGATGTAGCCGAGCACCAGGTTGCAGTCGGTCACGGTGGCGTGCTTGCCGCCGCGGCCGTAGCAGGCCGGGCCGGGATCGGCGCCGGCGCTGGCCGGCCCGATGCGCACGCCGCCGCCGGCGTCGATCCACACGATCGAGCCGCCGCCCGCGCCGACCGAGTCGATGTCGATGCTGGGCGAGCGCACGGTGTAGGTGTGCAGCAGGCTCTTGTTGCGGATCTCGGGGCGGAATTCGCGGATCAGCGACACGTCGAAGGTGGTGCCGCCCATGTCGCCGAGGATGGCGTTGCGCAGCTCGCTCTTCTCGCAGTTGCGGATCGCCGCGCTGACGCCGCCGGCCGGGCCGGACTCGAGCAGCACGATGGGCCGGTCGGCCACCATCGCCGGGCTGGCCAGGCCGCCGTTGGACTGCATGAAGAGGAACTTGCCGGCGAAGCCCAGCTCCGCCAGCGCGTCGGTCAGGCGGCCGATGTAGCGCCCGCACACCGGGCCCAGCATGGCGTTGATCACGGTCGAGCTGGCGCGCTCGTACTCCATCGCCTCCGGGTTGACCTCGTGCGAGGCGCTGATGAAGCGGCCCGGCAGCAGCCGGCGCAGCGTGTCGACCACGGCGCGCTCGTGGGCCGGGTTGACGTGCGCGTGCAGCAGGCACACCGCCACCGCCTCGACGTCCGAGGCGCGGATGCGCTCGGCGATCTCCACCAGCTCGTCGTGGTCCAGCGGCGTCTCGACCTCGCCGTCGTAGCGCAGGCGCTCGGTGACTTCGAGGCGCCAGCGGCGCTCGACCAGCGCGCGCGGGTTGTCGAACAGCAGATCGTAGAGGTCGGCGCGGTCATGGCGCGACACGCGCCGCAGCTCCAGGATGTCGCGGAAGCCGCGCGTAGTGACCAGCGCGGTTTTCGCGCCGGTGCCCTCGACCACCATGTTGGTCGCCATCGTGGTGCCGTGGCCGAGGAAGGAGACGTCGGCGCTGGCCGTGCCCGAGATCTCCAGGATCTTGCGAAACCCCTCCACGGTGCCGACCACGCGGTCCTTCGGCGTGGTCGGCACCTTGGTCGACCAGATGCGGCCGGTGTCGTCGTCCACCATCACCACGTCGGTGAAGGTGCCGCCGACGTCGATTCCAATTCTTCTCACTTTGCCTATCTCCATTTGCTGGCATCTCGATGCGGAACTCGCGGCTCCCGTCGCAGTCAGTCGGGGAACCGTTCGCGCTGCGGTGCAGCATCGCCGCATGCTGTCGCGCCGTCCGGCCAGCGGCCACGTGTTGGGCTATGATCGGCCGCTGGATCGCTGCCGCGCGCCGCGCTTTCGCGCCGGCGGCTGCCGATGCTGCAATGTAGAAGGCACGGGCAGCGTGCAGATAATGAAAACTTCCGATCACGTGAGACAGTGGAGTTATATCGGTGATAACCAGTATCGATGCGATCCTGAGGAGACTGCGCGGCAATCACATCGCGCTGCTGATCGCGCTCGACGACCACGGCTCGCTGCGCAAGGCGGCCAACCAGGTGTCGCTGTCGCAGCCGGCCACCACCAAGTCGCTGCGCGAGATCGAGGCGATGTTCGGCGCCGACCTGTTCGCGCGCTCGCCGCGCGGCATCGTCGCCAATGAGATGGGCCGCTGCGTGATCCGCCACGCGCGCGTGATGCGCGCCGAGGTCGGCGCGCTGCGCGACGAGCTCGCCGCGATCATGCGCGGCGGTGGCGGCACGCTGGCCGTGGGCGCGGTGATGGGATCGGTGCCGGTGTGGCTCACGCCGATGCTCAAGACCCTGCGCGAGGTGCAGCCCGATATTTCGGTGGAAGTGTGGGAAGACAACAGCGCGCGGCTGCTGTCGATGCTCGACCAGCGCCTGCTCGACCTCGTGATCGGCCGCCCCAGCGTCAGCGTGCATCCCGACGCCTACGACTTCGTGCCGCTCGATACCGAGGAAGTGTGCTTCGTGGTGGACGGCGCCGACCCGCTCGCGCGCGATCCGTCCATCACGCTGGCCGACATCGCCGCCAATCCGTGGATCGTGCCGCAGGCCACGCTGCCGATGCGCTCGCTGCTGGAGCAGCTGTTCGAGGACGGCGGCCTGCCGTTCCCGCGCTACGCGATCGAGACCTCATCGACGTTCGCCACGCTGTCGCTGCTGCGCTCCGGCGCGGGCACGGTCGGCCTGATGCCGCTCAAGGTGGCGGAGTATTTCGCGGAATACGGCCTGATCGCCATCCTCGCCATCCCGGTCGAGCGGCGCGGCCCGCCCTACGGCATCGCGACGCGGCGTGGTTCCACGTTGATGCAGCCGGTGCAGAAGTTCATCGACTTGTGTCTGGAGCGCGGCGCGGTGCGGTGAGGCGCGCCTTCACCACACCCCAAAAAACACCCCCGCCTGCTTGTGGACGTTGGTCTTCGCCGCGACCTCCTCGCTGGTGACGGTGGTGCGCGGCTTGAGCGTGCAGAACCACTCGAGCAGATGCGTGCGCATGGCGGAGCGCACGGGCTCGAAGCCGGCGTCGGCGCCGAGGTCGAAGAACTCGTCGGGATCGTTTTCGAGGTCGAACAGCTGCGGGCGGAAGCCTTGCCAGTGCACGTATTTCCAGCGCGCGTCGCGCACCATCCAGGCGCGGCATTCGCCGGGGTGCCGGCCCAGCGCCACGCGCGCGCCGCGGTAGGCGTAGTCGAGTTCGGAGACGACGAAGCCGCGCCACGCGCCGCGGCCTTCGCCTGCGCGCGCCTGCGTGAGGTCGAGCAGCGAGCGGCCTTCGACGCGGTGGTCGGCGGGCGGCAGGCCGAGCGCGTCGAGCACGGTGGGCACCACGTCGACGGCGCTGACCATGCGCGCGTCGGCGCTGCCGCGCGTGGCGTCGGCGGCGGGCGCGGGGTCGTAGACGATCAGCGGGATCTTCTGCACGGTGTCGTAGAACTGCTCCTTCTCGCCGAGCCAGTGGTCGCCGAGGAAGTCGCCGTGGTCGGCGGTGAAGACGATCAGCGTGTCCTGCCAGCGGCCCAGGCGCTCGAGCTGCTCCCATAGTTCGCCGAGGCGGTCGTCGATCTGCTGCACGAGGCCCTGGTAGGTCGGGCGCACGGTGTCGGAGACTTCGCGGCGCATGAAGTTGGCGCATTCTTCCTGCGTGCGGTAGGCGTCGAGCACCGGGTGCGGGTTCTCCAGTTCGGCGTCGTGGCGCCTGAGCGGCAGGCAGTCGTCGAGCGTGTAGGCGGCGTGGTAGGGCGCGGGCGCCATGTAGGGCCAGTGCGGCTTGACCAGCGACAGGTGCAGCACCCACGGGTCGTCGCCGCGCGCGGCGATGTATTGCATGGCCTGCCCGACCGTGTACGCGGTTTCCGAATGCGGCTCGGCCACGCGCGCGGGCAGCCCGGCGTTGCGCATGTGCCAGCCGGAGACGATCTCGCCGCGCGCGTTCTCGGCGCTGATGACGTAGTCGGTCCACGGGTCGGCGCTGTCGTAGCCTTGCCGGCGCAGCCACCCGGCATAGGCGCCGCGCGGCTCGGCGTGGTGGCCGTCGTGGCGGTCGACCTCGACGAAGTGGCCGCTGCGCAGCAGCGTTTCCAGCTCGCTGCCGCCGTCGAGATGCAGGCGCCTGAGGTTGGCGTTGTCGGGCATGACGTGGGTCTTGCCGGCCAGCGCGAGCGCGCGGGCGCTGTCCTTGAGGTATTCGCCGAGCGTGACTTCGCCGAGCGACAGCGGCACGCGGTTCCAGGTGGCGCCGTGGCTGCTCGGGTAGCGCCCGGTGTAGAAGCTCATGCGGCTCGGCCCGCAGACGCCGGAGGTGACGAAGGCGCTGGTGAAGCGCACGCCGCGCGCGGCGAGGGCGTCGATATTGCGCGTGCGCAGCGTGGGATGGCCGTAGCAGCCCAGGTGGTCCTGGCGCAGCTGGTCGCACATGATGAAGAGCGTGTTGCGGGCGGTCATGGCAGCTTGAGGTCGGTTGGCGTGGGCGTTATGCGTATCGATGTGACGAATAACATGGGATCGAAACGTCCTGATGTTTTTCAGTCGCCCGTATAACCGGAGCTTTTCACCACCGGGCCCCAGCGGCTGGCGTCGGCCGCCAGCACCTTGGCGAACTGCGCGGCGCTGCCGCTCTGCGGCTCCAGCCCCAGCCTGAGGAAGCGCTCGCGCAGGTCAGGCGATTGCAGCGCCTGGACGATGGCCGCGTTGAGGCGGTCGAGCGTGGCCTGCGGCGTGCCGGCCGGCGCGAGGAAGCCGTAGCGGCCCACGCCTTCGATGTCCTTGTAGCCGAGCTCGGTAAACGTCGGCACGTCGGGCAGGGCGGCCGAGCGCTGCGTGCCGGAGCTGGCCAGCACGCGGATCTTGCCGGCGCGGTGCATCTCGGCCAGGTCGGCCAGCGTGTCGACCGAGGCCGGCACCTGGGCGCCGACCAGCGCGTTCATCAGCGGCGCCGAGCCGTTGAACGGCACGTGCAGCATCTCCACGCCGACCTGCCTGCCGAACAGCAAGCCGAAGAAGTGCGGGATGCTGCCGAGCGCGGGCGAGGCGTAGGAGTTGTTCTTGGCCGGGCTGGCCTTGAGCCAGTCGATGTATTCCCTGAGCGATTTCGCCGGCGTGCCGGGCCCGGCGGCCAGCGCGAGCTGGAAGTTGGCGATCTGCGCCACCGGCGCGAAGTCGCGCCGGAGGTCGTAGTTGAGCTTGCGGTAGACCAGCGGGGCGATGGTCATGACCGCCGAGTTGGCCACCACCAGCGTGTTGCCGTCGGCGGGCAGGCCGCGCGCGTAGTCCATCACCAGCCGGCCGCCGGCGCCGGGCTTGTTCTCGACCACCACGGTCTGCCCGAGCGTCTCGCGCAGCTTGTCGCCGACCAGGCGCGCGGCGAGGTCGGCGGTGCCGCCGGCGGGATAGCCCACCAGGATGCGCAGCGGGCGCTCGCCCTGGGCGAGCGCCGGGGCGGCCGGCGCGATGGCCAGCAGGGCGGCCGCGGCGGCAAGGGCGGGAACGAGGGCGCGCAGCAGTCTGGCGAGGGTCATGGAGTCTCCTGTGGGGTCGGCGGCGGGCGCGGCGGGAGCAGCCCCGGGGCCGGCCAATTGATCGGTACGGCCGAGGTGCGCCAACGAAGGATTGCGCGCATCGATCCGCGCCCGGCATGCCTTGCCCCGGCGCCGCCGGACCGTACCCGGCGCCGGCGCGGATGCCCCGCAGCGTGCCGGTTTCTGTGTGCCACGGACGCTAACACCAGCCCATATAATTGACAAAATCAACCAATTTTGCGGGTGCGGCATGAAGCAGGCCACGGACGATGGCGAAACGGGCGGCGCAGGCCGGCGCGGCGCGGACCCGGCTGACTGCGCGGCTGACTGCGGGGACAATGGCGCGGCCAACGGCGCGGACGATTGCACGGACAGCCCGGATAGCCGAGCCGGCCACCCCGCCGATCCCGCCGACCCCGGCCACATCCTGCGGCATCCGGCCCGCCTCGCCGATTTCCTCAACTACCGTCTCTACCACCTGAGCCGCGTGGCGCTCAATGCCAGCGGGCTGCACCTGCGCGCCGCCGCCGGGGTGAGCCGGCGCGAGTGGCGCATGCTGGCCTTCCTCGGCGAGCAGCCCGGCACCCGCCTGACCGAGCTGGCGCGCAGCGCCGGGCTGGACAAGGTGCTGGCCAGCCGCGCCGTGCACGCGCTGATGGCGCGCGGGCTGGTGCGGCGCGACACGCGCGCGCAGGACCGGCGCGCGGCGGCCTTCGCGCTGACGGACGAGGGCGAGGCGGTCTACCGGCGGGCTTTCGATCAGGCGCGGGCGTTCAATGCCCGCCTGGCCGGCTGCCTGTCGGCGGACGAGGCGCGCGTGCTGGCGGACTGCCTGGCGCGCCTGCACGCCGAGGCGGAAGTCCTGCTGGCGCAGGCCGGGACGCTGCCGAGCAGCGTACCCATGCCTGCGCCGGCGCCGCCGGACTGGTGGCGCCGGACGTGAGGCGCCCGGCGGCGTCTCCTGCAGCGCCGCCGTTCAGCCCAGCTTGTCCAGCAGGCTGTACCACGCCACTCCCGCCGCTATATAGAAGCGCTGCAGGCCGTGCAGCGGGATCGGCGTCACCGGCGTGACCGGATAGGGGAACGGGTCCGGCTTGCCGGCGATGCGCGCCGCCATGTGCTTGCCCAGGCTGGTGCACAGCGCCACGCCCCGGCCGTTGCAGCCCAGCGCCACGGTCACGCCGGGCGCGGGCTCGTGCACGTGCGGCATGAAGTCGCGCGTGATGGCGATGCGTCCGCCCCAGCGGTACGCGTATTCGAGCGGGCCGAGCTGCGGGAACAGCAGCGCGAGCGAGCGCTCCAGGTGGGCGAAGTCCTGCGGGCCGCGCGGGTCGGCGAAGAAGCCGCGCCCGCCCATCAGCAGGCGGCCCTGCGCGTCCCGGCGGAAATACAGCAGCAGCCGTTGCGAGGTCGAGGCGGTTTCGCCGCGTGCCAGGATGCCCTGCGCTTCGGCGCCGCGCAGCGGGCGCGTGGCGACGATGAAGCTGTTGGCCGACAGCACCGTCTGCGCCAGGCTGGGCCACAGCGCGCCGGTGTAGCCATTGGTGGCGATCACCACCTGCGCGGCGCTCACCTGCGCACCGGTGGAGGTGGTCGCCACCCACTGCGTGCCTTGCCGCTCCAGCGCCGTGACCTGGGTGCCGCCGTGCACCGCGGCGCCGGCTTCCTGGGCCGCCCTGACCAGTCCGCGCGTGTACGCCAGCGGCTGCACCGCGCCCGCCCGCCCGTCCAGCCAGCCGCCGGCGAAGGCCTGCGTGCCCACGCGCCGGGCGACCTCGGCGCGCTCGAGCATCTCCACCGGCACGCCGCGGCGCGCCCATTGCGCGGCGCGCGCATGCATGGCCGGCAGCGCCGCCGACGAATAGGACAGCTGCAGCCAGCCGCTGCGCACCGGCTGGCAGTCGATGCGGTGGCGCGCGATCAGGTCGAACACCAGGTCGGCCGAGCGCGAGACCGCGTCGATGAGCGGCTCGGCCCGCGCGGCGCCGAGCATGCGCACCAGTTCGTCGGGATCGTACTTGAGGGTGGGATTGACCTGGCCGCCATTGCGCCCGGACGCGCCCCAGCCGGGCTCGCTGGCTTCGAGCACGCACACGCGCGCGCCGTGCCCGGCGAGGTGCAGCGCGGTGGACAGGCCGGTGAAGCCGGCCCCGACCACGAGCACGTCGGTGGCGAGCGATTCGCGCAGCGGCGGGGTTGCCGGCGCGGGCGGCGCGGTCGCGGCCCACAGCGAAGGCGGCAGGGGCGCGGCAACCCCGGCGCCGCCGCCGGTCAGCATGGCCGCGCTCATGTTGCCGCTCCCGTGGTGGCCGCCGTGGCCGTGACGGCCGCGGCGGGCTTGTGCAGCACGCGGCGCAGGAAGTCCTGCGTGCGCGGCTGGCGCGGCGCGCCCAGCACCTGCTCGGCGGTGCCTTCTTCGACGATGGTGCCGCTATGCAGGAAGCACACGCGGTCGGCCACCTCGCGCGCGAAGCCCATTTCGTGCGTGACCACGATCATGGTCATGCCTTCGCGCGCGAGATCGCGCATGACCTCGAGCACGTCGCCGACCAGTTCCGGGTCGAGCGCCGAGGTGGGTTCGTCGAACAGCATGGCCTCGGGCTTCATCGCCAGCGCGCGGGCGATCGCCACGCGCTGCTGCTGCCCGCCCGAGAGCTGGGCCGGCCAGGCGTGCGCCTTGGCGGCCAGGCCGACCTTCTCCAGCAGCGCCAGCGCCTCGCCGCGCGCCTTGTCGCGGCTTTCGCCCTGCACGTACACGGGTCCTTCCATCACGTTCTCCAGCACGCTGCGGTGGGGAAACAGGTTGAAGCGCTGGAACACCATGCCCATGCGGCTGCGCAGGTGGTGGATGCCCTTGCCGGCGCGCTCGACGCGCTCGCCGAAGGCGAGGATCTCGCCGCCGTCATAGGACTCCAGGCCGTTGATGCAGCGCAGTACGGTGGACTTGCCCGAGCCCGAGGGCCCGATCAGGCAGACCACCTGGCCGCGGTCGACGTGCAGGCCGACGCCGCGCAGCACGTGGTGGTCGCCGTAGTGCTTGTGCAGATCGTGGATGTGGATCATGTCTTCTTTCTCCCCGCGCCGAGGCGCCGCTCCAGCCGGCGCAGGCAGAACACCAGCGGCAGGCTCATCAGCAGGTACAGCAGGGCGACCAGCGTGTACACGGTCATGTTCTGGAACGTCGACGAGGCGATCAGCTGCCCCGCGCGCGTCATTTCCGCCACCGTGATGGTGGACACCAGCGACGAATCCTTGAGCATCATCACCAGCGTGTTGCCATAGGGCGGCAGCGCGATGCGGAAGGCCTGCGGCAGGATCACGCGGCGCATCACCAGCGCGGGGCGCATGCCCATCGCCTGGGCGGCTTCGCGCTGGCCCGGGTCGACCGCTTCGATGCCGGCGCGGAAGTTCTCCGCCTGGTAGGCCGAGTAGGCGATGCCGAGCCCGATCACGCCGGCCTGGAACGCCGTCAGGTGGATGCCGATGTCGGGCAGCACGAAGTAGATGTAGAACAGCTGCACGATGATGGGCAGGCCGCGGATCACGTTGATCACCGTCGCCGCGCCCCATGACAGCGCGCGCACCGGCGACAGCTTCAGCAGCGCCAGGGCCAGCCCGATGGCGCTGCTGAGCAGGAAGGCCAGCACCGTCACCTGCACGGTCACGATGGCCCCCTGCAGCAGGATCGGCAGGAAATCGCGCGCCTGCTGGAAGAAGTTGGCGGCTTCCATCGCGGCTCACATGCCCCATTTCTGCACGATGCCCGCCAGCGTGCCGTCGGCCTTGATCCGGGCGATGGCCTTGTTGATGCGGGCCAGCATCTCCGCGTCGCCCTTGCGCACCACCAGGCACACGTCGCCCACGTTGACCGGCTTGTAGCCGGCGGCCAGCTTCACGCCCTGGAAGGCGTTCTGGCGCAGCTGGTACGCGATGATGGGCTGGTCGCCGAGGCCGGCCTTGATGCGGCCCAGCGCCAGGTCGCGCGTCATGTCGGCGACCGAGTCGTAGCTGCGCACCTCCTTGAAGATGCCCTTCTTGTTGAGCATGTCCAGGAACACCGTGCCGACCTGGGCGCCCACCACCTCGCCCTTGAGTTCGTCGAGCGAGGCGTAGGGCTTGTTGTCGTCGCTCTTGACGATCAGCCCTTCGCCGTAGGAGTAGACCGGGTCGCTGAAGTCCACCACCTGCTGGCGCGCCGGCGTCTTGAGCATGGCGGCCGAGATGATGTCGATCTTGCCGGTGGTCAGCGACGGCACCAGCGCGGCGAAGCCGGTCTGCTGCACGTTGACGCCGAAGCCCGCCGCCTTGCCGACCGCGGTGACGGTGTCGATCATCATGCCCTGGATGGTGTTGGTCTTGACGTCCAGGAAGGTGAACGGCACCCCGGTGGCGGTGGCGCCCACGTTGTAGGCCGGCGGCGTGCCCTGGGCGCGGGCGGCCGGGAGGACGGAGAAAATGGTGCCGGCGGCGCACAGGATCAGTGCAGTGCGGCGCGAGATCGAAAAGCGGGACATACGGACACTCCTGGCAGATGGGACAAAAAGGTGCCCAGGCGGGGGCAGCTCACGGCTTCATGCAACGAACATGCCAATTTTCAATTTTCATGGATCAAAATTTAATTGGTGTTAACAAGTAATTGCGCTTTAAGAATCGATATGCGATTCTTCGGCCTGATTCGTCACTGTCATCGCCATGCCCGCCTCCCCCCTGCCGTCCCCCGAAGCCGATGCAACGCCCAGCCTCCTGTTCAACCAGTCGCTGGAAAAAGGGCTGGCCGTGCTGCGCGCGTTCAGCGCCGAGCGCCGCACCATGACCATCGCCGACGTGGCCGAGGCCGCCGGCATCAACAAGAGCTCGGCCCAGCGCATGGTCTTCACGCTCGAGCAGCTGGGCTACCTGCGCCGGCATCCGCAGACGCGGCGCTACCAGCTCGCGCCGCGCGTGATGGAAATCGGCTTCAACTACCTGGCGGCCAATCCGCTGATCGAGGTGGCCAACCCCTTCCTGTCGGAGCTGACCAAGGTCACGACCGAGACCTCGTGCCTGACCGAGCCCGACCTGCTCGACATGGTCTACATCGCGCGGTTCGTCAGCGCGCATTTCGTGCCGGTGCACATGCCGATCGGCAGCCGCATCCCGATGTACTGCACGGCCTCGGGCCGCGCCTACCTGAGCGCGCTGCCGGAGGACGACGCGCTCGCCGCGATCGGGCGCGCGCAGCGGATCGCGCATACCGTCCATACCCGCACGCAGGTGGACGACATCCTGGCCGTGCTGCGCGAGGCGCGCCAGCGCGGCTACGCGGTCAACTGCGAGGAGCTGTTCCTGGGCGACATGACCATCGCCGCGCCGGTGATCGGCGGCAACGGGCGTCCGCTGGGCGCGGTGCACGTGGTCGCGCCGACCAGCCGCTGGACGCGCGAGGAAGCCGAGCGCAAGCTCGCGCCGCCGCTGCTGCAATGCGCGCGCGCCGTGAGCAGTTCGGTGCGCGCGCTGGGCTAGCGCGCCGCCGCACGGGGCTGGCCGCCGGTCCCGGCCGCCGCCCTGCGCCGGCCATGCGCGATGCCGGGCCGGCGTACCCATGCCTGCGCCCGCCGCCGGCATGGCGGCGGCGCGGGGGCTCCTGGCGGGATGGCGGCCGCGCCCGGGCGCCGCGCAAGGCTTACACTCGAGACGTGGAGTCAGCGTGTGTCTTGCCGGGAGCCTGCCATGCCGCTTTTTCGCCGTCTTTCCCCCTTGCTGGCATCCGCCGCGGCGGGTGCCGTTCTGGCTTTCTCGCTCAGCGTCTGCGCCGCCCCGGCGGCCCGGGCCGCGCCGCGGCCGCCGGCCCCGGCGCAGGCGCTCACGCAGCAGGCGGTGGCCGCCTACGACGCCGGCGCCTTCGACGCCGCGCTGCGCGACTTCGCCAGGGCGGCCCAGCAGGGCAACCGGCTGGCGCAGTTCAACTACGCCATGATGCTGCTGCGCGGCGAGGGCACGCCGGTGCGCCAGCAGGAGGCGCTGACGTGGCTGCGCCGCGCGGCCGACAACGACATGACCCACGCCCAGTTCACCTTCGGCGAGCTGTACGAGCACGGCGACCTGGTGCCGCGCTCGCTCGAAGCGGCCAACACGTGGTACCGCCGCGCCGCCGAGGGCGGCCACGTGCAGGCCCAGGTGGCGCTGGCCACCAACTATTTCACCGGGCGCGGCGTGGCGCGCGACTATGGCCAGGCCTTCGCGTGGTACAGCCGCGCGGCCGCCGCCGGCGACGGCGACGCGCAGTACATCGTCGCCAGCTACTACGAGCGCGGCGAGCCCGGCGTGGTGGAGAAGGACATCGAGCAGGCCAAGATCTGGTACGCGCGCTCGGCCTCGCACGGCGATCCCGGCGCGCTGGCCAAGCTGCGCTCGCTGCTCGAGGAGGGGCTCAAGGCCAGGCAGCAGGCCGGCGGCATGTAATGACGGCGTAGTCTGGCTATGCTCGCATGGCGGCATGCCACGCCGGCGGCGGCCGGCGGTGGCGTATTCCGGCCGCCGCGCCCGGTTCCCGGGCGGCGGGGCGGTACAACTCTTGCTTACGAGAAACGGCACAAATACTGCGCCAATGGGAGGCCTTTGTGGCAACGCACGTCGCACTGAATCACGTCACCCACTACCGGTATGACCGGCCGGTGAAGCTCTCGCCGCAGGTGGTCAGGCTCCGGCCCGCACCGCACTGCCGCACCCCGATCCTTTCCTATTCACTGCGCATCGAGCCCGAGCAGCATTTCATCAACTGGCAGCAGGACCCGTTCTCCAACTACCTGGCCCGGCTGGTCATCCCCGAGCCGACGCGCGAGTTCAAGATCACCGTCGACCTGGTGGTCGAGATGGCGGTCTACAACCCGTTCGACTTCTTCCTCGAGCCCTACGCCGAAGCCTTCCCGTTCAGCTACGACGCGGGCCTGGCGCACGAGCTGGCGCCCTACCTGGTCAAGGGCGAGGCGACGCCGCGCTTCGCCGCCTTCGTCGACAGCATCCCGCGCGCGCCCCAGCGCACCATCGATTTCCTGGTGGGCCTGAACCAGCGCCTGCAGCACGACATCCGCTACCTGATCCGCATGGAGCCGGGCGTGCAGACGCCGGAGCAGACGCTGGCGTCGGGCGCCGGCTCCTGCCGCGACTCGGGCTGGCTGCTGGTGCAGACGCTGCGCCACCTCGGGCTGGCGGCGCGCTTCGTGTCCGGCTACCTGCTGCAGCTCACGCCCGACGTGAAGGCGCTCGACGGCCCCAGCGGCGCCGAGGCCGACTTCACCGACCTGCACGCCTGGTGCGAGGTCTACCTGCCCGGCGCGGGCTGGATCGGGCTCGATCCCACTTCCGGCCTGCTGGCCGGCGAGGGCCACATCCCGGTGGCGTGCACGCCCGAGCCCGGCAGCGCCGCGCCGGTCAGCGGCGCGGTGGACGAGAGCGAGGTGGAGTTCCACCACGAGATGTCGATCACGCGCGTCTACGAGTCGCCGCGCGTGACCAAGCCCTATACCGAGGCACAGTGGCAGGCGGTGGCCGGCGTGGGCGCCGAGGTCGACCGCCGGCTCGAGGCGCAGGACGTGCGCCTGACGATGGGCGGCGAGCCCACCTTCGTGGCGGTCAGGGACCGCGACGGCGCCGAATGGAACACCGACGCGCTCGGGCCGACCAAGCGCGGTTATGCCACCGAACTGGTGCACAAGCTGCGCGACCGCTACGGCAAGGGCGGCTTCCTGCACTTCGGCCAGGGCAAGTGGTATCCGGGCGAGCAGCTGCCGCGCTGGGCGCTGTCGATCTGCTGGCGCGCCGACGGCCAGCCGTGCTGGCAGGACCCGTCGCTGTTCGCCGACGAGCGCGAGCCGGGCAACTACAGCGACGCCGACGCGCGCCGCTTCCTCGACCGCCTCGCCGGCACGCTCGGCCTCGACTCCGCCTTCGTGCAGCCGGGTTATGAAGATGCCTGGTACTACTTGTGGCGCGAGCGGCGCCTGCCGGTCAACGTCGATCCGCTCGAGTCGCGCCTGGACGACGAGATGGAGCGCATGCGCCTGCGCCGCGTGTTCGGCGCGGGGCTGGCGCAGGTGACGGGCTACGTGCTGCCGCTGCGCCGCGCCGGCGAGGAGGATGCGCCGGCCCTGCACGGCCAGCGCTGGATCAGCGGCCCGTGGTTCTTCCGCGACGACCGCATGTACCTGCTGCCCGGCGATTCGCCGATGGGCTACCGCCTGCCGCTCGACGCGCTGCCCTGGGTCAGCGAAGCCGATTACCCGTGGCAGTTCGACCAGGACCCGTTCGCGCAGCGCGCGCCGCTGCCCACCGGCGCGCAGTTGCGCGCGCAGTGGCCCGGGCCGGGGTCGACGGGCGCGGAAGGGGCGGGCGGCGCGGTTGGCGGCGCAGTTGGCGGGACAACTGGCGGAGCCGCCGCCGACGGCACGCCCGGCCGGCACGCCGCCGCGATCCGCGCCGGCACCGCCGCCTTCAGCGCGCGCGGCGGCGCCGCGCCGGCCGGCACGGGCGCCTTCGCCCACGGCACGGCGGACCTGGCGCGCGTGCCCGCGCGCGGCGAGTCCGCGGGCTGGATCACGCGCACCGCGCTGTGCGTGGAGGTGCGCCATCCCAGCCGCGCGGCCGGCCCCAAGGCCGAGCTGGCGGCCGCCGGCGACAAGCGCGGCATGCTCTACGTCTTCATGCCGCCGCTGACGGTGCTGGAGGACTACCTGGAACTGCTGGCCGCGGTCGAGTCCACCGCCGCCGCGCTGGGCGTGAAGATCGTGCTCGAAGGCTATCCGCCGCCGCGCGACGCGCGCCTGAAGCTGCTGCAGGTCACGCCCGACCCCGGCGTGATCGAGGTCAACATCCATCCCGCGGCCAACTGGGACGAGCTGGTCGACCATACCGAATACCTCTACCAGGCCGCGCACGAGACCTACCTGAGCAGCGAGAAGTTCATGGTCGACGGCCGCCACACCGGCACTGGCGGCGGCAACCACTTCGTGCTGGGCGGCGCCACGCCGGCCGACAGCCCGTTCCTGCGCCGCCCGGACGTGCTGGCCAGCCTGATCGCGTACTGGCACAACCATCCCTCGCTGTCCTACCTGTTCTCGGGCCTGTTCATCGGCCCGACCAGCCAGGCGCCGCGCGTGGACGAGGCGCGCAACGACCAGCTCTACGAGCTGGAGATCGCCTTCGCCGAGCTGCAGCACCAGCTCGACCGCCTGGGCAGCACGCAGGGCGGCATCGGCGGCGGCGCCTACATGCCGCCGTGGCTGGTGGACCGCACGCTGCGCAACATCCTGATCGACGTCACCGGCAACACGCACCGCAGCGAGTTCTGCATCGACAAGCTCTACTCGCCCGACGGCCCCACCGGGCGCCTGGGCCTGCTGGAGCTGCGCGCGTTCGAGATGCCGCCGCACGCGCGCATGAGCCTGGTGCAGCAGCTGCTGCTGCGCGCGCTGGTGGCGCGCTTCTGGCGCCAGCCGTACCGCACGCGCCTGACGCGCTGGGGCACCGAGCTGCACGACCGCTTCCTGCTCGGCACCTTCGTGCAGATGGATTTCGACGACGTGCTCAGCGAGATGCGCGAGGCCGGCTTCGCCTTCGACAACGCCTGGTTCGCCCCGCACTTCGAGTTCCGCTTCCCGCGCGTGGGCGAGCTGTCCGCCGGCGGGCTGCACCTGACGCTGCGCAGCGCGCTCGAGCCCTGGCACGTGATGGGCGAGGAAGGCAGCGCCGGCGGCACGGTGCGCTACGTGGATTCGTCGCTCGAGCGCCTCGAGGTGCGCGTGCTGGGCATGAACGAGAGCCGCCACGTGGTCACGGTCAACGGCCGCGCGGTGCCGCTGCAGCCCACCGGGCGGGCCGGCGAGTACGTGGCCGGGGTGCGCTACCGCGCCTGGGCGCCGCCGTCTGCGCTCCACCCCACCATCGGCGTGCACGCACCGTTGACATTCGACGTAGTGGACAGCTGGATGGGGCGCAGCATCGGCGGATGCCGGTATCATGTCTCGCATCCGGGCGGGCGCAGCTACGAAACCTTCCCGGTCAATGCCTACGAGGCCGAGAGCCGGCGGCTGGCGCGCTTCTTCACGCTCGGCCACACGCCGGGCGCGATGCGCGTCGAGACGCCGGCGCGCAGCCTCGAGTTTCCGTTCACGCTGGACCTGCGGCAACGCTGATCCGCCTTGCCGCCGAGCTTCGCCCCGTGCCTTTGCAGCCCTCACTGCCCTTCGACGAATCCGCGCCCGCCGCCGAGGCGGCCATGCGCCGCGCGCGCGCGGTGCCGCCCGGGCACCTGGACGAGCTCGGCGCGGGCGCGGGCGGGCTGCGCGAGCCGTGGGCGGGCTTCTTCCAGGTGCTGGGCGAGGACGGCATCGGCGCGCTCGGCCAGCAGGCCGCCGCGATGGCGCGCCAGATCCGCGACAACGGCGTGACCTACAACGTCTACGCCGACAACGGCGGCGCGCGCGCCTGGGCGCTGGACCTGCTGCCGTTCATGGTGGCCGAGGAGGACTGGCTGCAGATCGAGCGCGGCGTGATCCAGCGCGCCACCCTGGCCAACGCCGTGGTGGCCGACATCTACGGCCCGCAGACGCTGCTGGCCAAGGGCCTGCTGCCGGCCGGGCTGGTCTTCGGCCATCCCGGCTACCTGCGCCCGCTCAAGGGCTACCAGCCGCCGGACGGCAATTTCCTGCACATCGTCGCGGTCGACCTCGCGCACACCGCCGAGGGCGGCTGGACCGTGATGGCGCACCGCACCGAGACGCCTTCCGGCATGGGCTACGCGCTGGAGAACCGGCTCATCATCTCCAGCCTGTTCGCCGACGCCTTCCGCGAGCTGCGCGTGCGGCGCCTGCCGGCCGCCTTCGCGCAACTGGTGGCCACGCTGGCGCAACTGCCCGCGGGCCGCCTGTCCGGCCCGGCCGGCGTGCCCGGTGCGCCGCCGCCGCGCGCGGCCGACGCCAGCGCCGCCGCGGCGGCGGCCGGCAAGCACATCGTGCTGCTGACCCCCGGCCCCTACAACGAGACCTATTTCGAGCACACCTTCCTGGCGCGCTACCTCGGCATCACGCTGGTCGAGGGCAAGGACCTGACGGTGCGCAACGACGTGGTCTACCTCAAGACGCTGGCCGGGCTGGAGCGCGTGGACGTGATCCTGCGCCGGCTCGACGACGCCTACTGCGACCCGGTCGAGCTGCGCCAGGACTCCACGCTGGGCGTGCCCGGGCTGCTGCAGGCGATGCGCGCGGGCAACGTGCTGGTCTCCAACGTGCCCGGCTCGGGTTTCCTGGAGACGCCCGCCATCCACGGCTTCCTGCCGGCCATCGCGCGCGAGCTGCTGGGCGAGCCGCTGCTGCTGCCCGGCGTGCCGAGCTGGTGGTGCGGCGAGGACTCGGCGCGCGCGCAGGCGCTCGACCAGCTCGGCGAGGCCTTCCTGATGCCGACCTACCCGCGCGGCATGGCGCAGCCGTGGGAAGGGCCGCGCCTGGGCATGGAGCGCGGCCTGCAGCGGCTGGCCGACTGGCGCGAGCGCATCGGGCAGGTGCCCGACCTGTTCACCATCCAGGCCGACCTGCCGCTGTCGCACGCGCCGCGCTGGGAAGGCCCGCAGATCGGCTCGCGCGCGGCCATGCTGCGCGTCTACGCGATCGCCGACGGGCGCGGCGGCTGGCAGGTCATGCCGGGCGGCTTCACGCGGCTGGCCGGCGAGGGCCAGCCGGCGGTGTCGATGCAACTGGGCGGCTCCAGCGTCGATACCTGGGTGCTGTCGAGCCAGCCGCCGCACGGGCCGGCGCTGGCGGCCGCGACCACGCTGGGCGGGGCCGGGCCGGGGCCGGTCGCCAAGCCGCTGGCGGTGTCGAGCCGCGCCGCCGAGAACCTGTTCTGGGCCGGACGCTACGCCGAGCGCGCCGAGAACAACGTGCGCCTGTGCCGGCTGGTGCTGGGCTCGATCGAAAGCAGCGACGAGCGCGACGACAGCGTGCTCGACGTGATCGGCGAGCTGACGCAGGCCTGCGGCCTGCTGCCGCCCGGCGCGCCGCAGCCGCGCGCCTCGCTGCGCGTGTTCGAGCGCAGCCTGGTGGCGGCGCTGGCCGAGAGCGCCGGCTGGACCAGCGTGGGCCAGAACCTGGCCAGCCACGTGCACGCCGCCACCGAGATCCGCAACCGCCTGTCCAACGACCACTGGCGCACCATCCTGGCCGCGCGCAACGATTTCGGCGACGCGATGGCGGCGGCTTGCACCGGCGCGTCCGGCAGCGGCGACTGCGGTTACTACGACCGCCCGCGCGTGCTGGCCGCGCTCGACCACCTCGGCATGCAGCTCGCCGCCATCAGCGGCGCCCAGGGCGACCGCATGATGCGCGACGAAGCCTGGCGCCTGCTGTTCATCGGCCGCCATATCGAGCGCGTGGGCACGCTGTCGACCTTCCTCGAAGTCTTCACGCGGCATGGCGCGCTCATGCACCGCAGCGGCTTCGACCTGCTGCTGCACCTGTTCGACAGCACGCTCACCTTCCGCGCGCTCTATCCGGGGCGCACCGACATGCCCGCACTCATCGAGCAGATCGTGATCGAACCCACCAACCCGCGCGGGCTCTACGGCCTGCTGGCGCGGCTGCGCGTCAAGCTCGGCCAGATCACGCCGCCGGCCAGCCCGGCCGGCGGCGGCCGCGCGCCGCTGCCGCAATGGCTGCCCGCGGTGGAGACGCTGCCCGGCTGGGAAGCACTATGCGAGCGCGACGGGCGCGGCCAATACACCAATCTGGTGCAATTGTGCGACCGCCTGGGCGGCCTGATGGCGCAGCTCTCCGACGAGATCAGCGCGCGCTACTTCAGCCATGCCGGCGTGGCCGGCGTGCGGGTGCGGCCATGAGCGCGCCGGCGACGGGGCTGGCGGGCGGCGCGGCGGAGCGTCCCGTGGACGAGGCCGGGGCCGGAATCGGAGCCGGGGCCAAGATCGGGACCGAAGCCGGCAACGACGCGGTGGCCGGCCCGGCGGGCGCGGCGGCCATCGCCGCGGTGCCTGCCCCGGCGCCCGCCGCGGCCTTGCTCACGGTCCACCACAAGACCATCTACACCTACTCCGCGCCGGTGGAGAACGCCCAGCAGCGCGCCGTGGTCTGGCCGGTGGCCTGCCCGTGGCAGACCGTGCTGTCGCACAGCGCGTGGGTCGACCCCGAGCCGTCGCACCAGCATGCCGGCACCGACGCCTTCGGCAACCACGTGCTGTATTTCACCATCGACGTGCCGCACGACTTCATGCAGCTGTGCTGCGAGAGCACGGTGCGCGTGATGCCGCGCTGGGACGCGCTCGATCCCGCCGCCAGCATGCCGTGGGAAGACGCCGTGGCGGCGCTGCGCTTTCGCGCCGGCCAGCCGTTCCGGGCGCAGAGCGAGTTCTGCTTCGCCTCGCCCAACGTGGCGCTGCACCCGGACCTCAAGGCCTACGCGCTGGCCAGTTTCGGGCCCGGCGTGCCGGTGGTGGCCGGCGCCATCGACCTGATGCACCGCATCCACGCCGACTTCGAATACGAGACCGACGCCACCGAGGTGGACACCCCCGCGCTGAAGGCGTTCGCGCTGCGCAGCGGCGTGTGCCAGGACTTCGCCCAGGTCATGATCGGCTGCCTGCGCTCGCTCGGCCTGGCCGCGCGCTACGTCAGCGGCTACCTGCGCACCGAGCCGCCGCCGGGCCAGCCGCGCCTGATCGGCGCCGACGCCTCGCACGCGTGGCTGTCGGTGTACTGCCCGCTGGCCGGCTGGGTCGACCTCGACCCGACCAACGACGTGCTGGCCGACACCGGCCACGTGACGCTGGCGTTCGGGCGCGACTACAGCGACGTCTCGCTGCTGCGCGGCGTCATCGTGGGCGGCGGCGCGCATACCGTCGAGGTGGAGGTAAGCGTGCTGCCGCTGGCGTAGCCGGCGCGCGCTGCGCCGGCGGCACGGCTGGCAAGCCAATTGCTTGCGCATTGCAGGGGTTGCCGAAAAAGAAGGGGAATCAATATGCTGAGCCGCACCGCCGACCACCTGTTCTGGATGGCCCGCTACACCGAGCGCGCCGAGAACACCGCGCGCATGCTCGACGTCAACCACCAGACCGCGCTGCTGCCGCAGTCGCGCGACGCATCCCGACAGGGCTGGCTGGCCATGCTCGACGCGACCGAACTCACCCCGGTCTTCGCCGAGCACCACGGCACCGTGGTGCACGAGGAAGTGCTCGACTTCATGGTGCGCGACCTGAGCCATCCGGCCTCGATCATGTCCTGCCTGCGCGCCGCCCGCGAAAACGCCCGCGCCGTGCGCGGCGCGCTGACCACGCCGCTGTGGGAAACCATCAACACCACCTGGCTCGACGTGCAGCAGATGATCGCCGACGGCATCCTGCGGCACGATCCCGCGCAGTTCTTCGAGTGGGTCAAGTTCCGCTCCCACCTCACGCGCGGCGTGGAAGCCGGCACCATGCTCAAGGACGAGGCCTACTGCTTCATGCGCCTGGGCACCTTCCTGGAGCGCGCCGACAACACCGCGCGGCTGCTCGACGTCAAGTTCCAGTCCACCGACCTCGACCGCCAGCAGGACGACTTCTACCAGTGGGCCGCCGTGCTGCGCTCGGTCTCCGGGTTCGAGATGTACCGCAAGGTCTACCGCGCGGCGGTCACGCCCGAGCGCGTGGCCGAACTGCTGATCGTGCATCCCGACATGCCGCGCTCGCTCGCGGCCAGCCTGCGGGAGGTGGTGGCGCTGCTGGCGCAGGTGCGCAATGGGGCTTCAGCGGAGACTGAGCGGCGTGCGGGGAAGCTGCATGCCGAGCTCAAGTTTGCCCGGATCGAGGATATTTTTTCTGTGGGGATTCATGGGTGGCTGGGGGATTTTTTGCGGAGGGTGCATGAGGTGGGGAGTGGGGTTAGTCATAGTTTTTTGATGCGGGGGTAGTAGGGTTTTGTGCTTCGGCTCTAAAGTCAATTTCTTAACGTCAACTTCTGAACGTCAAAGTCAAAGTCAAAGTCAAA
>NZ_BBQM01000037.1 GCF_000876015.1 Cupriavidus basilensis | reverse complement strand
TGCGACCATCCTTGAGGGTTGGCCGGGATTCGTGTATTTCTCGCCAGAATGATCCTAAGGCGATGATTCAAAAGGGAATTTCCGATCAAGATCGGATTTTGCGGCGTCATGCAGCACGAATCCGTATCAGATCGCCAAGCGCATCGGCGTCGCCCATTACAGGGCAGGAACGCTACTGAATCAGCAAAGGTGGCTGGTTGGTGCGCTGAGAGGCAGCTGGAGTTGACGAGACAGTCTTTCTGAGAGAGCTAACGGAACACGTTGAATCCCATCTACCGGGCTTGCAGAAACGTGGCAACCGAAAAAAATGGAGAGGGGCTATAGAGGGGAGCTCTTCACGGATAGGTTCGGTTGCCTCGTGGGTCAAAGGTGCGTTTGCCGTTCGCCCCCACATGGAGAACCTTCAACGGCAACAAGTCCTCCAGGTCTTCTGGCGTCATGAATTGTGTCCATCAAAATAGTGATGGACACAATCATCTGCCGCCTCCCGACTGGGGGCTACGTTTGGCTAAATTCGCGCTTACGTTGTACGTTTGCGTACGCCTTAGTACGGCAGCATCTCCCATCAGTACATTCAACGCGATGCCATGCGCTACAATGCGCGCATGTCACGTGCAACCCTAAGCATCTCGCTTCGGGCTGTGTTGCTGCTTCTTATCGTGTTGCTGCAGCTGCTGAGCCCACTTCTGCACGGCCATTTCGGAATTCCGAAACAGACTGGCCTGCACGTGCACACCGCGCTTTCTGGCGCGGTTGATTCTCATTTTCAATCCCTCGGATCTTCCCATCATCGAGCCTCCGCGCATGAGGGGTATGCTCTTGATCGCGAGCTGGCTCTGACGAGCAGGGAACCCTTTGAGGTTGATGTAGAGCCCTCGATCGGTCCATCGGATCTCGCCGGATTTCTTTGGGCTGCTGCGGGGCCTGGGTTATCGGCACTCACCTTTCTTCTGCTGGCAGCGCTTGCCTGTTCAGCCATATCACGCCCAGTCTTTCGGCCAGCACCAATTCGCGCGCGCTGGCGCGATCGCATCAATCGAACGCCTCCAGCGCAGGCTCCCCCACCGGCCTGCTGATCCTAAGCAGGCGGACGGCACGCGCGTCACGGTGCAGCAGAACACTCGTTGAGTTGATCTGCAACAGCCCCATCACGCCCACCGTAGCGATCATGAATTCGTTAGGAGCATTGGCTTCTGACCCATCACGTTCGCTCGACGCCACAAGGCGGTAGCTGCATTGCTATCCGCTGGCCATCCACTGTTCCTACATTCTTGTTCGCGTCGCCTCGAAGCGCCACGCCGCAGTCGGTGTTCGTGCCGCTTCGGGAGGCGACGCAGTTGGAGGATGACGCCGACAGCGTTGCCTTCGTGGATTGGAGTCAGGCATGTTTCTCAAACGAATTGTGGTGGTTGGCGCATCGATTGCACTGACCGCATTTCCTGTGCGTTGGGCTACTGCTCAACCGGCGGCACAGGCAGTGTCTCTGTCGGCCGAACAGGCGCGCGCACTGGGTGTGCGCTTTAGCTCGGTCGCAGCTTCTGGGGGCTTGGAAGTCGGCACCCACGCACGTGTCGTGTTCAAGCCGGATGCGCAATATGTGGTGGCGGCTCCGTACGCGGGCGTGGTGCCTCGCGCGCTGGTGTCACTGGGGCAGACCGTCCGCCCGAGTCAACCGCTGGCGAGTTTCCTGAGCCCGCAGCTCTTTGAAGCGAGCCGCGCGCTCACGGAGGCCAACTCGCAGGCGCGTTTGGCGCAGCAATCGCTCGCCCGCGATAAGGCGCTCTTTGATGACGGCATCATCGCCGGAAGCCGCTGGCAGGCAACGCAGGCGCGGGCCGCTGAGGCCAACGCCATGGCCATGGCGCGCCGGGCCGAACTGGCTTCCGCAGGTATCGCATTCGCTGGCGCGGGCGGCGAAGCGCAACTGATCGCGAATCATGGCGGCGTGGTGTCGGAGGTCAACGCTGTTCCGGGGGCGCGAGTTGAAGCGGCCGCGCCGCTTTTCCGGATCGTTGACCCGGCTGCGCTGGAGCTGGACCTGCTGGTTGGCCGCGATGTGCCCGTGCCAACCATAGGCGACCGCATCGAGATCGTGCCGCGCGGTGCAAGCGGTACGGTCATTGGCGTTGCGCCTTCGGGTGACGGTACGGCAGGGGTGCGTGTGCGGGCGTCGCTGGAGCGCCGTGGCGATCTGCGCGCCGGCGAGAGCGTCAACGTCACGCTCAAGCTGCGCGGCTCTAACGGCGCGGGCGCCTCGGGGCTGGTGCGGGTTCCGGCGGCCGCCTTGGCCTACGTGTCCGGCGTTCCGGGCGTGTTTGTCGCCACCGACAAAGGCTTCCGCTTCCAGGAGGTCGCCGTTGCCAGTACGGATGACGCCGTCGCTGTCCTGCGCGCCAATCTGCCTACAGGGACACGCGTAGCGGTTGCGGGCGTCGGTGCACTCAAGGGCTTGCTGGCGGGAGAACAGTGATGCTGCCCCGCCTGATTGAGTTTTCTTTGCGCCAGCGTGTACTGGTGCTGATCGCGGCCGGCGTGCTTGCTGCCGCTGGCGTCTGGGCTTACCTGAACCTGCCGATTGATGCGTTTCCCGATATCTCGCCGACGCAGGTCAAGGTCGTGCTCAAGGTGCCGGGCATGACGCCGGAAGAAGTCGAGCAGCGTGTCTCGACACCCATCGAGCAGGAACTGCTCGGCCTTCCGCATAAGACGATCGTGCGCTCGGTGTCCAAATACGGCATCAGCGACGTGACGGTCGATTTTGAAGAGGGTGTGGACGTCTACTGGGCACGCCAGCAAGTGTCGGAGCGCCTGGCAGGTCTTGCCCGCGACCTGCCGTCGACAGCCGTGGGCGGCCTAGCGCCGATCACCACGCCGCTGGGCGAGATGTTCATGTTCACCGTGGAGGGCGACGGCTACTCGCTGGCGGAGCGGCGCCGAGTGCTGGACTGGGTCATCCGGCCGGCGTTGCGCACCGTTCCTGGCGTGGCCGATGTAAACGCATTGGGTGGCGAGGTCCGCAGCTATGAGGTAACGCCCGATCCGGCACGCCTGCGTGCACGGGGGGTGACGCTGGAGCAGCTGCGCCAGGCGCTGGATGCCAACAATCGCAACGATGGTGCGGGCCGGCTTGATCGCGGTGACGAGCACTGGGTGGTCCGCGTGGAAGGCGGCGTGCGCGGGCTCGACGATCTGCGAGCGATTGTCGTGGTGCCAGCGCAGAGTCCGGCGTCCAACCCTGCCGTCACCGTGGGCGATGTGGCCACCGTGCAGCTGGGTGAGGCGACCCGCAACGGCGCTGTCAGCAAGGATGGCAACGGTGAGGTAGTCGAAGGGCTGGTGCTGGGCCTGCGCGGCAGCGATGCCCGCAAGCTGGTCGAGGCGGTACAGGAACGGTTGGACACGCTTGGCCCTCAACTGCCCAAGGGCATGTCGGCACACGTGTTCTACAACCGTGGCGAGCTGGTGACACGCGCAGCCAACACGGTGGTGCGTGCGCTGATTGAAGCCAGCGTGTTGGTGGTCATCACGCTGTACCTGTTCCTGGGCGGTGTGCGGGCGGCGCTGGTGGTGGCGGCCACGCTGCCGCTGTCGATGCTGGCGACCTTCCTGCTGATGCGCTACGTGGGCCTGACCGCCAACCTGATGAGCCTGGGTGGACTGGCCATTGCTCTGGGCATGCTGGTGGATGCGGCGGTCGTTGTGGTGGAGAACATCGAGACTGCCATGGCGCGTGCCCAAGACCACAAGACCGATCCAGCGCTGCGCGGGGCCGTGATCCGTCACGCAGTGGCTACCGTTGCAGTGCCGATGCTCTCCGGCGTTTCCATCATCGCCATCGTGTTCCTGCCGCTGTTGTCATTGCAGGGGCTGGAGGGCAAGTTGTTCGGGCCGGTGGCGCTGACCATCGTGCTGGCACTGGCCTCGTCTGTGGTGATCGCCTTTACGGTCGTGCCGGCGTTGGCCTCCATGCTGCTGCTCGCGCATGCGGATGAGGCGCCTTGGCTGATGCGCAAGGTGGCGGGTGGCTTTGCCCGCCTACAGGCCTGGACCACGGCGCGCCGCCGCATCGTGTTTGGCGTGGCGGGGGCGGCGCTGGTCGTGGCGGTGGTGCTGTACATGTCAGTCGGCAAGACGTTCATGCCGACCATGGACGAAGGCGATCTGATTGTGCAGTTGCAAAAGGCGCCGTCTGTTTCCCTGGCAGCATCGCTGGACCTGGACCAACGCGTGCAGCAAGCGCTGCTCAAAGAGGTGCCCGAGATCCGCTCCATCGTGGCGCGCTCCGGCTCCGACGACCTGGGCCTGGACCCGATGGGTCTGAATGAGACCGACACCTTCCTGGTGCTCAAGCCCAAGGACCAGTGGCGCGGCAGCAAGGAGGACATCGCGACAGCCATTCGTCACGTGATGGAGCGCTTCCCCGGCGTGATCTATGGCTTCACGCAGCCGATCGAGATGCGCGTGTCGGAGATGCTGACCGGTACGCGCGGGGATATCGCCATCAAGCTCTTCGGCAGCGATCTCGCCGCTATTGACGCGGCCGCACAGGCCATTGCTGCCAAGGTGCGCTCCATCCGTGGCGCCGCCGAGGTGATCGCGCCCAGCAACAGTGGTGTGCAGTACCTGAAGGTCTCGCTGGATCGCGCGGCAGTCGGCCACGCTGGCTTTACCGGAGATGCCCTGCAAACGCAGTTGCGAGCCCTGATCGAAGGTGACCGGATTGGCGTAGTGCCCGAAGGCATTGTGCGTACACCGCTGATTCTGCGCGGCGGAGCGGGCCTGCGCCAAGCGCCGGAGAACCTCACCGGCCTCCTGGTGACGGCGCCAGATGGCAAAACTTGGCCGCTCTCGTCTCTTGCCCGCATCGAACGCGTGGACGGGCCGGTGCGCATCAACCATGAAGACGGAGCCCGGTTTGCTGTGATCCAGGCCAACGTTGAAGGCCGGGATCTGGCCGGCTTTGTGCAGGAAGCACAGGGTGCGGTTGGCAGCATCAGCACGCTGCCGAAAGGACTGCGTGTTGTCTGGGGCGGCCAGTTCGAGAATCAGCAACGTGCGGCGGCGCGTCTAGCACTGGTCGTGCCGCTGGCCTTGGGCGCCATCTTTCTGCTGCTGATGCTCACGTTCCGCTCGGTGCGGCAGGCGGTGCTGGTCGTCGCCAACATTCCGTTTGCACTCGTAGGCGGCATCGCCGCGCTGCGGATATCGGGCGAGTACCTGTCGGTGCCGGCCTCCGTCGGCTTTATCGCGCTGCTCGGGATCGCGGTGCTCAATGGTGTGGTGCTGGTCTCGCACTTCAACACCTTGCTGGAGTCGGGCTCGAGCATGGCGGAAACCGTGCGTGTGGGCGTGCAAGACCGCCTGCGGCCGGTGCTGATGACAGCCTGCATTACCGCACTGGGGATGATTCCGCTGCTATTGGCGAGCGGGCCAGGGTCGGAGATTCAACGCCCGCTGGCGATCGTAGTGTCGGGCGGGTTGCTTTCTTCGACGGCACTGACGCTGCTCCTGCTCCCCTTGCTGTTTGAACGCTTTGGTATGCCCCGGGCCCGGACGGCCGACGGGCAGGGAGATTTGCAATGAGGTTGAACATGTTTCGCTTCGCATTGGCCGGAGCCGGCGTGATGCTGCTTTGCGGCGCCACCGCCCAAGCGCAGAACACGCCGGGCTACCTACCCGCTGAGAGCTCGGTGCGTGAAGCGGTTGCGCAATCGCCCGAGGTGATGACGGCCGAAGCCCGGCGCGATGCCACGCTGGCCCGTGCCGAAGGCATTCGAGCGGGGACGGCCGAGACTGTGGTGAGAGCGATCGGACAGGGGCGTCAGGTCCGAGATCCGTCTGAGCGACATGCGGAAGGGCAGATCGCCGTGGAGCGGCCGTTGAGGCTGTGGGGCAAGGCTCAAGCCGATGGCCAGCTTGCTGATGCGGCGGCCGAGGCTGGCCAACTTGCGGTGAAGGACGCACGCCACGAAGCATCGCGGCAGATCCTCTCGCTGTGGTTTGCTGCTGTGCGGGCTGGGCAAGCACGCCAGGCCGCTCAGGAGAATGCCCGGGCTGCGGCCGAGTTGGCGACGCTGACGGCCCGCCGGGTCCAGTTGGGTGACGCTTCGCGCTTGGACGGTGAACTGGCAGCAGCGGATCAGGCTCGCATGCAAGCCGCACTGGCGACGGCCACTGCAGCCGAACAGGCCGCGCAGGCGGAACTGCAGGCCCGTTTTCCGGGGTTGCCCCGGCCCATGATGGCCGCTGACACCGCGCTGCCCGTGTTGCCGCAGGACCCACCGGAACGATTGCGCACGCAGTACATACAGGACAGCCACGAGTATCGGCTTGCCATGGCGGAAGAGGTGCAGGCACAGCAGATGGCCAAGCGGGCAGATCTGGAGCGCCGGCCCGATCCCACCGTCGGCATGTTCGTATCGGTGGAGCGTGGTGGTGCGGAACGCATCATGGGAGTGAGCGTGGCGATGCCGCTCGGCTCGGCGCATCGCCGTACTGCCGCAGCAGCGGCCGCGGCCGATGCGGAAGCTGCAGCTCGCCGCAGACTCGGTGCAGAACGACGCCTGGGTGCGGAATTCGACGTGCTCTATCGTGACCTGCAAGGCAAAGGGGGAGCCGCGCAAGCACAGATCGAAGCGACTACGTTACAGAGACGCGCAGCCGACCGCGCCACCCGCGCGTTTCGCGCCGGCGAGTCCGGCTTGACCGAGCTGTTGGTGGCACGCCGCGGCCTTGCCGACGCAGTGTTGGCCGAGCGGCTCGCTCGGGTGAACGTACTGGAGGCGGACAGCCGGCTCCAGCTGGATCTGCATCGCATGTGGGATTTCGATGACTGATCTTGAGCAACGCCTGACATGCCCCATGAATAGATAGCGATAACCATCAACGTGGGTGCGTTCGCAACGACCGAAGCAGCGGCGTACTCCACGTGTCCTAACGTAGATGAATCATGCGACATCCCGAAGACCTCGATCTCAAAATCGACCTGGATACCGAAGACAGTGCGACCAAGCAGGCAGCCGCACGGCGCAGCACGCTGGTGAGCGTGGGCGTCAACCTGAGCTTGACCGTTGCACAAGTCGTGGCGGGCATCCTGGCCGGCTCCCAGGCGTTGGTGGCCGATGCCATCCACTCGTTGTCCGATTTGATCTCGGACTTCGTTGTGCTGTTTGCCAGCCACCACAGCCAGAAAGGGCCGGATGCAACTCACCACTATGGCCATCAGCGCTTCGAGAACGCCGCGTCGCTAGTGCTCGGATTGCTGTTGCTGGCCGTCGGCGTCGGCATGCTTTGGAATGCAGTAGTGAAGCTGGAGCACCCCGAGGCCATTCAGCCAGTCAAGCTCATCGGCCTGTGGGTCGCTCTCGGGGCGCTGGCGGCAAAGGAGCTGCTGTTCCGCTACATGCTGGCCGTTGCCGAGCGTGTGCGCTCCAGCATGCTGGTCGCCAACGCATGGCATGCACGCTCGGACGCCGCCTCGTCGCTGGTGGTGGCGCTCGGCATTGTGGGCAATGTGTTCGGCTACCGCCTGCTTGATCCTGTAGCGGCTCTGATCGTCGGCCTGATGGTGACGCGCATGGGTTGGCAGTTCGGGTGGGAGGCGCTGCACGATCTCATGGACCGTGCCGTCGACCAGGAAACCGTTGAGGCGATCCACCAAACGATGCTGGAAACGCCCGGCGTGCACGGCGTACACGACGTCAAGACCCGCCGCATGGGCGACATGATCCTGGTCGATGTCCACCTGGAAGTCGATGCGCGTGCCAACGTGAGACAAGGCCACGACATTGCATTGGAAGCGCGGCGCCGCGTCATGCTGCGCCGCGATGTGCTCAACGTAATGACCCACGTGGACCCTGTGGAGGCGCCAACCTAAACGCGAGGGAGGGCAGTTTTTTGATCTGCGACAACTGTTTTCCGTATCGCGGCGGCGATCGATCAGAAGTCGCTGCTCCGTAACGGGGCATGCGAGTACATAGATGTTGTACTGCGCAGCCATGATTCACACACTCCAATTTCTAGGTGGTTTTATGCGCTCTGAACAGAAGTACTCCCTTGCCATGCGATCCCTGCATTGGCTGGTATTCCTGGCCGTCACGATTGCCGTGGTGGCGATCGAGATCCACGACTTTTTTCCCAAAGGCAGCACCGCGCGCACCGCGGCATTTGCGGTTCATCAGACCGCGGGGCTGTCCGTGCTCGCGTTGATGGTGCTGCGTTTATTTGTCCGCTGGGGAACCCAGCCGCCGGCACCGGTCCCTGGCCCACAACTGCTGCAGCGTGCAGCATGCCTCACGCATGGCGTGCTCTACCTGTTGATGGTCGGGATGCCCATTCTTGGCGTGCTGGCGCTGGCCTGGGGTGGTAAGCCGATTCAGCCGTTCGGGCTGACTTTGACGCTCCCCCTTTTGCAGGACAAGAGCTTGGCGAGCCTCAGCAAGGAGGTGCATGAGTCAGGTGCCACGCTCGTGTACATCTTTGTTGGGCTGCATGCGGCCGCAGCGCTCTGGCATGAGTTCATGCTGAAAGACCGATTGTTGCGTCGCATGATCTAGCGCAGCAAACGGTTCTTCCAGGTCGCTATTCGTGCAGGCCCATCGTTCATGGAATCCGGCTTCCGTCATCTCAATATAGCGCTGCTCGCTGTCTCGGCCGCGACGCTGGCGGCCGGATTGTTGGCGCGCTACCTGCGGGCCGACCAAGATAAGCCGACCCGCTATCATAAGCCTCTCGGTGATGAAGGCGGCGCTTGTTATTTCGTTTGGTAATTAGGCGTCAGGCCGGTTTTGGCCGCTGGCCAGCGCGTCCAACTGGCGCTTTCTTCAACACATCTACCAACCGGCGCGTCGTTGCCGCCTCGGTCTCGGCGCGCTCAGCGCGTCGCAGCGCTTCCTGCAGCTGCAACTGAGTCTGCGCCAGTTGATCGGCCGCCGCGCGCAGCTGAGCCACGGCGGCGTCTGCCTGCTGCTGCGCCCCGCCCAGTTCCGCGCGCAAGGCGCCGATCGCGTTGGCGTGCTGAACAGCCGCCTGCTGTATCTCGGCCCGAGTGGCCACAAGCTGCGCGCGCAGTTCTTCCGCCAGCTTCTCGCTCTTCTGGCGAGCGGTACGCTCCTGGTCGATCTCGCGCAGTGCTCGCTTCTCGTGACTGGCCGCGCGCATGTCGGCTGCGTCAGCACGTTCCCGTTCACGCTCAAGCTGAGCGCCGAACTCGGTCCGCAGCTCCGTCAACTGCCGTGTCGCTTCATCCAGTTGCCGGCGGGCCTCCTGCAGACGGGCATCGGTCGCGGCATGGGCTTGGCGTTCGGTGGACAGCGCCTCCTGCTGCTCCGTGAGCTGTGCGCGAACGGCATCGAGCTGCGTCTGGGTCGCTGCCGTCGCCTGCCGGGCAGCTTCCGATTCGGCGGCCGCCTGGTCACGTGCCGTCTCGGCAGCGTGCACCTGGTGGCGCGCTTCGGCCCGTAGCGCGGCAAGTTCACCGGTCGCGGCCGACGAGGCGGCCTGCCAGATCGTCAGCACGGCCTCGGCCGCGACCTGCTTCATGGCGTCGGGGAGCTCCGGGTGGTCGATCTTGACGCGCGTCTTTTCCCGCAAGTCCTGCCAGAAGCGGTTCAGCACGTCGGTCGGCGTGCTCATGCTGCCCTTGCGCACCAGGCTGTAGAGCTTGTTGGCCGTCGGCGTGACGCCGTAGCGAAAAAACAGCAGCGCACAGACCTCCCGGTAAAGCTCGCGGGTATCGGTGAAACGGCCGCGCAGCGCGGCGATATCGGCTTGCAGGGCTTGGTCTTCCACAGTGGAAGCGGGGTCGAGCGTCATGGTCGCGGGCTTTGTTTGCGTCTTGGAAGTAAAATAATACAACGTAAACCGATTGATTCCCTATTATCCGCCGCAGTCTTTAGACATAATGGCGCTTCTGTCTAGTGATCATGTCACAGTGGCCCGGCCTAACGCGTCTCGCTCAAAGTGACTTGGCGGACAGTTGATTGCGCGGCGTTCAATCACTATGATTGGTTTTTAATCACAATGATTTGCCTGTGCTATAGCCGATGAGCCTCAACATGCCCTCCCCAATGAAAGACACTGCCTGGGATCGCCTTGAGAACGCCATCAAGGAGGACCGTCCCCTGCAACCGATCCGCAAGCTCGTCATCAGGGGCTCGGTCGATGTGGTGTTCCGGCGCGCGGACACGCCCGCACTCGTGGTAGCCGGTGAAAGTGCCGACGCGGTGGCGGCGGTCCGGACCGAGTACAAAGGCGACAAGCTGGTCATCGAGCGCGAAGGCGTATCGATCAGCTTTGGCAGCGGCCACATGACTTTCCACGGCACGGTCGGCTCGGTGGTGATGGGCGACATCGTGAACGGCCAAGCCACCGGGCAGACGGTTTCGCTTCGCCAGCCTCGCGCGGTGGTGAGCCTCGCGCTGCCCGAGTCCCCCGCGGTCAAGATCAAGGGCAGCGGCGACGTCACCTTGCTCGATCTGCGGCAAGATGCCCTGGACCTGGAGATTCAGGGTTCGGGCGACATCACCGTCTCCGGCGAGGTCACCCGCCTGCACGTGCAGGTCGCGGGCTCCGGCGATGTCGATGCCAGCGAGCTGATCGCCGAGTCGGCCGACCTGTCAGTAGCGGGTTCCGGCGACATCGAGGCCTTCGTGCGCTCCGACGTGCGCGCCCGCGTCGCGGGCTCCGGAGACATCGTCGTGCGGGGCAACCCGCCGCGCCGGGACGACCGGGTGGCCGGCTCCGGCAAGATCAAATTCCGCTGACGGCGCCGGGCACTTCGCCCGACTGTATTGACCCGATTTCAGGAGGACGCCATGTCCAAGACCGAAACCCGCGTATTGACCGCCCACGTCCCGGTGCCGCTGGCCGAAAAGGTTGACCAACTGGCCGACCGCCTCGAACGCTCGCGCGGCTGGATCATGAAGCAGGCGCTGTCTGCCTGGATTGCCCAGGAAGAGGAGCGCGATCGCCTCACCCGTGAGGCACTGGCCGATGTGGACGCCGGCCGCGTCATCGGTCACCAAGCGGTGCAGGCCTGGGCGGACAGCCTGGGCACCGGTGAACCGCTGGCGGTGCCGCGCTGATGGAACTGCAGTGGACTGGAAAGGCGCAGGAAGACCTCGCACGCCTGTACGAGTTTCTCGCCCCGGTGAACCAGCCAGCGGCAGCGCGCGCAGTGCAGGCGTTGATCAAGGCGCCAGAGACCCTGTTGACCAATCCGCGCGTGGGTGAGCAACTGTTCCAATTCGAGCCACGCGAAGTACGGCGCATCCTCGTCGGCCAGTATGAGATGCGCTACGAGATCCAGGGCGACACCATCTACGTGCTGCGGCTGTGGCACACCCGCGAAGACCGATAACAGGAGGCAAGACCATGCTGGAGTACCGGCTGACGCCGAACCATGCCGGCGTCGCGTTGTGGGGCGATTTCGCGGCGCTGGAACGGCTGCATGGTTTCATCCACTACGTCGTGCAGGAAAGCGTCTACATCGAGGACAAGGAGGGTTTTGTGCTCGGCCTCGCGTACGACGTACGCAAAGCCTACTCGGGGCAGCGCAGCGTCGACCATCGCGGCGACACCAAGGACGACCGCTGCCGCATTTACGGCGTCGAAGTCCTGTGGCCGGTGCTCCTGACCCAGGTCGGCGTGCTGCGCCAGGCCATGGCCTTCGTCCCGACCAACAAGCTCGACCAGGCGATCATGTTCGAGTTGGAGCACGTGGTCGAATCGGCAGTACGCGCCGCCACGCCGGTGTTGGCCGATGAAGTCATCCACCGCACACGGTCCGCCTCGAACGCGACCTACGTGCACCTGGAGAGCGTGCTCGATAGCCGCTGTCGGTACTTCATTGCGCTGCCGCCCAAACAGCGCCTCAAGATGCTGCCCAAGGTGATGGCGACATTCGATCCGATGTATGGATACCTGGCCAAGTCGGATGTCACGATGCGCCCCGATGTCATCCCGCCCACCGCCTTCATCGACAGCGATGAAGACTGGCCGGACTTCGAGTGGTGATGCACATGCAGTCCATTCCGGCTGACCTGACCGCACCTCTTCATTGATGACCCAGCTTGTTCCTTCGTTCAACGGCCCCGCACAGGCCATCGAGCAGTTGCGCATCCCGCCGGTACTATCGGGGGCCAACGGCGGCAACCGTGCGCGCGCAGGCACCCGCCAAATCACGGCGGACGATGATCTGTCCGCCGTTGCTGCGTGGCTCGCACGCTATGCCGCGGTTCCAGGCACGGTTGCGACCTATCGCAAGGAAGCCGAGCGCCTGATGTTGTGGGCGATCCTGCAGCACGGCAAGCCGCTGTCCTCGCTCACGCACGAAGACCTGTTGGTGTATGAGCGCTTCCTGGCCGACCCGCAGCCGGCATGGCGCTGGGTCATGGCCTCGCGCAAGAAGCTGGCGCGAACATCGCCCGATTGGCGCCCGTTTGCCGGCCCGCTGTCGCCCACGAGCGTGCGGCATGCGATGACGATCCTCAACGCGCTGTTCGCTTGGCTCGTCGAAGCGGGGTATCTGGCCGGCAATCCGTTGTCGCTCGCACGCCGGCGCGGCACCAAGGCGCCGCCGCGCGTGACGCGGTACCTGACGCACGACCTTTGGGATACCGTTCGAGCCACGATCGAGACGATGCCCGTCACGACCGAACGCGACCGGCTGCATGCGGCCCGTTGCCGGTGGCTGTTCTCGGTCTTGTACCTCGCCGGCCTGCGTGCGGCGGAAATCGCCAGTACGCCGATGGGCGCGGTGTTCTGCCGACGCGATGCCACTGGCGTCGAGCGCTGGTGGATCGAGGTCAAGGGCAAGGGCGACAAGACACGACTGGTCCCTGCCACCGACGAACTGATCGCGGAACTGGCACGCTACCGGCGCATCTGTGGCTTGCCGCCGTCGCCGCAGGCCGGTGAAACGCGCCCTTTGCTGCTGCCCGTGATCAGACCGGAAAAGCCGCTCTCGCGCGCGGCGATTCACTTGATCGTCAAAGAGGTGTTCAAGCTGGCGGCTGACCGGCTGCGGTCTCAGGGGCCTGAGTTCAACGTGCAGGCGGATCGGCTGGCCAGCGCATCGTCCCACTGGCTGCGCCATACCGCCGGCACCCACATGACCGACAGCCATGTCGACCTGCGTTTCGTGCGCGACAACCTCGGCCACGCGTCGCTCACCACGACCAGCATCTACCTGCACACCGAAGAGGATCTGCGCCACGCGGCGACGCAGGCGAACCACCGGCTGGGCTGGGGCACCTAAGCGTACCCAGGTAGGTACCGTAGAGGGACAGCCTGAGTCATCCAGCTTTGTCGTCGGGGTGCGTCCAATCCGACAAGGCGATCAACTCGTTCAGTTCGTCGTCTGGGATCGAGAGCAACCAGGCACGTAGCTCATCCTCATTCATCTCGACCGGGTTCTTGTCGAGGTCTACGATGCGCCAACGCAACCGCTCGCGGGCTTCCACGTTGAGCGGTGGCGGAAGAATCGGATGCGAGTGCGAACCGCTCGCACCCGATTTCGGCCTCAGACGGAACCCATAAAAGGTCTTCATTGCACTACCGACGGGCCGAGGTCAGTCCGTGAAACCGACCAGCCACTGATTGTCGTGGTCGAACAAGTAGGCCACCACGGTCCTATGCTTTTGGATCTGGGCCGCCTGCTTGGCGGCGCCGCGATAGTCTGCGAACACCTTGGCCAGGTCCGGGTTGGCACCATACCGATAGACCGTGACCCCGCGTTGGGACTCCATGGCATCGGCCAGGAATTCGTCGCTATCGGGCAGGTGCACGACGTAGCCCACGAACTTCGCGGACGCCGCAAAACCCATACTTTCGCGCATGGCCTCGGGGCTCGGTACCGCGCCAATGGCAGCCTCCACACGTTCTGTCTGACTGCCGCGCCGCTTGGCCTCACCCATGGTGAGTACCTCCGGACGGGCCGTCGAGCGGGAGGTAGCGCCCATCGGACGATTGGCTGCCGACGACGCCTTCGCTGCCAATCATGTCCTGCCACGCAAGGATGGAATCGGCCACCGCATCGGAGTCGCCCTTGAATGCGACGACCGACTCCCCGCACGTCGGGCACGGCCCGCCAAAGGCCGCATCGATACCGGCCAGGCCGCGCGTGCCCAGCGCCTCAAACTCGGCAAACGCCGTTTTGCAGCTGCCGCACACCAGCGTCTCCGGGCGCAGCGCCGCCAGTTTGGCGTGCGCTTGCGCCACCCGTTGTTCTTTGGTCCCGCGTTGTTTTGCTTGTCCCACCATTTCTCCCTTGTTGATACGGCCTGAGCCGGCAAAGTCAGAGCGCGGTCAGCGGGCCGCTATTCTTCAGGCATCCAGTAAAACTCACCCGCATCCACGTCTTCCAAGATACGCGGCTCCGGCGCTCCCTTCTGCTCGACCGAGACAATCGTGCCGTGTCCGTACATGCGTTGGCCGACCTTTGGAAACTCCACGATCGCGATCACGGGTACCGCGAACGATGTTTCTTGGTTGTAGGCGTAGGCGTCCCCTGAAACCTCAATCCTCAGAATATCCGGCACTTGATCTTCGGCGCAATGGCAGCGGCTTGAGGTCGCTCTCTTGACATCCGGGTAACCGACCAATCGCTGGATGGCGTGGATTCGGGAATTGGACGTGTCCTCGAAAACAAGTTCAGCCGCGTTGTGCATGCCGCCGATGGTGGTCAGCCAAAATGGCGTAATGCCGCTGGGTCGAAGCGCCAAGGAAACGTCTCGCCACTGCGCTTCAGTCACGGCAAGTCCGAGGTCCTCCGCGCGTGCGAGTCCCGCCGCATCGTCGAACAGGACATAGTGGGGCTTGCCATTCAGGGTGTCGAGATCCGTCGCGCGAAGCGACGCGTACGTTCGGTGGCCGAGGCAGGCAGCGAGGAGCTGATGCACTTGGCCGAGTTTGATTTTGGGAGCTTGCTTGACAAGGAGGGCGTGCGCGATGCCGCTCCAGCGGGAGAACTGGTCCATGGTTGTCTCTCAGAGCACAGCGAACGTTGAGCGTTTAGCGTCCGCCGCCTTTGACAATCATGCGACGCGGAAGGAAGAGATGAATTCGTGCCAGTTTAAGCCGCTCAAAACTTGGGCTGGGAGCCCAGGCGGCGATGCGCGCCCGTGATGATTCTGCCATTGGTCCGAACCAAACGCAAACGCAGTCACGAAGATGGCAACGATGGTCTGCCCTCGGGCGGATCTAAACGACTACTGCTCGATATAGGTGCCGAGCACCAGCACCTGTCCCGCCTCGGAAATCTCGAAAACGACGTTGCGACAGTTGAATTCAAAGCCGGTCCCATCGACGCCGTGCAGGTAGGAAACAACTCCGCCGCCTGCGAAGTGCACCGTATGGGACACGGTGTCGTAGAGGCGGATGATGCTGTGTTTCACAACCTTCGAGAGATCGGCGATGGTGACTGCGCGGATAGCCGGCGTCCGCCCGTCGATGTCACCGTCGCGTGAGCAGTGAACCGTGGCGACGCCTGGCAACGTGACCATGAAGCTACCGTCGGGGTAGTCCATCCGCTGCCCACCTTGGCAGTCGACAGCGGCGCGGGAATGTGGCGAAGGTGGGTCGGATCGGTCAGGCATGGAGGTCTCTCGAAAACAGGACGGAAATGCTGTTTATGCGATCAAGGCGCCCCGGAGATTCCGACAACGCTGAAGACCAGCAACGGCAGCAGCATCAACCCTCCGATTCCCATGAAGACATAGGCGATTGCACGCAATACACGTCGCTGTGCGGCCATAGAGCGCAGCGCCTCCTCATCCGTGGAGGCACCCGTATCAGTCATCCCCATGGAAGCGAGCAGGCTCGCGATCCCGAGTCCGAGCAGGACGATTGGGAGGTCGAAGTCAGCTGAGGAAATGCCTGTTTCCTGGCTGCGTCAAAGCATGGGGACCCCGCCGCCTGAGTACTGCTCCAGGACGCGCTTCGCACCACGTTCCAGCGCGTCTTGGCCGGCAGACAAGAGCTTGCGAGCTGTGCTCGCTAGACCCTCTTCTGCGCTATGCGCGACTTCGCCGACCTTCTGGGAGACTGTGTCCGCTACCTTGCCAGGCACCGCCGCCACACGGTCCCACGCCGCTTGCGCACGCTCGCCCAGCGTCAGCTCCGGCGCGAAGTGTGTGCGCCAGCGTAGATACCCCCATACTGAACTGAACTCGCGTCCGGTTTTCTCCAACGGCAGCGTGCCGTCCTTCAGATAGCGGTCCAAATCGATGCGATCCTGACCCATAACTGGTGGCGGTGGCGGCGCGACTTCACCCTTGCCGCCGTCAGAAACCGGCGCATAGCGCTCGATCGTTCCGCGCGGGTCCCGCTGGAGGTCCGCGCTCATCTTCTGCCACTCCGCCTTCCATCTGGCGTTCCACTCGGCATCTTTGCGCTTGAGGTCTTCCAGCCGGTTTTTTTCCCTCAGCTTCCAGACCCCTTCATTGGTGGCGCCCATTGGCTTGAACCACGCACGCGAGTCGTGCACGTAGTCGTCAAAGAACTTGACGATCCTCGGGTCCAACGGCGACGTGTCATTCCAATACTCTTTGACCTCTCGCCACTGTGCAACTTTGTCGCCCCATATGGCACGGTGGAGTCTGATCAACGCCTCAGCGGCCACACCTGACCTGCGGAATACCGCCGCCATCCAGCCATCTGAGTACAGGATGGAGTTTTCCATCTCCGACATCGTCTTGGCTTCTTCGCGCAATTCTTCGTTTGCGCCGCTCAGATCCTGTGCGCACTGAGCACTGTAATTCTGTGCTCGCCTGAAAAAGGGTTGGTTCTCAAAGGCATCGGGTCCGCTGCCCAGGCGCAGCCGACGCCAACGCAGGTACAAGCCGTATTGCACGTGTGCTGCGCCAGTAGTTCCTCCGCCCTTCTTTTTGATAAGCGGATTCACCGCATCAACGTACGCGTTGTAGTCCTTGATCAGTTGGGGCGAGATCTTGAGTGCATCCAGAACCCGAGGTGGAAGATCCGCTGACGGCTTCAACGGCACGCCGGCAGCAACGGCTTCCCGATACATCTTGGCAAGTGTCACTTGCGAGAGCTTGGTGCTGTCGTCGGGTGTTCCGTCGGCCCTGCAACCACGGCCTTGGTCCCCTGGCCGGTATGCCCCGCCCACATCCGTGTGGACGCCTGGATAGGCGATTTCGAGCAGATCCCTGGCGACCGCCTTGTCCAACGGGAACGAGCCACGTATTTCGTGTGAGGAAATCAAGTGGACCGTCCGATTGACATATTTCGGAATGCGTAGGAATTCCTCTTGGCCCCACCCGCCGTGGCCGGTGGAGAACATGGAGCTTTGGGCGAACCCCACGGACGCGACAGTATCCAAGATTCCGAGGAAATCGAAGCTCACCTCGACACCAGCCAGCGTCATACCTGGGTCGAACGCATCTTCCAGCCAGTTGCTGAACACCCGAGCTTCCGCCGCGCCGCGTGAGAATCCGAACACGTACAGGCGAATGCGCTGGAGCTTCGGCTTGCGGTCGGCGATGAGTGCCTTCAGCTTTTGCGAAAGGAACTCGCGCCGCCGTTGCAACTCCTGCTTGCGCGGAATGGCATTGGGAATGTTGTCCGCCGTGTCCAACGCGACGGCGAGCGTGCGCCCCGTCCCTGCGTCATTCAGTTGCTCCACTTCGTCTTTGATCTTCTGCGCCTCGTCGCGTGCGCCGGCTTCCGCGCGCTTATGTACAGGGAAGCTCAAATCGCCCGAGATTTTGCGAAGCACCTTCAGATCTTCGGTGCCCATCGCCCTACTCAGATCATCTCCGTAAAACAGCTGGTAAAGCGCATCGGTTAGTTTCAGCAATGCCCAATTGATGCGGGCTTCACCGCCCCAGCCCGCCATCAGCCCCGCCCGTGCGTCATAGCCGCGGCCGGTGTCGCCGATTTCTTTCTCGAACGGTGTCCCGATGCCGGGCACATAGAAGGCCACCTGATTTTTCTTCCGCTCAAAGATGTCGTACAGCCGCGCTACGTTACTGTGGGCGTGCTTGGGTGCGTCCCGATCCTTGTTGTTGTTGGTGCCATCGAAGAAGATCCCGATTCGCAATTCCTCGGTGCATTGCCCTGAGAAGGCCTCAATGTTGTTCGCCATGCACCGTCCCTTCTCGTCCAGCGTTAGGGCGAAGGGATTTGGCTGCAGTCGTTCGAGTTCGGCCATCTCATCGCTCCTGGCTGGATGACGCCATGCGCTCGGGATAGAACTTGGCGGCGCACGCCTTGTCCGCCATGCAAGCGTCTTCTGGATACTTCAGTCCGCCTGGAAATTTGGGATTGAGAGGCGTATAGCGCGAAGCAATGGCTCTTATCTTCTTGCCTGGGTAAAACGCTAGCCAAAGCGAACTTGGATCGCCGTCAGGATACGGCTCGACGGGGACCTGTGCCTTGTATGTCGCATCATGGTCCTTCCGGTAGAGCGTGTCGTCCTGCCATTCAACTTCTACTGTAAGACCTGGATGCCACTTGCGTGGCACACCGATTGCCCCTGCAACACCAAAACCCCCTGCATGGCGCTTCTCACTTCCTACCCAAACGCCGTTTACATAAACGATGTCGAGTCCCT
>NZ_BBQM01000038.1 GCF_000876015.1 Cupriavidus basilensis | reverse complement strand
TTTGACTTTGACTTTGACTTTGAAGTTGACTTTGAAGTTAAAGCCTCTAAAGCCATTAACTTCGAAGCCGAAGCCAACCTTGAAGCCAAACAGTGCAAATAACCCACCCACAAAACCCAAGCCGCCAGACCCACAGCCACAAGCGCACCTCCAAAACCCAAAAAAACTAAACCACCTTCCTTTCCTTCAACTCCCCAATCCTCCCCTCCGAATACCCCAATTCAGCAAGAATAGCCGCACTATGCGCGCCCAGCGCCGGTATATCCCCCATCACCGGCTCGACGCCGGAGAGATTGGCCGGCGGCAGCAGCGCCCCGATCACGCCGCCCGGACTGTTCACTTCCCGCCACCGCCCGCGCGCGGCAAGCTGCGGATGGTTCCAGACGGCTTCGATGTCGTTCATCGGCGCGTTGGCGATCTGCGCCGCGTCGAGCAGCGCTTCGACCTCGGCCACGGTCATCGCCGCGAAGCGGGTTTCGATCAGCGCGGTGAGTTCGGCGCGGTTTTTCACGCGGCCGGAGTTGGAGGTGAAGCGTTCGTCCTCGAGCAGGCCGGGCTGGTCCAGCACCTTCTCGCAGAAGGCCTGCCATTCGCGCTCGTTCTGCAGGCCGAAGATGACGCTGCCGCCGTCGCCGGTGCGGTGCACGCCGTAGGGCGCGATGGCCGGGTGCGAGGCGCCGAAGCGTGCCGGCGCCTTGCCGCCATAGTGGCCGAAGTACAGCGCGTAGTTCATCCACTCGGTGAGCGCTTCCAGCATGGTCACTTCCACGCGCAGGCCGGTGCCGGTGCGTCCGCGCTGCAGTAGCGCGGACAGGATGCCGGTGTAGGCGTACATGCCGGCGGCGATGTCGGCGATGGAGACGCCGGCGCGCGACGGCTCGTCGGCGCCGCCGGTGATGCCGATCAGGCCGGCGGCGGCCTGGATCAGCAGGTCGTAGGCTTTCTTGTCGCGGTAGGGGCCGGCGTCGCCGTAGCCGGAGATGTCGCAGACGATGAGCTTGCCGTAGCGCGGGTGCAGGGTGTCGAAGTCCAGCCCCATGCGCGCGGCGGCGCCGGGGGCGAGGTTCTGCACCAGCACGTCGGCGTCGGCCAGCAGGCGATGCAGCACGGCCTGCGCTTCGTCGTGCTTGAGGTCGAGCGTGAGGCTTTCCTTGCCGCGGTTGAGCCAGACGAAGTGCGAGGCCTGGCCGTTGACGGTCTCGTCGTAGCCGCGCGCGAAGTCGCCCACGCCGGGGCGCTCCACCTTGATCACGCGCGCGCCGAGGTCGGCGAGCTGGCGCGTGGCGAACGGCGCGGCCACGGCGTGCTCGAGCGAGACCACGCGGATGCCGTCGAGCGGGCGGATGCCCTGGTGCGAAGCGAACATGGGCGCGATCCTCAGAACGAACGCGGCAGCTCGAGCACGTGCTCGGCCACGTAGGACAGGATCAGGTTGGTGGAGATCGGCGCCACCTGGTACAGGCGCGTCTCGCGGAACTTGCGCTCGATGTCGTACTCGGCGGCGAAGCCGAAGCCGCCGTGCGTCTGCAGGCAGACGTTGGCCGCTTCCCACGAAGCGTCGGCGGCCAGCAGCTTGGAGATGTTGGCTTCCTTGCCGCAGGCCTTGCCGGCGTCGAACAGCGCGGCGGCCTTGTAGCGCATCAGGCTGGCGGCCTCCACGTTGACGTAGGCGCGCGCGATCGGGAACTGCACGCCCTGGTTCTGGCCGATCGGGCGGTCGAACACGATGCGGTCGCGCGCGTAGTTGCTGGCGCGCTCGATGAACCAGTAGCCGTCGCCGATGCATTCGGCGGCGATCAGGATGCGCTCGGCGTTGAGGCCGTCGAGGATGTACTTGAGGCCCTTGCCTTCCTCGCCGATCAGGTTCTCGGCCGGCACTTCCAGGTTGTCGAAGAACAGCTCGTTGGTCTCGTGGTTGACCATATTGCGGATCGGGCGCACGGTCAGGCCCTTGCCGATGGCCTCGCGCAGGTCCACCACGAATACCGACAGGCCCTCGGACTTGCGCTTGACCTGGTCCAGCGGCGTGGTGCGCGCCAGCAGCAGCATCAGGTCGGAGTGCTGCACGCGCGAGATCCACACCTTCTGGCCGTTGATGACGTAGCGGTCGCCCTTTTTCTCGGCCGTGGTCTTGAGCTTGGTGGTGTCGGTGCCGGTGGTCGGCTCGGTCACGGCCATCGACTGCATGCGCAGCTCGCCCGAGGCGATGCCGGGCAGCCAGCGCTGCTTCTGCTCGGCCGAGCCGTGGCGCAGCAGGCAGCCCATCACGTACATCTGGCCGTGGCAGGCGCCGGAGTTGCCGCCGGTGCGGTTGATTTCCTCCATGATGACGGAGGCCGCGGTCAGCGGCAGGCCGGAGCCGCCGTATTCCTCGGGGATCAGCGCCGACAGCCAGCCGGCCTTGGTCAATGCCTGCACGAACTCCTCGGGGAAGGCGTTCTGCTCTTCCACGCGCTGCCAGTAGGCGGAGTCGAAGCCCGTGCATAGCGCACGCACGGCTTCGCGGATGTCGGGATACGGCTGGTCGTGCGTCTGCTCTGCGAACATGAAAAATGCCCCGTTATCGGATTTAGCTTGCGGCCATTATTCCCGAGGCCCCTTCCCGCCGTAATTCGGATTTGCGAAAGAGCGGCTTAGCGCCCCCGGAAGCGGCGGCGCGGGGCGCCTTCCCGCGCCGCCGGGGCGGCGCCGGCACCACCTTCGCCGGGGCGTCCGGGGGCCCCGCCTGCCGCGCGCCCGTCGCTTTACCCCCACCCCTCGCCCCCGCTCCTTCCAGCGCGCCTTGCTCACCCTTCGGGAAATCCGTATTGCCGCTGTGGCGCTTTGCCGCCACGCTTGGCGCCACAACCAGAAAGCCGCGCGCCCGGTCCCGGGCCGACGCAGGCAAGGCCGGCCGCATCGCCGCCCCGTACCAGGCCGGCCGGACATATCAACCATAGGAGACACAGGCAATGGCACACAGCAAGGCACAACGGCAGGAATGGCGGACCGGCGGCAATGGCGGGAGCGAGGACAGGGACGAGGGCAAAGGCAAGAGCGGGGGCGGCATGGCGGGACCGGCGCCCCGGCGCGCGATGGCGCTGGCCGCGCTCGGGCTGGCGGCGGCGCTGGCGCTGCCGTGCGCGGCGCGCGCGGCCGACGCCTATCCGTCCAGGCCGATCACGATGGTGGTGCCGTTCGCCGCGGGCGGCCCGACCGACGTGGTGGCGCGCACGCTGGCCGCGGCGATGTCGAAGAACCTCGGCCAGAGCGTGGTGATCGAGAACCGGCTCGGCGCCGGCGGTACCGTTTCCGCCGCCTACGTGGCCAAGGCCGCGCCGGACGGCTACACCATCCTGATCCACCACAACGGCATGGCCACCGCGCCGGCGCTGTACAGCAAGCTGCCGTACAAGCCGCTGACGGACTTCAGCTTCGTCGGCCAGGTGGCGGACGTGCCGATGACCCTGCTGGGCCGCCACGACCTGCCGCCCAGGACCCTGCCGGAGCTGGTGGCCTACATCCGCCAGAACCAGGGCAAGCTCAACCTGGCCAACGCGGGCCTCGGCGCGGTGTCGCAACTGTGCGGCATGCTGTTCCAGAAGGCCATCGGCGTGGACCTGACCGCGATCCCGTACCAGGGCACGGCGCCCGCGCTGACGGCGCTGCTGGGCGGGCAGGTCGACATCCTGTGCGACCAGACCACGCAGACGCTGCCCCATATCAAGGCCGACAAGGTCAAGCTCTACGGCGTGACCACCACCCAGCGCATCAAGGCGCTGCCCAACACGCCCACGCTGTCCGAGGGCGGGCTCAAGGGCTTCGAGGTGAAGGTGTGGCACGGCGTCTACGCCCCGCGCGGCACTCCGCCGGCGGTGATCGACCGGCTCAACGCGGCGATGCGCGCCGGCCTCAAGGACCCGGCCGTGGCCGCCCGCCTGGCCGAGCTGGGCGCGGAGATCGTGCCCGAGGACAAGCAGACCCCGGAGGGCCTGCGCACGTGGCTGCAGTCGGAAATCGAGAAGTGGTCGCCCATCATCAAGGCGGCCGGCGTGCAGGCGGACTGAGCCAGCACGGAGCGGGCTGGCGGCGGCGCGGTGCCGCCGCCAGCGCCGCCGTCACCAGTTCATGCGGAAACCGACCACGCCCTGCACGCCGGCGTGGCTCTTCTCCCCGCCTTCCAGCGGGAACATCCCGTCGACGTTGCCGAACACGCTGGCCTGCCTGCTGATCCTGGCGGTGATGCCCAGGCCAAGCTGGCCCCAGTGACCGCCCGCGCGGGTCTGGATGCGGTCCACGCCGCCGTAGTCCACGGTGCTGTTCGCGCCCGACAGCGTTGACCACAGGTTCGCGCGCACGTATGGCTGCAGCAGCTTGTCGCCTTGCCTGCGGGTGAACTGCAGCCGTGCGCCGAGCCGTCCGAGCACGCTGTTGCTGGTGCCCAGGCCGATGGTCGAGAAGGCGTCCGCCGTGTTGTTGAGCCTGACGCGCTGGTAGATAAGCTGCGCCTGCGGCTCCAGGCTCCAGCCGGGCCGCAGTTGCAGCGGATAGCCGCCTTCGAGCGAGGCCGCCACGCCGTAGCCGTCCACGCCGATCGCGGTGCGGCTGGTGGAGGCGGTGCCGCTGTAGGACGTGAGCTGCAGGACCGCGTCGCCGTACCAGCCGGTCGCGCCGTAGTGGGTCCAGTACGCGCCGGCGCTGGCGCCGTCGACCTTGAGGTGGCCGGTGCGCTGGCGCTCGTAGGCGGTGGCGCCGGCATTGGTGACGGTGCCGTCGACGCCGCCGCTGGCATGCGCGGCGCCGACGTAGAGGCCGGCATGGTCGCGCCGGCCGTCGTCGCGCTGGTGGTGATAGAGATCGGCGCCGACCTGGAAACCGGCGATGGTGGCCGAAGCGGCCGGGTTGCCGAGGCCGCCGTAGCGATCCTTGTAGGCGCTGCCGAACAGGCGGCCCCAGTGGCCGTTGCGGATCTTGCCGGTGGCCGCGACGTCCGTGGCGTCCGTAGTGTTCGCGGCGTCCGCGCGCAGGTTCTCCTGCTCGCCGGCGCGCTCGTGCAGCGTGCCCAGCGTGAGCTGGCCGATGCGCGCCGCGGTCGGCATGGCCGCGCCATAGACCGACAGCTCGGGGCCGACGATGGCCTGCGGCGATGGCTTGACCAGGCCGGGCGGCGTGCTGCCGGATTCGTCGGGGTGCTCGATGCCGCCGTACTCGAAGGTGCTGCGCAGGTACCAGTTCTCCGCCTGCGCGGCCTCGCCCTGCGCGCCGCCGCGGAACAGCCGGTAGTCGTAGGCGCCGGCGCGCACCTCGCGCGCGAGGTGGAAGGCGCCGGCGTCGGTGGTGCCGCCGCGCACCGCCTCGACCAGCAGGATGCCGCCGACGGTCTGCCCGCCCTGGCCGCCCGCGTTGCTGACGAGCACGGCGGTGCTGCCGCTGGCGCGGCCGCCGTCGATCACGAGCTTGTCGGAGGGGGAGCCGTCGCCGCCCAGCGCGGCGTGCATGGCCAGCGTGCCGCTGTTGCCGCCCGACCCGCCGCCCGGCCCGCCGGCATAGCTGCCGGCGGTCAGCGTCTTGAAGCCGCCGGCCGGATCGAAGGCGACGGTGCCGGCGCTGGCAATGCCGGCCACGGTCGAGTCGCCCGTCACGCGCCATGTGCTGCTGCCGTCCACCGTGACCTGCCCCGCGCCGATGGCGGCGCCGGCGAACAATGAGCCTGCGGCGAGGTTCACATTGGCGACGGCCGGCGCCGCGCCGGTGCCGGTGACGCGGATGTCGGCGGCCAGCGCAGAACGTTCCAGGTTCAGGTTCAGCGTGCCGCTGTCCACGCGCACCCCGCCGGCGCCGCTGAGATAGGTATTGTTGCGTGCGTTGACGTCGATGGTGCCGGCCTCGATGGTCTCGACGACGTTGCCGCTGGCATCCTTCCACACGGCGTCGCCGACATGCATCAGCATGGCGCCGCTCACCGTACTGTGGCTCAGGTCGACCGTCGCCGAGCCGCCCACGGTGGCCAGCGCGATGCCATTGGGCGCATCCACCGTGCTGCCGGCCACCTCGATGGTGCCGTGCACGCCCGCCACGGTCGCCAGGCTGACCAGGCCGCCGCCGAGTTCGCTGCGCACCGTGGCGCCGGCCAGCGCCACGCGCGCAGCCTGGACGGCGAAGACGCCGTAGCTGTCTTGTCCCCGCACCAGGATGGCGGTGCCGCTGGCGCGTATCTGGGCGCCGTTGGCGGCATAGAGGCCATGCGCGTCCCGTGCCTCGGTGGTGACGCTGCCGCCGTCCGTGCGGATGAGGCCGCGATAGCCGACGACGCCGGCCGCGCCGGCACCGAACGTGTGCACCGTGGTGTCGGTCAAGGTGGTGTCGGCGAGGCTGGAGGTCTGCCAGAGACCGGAGCCGTTGACGCCCCGCGTGACAATATCGGCCTGCTTCAGGCTGACCGCCGCGTGGCCGCCGACGTGCACGCCGTAGCCGTTGCTCGCATCCTGGGCGACCTCGATGCGCGTGCCCTCGATCTCCAGGCGCGCGGCCTGCGCGGACGGGTCGGGCGCCACCGTGACGCCTTTGGCATTGGCGCCGCCGGCGCTGATCGAGCCGCCCTTGATGGACAGGCTGGCGCCCGCACCGACCGTGGCCGCCGCCGCGCCGCTGCCGTTCTGGCTGATACGCACGTCGTCCAGTGTCACGCTCGACCCGGCGCCCATGCTCTGCACGGTGGTGGCGAGGAGGGAACTGTTGCTGAGGGTGCTGCCGGTGGCGTGGATGGCGCCGCCGCCGGAGGCGGACAAGGCGATGCCGCCGGTGGCGATCGCGCCGCCGCGCACGACGGCCTCGGAGCCGGTGCCGCTGGCGCGGATGCCGTGCGCGGTGAGGCCGGCGGTGGTGACGTCGGTGTCGGTCAGGATGGCCCTGCCGCCGCCCGTGATGTTGATGCCGTGGGCGCCGTATTGCGTGGTGGCGATGCTGGCGTCCGTGAGCGTGGCCAGCGAGCCGGCGCCGTCGACCGACAGGCCGGTCAGCGCGGTGCGAAAGCCGGTGCGCGCCAGCGACAGGCTGGCGCCGCCGGAGACGCTGGCGCCGATGCCGGCGCTGGTCGTCAGTTCGCTGCCGGTCATGCTCGCCCGCGAGCCGGCGCCGAGGACCTCGATGCCGGTGGCGTCGGGGCCGCCGGTTGCGACATTGGCGTGCTCCAGCACCAGGCTGGCGCCGCCCGAGACACGCGCGCCGGGGCTGGCGTGGCCGGTGGTGACGATGCCGCTCTTGCCGGTGTTGGTGCCGGACTGCTCGTACAGGCGCACGGCGTCGCCCGGGCCCAGTTCGAGGCCGGGCGTGTGGTTGGAATTGCCGACGATCCGTGTGTCGGCCAGGTCCGCCGCCGGCGCGCCGCCCACGCACAGCGCCGCGGCGGCGCCCGCCAGCGCGCGGCGCAGCGCGCGGCCGGGCTGCGCCGGCTTGCCCTTCGACGCGGCATGTTCGGGGACCGGCACCCATGTGCCGGCGGCTTGGCTCCAGATGATGCGATAGGCGGTGTTCATGGTCTTTGCTGGTCCCGTGGGTGGCTGACCGGTACCAACGTAAATCAATCGCCTGCGCGCCGATGGGGGGTGAATTCTCAATGAGGCTGGTGAATTTTCTTAAAACTGGTTTAAATATTTTTTAAAAACAAATTTATCTAGTATTGATACGAATTTATTCAAATAAATAAATCGAATCAGATGGACGGGCGGCGGTTCCGGTGGGGAAGGCCGCGCCGGCGGAGTAAGATGCGCACACTCATATCGTCTCCGGAGTCTCCCGTGTTCGAACGCGCCAGGCAGGATTTCGCCGGTCTCGTCACCCGCGCCGGGTTTCATTCGCTGCGGCTGGTCCGCGCCAGCGGCGAGCATTGCATGGTGCGGCGCGGCGTGGCCGAGCCGCCCTCGCTCACGCAGGACGTGGGCGCGATGCTGACGGTGCGGCGCGACGGCGTGGAAGCCTATGCCGCCACCAGCGACATCAGCGCCGCCGGCCTGCAGCGCGCGCTCGATGCCGCCGGCGAGCTGGCCGCCCGCATCGCCGCGCACGGCCTGGTGGACATGCGCGCGCTGCCGCCGCCGCGGGAGCAGTCCCGCTACGCCTCGCCCGGCGCGCAGGACGCCTTTCCCGGCCTGGCCGAGCGTTTCGCGCTGCTGGCCGAGGTCTGCGCCGCCATGCCCGCCGACGCGCGCATCGTCAACCACACCGCGTACCTGGCGCACCAGTACCAGGAGCAGCTCTATCTCAACAGCGCGGGCGCCGAGCAATGGCAGGCGCAGCGCTTCGTCTATCCGGGCCTGAGCATGACCGCGTTCGACGGCAGCGACAGCCAGACGCGCACCTTCGGCGGCTTCGGCAGCGGCCAGCAGGGCGGCTTCGAGGTGGTCGCGCGGCTGGGTTTCGCCGCGGCCGCGCCGCGCGTGGCGGACGAGGCCCTGCAACTGCTGCTCGCGCCCAACGTGCCCGCCGGCATCACCGACCTGCTGCTGATGCCGGACCAGATGATGCTGCAGATCCACGAATCCGTCGGCCATCCGCTGGAGCTGGACCGCATCCTCGGCGACGAGCGCAACTACGCCGGCACCAGCTTCGTCAAGCTGGAAGACTTCGGCCATTACCGGTACGGCTCGCCGCTGCTGAACATCACCTTCGATCCCGGCATTCCGCAGGAGCTCGGCAGCTACGGCCACGACGACGACGGCCAGCCGGCCGGCAAGGCCTTCCTGATCCGCGACGGCATCCTGCAGCGCCCGCTCGGCGGCGCGCTCTCGCAGTTCCGCAGCGGCCTGCCGGGCGTGGCCAACAGCCGCGCCAGCGGCTGGAACCGCGCGCCCATCGACCGCATGGCCAACCTCAACCTGGAGCCGGGCGACCACACGCTGGCGCAACTGGTGGCCGGCATCGAGCGTGGCGTGCTGATGTCCACCAACCGCTCGTGGTCCATCGACGACGCGCGCAACAAGTTCCAGTTCGGCTGCGAGTGGGGCCGCCTGATCGAGGACGGCGAGCTCAGGGGCGTGGTCAAGAATCCCAATTACCGCGGCGTCTCGGCCAACTTCTGGCGCAGCCTCGCGGCGGTCGGCGACGCCGGCACCTTCGAGGTCCACGGCACGCCGTACTGCGGCAAGGGCGAGCCCAACCAGATCGTGCGCGTGGGGCATGCCTCGCCGGCGTGCGTGTTCCGGCAAGTGGAAGTCTTCGGGGGAGCGGTGTGATGGCCGATATGGAATCGTCGTTCGCGGCGCTGGCCGACGACGTGCGCGCCGCGCTGGCGCCGGGCGAGGCGTTCACGCTGTGGTACAGCGCGGAGTCCTCGGAATTCATCCGCTTCAACCGCGCCAGGGTGCGCCAGGCCGGGTGCGTCACGCAGGCCACCGCGCGCCTGCGGCTGATCCGCGACGAGCGCCACGCCACCAGCGAGATCGCCCTGTGCGGCGATGCCGCCACCGACCGCGCGCGCCTGGCCGAAGGGCTGGGCCGGCTGCGCGGCGCGCTCGCCCAGCTGCAGCCCGATCCCTACCTGACGCTGGAGCGCGAGCCCTGGCAGCGCCGCTTCGCCGACGACACCGTGCCGCCGGACACCGGCCACGTGCTGGCCTGCATCGACGAGGCCGCGCGCGGGCTCGACCTGGTCGGCATCCATGCCGCCGGGCCGCTGTACCGCGGCTTCGCCAGCAGCTTCGGCGCCTTCGGCTGGCACGCCGCGCAGGCCTTCCATTTCGACTGGAGCCTGTTCCACGCCAACGGCCAGGCGGTCAAGGCCGACTACGCCGGCAGCCAGTGGGACGACGGCGAGTTCGCCAGCCGCTTCGGCGCGGCGCGCGCGCAGCTCGAACACCTCGGCAAGCCGGCGCGCGCGCTCGCGCCGGGCGAGTACCGCGCCTATCTCGCGCCGGCCGCGCTCGATGACGTGGTGGGCATGCTGGGCTGGGGCGGCTTTTCGGCGCGCTCGCTGGCGCACAAGGAAAGCCCGTTGCAGCGCCTCTACGACGGCAGCGAGAGGCTGAGCGGCCTGATCGACATGGACGAGCGCGCCAGCGGCGCGCTGGCGCCGGCCTTCGGCCCCGAAGGCATTCCGCGCAGCGACGCGGCGCTGGTGCGCGCCGGCCTGCCGGCCGCGCGGCTGGTCTGCCCGCGCAGCGCCCGCGAACACGGTCTCGAGACCAACTGCGCCGACAGCGGCGAGGCGCCGCACGCGCTCGCGCTCGGCGCCGGCACGCTGGCGCAGGCCGACGTGCTGGCCGCGCTCGGCACCGGCCTCTACATCGGCAATCTCTGGTATCTCAACTGGTCCGACGCGCCGGCCGCGCGCATGACCGGCATGACCCGCTTCGCCAGCTTCTGGGTGGAAGACGGCCGCATACAGGCACCGCTCGGCACCATGCGCTTCGACGACAGCCTCTACAGCTTCCTCGGCGAGCACCTGGAGGCGCTCACGCGCGAGCGCCAGTTGCGCGTATCGAGCAGCACCTACGGCGAGCGGCAGACCGATTCGAGCCTGCTGCCCGGCGCGCTGGCGGGACGGCTGAAGCTCACGCTCTAGGCCGGCCGCGCCGGTGCCTCACACCGGCTCCCGCGCCGCATCCTTCAGGTACTGCACCAGCGTCTCCGCGAACTGCGGCAGCTCGCGCCCGGGCCGGCGCACCAGGCGCAGGTCGCGCTTGGCCCATTCGTCTTCCAGCGGAATGAAGCGCAGCACCTTGCGGCTGGCGTAGCGGCGCGCGCAGCTGTTGGGCACGATGGCGATGCCGGCGCCGGCTTCCACCATGCGGCACACCGCGTCGAAGCTGCCGAGCTGGATGCGCAGGCTGATGCGCTTGCCCATGCCGCTGGCGATGCGGTCGAGGAACGACTGGATCGCGCTGAACTGGTTGAGGCCGACGAAGCGGCAGGTGTCGAGCAGGTCGGCGAAATGCAGGCGCGTGAACTGCGGCAGCGGGTGGTTGACCGGCGCGATCACGATCAGCTCGTCGCTGCACAACTGCATCACCTCGAGGTCGTTGGTGGCTACCTCGCCGGCCACGATGCCGAGGTCCGCCGCGCCCGCGCCGATGGAAGACACGATGGCCTGCGAGAGCTGCTCCTCCAGCTCGATGTCCACGTCCGGGTTTTCCGAGAGGAAGCGCGACAGCGCCGTGGCCAGGAAGGAGTTGGTGGCGGTGGTGTTGGCCAGCAGCCGCACGCGGCCCTTGACGCCCTTGGCATAGGGGCGCAGGTCGGCGTGCAGGCATTCGAGCTCGCGGAACACCTCGCGCGCGTGGCTGAGCAGCGCGTCGCCGGCCGGCGTCAGGCGCACGCCCTTGACCTGGCGGATCAGCAACTGGGTCTGGAAGGCCTCTTCGAGCTGCTTGATGCGCGTGCTGGCGGCGGGCAGCGACAGGAAGCTGCGCTCGGCCGCGCGGGTCAGGTTCTCCGTTTCGCCGACGTTGAGGAAGAGGCGCAGGTCGGTCAGGTCGTAATGCATGTGTTTTGCTGGGCCAAAGGCCTCTTTTGTGAATCGTGAATAGCCATGTCTCCGCCGCCAATTTATCGTATTCGGCGTGGCAATAGAACCAAAAAGGCCGGACCGCCCGCATTGCGCGGGCGGTTACCGGATAGTCCGGCGCATCGCCGCCAGGCTCACAGGAGGAAGACACATGACACAACGGCGCAGCAGCGCTCGCATGCTGGCGGCTGTGGCCGCCGCGCTCGGCCTCGCGGCAGGCCCGATGGACGCCGCGCTGGCGGCCTGGCCCGACAAGCCGGTGCGCCTGATCGTGCCCGCGGCGGCGGGCGGCACCACCGACATCGCCTCGCGGCTGGTCGGCAAGCGGCTGGGCGAAGTGCTCGGCCAGCCGGTGGTGGTGGAGAACCGCGCCGGCGGCGCCGGCATCATCGGCGCGCAGGCGCTGCGCCAGGCCGCGCCCGACGGCTACACGCTGATGATGGGCAATATCGGCCCCAATGCCATCAACTACGGCCTGTACAAGCAACTTCCCTACCGCGCCGAGGACTTCGCGCCGATCACGCTGGTGGTGTCGGTGCCCAACGTGCTGGTGGTCAACCCCAAGGTGCCGGCGAAATCGGTGGCCGAGCTGGTGGCGCTGGCCAAGGCGCAGCCGGGCAAGCTGTCGTTCGCTTCGTCGGGCACCGGGCAGTCGGTGCACCTGTCGGGCGAGCTGTTCAAGAAGCGCGCCGGCATCGACATCATCCACGTGCCCTACAAGGGCGCCGCGCCGGCCGTGGCCGACCTGGTGGCCGGGCAGGTGACCATGATGGTGGACAACCTGCCGAGTTCGATGGCGCAGATCCAGGCCGGCAAGCTGCGCCCGCTGGCCGTGACCAGCGCCACGCGCGTGCCCGAGCTGCCGGACGTGCCGACCATGAAGGAAGCCGGCTTCGACGATTTCCAGGTGACGGCGTGGTTCGGGCTGGTGGCGCCGGCGGGCACGCCGCCCGCGCTGGTGTCGCGGCTGCAGAAGGCGGTGGCGGCCATCCTCGCCGAGCCGGAGGTCAAGACGCGGCTGGCCGAGCTCGGCGGCATGCCGGGCGGCGACACGCCCGAGCATTTCGGCAATTTCATCAATGCCGAGCGCGTGCGCTGGGCCAAGGTGGTCAAGGATACCGGCATCCCGCTGCAATGACGGCGCGCGCGCCGCGATCGTCACGCGTCACGACAACAAGCCGCAACGGCACCAAGGAGACAAGGCATGGACACATCGCGCGCATCCCCCCGCAGGACCTGGCTGATGGCGGCGCTGGCGGCCGGCCTGCTGTGCGCCGGCGTGCCGGCGCTGGCCGACACCTGGCCGGCCAAGCCGATCCAGTTGCTGATTCCGTATCCGCCGGGCGGCAGCGCCGACCTGCTGGCGCGCCCGGTGGCGGCCCGGCTGCAGGAGCGGCTGGGCCAGCCGGTGGTGCTCGACTACCGGCCCGGCGCGGGCGGCACCATTGCATCGCAGCAACTCGCGCGCGCCAAGCCGGACGGCTACACGCTGATCGTGGTGCTGGCCGCGCACGCGATCAACGCCAGCCTCTATCCCAGGCTGCCGTATGACACGCGCAAGGATTTCGCGCCGGTCTCGCTGGTGGCCAACCTGCCGCTGATCCTGGCCGGCAGCGCGTCGCTCAAGGCCAGGACGGTGCCCGAGCTGATCGCCCAGGCCAGGGCCGAGCCCGGCAAGCTCACCTTCGGCTCGGCCGGCAACGGCAATACCGGCCACCTCGCCGGCGAGCTGTTCGACAGCCTGGCCGGCGTCAAGATGACGCACGTGCCGTACAAGGGCAGCTCGCAGGTGGTCAACGCCATGCTGGCCGGCGAGGTGCAGCTGACCTTCGACAGCATCTCCACCACCATGCCGCACGTGCGCAGCGGCCGCCTGCACGCGCTGGCCGTGACCAGCGGCAAGCGCGCCGCGCTGGCGCCCGAGGTGCCCACGCTGGCGGAGGCCGGCGTGCCCGGCTTCGACATCAACGGCTGGTACGCGGTGCTGGCGCCGGCCGGCACGCCGCCGGCCATCGTCGAGCGGCTCAGCAAGGACATCGCCGCGGTGCTGACGCAGCCCGAGCTGCGCGCCAATCTCGCCGCCAACGGCTACGAGCCGGTCGGCTCCACGCCGGCCGCGCTGGGCGCGCACATCGACGCCGAGATCGCGCGCTGGAGCAAGGTGGTCAAGGACTCCGGCGCGCGGCTCGAATGAGCCGCGGCGCCGCCGCACCGATTTGAACGAACTAGTGAATACGCAGACAGGAGCAATGACATGAGTGGATTGATGGCAGGCAAGGTGGCGCTGGTGACTGGCGCGGGCGGCGGCATCGGGCGCGGCGTCGCGCTGGAGCTGGCCAAGGCGGGCGCGAAGGTGGTGGTCAACGACATCGGCGTGTCGCTCACCGGCGAGGGCGGCGACGCCGGCCCCGCGCAGCGCGTGGTCGACGAGATCCGCGCCGCCGGTGGCACCGCCGTGGCCAATACCGACAGCGTGTCGAGCTGGCAGGGCGCCAGCGCCATCGTGCAATGCGCGCTGGACAATTTCGGCCGCATCGACGCGGTGGTCAACAACGCCGGCAACCTGCGCGACCGCATGTTCTTCAAGATGAACGAGGAAGAATGGCGCTCGGTGATCGACGTGCACCTCAACGGCACCTTCTTCGTCAGCCGCGCCGCCGCCAACCACTTCAAGGACCAGGAAAGCGGCGCCTACGTGCACATGACCTCCACCTCGGGGCTGATCGGCAACCTGGGCCAGGCCAACTACTCGGCGGCCAAGCTCGGCATCGCCGCGCTGTCGAAGTCGATCGCGCTGGACATGGCGCGCTTCAACGTGCGCTCGAACTGCATCGCGCCGTTCGCGTGGAGCCGCATGACCAGCTCGATCCCGTCGGAGACGCCGGAAGAAAAGGCGCGCGTGGCCAAGCTGCAGAAGATGGAGGCCAACAAGGTGGCGCCGATGGCGACCTTCCTCGCCAGCGACGCCGCGCACGAGGTCAACGCGCAGATCTTCGCCGTGCGCGCCAACGAGATCATGCTGATGAGCCAGCCGCGCCCGGTGCGCTCGGTGCACATGAGCGAAGGCTGGACCCCGGAGATGATCGGCGAGATCGCGATTCCCGCCATGCGCGGCAGCTTCTTCAAGCTCGAGCGCTCGCCCGACGTGATCAACTGGGACCCGATCTGACACCATGCCGCTCGACTATCAACGCATCAAGCACTGGGACTTCCCCGAGGTCGTGCAGACCTACGGCGAGAAGGACTCCATCCTGTACGCGCTCGGCCTCGGCCTGGGCGAACAGCCCGACGACCCGCGCCAGTTGCGCTACGTCTACGAGGCGCGGCTCAAGGCCTTCCCCACGCAGGCCGTGGTGCTGGCTTATCCCGGCTTCTGGATGCAGGACCCGCGCAGCGGCATCGACTGGGTGCGCATCGTGCACGGCGAGCAGCGCCTGCGGCTGCACCGCCCGCTGCCCGCGGCCGGCACCGTGCGCGCACGCGCGCGCATCAGCCACGTGATCGACAAGGGCGCCGACAAGGGCGCGCTGGTGATCATCGAGCGCACGCTGGTCGACGACGCCAGCGGCGCGGAGCTGGCCACCGTCACGCACACCACGTTCTGCCGCGCCGACGGCGGCTTCGGCCAGGGCGACGCCCCGCCCGAGGCGCTGCCGGCCGCGCCGGCGCGCGCGCCGGACGCGGTGCGCAGCCTCGCCATCCTGCCGCAGGCGGCGCTGCTGTACCGCCTCAACGCCGATCCCAACCCGCTGCACGCCGACCCCGAAGTGGCCCGCGCCGCCAGCTTCGACAAGCCCATCCTGCACGGCCTGTGCACCTACGGCGTGGCCGCGCGCGCGCTGGTGGACACCTTTGCCGACGGCGACGGCGACCGCCTGCTCGAACTGAACGTGCGCTTCTCGCGTCCGGTCTTCCCCGGCGAGACGCTGGCAGTGCGCATGTGGCGCGACGGCAGCCACGACGGCGCGCAGCGCGTGCTGTTCGACGCGCGCATCGCGGCGCGCGACGTCACCGTGCTCAGCAACGGCGTGGCGGAGTTCCGCGCATGAGCGCCCCGATCAAAAGCGCGCTCGACGGCGTGCGCGTGCTCGACCTCTCGCGCATCCTGGCCGGCCCGTGGTGCGCGCAGAACCTCGCCGACCTCGGCGCCGAGGTCATCAAGATCGAACGCCCCGGCGTGGGCGACGACACCCGCTCGTGGGGCCCGCCGTGGCTGCCCGGCGGCGACGGCAAGCCCACGCGCGACGCCACCTATTACGCCGGCGCCAACCGCGGCAAGCGCTCGGTCACGCTCGACATCGCCAGCGCCGAAGGGCAGGCCATCGTGCGCGAGCTCGCCGCCAGGTCGCAGATCCTGCTCGAGAACTACAAGGTCGGCGACCTCAAGCGCTACGGCCTCGACTACGACAGCCTCAAGGCCATCAATCCCGCGCTGGTCTACTGCTCCATCACCGGCTACGGCCAGGAAGGCCCGAGCGCGCACAAGCCCGGCTACGACTTCATCTTCCAGGGCATCGGCGGCCTGATGAGCATCACCGGCGAGCGCGACGACCTGCCCGGCGGCGGCCCGCAGAAAGTCGGCGTGGCCGTGGTCGACATGCTCACCGGCATGTACGCCACCGTCGCCGTGCTGGCCGCGCTGCGCCACGCCGAGCGCACCGGCGAAGGCCAGCGCATCGACATGGCCCTGCTCGACGCCGTGGTCGCGGTCGGCGCCACGCCGATCATCGCCCAGCGCGTCACCGGCAAGGTGCCGGGCCGCTTCGGCAACGCCCACGCCAACATGGTGCCGTACCACGTGTTCGCCACCGCCGACGGCTACATGATCGTGGCCGCCGGCAACGACGGCCAATGGCAAGGCTACTGCCGTGGCGTGGCACGCCCGGACCTCGCGCAGGACGAACGCTTCGTCACGGGATCGGGGCGCATCGTCAACCGCGAGGTGCTGGTGCCGCTGCTCGAAGCGCACATGCGCACGCGCACCACCGCGCACTGGGTCGAAGCGCTGGAACGCGAAGGGATTCCGTGCGGGCCCATCAACGATTACGCGCAAGTGCTGGAAGACCCGCAGGTGCGGCACCGTGAGTTGCAGGTCGATCTTGTGCGTAGCGATGGTGGTGTGTGTCCTACGGTGAAGAGTCCGTTGCGGCTGTCGGCTACGCCGGTGCGTTATGACGCGGCGCCGCCGCGGCTGGGGGAGCATACGGATAGCGTGCTGGGGGATGTTTTGGGGATGTCGGTGGAGAGGATTGGGGTGTTGAGGGGGAAGGGGGTGGTTTGAGGGGGAGGGGGGGTCTTGTGCTTCGAAGTCAACGGCTTCAACGGCTTAACGTCAAAGTCAACGGCTGAACGTCAAAGTCAAAGTCAAAGTCAACTTCAAA
>NZ_BBQM01000039.1 GCF_000876015.1 Cupriavidus basilensis | reverse complement strand
ATCGTGCATATGGTCGACAACGGCACGACTCTGATCGTGGTCGACGGCACGCCGAACGGCTATCAGGTGACTTTGGCGGACGATACCTTTGCGCTGATCAACCAGGGCGCGTTTTACGGTGCTGACTACATCGATATGGTGGATGGTTTCTTTGTCCTTAATCGACCCAATACGAGTCAGTGGTATATCTCGCTGAACAATCAGGCAAGCTTCGACGCGACTGATTTCGCATCCAAGAATGGATTCCCTGACAAGGTGGTTGGTGTCGGTGTCGCGCGCCGCTACCTCTATCTGTTTGGCCAACTGACTAGCGAAGTGTGGTTCAACGCCGGTAACACGGCATTTCCATTCGAGCGTCTGCCGGGTGTGTTCATGCAGTATGGATGCATGAATGCCAATACCATCGCACAGATGGATGGAGATTTCTGTTGGCTCGCGCGCTCGGAGCAGGGCGACCGAATCATTTGCCGCGCTCAACAGTTCCAGGCGACGAAGATTTCCACGTTCGCGATGGACAATGAGATCGCCGGCTATGACACGGTTGACGATGCCTTCGCTTACACATTCCAGAGCCTGGGCCACACCTTCTATGTGATCACATTCCCAACAGCGCAGAAGACATGGTGCTATGACCTGTCGACCGAGCAATGGTGCGAATGGCTGTCTATCGACGAGAACGGCGAGTTCCAGCGCCATCGCTCCAACTGCTATGCCCTGTTATATGGGCGCCGCATCGTGGGCGATTTCGAGAACGGCAATCTCTACGCAGTAGAGCCAGAGGTCTATCTTGACAATGGACAGCCGATTCCACGGCTACGCGGCTTCTATCACGGTGTGGATGATGATTCCAGTCGTCTGAGCTATCGCGAATTCATTGCCGACATGGAAGTCGGCAACGGTGCCGGCAACGTCGAAGTGCCTCTGTATCTGCGCTGGAGCGATACCCGCGGCAAGTCTTGGGGGAACGCCATCGAGACAAGCCTAGGCCTAGAGGGAGAGTACATCAAGTCACTGCAATTCCAGCGGCTTGGCATGGCTCGTGACCGAGTATTTGAACTGTGGTGGTCAGCGCCGGTGCGCACAGCGCTATCAGGCGCCTGGGTGCAGGTCAGCAAGAATAACGAGTGACGATCATGGCCAACCTGCAAAGTGACGTCCCTCTCGTGAATGCTCCGATTGCCGATCCAAAGACCGGCGTCATTACGGAAGCATGGCTGCTGTTCCTGATCCAACTTTGGCGCCGTACTGGCGGCGGTGGCGGAGACACGCCTACAAGCATCACACTGGATGATGTGTTCAGTGTGGAACAGACCTTTGGAATTCCTGGACCTACGGATGCGGCGCGCGAAGTATTGGGCGATGAACCAACACTGGCACAGCCTAGCCGCCAAGAAGCGTTGCTAGAAATGATCTTCGCGCCCGCGGCGATGCAGATTGATGTGGTGGATAACACATTCACATCTGGAACTGACTTCACGCCTGGTACAACGACAGCGCTGACATTGACAAAGGTTTTTGGCGCTATTCCGCGGCTATGGGTGTACTTCGATGGCGTCTTTCAAGGCGATGATCAGATTTCTTCTCTTGTGGGCCTGACTTTGACATTCACCGCGCCGATTCCTGTCGGCGTGACCAAGGTCTACGTCAAGGGCTTACTGCTGGGGTAACAAATGCAACGGATTCCAAAGGCAATCCTCGCGGCACAACTAACCACTTCGGCAGCCACGTATTACATGGCGCCATCCGGAACGGTCGGGACCGTCAACAATCTGTCGTTTACCAATACGATGGCGGGTGTTGTCAAGGTAACGGTGCATCGCGTGCCTTCGAGCGGCTCGGCTTCTGCTGGCAACATGCTCGTGTCCGCCTATTCGCTATCCCCGGGACAGACCTATGTGCCGCCGCAATGTATCGGTCTGCAACTAGAGCCCGGCATGACACTTCAGGCATTGGCTGACACAGCAACCGCAGTGACGGTCATGGGCGGCGTTTATGAAACTTCTGGGAGCTGATCTATGACTAGGTTTCTAGGTGTCGCGGTTGATCCCATCGAAGGGGCTACGCTGCTCAACTCACAGATGATTGGCGGTCGCATCGCACGCACTGCCGGTGTATCGCTCGTCTTCGCTCAATCCGCCGTCCCCGTGTCGGTGACGGGCACCACGTCCGAGACGGTCCTCGCAAAGACCCCGATCCCAGCCGGGGCGATGGCTCCGAACGGGTGTCTTCGTGTTCGGTACCTGTATAGCTGCACAAGTAATGCGAACACGAAAACTTTTACTATCCGACTCACCGGAACCGCAATGCGTAGTTTTAGCGTCACTGCAAATTCCAGCGTATGGGAAGAAATTAATATTTGGAATCGTGGCGCCCTTAATAACCAAGTATGGCAACCCGGTGGCGCTCCTGCTGGTAACGGTGGGGGTGGAACATCCGGGGCCAACCCCGGAACCTCTTCAGTCAATATGGCCGCCCTCCAAAATCTAATTATCGCGGGGTCCTTGGCGAACGCCGCCGACACGATCACCCTCGAAGCCTACACCGTGGAGCTGCTGAACCCATGATCACGATCCCGGTAGCGAACATCGGCACCGAGGCCGAGCCCTTGCTCTCCCCGGCGCAACCCTTCCCTGCAGACGCCATCGCCATCGTCTGCGACGGGCAGCAGTACACGGTGTATCAGCGTGGCGAAATGGCGCCGCAGAGCGAAATCTCTGGGAGTTAAACGATGACTAAATTCCTTGGCGTGGCCACCGACGAACCTACCGTCGCGTCGCTATCCTTTACCGAGGCGCCGGCTGATAAGGTGACTTCGATCTATCGCATCAACGTGACGCTCTCGCCTGCACAGGTCGCAGCGAATACGACTGCCGAACAGACTTTCACGGTGGCTGGTGTGCGCGTGGGGGATGTGGTGTACGTGAGCAAGCCAACTGCACAGGCGGGACTCGGCATTGTCAACGTGCGAGCCAGCGCCTCGAACCAGATCGCAGTCACGTTCTCGAACAATACGGGGACGCCGATCACGCCGACTGCAAGTGAGGTCTATCAAGTCGGGGGCATCCGCTGATGCGCAACTTCTTGAAAATCGCC
>NZ_BBQM01000040.1 GCF_000876015.1 Cupriavidus basilensis | reverse complement strand
GAGCGAGCCGAGCGCCGGCGCGCAACAGGCAGTATGCAAAGGCGCGCCGGAGCTTGGAACAGCATGCGGGAAGTGCTCGCGCTGTCTCGCTGCCCCTGCGCCGAGCGCATCGCCTGCCGCCGATCAGGCCGCAGACCGCCAGTGGCGCGCTGGGTTCTTGGCGGGCTGGAATGCCGGCATCGAAGGCGACGAGGCAAAGCTACGCGCCGCGCAGAACCGCGTGGGCAAGCTGGCTGACTACGAGGCGAGCGCATCGCCTGCCGCGCTGACGGACGATGATATTCAAGAGCGCGAAGAAAATCGCTACTGGAAGGAAAACGAACCGGCCCGTGCGCTATCGCGTGCCACGCCGCAACCGAGCGTCAAGGCGCTGACGCTGATCCGCGAGAAGCTGGAGCGGTTTGAAGCGTGCGCGGCAGACGATGAGGGCTGCGATATTGGCCGACACTGGCTTGACGCGCTGACCACCGTTGGATTTCTTTCCCGCATCCAGCGCGCCCCCGCCATGTGGTCGCTGACGCCTGCTGGCGAGGCGGTCCTGGCCGCAGAGCAGCCCAACACCACCTTCCAAGATCGCGTCCAGCCGTGGATGCTCGCCTGCTTCGGCGCCGAGATCGCGGCCGACACCGAAGAGCGCAATCACCGCTTCCTCGAAGAGGCCTTGGAACTGGTGCAGGCATGCGGCGCGACCGCAAGCGAAGCGCACCAGCTCGTCGACTATGTGTACGGCCGGCCCGTGGGTGACAAGCACCAGGAGGTTGGCGGTGTAATGGTGACGCTGGCCGCGCTGTGCCTCGCGCAGGGTCTGGATATGCACGCCGCCGGCGAGACCGAACTCGCCCGCATCTGGACCAAGGTCGAGCAAATCCGGGCCAAGCAGGCGGCAAAGCCGAAGCACTCGCCACTGCCGCAGCACGTTGCAGAGCAGCCCAGCGAGGACAAGCGCGATGCGGTATCGCATTGCCGCTGCGAGGAGCCCGGCGAAATCATTGAAGGATACTGTCAGGAGTGCGGAGAGAAGGTTAGCAAAGGGTCGTTCGCTGTGCTGCTGGAGGAGTTGGCACGCGATGCAAAGCGGTACCGGTGGCTGCGGGAGCGCAACTGGAACGAATCGACGCTCTTCGTAGTTTCGGGCCATCACTCCCTGGTCCGGCTGGGCACGGACTGCCCCAGTGGCGAGCGCCTGGACACCGACATCGACGCTGCAATCGCCAAGGGAGAGGGGGAATGAGCCGATACCCATATACCGAATCATGCGACTTCATCCGATCGCGTGTGGATGACTCCGATGAGCATCTTGGCATACGAGTGCCAACGATTAGCCGCTCACAAGCATCGGCAGCGAGAAGAGCTATCGCCGAAGCGCTTGGTATGGATGAGCAAGAGCTGGCAGTCAAATTGGCTGATTACGCGCGAAGCAAGGGAGTGATCCATGACTGAGAGCGCAGAGCTGAAGCCGTGTCCGTTTTGCGGTGCTCGGCCGACCCTGAAGCGGCTGGATGAAATCGTCGGAATCTCATGTGGCGAGGAATCGGGTTGTGACAACACTGGACTATTCATTGCCTTCGCCGCAAGCAAGGAGACAGAAGCCATCGCTGCCTGGAACCGTCGACCCCTTGCCGATGCTACGGATGGCTGGCGCACCCTCGTGGAGGACCTGGTCGAAGAACTCGAAGAACAAGTGTGCTATCGCTACCAAGGCTATCCGCAGGACGACCGCCGCTTCGTTCGCGACATGCTGACGGTGAAGGAAGCGAGGGAATTTCTCGAAGCCCACAAGGACAAGCCATGACCACCATCCTAATCATCGCCGCGGTGTGCTGCGCTCTCGCCAGTGCAATTGCGTTCATCTGCAACTATGTCGCCGCACGCTTTGATGCGGAGCTTTGGGAGGGGGAGGAGTGATGGCAATGAATCTATGTAAGGATTGTAAGCATTGTGAGGGAAGTGACACGGGTAACTACGAATTTGCATTCTGCAATGCCCCAAAAAACTGTAGGGTTGACCCTGTCACTGGCTCAGCAATAAGACGATGGACATTTGCCTCTACACACCGTCATGGGAGTTGGTTTGAGGCTTATTTGGTAGGAGCATGTGGCATTCAAGGTCGATGGTTCCAAAAGAAGCTTGAGGTGGAAACATGATTTGGCCTGCTATCGCTTCGCTTCTGCGTCTCTCGAAGACGAGCGAGGCACAGCCGAAAATTAAGAAGCCGCGCATCCGACGCGTGATTTATCCGACATTCATGCTGATGTTTCCAGTGGAACCCGCGTACTGGTACGCATGGGAATGCACGATCTCCGGCGCATGGTCTTACCGCGCCTACGGCATATCACCAAAAGATGCATATGACCAATGGGTCAAGGCAGGCGGAAGCCTTTGGCCTACAACTATCGAATTGCGTTAGCAGATGATGCCGACATTTGCAAGTTGTGAGCAACCAAACTATCATCTACATCGAACAGACGGCAATTTATGCCACTGATTCACTCATTGGAGCTATGAAATGTCGAAAAGTGATCTGAAAGGTGGCTCCATGAGCGCCGCCGTCAACTGCGCCCAATCCGCGCGCACCAAGCCTGCCGGCGGCAAGGTCGCAGCGCCTCCGGGTCCGAAGCCGGAGCCCGTAAAGCTGAATGGTGTGCCGGCGCCGAAGATGGGCGGCACTAGCCGCTGAAATCTTCATCACACATCGAGGCGTGATATGGCCAAGCACTGGATTCAGGACGCGGTGAAGAAACCCGGCAGTCTGCGCAAGGAACTCGGCGTCAAGAAGGGCGAGAAAATCCCCGCGAAGAAACTGGATGCAGCCGCTAAGAAACCGGGCAAGGAAGGGCAACGCGCCCGCTTGGCCAAGACGCTGAAGGGGTTCAATAAATGACTGCGCTTGTCTCTCTTGCCGACTACGGCGGCACGCCTCAGCAATTGGAAGGGCAGTTCATCCCGACGAAGTTTGCCGCGGTAACGCTGAACTCCGCCTCAGGTACGACGCCACAGAACATGCTTGTGGTGCCCGCAGATAAGTATGTCTTCGTCACTGGAATTCAGATCACGATTGATCCCATTGCAACGCTCGGCGCCGCGGGAATGGAATTGATCAGCATCGCAGACTCGGTAGACGGCAACATCGCCACGCTGCGTGCTTATATCCCAGCATTGGCAGCCTCTCCAACAATCCCCACTGTCATCCGCCAGACAAGTGCGCCAGGCGCTTTCTGGGCTTCGTCGCAGAAGGGCACGACGATCGCTGCTTCGCTGTCGGTCGCGCTGACTGCTGCATCGGTGCGGATCTCGTTCCACTACGGATTCACCAACAAGCTCATTGGGAATAACTGATGACCTTCGCAGACACAGCCAAGCGCCGGATGGAATTGCGCCGCAAGTTGGGCGACAGCGCAATCTCGCGAATCCAAGAACAGGATGCGAAGCGCATGTATCTACAGGCGGCATGCAATGAAATCATGTGGCGCGTGCGCATGCTTCGGCACTCTGCTGGATCGCTAAAGTAACGCGATGAGCACTAAAGAAGTGACAAAAATTGTCACTCGCAAACCTCCTGCTGCTGGCAAGGGTCGCCCTAAAGGTGCGTTGAACAAAACCACCAAGGCGGCGAAGGATGCTATCGCTCAAGCGGCAGAAGAACTTGGAGGTGCTGACCGTCTAGTGGCTTGGGCCAAAGAAGACCCAGCGAATGAGCGGATCTTCTGGGGAAGCATCTATCCGAAGCTATTGCCACTTCAGGTAACGGGGGAGGGTGGCCAGCCTCTCACCATCCAGATTGTGAAGTTTGGAGCGAGCAATGGCGACGATCCAGCTTCCTAACGGATGGCAGCCGCGTCCTTACCAACGTCCTGCTTGGGACTACCTGGAAAAGGGTGGGAAGCATGCTGAGTTGATCTGGAGCCGACGTGCGGGTAAGGATGAGGTCGCACTTCATCGCACTGCTGTCGCTTCTTTCGAACGCATAGGCAGCTACTGGCATATGCTGCCTATGGCGGCCCAGGCGCGCAAAGCGATCTGGAATGCGGTCAACCCGAGGAGTGGCAAGAAGCGTATTGACGAAGCCTTCCCGCTCGAGATCCGCAGCAAAAAGAATGATCAGGAAATGTACATCGAGTTCATCAATGGCTCGACATGGCAGGTTCTTGGATCGGACAATTACAATGCGATGGTCGGCTCGCCTCCGGTGGGCATTGTCTATTCGGAGTGGGCGCTTTCCAATCCTGCTGCAAAGGCATACCTGCGACCTATCATTGCTGAGAACAACGGCTGGCAGATCTTCATCACCACGCCGCGCGGCAAGAACCATGCATATACGACCTTCAGGGGCGCCAAAGACGATCCTGATGCCTTCGCGCAGATCCTAACTGCCAATGAGACAGGGCAATACACACTCGAGCAACTCGTAAAGCTTCGTGCCGAATATGTGCGTGACTTCGGCGAGGCAATGGGCAATGCCCTATTCGATCAAGAGTTCATGTGCTCGTTTGAAGCCCCAATCATGGGCGCTGTCTATGCGCGCGAGCTGCGTGACGCGGTTGATCGCATCATGCGCGTGCCATACGATCCATCCAAGCCCGTGCATCTCTTTTGGGATTTGGGCCGCGCCGACAAGACGGCCATCTGGTTCGCGCAGCTAGGCCCGTTCGAGTATCGCGTCATCGACTACATGGAAGGCGTGGGAAAGCATATCGGCGAGTACATACCTGATCTGCAAGCTAAGCGTTACGTCTTTGGGGATTGCTGGCTCCCGCACGATGCGAATAATGAACTGCTCGCTTCCGCACGTACCGTCGCGCAACAACTGCGCGATGCCGGGTTCAAAGTACGCACGGTTCCCAAGACATCAATTGATACTCGTATCCAGGCAGCACGCTTGATGTTCCCGCTCATCTACTTCGATGAGAAGCGCACGGAAGAAGGCGTCACAGCACTGCGCAACTACCGATATGACGTAGATGAAGAGACGAAGCAGTTGAGCAATGAGCCTTTGCACAATTGGGCATCCCATGCCGCGGATGCGTTCGGCTACATGGCCGTCGCGCTTCGTGAGCCTAAGAAACATGAACTTGCCAAACCGAAGCGACAGCCGCATGCACTGCAAACCGGCCGCTTCAATGGCCAATGGATGGGCTAAACATGGCAGATAAAGACGAAGACATCATCGCGCGCGCCCATCGGCGTTTCAAGGAGGCTCAAGAGTGGGAAGGCGACGCTCGCCAGCGCTTCAAGAACGATGTCGAGTTCTTGTACGCAGATCCTGACAATCAGGCACAGTGGGATGCGGCAGTGCGTGCACGCCGTCAGATCTCTGGACTGCCGATGGTGACGATCAACAAAGTGCATACGCATTGGCTGCATGTGGTCAATCAGATGAAGGAAAATCTGCCGGCGATTACGGTCAAGCCAACTGGCGACGAAGCGACCTATGAGTCGGCGCAGATCTATGGTGCCGTGATCCGCCATATCCAGGTGAAATCGCAGGCGGCAACTGCCTATAAGATCGCAGCACAGTTCCAGGTAGGCGCAGGCATTGGCTATTGGCGCCTTGTGACCGAATATGCGGATGACAATAGCTTCGATCAGGAAATCCGCATCAAGCAGGTGCCCGATCCTCTTTCGGTGTACCTGGATCCGCACATCAAGAACCTCGATGGTTCCGATGCACGCTTCGGTTTCATCTACGAAGACATGCCGCGCGACAAGTTCGAGGACAAATATCCGCGCGTGAAGATTCCAATGGGTGCCGATAACAATGGCGTGCAGTCGTGGATCATGAAAGACACGGTCCGCACGGCGAACTACTACGAGGTCGAGACGCGCAAGGAATGGCTTTATGCCATTCCGAATGATGATGGAAGCATGCGCTTTGTTCGTGAGTCCGAGATGGAGGCAAACGAGCGTGCACTGTATGCCGCGGCCCATCGGGAAGATCCGGAAGTTGTCATGCGTCGCCGCGTCGACAAGAAGACAGTGCGCCTCTATGTGATAGCCGGAAACGCCATCGCAGAAAAGGGGATTTGGCCTGGTGCCTATGTCCCCATCATCCGCGTGCCGGGCGAGGAAATCGTCATCGAAGGACGTCTTGATCGCAAGGGTCTCATCCGGTATCAAAAGGATGCGCAGCGCGCCTACAACTACAACGCATCCGCAGCACTGGAGTATGGTGCGTTGCAGAGCAAATCGCCGTGGACAGCCCCCGTCGAAGCCATCGAGGGGCTTGAGAATTATTGGGCCACGGCGAACACGCAGAATCATGCTTATCTGCCATACAACCATAAGGACGAAAACGGCGATCCTATCCCGCCTCCGCAACGGCAGCAGCCGCCGAACAGTTCTCCGGCCTATCTCGAGGGCATGCAGGTGGCTGAGCGCGAGTTGATGATGTCCAGCGGCCAATACGAGGCCACTTTCAGCGAACAGGGCAACGAGATTAGCGGGGTATCGATCACGAAGCGTCAGAAGCAGGGCGAGCGCGTGACATTCCATTTCCCGGATGCGCTGAACGATGCGCTGCGCTTTACTGGTGTTCAACTGGTCGACCTGATACCCAAGGTCTACGACACGCGGCGCGTGCTGCGCATCATGGCCGAGGATGGCGAGCAGCAAACTGTGGTCATCGACCCGAAGCAGACCGAAGCGCTCCGCATGGAGAAGGTGGCGCAGGAGAATCGTGTCAATGCAAGCTTCAACCCGAATGTCGGCCGCTATGAGGTGGTAGTGGATCCTGGCCCGAGCTATGACACCAAGCGCGAAGAAGCCTTTGAAGCGCTCACGAATCTGATCGTTGCCAATCCGGCGATGGCCCAAGTCATTGGCGATCTGTATATGGCGGTGGCTGACTTCCCGATTGCCGACAAGTTGCGCGAACGCATGCGCAACTGGATCAATGCCACGAACCCGGGTGTGGTTGGAGATGGCCCCACGCCGAAGGAACAGCAATTGTTGCAGCAGCTGCAAGCCGCGGCGGATATGGTCAAGCAACTATCGGAGGCATTGGCCGAGAAGGACCGCGCGCTGGACATCGAGAATCGGCGCCTGGACATGGAGGCACTTAATCACCTGGCGCTGCGCATGGAGAACGAACGCGAGGCCATTACTGCCGCATTCAAGGCCGAGACGGACCGTCTCAAGTCGATCTTGGGTGCACTCGATCCGAATATCCTCGGCCTCATCGCCGAAAAGCTTGGCACGGAAGTACTCACGGCCCCGAATCCGGGAGAAGACGTCAATCCCCCTACGATCGATCCCGCAGCAGCCTATGCAATGGGGCTGCCTACTGTCACCGATTCCAGCCCGCAACCGCAAGCCGCAGCTCCATTACCCCAACAATAAACTGCCCATCAATCGAGGAAAATCATGGACCAAGTAGTAGAAACGACATCGACTGAAACGGTTTCCGCACCGAACGATGGCGCGCCCCAAGAGACGCAACAGCCAAACCAGAATGCACAGCCGCCTGAATGGGTGCCGAAGCGCATGGGTGAACTGGCGGCCGCTCGCCGAGCCGCAGAGCAACGCGCTGAGCAGATCGCCGCTGAGAATGCGCGCCTGCAACAGCAACTGGCTGCACTACAGGCCGGACAGCCCGGTGATGGGTCAGAACCGCCCCAAGTTGTGCCAGCGCAGCAGCATCCGAATGTCGAACAGCTCGCGCGCACCTATGCCGAGCAAATGATTCAGCAACGCATGGCCGAGCAGCAGACCAGCAGCCGCATTGCGGAGGTTGATGCCGCAGCGCGTAAGGAGTTCGGCGCTGACTATGACACGTCGGTGCAGAACCTGACGATGGCCGGCATTGGCGGTCCTGAGTTCCTGTCGGTCATTACCAGTGTGCCGAACCCAGAAAAGCTCGTGACATGGCTCGGCAAGTCCGAGAATCTGGGTGAGGCCATGCGCGTGATGGGTCTTTCGCCCATGCAAATGGGAATCGAGATGACAAAGCTCGCTGGGCGCGCGGCCAAGGAAATGACCAAGCAAGTCTCGAAAGCCCCTCCTCCCGTTGAGGGGGTCGATGGCGGCTCGAGCGGCGGTAGTGGTGGTTCGGAGCCCAAGATGGGCACGCCGGAATGGTTCGCCTGGCGCAACAAAAATGCGCGTCGCCGGCGCTGAGAAATGAAAAGCCCCTCCAAAGAGGGGCAACTCACTCGATACTTACTAAAGGTATCAATTCCGAGGGGAGGCTGCTCGGCTTTTACTCCCAGCGCACGGGCTTTCACCAGTGTTAGTGAGGGGCCGGTGCTGATCTCCGGCATTGCCGTCCTAGACGAATGGCAGATCGGCATTTACCTGGAACTTAGGCGCATCAGCCTGCGCGTTCCCTCAAGTCATGCCGCTTACCGAGTTTTTCGCAGTGCTCGGGGAGAGCGCCACCAGCAAGCGGCATGCGTGAAGGCATTAAAAGTATAGCGCACCACATTGACATCACACAAGAAAGCTACTATTTTGCAGTTACTTGGCATGAAATTGCTCAAATCCTCAATTTTGTGAGCGATTAGACTCATGCTAATGGATTTCCAGGCATAAGCGAGCCGTCAATCGCTGGATTGGCCCGTCAAGTTGGTCTCCGCAGGGCAGAGACAAGTCGCGGATGCGCAAGCACCGCTCCTTCGTTCCCTGTCTCTCGATTGGAGTGCCAACGTGGCCAATAGCCTGCTCACAATCAACATGATCACCAACGAAGCCGTGCGTCTGTTTACGCAGACGAACGCCTTCCTGCGTCGTGTCGACCGTCAATACGACGACCAATTCGCCCTCACGGGCGCCAAGATCGGTAATACCCTGCGCATCCGCCTGCCCAACGATTATGTCGTGAACAACGGGCCGGCCATCACGCCGCAGGGTACCAACGAACAGAACACGACTCTCACGGTCGCCAGTCAGAAGAACGTTCCCGTTTCCTTCGGCACCGCCGAGAAGACGATGAGCCTCGATGACTTCAGCGAGCGCATCCTGGCGCCGGCAGTGAATCGCCTTGCTGCGACGATGGCGGCCGACCTGATCACCGTGGGCAACGCTGCAGCGAACCTGTCGTACAAGGTCGATGGTTCCGGCAACCTAGTTTCGCCGGACATGGGCACGTGGCTCGATGCAGGCGCGAAACTCTCCAACAACCTCGCGCCGCGGATGGATCGCACGATCATCCTCGACATGCTGACCGAGGCACGTACGATCCCCACGCTGGCGGGCCTGCTCAATCCTCAGAAGAAGATCAGCGACCAGTACGAGACTGGCATGATCACCAGCGATACGCTGGGCTTCGACTGGTACGACGACCAGACGGTGCAAATCCACACCAACGGCACGTTCACTGCGGGTACGGTCGCCGGTGCTGGCCAGACGGGCAACACCCTGACGGTCAATGCGATCACTGGCACCCTGAACAAGGGCGACATCATCACCATCCAGGGGGTGAACGCGATCAATCGACTGACTGGCCAGACGCAAGGTGTTCTGCGCCAGTTCGTGGTGACTGCGAACGTCAACAGCGGCGCGACTTCGATCCCGATCTACCCGGCCATCGTGCCCGCACCCGCGGCGTTCAACACCGTGACCGCTTCGCCGGGTAACACCGCGCCGATCTCGCTCGTGCTTCCTGCCAGCGCGCAGTACCGCCAGAACCTGGCCTTCTATCCGGAGGCCTTCACGCTGGCGACTGCCGACCTCGAAATGCCGACTGCTGGCGTGGTGTCGTCCGCGCGCGCGATGTTCGACGGGGTGTCCATGCGGATGATCGAAGCATATGACGTGATGTCGGACAGCCTGATCACGCGCCTGGACATTCTCTACGGCTTCGCTGCAATCCGTCCGGAATGGGCTGTCGCCGTCGCCGACGTTCTGTAACGCGCTCCGTCCCGGGCATCTCTTCCTCGATGTGTGGGATTTGGGGCGTCTCTAACGGGGACGCCCCTGTTTTCGAAGGAAAACAGTCATGCACAACAACCGCGAATTCACCTCCGAGTATGTGTTTCAAGAGTTCCCGAAATGGGTGACGTTGGCCGATGGCTCGATGCTGCTCGTCAACAGCGCGGAGGAAGAAGCTGTGGTGATCGGCCCGAAAGAGCCTAAGCAAGAAGGCGACGCCACTGCGCAAGCCGACAAGGCTGCACTGCTCGAGCAAGCGCGTGCACTAGGGCTAGATCCGCATGCCAACACCGGCGTGGAAAAGCTGAAACAACTGATTTCTGAAGCGAAATCCTAAACAGGAGCCTCATCATGAAAAAGATTCTTTCCTTAGCCGTGCTTGCCGTCGGCTTCTGCTTCTCGATGGCCGCCCAAGCGCAATTCGTGCCCACAGCGGCATTCCAGACCATCACCAACCAGTGTGGCACCTACTTCAAGCAGGGCAGCACGTTTTATGATGGCTCTGGCAATAGCGTTGGCTCTGCGCTCCCGTTCTGCGCTGGTTCCCTGAGCACCCAGAACGGCGCGAGCGTGCAGATGCAACCCGCACAGTTCACGGTGGCCACGCTACCCACGTGCAATGCATCCTCGAAAGCCCTGCTGCTGGTCGTGACTGATGCAACGTCGTCCACCTACAACGCATCCTTGACTGGCGCCGGCGCGGTGACAGTGCCAGTGCTGTGCAACGGATCTGCCTGGACCTCTCACTAACATGTCCAGTCCTCTGCCGACGACTCCCCGCGACCTGCTAAACATGTCGCTGAAGATGGCTAACGTCCTTGGCGTGGGCCAGACTGCCTCGGCGGAGGACACCAATGATTGCTTCCAGCTTCTGAACATGTTGATGGCGCAGTTGCAGCGCCGTCGCTACTATGTGTACCAGTTGATCGAGTCGGCCAAGCAGGCCACCGGCCAGCAGTCATACACAGTAGGACCAGGCGGTGACTTCGACATCCCCAGACCGTCCAAACTCGAGTTCGCATTCTTCCGGCAGAACGTAGCCACCCCGCTGCCCGTGGATTATCCGCTTGAGATCCTCCGCGCGCGCGAGGACTACAGCCGGATCAGCATTAAGACCCTGAACGCCTTCCCGCAATTCGCCTTCTACGATGCTGGCAATCCGCTCGCTAATCTCTATATCTGGCCGATCCCCAATAACCAGTATGAGATACATATCGTTGTGATGCAGCAGCTTCAGCAGTTCTCAAATCTAAGCGATGAGATCGTTCTGCCGCCAGAGTACAAGGCAATGCTGCTGTGGAACCTTACGTTGGAGCTTTATCCGTTCTATGGGCTCGCAGTGAATGAGGTGGTGAAGGGCAAGGCGGAAGCCAGCCTGCGCATCATCGAGGAAGCCAATGCGCAGATTCCACAGCTGCAGATGCCGGCCGCGCT
>NZ_BBQM01000041.1 GCF_000876015.1 Cupriavidus basilensis | reverse complement strand
TTTAGGCTTTTGACTTTGCAGTTAAGCAGTTAATCAGTTGACCTTGAATTTAAGAAGTTGACGTTAAACAATTCCCGCAAAGGAAAAACCGCAAAGGAAAAAAATCCCCAAGAAAAAACCCGCGAGAAATCGCGGGTTTTTTCTTTCGGGCCCAGATCCGGACCGAACCCCAAAAACCTTAATCCGTCACCGCCCCCTTGCTCGCCGTCGAGGCCAGCTTCGAGAACTTCGCCAGCACGCCGCGCGTGTACCGCGGTGCCGGCTGCTTCCATTCGGCGCGGCGCTTGGCCAGTTCTTCATCGCTCACGTTGAGCTGCAGCAGCAGCTTGTGCGCGTCGATGGTGACGGAGTCGCCTTCGCGCACCAGCGCGATGTTGCCGCCCACGTGCGCTTCGGGCGCGACGTGGCCGACCACCATGCCCCAGGTGCCGCCGGAGAAGCGGCCGTCGGTGATGAAGCCGACCGACTCACCCAGGCCCTTGCCGATGATGGCGGAGGTGGGGGCCAGCATCTCGGGCATGCCCGGGCCGCCCTTGGGGCCGAGGTAGCGCAGCACCAGGATGTCGCCGGCGTTGATCTTGTCGGCCAGGATGGCGTCCATCGCGCTTTGCTCGTCCTCGAACACGCGCGCCGGGCCGGTGATGACCGGGTTCTTCAGGCCGGTGATCTTGGCGACCGCGCCTTCCTCGGCCAGGTTGCCCTTGAGGATGGCGAGGTGGCCTTCCTTGTACAGCGCCTTCTCGATCGGCAGGATCACGTCCTGGTCGGCGCGCGGGGTGTCGGGCACGTTTTCCAGTTCCTCGGCCAGGGTGCGGCCGGTGATGGTCAGGCAGTCGCCATGCAGCAGGCCGGCCTTGAGCAGGATCTTCATCACTTGCGGGATGCCGCCGGCGCGGTGCAGGTCGGTCGCCACGTACTGGCCCGAGGGCTTGAGGTTGCAGATCACCGGGACCTTGCGGCGGACGCGCTCGAAGTCGTCGATGGTCCATTCCACCTCGGCCGAGTGGGCGATCGCCAGGTAGTGCAGCACGGCGTTGGTGGAGCCGCCGGTGGCCATGATCAGCGAGACCGCGTTCTCGATCGACTTGCGCGTGATGATGTCGCGCGGCTTGATGTCCTTCTTGATGGCCTCGACCAGCACGCGCGCCGATTCGGCGGCGCTGTCGACCTTTTCCTGGTCGGGGTTGGCCATCGTCGACGAGTACAGCAGCGACATGCCCAGCGCCTCGAACGAGGAGCTCATGGTGTTGGCGGTGTACATGCCGCCGCACGAGCCCGAGGTCGGGCAGGCGTTCTTTTCCACGCCCTCGAAGTCTTCCTGGCTCAGGCGCCCGGCGGTGAATTCGCCCACGGCCTCGAACGACGACACGATGGTCAGGTCCTTGCCCTTCCAGTTGCCCGGCTTGATGGTGCCGCCGTAGACGTAGATGCCCGGCACGTTGGTGCGCGCCAGCGCGATCATGCCGCCCGGCATGTTCTTGTCGCAGCCGCCGATCACCACCACGCCGTCCATCCACTGGCCCTGCGCCGCGGTCTCGATGCAGTCGGCGATGACTTCGCGCGAGATCAGCGAGTACTTCATGCCCTCGGTGCCCATCGACATGCCGTCCGAGATGGTCGGCGTGCCGAAGATCTGCGGGTTGGCGCCGGCGTCCTTGATGGCGGCCACGGCCGCGTCGGCCAGGCGCTGCAGGCCGGAGTTGCACGGCGTGATGGTCGAGTGGCCGTTGGCGATGCCCACCATCGGCTTGTCGAAGTCTTCCTTCTTGTAGCCGAGCGCGTAGTACATCGAGCGGTTGGGGGAGCGCGCCACGCCTTGCGTGATGTGCTGCGAGCGTTTGTTGAACGTCATGGGGAATCTCCGGGGGAATGGGTGCTGGCCGGCGCGGTGGTTCGGGTTGGCCTGAACCCCGCGCGGGCGTCTGCCGTGTTGTGGGCGAAAGCATGCCGCTTGCGTTTTATCGTGTCAAATATATTATTCAACCTCTATTGAGTCGAAAAACATATCAGGAGCCCGATTGGACCTGCGCCAGCTACGCTACTTCGTCACGGTGGCGGAAGAGCTCCATTTCGGCCGCGCGGCGCGCCGCCTGGCCATGACCCAGCCGCCGCTGTCGCAGCAGATCCAGGCGCTGGAGGAGGAAATCGGCGTGCCGCTGTTCCTGCGCACGCGCCGCTCGGTGGCGCTGACGCCGGCCGGCCAGCAATGGCTGCCCGAGGTGCGCCGCGTGCTGGCCGACGCCGCCGCGCTGCCCGGGCTGGCCCAGCGGCTGGCGCGCGGCGAGGCGGGCACGCTGTCGCTGGCCTTCGTCAGCACCGCCGACTACGGCATCCTGCCCGACCTGCTGCGGCGCTTCCGCGCGCACCACCCCAACGTGCACCTGCAACTGCGCGAGGCCACCAGCGACATCCAGCTCGAGGCGCTGATGGAAGGCGCCATCGACGCCGGGCTGGTGATCCGCCCGCAACTGCCGGCCATGCCGCACGGCGTGTCCTACCTGCCGCTGGTGCGCGAGCCGCTGGTGCTGGCCGTGCCGCAGGGCTGGCGGCCGCGCGGCGCGCCGCAGGACAGCGGGGACAGTGAGGACAGTGGGGACGGCGGCGATGCGCAGGCCGGCATCGCGCTGCGCGACGCGGCCCACGAGCCGCTCATCATCTTCCCGCGGCGAAGCGCGCCGGCGTTTTATGACATCATTACGGGCTGTTATGCGCGCGAAGGGCTGACGCCGGCGATCGCCCAGGAGGCCATCCAGATGCAGACCATCGTCAGCCTGGTGTCGGCCGGCATGGGCGTGGCGCTGGTGCCGGCCTCGCTGTGCAACCTTCGCCGCACCGGGGTGTCTTACCTGCCGCTGCGCGATGCCGGGCCCGACATCGAGACCGGGCTGGTGTGGCGCGAGGCGGGCGCCGGCAGCGTCAGCCCGGTGCTGCGTTCCTTCATCGAGATCGCCGGCGCGCTGGCGTCTGCCATGACCATGACGCAAAACGCTGGCATAAAGCCGGACGCGGCCGCCGGCTGATTTCCCGCCCGCCGGCTTTTTTCCTGGCCTGCCGTGCGCGGCGCGGCCCCACAACCTACTTCACGGCAAACATGCTGATTCACCCGCAATTCGATCCGGTCGCCATCCACCTCGGTCCGCTGGCCATCCGCTGGTACGGGCTGATGTACCTGGCCGGCTTCATCATGTTCCTGTGGTTCGGCCGGCTGCGCATCCGCCAGCCGCATATGGCCGCGCAGGGCTGGACCGCCCGGGACCTGGACGACATGCTGTTCTTCGGCGTGCTGGGCGTGATCCTGGGCGGGCGCCTGGGCTACGTGCTGTTCTACAAGGCCGACTACTACCTCAGCCACCCGCTCGAGATCCTCAAGGTGTGGGAGGGCGGCATGGCCTTCCACGGCGGCTTCCTCGGCGTGATCGTGGCGATGTGGCTGTTCGGCAAGATGCGCGGGCGCCACTGGATGGAAGTGACCGACTTCATCGCGCCGCTGGTGCCGTGCGGCCTCGCGGCCGGGCGCATCGGCAACTTCATCAACGGCGAGCTGTGGGGCCGCCCGACCGACCTGCCGTGGGGCATGATCTTCCCGCAGGCCGGCGACAACATCCCGCGCCATCCGTCGCAGCTCTACCAGTTCGCCGGCGAGGGCGTGGCGCTGTTCATCATCCTGTGGCTGTTCGCGCGCAGGCCCCGCCCGATGGGCGCGGTCTCCGGCGTGTTCCTGATCGGCTACGGCGGCTTCCGCTTCCTGGTCGAGTTCGCGCGCGAGCCCGACAACTTCCTCGGCCTGCTGGCGCTGAACTTCTCGATGGGCCAATGGCTCAGCCTGCCGATGATCCTGGCCGGCATCGCCATGCTGGTGTGGGCCTACCGGCACGGCGAGGCGGTGCGGGCGTCGATGCGCTGACGCGCGGCTTTTGCTCATTGCCCTTGGTTTGCTCCCCTCTCCCGCGCAGTGGGAGAGGGGCCGGGGGAGAGGGTAGGAGCTTGCGAATGCCGCCGTGCCGGAAAAAAACGTCGGCTTCCTTCGACGCTTCCACAAATCCCGCTTGCCGCTGCGCAACATCGATTCTTGTTGTGTTAATGCCGCCGTTATTCATAATTATGAATTATTGAGTTGGCGGAAGTGCCGCTGCGGCCACCTCGATGCCATTGCCCCGTTCCCGCCGGAGAACTCCATGCGCATCATCCAGCAGGCCCTGTATCTCGAAGTCGCGGAGCGCCTGCGCACGCTGATCGACGAGCACGCGCTGATGCCCGGCGCGTGGATCGACGAGGCCAGCGTGGCCGAATCGATGGGCATTTCGCGCACGCCGCTGCGCGAGGCGCTCAAGGTGCTGGCGGCCGAGGGGCTGGTGCGGCTGGAGCCGCGCCGCGGCTGCTTCGTCAACGCGCTGTCCGAGCAGGACCTCGACGAGATCTTCCCGCTGATGGCGCTGCTCGAAGGGCGCTGCGCCTTCGAGGCCGCGCGCAAGTCCAGCGCCGTCGATCTCGATGCGCTCGAAAGCCTGCATGCCGAGCTCGCGCGCTACGCGCGGGACGGCAATATCGACGCCTATTACGAAACCAACTACCAGATCCACGAAGCGATCCAGCGGCTGGCCGGCAACCGCTGGCTGTCCGGCCTGATCAGCGACCTGCGCAAGGTGCTGCGGCTGTCGCGCCACAAGAGCCTGAAGCTGCCGGGCCGCATCCGCGAATCGTGCGCGGAGCATCTGTCGGTGTTCTCCGCGCTCAAGGCGCACGATTCCGAGGGCGCCGAGGCGCTGATGAAGACGCACCTGATGCGCCAGCGCGGCGCGCTCAGGGCGCTCGACGCCGCCGAGGCGCAGGCCGCGGCGCCGCCCGCCGCCGAGGTCGCCGCGGCGCCGCGGCGCGGGCGGCTGCGCCTCGCGGACAAGGCGGGCGGCGGCGATGCCGGGCCGGCCCGCGCGCGCCGGCTGGCGGCGCCTTCGTCCGATGCCTGATCGTTTTGATCGTCCGACCGTTCGATAGCAGTTCGATAGCAGGTACGTCATGGACTCCTTCAACAGCGAACAGAAAGTCAGCGCGCCGCTGGCCGGCCCCGAGCCCGCGGGCGGCACCCTGTGGTCGCGCTTCGGCCGCTGGTGGGGCCGTAAGGGCGAGCGCGATGCCGACGGCACGGGCAAGCCCGCGGCCCGGACCGACGGCAAGGCGGACGCCGCGCCGGCGCCGCTGCCGGCGCGCGTGCTGCGCCGCCAGCGCGAGCAGTTGCGCCAGTGCTTCGACGCGCGCCTGACCGATGGCGCCGCCAACGCCGCCGCGCAGTCGTGGCGCGCCGAATACGAGGCGGCCGGCGACGACGCGCGCCAGGCCATGCTCGGCGTGCTGGCCGAGGTCGCCGCCAATGGCGAGGCCGCCGAAGCGGCTGGCAGCGGTGCAGGCAACGGCGCCGGGACCGGCACAGGGACTGGCACAGACAAGGCGGCCGCCGCCCCGAACCTGTCGCAGGCGCTGTCCAACGCCCGCATCCGCTTCTTCAGGCGGCTCGCCGCGCTGCACGGCCAGCAGGGCGACAGCGTGTGCGGCCTGCATTTCCTGATCGGCCTGCGCGCCGACATGCTGCGCTGGCAAAAGCGCATGCCGGGCCTGCGCCCGCTCGACGACGATCTCGAGGCGCTGTTCTCCAACTGGTTCGACGTGGGCCTGCTGGAGCTGCAGCCGATCACCTGGGACTCGCCCGCCTCGCTGCTGGAAAAGCTGATCCGCTACGAGGCCGTGCACGAGATCGCCTCGTGGGCGGACCTGCGCAACCGGCTCGACTCCGACCGCCGCTGCTACGCCTTCTTCCACCCGCGCATGCCGCGCGAGCCGCTGATCTTCGTCGAGGTGGCCTTCGTGCCGGAGATGGCCGCCAACGTGCATGCGCTGCTCGACGAGGCGGCGCCGCTGGAAGACCTGCGCCGCGTCAAGTGGGCCATCTTCTATTCCATCTCCAACACGCAGGCCGGGCTGCGCGGCGTGAGCTTTGGCAACTTCCTGCTCAAGCGCGTGATCGAGGAACTGCAGCGCGAGTTTCCCAAGCTCAAGCAGTTCGCCACGCTGTCGCCGATTCCCGGCTTCGCCGACTGGCTGCGCAAGCGCGACGGCGCCGCGGTGGCCGCGCTGCTCGGCGACAAGCGCCTGGCGCGCTGGCGCGAGCAGCATGGCGAGCCGCCCGCCGACGGCGCGGCCTGGCTGGCGGCGCTGGCCGCCGGCGCGGACGCGGCGCACGGCGAGCACGAAAAGGGCGCCCGGGAAGACGCCGTGATGCGCGACACCGCGCTGGCGCTGGCCGCGCATTTCCTCGTGCGCGAGCGCCACCACGGCATGCCGGCCGACCCGGTGGCGCGTTTCCACCTCGGCAACGGCGCCTGCGTGGAGCGGCTGAACTGGGCCGCCGACCTGTCGCGCAAGGGCCGCGCGCAGTCGTGCGGCATGATGGTGAATTACCTGTACGTGCCCGAGGCGCTCGATGACAACCTGGCCCGCCTCGGCAACGGCAACCCGCGCATCAGCCGCGCCGTGGGCAAGTTCTTGTGATCGTGGCCGGGTCCCGGGCAAGGCCCCTCGCCGGGCCGGCGCCTTGTTGTGGTGGCAGTTCCGTCGTTTGACTTTCCGCAGAGAAAAGACACAGGAGACAGAGCAATGAAACGTCGTCAGTTCCAACTGGCCGGGCTGGCCTGCGCGCTCGGCGCGGCCCTCGGCATGGCAGCCCCGGCAGTCCGGGCCGATGCCTGGCCGTCCAAGCCCATCACCGTGATCGTGCCGTTCCCGGCCGGCGGCGGCACCGATGCCTTCGCCCGCCCGCTGACCGCGCAGCTTTCCAGGCAGCTCGGCAAGCAGTTCGTGATCGACAACCGCGGCGGCGCCGGCGGCACGGTGGGCGCGAGCATCGCGGCCAAGGCCGCGCCGGACGGCTACACGGTGTTCATCGGCGGCGCGCACCACGCCATCGCGCCGTCGTTCTACAAGAAGCTCGACTACGACATCGAGAAGGACTTCATTCCCGTCACCGTGATCGCGCAGCCGCCGCAGGTGGTGGTGGTCAACCCGGCCAAGGTCTCCGCCAACACGCTCGGCGAGCTGATCGACTACGCCCGCAAGAACCCGGGCAAGCTCAACTACGGCTCGGCCGGCAACGGCTCGTCGCACCACCTCGCGGGCGAGCTGTTCAAGCTGCAGACCAAGACCTTCATCACGCACATCCCGTACAAGGGCGCGGGGCCGGCGCTGTCGGACCTGATCGCCGGGCAGGTCGACATGGTGTTCGACGGGCTCGGCTCGTCGGCCCAGCACATCCGCGCCGGGCGCATCAAGGCGCTGGCGGTGGCATCGACCAAGCGCTCGGCCGCCTTTCCCAACGTGCCGACCGCGGCCGAGGCCGGCGTGGCCAACTACGACGTCTCCACCTGGTACGCGATGTGGGTGCCCAAGGGCACGCCGAAGGACATCGTCGACAAGCTCTACGCCGAAGTGGAGAAGGCGCTCAACACGCCCGAGATGAAGCAGGTCTGGCTGGCCAACGGCTCCGACACGCCGGCCTTCACGCAGGAACAGTTCGCCCAGTTCCAGCGCGCCGAGATCAAGCGCTGGGCGCAGGTGGTGCAGCAGTCCGGCGCCAAGATAGACTGATTCGGCCGGTTCGGCTGGTTCGACTGGTTTGACGCGAGGAGGATGGTGATGACGGCAGGAGCAAGGGCATGAGCGGCACGGTGGAATTCACGCGCGACGGCGGCATCGCCACGGTCACGCTGGCCAACGCGGGCAGGCTCAACGCGATCTCGGTGGCGATGTGGCGCGCGCTGGCGCAGGGTTTCGCGCGGCTGTCGGCGGACGACTCGCTGCGCTGCGTGGTGGTGCGCGGCGCCGGCGGCAACTTCGCCGCCGGCGCCGACATCGCCGAATTCCCGCAGGAGCGCGGCGACGACGCCGCGCTGCGCCGCTACCACATGGAGATCATCGCGCCGGCGCTGGCCGCGGTGGCGGACTGCGTCCATCCCACGGTGGCGATGATCGAAGGGGTCTGCGTGGGCGGCGGGCTGGAGATCGCCTGCCATTGCGACCTGCGCATCGCCGCCGCCGACAGCCGCTTCGGCGTGCCCATCAACCGGCTCGGCTTCCCGATGGCGCCGGGCGAGCTGGGCGGGCTGCTGGCGCTGGCCGGCCGCGCGGTGGCGCTGGAGATCCTGCTCGAAGGCCGCGTGTTCGACGCCGCCGAGGCGCACGCGAAAGGGCTGCTCACGCGCGTGGTGCCGGCCGCCGCGCTGGCCGGCGAGGTGGCCGCCGCCACCGCGCGCATCGCCGCCGGCGCGCCGCTGGCCGCGCGCATCAACAAGGAGACCATCCGCCGCCTGGCGCCCGCGCCCGAGCCGCTCGGCGCGCACGAGTTGGCCGCGCATTTCCGCTACGCCGGCAGCGCCGACCACGCCGAAGGCGTGGCCGCCTTCCTGGCCCGGCGCGCGCCGCACTTTACCGGGCACTAGCCGCGGGCCTATCATGGCCGGCTGTCGGCCCGCCCGAAAGTCCGGGCCTGATGAAGTCCGCTAAACCGCACTCGTACCGCCTCATTGACCTCTCGGGCCGATCTCCCGGGCTCCCGGCCCCCGATTGCCAATGTTACTGACGATCCCGTTCCATATCTTCCGCAACATGAACGCCAACCTGTTCGCCCTGTTCGAATCCCGCTTCCCGGCAGACCGCAGCGCCTGCTGCATCGAAACCCACGACGGCCTCTACTACAGCTGGGACGACCTCGACCGCGCCACCGCCAGGCTGGCCAGCCTGCTGGCCGCGCTCAAGCTGCCCGAAGGCGCGCGCGTGGCCGTGCAGGTGGAGAAGTCGCCCGAGGCGCTGTTCCTCTACCTCGCCACGCTGCGCGCCGGCTACGTCTACCTGCCGCTCAACACCGCGTACCAGGAAGCCGAGATCGACTACTTCATCGGCAATGCCGAGCCCGACGTGGTGGTGTGCAGCAGCGCCAACTTCCCGTGGGTCTCCAAGGTGGCCTTCCGCCACGGCACCCGGCACGTGTTCACGCTCGACGACGACCGCTCCGGCTCGCTGCTGGCGCGCGCGGCCGGCAAGCCGGATACCTTCGCCACGGTGGCGCGCGGCGCCGACGACCTCGCCGCCATCCTGTACACCTCCGGCACCACGGGCCGCAGCAAGGGCGCCATGCTCACGCACGGCAATCTCGCCTCCAACGCCAAGACGCTGCACGCATACTGGGGCTGGCGCAGCGACGACGTGCTGCTGCACATGCTGCCGATCTTCCACGTGCACGGCCTGTTCGTGGCCTCGCACGGCGCGCTGCTGGCCGGCGCCAAGATGATCTGGGCGCCCCGCCTCGACATGGCCCAGATCCTGAAATTCCTGCCGCGCTCCACCGTGATGATGGGCGTGCCCACGTACTACGTGCGCATGCTGCAGGAACCGCGCTTCGACGACGACACCTGCCGCCGCATGCGCCTGTTCGTGTCCGGCTCCGCGCCGCTGCTGATGGAAACCTTCGACGCCTTCCGCGCGCGCACCGGCCACACCATCCTCGAGCGCTACGGCATGAGCGAGACCGTGATGCTGGTCTCCAACCCGTATGACGCCGCCGACGGCGAGCGCATCGGCGGCACCGTCGGCAAGCCGCTGCCCGGCGTCTCGGTGCGCGTGGTCGACGGCGACGGCAAGCCCTGCGCGCCCGGCGAGATCGGCAACGTGGAAGTGCGCGGCCCGAACGTGTTCAAGGGCTACTGGCGCATGCCCGAGAAGACGCAGGAAGAATTCACCGCCGACGGCTGGTTCAAGACCGGCGACGTCGGCCGCTTCGGCGGCGCCATCGTCAGCCAGTCCGGCGAGCGCAAGGTGCCCGACGACTACCTGACCATCGTCGGCCGCAGCAAGGACCTCATCATCTCGGGCGGCTACAACGTCTACCCGAAGGAGATCGAAAGCTTCATCGACGAAATGCCCGGCGTGGCGGAGAGCGCGGTGATCGGCGTGCCGCACGCCGACTTCGGCGAAGCCGTGGTGGCGGTGGTGGTGGGCAAGCCCGGCTCGGCGCTGGAGGAGGCCAGCCTGATCGGCTTGCTGAAGGGGCGGATTGCGAATTTCAAGGTGCCGAAGCGGGTGCATCTGGTGGATGAGCTGCCGCGGAATACGATGGGGAAGGTGCAGAAGAATTTGTTGAGGGTGCAGTTTGGGGGGGATTAAGGGGGGCTTTGGCTTAACGTTAAAGTCAACTGCTGAACGTCAAAGTCAAAGGCTTAAATTCAAAGGCTTAAA
>NZ_BBQM01000042.1 GCF_000876015.1 Cupriavidus basilensis | reverse complement strand
TGACGTGGCCGCCATCCTCGGCGTCAGCCCCTGGAAGTCACCCTACGAACTGTGGCTGCAGAAGACTGGCCGCGCGCCGAAGGAAGAGGTAACGCCCGAGCAGCAAAAGCGGTTCGACCGTGGCCATCGCCTGGAACCCGTCGTGCTCGAAATGCTGGTCGACCGACTGCGCGATGAAGGGCATGAAGTGGAGATCCTGACCCGCAATGCTCGCTACATCGATCCAGAGCACTCATTCTTGGGCTGCGAGATCGATTTCGAGTTGATGCTTGACGGCGAGCACGTCAACGGCGACTGCAAGACCGTTCATCCCTTCGCCGCCAAGAAGTGGGGCGAGGAAGGAACCGACGAGGTTCCCATCGAATACGCCGCGCAGTTCATGCAAGGCCTGGGCATCACTGGCCGGAATCGCTGCATCGTCGCCACACTGATCGGCATGGACGATCTGCTTATCTACTGGGTGGAACGCGACGAAGAGACCATCACCGGCATCCGCAAGCGCGTGGTCGAGTTCTGGAACGAATGCGTGATCGCGGACGTGGAGCCTGACCCCATCGACTTTGACGACTGCAAGGAAATCTACAAGAAGTCGAACGGCGGCACCATTGAGGCGGATTCGAAGACCCGTGACGCGGTGTATCGGCTGGCCGAAGTGAAAGCCAAGATCAAGCTGCTGGAATCCGAGGAAGAGGACCTGCAATACCGCATCACCGCATTCATGCAGCCGAATGCCTTCCTCACGGCTGGCGGTCACGAGATCGCCTCCTGGAAGAACCAGAACGATACGCGGCTCGACGGTAAGGCCCTCGAAGCCGATCTGCCGGACGTGGCCGCCAAGTACAAGCGCACCAAAGAAATTCGCGTTCTCCGCCTGAAGAAAGGAAAATCCCAATGAGCACCGCCAACCTGAAAACTGTCGCCACCGGCAAGAAAGAAAACCCGGTCGCATCGTTCAGCAACTTCCTTGAGAAGTTCAAGCCGCAAATGGCGCTTGCTCTGCCGAAGCATCTGACGGCAGACCGCATGGCGCGACTCGCCGTGACTGCATTCAGTACCACGCCGAAGTTGCAAGAATGCGAGCCGAAGTCGATCCTTGGCGCGATCATGACCGCTTCGACGCTCGGCCTTGAGATCAATGTCGATGGGCAAGGCTTCCTCGTGCCTTACGGCCGTACTTGCACCTTCGTACCGGGCTGGAAGGGACTGGTCGACCTGGTGTCGCGCAGTGGCCGCGCTACGGTCTGGACCGGCGCCGTGTTCGAAGGCGATGACTTCGACTATGCCCTAGGCGATTCCCCTTTCATCCGCCACAAGCCAGGCGAAGAAAACGACCCAGACAAACTCACTCACGTCTATGCCGTGGGCCGCGTCAATGGATCGCAACTGCCGGTGATCGAGGTCTGGACGATCAAGAAGATCTGGAAGCATCGCGACAAGTACAACAAACAGGGCGGCAAGCACTACAGCTTTCGAGATCCGGAGATGTATGCCCGCAAGATTCCATTGCTGCAGGTGCTCAAGTACATGCCGAAGTCCATTGAACTGTCGAATGCAGTGGCGTTGAGCGCTGCGGTCGATGAGGGAAAGCATGCCGTGATCGAAGGCGATTTCGTCACCGTCACCGACCCGGACACCGGAGAGATCCGCGGCATGACGGATACCGAACAGCGTAGCAATAGCGGCGGTACCCCGGGCACGCCCTACTCCGTGATGCTCGACCGCATCCAGAAGTGCAATGATATCGACGTACTCGATATCTGCGCCGATGAGGTCCGTGACTATCCAGAAAACGAGCGCGTCAAGCTAGAGCAAGCGTACATGGATCGCCGTGAAGTCCTGACCGGTGCCTAATTATTCCGCGCCGCGCGTCGATTCCCCGTCCGAGGCGCGCGGCCTTTTTATTCATTGAGCCAGGAG
>NZ_BBQM01000043.1 GCF_000876015.1 Cupriavidus basilensis | reverse complement strand
GGTCCTTTTCGTTCATCGCACGTTCTCCATGTCGATAACCATCGGGTCTTCGGGGACACCGAAGCTGTCAAGAAATCCTTGGATATTCGCGTCGGAGCGCGACTGCATTCCGTTCGTGCGGCCGGGCGGCTTCTTCGCGATTCGGGCATTCAACGCAGCGGCGAGCCATGGCACCGGGTCGAGCGGAGCTACGCGGATACACTCGGAGGCCAAATCCCACGCACCGTCGTCGCCAAGCTGCTTGCGAGCACCGCCGAGCAGCGAGCGCGCGGTCTTGTCGGAAACGTCCCGAGCGACAAGCCACGGTACCGCGACTTGGAACAAGGCTTCGGCGGCAGTGAGATCGGCCGGCGCGTCAGCGCCAGAACCGTCAGGTTCTGCGTCTTTTAACTTCTCCCTGTCCCTATCCCTATCCCTGTCCCTGTCCCTATCCCTATCCCTTGGAGGCAATGTCCCGGGGACATTTTGGGGACTTAATGAATTTGTCCCTGGGGACAATTGCTGCTTGTCCCGCTTAGTCGGATCTACGTAAGCGGGGGACATGAACTCATCGAACGTGGGAAATGGGATGTTCGTTTCATGCCTTTGGTTGTGCTTTTTGATGCGACCGCACTCGGAGCGCCAGCGCTGCTCATGCTTGGCAAGCCAAGCATCCTTAGCCTTCTCGGCGACCACAGGATGATAGAGACGGCCATCGGAACATTTCATCCAACCATACAGCGCACCGGAGCGTACCTTCTTCCATTCCTTCACGACAAAGCCAAAGCCCGCGAGGCGCGCGAGCTCGATGTCATCGTCCGGAAGCGATGCGGCGGGGATCTGATGCCATGACGCGCACCACAGGATCACCGCGAAGAAGCACTGCGCAGGCGGGACATGCGACACGAGTTTGCTGTCACGCAGGCGGCTCACGTCCAGCGGCATGAACTGGAAATCGCGCAGATCGCAATCGGCCGGCGTGAGAGGTTCTGGTAGATCAGCCACACCTACTCCCACGACAACTGGTCGACGTTCTGCAACTCGTTCATCCGCTCGCGTGCGAGTTGCATGAACGCGGCCACAGTGTCTTTGGGGAAGCACTGGAACTCGATGGGCACGCACTTGATGCCAGCTGCGGCCAGCACCTTGCATGCGCGCTCAAGGTCGCCTTCCGAGCAGAAGCGCGAGATGGTCGGCGCTGAAACACCGATTTCTTCCGCGATCCTGTTCTGGCCGGTGCGCGCGATGTGATGTAACGAGACCGTCAAGTTCTTGCGTGCCAATTCACCCGGGGGCGAAGAAACTGGTTCCACGTTGCGGCTCCGGTCAGGCAGCGATGGGATCGACACTGGAATTCCGGCGCAAGTAACCCCAATCGACATCCTTGTTCAGGACTTCACAACGAGTTTTCCCATCACAAAAACGCTCGATGGTAGGGCAGTACTTGGTGGGGATTGCGCCAGCTTTGATGTGCTGATACAGGGCGGAGCGCGTCATACCCAGTAACCGTGCGATTACAGGAACGCCGCCTGCAGCATTGATTGCCTGACGAAGTTCCTCGCGGCGCTGTTCTTCAGGGCTGAGATGGTCCATGTGTAGCCACTCCACGTATGTAAAGTATCACTATACATCATAGCGAAGCACGGCTACACATACAAGTGGTAAGTTATGCTAACTATGAGCCTCAACAAGAAAATCCGCGCTTTGCGCCTTCAAAAGAACATGACGCTCCAACAAGTTGCGGATGTCTTCGGGATCACTCGGAGCGCCGTGAGCTCGTGGGAGCGCGGTGACACTCGCCCCGATCAAGATAAGTTGATGCGCCTGGGGAAAATATTCGGCATATCAGTTGAAAATTTATTGAATAGCATTTCTGTGGCCGAGGACACAGATAGCCGTATTAATTTCGCTATAAATACATCACTCGGCCTCCCTCTTATTCCAATCACTGAGGCCGCCAGATGGAGGGAGACAATGGCGGGAAAAAGCGAAGACGCTACCTTAGAGCGCATCCCATGTCCTTTTCCTCATAGCCCTAGCGCTTTTATCACAACTGTTCCTGGTCAGAGTATGTTTGACCCATCCGGGTCAAAGTCATACAGCGAGGGTGACTTTATTGCCGTCGATCCAGCAAGGCCAATAGCGAACGGCTGCATGGTACTTGTGCACAAGAAAAGTACAGATGAAGTCATTTTTCGGCAAATTCTGATAGAGGGAACAAGGAAGATGATTCAGCCGTTAAATAAGCGCTGGCCGGATCAGATAGATACCTTGGGGGATGAGGATATTGTTATCGGCGTCATCATTGGTAAATGGGTTCCAGAGTAGGGAGAAAAATGAAAAAATACTGGTTTTCAATATTAAGTATGTGCATGCTTTCTGCGTGTACCAACACAGGCGCTATAAAAGTCGGACCCGATACCTATCGAGTGTCAACGAGGGTAGCTCTTACGGGAAGTGCTGGCGCCCAAGGAGAGGCCCTAGAAACTGCAGCCAAATATTGTCAATCCCAACAGCGAGAGATCCTCGTTCAACATACCGAATCTGGGGAGTGCGCACTCCGCGGTGGATGTGGGCAGGCCACTGTCACCTTTTATTGTTTGGCGCCTGATGATCCAACTTTGAGGCGCCCTCGCTATACGCCAGATCCCACCACACGTATCGAGATCCAAGGCCACTGACCAGTCTCCCGCTCTCGAGCGGGATTTTTTTCGCCCTTGTGGTGTAGCAATACTTGACACTACCGTAAGTCTTGCTACACTAACGGTGTCAAGCACTACTACACACCCCGGAGCCGAGATGACCACCACCCGCAACAAGAAGTTCGAACTCATCGCCGATAGCGCCATCGAGGTCTTCGGCCGCAAGCTGTTCCGCATCCGCGCGCTGATCTCGTTTGGGAATGTCTCGGCCGGAGAGCTCGGCGGCTATGTCGAGAAGGCCAAGAACGTGGCCGAGAACGGCGACGCGTGGGTCTCTGGCGACGCGCGGGTCTCCGACGACGCGCGGGTCTACGGCAACGCGCGGGTCTACGGCAACGCGCGGGTCTACGGCAACGCGCAGGTCTACGGCAACGCGCAGGTCTACGGCGACGCGCAGGTCTACGGCAACGCGCAGGTCTCCGACGACGCGTGGGTCTACGGCAACGCGCTGGTCTCCGGCAACGCGCGGGTCTCCGGCGACGCGCTGGTCTCCGGCGACGCGCTGGTCTCCGACGACGCGCGGGTCTACGGCAACGCGCAGGTCTACGGCGACGCGCAGGTCTACGGCAACGCGCAGGTCTCTGGCGACGCGCTGGTCTCCGACGACGCGCGGGTCTACGGCAACGCGCAGGTCTCCGACGACGCGTGGGTCTACGGCAACGCGCTGGTCTCCGGCAACGCGCGGGTCTCCGGCGACGCGCTGGTCTCCGGCGACGCGCGGGTCTCCGGCGACGCGTGGGTCTACGGCAACGCGCAGGTCTACGGCGACGCGCAGGTCTACGGCAACGCGCGGGTCTACGGCAACGCACAACTTGTTTGGTTCTCCAAGGTTGGAAGCGAGAACGGAACGCTGACCGTATTCCGTGCTAGCGCGGGCCTCATGGTCTCGCGTGGCTGCTTCCTGGGGACCGATGAAGAATTTCTGGCGGCCGTAGATAAACGCCACGGCGCCGACTCCAAGATCGGCCGCGAATACCACCTGCTCATCGAGGTCGCTCGATCGCGCATCGACGTGAGCATCCCTGTCGCTGCGGACGAAGCCGCCGAACCCGAAGCTGCATAAGGAGGTAGCCGTGATCACTCCATTCACGAATGCGGAGCGTGCTGTCGCCCATGACGTTTCCACGAGTGCTAACGACATCGCTAGTGACAACGAGATCGATGCGGCAGCCTACCTACGCATCATCGCAGCCGCCGTCCTGCGTGGCGATCTTTCCGATAAGGCAATGGCATCGCTGGGCCGTGAACTGCTGCAGCAATACCAGCGTGATGTGATCGGCTTGGTGCTGGCGGCTGACACGGAACTCGACACGATAATTGCTGAGCTGGAGGGGCTGTTCCATCAACGTCGTGCTCTTCTTCCCAATCATATAGCCTTCGATGGCACTGCGAGGACAGCATGAGCTCCTATAGCATCATCATCGATGCGACCTTCGAGGGCCCCGCCGAATCGACGCTAGAAGGCTCGCTGCATATCGAATTCACCGCAGTGTCTGCGGACTCATTGACAGGCGCCGCAGCTGGCGTGGTTATCGACAAGGTCCGCATCCAGATCGGCGGCGCCTGGCATGAGTTCAACGGCGACCTGCAGAGCGATTGGCTGTTGTTTCAGTGCCATCGCTATTTAGAAACGGTGCGTGAGGAAGTTTTCTACGAACTGTCCGACCGCGCTCGCATGGATGCGAAGGATCGAGCAGCAGAAATGCGGGGGACGTGATGCATCCAGATGATGAATTGATCAAACGCGCCCGCAACAACCGCATGCTGTTCGTGGTGACGCTGACAGTGATTGCGGTGCTGGGCATCGCCAATCTTGTGCAGGTTTTTGGAGGCTGAACATGATTCCCAAGAACACCGATCTGCGCCACGTGCGCACCGGCCTCTCCGGCGAAGAGATCAAGCTGGCCGTGCTCGAGTCGCGCCGCATGCAGCAGATCCGCGACCTGGGTGATACCTACCTGCTACATCCGAAAAATGCGCCCGTTCGCGGCGTCTATCACCCCACCACTGGAGCACGACTGCAATGAATGCGCCTCTCGCTACCGCGCAGCCCGACCGCACGAAATTCATCGGTGGCTC
>NZ_BBQM01000044.1 GCF_000876015.1 Cupriavidus basilensis | reverse complement strand
CCCGAGGCAACCGGGTATTCGGCGCTGCGTGTCTCGTAGATTTCCATGAACAGAGCTGCCGCCTGTTCAGCGTCAAACGCAGCCACGTCGCGGCCGTCCTCGCGGTCCTGGCCATAGTCAGGAATCCAGCAACGGAACTTAGTCATGGCTATTCTTTAAGCGCCGCAGCAGCAGTCGCATCAGTCGTTTGTGGACGCGCACCAGGCGCTCGTCGCTACTCCAATGAAAGCCGCCGTAGAGACAGCGCCCCATGTCGTCGTATTCGGGTTGGTCGCTGGGGTAAGCGCGTGTCAACATGGCATCGGCTTCTGCCCGTGCTGCACCGCGTGCGGTCAGATAGCGTCGGCCTTTCGTCGGGGCCGTGTAGACCTGCTGCACGTCAACCAGGATTGCCGGCATGGCTGGCTCCTTGGGTGGCGTAGAGCGGCTGCCATTGCACGTCGAGGCGCTCTTCCTTGGGCCACAGCGTGAACAGCCATCGCGCCCCGCTGTCCTGGTCGAACCAGGCCCGCCACGCCACCGGCTGCGCATCCTCTCCGGCCTGTGGCGTGCCGAAGACGCGGCGGCGATACCGTGCCACCAAAAGCGCATCTTCCCGGCTGGCCGGCCCGCGCGTGGCGCCATCCTCGATCATGCGTTGCAGGGCTTCCCATGCAGCGTCGGGGACCAGCGGCATGTCGGCCTGCGGCGCGGCACCGTAGCGCGACAGCAGGGCGCGGGCAGCCCATCGGAACATGCCACGATAAGATGGCTCCAAATCATTACGGAGGGATCCTTCCCGCCATAGCGCATCCAGTTCCTTATCGCTCGGCTGGTCCTGCGGCGTGGTCTGTGCGACAGGGATGCCAAGCACATCGCGCACCGCTGCCAGCGCCTCTATCGGCGACAGCAGCCGCTCCGAATATCCGCGGCATTCCCCGAAGCACTGCCATGCCAGGGCTTGCGCAAGATCGCGCAGGACGGCGCGCTCGTCGGGTTTCAATGCAGACTGATTCGCGTGCGGCGACTCATCCCCAGCGCTGGGCACCCAGCAGTCAGGGCACGGCACGCCGCCCTCATCGGGGGCGTGGTAGCTCGGGCCGCCGATCATGCCATTACCGCGGCAGGTGGGGCAGTCCGGCACCGGGATGGCGCTCAAAGCGGCTTGCTTCTGTTCTTCGCTCATCTCAGGCTCCCTGCTGCTTGCCGACCAGCGCCCAGCCCGCATTCTTGCCGCTGCCGAGGAAACGGATCTTTCCGGCCTTGCGCAGGGCTTGGAGACGGCGATCGAGGATGCGCTCCGCCCAAACGTACTTCCACTCGGGGAGGCCGGAATTCTTGTTTTCTTCGTCAACAATCCTCCTGCACTCGTCCTTCACCCTTCCGCTGTAGAGATCGTTGAAGATCATTGACCGGCAGCTGAGATTGCCCATGATCAGGGCATCAAGCTTCTCGTATTTGGTTTTCATAGTTGGCATCACTCTCCGTTGTTTGGTCTTTCTAGACCTCTTCAATCAACCAGCCGCCGCCTTCTCTCTTCGACTTCGGAAATGCCACCCGAAAGACGAATGGGTACTGCTCAGCGGCCACTTTCATCTTCACCTTGGCATCGTCCTGATAGATCGCCTTCGAGCCTTTGCAGTCATGCATCTCGAGTTGACCATCAGCGACCATCACCGCGAAATCCACCGTCAGGAACGTGTTGTCCGCGAGCCGAAGCTTCAGCCCCTCGAAGCGGTACCAGAGCACTGTGCCGGCGTTCCTGAGCGATTCCAGGTGCTGAGCGTAGGCTTGCTCGGTCTTGTTCATGGCACCGGTCTTGAGCCGGCCCAGTGCCCGCATGCGGCTCTGTCCCACGCGCGCCGGATGTGGGACATGAAGCGAACCCATTTCTGCGCTCATGCCACCACTCCGATTTCCATGCCAAGCGCCCGCTTTGCCATGTCGATGACCGTCACGGTGAAACGCTCGCCGGCGTTCTCGCGTGCAAGGATTCGCCTCGCCCAATCGCGACCGTCATTGCGATGCTCGAGCATCGTTTCAGGCCATTTCATCGTCGTCATCATTGCTGCGCTCCCTTCCGGTATTGCGCAATTCGGTCAGCAATAGCCTGCTTGGCAGCGATGACTGCATCGCGTTCTGCCTTGACTGCCGCATCCCGCGCGACAACGCGATCCATGCGCGACAGGTTCATCTTCGCGATCTCGTCCTTCACGCGCTGCAACCCCTCGGGGTTGCCCGTGACGTTGGTCGGCATCGGAGGCGGCAAGAGCGCGGCGACATGGGACGCTGGCAGAAGACCCTGACACTTCGCCTCGGCCAGCGCAGCATCGCGCTTGTGCGGGTCGCTGCCGATGGACGGCCACCACTTCACGGGGTCGGTTGCCGCGGCGGTGATGCGCTGGTACGCCTCCTTGAACGCCATCCGCGCCCCAATCTCGTCGCCGATATCCATGACCGGCTTGCAGATGCCCCACGCCTGCGCGATCTCGTCATTCAGGATGACCGTCTCGGTTTCGTCGCACGCCTTGACCGCGAGCGTCCACGCTTCTTCCGCGCCGAGTCGCCGTGCCTTGTTGCCGGCGTTCAGGATTTCGAGGATCTGCCCGATGGACGGCGGGAACTTCGTATCGGCGACCACGTGCCGCGAAAATGCCAGGCGCACAGTCACAATCTCGAATTCCGCGAGCAATCCCCACCACATGCGCAGCGTCTCCTGCATGGGCGTCTCGCGGCCGTAGTTGTTGAACGTCGTGCGCACAACCTGTGCGAATTCGGCCC
>NZ_BBQM01000045.1 GCF_000876015.1 Cupriavidus basilensis | reverse complement strand
AGCGCCGAGGGCAAGCATTCCGTGGCAACCGCTATCGGCATCAAGGGACGTGCCAAGGCCAGTGCCGGGAGTGCCATCGTTCTCTGCTATCGCGACCAAGAAGCCGATGGCGAAGACTATGGCCAGATCCTGCATATTCGCGCGGCCATCGCCGGCCGGGATGGCGTCAAGCCGGATACCTGGTACTCGCTGGATGCTGGCGGCAACCTCATTGAAGCGGAGTGAACTATGACGCCCGCCGAAATCGTCAGCCGGATTTCCCCGGATGACCGCACCAAAGCCCTGATTGCGTTTGTGGCCATCGACCAGATGGACTTGCGGGGGGTGGAGGGTGAAGAGACGCGCCGGCTTCACCGTGAGGCGCATTACACCGATCTGCGAGATCAACTGGTGGCGAAGGCCAATGCCAGCCAGGAACGGGATCAGGCGGCGGCCGCGCCAGCGGTTGTATCGAGCCGGCACCGCCCGTCGGGCCCTGGTGGCATGTACACCTTGCGCAGCAAGGATGAGCAGGCCCTTCGTCAGCGTGCGCAGGTCCTCAAGGCCTCCATCGACGCCTACCGTAGCCCCTCTATCAGCACGCCTCGCAAGGATGCAGCCACGGGCGATCTGGTGGTCGAGGTTCGTTACTACGGTCTGGGCTGAGGGACGCGCCATGACGAAACCTATCAACGATGGCGGCCAAGCATTTCCGTTGCCAGTGACGTTTGATCGCAATGGACATGCATGTGAGGCATATCCGGGCATGACCCTGCGCGACTACTTCGCAGCGAAGGCCATGGGTGGAATGCTCGCCGATCCGAACGTGAAACTCGACGGCAATCTGCCAACCCAGCTCGCAGAACTTGCGTACACGGTGGCCGATGCAATGCTCGCCGCCCGGGAGATGGGCCATGGCTAGGACCCAAGTCCACCTTTCACTCGACGTGAAGGGCTTTCTCAAGAACGCGCCAAAGCACCGTTATCGCGGCATGTTTCGTCACGATGACGGCCGCTTGATGACGCCTGACGAGGCGAAGAGTCGCCTGCTCGATGAGTTGGCCAAGGGCAATGAATTCCTGCCCTTTGGCAAGTGCGACAACTTCGACCCGAGGTCGGGCTGCCTGGGTCACCCCATCGAGGAGTCAGCATGATCACCCTAACCATCGAACTCGACGGCGTGAGCCTGCAGGTGACTGGCAACTACCTGCGCGGCTACGAAACCTCCCACGAAGAACCCGGCCAGGGTGATTGCTTCGAGGTGGCCACCGTCACCGATTCCGGCGTGGATGTGACCGACTTCCATGATCTCGATGAAGTCGCCGACCTCGCGCTGGATGCGTATCTCGAAGACCGGGCGCGCGAGGCCTCCGATGCTGCGGATCGTCGTCGCGACGAGGGGCGTTTCTTGGGAGCCGCAGCATGAGCACGCAACGGTGGGAGGTGTGCAGCAACCTCGTGCGCACTGTTCGTGAGGCGGATGGAAGCGGCGGATGGTTGATCGCGGAGATTCCCCCGAACATGCCAGATACGCATGATCACGCCCGTCTGATCGCCGCTGCGCCGGAGTTATTTGACGCCCTACACGCCGCTCGTCAGTGGCTGAACGGGGACAAGTGGCGCTATGACGAGGATCCTATTCGCCGCCAATGCTGGCAGGACCATGTGGACGCAATGGACGCCGCCCTCGCCAAAGTTACCGGAGCCGCAGCATGACCGCCACTCAAGCAGCCGCCCGCCAGGCCGATCACGACAACCTCATCGGTGAACTCGTGGCCATCGTCGAGCGCTACGTCATGGTCGATGAGATGGCCAGCGAGAGCGCTCCCACTACCTCCCTGTATCGCGATGCGAAGGCGGTCCTGGCCAAAGCAAAGGAGCAGCGCTCGTGAACCGCCGCGACGACTTCCTCTGCCGCTTCGAGCGCCGTCATCCGTGGATCTTCGGCACTCTCCTGGCCCTCGCCATCGTGCTGCTGTACGCCTGCGTGGCGGACAACGAAACGATCTCGATTCTTCCTGGGTGGTCGACATGAAGGACGACACCCCGATGGTCGCATGGGTGCGCTTCCTGCGCGCCGCTGGCCTCAAACACTCTGGTCGCTGCCGCGCAGACGGCAGCCTTGAACTGATCCCGATCCGCTGAGGACAATCATGGAATCACCTGAAATGGAAGTGCTGGACGCAGCTCCGGCAGAGTCGGCGACCGCCCTCGCCTTGTATGACCCCATCGAGGCCGGCCTCGCCAAGCTGCGCGAAGAAGGCGCCGAAGCCTTCGACGTAAAGACGACCGAGGGCAACAAGGCGGCGCGCGAGTTCGTGCAGCGTTGCGTCGGCACGCGCACCGCAACCGAGGAAGCGTACACGAACTGGAATCGCCCGCTGATGGCGCTCCAGAAGCGGGCCCGCGAGAAACGCGACGAGATCGTGGCGTCGGTGAAGGCCATCGAGCAACCCGTCAAGGATCTGGTCGATGCCGAGCAGAAGCGCAAGGACGAGGAACGTATCGAGAAGGCACGCATCGAGAGCGCGCGCATCTCGGCCCACCAAGCGTTCCTGAGCGCGATCATCAACCTGCCGAAGGGCTATCTCAGCGCGAGCGTGGCTGATGTCACCGCCGCGATCTGCGACCTGGAATCGCCGAAGTATCTCGTTCGGCGCGACTGGCAAGAATATGCCGACCAGGCCAAGGAAGCGGCCGAAAGCGCCCTGACCACGCTCCGCGCCCATCTGGAAAACGCCAAGGCACGCGAAGAACTGGCGGCGATGCGTACCCAACAACAGGCGGAGGCTGCCGCGCAGCAAGCCCAAGCGGAGGCGGCCGAAGCCGAGCGGCAGCGTATTGCCGGCATCAAGGACCGCATCCACGCCATCGAGACGGCGGTATCGACGTGCATCGGGCTGGGCGTGAAGCAAATCCAGCAACGCATCGATTCGCTGGCCCGCGAGGCGGCAGACGATTTCGGCGAGTTTCAGGCCGATGCCGGTGCCGCCATCGAGGCAGCGCTGGGCAACCTGAATGCGATGCTCGATACCGCGCGCGATGCGGAAGAACTGCAACAACTGCGTGCGGACCGGGAGAAGCGGGAACGCGAGGCCAAGGAAGCCGCCGAGGCTGCTGCCCGGGCCGCCGAGCAGGCCGAAGCGAAGCGCATTGCCGACGAGAAGGCGGCCGAAGCGCGCCGACAAGCGGAAGCCCGCGCCGCCGAGGAACAGCGCCAGCGCGAGGAAGCCGCTGCTCGCCGCCGCGAGCAAGAAGCCGCAGAGAAAGCCGCCCGGCGCGTGCGGGAGCAGGCCGGCACGTTGCTGGCCCTGCTGGTCGAAGCCCGCCCTCACATCCCGGCCGGCGATCTGGCTGACCGCATCGACGCCACGATCAATGCAGCCACCGGGAGCACAGCATGAGCAACCACGAGCAATTCTCCGCGCAGGCCGTGCAGCAAATGGATGTGAACCTCATCCCCGGGCCGGCGCCGGAAAGCCTCGGGCAACTGTTCGAGGCGCTGGCCACCGCACAGGGAGAATTTCCTCCCATCGCGAAGAACCGCACTGGACACGTCCGTCCGAAAGACCCGGGCAAGGCTCCGTATAGCTTCGACTACTCCGATATGCAGGAGATTCGGGACAAGACGACCCCCGCCCTTTCGAAGCATGCGCTGGCGCTCATACAGATCGTCACCGATAGGCCGACAGGCGGAACGCACATCCGCACGATCATTGCCCACAAGTCTGCGGCGCGCGTGGAGTCCTCCCTGAGCATTGCGCGCGGCGATGCGGACATCAAAACCTTCGGCGCATCGATCACGATCCTGCGGCGTTACATCGTGACGGCGTTGCTGAATGTGGCGGGAGACGCGGATCTGGATGAAAGCAGCGACCCGGATGTCGGCGCCGGTCTTTCACCCGTGGCCGCCGATGTGCACCCCGACATGCGCGATGCCAAGACCATCGGTGAACTCAGCAAGATCATGAGCGCCTTGAGCAAGGAGGAAAAGGCCAAGTACGCCGACTACTTCAATCAGCGCATGCAGGAACTGCGCGCGGCTTCGCAGGAGGCAGCATGACGAGAAGCGAGATTTGCACCTGCGCACTGAACTGCCCTCACACCATTACGCAAGAGGCGGTGCCGGACGGATTGATTGAACGCCTAAAGGGACACAGCGAAGACAAGCGGAACACCGCGTTTGCGCGTTCTTCCATGCGAGAGGTAATCGAATATCTCGCCACCATTGCGCCGAGCGCGCAACAGGCGGCGCCGGCTGTGCCGGATAGATGGCTGAGCATCGAGACGGCCCCGAAGGATGGACGCACGCTACTGCTCGGCTACCTCAACTCGCATGGTAAATGGCGCACGGTGCGCGGGCAGTGGATGAGCGAGGACTACATCGCGGAATACTGGGAAGAACCGGACGATGTGGAGCCGGGTTGGTTCGAGACCGCGGTGGAAGCCGAGGAAGTCTCCAACTGCTGGCGAATCGAACCTACTCACTGGATGCCGCTCCCCGCCGCCCCTGCCGCGCCGGAATCGCCTGCCGCCCCGCAACCGAGCGCCAAGGCGCTGACGTTCGCGGCCGGCATCGAGGCTGCTGCGAAGTGGGTGGACAAGCGCCGAGAGGACCACGATTCGGAGTTTGGCGCAGCTGATCCAGATACGGGCGCGTTCGAGTTTCGCTCCGTGCCCCATGAGGAATACAGCGCGGAACTTTACGAGGTCGCAGAGGGGATTCGCGCCATCCCGGCCGCAGAGCAGCCCAGCGAGGACAAGCGCGAGGTGCAATCGTGATTGTCGTTACCTGTCAGCAAGGCAGCGAGCAATGGCTGCAAGCCCGCGCGGGAGTGAACACCGCCAGCAACTTTCGCATCGCTCGCACCCGTAAGCGTGGTGGTGATGGATGGTCAGATACCGCCCTCAAACTCGCCTTCGGAACCGCTATCGAACGCATCAGCGGTGCCCCGCTCAACGAGGGCCACGAGACATGGCAGATGCGTCGCGGCCACGAACTCGAACCGGATGCGCGCATCGCCCACCAAGCCGACATCGGCGTCTACGTGCAGCCGGTCGGCATGGTCCTGTCCGATGACCGAGCCTTCGGGGCAAGCGCGGACGGCTGGATCGGTGAGGACGGCGGAGCCGAGTACAAGTGCCTCATCTCCCCTGACGAGCTGCGCACGACGCTGATCGATCACGACCTGGAGAAGTACACGGACCAGGTGCAAGGGAATCTCTGGCTCTCCGGCCGTAAGTGGTGGGACTTCTGCATCTACTGCCCAGCCCTCAAGTCCGTGAAGGAATTCTTCCGCTGGCGCATCGAGCGTGACGACGACTACATCGAGGCGATGGTTGCTGACCTGTGGGAGTTCGAAAAGCTGGTGCAGTCCAACGTTGCCACCCTGCGCAAGCTGGCGGCCTGAGCGGAGATCGATCATGAAAGGAACGCCGTTCGTCCCTTGGACACCCGATGAAGAGGCGCGGTTGCGCGAACTCTGGTCCAACGGCCAGCCCACCAAGGTCATTGCCGCCCACTTCCCCGAGCGCTCCGCGGCCGCGGTGCTCAAGCATGGTTACGACATGGGCCTTGGTCCGCGGCATTGCGCTCGACCCTTGTTCTCTCCGGTATGGGAGGGCATCAAGCGTGCGCTCGCCGGCGGCAAGAAGATGACGTCCAAGGAATTGGCCACGATCCTCGGCGTGACGCCGCATGCGGTGCAAAAGCACATGAAGATGCGTCACGGTACCGAGGTGCGGGTCGGCGGCTACCAGACCAGTGACCACGCCCCGGCCGTCAACCGCTGGATGCTCGGCGCCGGCCCGGACGCGCCTAAGCCGAAGCGCAAGAGCCGCAAGGAAGTCAACCGCGCCTACTCGCGGCGCAAGCAGAAAGACCCCGAGTATTGCGCGCGGCAGAACCAGCGCGCTCGCCTTCGCTATGCCGAGAAGCGCGGCCAGTTGATCCGCCGCGATCCTGCTGCAGCCTGGCTCTGACCCGCCCATCCGACTACACGATCTAGGACCACACCATGACCCCGATCCTGATTTACGATTCAGAGACAACTGGCATCCCCCAATGGGGCCTGCCCAGCGAAGACCCGAGCCAGCCGCGCATCACCCAACTCGCCGCCGAACTGCACGACGAGGACACCGGCACCACCCTCGCCTTCATGGACCTCATCATCAAGCCCGAGGGCTGGACGATCCCCGAGGAACTGGAAGCGCTGACCGGGATCACGAATGAGAAGGCCGAGCGCTTCGGCGTCCCCATCGGCCAAGCGCTGGGCCTGTTCCTCGAGATGTGGAAGAAAGCCACCCTCCGCGTCGCCCACAACGAGCCCTTCGACATGCGCATGATCCGCATCGAACTGATGCGCTCCGTCGAGCACGACGATGCGTTCGCCGACGAGTGGAAAGCTGGGCCGGCCTTCTGCACGCAGAAGAACAGCACGAAGATCGTCAACCTCCCGCCAACCGAGAAGATGGCTGCCGCAGGGCGCTATCACGCGAAGTCGCCGAATCTCGGTGAAGCCTACAAGCACTTCACCGGAACCGATCTGATCGGCGCCCACAACGCCGCCGTCGATCTGGCGGCTTGCCGGGAGGTGTACTACGGCATCAAGCGCTACCACGCAGCGGCATAGCGTTTAGCTCGCGGCAAGGACTATCTAGGATCACCAATGAAAACCAAATACGAGAAGCTTGACGCCCTGATCGTGGGCAATCTCAGCTGCCGGTCAATGATCTTCAACGATCTCTTCAGCGGAAGAGTGAGGGACGAGTGCAGGAGGATTGTCGACGAAGAAAACAAGAATTCTGGCCTCCCCGAGTGGAAGTACGTTTGGGCGGAGCGCATCCTCGAGCGTCGCCTCCAAGCCCTGCGCAAGGCTGGAAAGATCCACTTCCTCGGCAGTGGCAAGAACGCGGGCTGGGCGCTGGTCGACAAGCAGCGGGGAGCCTGAGATGAGCGAAGAACAGAAGCAAGCCGCCCACGCACTCTCGCCGGCGGAGACGAATGGCCCAGACGAGCGCACCGTCCTGCGCGATCTCGCACAAGCACTAGCATGGCAGTGCTTCGGGGAATGCCGCGGATATTCGGAGCGGCTGCTGTCGCCGGGAGGAGCTCTGGCGGCGGCGCGCGACGT
>NZ_BBQM01000046.1 GCF_000876015.1 Cupriavidus basilensis | reverse complement strand
TAGGCCGCCTCACAAGCGGCCCCAGCTATTCGGCTGGCGTCAGCCGTTTCTGCCAACCTTCGATTGCGCTCGACAGATTCGAGGAACAGGTCGGAGAGCAGATTTGCGGCGTCGCCGGCTGCCGGGCCTGCGCTGGCAGCGGCGGGATTGCCGGCGACGCGACCGGTGGCGAATAGCTCGGCAACTCGCTGGCGCAGGCGCCCAGCAGCATCATTGGCAGCAGCAGCATCAGCGCGCGCGCCGGCCATTTCTTTCGTTGCAGCATTGGCGATCTCCGTTTGCGCAGCTGTGCGGCGCTGTTCCTCGAGGCGGGCATCATCTACCGCCTTGACCTGAACGCGGGCAGCATCCAGTGCCGCGGCAGTCGTCTTGGCCTGGTAGGTGGCCGCGTCTGCTCGAGACTGCTGCCACCGGCCACCGCCATAGGCCACCAACACCGCCAGCGCGCAAGCGATCCACACGCGCGGGTCGAGAATGCTCATGCATGCCCCCGCTTCATCAGGTGGCGCAGCTCCAGCCGCCAGAAGGCCCAGAGCACCCCCATCGCGACGGCGACATTGAGCCCGATCTCCGGACCGCTGTGGCAAGCCTGGGGCGCGCTCATGTTGCCCAGCGCACCAAGGGACAGCAGCGCGAGTACCACGGCGCCGCCGGTACGGGTCGGCACCTTCTGGGTGTAGAGCGCCCAGAACGAGCCAAGGAAGATGATGGCGTTGGCCACCAGGTTGATAGTTTGCATATCAGCTCCCGAGGAAGCGCCGCATCAGTGCCTTCAACGCTTCGGGGATCTGCTGCATGGCGTTGATTGCCACAGCAAAACCGAAGGCGGTAGAAGTCGCCACAGCGAGCACCGCGGTCCAGCTGCGCATGTCGAGATGGAAATACTCGATAGCGGCCAGCCCGATGATTGTGCCGAGGGCAATGCTCAGGATGAACGACCCCGCGCGCTGCCACCTGTTCCCCGGAAGATTGCGAAGCGAAAGCAGCCCGCCAACAAGGACGCCTGCCCCCAGCTTGAGCCAGGTGGTCTGATCGTCTGTCATGGTTTCCCCGTCAAGAATTGAGATTGCTCGCTGGCGCGCCGGGCGACCAACCCGGGGAGCACACGCCCTGCGGCGCGATTCCACTTCGGAAACTCGGCCGCCGCGCCGATGATGTCGTTCGCGTTGATCTTGCGCAGCATGGTGGATGGCTGGCCACTCTTGAGCGTCACGAACCCATCCTTGACGCCCCTGGCGCCAGCCCCCACGTTCAGCACGAACGACACCAGCGCGTCGAACTGGGCCTGCGTGAGCTCGACGTCGACCGCACGGACCACCACCAGCTCTGCGGCTGCCACATCCGCAGCGAGGTAGGCGTTGGCCTGCGCCTCGTTGATCCGCAGCCCCTTGTACACGTCACGGCCGGTATGGCCGTATCCGATGGTCCAAGGCGCGCTATGCGTTCCTGGATCGGGGTACGCCTCAAGCACCAAGCCTTCCCGTACCTTGATCGCCTGGACGCCCGCGGTCGACGTTTTCATGGCCTATCGCACTCGCCGCGCGCGGATGATGCCGTCGACGGTCACGGTGCCGCCTGCATAGTTGGCGAAGCCGATCAGATACACGGTCGTCGTCGAGGCGATGGAAATGCGCTGCGTCGGCGCGATCGCGCTCTGTGACACTGCCGCGGCGCCGCTGTAGGAATAGAGCGTGCGCAGCCGGTTGGCGGGTAACGTCACGCTGGCGGTGCTGACCGCGCAGGCCTGCGCGGAAACCGATGCGCCAGCACCTGCGTTGTAGTAGCAGTTCCCGTCGAGATCCCAGTCGCCAGCCGTCAACGAGATCGTGGTGACGTTTGTCGTCGCCCCGCTCGTGATCGCAACCGTCGATACCTGTGATTCGACGTACTCGCCAACGCTGCCCGCAGCCGCGTTGTTGTTTGTGGCGGTACCGACGATACCGACAGTCGAAGAAGGCATGATCGCGCCTGTGGCAGATAACGTGGTAAAAGCTCCTGTGCTCGGCGTGGTATTGCCTATAGGTCCAGGCGCAGCCAGAGACGGCGTACTCCATGCGGGTGCAGTGCTTGGACCAGTCGAAATGATCGCTTGACCGGCTGTCGATCCCGCTGGGTTCAGAAGCTGAATTGGAGTAAGCGTAGCGGCGGAAAGAACGGTCATCCATAGCGAAAGACCGATGAATGCGAAGAAATGTTTCATGTTCATCTCTCAGGAAATAGTTGCGAAGACCTGCGACCAATCATTGTTGAGCACATTGTTGCTGCCGGTATTAAGACGAGACCAGCCGATCATGATTTTCCCTGATGCTTGGGCAGGAACATCGTTCTTAACAAACGTGCCGAAAAACCAAGTTCCGGAAGTCGGCATAGCCGTGGCATTTGTCCATCCAAGGATATTTTCAGTCCGGATTGCAGCATCATTCGTGGCGCCTTGATTCGGGTAGCCGGTCCAGTCGCAGTTTCGTACGATGCATCCTTTGCCAAAAGAAACAAGATTTCCTGGCTCATTTCGGAAAGCACGTAGTGTAGTTCCGTCATATGGAGTATCGACTTCGTATGCGACATCTTCCTGTGTCAAGCCAGCACGGCCACTGTCATGGCATTGTATCGAAAAGGCCGTTCCACCTACTGCCCCATAAATCCATCCGGTAAATCTTCCGCGGGAGCATCCCGATACGCGAATACCGGCCAATGTGTAATTGGAAACCTCCGCACGGATAGAGAAATCGATAACCGTATTGGAGGGTCCGACAACAACGCCATTAGTTACGTTCGTAACGGTCCAATCTGCGTCGATGCGCTGAGAATAATCATGATCTGGGCCTGCCCCGCGCGTGCTGTTATACGACAGCACGCCTTTGACCTTAAGATCCGCCACGCGCGTGAAAGGAGTGGAAGATAGCGATGCCCCCGAAGTACCTGTCTTCAGGATGTTGCAGTCCTCAATTAGAATATTGAAACAGTTCCAGTCGCGAGCCGAATCATCACCAGAGATAGATTTACCGAAGACGCCAAGGCCCGAAGTTCCAGCTGTAATAATATCTGCGTAACCAATACGTATGTTGGCGCATGTCTGATAGCCGTGGTCTGGCTCGATATCAACACCCCCGGGCATTGTGAATCCACCGACAATGCCGCCTACATTAATAGACCGGACCGTATCAATGTCGATGATCGTTCCTGAAATGATGGAGATAGCATTGCGGCCATCATCCGCAGAATTGAATGCGTTGAATGCGCCAATCTTAATCTGCGTAGAATTATCGCTATTAGACAGCCAATCTTTTTGGCCGATGTAGAGCCCGTCTGCGCGGATTTCCTTGACCATCATGTCGGGGATGTACACATTCCTTGCGCCAGCAAAACCAACGCAATGAATGTGTTCATTATCGGACATGGCGGAGCGATTTCCATCCCATTTGGGATTCATTATCACGCCATCACAGTCTTTAATGATAAGGCCAACCCACGAGCCACCGAAATTTATGTTTCCGCCGTCCGGTTTTAGCTTGCACCAGCCATCGAAAATCAGAATGGTGTTGTTATACGTCGAATCATTGAGCATGATCCCTGCCGACAGGAAGATTTTCCCGGCCGGGAAAATAATAGCGCCGCCTTTGTTGGCATCGATAGCTGCCTGAATTTTTGCAGTGTCATCAGTAATGCCGTCTCCCACTGCTCCATAGTCGGTCACGCTGACGAACTCACGCAACTTGGATTGGACTGTTCGACTGACTGCGCCCGTACCGGCCTGAAGGAATGAGAGTTTTGAACTTTTGATCGCAGCATTGAGCGCGACAGAGGCATCCGTCACAGTGCCGGCGCCCGGTATTCCGATTGCAATCGTATTGCCGATCTTGACCGTGACCAGGGAAACTCCAATAGGGATCGGATCATTGAACTCGAGCGCAGTGCCATCAAGGGAATTGATTTGATCATCAGCCTGAAACACGCCATCGAAGAATATCCACACATTCCCAAGGGATCCAGCTCCGATGCTCAATGTCAGAGTCGTCGTTACGCCGGGCGTAAAATCCACCCCTGCGGTGAACATGTCATCAGTCATGTTCCCGGTCAGGCCGGCGTTGGGATCTTCCGTGATACGATCCCAGATCAGATTGCCGTCCGAATCCTTGACAACCTGACGATAAGTGCCACTGCCCCAGATGATGGCCTCCCCTCGAGAGTCGAGGATCACAGGATTGGTGTTGAGGATGGTTTGCTCAGGATCCTGCCACGTATTTTTGAGTGTGGAAGTATTCGGGATGTAGAAAAAAACTTGCCCCCCGGCAAGCGGATTGCCGTTGTTATCATCGAAATGCGTTACAGCATTGGGGAGAATCGAAGCAGTCATGGAAATAGCCAAAGGCAGCAAAAGGCGCACACGCACCGATTTCTGTCTCTGCCCTAGGAGACTGCTTCACGGGCTATCCGACGATTTAAGGCTCGACTAGACCTTTCCTGCCATGCTCAATACTACTATTGCCTTCATCTCTGAGCACCATTACCAGTTTGCAATTCCGGTAGTGACCTGCCTTTATGTGGCACTTAGAGAGTTCATTCGACCGATTGCTGAACTTTTCATCAAGCCTTCACTGCCTATTGTTTGCCCCCAGGCCAGCCCCGATGACGCTTGGATACGCGAGCCGCTCCAGAGCGCTGTAGGGCAAGAGTGGGAGCGTACGACCGGATGCACCTTGGAGAGCCGCAAGGCCGCGCGGTGAATTCAGCAGCATATTTGTCAGCGCACCCTGAATCGCGTCATTCTGCGTGTTCATCAGGGCATTGAGGCCACGCCCAGCACGTCCGCCCAGCATGGCCCCCAATGCAGCGCCGCCCGGGCCGCCGGCGGTCCAACCAAGTGCCCCACCGACCGCACCCCCGACCGCGCCACTAGGAAGCTGACTGGCTAGTGCGCCGAGCCTGCCAGGAACCGCCGCCCGGACCATCTGTTGCGTTGCAAGATTCTGAGCGGTGCTCGATCCGGCCGAGCGACCCAATCCGGTATTACCAGCAAGCCGGAGGTCATTGCGCAAGTCGATGAGCCCTTGCAGTTGCTCCTCGCTGACGGATTTAGCCGCACGAATTCCGGGTCGCGCTTGTTCCTTGGCGATACCCTTGATGGCCTGGTCGACTTTCGCAGCCGTCACATTGCCATTGGCATCGGTGAAGTTCTTCGACTGCAGATACTGCATGGCATCGATGGGCCGCGATGCTTCCGCAAACTGTGAGCGCGCCGCGGCATAGCCGTCGATGTTGTTGTCCATCAGCGACAAAAGCCGATTCTTCACGTTCAGGACATTGCTGGCTTTCCCCTTCTCTCCGGCCTGAGCGAAGGCATTGATCTGATCATCGAGTGCCTGCTTGATGTAATGCAGCCCCTGCCCAGAAACATAGATCTGAGGCTGCCCAACCGATCCGCCTCGATTCGCTAGGGCGCGGTTCTGCACTTGCGTCTCGATGCTGGCGCCAGCATTACGAGCCATGTTCTGCGCTTCCGTGAATGCTTTCTGGAATGCCGGAGTTTTCTTTAGGGCGGCATAATCGGTGTTGCTCGCTGGAATCCCGACGTGCGTCGAGAGGTATGCGTCCGCCGCATCCGCTGAGCGCGAGGCCTGCGCCACCGCCAGATCATCAGTTGTACCGGTGATGCGCTCCAGCGCGGACTGCCGCAGCGCAGCGCCGCCCTGCTCCTGCGCGACAAAAGAATTGGGGTTGAGGTCGCGTATCGTGCGTTGCAGCGTGGCAATCCCCGGATTCCCCGTAGCCTCTGCTAGCGTCAAATCACGACCAATCGGGGACGTTGCGGCAGCGTTCGTACCGCCCTCTGCATACTGGCGGATGATGTCCCGCGCAATATTCTGACGCCCGCTCTCTGTGAAAGGACGAAACGGCGCTGCAACTACATTGCCTGCATAGTTGGCGAGCTTTCCGACGCCAGCCGCAGCAATCGGCGTTGCGGCCCCCAAAGCAGCCCCCAAACCTGCTTGCTTTGCCTTTTCGGACCAATAATCGCTGGCATTCGGCGAAACGGGAGAAGGCAGTCCCATGGCGGCGCCAAGCACGCCACTGCCGACCGATGCGCCGCCCAACTGCGCCGCTCGCGTTCCGAGCGAGCCAAGGCCAAGCGCCGATGCGCCTTTAGCGCCAACTTGCGCGCCTTTGGTAATGAGACCAGCGCCGCCCGCCATCAGCGACGGCACTACAGAGCCGCCGATATCGCCCACGGCTGCGGTGATGGGGTTGGCTTGCTCATAAGGCTTGAACTCGCCGCCAAT
>NZ_BBQM01000047.1 GCF_000876015.1 Cupriavidus basilensis | reverse complement strand
CGCTGGTGCACGGCGAGGCCGTCGGCGGGCGGCGCTTCTCCCTGGCCCAGCGCCAGCAGTTCGGCGGACGCCCGCGGGGCCAGCAGGCCCAGCGAGCCGAGCGCCTGCCCGGGCCGCGTGCTGATGGCTTCCAGCAGCGCCAGCAGCTGCGCGCGGATGCGCTCGACCTGCGCCTCGTCGAAGGCGCGCCGCATATAGGTGAAGCCCAGCCGCAGCGTCTGCCGCAGGCTCACTTCCACGTCCATCTCGTATTCGGTCAGGCCGGTGCTGGCGCGCGTCTCGATGGCCAGGCCGCTGCGCGCGGCCGGGGCCAGCGCGTCTTCCAGCGGGAAGTTCTCGAACACCAGGATGCTGTCGAACAGCCGCTGCCCGGGCTGGCCGCCCCAGCGCTGGATGTCGGACAGCGGCGTGTGCTCGTGCTCGCGCGCGGCCAGGTTGAAGCCCTGCAGCTCGCGCAGCCAGTCGCCCACGGCCTGCTCGGGGCGCGGCGCGGCGATCACCGGCAGGGTGTTGATGAACAGGCCCAGCATCTGCTGCGAGCCGGGCAGCTCCGCCGGGCGCCCGGCCACGGTGGCGCCGAACGCCACGCGGCGCTGGCCCGTATAGCGCTGCAACAGCAGCAGCCACGCGGCCTGCACCAGCGTGTTGACGGTGACTTTCTGCGCGCGCGCGAAGGCCGCCAGCCGCGCCGTCTGCGCGGCGTCGCATTCGTGCTGCAGGAGCCCGTAGCCGCTGCCGGCATCGGGCGCGGGCACGGCCTCGGCCAGCCGCGTCGGCGTGTCGAAGCCGCGCAGCTGCGCGCTCCAGAACGCTTGCGCCGCGCCGGCATCGCGGCCTTGCAGCCAGCCGATGTAGTCGGCGAAGCGGCCGGCGGCGGCGGGCACCGCCTCGCCGGCATAGTGGCGCAGCACCTCGCCCAGCAGTTGCGCGGTGCTCCAGCCGTCGAGCAGCAGGTGGTGCACGGTCCAGACCAGGTGATGGCGGCGCGGGCCGGTGCGGATCAGCGCCAGGCGCATCAGCGGCGGGCGCTCGAGGTCGAAGCCGCGCGCGAGATCGTCGGCGGCGAAGCGGTCGAGCGCCGGCTCGCAACCGGCGGCGCGCGCGGACCAGTCCTCGTGCGTGACCGGCAGTTCCACTTCGCGCGCGACCCATTGCAAGGGCTGCTCGCCGCGCTGCAGGAAGCCGCTGCGCAGCGTGTCGTGGCGCGCCAGCGCCGCGCGCCAGGCCAGCGCGAAGCGCGCCGCGTCCAGCCCGTCGATATCCACCCGCAACTGGTTCACGTAGGCGCCGCCGCCATCGGCCGCGCTGGCGCTGTGATAGAGCATGCCGGCCTGCATCGGCGAGAGCGGATACAGGTCTTCCACCTCGGCGGGCGCCAGCCCCTGCGCCTGCAATGCGTCGAGCTGGTCCTGCCGCAGGCCTGCCAGCGGAAAGTCCTCGCTGCGCAGGCGCGTGCGCGGCGCGGCCGCGCGCGGCGCCGGTTGCGCGCTGGCGGCCGGCATGGTCAGCGGCACCAGTGCCGCCGCCACCGCGGCCAGCGTCTGCTGCTCGAACAGCTGCTTGGGCGTGAGCAGCCAGCCGGCGCCGCGCATCCTGGCCACGATCTGCAGGCTCAGGATGGAGTCGCCGCCCAGCTCGAAGAAATTGTCGGCGCGGCCCACGCGCGCCACCTTCAGCACCTGCGCCCAGGCCTCGGCCAGTTGCGTCTCGGCGGCGCCGGCGGGCGGCGCGAAGGCGGCGCTGCCGGCGAACTCCGGCGACGGCAGCGCGCGCCGGTCCAGCTTGCCGTTGGCGCTGACCGGCATCGCCTCCAGCACCAGCAGCGCGGCGGGCACCATGTAGTCCGGCAGCGCCTGCGCCAGCCACGCGCGCAGTTCGGCCTCGTCCGGGTTGGCGCCGGCGGCGCCGACCACGTAGGCGGCCAGTCGCGCCGGGCCTTCGCCGGCCGGCGCCACCACCACCGCCTCGCGCACGCCCGGGTGGGCCAGCAGGCGCGCCTCGATCTCGCCCAGCTCGATGCGCAGGCCGCGGATCTTGACCTGATGGTCCAGCCGCCCCAGGTACGCGATCTGCCCGTCCGCGCGGCGGCGCGCCAGGTCGCCGGTGCGGTACAGGCGCTCGCCCGCCGCGCCATGCGGATCGGCGACGAAGCGCTCGGCGGTCAGCGCGGCGCGGCCCAGGTAGCCGCGCGCCAGCCCCGCGCCGCCGAGGTAGAGCTCGCCGGCCACGCCGTCGGGCAGCGGATGCAGCGCGCCGTCCAGCACGTGGGCGTCGACATTGGCGATGGGGCTGCCGATCGGCACCGCGCTGCCGCCGTCGTCGCGGCAGGTCCAGTGCGTGACGTCGATGGCGGCCTCGGTCGGCCCGTACAGGTTGTGCAGGCCGGCGTGCGGCAGCAGCGTCATGGCGCGCCGCGCCAGCGCCGCCGGCAGCGCCTCGCCGCTGCACACGATATGGCGCAACGTGGCGCACGAGGCCGCCACCTCGTCGTGGGCGACGAAGGCCTGCAGCATGGCCGGCACGAAATGCAGCGTGGTCACGCCGTGGCGCGCGATCAGCGCGGCGATGCGCGCCGGGTCGCGATGGTCGCCGGGCGCGGCCAGCACCAGCCGCGCGCCGGTCATCAGCGGCCAGAAGAACTCCCACACCGAGACGTCGAAGCTGAACGGCGTCTTCTGCAGCACTGTGTCGCGCGCGTCGAGGCCGTATTGCGCCTGCATCCACCACAGCCGGTTGTGCAGCGCGCCGTGGCGGTTGCCCACGCCCTTGGGGCGGCCGGTGGAGCCGGAGGTGTAGATCACGTAGGCGAGGTGGTCGGGCAGCAGTACCGGCGCGGGGTCGTGGTCTGCGCCATCGGTTTCCTGCACAGGCTGCGTCAGGTCGATTACCTCGACCGCGCGCGGCGGCGTCGGCAGCAGGTCGGCGCGCTGCGCCAGCAGCAGGGCCACGCCGCTGTCGCCGATCATGTAGGCGAGGCGCTCGGCCGGATAGTCGGGATCGAACGGCACGTAGGCGCCGCCGGCCTTGAGGATGGCGAGCAGGGCGACGACCATCTCGACGGAACGCTCGGCCAGCACGCCGACCGGCACGTCGGGCCCCACGCCCCGCGCGATCAGGCGATGGGCGAGGCGGTTGGCGCGGCGGTTCAGCTCGGCGTAGCCGAGCTGCCGCTCGCCGAAGACCAGCGCAACGGCCTCGGGATGAGACGCGGCGCGCGCCTCGAACAGGCGGTGCACCGGCACCGGCGCCGGATAGGGCTGCGGGTTGCGGCCAAGCGCCAGCAGCGCGGGCTGTTCGGCGGGCGCCACCAGCGAGATGCCGCCGAGCAGCCGCGCCGCATCCTCGCTCATCTGCGCCATCACGGTCAGCAGCGCGCGCGCGAGGTCGGCGGCATGGGGCTCGCCCAGCAAGGCGCGGTCGAAGCGGCAGGTCAGGCGCAGCGTGTCGGTGTGGGCCAGCACCAGCGTCAGCGGATAGTTGGTCTCGGCGCGGTTGCGCACGTCGGAGAATGCCAGCCCGCCCGGCGCGCGGCGCAGCGCGGCGTCCACCGGGTAGTTCTCGAAGACGAGGATGGCGTCGAACAGCGCTTGCCCGCCTTGTCCGGCCCAGCGCTGGATTTCATAGAGCGGCGTGTGTTCGTGCTCGCGCGTGGCGAGGTTGAGGGCCTGCACCTCGCGCAGCCAGTCGCCTACGGCTTGCTCTGGGCGCGGTGTGGCAATCACCGGCAGCGTGTTGATGAACAGGCCCAGCATCTGCTGGGAGCCGGGCAGGTCTGCCGGCCTGCCGGCGACGGTGGCGCCGAAAGCCACGCAGTCCTGTCCGGTATAGCGTTGCAGCAGCAACAGCCACGCGGCTTGTACGAGGGTGTTGAGCGTGACTTTCTGTGCGCGGGCGAATGCCATCAGCGCGGCGGTGCGGTCGGCATCGAGCGTGTGATGCTGCTCGGCATGGCCTTCGCCATGTTCAGGCGCGGGCAGCGCGGCCATCAGCCGTGTCGGGGTATCGAGCGCGGCCAGTTGCGCGGACCAGAACGCGCGGCTCGCCTCGGCATCGCGGCCTTGCAGCCAGCCGATGTAGTCGGCGAAGCGGCCGCCCGTGGCGGGCAGGGTTTCGCCGGCATAGTGACGCAGGACTTCACCGAGCAGTTGGGATGTGCTCCAGCCATCGAGCAGCAGATGGTGGACGGTCCAGAGCAGATGATGGCGACTGGCGCCGGTGCGGATCAGCGCGACGCGCATCAGCGGCGGGCGCTCGAGGTCGAAGCCCTGCGCAAGCTGGCTATCGGCCAGCGCATCGAGCGCGCCGGCGATCCACGCCGGCTCGCGGTCCGACCAGTCCTCCATGACGACCGGCAGCGCGGCGTGGCGCGCGACCCATTGCAACGGCTGCTCGCCGCGATGGAGGAAACCGCAACGCAGGCTGTCATGGCGCGCGAGCGCGGCATGCCACGCGGCGGCGAAGCGCGTGGCATCGAGGCCGTCGATGTCGACGCGCAACTGGTTGGTGTAGGCGCTGCCGGCGGGCGCGTAGACGCTGTGGAACAGCATGCCGGCCTGCATGGGTGAGAGCGGATAGAGATCCTGCACCTGCGCCGGATCGAGACCGAGGCCGTCAAGCTGCGTCTGTGAAAGCCGCGCGAGCGGGAAGTCCGATGGCGTGAAGCCGGCGGCTTCGTTCGACGCGCAATGCGCGATGACGGCAAGCAGTTCGGCGCGGTAATCCTCGGCCAGCCGCTGCACGGTGGCGTGCTTGTGCCGCGCGCGGCTGAAGGCGAACGACAGCTTCAACTGTCCGCCGGACACCTGCCCGCTGATCGACAGCGGATGCGACAGCGGCGTTTGTTGGTCCTGGTTGGCGCCGGTCTCGCCGGTGCCCGGGCGCCAGGGGGCATCGCCGGTCAGGCTGGCGTCGAACTGGCCGAGGTAGTTGAACACGACCTCGGGCTTTGGGATCGCCGCGATGGCGGCTTGCTGTTCGGCGGTGCCGAAGCGGCGCAGCAGGCCGAAGCCGATGCCCTCGCCGGGCACGGCGCGCAGTTGTTCCTTGACGGCCTTGATCGCATCCGGCAGTGTGCCGGCGCCGTCTAGCGCAACGGGGAACAGCGTGGTGAACCAGCCCACGGTGCGGCTCAGGTCGAGCGCATCGTCGACGCCGGCCACGCGGCCATGGCTTTCGAGATCGATCAGCGTTCGCGCGTTGCCGCTCCAGCGTGACAGCACGCGCGCAAGCGCGGTCAGCAGCAGGTCGTTGATGCGGGTGCGGTAGGCGGCGGGCGCGTGCTGGAGCAGCGCTTGCGTGGCGTCGGCGGGCAGCGTCAGCGTGAGGCTGTCGCGTTCGGCGACGGTGAGCGAGCCGCTCGGGTCGTCGCAAGGCAGGGCAGCGGCCGCATTCGACAGCGCCTGCCAGTGCGGCAATTCCGACGCGCGCGAAGCGGCGTTGCGGCGCAAGGCTTCCGACCAGCGCTGACAGGAAGCGGTGCGTGTAGGCAGGGCGGCAGGTTTGCCGCCAGCCCGCTGCCGGTACGCGGCCAGCAAATCCTCGATCAGGATGCGCCAGGACACGCCATCGACCACAAGATGGTGAATCACCAGCAACAGTTGCCATTGACCCGCCGCGCCGTGCAGCGCGACGGCGCGCAGCAGCGGACCGTGCGCGAGATCGAGGCTGCGCTGCGCGGCCTCGCAATGGGCTAGGCGCCCGGCGTCGTCGCCGAACTCGCGCACCCACAGCAGGTCCGGTGCCGCTTCCGCGTCCGCATAGGTCTGGACCCAGGCACCATCCGCCGGCGAGAACCGCAGCCGCAGCGCATCGTGATGGGCGACCAGATCGCCCAATGCCAGCGCCAGCGCCTGTGTATCGAGCGCCTCCCGGCAATCGAGCAAGACCGACTGGTTCCAGTGATGGCGCACCGGCATCGGCGTCTCGAAGAACGCGGCCTGGATCGGCAGCAGCGGCACGGCGCCGGTCGGCACCGTCTCATCCGCCACGCCATCGCGCGGCAGCGGCTGCGCGACGGTGGCGAGCTCGGCCAGCGTCTGCCGCTCGAACAACTGGCGCGGCGTCAGCAGCCAGCCGGCGGCGCGGGCGCGCGCGACGATCTGCAGGCTGAGGATGGAGTCGCCGCCCAACTCGAAGAAATTGTCGGCGCGGCCCACGCGCGGCAGGCCGAGCACCTCGGCCCAGATGGCGGCAAGCGCGGTTTCCGCCTCGCCCGCGGGCGCGACGAATGCCTGCGTGCCGCCGAACT
>NZ_BBQM01000048.1 GCF_000876015.1 Cupriavidus basilensis | reverse complement strand
TTTGATGTTGACTTTAAGCCTTTGACGTTAAAGCCGTTGACTTTGAAGTTAAAGCCTTTGACTTTAAAGCCCCCCAAAAAAATCAAACCCCACCCGGATCCCTCTCAATCTCCTCCAGAGTAGCATCCAGCCACTCCACCAACCGCGCCTCCAGCGCCTGCGTCAACTCCGCCGCCAACTGCGCAGTCAACGGCGCCAGACGCGATTGCAGCGTGGCCTCGGTATGAGCCTCCACCACCTGCGGCCACTCGGTGCGAAATCGCATCATCACGCGCGTGAGCAGTTCGCTGCGAACCGCCCGCAGTTCTTCGTCGCTGGGCGGCGGCACGGGATGGACGGCGGCGTGCGAGGCGGAATAGGCGCCGTCCTGCGTGGACGGGTTCGGGTTCGGCTGCGCCAGCGCCGGCACCTCGGGCACGGGCGTGGCCGCTTCGCGCGGCACGACCACGTGGGTCGGGGAACCGGGCCAGGCCGGCTCGAGGGGAACGTGGGCGACGTGAGGCTGGGCCGGGCCGCCGGCCGCGGGCGCCGCGGCGCTGGCGGCCTGCTCCGCGCCCTGTCTGGCGGCATCGGCGGGCAGGTCGATGACTTCGGTCAGCAGCGGAATGCTGTCGTTGGGCCCGATGCGCGGAATCACGCGCGAGGTGGTGCGTTCGGTCATGCGTCGCCTCCCTTGCCCTGGGCTGCCTGCGCGATGTCGTGGTGCGCCAGCGGATAACCGCGCTCGCGGTAGAGGCGGAAGCGCTCGCGCCCGGCGTCGCGGTCGGCGGCGTCGCTGCCGACCACCTCGATCATGCGCTCGAAGCTGGCGAACTGCGCGGGCGGCTGCGTGTCCAGGTTGATCAGCAACTGGTGATGCGGGGCCTGTTCCAGCGTGGCGGCCAGCACGATCGGCGTGACCGCGGCGTGCGGGCTGTCGATGCCGCAGTGGGGCAGGAAATCGAGCGGGGAAAACGTCCACAGCCGCGCATCGAGCTGCGCCAGCTGCTCCGGCGCGCCGTGCACCACCAGCTTCTGGCCGGCGCCGTAGGCCTTGCGGATCAGGCGGCAGGCGTAGCCGAGCTTGTCGGGCACGTTGCTGTGGAAATCGATGCGCGTCATGGTCAAGGACGATCCTCTGCACAAGCCGGCGCCCTCGGGCGCCGGCCCGCGCCTGGCTTCAGCCGGCGCGGTCCATCAGGAACTGCGCCAGCAGCGGCACCGGGCGGCCGGTGGCGCCCTTGGCCGCGCCGCTCTTCCAGGCCGTGCCGGCGATGTCCAGGTGGGCCCAGTCGTACTTCTCGGTGTAGCGCGCCAGGAAGCAGGCCGCGGTCACGCTGCCGGCCGGGCGGCCGCCGATGTTGGCCATGTCGGCGAAGTTGGACTTGAGCTGGTCCTGGTAGTCGTCGTCCAGCGGCATGCGCCAGGCGCTGTCCATCGCCTTGCGCCCGGCCTGCAGCAACTGGTCGGCGAGGCCGTCGTTGCGCGCGTACAGGCCGCTGTTCACGTGGCCCAGCGCGATGATGCAGGCGCCGGTCAGCGTGGCCACGTCGATCACCGCGGCGGGCTTGAAGCGCTCCACGTAGGTCAGCGCGTCGCACAGCACCAGGCGGCCTTCGGCGTCGGTGTTGAGGATCTCGATGGTCTGGCCGGACATGCTGGTGACGACGTCGCCGGGCTTGGTGGCGGTGCCGCTGGGCATGTTCTCGCAGGTGGGCACCACCGCGATCACGTTGAGCTTGAGGCCCATCTCGGCCACCGCCTGCAGCGTGCCCAGCACCGAGGCCGCGCCGCACATGTCGTACTTCATCTCGTCCATGCCCTCGCCCGGCTTGAGCGAGATGCCGCCGGTGTCGAAGGTGATGCCCTTGCCCACCAGCACCACCGGGGCCTGCTTGGCGGATGCGCCGTCATAGCGCAGCACGATGAACTGCGGCGGCTCGACCGCGCCCTTGGTCACGGCCAGGAACGCGCCCATCTTGAGCGCCTCGATCTGCTTGCGGCCCAGCACTTCCACCTTGAGCTTGTGGCGCTTGGCGATGGCGCGCGCGGTGTCGGCCAGGTAGGTCGGCGTGCAGATGTTGGAAGGCAGGTTGCCGAGGTCCTTGGTCAGTTCCATGCCGCCGGCGATGGCCACGCCGCGCAGCACGGCCTGGGCCGCGGCCTTGGCGTCGGCCGCGTCCACGGTCAGCACCACCTTGCGCAGGCCGCTCTTGTCCTTGGCGTTGGCGCCGTTGCCGGCGCGCTTGAGGCCGGGATGGCGCTCGAGCAGGCGGTAGCCCGCCTCGCGGATCAGCGTGACGGTGGTGATCAGGCGCCACGACAGGTCGGCGGCGTTGCCGGCCTGCTGGGAAGCCTGCTGCTGCGCCAGGCACCACAGCACGCTGGCCGCGCGCGTGCCGGACAAGGCACGCAAGGCGGTGCGCACGGCTTCGGCGAACGCCTTCTCGTTGAACTCGCCCTCCTTGCCCAGGCCCACCAGCAGCACGCGCGCCGCGCCCACGCCGGCGACCTCGTGCAGCATCAGCTGGGTGCCGCGCTTGCCCTCGAAATCGCCGAGCTTGACGAGCCGCGCCACCAGGCCCTTGGTCGCGACGTCCAGCGCCTTGGCCACGCCGGCCAGGCTCTGGCCTTCAAACAGGCCGACCACCAGGCAGTCGGTCTTGGTCGCCAGGAAACCATTTTGGCCAGCTTTGCTCCAATCCAGGGCTTTTGTGCTAAATTCCATCGCGCTTCCTTCCAGGGGCTCGTCCAAAGAAAGCCCCTATTATCCGCGATTTGCTGCCGCCGGTCCGCTATCCTGACTAGCAAGCCAACCGGCGCACCATCGCCCGCGCCGGCCGGCAGTCCGGAACCGACAACGCATGATCTTTCAACAAGCCCTGCGTCGCGAGCTCGCCTACACCGCCGGCGCGGTGTTCCTGGTCATGCTGACCTTCATGCTGACCTCGCTCGTGATCCGCATCCTTGGCATGGCCGCCAACGGGCAGGCCAGCCCGAACGACGTCCTGATGCTGATCGGCCTGGCCACCATCGGCTACCTGTCCATCCTGCTGTCGGCCACGCTGTTCATCTCCACCCTGATCGTGCTCACGCGCTGGTACAAGGATTCGGAGATGGTGGTGTGGTTCTCGGCCGGCATCTCGCTGCGCGACCTGGTCAAGCCGGTGCTGCAGTTCGCCGCGCCGTTCATCGTCATGTCGCTGCTGCTGGGCATGTTCGCGTGGCCGTGGGCCAACCAGCAGAGCGCGCTGTTCCGCGACCGCTTCGAGCAGCGCGGCGTGCTGTCGATGATCGCCGCTGGGCGCTTCATCGAGCCGGCCAAGGCCAACTACGTGCTGTTCATCGAAAGCATCGACGCCGACATGACCCACGCGCGCAACGTCTTCGTGGCCAGCGCGGAAGCCGGCAAGATCGGCGTGTCGCTGGCCCACCAGGGCCAGTTCCGCACCATGCCCAACGGCGACCGCCTGGTGGTGATGGAGAACGGCCGCCGCTACACCGGCCTGCCCGGCAAGCTGGACTACCGCATCGTCGAGTTCGACCAGTACGCCGTGAAGGTGGACAACAAACCCCCCGCGAGCGAGGCCGACCTGCCCACCAAGAGCCGTGACACCATCGACCTGCTGCGCAACCGCAGCAACGAGAACCTGGGCGAGCTGCTGTGGCGCCTGTCGCTGCCGCTGCTGGCCTTCAACTTCGTGCTGATCGCCATTCCGCTGGCCTACGTCAACCCGCGCCTGGGCCGCTATACGCCGCTGGTGTTCGCGGTGCTGATCTACCTGACCTACAGCAACCTGATCAATCTCTCGCAGGCCTGGGTGCGCTCGGGCTCGATCCCGTTCGCGCTGGCCTGGTGGCCGTTCCACCTGATCGCGCTGCTGGGCGCGGTGATGCTGTTCCGCTACCGCCAGAACATCAGCCTGGGCGGCTGGCGCGCCGTGCTCGGCCTGCCGCGCAAGGCTCCGAAGGGAGGCCGGGCATGAGGTTCCTGCGCGTCTACGAGCGCTACTTCGGCCGCCTGATCTACGGCGTCTTCGCCTTCATCCTGTTCGCCGTGCTGGCGCTGTTCGTGTTCTTCGACATGCTCAGCGAGCTGGAGAGCGTGGCCGGCAGCTACACCTCGCTGGTGGCGTTCTTCCACGTCATCCTGCAGGCGCCCACGCGCATCTACGAGGTGCTGCCGATCGCGGTGCTGATCAGCGCGATCTACGTGTTCTCGCAACTGGCCAGCCAGTCCGAGTACACCATCTTCCGCGTGGCCGGCCTCAACACCCGGCAGGCGCTGTTCTCGCTGTTCAAGCTGGCGATCCCGCTGGCCATCGCCACCTTCATCTTCGGCGAGTTCATCGGCCCGCAGGCCGAGCAGTACGCGCAGAAGGTCAAGCTGGAGGCGCTCGGCGCCACGGTGTCGGCCGGCTTCCGCTCGGGCGTGTGGGTCAAGGACCGCGACCGCGACGCCGCCCGCGGCCACGAGGTCACGCGCTTCGTCAACGTGGTCGGCCTGCGCCCCGACCAGAGCATCACCGGCGTCACCATCTACGAGTTCGACGAGCAGTACCGCCTGAGCGTGATCCGCGTGGCCAGGGAAGGCCGCTACCAGGGCGGCCAGTCGTGGCAGCTCAGCGGCGTCACCGAGACCCACTTCCTGGAACTGCCGCGCGGCGAGCCCGGCAAGGCCGACACGCTGGCCCCGGTGTTCCGCGGCGAGCAGAAGACCGTGCCCAGCATGACCATGCGCTCGGAGCTCACGCCGCAGATCCTGTCGGTGCTGCTGGTGGAGCCGGAACGCATGTCCACGCTCGACCTGTTCCGCTACATCCGCCACCTGCGCGACAACAAGCAGGACACGCAGCGCTACGAGATCGCCTTCTGGAAAAAGGTGGTGTACCCGCTCACGCTGTTCGTGATGGTGGCGCTGGCCCTGCCCTTCGCCTACCTGCACGCGCGCGCCGGCGCGGTGGGCGTGAAGGTGTTCGGCGGCATCATGCTGGGGCTGTCGTTCCACCTGTCCAACACGCTGTTCTCGCACGTGGGCCTGCTGCACACCTGGCCGCCGATCGTCTCGGCGCTGATCCCCGGTACGCTGTACCTGCTGGTGGCGCTCGGCGCATTGCGCTGGGTCGACCGGCACTAGACGCGCCATGAACACCCCCGCCGCCCCCGCCAAGGCCCTGGTCCTGTTCGGCCACGGCGCGCGCGACGCGCGCTGGCGCGAACCGTTCGACCGCCTCCACGCCAAGCTGGCGGCGGCGCTGCCCGGCAGCACGGTACGCTTGGCCTTCCTCGAACTGATGACCCCATCCCTGCCCGACGCGCTGGCCGAACTGGCCGGCAGCGGCGTGGCGGACATCACAGTGGTGCCGGTGTTCTTCGGCCAGGGCGGCCATCTGCGGCGCGACTTGCCGGTGCTGCTGGATGATTGCCGGCGGCGCCATCCCGGTGTGGAGATTCGCTGCGCGACGGCTGTGGGGGAGGTTGAGGGGGTGTTGGATGCGGTTGTTGCTTATTGTGTGGGGGTAGGCGGGTAAGGAGCCGGTTGAGTCCTTGTTCGGGCTACTGTGGGCCTGGCGGCTCGGGCGGTTGTTGGTGCTTGAACCCAAAGGCCGTATGACATCCCCGCTGCGCGGGGCTGCCAGTCACTTTCTTTTGTCTGAAAAGAAAGTAAC
>NZ_BBQM01000049.1 GCF_000876015.1 Cupriavidus basilensis | reverse complement strand
ACTGAGGGGTTTCAAGAGAGAGCCTGGCGATTACCTACTTTCACACGGGTAATCCGCACTATCATCGGCGTGGAGTCGTTTCACGGTCCTGTTCGGGATGGGAAGGGGTGGTTCCAACTCGCTATGGTCACCAGGCATGAGCGGTGTGTTGCGCTGGGCTTGTCGGCCAACGCAACGAATAGGGATGTAGTCAGGTTGTGTCTTGTATCGGCCAAGCTGCTGAGCAGCGGCACGCGATACGTCAACCAGGCAGAAACACACTGGTTATAGGATCAAGCCTTACGGGCAATTAGTACTGGTTAGCTTAACGCATTACTGCGCTTCCACACCCAGCCTATCAACGTCCTGGTCTCGAACGACCCTTCAAGGAGGTCAAGCCTCCAGGGAATCCTCATCTTCAGGCGAGTTTCCCGCTTAGATGCTTTCAGCGGTTATCTCTTCCGTACATAGCTACCCTGCGATGCCTCTGGCGAGACAACAGGTACACCAGCGGTACGTCCACTCCGGTCCTCTCGTACTAGGAGCAGCCCCCGTCAAGATTCCAACGCCCACGGCAGATAGGGACCAAACTGTCTCACGACGTTTTAAACCCAGCTCACGTACCTCTTTAAATGGCGAACAGCCATACCCTTGGGACCGGCTACAGCCCCAGGATGAGATGAGCCGACATCGAGGTGCCAAACACCGCCGTCGATATGAACTCTTGGGCGGTATCAGCCTGTTATCCCCAGAGTACCTTTTATCCGTTGAGCGATGGCCCTTCCATTCAGAACCACCGGATCACTATGTCCTGCTTTCGCACCTGCTCGACTTGTCGGTCTCGCAGTTAAGCACGCTTTTGCCATTGCACTTTAGGTACGATGTCCGACCGTACCAAGCGTACCTTCGAACTCCTCCGTTACACTTTGGGAGGAGACCGCCCCAGTCAAACTGCCTACCATGCACTGTCCCCGACCCGGATTCACGGGCCAAGGTTAGAACCTCAAACAAACCAGGGTGGTATTTCAAGGTCGGCTCCACGCAGACTAGCGTCCACGCTTCAAAGCCTCCCACCTATCCTACACAGATCGGTTCAAAGTCCAATGCAAAGCTACAGTAAAGGTTCATGGGGTCTTTCCGTCTAGCCGCGGGGAGATTGCATCATCACAAACACTTCAACTTCGCTGAGTCTCGGGAGGAGACAGTGTGGCCATCGTTACGCCATTCGTGCAGGTCGGAACTTACCCGACAAGGAATTTCGCTACCTTAGGACCGTTATAGTTACGGCCGCCGTTTACCGGGACTTCAATCAAGAGCTTGCACCCCATCATTTAATCTTCCGGCACCGGGCAGGCGTCACACCCTATACGTCCACTTTCGTGTTTGCAGAGTGCTGTGTTTTTATTAAACAGTCGCAGCCACCATTTTATTGCAACCCCTTCACCCTCCTGGCGCAGGCCAGTCAAGCTACAAGGGCGTACCTTATCCCGAAGTTACGGTACCAATTTGCCGAGTTCCTTCTCCCGAGTTCTCTCAAGCGCCTTAGAATACTCATCTCGCCCACCTGTGTCGGTTTGCGGTACGGTCTCGTATGACTGAAGCTTAGAGGCTTTTCTTGGAACCACTTCCAATTGCTTCGCAGCACTAGGCCGCTCGCCCCATATCCTTGAATTCCGCGCCCGGATTTGCCTAAGCGCCTTCTCCAATACAGGGACCGGGACTTCCAACACCCGGACAACCTTCCGCGATCCGTCCCCCCATCGCATCATACGACGGTGCAGGAATATTAACCTGCTTCCCATCAGCTACGCATCTCTGCCTCGCCTTAGGGGCCGACTCACCCTACGCCGATGAACGTTGCGTAGGAAACCTTGGGCTTACGGCGAGGGGGCTTTTCACCCCCTTTATCGCTACTCATGTCAGCATTCGCACTTCTGATACCTCCAGCATCCTTTACAAGACACCTTCACAGGCTTACAGAACGCTCTCCTACCATGCACTTACGTGCATCCGCAGCTTCGGTGACTGGCTTAGCCCCGTTACATCTTCCGCGCAGGACGACTCGATCAGTGAGCTATTACGCTTTCTTTAAAGGGTGGCTGCTTCTAAGCCAACCTCCTGACTGTTTTAGCCTTCCCACTTCGTTTCCCACTTAGCCAATCTTTGGGACCTTAGCTGGCGGTCTGGGTTGTTTCCCTCTTGACACCGGACGTTAGCACCCGATGTCTGTCTCCCGTGATTGCACTCTTCGGTATTCGGAGTTTGCTATGGCGGGGTAATCAGCAATAGACCCCCCAACCATGACAGTGCTCTACCCCCGAAGGTGAGACACGAGGCACTACCTAAATAGTTTTCGGAGAGAACCAGCTATTTCCAGACTTGTTTAGCCTTTCACCCCTATCCACAGCTCATCCCCTAACTTTTCAACGTTAGTGGGTTCGGTCCTCCAGTACGTGTTACCGCACCTTCAACCTGGCCATGGATAGATCGTCTGGTTTCGGGTCTACACCCAGCGACTGAACGCCCTATTCGGACTCGCTTTCGCTACGCCTTCCCTAATCGGTTAAGCTTGCCACTGAATGTAAGTCGCTGACCCATTATACAAAAGGTACGCCGTCACCCGTTTCCAGGCTCCGACTGTTTGTATGCATGCGGTTTCAGGATCTATTTCACTCCCCTCCCGGGGTTCTTTTCGCCTTTCCCTCACGGTACTGGTTCACTATCGGTCGATCACGAGTATTTAGCCTTGGAGGATGGTCCCCCCATCTTCAGACAGGATTTCACGTGTCCCGCCCTACTTGTCGTACACCTAGTTCCACAACGCTGTTTTCGCATACAGGGCTATCACCTGCTATGGCCGGCCTTTCCAGACCGTTCTGCTAACAACACTGCTAAAGAGTACAAGGCTCTTCCCATTTCGTTCGCCACTACTTTGGGAATCTCGGTTGATTTCTGTTCCTGCAGCTACTTAGATGTTTCAGTTCGCCGCGTTCGCTTCCCTGACCTATGTATTCAGTCAGGGATGACCCATTCGGGCCGGGTTTCCCCATTCGGACATCTCCGGATCAAAGCTTGTTTGCCAGCTCCCCGAAGCTTTTCGCAGGCTACCGCGTCCTTCATCGCCTGTGATCGCCAAGGCATCCACCACATGCACTTGTTCGCTTGACCCTATAACAAGTGTGTCTCTTTCGAGTCACGCTTCCTACAGGTTGAGTTCTCGCATTTGTGCCGTATTCCAAGTCATCTTTCGATCACTTTAAAATACATTTGGTTGATACAATCACAACCCGGTATCGTGTTTTACTTCAGCGTCTCATCAACGCTCACGACACCTTTACTACATCCCATATTGTTAAAGAACAGCCGATGTTTCCATCGTCTTGGCAAAGCCAAACGCAAGCACTCAAGACTAAGCGCTTGCGTTTGGACTAACCAATCCAAGGTCGCACAAGTCTTTGACTTGTACGTCTCACTCAAAGTAAGTGGTGGAGGATGACGGGATCGAACCGACGACCCCCTGCTTGCAAAGCAGGTGCTCTCCCAGCTGAGCTAATCCCCCGATAACTTGGTGGGTCTGGTAGGACTTGAACCTACGACCCCCGCCTTATCAAGACGGTGCTCTAACCACCTGAGCTACAGACCCTTGGCTGTAACACCAAACAAACCGATAAGTGTGAACGCTCAACAACTTCTGCACGCTCTTGAAAGGAGGTGATCCAGCCGCACCTTCCGATACGGCTACCTTGTTACGACTTCACCCCAGTCATGAACCCTGCCGTGGTAATCGCCCTCCTTGCGGTTAGGCTAACTACTTCTGGCAAAACCCACTCCCATGGTGTGACGGGCGGTGTGTACAAGACCCGGGAACGTATTCACCGCGGCATGCTGATCCGCGATTACTAGCGATTCCAGCTTCACGTAGTCGAGTTGCAGACTACGATCCGGACTACGATGCGTTTTCTGGGATTAGCTCCCCCTCGCGGGTTGGCAACCCTCTGTACGCACCATTGTATGACGTGTGAAGCCCTACCCATAAGGGCCATGAGGACTTGACGTCATCCCCACCTTCCTCCGGTTTGTCACCGGCAGTCTCTCTAGAGTGCCCTTTCGTAGCAACTAGAGACAAGGGTTGCGCTCGTTGCGGGACTTAACCCAACATCTCACGACACGAGCTGACGACAGCCATGCAGCACCTGTGTCCACTTTCTCTTTCGAGCACCTGATGCATCTCTGCTTCGTTAGTGGCATGTCAAGGGTAGGTAAGGTTTTTCGCGTTGCATCGAATTAATCCACATCATCCACCGCTTGTGCGGGTCCCCGTCAATTCCTTTGAGTTTTAATCTTGCGACCGTACTCCCCAGGCGGTCAACTTCACGCGTTAGCTACGTTACTGAAGAAATGAATCCCCAACAACTAGTTGACATCGTTTAGGGCGTGGACTACCAGGGTATCTAATCCTGTTTGCTCCCCACGCTTTCGTGCATGAGCGTCAGTGACGTCCCAGGGGGCTGCCTTCGCCATCGGTATTCCTCCACATCTCTACGCATTTCACTGCTACACGTGGAATTCTACCCCCCTCTGACATACTCTAGCCTTGCAGTCACAAGCGCCATTCCCAAGTTGAGCTCGGGGATTTCACGCCTGTCTTACAAAACCGCCTGCGCACGCTTTACGCCCAGTAATTCCGATTAACGCTCGCACCCTACGTATTACCGCGGCTGCTGGCACGTAGTTAGCCGGTGCTTATTCTTCCGGTACCGTCATCCCCCCGAGGTATTAACCCAGGGGATTTCTTTCCGGACAAAAGTGCTTTACAACCCGAAGGCCTTCTTCACACACGCGGCATTGCTGGATCAGGGTTGCCCCCATTGTCCAAAATTCCCCACTGCTGCCTCCCGTAGGAGTCTGGGCCGTGTCTCAGTCCCAGTGTGGCTGATCGTCCTCTCAGACCAGCTACTGATCGTCGCCTTGGTGAGCTCTTACCTCACCAACTAGCTAATCAGACATCGGCCGCTCCTATCGCGCGAGGCCTTACGGTCCCCCGCTTTCACCCTCAGGTCGTATGCGGTATTAGCTAATCTTTCGACTAGTTATCCCCCACGACAGGGCACGTTCCGATGTATTACTCACCCGTTCGCCACTCGCCACCAGGATTGCTCCCGTGCTGCCGTTCGACTTGCATGTGTAAGGCATGCCGCCAGCGTTCAATCTGAGCCAGGATCAAACTCTTCAGTTCAATACCTGTGTGGTTCCGCGCAGTTACCTGCTGAAACCTCGCTCTTTCGAGCGGTCGCTCACTCTCAGAAAACTGACTCGATCCTCCCGAAGAAGAACCGAACATGTTTACTGTGCGAGCACTTTATAACTTGTAAGCTAGAAGACCGAAGTCTCCCGCGTCCGCTATCAAGCGCCCACACTTATCGGTTGTTTGTTTGTTAAAGAACTTGCCGCGGTTCGCTTTGCTTACCGCGTCGCTGCTTCGTTGTCAGCAGCAGAGAAACGAGATTATGAAGAACTTTCTACGTTTCGTCAACAGGTTTCGCAATCTTTTTTTGCTTCGGCCAGCCGCGCCATCCGCGCCACCAACCTCACCCA
>NZ_BBQM01000050.1 GCF_000876015.1 Cupriavidus basilensis | reverse complement strand
GTTGCGCAATCCAGCATTCGCATCATTTACTAGCCAGTTACCCGCCTTCTCTGCACCAAGAGCCGAGAGTCCCTTCCCGATCAATTGCTGCCCTCCCAATACGATCGAGCCGAATCCATGCCCTAGGCCAGCGCCGAAGGTTGCCGTCTTGGATTGCGGATCGAAGAGTGGCGTCTTGGAAGTCGGTTGATCTGCATTCGTTGGAGCTGCAGCTGATGGCTTTTGATTGCCTACCTGTCTTGGAAATGCAGCATCAATCTGAGCATCGGAAAAGCCCATATCTTTTGTAGCTGCAGTGACTGCCGAAGGCTTTCCACCTCGGGGAAAAGCAGCATCGATATCAGCATCACTCAGAGGGGACGCTGAATTTCCGGCAGTCGGAACCCCAGGCAATGCTGCATTTTTGGTCGAGGCGGATGTGCCAATCCGTCCAATTACCTGCGCGGCATACGGATGGGTTCCCTTCGACACCTCCGGAGAACCTGCCCCTTCCTTATAGGCGATCAGCGCCTTGGCCGGATCGTTGAACTTGTCGAGTTGCTGCGACAAATACCAAGTACCCACATCTACCCCGATCTTCGGATTCAGCAGATCCTGCATGCTGTACTTAGTACCATTTGCCTTGTTGTAATCTGCTAGGGCTGCTTGACGGACTTGCATGGCGCCATATGCACCTTGACCACCACCTTCCGCATTGATGGCACCCGGATTTCCGCTCGATTCCTGTTGGACGACAGAGGACGATAACGCAGGATCGATGTTCCAGCGCTGTGCCGAAGCTTGGATGAATGACGACAGATCGGGCTGCTGAGCCTTGGCCATTACTGACCTCCTGGCATTTGGATGATCCCCTGACGAATCATGCCCCGGAAGTTCTGCATGAACGAATCGAAACTCTTTCCTTGACGGCTAGCGAACTGGCTTCGTTGCTCCGGGGTCATCTCCGAGTAAGCGAACGTGGCCGGGTCAACTGCCTTATTCCATTGCGATTGCCACTGATTGAACTTGTCAGGAGAGTTGCCAGAGTTCTGCCACGCATAGTTCTGCGCCTGACGCATCTTCAGGCCGGCAAGCGTTTTGACAAGAATATCGTCGTTCGCCAGATTAGAGATGTTCGGATTTGCATTGCCGGTGATTGCGGCATTAAGACGCGCATCCGTGCCGCTCCCGACAGATCCAGAGATCGAAGAAGCATAGTTCGTCATGATCTTCTTGAACTCGTCGTAGCTGGCAATCTTGTTGGGGTCATTCACGCCCATGGCCTTCAGCGCATCCCCGATCATCGGGGTTGATTGCAACGCAGATGCGAACGTGTTGCGCCAGTCAGTGCCCGGACCAGTTTTGATCTGGGAAAGTGCATCACGTGCAGTGTTGAGTAGATTCACTTGCATCGGCGTGTTATTCGCCTCATCAGCGAGGCGCTGCGCCGCTGCGGCCGATTGACCAGCCTGCGCCGTAGCGCCGGCGGATTGCGAGGCTTGTTGCGCCGGTGACAGCCCGGTTTGCAGCGCCCCGGCCGGCAGACCATTGGGAGCGCCCCCCGCGCTACCTTGGGCGCCAGGAAAGCGCCCGGTGTATCCCGGTTGCCCTGCAGCAGGTGCACTACCGCCCTGCATCTGTTGAAGTCTCTGCGCGCGCATCATGGTATAGGGCGTCCCTTCTGGCGTGACACCAGGGACTTCTGCGGAGGCTTCGCCAGGCGTTAACGTGTTTTGCAGAGAACCGGCGATGCTGGGCTTGCCGGTCAGCGGGTCGATGTTCAGCACCTGTGTCTGACCGCCCGTATTCAGTACTTGCGTGCGCGGCAGCATGGCTTGAATCTTGGCCTCCCCAGACAGCGAATTCAGATAGTGTTGCTTGATCCATTCGGCTTGTGCCGCCGGGTCGCCGGGAATGCTGGCCACTTCTCGCTGTGCTTGCTCGAGCGGCAACGTACCAGATGCCAAGGCTTGGCCCATTGCACCGATGATCTCGTTTTTCAGATCGCCTTTGCCATAGTTCGGCGACGACATGAGAGAGCCAATCCGGTTGCGAATATCGGTCTGTTGCTTCAGTGCCAGTTCCAGTTTGCCTGTGTCATACGTCAATTGCTGATTGCGCTGAGAGGCGATCTTCGCCATGAAATCAGGCAGGAATGCGCCCGCGCCGCCCTGTGTGGCGAGAGCCTGAAGCTTGCCGAAATCCACCTGGCCAGTTTGCGGGTCGGTTGCCTGCTGGTAGGCCTGCGAGATGATCTGATTGGCCCCCAGCTGCTGCGAAGCAGACTGCAGGCCGATAAGCCCGCGCGCGGTATCCACGGTCTGACCAAGTTGAGCCAGCCCCGTTTGTGGGGGCTTAATGCCGAGCGGAATGGATGCGTCGATCTGGGCCATGAGGTTCAACCGTATGCGTTCGGATCGTTAAAGTAGGTGCTGGGGTCGTTTGCGTTGTATTGCGTCGCCCACGACCCCGAACTAAAAGGGTTGTTGTTATTCCTCAATAGCGAATAGAGCCCGACCCCCGAGCCGATGGAGCCGATGCCTCCACTGATCGCATTTGCAGCGCCAATCTGGCCGGCTGCTTGAGCATTTGCCCCTCCCACCAGCATTCCCCCTGCATTCGAGGCCGTTTGAAGTCCCGCATTCCCGACGCCCGCAGCTGCATTCTGGCCGAGGCCTACAAGCCCAGCCAGCCGGTTGTACTGATCGGAGTTGACACCGTAGTTCGTCATGAACGACTGCAACGCATTTTGGTACTGTTGCTGGAACGTCTGATCGGCAAGCCCTGTCGTGTAATCTGAAATTCCTTTCATCTGGGCACCAGAGAGATTCAGCCCCTTTGCCGCCGCAGCATTATCGACACCCTTCAACCCCTGCTGAAGAGTGAACTGATACCCCGGCGTCTGCTCCAGTTGCTGTTGCGTCGGATCAAAAGAGAATTGCCGGTTCAATGCGCCGCCGCTCAGGAGTTGTTGCAACTGCGGAATCGAATTGCTGCCCAAATTCATATAGGGCTGCAAGTTCTGCTGCATCTGCTGAAACTGCTGCCACTGCAGATCGGCAGCACGATTTGCCGCGTCGGCTTGCGTGCTGGCCGCATCCTTTGCGCCTTTCGCGCCGAGTGCACCGCTGGCGACACCGCCAACGATTGCCCCTCCGGCTACTGCTGCTGCGACCATTTCAGTTCTCCGTTACAGCCACTTTTCGTACGTCGTCTCGACCGGCTTGAAGTCTAGATAGCGGAACAGCGCGGAGGCATCGTGCTGAACCTTGCTGCCCATCGCCCAACGCTTCACGCCGCGACGGCGCAACTCCTTTTCCACAAAACGCATCATCCTGACTCCGGCCATGCCAGTGCGCTTATCCTCGCGCACGAAGAAGATGTCAGGCGAGCAGGTGAGGCAGGAGCGGTAGTGCAGTCCTGGCGCGACGAATGCCACGAGATAGGCCACAATCACCCCTTCTTCACGCCCGATCACCATCATCAGCGAGCCATCTGCCTCTCTCGCGCGATAGACCTCAACCATCGGATCCAGCGGGACGTCATGGTCCTTGTGCGTCGAAATCTCACCGTAGTGCGCATGCAGCAACGGCAGGAGTTCTTCGTAGACATCTGAGAACCGCTCGACCATGAACGTAATCATCAGAACCTCAGATCAATGACAAGGTGGATGCGATCATTTGCGCTGTTGTTCAATACCTCATGCTCAATGGCATTCTGGAACCACCACACTTCGCCTTCCTTCATCCATACCGTTTCGTCTCCGCACCGGAAGGTGTTGCCCGGCTCGGACTGGATCACAATGTGATACCGATCCCAATACGATGCGTGCCAGTGCGAATCGGCATGCGGGAAGATGCTGCCGCCTGGAATGATGCGATTGATCATGCAGCGCCCGAGCCGCGTTGCGCCCGTTGCTGTCATCAGCGCCATGATTAGCGCGCGCGCCTCGGGCAGTTCGTTGACCTCTGCGCGCCACGGGCATTCGTGCAGGTCATGGCCAGCGAGTTTGTTCTCTTGATAGAGTTGCAGTTCTTCATCGGTTTCGACCGGCACATGGTCCTGAAACCTCAGATAGATCGTGTCCGTCTCGCCGAAGGGACCTTGAGGGAACTTGCGCAGAAAATCGTCTGCCTTCCACAGTTCCGACTTCCTGTAGATGGCATTCAGTAGAGGCTTCACATTCATCCCCTC
>NZ_BBQM01000051.1 GCF_000876015.1 Cupriavidus basilensis | reverse complement strand
CTTGCGCAGACCGGCGTTCGCATCGTTCACCAGCCAGTTACCAGCGCCGCGGGTCGCGTCGAACTGCTGTAGTCCCTTTCCTGCCAGTTGCTCTGCGCCGAGCACGATGCTGCCGAAGCCATGCCCAAGACCGGCGCCGAAAGACTCGGGTTTCCCGGGAGCTTCTTCGGTGGGCGCAGTTGCCGCCTGTTGGGAAGCGGGCGCAGGCTTTGCCGCAGACGCTTCCGAGGGTGCCTTGGTGAAGGCCGATAGGATAGCGTCATCGCTGTCTGGGCGCGCCACCGCATTTCCCGGAGCAGCACCGCCTTTCGAGAAAGCGGCCAGAATCGCATCATCATCGGTTGCGCTAGGCTGCGGCGCAGCCGGCACACCGGGGAGTGTGGCCGGTTTGGCTGGCGGACCTTGGAGCCGCGCCATTACCTGATTGGCATACGGATGGACGCCCTTGGCAACGTCCTGCGAGTTCGGCCCTTGTTTATATGCGATCAGCGCCTTCACCGGGTCATTGAACTGATCCAGTTGCTGTGACAAATACCAAGTCCCAACGTCTACCCCGATCTGCGGCTTCAGCAGATCCTGCATGCTGTACTTGGTGCCATTTGCCTTGTTGTAGTCTGCCAGTGCCGCTTGACGGACTTGCATGGCGCCATATGCACCTTGGCCGCCACCTTCCGTATTCACTGCGCCCGGATTGCCGCTCGATTCCTGTTGAACGACAGAGGAAGATAACGCGGGATCGACGTTCCAGCGCTGTGCGGAGGCTTGGATGAATGGCGAGAGATCAGGTTGTTTTGCCATTACTGGCTCCCAGGCATCGAGATCACGCCGCTACGCACCAAGTTGCCGAGGTCGGACTTGAACTTGCCGAGCGCTCCGGTTTTTTGCTGTCGCGCGAGAAAATCTTTTTGCTGAGTCGGACTCATCTCCACGAAGGCAAATGCATCGGGGCTGACATTCTTGTTCCACTGCGACTGCCACTGATTAAACTTGTCCGGCGTGTTACCGGAGTTCTGCCAGGCATAGTCCTGCGCGGCACGCATCTTCTCCGCGGCAATCGTCTTCACTAGGATGTCATCGTTGGCGAGCTTCGAGATATTCGGGTTGGCATTTCCCGTCACCGCGGCATTCAGACGCGCATCCGTTCCGGTGCCGAGCGAGCCCGACACCGATGATGCATAGTTCGTCAGGATCTTCTTAAACTCATCGAAGTCCTTCACCTCGCCAGTCCAGCCGATTTTCTTGGCAACATCAGGCGCCAGCGCATTGGCGAACGACTTGGCCGTATTGCGCCAATCGGCACCAGGACCGGTATTGATGCCACCCAATGCATCGCGCGCCTGATTCAGAAGACTGATACGCATCGGCACATCTGCTGCCGAGTCATGGAGTTGTTGCGCCGCCGTAGCCGACTGGCTGGCTTGTGCACTAGCGCCGGATGCTTGCGTCGCCTGTGCTGCAGGGGAAAGACCCGTTTGCAATGCTCCCGCAGGAACCTGAGCAGCGCTAGGGGCACCCGCTGGCGTTCCCTCTGCTCCCGGGAAACGGCCGGTATAGGCTCCGCCTGTCCCCGGAGCGCCGACACCCCCCCCCGGTAGCATTGCAAGGCGCTGAGCGCGCGTCATGGTATAGGGCGTCCCTTCTGGCGTGACACCAGGGACTTCTGTGGAGGCTTCGCCAGGCGTTAACGTGTTTTGCAGAGAACCGGCGATGCTGGGCTTGCCGGTCAGCGGGTCGATGTTCAGCACCTGTGTCTGACCGCCCGTATTCAGTACTTGCGTGCGCGGCAGCATGGCATGAATCTTGGCCTCCCCAGACAGCGAATTCAGATAGTGTTGCTTGATCCATTCGGCTTGTGCCGCCGGGTCGCCGGGAATGCTGGCCACTTCGCGTTGTGCAACTTCTATCGGCAACGTGCCGGACGCTAGCGCCTGACCTATCGCGCTGATGATCTCATTCTTCATGTCGCTCTTTCCATAAGTTGGCGACGACATCAGGGAACCAATGCGATTCCGAAGATCGGTCTGTTGCTTCAGTGCCAGTTCCAGTTTGCCTGTGTCATACGACAATTGCTGATTACGCTGAGAGGCGATCTTCGCCATGAAATCAGGCAGGAAAGCGCCCGCTCCGCCCTGTGTGGCGAGAGCCTGAAGCTTGCCAAAATCCACTTGGCCGGTCTGTGGGTCGGTCGCCTGCTGATAGGCCTGCGAGATGATCTGATTGGCCCCCAGCTGCTGCGAGGCAGATTGCAGGCCGATAAGCCCGCGCGCGGTATCCACGGTCTGACCAAGTTGAGCCAAGCCATTCTGCGGAGGCTTCACCCCTAACGGAATACTTGGATTCAGTAGGTTGACATCAAGGTTGGCCATTTTCATCAGCCCCCATAACTCGGGTCCATGTTATATGCGGCTGCACTTCCACCGAACAGCGATCCAGGTCCGCTATATCCGAAACCTGAATTTGCCATAGCATTCTGATTGTTCAGTAGGCTGTAGAGTCCTACGCTACTACCTAATGATCCAATTCCACCATTGATCGCATTGGCTGAACCAACTTGCCCGGCAGCTCTAGCTGCTGCGCCACCCATCAGCGCATTGCCCACATTAGAAGCAGTTTGAAGCCCTGCATTCCCGACGCCAGCTGCAGCATTCTGGCCGAGACCTACAAGCCCAGCTAGCCGGTTGTACTGATCGGAATTGATGCCGTAGTTCGTCATGAACGATTGCAGCGCATTTTGGTATTGCTGCTGGTAGGTCTGGTCTGCTAACCCAGTCGTATAGTCAGAAATGCCCTTCAACTGTGCGCCGGAAAGATTCAACCCTTTTGCGGCTGCGGCATTGTCTACACCCTTGAGCCCCTGCTGAAGCGTAAATTGATAGCCCGGCGTCTGCTCGAGTTGTTTCTGCGATGGGTTAAAGTTGAATTGCTGCGTGAGTCCACCTCCGTTCAGGAGGGCTTGCAATCCAGAAATGGAATTGCTGCCAAGGTCCATGTACGGCTGCAGATTCTGCTGCATCTGCTGAAACTGCTGCCACTGCAGATCGGCAGCACGATTTGCCGCGTCGGCTTGCGTATTGGCTGCGCTTTTTGCGGCGCTTGAGGACATAGCGGCACCCGCAGTTCCTGCTACGGCAGTACCGATGCCCACTGCTGCTGCGACCATTTCAGTTCTCCGTTACAGCCACTTTTCATGCATCGTCTCGACCGGCTTGAAGTCGAGATAGCGAAACAGCGCAGAGGCATCATGCTGAACCTTGCTACCCATCGCCCAGCGTTTCACGCCGCGGCGGCGCAATTCCTTTTCCACGAAACGCATCATCCTGATTCCGGCCATGCCAGTGCGCTTGTCCTCGCGCACGAAGAAGATGTCCGGAGAGCAGGTGAGGCACGAGCGGTAGTGCAGCCCCGGCGCGACGAATGCCACGAGATAGGCCACAATCACGCCTTCTTCACGCCCGATCACCATCATCAGCGAGCCATCTGCCTCTCTCGCGCGATAGACCTCGACCATCGGATCCAGCGGGACGTCATGGTCCTTGTGGGTCGAGATCTCGGCGTAATGCCGATCCAGCAGGGGCAACAGCTCGCCGTAGACATCCGAGAACCGCTCGATGGCGAAGGTGATCATTTGATGGTCCTGATATCCACGATAAGATGCAGCCGCTCCTCGGCACTGTTGTTGATCACCTCATGCTCGACCGAGTTATCGAACCACCAAACCTCTCCGGTGAGCATCTGCACTGTTTCGTCGCCGCACCTGAAGATGCTTCCCGGATTGCCTTGCAGCACCACATGGAAGCGCTCGTAATAGGCGGCATGCTCCCCGCCGTCGACGTGTGGATCGATCTTTCTCCCGGGCATGAGGCGCGTGATCAAGCAGCGGCCCAATCTGATGCCCTCAACACGCGCCATAAGATTCATGATCATCTGGCGGGCTTGAGGTAGGGCGTGGAAGGCCGGATAGCAGATCGATTCGTGCTCGTCGATGACAGATGAGGGATCTCCGGTCTGCTCATACTTATTGAGGTCGTTGAAGCGCAGCCAGATGTCCGAAACCTGCTTGTGAGGCGTCAGCTCATGCGTGGTGCGCAATCTATTCTGATCCCAGAGATCGGGCCGCTGATGTAGAGCAACCAGCAGCGGCATCACGTCAACCCCTTG
>NZ_BBQM01000052.1 GCF_000876015.1 Cupriavidus basilensis | reverse complement strand
ACCCCATGCGCTGCAAACCGGCCGCTTCAATGGCCAATGGATGGGCTGAACATGGCAGATAAAGACGAAGACATCATTGCGCGTGCCCATCGTCGCTTCAAGGAAGCGCAGGAGTGGGAGGGCGACGCTCGTCAGCGCTTCAAGAACGATGTGGAGTTCTTGTATGCCGACCCGGACAATCAGGCTCAATGGGATGCCGCAGTGCGCGCGCGCCGTCAGATCTCTGGACTGCCGATGGTGACGATCAACAAAGTGCATACGCATTGGCTGCATGTGGTCAATCAGATGAAGGAAAATCTGCCGGCGATTACGGTCAAGCCAACTGGCGACGAAGCGACCTATGAGTCGGCGCAGATCTATGGTGCCGTGATCCGCCATATCCAGGTGAAATCGCAGGCGGCAACTGCCTATAAGATCGCAGCACAGTTCCAGGTAGGCGCAGGCATTGGCTATTGGCGCCTTGTGACCGAATATGCGGATGACAATAGCTTCGATCAGGAAATCCGCATCAAGCAGGTGCCAGATCCTCTTTCGGTGTATCTGGATCCGCATATCAAGAATCTAGACGGTTCCGATGCACGTTTCGGTTTCATCTACGAAGACATGCCGCGCGACAAGTTCGAGGATAAGTACCCACGTGTGAAGATTCCAATGGGTGCCGATAACAATGGCGTGCAGTCGTGGATCATGAAAGACACGGTCCGCACGGCGAACTACTACGAGGTCGAGACGCGCAAGGAATGGCTCTATGCCATTCCGAATGATGATGGAAGCATGCGCTTTGTTCGTGAGTCCGAGATGGAGGCAAACGAGCGTGCACTGTATGCCGCGGCCCATCGAGAGGACTCGGAAGTTGTCATGCGCCGCCGCGTCGACAAAAAGACGGTGCGCCTCTATGTGATCGCCGGGAACGCCATCGCAGAAAAGGGGATTTGGCCTGGCGCCTATGTCCCCATCATCCGCGTGCCAGGCGAGGAGATCGTCATCGAAGGGCGCCTTGATCGAAAGGGCCTCATCCGGTATCAAAAGGATGCGCAGCGCGCCTACAACTACAACGCATCCGCAGCACTGGAATATGGTGCGTTGCAGAGCAAATCGCCGTGGACAGCCCCCGTCGAAGCCATCGAAGGGCTCGAGAATTATTGGTCCACGGCGAACACGCAGAATCATGCTTATCTGCCGTGGAACCATAAGGATGAAAACGGAGATCCCATTCCGCCCCCGCAACGGCAGCAACCGCCGAACAGTTCTCCGGCCTATCTCGAAGGCATGCAGGTGGCTGAGCGTGAGTTGATGATGTCGAGCGGCCAATATGAGGCCACCTTTAGCGAACAAGGCAACGAGATCAGCGGCGTCTCGATCACGAAGCGCCAGAAGCAGGGCGAGCGCGTGACGTTCCATTTTCCGGATGCACTGAACGATGCATTGCGGTTTACTGGTGTTCAACTAATCGACCTGATCCCGAAGGTATATGACACGCGGCGTGTGCTGCGCATCATGGCCGAGGATGGCGAGCAGCAAACTGTGGTCATCGACCCGAAGCAAACCGAAGCGCTTCGTATGGAAAAGGTAGCACAGGAGAATCGCGTCAATGCAAGCTTCAACCCGAATGTTGGTCGCTATGAGGTGGTTGTAGACGCGGGCCCGAGCTATGACACCAAGCGCGAAGAAGCCTTTGAAGCGCTCACGAATCTGATCGTTGCCAATCCGGCGATGGCTCAAGTCATCGGCGATCTGTATATGGCGGTGGCTGACTTCCCGATTGCTGATAAGTTGCGTGAGCGTATGCGTAACTGGATCAATGCCACGAATCCGGGTGTGGTTGGAGATGGCCCCACGCCGAAGGAACAGCAATTGCTACAGCAATTGCAAGCTGCCGCAGATATGGTCAAGCAACTATCGGAGGCGCTGGCCGAGAAGGACCGCGCGCTGGACATCGAGAATCGGCGCCTGGACATGGAGGCACTCAATCACCTGGCGCTGCGCATGGAGAACGAGCGCGAGGCTATCACGGCCGCATTCAAGGCCGAGACGGATCGCCTCAAGTCGATCTTGGGTGCGCTCGACCCGAACATCCTAGGCCTCATCGCAGAAAAGCTCGGCACGGAAGTGCTAATGGCCCCGAATCCGGGGGAAGACGTCAATCCGCCTACGCTCGATCCCGCAGCAGCCTATGCGATGGGGTTGCCCACCGTCACCGATTCCAGCCCGCAACCGCAAGCATCGCAAGCCGCAGTTCCACTACCCCAACAATAAATCGCCCATCAATCGAGGAAAATCATGGAACAAGTAGTAGAAACGACATCGACTGAAACGGTTGCCGCACCGAACGATGGCGCGCCCCAAGAGACGCAACAGCCAAATCAGAATGCACAGCCGCCTGAATGGGTGCCGAAGCGCATGGGCGAAATGGCGGCGGCACGCCGAGCTGCAGAGCAACGCGCTGAGCAGATCGCAGCTGAGAACGCGCGCCTGCAACAGCAACTGGCTGCACTACAGGCCGGACAGGCCGGTGATGGGTCAGAGGCCACTCCGGTTATGCCAGCGCAGCAGCATCCGAATGTCGAGCAACTCGCGCGTACTTATGCCGAGCAGATGATTCAGCAACGCATGGCCGAGCAGCAGACTAGCAGCCGCATTGCGGAGGTTGATGCCGCGGCGCGCAAAGAGTTCGGCACCGACTATGATACCTCGGTGCAGAACCTGACGATGGCTGGCATTGGTGGCCCTGAGTTCCTATCGGTTATCACCAGTGTGCCTAACCCGGAAAAGCTCGTGACATGGCTCGGCAAGTCCGAGAATCTGGGTGAAGCCATGCGCGTAATGGGCCTTTCGCCCATGCAAATGGGAATCGAGATGACAAAACTCGCTGGGCGTGCAGCCAAGGAAATGACCAAGCAAGTCTCGAAAGCTCCGCCTCCGGTTGAGGGAGTCGATGGTGGCTCGAGCGGCGGTAGTGGCGGTTCGGAGCCCAAGATGGGCACGCCGGAATGGTTCGCCTGGCGTAACAAAAATGCGCGTCGCCGGCGCTGAGAAATGAAAAGCCCCTCCAAAGAGGGGCAACTCACTCGACGCTTACTCAAGGCATCAATTCCGAGGGGAGGCTGCTCGGCTTTTACTCCCAGCACACAGGCTTTTGCCAGTTTTAGTGAGGGACCGGCGCTGACCTCCGGCTTTCCATGTGGCGTGCTTTGGTAGCGCGGTGGGGTTCGCTCCTTTCGGCACCGGGTCGCCGCTCCCGGTATGGAGATTCCTTCCGGCCCACCTTTCCGCTGCGCATCAGCCTGCGCATTCCCTCACGTCATGCCGCTTACCGAGTTTTTCGCAGTGCTCGGGGAGAGCGCCACCAGCAAGCGGCATGCGTGAAGGCATTAAAAGTATAGCGCACCACATTGACATCACACAAGAAAGCTACTATTTTGCAGTTACTTGGCATGAAATTGCTCAAATCCTCAATTTTGTGAGCGATTAGACTCATGCTAATGGATTTCCAGGCATAAGCGAGCCGTCAATCGCTGGATTGGCCCGTCAAGTTGGTCTCCGCAGGGCAGAGACAAGTCGCGGATGCGCAAGCACCGCTCCTTCGTTCCCTGTCTCTCGATTGGAGTGCCAACGTGGCCAATAGCCTGCTCACAATCGA
>NZ_BBQM01000053.1 GCF_000876015.1 Cupriavidus basilensis | reverse complement strand
CGGCCAGCCGGACGCCGCATGGCTCAAGCAGATCTACAGGCTGCGCCGGCGCCATCCTGTCGATGCCGTGGTCCTCGTGACCGACGGCGAGGCCCAATTGCCCAAGCCACGCGGGAGTACCATGCCCTGTGGCCTCCGCCTGGCTCGCATCGCCGAGGTATTGCACTGGTCTGCACCGATCTACCTGCTCGATGTCGCCCAGGCAGACGTGACCGCCAACGGCGATACACCGGTGATCGGCTGCGAGTTGCCGCGCGGTGCTGACGCCACCGCCATCGGCACCGCGCTGCAGACCCTGCGTGACCAATTGGCGAATCGCAGCATCGAGCAGTTGATCCAGAACGGGCGTGACCGCTATATGGGAGCCCTCTCCCAGCGGCTCGACACGCGCGGCCCGGTGCTCGCCGACTGGATCGGTGGATTGGTGAGCAGTCAACGCCGACGCCTCCCGCTCAGCGGCATTGTGTTCGCTCCATATCCGGGCTCTGCCGCCGATGCGGACGACGAGCCTGGTACCGACTTGCCCCTCTGGCAGTACCTGGGCGAAGCCGCCCGCCGCCAACCGGGCCGCCGGATCGGCTGGCATCCGGTCACGGTGTGCTCCACTCTGGCGTTGACGGCCATCGGCCTGTGGAGCGCCGGCATGCTAGTGTCTGGCGTACTGAATGGCCGCGACATGCACGTCGCCGGGCAGGCCGTGACCGGCATCCAATCGGCCCCGAATGCCGCCGAACGTCTGCGCGCACTGCTTGCCCTGCAGCAGCAGATCGAGCGCTACGAATACCGTACCCAGCATCACGCACCGCTCGCGACCCGCTTTGGCCTGAACCGCGACCCAGCCGTGCTTGACGCCCTGTGGAAGCCCTACGCGCAGGCCAGCCGCCGATTGCTGGCAACACCGGTCCAACAGGACCTCGAGGCGTCGCTGGTGGACCTCGCGCAGATGCGCACCGACATGCTGGATGAGCAGACCAGCCGCTGGGCGCTGGGCGGTCACGAAGGCCTCAAGACCTACCTGATGCTGGCCGCCCCCGAGCGCGCTGACCCGGCCTTCCTGGCCCCGCAACTGGTACGACGCTGGTCTACCGATGCCCGCATCACGCCGGGCGAGCGGCAGGACCTCGCCGAACGCCTGCTCAGGTTCTATGCCCAGCACCTCAAGGCGAACCCGGACTGGCGCATCGAACCCCGCCCGGAACTCGTGGCCGGCGCTCGCCAGACCCTGCTGGCGGTGATCGGGGAGCGCAACGGCGAGGACACCATTTACCAGGGCATCATCAATGCCTTCGCGAACAACGGCGGCAACAAGTATCCGGACGCGACCCTGGTCTCGCTGACGGCCGGCGCCGATCCCCGCGGGCTGGTGCGCGCCACCGCGATCGTGCCCGGTATCTTCACGCGCCAGGCCTACGAGGGCCATGTCGCTCCCGCCATCGAGGCCGCTGCCAAGCGCAGCGAGATCGCCAGCGACTGGGTGCTGACCGACGGCAAGCCCCAGGCATCGCCGACAGAAGGCCGCTCCGCCGAAGCCCTGCAGGCTGCGCTGACCGAGCGGTACTTCGCCGACTACGCGGAGCGCTGGCAGGGCTTCATGAACAGCCTGCAATGGGAACCCGCCCCCACGCTGCCGGCCGCCATCGATCAGCTCAAGCTGATGGCCGATGCGCGCCAGTCGCCGGTGATCGCGCTGATGAAGTCGCTGGAATACCAGGGCGGCGCCGGCGCGCACAAGGATTCGCTGTCCGACACGCTGGTGGCCAAGGCCCAGGACTTGCTGGGCAAGAAGACGGCGGGACCCGAGGCGATCAAGCCGGACACGGCCGGGCCGCTGGGCGCCGCCTTCGGACCGGTGCTGCGGCTGGTGGGACAGGGCCAGGCCGCCAATGCAGGCAGCAGCAGCGACCTGAGCCTGCAACGTTTCCTCGACCGCGCAACGGCGCTGCGCCTGCGCCTGCAGCAGGTCAGCAACAGCGCGGATGCCGACGCGCAAGCCCGGCAGATGGCGCAGGCACTTTTCCAGGGCAAGGGATCGGAGTTGGCCGACACCCGGGCCTATGCGCAACTGATGGCGGCGAGCCTCGGCAACCAGTGGGCGGGCATGGGCGAGACGTTGTTCGTACGCCCGATCACGCAGGCCACGCAGACCGTGCTGCAACCCGCGCAGGCGAGCCTGAACGACGCCTGGCGACAGGGCATTGCCATGGCGTGGGGCAAATCGTTCGCCGGGCGCTATCCGTTCGCCGACAGCGCCAACGATGCCTCCTTGCCGGAACTGGCGCGCTTCTTGCGCCCGCAAACCGGCGTGATCGGGGCGTTCCTCGGCACGCAACTGGCAGGCGTGCTGGAACTGCAGGGCGATCAATGGGTGCCGGCGGCCACCGGCGGCCAGGCGCTGGCCTTCGATCCGGCCTTCCTCAAGGCGGTCAATGCCCTGCAGCGCATCGCCACCCGCCTGCTGGCGCAAGGCGAGCCGCAGTATCGCTTTGAGGTCAAGCCGATTCCCACGCCGGGCCTGACCGATACGGTGCTGACCGTCGACAGCCAGAAGCTGCACTACTACAACCAGCGCGAGACCTGGCAGGCGATGACCTGGCCGGCCAACAACCTGCAGGACCTGGGCACCCGGCTGCAGTGGCAGACCGAGCACGCGGGCACCAACAAGAGCTATGAGTTCGGCGGCCGCTTTGGCTTCGTGCGGATGCTGGAGCGGGCGCACGTCGAGCCGCTGGACAGCGCCGTCTATCAATTGACCTGGCGAGGCACGCCCGACACCAAGGGGCCGACAACCAGCGAGCTTGAGCCGAGCGCTGCCGAGGCTGACAGCCTGACGGAGCGTGCGGCAAGGCTGCCGCCGCAAGCGGAGATGGCCTACCCGATCCGCTACCAGATGCGCACCGAAGTCGGCCAGGGACCGCTGGAGATGCTGGCACTGCGGGGCTTCGTGCTGCCGTCGCGCATCTTCGTGGGCCGGGAGCCGCAGGTGGTGCCGCGTGCCACCTCGGCCCCGCGCA
>NZ_BBQM01000054.1 GCF_000876015.1 Cupriavidus basilensis | reverse complement strand
ATAAGGTGTTTCCTTATGAACAAGCTTAGGTGCATCCTTACTTTATGTCAAGGTGTTACCTTACTTTTTTGCTGAGGACGTAAAAAAGCCCGCTAAGTAGCGGGCTATGCATGCGGCGACCGATGCTTTACTTTGGGCGTGGCGGGCGCCAGAACGATCCCCCAAGAACGAACGCCACTGCGTAGAACGGCAGACACCATAAAATCGCGGCTGCACTTGACCGTAGATTCATGGACTGACAAATATCAAGCTGATGCTTCGCCTCCTCAAGCTTCGCTGTTGCTGTTACGCGTTCGAAGACATCTTCGTCATTGCTAGATACAGGCTTCGAACTGCTGTTCTTTGCTATCTCTTGGTATTTGGTCTCTATGGCATCGCATTTTTGCCATTGCTCCATCTGAGAAGCCCATTCCCATGCTGCAATTGCAGCAAAAATGGTTCCACACCACCAGATTAGAGCTGCCAGCCGCCTGATCACTGCGTTCCTCCTCCAAATTTTATCAGTCTTCGCTTACCCACTTTCCAATTACGACACCAATGATGGTATCTCCCTCATCCATCTTCTGAATGCGGTCCGGCCAACGGGGATTCAATGCTTGCATAAGCACTGTTTGGTCAGGTTCGATCAGGACCTGGCGCACGATCTCTCCTGTGGCGACCTTGATGAGCGCTATTGATCCTTGCCGGATGCCGCGGTTAGGGTCTACGACAATATAGTCACCATCCGAAAATGACTTCTTTGAGGACGGATCGAACATGCTTTCACCGATGACATTGGTGATGAAAGCCCCTTCGGAGTGCTGGAAAGGACAAAGGATTCGCTCCCCAGCGAATTTTTCTTGTTCTGCTGGCATCTTTTGGCTCCATTCGAAGGCCCCTCCACTCGGAATGACTGGAAGACCGCTCGTTAGGTGTAAAAGTGCCTCTGTTGGCTTGTCTGTGTCTTTGGCGTCATCCCTCCCTGTCAGAAGATAAACGACCGAAGTTTGTAGCTTTCTTGCGAGTGCTGGAAGCTTCTCCTGATCAGGTTTTCCAATGCCTCGTTCCCACTCTGAAACAGAGACGTTGGTGATGTTGAAGTAGCGTGCAAGGTCAGCTTGAGTGAGGCCCAAGTCCTTGCGAAGCGCGCGGATACGTTCACCGATATGCATAAGGGCAAGCCTAACATTTGCAAATAAGGTGTTACCTGCTATAGTGAGGTAAGGAATTGCCTTATTAGAGGTCAAAGTGACTGCAGACAACATCGCCAAGCGAGCAATCAAGGCTGCCGGAGGTGCGCCTACGGTGGCAAAGCTGTTTGAGATCAGCCCGGTATCTGTCTACGAATGGATCACCAATGACCGCATACCTGCTGAACGCTGTCCTGCCCTGGAGCGAGCTGGCAAGAGTCAAGTTCGATGCGAAGAAATGCGTCCTGATGTTGATTGGGCTTACTTGCGCGGGCACGTACCGACCACCGCCGACCCAGTGGCCGCCTAGGAGCCGTCATGCGAAAGACAAATGGGCCTGAGGCATGGCGGCGCAGGGAAGCTGAGAAGCTATCCAAGGCTCGCCACGCGGCCCTTATGCGACGAATCCGAGAAAACGAGGCCGCTCTACGTTCGTTTCGGCCATCCATGCGACCAGATGCACCGGCACCAGCAATGCCGCTGGTATCTGCCGTAGGTCAATTTCTTCCTGGAACGGGACCAACCGCAGGAACGCCCCTTCGGCCAGATTTGCCGACTTGCATTGAAGCATGGCCAGAGTGGGCTCGCCGTCGTCTACAGGGGGATCGAACTGAATGAATTCGCTCCCTTGTTCCGACTTCGCCAGCATTTTTAGCATCGAGAACAACTGGCTCTCGAAGCGAAGTTCTACGTACAGATTTTCCATGCGTGCCCCTTTCGTGGCGGTTGGTGATGTGAGAGTGACCAATTCTGTCATGGCTGTGGGCACGCTCCCGTTTTCGGTGAGGTAGTGAAGTGGAACCAGTTTCGTCGCCCCCGGGTGAATTGGCACGCAAGAACTTGACGGTCTCGTTGCATCACATCGCGCGCACGGGCCAGAACAGGATCGCGGAAGAAATCGGTGTTTCAGCGCCGACCATCTCGCGCTTCTGTTCGGAGGGCGACCTCGAGCGTGCGTGCAAGGTGCTGGCCGCGGCTGGCATCAAGTGCGTGCCCATCGAGTTCCAGTGCTTCCCCAAAGACACTGTGGCCGCGTTCATGCAGCTCGCACGCGAGCGGATGAACGAGTTGCAGAACGTCGATCAGTTGTCGTGGGAGTAGGTGTGGCTGATCTACCAGAACCTCTCACGCCGGCCGATTGCGATCTGCGCGATTTCCAGTTCATGCCGCTGGACGTGAGCCGCCTGCGTGACAGCAAACTCGTGTCGCATGTCCCGCCTGCGCAGTGCTTCTTCGCGGTGATCCTGTGGTGCGCGTCATGGCATCAGATCCCCGCCGCATCGCTTCCGGACGATGACATCGAGCTCGCGCGCCTCGCGGGCTTTGGCTTTGTCGTGAAGGAATGGAAGAAGGTGCGCTCCGGTGCGCTGTATGGTTGGATGAAATGTTCCGATGGCCGTCTCTATCATCCTGTGGTCGCCGAGAAGGCTAAGGATGCCTGGATTGCCAAA
>NZ_BBQM01000055.1 GCF_000876015.1 Cupriavidus basilensis | reverse complement strand
GGGCCGAATTCGCACAGGTTGTGCGCACGACGTTCAACAACTACGGCCGCGAGGCTCCCATGCAGGAGACGCTGCGCATGTGGTGGGGATTGCTCGCGGAATTCGAGATTGTGACTGTGCGCCTGGCATTTTCGCGGCACGTGGTCGCCGATACGAAGTTCCCGCCGTCCATCGGGCAGATCCTCGAAATCCTGAACGCCGGCAACAAGGCACGGCGACTCGGCGCGGAAGAAGCGTGGACGCTCGCGGTCAAGGCGTGCGACGAAACCGAGACGGTCATCCTGAATGACGAGATCGCGCAGGCGTGGGGCATCTGCAAGCCGGTCATGGATATCGGCGACGAGATTGGGGCGCGGATGGCGTTCAAGGAGGCGTACCAGCGCATCACCGCCGCGGCAACCGACCCCGTGAAGTGGTGGCCGTCCATCGGCAGCGACCCGCACAAGCGCGATGCTGCGCTGGCCGAGGCGAAGTGTCAGGGTCTTCTGCCAGCGTCCCATGTCGCCGCGCTCTTGCCGCCTCCGATGCCGACCAACGTCACGGGCAACCCCGAGGGGTTGCAGCGCGTGAAGGACGAGATCGCGAAGATGAATCTGTCGCGCATGGATCGCGTTGTCGCGCGGGATGCCGCAGTCAAGGCAGAACGCGATGCAGTCATCGCTGCCAAGCAGGCTATTGCTGACCGAATTGCGCAATACCGGAAGGGAGCGCAGCAATGATGACGACGATGAAATGGCCTGAAACGATGCTCGAGCATCGCAATGACGGTCGCGATTGGGCGAGGCGAATCCTTGCGCGCGAGAACGCCGGCGAGCGTTTCACCGTGACGGTCATCGACATGGCCAAGCGGGCGCTTGGCATGGAAATCGGAGTGGTGGCATGAGCGCAGAAATGGGTTCGCTCCATGCCCTACATCCAGCACGTTCGGGGCAGTCCCGCATGCGCGCTTTAGGCCGGCTCAAGACCGGCGCCATGAACAAGACCGAGCAAGCCTACGCGCAGCACCTGGAATTGCTCAGGAATGCCGGCACGGTGCTCTGGTATCGCTTCGAGGGCCTGAAGCTTCGGCTCGCGGATAACACGTTCCTGACGGTGGATTTCGCAGTGATGGTCGCCGATGGTCAGCTCGAGATGCACGACTGCAAAGGCTCGAAGGCGATCTATCAGGACGATGCCAAGGTGAAGATGAAAGTGGCCGCAGAGCAGTACCCATTCGTCTTTCGGGTGGCATTCCCGAAGTCGAAGAGAGAAGGCGGCGGCTGGTTGATTGAAGAGGTCTAAAAAGACCAAACAACGGAGAGTGAGATGAAAGAGGATAACTTTGAGGCGGCGCCGGACTGCCCCACCTGCCACGGTAATGGCATGATCGGCGGCCCGAGCTACCACGCCCCCGATGAGGGCGGCGTGCCGTGCCCTGACTGCTGGGTGCCCAGCGCTGGAAAGGATGCACAGCCGGCTCAGAACGCCGCCGCCCTACGCGATCTCGCACAGGCCCTGGCATGGCAGTGCTTCGGGGAATGCCGCGGATACTCGGAGCGGCTGCTGTCGCCGATAGAGGCGCTGGCGGCGGCGCGCGATGC
>NZ_BBQM01000056.1 GCF_000876015.1 Cupriavidus basilensis | reverse complement strand
CATCGCCCGCCATGCCGCCGCAAGGCCCGACGCCACCGCCGTGATCTGCGGCGGCCAGACCCTGCGCTACGGCGAACTGCTCGCCCGCGCCGACCGCCTCGCCGCCGTGCTCCACGCGCGCGGCATCGGCACCGAGATCCGCGTCGGCATCGCGCTGTCCCGCTCGCCCGACATCCTCATCGCCCTGCTCGCCGTCATGCGCAGCGGCGCGGCTTACGTGCCGTTCGATCCGGCTTATCCGCCCGAGCGGCTGGCATACCTGTTCCGCGACAGCGCCATTGCGCTGCTCATCACCGAGACCGCCTTGCTCGATGCGCTGCCCGCGCCCGCCTCGCTGCCGGTGCTGACGCTCGACATGATGCCCGACAACATCGCCGCGCTGCCTGAACAGCCGGTGCACCGCGATCAGCTTGCCTATCTGATCTATACCTCCGGCTCCACCGGACAGCCGAAAGGCGTGTGCGTTTCCCACGGACCGCTTGCCATGCACGTGGCCGCCACCATCGACGCCTACGAGATGGGTGCGCATTCGCGCGAACTCCATTTCCTGTCCTTCGCCTTCGATGGCGCGCATGAGCGCTGGCTGTGCGCGCTCGCCTGCGGCGGAGCCCTCGTCCTGCGTGACGATACGCTGTGGACGCCCGAGCAGACCTGCGAAGCGCTGATCCGCCATCGCGTCACCAACGCCGGTTTCCCGCCCGCCTACCTGAAGCAGCTTGCCGAATGGTGCGCGCAAAGCGAGCAGCGGCCCGAGGTCTCGCTCTACTCCTTCGGTGGCGAGGCGATGCCGCGCCCGGCCTTCGAACTGGCGCGCCGCGCGCTGGCGCCGCGCACCTTCATCAACGGTTATGGCCCTACCGAAACGGTGGTCACGCCGATGGTGTGGAAAGTACGTGCCGACAGCGCGGAAGCCGACTTCGCCGGCACCTACGCGCCAATCGGCCGCCCGGTCGGCGCGCGCTGCGCTTACCTGCTCGATGCCGAGCTCAATCTCGTGCCGCCGGGCGTGGCTGGGGAGTTGTACCTCGGTGGCAATGGCCTCGCGCGCGGCTACCTGAACCGGCCCGGCATGACCGCCGAGCGTTTCGTGCCCGATCCGTTCTCCGACGGCGGCGCGCGCCTCTATCGCAGCGGCGACCTCGCGCGCTGGCTGCCGGACGGGCAACTCGAATACCTGGGACGCATCGACCAGCAACTCAAGATCCGCGGCTTCCGCATCGAGCCGGGCGAGATCGAGGCGCGTTTGCTGGCGCAGGCGGGTATCGCCAATGCGGCGGTGATCGCCGTCGACGGCCCGAACGGTGCCCGACTCGCTGCCTACGTGGTGCCGGCGGAGGGTTGCGTCGTGGATGTGGCGTCGCTGCGCGCGGCGCTGTCCGAGCAACTGCCCGACTACATGGTCCCCGCCGCCTTCGTCGTGCTCGCCGCGCTGCCGCTCACGCCCAACGGCAAGCTCGACCGCCGCGCCCTGCCCGCGCCCG
>NZ_BBQM01000057.1 GCF_000876015.1 Cupriavidus basilensis | reverse complement strand
GGCCTACAACTATCGAATTGCGTTAGCAGATGATGCCGACATTTGCAAGTTGTGAGCAACCAAACTATCATCTACATCGAACAAACGGCAATTTATGCCACTGATTCACTCATTGGAGCTATGAAATGTCGAAAAGTGATCTGAAAGGTGGCTCCATGAGCGCCGCCGTCAACTGCGCCCAATCCGCGCGCACCAAGCCTGCGGGCGGAAAGGTCGCGGCACCTCCGGGTCCGAGGCCTGAACCCGTAAAGCTGAATGGTGTGCCGGCGCCGAAGATGGGCGGCACTAGCCGCTGAAATCTTCATCACACATCGAGGCGTGATATGGCCAAGCACTGGATTCAGGACGCGGTGAAGAAGCCCGGCAGTCTGCGCAAGGAACTTGGCGTCAAGAAGGGCGAAAAAATTCCCGCGAAGAAACTGGATGCAGCCGCTAAGAAACCGGGCAAGGAAGGGCAACGCGCCCGCTTGGCCAAGACGCTGAAGGGGTTCAAGAAATGACTGCGCTTGTCTCTCTTGCCGACTACGGCGGCACGCCTCAACAGTTGGAAGGGCAATTCATTCCGACGAAGTTTGCCGCGGTCACGCTGAACTCCGCCTCAGGTACGACGCCACAGAACATGCTTGTGGTGCCCGCAGATAAGTATGTCTTCGTCACTGGAATTCAGATCACGATTGATCCCATTGCAACGCTCGGCGCCGCGGGAATGGAATTGATCAGCATCGCAGACTCGGTAGACGGCAACATCGCCACGCTGCGCGCCTATATCCCGGCGTCGGCTGCCTCTCCCGCAATCCCCACTGTCATCCGCCAGACAAGTGCGCCAGGCGCTTTCTGGGCTTCGTCGCAGAAGGGCACGACGATCGCTGCTTCGCTGTCGGTCGCGCTGACTGCTGCATCGGTGCGGATCTCGTTCCACTACGGATTCACCAACAAGCTCATTGGGAATAACTGATGACCTTCGCAGACACAGCCAAGCGCCGGATGGAATTGCGCCGCAAGTTGGGCGACAGCGCAATCTCGCGAATCCAAGAACAGGATGCGAAGCGCATGTATCTACAGGCGGCATGCAATGAAATCATGTGGCGCGTGCGCATGTGTCGGCATTCCGCTGGAGCGCTGAAGTAACGCGATGAGCACTAAAGAAGTGACAAAAATTGTCACTCGAAAACCTCCTGCTGCTGGCAAAGGACGTCCTAAAGGTGCGTTGAACAAAACCACCAAAG
>NZ_BBQM01000058.1 GCF_000876015.1 Cupriavidus basilensis | reverse complement strand
CGGTAATGCCCCCGTTTTCCACAGTCGGCAGAAGTAGAAACTAAGCGGCCATGGCCAGCCGCTGCTTCGGGGTAAAGCCGCCCAATGCCATATTTGGGCGCTCGTGATTGTAAGTCCACATCCAGTCGGCCGCTGCCTGCCGAACCTGCTCCAGGTCTTCCCACAGATATTGCGAGAGCCATTCGTATCGCGCGGTCCGATTGAACCGTTCGATGTACGCGTTCTGTTGCGGCTTGCCCGGCTCAATGTATTCCAGCCGTATACCTAGCTTCTGCGTCCAAGTCACGATGGCTGTGCTCAGGTATTCTGGGCCGTTGTCACAACGAATTACCTTCGGCTTGCCACGCCATTCCATGTGCTGCTCCAGCGTGCGAATCACCCGCTCGGACGGCAGCGAGAAATCCACCTCAATGCCCAGCGCCTCGCGGTTGAAATCATCAATCACGTTCAGCGTCCGGATGCTGCGCCCGTCAACGAGCTGGTCATGCATGAAGTCCATTGACCACACTTCGTTGATGGCATGCGGCACCGACAGCGGCTGCGGCGTTTCGCGCACCAAGCGTTTCTTCGGCTTGATGCGCAGGTTCAGCTCCAGCTCCCGATAAATCCGGTAGATGCGCTTGTGGTTCCACCCGAATCCCTGCACGTTACGCAAGTAGTAATAGCACAGCAGAAAGCCCCAGTTGCGATGACAGCCCGTGATACGCATCAGCCAGTCTGCAATCTCTTCGTTCTCCGTGTTCAACTTCGCCTCGTATCGGTAGCACGACTCGCTGATGCCGAACACTGTGCACGCCACACGAATTGACACGCGGCGCTGTTGCACAACCTGCTTTGCCATCTCGCGCCGGCGAGATGGCTTCAGAACTTTTTTTGCAGCGCCTCCGAGGCAATCTCAGCCTTGAGCTTCTCCTCGATGTACATCTTGCGCAGCCGGGCATTCTCCGCCTCGAGCTCCTTCATGCGCGACATCATCGACGCGTCCATCCCGCCGTACTTCGAGCGCCATTTGTAGAACGTTGCCGAACTGATGCCCAGTTCCCGGCATAGCTCCGGCACCGCAAGCCCAGCCTCCGCGCGCTTGAGCGCCTCCAATATCTGGCTATCTGTGAATCTCGACTTCTTCATCTGCAGAACTCCCTCTTAACGAGAAAATTCTACTTCTCCCAGCGGTGGATTTCAGGGGGTATTACCC
>NZ_BBQM01000059.1 GCF_000876015.1 Cupriavidus basilensis | reverse complement strand
GGGCAACATCGGGCGGTATGGGGGCGGTGGCGAGCATGGCGCGGTAGGTGCGAAGAGTTCCGATCGCAGCCGCACCGGCACGCACCATTTTGTCGGTCGGCTCCGCCGGCACCAACCGCCATTCCTTTCCGTCAACCAGCATGATCGACCTCCTCGATTTCGATGACGATGTGCATCACCCGGATTTCGTTATTTGGGACGCCGACGAGCCAGTTCATGCCCGCGATGATTCCCGCGGTTAGCGGGTCGCATCCCATCTTGCGCAAGGCGCTATACCGGGTCATGTCTTCCTCCTAGCACGATAGATAGGCCGCGGTTCGCCCCAAACCGAGTACATCTCATGGGGAGTGTCATCGGTGGACACGGCCACAATAGCCGTGCCTCCCGAGGCAACCGGGTATTCGGCGTTGCGTGTCTCGTAGATTTCCATGAACAGAGTCGCAGCCGATTCAGCGCCGAACGCGGCCACGTCGCAGCCGTCCTCGCGGTCCTGGCCATAGTCAGGAATCCAGCAACGGAACTTAGTCATGGCTATTCCTTAAGCGCCGCAGCAGCAGTCGCATCAGTCGTTTGTGGACGCGCACCAGGCGCTCGTCGCTACTCCAATGAAAGCCGCCGTAGAGACAGCGCCCCATGTCGTCGTATTCGGGTTGGTCGCTGGGGTAAGCGCGTGTCAACATGGCATCGGCTTCTGCCCGTGCTGCACCGCGTGCGGTCAGATAGCGTCGGCCTTTCGTCGGGGCCGTGTAGACCTGCTGCACGTCAACCAGGATTGCCGGCATGGCTGGCTCCTTGGGTGGCGTAGAGCGGCTGCCATTGCACGTCGAGGCGCTCTTCCTTGGGCCACAGCGTGAACAGCCATCGCGCCCCGCTGTCCTGGTCGAACCAGGCCCGCCACGCCACCGGCCGCGCATCCTCTCCGGGCCGTCCGCGCAGCAGCTCCATCGCGTGCTGCAGCAGCAGCTCGGCGCTGTAGTCATGCGATGCGATGCGCGCCTCGATTTCGGCGAGGGTGTACGGTTCCTTGATGGGGTGCGCAGCCACTTGATGCGCCAGAGTTGGGGCAGCCAGTGGCGCAGCCTGCGCGGTGTCGGGGTTGATGATCCAGTCGCCCCCGGGCCCAACGAGCGTTCCTCCGGGCAGCGCAGTTTCTCCGGCCTGTGTCGTCGGGATGCCAAGC
>NZ_BBQM01000060.1 GCF_000876015.1 Cupriavidus basilensis | reverse complement strand
GGGGCCTATCCGTATTTTTGTGTGCAGGGCATACCATGTAGCCAAGGAGGCCGTATGCCACGCAAACCGAAGACGCCACTGAGGGAACTGCCCACCATTCCCAAGGAACTGGTCGACCAGTTCGTCAAGGGGCCAATGACCGCCGAAGCGGTCCAGGACGCCGCCATGGCGTTCAAGAAGGCCCTCATCGAGCGTGCGCTGGGCGCCGAGTTGGGCCAGCACCTGGGCTATCCTGCGGGCGCGCAGCGCCCGCAGGATGCGACCAACCAGCGCAATGGTAGCAGCGCTAAAACGGTACTCACCGACGATGGCCCCCTGCACCTGAACGTGCCTCGTGACCGCGACAGCACCTTCGCGCCCATCCTCATTCCCAAGCACGAGCGGCGCTTTACCGGGTTCGATGACAAGATCATCGCCATGTATGCCCGCGGCATGACCGTGCGCGAGATCCAGGCCTTCCTGGCCGAACAGTACGGCACCGAGGTCTCACCCGAATTCATCAGCTCCGTGACCGACGAGGTCATGCAGGAGGTCACCGCCTGGCAAGCCCGGCCGCTGGAGAGCATGTATCCAGTGGTGTTCTTCGATGCGCTGCGGGTCAAGATGCGCGAAGACGGCGTGGTGCGCAACAAAGCCGTCTATCTCGCCCTGGGCGTGTTGCCCGACGGCACGCGCGACATCCTGGGCCTGTGGATCGAGACCACCGAAGGGGCCAAGTTCTGGATGAAGGTCTTCAACGACCTGCGCACGCGTGGCACCCAGGACATCCTGATCGCGGTCACCGACGGGCTCAAGGGCATGGAGGCAGCCCTGAACGCGGTGTTCCCCGACACGACGCTGCAAACGTGCATCGTGCACCTGATCCGAGGCAGCCTGGATTATGCGAGCTGGAAGGACCGCCGCGCGGTGGCGGCGGCGCTCAAGCCAGTCTACACCGCGCCAACCGTCGAGGCGTCTCTGGCCGAACTGACCACCTTCGAGCAAGGCCAATGGGGCCAGCGGTATGGCCCGATCGCCGCCGCGTGGCATCGGTCCTGGAGTCAGGTCATTCCATTCTTTGCGTTCCCGCCGGCGATCCGCAAGATCATCTACACGACGAACGCCATCGAGAGCATCAACGCGCAGCTACGCAAGATCATCAAGATCCGCGGGCACTTCCCAAG
>NZ_BBQM01000061.1 GCF_000876015.1 Cupriavidus basilensis | reverse complement strand
CCGCTGCACGACCTGCGCATCTCCGTCACCGACCGCTGCAACTTCCGCTGCGTCTACTGCATGCCCAAGGAAGTCTTCGACAAGGACTACACCTTCCTGCCCCACTCCGCGCTGCTCAGCTTCGAGGAAATCGAGCGCGCCGCCCGCCTCTTCGTCGCGCATGGCGTCGAGAAGATCCGCCTGACCGGCGGCGAGCCGCTGCTGCGCAAGAACATCGAGAAGCTCGTCGAGATGCTCGCCCGCATCGAGACCCCTGCCGGCAAGCCGCTCGACCTCACCCTCACCACCAACGCCTCCCTGCTCGCGCGCAAGGCCCGCGCCCTGCGCGACGCCGGCCTGACCCGCGTGAGCGTGAGCCTGGACGCCATCGACGACGCCACCTTCCGCCGCATGAACGACGTCGACTTCGCCGTGGCCGACGTGCTCGACGGCATCGAGACCGCCCAGGCCGCCGGCCTGGCGCCGATCAAGGTCAACATGGTGGTCAAGCGCGGCACCAACGATGCCGAGATCGTGCCGATGGCGGCGCATTTCCGCGGCAGCGGCATCATCGTGCGCTTCATCGAGTTCATGGACGTGGGCGCCAGCAACCACTGGCGCATGGACGAGGTGCTGCCCTCGGCCGAGGTGGTGCGCCGCATCCACGAAGCCTTCCCGCTCGACGCCGTGGCCGCCAACTACAGCGGCGAGACCGCCGAGCGCTGGCGCTACCGCGACGGCGCCGGCGAGATCGGCGTGATCTCCAGCGTGACGCGCGCGTTCTGCGGCGACTGCAGCCGCATCCGGCTGTCGACCGAAGGCAAGCTCTACCTGTGCCTGTTCGCCACCGAGGGCCACGACCTGCGCGCGCTGCTGCGCGGCCCGCACAGCGACCTGGAGATCGCCAACGCCATCGCGCGGGTCTGGCAGGCCCGCACCGACCATTACTCCGAGCAGCGCGGCGACCCCGCCGTGCGGCACGCGCGCGCCGACAGCAAGATCGAGATGTCCTATATCGG
>NZ_BBQM01000062.1 GCF_000876015.1 Cupriavidus basilensis | reverse complement strand
ACCGATTGCTGGACAGCGCTTCGGGTCTGGCCGGCCAAAAGTCGCCTCGGACGACGGCGCAAGGAGCCCGGGAACGCCCGCCGGAAGCCATTTCCGGGCTGCCGGCGACACCCTATAGGGTGAGAGCGTGTTCTTTTCGAACGCCGGTGGTTGTGGAATGGCCAGGCAGCCTGGATGGTGCCCGGTCGCGATCTCGTCACTGTCCCCATGCTTTGCATAGTATGGAAAAAGCTTGACAGGCCTGATGAGTTACACCATAATCACAAGTTCTCTGCGGAGAGGTGCCCGAGTGGCTAAAGGGGGCAGACTGTAAATCTGTTGGCTTACGCCTACGCTGGTTCGAATCCAGCCCTCTCCACCAGAATTAAGCAGGACAGTAACCCGGCGGTAGTCGGTGAAGCAGAAAGCGTGGTAACCCGGCGGGTGTAGCTCAATGGTAGAGCAGAAGCCTTCCAAGCTTACGACGAGGGTTCGATTCCCTTCACCCGCTCCAGATTGCCCGGGTTGCAGTCAAGAAAGCAGCAGTCAAGTTTCGCCCATGTGGCTCAGTGGTAGAGCACTCCCTTGGTAAGGGAGAGGTCGGCAGTTCGATCCTGCCCATGGGCACCAAATACCGTACTGGCAATATCGCAGCCGACACAGGAGTCGCG